>CBDDLF010000001.1:0-22382 GCA_965230585.1 Crocinitomicaceae bacterium
GGGATCAACCGTTTCCTTGCCGATGAGTACAAAAGTTTCTCCAACGGACATCATAACGTTCGTATGGTAAATCAACTCACCGGATTTTCCATAGGAATGAAAACAAACTGCTTTGTAACCCAGCAGGTCGGTCACCTTTCGGACTAACACCTCATCCGTTCTTGGTGAAATTGCAGCATATACGATTTTACTGGTGTGATCAAAAATCAGGCTTCCTGTACCTTCCAGAAATTGTGGTGAATCGCCAACTTCATGGTGAGACAAATCGATCAGGTTGTACCCTCTTTTTTCAATCAGTTCCTCAATGACATCACTCCTTCTTTCCGCCCTTCGATTAGGAACAGCCATGGGATACAGAATCAACTCGCCCGTTTCATGCGTTGACAACCAATTGTTGGGAAAAACGGCATCCGGAACCCTGTTCGCTGGATCGCCCTGAATTACCGTTACCTCCACTCCGAATGAACGCAGAACTTCCACAGCCTGATAGAACTCCTTCATAACTTGCTCCTTTAATTCTTCGGGAGATATCTGCGGTTGATTCTGAAAACTGTTAGACTCCGCTGCTTCCGCATTGAACTCAAAATGCAGCGGTTCGCACATTAATATCTGGGAGGTAGTTTGTTTCACTTGAACAAGATAATATGCTCCAACGTGAATCCTCACATTAGTCTACAAGAAATTCATGCGTGTTTCATTGGAAAATGCAAAGAAGGAGTTGGAGAAAACGTGATATTCAATCCTTCATTTCACTCTTGATTTCTCGCTGCTAACTTTTCACCTCTAATCGCACAGGAAAGCACACTCGTTTACTGCTTTTTCAAATGGAAAGCCGTACCTTGCGGGCATGTTACTGGGAATTAATTTCGTAAAGGATATCAAGAACGATTTAGAGGCATCGCGCGTACCTCAAATCGAAGCGTATAACGTCCCTTCATTTGGTGAGGGAGAAGTAGGAACCTTGCATGGAGGACGATCGGATTCCAATGGGTATAAATTCTTCACTATTCACCTATTCGGAAGTCCGAAAATTAAGGTGGTAAAAGGATGCACCGTGACATTCAACGGACCCGATGGAAGCTTCACGATTAAATCCGACACGAAGGATATTGAATCGTACTACTCCAGTAAATTGCAAAAGGGTGTTACAGAATTTGAGTTGTTTCTGGACAAAGAAAATCTTACGCAGCTCAAAAAGCCCATCAATGAAATGACCTTAGATTTCGGAAAATCCGGACTGTTCAAAAAGCACCAGTATTCTTTCAAGGTAGACGGCAAGAAATTCAAGAAAATGCTTTTGGAGAAGCGAGGGTAGGCGGTTTTAACTCTTAGACAAGATTATCATAGCGCTTTACGAGGATTTTATAACCTCGTTCTATCAGTCTATCTCTACTTCGCAATCGCTTTCAGGATTGTCACAAAAAACCATTGCTCTGCTTGCTACACTCATTGACTCTTGACCTTTGCAGTCATAGCAAACTACTTCATTCAGTTCAGCACCGGTAAAATCACAATTGACCAAATCAAGGTTGAACAAGGCAATCCAATGAATGTTTGCTTCGTCATTAGCCTTCAACTCATTAATTAAAAGAAATGCAGATAGATACTTATACTGCTCTATTGTTTCCGTTCTACCAAGAAGGTACTCCTGACCATTAGATTTTAGTGTCATCCAATCACTTTCAAGTTCAAGTTGCCTTTCATACCCCGCATTGGTTATTTCTTGCAGTTTGTTGATCTGGTCTTTTCTTCGAACAACATCAAGCGATTCAAATTTTCTTGCGATCCTTTGGATTTGAGGATAATCGATTCGATACGAGTTAATCATATCGTTAACTGCTCTTGAAATAGCATCGTCATCCGCTTGAATTTTGAGTAAATCAGTTTGAGCACTGAAGTATTCGTTTTGAACATCCAACTTCTTATTCTGTTCCTGAATTAGCTCGTTCTGTTGAAACAAAAATACGGTCGGTAGTGCAGCTATAATTATCACCAAAAGCCCTCTCCTGATTCTCCAAATTAAAATGCTCTCAAAAAGTACATAGAGCTTCTTGGGGCTACTGCTCACAAGCCTTTCGAACACTTTCGCAAACTTCAAACTCTTGGCGTCATCGATGTTTTCGAATACATCTATCCTGAGATCTTTAAAACTTTTTACTATTCTTCTTCCAAAAAACAATCGATAAAAAAGAAGAAAAGGCAATACCAAAACAATACGAAAAATAACCAACTGGATTTTTGCAGATCTAAGCTCTTTTTTGAGTCTGCGATTTTCTTCAGCAAGATTGTCTTTTTCAGTCATATCCAGAAAGTTACTAAAATCCAATAGATCTTCTAATCATAACAAAAAAACCGCGCAGTTTTCACCGCACGGTTTCGTCGTAAAAGGATCTCTATTTAGAGAACACTTTCGTTAATTGTTCCAGAACCTGACCATTGCTGGATAGATTTACCTCACCGATATTTCCGGCGATTTTCTCCACGAATTCCATTTCTTTCAAACGGTACAACATGTCGTTATCTTCCATCAATTTTGCCGTGTTCAAAAGAGTTCGCGTTGCCGCTGTCTCTTCACGTCGAGCAATGGTGTTCGCTTCTGCGCTTTTCTGAGCCACCAATACCTTGTTCATGATATCACGCACTTCCCCTGGAAGGATGATATCGCGAATTCCGGCAGTGATTACCTCGACACCTAGGTTCTTCGCTTCGTCTTTCACGTGTTCAAATATTGCCGTTGCGACTTTCTCTTTTGCCGCCAACAATTCATCCAACGTCAAGGTTCCAACGAATTCACGCAATGCCAATTGAAACGCGGTGTACAATTGCTTCTGGTAGTCTTTGTTTTCCAAAAGCGCTTTTTCTGCATCTACCAAACGGTAGGTTGCCTGAAAGTTCAAACGCAAAGCGGCTTTGTCTTTCGTCAACAATTCCTGTCCGGAAATTTCCAACAGAACCTGACGCAAATCTACCTTCATCACCTCCACTGGAACTACATATTTCCAGAAGTAGTACAACCCTTTCGCTAATCGACGCACGTACTTACCGTCGATGAAAAGCAACCCTTCTTCGAACGCCTCTACTTTTACTTCCAATCGAAACGGAACCAACTCGCTGTTGTTAATCAATCCGAGTTTCATTTGGTTCGCATCTTCTACATTTCGCAAGTCGATGATTTCAATGTTGAAATTCACCAATCCCTTGAAATAGAAGTAACGTCCTGGGCGAACCAAGCTGTTAAAGTTATGTCCTTGGCTCTTTAGTGCGATTTCAAAGTCTTTTACCTCTACAACTTCCACCAGAGATTTGAACTTCTCATCACGAAGCATGATCTCTGTTTCTGGAGTGATTATGTAAAAACCATCCATCGCGTAATTAATTACCTGATCACTGAAGCGTACCCAGTGCTTTCCAGCAGTAAGGACACGCATGTAATCTCCTTTTCGTCGAACAACTCCGACTTTACCTACATTGATTCGTACTGTTTTCATCATTCTTCATTTTTGTGAGAAGTGAATAGTCACAAGTGAGAAGTATTTTCCCGGCTTCTCCCTTTTCACTTTTGACCTCTCGTTGTTTACTTTTTTGCACTCAATAAATGCCGCGCAAAGCGACCATCTTCTCCCAACGGATGTCTGGTTAAGCCTGCTCCCTTTTCAATGTTTCCTTACGTTGAAAGAAGGTAACACTCACTTTCGCGGCTTGAAAAGATTGTCAATTCGGCATGCGGTATCCCCATTCACCGGTTGTTTTCCGATTGCAATCTTGAAGCATTTTTGTCCTAAGGTCTGGTACTTCAAGCTGCCGGTCTGCCTTGCGCCAACATTCACTTTTTACGGGAATTTTCCATCCCGATTAAACGGTTATAGTTACCGTACTGGATTTACAGTCCAGTGCTCTAGCCAATTGAGCTACTTTATCCGACCCATTTAAGGGATTGATAAGGGAGGATTCGAACCTCCAACTCCTGGTGTCACTGTTGTTCTTACCGACTGAACTACAGAACGTGTTGTTCTGGAAGGAATCGAACCTTCGACCTACAGCGTCGCGTTAATCGGAACGCTTCGAGGCAGCATCTTGGAACGGCAGCGCCGACAAGACTACGTGGCTATCAAAACCAACATCGTGGGCCCCAGCCACATTCGATGATTAACTTCTTTTGCGCAATCGCGCAGTTCTTTTCATTTTCAACCTTGTGTACTAAACTTGTTGTTATCATACCTCTTTGAGAAGGGAATCTCCAAACATTTCGTCTGTTCTGTACCAAAAGGTTGTGTTATTTCTCTTGCTCAGCTTGTTACTCCCAACATTCTGAGCTTATGTTTCAATCTACTTTTGCATCGGTTTTGTTTTTGAAGTCGTAAAGACTTCTGGTTAACAATTCATTTGATTGAAGTATGCCTCGTCTCGTTTTTCAATTTCAGAGAACGGACTACCAGAAACCATCGCGATGTTTGTAAAACCATTCAATTCCGTTATCATCGAATCCGATTCAGAGACAGCTCCCCGGTATTTGGCTCCATAGGATCCGGTTGTTTTCTTTGTTACAGGATCCACATCACCCCAATCAGGAGGTCGCTCTTTTTCGATCGGTTCAACGAAGTAAAGTCTACCTGTCTTCAGGGATCGAACAAGGAATCTTCCCGTTTCATCGCGGTTCGTCAAGAAGTGTTTAATTCGTTTCATAATTCATCGTTTTTAGTAAGAAGTGAGAGGTGAATAGCAGGAAGTTTCTTCATTCTTCTGACTTTTCACTTTTCGCTTCATGCGTTAATACTTGTAGGAATAGCAGGAGTCGAACCCACATCACCAGGTCCGTAGCCCGACGTTTTATCCAGTTAAACTATATTCCTATATCTCGTGGAACAGACAGGATTCGAACCTATATCTCCAGATCTTCAATCAGGCGCACAGTGCCTGCGGCAGGCAGGTTGACCAACTTTGCTACTGTTCCTAATCATCATGATCGTCTCAAGGACACTCTCGCCACTCGACATTCACGCTGCTCATTGGGTGTCTCCGGGACTCGAACCCTGTTCTCTTCAGTCACAACGAAGTGTTTTACCACATAAACTAAAGACACCATATGTACTCCGCAGGGGAATTCCGCGCCTGCCGGAGAATTTCCGTTCGGCGGGCAGGGAACCCCTATTCCCTCATAGAAAGTGAGGTGTACTAAGCCATTATACTAGCGGAGCAAATGATTCATCAAATCTCACTCTGATGACTCATCACTGTAATTGTACTCCCGGTGAGATTTGAACTCACGATCCCTCCGTTAAAAGCGGAGTGCTTTCGCCAACTAAGCTACGAGAGCATTGTGTTGGGATGGTAGGGTTCGAACCTACGTGTGGCCAGCTAACCTTTCAACGCGATATCAGCGCGAGGGTATACATCCCAAATTTGAGCGCGAGGTGGGGTTCAAACCCACGACCCCCTGCTTGGAAGGCAGGTACTCTAATCAACTGAGCTACTCACGCTTATCAACGGCTTTCAACGCCGTTAGTGGAGAAGAAGGAAGCCCCGTGCCTGCGGCAGGCAGGGAACCCTTGAACTTCTGCTTGCAAAGCAGATGCATTCGCCAACGCATGCTTCAACCCCAACTTATTACTGCTGCCCAGGGGAATTACGATATCCCGACCTTCTCCTTAACAGGGAGCTGCTCTGCCGCTGAGCTACCAGGCAATTTGCGGTTCATACGAGAATTGAACTCGTAGTACCTGATAGACAGTCAGGCGTGTTACCATTACACTAATGAACCACTCAATTGTTCGAAAACATACAACCGGAGCTTTTACAAAACCATAATCCCGGACAAAGATTACGCGTGGTCCTCACCCACTCTCCAGTCACCCTTCGGCATCCGTCCAAAAGGCTGTTTTCAGTTGTGCGCAACTTCAATTATTGCGCTGTGTTGATATTTGTCAGTTACCAACGGTGTTGCCTCCCGATAGCAATCGGGAACACTACAAGGCATTTTGTTAAGCACCGATCTCCAGAGAGAGATGAACCCAAGAGACAGTCGGATTCTGGCGTTTCTCCTCCGAAGATCTTCGGTGAAGTGGCCACGGTGCTTTTGTGGAAGTGGTACACTTCGACAGGCTCAGTGCACAACAACATTCCTCATTTCAGTGGAAGTGGTAGAGTTTTCTTGCCTTCGCTGAGCTCGTAAACTCGGTTCAGTCAAGCGAGCCAACCAATTGCTCAACACTTCCAAAATTTTGCGCACAAAAAAAGCATCTCTTTAACGGGAGATGCTTGTACAAATGATTGTGAATTGCATTCACGTGTCTATACATTTCTCCCTCTCCCGGACGTTATCATATTCAAATGAAAACCGTCCGAATAGAATCCCATTTTCGGGATTCATTTGAGCGTCTTTATGTGTGCCTTTTATTTGTTGCATGTCGTTTTGTTTTGACGGTGCAAATATGAATGGGATTTTTTAAACCTCCAAACATTTTTGCAATTTTATTTTATTGATTTTCAGTTGGTTATGTCGTTTTTAGGCACTATTCAGTAGGGCCGCAATATGCAGCTTTTTCGTGCTTTTCACAACTGTCTGTCTCCCAATTGATCGTGTTCTTCAATGCGCTTTATGTCTTACTTTTTACTCTTGCATATTCTGCTGAAAAAAAATTCAAAAAAAAACGCCCAATTTTCATTGGACGTTCTGCGTATTTTGTTTTTTCTATTCCATTATTCATAGAAATGCACTTTGATATACCCAGAACATCCTTTCAATTCCTGACCATAATCCGGTCCGAACGAACGAAATTGTTCCCTTAATAATTCAATATGTTTTGTATTCATCTGCATATTTCCGTCTTCATGACGTGGCAAAAGTAGAAAAGGATGGTTGAAGTCGATAAATAATTTCACCAGACTCAATAAGTAAGAAGTAGAATCCCTTTCTAATTGCAATCAATTGCACACTTATGTAACCAATATTTTCAATTGTGATCGGTAAGTTTGACATAGACCAAACTATTCACGAAATGTCAGAAAAACTTATCGCCGAAAAAGGCACATTAGAATGTACTGTTGATAAACTTAATGTTCGCGGGGGAAGTCCAAGTACTAGCGCATCCATTATCGGCTCTTTGAAAAAAGGACAAAAAGCAGATTATGTAGGTTACGTGGAAAATGGAACCTCCGTAAAAGGAAACTCGAAATGGTACAAGGGAACTGACAATCAATATTATTGGTCCGGTGGGGTGAAAGCAACACCTTCCAAAAGTTCGTCAACTGAATCTGTACCTTCAGACGGGCTTTCAGCGGCAGTGGGATCCGGATGTCCGAACAACAAGGCAGACGTTACCAAAGTTCAAACATTATTAAAGAATAAAGGTGTATCTGTTGGTGTAGATGGAGCATTTGGACCAAAAACCAAACAGGCGATTATCAACTTTCAGAAAGGAGCGTTGGGCTTTAAAAGCGCGGATGGTAAAGTAGATGTTGGTGGTAAGACATGGCAGGGATTGAACGATGCCTCTGTGAAATACACCAAGCCGAAAGATGACACGCCATCGGATGAATTCAATACGAAGTGGAAAGATGTCACCATCCAGGGAAGCGTATATCCAGATGCTAAAATCTATACAACGAAGAAAATCAAATTCAATTCTGAAATCACCAATGAATACATTCCTGCAATGGAAAAAGCCCTTGCCGGATCTTCCAAAGGAATGAAGCTGTTGTGCACCATAATGGCGTATCACGAAGGATTTAAGAAAGGTTCCCGATCGTATCGAACGAACAACCCGGGAAATATTGGGAACACGGATGCCGGTTCAAATGTTTCGGTGAAAACCCTGGAAGATGGGATCAAGCGTCAGCGCGACTACATCAACAGAATTTGTGCTGGGAAGAATTCTGCATATCCGATGGGGAAAAAGAAAATTATCAAGCCATACTACAGTCCCGAAATTGCCCGAAATCCTCAGTACGGATTGCCTGCTTATCTTCCTGGATACGAGTTCACTTTCACGGGACAATTGGATCAATTCGTGAAAATTTATGCCACTGGAGCTCGTGCCGGAAATGGTTACCTCAGCACAATTTTATCCTACCTGATCGCCAATGGAATGAATGTGAATGCGCAATCGAAAATTCAGGATATTGTGAAATAATCCATATTTCATTCTTCTGGTACGCTGAGATTCCAACGATACCAATGTTTTCAACGTTAAAATAATAACGGAAATAGCTTCTTTTCGTATTTTAGGAAACAACTAAAACTAGAAACTCATGAAAACAATGGTACTCTCCGTCGCCGCACTATTCGTGGCGACTATCTCATTTTCACAAATAACGGACATGGGTGGTCCAATTGGATGGAAGGGAAAAATTGCCCCCTCCAAAGCAACACCTGTACACTCCATGCCAGAGTTTGATCTTGCTGCCATTCAGGCTGAAGACGTCATCAACGACGCAGCAAAAGACGCTCCATGGCGATTTGGATATTCACACAAAACTGACATCAAATTTGATGATGGAATCTGGATGGACCTTCCAGGTGGAAATCGTTTGTGGAGAACAGAAATTAAATCGGAAGATGCCATGACCATCAACCTTTTGTTGGAAGATGTTTACTTCCCGGAAGGAGCGCACTTCTATTTGTACGACATTGATCAAACGAATCGTGTAGGTGCATACACAGCCCGAAACAACCGCGAAGACGGATTACTTGGGACGGAATTGGTGCACGGAGATCACATTGTGATTGAGTACTTCGAACCTGCTGCAGTTAGCGGACAAGGTCGATTTACTATTGAAACAGTTGTACACGGATATCGTAGTTTGGATCGCATTCAGGCAGATTTATTGAAGGGATTGAACGATTCCGGAGATTGTAATATCGATGTTGAATGTCCACTTGGAAATGGATGGGAAAATGAAATTCGTTCAGTAGCCATGATTGTAGTTGGAGGAAGCGGAATTTGTACCGGAGCCTTGATCAATAACACTTGTGAAGACGGACGTCCTTTGTTCCTTACGGCAAATCACTGTTTGGGAGGAAGCACTGGAAACTGGGCATTCCGATTCAATTGGAAAAGTCCTCCAGGAACAGAGTCGTGTGCTACGACAGCAGGAAGTACAAACCCTGGACCTCCTTACGATCAAACAGCGAACGGAGCGACAGTTTTGGCAAGCGGTACGCAAGCAGACCACGCTTTGCTGGAAATGACTGGAATGACAGTGAACGATGCTCAAACGTGGAACTTGTACTACGCAGGGTGGAATCATGATGATACTGACAACGGCGTAAACGTTGCTAACGCGATGGGAATTCACCATCCAAGTGGAGATGTAATGAAAATCTGTCGTGAAGGTGACGCGCCTTACCACGATACTAATGGTGGTGCATCTGTTTGGTGGATCGATCAGTGGGAAGAAGGTGTAACTGAGCCTGGTTCTTCAGGGTCTCCTCTATTCGATCAAAACCACAGAATTATCGGACAATTGTACGGTGGTGGAGCAGCTTGTTCCGGAACATCAAACAACGGAAGCTTTGATTACTACGGTCGTCTGGGTGTTTCATGGGGCTTAGGAATTGGTGATGAATTAGCTCCGACGAGTTGTGGAACAGCACCATTAGTTCTTGACGGTTGGGATCCGAACGGACCAACTCCTTCTGATGATGCAAGCATTCAAAGTATCTCTGAACCAAGCGGTTTGATTTGTGGTGAATCATTTGATCCTGAATTTGTATTGCGAAATGCAGGAAGTAACAACCTTACAAGCGTAACGATCAACTATGATATTGACGGATCTGGAACACAGACTTTGAACTGGACTGGAAACCTGGCACAAAACGCAACAGAAACTATTTATCTTCCAACAACAACGGCTTCAGCGGGAGCGCATACGTACAATGCGTATACATCGAATCCGAACGGAACGACAGATTCTAACCCTTCAAACGATGCCGCAGCATCTCCATTTACTATTGATCCTACAGGGGTTCTCACGAACATCAATATCTCAACAGACTGTTACGGTTATGAGACTTCATGGGAACTTCATGATTCAGGATCGAACCTGGTAGCTGAAGGTGGAAACCTTGCCGTGCCTCCTGGAGGGTCTCAGAATGCTAACCAGGCTGATCCGGGAGCATATGGAAATGAAATTACCATTGTAGAGAAGTTGTGTTTAGCAGCGGATTGTTATGACTTCACTATCTACGATGATTGGGGTGATGGACTCGAAGGGTCTAGTGCTTTCGGTTGTAATACAGATGGTTCTTATGATATCACAAATGGATCAGGAACTGTTTTGGCTTCCATGCAAAGTGTAAGCTTCGGAAACTCTGAAACAGTAAACTTCTGTGTGGTGGATGATGCAAGCATTAACGAAATCAACTTGTTGAACCTTGCCGTTTATCCAAACCCGAACAACGGAACGTTCACCATTTCTTTGGATAATTCAACGAATGCCAATTACGAGGTTACTTTGACGGATCTTTCTGGACGTGTGGTTTACAAATCATCACTTTCAGGAGCGATGCATACAGTAAACAGCAATAACCTTGCAGATGGTTCATACTTATTGAACCTTAATGGAAATGCTATTTCTATTAGTAAGAAGGTTGTGATTCGTCACTAAAAGAATATTAAATAAAAAAAGCCGGCACTTCGACTACGCTCAGTGTCCGGCTTTTTTTATGTCCAAATTCCTGTGAAACTGACGGCACAAAATTTGTACATTCGAATGCAAATTGAAATCAATATGAAATCGCTTCTTCTCCTTTTATTCATTGCCTTCAGCGGAATCACTTTTGGTCAAACGGACACCACATCTGTAACTGAAGACACCTCAGATATTTACGTAATCAACAACACCAATCGTTTGATTCAGGTTGGAGATGATTACTCCATTGAATTCCGCGATTTAAAGCGTTTAAAGGAAGTCCATTACATTCGTTTTGAGTCACAAGGTGAAGTACGAAAATTTATTTCTGATTGCTACAAGGTATTGGATAAGAACACTACCATTGCCACCGCGAAATATATCGTGAATAGAAATGTCCTCAGCCGAAATGTGGTTCGAATTGAGCACGATGACCTTGCTTACTTCCTTTTATCGTATGGAACGTTGGAAAAAATGGAAAAAGCCTTCGATCGCTATACAAGCGAATAATACTCCAGCCATACAACTGTTTTATCTTTCTGATTTTCTGTGTTTTACATTTTTGGCACGCGGTTTGTTTTACTCTTATTGAACAACTTAAAACTCAAAGCCATGAAAAAAGAAATGAACAAACAAACAGCGGTAGATTTGATGTTGTCAGGATCGTTAGAGACATACATCGCGTACCTTAAGACCTTGTCTTTAAAATAAAATTGGATATACTTTCATCATTTACTTATAGCAGTTAGAGGGAGCCTTTCGGGTTCCCTTTTTTTGTTAAGACCACAATTCGCGGCATAATGGAATATCGGAATATTCCGATTTAGAAGTTTTTAAAAATTTAGGAATTGTGATCTTTTTCCACTAACTTATTACGTCACCCCCCTCTCCAACTTTTCCGTAAATTAGCCGCTCATGCGGTCGTTTTTCCAAACCAATCCTTTAACGAAGTGGTCAGTTATTCTGGTCCTTGCCGTTTATTGCATCACCGTAAATCAAAAGGAACATTGGAAGAATCCCAACGGGGTAATCAGTAGCGACATCAAAGGGTATTATGGATACCTCCCCGCGCTGTTCATCAACCACGATCTCAAAATCAAAGATGCCAAACCCTACATACTCGATGGCGATGTAAAAATCTGGTACCAACAAGATGAAAAAGGGCGCAACTACATTAAGTTTCCCGCTGGAATGGCAGTGCTTTATAGTCCTTTCTTCGGAATTGCACACATGACAGCCGACTTCTGGGATGCTCCAGCGAACGGATATAGCGAACCCTATCGATTCTGGCTTTTAATCGGATCGTTGTTTTATACCTTCCTCGGGCTGATATTCTTCTCAAAACTGCTCCTTAAACATTTCAATGATCGGGTAACGGCAACCACGGTGATTACCATCTACCTCGGAACAAACTTGTTTTATTACGCTGCGTTCAATGGCACCTTCACCCATGCACATACCTTCTTTCTGTTTAGCACCTTCATGTACGGCTGCGTCCAGTGGATTGAAACACAAAAATGGAAGTACGTCTTTTTGTTGGGAATCACCGGAGGACTCATGGTTGCTATCCGACACGTGGATCTTTGGTTCTTGCTGTTCATCGTTCTGTACGGTGTTCTTTCCATCAAAGGTTTGAAGGATCGAATGCTGCTTTTCTGGGAACATAAATGGAAAGTCCTTGTTGGCGGTTCACTTCTTGTATTGATGATGGCACCGCAGATTTTGTACTATCTGCATATTTTCGGAACGCCCTGGAAATATGCCTACAGCGATGAAACGTTCTTTTTCGCAGCACCGCATCTTTTCGACGCATTATTCAGCTACCGAAACGGATGGTTGTTGTATACACCCATTCTAATCTTCGCCGTGATTGGAATGATCTTTCTTCGAAAACGAGCGCCCAAAGTCTTCACCATTTCGCTCATTGGTTTACCCGTATATTATTATGTTCTCGCTTCCTGGTGGTGCTGGTGGTTTGTTGGATTTGGAAACAGAGCCTACATCAACATGTATCCGTTGCTGGCGTTTTCGTTTGCGGCACTCGTGAGTTTCCTGTACGACAGATATCGCTACGCCTGGAAGGGGTTGAACCTATTGATTATCGGAGCAATTGTACTAAATGCCTTTCAATCCGAGCAATTCAATCTTGGGATTCTACATTGGGATTCGGAAACGGAAGCGCACTATTGGCATGTCTTTGGAAAATCGGAACGGACGCAAACACAGGATTATTTGCTGGAAACACCGCACAATCCATCGGCAAAACAAGATTTGGATTCCGTCATAGTTCCTATTTACTATACGCTGTCCAAACAATTGATCGATTTTGATACGGAACTTAACGTAGCAGACGATTTCAGAGGTGAACGATCGAAACATCATGCCTTTCAATCTCATTTCGGACTGAATGTACCCGTAAACAATGAGTTTGCCGCACAAATCCCCTTTGAAGTAGCGCCAGGAACCACGCATTTGTACATTTCAGCCTGGATCAAAGGAGAAGACGAACATCGAATAGTTGTAGATGCATCGGGTCAATCCATTCCATTCAATGCCATTTCTGCCGAGGTGAAAGAAATGCGGGGAGATTGGAAGAAAGTTCATCTCTTAGCCCCTATTCCTGCCGAAGCGAACTACACCGAACTGCTCTTCTTTATCTGGAATCAGAACAAAAAGCCGTATGCTCTGGATAATATAGAAATCGAATGCCGATACCAGTCGGTAAAGATGATCTACAAAGAAATGTAGCGCCCTAATTTACCCGTTTTTTGCTGGAGGCATTGCTGCAAAAATCTCCTTCACGTTCGCACGAATCTTTGTACACAATTCATCTGTCGGCAAGTCGGAAGCGTCTATTCCGAAAGGATCTTCGATTTCTTCTGCCAAAATTTCCATCGACACCAATACGTAGAATAGGAACATGGCGATCACAATTGTTCCGTATCCAAATAGCGGAATAAAACCTAAAGGAATTGTGGTCACGAAGACAAATATGAATTTCTTGATGAACAAGCTGTATGAGAACGGAATTGGCGTATTCTTGATCCGTTCACAAGCTCCCAAGCTATCTAACAACGCGTTGATGTTGTGATCTATCGTGATGAATTCCTCTTGACTAATTTCACCTTTCGACTTCAAATCGTGCAGTCGTGCGTACATGTCCTGACTGATGGCATTCGGTACATGATCTTTGGATTTCAGTCGGTTAATTTCTTCCTCTGAATCTTCCAATTCTTCAAAAATGACTCCTTTGCGCAAGTGTTCTTTGGTAGCAAAAACGAAATTCGGAATCGCTCTGGAGAAATATTCATGCGCAACAGGGTCCTTTACAATCGTGCTGATTTTAATGGCAAAATTTCGGGTGTCATTCACCAAAGCACCCCATTTCTTGCGTCCTTCCCACCAGCGATCGTAGGCTGTATTGGTTCGAAACACCAACAATAGGGAAATCACAAAACCGATGAGCGAGTAGACGGCCAATAAGGATTCGAGATATTGATGGTTATCGACATACTCGATTACCACGAACGACATTACTGTTGCAAGAACACCGATGTACAAAATCTCTTTCCATAATATTCGAAGTGTATCACTTTTTCTGAAAGCGAAAATTAGTCCGAACCAGTTTTTAGGATTGTATTTGATCATGAGGAAAAATCTTTTAAAAACTCGAGCATGTCATCATATTTATGTGTCGCAATACCCAGACGTTCATCAGGATGATGCGTTTTCTCCGGAATGCAAACCACCTTCATTTGCGCTGCTAAACCAGCAACGATTCCATTGAAGGAATCTTCAATTACCAAACATCGCTGTGGTGCTACATTCAATCGGGCGGCAACGGTTAAATATACTGCGGGATGGGGTTTTCCCATGATTTCATCCTCTGCAGAATGCGTGAAATTGAATGAAGTTGTCAACTCCAATGTGTCCAAAACAGTGTTGATCAACACACGATACGAAGACGTGCCTAATCCTATTTTGAACCCGTTTGCGCGTAAATAACCAATGGTTTCCAAAACTCCCGGAAGCGGTTCGCCGTTCGCTCGTATCAGGTCGATCATTTTCTCAATGATTACAGCTTCCAGTTGTTCGCAGGAAAGTCCTTCCCAACCTCGTTCTTTGTACCAAAAACGAACGACTTCATCGATTCGTAGACCGACTGTTTTTTGAAAATCTTTTCGGGTAATGTTGCACCCTACAGATTGGAATGCCTCTTCCATGGCAATTTTCCAGAGTGGTTCAGAGTCAATTAAGACTCCGTCCATGTCGAAGATGATAGCATCAAAATCGGATCGATTCATTACAGATTGGATATTTTGTATAACCGAACGTCTCCCGCTATGGGACTTTGTTCATCGGCAACAAAAATAGTTTCCTCATTCAATACTACAATGGATTCGCGCTGTGCCATTTCATCCATGATGTGTTCCGTCGATTTTTCAAACCTCCCATCCACGTAATCATACACGATATAGCGATTGTACGTAAGCAGGTAGAACTTACCATCAAAGAAATCGGCAGCAGTAACACTGTCTTTCCACCATCCGTCTGTTCCAATAGTGATTCGATGGGATGCCGCGACTTCGTAATTGCCCGGTTCGAGAGGTAGTTTGTACACCAGACTCAACCCTTGAAATGGTACCGATCGGTCCTTAGTGAAAATCCAGATGGAATCGTTGCAAACCACCATGGCTTCAGCATCAAAAAACAAGGATTCTTCCTCGGGTGGAAACGCGGTCTGTTCTTCGTAATTGAATGTGATTTTTTCTCCGGTAACAGCTTTTTTGGAAAGAAGATCATCTATTCTCATCTTGATGATCGCCAAATCCTTCCGATTGTTGTTGTTGTTTCCGATGTCGCCGAGATACACAAATTCATCATCAATGGCGATGTCTTCCCAATCGCGGTTTTTAATGTCCACGAGCTCTACTGTTTTGATAATTTCACCTTCCAAACTCAATAAGTACAACTCGGCTTTATTTCCTCCATCGTTGAAGGCAATCAGTGTGCTGTCGTTCAATAATTCCAACCCGGAAATCTCTTTAAGTTCCTCGGATAATGGATATTCTTCAACCTGAGCAAACGCTGGCGCAAACCCGAAAAACAGTTGAAAAAGATAGAGAAGAACTCCCAAAAGGAATTGCATAACAGACACGATTTTGATTCGGCTATTGAAAATTACAAAAATTAGACCTTAATGCATCAAATGATGCGGGATCATACTACCGATAGAGGTTGTGTTTTACTGGTCCGAATAATTGGAGCAAGGAGTCAAGTGAATTCCTGGGTGTGCCAAGTTGAAGGTAACCTTGCTCATAAAAAAGAGAGTCTCCGATCTCACCTGAATAATGATATATCATCCACCAACCTTCTCTGTTCCCATCAACGTATTCGCCTTCCTGATCTTTTCCATTCCCGTCGTCGCTATACTCCACAGCGTAACCATTTCCATTCTTGAAATTTCCAAAATCTAGTTTATTCCCAAGGGTGTCTTTTAACAATTCAATCTCCATCAAAAGGTCATTTTTCATAACAACTTTTGATTTAAGGGCTCCTGTTGTATAATAATTGGTATAGTAAACAATTGTGTCGGTGCCTTGAGAATATGCTTCATACTCATATTGCAAAGTAGTGGTATCTCCTGCATGAAACTCGCTCCAGTATTCCGCTCCACCATACTCGAATACCTTCTTTTGTCCAGTACAGGAAATCAACAAAATGACGCAGCTTAGATAGAGAATAGATTTCATGTCAATTTTTACTTCCCTTGAGCCGCACGTTGCAATCGGTCGTTGATACTAACCCCCAATCCCGTTTCTGGCATGCGTTCGATGAGAATTACATCCAAATCCGCCTGGTCCAATTCGTGCATGGATGCGTATAATTTTTGAGCGGCTTCTTTTAAATCACCTTGAGGAGATAATACTTTTTGAACCAGATTACCTTTCTTCACTTCATTTTGCAGTACAATCACACCTATCTTTCCTTCGGTACGATTCTCCAATTCAGCAGTAATATCGTTGCACAAAACTGTAGGCGTTTTCGGAGAATAATGACGTGAAAGCATTCCGGGAGCATCTGGAGCTTGTTCTTTTTTGTTTCGGAGTTGCACCTTTCCGACCTTCGCCTCGATTTCATCCAACGACAACGACCCCAATCGATAAACGATAGGTTCTTCTCCGTCAAAACCAATTATGGTGGATTCAATTCCAGATCGGCACGGACCTCCGTCCAAAACCATGGCGAGATCGTCCGGGAAATAATTCGCTACGTGGTCGGCTGTGGTCGGACTTATGCGCCCAAATGGATTGGCACTTGGTGCAGCAATCGGGACTCCGGCGGTAGCAATTAACTCTCTGGTAAGTCCAAGTCCGGGCATACGAATGGCCACATTGGGTTTTCCGGCAGTTACCAATCCGGGAACATCAATGCTCTTAGGAAGCAACAAAGTCAGTGGTCCCGGCCAAAAAGCACCCGCAAGCTTGTAGGCTTTCTCGGGAACGTTTTTCGTCAATATTTCCATTTGATCGATGGAAGCAACATGCACAATCAATGGATTGTCCAATGGTCTTTGCTTAATTTCAAAAACCTTTCGGATGGCTTTTTCGGAATAAATACTTGCTGCCAATCCATAAACAGTTTCTGTAGGAATCCCCACCACTTCGCCGTTCTTCAATAAGTCGGCTGCTTTATATACGTCTGTGCTAATCATACTTTACGGATTGCAAAAATCGCAATACATTGGGTCTTCTTGCTGTTTTCCTCTCGGAAATTTTCTGATTTCTTCAAAATTGCAATGTTGACAGCGATAAATATCTTGCAAAGTTGATTTGGTTGGCATGCCACAATTGGAACACGGAAGTCCTGATTGGTGCTCTACAACATCGAACCCGGGCATGCTGCAGTTCAGACATTCAGATTGAATTATTCGCACCAGTTCTTCAGCCGTCTTCGCTATTGCATTCATTCGCGTTGGGTTCACCATGGCACGCATATCGGTCTCAACGAACACTTCTCCGTGATGATGCATGCATTCTTCAAACGCCGATTTCAGTGAATTTTCAGTTTGAATTCCTTTGGCTATAAAGGACCAATCTTTCTCCGTATTCTTTATAATGAGTCCATGATCGGGAAACTTCGCTTTATCCGCAAATTCCATCAAGGCTTCCCACGACATTACTTTCTCAGCTCCAAAGTTGGTGTCCGTTGTAATGTGTCTCGCTACGATTTCCAGATTGTTTGTGGCATCCATCAGCATTATAAACTCCTCTCCTGCTGGTACAAAAAACAAGGTTGGATGACTTCCGAAGGATCCTTCACTGGCAACCACCAGGTCACAACCAGTAGCTTCCATCGCCAATTTACACTTCTTGCGTATTGTTTCAATGGGTGACGCCTCCCGTTCTATTTCTCCAGAAAATGTCCCAAGTTGATCAGTGTCAAAATTTTCCGGAACGAAGCATTCAACTTCCAGTGTATCCTGCAAAACCGTAGCAATTACTGATTCCTTGCCGTGTTTGGTGGCAATGCAAATTTGGCGTCCTGAAAATAATGAATGACTCATTTCAAATTATTCATCTTATTCTGACAAAAGCGCAGAAACCTTCGTTTATTCCGAAATTTTACTCTTTTACATCCAACACCCAGGCGAAATGTTCCTCTTCAATCCTTCCCTTTTCCTCCTTGATGAAATTTACCAGTGCCTCCTGTGCCGGAGTTAACTTTTTCCCTTTACTGTATACCAAATTCCATTGTGTTACAAGGGGAAGACCGTCCATTGGGAAAATGCGGATATCTTCATTTATCAAAGCCGAACGCAGACCAATTAATGGCATAATTGAAAGACCAATTCCAGCATTAACCGCCTGTTTTACCGCCTCATTCGATACCAACTCCATCGATTTTTGAGGGTCGATATTACGTTCCTTCAAATAGTTCTCCATGGCTGCCCGAGTAGCAGATCCCTCTTCACGGAAAAGCAAGGTTGTTTTATTTAAGTCGGCCGGTTTCTCGATTTTTCCTTTGAAAATTTTGCTTCCCGCCAGGTACAACCGATTTTCCATTAATTCGATGCTGTTCACAGCTATTCCCTCGGGAAGAATAGACACCAGTGAGAAGTCGCTTTCGTTCTTAATAAGCCCCTGAACCACCCGATTCTTATTGGATACATCCAAAGAGATGTCAATTCCGGGGTATTTATCCATAAACGGTTTCAGAATATACGGCATTACATACTTTCCGGTAGACACGACTGAAATATTGATCTTTCCAGAAACCAACCCTTTGTAACGATCGGCTGTGTATTTTATGGCATCTGCTTCATCCAAAATGCGTCGACTTCTTTCAGCAATTTCCTTTCCGAAATCGGTTACATATAATTGCCTTCCCACAATTTCGGTCAGAGGTAAATCGAATTGATCCTGAAGTTTCTTCAATTGAATAGAAACAGCGGGTTGTGTGAGGTACAACTCTTCTGCCGCTTTAGTAACACTTTGAAACTCTGTCACCTTGAGAAAGACTTTAAGTTGATGTAATGTGTAATTCATATCGCACTGTTTATGTTTTTAATTAAAACATTAAATAAAAACTTATGAAAACAAAGGTGCATATTTGTAATGTAAATACAAAGGAATTTAGGGAGCTACTTTCTTGTAGTTTGAGTTAAGTAGGGTCGAAAGACCTGTTTGTTTCGTTAGAGAGCCGTCAGGTGTGATGGCTCTTTTTTACCGCACGCGATTCGTAAACGCATCGCCGCAAAGGGCGCAATTTGACGTTTGTTGGTTTGGCACAAGCTTTCATAAATGAAAGCGATTGTTAAACAAAATGATAATGTGTTTATTCCACTTTACTATACACCGGAATATAAACTGACAACAGCTGAAGGCCGCTGAGGTCCTCGAAGTGCCAAAGCTAATTGTTTTGTTAACCTACGTTCACTTCGAGAGCCTCTGTGAACGGATCAAGGTTACTTCACCCGCACACGAATCACATCGATACGATGTTCGCTTACGGCCTCAACTTCCAATGAGTATTCTTCAAGATCGACGCGGTCTCCGGCATCTGGAATGGATTGCGTTTTACTGATGACCAATCCACCAAGTGTTTCGTAATCTTCATCCTCCTCGAAACCAAAACCGTAGGTATCGTTCAGATAGTCTACTTCCAGTCGTGCTGAAAAACGATATTCATTCTCTGAAACACGCTCTTCCAAAAGATCTTCGGAATCGTGTTCGTCCTGGATTTCACCAAATATTTCCTCGACCACATCCTCAATGGTTACAATTCCCGCTGTTCCTCCATATTCATCAACCACTACAGCCATGGTACCATTCACTTTGGCGAACATTTCCAATAGCTCCTTCCCCGGTTTTGCTTCAGGAACGAATTGAATAGGAAGTAGTATTTGTTTGACGGCTTCAGGGGATTTGAACATCTCAAAAGAATGGACGTAACCAATAATGTTGTCGATGTTTTCGCGATAGACAATGATCTTCGACTTTCCGGTGTCTACAAAAAGATGCTTCAATTTATCGATTGGATCCTCCAGTTCCACTCCAATAATGTCCGTTCTGGGAACCATACAATCACGAGCCTTTACAGAATCGAAATCCAATGCATTTTTCAAAATCTGCATCTCGTTTCCAAAGTCTTCCTCCTCATTGATTCGATCATTGAGATCTGCCACGTAATGTTCCAAATCGACTTTCGAGAAGACCTTTTCACTGGTGTCATTGTCTACCCGAAGTAATTTCAGCGCAACGTTACTGATCATCAGGATGATTTGGGTAGGCGCATACAGAATTCCGAAAATGATCATCATCGGATATGCAGAATATTTCAGGTATCCATTCGGGTTGATCTGGACAAATGCTTTTGGTAAAAACTCCGCTGTAATCAATACAAGTGCCGTCGAAAGAATGGTTTGAATCAAGAGAATTAGCGCTTCATCTGTAATTCCCCAACTAACGATTATCGGATCGAGTAAAATCGCCGAAAACAATCCGAAGAATACCAGAGAAATGTTATTCCCGAGGAGCAACATGGCAATGAAAAAGGACTCATTCTTGTAGAATCCTGCGAGTAATCGCGCGTTGAATGTTCCTTTGGATTTATCCAGCTCGATTTTTAATCGGTTCGAAGAAATATAAGCGATTTCAAGTCCGGAAAAAAAGGCGGAAAAGATGAGGGTTACTACAATACCAATTATCGGAACTTCCATTCACTGCGGTTACACGGGAAAGATACGAAATCTCTTGAATTAGAGGACGTCGTGACCTATATCGCTACGATAGAATGACTTTTCGAATTCTATCTTATCCAACGATTCGTACGAGCGCTTCAAGGCAGATGCTACGTCTTTACCAAAGGATGTCGCCGCTAAAACACGACCTCCATTCGTTGTAACAACAGGTCCGTCGGCTTTCGTTCCGGCGTGGAATACGATGCTATCCGTAACTACATTCAATCCGTAAATTTGTTTTCCTTTTTCGTATGCTTCAGGATATCCTCCCGAAACCATCATAACTGTTGCTGCGCTGCGCTCATCAAATTGCACATCGCGCTCAGACAAAGTATTGGTGGCAACTCCTTCGAACAAATCCAGGATATCCGACTTCAATCGTGGAATCACAACTTCTGTTTCAGGATCACCCATACGGCAATTGTACTCAATTACGTAAGGCTCGTTTCGAACATTGATCAAACCGAAGAAGATGAATCCTTTGTATGGAATTCCATCGGCTTTCAATCCTTTTACAGTTGGAATGATTACCTGGTTTTTCACCTTGTCCATAAACGTTGGATTGGCAAACGGAACAGGCGATAATGCTCCCATACCTCCAGTATTCAAACCAGTATCTCCTTCACCGATGCGCTTGTAATCTTTCGCTTCCGGCAAAATCTTGTAGGCATCACCATCAGTGATAACGAAGCAAGACAGCTCCACTCCACTCAAAAACTCTTCAATCACAACACGCGAGCTTGCTTCACCAAACTTGGCATCCGCCAACATTTTCTTCAGTTCTGCTTTCGCCTCTTTAAGATCTTCGATAATCAACACACCTTTTCCAGCGGCTAATCCATCTGCTTTCAATACATACGGAGCTTTCATTTTCTCCAAAAAGGCTTGCCCTTCCTTCAATGTATCTTTCGTGAACGTCGCGTACTTCGCTGTTGGAATGTTGTGGCGCTTCATGAATTCCTTTGCGAAATCCTTGCTTCCCTCCAACTGAGCCGCAACTTTGTTTGGTCCGATAACAGCCACTTTTACATCTTCGTCAGCCTCGAAATAATCAGCGATTCCATTTACCAATGGATCTTCCGGACCTACAACGATTGTGTCAATGTTATTCTCAGCTACAAATGCTTTGATTCCATCGAAATCATTCACGGACAAGTCGACATTGGTTCCGTGCTGACGTGTTCCGGCATTACCCGGAGCAATATAAAGTGCTTCCAGAATTGAACTTTGCGCGATTTTCCACGCTAAGGCGTGTTCGCGACCTCCGGAACCTAACAATAAAACTCGCATATTAACAGTGGGCTAGAATAGATTCAAACATGGCTTTACCATCAAGGTTGGCCAACTCAGCGTCAGCAGCACGCTCTGGGTGCGGCATCATTCCGAATACATTGCGGTTTTCGTTACAAATTCCTGCGATGTTATCAATAGAACCGTTTGGATTTACGCTTTCGTCTACTGCTCCTTCTTCCGTACAATACTGGAACAACACTTGTCCGTTATCGTGTAA
>CBDDLF010000002.1:0-233599 GCA_965230585.1 Crocinitomicaceae bacterium
AGAGATTCTCACGTCCGTTCTTTGTAATCAATCTTAAGAATGCCATTGAGATATCTTCAAATTGCTCAAAAACACTCTCAAAGATTTCAATTTTCTTAGTCCTGTCTATAATCGGGCTAGCGATCAAAAGTTCAAAATCACGAGATTCTGTACTCGTTTGCAACAAACAATTCATATCACCAAGAACAGAGTCAATCTTCTTTTGCTCAATGGCAATTTCCAGAAGTGACTTTGCATATCTCGATGCTGCTTTTGTACTTTTCATTGGAGAACAATTAGTTCATATTAATGTCTTCAGCTAATTTCTCAGCCAAAGCTTTCTGCTTGTCATCTGAGGCTAATTCACCGCGTACCACTTTCTCAGCAATTTCGATTGAAAATGCTGCCACTTGCGTTTTCAATTCTGCCACGGCAGCCGCTTTCTCTGCGTTTATCGTTTCACGTGCAGCTGTAAGCACCTTGTCTGCTTCAGTTTTAGCTGAGTTTTTTGCATCCTCAACCATTTTATTAGCAGTTTCTTTTGCTTCTTTGATTAGTGTGTCACGCTCGGCACGAGCCTCCTTCAGCAAAGATTCATTTTGAGCCTGCAGTGCCTCCATTTCAGAACGTGTTTTTTCAGCCAACTCTAATGAGTCTGATATTTTTTGTTCACGTTCATTAACAGCGTTCAAAATTGGCTTCCAAGCAAATTTTGCCAGAAGGGCCAATAAAATCAAAAAGATGATTCCTGTCCAAAATACTAGTCCGTACGCGGGAGTAACTATTTCCATTTCGTTGTTTTTTGTTCGTTCTAACTTTTAAATTTAGAATCGAGCCTTAACCAACCGTTAAGGCTCGATTCAAGAGTGTCCTACTCAGGATTTAATCCCAATAGACCTACAACAACTCCGAAAAGTGCTGCACCCTCAACAAGTGCTGCAGCAATAATCATCGCTGTTTGAATTTTACCTGAAGCTTCTGGCTGACGAGCGATCGCGTCCATTGCTGAACCACCGATACGTCCAATACCCAACCCTGCACCTAATACTGCAAGACCTGCTCCGATAGCAGCTACACTACCTACCATAACTATTTGTTTTTAAAAGTTACTATTTCAATTAATGGTGCGCTTCTTCTACTGCCATACCTATAAACAACGCTGAAAGCATCGCAAATAGATACGCCTGTAAGAACGCAACCAACAATTCCAACACCGAAATAAACAAAGCCATTGGCACTGACAAGGCTCCCCAAGCAGCTGACTCGTTAATAAAGATGATGGATACAAGTGCCAAAATGATAATGTGACCCGCAGTAATGTTTGCGAACAAACGAATCATTAAGGCAAAAGGTTTTGTAAAGATCCCAACAAACTCAATTGGAATCATAATTGGCAACAATGCTTTTGGAACCCCAGGGGTTGCAAAAATATGCGACCAATAATTTTTATTTCCAGAAACAACTGTAACAACCAAAGTAGCGAAGGCAAGAAAAAATGTTACTGCAATGTTCCCAGTTAGGTTCGTTCCAAGAATTGGAATCAACCCGAGCAAGTTACTTATCCAGATGAAAAAGAAGATTGTTAAAAGGAACGGTACATAACGTGTATGTTTTCCATCTGGGATGTTCGATTTAGCCACATCGTCGCGAACGAACAAAATAATCGGTTCTGTAAACTTAGCCAAGCCGCGTGGAGCAACTGCCCCATTTTTTTTGTAAAACTTCGCTGTAGCCATCATCAACAGAATAACAATTAAGAAGGTCATAATCAATGCAATCACATTTTTAGTGATAGAGAAATCCCAAGGTTTCATATTCTTAGGGTGACCATCATGAAACTCAAGTACCCCGTCCTTATTCAACTTGTATACTTTCTCATGCATCATAGCATACCCTTCTGCCGGTCCTGTACCGACTAGATACTCATGATCTCCATGACCTTTAATCTCTCCATGATAAAAATGAGATGATGAAAACATTTTCACTCCGTTATCTATCAAAACAATTGGTAAATAAATAGAAGTCCCCTCATGTCCTTCACCCCACAGATGCCATTCGTGAGCATCTCCAATGTGGTGCATAATCATTTTGCTTACGTTGAACGGCTCTTTTTCTTCATGCTTATCCTCGCTATTCGCAAAGACAGTCATGGAGCATAGCATCAACACAACTACCATCCAAATTTTGTTCAAACCACCTCTAATTGTCATACCAAGTCTTTAAATAAAACGGACTCAAATTTGGGCGCAAAGGTATGGAAACTTTTAAGAGCGACAAGCATTCCCAGCGATTTTAAGAAGAATCGTTGATATCTTTTTATTCAATATGGATAAACCTAAGCTTTCAGGCAGCTACTTTGATAGATTTACCCACTTTATCAACAGAACTGACTGCAGTGCGAGAAGAATCATGAAAAGGGAGACCAGCTGAATGCATAAAACTCTCGCATCTGGCAATTTCAAAAAGATAAAGGCAACAAGTACAGCCATTATTGATAGCATTTGGACTGATGTCAGAACGAGAAAAGCCTGTGCGAAAGGAAGCTTTTTCTTTTCTGTAAGTGTCAAAGTACCTTTAACACCTCCTAAGAATAACATGAATAGAAATCCATCTGAAATCAATGAATATCGGTATGGAACATTTAACCACCCCATAGCAATCACCCCAACATGCAACAATAGAACGGCCGCAACTCCAACTAAAAATCGAGAAAAAAGCTTATTCTTCATTCTCCTTGGTCATTTTGATCACTTCTTTGATCATTAAATATAATGCCGCTATTACTCCAAAAAGAGATAACCCTAAAGTCCACCACGGCGTTTTATTGTGGTATTTACCATCGAGGTAATTTCCTAGCCAGGCAAAACCTCCTATTATGATGCCCATTTGAATTCCTAATCCAGAAAAGCGTAAATACTTACTGGCACCTCCTTTTCTTTTCATATCCTTGGATGAGACTGGTGTTACTTTCTAATACACCACATTCTCTTCTGGCTGAGCTGCTGGTCGAGGTGTTGATTTGGTTCCGGCGTTACTCATTGTACAATTCCCAGAGAAGTTCGCTCCTTCCTCTACCTGGAGTTTGCTTGTTGTGATTTCTCCGACGATTTTTGCCGTTGAGCGAAGTGAGAGCAATCCTTCTACTTTGATTAAGCCGTCAATGGTTCCTTCAATATCGGCATCACCGCATGTTAGGTTCCCTTTGATCTGACCTGTTCTACCAATCACGATTTTTGCTGCAACGGTAACATTTCCTTCCACTACTCCATCGACTCGTAAATTGGATTCTGTGATCATGTCTCCAATTACTTTGGATCCTTCTACGATAACGTTCAATCGATCTGGACTATCTGGTGCTACAGTTGCTCGTTTTTTCATGATTAATAATATTCTTTATAAAAGTCTTCGTACTCCTTTAGGCTCATTCGCTTGAACAAAGTTGCCATATTTTCTTTAGAGATCATGAAAATTTTAGCTTCATTAAGACTTTGAACGTGCTTTTTGGTGTTTTTGAAGGCAGTTATGTATGTAGAAGCCTTGATTTCATCCTCGAACTCCTTAATCATTATAACACTTTCCTGGTCTTTTCCAAACAACTTCGAATCCAATGTTAATCCTTCCAGGTTGAAGTATTCATTATTAAAAGAAGAAACACGTGAAATTCCAGATTGTGAAGAAACTCCTTTTGGCAAGAATACAATCACACGCATTGCTGCTCGTTCATCAAAATGATACACACCTGTGTTCTCTTCCATAGATGTATTCTCCGAGTAGCCATTATTGATGATGTCGATCATTTCCTGACCTCGTTCTGCTTCTTCGGTGCCTGGGAACTCAGTAACCAGCGTTTCCAGAACCGGCAACAGCTTCTTCTTATCTTTTTCAGTCTTCCCTAAACACATTGCTTTTAAGAGCATGTATTTCGCGCGGTAGATGTTGTCTGGCTCTTCATCAATTACTTTGTTCGCCTTGGTAAGCACAGGATAGTACAATGCTCGTTCGTAACGCTCCAAAACTTTCACGTACTCTTCCACTGCCAGGGCATTACGCTCTTTCAGCTTGATAAAGTAATCCGGATCGCGCAAATAATTGGCAAAATCGCTATTCGGATAATTCACAAGGATGTACTGTTTGTAATTCTCTGCTTTTACCGCGTCGTTACCCTTCGCCATGTTATATAGCTGATACGCACTCAACAGATCGTGTGGATCGGTCATGATACCTTTATCCAAAGCTGCTTCAAACTGCTTTTTGGCCATCTCTGGTTCTTTCAGCTGATCGTTGTAGATTCGACCTGCATCGAACAAGGCTTTCATCAATCGTGTATTGGAAGCTTCCATCATGGAATCCGTTAGCGGAACGAAACTCATCAAGTGTTCCACGGTTAGCGTATCCTCCAGTTCTTGCGGTTCTTCGCCTTCTTCCACGACATCGTTGCTATCCAGCGTAATATTTACATCCAGTTTGTTTGAGCGACGCCAATTATCTTCATTCTCACGTTGCCCCCACAATTTGCGGAATTCTTCTTTCCCCTCATTGACAACTTTCGGATTGTTCCAGTACCATTTGGATCCATTTCCGACATCCGCACTGAGGTTTTGATTCTCTTGTAATTCTCTTAGTCTTTCCGCTTCACGACGCTTGCGCTCTTCTTCGGCTTTTTGGATGCGTTTGATTTCATCTTTTACGAACTTCTCTCGAGATGATTCATCCATCATGGCAATGCGCTGAAGGCTGTCTTCACGGTTAGCTGTTTCAACTGCAACTACCAATTTCGCCAAACTCTGCGCTTTTCCACGAACACCATCGGCATTTGGATATGCATCGGTGATGACACGCGCACAGGTATCATAGTACTTTTGTGCCTGAACGTATTCTTTTCTTCCAAAACGATAGTCTCCCAGTCGCTCGTATGACATCCCTTTCTGGCGCGTATTGTTGGTTGAATAGAACGTTGATTTGTGCAAATTATCGATGGCCGCCTGATCGTTTGCTTCGTTGAATTCAATCTCGGCAAGTGCATAGTAGACCTGATCTTTGAACTCGGCATTTTTAGGATCCTTCAGCATTTTATGCAAATCCTTTTTAACCTTATCACCAGTTCCAAGGAAGGCTCTTTTCAATCGTGCATTGAACACCATTTCGTACTTGGCGCGTCCTTTAATAACAGCCGTGAAATGTTCCTGAGCTTTTGCTTTGTCGCCTTCTTTCTGGTACAGTTGCCCAAGAATAAAGTGCACTCGTGCTACATCATCCTTGAAACGTGCGTGTTCCAGAGAAGCCTCAAGGTATTCAATCGCTTTTACTGTTTCGCCTTTCTCAAGAGCCAGTTGCGCCTTCGTTTTTTCTAAATCGAATCGGATGTCTTTGGGCACTTTTGCCGTTTCGTCATCCTTATCATCCTTTTTCTTGAATTTGCTGCGCTTTTTCTTTGGTTCTTTGTCTTCGCCGCTTTCTTCGTTAGCAATCGCTTTATCCAGATTGTCCAGGTTGAACTTTGCGTCGGTAAGATTTCCTGTTGCGATGTTCGTTTTTGCCATCCACAATTCTCCTACATAAAGAGAAGGATCGTTGCTGTAGAATTTACGTACGAATTTGAAGCTTTTCATGGCTCCTTCGTAATCACGGCGGTAATACGAAGCAATTCCGATGGTGGTCCAGTTTTCGTCAATCCATCGGTTGTGCTCTGATTTCTTGCGAGCCGGACGATCGTTACTCGGCATGGAGTGATTCTGGATCACTTTTTTACACTTCACAATTGCCGTATCGATTGCAGGATACAACGCTGAAACTTCAGCAGTATCCGGAACAGGATCAATTGGAAGAATTTCGTAATAATCTTCTATTCGACCGTCGCGGTAGCTGGACATCCCCTGATCGATGAGTTCATTGGCATTATACCAACCGTTGTAATGCGCTGTAAGGCTATGATAGTTTCGGTTTATCCAGGTGTTTTTTTCCGTAGAACACCCAACGACAACCATGGTCATGATCGCCAGTAAACCTGCTATTTTTGACGTAGTTTTCATTGTAACGTAACGTTCTTCTGCAAGAAGAACTCAAAATTGTGGATTTTATTGCCTGTTGCGCAAATATTTGCGGTGTAAAATTAGCGTTTCTTTTTCTTGCGAATTACAACTGCGGTGCTGTGCATACTATTCTTTCGCTTGTAAATCTCAATATAATCGATCCAGGTTTCCAGATATACCTTCTCTTCTTCGGTCATATAAACACTTTCGATGTCCTCATCCATAAGGTAGTCAACGAAGATTTTGAGTGTGGTATTGCTCAATGTAGAATCTCTTCCAAAACCGTTGTAATAAGCTGGAATTGACGTGTGCACATCCTCAATAATGTACAATCCTCCTTCATTCAGATGCTGGAACAGGAAGCCTAATGAAACCTGCTGATGATCCATGTAATGTCCACCGTCGTCGATTATGACATCGAATGCACCGCCGGAAGAATCAACAAAGGTTTGGAGGTGTTCCCGATTTGCCTGATCGGCGAGATAGGTGTGAATTCCTAGTTTTTCGACCCATGGTTTCTCTTTGATATCGATTCCATACACCTCAGCGCTGTCGAAATAACACTTCCACATTTTGTGCGAAGCTCCATTGAAAATTCCGATTTCCAAAAGTCTGTGAACTGAATCTTGCAGCGGTGTCAAATACCGATTGTACAAATCGATGAAATTATGCATCGATGGCTGTTTGTCCGTATTGAAAATTTCGGATAGTTCAACAAGATCACGTTTGTGAAGAGAATCGGGTAATTCTTTCAGGTTCGGTGAGCGGAGATCTGTCAGTTGTGCCTGAGATGTAAACGCCAGCAGAAGCGTTAATGCTATGAGCGCCTTTCTCATGGGGTCAGGCTATGTTCGTAAAGACTTGCTGGATATCATCGTCGTCTTCGATTTTATCTAGCATTTTTTCAATGTCTACGTATTGCTCTTCCGTGAATTCCGTAGGAGAAGTCGGGATGCGCTGCAAATTGGATTTCTTCACATCGATTTCCATACTTTCCAAAGCTTCTGCCAAAGATCCGAATGAAGTATAGTCTCCATACACGTATACCATATCCTCTACCTGTTCGATTTCATCCAGGCCGGCGTCGATCAATTCCAATTCCATCATTTCGAGATCGATTTCTTCGGTTTTCTCGAATTCAAAAACTGCCTTTCGGTTAAACATGTATTCCAAGGATCCGTTCGGTACAACACCTCCACCCGCTTTGTTGAAATACGACTTAACGTTCGCTACGGTACGTGCTGGATTGTCTGTTGCACATTCAACGATAACCAATACTCCGTGCGGACCTTTTCCTTCGTACACAATTTCCGTGTAGGCATCGGCATCTTTCGCAGTTGCTCTTTTGATCGCCGCTTCGATATTGTCTTTGGGCATGTTTTGCGCCTTGGCGTTTTTAATCGCTGTACGCAGGGTTGCATTCATATCAGGATCGGGACCACCTTCTTTGGCTGCCATAGTAATTGCTTTTCCCAATTTTGGAAATAGCTTGGACATTTTATCCCATCGTTTCTCCTTCGCCGCTCTGCGGTATTCGAATGCTCTACCCATAGTTTACTTTTTTAGCTTACGTGCAAAAGTAAAAAATTGAAAATTTAATTTCCGAATGGATCGGTGATTTCAATTACGCTTCTTAAAATTGAAGGAATACATCCGACCGTTCTTCAAAGTCGTCATCGTCTCCATCTTCCAGATATTCCATTATTGGTTTTTTGCCTACGTACAAGTCCTGTAAGCGAACATGACCATTTTTTACCCGAACATGTGCTGCAGCAAAACCTCTTGCTCTTCGAAGCGCAAATTCGCCATCTTCAGCAAAATCTTCGTTAATGAAGTATTTCCCGAGATTGTTCGGCATTTCTACATCCACCGTTTTTCGTCGGAAATCTCCTTGATCTCTGCCAAAACCACCGAAAAACACGCTGGACAGTGAATTTGTCAATCCATTGAATCGATCTATACGAGACACCATGTAGTCACCAGAACTCGGTGGTTCATCCATTGCTTCATCGAAAAATGCGTAGCCATCCTGATCGACATCAATGCTTAGATACACTGTTTCACCCGGCACCCAATCATCCTTATCGGTAGGAATATTATCCGTGTTAATTCTTACCCGAAGGAAATTTCCTCTGAAGAGATCGAACGGATCGTACCCTTCCATGCGGAATTTGTACAATTTACCGTTGTTCAATATGTTCTCTGACGATCCAATTATATACCCTGGAATAAGCAGTACTAAAACCGCATATCCAATAAAGATCCATTTCTTTTTATTTTCCATCGATACTGCGTTTTTTGTTGCGTTCAATTTGATCTACTTTCTCTTTAACAAACATGTTGATGAGGAAGAATACACCTCCGAATGCGAAGAAGAGTAATCCTTTCCAGATGAAGCCCATATCTACATCCATGTAACGAAGGAATACGAGTGATCCGACCAGGATCAATCCGTAGAATGTTTTTCCATACCTGTTTTGTTCGCTTCCGGAAACCATAACGGTTACTGCGAGGAAGAACACATAAGCATTCATGATAAATGAAATCAGCCACCACCAGGTACTCCCGAATATGGAATCGATCAGGAAGTCGAGAATCATCAAAGCCACCAACAAGCCTGGAGCGAAAACGATCATTTTGTTGCTCTCTTCGTAGTGTTCGCGCCCTTTGAAGAAATTGTAGTAAATCCCTCCTAGCACTACCAAAAGTAGTATGAAGTAATACCATTGTCCACCGTCCCAATCGTCCATGTTAAAGAACGAATCTCTTCTAAGGGTTGTCATAATAACGGTGCGAGTTGTAGCAAACAATAACAGAACGGCTACCCAGAATTGCGACAAGAAACTGATAAATCGCAATCGGAACCAGAAGTGATCTCCCATATAGCGTTGAGCAATCAAATAGAAGCCAACATTATAGGAAATCGCCCACATTAACAGGTTGCTTTCAACACTGATCATCAATGCGAAGAATACGGTGACATACAAAATGAATGTTAGGAACATGAAACGCAAGCCCTGCACCTTTTTATTCCGCTGCAGCGACATGTAATAATGCGGCAGCAATGCTAGTATCAAAATCCAGAACCAAACGCTGTTTCCGCCGAAATCAACCTGAAGGCTGGGTAAGTCAATTCGCACATCCAAAAGCAAATACAATAACGCCAGCATTAAATAAAATGCAGCTAATCCCGAGGCACGCTTTATATAAAACAACGGAATCGTTGCGAACAGAAGAATAAGAATGAAATCTTCGTAATCTCCACTCATATGATAGGTCTGCGTGGTCGTTGCGATGGAAGCTCCAATCATCAACATCAGGAAAAGTGACGATGCTTCAATCCATACCGTGGAGTTCTGATGTTTGGTTAACATGCGATAATAGAAAAACAAGGCTACAATCGTAGGTACAAAACCTAATACTCCCCGCAACCAAACAGGGAAATCATACCAATTGTGCGATATAATCGAATACACTCCGGCAGATACCGTTATGGCACCCATCATTCCACAAAAAATGAGCAGCAACTTCCATGCGGAATTGTTCTCTGTTTTTCGAATAAATTTCCTGATTGTGCTGGCCTGATCTGTTGACACCATCTCCTTTTCTTCCAGGCGATCGGCGAATCTGACCAAATACTCACTCACGTTGTCTATTAGTAGCATAGTGGTTTCTAATTTGTGCGACACAATATAGCAATTCTCATCAAACTGAATATGAGACTTTAAAATCAAATAGCCTTCCTTGCTCAGTCATTTTTTTAACAACTCTTTTTGATAAATGTTTCTTATTTCACATTGTGATTTGCCAATTCATTCTTTACATTTGATAAATACTATACGATTGACTATGCAAACAATTCTCGTTCTCGGAGCCGGACTCTCTTCTTCTTCTTTAATTCGTTATCTGCTTGAAAATTCAGAGGAACACAACTGGAAAGTTCGAATCGTAGACCAGCACCTGGAGACAGTAGAAAGCAAAATCAATGGTCATCCGAATGGAGTGGCGTTATCTTTTAACGCATTGGATCGCAACGAAAGAAAACCAGAAATTGAACAGGCAGATTTGGTCATTTCCATGTTACCAGCCCGTTTTCATATTGAAGTTGCGGAGGATTGCATCGAACTTAAAAAGAACCTGATCACACCAAGTTACATTTCACCGGAAATGCGTGCATTGGATCAACAAGCAGCGGATGCCGGCATCGTGATTATGAACGAAATTGGTGTAGATCCCGGGATTGATCACATGAGTGCCATGAAGGTCATAGATGAGATCAAAGAACGCGGTGGAAACATTACAAGCTTTAAATCATTTACCGGCGGATTAATTGCCCCGGAAAGCGATGACAATCCATGGAATTATAAGTTCACATGGAACCCAAGAAATGTGGTACTTGCCGGTCAGGGAGGAGCCGCTTCCTTTTTAAGAAATCATCGATTCAAGCACATTCCGTACAACCGTTTGTTTGGGCGATTGGACTACATGTCTGTGGAAGGATATGGTGATTTTGTAGGTTATGCCAATCGAGATTCATTGTCATACCGAGAAACATATGGATTGGAAAACATTCCGACTATTTTCCGTGGAACTTTGCGCCGACCGGGATATTGCGAAGCGTGGAACATTTTCATCGAGTTGGGAATGACAGATGATTCGTACAAAATGCAGGGTACGAAGGACATGACACCTCGTGAGTTTTTGAACACGTTCCTTCCGTATCATGGTTCGAAATCTGTAGAGCAGAAATTCAAAGAATTCATTCGTGAAGACCGAATACACTTGTACGACAAATTCGAATGGTTGGGATTGTTCGCTGACGAACCTTTGGTAGGTTTGGAAGATGCCTCTCCCGCCCAGGTATTGCAGAAAATTTTAGTAGACAAATTGTCTCTGAATGATGGCGACAAGGACATGATTGTGATGATTCACGAATTCGAATTTGAATTGAACAACGAATCGCACAAGATTGTTTCTCACATGGTGAATATCGGAGAAGATCAGGTGTACACTTCTATGTCGAACACAGTTGGATTACCGGTAGCCATTTGCGCGAAGAAAATCCTGACAGGTGAAATTACCGACAAAGGAGTAACACTTCCGGTGAAGAAGCATTTGTACCAACCGATTTTGGAAGAGTTGGAAACCTTCGATATCAAATTCGTTGAGAAGGAATTAGTCTTGAGTTAATCTTTACTTCGTGAAGGTTTATCCGGAAATAGAACAATTATCTTCTCTTCGGAAACAATTCAACATATCCATACAAGTAACGGACACTGTTCTTTGCGATAAATCCTGGTTCCCAAAAGTTCAGTTCAACATTGGAAATGAATCTTTTGAGATTTATGTCGATGACGAATACCATGATTTCAAGATAGACAATCCGGATTTGCATTTGTGTTTGGTTTTGCGATCACTTGAAATCTATGATGACGCTGAAGACTTCCTTGTTTGGTGTACCCAATTGGGGTTGGAAGCATCCGATCCGGTTGCACGGGAGCACCACATGGAGCTTGGGAGCATTTATTCGGCAATCGAAGAACGTCTCGGAACGATTGACAGTTTTATCAGTGATTACGATTTTGGGTTGAATGCTGGGGCAGCGCAAGAACTGCGCAGAGATGAGCGTGAGGGTTGAGAGTGAGTTGGTGCTGAGTATAAGATGCCTATAGTTTTTTTGGCGACCACAAAGGCACAAAGAACACAAGGACACTTATAACAATTAAGTGCACTAGATGACATCTTTGATGTCATCAGAGATTCCTCCCCCTCAATCCCCACTTCGCCCCTTCCTGCCTGCCGTCAGGCACGGCGACAAGCTCAGACGAACAGCTCATCGCATCGCTCCAAAGGGCGACTTCCTATTTAATGGCACCATTCTATGTACTAGAACCTGATAAACCGCACCGTGTCTGCCGACAGACAGGAAGGCGCAAGGGACGCAAAATTATGACGACGTCATAATCCTTCGCGTAATTCTATTAAAACAATCAAACATACAGCTTAGCGCACCTTGCGGTTGCTTAAAACAACAACTTAGTGCCGGTCTCCAGGAAGTTACCCTCCAAAGGGGGAAACGGATTCTCCTGAAATTTCACCACAACAATTCAACATTCATAATTCATCATTCATCATTCATCATTCAATAAATTATCTTTGCACCTTATTTCTATCATTTCAGAATGTCAAAAGCAAAATACACAGTTACAGCCGCTCTTCCCTATGCCAACGGACCCCTTCATTTAGGACACGTTGCAGGTGTTTATCTTCCATCGGATATTTTCGTTCGATTCCTTCGCATGAATGACCACGATGTCGCATTTATTTGTGGTAGTGATGAACATGGCGCTGCCATTACGCTTCGAGCGAAAAAAGAAGGTACTACTCCGAAAGAAATTGTCGATAAATACAACGAAATTATCGGTAAGGCTTTCCGTGATTTTGACATCTCATTTGATATTTTTCATCGTACATCGGAAGAAATTCACCATCAAACGGCGCAAGATTTCTTTAAGGTATTGGATGAAAAAGGACACTTCACCAAGGAAACCAGTCAGCAGTATTTTGATGAGGAATACCAGCAATTTTTAGCGGACCGATATATCACTGGGACCTGTCCGAATTGTGGTCACGAGAACGCATACGGAGATCAATGTGAGAAATGCGGAACGGCTTTGAGTCCAACAGAATTGAAAAATCCAAAATCGACATTGAGCGGGAAAACACCAATCATGAAGGAGACTTCACACTGGTACCTGCCAATGGAACGCCATGAAGAATGGTTGAAAGATTGGATTCAGGAAGGAAAGCTAGACGGTGTTCAGCAACACGATCCAAAGAAATGGAGAAATCAGGTAGTTGGACAGTGTATGTCATGGATTGACAACGGATTGCGTCCGCGTGCTATGACCCGTGATTTGGATTGGGGAGTAAAGGTTCCTGTTGCTGGTGGTGACGGAAAAGTGCTTTACGTTTGGTTGGACGCGCCTATCGGATATATTTCAGCAACGAAGCAATGGGCTGCAGACAACAATAAAAACTGGGAAGATTACTGGACAGGTGATCGGAAATTGATTCACTTTATTGGAAAGGATAACATTGTTTTTCACGCGATCATTTTCCCGATTCTATTGAAAGCTCACGAAGGATTTATTCTGCCAGATAACGTACCAGCATACGAATTCCTGAATCTGGAAGGAGATAAATTTTCTACCTCGAGAAACTGGGCAGTTTGGTTGCACGAGTACATTGAAGCATACCCGGAGAAAATTGATGAGTTGAAATACGTTTTGACTTCCATCGCGCCGGAAACAAAAGACAGCGAATTCACCTGGAAAGAATACCAAACGCGCGTGAACAGCGAATTGGCTGATATTCTTGGAAACTTTGTGAATCGTGCTTTGGTATTGACGAACAAATACTACGATGGAGCGGTTCCGGAACAAGGAACTGTTACCGAAGATGATCAAAAAATCCTGGACGAAGTAGCCGCAATTCCAGCACGAATTTCGAAGCTTGTTTACGATTACAAATTACGTGAAGCACAAGCCGAAGCAATGAATCTTGCCCGACTTGGAAACAAATATCTGGCGGATACAGAACCCTGGAAATTGGTAAAAGACGAAGCCAATGCAGGTCGCGTAAAAACGATCATGAATATTGCATTGCAGATTACAGCGAACCTAAGCATCGTATTGAAACCATTCCTTCCGGCGACAGCAACCAAGATTTCAGGATTCCTGAATTTCGAAAGTGAAGATTGGAACGAAGCCGGATCATCGAATTTGTTGGCAGCCGGGCACGGAACCAATAAACCATCCATTTTGTTCCAGAAAATTGAAGATGAATTGGTAGAAAAGGAAGTCGAAAAATTGAACGCATCGAAAGCATCTGATTCGGCAGCTAACTTCCCGCCACAGAAAGAAGAAACTTCGTTTGAAGATTTCACCAAGATGGATATCCGTTTAGGGAAGATTTTGGAAGCCGAAAAGGTTAAGAAGGCAGATAAATTGCTGAAGCTTTTGGTAGATACTGGAATCGATAAAAGAACGATTGTTTCTGGAATTGCCCAGCATTACTCTCCTGAAGAAGTAGTTGGAAAAACCGTGACTGTATTAATGAATCTGGCACCTCGTAAAATCCGAGGGGTTGAATCTCAAGGAATGATTCTGATGGCAGAAGATGCCGAAGGAAACTTGAGTTTTGTGTCTCCGGAGAAAGAATTTGCCCAGGGAGGAGAAGTTCGATAATCAACAAGAAGCATTATGAAAAGAAAATCCCCTCGAGATTATCGAAGGGATTTTATGACTAGAGATTAGCTGTAGCGATTATAGCTTCTTGACTTTGAATTCCGTTCTACGGTTTTCCTGATGTTTTTCTTCCGAACACTGAACACCGTCTTCACATTCGTTCACCAGAACCGTTTCACCGTATCCCTTCCAAGTAAGACGCTCTCGCGCTATACCTTGAGAAACCAGATATTCTACAGCAGAGTGCGCTCGTTTTGAAGACAACACTTCGTTGTAACTGTCGCTACCTCGAACATCGGTGTGAGATCCCATTTCTATATGAATTGTTGGGTTGTCTTTGAGCAATTTCACCAATTTGTTCAACTCGATAGCAGCATCTTCACGGATATTCCACTTGTCGTAATCGTAGTAGATGTTTTCGAGTACAATTGGTTTGTCGATGACAATTTCCTCTACAGCGAAATCTGCGTAGAAATCCTGTGAATACTTCAATCCTTTGGTCGATAACTCATCTGATCGGGCAAATACGCCTTTCTTCTTACAAAGAATGGTAAACTCGCTTTCAGCCTCCAACGGAACTTTGAAATGTCCGTTTTCGTCGCTTGTTGCAGTAACGATTTCTCCCGTTTCGAGATTGGTGATTTCTGCTGTCACACCTGCAACCGGGGTATCCGTATTGATTACATGGGCAAAACCGATGACGTTGAACGTCGGATCGTAATTTTTGAATTCGTAAATCTTATCCTCTTCCGTACGGGATGAGGAAACGAATCCTGTTCGTTCTTCCTTATCAATGATGAACCCGAAATCGTCTTTAAATGAATTGATTGGATAATTCAGGTTTTCCGGGGTTGCCCATCGGTCGCCATGATCATACGTGATAAAAACATCCAATCCGCCCATAGAATTGTGCGCATCCGAAGAGAAATACAGCGATCCATCCTCGGCGTAATACGGGAACATTTCATTTCCAGCCGTGTTTACTTCAGGTCCCAAATTGATCGGTTCCGTCCATTCTCCATCCACCAAATCAGTTCGATAGATGTCAGTACCTCCGTATCCTCCGGGCATATCCGATACGAAATACAAAGTATGACAACATGGAGTCAATGCCGGATGCCCAACTGAATAATCATCGCTGTTAAACGGTAATTCTTCCAATTGCTGCCACGTTCCGTCGATCATGGTCGCTTTGAAAATTTTCAAATTGTTTTCAAGCTCATCAGAAACAACCATTTTCCGTTTGAAGTAGTTGCTTCGCGTGAAGTAAACCGTCTTCCCATCCGGAGTAAAAGTCGCCGGACCTTCATGGAATCGTCCATTGATATCGCCACCAAGAACTTCTGGACTTAACCATTGTCCATCTTCTGACTTCTCCATTGTATACAGCTGGAGGTATGACTTTCCCGTCCATGGATAGGCTTTTCGACCCTGGAACACTTCATGATCACCCACAAATACGATCCCTTCCTGATATTCGGATACACTAAAGGCATTGGAGAATCCTTCTGTTGGAATTTCCCAAAGCTTGAACAATGTTGTATCTCTGAATCGTTCTGAAACTGAGTAGCACGATTTCAAAGACATTTTCGCAACCTGATCGTTCGGGTGCATCTCTGAGTACTGGCGGAGCACAACTTTTGCTTCATCGTACTTGTCATTCGCCATCAACACCTTTCCGTAATTGAAGTATTCAATATCAATGACTTTACTTTGACCGATTACCTCTTTGTAGGTCTCTTCAGCCTGTTTGAGATTTCCGGTTTTGAAGTAGGCATCGGCAAGCTTTGCACTCATTTCACGGGTAGGTTGTTTTTTTTCCACCTTCTGCAAATGAGGAATCGCTTTTGAATACGCTAAGTTGTCGTAGTATCGATTGCCTTTGTAGATGTGCGAACTCACACAGGAAACCATCATGAATCCTGTCAGGGCAACGATTGTTATATTTCGTAATGCTTTATATTTCATCTCTAAAAGTATCTCGGTGATTTAATTTTTGCCAGGTCTTTTCCGAAGTCAACTCCGATCATGATTTCATGAGATCCATTTTGATAGTTTCTCAATCCGGAGAAGGTGATATCGTAGGAGTACCCAATTCTGAAGAAATTGTTCGACTGATATTCGAAGATCAATGCGACTGCATCACCCGAGCGGTATGAAGCTCCTACCCAGAATTTATCGTCGAAAATGGTACTGAAATTGATGTCAGCTTCAAGCGGAGCATTGTTTACATACTTCATAAGGATTGAAGGCTTGAACTTCACTTTTTCCGATACATCGAAGATGACACCTGCAGTTAGCAAATAGTGACGACGAAGGAAACTGGCTTTTGAGATGTCTACAGAGAATTCGCTACCATCTTCGTAGGCAAGCAAAGTAGGAATTGAAACCCCGACATAATGTCTGTCACTGTAGTAATAAATTCCCGTCCCGATTCTTGGCAAGAGCTTGTTCAATCGGTTTGCGTATACTTCATCTTCCTCATCCCAAATCAGGACATCATTCAGGTTCGCCGAGTATTGCATCACCCCGGCATTGATCCCGAAGGATAACTTCTGTTTTTTGTTGAGCTTAAGGTGATAGGCGTAACTTCCCATAAACGAAGTTGTATTGGTTACTCCCAGGCGATCGTTCGTCATAATAAAACCTAAACCGGTGTTCTTACCTCTGATTGGACCATCCACCGCAACGATTGCTGTTCGTGGAGCGCCTTCAAAATCTGCACCTGTCCATTGGCTTCTGTAACTTACAGTTGATGTCCAATAATCGTGGGAACCAGCATATGCCGGGTTCAAAAAGAACCCGTTAAACATATACTGCGTCAGCATCGGATCCTGCTGCGCCTGTACGTTCGACGCAGCGAGGATAATTACTAAGAATGCTATTAACTTTTTCATATTCTTGTTATTTCTAAATTCTGTTATCTATCTCTTATCGACTTCTTCTTAAATCAATGTAACCTGTCAGTGGCGCTACGGCTCCATCTCCCGTTGGTTGGAAAATGGCGTAGTACGTTCCATCTGGAAGTGGTTCGCCTTTATTGTTCTGACCTTCCCATTCATTGTTGTAGCCATTTTGTTCGAAGACTACATTACCCCATCTGTTATAGATTGTGAGCACATTGTTTGGATATGCTTCAATCCCGATGATGACAAAGAAGTCGTTTTGCATATCGCCGTTTGGAGAAACCCCTTCTGGCATTGCCAACTTAGGAGGTTCATTTAGCTCGATAAACGCCGAAGCTGTACATCCATTTTCGTCCAAAACAATCAGAGAGTAACCTCCTGCTGTAAGTCCGTTGATGTTCTCCAGAGAACTACCATTCGACCATTGATACGTGTATGCTGGCGTTCCTCCTTGCACTGTGGCTTGAATTGAACCATCAGATCCACCGAATTCACTTACGTTGAATCCTATTAGTGGCTCCGGACTGAACAAGTCTACTGTCAATTCATCTGGCTCGTTAACATCGAAAGTCAATGTTACCTGACAACCGAAGGCATCTTCAACATCTACGTAGTAAGAACCTGCTTCCAACCCATCGATTGGATTCAGCGTGTCTCCAGTAGACCAGTTATAGGTGAATGGAGCATTTCCTGATTCGATAATCACCAATGCTTCACCTGTTCGACCTCCGTTACAAAGAACATCTGTAACATATACCTCACCCGTTAGGTTATTCGTTGACCCGACAGTTTCGGTAATGGTTGCCACACAATTGTTGTTATCTGTGATAGTCAATGTGTAAGTTCCACCCAGAACATTTGACAGGTTCGTCGATGTAGCTCCGTTCGACCATGAGTAATCGTACGGTGAAGTTCCACCAGTTACCAGCGTGTTAATTGCTCCGTTAGCAGCATTACATGTTGCATTGGAAACTACCGTAGAAACACTGATAGAGTCTGGCTGAATGATTGCTGTGACATCCGTAACTTCACAACCGTTAGCATCTGTTACGATAACATCGTATGTTCCAACTGGAAGTCCACTGATATCTTCGGTAGTAGCACCATTACTCCAAGCGAAGCTGTATGGAAGCGTTCCTCCTGATATTGCCAGATCGATAGCTCCAGTGCTGTCACCGTAACAGTTTACTTGTGTTACTTCTTTGTTCAATGTGAGTAACGCTGGTTGCGTAATTGTATCGGAAATACTTGCCGTACAACCGAATGCATCTGTTACTGTAACTGAATAGATGCCAGGATCAAGGTTGGAAAGATCTTCCGTTGTTTCACCATTTGACCACGCGAAGTTGTACGTTGGCGATCCGTTTGTTACCGTAAGATCGATACTTCCATCACCAAAGCTATTACAAGATACATCGGTATCGACAGTGCTTAGAATCGGTGTTGGATTAATCGTTACATCGAATGAACATGTGTTTGTATTTCCATTGACATCCAATGCTTCGAAAGTAATTGTTGTTGTTCCAACCGGGAAGATTGATCCACTTGATAATCCTGCTGTTTGCGTCACTGAAACAACTCCACAGTTGTCAGTTGCAGTTGGCGTTGGGAATATCACCAATGAATCACAACTACTAATGTTTGAGCTACATGTAAGCTGCGGCAATTCACTATCCGTGATAACCACATCGAAGATACATGTGCTAACGTTTCCTGCTCCGTCTGTCACGGTGTAGGTAACAGTTGTTGTTCCCACTGGGAAGAAATCTCCCGGATTGTGTGTGGATGTCATTGTCGCTCCACAGTTATCCGTGTATGTAGGTGGAGTCCAGTTCACAATTGCTCCACAAGCACCGTTGTCGTTGTTTGCGTTAATTGTACTCGGACATCCTGAAATAGCTGGTACTTCGTTATCCGTCACAATCACATCAAAAGTACAAGTGATTGTATTTCCTGAACCATCTGTTGCTGTCCAAAGAACTGTTGTTGTTCCCTGTCCGAAGGCTACTCCATCTAGCGAAGTTCCTGAACCAGAAGTGGCACCAGACAAAGTATAGACAATGCTCGCTACCGAACAGTTGTCATCTGCCGTAGCACCCCATCCTGTTCCTACTTGCGTGTAAGTACATACTCCAACATCTGTGGAAACATTCTGCGTTCCTACTGCTCCACAACTTAAGATGCTAGGATCCTGATCGTCGAGCACTGTCACTGTGAATGAACAAGTAGCTGTATTTCCTGATCCGTCCGTTACTGTCCAAAGAACCGTAGTGACTCCAAGGTTGAAGGAAACACCATTTAATGAAGTTCCTGTTCCGGTAGTTGCTCCAGATAGCGTGTATTCCGTAGTTGCAACAGAACAATTATCTGCTCCAATTGCATCCCATCCTGTTCCGCTATATGTATACGTACAAGTTCCGAAGTCTGCATTCACCGTTTGCGATCCAGATGGTCCACAAGTAGTGATGGAAGGAATTTGATTGTCCACAACCTCTACATCAAACGTACATGTTGATGAGTTTCCTGCGTTGTCTGTTACTGTCCAAACAACCGTTGTTGTTCCGAGGTTGAAGGAAACGCCGTTCAGCGTTGTTCCTGTTCCTGTCGTTGCTCCACTTAATGTGTATTCAATCGTTGAAACAGTACAGTTATCTGTCGCTGTTGCATCCCAGGCAGTTGTGGAGTGCGTGTAGAAACAAACTCCTGCATCTGCATTCACTGTTTGCGTTCCTGTTGCTCCACAGCTTGAAATTGCCGGATCCTGATTATCTGATACAACTACATCAAATGTACATGTTGCTGTGTTTCCTGATCCGTCTGTTGCTGTCCAAACGACTGTTGTTGTTCCAAGGTTGAAGGAAACACCGTTCAAAGTTGTTCCCGTTCCTGTCGTCGCACCAGTTAATACGTACGAGATGGAAGCTACAGTACAATTATCGGTTGCTGTGGCATCCCATGCTGTTGTCGTTTGTGTGTAAGAACAAGCCGCAGGGTCTGTTACTACATTCTGCGTTCCTACTGCGCCACATGATACGATGGCTGGATCCTGATTATCTGTTACAACCACATCAAACGTACAAGTTGCTGTGTTACCTACACCATCTGTTGCAGTCCACGTAACCGTTGTTGTTCCAAGGTTGAAGGAAACGCCGTCTAATGTAGTTCCGGTTCCAGTTGTAGCACCACTAAGTGCATACATTACCGAAGCAACCGTACAGTTATCCGTCACTGTTGGATCCCATCCTGTTCCTGACACTGTGTAAGAACAAGTTGCCGGATCAGTTACTACGTTCTCCGTTCCAACACCTCCACAATCGGAGATTACCGGATCCTGATTGTCTGAAACTATCACATCGAAGGTACATGTTGCTGTATTTCCTGATCCGTCTGTTGCTGTCCAAAGAACAGTTGTTGTTCCAAGGTTGAAGGAAACTCCATTTAAGGTTGTTCCTGTTCCTGTAGTTGCTCCACTTAAAGTGTATTCGATAGATGCTACCGTACAGTTGTCGGTTGCAGTGGCATCCCATGCTGAACCTGAATTTGTGTAGAAACAGCTTCCGAAATCTGTATTTACATTCTGATTTCCACCCGCTCCGCAGCTAACAATTACCGGGAGTTGGTTATCCGTAACAATTACGTCGAACGTACATGTTGTATTGTTTCCAGAGTTGTCGGTTGCAGTCCAAAGAACAGTTGTTGTACCCAAATTGAACACAACTCCATCCAGAGAAGCTCCAGATCCTGTTGTCGCTCCTGAAAGTGTATAAGTAAGCTCTGAGACTGTACAGTTGTCTGTTGCAACCGCATCCCATGCAGTTCCTGAAACCGTGTACTTACAAGTTCCTGGATCAACTACAACATTCTGGTTTCCTCCTGGTCCACAAGTTACAATTACCGGAAGTTGGTTATCCGTTACTGTTACATCAAACGAACATGTCGCTGTAGTTCCTGAACCGTCTGTTGCTGTCCAGGTTACGGTTGTTGTTCCGAGGTTGAAGGCAACACCGTTTAGTGTTGTTCCTGTTCCCGTAGTTGCTCCAGTTAATGCGTATGTAAGAGATGCTACCGTACAGTTGTCTGTCGCTGTTGCGTCCCAGGCTGTTCCTGTAACCGTGTAGGTACAAACTCCCGGATCAACAACTTCGTTTTGGTTTCCTCCCGGTCCGCATGTTACAATGGCAGGCGCCTGATTGTCAGTGACAATCACATCAAAAGTACATGTTGCCGTGTTACCCGAGTTGTCTGTTGCTGTCCAAAGAACTGTCGTAGTTCCCAGGTTGAATACAACATTATGAAGCGAAGTTCCTGTTCCTGCCGTAGCTCCACTCAATGTGTATACGATTGAAGAAACAGTACAGTTGTCGGTTGCTGTTGCGTCCCAACCTGTTCCGATGTTTGTATAAGAACATACTCCGAAATCGGTAACTACATTCTGATTACCACTTGCTCCACAAGAAGTGATCGCTGGGTTTTGGTTATCACTAACGATTACATCGAAAGTACACGTTGCATCATTTCCTGATCCATCCGTTGCTGTCCAAAGAACCGTTGTAGTTCCTGTATTGAATGAAACTCCATTTAATGTAGTTCCTGTTCCTGTTGTGGCTCCACTAAGTGTGTAAGTCACGGATGCTACGGTACAATTGTCGGTTACAACTGCATCCCAACCTGTTCCCGCATGTTCATAAGAACAGAGATCAACGTTTGTATTTACGTTTTGATTTCCTCCGGGTCCACATGTAACAATCGCAGGCAGTTCATTATCTGATACCGTTACGTCATACGTACAAGTAGATTGATTCCCAGAATTATCGGTAACTGTCCAAAGTACAGTTGTTGTACCCAGGTTGAACGAAACTCCATTCAAGGAAGTCCCTGTTCCCGTTGTCGCTCCTGAAAGCGTATAGATTAGTGTTGAAACCGTACAGTTGTCTGTTGCAATCGCATCCCAGGCTGTTCCTGAAACTGTGTAGGTACAAACTCCCGGATCGACTACTACGCTTTGGTTTCCTCCAGCTCCACAAGAACTGAACTGAGGTACTTCGTTATCCGTTACAACTACATTTTGTTGACACGTAGCTGTGTTTCCGTGAATGTCCGTTGCAGTCCATGTTACTACTGTAGTTCCAATCGGGAAGGTTGCTGGTGCATCATTCGTAACACTGGCGATTCCACAATTATCCGATACAGTTGGTGTGCCAAGCGATACATTGGCTGAATCGATGGTACACACATTTAATTCGGTATTCGCATTGACATCCGCCGGACAAGTTATCGTTGGATCTTCAATATCCGAGACGGTGACATCAAACGAACAGGTTGCCATATTTCCGACGCTGTCGGTTACCTGGTACGCAACCGTGGTTGTTCCAATTGGGAAAACTGCTCCAGTGGAGAGTCCCATTGTCAGTACTGTTGATGACCCCGGACACTCATCTACTCCGACGATTGTTCCGTAGTTCACTGTTGCACCACATACTCCAAGATCATTGTTCACTGAAATATTCGGTGGACAAACAATCGTTGGATCGGTTGTATCAGCAATTGTTGCTACAACTGCCGTATCGTATGCAAGACATCCTAAACTATCCGCGACAGTTACAAGGTATGTCCCCGCCTCGATTCCGGTAAGGTCCTGATTCACTGAATCAACAAATCCGTTTGGTCCCGTCCAATCGTAAGTAAATGGCGAAATACCTCCGAGAATGGATAAATCTATCGCTCCATCCGTTCCACCGAGACATGCTACTTCAGATGTAGTTGTCGCCGTTGTAAGAATTGGATCCTGAACGGTAATAGTGAAGGTGTAGTAACAGAAGTTAACTCCATCTGGGATGGCAAAATAGGTATTCGTTCCTGGAGTAGCAGGGAAAGGGTTGCTTTCATCGTACTCCGTTGTGGAAGGTGTAATATTGTTCTCATTATAGAAGCTCAAACCTGCCGGGAAATCACCAGCGATTGAATCAACCGGGATCACTGCATCTGTATAATTACAGAACAAGAAATCTCTTGTGGTTGGAATTCCCTGACAGTTATCTGCTATATATTGTACTGCATCAATATCTAATACCAATGGATCGGTAATTGGCTCTCCAACACACAATCCTGAGGTTTCATAGCCTTGAATAAATGGCATGTCAAAATACGATCCGGAAACTGCTCCGACACCTGTTGTATTTCCTCCGGTGAGTACCACTTGCGGTGGACAATCCGGATTGGTTAGTACATAACAATCATCGGTTACTTCCAGATGGAAGGTCAATTCTGCCAGAACGGAATCCGGGAATCCCACTGGAGGCATTGGTAATGTTCCGAAATCCCATACAATAGAACCCGTTGGTCCCATCAATGGATCAAAGTAGGCATTATTGGGTGTAGGTAGCGGCGCAAAGTTTACTTGCGTTGAAATACTGAAAGGTACGTACGTCGTGGTATAAGGAACTGGGATTACAAATACCGCGCTATCCACGGCTTCCGTTCCCAGGTTTTTCACCTGGACCTTATACTCTATATCTTCTCCTGGTTCTACCGTAATTGTACCACCGCCGACGGGAACTCCATTAACCGATTCGGTCGAAACGACGGATTCAACATCGGGAATGTAGGCATCAATCGCCATGGCAATACAGAAAATGATATAGGTATCCTGGGTAGATCCATACCGGAACCTGGTGGAGGTCTGATTGTTCGTTAAAACCGTGTTTCCGGTGTTATCAATGTTAAAGGAGGCAATGTCCAACCCAGTATTATTCTGCAAGGATGGATTTCGAGGGTTCCCTCCTGTATTTACCGAACCGTTAAAGAAGTTGTTCGTAGAGTTTCCTGAGTGATCCAATGTGACCCAGTTGTTGTCCTGCCAGTTTCGAATCTGGAAATAATCCCCAGAAATACCGACATCACCTTCTCCAGCCATTACACCGAGTTTCATGTTCACCTGTCCTGACTGTACCGTTTGGAAACCTGAAACAGGTAGTTCGTAATTGATCGTGGCATTACCCTGCACGTAAGCGTGTCCATCAAAAATGGTTACATCACGCCAGTCCATCTGAGAGTTCTCGTAAACAACGATCATTCCCCAACCACCGTAATATCCGGTAGGTCCTCCATTTCCTTCGATAAGCGCCATGTCCGCGACGAAATATTCTCCCAGTCCATTGGCGTTTACGTAGTCTGTCACCTCAACATACGCTGAGTACATGTGTCCGTGCTGTCCATTCGGATAGTGAATGTTCCCTGGATTGGCCTCAAATTCTGTATAAGAAGCCTGACCTGGTCCTTTCAATTGAACCTTACGCTTGTTGTAAGTCTTGGTGACACCGCCTTTGGTCACGGTGAATTCTTCCGGACTTGTTTGTTCGTCACTTGCGCGACCTGTCCAATACAAACCGGCATAAATAATGTTGGAACACTCGGGAATGGCACCGTTCTCCGTAGAGAACTCCAATGTTGCCGAGGATGAATTCAAGGTGTTTGGATCACCATCGATATCCACGTATTCCATTACATTTTGGCTGTTGTTGGTATAGTCCCCATACGTTTCAAGCGTAAGGTTGGTATTACCAATCATCGCATAATCTCCACGAATGTTGTAGATCAACTTCGTAGGAGTATATGTGGAACTTCGTTGGGCAAATGCCTTGATAACCTGGGCTTGTCCCGTGTCTGTGAATCCAATCAAACCTAATAATAGAATGATCAGATTTCTATATTTCAAGTAATGTTTTGTCATCATTTTTCTGGTTTTATTGGCTGACATCAGCCGTATATACTATGGTGAGAGTTGAGGACTTTTTCCCTTCCAGCATGTCTGAGATAACCTGCTGTTCGCATGAAACATCCTCGTTCGCACAGACTTCAAAAGAACAGGCAAAGTAGATGTATCTGAGGTTGGGAAAATGCGCTAAGGCATCGAGATCTAATACCTTATCTAAATCATCAGGATTGTTCACCTGCACGAAAATCAATTCTACGTCTTCAACGTCATCACTCTTCTTGTACAATTGTTCGAATGAAGATGCATTGGTAATTACACGTACAGGATTTTCTTCGCCTTTTACCTGCCTGGTCCCATCCCTGAGATAAACAGAAGGGACTAATGCGTAGCATAAATCCTTTAATGAATGTGTTGTTGTTTGGGAGGCTTGTTCGTTCAACAGTTGCTCCAACGGCTCAATTTCGAGAGCCTCTTGCGCATATCCCTTGCAATACATGCCCGAGAACGCAACCAATAAAATAAGAGCTTTCCAGCCGTAAGATTTCATTGGAGTAGTAGTGTTTTTTTGGTCCATCATATATGCTTAACAGTTTGGGTAAAATTACCCACGGAACCTCTAACCAATTCTGACCGAAGTCACTTTTTGAAGTGATTTTAATACACTGATTACCACTGTAAAAACAGTACTTTATAAGGTTATGCCTTTATTTTTTTGCTATCAAATTTCACCTATTGAGTACTTCTACCCGATTTCCTACAATTAGGCTAAATAATCACCAATATTTCTTCTCTATCCTTTTTGCTTGATCAAAAAGAATGAAAAAATCAAGGATTGCTTCAAGCCGTTCAGCACAGAATTTTTAAGAAGTAAAACTAACGGACGAGTGGATGAACCATCCAAACGACGAGCGCCTCCGCTGTTTTACTAATCTTAAAAATTCTGCTTTTACCCTCACTTAGGAAGCACTCCCGGGGATTTCGCTTCGGATTTTCAGACTTTTTTTAGCGATTTTGTTTTCGGGGTTCTCTGATATCCAGATATGACAGGGGATACATTGTTCGAATTAGCCTAATGCTGGGAGGTTAAGTACTTCTACTTAATGTCAAAAATGACTATATTCAGACCATGAAAACAACACTATTCTTCTTGTTCGGAGCTCTACTTTTATGTGCTTCGTGCGAACAAAATTCAAATGAGAAATCAGAAGAGCCTGAAGCCATCAATACGGAGAGAGAAGCAGCCGAGGTCTATGCGAATTGTCACCGTGATATGGTCCTTAAACGAGAGGAAATGGGTAGCGCAGAATCGGCAGACGAATTGTTAGAACTGGTAGCGGAACTTGAAGATTTGGCAATCGAAGCTACTGAGTGTGAAAGATCCTGGAATCGCAAATACGACGGTCGTATCGACATAGAGAAATTCAAAGAAGAACTTAAAGCCATCGATCCCAAAATCCATAATTTCGCAGAGGAGCTAGGTGCCTTTTAATCAACCCCTTTTAAGCATGAAAACAATAACCTTCCTATCCGCTTTTACGTTACTCCTTTTCTCCTGTCAATCAGATTCGAGTGAAGAAGCTGACAAAGGCAATTCAACCCAGCAGGAAAATTCTGAAGCAAAAGAACAAACAGAAGTAAGCAAAGACATTGTTTACGCTTCCGACGACACAGGAACCAAAGAGTATATGAAGCTTGTGATCAACGAGAAGGGTAAACGGGAATGGTATTATTGGTCAGATAAGAAAGAAGACGAAGTAAAGCTAGGAGTTAAGGAAATCGACGGTTTGGAAGCCGTGCATTTCTTTGGAAAGAAAAATGAGCTGTACGAGATCGCCGGATCAGAATGTGGATTCTCCTTATTCCTTGGAGAAGAACGCCTGCAATGGTATGAGCAAATTGAACCGGAATGCACAAGAACCTACTAAAACCGAAACCATGAAATTCTTACTACTTGCATTATTAAGCATCTCCCTGATTGCTTGTTCATCAGAAAAAGATAAGGACGAAAACACTACAGAATCGGAAGAAGCATCCACTGAGAAGAAACTAGCTGCCCTCGAAAATGAGATGCAGAATAACGACGAAGAAGTCTCTATCTATACTGCTGTTGGTGTAGGTGATGGTTATTTTGAACAGGTTTATATTACCACAGAAGATGAATCCATCAAAAGCATAGATGCACTACCGGAGTTCAACATGCTTCATGTAATCCCAAGCTATGTTGAATCTGATGGTCTCGGTCGTTTCATGAACACAATCGTTGAAGACAACTTCGGCATGTATGGTGTCTTCGAAGAATTCACCGGAGATGTCATTCTATTCTACGACAAAGAGAAGCGACACAAAGCAGCAACCTTCGAGACTTTTAGCGGAAATGTACACGGAATTGCTACCGTTTTCACTCCAAAAGGACGCGTTCTGGTAAAGCGAGAATACGTTCATGGGAAGTGGACAAAAAACATCAAATCTCCGGGCTGTGCCGACTGGCATTACAATCAGGGAACCTCGAATTTGGCAATTAATGATCTCAAGCATGGTCAATCAACCGAAGAAGGAATCAAGGTGATTTCATTGATCCCCTCGCTACAGAATCAAGCGAGTTACGACGACATTTTAGATAAATCAAGTTACGTAAGACCCTTTACCATCAACGATAAAAAGTACACGGGTAAGCTGCTTGCATATAGTTGGACAACCAATCAGGATGAATTCCAACGTTTTGAACTCAACTTTGAAGACGGGTTATTGCATGGAGACATTAAAGTGTACTCTGACATGTTTGGATTGACCCTTCACGAAGTATTTGATCAGGGAGACCTTGCGGAAACAGTCTATGTCATGAATATGGATGAAATGGATGGTGTTGCAAAACCGGTCATCTATCTCTACCCTACGGATACCACGGATGTTGTTGTGAACCTGAATTTCGAAGGAGAACTAACGCATACCTATCCTAAATACAACAACCAATGGAACGTTAAAGCATGCCCTGATGGAACCTTGTTCGATGCATCCGGACAGGAATATTACGCTTTGTACTGGGAAGGTGAAAACAATCAACCTTTCACTTTGAATGAAGGAACTGTAGTAAAAGGAGAAAATACTGTTGCATTTTTAGAGAAATCACTTTCTACATTAGGATTAAATCGTCGTGAAGCCAATGAGTTCATCATGTATTGGTTGCCAAGAATGGAGAACAATGCCTACAATCTCGTTCATTTCTCTACCGATGAATACGAAGCCATGGCTGAATTGGACATTCAACCGCAGCCAGAAACTACGATTCGTGTGATGATGGTTTTCCAACCCTTGCAATCGCCTATCGAAGTTCCTCTGCAGGATTTAGAAGTTCTTCGTCAGGAACGAAAGGGCTTTACAGTTGTTGAATGGGGCGGTAAGGAGCTAAATCGAACGACTCTTTTCTAGAAAATACGCCAAATAACAATTTTTTGATGTTTCCATCATTTTCAATCCTGCGGAATGTCATAATTTGCCGTATGCGTTCGTTGCTATGCGTAATATTGTTCTGTATAACTGCCATTGAGGCGGATGCTCAGCTTATGAATCCGCGCGTTTGGGATTCTCCCGGTCCCATGATGAATTTTGAAGTCAATGAATATATCTACAATCACTTCGAAATTGGCGGTGGCGGACAAGTCCTGATTATCCTCCCTGGAATTCATGCCAAGCTCCGATATGCTCCGATCAACTATCAACGGATCAAACTAATCGCAGAAGTGCGTGGCGAAGCAGTTACTGCTCCAATTGCCGGGTGGAACTATCATATCAAAGCAGGAACTTCTTTTCAAAACGGCGTGGGAATTCATGCCGGATTTGGACGATCCCATTACGTTTGGCGCGTGCGGAATTATCCGAATGATTTTGAAGTTAGAAATGTCTTCCAAAACACCTTTGAATTAGGCGTTCGGTGGGAATCTTTTCGGCGCCAATGGGATATCTGGGCAAGTCTTCCGCTGTACAGGCAACATGTCCCAGTATTTACGGTAGGTGTTTCCGTTACTGCTGGCGGTCTGTGGGACTTTAAAGACCAAAAGTGGTTTCCTCCAGAGAAAAATCGATAAACACTCAAAAAGAACATCTATACCCCAATTAAAGTTCCCGTATTTTTCTACATTTAATCAAAATCTAAACTATGAAACAACTACGTACTACATTCGTTGCAATTGCCTTTTTCCTTGTTGCACATTTTGGATTCAGTCAGAAAGTATATGTTACCGAATGGAAATCAGAAGCAGATCAAAAAGTCTATGTTACTGAATGGAAGTCGGAAGCTGATGTTATTGTCTTCAAAACGGAATGGAAATCAGAAGCTACTGAAGATTCGGGAATTTGGTTTTTCACAGATTGGAAGTCCGAAGCAGATATGACCATTTTCATTACAGAATGGAAATCAGAAGCAGACATAATTATTTACTATACCGATTGGAAGAGTGAAGCAGGACCGAAATAGCTTATTGGTCCATTCCCGCTATTTCAATACATAAGAACAACAGTTCACCCTTTTTCTCAAATTCTATTGCTTTGAATTGGTACATTGGTATTGATGAAAACCACATTTTATCTATTCACAGTTTTAGTCCTGGCACTCGCAGCCTGCTCAAAACATGAGACTCCAAAAGAAGTTCCTTTCGAAATAATGCCGGAAGGATTGAAGAAAAAAGTCGAAGCGGAGTTGATGGAGCATATGAAGCAAGAAGTGATTGAGAATCACCGTACCATGCATGAATTATATTCTTCTGAATACCCACCATGGTATTGTGACTTGCAACTCCGAAATATACTCGAAATCAAGAAAAACGTCGTGAGACAGATCATGGTTAGAGGCGAAATCAACCCGAAAGAAACTATTGAGGAATTGGTGCGCAGCTTCTACCTGACCAATGAATCGCTTTCGAAAGAAGAAACCAGAGCGCACATTCAGAATCCGTCCTACCCATTTATTGAATACCCTTTCTACTCGAGCATTTCGAAGGAGAACATTTTGATAGAGATCGAGGAAAACAAATTCGAACTAAACCGTGCCATTGAAGATCATGAAGAAGAATACATTCAATTTTATTCTCAGATCCTTCATGAATGGGAGCGGAGAAAGGAAGCGATTGAAGTATTGGGCGTAATAGAACTGAAAGAAATACACCCCCAGACGAACATCCGAATTGATGATGAATTAAATCGTGAAGGCTTATCCCCACTTACCATTGAAGCACTAAAAGGAATCATTTCGGTTCGAGATTACGCTTCCAGGAAATACTTAAACCTTTCATACATTGAATTGTATTTTCAAGCGACACGAGACATAAAACCAGAGGCAAAGAAAAGGTTGGAGGCAATCGATTTTCTTTTCCAAACAAGGATTATTGATTATAGCTACGCCGAATTGAATAATCTCAAAACGGATCGGGTAGAATGGGAGATTGAAGAAATCGAATTACCTTAGTGAAGAATGTCCTATCAACTCACAGAACAACAATTTCTGGAACAATTCCAAAACACGGATTTCGTTCTTAAAACGCAAACACAAATTGCGAAGGATTTCGAGCGTCTTGGCTATGACATACCGGAAAACCTGAAAAACAAAGTGCTGTCGTACGACGACTTAGTAGATACCGTTGCTGAAATGCTGATGGACGTAGTACAACTCGGGGAGTCACAAACACTCCAACTTCTCTACACTATTGATATCCCTCAATCGAAATTTTTGGCTTTAACAACAGACCTTCACTTTGTAACGAAAGGGGCAGAACTTATAATTAAAAGAGAGGCGCAGAAAGTCTTTTTGCGATCAAAGTTCTCTGATTAGTTGCTTCTTTGAAATTTTACTTACCCTGGTCTTTACTACTTCTTGTAATTGTCTGTAAATTAGCCGCCAATAATACATATTCAACCAAACTCTAATTCTTATGAAAAGACATTTACTCAAAATGACTTTCGGGCTATCCTTATTGGCTATTGGACACAATGTCAATGCACAATGTCCACAAATCACTTGCGGAAGCGATATAACTCAAAGTACAGATTCAGCAGCATGCTCAGCAGTGGTGAACTTTACCACTCCATTTGCTACGGATACATGTGCCGCTGGTGGATTTCAGGCATTCAATTACACAGGAACACAACAAACATGGGTAGTTCCAGCGGGTGTAACTAGCATTACTGTCGATGCATATGGTGCTCAGGGAGGATCAAACTCTCCAACGAATGTAAACTATGGAGGTCGGGTTCAAGCCGATATTCCAGTGACACCAGGAACCACTATATATATCTATATCGGTGAAAAACCTAATGGAGTAACTGGAGGATGGAATGGCGGTGGAAACGGCGAAACCGGTGGACAAGGTGGCGGTGGAGCTACAGATATTCGTATCGGCGGAACCACTTTAAATGATCGTGTAATTGTTGCAGGTGGTGCCGGAGGTGCCGGTTTTTGGAGCGGTCAAGAGATTCATGGCGGTGAAGGCGGTGGACTCATTGGAGCAAACGGTTACAGAACAAGCTACGCATCATCACCTGGAGGGGAAGGTGGAACGCAATCCGCTTCTGGAAATGGAACTTGCGTCTCCTTGAATAACCCAGCTGTTTCCGGAGGCTTTGGTTTCGGAGGAACTGCATCTGGTTGTGGTTGTGAAGGTTACGGCGGCGGCGGCGGATGGTACGGTGGTGCCGGAAGTGGAAACTGTCGCGGAGGCGGTGGTGGAAGCAGCTACACCGACCCTTCAGCAACCAACGTCACCCACACACAAGGTGCCCAATCAGGGAACGGATCTTTAACCATTTCATGGTCTGGAGGATCACCATTGGTTACTCAAATTGTAGGACTACCAAGTGGTTCAAGTTTCCCAATCGGGACCACTACACAAACGTTCGTGGCAGAAGCCGGAGGAAACGCAGACACATGTTCATTTGTAATCACGGTAACCGATACCGAAGCGCCTACTGTTGTTTGTGGTGGTTCTGTTGAAGTTTGCGAAGGAACAGCTGTAAGTGTTCCCTTACCTACAACTGCCGACAACTGCACAAGTGTGCCCATCGTAACATACAATACAACGGGAGCCACAACAACAAGTGGAAATGACTCTATCAGCAATATGGTATTTAACGTAGGAACGACAACGGTTTGGTATATAGCAGCTGATTCGTCGGGAAATCTCGATTCATGTTCTTTTGATGTCATTGTAAACCCCTCACCTTTGGTTACATTGGCATCGTTCAGTGTAGATTCCCTATGTAATTACAGCGATCCAATAGGTTTACCAATAGGCATACCTACTGCGGGTACTTACTCTGGGACCGGAGTTAGTGGAGGCTATTTTGATCCTTCAATAAGTGGAGACGGAACACACTTTATTACTTTTACCTACACAGATTCACTTGGGTGTACAGGAATGGATTCTACTTCCATTGTCGTTCATGGTTGCGCCGGAACAAATGAGCTAAACCAGTTTGACAACCTAAACGTTTACCCGAACCCATCGCAAGGTGTGTTCAGTGTTGAAACAGTTGGACATTCAGGTCAGGCAAGTTACTACGTCACAACTGTAGACGGAAGATTCATCCAGGAAGACACCTTCCAATTGGGAGAACATCTCAGCATTGATCTAAGCTCTGAACCAAACGGATTTTACCTACTAAAATTAAACAGTGAAAATGAAACCAAAAGCATCACACTGATTAAAAAATAGATCTTTCAAAATAGTTTCAAATGCCCGATTGCTTTTCGTAGTCGGGCATTTTTCGTTGCTACTCTCATTCCCAATAATTGCATTACATTGCCCTTTCGAGTGATTATTTGAATCATCCATAAGTAATTCCCACAAGTTTGCCATCCTCATTTCCCAATCTTTCCCTAACTTTGATAATTACAACTTCCGTAAAACATGGATAAAGTATCATACGTGGGAAATGCAGATGTAAATGCAATTGACCATTTGTACAAAATGTATCTTCAAAACCCTGAAAGTGTAGATATTGGGTGGCAGAAATTTTTCGAAGGGTTTGACTTTGCCAGAACGAGTTACGAGGACGGTGGCGTTCCTGAAAACTTCCAGAAAGAATTCAAGGTGATCAACTTGATCAATGGATATCGATCGCGTGGACATTTATTCACGTCGACGAATCCAGTACGTGAGCGTAGAAAATATGCTCCTACTTTGGATATCGTAAACTTTGGATTGGAAGAAAGTGATTTAGACACTGTTTTCCAGGCTGGAGAAGAAATTGGAATCGGGCCGGCAACACTTCGAACCATCATTGCAGATCTTGAAAACACGTACTGCCGATCTATCGGAATCGAGTATATGTACATGCGTGAGCCAGAACAATTGGAATGGTTCAAGAACGCAATCGAGTTGAAAAACCGTCCGCAATACGATAAAGAAACGAAGCGTGAAATCTACCGAAAACTTGCAGTAACTGCCGGGTTCGAATCGTTCCTTGGAAAGAAGTTCGTTGGACAAAAACGCTTCTCCATTGAAGGATTAGAAGTATTGGTTCCTGCCCTGGACGCATTGGTTCAGAAGGGAGCAGATAGTGGTGTTGAGCAGTTCGTTGTTGGAATGGCGCACCGCGGCCGATTGAACACATTGACCAATATTTTTGAGAAACGTCCACGTGATATTCTACGTGAATTCGAAGGAAAAGAATTCGACATGGTACATCGTTTCGACGGAGACGTGAAGTACCACCAGGGCTTCACTTCAAAAGTGAAATCCGAAAGCGGGAAAGATGTTACATTGACCTTATCTCCTAACCCATCTCACCTGGAAGCAGTAAATCCAGTTGTAGAAGGGATTGCACGAGCCAAAGCAGATCATGTTCTGGAGAACGATTATAAGCGTATTTGTCCGGTATTGATTCACGGAGATGCAGCAATTGCTGGTCAGGGAGTTGTATACGAAACGGTTCAAATGGCGCAGTTGGACGGATACAAAACTGGAGGTACCATTCATATTGTTACGAACAATCAGGTTGGATTTACGACCAACTATCTTGACGGTCGTTCATCTACATATTGTACCGATGTTGCGAAAACAACCTTGTGTCCGGTATTCCACGTGAATGGAGACGATGCCGAAGCAGTAATCCAGGTAATGCAAATTGCTATGGAATACCGTCAGCATTTCAATTCAGATATTTTCATCGATTTATTGGGTTACCGTAGATACGGGCACAATGAAGGAGATGAACCGATGTATACGCAACCACAATTGTACAGTGCTATCAAGAAGCACCCGAACCCTGCTAAAATCTACCTGGATCAATTGGTGGGAGAAGGAATGATGACGGCTGCAGAAGCCAAGAAGATGTCAGATGAATACAATGCGTATCTGGAGGAAGAATTCGAACAATCGAAAACACGCGACAAAGCATTGGTTTATGATTTCCTTGCTGACGATTGGGAAGGATTCCGATTTGGTTCGGATGAAGACTTCCTTACTTCTCCGGAAACAGGTGTCGACAAAAAACGCCTTTTAGAACTCGGTCAGAAATTGGCAACACTTCCAGAAGGAAAAAAATATTACCGAAAGACATCTAAAGTTTTCAAAGAACGATTGGCTGCCATTGAAGGGGATCAATTGGATTGGGGATCGGCTGAAATGTTAGCGTACGCGACATTGTTGGTTGAAGGTCACCCTGTACGAATCTCTGGTCAGGACGTTGAACGTGGAACATTCTCGCACCGTCATGCCGTAGTTAAAACGGAAGATTCGGAAGAGGAAATCGTTACGCTCAACATGCTGGAAGAAGGACAGGCAAACTTCTCGATCTACAACTCATTCCTTTCTGAGTACGGAGTACTTGGTTACGAATATGGATATTCATTGGCATGTCCAAATGGATTGACAATCTGGGAAGCGCAGTTCGGAGACTTCTACAACGGAGCGCAAATCATGGTCGACCAGTTTATCACAGCTGGAGAAGACAAATGGGCAACTCAAAGTGGATTGGTAATGTTGCTTCCTCATGGATATGAAGGACAAGGTGCTGAACATTCAAGCGGACGTATTGAGCGTTTCTTACAGCAATGTGCTGATACAAATATTCAGGTAGTAAATACATCTACACCAGCGAATCACTTCCATTTGCTACGTCGTCAGATGAAGCGTGAATTCCGCAAACCATTAGTGGTATTCTCTCCTAAAATGATCTTGCGTCATCCAAAAGCGACATCATCATTGGAAGAAATGTCCAAAGGTGGATTCCAGGAGGTAATTGACGATGTAGATACTAACGTGGCAGACATTGATACAGTAGTATTCTGCTCTGGTAAATTCTACTACGAAGCAAAAGAAGTTGCTGAAGAGCGCGGTGTTTCGAATATGGCATTTGTTCGTGTTGAGCAATTGTTTCCACTTCCAAGACCGCAGATTGATGCAATTTTGAAGAAGTACACCAACGCGAAAAACTTGCTTTGGGCACAGGAAGAGCCCGAAAACATGGGAGCTTGGCGCTACATGGCAATGCAATTACGTGATTTGAATTTGACAGGCGTATGTCGTTACTCATCGGCAGCAGCAGCAGAAGGATCTCACGACTTGCACAAACGTAGATTGGATCGATTGTTCAGTCAGTTGTTTGAATACGGAAAAACGAAGGTTAAAGCTTAATTAATTAGGAATAATAAATAAGGAATAAAGAATAGTTGAAAAGAGTTTCATTCATAATTCAACATTCATTATTCATAATTTCGAAAGTATGTCAGTATTAGAAATGAAAGTACCAAGCCCGGGAGAGTCAATCTCTGAAGTGGAAATTGCTCAGTGGTTGGTATCTGACGGAGATTATGTAGAAAAAGATCAGGCGATTGCAGAAGTAGATTCTGATAAGGCGACATTGGAGTTGCCAGCAGAGGAAAGCGGAACAATTACCTTGAAAGCTGAGGACGGAGATACGGTTGCCGTAGGTGCAGTTGTATGTTTGATCGATACTTCAGCTGAACGTCCGGAAGGATTTGCTTCGGCAGGCTCAGCAACCGAAGAGGAAGTTGCGCCAGCAGCAGAGGCAGCACCAGCACCAGTGGCAAGCAAAGCTTCATCGGTAAGTCCTGATCCCGTTGCTTCGACAGGCTCTGCAGCCGGTAAAAGCTACGCAACAGGAACACCTTCTCCTGCAGCAGCAAAAATGATGGCTGAAAATGGAGTGAGTGCACACCAAATCAACGGAACTGGAAAAGACGGACGCATCACCAAACAAGATGTTGTTGCAGCCATGGCCGGTGGATTCTCAACAGCAGATGCTGCTGGTTGGGGAGGAACACGTGAGCAGAAGCGCGAGAAAATGAAAATGCTGCGTCGTAAAATTGCAGAACGTTTGGTTTCTGTGAAGAACGAAACAGCGATGTTGACGACGTTCAACGAAGTAGACATGAAACCAATCATGGATCTTCGTACGAAATACAAAAAAGCATTCGCAGAACACCACGAAGTGAACTTAGGATTCATGTCCTTCTTTACAAAAGCGGTGACAGAAGCATTGAACTTATATCCAGCGGTGAACGCACAAATCGATGGGCAGGAAATGATCTTCCACGATTACGCAGATATCGGTATTGCCGTATCATCACCGAAAGGATTGATGGTTCCTGTAGTTCGTAATGCAGAACAAATGTCATTGGCTGAAATCGAGCGAGAAATCAAACGATTGGCGATCAAAGCGCGTGACGGTAAAATCACACCAGATGAAATGGCGGGAGGAACTTTCACAATTACCAATGGTGGAGTTTTCGGATCGATGTTGTCTACTCCGATTATCAACCCACCGCAATCAGCAATTTTGGGAATGCACAATATCGTTCAGCGCCCGGTTGCAATTGACGGAAAAGTAGAGATTCGACCGATTATGTATGTCGCGTTGTCGTACGACCACCGCATTATTGATGGTAAAGAATCGGTAAGCTTCCTCGTGAAAGTGAAAGAAATGTTGGAGAACCCGGAGCGCATGATCTTCGGTTCAAAAGATCCATACGAAGTATTATTGGGACTATAAAGTCCTATGCAAGGGAAAATAAAGGAAGCGCCTCGGGAAACCGGGGCGTTTTTTTGTTTGATGATGATCTTCTAATCCTCCCCCCAGCCCCCTCCGAAGGGGGAGTTGGTAATTCCAAATCACATTAGATTTCTAATAGAAAAGAAAGAAAGCTCTTCAAACTGGTTTGTCTTCTTTCAAGCGATTCAATTCCTCCCCCTTCGGAGGGGGCTGGGGGGAGGACAGGTAAATCTATACACATACCCTACCCTTCACATTTTTTACGATTCACATCAGAAGAACTTATGTATTTTTGGACGGTATCACGCCTATGGAACCAATCAATTTCTATCAAGAACGACTCAACGGAATTAACGCAGACATCAAGAAGCTCAAATCGCGCCTTCGACTCCTCGGAAGTTTACGATTAATTGTATTCATTGCCATGGGGGTAGGCGTGTGGTTTTTCTTTGGAAATACCATTGGAATCGTCACTACTCTGGTTACCGGAGCTCTTGTTTTTGCATTTCTGATTAGCAGATATGCAAGTGTTCAGAGGGAGTTTCAATTTGCCGATGAATTACGCAAAATCAACGAAATCGAAATCCAACGAATTCATGGTGAGTTGGGCGATTCATCCACTGGAAATCAATTTATTTTCGAAGAACACGATTTCAATCAGGATATAGATTTGTTTGGTCACGGATCCCTCTTCCAATGGATGGATCGAACAGCGCTGAAGAACGGTCAAAAAACATTGGCAGATTGGTTCAATAGCAACGACATCAACGATATCCAAGAAAAGCAGGAAGCAATCCAGGAACTAAAGGAATGGGCACAATGGCGTCAGGAATATACCGCAACAGCCGCCATGATTCGATCCGAATTGCAATCCGAAAATGTGGTCAGTTGGATGCAAAATCATCAAGCTTTTGTTCCGAAAATTCATAGTTGGGCTCCTTTGGTTTATTCCATTCTTTCGGCACTCATATTCGCTGCATACGCAATTGGCTTCATCAGTGGATGGTTTCCTGCTGGCTGGTGGTTCCTTGGCCTAGTCATTTCCGGACCTTACGTGAAACGCGTTACCGATGTCTATAACATCACCAGTAAAATTGATGATTTGCTGCGCCAGTATTCAAAACTCATCGAAAAAATTGAGCAAGCCAAATTCAAAAGTTCCCGACTCCAAAGATGGCAAAAAGAGATAATAACAGATGGGCAAACGGCTTCTGCCACGTTGAAAGAATTATCTCGGGAAATCGACAATTTAGGGCAACGAAACAATCTTATATTTGGTTTCATCAGCAACGGCTTCCTGCTTTGGGATTTGCGTTGCACTTATCGCATTGAGAAATGGATTTCAGGATTCGACGGTGCTTTGGAAGAATGGTTTATTGCTGTTGAGAAGATGGACGCGATGAACTCCCTCGCCAACTATGCATTCAATCACCCGAACTATATTTATCCGAAGGTTTCCGAGAACGAAAAAATGCAATTGTCGGCAAAATCACTCGGACACCCCCTACTCGATCCTGAGAAAATGGTGACCAATGACATTCAGCTGAATCAAGAAGATTTCTTCATCATTACCGGAGCGAACATGGCGGGTAAAAGTACGTTCCTAAGAACCGTAGCCATGAATATCGTTATGGCGAATTCCGGTTTGCCCGTTTGTGCCGAATCCTTCGAGTACCGCCCTGTAAAGTTAATTTCGAGCATGCGTACCAGCGATTCCCTCGTGAACGATGAATCCTACTTCTTCTCGGAATTGAAGCGATTGAAATACATTGTCAATAAAATTCAGGACGAAACCTATTTCATCATTCTGGATGAGATCCTGAAGGGAACCAACAGTGTCGACAAAGCTGAAGGATCGAAAAAATTCGTGGAACGTCTTGTGAAATCTAAATCTACCGGGCTGATTGCTACGCACGATCTCAGCTTGTGTACGCTGGCAGATAAGTATTCGGAGATTCAAAACCACTACTTCGATGCAGAAATCGTTGACGATGAACTCTTCTTTGATTATCGCTTCAAAGATGGCATTTGCCAGAATATGAACGCATCTTTCCTCCTGCGAAAAATGCAGATTGTGGAGGATTAGTCATTCTTCTATTGTCCTAGATTCGAAGGAAATACTGTCTCCTGCTTTGAAAGGGCGATTTCCTGGAGAATGGCAAAACGCACATTGAGTAAGAGAAAGTAGTACGCTGAGCTTGTCGAAGTGCACTGCTTTCGATCTCCCGAAATGTGCTATTCCTCGTAATTTTCGAAAAATCATCAGCTCTTGCCAATATCTGCTAAGTAGCCTTTGGAGGTAAGTAGTTTTCATTTCAAGAATTCAATTTAGGTTCAATATCCTCCCCCTGCCCCCTCCAAAGGGGGAAGAATTACTCCCAAACACCAGAATCAACCACGATAATTAGTTTTTCGTCACACTTACATGACCACGCAGTCATATTTATTCCTATATTTGTGACCACATAGTCACATTATGGCGAAGCAAACGTTTTTGAATTTACCCGCAGATCGGCAGAAGTCCTTTCTGGATAGAGCATTTCGGGAGTTCTCATTGCATTCCTACGATGACGCATCGATCAGTTCCATCCTCAAAGATTTGGGTATGGCAAAGGGAAGCTTCTATCAATATTTTGAGAACAAACGAGATTTGTTTGAGTATCTTACACAGCAGGTGTACGCTACGAAATACCAATACATTATGTCGGTAAAACGCGAAGATTACGCTTCCTTCTGGGACTATTCCCGGGCTATGTACAAGCATGGATTGGACTTCGATCGCGATCATCCATTGATGAGTAATTTCAGTTATTGCCTCAACGAGAATATGGACTCGCCAACGGTGCGAGAAGCCTATATTCAATTGCAGAAAAACGGGTTCGAAACGATCAAAACCATGGTAAAAGCTGAAATGGATGCAGGGAACTTTCGAGATGATATTCCACTGGAATCCGCTGCGATGTTTTACATGAGTATGGGAAAACAACTTATCGATCAATTACGCATGACCAACCTGGAGGATTTTCGGGAGCGCATTGAAGCCGGACGACCGTTGATTGTTGGTGGAAACGAAGATTTGCTTTTCAACCTGATTGATCAGAATTATAAGTTACTGAGCGCTGCTCTGGACAAAAAATAAACGCTATGAACGCAATTCAAACAAAAAACCTCACGAAACTCTACGGAGAACATGTGGGGATGAAAAACGTCACACTGGAAATCAAAGAAGGTGAAGTTTTCGGATTTGTGGGACCCAATGGAGCTGGGAAATCTACAGCAATTCGGACTTTGCTGGGCTTGCTTCAACCAACTTCCGGTTCTGGCACTTTATTCGGGACTGACATCACCCAGGGAGAAAAAGTTAGGGCACGAATCGGATATTTGCCTTCCGAAGTGAACTACTACGAAGAAATGAGTTCGTTGGAACTCCTCGAGTACCATATGCGTTTTTACGGAGAAAGCAATCGCGCTAAGATTGAAGAATTGGCAGCATTTTTCGAATTGGACCTACACAAAAAGATCACCGACCTTTCTTTCGGAAACAAGAAAAAGTGCGCCATCCTGCAAAGCTTATTGCACGATCCTGATCTACTCATCCTGGACGAACCGACTTCAGGTCTGGATCCCTTGATGCAAAACCGCTTCTTCGAACATCTGGAAGAGCGAAACAAACAGGGAACCACCATTTTCTTCAGCTCCCATGTACTGTCAGAAGTGCAACGAATGTGCGATCGAGCCGCTGTAATTAAGGAAGGGGAAATAATTGCCGTTGAGAACATCAACGAACTCATGGCAAAACAAGTGAAACGGGTCCGATTGAAATATCCAGAACGAAAAGAAACCGATCAAATCGATGGTATGAATGACATTCAATGGCACGGAAACAAATTGGAATTCAACTACGTTGGAAAAATTCAACCATTACTGAACTGGCTTCAAACACAAGATATCCTGGACCTTACACTGGAAGAACCAGATCTGGAAACCATATTTATGAACTATTACGAACGTTGATATGAAACTGAATTTATATTTCACAGAGGTAAAGCGAAACCGCAAAAACCTCATCACCTGGACGCTTATCGCCATTGGATTTACAGCTCTGGTAGTAGCCATTTTTCCAGCTATGGAAGACATGGGAAAAGATCTGGTAGCACTCATGGAAAAACTTCCCGCAGAATTAGCCAAAGCCATGGGAATGGACGCTGACACCTGGACCAATATCCTTGGTTTCTACAGCACATATTACGGCATCTACATCATTTTGCTGGTGGGAATCTTCTGTATGTCCACCGGAGCCACCATTGTATCAAAGGAAGAACGGGATCGCACTTCAGAATTCTTGTTGACCCGCCCATTATCTCGCAGACAGATTTTTAAGGAAAAAATGATGGCAATGTTGACTTTAACCTTTATCATTTTTGCCATTCAAACGGTAGTTGCCATCGCTCTCATTGGGATTTTTGGATCGAACGTTAATTGGTCAGCCTTTGCTACGATGCACATTCATGGTCTCGTACTAATCCTCCTGTTTACAAGCATGGGAGTCTTGATTTCCTTCTTTTTCCAACCCAAAAAGAACTTCATGGGAATGGTGGTTGGAATTATTTTCGGAAGTTATTTTCTGAATGCCATTTCGCGCACTGCAGACTCAATCGAGTGGTTGGGATACATTTCTCCTTTCCGATACCTGGACTTCGACCCGCTAAACCCGGAATACAGTGTCAACTGGCTTGGTGTAATCATAATTCTGATCATTTCCGGAGGAATTCTTTACGCTGCATCCCGCCTGTTCGATAAAAAAGATATCGCAGGATAACTATCTTCGGTTCAAGGGCTTCCATTTGTCCTGTAAACATGACCTACATCATAATTATTTCGGCTTCGTGTCTCTACCTTTAGTGGTTCGTCCGGTTTCAAGGATGAGCTATTACAGATACGAACGAATACATGTACACAAAAGAAGAACTATTAGAAGCTGTCAAGCGCAAGGATTTAGTGCGGATAGCAGAAGAAAAGCGTTATGACATCAAGAAAACGTACCGGAACCTACGGTATGAGGAAGAATTAAAGCGACTCCAGGCTGAGTTAGTAAAACTACAGCAGTGGGTAGCGAAAAAAGGCGTACGCGTAGCGGTTATTTTTGAAGGAAGAGATGCCGCTGGAAAAGGAGGATCAATCAAACGGTTTACGGAACATCTTAACCCAAGATCCATGCGCGTGGTAGCCCTCTCTAAACCCACAGAGCAAGAAAAAGGACAGTGGTACTTCCGCAGATATATCAAACAACTTCCCAACCCGGGTGAAATCGTATTCTTTGACAGAAGTTGGTACAACCGTGCCGTTGTGGAACCAGTAATGGGATTCTGTGATACGGACCAATACAATCGCTTCATGAATCAGGTGAATGAGTTTGAACACATGCTCTACGAAGACGGTCTCATTTTGATCAAATTCTGGTTCTCTATTTCCAAAGAAGAGCAAAAGAAAAGATTTGCTTCCCGCATGGAAAACCCACTGAAGCAATGGAAATTCAGCCCGGTGGATATGAAAGGACAGGAACTCTGGAAGCGCTATTCTTATTTCAAGGAAGAAATGTTCGCTAAAACGCACTCAACGTTTAGTCCGTGGATTATCGTGAAAACAAATGACAAGCGCACCGCACGATTGGAAAGCATCCGTTACGTTTTATCCCAATTTGACTATCCGGGCAAAGCAAGGTCCAAAACCACCGTGTTACCAGATCCAAATGTAATTGCCCGTTACTATCGTCAAATCGAACAAATAGACATTTAAGCCATGACCAGAGATATTGAACTTACAGAAGAAGACGTTGCGCTTCTGAATACCCGAATTGGACTCAAATACTTATTTTCTGAAAATAGGGTCAACCTTGAAAAAGCACTTCGACTTACCCGTTATGAAATCCGGTTACGAGAATTGCAGGCCGAGTTAATCAAACTCCAGGAATGGGTGATTCGAGAGAATCAAAAGGTCATCATTTTGTTTGAAGGAAGAGATGCTGCTGGAAAAGGGGGGGCGATTCGAAGAATTTCAGCTCACATTAACCCACGTCATTACCGAATTGTAGCATTGCCCAAGCCTTCAGAAGTGGAAGTCGGACAGTGGTATTTTCAACGATATGTACAACAATTGCCCAAAGCGGGAGAGATTGTTTTCCTTGATCGAAGCTGGTACAACAGAGCCGTAGTTGAGCCTGTAAATGGATTTTGTACAGACAAAGAATACGAAATCTTCATGGGACAAGTGAATGATTTTGAGCGAATGATTTTGGAATCGGATGCTTACCTCATCAAACTCTACTTCTCCATTACCAAGGAAGAACAATTAAACCGCTTCAACGACATCAAGTCCAACCCGCTGAAAAAATGGAAAATCACACCTGTAGACCAACGAGCGCAGGAACTTTGGGATGATTATACAAGGTATAAACTTCGCATGTTTGAACACACGGATCGGGAAGGTGCTAAATGGAAGATTATTGATGCCAACAAGAAAACGAGCGCACGAATTGAAGCTCTGGAACACATTCTAGACAACATTCCGTACGTGGAACCGTCATTTTTAGATAGCTAGAATTCCATTTCCAATTGTTCGTCAAGCGCCTCTGACGGGGGATTTTCAGCATCCAGTTTGGACATGGAAATCCCCAGCAAACGAACGGCATCTTTAACGGGTTCCTGAGCCAGGAGTTCCTTCACAATTGGAAAAAATTCGGTTTTCTCAGAAACATAGCGATCGATAGTCTTGCTTCGGGTTTGAATGGTGAAATCGCTGTATTTGAGTTTCAATGTGATCGTTTTTGCGTTCACTTTGGATTTTTTCATTCGTCCTTCCAAAGTATCAGCAATGCGTTCCAAATGCTCCAGCATGAAATCTTCCTGCGAGATGTCTTTGTCCAAAGTACGCTCCGCAGCAATCGATTTTCGAATCCGATCAGGCTTGACCTCGCTGTGTTGAATTCCCCGTACAATGTTGTAGAAATGCGCTCCCGACTTTCCGAAATGTTCTTCCAAATAATCTTTAGAAAAACGTTTGAGGTCCATTCCGTAATGAATTCCATGCAGTTTCATTTTCTCTGCCGTTACCTTCCCTACTCCGAAGAATTTTCGAATCGGCAATTGCTCCAGGAACGGAAGCACTTCTTCTGGTGGAATAGTCTTCTGTCCGTTCGGCTTGTTGATGTCAGAGGCAATTTTGGCGGTAAACTTATTGATGGAAATTCCTGCCGAGGCATTCAATCCAACTTCCTGTTTGATATGATAGCGAATCTCCGAAGCGAGCAAAGTAGCTGAAGGATGACCAATTTTGTTCTCTGTGACATCCAGAAATGCTTCGTCCAATGAAAGAGGTTCTACCAAGTCGGTGTAACGATGAAAAATCTCCCGAATTTTATTGGAGACTTCCTTATAGCGCTCAAATCGCGGGGGAACGAATACCAAATCCGGGCATTTCAGCGCTGCCATTTTTGAAGACATCGCCGAACGTACACCAAACTTTCGCGCTTCGTAACTAGCCGCTGCCACTACTCCACGTTCCCGATTTCCACCCACGGCAACTGGCTTCCCGACCAATTCAGGATTGTCCATTTGCTCTACGGAGGCATAAAACGCGTCCATATCAATATGAATGATTTTTCGAATGGGGAAATCCATAGATCAATAAAAATGGGAAAATTCTATCTTTACCAAAAGTACCCACATGTATCGATTTCTACTTGTTATTGCGCTTCTTTTCTCAGTGAATTTTGCCTTCTGTGAAACATCCCCAAAACAATCGGAGGCTACCGAACCTTCAGAAGCTGTGGAGACACCAAACGACACACTTACTGTCGATTCTACAGCCATAGAAGAAGACACCGCATCAATTGTACAGCAAGAAGCCAAAAGTGGGAAACCAAAAGAAGACGAAGCCTATAAAGAAAGTCTGGGATATAAAATTGGCTACCAAATTGGTTCATGGCTTATTCCCGGGATTTTAATGATCGTCGTAACGATTATGATTGCCCGGCGTGCAAAAAAGGGTCGCGATCAAAATCCTGGACTGTAATCTCAAACCACCAGGCAAGCTCAAAAAGATACAAGCGACTTCTAAAATTGCATGTTTTTTATGTGTACGCATAATAAGTGTTCCAGCTCGACAACTTAATTGAAATTCAATTAGTTACCATTTCAACCATTGCCTCAAATCCACCTATCTTTTTGATAATCAATTGAGAAAATATGTTAAAAACATCTTTAACATGTAATTTTCCAGAGCATCATGCGTTCTTATAAGTAACGATACGGTTGTTAGAAACGGAAAAAGTTGGCACACAATTTGAACTGTATTTAGCAACTAAGTAGAAGTTAGTTTTCATAAGTAGTAGTAGTTTAGGTTTTGAAAGGGAGAGACGCCAGTCACTCCCTTTCTTCTTTTATATAAACCAGGACTTCGAGCTAGCGCTGTGTTGAGCTTGCCGAAACATCGAGAAACCCAATGCTCGACTTTTCCAAAAATTGAAAGCAATGGAAAATACACCCTGAATTTCATTCTAAACCTATTTTAAACCACTCAACACAAATACATGCTAAAAAAACGTTAAAAACAATGCGTACATAATAAAGACTCCCTATCTTCGTTCTATAAATAACGATACGGTTGCAAAAAGCAGTAATATAATTGGCACACAATTTGAACTGTATCTAGCAACTAAGTAGAAGTTAGTTTTCATAAGTAGTAGTAGTTTAGGTTTTGAAAGGGAGAGACGCCAGTTTCTCCCTTTCTTCTTTTATATAAATTAGGATTTGGAGCTAGCGCTGTGTTGAGCTTGCCGAAACATCGAGAAGCCTGATGATCAGCCGTTCCAAAAATCGCATTTCAAATCCGCTCAATGCTCTGTTCCTCCAAAGTACACTCGATTCCTCTTGAAGCACACTTCGACTCCGCTCAATGTGCTTTTTATATGCATACATAATTTTTGGCACGGGATTTGAACTACCCTATTCAACTAAGTAGAAGTTAGTTTTCATAAGTAGTAGTAGTTTAGGTATTGAACGGGATGGACGCCAGTCTTTCCCGTTCTTTTTTTGTAGCGCATTTCGACTGCGCTCAATGCTCAGCACCTCCAAAGTACACCAGGTTCCTCCTTGAGTACACTGAGCGGAGTCGAAGTGTACATCGAATTCGAAAAACGTTGCACAGACTCCCGCTTTTCATTAATTTCCTGTACTTTTGTACGCTATATCCACAGCGAGATTAACCCTTTATGAAGAACATTCGTAACTTTTGTATTATCGCACACATTGACCACGGGAAAAGTACCCTGGCCGATCGATTGCTTCAAACTACCGGAACCATTTCTGAGCGCGAAATGCAAGATCAGGCATTGGACGATATGGATCTGGAGCGTGAGCGCGGAATTACCATCAAGAGTAACGCGATTCAAATGGATTACGAACACAATGGTGAAAGATATACACTGAACCTGATTGACACTCCGGGTCACGTGGATTTCTCCTACGAAGTTTCGCGATCTATTGCAGCTTGTGAAGGCGCCTTGCTAATCGTGGATGCAGCACAGGGAATTGAAGCTCAAACCATTTCAAACCTTTATCTCGCATTGGAACACGATCTTGAGATCATTCCAATTTTGAATAAAATGGACCTTCCTGGTGCAATGCCGGAAGAAGTTACGGATCAAATTGTCGATTTGATTGGCTGTAGTCCTGATGATATTATTCCTGCCTCTGGTAAAACAGGATTGGGTGTCGACAAAATTTTGGAAGCGGTTGTTGAGCGTGTACCTGCTCCGGAAGGCGATCCGAATGCACCGCTTCAAGCAATGATCTATGACTCTGTGTTTAACTCATACCGTGGAATTATTGCGTATTACCGAGTGAAAAACGGAGTAATCCGCAAAGGTGACAAGGTTAAATTCTTCAATACCGGAAAAAGCTATAACGCTGAAGAAATCGGAATTTTGAAGATGGATCTCAGCCCTCAGAATGAAGTGCGCACAGGAGACGTAGGATATATTATTTCCGGAATTAAAAAAGCCGCCGAAGTAAAAGTAGGAGATACAATTACGCTGGAAGAGAATCCGTGTGAGGAAGCGATTCAAGGATTTGAGGACGTAAAACCAATGGTATTCTCAGGAATTTACCCGGTAGATACAGAGGATTACGAAGAATTGCGCTATTCCATGGAGAAGCTGCAATTGAACGATTCATCCCTTGTATTTGAACCGGAATCTTCCGCAGCACTAGGATTTGGATTCCGTTGTGGATTCCTTGGAATGTTGCACATGGAGATTATACAGGAACGTTTGGAACGTGAGTTCGGTATGACTGTAATTACAACGGTTCCCAACGTATCCTACAAGGCGTACATGAAAAAGACGCCGGATCAGGAAATTATCGTAAACAACCCTTCGGAATTACCAGATCCATCTGGAATGGAAATGATCGAAGAACCGTATATCAAAGCGCAAGTTATTACAAAGGCTGAGTACGTTGGTCAAATCATGACCTTGTGTATTGAAAAACGTGGAGAATTGACAAATCAGGTCTACTTGACGCAGGACCGTGTGGAACTCAGCTTCGAAATGCCAATGGGGGAAATCGTTTTTGATTTCTACGATCGATTGAAAACTGTTTCCCGAGGATACGCATCCTTCGATTACCACCCAATTGGTTACAAGAAATCTGATTTGATCAAAATGGACCTGCTTCTTAATGGCGAACAGGTGGATGCCCTATCAGCATTGGTTCACAGAAGTAATGCTTTCGAATTAGGAAAGAAAATTTGTCTCAAGCTAAAAGAATTGATTCCACGCCAACAGTTTGAAATTCCAATTCAGGCGGCTATCGGAGCAAAGGTAATTGCCCGCGAAACGATCAAAGCACTTCGTAAAGACGTAACGGCAAAATGTTACGGTGGAGATATCACACGTAAACGTAAGCTCCTCGAAAAGCAGAAAGCAGGTAAGAAACGTATGCGTCAGGTAGGAAAAGTAGAGATCCCACAGGAAGCGTTCTTAGCTGTATTGAAGCTGAATGATTAGGAACAAAGGTCACTTGTAACTGACCACTTCTCACTGATCACATTTCCCCAATAAAACAAAAAAACAGGGACGATTCCTCGTCCCCACTTTCTTTGCTTCGCTAGATCGCTTACTCTGAGTCTGACTTCAAAGTGGTCAGCGAAGCAGTCGGATGATTTCGGTTATCAATCCACCTTACTACTCAACTCATTCTTCAAACCATTCCATTCTATAAGGTGCATCTTCACCGTACCAACCGGTATCTTTGCTTTGATCAATACTGGGATGCGATTTTGATCGGCAGTTACCCAGAATTCAACGTCTTCTTCGTTTTCGAAATAGCGTCCCGTTTGCACTACAGGTACGAACTTGTAACACTGGAACTCTCCCTTTCGAATCTTAATCTTTTCTTTTCCTTTGTACTTGATCTTCAAGTCGTAAATCTCATCGTCCATGAAACACTTGAAAGAAAATACCTTTCCGGGCTTCATTCCTTTCATATTCAGCGTACGTGCCTTATAAAAAGATGAGATCATGTCTTGCATTCCCATGGTGATACTAAAATCTTTCTCTCCGTTATTCACCTTCTTTACATGGTGCTTGAACGTATAGTTCTGATTGATTTTATATCCTCCTTCATCCACGTTTCGAACGAAGTACCAGGGCATCATCGATTTCTTATCAATGTAACTTTCATACACGTCGTGAACCTTGTATATATTGTTGAAGCTCCCAAGTGTTTTTCCGGTGGCAACCACATGTTGTAATTCCCTTCCCTGCCCTTTCTTCGAGGTTGATTTCACTTCAATTGTCGCTTCTCCCGCATCTACAAAACCGTAGGTAACTCGATAGGTTAACTTTTCTCCTGTTTTAAACGAATTGTTTCTTACGTAAGGATAGGTCACTGAAGACGAAGACGCGCTGCTCAATCCTACAAGGATGGTGGCAAGGCCTAATAAATACAGATACTTTTTCATCGCTAACATTTTAACTGTTACAGAGAATAATACAAAGGCTGTGCCAAATAAAACGCCAAAATATCCCAGGCTATTGTGTCATTTATCAAAGCAATGCGTTTGGAAAACTTTTCATTGCGTTGGGAAAAGGGCGCTTCAAGAACCGATCTGCATATCTCAAATTTGGGACTAATAGAACACCAAAATTTGAAATTATGAGTCCTAAAAACAATCTCAAAGCCGCGCCTAAAACGCGACTGAGACTTAAAAGAATTTTACTATTCGGAGCCGGAGCATTGGTCATTGGCGCCGTAGTATGGAAAATTTTATTCACTACTGTTGCAACAGTGGCAAGTACTACTGATGTACGTGCGATGTTTACGCCGGGCACTGGTCCTGTTGTAACTGGTCATACCTGGCAAGGTACCCTTGTTGTAGATCATACGCAGGTTGCCGACACTGGAGATATTGCCGATTTCCCATTGTTGGTACAAATTACCCTTCCTGAATTAAGAACCACCTCTTTCGGCGGACATGCTCACAGCCCTTCAGGACACGACATCGTGTTTGCGGGTGAGAACGACATGCAGCTGGACCATCAATTGGAAATGTACGACCCTACTACGGGAAGTATTACCGCCTGGGTTCGCTTACCTGTATTGTACAAAAACATTGATACAGAGTTGAGCGTTATGTGCGGAAATCCAAACCATAATAGCAGTTTGTCTACAGAAGATGTTTGGAACAGTTCGTACAAAGCCGTTTGGCACATGAACGACAATCCAGATATCGGCGATATTGTGGATTACGCAAACGATTACGATGCGCAGCCGAGTAATGGTATGAACCACCAAAATGTGATCATGGGTAAAATTGGTCAGGCCATGAATTTTGACGGAAATGATTTCTGCGCAATTAAGGATTTGCACTACGATACTCCGGGTGAAATCACAGAATTTACGATCTCGGCATGGGTACAAACCACCTATGATAACAATAGCTGGACAAGTAACTGGGCCATTCTGGACTACGATCGATCTGAAAAATACCACTTGTCTGTTCACGGAAAAGGAAAAGTTTCGTTCTGTACGCACGATGCTGGCTATCAAGGCGGCGGAATGGCAGTACACGATCAATTCGCAGGGAACAACGGTCAAGTGAACGATGGACAATGGCACCATATCGTTGCGACATTTAAAGACGGAGAAAAGAAGATTTACATCAACGGTGCGCTTATTTCCACACAAACGCAATTAATAAACACCATTGGTTCGAATAAAACACGCTATGGCTTCATCGGCGACGGGTCTGAAGCAAGCACATTCAATGGCAGTAGAAACAATCAATACTACAACGGAAAGATTGATGAATTGCGCCTTATCAACGTGCAAAGAAGTGAAGGATACATTCAAACGGAATTCAACAACCAATCAAACCCAGGTGCTTTTGTAAGTGTTGGAGAAACAGGAACGCTTCCTATCGAATTAGGATCTTTTGATGCCGAATTGGATGGAGATGTAGTAAACATCGAATGGCTTGTGGTTACGCAATTGAACAACGATTACTTCACCATCGAACGATCTCTGGACGGATTGGATTTCGAGAGTATTGGAACGGTGAAAGGAGCCGGAACATCTCAACAAGAAAAGACGTACTACTTCGTAGATGAACGACCGCAGATCGGTGTGAATTATTACCGACTAAGACAAACAGATTTCGACGGAAAATCGGAAACGTTCCAGCCCGTAGCGGTGAAATACATCCCGGAAATTGAAACGATTACAATCGACAAGGCTTACCCGAATCCATTTACAGACCGATTCAAGGTAGACTATACGGTAACCGAATCTTCATACCTCAACTTTACGCTCGTAAATTCCAACGGAAGAACGATTGCGGGAGATGAAGTATTCGTGAGCGAAGGACAAAACACGTACGAATTCTACTCACCAGAACCTATTCCGAGCGGTTTATACTTCTTCCAGATTACGCAGAATGATAGTCGTAAAGCAACGATCAAAGTCATTAAACGATAATTAAACTTTTGAAAGATGGATTTTAAGAAAAGATTATCGGAAAGAATGTTCAAGCAGCATTGCCTGGGAAGCAGGATTGCCATTGCAGTGAACATACTATGGGGAATATCTAATTACTTCATAATTGACGAAAACAAATGGATTTACGTAGGAATTAACATGGCAGTAGCAGCGGTAATATTTACTGCCATGGTATTCAAAGAAAGACTGCGTTTGACCGGTGAAAGCCTGGGCCTGGTCCCAATGCTTGCAACCATTACCGCATTCGCCTACACGTACAATACCATTGATCTGGAATCGTTCCGGCACATGACATACACTCACATGGCCGTATTCATTGGTGCGGGAATGTTCCTGATCTGGCGAATGAAATACACGCTGATTTCAATTGGGTATGCACTTGCTATCAACATAGTATTCTTCCAATTCAGTGAATTAACGTTTCAGGAATACATGAGCAACGGTGCCATAGCGGTAGTAACAGTAATGATTTTCATGATCATCTCAATTCAAACGCGATATGTACTGGAAGTCAAAAACATTCTGGCGACAACTGCACTGCAAAAAAGCAAGAACCGGTTGGAAGTTTCCGAAAAGCAGCATCGATTGTTGTTTGAACAGAATCCAACGGCTATGATGATTTGTTCACTTGAGACCTTGAAAATTCTCGCAGTGAATGATGCCATCATCCAAAAGTACGGATACCCAAGAGAAGAGTTTGTGGGGATGGATGTGCGTAACCTACACAAAGACGTGGACCTTGCAGACCTCATTTTGTGCATCGAAAATCCGGAAGAAGATCTCGGAGTAAAAGAATGGGTGCATGTATTGAAGGATAAGTCGGAAATCAATGTTGAGATGATTACTAAAACGCTCGATTACAAGAACGAACCTGCTCGCTTGATCTCGATTAACGATATCACGGAAACAGTGAAGCATCAGAATCATCTGGAAGAAGCGAAAAAGTTTGCAGAAGAATCGAAGGAACTTCAGAGTCAATTCCTTTCGAATATGAGTCATGAGATTCGCACGCCGATGAACGGAATCATGGGAATCACGCGAATTCTGCAAAACTCAGACATGAGTCCCGAGCAAATGAACTATCTGGAAGCGATTATTAAATCATCGGAAAACCTCATGGTGATCATTAACGACATCCTGGATTTCTCAAAGATAGAAGCTGGAAAAATTGTCCTGGAACGCAATGAATTCGACCTGAAGAAAATGATCGATGTGACGCACGAAGTACTAGCTGTGACTGCAGAAGCAAAGAAGGTTTATTTAAGCGTTCATATAGATGACGATGTTCCACAGTTTGTTATCGGCGACACCGTTCGACTAAGTCAAATCATCACCAACCTCGTGAGCAACGGTATCAAATTCACCGAGCGTGGAGGCGTGACAATTAAAGTAGAAACAGCCGGAAAAAAAGACGGAAAAACAAACATTCGATTCTCCATCCGGGATACGGGAATTGGTATTCCAGAAGATAAGATAGAGACCATCTTTGAAAGCTTCACGCAGGCGAGTTCGTCAACTACACGTAAGCACGGAGGAACCGGATTGGGATTGACAATTTCCCGCCAGCTTACAGAATTGCAAGACGGAAAAATCTGGGTGGAAAGTACAGAAGGAAAAGGAAGCACCTTCTTTGTGGAGATTCCATACGAAGTAGTAGATGCTTCAAATGCCGTGGACGAAACGCAGCTGAAATTGGTCAACGAAGAAACAATGTTGCCTACGCTAGGTGCCAGCAAAGTGCTTCTTGTTGAAGATCATCCGATCAACCAAATGTTGGCAATGAAAGTTCTGAAGGACTGGAATATTGATGTTGCTCTTGCCGAAAATGGTCTCATAGCGCTGGATATGGTAGCTAAGGACGATTACGATCTGATCCTTATGGACATTAGTATGCCTGAAATGGATGGCTACACTGCCACCAAAGAGATCCGATCGGGCAAGCATACGGCAGACAAGGACATTCCAATTGTTGCAATGACAGCATCGGCTCTAATCGGAGAAAATCAAAAATGTTTCAAAGCAGGCATGAACGACTACATCACAAAACCGTTCGAGCCAGCAAACTTAATGGAGAAGATTTACAATAATCTTCGTGTCAATCACTTAAAAAGCGCTTAGATTATGGAAAACTCAAACACATTATTCAACCTCGAATATCTGCACAACACATGTGGAGGATCCGAAGAAATGGTACAAATGATTCTGGATATGTTCATCTCCACAACCCCAGATTGTCTGGTCGAAATGGAAGAACATTTCTCGAATGGCGACAGCGAAGAGCTGCGGAAAGTAGCACATAAGGTAAAGTCTTCTTTCCTCACCATTGGTGCAAAACCTACCGGAGAAAAGCTACAGCTTATTGAAGATGCAGCAAAGAACTCCGAAATCGATCAACTGGAATCAACAATTCAACAAGTATTACAAGAATCAAAAGCAATCATTGAAGAATTGCAACTCAAAAACAAAGCAGCATGAAAACTAACATCCTCAAAATATTCGTAGTAGACGATGATCCATTCTATGGTGAAGTCACACAACAACAGCTTCAAACACTGGAAAATGTTGAAGTAACATTGTTTCAAACAGCAGACGAATTTTCCAACGCAAAGGGCGGGAATCCTGACGTAGTTGTTCTCGATTACGACATGCCCGTTCGGAACGGACTGGAACTGCTCGAAGAAGTGAAAAAAGTTAACGCAGACACGTTCGTAGTGATCCTTTCGGGGCAAATGGAACTTAATATCGTGGTTGATGCCTACAACAAAGGAGCCGACAAATACATCATTAAAGATGAAAAGGCACTGATAGAGTTGAAGCAGAACATCGAGAACTTCCGAAAGATTTTCAACACACGGAATGAGCTGGAGAGTCTGAAAGGTCAACTCATTGACATCAATCGATACGATAACATCATTGGTGAAAGTGACGCGATGAAGGAAATGTTCCAGCTAATGGAACGCGTTGAGAACATCAACATTCCTGTATTGATTACAGGATCCAATGGAACCGGAAAAGAATTGGTAGCGAATGCCTTGCATTACAACTCTTCCAGAAAACGTCGTCAATTTGTTGCCTTAAACGTGGCGGCCATCCCTGAAGATTTGATCGAAAGCGAATTGTTCGGTGCTGAAAAAGGAGCCTTTACAGGTGCAACAAGACGATCAGGAAAATTCGAAGAGGCCAATGGCGGAAGTATCTTCCTGGACGAAATCGGTGAAATGCCGTATCGATTGCAAGCAAAACTCTTGCGTGTACTTCAGGAAAACAAGGTAACACGCCTCGGTGGTAAAAAGGAAATCAACCTGGACATCAAAGTAATGTCTGCAACGAACAAAGATCTCTGGAAAGAGGTTGAAGCCGGTCGCTTCCGTGAAGATTTATACTTCCGTTTGCAAGGATTCATTATCAGAATTCCGGATCTGAAAGATCGAGGAAACGATGTGATTCATTTGGCGAAATACTTCGCTTCCGAATTCTGCAAAAGACAAGGACTTCCTGAGAAGCAATTCGAATCTGATGCGTTCAAAGCAATGCTGGATTACAGATGGCCAGGAAATGTACGCGAATTAAAATCTATGGTGGAACGCGCTGTATTGATCAGCACTCAACCCAAGATAACATCAAACAATTTGGTGTTCCTTGAAAAACATATTGCCTAGAGGATGGGTACCCGATGTCGATGTCACAGAAAAAAATGAAGGATTCATAGAAAAGATTTGGTGATCTAATTTCTGATCGGCGTCGGGTATATTCTCAAGCTACGGTACTTAAATCCGAGTGGTTAATCCATTCGGATTTTTGGTAGTTGCCAATTATACCGAACCGCGAAAATCCTGAAGAGAATTACCAGAACAATGGTAATCGGAAAACTCACTTCAGGAATCACTCCCAAATAATCGAATCCAAGGTAGGCCGACGCTCCGGCCAAAGCTGGAAGTGCGTACATTTCTTTTCGGAAAATCAACGGGATTTCATTACATAAAACATCTCGTGTCAATCCACCAAAACAACCGGTAATCATTCCACAAAGAATTGCATATCCCGGACTGATACCATAACTCAATGCCTTTTCCATACCGGCAATCGCGAATGTTCCCAATCCGATGGCATCAAAGAGAAAAAAAGACTTTCGGAATCGTTGCAATTGACGGTGCAGAAAGAATGCCAGCAATACTCCAATAATGGTAATTACGAGGTAATGATAACTCTGCATCCAGCTCACGGGGTGCGAACCGATCAGCAAATCACGAATGGTTCCGCCTCCTACCGCAGTAACGAAGGCGATGATCGCAACTCCCATTAAATCAAAGCGTTTTTCTCCGGCAGCCAGAGCGCCACTAATTGCAAATACCAACGTTCCGACAATGTCGACTACGACAACGATATCATCGGTGGTGTAGAACATCAGATCACTACGTTGACAATTTTGCCAGGAACCACAATCACCTTCTTAGGATCTTTTCCTTCGAGCCATTTCTGAGCGTTTTCGTTCGCCAAAACTTCCTTCTCGATTTGGTCTTTGCTCATATCCAATGGGAACTCCAATTTGAAGCGCATTTTTCCATTGAATGAAATTGGGTATTCGTGGCTGGATTCCACCAAATGTTCTTCGTTGAATTCCGGGAATTTCGCGTAGGAAATCGTTCCGGCTTCATTACCCAATCGAACCCATAATTCTTCAGCGATGTGGGGTGCGTATGGAGAAATCAAAATGGTCAATTGTTCCAAAATATGCTTGTTGTTGCACTTCTGATCGGTGAGTTCGTTCACGCAAATCATGAAGTTGGAAACCCCTGTATTGAAAGAGAAGCGTTCCAAATCGTCACCAACTTTCTTGATGGTTTTATGCAATGTTTTCAAGGCGTCTTTGGATGGATCGCCCATGTCCAAACTCACTTCGTTGTTCTTGTCGTGGAACAAACGCCACAATTTGCGCAAGAAGTTGTGTACTCCATTAATTCCTTTCGTATCCCATGGCTTGCTTTGCTCCAATGGCCCAAGGAACATTTCGTACATACGCAATGTATCTGCTCCGAAATCTTCACACAAATCGTCTGGAGTTTGTACGTTGTATTTCGACTTGGACATTTTTTCTACTTCGTGTCCGCAGATGTACGTCCCGTCTTCCTCACAAATGAATTCAGCATCAGCAAATTCCGGTCTCCATTTCTTGAATGCTTCAATATCCAAAACATCATTGTCCACCATTGAAATATCAGCGTGGATAGGTGTAAACCACAAATCGCTCCCTAAATCGATTTCCTCAAAATTAAAACTTGGATATAACCTTTTCAGTGTAGCCAAATAATCATCTCCGTTGAAAGAATCTCGTCTTTTTGCTGAAACAAAAATCTTTCTTGTAGGTTTATCCGTATCCTCTGTTCCAATGCCAATCTTGACAAAACTCATCTCCGCACGATAAACAAAACTAGATCGTCCCAAAATCATCCCTTGATTGATCATCTTCTGGAACGGCTCCTCGAATGGAATATATCCCAAATCGTACAAGAATTTTGTCCAGAAACGCGCGTACAATAAATGTCCGGTTGCGTGCTCCGATCCACCGATGTACAAATCCACATTTTGCCAGTAATCTACCTTCTCTTTCGCTACAAACTCGTTATCATTCTTCGGGTCCATGTAACGCAAGAAATACCACGAACTTCCTGCCCAACCCGGCATGGTGTTGTATTCCATACGATCGCCTTCCTGATAGTTCCAAGCACTTTTCTCAGCACGTGCCAATGGCGGCTCTCCATCTTCGGTTGGCAAATATTTATCGACTTCCGGAAGTGTGATTGGCAAATCGGCATCTGGAACCAAATGCGGCACTTCGTCTTTGTAATACACTGGGAACGGCTCTCCCCAATAGCGCTGACGAGAGAATACGGCATCGCGCAAACGATACTGTGTTTTTCCTTTTCCAAATCCGCGTTTTTCAATCTCGTGAATTGCCGTTTTGATTGCCTTTTTCGCTGGCAACCCGTTTAGGAAATCCGAGTTGGCAATTACGGCATCTTTCTCCGTGTACGCCGCTTCGGAAATATCTACATCCTGGAAAATATTGATGATTTCAATATCGAAATGTTTGGCAAAATCCCAATCGCGTTGGTCACCACAAGGAACCGCCATTACAGCACCTGTTCCGTAGGAAGCCAATACGTAATCTCCGATCCAGATTTGCACTTTCTCACCCGTAAATGGATGCACGGCAAATGCTCCTGTATTTTGTCCGGTTATGTTTTTTACATCAGACTGACGGTCGCGCTCCGATTTCAACGAAGCCTGTCGTTTGTACTCCGCTACTTGTTCTGAAAACTCAGCTGTGGTGATTTGATCCACCAACGGATGTTCCGGTGCCAACACCATGAACGAAACTCCGTAAATGGTATCAGGTCGCGTAGTGAAGACTTCGATTGGAGGTAAATCGTTGTTGTCCTCCCCCTCGGTCCCCCTCCAAAGGGGGAAGAAAACCGATGCCCCCTGAGATTTTCCGATCCAGTTGCGTTGTTGATCTTTGATGGAATCGGTCCAATCAACAGTTTCCAATCCGGTAAGCAAACGTTCAGCATATGCTTTGATTCGCATGGACCACTGACGCATCAATTTCTGTTCAACCGGGTGACCTCCTCGCTCAGAAACGCCATTCACTACTTCGTCGTTAGCCAAAACTGTTCCCAAAGCAGGACACCAGTTTACCCATGAATCAGCCAAATATGTCAATCGATACGACATCAATACCGTGCTTTGTTCTTTCTCGGACATTGCCTCCCATTCGTCTGCCGTGAACGTTCCTTCGAAATCGTGTTCCGCATTCACGTTAGCGTTTCCTTCCGCTTCGAACTTCGCCGTCAATTCCGAAATTCGAACGGCTTTATTGGCATCTTTATCGTACCAGCAATCGAACAATTGCTTGAAGATCCACTGTGTCCATTTATAATACTCCGGAGACGATGTTCGCACCTCACGATCCCAATCGAATGAGAATCCGATTTTATCCATCTGTCCTCGGTATCGTGCAATGTTCTCCTTTGTTGTTTTCTCAGGATGTTGTCCCGTCTGAATCGCGTATTGTTCTGCAGGAAGTCCGAAGGAATCGTATCCCATTGGATGCAAAACGTTGTAGCCCTGCAAGCGCTTGTAGCGCGAAAAAATATCCGAAGCAATGTAGCCCAGCGGGTGACCAACATGCAATCCTGCTCCAGATGGGTAAGGAAACATGTCAAGTACATAGTATTTCGGTTTGTCCGAGAAATCGTCCGCTTTAAAGGTCTTATTCTCAGCCCAAAACTCACGCCAGTTCTTTTCTATTTGTCGAAAATCGTATTCCATTGCTTCGTGTCTTTTGAAGCGCCAAAGATAGTAAATGCATGCATAAACAAACCACTTTAGAAGCTTGGATACACAAGGAAATCCGACGATTCAAATTCAGCTTAGAATCCAGAAATTCGTATTTTAGCTTTTAATGCTAAGATCGCTTCTCCTTTTCTTTTCCTTCCTGGTTGTAGTTGGCTACAGCTCAACTGCACATGCCCAATCGCAAGCCAAAGAAGAACAGCTAATTCGCGCAGTTACAGCGGCTAAATCTTCTCAGCAGCGATTTGAATCCATGCTGGAATTGGGAGACTACTACAAGGCCAACAACATTGACAAGGCCGATTCTTTGCGCAGGGAAATCCTTACCGACAGCCGAAAATTTGAAGATTCACTCCGTTTTTCTGCTTTGATTTATAGTGCCGAAGTGTATTTAATTCGTGGTGATTTGGAATCCTATTACAGCACGATTCTCGCTTGTCAACCCTTTCTGAACAAGTTAAAAGGAGACAAGGTTCAATTCACTATTTACCGACATCTTGGTTTCTACCACAGCCAAATGCAGGAGTACGAAACGGCGAAATCTTATTTGAAACTGGCACTCAAAAAAGCCAAAAGAATCCGAGACATCGCCAAGCAATCGGAAACCTATCAGCACATCGCACTGAATTTCATGCGTTACAACCAGAAGGATTCCTCGCTCTATTACGCAAACAAAGCCATTAGTTCAGGACGACGCAGTGGAAATAAAGCGGAATTGGCGCGATCGTTCAATACCATTGCCCAGATTTACAGCTTCTTTGGACAGGCGGAACTCGGCGTGGCAAAAAACCTCGTGGCATTGAATCTTGCGCAGGGAGTTGGCAACACGCTGTTATTGGCACGATACTGTCGTGAAATTGGACAAACTCAGCGTGAAATCCTTAACCTGGACGATGCCGAATACTATTTCAGACGATCTCTGGGGTATTCGCAAGCGATCAATGATAAACGACAAATGGCACTTGCCCTATCGTTCCTTGCTACGGTTCAATTGGATCGGGATCAATACGATAAAGCCATCAAGAATGCCAATCGATCTATCATTTATTTGACTGCTTTGAACGATCTGAATGGTTTGGGGCTGACCCACAATATATTGGGAATGGTCTATAAGGAACAGAAGAATTATTCTGAAGCTTCCATCAACTTTAACCAGGCGCTGGTATTCTATGAATCAGCGAACAATCAGGAGGAAATTGCATCGGTATACCATAATGTAGGAACGGTCTTCAAAGAGCAAAAACGCTATCAGAATGCCCTCAACTATTTGAATCGATCTATCGAAATCCGAGAGCAATATCAGGCAAAGAGTCAAATCTATCAGACCTATCGTGTAATCGCCGATGTATACAAAGAGCTCAACAACAAAACGCTTGCATTGGAGTACATGGAGAAGTATCTGGATTATGTAGATAGCAACACCACGGTACAGGCAGCGACGCGAATTGCGGAACTCAGTGAATCCTACCGATCCGAGCAGCGCGAACGATTAATTAATGATCAGGCAGATTCCATTCAGCGACAACGACAGGAACGTGAAATGACCACTGCCCGTCTGGAATACAGTCAGCTTCGAAACAACTTCCAGATGTACATCATCATCGCCTTTATTATCATTATGGTGATGGCCGGATTGATCCTATTCTATCGTTGGAACCAAACGCAAATTAAGCAGCAACAGCGGGAGGCGGAGATGTCTCAAACACTCTTGCGAACCCAGATGAATCCGCATTTTGTCTTCAATGCGATGTCAGTAATTCAAAGCTACATCTACGAAAATGATACGGAGAACTCGTCCAAATTCCTCGTGAATTTCTCTCGTTTGATGCGATTGATTCTGGAGAACTCACCTAAGGAACACATTCCGATGGAAACCGAGATGGAGATTTTGAGCAAGTATCTCGCCATGCAGAAATTGCGTTTCCAGGAACGTTTCGAATATGAAATCGAAGCAGATGATGAATTAATCGCTGAAGGAGCGCATATTCCACCGATGATTACGCAACCGTTTATTGAGAACTCCATTGAACACGGTCAGCTGCATACCATTGAAGGTGGTTTCATTAAGGTCTCATTTACCAAGGTTGACAAGATGTTGCATATCACCATTATCGACAATGGTATCGGTCGTAAAGCTTCGAAAGCGAAGAAGAAAAGTTCTGCCCATAAGAGTATGGCGATGGAGATTACGGCAGAGCGCGTAGAAAACCTGAATAAGAAATACCGCACGGACGGTTATCTGCTTATTGAAGATTACAATAAAGAGGAAGAAACGGGTACAAAAGTGTTAATTTCATTACCTTACACCTCTGAAGCCTAAAACCAAAACGTCACAAATAATTCGAATATGAAGAAGAAGGTACTTATAATCGATGATGAGAATAGAACGAGAGAATTGATCGCAAAAATGATTGATTCTTTTGGGTACGATGTTGAAACGATTCCCGAAGGTGAAAACGTACAATCTGCCATTGCTGCCATCGAGAAGCACCAACCAGACATTGTATTTATAGATATTCAAATGCCAGACGGAACCGGATTCGATGTTATTCGTTCCATTGAAGACAAACAATTCGAAGTGGTATTTATCACGGCTCACGAAGAGTTTGCAATCAAAGCGATTAAGTTCAGTGCATTGGATTACTTGCTGAAACCTGTAGACACGAGTGAACTTCGCGCTGCATTGGAAAAAGCACTTTCTACTATTGATGATCGCAAAGAAGTAAGTCAGTTCGAAGCATTACACAAAAACATTCAACCAAATGAGAAGCGTCGTTTGGTTCTGAAAACGCAAGAAAGCGTTCACGTGGTAGAGCTGGATCAAATCATCCGTTGTGAAGCCGATCGAAACTATACATCCTTCTTCCTGAAGGACAACAAAAAGATTTTGGTATCGAAAACTTTGAAGGAATACGAAACGCTTCTTTCAGGGCATAATTTCCTTCGTGTACAGCAATCACACCTCATAAATATTAATTACGTAGACCGCTACGATAAGAAAAATGGGGGTGCTGTTGTGATGAAAGATGGGTCGGAAGTGCCTTTATCTCCGGCGAAAAGAGACGCTTTCTTTACGAGATTGGAAAATCTGTAAATCGAAAAATCATTGTAAATCGTTAAATATTCATGCAGAAGTGCTGAATATTCATTGTAGCTAAAACAATCAAAAAGAACTTCTTATACTTATCATTAAGAAATAAGGAGAAATGTCAGGTAATTTTCTTTGAGTTTCACTTTGAAATATTAGGGGATTACTGCTTGGAGAGGCAGTTTCATTTTCTAGTTTGATTAAAGAGTATGACAGTTCTTAGCCTCTGTTTTGAAGTACGTTCTTAGGGACAAGGCTTAAAGAAAATACCTGATTTTTTTATTTCTGTTTGAATTAAGGTTTTAACTACCTACTACGAATAAGATTGTTGTTACAACTACTACAGAAAAATTAACTTACTACTAACAAAAGAAGAGTTGACCACATCAACTCTTTTTTTGTGCGCTTTGGTTTCTGGTTACTTCGATTGAATTTTGTACTTATTTTCAAGTAAACCCATTGCGCTATCAGCAACGTTCATTTTGCCCCTCACCAGAACTATTACACGTTGGGCTGTGCGCACATTGCGACTTTGCGGTCGATATAAATAGTATACGTGCTGTTTTAAACGTGCTACCTTCTCTTATTAACCGCAAGCGATTCGTAAACACATCGCCGCAAAGGGCGCAATTTGACGTTCGCTGGATTGGCGCAAGCTTTCATAAATGAAAGCTTTCTTAAACAAAATGATAATGTGTTTATTCCCATCTACTATTCACCGGAATATGTAACTACGACTTTTGTACTTGACCCTGAATTTCATACAATACAGGACGACTAGGCGCTGCATCGTTTTCAAAAGGAGCCACCTGAAGATTCATTATGTAATCACCATCTTTAATATCGTCGGGAACATAAATCAACTCGGTAATTGTTCTTTCATGATTTGGGTTTTGCGGAACTTCCCAGAAATCATGGTGGAATGCCAACTTACCTTCGTCCGATTCACGATCTACCGATGGAAGATCCAACAAGAAATGTTTCACTCCATTCGAAGTAAGGTACGATGCAATTTCCCTTTCCAAATATGGAGGATTCGTATCTGAATAATTGAATGTTCGCTTATCCCCGGTATTAGGCAAGGTTCGTAAAACAAGTGCTTCCGCATGAATGTCCATTGCCTTTATTTGTTCCAGTGTAATTAATCGATCTTCCTCTTCCCCATTCATTCGCAATTCAGGCTGAATGGAAATTACCTGCGCTTCAAAAAAGTACTCATTTAGCTTCTCATTGATTGAATACACTTCTTCCGTGATATGCCCCAGACATTCTGTATGTGTTCCGTGCCCATGCGGATTGAAATAGATGTCCCGAAAATTCACAGAACCTCCTTCTGCAACCGATCCAGTATAATGCTCCGTTCGAACCGGTTCAAACTTTGGATGATCTACGTACCAGGCTCTCGGATTATTGGGAGTATTGCTCAAACCCAAAGAAATATCCAGTGGAAACTTTGTATCAATATAGCGCTGCTGATCGAGGAAAAACTTCATTTTCCGAAGATATATAATTCCGCCAGATGAAAAAATCATAAATACTTGCCTTGTTTTTTGTTACCATGGTATTTATTTATATATTTGACCCATAAATTGATAGAAATGAAAAAAGCAAGCGTATTTTTTTTGGCTGCAACAGCACTATTTGTAGCCTCTTGTTCATCGAACGAAGAATCAACTGATGAAAATGGAACCGATGAAGTAAAAGCAATAACATATACATTGGATGCTTCTAACAGCACATTAGGATGGCACGGAGAAATGGGACCTGATTACGGACACAATGGAACTGTAGCCATCAGCAAAGGGTCTGTTACTATGTTAGGAGATGCTTTGGAATCTGGTTCATTTACAATCGACATGAATTCAATTACTGTTACAGATGAAGGCATGGACGACGTGAAGAAAGGATACCTTGCAGCACACTTGATGGGAACTGCGCCGGATGAAGATCATCCACAAAATATGTTCTGGAACACTCCAGACTTTCCTTCAGCAACAGTTACTTTGAACTCTTACGAGAATGGACAATTGGAAATGACGCTGAATGTGATTGGAAAAGACGTTAAAACAACTGTTCCAGCAACAATTAAAGTTGAAGGTGACAAAGCAATGATAACGGGAGATTTCTCTATCAGCTTTGCGGACATGGGAATCCCAGGGTTCATGGCAGATCCTGAGACAGGAGAAGGAATCAGCCCGAACGTAGAGTTCTCATTGAACGCCGTATTAACAAGTAAATAGTAAGTTTCGTTTAAATAGCAAAAGGGATTCGCTACGGTGGGTCCCTTTTTTTGTTGATTCACCGCAAAGGCGCAAGGGACGCAACGGGATATGTGAATCGAGTTTTAAAAATCAACAAGTTGATTTTATTAAGACATTGAACATACTTTGAGCGTCGCGAAAAGTCCCAAATCACCCCAAAAAGCTTTGCGCCCTTTGCGTCCCTTGCGGTTAGTTGTACCTTTGCTCTATGAAATCCGATTTCGAGAATATCATATTTGATTTTGGCGGTGTTATCATCAACATCGATTATCAGGCTACCATCGATGCTTTTAAGAAGCTAGGGATTTCGGATTTTGATGCGCTCTATTCTCAGGCGGCTCAATCCGATTTATTCGATGCTATTGAAACGGGTCGCATCTCACCACAACAGTTCATTAACGGTGTATTGAATCTGCTTCCCCAGGGCACAACTCCCAATCAAGTTGTTCATGCATGGAACGCGATGATTCTAGACATCCCAAAAGAACGGATCGATTACCTCATTGAGCTGAAGCAAACACACGATATCTATTTGTTGAGCAACACCAACAGCATTCACATTGATAAAGCGCTGAGGGAATGGAACGCCACGTCCGGGGTCGATATTCATACCGTTTTCCAGAAAGTGTATTTATCACACGAAATGGGAATGCGCAAACCGAATCCGGAAATCTTTACACGCGTTTGTAGCGAACAAGAACTGGATGCTTCCAACACTTTGTTTATCGACGATTCTATCCAGCATATTCACGGTGCCAGAGAAGCAGGATTATCCGCCTATCATCTATTGCCTCACGAATCGATTCAATCCGTTCTTTCCTGACATAATTCCACCAACAATCCATGCGTTGATTTCGGATGCAAGAAGGCAATGCGTTTATTGTCGGCCCCACCTTTCGGAGTTTGATGAATCAATTGGAAACCTTCGGAAGCCAATCGTTCTAATTCCGCGTCGATGTCATCCACTTCGAAAGCAACATGGTGAAAACCTCCACGGTTCTTCTTTAAATACTTTGCAATAGCAGAATCTTCGTTTGTCGCCTCCAGCAATTCAATCTTTGAGTTTCCAACCATCAAAAAGGCAGTACGCACTCCTTCTGATTCCACCTCTTCTTCCTTGTAGCATTCTGTTCCTAAAAGCGACTCGAAAGTTTTAACGGTTGCGTCGATACTCTCAACCGCAATCCCCAGATGTTCAATTTGTTTTACCATGGCATAAAAAAACCCTGACGATCATAAGATGTCAGGGTTCGTTTTTTTATTCTTAAATCTATTTCTTGATGAACTTTTCGTTCACATTATCAAAGTTGATGTAATAAACTCCACGAAGTAAGTTCGAACAGTTTACTGAAGATCCCACACCTTTCTTCACGATGTTTCCGTAGGCATCGTAAATCTCGTAGCGCGTTTCAATTGCTGCTCCATTTGCAAGGAACTTGATTTCGTTACGAACCTGAGCTGGTGTCTTTGTTACTGTAGGAATATCCGACGTGAATTTAATTTCGTCTGATGTACGCTTCGTTCCAGAGTGGTCAACCTGAACCACACGAACAGTGTTCACTCCTGAGTGAGGAGAAACTTGAAATTCGTATGAATTTGACTCACCAGAACCTTTCCCTTGTACTTCTCCAACAGTTACCCATTTATTCCAACGGTACTGCTCGATAGTAAATGGAAGCTTACCACGCTCTCCTTCTGTTGTCCATGTCAATTTACCATCGTCAGAAATTTTCATCTCCTTAACAGTAAATGTTGAACGCGGACGCAATACCTCAGGATTCAAAATCTTTGGCTTACATCCTTCATTGTGCTCAATAACGATGAACACAGGCTCTCCAATTTCAATATTGAATAAGGAGAAATCAATTTCAAAGGCTCCCATGCTTGTTCCTCCAGGCATGATGTCTCCGTTTACTGTCACCTTCGTAGCGCAGTAACCAAATCCTTCATCATCCATTGGATTGGAAACGTACAAGTTTTTTCCCTGATACGTGCCATCAACAGACAACGCAGCAAAAACTGTTACGTTTAACAAGAGAAAGCCAAAAAGTAGTATAAAGTTCTTCATTGCTTAAGTGAAATATAGTCAGTAGCTCTTGCTCTTCATATTGCTCTAAAAGCAAACCACGCAAAACATTGGCCGTAATTTCAACGACCAAATATAATACCTTTTTATTTGAAAAATGGGATTACGGAGAATTATTTGGCAACTTTCACGTTAATTTAATATCGGCACAAAAATCTCACAATCCAACGACGAACTTTCAATGATCTTCGATGGATTGCTGTTTTTAATAGATTTTTGTTATTCTTGTATATACTTATTACGTCATTGAAGTGCCCTTTTTGAACAGAATACCCCTCTTCCTGATCTTATCTCTTGTACTCTTTTCGTGCAGCGAAGAAGAACGCAAAGAATTTGAATTTGCCGGTGGTAAAATCACTATGGCGCTTGACAATCAGCCAACTACATACATTCCTCAGCAAGTAAGCGATTTCTATTCCGCCACAGTTCTGAGTCAAATTACAGAAGGATTGGTGAGCATTGATCCGAAGACTTTGAAGATCGTTCCGAGGATCGCGAGTCGTTGGACCCAAAGCTCAGATGGTAAAACATATACCTTCTATTTGAGGAAAAATGTGAAATTTCATAAGCACAAGGCATTTAAAAGTGAAAAAGACCGCATTTTAACCGCCGATGATGTAATTCGTAGCTTCGAAATTGGTTGTACCAAGGACAGAAAGGGAGATCCTCTTACTACATACAGCATGATTTGCAAAGCATTGGTAAAAGGAGCCGATGATTTTCACAACGGTAAATCGAACAATATTTCGGGGATTGTAGGTAAAGGAAATAAAGTAACCTTCCATCTGGAACATAGCGACCACAACTTCCTCTACAAGTTGGCACAGGTAAGTTGCCACATTGTTTCAAAAAAGGTAATTGACGGTGGATATGCCGGAGACGTGATTGGTACCGGACCATTCCAATACAAAAAGGAAAAAAAGAATCAGGATTATAGTAGCCTGCTCCTGGAGCGCAACATGGATTACTACCTGAAAGATAAAGATGGTAATGCCCTTCCCTATCTGGACGAGTTGGAATTTATCTTCCAAAGTCGAAAAATGGCTCAGTTGGAAATGTTTGAGAATCGCAAAATTGATTTGATCAAAGGAATTCCGACCAGTCAGATTACTAAAATGATGCAAGGGCGCCTGCAAGATTTTAACGGTAAGCCACCAAAACTTATTCTGGATGATAATCCACTGTTGGAAAGTAACTACTACCTCTTCAACATGGAGGACGAACGATTCAAAGATCCAAAGGTTCGAATGGCATTTAATTATGCGATCAACAAGGACATCATCGGAAGCGACATCCTTCGGAATCAAATCAACGAAGTTGGCTTGTACGGAATTACCCCTCCGGTACGTCGTACTTTGAAAGGATATGATTTTACAGGCATCGGCGATTCTGGATATAAATTTGATCCTGAGAAAGCACGCAAACTACTAGCCGAAGCAGGATATCCAAACGGAGAAGGATTCGGAACGGTTCAACTGCGTTACAACATTAATGACATTCATTCTGCCGTAGCTGACGAGTTCTCAAGACAAATTCGATCCGTATTGAACATCAACGTCAACATTGACGGTTCTACTTTCGAGCAATTGATTACAGATTCAGAAATGGGGAACGGTGACATTTTCCGAATGGGATGGTCTGCAGATTATCCAAGTCCGGAATCGTTCCTGGTAAACTTTTACGGTAAGAACATTCCAGATGATCCGAACGAGCCTTCGAAAGTGAACAAATCGCGATACAAGAATCCTGTATTTGACGAGTTCTACGAAAGAGCTTCCGGCACGAAAAAGCAAACGGATCAATTGAAGTTCTTTGCAAAAGCAGAAAAAGTACTTCTCAGCGACCCACCATTAATTCCATTATGGTATAGCGGAGATTACGCCATTATTTATTCGGATGTGCGAAACTTCCATTTCAATTCGCTGAACTATCTTGATTTCACCTACGTCTACAAGAAGAAGTGGACCAAGGAGGAATTCCTTAAAAAACATGTCGGAGACAAGTAGTCATATTGGCTATTTGCGTTATACGCAAGATGTTATCTTTGCATTGCGTGATTCGGGAATTGGCTTGTCTGGTTTCCAACTATGTTTGACGCAGAAACTCTAAAACTCTATTTATGAAAGTAGCACTACTCCTTTGCCTGCTTGTCAGTGTAACAGCATACGGACAGTCTCCTACTCAGTCAGTTCGAGGAAAAGTATTCGATTCTGAGACCAACTTTCCCATTTACGGAGCGAAAATCCAGATTTTCACAAGCGATTCCACTTTAAAGCTTCGCGCTCTTACCGATTTTGACGGTGCGTTTACCATTGCCGATGTTCCTGTTGGTAAACATCAATTGGTATCCACTTATATGACTTACGACACCAAGACAGTTACCATTGAAGTAACCTCTGGCAAAGAAGTAATCGTTCAGGTTCCCATGCAGGAAAGTTTTGTGGAGCAAGAAGAAGTGATTGTTGAGGCGCGAAAAACCGGAGAGGTTCGAAACGAATTAGCCTTGATGTCTGCGCGTCAATTCAGTGTATCTGAAACCGACCGATATCCTGGCTCCCGATCCGACCCTGCGCGAATGGCATCCAACTTTGCTGGTGTCGGTGGAGCAGATGATTCTCGTAACGACATTGTGATTCGAGGAAACTCACCTTTGGGTGTCGTTTGGCGCGTAGAAGGTGTGGACATTCCCAATCCATCTCACTTTGCCATCTCTGGAAGTACTGGTGGACCTGTAACCATTCTGAACAATAAAATCCTGGCGAACTCTGACTTCTTTATGAGCGCCTTTCCTGCGGAATATGGTAACTCCACTTCTGGGGTGTTCGACCTGAAATTGCGTAACGGTAACAACAATACGCATGAGATGACGGGGCAATTTGGTTTCCTTGGAACGGAACTCCTTGCTGAAGGTCCTATGAGTAAAGATGGAAACGCAAGTTACCTTGTTATGGGACGATACTCTACTTTACGCTTGTTCGAAACGATGGGAATCAAGATTGGAACGGATGCCGTGCCTACTTATGGAGATGGGGCGTTTAAGTTCAACTGGCGATTGAAAAATGGTGGTGCACTTTCCTGGTGGGCCATGGGTGGAGCCAGCGATATCTCCATTGAAATTTCAGAGCAGTATCCGTTGAACCTTTCTCAGAATTCGGCTTCTGAAGAATTGTATGGTGAAGGAGATCGTGATCAATACTTCGGTACTGCGATGGCGGTTACCGGATTGACATTGAAAAAACCACTGAACGAGAAAACGTACTTAACAGCAACGGGAGCTTATTCCATCGAACGTCAACGCTCGAACCACAATTTCCTTTCCCGTCGTGCAACTATTTCTGCCGAAGGTGATTCTATCATCGATCTTTTTGCCGCAGTTGGTGACAGCATCTACCCAATGATGGCATATACCTTCCAAATTCAAAAGGCGTCAGGATATGTGTCATTGAACCACAAATTCAACCGCCGTCACCTGATCAAATTCGGAATAAACGTTGACGCATTCTTCTACAACATGCAAGATTCCGTACTTCAGGCAGGTCACACAGCCGACCCATCCACTCACAGCTGGGTAAATCGTTGGAATTACGTTGGTGCCGCAGCATTGATCCAACCATTCGCACAATGGAAATGGCGCATGACGGAGAACATGCAATTCACCGCCGGATTACACAACCAGTACTTCTCGTTAAGTAACAGCTTTAGCATCGCTGAACCGCGCGTTGGGTGGAAGTTAAACATGAAGAATGGACAATCGATTTCTGCTGGAGGTGGAATGCACAGTATGACGCAACCGATGTACACGTATTTCTATCACCAGTTGGATTCGCAGGGAGAAAAAGTATATGAGAACATCGATATGGATTTCTCACGAAGTATTCATTCCGGAGTTGGTTACGAAAAAGCATTCAAGAAAAGCCTGAACTTGAAAATGGAGGCATACTACCAGTACCTGTACAATGTTCCGGTTACTGTAGCGCCTTCTGCATTCTCTTTGATTAACATGGGTAGCGGATTCCAACGTTTCTTCCCGGAAGATTTGGAAAATACCGGATCTGGTCAGAATTATGGTGCTGAGATCACAGTTCAGAAGTTCTTCGACAAATCATTCTTCTTCCTGTTCTCAGGAACGGTGTTCAATTCTTTGTACACGGGAAGCGATGGCATCGAACGTTCGACATCTTACAACGGAAACTACATCTTCAACCTTCTTGGAGGAAAAGAATTCAAGGTGGCACCAAGACATACTATTTCCCTTGGATTCAAAGCGACGTATGCCGGAGGTCAGTTGTACGGATTCATCGATGAAGCTGCTACAAATCAATTTCAAGAGATCATATTTCAGGATGGCGGATTCAACACCCGTCAGTTCCCGGATTACTTCCGTTTAGATGCGAAAGTCAATTGGAGATTTAACGCGAATAAAGTAATGCACGAAATCGGATTGGATTTATTAAATATTACAGGTCAGCAGAACATCCTTGGACTGGCGTATGCACCGGATTTATTCAATCCTTCGGCAGAGCCAACTGCTGAGCGTTATCAACTCGGATTCTTGCCATTGTTCTACTACAAGGCGGAGTTTAAGATTCGTAGAAAGGGAACGAAGGAGTAGTGAGGTTAACCGTATAAGTTAGCGTTTTCCGCTGAAAAACCCTAGAAAAAAGTGATTTTCTAAATCGGAATATTCCGATATTCCAACCTGCCTGCCGCAGGCACGGTATTGCGAAATGCCACAAAAATTGAGTCTCGGACTCGCAAAGTCAACCCAAAAGGGTTGGCTTTGTTGTTTGGAATCACTATTATTAATCCACCATTTTTATTCACTGATATGAGCAATGCAACTCCCACGTGGCAAAACACCACATTAAACGATTATCTATATACGGACGGAAACATTCCTGCAGGATGGGAAGATTTTTTCAACGAACCGAAAACCAAATCAGCTATTGAGGAAATCTCGAAAGGATTGGAAGGCACATTGGATTCTGAAAATACATTAGACCCGCCTTTGCACAAAGTCTTCAAGGCATTTGAATTAAGCCCACTGGATCAAACCAAAGTAATTATCATTGGTCAGGATCCAGCCCCGGAACCAGGATTGGCACAGGGAATTTCCTTTTCTATTCCAACAGGTGTTTCTACGTCAAAAGTTCCATCCATTCAGCGCATTTTGCTCGAAGCTCAAAACGAAGGAATTGATGTCGACATCTTCGACGGGAACTTAACTCCATGGGCGGAAGAAGGCGTATTGCTATTAAACGAAACGCTGACTATTTCCTGTGATTCAAAAAAATGCACACCAGACAGCAACCTGCAATATTGGGCACCATTTACACCGCTACTGATCGATTTCCTGAACAATTACAATAAACCGTTGGTTTACATTCTCTGGGGACAAAAAGCACAACAAAATGTTCCATTGATCAAAGGATCGAATCACAAAATTTTAAAGGGTGGACATCCATCACCTGAGGCTGATGGAAAATACTTCTTCTGCGGACGCTACTTTCTCGATGCAAATGATTTCCTGGAATCCAATGGGGTTGACAAAGTAAACTGGGCGCTTTCCAATAAGAAAAAGAAGGACTACGGAGCCTACGTTTGGGGCTGGGATCATGAGAAACATGAGTCGTTTGAGCAAGAGAAGTGTACGGGGAGTGATAGGTGAGAATCCTTCAACAACTGATGATGTAGAATTGTAAATTTGTATTGCGTTTGATCAAATAAATATTCCTACTTTCCATTATTAATTGCTCATGGAATTGATTCGTAAATATTGGATTGTAATTGTTATCGCATTTGCAGTTTGCATGTACTTCTTTCCACCGGGTTGCTTTCTCATTCTTGGCTCAATTTTCACCTTCATTTCATTAAAAGCCATTCAATTTTTAAATCAAATTCAAAAAACTGGAATTCGAACTCGAGGAGAAATAATAAGATTTGAAAACAATGGTGATGGAGATCGATATCCAATTGTTGAATTTACAACAGAGGATGGAGAAAGAATTGAAAATAAGCCGTACATAAGTTCTTCATCCTATCTTGGCCCAATTAGGTTCAATAAACGAAGTCAAAACAGACCTGTGAGAGTTCTATATTCTCAAGATAATCCCGAAAGATTCGTTCTGGAAACAAGCGAAGGGCATGACTATTTTACCTTCGTAATATTCTTGGTAATTGGACTTGGGTTCAGCACTTCCGGAATTTTGGAAATCACTGGTGTTATCAATCTATTTTGACGAACCTACCTCCCTACCAAACCGGACAGCTATCACACCCATTGGTTGGGCGGATATATGCAAAGAATCCAACAACAGTGTTAAACTCTCCGTAGGCGACATTCTGTTGCACATAAGACGATGCGTTATTCGGGCGGGTTCTGACCTTTCCCTGACGAATCAATCCTGCGGATAAGGTCGGTTGAACGAAAACATGACGGAAAAATTCAAATCTTGGTGCCACATGAATCGCTGTTCCTACTCCCGACATACTAATCGTGCGTTTCGATTCCTGACCAGCAAACCTGAAGTCGTTGTAAGATAGCACGCCTCCGAAACTGAATCCCAGATCGGTAGATATTTTGAACTGATCACGATTCCCCAATCGAACCCAGGTATCTATGCGGTGTAACTCCAAACGAATGAAGTTCATACCATCCGAATTCTCGTAGTGAAATTGCTTCCGATTCGTAACTATCGGCTCTGCATTGTACGTTCCCGACCAATTTGTTACGTCATCCACACCTGGATCGATAGTTCCACTAAGGAAAACTTCATTTTTATCTGCCAGAATGTATTTGAAGTGATCGTATCCCAAAGAAATTGCCCAGTGATCACGGAAATTATACCCCAATCGTATATTGAATTGCGGCACCGTTAAATTGGACAATCGAAGGTAGTTGTTGGAACTTACAATGGCTTGTTCGTCATGACCTTTGGCTTCTGCCAATGTGAAATCATATCCCGGACCGACAAAACGAATATCACTATTCGCATATCTCGTTCGATTGTATCCCCAATATCCCCAGAGTGTTCCGCGACCATCCGATTCCTTCTTTTTCATTCTTCGGTATTGGGCATCCGCAGAAAAACTTCCACTTACAATCAGCAATAAGATCAAGGTCCAACGCAACATGATTTATGTATTTTGAGTCATTTTCAAAAATCCAACTTCTCTCTCCGTCAAATGACGATATCTTCCACGCGGAAGGTCTTTTTTAGTCAATCCGGCAAAAGTCACACGGTCTAATTTCCGAACCGTATATCCCAACGATTCAAATGTTCTACGAACAATCTGGTTCTTTCCTGAATGCAACTCCACTCCTACTTTTCTTCCGTCTTCATCATCCAAAAATTCAGCAGCGTCAAAACGTGTTGTTCCATCTTCCAATTTGATCCCGGCAGTCAATTGCTTCAAATGCACTGAAGTCACATTTTTATCCAATTCTACTTCGTAGATCTTCCCAGCTTTGAATCGTGGATGCGTCAACTTCTTTGCCAAATCACCGTCGTTTGTGAACAACAGCAATCCGGTCGTTTCCTTATCCAGGCGACCTACAGGGTAAATCCGTTCTTTGCACGCTTTCTTTACCAATCCCATCACTGTCTTTCGCCCCATTGGATCATCCATCGTTGTAATGAATCCTTTGGGTTTGTTCAAAAGCACGTATCGCTTTGTCTCAGCATTGATTGTTTCGCCATCATAACGAATCTGATCTCCGGGCTTCACTTTGTATCCCATTTCAGTGATAATCTCACCGTTCACAGTTACAACTCCCGTTTTAATCAACATATCCGCTTCACGACGCGAGCAGATTCCCGCATTCGACAAGAACTTATTCAACCGAATTTCATTGTCATTGAAACTTGGTAACGGATCGCCTTTTTTCTTGCTGTCCTTAAAGTCAATATACTTCTGCTTTCCTTTCTGCGCTTTGGATAGACTCGGTCTTCCTGTACGCGTTTTGCCCTTAGATAACGGGCGTTTTTTGGATTGGTTACCAGATCTTCCTCCGGTATTCTTTCTTGAGTTCATCTCGAGCTTAAGTTTGATAAATTCCGCAACTCAAATTTTGAGCGCGAGTACAAAGGTACGCTATTCCAAACGAAAAACTATTGGAAAAGGTTTCAAAGCGTTGGATAGAAAGCGTTTTGAATATGATCAATATGCGTTTCGTGTGAATTATGAATGATGGAAATAACATCAAACCGCACATCTAAATTAAGTTGACGCTCCTGGACGTAAGCATTCGCTGCTTTTATCAAATTGCGCTGTTTTGATTTAGTAATAGATTTCTCCGGCGCACCATACGATCGATGCTTTCGTGTCTTTACTTCGATGATTACCAAATCACTACGATCCATAGCAATCAAATCAATTTCCTGGTGTTTCCAACGGTAATTACTCTCCATAAGAACCATCTGTTTCTTTACGATATAATCCCTGGCAATCTGCTCCCCGTAGTTGCCGAGTTCCATGTACTTCATCTTCATTTCATTAGTGATTCTATTTAAGATACCAAGAATTAGCACTCAATTCATATCAAGGAAACAATAAATTAATATATCAAGACTTTCATAATTAAGGAATTCGCCGTAATTTGCTCCGCACTGCTAAAACAATATGCTATGAAAACTATCTGGTCCTACCTTTTGACCATGTGTGCGTTGTGCTTTTTATTTACAGCCAATGCGCAGCTAACCGTTAACAACGGTTTCACCGCTCAACAGCTTGGTAACAACCTTGCTGGTAATAACGTAAACGTATTTAATGCAACCATTACAGGTGACCCTGATCAGTACGGTCAGTTCAACTTTGTTGGTAACACTTTGGGGTTAAACTCAGGGGTAATCTTGAGTACAGGAGATATCGCCGATGCGATTGGTCCGAATAGCTCAGGAAATACGTCTTCCAACATGGGAGGTGGTGGAGATGCCGACCTTTCTGCTTTGGCTGGATTTAATACTAACGATGCGGTAGTATTTGAATTTGAATTCGAAGTTCAGGGAGATGAGATCGAGTTCAACTTCGTTTTCATGTCAGAAGAATACAACGAATTCGTTGGAACAGGATTCAACGACGTCTTCGCATTCTACATTTCAGGACCAGGTATCGTAGGTCAGGAAAACCTGGCAGTAGTTCCGGGAACAACAACTCCCGTAACAATCAACACGATTAACAACGGATCGTTTTTCCAGTATTATAATGACAATACAGGAAACATCGCAGACATCGAATTTGATGGTTTCACAACCTTGATGACTGCGGCCAGAGATAGTTTGATTCCTTGTGGAATTTATACCCTTTCCTTAAGAATTGCCGATGGTAGTGATAGCGCATACGATTCAGCAGTACTACTTCAGGAAAACTCATTAGTACAATCCAACATTTCAGCGACAAGTACAACTTTCAGTGGTAACAACACGGCATTGGAAGGATGTATCGACGCAAGTTTCACGTTCCAATTAGACAGTGCATTAACAACGGACGTGAACATTCCAATCGGAATTGGAGGTACAGCAACAAATGGAGTTGACTACGCTCAAATTGATACGCTCATAACCATACCCGCCGGTCAGACCTCAGCCACCATCATTATTGATGCAATCGCTGATGGTATTACTGAAGGACAAGAGGTAATCGAGTTATACTATACTCCATCACCATGTCAACCACAGGACACTATTCTCCTGTACATTGATGACTATATACCACTAGAATACCAGATCACCCCAACCGACGTCACCTGTTTCGGTGCTGCGGATGGAATGGTAGACCTCTCGGTCAGCGGAGGTTTGGCACCATATACCTTAACACTTACCGATTCAGCGACAGGGAACGTAACGCAATACACGAACTTCCCGGTTACAGGATTAGACATCGGAACCTACTACGTAGAAGTAATTGACGGATACGGATGTACCGCCGAAGACCTTGTAGCAGGTAACTACTTCGATGCTGGACAAACTTTCCTTCCGGACGGAACAGGGGCATCGTACCAAAGTGACCTTACCATTTCTGGTTTCCCGGTTGGACAAACAATTACAGATATCAACCAAATCGTTTCCATTTGTGCCACCATGGAGCACTCCTATGCGAACGACCTTGACATTGTCTTGCAAGCGCCTAACGGAGCCCAGATTCAGTTGAAAAACAACGGACCAACGGGAGGAGCGATTAACGCATGTAACCTTGGAGAACCAGTAGCATCCGGACCAGTAGATAACTGGAACAACTCGGATATTACACCAGGTATTGGTTACGAGTACTGTTGGACAGCAACGCCAACATACGCTCAAATGAGTGCAATCATTGATCCGAACCCTCCGGGACCACCGCCACAGTATACATACACTACGCAGGTGGGTAACACATATACGGATTACTACCTTCCGGCAGGATCATATACTCCGGCGCAAGGTTTCGCAGGATTGCTTGGTGCTCCATTGAACGGAACATGGTCATTGATCGTAACGGATAACTACGCATTGGATAACGGATACATCTTCGACTGGAGTATCAGTTTGGCGGCAGACATTCCGGATTCCGTATTTACAATCGAGCAGCCACCACAACCTACAATCTCTCACACATCAGTAGATCCTGATTGTGGATTGAGTAACGGTTCTATCGATCTTACGGTAACAAATGGTGAAGCACCTTATACCTTCCTTTGGAATACAGGAGCGACAACAGAAGATATCTCAGGTCTTTCTGCAGGTGCTTACTCTGTAGATGTAACGGACAATGACGGGTGTGTGCACACGTATCAAGTGAACTTGTCGAACAACGGTACATTGATTGTCAATGGAACTGTAACGGACGAAGCTTGTTTTGGTGAAGCGAATGGTGCTATCGATGTGACAGTATCAGGAGCAACCAACCCAATTACTTATTCCTGGGATACCGGAGCGACAACAGAAGATATTTCAGGATTGGCTCCTGGAACTTATACAGTAAACGTAACAGACGGTGCATCTTGTCAGGGTGTAGCTTCATTCACTGTGGACGCAGCGCCTCAGATCAACATCACTGCTAACCTAACAAATGAAAATTGTGGAGATGCAGAAGGAATTATTGACATCACAGTAATCGGAGCGGTGAACCCAATCTCTTACTTATGGAGTAACGGTGAAACAACTGAAGACATCGATGAGTTGATTCAAGGAACGTACGATGTACAAATCACGGACGGAAACGGATGTACGGCTGTAGATACCTTCTCAATTATCAACCTTGTTGGTAACTGTGTTCCGAACTGTGATCTTGCCATTACGAACTCTTTAGTGGGTGATGAAGCTTGTGGTAACGGACTCGGTTCAATCGACCTTACAACGTTTACTTCATTTGGTCCAATCTCAGCTAGCTGGGACAACGGAGCAACTACGCAAGACATCATCAACCTTTCTGCTGGAACGTATACCGTGACATTGACAGATAACGAAGGATGTCAGGTAGTACAATCATATACAGTATTGAACCAAACCGGATCACTTGCAATTTCAGGAGTGAACAACACGAATGAATATTGTGGTAACGGTCAGGGAGCATTAGACGTAACAGTAACAGGTGGTGCGCAACCTTACTCGTTCTCATGGAGTAACGGTGCAACAACTGAAGATCTTACAGGTCTTTCGGCTGGAACGTACACGTTAACAGTAACGGACGATAACGGATGTATCGTTACAGTAACGGAAACTATTACAAACGACGCCGGAAACTTAGCATTGACATACGGAAACGCAGTAGACGAAGTATGTAACAACAGTCAGGGTTCAATTGACATCATCGTTTCAGGTGGTCAGCAACCATACTCATACGCCTGGTCGAATGGATCAACTACGGAAGATTTGATTGGAATTTCTGCCGGAACGTATTCTTGTGTGATCACAGATGCAGGTGGATGTTCAATTACAACTCCGACATATACAGTAAACAACCAGTCTGGAACATTGCAGTTCGATAACATCGACGTTGACAACGAAGTTTGTACAAACGGATTGGGTGACATTGAGCTATTCATTAGCGGTGGGGTTCAGCCATACACGATCCTTTGGAACACCGGTGCAACAACAACACAAATTTCGAACTTGTCTGCAGGAACATACTCTGCAACAGTAACAGATGCTAACGGATGTTCAATGACTACTGGAAACCTGACGGTAATCAACGAGTCAGGAAACTTAGCATTGGTTGACGTTACTTCTTACAACGAATTGTGTGGTAACGGAACAGGGAGTGTGAACATCACGGTTTCAGGTGGATCTGCTCCATTGACATATCAGTGGGATAACGGTTCTACATCAGAAGATCTAGTTAACGTATCTGCTGGAAACTACAACTGTGTTATCACAGACGCTAACGGATGTACAGTATTCGCAAGTGCAACGGTTCAAAACGATCCGGGAATCTTGTCAATCGACAACATCATCGTAACGGATGAAACTTGTGGAGCTGGAGATGGAGCCTTAGATGCAATTATCTCAGGTAACGCCAACCCAACTTCATACTCGTGGGATTCGGGACAAACAACTCAGGATTTGACTTCTATCAGTGCTGGAACATATACACTGACAGTTACGGACAACAACGGATGTACAACAAGTGCTTCTGCAGTAGTAACGAACAACAGTGGAACGCTTCAATTAGTATCCGGACAGGTTGTCAACGAAATCTGTGGAGGAGCTAACGGATCAATCGATGTAGAAGTAACAGGTGGTGTAGCACCATTAACGTACTCCTGGGATTCAGGACAAACAACTGAAGACCTTTCTGGATTGGCTTCAGGAACATACACATTGACAATAACGGATAACGGTGGATGTTCAATTACTGCAGGACCATATACAGTAAATAACTCATCAGGAACATTATCAGCTACTGTGAACAGTAGCACAGATGAAACATGTTCTAACAACGGAGGTTCCATCAATGTTGACGTAACGGGTGGAACAGCACCTTACACGTACTCATGGAGTTCAGGTCAAACCACAGAAGATATCAGCGGATTAAGCGCTGGAACATATACGTTAACTGTTACAGATGCTTCAGGATGTTCTGACGATGTAACAGTAACTATTGTAAACGATCCGGGAACATTAGCTATCTCAGGATTCTCCGTAACGGATGAAACATGTGGAAACGGATCAGGTGCAATTGACATCACAGTAGCAGGTGGAACACCAGGATATAACTACTCATGGTCGAATGGACCAACTACAGAAGACATCAATGGTCTTTCTGCTGGAACATTCAACGTAACAGTTACCGACGCAGCAGGATGTCAGGTGAACTCTGGAAACATCTCAGTTGTAAATGCATCTGGAAACTTCACATTGGATGGAATCGTAATTAACGACGAAACGTGTGGAGATGGAACTGGTAGTGTGGATGTTCTTCACTCAGGAGGAGTTCAACCAATCTCATGGTCATGGTCGAATGGTGGAACCAACAGTTCTATTTCAGGATTGACTGCCGGATCTTACACAGGATCAGCAACGGATGCTAATGGTTGTACGATCAACTTCTCAGCTACTGTAACAAACAACGCAGGTAACCTCGCCGTTACAGGTGTAAGTACAGACGCTACTTGTGGAGGCTCAAACGGAGCTATCGACATTACAGTAACTGGTAACAACCCTCCAACGACTTACTTGTGGTCAAACGGAGCAACTACAGAAGATATCACGGCATTGAACGCAGGAACATACACTGTGAACATTACAGACAACGCAGGATGTGCTACTTCATACTCAACTGTTGTAAATACTACCGGATCGCCAAACGTGACTGGAGTAACAGTAACAGATGAAAACTGTGGAAATGCAGACGGAGCCATCACTGTGAATGTAAACGGTGGAACAGGTCCTTACACATACAACTGGTCAACGACTCAGACAACTCCATGTTGTACATACACGCTTGACATGCAGGACATCGGTAACAGCTGGAACGGAGCATCAGTTGATGTACTGGTTAACAGTGTTAACGTAGGAAACTTCACTGTATTCGGTGGAGGAGCCAATACAGAAACGTTCAGCGTATGTGATGGTGAATCAATCGAATTGATTTGGAACGCAGGAGCTTTCGATAATGAAGTTTCATTCGATCTATTGGATGCAACAGGAGCTATCGTATTCTCTCAAGGACCTTCACCAACACCGGGAACTCTTTACACAGGTACTGCTTCATGTGCACCTCAGGTATTGAGTGGTCCTAGTATCACTGGATTATCTGCCGGAACGTACTCAGTAGTAATTACAGATGCAAACGGATGTCAGGATAGTACATCGGTTGTAGTAAACAATACTTCAGGAACACTTCAAATTACCAACGCAAATGTTGTTGGGGAAACATGTTCAGAGGCAAATGGATCTATCGACCTAACAGTAACAGGAAACGCTCCAATCACATACTCGTGGGATAACGGAGCTACAACAGAAGATCTATCGAACCTTGTTGCCGGACCTTACACAGTGACGATCAGTGACGGTGGAGCTTGTCAATTGGTTCAAACGTATAGCATCACAAACTTCGACAACGGACTGGGTATCACAGCCGCAGCAATTACAGATGAAGTGTGTGGAGATCAAACAGGAGCTATCGACATTACAACAGTTGGTGGTGTTGGACCTCTATCATACACATGGAGTAACGGTTCTTCTTCCGAAGACCTTGTGAACTTATCAGCTGGAACTTACACAGTAACAGTATCTGACGGATCAATTTGTACGGCAGACACTACAGTTGTTGTAAACAACAACGCCGCTGGTATGGCGCACACAGCAAGTATCACGGATGAAGCTTGTGGAAACGCAGGTGGTGCTATCGATGTTACTATGACAGGTGGTGCGGCTCCATTGACATTCCTTTGGAGTAATGGTATGACAACTGAGGATATCTCAGGATTGACTGCCGGAACATATACTTGTATCGTTACAGATAACAACGGATGTATCTACAACATCTCTGAAACTGTTGGAAGCTCTAACGGTGGAATCAACGTAACCGCGAACATCACCGATGAAGATTGTGGTGGTGGAGATGGAGAAATTGATTTGAACGCAACAGGCGGTACTGCTCCTTACACTTACGCTTGGAGTAACGGTGCAACAGGAGACCTTATTGACAACCTTTCTGGTGGATCATACACAGTAACTGTGACGGATGCAAACGGATGTACATTCACGGAAACGTACGACGTAAACAATACTGGTTTCAACTATACAGCGACTGTAACAGACGAAACTTGTACTAACGGAAACGGATCTATCGACATTCAGATTCAAGGATTCCCTAACCCTCAGGATTACTTGTGGAGTACGGGAGCAACTACAGAAGATGTTTCTGGATTGTCTACTGGATGGTACTATGTTGACATTTCAACAAACCAATTCGGTGGATGTACAGTAACAGATTCGTTCTTCGTAGGAACATCTTCAGGAACATTGGCAATCGATTCATTAGTGACAGTTGATGAAACGTGTGGATTGTCAAACGGATCGATCGATGCATTCATTTCAGGAGGAACAATGCCATACGCATACTCATGGGATAACGGTGCTACTACCGAAGACATCTCAGGAGTGGCAGCAGGTTCTTATACATTGACTGTTACCGATGCAGCAGGATGTACGACATCTTCTTCAGTAACAATCAACAACAACTCATTCGGATTCGGAATCTCAGGAAACTTCATTACGGATGAAAACTGTGGAGACGGTCAGGGTGCAATTGACATCACTGTTTCAGGAGGATTGGCACCATACACATATGCATGGTCTCACGGTCCAACGACAGAAGATGTGACAGGATTGACTGCTGGAACGTATACAGTAACCGTAACAGATAACGGAGGATGTACAGTAACTACATCATTCACGGTTGGAAACAACACGAACGGATTCATCGCTTCCGCAGTGGTAACGGACGAAACATGTGGCGACTCTAACGGTGCAGTTGACTTAACAGTTCTTGGAGGAGTAACTCCATTGACATACAGCTGGAGTAACGGTGCTACAACAGAGGACATCACAGGATTGGATGCAGGAACGTTCACTGTGACTATTACAGATGCGAACGGTTGTGTAATCGACCTGACTGAGTCTGTGGTATCATTCAGTGAGAACTTCGTAATGAACACACCAATCGTAGTAGACGAAGTGTGTGGAGACACAACAGGATCTATCGAAGTGAACCCAACTGGTGGAACAGGAGTTCTGGATTACAGCTGGAACCCAACAAACCCATGTTGTTCTTACACATTGAACATGTACGATTTGAACAACAACGGATGGGGAGGTAACCCAATTCCAGAAGTACTTGTGTACATCAACGGATCGTTGTTTGGAAACTTCACAGTGCCAACAGGAAACGGAAACGACTTCGCTACAGCTGAGATTCCGATCTGTACTGGAGATGTAGTTGAGTTCGAATATGTGGAAGCAGCGCAAAACCAAAACAACGTTTACGAAGTATTGGATGCAAGTGGAAACATCATCTTCACAGACGGACCGAATCCATTCAACGGAGTGGCATTCACAACTACAGCATCTTGTACGCTTCCAAACTCAAACATCCTAACTGGATTGAACGCTGGATCTTACCCAGTAACAATTACGGATGAAGTTGGATGTCAGATTGTAGATACGATTGTTGTTGGAAACAACACAAGTGGATTCGTAGCAAGTGCGAACATTACAAGTGAGTACTGTCAGAATGGTCAGGGAGAAATCGACGTGACTGTAACAGGTGGTGTAATGCCATACACATACGCCTGGGATAACGGAGCCACAACAGAAGATCTTACAGGATTGTCTGCTGGAACGTACTCAGTAACTGTAACTGACGATGCAGGATGTATGTTCACTGAAACGTACCAGGTAATGGACAGCACAGGTGGATTCCAGATCGATAACGCAGCGATTACGGATGAGCTTTGTACGGACGGTGCAGGAGCTATTGATCTGACAGTTGTTGGCGGTCAGACACCATACACGTTCAACTGGGACAACGGTGCAACGACAGAAGATCTTACAGGATTGTCTGCGGGTCAATACACGATTACAATTCAAGATAACGGAGGATGTCAGATTGTTGACTCATTCGTAGTGAACGATGTAAACAGTGGAATCACATTCGATAACGGAGTGATTACTGACGAGCAATGTGGAAACGCAGGTGGTGAAATTGATATCACGATCTCAGGAGGTAACTTACCATACACATTCGCATGGGATAACGGAGCAACGACGGAAGACTTGACCGGACTTACAGCTGGGCAGTACATCGTTGTTGTGACAGATGCTTCCGGATGTTCAGTAACGGATACCTTCAACTTGATTAATAACACGAACGGACTCGGAATTACCACATTCGATATTACCGACGAAGCTTGTGATAATCAGGATGGAGCAATCGACATCACTGTTGCAGGTGGAACAGCACCTTACACATACTTGTGGAACACGGGCGCGACTACAGAAGATTTAACTGGAATCGGAGCTGGATCGTACGACGTAACAGTAACTGACGATGCTGGTTGTACCTTCTCGCAAAACTTCACAGTGAACACAATTGGTACACCGATCGATGTAACAGATACACTCATTGGTCATGCAACGTGTCCTACATGTAACGATGGATACATTGACCTTACATTGCCAGTTGTTGGTGATCCATACACATACTCATGGAACACGGGTGCAACATCTCAGGACATCACGTTCTTGTTACCTGGAACTTACACGGTAACGATTACAAACAGCTGGGGTTGTACGACTACTGAAACGTACGAAGTGAAAGATGTGACAGGATTGAACGATCTTTCAGGATTTGAATTGTTGGTGTTCCCGAACCCATCGCAAGGAATCTTCGAAGTTCAGTTTACTCACGCCGGAACAAATGATCTTACGTTGAAAGTAACAGACGCAACAGGACGCATTGTCCGCGATCTTGGAAAACTACAAGGTGATGAAGGATCACTGAAGTTGGATCTCAGCGCGTACCAAACAGGTATGTACTTCTTACAAATTGAATCTGCAACACGCACGGTTCATGTAGAACGCTTAATTGTGAAACGTTAATCACTATTATAAAAGGAAGAAGGCTGGGTCGTTATGATCAGCCTTTTTTTGTTTCTCTTCAAAGTGTAATGAGTTGTGAATATGGAATCCCTCTCCCCCTTTGGAGGGGGATTAAGGGGGAGGCCCCATCCATTACAAAATCAATTTACCAAATGGTCACCCCTGTAGTCCCCCTCATATCTCGACAGGCTCGACAACCGGGGACAGGATCGTTGCTGGGTTTATAAAAAGCGAAAAGTTGAAGAAAAACTGTCCTTTTACCTTCTACTTTCCACCTTCAACTATCAGCCTTCAACTATATAAAAGTACATCCAGGCAATAACAAGATACCGGACCAACTTTCCAGCAAACACTGTGAAACACAACGGCCAGAATCGCGACTTCAGAAAGCCCAGAACCACCAACATGGGATCACCGATAATCGGAACCCAGGCGATCAATCCTAACCAATATCCCCAACGATTAGATCGGGATTCCCAACGATGAATTCGCTCCAGATCAATTCCAAACTTCGACAACATTCGATCGTTGTTAGCCAAATACCCTAGTCCGTAATTCGTCATGCCCCCAAGAAAATTCCCGATAGTTGCTACGGCAATTGCCAGTGCAGGATCCATTCCCAACCCCAGCCCAGAAACAAGCAACGCTTCGGAAGGAAAAGGAACTAATGTTGCCGCCAGGAACGATCCCATAAACAACCCTGCGTATCCATATTCCATCCAATCTGCTGACATCCGACAAAAGTACAATTCGTAAAAAGAAAGCTGCGATGGTTGAACGCATGCGATCATCATCTGTACGGTAGATCATGAAATTTATCATTCTGTTTCTTGCTTTCCTTTCTTTTCAGGCTTCGGCACAAAATGGTCAACAAGCATTGGTTATGGGAAACGTTGAACGATTGTGTTTGCCGGATTCGCAGTTGATAATCCTCGATACATTACCCGACTCTCTGGACTCCTTCAATACCATTTTTCTGTTCTCTAATTCCACTAGTTTCCTATCATCAGACGATGTCATCAAAATTGATTCTTTCGTTGTTAGCGGTGGTGGATTGTACAACGGATCGGACAATTGGCCCTTACAGGCAGAAGCCAACCAGATCACGCAGAAATTGTATCGAAAGGAGAGCTTTGGCAACTATGAAGAAGCTGTTGCAAAATCCGGGGAAGCAGGAAATCTGGATTTGGAAGAGCTCGACACTATTCCCGCAGGAAAAACAACCTCCGCCTTCCCCATGGATTACCGTTTAAAAGTAGAAGCATGGGTCGCTGATCAACCCTTGATTTTATCTGGACATCATGGAAAGGGAAGAATTGTTATTGATACTGGATATTCACGTTACTATTGCGACATGCGAGACGAGAATACAGACGCCATTTTTGAGCGTGTGTATCGGTTTTTAAGAGGCGAAGTAGATTATCGGTAAACTCCGCAGTGCACTGCCATTAATTCGTCAAGATCAAGAGGTTATCGAAGTGCCGGTTTGTCCTCCCCCTAGCCCCCTCCAAAGGGGGAACAATTTTACCCATTGAAAATTCATAACTACAAGTCGAAGGCAGTTCTGGTTATAATAATGATAATCTTGATTTGTTGGGAGTACTATTCCCCCTTTGGAGGGGGCTAGGGGGAGGAATATGAACAAATCTACAACTCCCCAAGAAGCTCCAACGTTTCCTTAGACGCAGCCTGCTCGGCTTTTTTCTTGGATGAACCCGAACCACGACCAAATTCCTGTTCGTTGATAACGACACGTACTTTGTAATTCCATGCCGATCCAAGGTTCTCCTCAGAAACAACTTCAAATTCCAGTGGTAAACGGTTCTTTTGGCTCCATATAAACAGTTTCGACTTGAAATCGATCTCTTCCTCCAGAATTTGATTTAAATCGATGTACTTGCGTAAAATGTGATCGTTGAGGCTTTTCTTTACCTGAAGGTAACCTGCATCGAGATACAAGGCACCCACCAAAGCTTCAAAAGCATTTCCTTCAATCGTTGCCATTTTGATCGATCTTCCTCGATTATAGCGGAGTACTTTTCCGATTTCCATCTCCTCACCTATTAAGCTTAAGGTTCGGCGGCTGACCACTTTGGATTTAATCTTGGTTAAATGTCCTTCATCCTCTTCAGGATATAAGGAAAATAACATTTCAGCAATTACTGCATCGAGAATGGCATCACCAAGGAATTCCAAACGTTCGTTGGAAAGCTCATCATTGTTATGGGCAATGGATTTGTGCGTTAAGGCACGTCGAAACAAGTCAAGATTTCTGGGTCGGTAACCGAAACTTTTCTCCACGAATTGCACGACGACTAAATCATCCTTGCTGTAACGTTTCGAGAAAAGAGGAAAAAGTGCAAGCACTGTTTTAACCGTTGTACTTCTTAACGATCACAGTGGTGTTATGCCCTCCGAATCCGAAGGTGTTCGATAACGCGATATTCACTGTTCGTTCCTGTGCCTTATTGAACGTAAAGTTCATTTTCGGGTCAAGGTCCGGATCGTCGGTGAAGTGATTTATAGTTGGCGGTACCACATCGTTTTTCACAGCAAGCACACAAGCAATAGCTTCAATGGCTCCGGCTGCTCCTAACAAGTGACCCGTCATCGACTTAGTGGAACTAATGTTAAGGTCGTATGCGTGCTCTCCGAATACTTGCTGAATAGCTTTCACCTCAGCAATATCTCCCAATGGCGTAGACGTTCCGTGCACATTCACGTAATCTACTTCAGAAGGATCGATTTCAGCGTCCTCAATGGCTGCTTTCATTGTATTCTTGGCTCCAAGTCCTTCGGGGTGTGGTGCTGTCATGTGATAAGCATCTCCTGACATTCCACCTCCGATAACTTCCGCGTATATTTTCGCTCCACGCGCTTTCGCGTGTTCGTATTCTTCTAAAATAAGTGCACCACTACCCTCTCCAAGAACAAATCCATCACGATCCAAATCGAATGGACGTGAAGCTGTTTCCGGAGAATCGTTTCGAGTAGACAATGCTTTCAAGGCGTTAAATCCGCCCATTCCCATTTCGTTTACACAAGCTTCAGAACCTCCTGTTACAATCGCGTCAGCTTTACCCAAACGGATATAGTTGTACGCATCAATAATTGCGTTTGTGGAAGATGCACAAGCTGAAACCGTAACGTAGTTAGGTCCGCGCAAACCGTATTTAATGGAAATATGTCCTGCGGCGATATCCGCAATCATTTTCGGGATAAAGAAAGGATTCAATCGAGGTGTCCCGTCACCTGTAAAGAAATCTTTGGCTTCATCCTGGAACGTTTGAAGTCCTCCGATTCCTGATCCCCAGATTACTCCAATTCGGTCGGTATCCGGATCTGATTCCATCAACCCCGAATCTGCCATAGCTTCTGTAGAAGAAACCATGGCATATTGGGAAAATGGGTCCAATTTTCTTGCTTCTTTACGGTCAAGGTGTTCTTTAACATCATATCCTTTGACTTCGCAAGCAAATTGTGTTTTGAACTTCGATGCGTCGAAATGTGTAATTGGAGCAGCACCACTCTTTCCGTTAGTTAGACCTTCCCAGTATTCAGAAACGGTATTTCCGATTGGGGTAAGTGCCCCTAGTCCAGTGACTACAACTCTCTTTAATTCCATAAAACGAATCGTTAGTTCAACAAAGTATTGTTATGTAAGTACGGATTAGTTTGCGTTCTCTTCGATGTAAGAAATCGCATCTCCAACCGTTTGGATGTTTTCTGCTTGATCGTCTGGAATAGCAATGTTGAACTCTTTCTCGAATTCCATAATCAACTCAACTGTATCCAAAGAATCTGCACCAAGATCGTTTGTGAAGCTAGCCTCGTTTGAAACTTCTCCTTCTTCAACACCCAATTTATCTACGATGATAGATACTACTTTTGATTTAACGTCAGACATTTCTTCTTTTTTTAAGGGTTAATTCAGCCGCAAAGAAAACCACAAATTATGAAAAGACAAAATTATTACTCATAATATTCGATGACCTCATCCTTGCCTTTGCGCTTCAAATCGGGGACCTGGACGTTGTCAGCAGGATATCCAACAGGGATTAACAGGAAGGGTCTCTCATTATCAGGTCGTTCCAAAGCCTTAGCAATGAAATTCATAGGGCTCGGTGTATGAGTAAGTGCGACCAATCCTGCGTTGTGAACCGCCATTAGGAAAAATCCGGCAGCCAATCCTACAGATTCATTTACGTAGTAATTCTGGTGCTTTGTTCCATCTTCTGTCAATTCGTAAGGTCGTTTCAGGATAATCACAATCCAAGGGGCAATATCAATGAATTCCTTTACGGCATCCGTACCAAGCGGTTCCAAATCTTTCAACCATTCTTCGCTCATTCGTCCTCCATAAGACTTTCGTTCTTCCTCTTCAGCTAGTTCACGAAGCTTCGATTTCAATTCTGCATTTGAGATCAGGCAGAACGTCCACGGTTGCTTGTGTGCCCCGGAAGGTGCCGTTGATCCCGTCATGATTAAATGCTCCATTACTTCTTTGGGAACTGGCTTGTCCGAAAAATCGCGAACCGATCTTCTGGTATCTGCCCATTCGTAAAACGACTTTGAGCGTTCCAACATTTCTTCTGCGCTGTATTCGTCCCGAGTATATGGAACAAAAGGGTGATCTTTATCTAGCTTCATAATTTGATAGAGTTGTCACGAATATACGGATTGTCAGGTATTTCTATTGTTTCGTCTAATTCACTAATTTGATAGACCATGGAATCCTTACTTCAAGATATTAGCGTTTGTACCATTTGTAAAGATCATTTACCTAATGATCCACTTCCGGTGGTTAGAGCGAGCAAACAAAGTAAAATACTGGTTGTTGGTCAGGCTCCGGGGAGGTTGGTCCATGAAAGCGGCATTCCCTGGAACGATCCAAGCGGCAATAGATTGCGGGATTGGTTAGAAGTAGATCGAGAATTGTTCTACAATCCTGATGTTTTCGCGCTGATTCCGATGGGGTTTTGTTATCCCGGAACTGGTAATAGTGGGGATTTCCCTCCTAGAAAAGAATGTGCTCCTCAATGGCACCAACAACTATCGGAGGCGATGCCCGAAATTCAATTGACCTTGTTAATAGGTGCGTATGCTCAGAAATACTATTTGGGGAAAGACATGAAGAAGAACTTAACGGAAACCGTTCGCGCTACACATGAATACTATCCGAAGTTCATAGCTCTACCCCATTCCTCTCCACGGAATAACATCTGGATGAAAAAACATCCGTGGTTTGAGAAAGAAGTTTTGCCGCTGCTCCGCACTGCAACAGATGACATTTTAAAGTAAAACAAATATTCCGTGGTCAAGCTTTAGTGACATGCATTCATAGCAAAGCAAACTTCTTCCCATCATATGAATACGTCGAGGTGGCAATGGTAATCCGACCTCCTTTTTTGACATTGCCAAGATGGATTCGTTGCCCATTCACGAGAAGATCTCCTCCGGTTGCTTTGGCAAGGTTCAGGTAGCATTCGCGCACTGTTGTGACATCCCCTGCTACTAAAACATGCGTCTTCATGGTAATTTGCGACAATAACTGTTCATCTCGAACATCTGAGAAGTTGTCTACGATTAGCAAAACTGCATCCGCGTTCGATTGATGATTTTGTGCAGCCAGAACAGCTTCGAAGTCATTTTCTATAATATCTCCTCCATTTCCCTGACGCATGGCTTCCATTAGTGTAGCTGGAAGATCTTTTAGTTCATGACCGTGATAAATACCGCCTGTTTTACCTGATTTTTTCTTTCGATCCTCAATGTTATCACCGTCGTTGAAGAAAGTGTAATGCACAACGTTGAGACTATCTGCACTGTTTGCAACCCACCAGTTCATCGATGCCAGGTGTAAGGACATGCTTGTGGTTACGTCCATTACCATTGCTACGCGTTCTTTAGTGATAACCTCTTCCATGGAACGAAATACGGCGCTTTTTTCTACAGCTTCAATACGTTCCTGAGTTTGATCATCCGGAGCTGCTTCTTTCATCGTTTGTCTGGCTACTTCTTCCTGAGTGAAATTGGGTTTCTTCCCGTCACGATAGTACATTCCACGAACATGGTGTGAGTAACTTATACGAATCTCCAGGTTGACCTCAGAAGCGACGGGTTTACCATTTCTGGTTGCAGGATTCCAATCGGGCATTTCATGGAGCAAATTCAAAATCTGTTCTTTGATATAATCTTTCGGCTCCTCTTTGAATTTGATGTCTTTAATCTTCCCTTTTTCATCTACTGTCATAGTAAATGGAACCCATAAGTCGTTCCGATTGGTAGAAACAGGTCCGCCGGCTGGAAGATTATTTTTAAAGTATTTGTAGAGAGCGAGGTTGCCTTCAGGGAATTTGGCTTCTATCTCGGCACCTCGAGAGCCTCGGCGACCTTCGATGTCAGCTTCATTTGAATTTTCGGTATCTCGATATCTCGACAGGCTCGATAACCTTTCTCGGTGATCTTCATTGTTAGCCAATGACAATTGTTGGCTTAGATCAGATGTGTTAGGATCATTTTTCATTGAAAAGCCAGCTTCAGGATTCTTTAGGAAAGCTTCCAGATTGGCAATTTCCTGTTCACGATCGATGGCTGAAATTTCAGGACGATATTCCAAAACGAATCCATGGAAGAATGTTTTACCCATCTGAGGAGATGAACAAGCGGTTTGTTCTATGATTTTCCATTCTACATATCGATTTTCCAATACTTCAGGAATCCTCTCTGACAACTGTTGAATACGCTTATTGTTCAGAGCTTTCTGATCGAACGAAGGATTTTGTCGATATCCGGTGTAGATATAGTAGACAGTTTGCAACTCGCCCTTTGGTCCGGATGCAGCCTTGTTCAGTGACTCTTCAGAGAAAGAAGAAGGAATTATCACCGTATTGGTTTCCGGTTTGGGTGTTAATTGTGTGACTTTTTGAGGGGTTAATTTCAAAATGCGTGTCAAAGCATCCGATTGAGAGAAAACTGCTGAAGCGCAGCATAGAAATGTGGAGAGAATAGTAACAGTTCGAATCATACCATTATAACACACGTTGACAGTATTCGTAACACATAATTACACTTCTTCCCTGCGTTCAAATACTATTTAGGAATGGTTGGTTTGGATTTTCTTGCCAGATTCACTAACCTTTAATCCAATTTTTACGATATATATTTGTACAATCGTATTTCTATAACAAATAAGAACTTATGAAAAAATTCTACGTAACACTACTTTCGTTGGCTGTTGTTGGATCTGCATCTGCTCAGGTAACGAATACTACTGTTGTCGGTAAAACGTTGCTTTCTCCAGTGCAAAATTCAAAAGCGCCAGTTGCAACACCGACAAACACTCAAAAAGCCACAATTTGGGGGCCTAACACTTTCGGTACTCCAGCTGATTGGAGCTTTGTTGACAATTCTGGTTCAGGTGATGACTGGGTAATTGGAACAGTTGTTCCTTCAGGTGCTTTCGCCATTCCGGGAATTCAGTCTACAACTGCTGCCGATGGATTTGCATTGTTTGATTCTGACCTAATGTGTTCAGGAAACCAAAATGCAGATGTTATCGTTGCTCAATCAATTAACTTAACTGGAAACCCTTCAGTTGCTGTACAATTCGAATCGTACTACCGTGCGTATCAAGGAAACTGCTATGTAATTGCTAGTGCTGATAGTATTAACTGGGTTGAAATTCCAGTTCACTCGAATATTGCGTTGAACAGTTCTACGGCGAACCCAGTAACAGTTCAGGCTAACATTTCAGCAGTTGTTGGAGATTCTTCTACTGCATGGATTGGATTCCGTTATGTTGGTGGATGTGATTACGCGTGGATGGTAGATGATGTTTGTATCACTACTCTTCCTGACAACGACATGGCATTGATCGATGGATGGCACGCTGATATCATTACTGATTATGAATACTCTATGACTCCATTGACTCAGGCACGTGAAATGATTGCTGGAGTTGTTGTTGAAAATGCAGGAGGTCAGGCTCAAACTGTAGACGTTACTTGTGATGTTACTGACGGGTCATCTACTTTGGCAACTTCAGTTCTATCTGTTACATTGAATCCAGCGGATAAGGATACACTTTGGTTCAACACTGGGTTTACACCATCTGCTAACGGAAACTACCGCGCTGAATTCAGCATTCCAGCTGACATGGTTACAACAAATGATGCTTACACGACTTCTGAATTGGAAGTGAACGATAACATCATGGCACATGATTATGGAGCTACTACAGCATTGGGATGGGATCCGGCAGCAACTGATCCAACAAATGCTCAGGCACCGCATTCATGGGGTAACATCTACTACCCGGAAGTAAATCAGGAAATCCGCGGAGTTGATGTAAACTTTGCGTCAGGAACAACTGCTGGATTGTACTTGTTGGTACGTGTTCAGGAAATGGACCCAAGTGGTTCAGTTCAGGATCCATTGATTCCCAACAACGAGATTGATCACACTATCGATCAAGCTGAAATTGGAGCTGGAATTACTACCATTGTATTCCCTAACCCTTCAATTTTGGAAGCTGGAAAAGGATACATGATTGACGTATACAAAGTTGACGGTACAAGCGGAAGCGAAGAGTTCAACATTGGTGCTTCTGATGCAAACAACGAAGATGATGATTACGGTGCATTCGGTTACGGTCCTTACGGAGCGAACGATGCTGTAAACTACTACATCGGATGGGATGCTTCTCCATTGGTTCGTGCAAACTTCGATCCTACATTGGCTGTTGAAGTGAATACTTTGGAAGGAGTAAACGTTTACCCGAACCCATCAACTGGATTGATCACTGTATCAAACGATAATGGATTGGCAAACTCTATCCGCATTGCGAATACGGCTGGTCAGATTGTTTACACGCAGAATGTTTCTTCTGAGGTTACAGTTGATTTGTCTACGTTCGGTGCTGGAATGTACGTTGTAACTGTAGAAGGTGAAAACGGATCTTTGGTAGAGAAAGTAGTGATTAAGTAATCACACAGCTTAACATATTGAAAGCGTCCTGAGTGATCAGGGCGCTTTTTTTTGTGCAAGAATCTGTATGATTGATTTCAATCTCTCTAAGCGGGGTAACTTACCAGACATTGGCAAGATGCCCAGCATGTTTTTTTTTCGACCACGAAGACACAAAGAATCTAAACAAGCATAACACCGGTTGTTATTATGGGCGCAAGGGATTATGACATCGTCATAATCTAGTGACCACGTAAACCTTTCATAAAAATTTTTCTTCGTGTTCTTCCTGCATGCCGCAGACACGGTGCGGTTTATCAGATTCTAATACAAAGAATGGTGCCATTAAATAGGAAATCGCCCACAGCAGGGAGGAAAGATTATCTCTTTACAAAACGAACCCGTGCCGGATGATTCGGGTATGCTTCCGATTGAACCAGTAAGAAATAAGACCCCGAATTTAGATGGGACACATCCAAAATCAGTTCTGAAACAGACGTCTTCAGCAATTGCACCATTCTCCCGGAGAGATCCAGAATTTGTACCTCAGCAATCACTTCATCACTAGAAACATTCAATTTTCCATCGGTTGGGTTCGGAGCTATTTTGATCCCATTCTTCCAGATTTCCTCCAAACCAACCGTCTGAACCGTGATATCGGCAACCAACTCACATCCCGCTCCATCAGTAACGATAACCTGATACGTTCCTCCGCATAAACCTGTTGCCGAAGCGGTCGTTTGAGATTGCGGATCGTTCCATTGATACGAATATGGAGGAACACCACCTTCAACCAAAAAATGAATCGTTCCATTACAATTATCCGAATCTGGAATTATGAATGTATTGTAGGTCATCGTTTGTGGCTCTGGAACGAATACGCAATGATTATCTACTTGCCCCAAATTGTCAGTCACCTGAACACAATACGTTCCTCCTGGAAGTCCAGCCACTGAAGCCGTAGTAGCATTTCCTGCAGCCGCATCCCATTGATATGAATAAGGCGGTTGTCCCTGGTTTGTATTGATTGTTGCAACACCGTCCGTCGCCCCGGCACATGTAGGAGGTTGAACTGTAGGATACAATGCCAATCCGTTGCTGATAGGATACGTGACTAATACCTCCATCGCTACGGGAAGGTGATCCGACATGTAGTACAATGCCTTCACTACCGAATCGGGATACATTGAATTGCTGCCATTCAGAAGATTGGTATTGTAGTGATTACCGTCGTTTCCAACTGCATCGTATGAACCGGAAATGTACTTCACACTATCAATTCCGGTCATTACATTGGAGGATACCAAAATTTGATCAAAACGATCGTCTGAACCGCCTGTACTCCCACAATCAAGGTTCACACTGGTTCGCGTTGATTGTGTATGAATTGCTGCAAACGAACTGTTATTGTGCCAGCTACCGGGAGCATTGATGGGATCTTGCAAGGCAATCGGACCCGTAATTAAGTTCTGATACCCCGATTCGTTCGAAGTATACACGTTCAAATCGCCACAAACAAAATGATTGTGATTGGTGGGCTGCGTGGCAATGTAATCCATCAATAATTGAGTTTGCGCAGCACGAGTGGTAACATTCGAACCTCCATTCCCAGCTTTCAAATGGCACATGTAGACATCAATAAACGTGGTATCGTAAAAGGTTGTCAAATTCGGATCGTTCAGATACAATACGTAGTGATCGATATCGCGTGAACTTGTTTCGATGACATCCTGGCTATAGAAAATGAGTTTGTTGGAGTTATAGTACATCTGATTGTTCAGATTGCCTCCGTTAGAGTTGCTATGCCATTGCGCCGATTGGAAATGGGTTGCTCCATTCACGTTCAATGCTCGTGTTAGAATGCTATCTGCCCCAGCTTCCGTTTGAATTTCACATGCCACGAAAATATCGGGTTGCAGATAACTCAATACTTTTCTCAAGGTATCCGCACGGTTTGGAACCAGAGTATTCGATCCGCAATCGTTGCGACCATCCGGAAAATTCAAAACGTTGTAGGCAACAATTTTTACTGTTTCGGTCTGAGAAAATGATGCGAATGAGAGCAGTGCAAATGCCGCAATGAGAATGCTTTTCATTCAACAAAAATACCCCATTTAAAATCAATCTCCCAATCGGAAAAGCCCGTCGTTGCTGTAAATCGGTTTAGTTAAGAAAATCCAAATGGAATCTCAATATGCAGGAAGTTTACCATGATTTGGCGCATTCTTTTCCTTTTTTTGGGCGCAGATTCAACGAATGACTACCTTTGCGGCATGCAAAAGAAACGAATTGCCATATTTGCCTCAGGTACAGGTAGTAACGCAGCCAACCTAATCAACTTCTTTCAGGAAGATGCGCAGGTTGAGGTTGCCTTTGTATTGAGTAACAAAGCGGAAGCAAAAGTTTTGACCTCAGCAAAGGAGTTGGGAGTGGAGACTTTGTACTTCAGCAATCAGCAGGTGGCAGATGGAAATTTCTTAGTTCAAATTTGCCAGGAACATCAAGTTGATTGGGTGGTTCTGGCTGGATACCTTCGTTTGATTCCTTCAGAATTGATTCAGGCGTACGATCGAAAAATGATCAATTTGCACCCTTCTCTTCTACCGAATTATGGAGGTAAAGGAATGCATGGAAGAAATGTGCATGAAGCGGTAATTGCGAATGGAGAGAACAAATCGGGAATTACGATTCATTTTGTGAACGAAGAATTTGACAAGGGGGAGATTATTGCACAGTTTCATTGCAGGTTGACATCGGAAGACACGGTGGAATCATTGGAAGGTAAAATTCGTTATTTAGAGCAAACCTATTTGCCAACCGTAGTTCGCGGGGCAATTCTAAATCAATAAGAACATCATGACAGCATTTTTCGGAGGATTCGATTTGGTCGAGTTGTTTAAGGCGACCATGGTACTTTTTGCGGTAATCGATATTGTTGGATCGATTCCGATCATTATTCGATTAAAGGAGCAATCGGGTGAAATTCATGCCGGACGCACGAGTTTGGTGTCGATGTTCATCATGATCGCCTTCCTGCTTTTGGGTGAAAGCATTTTGAAATTATTTGGTGTGGACGTGGGATCGTTTGCCGTTGCAGGTTCCCTGATACTATTTTTCATGTCCATGGAAATGATTTTGGGTGTCCATCTCTTTCGGGATGAACCTTCGGGTAAAACGGCGAGTATTGTTCCGCTGGCGTTTCCGATTATTGCCGGGGCAGGTTCCATGACGTCGATTATCTCATTGCGAGCGGAATACGAAACCATTAATATCATCCTGGCGATTATCATCAATATTGCTTTGGTGTATCTGGTTTTACGATTGACGAAACACATTGAACGATTGCTGGGACCTGGTGGAATTGCGATTCTGAAAAAAGTATTTGGAATTATCTTATTGTCGATCGCGATTAAGCTTTTCAGTTCGAATGTGACGACGTTGTTTTAGAAGAAATTTTGGTTGATGGTTGAAGGTTGAAGGTTAGAATAATAAGGCAACCTTCCTTGCACTTTATACTTTCTATTCAAGAGTCCGAATCGAAAAATCAAAACCACCCCTTTAATCGGCTGTGGAAAGAATAGATCGAATAGTTATCGTTCTTGTATTCAATCCTATAATTCTTCAATGAGATTCCCATGTAATCATCGGGCAATTCCATTTCATTTGGAGTGACAATACATCTTACTTCTCCCCTCGAAAATCGATCTTTCAATTCGGTATAATCGAAACTAGATTGAGCAGGAACGAGGTCTTTGTTGGGAACCACTGAACGGAGCGGTAACATGCAATCAATTCTCGGGTCGAAGGATAGGAAATAGTATTCCCCTTGAAGGATGTATTCGACCTCCGCGGCTGCTTCATAACCTTGTTGGTAGATCTTTGTCGTTGTTCCGAAATGATTGGCGTGTACCTCAAAAATCTTATGGGTAAAATTGTAAGGGATCAGCACAAATAGAAATAGTCCGAATGCAACGCCTGCTTTCTTCCATGTCGGGTTGACATCCGTTGTTTCAGACGTCTTCTGATGGATCATCACAGCAGACAAAAGAATTACCGTTATAGAGAACTCGTTGTAGTAATTGACCCAGGAGCCGACCTTCGAACTGGTAACAAAAGCAAAAACGAACAAGGCTGTAATCGCGAAGGATAGAAATCGAAGTTCTTTTGCTTGCTTACGATTGAAGAATTGAACGGATAGAAATAATCCTGCGATGAAAATCAATGCATGGCGCTGGAAAAAGTGAGAAAAGACGTAATACATTCTTGCCAATGAAGTCCCGTTGTGCAATCCACCGAAGACATTTAAAAGGAAGTTTTGTCCATACAATTGCTGATACAATAGGAAGAGCAATCCGGAACCTACAACCATAACTCCAAAGCCAATCAATGCTGCTTTCAACCGACCAATGAGCAGGAAAAACAACGGCGTCAGAACTACAAACTGTATCCCACTTTGCTTGATGAAAATGGACAGAACAACAAGTACTGATGCAAGGATGAGATATTGCAAGTGCTCTCGTTTCAGATAGACTACAACGCAATAAAGAATCCCCATGAAAACGAGGTTAAACAAGCCATCAGGACGAGCTGCAAAGTGAATCTGAGACAGGTTCAGAAAGTACATACTCACTGCAATGATGGCAACCGTTTTATGCACCGCAAACTCCTTGATGAGCAATCGCAACAAAAGGAAAGCTCCCATCAAGTTGAACAGCAAACTCAGCGCTCTTCCTAAATGATACATAGTATGAACGTGCTGCAATGGATTCAAATCGAAAAGTTTGCAGGTGCCGTACAACGCCTGATAATAGATGGGGGAATACTGAGTGATGTTGAAATTTCCTGACTCTGGATTGTCGTACAACGATCCGCCTTCGAGCATTTTCGAAACGTTATAAATTACGTTGTTTTCGATTCCACCGATATCCGCCGAGTAGGAGCTCACAAGGATCATTCGCCCGACAAGGAAAAGAATAAAAAAACAAAGACTCCAAATCGCCAACCATTTGTTCAGCGGGCGTTCCTTCAAGTCGTTGAAGAAATTAAAAATCGAATCGTAAAGTTGATTTAAACGACGCATCAATCCTGAATAATATTCTTGATGATGAACAATGGACGATTCTGTGATTCCTTGTAAATCCGATGGACGTACTCACCCAAAATGCCCATGAAAGCCAAATTCAACGATCCGAAAAAGAGGATAAACATTACTGTTGACGACCATCCAAACGGTGCGACTCCACTGATTTTACTGATCAAGATGTAGATGATTCCCAGAAATGAAATCACCAGTCCACCAATCCCAATAATGAGCATCAAACGAATGGGGAAATTGGAAAAACTAAAGATGGCATCGAGCGACAAAGAGAACAATTTCGAAAGACTCATTTTTGTTTTCCCGGCAAATCGTTCGTCGCGATCGAAACCGATGGAATCCTGATTGAAGCCTACATGGACGCGAATACCTGGTAAGTAACGTGTCTTCTCTGAATATGAAAGAATGGCATCCTTAACAGTGCTTCGGAAAATGGCAAAATTACCTACGTTATCAATGGATTCTGAGCGCAAAATCTTCTTGAAGATCTTGTGAAACACCTTCGTTAAAAAACCTCTGGAAGCCTTTTCTTTTCGGGAATTTCGTTTCGCATATACAACATCCAAAACTTCATCGGATTGCAGCTTATCGTACAATTCCTTGATGAGCTCCGGAGGATCTTGCAAATCTCCATCCAGCATAACAATTGCATCACCTTTCGCAATGGAAAGTCCCGCTGTAAAAGCCGCCTGATGACCGAAATTCTTCGAAAGCTGAACTACACGAATGCGCTTTTCGTTCTTCTGTGCGAGAAGCAACTTCGTCAATGTTTGATCGGTACTTCCATCATCAATCAAAATGATTTCGCAGGAATCTGTAATGTTCGTGATAGTTGCCAATAACCGCTTCAGCAATTCATCTACGACCAACTCTTCGTTGAACAGCGGAATTACAACCGACAATTCAACCGACTCAGTGCGGTGCGTGGCAATGTTTTGAGATGCTGGTTGGTTTGACAAGCTTCGAACAAATTAAGTAGTTCGAAAATAAGAAATTAAAGCGACCTCCTCTTAGAAGCATTTGCTTACAATCTCCTTCAGCTCTTCGTCTGTTTGTACTTTCGAAAGATCGACATTGATATCCAACGGGCAGATGCTGCATGAATCCACAAAAGAGGTCTCGTTAAATTTGAATACACTCAAAAGCGAGAAGCCACGGCATACACTTACGCCATCATTTCGCTCCAGGATGTAGTACAAGTGATCGTCTACCATTAATTTTCGCGGGTAGTATTGCTTATTCTTTGCATAGAATTGATACTGATTCTGCTCATCTGAAAAAAGAACTTCACCGTTCAATACGAATTCTATAGCTCGCGGTGATTGCAGCGAATCCGCCTCAGGTCGACCGAATGAAAATCCGTATCCGCCAGTCTGCATATCAATGGTACGTAGTTCTACATTGATTTCCGGAATGTCTTCTTGAGTTTCATCTTGCTGAGTAGCATCCTGAGTGTCTGAAACCTGATTTGTTTCTTCATTGGAATCTGTTGCATCTTGACTTTCTGTGTCAGATTGACAACCAACGAAAAGTAAAGACGTCACGACGAATAGAAATAAGTGGCGCATAATGATGTAAGTATTTAGTGTATGCGATATTACACTTTTCCGTTGAAAAAGCATAACTGATATACTCGGCAACCAGTCATCATCTAACGTTCGCTATTTGCAATTATACCTGGAAGACACGAAATTTTCGAAGCCTTGCAGCTAATAAATATTTAACGAGGAATTAATAAGTACTTGTACTTAAGTGCTAATTCAAAATAACTATATTGACGACTTTCTCAATCACTATTTATGAAACCAAAAAACAAAGTCACGTTGAATCACAACGTAACGCCTGACAATCTCAAAGATGTAATGGATCAGGCTATCGCTCTGGAATTGGCGACGATTCCGACGTATTTATCCACGTATTACTCTATTAACAGAGCACCAGATCAGGATATTTTGTACGCAAAATTGAAGGATCAACTAACGAACGCTAGCAGTGGAATGTCTCCAGCTAAAGTGAACGAGCTTGCTCAGGAATTAAAGTTGGATATTCTAACGTATGCCAACAAATCAGCGGCATTGATTATGAGTGTGTTAATCGAAGAGATGTTGCACATGGCACTGGCATCGAACGTTAAAACGGCAGTTTGTCAGGAGGCTCCGAATCTTCTCGCCACGTTTGAAGGTTTCTCCTTTCCGACAGAACTTGTTGGACACGAACCGGAATTTGAAATTGACGGTGGAAAATTATCCCTGGAGCAACTCACAACGTTCCTGAAAATTGAAAGCCCTGAGCCTTTCGTGAATCCAAATAATTTGAAGCTTAAGGCGAACACGGTTGATTACAAGACTATTGGTCGACTTTATAAAAAAATCGATGAGTGTATTCAACAGAATTTCCCTGGACCGTATAAGCAACGTGCACAATTGCTACCACCTGAGGAGAATGCACCACAGCGTCCATTCTACAATCAAAACTCGATGAATACGGTATATTATGACCGTGAACATAATCCACATTTCGCCAGCCAGGATGACAGTGGTGTATTGGTTGGAGTTCACGATGCGGCATCTGCCAGCAAAGCAATCGAAGAAATTGTGGAGCAGGGAGAAGGACAAAGTCGAGAGCAGCAACACATACTCGTTTGGGGTAAAGACAACATGCCGGTTCCATTGACAATTACTGACGGAAAAGCACAGTTCTGGCCAGGTGATTACGATGATGAAGGGAAAGAATTATCGCACTTTGCGAAGTTCCTTGAAGCATACTCATTCGGAGTACATTACAAGAAAAAATTCTCGGAAATCGACGGTCTTGATGATTTCTTCAGCTACTTCGTGTACAACACAAAAAAGAATGCTACGCAGCAGATGTATGATGATTTGACTGATTCTCAATGTAACAATCCACGTGCTTTGGCGACAGCCAACAAATTGGGAAGCGCTTTGTCATCTTACCTTTTCCTAATGGTAGAGACGTGTTATTATTCAGACGAAAGCACACAATTTGACTTGTTCATGTACGGAATCCATAAATCCATGATCTGGTTGTTGAGTGGAGTTGGAAACCAAATCAATGCGTACGAATACGAAATTGACGGAGTTAAGTACAAAGGCTCATTGACATGGGAAGGATATACGTTTGATACCAAAACATCACCGAAATCTCAAATTATGGATTTGGTAAAAGAACTAGCAGCCGCAGATCCAGCTGAGGATGCCTGGGGATGGGCAGTTCAAGCAGGTTATGATAACTATTTCCCTGCCTTACCAGATGTAAGCCTCGATCATAAGGTTACTCCTAACGTACCAGAAGTACCAAAATCATAAAAGATTTATCTCATTTAAAACATTGAATTATGTCAGAACAAAAAACAGATTTACATGTATGCATGGGATTGAACTCATGTAAAAACTTAGGATACTCAGGAAAAAACGATTGTGCTGGTATGGGAGACTGTTCCACTGCAGTAGAACATCCTTGTCATACACTTAACTCGTGTAAAGGTCAGGGAGGATGTGGAATTTTCGGAACTACAGAAGAATTCTGCCACCCTGGATTGAACGATTGTAAATATCAGGGAAGTTGTGGAGTTCCAATTATCAACTCACGTTTCATTGCACAGGGACCTAACAAAGGTCGAAGTGTATGGGTCTTGGCTCGTGCCAGATTTGAAGAAAACCGTGAGGCAGAAGGAAAACCTTTTGGACCAGCTCCATTGCCGTATGGACCAACTAGCCAGTATGTTTCGAAAATTAGAGGTAAAGCAGGTTCCTATTCCTCTTGTGCGCAGAGTGGTTCTAGAAACTGTTCATACGCTGCGGGACCAATTGACCGTGCTCAGGAAGCTGAAGAACGTGTGCTGAAAATGTCTCAGGAAAGCGCTGATAAAATTGCCGATTCACTTTCTACTTGTCCAAACCTCGAGAAAGGAGCGAATGGAAAATAGACTTGGTTTACCCCAATTAGGTTTTGGACTTGGACTTCGAAGTCAGCATTTTACGCACATCCTTGAAAATCAACCGGAAGTTGATTGGTTTGAGGTGATTTCGGAGAATTTCATGGACTCTTATGGTCGGCCAAGACACATTTTAAAACAAATTGCAGAAAGATATCCCGTGGTAATGCACGGGGTATCTCTTTCTTTAGGCAGCACGGATCCGTTGAACATGGATTATCTGAAAAGCCTGAAAGAATTGGCAGATGAAGTGCAGCCGGCATGGATAAGTGATCACTTGTGCTGGACGGGAGTTTTGACCACCAATTCGCACGATTTACTTCCGCTTCCCCTGAACGATGAATCGCTGAAACATGTCTGCGATCGGGTTCGTCGTGTTCAGGATTATCTGGAACGCCCGCTGATTGTGGAGAATCCTAGTACTTATGCCACGTTCAAAAACTCAACAATTCCTGAATGGGAATTCCTGAAGTTGATGACAGAAGAAACCGGTTGTGGATTGCTTCTGGACGTAAACAATGTCTACGTTTCGTCCTTCAATAATGAATTTGACCCGGTGGAATACATCGAGAACATTCCACATGATAAAGTGGTTCAAATGCACCTGGCAGGACATCAAAATTGTGGTGATTACATCATTGACACACACGATAGGGAAGTAACCAAAGCTGTGTGGGAACTGTTCCAATTGACGTATCAAAAGACAAAAGAAGCAGCGATTTTATTGGAGTGGGACGGAAACATTCCGGAATTCGACGTATACCATTCCGAATTGATAAAATCCAAAAAATACATGGACGAAAACTTCATCGATCCAACACCGGAATCGGCACAAAACGACGTTGAATTTGTATCCAATCCTCTCAATATTGTAGCGCCTGAATTGGCCATTGAATCACCAGTAAAATAATGAAGGAACCGGTAAAAATACCCTTACGTCAATTTCAACAATGGATGCTCCAACTGTTGCTTGATCCCTTTCAACAAACAGGGGTTGCTCCTAAAGACTTTCTGCCGGAAGAGTTGAAGCAAGGTTCAGTTGATACGACCGGAATTTCTCAGGTGATTGAAGACACTGAAAAGCTCAATGCACGCCGACATTTAGGGATTTATCAGCGAGGATACATTGCTCGATTGAGAAACTGTATGTCCCAACAGTTCAGTGCTTTGGAGTATGCTCTGGGAGAAGATATTTTCATTGCCTTCGCCGATGGTTATCTCGCCTCCAAACCTTCCAGACATTACAATCTGGCAGAACTGGGACGAGAATTTGCAGATTACATGCAAGCAACCCGACCAGATGCCGACGCTGAAACGAAAGAAGATTGGATCGATTTTATGATTGAGTTGGCACAATTCGAATTCGACTTTGGAGTTCTGTATGAACAAAAGGGAGATGAGGCATTTGTGGCAGCAACTTTAGATGATGCAGATGATTCCATTTTCCTCCGTGATGTCTGTGATATCTTCGAATTTCAATTCCCAATTCGATGGTATTATTCGGAATTCAAGAAAGGCGAAAATCCATCGCTACCACATCCGCACCACAGTTTCTGTTTGGTTGTACGTCACGAATATCAATTGGCCATTTACGATTTACATCCTGAACAATACACCTTTCTTGCTTTAATGAAAGAGGGAATGACGGCATCGGAAGCCAAAGCTAAATTCAAATCCTTGCATCCTGATCAAGAGGATCAATTCGATAAGGTGTGGCCGGAATGGAAACGCAGATGGACAGAGATTAAATTGTTTCACTGCGCTGATTAGGATCTGAGGTTATGAAAATGAACGACGAGAATACTCCGGAATATTATGTCCCTTCCAAATTGGGCGCGCTCATTCCAATTCATTCTGATCCAAAAACGTTAAGATTTGCACCTGGAAAATACCATATTTATGTCAGCGAGGGTTGGTTAGTTAATCCGGGTAGTTTTCGAGTGCGGCTCTCGCATAAAGAAAGTACGAATGCAATTGATATTTACAGAACAAACTGGCCTGTTCAGAATCTCAAGAACTGGAAACGACTAAAACGTGTCTGGGACTTCAAGATTGAAACCTATGGAGAATACACCTTAGAATTTATCAATCCCGATGATGTTGTTGTGAAAAGATCGAGTCTGTTCCTTTTCAATATGTTTTTTCCAAATGTAGACCCAAAGAAGGTCAATATTCTCATTGAAAAGGCTTAGTTGAATCAAGTACTCAAATCTGTTCCTTCCCAACTAACACCGTTAGAAATCATCCAGGTCAGCGAATGTCTTCGTTCGTGAATAACGCCACCATTCACCATAGGCTGGAATCCATCCGGAACTGTATCACGTCCCATTTGAGCGCTTCGTACTGCATTGTGCAAACAGTAAAACAAATCTTCCATCTCATACACCTTTTCTGATTCTCTTGGCGACACCTCTGAAATCCAATCTTCAATGGTTTCTTCCAGCGAACATGTGTACTTATTGAATATTTCCTGAATATCCTCTCCAGTCATCATTTGACCGGAAAGCTCCAATTCCTTATGTCCGAAATACCAGGCTAGTGGCCATGCATTCTCAAACCTCCAACCAATGGCATTTCTCCAATCTTCATCGTCTCTGGCACCTACGAAAATATCGCATTCGTCATTTGACATAAACTGCATCAGTCCATTGTTCGCGATAAATAACTGTATGACTTCACTGGGTAAATCTTCTTCTGGGACCAACAACCAAAGTACCATGGCTTTAATTGCGTGCAACCTTCCGGCAATTTCAGCAACAGGACGTAATTCTACTTCCTTGATCCAGGGTAGTGAATTAGCAGGTTTGAAACCATGTTCTTCACAAATCTTCAAAGAATTCTTTCGAATCTCACTGAAATCAATTTCAGGCAAATTTGCTTCTGCTTCCGTTGTTTCTTCGGCTTGTTTTAGATTTTCCTTTTTCTTTCTGTTGAACCAACCCATGGACAATAAAATTAAATACGTTGGAACTAAGTTACAGAACTTTGGAAATGAGCAAGCTATTGTGCCATTATCATTAAGTAGGCGAACCTAGCTAGTTATCTCCCCGGCGTAAACGATCCTGGGGTATTCGTTTGCCCTTCGATAACACGCATTCCATATTCGTAATCGCGCTCTTCTAGTACACGACCTCGTTTGTCGTAGATGATGAATTTTCCGTGTTTCAGACCGTCTTTGTAGTCCATTTCCTGGAGGAGTTTCCCACGTTTGCTATACTGCTTCATAGAACCGTGTAGCTTTCCGTTTTTGTAATTTGAAATCACTGCCGGAACGCGTCCTCCGGGATGATAGGCGATCCATTCACCGTCCTTCTCACCTTCTTTGTACTCTCCTTTCTCAGTAAGCTTGTTATCCTCTGCAGAATAACTTTCCGCCGGACCGTGTTCTTTGCTTTCCATGTGAACACGATCACTCATGATTCTATCGTTGAACTTGTTCTTCTTTTTGAAGAGTTTGTAGGTAATTACATCTTTCAATCGACCATTTTCGAAGTACTCACGCCACTCACCTACTTTCTGGTTGTCTTTGTATTTCCCTTCAACCAATGATTTTCCATTCGTGTAGTACGAATTCCAATCTCCATCCAACTCACCGTTAGAGAAGGTCGCTTTGTTTTTCAGGTCGCCGGTATCCCAGTAATTCAACCACTCGCCATTTTCTTTTCCATCGAGATAATCTCCTTCCATGAGCAGTGTACCGTCTTCGTACCATGTTCTCCACGTCCCGTTTTTCTCATCTTCGGCAAAGGTTCCTTTTTTGAATTCGCGTCCGTTTTTGTAATAGTAAGTCCACTCTCCAACGCGATCTCCCATGTCGTAATTGGCATAATACGAAAGCTCGCCTGTTGGATACCAATGCACCCATTTCCCGTGCTGTTCATCTTCAACAAATGAACCTTCCATGTCTCTGTCACCTTTGTTTGTGTACCAGGTCCATTTGCCTTCTTTTAATCCATTTTTGTAGGTCCCCTCCACGTTCAATTGACCGTTGTCGTAGAAATACTGGTAATCTCCATTCAACAGCCCGTCTTCGTAGTTGCTTACCTTCTCCAGGTCACCTGTGTAATAGAAGAACTCCCACTTGCCGTCTTTGTTTCCGTTATTGAAACTCCCGGTAAGCGTTGGATAACCGTAAACACTGTATTCGATAAATTCTCCGTGTTTCAGACCGTCTTTGTAGTTGTACCATTCTTTGGTGGCTCCGGTAGTGTAATAATCTGCCATTTCACCATTTCCGTCCTTAACGGCTTGCGTGTGAAGTGAATCCGGGTAATAGTATTCCCAGAGATAATTATCTTCTCCTTTAACCTCTTCGACTGATTTTAGATGTCCATCACGGTAGTAATATTCCCAACGACCAACGGGAACATCCATATCGTATTCTCCTTTGACCTTAATATTTCCGTTTTCGTACCACTCAGTGTAAATACTGTCCTGACGGTTCCATCTGAAGTATCCTTCCTGCTTTTTCGCTCCGTTATCGTAATACTGGGTTACACTTCCGAAGAGCATCCCTTTGTAGTAGTTTCGAACTTCTTCAATGTCACCATTGCGTGTATAATACTCCCATTTCCCGTGCTCATCCGTAGTTTCACACGATTCGTCATTACACGTACTGTCTTTGTAGTATTTACCACGCGAAAGAACCTGTCTTTTCTCGTAATCCCAGAACGTACGCTTGGATTTTGTAAGGTTGTATCGACTAATTTCGACTTGTTGTGCCTGGCTTCCATAAGCCAACAAAAGGGAAAATATGAAGAGTATATTTTTCAAAGGAGATTGTTTACTAACTATAACTTCTGCACCACTACTTGGTTACCAATCCGATGATTCCTTGCGTGATGAGTACCAATCCAAACCCGACAAAAACAATGCCGACCATTCTATTGAGTCCCATCATAAGTTTTGGAGTTACCAACGTACGAAGACGTTTCGCCAACAATATTTTCAGGAAATCAACCGAGAAGAATGTCACCAAAATATATGTCAGATAAAGAATCATGGCGGTGTCACTATCTTCGCCATCCTGCGCACCAAGCGTCATTACGGAGAACCAGTAGAAAATAACCAACGGGTTCATAAGGTTCAGCAAAAACCCTTTTAGCACAAGGATAATATATCCGGCGGTATTCTTAACAGTTTCAAAATCATTAGAGGATTCTCCTTTTTTTACTTTTTTGAAAAAATTATAGAGTCCATAAACGGTAAAAAGCATGCCTCCCACGAGACGAAGAATGGAATTATCATTTCCTTCTGCTAGATCTGCCACTTGCTGGAAGAAGACAAATGCAATGATTATGTAACCGATATCGGAAAGTAAAACCCCAAGGTCAACTGCAAGAGCCGCTTTTACGCCTTTACGAATGCTTGTTTCCAACAGGACAAAGAATACCGGGCCAATCATTATGCTTAGCAAAAGTCCGGTAGCAACTCCTTTCAATAATAGATCCATTGTGTTAGGGCTGATCTTCATAACAAAAGTACGATTTCATTTAACTTACCCTCATCCACAATCCGCTTTTTATAAAATGTTCGTTACCCGTTCGTCGTTATTAGAGTAAGTTAATTACTTTTGTCTGCGAAGTAGATAAAAGGTATCATCCGCATTAAATAGAATATGAAACTCGAAGCAGCTAATAAAAAACTCGAAGCGATCATTGCGAACGTGGAAAAAAACGGTCTTTCCGCTGACAATTTGATCGATGATTTGAAGGAACTTCGTGAGTATGCTTTGAAAGAGCAGGATCCATTGGTAACTAAGGTTTTGCGCTTGAGTTACGAGTATCTTGGAGAAAACAATTCTTTCGATATTCAGGCTCAGTTCGAAGAGGATGAGGAAGAAAATGAATATCCAATTGAAATTGAGGATGTTGAAAATTTCCTTTATTTGATGAACTTGCTGAAAAACGCAGATCACAAAATTAACCGCGAAGAAATTAAAGATTACCGTACAGCGCTAAAATTAGAATTGTACTAGGAAATTCTTAAATTGATATTGAAAAGCCGCGTCTCGACAAGCTCGACGACCGGCTTTTTTCATTTGACGTCTACTTTTTTTTTGTTGGGCACCCCACTTTTTCGCTTTAAATGAAAAATTTTCAACTTTTTTAAATTCCTTCAATCTACCTGATATCAAGGGGTTGACTTGAATTTCGCCTTCCTTAATTAGAACGATTCTAAATTTTTTTTCCAATAGCACCAACCTTTTCTCAAACGGGAACGTCTTAGTAGTGAATATTGAAATTCTGGTTTATTCAATATTTGGTTTTATTTTCCTTGCAGGTACCTGAAAAGAGCTCCTACCTCGGACATAAGTCTTCGAGTTCTTTTCAGGTTTTTTTATGCACTAAAAGTACTCTGAGCCGCGTGGAAATACACTTTTATCCACAACCCTCAGATTTCTAGTCAATTATTTTTTCTGGAATTCCTGTAACCGATTTTTGTTGAATGCATTATGGTAGAAACCATCTATTGTTATGCAAGCATTGCTTTATTCATTCATCACAGGGAGTTTCCTGCTCTTCTCCTTATTTGCAGGCGCTCAAGATCAAAAAGAATTTACGTACAGTTTAACTGTAAAAACCAACAAAGGTCAACCCGACGCTAACAGGGATGTCGTCTTTGTTGAAACCAGCACCTACGAGAGGTTGACTTTCAAAACCAACGCAAGTGGTCAATTAGATGTGATTTTCGATCACGGAAAAATTTGGCTCGGATCTGTTGGTGAAATGCGCAATTGTATCGAATTGGACGTTTCCTTCGGTGGACGTGGAAATCGTACTATGACATACGACCCCGTTGCCTGGGAACGTGAAAACAAAGTCCTACCCGATCGTAGATCGATTACTTTTAAAGAAGTTGACCAGAAGCGCATCAGCCCAATGGTGAAACCGAGTTCATCAGAAAGTGTGATTCATCTGGTATTGGAAGATCGAAACCGTCGACATTACTCCAAAGTTCCCGTGGCACTCGTGTGTTTCGAAACAGCAACAAAATATGTTTCCTCCACAAATGCCAATGGAGGCGTGACGTTCAAAGTTCCAGTGGGTCAGAATTACGAAATTGATGTGGACGATGTAGAGTCGTTGAAATACATTGATTTGGATTCCAGACCGATGACACAGACCATGTTCATCATGTATCAGCCAAGAACTTTTACCGAGTCCAAAGACGATCGATTCATTGTTCAGGATGTCCCTAAAGACGTGAAGCCTAGCTCTTCGCACGCACGCATCAAGCTGAAAATCAGAAAAGATTACGCAGAAGCGATTGACGAAGATGTTTACGTGCGCATGTTGCAATCCAACAAAGTTTACAAAGCCAAAACCAACGATCAGGGTGAGGTGATCTTCATGCTCCCGCTACGTGGAAAATACATGGTAGATTTTAAATACCAGCGTGATGCCGATTTGATTGACCTATCGAAAGTTCAGGGAATCGCCTTCGAGAACAAAACGGTGCACTATGTTGTTGATCCACGATTGGCAGATATTGAATCATTTATTCCATCTGTGGACGAATTGGTGGAATACGATATGCATAGTTTTGTGGATGCACAATACCCAGAACCTACATCCGGCGACGTGGATTTCCAATTGAAATGGGGAAATAAATTCAATAAGAATTCGAAAGAAGCGATTCTGGAAATTGGAATGAAGGTGAAGTCGAAAATGACACGTAAATCGCCCGATCCATTGAACATTTGCTTTGTTATCGACAAAAGTGGATCGATGTCTGGAGAAGATAGAATCGGGCAATTGAAGAAATCGCTTATCAAGTTTGTGGAGCAGTTAAACTCTGACGATATGATTTCCATTGTTGTGTTTGACGGAGAATCTACTGTGGCTGTTCCTGCTGCAAAATTGGGCGATAAGAAGAAAGTAATTGACATTATTCACGCTATTCAGGCGGATGGTGGAACAAACATCTACTCGGGAATGGTGAAAGGATTTGAGGAAGTGAAGAAATTGAAAGCTTCTACTTCTATAAATCGTGTGATCTTATTGACTGATGGATACGGAAGCACACCTCCTGAAGAAGTGATTGCCGAAGCGAAGAAAAGCATTGCAGAAGGGATTGAGTTATCGTGTGTTGGAGTTGGTGTTGGATACAATCAAGCGCTTCTATCACAATTGGCATCTGCAGGAGGAGGCTTATTGCACCTGGCATCTGGTTCTGCTGGAATTGAAGAGGTGTTCCAACGTGAATTGGAAAGCATTCTTTATCCGATGGCGAAGAAAGCAAAGCTTACTGTTCGATACAATGATCAAATTGTATATCGTCAGTTGTTCGGATATGCGAACGAGAAAGTTTCTCCTGGAAAAATGAATGTAGAAATTCCGCACCTCTTCCCAGGATTGAGTCAAATGGCTTTGGTGAAATTTGATCTTATCAATCCAACGCGAAAAATCGTCAATGAGAAGGTAGTTGTGACCTTGGAATACAACGACGCCATTACCGGAAAATTGGTAAAACTTGAGAAGAACATTCATCCGGAATGGACTGATGCAACCGGTGAATTGGACATGACGCTGGACAAAGAACACAAAAAAGTTCTTGCAGTCGCCATTGCGAACCAATCGTTGAAAAATATGTCGAATTCTTTTGATCAGGACGACCGTGAAGCTGCACAAGCGGCGGTGCAAAGTGCGCTGGATCAATTGAAAAACCTATTCCCGGATGCAACGCCGGAGGAGTTATTGGCTGTGGTGGATAAACTACAGCAGTACGTGGATGCATTCCAGACACTGAAGGATATCTCGCATTATTGATTAGAACACGAAAAAAGGAGTGGTGATAGCCGCTCCTTTCTTTTTAAGGTACGGATTCTATTTCTAGATTCCTAAAGATTTGAATACTTCAATGAGGGGGAAGTGTTACTTCTCCTTCTTTTTACTCAATAAATCACCAAGTTGCATTTATGACTTGAATCTGGGTATTCCGATATTCCAATATCGCTTTATCGATAAATTTCGATATTGCTATATTCCTTTATTCATCGACTTCTCGGACACTTTCTGAATAAAACCTACCCAAACCGTGGCACTTCACCTACCCTCGCATAAGGATATGTCGCAATGCGTTTCAAGCTGTAATAATTATTCAAACCACCAATCCCCACGTCATAAATTCGGTCCAAACGGAGATAACCTTTATCGTCCATACTTTCTTCCGGAAGTATGATTTCTTCAATTTCTCCGATAATCATTCGTGTGTCATTGGCTTCAATCTGAATTTCTTCTTTGAATTTCATTCCGATCTTAACATAACTCTCTTTCACAAAAGGAGCTGCAAAATCGTACAGATATTCTTCCGTTAATCCGCAACGCTCAAATTCCGATTCTCCATGATCAAATTTGGCAGAAGTATAATGCGATTTCTCCGTGATGGTCTCATGCACGTGATTGATTGTATAGTAACCGGTTTCCCGAATGTTATCGTAGGTATTCCGGTTTACATCACCCGTTGGTCTCAGAATGAATCCCAAAAGTGGCGGATTGCTGCCCAAATGAACAACCGAACTGAAAATACTTACGTTGCTTCCGTATTCTTTCGAATAAGTACCTATGAGATTCGCAGGTTTTATTCCTGTAATTCCATTAATGAGATTCAGGCGACGAACCCTATGCATCTCATCAATAGACCTTCTATTCACTCTCATAAGACCTAGTTTAAGTAAGCAACTTTCAGTTCCTCAATCTGTTCCTGGAGATGTTTCGCTTTGAGGAGTTTTGCCTTGGAGGCCGGAGGATTCTGAATTCGTAACAATTGCGCATCCCGCACTAATGCTTCATAACGATCGGAAAGCTCATCAATCCGACTTCTAAATTTGAAACGATACACCATAACTTATCTATTTTGTTCCGGTGAATGATCCTCCCCTATAGGACGCAACTCACTCCATCCGGATGTAATCTAAAAATTCTCTTTTGGTGGATTCCTCTTTGAATTTTCCACCATAAAATGCCGTAACCGTAGTAGAATTGGTATCCTCAATCCCTCGAGATGCTACGCACAAATGTTCCGCATTAATTACCACTGCGATGTCTTCCGTTCCTAAAAGATTCTTGAGTTCGTTGGCAATTTGATTTGTCAATCGTTCCTGAACCTGTGGTCTTTTGGCAAAATGACGAACAACACGATTCAACTTTGATAATCCGATTACTTTTCCATTGGAAATATAGGCCACATGTGCTCTTCCAATAATTGGCACGAAGTGATGCTCACAATTAGAATATAGAGTGATATCCTTCTCAACAAGCATTTCATTGTACTTGTATTTATTATCGAACAAAGCGACATTCGGCTTATTACGATCATCTAATCCCGAGAAAATTTCATCCACGTACATTTTCGCCACACGATCCGGCGTTCCACTGAGCGAATCATCTGATAGATCCAAACCAAGTGTTTCCATGATATCGCGAAACTTCTCAGCGATAATTGCCTTCTTCTCCTCATTGGATAGGACAAAAGCATCTTCGCGCATTGGCGTTTCTAAAGACGTCCCGATATGTTGATCTCCTATCTCCTCAATTGTGAATCTGTTTGTACTCAAGGCACTTGTTCCGTCAACCTGCTGGATATTCAACAATGTTTCGTTCAGTTTCATACAGTTTAATTTTTAATTCAAGTTCATCGGGTAACTCTCTCCTCAATATTCCAAAAATCACCATGGCGATATTCTCAGCCGTTGGATTCAGATTTTTGAATTCTTCCGTATCCAGATTCAAATTCTTGTGATCGAATCTCTCCACTATTTGTTCCCGAATCAAGTTCTTTAAAATTTTAGCGTCCAGAACGTATCCCGTTTCCTCATCAACGAAACCAATCACTTTTACTTCCAGATTGTAATTATGTCCGTGATAATTGGGATTGTTGCATTTTCCATAGACTTCCTTGTTCTTTTCGTCACTCCATCCGGGGTTATGCAAGCGATGTGCAGCATTAAAATGCTCCTTTCTTGTGATTGCTGTTTTGTACGCCATTTTTTTTGATTGCTTAGCTAAGGTATAAAATGTTTAAGTATTAAAGTAGATTGTTAAACAAAATATGTGTTAAATAAATTACCCGGGTAGGTGACTTGTTTGTTGCTTAGACTCATTTCATTAACAATACTTACAAAATGAAAAAATACCCGAATCGACGTGTTTGAAAGGCACAGAAGGGTCATACACCTGTTCCAGAATTGCTTTCAAATACTCTGGAAATGCCTCCACGGCTTCTCTCAATTCCATCGTTTTGGTGTCTAAATAAAAAGGCTCACTCTTACCAGAAACTAAGGAAATAATAGTGGGATCAGCCAATTTTCCTTCATTCTGTTGATAAAGAAATGCGTATTGCAAAAGCTGAAGAACGTGTTTCTTGTTCGCCATGGTTTCAACAATTTGTTCAGCTTCTACGTCGTTTTTGCGTGTCTCCACATCTGTTTTCTGAACCCGTCCGGTTTTATAGTCAACGATGCGAACGCGATCTCCTATTCGATCAATTCGGTCAATGATTCCTCTCAACCGTACTTGTTTCTGCTCTCCGTAGACATTCACAGAAATAGTGCATTCGTATTCTTTTTCCAGCGCTTCAATATAAACTGGTTCGGTTTGTTGGGATAGAAACGAAACCTCAGATTTCAAAAAACGCTCCGTCAATTCCATGGCCATTTTGTAGGATAGCAGATTCTTTCCTTTCATAAATGCCGATTCCTGCTGATTGAAGTGCTTCATGAACTCTTTATGCAATACCAGCGGATAATCCTTGAGCATTTTCTCTACATCGAAGGAGGAGATTGGTCGCAGACTGTGGGCATCTCGACCGGCTCGATGACCATCAAATTCATCCGCCGATCCCAGAGCCTGTTGAGAGGTCGGCGTTTCATTTACAAAAGGCTGATACAATTCCTCAAGCGTATTATGAATAAACGTTCCGAAGGTACTGTGTTCGACTTCTTCCTCTACCGAAGATGCTTCACCGAAATCCATGACGTATCGGAAGTAGAAATCCAACGGGCAGGTTAAATATTTCTTCAACATCGAAGCAGATGTGGAACCAGCGAATAATTCATCCAGACGCTCAACTAATTCGGGAGTCTTTTCAATTTCCCGATGCAATTCTTCTTTCTCTACCCGGAGTGAATAAATGCGCTTATTGAAGTTCATATTGGGATTCACTCTTGCCAATTCCATCTCCAACTGCATTAAATATCTGCTTGGCTCATTGCTCCCGATGGATTCATCCGCACTGGTGTACGTCACCAATAAATCCTCACAATGATGTAACAAACGATAGAAATGATGTGCGAAAATCCCTTGTTTTTCACGAGGCGTAGGTAATTCCAGGTATCGACGCAAGTCCATTGGGATAAGCGTTTGAATTGGATTTGTTGGGGGAAGCATTCCTTCGTTCATGCCCAGACATATAATCCGCTTGAAATCCAATCCACGCGTTTCCAACATTCCCATAATCTGTAATCCATCGGTTGGATTTCCGTGATAGGCAATACTTTTTCTGGACCAATGTTGCTGAAACAACAATCGGAAGCTTTTCAATTGCATCTGAGGTAATCCCTCGTTGACGAGATTTTCCATTTCCTGCAAAGCGCCATCAAAACATTGTAGCATTGCTCTTTCGAACGCCATTGTTTCGGTCAAACCAGAATACAATTTCTGATTCATCCCACGAATTATGGACATCGCATTGCCCCAGTTACCGTTCCAATCGGTAGTGATTAATAGAAGTAACTCTTTGGCAATTCCCTCCAATTCAATGTTATCGACGTTCAGAAATATTCTATTCCGCTCTATGATTTCGTGCTCCAGTTTGAGTTGTGCCGCTTTTTCGTCATCACTACAAACAGCTTGTACCAACGGATGATTCCAAAAAGCTTGTAAATCCTGAAAATAAATGGATTGTGTACGAAAACGAGTTTTGTTCTCCTGAATTCCAAAAACGAGATCTACCCAGGTTTTAATTGCTGTATTTCGAATAGGAAGCCCTAGTGAGATGTTCGCTTTCCCGATCGATTTTGGCAAATTTTTCACCATAGGAGCAATCAATGATTCATCGGCTAGAAGGAGAACCGTATCGTTTAATTCTTCTTTTGACAATGTCGCCAGAGCAGTCGCAGCAACTTTAACCTGTCCTGTTTTCTGCACCGATTCGATAATGTTTACATCCATTGCTTTCGATGACAAAACATCCTGAACTCTCGGTAGCTTTGGGTCTTCCAAATACCCGGAAATGTCTCTTAGGAAAGTTCCGGCTTCGTGCGTCTTCTTATCGTAATAAAAACGATCAGCATCCAACAAGTAATGTCCACGACCGTAACGAACCAATTGCCGAACAATGCTCATTTCTGCCTTCGACAAAGCATTGAATCCAGCAAAAACAAAATGTCGATCCTTGTCTTCTGCGAAAACAGGTTGAATATCTTCCGCGAGCGCTTTGTATGCACTTCCCATGTAACATTGGTTGTTGTCGTCCAGCTTCTTATTGAGTGCGTAATAATATCCCGGCAATCGATCCCAGAATTCCATGAATCGCTTTTGACTTGCCGTTAATTCCTGCTGACCAAAACTCCAGTTTTCGATTTCTTTTATATCGGCTAGATTTCGAAAAACCTGCTTCGCATCTAATAAATAACGATCGATTTCATTGAAGTCTGAAAGCAAAATATTCCCCCAATTCAAGAACTCTTCAAACGACCGATCTTCTTCTGATTTCGCCTGCTCCAATTGAATTTCAAACAGTGAAAGCAGGGCTCTTGTAGAGTCGATCACTGTACGTTTCGAAAGTCCTCTCACCCATCGATCCATGGTGATCATTTCGGGCGCCAAAATTGGTTTACCGGCAGCTTCCACCAATGCTACGGATACGAATTTTCGCATACGTTCGGATGGCAAAACGAGCGTTACATGAGCAAGATCCAATTCTTTCTCCTCAAGATAATGCGCTATGTATTGAACAAAAGTCATTTATACTTTTCGTGTCAGGAAGTTCCAGTACGTCGATTTGTTCAATACCGAAGTTTTTGCCTCAGGATAGCTCTCTTCAAACGATTTTGGGATTTTTACTTTCTTCCTTGTAGCGTAGCTAAACATGGATGGATCGGCTTTGTAAGCCATGAGCGTATCTTTTCCTTTTTCAATGAAATCCATTTGCTGGCGTGTGTGGGTACGCCAAAAATACAATTGTTTGTCCATGCGGTGCGTACGAATCCACTTTATACGTTCCGAAATCATGTAATTCCGCCAAAGTGCATCCAAATCGTTGCGGAACTCAGGCTCGTGGAAATTTTGAATCAATGCATTTCGAATTCCGTTATCCTGGAAATAAACACAGTGCGTTTTCTTCAACTCGTATCGGTGTCCGTTGTGAAAAGACGGAAGACGGATCAATAAAAAGGCTTTCTCAAACAAATCGATGTAGCGCTCGATCGTTTCGTTATCCACTCCGCATCGTTGTGCGATATCATTGTAGGAAATGGGCTCGCCACATTGAAACGCCAGAATCTTCAACATTTTCATGAGCTTATCAGCCTTGTTCACACGGTCTTTTGCACCCAATTGCGTTTGAATAACCTCATCAATCATTTCTGAAAGATGCCCGGATGCGTTCTCCAAATCGCTCAAAACGCTAGGGTAATTTCCGTAAATCAAGCGCTCTTCCAACAATTCCACTTCGTGCGTTAAACCGAAATGTTGCGCTGCTTCACTAAATGACGGTGCGTATAATGAAAATAACATGCCTTCGATTTCCAGTGCCTCGCGCAATTCAGGATCCATCATTGGAGGATAGGAACACGTGACGATCAGCGTTGCATTTAATTCTCCGGTTAGAGTCATTTCCAATATGGATTGCAAATTTGGAAGGAATTGTGCCTGACGCAAAATCAAGAAGGGTTCGGTATATTCTGACAACTGCTGCGGGTTTTCTTCCAGAGATTTTCGGACAGGTTTTTGAGACAAATCTACCAATGCAAAAGATTGCGATTGCTCCTTTAGTACTTGTGTGATCAAGGTTTGTTTTCCCGCTCCTTTCGGACCTTCAATTAATACTAATTTGCTTTCAGAATTGGCTTTGGAAACTGCCGCGTGAATCCCCCGTTCTATCATGGTATTGTTTTCCGTCGAAGATAGTTTTTTTGTGATTATTATCGCTGGATGTTGTTGAAATTTGCGTTTATAAAGCTCAAATGTTAATTCCTCCTCCCTTGAGAGGGCAACTTACCAGATAATGGCAAGAACCGATGATTTTTCGACAATTACGAGGAATAGCGCATTGAGCGTAGTCGACCGCGAAGCAGCAACGAAGTTAATTGCAATATACCAAGTTCATGATTCACATTTCGGCTACGCTCAATGTGCGTTTTGCCGTTATTCAGGAAATCGCCCCCTCAAGGGGACTGAAAGCAGCTTCATTAATCACTCCATCCGAAGTGTATCAAAAAAGCGAAATGCCCGGGGAGAATTCATGAATTTATTTCCTCCGGAGGCTTTTAGAACGATGACGAATTCTTCTGTTAGAAGCACCCGCATCCAGTACATGGAATTATCCCAATATTCCTGTCCTAATCCTTGAATCGCCTCCCCACCGTTGGATAGCTCAATTTTCTCGTAAGGGCTTTCTTCAGGACTCGGCAAATATTCTGCAGCGGCATCATCCCAGGAATTAACGTCCAATCGATCGTAAACTTCTACAGAATATGAATTTCCCTGACCCAACTCCCGATAAACGCAATTTACATGTTGGGTATCGTACAGTCCCAATTCTTGCGGTTTACCAGGAAAGGAAATGACGAGCCCGATTGAATCGATAGTGTATGGATACGTACGTAACGATTTCACAGCTTTTTCTGCGGCTGTTTTGTGTTCTGCATATGTGGCATCTATCTTTCTCAATTTATACCCTCGACTGCTTAGCAAGCTGATGATTCCCTTGTCTCCTGCCAAATGTCCCGCTCCCACAGCACAAAAAACAGATTTTTCAGAAAGGAGTAATTCCAATGTATCGACCATTCCAACGTTACGATCTGTAATCAGCGTTTTATAATATCTCGGAACAATAGACAAAGAGGTCTTGATGAAATCATTGAGACTGTAGATGTCGCCTTCGAGATACAAATCCACCATCTCTTCTCTGCTGGACAACAACGCTCCCAGATTTCCCTCTTCGAAATCGTATGATGAATAATCAAACACTTCGGTAACGGCATTCAACTGAAATTCGATGGATTCGAGAGGATAGAATTCCTTGCCAGCATTGTAGCAATACTGTTGGAAATAGGCGTCGAGAAACTGAGGCATGCCATCTTCATCTCCATATGCCGATTTACTCGCCCGAATGCTATTTGTGTATGGCTTCCCTTCGCTATCAAACTTCAACTTAACATTTCCCTTTCTGGCATCGAAAGACTCGAATATGGAGAAAATGTCCGTTTCCAGAGAAATAACTTCCGCTTCATCCAGGGCTACATAAACGCTATCCGGTAACTGAAATAAACGTTTGTCGTTGGAGTGCATGCTCCCGAAGAGATAGGATTTTGTGCCATTCTTTGCCGTCACTTCCCACAACAATGCGTAATGCTCTTGCTGTCCGAAAACGCTTCCGGATAACACAATAAGCAGCAGGATGATCAGACTGTTTCTCATAATACTTACATAGCATCAAAAAATGAGCCTTTCAACGAGCTGATCTCCAAATGCATAGGGAATATACGCCAAATTTGGGATTTCTTTGGTAAGAAGTACGGGTGTTTTTTTACCAAGTGAAATAGTTCCGTGAGTTTCGGACAAATCCATGGCATAAGCGGCATTGATCGTCAATGCGTTTAATGCTTCTTCAGGATTCATTTTCATTTTCACACAAGCCAATGACCACACAAAACTTAGGTTTCCGCTTGGGGTAGATCCCGGGTTAAAATCACTCGCCAATGCAACAGGAAGATCGTTATCCATTAGGCGTCTCGCATCACCGAAAGGAATCGATAGGAAATGCGAACAGCTTGGCAAAATGGTTGGCATCGTAGTTCCAGATTTCAATGCTTCGATATCTGCGTCCTCCAATTCTTCCAGGTGATCTACGGAAAGCGCTCCCAATTCCACCGCTTTGGCAATTCCGCCCAATGCAGAGAATTGATTCACGTGTACTTTTGGTTTCAATCCAATTTTGATTCCTGCTTCGAGAATCTCTGCCATTTCATCTACGGAGAAATAATTGCGCTCACAGAACACGTCGATATAGTCTGCCAGTCCTTCCTTAGCAATTTTTGGAAGCATTTCGTTGATGATCAAATCTATATATCCACGATGATTTTCTTTGTATTCGGTTGGGAAAGCATGCGCTCCTAAAAATGTCGCTTTGATGGCTATCGGGCATTCTTCCTTCAATCGTTTGATCACACGAAGCATCTTTAATTCTGCATCAACGGAAAGACCGTATCCAGATTTAATTTCCAATGCTCCGGTACCGTACGACATCAATCGCTCCACCCGCTCTTTGGAAGCTTCGAACAAATCATCTTCCGACATTTCCGCCAATCGTCGGGCCGAGTTCAAAATTCCACCACCCTTCAAAGCAATCTCTTCATAAGACAATCCATTGATTCGATCCACAAACTCCTCCTCACGAGATTTGGCAAATACGGTATGTGTGTGTGAATCGCAAAACGCAGGAAGGACGTATTTTCCTTCGGCGTCAATTACTTCCAGATGTCGCCAATCGGTAATACCACCCCATTCAGACATCGGTCCATATGCAATGATTTCTCCGTCTTCCAATGCCAAAAAAGCATCTTCGAGAATTGGAAGATTTTTCATGTCTGCACCTTTGCGAATCTGCGGTAAATCTTCTCCGCACTGTACCAATCCTTTGATGTTTTTGATGAGTGTTTTTGCCATGAAGCAATGTTAGTGAAAAAAGGTGGAATCCGGTTGATGCAAATATTTCTGTGAGTGCTTTGAGATTTCAAGAAAATGCATATCTTTGCCCCCGCTCTATCAGAGAAAATGCCTGGGTGGCGGAACTGGTAGACGCGCTGGATTCAAAATCCAGTTCCTTCGGGAGTGAGGGTTCGATTCCCTCCCCAGGTACAAAAACCAGAGTGAGTGTGAGCGCGAGAGCGCCGATACGAACTCTGGTTTTTTCTTTAATACTCACACTGGAACTCACACTTGCTTCTGTTCAGAAGCTTAAACAATTCTCAATATCTCCATTCACTTCTATTCGATAATTATCCCAAAAATCAGAGTGAGTGGGAGAGTGACGATACGAACTCTGCTTTTTTCTTCACGCTCGCACTGGAATTCAACCTTTATTTTCAATTCAACTTTTTGGTTAACTTAAATACAGAAGTATTAACCTAACAACTACACTATGTTCGATTTTGAAAAGCTTATCATATACGATAAAGCGAAATTATTTAATTCAGAAATCCGATCGTTTATTAACGCTACACCTTTGGATCGCACAACCAAAGATCAATTGAGGCGAGCTTCGTTCAGCATTGTTTTGAATATTGCAGAAGGATCTGGTCGTTTTTCAAAACCTGATCGAAGAAACTTTTTTGTTATTGCAAGAAGTTCGGCGTTTGAATGTGTTGCAATTCTAGATGTTCTTTATGATGAAGGCACTCTGCATCAAAATAATTTTCAAAAATTCTACAACAGCGCAGAGGAGATCTCAAAAATCCTTTTCGCAATGATCAGTAAGTTGAGTGTCAAAAAGTAAAGACACGTTCAATAAAAACCAGAGTGAGTGGGAGCAAGAGAGCCACGAACAGACAATAATTCACTACACAATTACTATGCACGCATATCTTGGCACGCGATTTGAAGGTTGCTTAATACCTCAAACATTTAAAACCATGTATTATGAAAAATTTAGTTTTGATTTTAGCAGTAGCATTAGTAGCTCCAATGTCATTTGCTCAAACGAAAGAAGGTATTGAGAAGTGCGTTGAAAAGAAAGAGAAGGAAACTGGATTCATTGAAAAAAGAATTACAACCAGAGAAACTCGAGAAAAGGTATACACGCGTGAGTGCTACACGGAAGCAATGCGTGAGAAAAGAGAAAAAGAAAACGGAGGGGATTAATTAGCATTCACTTCCAATCACAATAAAAAATCGGCTGACAATTTCAATTTGTCGGCCGTATTTGTTTTCCCAGAATATTTATATTTTCAAGTCAAATTTCAACCGCTATGAGAATACTTATCATTTCACTCTTTACCCTTCTTTTCCTCTGTCCGAACAGTTATTCCCAATCTGATTGTGAAGATTTGATTCACTATCGAGATGTAGAACTTGCACAAGCATGGGATAATCTTCATGATCAACTCGCATTTAATGAGAGAGAACTTGCGGATTACAAAAAATGGAAAGCTACTCTTGAGGATGATTACGATGGGGTTACTATTGGAACCTTGCTTTCAGCCGTTAAAGGTATATCCAACCTAATCACTAATACGTTTGAACTTGTAACACCAACGGGTAAAGTAATTGACATCTCTAAAACTGTTTCAGTAGAAACAATGAACAAGATTAATACCGTTAAGGCCATTAACGGAGGCATTGGAGACGTGCAAACACTCTATGAAGGTGGAATTACCGAAGTTATCAAGAGTAAGCTTATTGGTGAGATGGGATTAGTAGGTAGCTTATATACTAAAATCAACACGCTCGTAGATGATCTGAATGAGTTCAATGACTTCGTAGACAGTAGAAACGAAATCAAGCAAATGTTGGCGAAATTCGACGAGTTGATTGAGAAGCATACAAAGCTGGTCGATGAATCACTCAGCGATTTCACCGAATTCAACGAATACCTGAATTACATCACAGAATATCTGATCGAAAACTGCGGGGGTTAATTACTCCCGTTTCCGTAGAGGATCACTACCAGAGGTTGTGTAAATTCATATGTTTCAAGAACTCCGTAATTAAATTTAACGGTAATATCGTCTTTACTATCACTAAAACCTGACGAGCTAAAGTACGACTGCCAGTACGTTTTTAGAATTAATTCTGCGATACCGTTATCAAAATCTTCTTTTTGAAGCTCGACAATTTCGGGGTCACCTTGTAGTTCTCTTTTCAATTTAGGTGCAAAGTATCCAATATTTCGAGGGCTAATACTCCATCCATTGGCAATTTGAGATTGCTGCTGTACATAGTACTTCCTATACGTAAGCGAATGATCACTTATAACAGCAAAACCTTTTCTACTCATACCAAATAACGTCACCGATTCTCCCGGAGAAATGGCTAATGACAGTAGTTTACTTAAATAGTTTCTTCCCAGTTTCACATCGGATGAATCGACAAAATCGCCATATCTATAATAAACAGCGCGATAATCATTTTTAGAGCTAAAACGTACCAATTGTTCGCTGGCAAGAATGTATGGCTTTTTTCCTCCGTTTTTATTGAAGGAGTATTTGCCTACATCTGGATTTGATGAAATCCAGCCCCAATAATCCTCGGATAAATTATGAATTGAATCTAGCTCACTTGTATGATAAGCCGGGTGTGATTCGAAAATCTCATCCTTCTGATAACCTTTGAATATATCATCTGACTCTGCCCGCACAACCAATATGGGATCATGTGGAACATCTTCTTCTGAATTCGTGAAGTATTCGCGATACTCAAATGATTCACTAGTATTTGTACCCAGGTTATCACTCAAATAATTGAACAAATTCCTTTCGTCAAACATACTCAGTTCCATTCGGTTCATACCGAATAAACGTCGCTGCTTTTCATTTTCAGGAACCCAATGATAATACTCTTTGGAAACTCGTGTTATAATGCTTTCGGCATTATCCTGGGTTCTTTCACTATATGCTTCATCAGTTCCGCTACTATTGACCAATACGTCAATTATGCTTCCTACGTACCCCTCAATTTTCCCATCCGTTTCTTCAACTTCCAGATGATGCGGAGCATTCTTAATCGTGTAATGCAACGGAGGGTTCGAAGGGTTATCCATTGTGATAATCTGATATTCATCCGATGGTTCAAGAAGTCGGGTAACTGTTGCCGGATACCTGTCTTCTGGTGAACATAGACAGAAGCTCTTTTCTATCTTAAAATTAGGGTTAGCATTGGCAGCCTGAGCAAGTGTATTAAAGAACTCTTCTACAAGCGTTGGGTAATTTCTCGGGACTACGATTTTCTCAATCTTTCTTGACTTTGTTACATCCTCATGAAGAATGTGTAGAGTGTCCAATGTGTATGCGAATGTACCAGACTCCAGTGGGAAGATTTCCCATATGTATGATGAGTTTACAGGTCGGTAAGAATTCAATTGTTTTAATATCTCTGGTGGATCCGATAGCTTAGAGTTCTCCGTGAGAAAAACATGTTCTATCCCTCCTGACCCAGGAAACAAGAGCACGTCAATCTTATTCCCATCGAAATAATGCATGGAAGCTTGAAGCATTTCATTTTCAGAAGAAATGGAAGTCATGGAGGTAAGAATATCTTCCTTTTTCCATTGACGCGCTTCTTCCAGACGTACTAACATTGCGGTTAAAAGTTCATCGTTTACAACTTCAGAATATTGACCAACTCGGTTTGCGTTATCCGATAAGCGGTAAATTGTTCCTCCTGGAGTATAACTGTATAACGCCTGCGGAAGCTTATTGACAAACTGAGGGGATTTCAAGATGTTCTCATGGTTAAAAGCTGTATTCCAAACCTGGCAGTCAGTCGCATATGTGTTGAAATTTACTATTCGTAGTTGTTTGTCCGCTTCGCTAACTATCAAATGATGGTTTTTTGAATCGTATTTCATTGCCAACCACTTCTCATTACTGCACGAGGGTGAAGATTTTACAGAAGAATAGGGCGTCAGTGTGTTATTCTCTGCTAGAAAGGCGCTGAAATTTTTCTGCATTAGGGTGTGTATTGATCTATTATACCCCTCTCCCAATTTTGGGAATGATACAGTTCCATCGTCTCTTAACCACAAATAGCACGTTTCAGAATTGGTTAGAACATTGTACCTGCCAACAGTGATTAGGTTTAAATCGGTATTCTCTTCCTCTCCGAATTCTTTAAACAGATCCTTCCAATATTTTTCTCTTGCTCTCAATAGGGTGAAATCCTGGGATGAGATTTTCAGAACCGAAGCAGTAGGAGATCTTGATTTCCAATAGGCATTTTGTTTTTTCCCACTACAAGACACAAGAACTCCATTGGTAATACTGGTTTTAAACGTTTCCTGCGAATAATCATTCCAGGAGCCGGAAAAATCATCAATAATTCGTTTACTTATTTGTGGAGCAACTCCCGTTTCGTATGAAAATATAGTGTTAAAGGAAGTTTCTGAAACAGTATTCAGACTAGCTGCATCAATCGCATACTTTTGTCCGTCTTTCTGGTAAAGTTCAATAGTTTCAATTTCCAGATTCATCATTCCATCTACTAATGCCCTTGGGTTATTTGGGATCAAGTTTTCAGGAAATGGAACAAGTTCTCGTGTTCGACCTTCTCTGTGAGCAAAAAGCACGGTTCCCGACTTCCTGTATTTCACTCTAAGAATTCCATCTACTTCCTCCAGCATTCCATCAGAAGCAACCAAATCACGTCTATTTTCCTTGAGACGATGAACAGAGCTAACCACATATCTCTCAATACATTTGGCATCTTGTCCCTGCCCTACTTTAACTCGTGGTATTCGATATAAATTTTCATCATTCGGTAATAAAACCAAATACTCAGAACGAGTTCCAATAATTGGCTTGTTGAGCCCTTTGTATCTAATTACCTCATAGACTTCGCCTGGATCGTTGTTTTTATGGATTACTTCCAGAAGTTTACCTGTTACCTTAGAGTCTTTATAAGAATCAGGGAGGTTTTTAACTGTTGCGGATACTGTGCTTAAATTGATTTTGCTTTCTACCTTGTTCAATTTTGACTGAATAAGCCAAAGAATCTCTTCTTCTTTCGATTCGTACCACCCAAAAGCCCATAGCGTCATTAAGTTAAAAGGTGGGTTAATAATTGTTCCTTCTGTGGTCTCAATTTCCTTATAAGTACAATCATCCTGTAAATAATAAAACCGCAGAGTTTCGTTTTCTGAATTGTAAGCAATACTTCCCACATATATGGTGTTGTTTTCTCCTGAAGGTCGACCATGAACATTCAATTGATTCCGCTTTACTTCCGTTGGAGTTGCTGGATTACTTTGGCTTGTCAGTATAAAACCATCTATTTTTAATGTTACACAAACTCTATTATATTGTTGTTCAACCAACTTACTAACTTCTTCATCGGTAGTGAGTATACTTGTAAATATTGGCGTACCATCGTATTCATACAACTGAACAGCCTTGTCTTGAGTATTCACTTTAATGAAATACCGTGAGACTGTAGGAATGTAAATCTCACCTTCACTAACATCCTCATTTACAATATCAACTAACCCCCCATCCATATCATACTTTTCTATACTAAGGTTTCCATCATTGCTATATACACAGGAATAGAAATAACCGTTGAAATACGTGACAATATTATGCGACTCTTTACATATGTCTATTTCTGGATCATTTAACTCATAATCTCCACCTCTATATGCGAAAACTTTAACCCTCGTATGAACAGCGCTTGATGGAGGGGGAGGAGGCTCAGTGCTGGTATTGGACTGTCCAAATCTAAAGCTATAAGCCTGGGGGAACTCAGTATAAACCATATAGTCCAGGGAAGGTGAAAAGAATTTTGACCCTGACGAAGACAGACTTCCATTTTGATTGAGTGAATCTAATAAACGCCACCAGTAATCCATTTTATCCTTTTTCAGGTCATCAAACGATCCCTGATCGTTTTCGTCTTCATCCTGTCCTGAAAAAAATGTCGACATCAACCTATAATTATCAGTTCCCGACTCTCTATACGATATCATTCCATAATGGTACGTTTTCAATAAGGTGATCGTATCTACCTTGAAAGAAGGATTGGCAGCTATTTTCTCTTCGTACTCCTGAATCCATTTCAAAAGTAATTTACCTTCTTTCTGATCTTTATACATCCAATCCTTGTAAGAGCTGTACTCATAATTCACATGGATCTTTATGGTTCCAAATTTTTTCTTCAGCTCTCCACCTTCGCTCAGGGTATAATAATTCAGTGGTCCAGGTGAAATCACTGCTTTGTTTTCACCAAAAGAGTTCAACAACTGTTGAATATCTTCTTGTGCAGAGCTGACAAACCCGCACAATACTACTGCTGCCGATAAAAGAGTTCTCAAAATCATTTCAATTCGTCTTTAATAAATTCTTCCTTCTGAGCTTCTGTTAAAGAATTGGGGAGGTTTCTGACATCAAATTCAAACACAGAAAAATTAAATTTCTTCGCGTACATCATAAATTTTTCACTGTTGTTTATGTCAAATGCGTACCCAATGCCTGGAAAGAAGTATACTTTTGAATCCTTCTTGTAACCAGCATAAATGAGACTGGTTAACAATCTAAACCTAAGATCATTGTCTCCCTGCAAATTTCTGGCAGCCGCCCGGAGCGCATCGTCATTATTGAACTTCAATAGTGAATAAGGAATAATAATTGGTTTGATGCTGCCGCAATTGGTAGGTATTTTGTCACCGAAGCAATACATCTTTCCTCCTTCGTAATAAACCAGGGCTGAACCATACGTATTGATGAAGTTCGGTTTTAGTGTTGGTGTAGTACCGGTGTTTATAAATGAAACTCCATTATAACTTGCAGGAAGATATGCAAACGTGCTTTCCACTCCGTCCGCTTTTGAATACACTTGATAACAATTAGAAGACACTTCTCGAACATGGAACTGAACCCCATTTTCATTTGGAATTAGCCCTCCATTAGTATCAACATTTCCTGCTGTTCCTCCCCCAATGACAGGAGATTCCGGTTTGAACCCGGAATTGTTCCCTTCTGTTTTCCATTTAGATTTTCCAGCTTTTGCATTTGGACTTCCGGCCCCAACGGTCTGCGTTCCCTTTCCGGTATATCGTCCTTTGTGCTTTCCTTTACCACCTTGCTTACCTCCGCGAGATCCTTTTCCTTCTCTACCTTTGCCACTTTTGGAGGACCCGCCTTTCGAACCACCTTTTCCGGAAGAAGTTCCAAAACTCTTTCCATCACCAAAATCGGAGAAAGGATTGACACGGAAGTTTCCTTTCAAAATTTGCTTGACCATTTCCTCTACATCTTCCGGTTTGAGGTTTAATAATCGTTTCAAAGCTTCTTCTACAGCATCTTCAAGATTACCAAGATTCGATGCCCCAATAGCAAAGTCAATACCAAGTACTTCAAACTCGATGTAAGCTTCATACTCACCGACGCTCAATCCGGCTGATGCCACTTTTATTTTATCAACGCCAAACTTTACCTTAGACTTAAGTGATACATTGGTGAGACCCTCGTCAGCATGCGCTGAGGCTTTGAACCAATCATTTCCAAGAAATCGAACTTCCGTTACGGCATCCATGGACATGTCTTTAAAACTCAGGTCGATATCGGCATCTGCAACTTTCTCTTTGAACAGAGTAAGTTCACCTATGAAGCCAGCATCAAGATCTTTTAATCCAATTTTGACTGATGCCTGCAACTGAATAATGTCATCTGCTATCCCTTTGATTTCGAACTCCTTCTGATACGTCCATTTCTTAGTGTTTATAATTTGTCTGGATTCTCCTGTCTTGAGAACTTGAAGCAGGATCAGTTTGTTAATGACTTCGATTTTTTCGAATTTGTCTATGTCTAAAATGTGATCTCCTTTAACCTTCGCCAGGTATTCTGATCCTTCTACGATATAACTAGCATCTCCGCGAAGATTTAATGTCTTCTTCGTTAGGTCAAGGTCGAAACCAGCGTTGGTAATTTTGACATATGGAGGGAACATCAATGGATACTTCCAGCCAGCAGAAATCACTTCATAAGATGTAAATCTGAACCCTTCTTTGTCGAGAATGAATGCGGGTAGCGGAAGCGACACACCTGCGACTGATACTTCAGCTTGTCCTTTGATCCCATTAGGGAAACTCCCTGTATTTGGCGCCCATTTCGATCCATATCGATCTACAGGAACAAGATCAGATACACGAATCTCGAAATAGTCAGTTGGGAAAGTATACTCATCATCAAGAAGTTCTAATACTTTGCCTTTAATACCAGTCATGAAGTCATCGGCCTCCAATTTGTATCTACCGTGCTTATCCAGTGGAACCCAAAGGTTGCCAGGAACTTCAATGTCTTCGTATACTTTGATGTCAGCTCCTATTTTGAGGTAATCGGCATTTCCTTTATTCGCATGGGAAACACCAGTAATTTTCACGTTGTAAAAGGTTTCTCCTTTGAGGGATCGATCTATTTGTGCAACCACCTGCCCACCGGCAACTCTCCAAAAATTCTGATCTTCCAGGTCCAGTCTGATTCCATTCTCGTTTACGATAAGATGAGTCAAGAACGACTGAGAAACACCGAATTCATCAATATTCAATCGCAACCTAATTTCTCCCCGAAGCTCGTTCAACGTAGGCTTTATCTCGACCTTCTCGAAGGAAATAAACTCATTATCCGGAAGAGATGATTTGATATATTTCTCAAGGGAAGTTTGTAGGGTGCTCGTTATATCAATTTTTGAAAAATCAAAAGCGGCATGAGTGGCATTGTGGAATACGACTCCAATATTTTTGATTTTAACTGTTTGCCCAGCAATACGCTGTTCTGCATCAAAATATGCGCGTTTTGGAGTTTGATCCAAAAGGAGTTTAACATTATCAATACCTGTGTAGTTTTTAGTCATTGTTTTGACCTTCGCGAGAAATTCTTCGGTGGTCATTTCGACTTTCTCCTTAACAGCATCAATGTAATCCTGAATAGTTACGATACTCTCATCAGTACCTGCGATTAAAGATCGCATTCCATCATTCGAAAGAATAAGCTCAACAATTTCTCCTTCCGCTTTGTCTTTAATTTTATCAAGAATCTGGTTTTGAGCATCGTCCATTACATCTTTAGGAATGCGCACGCTCAACCGTTCATCCTTCCAAAGCACTTCTGCCTGTCGTAATTCAATGGATTCACCAAGAATATCAATGACTACGGGTTTAAACAGAAACTTATTTCCGGAATAAACCACACTTCCGGCATGGATGTTATATCCTGATGCCAGAGATAAACGTACGGGAGTTTCACTCGATTTAAACGTCCCGGTTTGGGGATTGTACCTGCCAATCCTCTGGGAAGAACCTTCATCCAATAAATAGAGATCGTATTCGGATCCTACTTTTTCTGTCTGGATGAATGGATTCTGATTCAGAATAGCTAAAACGGTCTCTTCCACATCAAATCCTTCAATTTTGGCGTTGAAGTTTCCGTCCAGTCCGATTTCAATAACCGCTGTTCCACTTAGCCACTGAGGCACGATTTCAGCAATTGGAATACGAACGGTTGCCCCTTTATCATTTAGCTGTATATGATGTGCGGTGAGCCAGTTCTGAACAGATTGAATTGATTCTTCAATACCTGATTCTCTGATAATGCGCTCCAGTTCGCTTTTTATCCTTTCTTCATAAGTGGTAAGTACTTCTTTCTTCAAGACCTCATACAAGGACTTCATAAAAGATTCTTGCGATTCTAATGCATCATAAGCCAGTTGGTAGGAACAATTTTGAACGGGGGTATTAGTGAAAGACACGCATGAAACTGGTGCATTGGCTCCAAAACGAATAGTTAGTTCGCTTCCGTCACGATAGAGAATTGAATTTGGAATTAAATGATCCGGCATTCCTGCAGGGAAAATCATTCCAACAACGTTTTTCGAGTTGATGGTTATCCCTTTCGAACGAATTTTTGTTTTCAGTTGATTGGCGCACTCTTTCAATCCGTCTTCCCAATTGTCTGGGTCCGTTATATCAACTGTGATTGCCGAAGTGTCTTCTATGGAAAACCATGCGTTATCAGACACCAAATACTGCGGGGTAAAGGTCAAATAATATCTGCCATCCCGGAATTCAACTTCATCTGTTGCAAATGCAATATTTTCTAAAATAGGTACGGAAAGTGCACCTACAGGGTCATGGACCAAATGCTGTGCGAAATGGAGCGTATTGCGCATCTCCTTCAATTTGGTCTTGAACGCGTTAATATCCTGATTTAAGTTGGTCGTATCAACCCCAACGAAATCATATATTTCTTTGGCAAGTAGTTCTTTCTTCTTCGACAGTTCATCAATAAAATTTCGATAGAATTGAAACTTCCTATAATCTGTAGTTAAGACGTACTCCGCTGCAAGTAAAAACCCATTCTCGTAACGAATGTTAGCAAGCTGTACACTTGCCGCATTTGTCAAACCGGTATAAATAGAATTCGCTAATTGTCGAACGTGTTCCTCTTTGAGCAGTGATCTACCTTCATCATCAACTTCGAGCAATGAAAAGTTCCGACACATATCCAAATACCCTTCTTCGACCGTACGGAGTAATGCGTAACTTGTATCAATAAACGACTTAATCTTGTCTGTTTCGGCCATTACCTCAGGATATACTTTACCCCAGTAATCCCGGACCCTATCCACGTCCTCCTCGGAGATTCCAAATCGTTCCGCTGCACCTTCTATATATGTGCCCGATTCATTGATCAAATCAGCTATTGCCTGTTCATAATATCCTGTAACGTAGTCATTGAATTTCTCGGCCAGCTTAGTATTCAATGGTGTTGTTTTCACCTCTTGAATCAACTTACTCAATTCTCTCAGGTGGGAGTTATTAATATGATCCAGAGCGTCAGACATCATGGAGAATGAAAGACTATCCTTGATGTAAGAATTCCAACGCTTAGTAAGCATTTCCCTCATTTCACTTACATCATCGTCACGATACTGAAGAATGACATAGTTTTCTGCCAGTACTTTCATTTGCTTCAACGTCTTCACCATCCTCCAGCGAAGTTCTTCTTGTTTTTCCGCTTCAACAGCAACTATATCGGGGAATTGCGCCAAATTAAAAACCCCCTCGATTGATTTTCTGATTTCTTCTACTTTGACAAATTCCTCTATAAATTTTTGCTTGAATTTCTCCTCGTTTAAATAAGTATCGAAGTCACCATCTTCAGAAATGTAGGCATGTCTTTCAAGAAAAGATGCCAATTGCGATCGGCCGATATCTGCTTGCTTATCAACGAAAATTTCAAATGACATCTTATCGTTTACGATAAACTCTATCATACCAACGACTTCATCGACATCTGAAATTAATCGAATCAAGGAAGAGTCTCCACGCTGAACTACGTAATTATTCGAAAGAGGTGATTGCGCAAGACTACTAAAAGAGAGTAGTAATACTGCTAATAAAACTATCTTATTCATTTCAGAGGAATTTTAATACGTTTACCCGATTCGTATGAGTTTTCGGAAATATCCCAGTCACAATCAACAGAAATTGTGTCCCATTCACCATGAACGAATCGCGCTACTTCAAATTCAAGATTCTCGGCGTTGTACAAATTGTTCGACGAATTGTGGTATTTAACTTTAAGGAATAGTGTGTCTTGTTCATAATCCGCAAAACTCAATCGAGCCATATTTTTCAGTGATGACTCGTATGAGTTTGAATATGGATACAACTCAAACTTAGCTCCGTAATAATAGTTGGAGTCAGAACATAAATGATACGATGAAAGATAAGGCATAGAGTCGATGTACACTGCCAGACTGATGTCTTCAGGATACTCCTCGTTGTTTTTGAGTCTTACATCAATATGCCCTGATTTTTCCGCAGAAGGTGCCGGAGCTTCCCCAGCGATAGATATGAAAACCACTGCCATGACAATCACACCTCCAAATGCGCAAAAAAGCAAATCGAGAAGGGATAATGATACTTTGGGAGTAGAATCGGCCATGCTCAGACTTTTAAGGTGTAATTGCGGGCAATTTTCTTTACGAAAAACTGGTAATTGCTTGTGAACTCATTTTTGAACTCTGTTGCCTTATTTGTAAACAACTTTACTCTAGTTTCATATTTCTTTTCCTCTGCTCCTCTAATTTCAAATGGAAAAATGCCGGTCACCTGCGATTTTGGAAGTGAGTAGGATACCACATAGCGCTTCCAATAAACACCTTTCTCAGTCAAGTACTTATACGTGCTGTCAACGTAAATTCCTTGCTGATTTTCAAAATATAACATCCCATCATTCTCCTGACCATTGGATATTACATCTACCTCCAAATAAAAATGACAAATAGATCGTTGTTCTTGCCTCTTTATTGCTTCTTCTTCGGTCTCTGGACGACCATCCGCACCATTTTGAGAATCACCTCCTTTTACCAAAGTCGAGAAAATCAGCATCAAGACGATCACACCACCCAGACCACATGAAATGAGGTCCATGAATGAAAGTCCAAATACTTCTATGTCACGACTCTTTTTGGCCACAACTACCCTTTAATTTGTCGTTCGCAATGAGTTATGAAATTTGCAACATCAGGGTTTTTCTTCTCTTCAGCCGTGAGCTGCTCGTTTATAACATTCAATACTACCTTCCAATTGTCGGCACTTGAAGTGGCCATTGTGAATTCAACCCCTGCGAGTTTAGTCGATATTTTCGCAAGAGATTCGGCGATAAATGATTCTTCATAACGAATTGTGACCTGAACCAGCAAGTAGAGTAATATGGAAGCAAACAACGCAATTAAGGTCGTATCAAACGCTACCCCGAGATACGATGTAATATCCTGAACAGCGGCTTGCTTCTGCAATTGACCACCATCGGAAATTACCGTATGAGAATTTTCTAGTGCCTGTGCAATTCCAATTACTGTCCCGATAAATCCAATGGAAGGAATTACCCAAATGAGGTAGCGCATTATTCCACCACTACTTTCCTGTTCAACACGTATCTCTTCGACATTGTTTTTCAATTCCACTTTGGCCTGATCCAATCCTTGTGTAGTTCTTGTAGCGAAAAAGTCATTCAATAATCCGAATAACTTAAATGGCAAAAGTGTCGTATACGTTGTCCCCTCTCTGAAAGAGGTGGCACGCTCATTCATTCCTTCCTCAGAGGTGTGACTAAACACGGCTGCCAATCCTTTTCTAGCCCGAATGGCTGGAAACAAATGGAATATCAGAATGATGCAGATTCCCGTAAACGTTAACCAGATCGTCAGAAACTGAATAAACCCATTCAAATACCTTCTGATTTTATATGCAGTAGAATTCTGAACTGCATTCAGCACTGGTTGCATTGCATACAGCAAGTCTTTTTGCACCTCTTCTCTGTAGGCTCCAGCTTCTTCATTAGCCTCTTTTCTATCTTCTCCAAATTCTTTGGATCCGCTCACTTTGGCATCGTATGCAGATAACGTCTGAAATTTTCGATCGTTATAGTCTCCTTTCTCTGCATCATACCCCATCAAGAAATTAACCACTGTTCCACCAGAAAAAGTCGTCTTGCGCATATATGGGAAAAGCATGGAGCTATAATCTCCCCAACCTACTGACTTATCAAAGGTTGTTTCACCGTATAACAGCAAAGCTTGATACTTTTCTGCTGCTCCAGATGACCCTCCTCTGGTTTCCGCCAAAATAGAATCATACGCATCGAGATTGCTGGCATTTTTCTGAGCATTCTCGTAATAATTAACCTTTGCAAAAGTTGCTGCATGTTCTTCATAAATCCCCCTCAGAGAGGCATCCAGCATGTTATTGAGAACGATATAAAATAAAACTGTAACGAGCCAACCTACGATTAAGGCAAAGACGAAACGACGCAACTCGTTCTTGTAAACCAGTGATAGAAGTTTTTTCATATTAAGTAGTATCTTAATTGAATGAGTGCCAAATATAAATAGAATTATTACTCATCAAAATAAATGTCGTAGGAGGTAACTTGATTTTCCATGTAGATCAAAACTGACCTTCTTCCTGCTTCAAAAATCCGATAAGTTAGCCCTATGAATAATGATGACAAGGCGTTTCGAAATACGTTTCGAAAGTACTCAGGTGTATCTCCAAAAGCGTATCGCCAGAAGTATAATCGGGAGATGACGATGATTTAAGAGGGAGAAGTGATCGGTGAAAAGTGAACCCCCATCAGTGTCTAGAGCTTTGTACTTTTCCTAACCGAAACGTCACTTCTGACTTCTAACTTCTCACTTCTGACTTCTGACTTATCCCTTATCACCGTTCCTCGCATATACCAGGCGGAAGGAAATGTACATCAACACCAATAATATTCCCATAAAGAAAGTAACTCCCCACGTTCGCGTATGCTCCAGCGGATATATGACTCTTTCTCCTACATCTTGCATAATTGCGCCCGGACGGTTGATCAAATCCCAGCTATTCCAGCGAAGGTATCTTCCCAAATAAATTCCGAAACTGCTCAGGAACAACAATCCGACTGAAATAAAAGGAATCCATCGTTTTCGAACTTTCCTGGCCATGAGCTTCTCCAGATCCCAAAGACTTAGAAAACCGAATAGAATTCCCGTCCATGCAAAAGCAAGGATCAGCACCAAATCAAACCAAACGGGCATACTGGAACTTCCATGGAGATGAAACAGGTCCGTTAGAATATACGGTGCATTTGGGAAGAAAGCCAACCAACTCAAACCGATCATCCAAAGGATTAGTTTCCGTTCTTTCCACTTCGGAAAAACATGCAACAAAGTCGTGAAGAACCATGGCATAAAAGCCAGAAACAAATTCCAATTCAGGAACAGATACTTGTTTGATCCGGAATAACCGATTCTGAAAAGACTCAATCCGAAACAACAAATTGTAAGTAAAAAGAGGTATCCACCTTCGCGTACCCGGGCATTCGTTTTCCAAAGCTGCAGCACGTCTTTAATTTAAGTTCATGCATAAAACGAAGCTTGCGACGTACAATTATTCTGAGTAGATCTTTTTAAGATTTTTTACAAGTTAGAGACTCAACAAATGCTCCTCCACCCAGGCATGCATGCGCAGATCATTATCGAATCGCTTTAAGCTATCAATCAACATCCGCCCGAATGGATTCTTTACGTATCTACCGCTTTCCAATAATTGAATGATCTCAGCTAGGAAAGGCTCCTGATCTTCATGAGAAATAACATGTGTATTTTCATCATTGTTCCCCGATAAGGCCTGAGGGTACAGAACCTGCTCTTCGTGCTTCATGTGCCACTGCATTTCCAACTGGAACTTCTGGAACAAATTAAATACCGCTCCCAACGCTGGTGAGTTAGGATACAATTTCATCAAACCTAAGAACTGCTGCTCAATTTTTGGAATTTCCACATCCTGAAAGCGATCGTGTGCCTGCTTCAGATAGGATACAATTTCTACATTGGATGCCTCAAGCAATCGCATGGGAACGTCAATAAACTGAATAGAATCTTTCGGGTGCGGATGTAGCATGTTGTGCAGATTTAGGCGTGCCTTTCAAATTTAGAAGATCTGGAGACTTAATCCAATACCCTTTTTCGGGTATTCCAGCTCATTACTTCATTAAGTTTTCATGAAGTACAACAATCCAATATCATTTTATGTTACTGATTTACTGAATATTATCCGTTGTTTTTATTTAGAATAATTATAAATACCACATTTCTGGTATTGTGAGAAAACGGGTTGGTTCATTTCTTTGTCATCAAAATTCTACAACACTAAAATGAATTCGATGAAGTTTACATATTTTTCCTTAGTACTAATCGCAGGTGCACTGACTTTTACAAGCTGTAAAAAGAAAGGATGTACAGATCCAAATGCATTGAACTACGATTCAAGTGCAGAAAAAGACGATGGTTCTTGTCAGGAAGATCCGGGTCCATCATATACTGTTCCTACAACTTATGCATTTACTGATGGTAACGGAAATAATACGGTAAGCTACTCTGGACAAACAGATCGTTTGAACCAATTGAGTGAAATCACAACTTTGATGGGAACTGGTACTACTGCTGCCGTTTCTGCTCAAGACTTGAAAGACATGTACGCAAATGTTGGTGACAACGGAAACGGATTGTTCTCATTCACGTCAACAAAACAATTGAAAAACAAAACATTCACAGCAGATCAAGCATTGTTTGAATCATGGATGGATGATTTTGCTGCTGCAAGTCAGGATTTCGCACAAACAGCAGCTAGCGGTCAAGCCGGTGTTATCACAAACGGAACAAACACGTACCTGGTAGATGCTAACGGAGTTGAGCACAAACAATTGATTGAAAAAGGATTGATGGGTGCAGTATTCTTGTACCAGGCTTTGAATGTATACTTCGGTCCTGGTAAAATGGATGTAGACAACTCAACAGCTGTTGATCCGGCAAACGGGAAATACTACACAACAATGGAGCATCATTACGATGAAGCATTTGGATACTTTGGAGTGGACACCGATTTTCCAACAAACATTCCTAACCGTTTCTGGGGGAAATACTGTAACAAGCAAGATGCTACTTTGAACTGTAACTCAGATATGATGACTCAATTCTTAACGGGTCGTGCTGCTGTTACCGCAAACGTTTTGGCAGATCGCGATGCTGCAATTGCTGCGATTCGTACAGAGTGGGAAGAAATTTCTGCTTACCAGGCAATAACTTACATTGATGACTGCCTTGGATACTTCGGATCGGATCAAGCGAAATTCTTGCACGCACTTGCTGAAGCATATGCTTTCGCATGGAACCTACGTTACGCTCCTACAGAAACACGTCGTATGACAACTGTTGAGCACGATGCGTTGATGGCATTGTTCCCAACAAACTTCTGGAACACAACAACTACTGACTTGAATAATATCAAAAACGCAATTCAGGCGAAATTCTAAGAATGTATGATGACATTTAAGCGACTTTCAATCGTAGGCTTATCGGCTGTTCTCATTTTGGGGACAGCCGTTAGCTGTAAAGAGGACCCGGATCCAACACCGGATTTTGACAAAGCATCTTTGCTCCTCAACATTGCAGACAATCAAATTATTCCAGCGATTGACGATTTCGATGCAAAAATTGCCACTCTGGAAACAGACTACCTTGCTTTCCAGGCGAATCAAAACGCTACGACTTTTGAAACCGTGCGTACTAGCTGGAAAAATGCGTACCTCTCGTGGCAAACGGTGAAAATTTACAACTTCGGTCCCATTCGTGATTACGCATTGAAAGGCGCTACAGGAACATTCCCAACTGATACCGCCAAAATCATCAACAATATTGCTGCTGGATCTTACAATTTAGGAACTGCGGCCAATACAGATGCTATCGGTTTGCCTTCATTGGATTACTTATTCTACCGCAACGATGCATTAAATGAACTCATCAACAGTTCGAATGCGACTCAATACGGATTGGATGTAATCCAGAAAATGAAATCTGAAATTGCAACGGTAAAATCTCAATGGACTTCATACCGCAGTACCTTCATCGCTTCTACCGGAACAGAAACAACTTCTTCTTTCTCGGGGTATGTCAATGAATTCAACCGCGATTACGAATTAGCGAAAAATGCGAAAGTGGGAATTCCTATCGGGAAGCAAAGTCTTGATATCCCATTGCCAGAATATGTTGAAGCACGTTACAGCGGGATTTCATTCGATTTGCTAAAAGCGAGTATTGAAGCACTTCATGTGGCATACACTGGTGGAACAGGTGTTGGTTTTGATGATTACTTATTGCATCTGGAACGTGGTTCTCTAAATTCAACGATCAACTCAAACTTCGGTGCCATTTTAGCCCAAATCGACGGGTTCAACGGAACGTTGAGTGAGAACATTACTACCAACTGGTCGGATTTGAACGACTTGTACACGTTACTTCAAGGACAAGTAGTGTATTTGAAAACAGACATGACTTCGGCATTTGGAGTTTTAATAACATATCAGGACAACGACGGTGATTAATGCGCTGAAAGACAGATTATCCTTTCACAAAGAGGTTTCCATTGCCCCACTAATTATTTTCCGAATAATTTTTGGGGCTTTGATGCTTTTTGGCGTTTTACGTTTTATCAGTAAAGGCTGGGTGTATCAATTGTACATTGAGCCGCAATATTTCTTCGGTTATCTGGGCTTTGAATGGGTAAAACCACTCGAAGGCAATTTGATGTATGTACCATTCATTTTGATGGTCATTGCTGCCATGGGAATTCTACTCGGAGCCTTTTACCGAATCTCTGCTTTTGTGTTTTTCATCTGCTTCACCTACGTGGAACTGCTGGACAAATCCAATTACCTCAACCATTACTATTTCGTGAGTTTGATGAGTTTTCTGATGATCTTGGTTCCGGCAAACCGGCGTTTTTCCATCGATAGCTGGATCAATCCAAACATTCGGCAAAAAACCACAGAACAGTGGCACATTGGAATCCTCAAGTTTCAATTGGCGGTTGTCTATATTTTCGCGGGAATTGCCAAGTTGAATTCCGACTGGCTTTTTGAAGCGCAGCCGCTCAGAACCTGGCTTCAGGCACATCATAACATTCCAATTGTTGGAGGATTGATGCAGGAAAAATGGTTGGCGTATGCCTTTAGTTGGACCGGTTGCATTTACGATCTGTTCATCGTTTTCTTCCTGTTAAGCAATCGCTTCCGACCGTACGCTTATTTCTTCGTGATCTTCTTCCATTTGGTGACCTGGTATCTTTTCCCAATTGGTGTTTTCCCATGGGTGATGATCTTCTCCACATTGATTTTCTTCCACACCGAAACACACCAAAAAGTATTGAATTGGTTGGAGGGATTGTTCACGAGAAAAAGTAATACAAAATCATTGTTCAATCAGCCACGATCTACGTGGGTACCAATGCGCTATTTCCTGATTGTTTTTATCACTGCACAACTATTGATCCCCTTCCGATATGTTCTTTATCCGGGTGATTTGTTCTGGAATGAAGAAGGTTTCCGTTTTTCCTGGCGGGTTATGTTGATGCACAAGGAAGGATATGCGACTTTCTACCTGCACGACAAGGCTACCGGACGAGAATCAGAGATTAACAATGCCAAATTCTTGACGCGAACTCAGGAAGATCAAATGGCAACCCAACCGGATATGATTCTGCAATATGCACGAATCCTGAAAGAACACTACGACGGAAAAACCTTGCATTACGGCGACCACAAATTCAAGATTGAAGATCCGGCTATTTATGCACGTATCTACGTGTCGTTAAACGGACGTCCATCGCAACTTTTCGTAGACAAAAAATACGATCTGGCATCATTGCCATACAACCTAAAACACCGTGATTGGATAGAACCATTTAAACCGTGAAATACTTCGTATACATAGCATTTTTGATGATGTCTTTCTCTGGATGGAGTCAGCTTTCCGGAACCGTAATGGATTCCAAGGGAGGAACAATTCCCGGGGTTCGCATCAAAAACCTGAATAACGGCGTAATGTGTAACGCCAATTTGGACGGAGTCTTCCGATTAAATGGATCCGTTGGTGACACCTTGCGATTCTCCATGATTGGGTTTGACACTTTGTACGTGGCGTTTAATAAAGAACACAAGACGATTTCTATGAAAGCATACCAGGAAATCGGTGAAATAAATATCTATCGAAAACGACTGGCAGATTTCGATGTCGGATACTTGCCTCCGATCAAAGGCGTGCAGATATATACAGGAACCGGACAGATCATAAAAATGGATCGTTTGAATGGGGCAAAGTCAGCGGCAAACCCACGGGAAATGTTTGCCAAGATTCCTGGATTAAACATTTGGGAAAGCGATGGCGCCGGAATTCAAATTGGAATCGGTGGTCGTGGATTGAGTCCTAATAGAACAGCCAACTTCAATACACGTCAAAATGGTCACGACATCAGCGCAGATGCGTTAGGGTATCCGGAAAGTTACTACACCCCACCTTTCGAAGCCCTCGAATCAGTGGAGATTATCCGCGGATCGGCAGCACTGCAATTCGGAACACAATTCGGAGGTCTACTGAATTTCATCATCAAGGAACCGCCAACGACAACACCATTGGAATTCACATCGAGAAATACGGTGGGAACGTATGGATATTTTGGAACTTTCAATCGCGTTGCTGGATCGAAGAACAGAGTTTTCTACCAGGTTTATCATCAGTACAAGCGTGGAGACGGCTATCGTGAAAACAGCGAGTTCGATCAGCATCAATTGTTCGGTCAGATTGGATATCATTTAAGTGAGAAATCCAAGATTCGATTGGAGTACACGCACATGAATTACCTGGCACGTCAGGCAGGCGGACTTTCCGATTTACAATTTGAGGAAAATCCAAAGCAAAGTCTACGCGACCGAAATTGGTTCAATGTGAACTGGAACACGCTTGCTTTGCACTTCGATCATGAATTTTCAGAGCGTGCGTATTTGAACATTCGAGCCTTCGGGATGCACTCTAGCAGAAAAACACTTGGGTTTCTGGGGAAAATCACGCAACAAGATCCCGGAGGTGCGCGTGAAATGTTGTCAGGAGATTTCCGAAATGCGGGAGTTGAAGCACGATTCTTACGTCGCTACATTCCAAATCTTGGGAAAGATATTCGCGGTGCAGTGTTGATTGGAGGTCGATACTATCAAGGAAAAACTGTTGCGAATCAGGGAACTGCCACGGATGGAACCTATGCTGACTTCACCTACCAAAACCCGGAAGATCTGGAAGGATCATCGTTTACTTATCCTTCTCAAAATGCATCATTGTTTGCGGAAAATATCTTGTTCATCGGGAAGAATCTCACATTAAATGCCGGTGTTCGATTGGAACATATCCATAGTGGATCAGGTGGTTATTACAAGCAATATTTGATTCACCCTGTCAACTTCGATACGTTGAACATCTACACGCGAACGGATTCCAATTTGGTCTCCCGTCAGGTGCCGCTATTCGGAGGTGGATTGTCTTACAAGGTTTCGAAACGAGCGAAATTGTACACGAACTTCACGCAGAATTACCGCGCGATTAACTTCACGGACATCCGTGTAAACAATCCGAATGTGGTCGTCGATAGTATGATGCGTGACGAATACGGATATACAGCAGAACTAGGATTCCGAGGTATGAAAGATGATTTCTGGATTTATGACATCGCTGGTTTCTATGTATTCTATGGAGATAAAATTGGATTGGCTCCGAAACCCGGAACCGTTTTGAAAGAACGAACGAATATCGGAGATGCCCGCAACTTCGGTTTGGAGGTTTTCACTGAATTTGATTTCGTAAAAGCATTCACGGATTCTTCTGATCATTCGTTGTCGCTCTTTGTCAATGCCGCTTATATCAATGCAAAGTACATCACTTCGAAAGAACCCAATTACATCGGCAATAATGTTGAATACGTGAGTCCGCTAATTGTCAAATCCGGAATTCGATATCGTTATAAAAGCTGGAGTTTCCAGGTACAGGGAAGTTATAACGCCGAACAATATTCAGATGCCTCGAATGCATTTATTCCCTCGGGAGATGCGGTGGTTGGACCCGTTCCTTCGTACTACGTATTTGATATGTCAGGACGCTATTCCTTCCCGAAATACTTCCAGGTGGAATTTGGGGTAAACAACTTTACGAATCAATCGTATTTTACGCGCAGAGCCACAGGATATCCTGGACCAGGAATATTACCTTCAGACGGAATTACGGCGTATCTTACCGTTCAATTCCAGATCAGCAAATAAGCGGAAGTTTGCTGGAAACTACCCGGAGACTTTTCACATGATCGGTAACCAATTCTCCATCAACCTCCATTTGAATCGTTGGGTGCAAATCCCGGAACTCAATATCGGATGCGGAAGAATACGTGAGTTGTTTGTGTCGGATGTGACGTCCTTTTTTCAAATCGCCTAATTTCGATGCGTAGGTGAGCAATGAAACATCTCCGACGATGGTAATGCCCAAATCACCGCTATTCAAGGATGCTTCTGGGTGAATTGTCAACCCATAACCAAAATCCCGACCGTTGCAAAAAGCAATGAGAAGCGCTTTTCCCTCCCAGGTTTCACCGTTCATGAGCATCTGAACTTTACGCTTTCGATAGCTCACAAAAGCTCGTAAAATTGCCATCGAATAGGAGAACTTTCCGCGTAGTCCCTTGTTACGTTGCCGCTCCAAAAGTTGAACCACTTTAGCTCCAAACCCAAGATCTGCAATGTTGAGAAATGCTCGTTCACCAGAGCTCAACTCCACGAGACCGTAGTCCACATGTTTGACATTGAGCGCTTCCAGATTATAGACAAAAACACTCGGATCAAACGGCGATAACATGCGTTGGAAATCATTCCCGGTTCCATCAGGAAGTACGCCAAGAGCACAGCATTCCGGTTGCGTTTGATGCCACCCATTCAAGACTTCATTACAGGTTCCGTCACCTCCAACAGCGATCAAAACTTGCTTCGTTTGCGACCAGTCTTTTGCGAGTTCAATAGCATGTTTGGGATGCTCTGTTGTGGCTACTTCTACCTGTAATCTCGGTGATTTTTGAGCCAGAGCGATGGTGTTCAAAGCTCTTTCACTTTGCTTCCTGTCACCATTCACTATAAAGCCAACGCGTATCATCCACTTACAATGTAACCAATTCTATTAAGTAGACTCTGAAAATATGGATGTGGTGGCTTTGTTGTTTGAGCTAAAAGATTCGCAGCGAAATAATTTTTCCAGGTCCTCCCCCCGCCCCCCTCCAAAGGGGGAGTGAATTGTCAGGGCAAAATGGATTAATTGTTTGATTAACGTGAACAGGAAATCAAAGTAAGTCGTCAAAATGGTTTGGTGCAACTTCTCCCCCTTTGGAGGGTAACTTACCAGATATTGGCAAGATGCCCAGTGTGTTTTTTTTCAACCGCAAAGGCGCAAAGAATCTAAACAGTGATAACGCAGATTGTTTTATGGACGTAAAGGATTATGACGACGTCATAATCTAGTGACCACACAAACTACTTATCAAAAAAATTCTTCGTGCTCTTTGCGCCTTTGTGGTGAATAATTTGGAGTTTGCCTTATCAAGGAAATCGCCTTTTGGAAGGGCTGGGGGGAGGATAAAAGGGAAAATCTTATCTCTCCGGTGGTGTCAATTCCTCAACCGTTAGAAATCCGTCTTTATTTCTGTCTGCTCGATCGAAATCGTTTTGAAGCGGACCACGTGCTTCAGATCGTTCGATTTTTCCATCGCCGTTGGTATCCATCATTTTCAGAAGTTGCTCGGGGTTTGGGCGTCCGCTCGACTCCGCTCGAGGACCACCCCCCGACTCCGCTCGAGGATCGCCTGGACCGCCACCTTGAGGTCCTCCCGGAGGTCCACATTGTCCTCGGTGTGCTCCATCCATTGGTCCACCGTTCATTCGTCCGATGCGAAAATCATCACTAGGTTCCGCTGTGAAACAAATAGGCGAAGACGGAAAATTGTCTGTGATTACGTAGTAATATTCGTTGTCGCTCTCAGGTGTTTTTCCGAAACGTCCGTTACATGCATCCAATTCCGAGACACCTTCCACGTATTCGTAATCCTGAAAATAGGTGCCATCGTATTCGCCATCCGGAGCTGTTTTTCCATCTCCCGGACGTTCGCCTTCTTTCAATCGATACCCGCTTTCGTAGGCGGTAATTTCACCGGATTCGTCATAGCCCCACTTGTAATAAATTGGATAGCCGTCTGCGGCATAACCTACCTTGATCATCTGAGAACCATCTGCTTTCATCTCGTCGAGATATGCGTTCGGAGTTCCGTGATAATGATATTTACCATTCGGCTGTACGTGACCGTTATTGCAATCCAAACCGAGATCTACCGTGCTGGTTAATGTCGTAATATTCCATTCGCGATTCGTTCCGCCACTTCCACGAAAAAATTCTCCGGTGAAGGGGTCCAACTCTACTCCCGAGAACAAAACTCCCATACTCATTCCCATTGCTGGAGTGATTTCTTCTGCCGGCTCCGGGTTCAGCGGAATTTCATATTTCGCTTTTTGAGGTGCTATCGTATTCGGATTCCCATGATTGGGAAATTCTCCGGTTTTGTGTTGTGGAATTCCATTAGCGGTGATGATGCGTACACCCTTACGTTCGTTGATTTCTTCTTCGTAAACGTGATCGTGTTCCGGCTCGGTCTGACAGCTTTCGGGACTGAGAAAAATGCGAAAGGTACTGGTGTCGCTTTCGTATTGCCCGAAGGCTGCCGAACTAATAAAAAGGGAGAAATAAAGGAGTCGTGTCATGCTTGTTTTATTTGCTTGCAATTACTTGTGTTGCTCCTTTTTGGAAAAACTTGTGGTTGATATCAGGTAGAATTTGATTTCCTATTGGTTCGGTAGCTTTGGTTACATCTACGCTGTTCTTCTTTCATGCATTTTCATTTGTACTTATTAAGTATTTTGATAAAATCATCATTGCTATGATAATCTGCCCAATCTTTGTCCTTTTGAACAAAAGGAACAGAAATCTTGTTATCTGCCAGACTGATTTCTAAATATTTAAACGCGCTTTCTGTATCTCCTTGAAGAGCAAAGAAACAGGAAAGATTATAGGGACTTCCTCCGCAGTCAATGGCCTCTTGAAATTTAGAAAGAGCTTGCGCGTACAACTCTTCTGACTCTTTGCAATCTTTTCTTTTTGCTAGGCTCACCGAATTTATACCCCAATTATTAAGAACTTCGTGCAAATCTGGTTTGACGTCAATGGCTTTTTGATATTTATCGAATGCTTGCTCGTATAAATCTTTTGATTCTCTACCCTCTTTTGTCTCTGCTAAGTCCCCTAAACTAGCCCCCCAGTTGTTGTAGGCTTCATGAAAATCTGGTTTGATGTCTATGGCCTTTTGATATTTATCAAATGCTTGCTCGTATAAACCTTCTGAATCCTTACCCTCTTTTAACTCTGCCAGTCTCCCTAAATTATTACCCCAATTGACATAAGCTATGTGTTTGTCTGGTTTGATGTCAATGGCTTTTTGATATTTATCAAATGATTGCTCGTACAAATCTTCTGACTCCTTATCCTCTTTTATCTCTGCCAGGTCCCCTAAATTATTACCCCAATTGTTATAGACCTCATGAACATTTGGATTGATGTCTATGGCCTTTTGATATTTATCAAATGCTTGCTCATACAATTCTTCTGCCTCCTTACCCTCTTTTGTCTTTGCCAGCCCCGCTATATCAGCCCCCCAGTTGTTGTAGACCTCATGATAATCTGGTTTGATGTTAATGGCCTTTTGATATTTATCAAATGCTTGCTCATACAATTCCTCTGACTCCTTACCCACTTTTGTCTCCGCCAGGCTCCCTAAATTATTACCCCAATTGACATAAGCTATGTGTTTGTCCGGTTTGATGTCAATGGCTTTTTGATATTTATCAAATGCTTGCTCGTATAAATCTTCCGACTCCTCGCCCTCTTTTGTTTCTGCCAGGCTCCCTAAATTATTGCCCCAGTTGTTGTAGGCTTCATGAAAATCTGGTTTGATGTCAATGGCTTTTTGATATTTATCGAAAGCCCGCTCGTACAAATCTTCTGAATCCTTACCCTCTTTTATCTCTGCCAGCCCCGCTATATCAGCCCCCCAGTTGTTGTAGACCTCATGATAATCTGGTTTGATGTCAATGACCTTTTGATATTTATCAAACGCTTGCTCATACAATTCTTCTGAATCCTTACCCTCTTTTGTCTCTGCAAGAACCACTAAACTATTACCCCAGTTGCTGTATGCTTCATGAAAATCTGGTTTGATGTCTATGGCCTTTTGATATTTATCAAATGCTTGCTCATACAATTCTTCTGAATCCTTACCCTCTTTTGTCTCTGCAAGAACCACTAAACTATTACCCCAGTTGCTGTAGACCTCGTTAACATTTGGATTGATGTCTATGGCCTTTTGATATTTATCAAACGCTTGCTCATACAATTCTTCTGACTCCTTACCCTCTTTTGTTTCTGCAAGAACCACTAAATTATTACCCCAGTTGTTGTAGACCTCATGAACATTTGGATTGATGTCTATGGCCTTTTGATATTTATCAAATGCTTGCTCATACAATTCTTCTGCCCCCTTACCCTCTTTTGTCTCTGCCAGCCCCGCTATATCAGCCCCCCAGTTGTTGTAGACCTCATGATAATCTGGTTTGATGTCAATGGCCTTTTTATATTTATCAAATGCTTGCTCATACAATTCCTCTGACTCCTTACCCTCTTTTGTCTCCGCCAGGCTCCCTAAATTGCTACCCCAGTTGTTGTAGGTTTCATGAAAATCTGGTTTGATGTCAATGGCTTTTTGATATTTATCAAATGCATGCTCGTACAAATCTTCTGAATCCTTACCCTCTTTTATCTCTGCCAGCCTCCCTAAATTGATACCCCAATTGACATAAGCTATGTGTTTGTCTGGTTTGATATCAATGGCTTTTTGATATTTATCAAATGCTTGCTCATACAATTCTTCTGACTTCTTACCCTCTTTTATCTCTGCCAGGCTCCCTAAATTATTACCCCAGTTGTTGTAAGCCTCGTAAACATTTGGATTGATGTCAATGGCCTTTTTATATTTATCGAACGCTTGCTCATATAAATCTTCTGACTCTTTTCCTTCCTTTGTTTTTGCAAGTCCGCCTATATTATTACCCCAATCTGAGAACAACCCAGCCAATAAGACATTCACTCCAGTATCATTGATTTCTTTCGCTTTTAGATCGATCTCCTTGATCTGATCTTCACTGTAAGATTCAGATATCAACAAGTCTATAATTTCTTTTTTCAGCTTATCAGCTTTAAGTTCGTTTTCGTCAATAGGAATATTTTCTTTTCTTTCAAATTGCGTTATCGATTTTTCAACGTCCTTTTTTGCAATTTCTAAGCGTTCTCTTACCCCTTTGAAATGTTCTTCATCGTTGATATCATTGACCTCCCTTAGCATTGAAAGCAGTGAAGAGAAAGGTTTATCCAAGATTTCAGGCTGTCCCAATCCCAGTGTTTCATTGAGCTTGAGCATAAACGCGTCTGCATCATATCCTTTAACATAAAAAGCGTTTGTGTTAGGAGTTGCAAGAAAATTTTGAACATCGTTGCTTGGTAAGCTCTCATGGTAACCCACCCAATAAAGCCCATTATCAAACCTACCTAAACCTTTAATGTGTTCAAAAACAGGGTCAGACCCGCTATATCCAATGAAAATCCAGGGTCTTTCATTCTTTATGCTGTCAAAAATGCGTGGAATGGTTGCTTTAACTTTTTCCATTTCATCCTTAGTATTCAGGAGCCATAAACCGTGATGTTGACCGTGTAAATAGACTACGGACTTTTCTTTGAACGTTGTCGTCGTAAGGTCTTTTAAAATTGCCATATCATAAGCGGATGGAAACTCATTGAAAAGTGCCAAAGCTCTTAACATCAGGTTATCAAAATTGACCGTAAGAACATAGTCGACATAACCATTCTTAAGCAATTGAGCTAAGTATATATGGGTCACATTGATCTTCGCTTCGTCAATGTACTTCTTCAATAACTCATTTCTTTGATGCGGTAACAAGCACTCCATTAGTTTAGAATAAGACCTTTCATCCACATCAAGTTTATCAATAAAAGGGCTATCTGGATAATGAGATAGTATATCCTTTACAATCTGATTGGCCAATGGGACGTTGCCCGATACTGACGCACCAGCTCCAAGAAAAAAAATAGGCTGGGGTAAACCGCTCTGTTTTGCTTGTTTAATCAAGTATGCTAATTCATCAATTGATATTTCTTTCATTTAATTCTTCTTATAATACCTGCACGGAATACAATTCGTTCTTGTATGAAATTTTGGTCACTGCCCACAGAACCACAATTGCCTGTACTCAGATACCCACTCTTCTAATATACCAATTCCAACCTCTATAATTCCCAATTAATGCACACCACCTAAAAAATCACGCACATATACGCAAACACCTACAACAAATACCTGATTTATAACTAAGCAGAACTACGAAAAGATTTGCTTCGTAATTTAACGCCGGATCATCACGATTCGAGATTATTAACCAACAAACTATTATTCATTATGCCAACTACAGAGCAAATTCAAATCAACGAAAAAGGACCGGGAAAAATCGCTTCGATTGTTATTGAAGGGACATCCAATGCGTACTTTCATCAGCGTGTTGATATCGTTATTACCGATGCTAACTCGAATGCGCAAAACCATCGCTTGCAAGGTCAGGGAGAGCAGGTAGTATTTCCGAACAAAGTAATCCTGGACAATATTCCATTGCCAGCAACAATTGATTTTACGTTTACCTTTTCATCTGATGGAGGAAACAACTGGCAGGATGCTGTTTTATCCCGCAAAGTACTTACGGATGATGCTGGAAACAATGAGGTGTACGCGTTGTTTACGGAGGACGCTACGGACAAAGACGATAACGATACCTACCTGGTAACGTCTATCGTACATAACTAGAAATCGAACCTATTGAAGAAAGCGCGCATCGGAAGGTGTGCGCTTTTTTAATGCAAAAAAACGGCGCCCCGACTTCCAGCTTTCACCAGATCAAGGCACCGTTCTTTTACGATATGCTCGCGCTTCAACTCCTACTCCAACATTTCCCCAAGAGGTTACATTGGAGCAACTAAAGCATTGGCGCTATGCAGTAAGTCTTACTCCGCCAGTTCAACCTCACCTGACGGCGTAAGAGCATCTTTAATTCGTGCTTCCAGCTCTTCCATCAACTCAGGGTTGTCTTTGATGATTCCTTTTACTGCATCACGACCCTGTCCCAAACGCGTTTCTCCGTAAGAGAACCATGAGCCGCTTTTATTGATAATACTCATCTCTACTCCCAAATCGAGGATCTCTCCTACTTTTGAGATTCCTTGTCCGTACATGATGTCGAACTCCGCTCGCTTGAACGGTGGTGCTACTTTGTTCTTCACAATTTTTACACGTGTGCGGTTACCGATCACTTCTTCCCCGTCTTTAATCTGGTTGGCACGACGAATGTCAATACGAACCGACGAGTAGAATTTCAAGGCATTACCTCCTGTTGTTGTTTCCGGGTTTCCGAACATCACACCAATTTTCTCACGCAACTGGTTGATGAAAATGCAACAACAATTCGCTTTATTGATAGATCCTGTGAGTTTACGCAGGGCTTTCGACATCAATCGTGCCTGCAATCCCATTTGGGAATCTCCCATTTCTCCTTCAATTTCCGCTTTTGGCGTTAAGGCTGCCACGGAATCCACTACCAATAGATCGATAGCTCCCGAACGAATCAGGTTGTCTGCAATTTCCAGGGCTTGTTCTCCATTGTCTGGCTGTGAAATCAATAAATTCTCGATGTCCACACCCAATTTTTCTGCGTAAAACTGATCGAATGCGTGTTCTGCATCGACAATCGCTGCAATTCCACCTTGCTTTTGTACCTCAGCAATTGCGTGAATTGCCAATGTTGTTTTACCTGAAGATTCCGGTCCGTAGATTTCTACAATTCGTCCTTTCGGCAAACCGCCCACTCCAAGTGCAAGATCCAATGTTAAAGAACCTGTTGGGATCACTTCTACAGTTTCTACTGCTTCGTCTCCCAGTTTCATTACAGTTCCTTTTCCATACGTTTTATCCAACTTATCCATTGTTAGCTTCAACGCTTTCAATTTGTCCGGGTTAATGTCTTTTCCTGCCATATCGTAATTAATTTTTATTTGCGCTGACATTGATATTTATCTAAGAGGTTGTGGCACTATCGCCGTTAATATCCAAGCCTGCGCTTTCGTTATTGTATGATACAAAGTTGTCATCGCAGATCGTAATCTATTTACGTTCTACTTTTAACCATTGTATATTTCCAGAATCTCGCGAGTATGATCCTTGGTTTTCGGTTTTTCAATAATCCCGACAATCGTGTGCGATTCATCCATTAGAAAAGTCGTACGGTGAATTCCATCGTATACTTTCCCCATGAATTTTTTCTCACCCCATACACCATAAAGTTCAATCAGTTCCTTTTCCGTATCTGCCAATAATGGAAATGGCAAATCAAACTTTTCGATGAAATTCTGGTGTCTTTTCTCTGAATCCATACTTACCCCAAGAATGGCAATTCCTGCATCCTGGATGGCACTGTAATTGTCGCGAATGTTACACGCCTGCGCTGTACAACCGGGCGTATTGTCCTTTGGATAAAAATAGATCACTACGCGCTTTCCTTTGTAATCCTCCAACTTCACTTCCGCACCATTTTGGTCCACTGAAGTAAACGCGGGTGCTTTGTCTCCTACTTTAAGATGTTTCATTGATCATTTTTTAATCATGTTAATGACGAATTATTAATCAAATATAACGCTATTTCTAAAATGGCAAGTAAAAACGATTAGAATTTAGTCAGAAGACTTGATTGATGATTTGATTAGTTGAAGGGATAAGGATAAAAGTTGAAGGAAGCCTTTGACCTTACAACTTTCTTCTTTCCTTCTGCCACCTACACTTCCATTGCCAATCTCTTCAAGGCTCTCGACCCATTAGACTGTTTAATCTATCAGATTTATCGAGTACAGACTATTTTCAAAATGAAAATGGGCATCGTGCCAAAAAGACCAAAAACGGGCTACAAATTACCAACAGCCATTCCCAAACAATCGTGGATAAAATTCGCCCTAAACCCACTGTTTCCAGCGTTTCAATTCAATATCTTTATGATAGCTAAAACTATTGTTAAACTCACTTTAGAACTCCAAATTATGAAGTCTTTGAAAGGTGCTTTATGTACTTTCCTTGCCTTCTGGGCACTCTCCACCTCGGCCCAGGATTGGCGTGAAATGATTCAAAACGAACATCCAAACTTTGCAGAAATTCAAGCTAGTTTCTATGCAGAATTTGGTGACAGTATCGGTCCGAAAGGTTCCGGATGGAAACAATTCAAACGATGGGAATATTACTGGGAAAGCCGTTTGGATGAAAACGGAAACATTCCTGACCCAACCGAACGATATGAAATTTTCCAGGCGTACGAAGCCATGCAAAACGCACAGGGAAAATATGCTTCCGGGACAGGAAGCTGGTCGGAACTAGGACCGATTTCCCTCCCAAACAACGGAACCGGACAGCCTAACGGAATGGGACGAGTGAACTGTATCGCCTTCCATCCAACAGATGCCAATACTATTTACGCGGGAGCTGCTTCAGGCGGATTCTGGATTTCAACAGATAATGGCGCTACGTGGTCAAAATCAGTAACCGGATTGACACGTTTGGGTGTTTCCAGTATCGTAGTACATCCAACTACTCCGAACACTATATATATAGGAACAGGTGACCGCGATGGTGGTGACGCTCCGGGATACGGAGTTTGGAGAAGTACTGACGGCGGCGCAACATGGGCATCGTACAACTCAGGAATGGGAAACAGAACGGTTTATGAAATCCTGATGGACCCAACCAACTCGAATCGATTGATTGCTTCTACGAATGGTAGCCGAATATATCAATCAACAGACGGGGGTGCCAACTGGAACTTCGTAAGCGCTGGAACAAATGCAAAAGATATCGCCTTCAAACCGGGTGATCCCAATACCATTTATGCTGCCGGAACACAATTTTCGGTATCCACTGACGGTGGAGCATCATTTGCGGTGAATGGGAGTATTCCAAGTACTTCACGATACGCCATCGGTGTTACCGCAGCAAATGCGAACTTTGTATACCTGATCGGTGGAAACGGAGGGGGATTGACAGGAATTTACCAATCTAATAATAGCGGCGTTACTTTTTCTTTGCAGGCTACAACTCCTAATCTTTTGGGATACGGAACCACAGGAGGAACCGGAAGTCAGGCATGGTACGATTTGGTAATGGTTGCCGATCCGATTGATGCCAATACGGTTTATATCGGAGGAGTTAATATCTGGAAGTCTACGGATGCCGGAGTTAACTGGTCCATCGTTGCACACTGGACGGGTTCGGGTGGAAATCCAGCGGTACATGCCGATCAACACGTTTTGGAATTCTCGCCATTGAACGGAGATCTGTATAATGGAAACGATGGTGGAATTTATATCACCAATAATGGAGGAGCTTCATGGACAGAAGTTTCCAGCGGATTGGCAATAGCCCAGGTCTATAAAATCGGTGTCTCACAATCATCAGAAGGAACAGTAATCAATGGATACCAGGATAACGGAACAGCTATTTACTACGATGGAACCTGGTCCACTGAAATCGGAGGTGATGGAATGGAATGCATCATCGACCCAACAGACGATAACTACATGTACGGAGCTTTATATTATGGAGATATCCGAAGATCGACAAATAATGGAGTATCCTTCGCTCAGATTACAACAGCAATTACAGAAACTGGTGCGTGGGTAACACCATACATTTTAGATCCAAATAACGCGAACAACATGTACGCTGGGTACGATAACGTTTGGCGTTCTACAAATGTAAAAGCAGGTACACCAACATGGACACAAATCTCAGCCTTTGGAGGAACTCAAAATTTAGTAGCCATGGCTATGGCGCCATCGAATAGTGATGTTCTGTATGTTTCAAGAAGCAATAACGCAGGAAGATTTTACAAAACAACCAATGCTTCGGCTGCCACTCCGGCATGGACTGATTTGCACGCGAACCTCCCGGTAAATAGCAACGTTAAATCAATAGCAATCGACTTCACAGATGAAAACCACTTGTTCATCGCACAAGGAAATAATATCTATGAAAGTACAGATGGAGGGTTGAACTGGACGGACTACTCCGGAACACTTCCCAACATTTCTTTGAATACGATTGTAATCGATCACAACAGTGCGATTGATGCCATGTACGTTGGTCTGGATGTTGGCGTATACTACCGTGATAATACGATGGCGGATTGGTCCTTGTATTCAACCGGGCTCCCAAATGTGGAAATCACGGAATTGGAGATTTACCAAAATCCTTCGGAGTGTAAAAGCAAATTGTATGCTTCCTCGTATGGACAGGGATTGTGGTCGAGCGATTTGAAAGATCCAGGAAACACAGCTCCTACTGCATGTTTTGAAGCGTCTTCAGAAACAGTTTGTGGAGCATCCCCAGTAACATTTACAGATTTGTCTGACTTTACGCCAACGGGATGGACATGGAGCATTTCTCCGGGAACATTCAGTTATTCAGGAGGAACCAATGCCAATTCACAAAACCCACAAGTTACCTTCACAGCCAGCGGAACGTACACCATTCAGTTAACTGCAACAAACGCTCATGGTTCAGATATTGAATCCAAAGCAGGATACATAACTGTGACTACCGCCAATGCAGCAACGGCAATGAACGACGATTTCGAAGCGTATACATTGTGTGGGACAGCGAGCGATTGTGGTGCAACGACTTGTGCATTGACTGGTGCTTTATGGACGAATCTTACCAATGGAACCGACGATCAAATTGATTGGCGTTTGGACGAGGGTGGTACGCCATCAGCCAACACAGGTCCTACTGTTGATTACGATCCGGGGACCGGCGCAGGGAACTATCTCTACACAGAAGCGTCCAGTTGTTTTTCAAATACTGCAATTCTGGAAAGCGAGTGTATCTTCCTTGATGTAGATTATTCATTCGATCTTGGCTATCACATGTCTGGAGGAAATATGGGTACGCTTTACATCGACTTGTTTGATACAGACTGGAACTATGGAATTGCTTCAGTGACTGGAGATCAAGGAAACGCATGGCAAGTATTGAACGTGGATCTTTCCGCATACACAGGTCAGAATGTTCGTATGAGAATCCGAGCGGTTACAGGTAACGGATTTGAGTCCGATGTTGCCATTGACGATATCGAATTCAATGTAATTTCAGGTCTTCCGGTTGAATTGGTGGAATTCACTGCTGAAAATATTGATGATCGCCAGGTTGATTTGGACTGGAAATCAGTATCAGAACAAAACGCAGATTACTATGTAGTACAACGAGCGCAACAACTTAATGCATGGGAAGACATTGCACAAGTAAAGGCCGTTGGAAATACAACTGAGACTGTAGAATACGAAACGGTGGACAACAATCCATACGCAGGACTTTCATACTATCGATTAAAAGTGGTTGATACAGATGGATCTTTTGAATACTCAACAGTACGTTCTGTAAATATCGGTCAGGCAATTGTGGCGAAGGTATTCCCGAACCCTGTGAAAGACGGAACATTGATCGTTTCGATGGAAGAAATTGAAAATGCAAAAATCAATATTCTGAGTGCAGTAGGTCAAAGACTTATTGTTAACTCAAATACTTTAAGTGCAAACGAAAAAACATTCGAAGTAGGTCACTTTGGAAGTGGTGTTTACTTCGTGGAAATTGAGCTGGACGGAATGGATACACAGCGTATTCGCTTTATTGTTCAATAATAATCTACGCTACAAAATTAAATGTTTATTAGTCGGTCACCGAGCGCTGAGGCTCTCGAAGCGTGACCGGCTTTTTTCATTTAATAAACCGATCTCGTCATTCAGATACCATCCATACGTTTTTACACCCTTGGGTTCCAATTAATTCTTACATTTAAGTAAAACACCATTATATGAATCCACAAGAATTAATTCCGATTGGTATAGGAGCATTCGTTTCACTGATCCTCTTATACAAAGCGGTAGTTATTACAAAACAAAAAGAAGCTTTTCTTATCGAAAGACTGGGGAAATTCAAATCCATTCGAAGAGCAGGTTTTTCCCTGATCATTCCGTTTATTGATAAGGTTGCGTACAAACAAGATCTGCGTATTAATGAACTTACGGTAGACATTGAAACGATCACCAAAGACAAGGTATCCGTACACATTTCAGTTGCCGTTCAGTATTATATCAAAGACACACCTGAGAGCATCAAGAACTCTGCGTACGAGTTGTCAAATTTCCGTCAGCAGATTCGATCGTATGTATTCGATGAAATTCGTGCAGAAGTTCCAAAGAAAGAGCTTGATCAGGTTTTTGAAAATAAAGAAGACATTGAACGCGCGGTGAAAACAGGACTTTCTGGTGCCATTGAGCAATATGGATTTATCATTCAGAATGCCCTGGTTGTGGACATTGATCCGGATCCAAATGTGAAGGACGCGATGAACCGAATTAACGCTGCAACGCGAGACAAAATTGCCGCGGAAGAAGAAGGGGAGGCTGCTAAAATCCGTAAGGTAAAAGCTGCGGAAGCCGAAGCAGAATCCAAGCGCTTACAAGGGCAGGGTATCGCCGATCAGCGTAATGCCATTATTATGGGATTTGAGGAGTCGATCAGCGCCTTTGGAAAAAACACGAATATCGATCAGAAAGAGATTATGAACTTTGTGATCCTAACGCAATACTACGATACATTGCGCGAAATGTCACGAGACAATCCAAATGTGATTTTCATGCCGCACTCGCCAGAAGGGAATAAATTCACCACGGAAATGATGGCTGCAGAATTGGCTGCAGAGCAATTGAGAAAATCGAAAGGAGGTCAAGAAGCTGGGAACGGTTAAATTCCATTTCTGATAAAATTAAAAGCCGACCTTTCGATTACGCTCAAGGGTCGGTTTTTTTATGAGATTTTCTGTCCTCTTGAAGAGCACGTACTACCCTACTTGTAATGAAAGAGGGAAAAACGTTCAACTGAAACAATAAAATCTCCCCATTATCCTCCCCCCAGCCTCCTCCACCGGGGGCGACTTCCTAGATAACGGCAAAACGCACATTGAGCAAGAAAAAGTAGTACGCTGAGCTTGTCGAAGTGCACTGCTTTCGATCTCCCGAAATGTGAATAATGAACCTGGTATATTGCATTTAACTTCGTTGCTGCTTCGCGGTCGACTACGCTCAATGCACTAATACTCGTGATTTTCGAAAAATCATCGGCTCTTGCCATTATATGGTCAATCTCCTCAAAGGGAAAGACATAAAAAAGCCGGTACTTTGCACTTCGGGAACCTCAGCGCCCAGTAACCAGCTTCAATAAATCTACGCCTTAGCTATTATTGTAAGGCTTGATATTTCTTCTGAACTGCTTCAAATGCTGCGATCTTCTTACGTGTTTGATCCGCGTAAGCAGCATCGTTGTTCTCTTCGTAAGCAGCAAGCTCTTCGTTCAACTCAACGATCGTTTTTGTGAAGTATTCGTTCAGGTAGTTGAGGTTTTGTGGCAGGAACATTTGCATGTAATATCCTCCTCCTTCTTGCTCATTTTTGTAGATCGGAAGTGCTTTCTCAGCTACTTCTGCTCCATGGTTGGCGATGAAAAGTGTGGTTGCGTTAATGGCTCCCAATCGGTCCCATCCTTGCAAGGTTGTTCCTTTCATTGCTTCCACAAAGAAGTCAACTTTCGCCTCACTTCCGTGCGCTGCGTACAATTGCAAAATCCCGAACAACATCTTGGAAGATTTTTCTCCTTCCAACTTCTTTGCTTCCACCAATGCCAATTCTGGATCGATAGATGCCAATCCGGCTAACGCTTCCGTAATTACATCGTAAGAACGATCGGTTTTCACGGTATTCGCATAAATATCTTTACGCATGTCTTCACTTTCCAGAATTGTTTCCAATACCAAAATAGCACGCGCACGCACTCGCGATTTCGGATCCATTTCCACCATGCTTTTTACGATGTCAATGGCAGCTTTAGCATTCTCTCCTGTCAATGAATTCACTTTGTCCAAAGCCAATTCTCTAATGTGCCAGAACTTATCCCTCAAGGCATCGAGAACCATTTGTTCAGCTTCCGGAGTGCGATCAAACCCAAGCTTTAATCCCGCTTTGCGCGCATGGTAACGCTCACCGTTGTAATATTGGTAACGATACATGGCTGGAGATTTATCCAACACTTTCTTGTCACCCAACAACATTTGCTGATTGTCAATAATGTATCCCTTCAACGTTCCTTTGAATGGAATCTTGAACTCTTCTTCTAGCTCATCCATTTCCACCTTGTGGATATGCTTTCCTTCGTCATCGAACACGGCGATTTCCATCGGTAATTTGTAAATCGGACACAAATCCAAATCTTGTTTCTGATATGCCTGAACCACCAATTCCTGATTTTCCTGATCAGCAAAAGGAATGAACATCAAATTCGGGTGACCTGATCCCAGGAACCATTGATCGAAGAACCAGTTCAAATCTTCTCCTGAAATTTCCTCAAACGACTGACGTAAGTGATGGAATTCTGCCGCTTGAAATTTACGCGATTCCAAATAATGGTTAATCCCGGTAAAGAAAGCGTCGTCTCCAAGGTAGTTACGCAACATGTGTAGGATACGACCTCCTTTGTTATACGAGTGACCATCAAACATCTGTTCTTTATCCTCGTAATCGAACCAGATCAAATCGTGGTATCCCTGAATTCCGGCAGATTGATAATATCCCTCAGCTTCCTGCTCTGCATAATAATCCGCTTCATCCACACCATAACGATGCTCGTCCCACAAATACTGCGAGTAGTTGGCAAACGATTCGTTCAATGGAAGGTTCGACCAGGATTCACACGTTACCAAATCTCCGAACCAATGGTGGAACAACTCGTGTGCAATGGTTGATTGATCGTTTCCATCCAACAATTCACGATCTGTTCTGTACACGAAATCTCCAAAGATTACGGCCCCGGTATTCTCCATCGCTCCTGAAACGTAATCACGTGTTACAATCTGGTGGTATTTATCCCATGGGTATTCTACTCCTAAAAGTTCTGAGAAGAATCGAATCATTTCCGGTGTTTCACCAAAGATGTCTTTCGCATACGGTTCCCACTCAGGCTCCACATAGTAATTCACCGCCATTTTTGATCCGTCTGGTCGTGTGTAGCTATCTTCTACTACTTTGAACTCACCAACGCCCATCATAAACAAGTATGGAGCGTGTGGCAATTCCTGTTTCCAGTGGTCGATGCGCATTCCGTTTCCTGCCTTCTTGCTTGAAACCAGTTTTCCGTTCGAAAGTGTCGTGTATTTCTCATCTACTTTGATGAAAATCTCTTGAGTCGTTTTTGCATTTGGCTGGTCAATAGTTGGGAACCATACTGAACTTGCTTCCGTCTCACCCTGCGTCCAGATTTGCGGCATTTTGTTCGGCTCGTCTCCATTCGGGTTAATGAAATACAATCCTTTATCTGATGTAATTGCAGCGCTTCCTCCCGTTTCGCGTTCTTCAGGTTTCGCCAGATAATCAATTACTACAGTATACTTATCATCGCGTGTGTAAGTCTTGTCTAAAGAGATGTTCAGGATGTCATCAGCATACGTAAACTCCAAATCCTTTCCATTGAGTTTTACACTGTTGATCTGCATTCCTTTCGCATCCAGAATCAATGTAGAAGAAGGGTAGAAATGAGGTTTTGCGGTAATGGTTGCAACTCCGTTCATTTGTGAATCTTCCCAAATAAAGTCTACTTCCAGTTTTGTGTGAATTAAATCCGTAAGCAAGGTTTCAGTAGCACGATACACTGGACGTTGCGGATCTACCCAATTGTCATCGATATCAATTTGAGGCTCATCTGGTGTCGGTGGAGCAACGACAATTTCAGGTTGATCAGGTGTTTCTGTTTCCTTTGGAGTCTTACATGCAAACAACAAGGAGACAATTAATAGCCACAGTAATTTCTTCATCTTTTCGAATTTGGATTCACACAAATCTCTGCATTTAAATCCGATTCTCACTCAAATTCTACAGCATCGGAAGTGGATTCTATTATTTTTGTACGAAATACCGGATAAATGGCAAACCGCACGTGGACGATTGATAATAAGGAAGTAGGCTTTTCTGAAGGCGCTGTAGTTCGTTGGGATACTGAGAAATACTTTTCGTTGGAGTACAACGGAAAAACCTTCTTTGGAGAAGTAATGGAAGAAGCAACAGAGAGCAATCGCTTGAAGTTGAAAATCAATCACCGTGTATTTGAAGTTCATAAAAAAGGTTCCCTAGACGATTTGATCAAAGCAATGGGGCTGGACAAACCTAAGGTGAAAAAACTTAAAGAACTTCAGGCGCCAATGCCAGGTCGAATTGTGAATGTTGCCGTAGCAATCGGTGACGAATTGAACGTTGGAGATGAAATTCTTTCGCTTGAAGCCATGAAAATGGAAAACGTTCTTAAAGCCGAAGGAATTGGAATCGTGAAATCTATCAATATCGGGACAGACGACGTTGTAGACAAAGGAGCGGTTCTTATTGAATTCGAATAAGTTCCCGTTTGACCTATCAAAGCAATTTCGTTAATTTAGGGTTCGCATTAATCGAACCTTGAATAACAGTCAAATCATAGCACTTAAGAAAGGAATTTTAGAGCATTTGCTTTATTCCGAAGTCTTCGCACACCCCTTGAAACAAGAGGAGTTGATTCGCTTTTCCGGAACAGAAGATGCTGTTTCCGAGTCAGATTTGAACCGTGTATTGGACGATTTGAAATCGGACGGATTGGTACTCCTGCAAGATGATCATGCGTGTTTGTTTGCGGTTGATGACAAAATAGATCGTAGAGAATCCGCGGCAAAAAGGGCCGATAATTTGTTCGATCGGGCAATTCGTGTTTCCAGATTCATTCAGAAATTTCCGTTCATAGAAGGAGTTGGAATTTCAGGTTCGCTTTCCAAAGGCATTCTGCATGATGATGGCGATTTCGACTTCTTCATCATTGTAAAACCAGATCGTGTTTGGGTTGCACGCACCTTACTCATTCTTTACAAAAAGATTTTTCTGCTGAATTCTAGAAAGTACTTCTGTGTGAATTATTTCATCGATAGCGATCATTTGGAGATTGAAGAGAAGAATCGATTTACAGCAGTTGAGGTGGCAACATTAATTCCTGCCTGCGGTGACATTTTTGATGATTTCTACAAAGCGAACCACTGGGTTGAAGACTTCTTTCCGGGAAAATCAAGAACAGCCTTCGATACATCCATCCGAAAGAAGCCATTATTGAGTAAAGCAATTCAAGGGATTTTCTCCGGTGGGTTCGGAAATTGGTCCGATAAACGTGCCATGAAAATCACATTGAATCGATGGAAGAAGAAATTCGGAGATTTCGACGATGCAAAGTTTGAACTTACGATGAAATCCCGAAGATATGTCTCCAAGCACCACCCGAATGACTTTCAAAACAAGGTGTTATCGAAATTTGAAGAATTAAGAGGGACCTATGTCGAACTGCATTCCGAAGGATTGCAAAAACAGGGAATTGAACTGTGAAAATATTTGTCACACATAGCTATTTCTATCAGTTAGATCCGAAACAATGGATCAACAAAACGCCGTATCCTCCCCTGGCGACGATTACGGCACTCGCACATTTGGAGGCAAATGGATTTCCAGCGGAATTCTACGACGTCGCACTGGACCCATCTCCAGCTGCCTGTCAACAAAAAATTTCTGATGCTTCTCCCGATGTCGTTGTGATCTACGAAGATGGATTCAACTATCTCACTAAAATGTGCCTGACCAACATGCGTCATGCCTGTTTTGATCTCATCGCCACGGCAAAAGCTCAAGGAGCCAAAGTCATTGTCTCCAGCTCCGATTCCACGGATCATTGGAAGTTGTACCATGAAAAAGGTGCCGACATCATTATCCATGGTGAAGGCGAGCATTCATTGTTAGAAGTTATTCAGAAGCTGAAGGAAAATGAAGATTTGTCCGGCGTGAATGGAATCAGTACAGTAACATCTGGAAATCCAAGCAAACATGCTCCAAGAACGAATGAACGAGATTTGGACGTATTTGCGCAAGCGAAGTGGGATGTCATTGATCTGGAAGCTTATCGTTCTATCTGGAATCAAGGAAAATTTCCTTTTACCCTAAATATTAGCACTACCCGAGGATGTCCATTTAAATGCAATTGGTGTGCGAAGCCTATTTATGGAAATCGGTACAATTCACGATCACCGGAAAGTGTGGTAAAGGAGATGAAAATGCTGCAGGATAAATGCGGTGTCAAACACTTCTGGATAACGGATGATATCTTCGGGTTGAAACCTGGTTGGGTGACAGAATTCAATAACCTCATCCAGAAAAACGGATTGAAAATAAACTACAAGATTCAAAGTCGTGCAGACTTATTGATGCAGGATAAAACCATTGATGAACTGGCAGCTTCCGGACTGGAAGAAGTTTGGATCGGTGCCGAAAGTGGATCTCAGAAAATCCTCGATGCGATGGACAAAGGCATCACACTAGATCAGATCAAGAAAAGCACGGATTTGCTCCAACAAAAAGGCGTTCGGGTTGCATACTTCCTACAATTTGGATACCTCGGAGAGACGAAAGAAGATGTGCAATCAACCCTGAATATGGTTCGTGATAATGCCCCGGACGACATCGGAATTTCTGTCTCCTATCCCCTTCCGGGAACACCATTTTACGACATGGTCAATGCACAGATGGGCGAAAAATCAAATTGGGAAGACTCAGACGATTTGGACCTCATGTTTGAAGGCACTTTTTCTCCTGATTATTACCGTGCCTTGCAACGATTCGTGCATCATCAATTCCGATTGAAACAAGGTTGGCGCAAGTTGTTTGGCGGACGTTCGTACGTCTCCTGGCGTTACGTGGCTTTGATTCCGTACAATTGGTTGAAAGCGACTTCACTCAAACGAAAGTTAGGGTAATGGAACAGTTTAATCATGCTGCAAGTACTTATGATGAAACCTTCACGAATAGTTGTGTCGGCATTGCGCAACGCGAACAGGTTTGGAAATACGTAGACAAGCATCTGGACAAATTTCATGATGTTCTGGAGGTTAACTGTGGAACCGGAGAAGATGCACACCGTTGGGATTTTCGAGGAAAGGGTGTTGTTGCCACAGACGTTTCCCCCGACATGATTCAAATTGCGGAATCCAAGTTTCCTGAACTTCACTTTCGTGTGCTCGACGTCAATGATCTATGTAGCTACGAAAACACCTTTGATACCCTGTTTTCCAATTTTGGAGGGTTGAACTGTCTCTCTCCAACAGAATTGCAAAAGTTCTTCGCAAATGCCTACGATGAACTCGATGAAAATGGGCATTTGGTTTTGGTGCTAATGGGGAAAAAGTGTGTTTGGGAACGTTTCTACTTTGGAATCAGAGCGAAATTCAACAAGGCTGGCAGGAGAAACACAAAAGAGTGCGTAGATGTGCACGTGGAAGGAGAAATGGTGAAAACGTGGTATTATTCTCCGAATGAAATTAAGACTCTTGCTTCTGAGAAATTTGAATTGGTGAAGCAAAAACCGATTGGTTTGTTTATTCCGCCGTCGTATCTCGCTCCGAAATTCGAGAAACGAAAGCGCATGTTCGCCTTTTTGAAATGGTTGGATGGCGTTTTTACGTATTCGGGATTGAGTAATAATGCGGATCATTATTTGGTGATTTTGAGAAAGCGGTAAAGAGTTATTTTCTTAAGTCCTCCCCCCTCCGAACGAGTACTTCCTGGTAACGGCAGAACGCACATTGAGCGTAGCCGAAATGTGACTAATGAACCTGACACATTGCATTTCGACTACGCTCAATGCGCTATTCCTCGTAATTTTCGAAAAAACCTCGGCTCTTGCCTATATCTGGGCTATCTCCCCCTTTGGAGCGATGTGCTGAGCTAGCCGAAGTAGGAGCTTGGGGGGAGGACAGTTCCAACAACTGCGGCTAAATTCCATTCTAATAATCTTCAGCATTTCCGTACTTTTAGTCTTCGGCAATCAAGATTTTAAGTGATTTCATGAAAGTTATACTTACTCATGCGTATTTCATCTATGAAGATGTCAAGGAGCAAGAAATTATGCGACCTTATCCAACGCTGGGTTTGTTATACATCAGTGCATTTCTGAAGGAGCATCAAAAGGACGTAACGCTCGTCGATAGCACCTTTACTTCTATTCCGGATTGGCGAAACCAAATCCTCAAAGAAAAGCCAGACGTAGTTGCCTTCTACACCAACTTAATGACGAAAGTTGAAGTATTGAAGCAACTCGATTTCTTGAAAACAGAACTGCCTCATGCAACATTTGTGGTTGGCGGACCCGATGTCACCTACAATCAAGAAAATTATTTGAACGCCGGATTTGATATTGTGGTTATTGGCGAAGGCGAACAAACCATGCTCGAACTGATCGAGGTTATTGAAACGAAGGGAGAAATTGCATCGGTTCCGGGGATTTCATTCTTGAAAGAAGGAAAGCTGCAAGAGAATGAAGCACGGGTTAAGATTAAAGATCTACCATGCCTTCCATTTCCAGATCGAAGAGCGATTCCATTCGAGAAATATCTGAACGTATGGCAGGAATATCACGGTAAGCGAACCGCTAATATCAGTACACAACGAGGATGTCCGTATACCTGTAAATGGTGCAGTACGGCAGTCTATGGGCAAAGTTATCGAAGAAACGATCCAGCGCGGGTTGTAGCTGAAATATTACATCTGAAAGAAGATTTCGGAGTGGAGGCATTGTGGTTTGTAGATGATGTTTTCACGGTTAGTCACAAGTGGTTGGCAAAATTACATACGGAGTTTGCAAGGCACGATCTCGTGATTCCTTTCGAGATTATTACAAGAGCTGAACGATTGAACGAAACCGTCCTCCAGCAATTGAAGGAAATGGGGTGCTTTCGAATCTGGATCGGTGCCGAAAGTGGTTCGCAACGAATTATTGACAAAATGGATCGCCGGGTGACGCTGGAAACAGTGCAGGAAATGATGCAACTCACCCAAAAAATGGGGATGGAAGCAGGGACGTTCATAATGGTAGGATATCCGGGAGAAACGCACGAGGACATCAAAGCGACGATGAATCATATAGAACGATGCAACCCTGATTTGTTGACCATAACTCGCGCGTATCCGATCAAAGGGACAGCGTTGTACACCGAAATTGAAGATGAAATCACTGTCAAACCCGATTGGAACACCAGTACAGATCGAGACATTCGATTCAAACTGCCATATTCCGATGCTTATTACGAAAACGCGATTCGATACCTTGTGAATGGCTGGCAGGCACACAAGAACAAATCCCTCAAAAACAAAGTAAAAAGCAAGGCTGCCTATCAAATGATGCGCGTTGCGAAATAGGATTGATTTTATAATTTTCCACCATGTCAGAACCATTCAATCAAGTCACGTTTTTAACCCCAGCCGATAGTTCTTTTGAAGAGCAATACAAATCGGTACGTGACAAAGAAGATCGATGGCTCACTGATGATGCGGTAAAGAAACTACCTGATGTCGAACGCAACGACCCGAAATTCTCTGAATGGAAAAAACGTGCGTGGATGCTCAACAAATTTGAAACGTATATGAGTCTGGCATCTACCATTAACGTACTCGATATTGGCTGCGGAAACGGATGGATGACAAATCGCATTGCGAATCATTGTGAGACCATAACAGGACTTGACGTCGGGGCTGAAGAATTGGAACAGGCTGCACGTTGTTTCGGAAGCAAACAAGTTAGATTTGTGTGCTCTACCGATTGGTCCCTCTTACCGCAGAAATCATACAACTTGATTTATTTTGCCGGCAGTTTTCATTATTTCGAACCGGACGATACATTTTGGAAATCACTGTTCTCTCTTCTGGCACCCAGTGGCGAAATTCATATTCTTGAAACGCAGTTTTATGATGCTTCTGAGGTTGAAGCGGCAAGACAACGATCAACAGAATATTTTGAGAAGATGGGGACACCTGTCGACTACTACAAGCATCTTTCGTGGGATGTGCTTCCTGAAAATCACGAAGTATTGTACCAACCGGATTTCAAAAACAAAATTTTCAAGAATCGATCGCCTTTCCCCTGGATACGGATTCGTAAATAGCTTTGTACGCGCTTACCGTTCCTTCTATGGAGAACAATTTATGTTTCGGCGGATCCGCTTTCAAGAGCATTAACAGCATTGCTACGTCCAATTGTGGATCACCTATCAAATGAGGGACTTCCAATTCTTTCGCAATCCCAACCGGTGTCGCTAATACATGTGTTTCACAGGCCATTGCTTCTATAATCGTCATTCCGAACCCTTCAAATTCAGATGCTGACACCAATACCTTCGCGTGTCCAGTCCACCAAATTGCACCTTCATAACTCAGCGCTCCGGGCATTTGAATGTTAGACTCTAAGTCGTTCTCCTTAATCTGACGAGTTATTGCGTTTTTCTCAGGTCCATCGCCAATAATCCCTGCTTTAAAATCCGGAATATGTGACTTCAGTAGCGCACACAATTCAACAAAGTAAGCCACGTTCTTTAAAGGAATTAGTGATCCTACACAGACGAGATCAACCCGTTTATCCTTGATCCCAAAATAATCGATCCCCCATGGAATTATTTGGGTTGGAACGACTCCTTCGCGTTTCAAAGCATCCGATTGAAATTCAGAAATGGATATGATAGGAATATCAACATTCTTCCATTTTTCAAAATTGCTTTTCGGGTTTCTCATTTCCTGCCCCATCGCCGTCGCAAGCACGGGAACATTCAAGGATTGACCAACTTTCATCGCAATTTCTGTAGCCCTGTGCAACCAAAAAGAATGCACTACATCAACTGGATTTTCCTCGTGTATTTTGATCGCACTCTTAATCGCCTTGTTTGTCAACAACAACTGCTTGACTTTCTTGTTTGCGCCATTCAACGGGAACACCGAAATCCCGTTCCATTTATATTTTCCCTTCCGAAAAGGATATTGCAAGGTAATAATGGAAACTTTCACTCCTGATTCTGAAAGTCCCTTCGCATAAATCCAAAGTGCAGGAATACACGCGCTGTCTTGCTCGTTTTCAGGAAATCCCGGTGTAATAAACAGTATGTGCTTATTGGATGCGATAAATGTTCCAGTTTTCGGGAAGTTCGTCAATTATTTCCAATTCAAAATCACGATTAAGTTCATTCCAATTTTTCATCACGCGAATGTTATCCGCAAACAACTCAGGATTGAAAATGACGTATCCCCCTTTCTCAAATTCAATTTCCTGCTCCCATAAATCGACTCTCTTGTTTGGAATATCATATGAGCCAAGAGACGGCGTGACATAAAATGCGTAGATCGTTGAGTCGTCATCCAATTTATGTGTGGCTTCGGCAACAACTTTTTCGAACCGATGCATGGCAAACATTTTAGAGAAGGAATAATAGAAAAAGGCGGAATTGAAGGCTAGAACTCCAGCGATGAAAACCCACCAGATTTTTCTACGGGTTAGCCAGATTTCCAACGATTCAAAAGAAGGGAAAATGAGTACCAATATGGGCAAATGTGAGATCACCATGAAGCGCTGATTCTGAAATCCAATCCCTCCGATAAACACCAAATAAACCAATACTCCGATCCAGAGAAACTTCAGTCGGAAATTCCATTGGCGCCACCAAAAAAACAAGAGAACTCCACAACTCAAATAGCCGATATGCGCAAAATTGCTCCACATGTACAATCCATTCGGAACCCAATACGATTCAATATGCGACTGGAAGAGAAACTCTCTTTGAAATAAACAGATCGGATTCCATTGACCAGCAATAGAATTCACTAGATCAAGCGCCTGATTATTTAGAAGGAGAAGAAGAAATCCAGATGTAACCAATATCAATCCAGCGGCAACTCTAAGTGATAAATGCCACCTTTTTGAAATGATCCAGACACTGTGCAACAAAGGAATTACAATTAGCGGAACGACGGCGTATCGCGTAAATGAACCGGCAATCGCGAACAGTAGAATCCAGACAAATTTTTTAATTCTCGGTTCTTTGCGAAGTCGTAAATAGTAAAAGACGAAGCCCATTACAAAAAATGCAGCCAAAGCATCTGACATGACCACCATTCCCGCTCGAACAAAGTACACCTGTGTCACCGCAGCCAACAGTAAGAACCAACTTCCCGAAGAATTATAAAGTAGTCGGATACAGCGTTGCGTGTACAATAAAGCTCCAAGCATGGCAAACAAGGAAACCAGCTGTAAGGCAAATCCAATGGGAATTCCTGTGAACCCAATTACCGTTCCGAGCATCGGATATAGCTTAGGCCAAACAAAACTCCCAGGATCAGTTCCCGTTTCCATAAAGTCTTTCAGCGCATTGGAATATCGATAATATTCGTGCGCATCCTGACCGTACAAACCATTAAAATCAAATCCAAGCCACAAAACCAGGAACAACAACGTCACTGTGGCGTAAGGGGTCCATATCAATATTCGCTCGTTCAAATGCAGAATTTGGTCTAGAAACGAATTTACAGAATTCTCTGCCATCCCAGACTTTCGTATATTTGATTCTGCAATGAAACACTCACTTTTACTTCTACTTCTTACTGTTACCTCCATTGGTTTTGGACAGAATTTTAATCGACCCGTTCCACAAGATGTGTTTCAATACGAGTACAACGAACCTGTTGGAATCACCGATGGATACATGTTGGCAACGCACATCAAAATGTGGTCGAATGCGAACAACGATCCCAACTACATTTTCCCTTACACTGGAATCTATGATAGCGATGGATACCTGCTTTGGTATGGAGCTCCGGGAACGAATGGACTAGCAGATTTCAAGTATTATCCCGAATTGGATCAATACACTTTCACGATGCGATCTCCTTCTCTATTGCAATCGGTGTTATTGAACAATGCATTTGAGCCAATTGACACCTTGACGAGCATCAATAATGATCAGGACATCCACGATATTCAGTTATTGAACAACGGAAATTGGCTGATTTCAACCGTTACCTGGGACACAATGGATCTTTCTGCATATACCTTTGATGGAACCCAGGGAAGCACACAGACAATTGTTCGGGGATACGGATACGAAGAAATCGATGCGAATGGAAACATCGTAGGTGAATGGGACTCAAACGATCATTTGGACGTCAATGAAACATTGGATTTCTGGGGATACGACCCTTCGGACTTCGATTACTGCCATGGAAATGCCTACGAAGAGGATACGGACGGTAACTTCCTTGTTTCATTCCGACACCTGAATTCCATACACAAAATCAATCGGCAAACTGGAGCTATCATGTGGCGTCTAGGGGGCGAACAATCCGATTTTACTTTTGCTAATGACGGTGGATTCAGCGGTCAGCACGACATACGAAGACTTCCGAATGGCGAGATCTCTTTGTTCGATAATGCTAACGAGGGAACGGAATCACGCGGTATCACGTATTCTCTCGATACTGTGACCTGGATAGCAACCAAAACTTCAGAGTTCCTGTATCCGGGATCTTTGAGTGGCACCGCGATGGGCAGCTATCGGATCTATGATGACGGCACCGAAATCCTTGGATACGGACGCATTCAGCGACCTGATCCCAATTCCGTAATTATTGACGCGAATGACAACATCCTTGCAGAATATTACTTCCGGGACAGTGTTGTTTCCTACCGAACCATTCTTGCAGATATCACTCCCCCACAACGACCTGAAATTGCCTGCGAACTCAATGGGGGTAATCTCGTTCTTTCAGTGACAACCAATCACACTGATTATGCATGGTCTACGGGAGAATCTACTTCAACGATCACCATCACCCAACCGGGAACGTATCAGGTTTGGGTAGATCAGGGAATGGGAATGATCGGTTCACTACCGCTGATTGTAACAGATTTGAGCACAGCACCTTGTTTTGCTGGAATCGAAGAACTTGAATTGGATCATGGAAATTTCCGTTGGTTCAATTTGATTGGTCAGGAAGTGGAACAAATTGAAGAAGGTCACTTGTACTTAAAAATATACGATTCAGGATTGATCGAAAAAGTAATTGTTCAGGAATAACATGGCGAAACACTTAATTTTATTCAATCCGAGGAGTGCTGACGCCAAACATCGGATTCCAAATTCCATTCTTCAGGTTGGCTCATCGATTGACGGAAAATTCCCTTATCATTTTGTAGACGGAAACCTGGAAACCGATCCACTTGGGAAAATCATGGATCTTATTGAATCCCATGATGTAGGATTTGTAGGGATGACCGTAATGCCAGGTCCGCAGCTTTCTCAAGCCATTCCTTTCACGAAGGAAATCCATGAGAAATATCCGGAAATAAAGATGATTTGGGGTGGATACTTCGCTGCCAATCAACATAAGGTCGTTTTAGAATCCGGATGGGTGGATTATGTCATAAATGGTCCGGGAGATTCAGCATTCCCTCAGCTTTTGGAAGCGCTTGATTCGGGGAACGAAGAAGCAATTCCAAACATCTGCAATCTCATCTTCAAAAACGAAAAAGGAAAGATTGTTTCCACCAAAAAGGAACCACTCCCCGACATGGACAACCTACCTCCTTTCGCGTATCAGAAACTGAACGAAACATACCCACTGGAGAACTATCTGGCAAAAACTTTCATGGGACAAAAAACCTTGTCCTATCATTCCAGCTTCGGATGTCCATTTACCTGTTCTTTCTGTGCTGTAGTTCCCATTTACAATGCCCGCTGGAAAGGATTGAACGCACAACGCATGGCGGACGACGTTCTCAGTTTCAAGTCGAAATATGGAATTGACGCGGTAGAATTTCACGACAACAACTTCTTTACATCCAGAAAACGCGTGGTGGAATTTGCCAAGAAAATCAAAGGTGAGGACATTGCCTGGTGGGGAGAAGGTCGCATTGACACCATCAACAAATATTCTGATGAAGATTTGAAATTGATGCGAGAAGCTGGATTACGCATGATATTCCTCGGAGCGGAAACAGGAAATGACGAGGTTCTGAAACAAATGGACAAAGGAGGGACACAAACCGGAGCTCAGATCAAAGAGTTCGCCGGACGCCTGAAGAAATTCGGAATCGTTCCTGAATATAGCTTCGTTTTGGGAATGCCGGGAGATAGTGACGAAAAAGTGATGCGCCAAATTAATGAGGATATCAAATTCATCCAGGAAATCAAGCGCATCAATCCAGATACAGAAATTATTATTTACGTCTACTCACCGGTTCCAACGGAAGGAAGTGAATTGTACGAAACCATTCAAGAGCAAGGATTTTCTTTCCCAAAAACACTGGAAGATTGGCTTTCGCCCGATTGGGAACGCTTCGATTTGCGTAAAAATCCACTTACGCCATGGCTGAACGCAAAGCACATCAAGCGCATTAAAAATTTCGAGACGGTACTGAATGGAATGTATCCTACCAGCAGCGATTTCCGCATCACCAAAAACAAACGTAGACTCTTGAAACTCGTTTCCGGATGGCGTTACAAAACGGGATTCTTTGCCTATCCATATGAGATCAAATTACTGCTGAAAATCTGGAAATACCGCCAACCAGAAGAACAAGGATTTTATAGCGAATGATCCGCAAGAAGCTTAAAAATATTTGGTTCCGCCTGTTCTCGCAGCGCATTGTTCGAAAAATGGAGAACGATCGATCGTATCGTTACAAAGACCTGACCATCGAAATGGAACCGGGCATATTTCACCCGAAGTATTTTGATAGCAGTAAGATGCTCCTCAATTGGGTGGAAACCAATGATATTTCCGGGAAATCCATCATCGAAGTTGGCTGTGGAAGCGGAATTGCATCGCTCAGAGCGGCTCAAAAAGGAGCAAAAGTCTGGGCAATTGACATCCATCCTAAGGCAATTGATTTACTGAAAAGAAACGCTGCATCGAATGGAGTGGAGCTGTTCGCTTTGGAATCTGATTTGTTCACTCAAGTAGAAAATATTCCGTTCGATTTTGTGTTGATCAATCCTCCATTTTACCCTAAAAACCCACGTTCGAATGCTGAAAAGGCCTGGTTTTGCGGAGCTGGATTCGAGTACTTCCACGACCTTTTTAAACAGCTAAAAAATCGCAATATTACTTCAGGAATTTTCATGACACTTTCCGATGATTGTGATTTGGAACGCATTCAATCCATCGCAAAAGAACATGGCTATACCTTTAATCTCCGTCAGACCAAAAAGAGCTTTTTCGAGAAGAATTATTTGTTTGAAGTAGGAGTTGGTAAGTAGGTTGAAGGTTGAAAGTTGAAGGAATTTTACCTCCTTCCTTGTGGGGGTGACTTCTTAGATAACGATAAAACGCACATTGAGCAAGAGAAAGTAGTACGCTGAGCTTGTCGAAGTGCACTGCATTCGATCTCCCGAAATGTGAATAATGAACCTGGTATACTGCACCTCGGCTCCGCTCAGTGCGCTATTCCTTGCAATATTCGAAAAATATCAGCCCTTGACAATATTTGCCCAATCCTGCCTTGAGGGGGTGACCTCCTAGATAACGGTAAAACGCACATTGAGCGTAGTCGAAATGTGAATAATGAACCTGGTATATTGCACCTCGGCTCCGCTCAGTGCGCTATTCCTCGTAATTTTCGAAAAATCATCGGCTCTTTCAACCTTCTACTTTCTTCCTTCTCCTTTCCACATCCTTCCGACCAATTAGGCTCCCGAAATGAAAGGCATCCCTAAAACGGATACACCAACGGAGCCAATACCGACGATTCACCCAAAATGATGAGAATCGCTAAAATCAGAAATGCAAGCAATAACGGAAACAACCAAAACTTACGTTTCTTCCAAAAGAATTTTCCTAATGATCTAGCTACTTCCCAACGACTCATTTAACCCATGTTTTCGTACTCTTTCGCATTCGTTTGTTCCTTCCAACCAGGACTGAAATCCACCTTCACGAAGAGTTTTCCGATCCAAATAAACAGAAAATAGAGGACTGACAACAGGATTGAACTCACAATTTCTCCAACAAATTTCCCGATGAAGAACCAGATGAACAAAACCGGATACAGCAACTGTGGAAGGAGTAACCATCCCAAAGCCATTACAGACAACGGAATTATCCGACTGAAGAAAGGTGTTGTAAATCCGTACCAGCGATAGAAAAAGATGGAAACCAACAAAAACACCAGCCCGACAAACTGCAATTGCTTGTTGCGTTTCGAAGCCAATGCCACACTTTCCTGATATATGCTACTAATCCAACTCAAGGCGTACGTCTTTGATTTTAACCTGTGAATTCTCTTCTTTTTTGATCATAAAATTTCCCATTACCAAAACGTCCAATCCACTTCCGAAAAAGGTGCGAAGCGCATCTTCCGGGCTGTGTACCATGGGCTCTCCACGTCGATTGAAACTTGTATTGATGAGAACCGGAACTCCCGACTTCTGATGGAATTTTGATAGCAATTCGTGCAATCGCTTGTTTTGATCGGCATTGACCGTTTGAACCCTGGCACTTCCATCCTTATGAACACACGCAGCTATGTTCTCAGCATTTGTTGCATTGAACGTAAACAACATTTCGTCGGCGTTTCGAACATTCTTGAAATAATCGTTTGCATATTCTTCCATTACCACTGGAGCAAACGGACGAAACTGCTCGCGAAACTTGATCATTTCATTGATTCGATCACGCATTTCAACGTCACCCGGATTTGCCAAAATGCTTCTATTTCCCAAAGCTCTTGGTCCCATTTCGTCACGTCCCTGGAACCATGCGACCACTTTTCCTGAATGCAGCAATTCAGCGGTTTGATCCAGAACAGTTACCTCATCCAATTCGGAGAACATCACTTTATGTGATTCTAATGCCTCACGGATTTCATCCGAATCAAAGGATTTTCCCAAATACGAAGGAATGGTTTCAATTTCCCGGGAAGCTTCTTGATTGGAACAAAGTAATGCTGATCCAACAGCACCTCCAGCATCTCCACTAGCGCTGTAAATGAAGATGTCTTCAAAGATGCCGCTCTCCATCAATCGTTGATTCGCTTTACAATTCAAGGCAACACCTCCTCCGTAACACAAATATTTCTTTCCGGTCCGTTCCTTAACATGCTGCGCGGTTTTCAACACGATCTCTTCCAAAACAACCTGAATGGATGCTGCCACATCTTTGTAGAAAGTACTGATGTGTTTTTCCGGTTTGAGTGCTGGTTTCCCCATCACCGATTCGAACTTCGCGTTAATCATGTGCATTCCACGGTGGAACTTGAAATATTTCAAATTCAATTCAATCGATCCATCCTCGCTGATCGTTACAAAATGCTCTTTGATTAAATCGACGTATTGCGGTGTTCCGTACGGAGCAAGTCCCATTAATTTGTACTCACCGCTATTGACCCGAAATCCGCAATATTGTGTAAATGCCGAGTACAACATTCCTACCGAATGTGGATAATTCTGCTGAGCCAATTGATGCAATTCATTGTTCTCAAAGGTTCCCATCGTTGCACATGCCCACTCTCCTACTCCGTCAAGCGTCAAATAAGCGGCATCCTCAAAAGGGGAAGCATAACACGCTGCCGAAGCATGCGATTCATGATGTTCCGCGTAAAAGAACTCACCTTTGAACCCCAATTCTTTGCGGAGGTTATGAGGCACCCAAAGTTTTTCGCGAAGCCACGATTTTACCGTCTTTCGAAAGGGGAAAAAAGCTTGCGGATAGAAGGCGATCTGTGTTTCCAGTAATCGTTCAAACTTCTGAAAAGGCTTTTCGTAATAGGCAATTTTCTGAACATCGCTAATGGAAATTCCAGCCTGGTCCAAACAGAATTTTGCGGCTTTCACTGGCAATCGGCTGTCCTGTTTTTTCCGAGTCAATCGTTCTTCCTGAATAGCAACGATAACTTTTCCGTCCTTGACCAAAGCCGCAGCAGAATCGTGAAAATATGCCGAAACCCCGAGAATATATGTCGATTCTCCTACTGCCATAACTCCTTTGTGTGCTCGCTCAAAAAGTCGAATAAGACCTTCTGTCCTGTTTCATTCAGATGCGGATCGTTGCTGTAATACAAATGCTCCCCTTTGGATTCCATTTCACGAAAATACCGCAATGGATTCAAAACTTTAACACCATTCACTTTAGATATTTCCCGAATAAATCGATAATTCGTTTTCATGGCGGATTTATGTCCGGAAAGCTTCTTGTAATTCGCGTTATATTCCTTTGTTACCTGGCTGAAATGTGGAATGACAACAATGTAAACAGGGACTTTCTTCGGAACCAATTCTCTCAGATATTCGATCGATTCTTTGGCATCTTCCATCGCATCTTTCATGTCTCCTTTCAACTTGATGGAATGATTGACATAATCAGATTCTGCACGAATCATCATTTTCGTTCTGGGCGAATAGAGTTTGGTAGAAAATTTCGCTTCGTCCTGCTTTAGTTGCTTCGGATCAAAGTCGGATTGCAAACCGCTCATTCTTCTCGAAAACAATCCAAAAATTTCAAAATAGGGTTTCACTGTCCAATAGCAATTTCTGGTAAACGAAAGTTCGCCCCAATTCACCAGAGGATCAATATCTGTCAAATCATTTCCGACATACATTTGGTAAATCACACCTTTTGGAGGATAATCTGAAACTCGTCTGGAAGCCATCAATTCCATTTCGTACGTGCCGCTTCCGGGCATGGAGCAATTGATCACGTTGACTTCAGGATGTGCTTTACGAAAATGAGACACATATCCCTTCGGATAAGCGGTAAATGAATCTCCAAACACCAACACATTCGGCTGATTTGATTGAATGTTCTTGTTCAACGCTTTGAATTCCGTCTTGAAAAAATCGATCCATTGATAGCGATATGCAACTTCAAGAACCAAAAGCGTACAAAACAGCACTAACAGAACTTGCCACGTGCGTTTCCAAACTTTCTTACCCGTTTTCTTCCAATTCAACTGAAATCGTTTCTAATGGATGCCAAATTAGTCAATTACTAAAACATATCGTTGGGAACGAAATGCGTGATGAATTACTTATTTTCGGTACGAACTTCATTTTAACCTATTGGCTCGGAACATTCTGAAATACTTTGGCAGTTCTCATGCTGACTTTCTTCATGCAGATGGATTGAAATCAACTGCGATTTTGATAGATCACATGGATTGTAAGCCTGGTGAATCTATTTTAGAAATTGGGTTTGGAACTGGTGCTACTCTGGTTGAACTTGCACACCATTTCCCCGAAACACATTTCTTCGGACTGGAGCAATCCAAAATAATGTATGAAACTGCTCAAAACCGAATTAATGCATGTGGAATCGAGGAGAAAATATCCGTGTTTATAGTTGAAGATGAACATGCTCCTTTCGTAGAAAATCAATTTGATAAAATCTATTTAGAAAGCGTATTGGCGATTCAGAGCGAAGAAAGTTTACGAAAACTCCTTCAGAATATTCAAAAATGGTTGAAACCAGCAGGCATTCTGATCTGTAATGAGACAATTTGGTTACCAACGACACCCAATAGCCAGATAAACGAAATCAATGAAAAATGTCTCCAACGCTTTGGAATTATACAGGCAAACGGAGACTTCCCATATCCAGCGGACTGGCTTCAATTGTTCGAATCTTATGGTCTCAAAGTCATTCAATCAAATGCCATCAGCGAAGAGATCCCATCATTTTCGTTGGAACAAAACAATCATTCAAGACGCTTTACACAAAGGGGAAAGATCAAATCAGGATTGAATTTAAAAATGCGAAAGGAATGGAAGGAATACGAACGTGCTATGGACGAGATATTACCGGATAACGCTCAATTGATGGAAGGTTGGCTCTTCAAACTGACGAACGAGAAGAAGTAAAGTCTACTCAGAAACGTGTCTGGATTTACGCGCTATTTGAGACAGCCAAACAAGAGTTCCCAGACCGGTGAAGTACAAAAACGCCATTTTACTCTGATCCATAAACGAATTGAAGATCCCATGGAAAAAGTAAGTGACAAGACCAAGCAATATTCCAAGGTTTAGCACTCTCAACAAAGGATCCTCTAATTCCCTATGATTCTTCATTCCAAAATATACTGCGCTGAAAACGATCAGAACAAATATGACTCCGCCGATGATTCCTTTTTCGCTGAGGTAGGTCAAATACTCAGAATGTGCATTCCCTTTATCTCCTGTATTGGAAGAAATGTACGTCTTATACTCCATCGTTTGGAATTTGTTGTACTCGAACTGATATGTTCCAGGTCCAAATCCTAATAGTGGGCGATCTTCAAACATTCGAACGGCACAAACCCAACGATTTACTCGTTCCAGATTAGAAGCATCTGTTTGAATATTTGTCACAGAACTCAAATGATTGGAGACTTTTCCATCATTACTCACGGAATCTGTTTCTTCGAAGTACTCATAAATTTGATTTTGCAACGAGAACACCACAACTGCAATCCCCAACAATCCGATCATCAAAGTTCTGAAACGCATTCTCCAGTGTAGAAGCAATGCGAATACCAACGCCACTCCCAGACTTAAAATAGCCGCACGAGACAATGCTATAAATTCCGAAGCTATGGTTACTACGGTGATGACAAATAATGCTACCACCTGCCAATTTTTCCAATTCAATTTTTTCCAATGAATACAGGAGAGTATGAGTAATGGAATCACAAAGGCGATACACGCTCCGTACACTGTATGATCCGGAAAGAAGGGTTTAGATATAACGAACACCGTCCTGGGGTCGAAATCATATTTCTGGAAATTTATAAACGTAAACCACATCACAGGGATCAATCCGATGACATATGCCATCCAGACTTTCAGCAATCGCTTCGGGTCTTTCAGCATTGTAATGGTTGTAAAGAAACCCGCAATGAATATTGTGTGAATGATCCATCGCTTAAAAGAAATATCCTGATGTGTGCTGGTCAATGTCACAACAAGCTGCCAGAATATATCCAACGCCAGAAAAAAAGCAATTGGGTGTCCAATGGTAGTGCGTAGTGCTTTGTAATAGTCTTTATGAAACAACATGAGGACAGCCAGCAATAACAGGAGCATCAATTCAGATGGACTGTTAACCTGGGCACCACCACCAATACTTATGTCAATTGAAAGGGGAATAAGACATACGAGCAACAGGTAAAAGAAATAGGTTTTTTCAAGGGCAAAATAAATCGAAAATACAGATCCAGCCAATAGAACGGCACCTATAGCTGTCCCGTTTACACTTCCGAAATATTTGTACAATCCAAGAAGCATCAGGATTGCCAATAGTAATGCAACCCATTCTTTTTTACCGATGCCCAGGGCTTTCATCAGGCCTTGACTTCTTGTTTCAGTTGTTGCCACTTTTCAATGGAATATCGCACCACAAATACCAAAGCGAAAAACGCCAGTGCTCCAAGGGCAATGTTAATTGGAAATGATGGAGACTTAGGCTTGTAACTAGGTTGCGCTCTATCCACCTTATAAACAGAAGGAATTGGAGCTTGCATGGCTTGTTTTTTCAAATCATAATCATTCCGCGCATTCACATACTGGTCATTCGCAAAGCGATAATCAATGATGAGTCTTTCCAATTCCGGTGAATCAACAAACACGGAAGGGTCGTAATCCTCGTTGTTGAGGTTCTCAAGAAAGTTAAACAAGAGGTCATCCTTACTTCCTTTTATAGCATAAATGGAGTCGGCCAATGTTTTCGCTTCTTTTTGCAGATTTACCATTTTCTCTTTTGCCTTCTCCAGATCAGCCGATCGGTTTTCTTCAAAGATGGACGCTCTAAACTTATCTACCTCATCAATTTGAAAATTGGCTATATCCGCTGCGAGTTTGGGATCTTTCATCGTTACATTGATGACAACTGAAAGATACTTAGAACGCATTACCACTACATCTTTCACATATCGTTCTGTCAAGTTCGAATTCCATGAATTGTCGTTGGTATCGAGATTGTAGTAATCATATAACTTGAACTCCTCGATGGTTCGATCGCGCATCGATTTCGAGCTCAACAATTGCATTAGTTGTTCCGATTCAAATTCAAATCCAAACTGAGGATTGCTTACCAGATTCTCCCGGGTTTGTGAATTATAAGGATAGACTATAGCTGTTGACATGTATCTGGGAGAAAGAAAGAAGCTAATTCCAGCTCCAAAAGCTCCTCCAATAATTATCGATATCAGCCAAAGTTTTCTGTATTTGAATAGAAAGTGAACTCCCCGTTTGTTATCATTCATAGCGTTTCTGTTGCGAAACAAAGATAAGAGAATGATAGAGAGGGGCGAAGAGGGTGGAAAGTAAAAGGTTGAAGGATTCCTTTCACCTTCAACCTTGTAACCTCCTCTCTCAAGGGGTTCCTTCCTAGAGAACGGCAAAACGCACATTGAGCAAGAGAAAGTAGTACGCTGAGCTTGTCGAAGTGCACTGCTTTCGATCTCCCGAAATGTGAATAATGAACTTGGTATATTGCATTTCGACTACGCTCAATGCGCTATTCCTTGCAATACTCGAAAAATCATCAGCCGTTGACAATATCTGGTCAATCCTCCCTCAAGGAAGGAGAGTGGCTAACTATTACAATCAAAAAAGTCGCCCCTTTCGAGACGACCTTCATTTAGTTTGTTGTTGTTTGGGCAAATGCCCGTTTAATAATTTTGGGATACTTCGCTCCGAATTCGGTGATGCACCATTCCTGGAATCGCTGTACCTCCTCAGCATCTGTAATCCACTTTAAAGCTTTGTGGAGCTCTTTTTGGAATAACGCTGCGTCGAAACTTACGTTGCGCAGAATTTTCTTTGTGAGTTCAAGCATAACTTGTGGTGTTTAAGAATGGACAATTAATATAACAAAAATTCCCGTGCTTTATTGTCTCAAAATCTGTTAAAACCGCATGTGTGCTTACATTCACGGCATGAACGGTTGTAAAACCCTACAAATGGCAAGCCCCGTAGAGATTATCCACAGGGCTTGAGAGTTTTATTCACAAAGTGTTGATTTTGTGGTAAATACGTAATTTTAGTCTATTAAATCACTACCCACTTCAAAGTCATAGTTCCCGATTTCGTTGAAACCAGAATGTAATAAACACCAGGAGTAGCATCTGACAATTTGATTTGACCGCGTTCACCTCGAACTGTTTGTTCAAACTCAACAGAACTACCATTCGCATTTAATACTTGGAGTTCAAGAATTGATTCACCATTCGTCACAGCAACTTTTACAATGCCTTGACCTGAAGGATTTGGGTGTAAATCCACTGTAGCGTTTGATGAATTCCCTGGTTCTTTTGACTCACAAGCATCATCAAACCACCTAGCAGTGAACCCAGAAAAACCATCATTGGGTGAGAAGAAATCCTGCACATTGAATACAGTAGTTTCAGGATCTAAATCTAGTATATAGTTATCACTAAAGTAGCCACAGTGACTAATTCTCACTTCACAACCATTCGGATGCGTTTCTATAGAATGACCTGCTCCCGATGGGGAAGGATCCATTACTTCTTTTGCCCAATTAAAAGTTCCATTCAAATCATGGCGAACAACAAATGATCCTTCTCCAACCATCTCACCTGATCCGGACACATTTGGATCAAAATCGGTATTCCCATTGAGGTATCCTGTTAGATAAACTTTGTTGGCAGAACCTTCTGCTACATCCAAATCATTTGGGTAACACTCTGCGATATTAGCGCTAAATGGTCTGACCCATAAAAAATTTCCAAGGTCATCTAACTTTGATAAGTACGAATACATTACAGCCGTGGTAGCAGATTCGATCGCTGTTCCAGGACCGGGGTCAAAATCGACCTGATCGCTAAATGTACCTGCATGGTAAACATTTCCTTCTTTATCCATCGTTACTGTTCTGGCATTAAGGAATGATCCGATCCCAGAGTAGTAATCAATCTTCTTAGACCATTTGAAACTTCCTATATCATTTAATTTCATTACATAAGCTGCCACCCCAGAAGTATTTGCGGACATAATATGGACACCAGTCCCAGGATCAAAATCTACATCGCTTCTGAAGCTACCGCTCACAACTACATCAACTAAGTTACTTCCATTTGGCATCTCTGCAAATACGTCTTCAGAGGTATCCTCTAGATCACCTCCCCACGTTCTTACCCATTGCCAATTTCCGTTTGGAGAAAAACAGTTGAGGTAACAATCAGTGCTACCATTTGACTGCCTCTCTACCTTTAACTTTCCTGGAAGAAAATCTGCTCTACCCTCGAACATTCCTGTTAGATATAGATTACTCCTCACACCATTCTCGTAGAACCAATCCATTGCCGTAACCACATCATCTTCAGATCCTCCGAAGGTTTTTACCCAATTAAAACTACCGTACAATCGATCAAGACAAAGAAGGAATACGTCTGTGCCTCCTTTAGATGTTTTATAATGCGTTCCAGATAAAGGATCAAAATCAACAGTTTCTGAGAAGACCCCAGCTATATATACGTTCTCCTCATCTTTTAGTACTTCAATTCCTCTATCCTCGCCTTCTCCTCCAATAACTCTTGTCCAATTATGTGAATTGTCATTGTAAAGCATTTGAATGAAAACATCTTCATTACCAGCAGATGCAACAGGTTGAACATTCTGACCATATTGAGCTCCAAGGATACCCGTAAAATGACCACAGACAGCAGTGTAATCATTAAAATATGAAGTTGAAGAAATTGAGTTAGCAAAAACCCTACCTTCCTCAGCATTAACAGAAGTTCCAGTAACTCCTGAAACTTGCCCAAATAACGTTGCGGAACATAGGAGTGCTCCAATAATAAATAGTGTCTTTTTCATAGTGAATAATTTGTAATCGAACGAAGATCAGCATTTTCATTTTAATGCTTCTAAGGGAAATGTTAAATTAAACCAATCACAGAAAGGATTAACTTTTGTTCACACGAAAGTTGTTGCTCCGCGCGAAAAGTAATTCAATAGAGACAACAAAAAGCCCCAAAAGTTGAACCTTCGGGGCTTCCAAAAACATAAAACCTAATTATCTAATCAATAAATTTTTGCTTGACCACATGATAGATTTCTTCAGTTGCAGCATTTCGAACATATATCAACAGATGCATGTTCTCCGCATCATATTGTGAAGGCAATTCGAAAATATAGTCGAATCGATATTTATCTGCCGATACTTCATTTTCACTAGTCAACTCCTTTCCCTGCCAACCACTTTGCACGCAGTCTCGCATTATCTCCTTGTGCACATAGTTATAGTTTGTTGTATTGTCCGGCATTTTCTGCGGACCAACTACTGTATCCTCAATTAAGTATACAACCGTATAAAGATCATCTGTTATTGACTGGTCCAACACATCTATTTCCGTATGCAAGAACATACCACGCGTCGAAGCATAATAATTTCCCGCAGATTGTATATTTACCTTTAATGCCGTTGGCAAAGTAGATTCAACATTATTTCGCCATTGTAAAGGACTTTGTGTATGTTGCCCTCCATTTTCTATACGATTCACTGTTCCACTCGGGTTGCCAATAAACTGGGAACCCGGTAAATTACCAAAGTAAAAGCCAATATCTAATCCATCCGTATTAGTCCAATCAGTTGTGTAGGTTCCATCCGTTTGTTGAAATCCACCTAGTCCATTTGGTCCGGCGTGGATGGTTGCCACAAAGACCCGAGAAGGATTCTCATCATGCAGAAGTTCTGCAGTATCAGCTGCTATCGGACAAGAATTACATTTGTGTCCTGTGAAATCCTCGATAACAACATTCCTCTGTGTATTTGGATTCGCACTGAAAACCGGGCCATCTGTTGCCCAGTACGTTGCTGAATCACCACCAGGAAACAAGCTGTAATCTCCCTGATCCTCTTGAACCGGATACGGATTTTCTACTTTATCACAAGAAGCTAATAAAGCTGCTCCGGCTACTAAACCAAATAATATCTTTTTCATCGTTCTTCTATTTAGAAACTGTGTGTAATTGACAACGTCAAACCGTTCGATGCTGGAACGAATCGACATACTCCTCCAACGCAAAATAAACCAGCACGTTGGCGACCGTACCCCGCAGTTACACGAGTTGGCCCCAAAATATATCCGGCAGATGCGTATATATAGTGAACTTGACGCGATTCATCAGGATTGCCATAATTGTACTGATCCATTACACTGAAAAACCAGTTTGGTGATACATTGTACTCAATTACGGCTGTGACCCAATTCCCCTGATCGTTGATTTCTCCCTCTTTCGTATCAGCAATAAACAATGCTTGTAATTCACCACGAAGTGAGTGTTTTCTGTTGATTTTGTACTGAGCTTCAACTACTCCAATATTTGTATGAATCAGTCCTTTCGCATTATCCGCAACTTTCGCTACATCATTATTCAAGGTGATATTGAAGTAACTGAATTTCATCTTCAACTTCTTGTTGAATTTTCGTGAAATCTGAACGTTGATATCCTGCCAGTACAAGCTATCATCCATATCAAAAAGACCTGTTTCGTACATTACACGATTCTCCTCAATTAAGCTTGAATCCACAGCATTTCTGTTCGGACCATATGCAGTTGAGAAATTCGCATTTATGGTTGTTCCGTACTTACCTCCTAACTTCGACCCTCTTGGGATAGTATAGATCACCTCACCTTGAAATGCCATCTCACCTACTGGCTGTGTAGCGTAAGGATACAAGGAAGCCACAAGGTTGTATGTGTGAATCTTGTTCATTGGCGGCAAGAAGTTAATCAAAGCGTCCTGAAGCAAAGCATTTCGATCTGAACGGTAACTCATATTGTCTACCGATTTTGCAGATAGAGATATTCCCAATCCTTTGCGTGTATATCCAGCATTGAACAATGCCGCATGTCCGTAGTTGTAATTGAAATCGTTATCTACAGAAGGATCCTGCTCTTTAATTGCGTACTCACCATCAAGTGTGAATCCCTTGTATCTGAATTTTGCGCGTCCTGAATAAGATCCAACGTTTTCCGGTAGAATTAAATCTTGTCGATCATCTTCTTGAAACTTACTAACGAATGACCCTCCCAATGTCACTTTAAGTTTCTTGTCTTTGAGGGAAGGAATCGCACTATTCAAATTCACTTCGCCATCGAAACCACGAACAATTGCCGGAGCATGTACAATTCGTCCTTCCTGGAATGAGAAACGCATCAAGCCGTAAACACCTTTAATTTTCACACCATCTCGAGGGCGGAAAATCACACGAGCCCCATCTAGAAAGGTATCGTATCCAAGGTTTCTATCTTCAAATGCGCGAAAAATCAAACCTGAGCCAAACTGCTCATAAAAAGAACCAAGTGTAATGTCTACGAAATCGTTTTCATATCCTACGTAGCGCATCCCAATTCCAGTACCAGAAAAACGGTTTGGATATCCCTGGATTCTTGGAAGGTACGATTCGATTCGCATTCCCGCTTTGAACTTTCCGTTGGTATAGAAAACGTTCATGTAGGTGTTCAACAACCCTTTTTCCGGTGGTTGAATCGCATTAATCAGGGAATCCTCATTAAGGTATTGGAAAGTACTTTCCATGTTCCCTGTGATGGTTCCTTTGTTGTCCTGAGACATCGCTCCGGATGATAGCAGAGCAATTAGTCCGACAATCGTCAGTTTTTTCATCAATTAAGCAGTTTTATAAGTTTCGCAGCAGTTATAATCGGTTGAACGCAGTGTCCAAACGAGGAGATTATTTCTCTTCGCCCTCCACTAGTTCCAGCAAGTGTTCGTACAATTCTTCTTCGTCTCCTGGAGCATAGTTATTGTGTGAGTAAACAACGTTTCCATTAGCATCCAACAAGAATGTATGTGGAACATTATTTACACCCATTGCGCGTTTAAAATCTCCGTTTGGATCCATCAACACAAGGTAATCCCAACCTACACCGTTTACGTATACCGGAACACGTCCTTTCGTTTGTTCGTTATCAACAGAAACAGCCACAAGGTTTACTCCTGTTTCTTCCTGCCAATCAATATATTCTTCATGAATTGTATTCAACTCACGCTTACATGGAGAACACCAGGTTGCCCAAAAACTAATGATTACCGGTCCATCAAAACCAAGATCTGCAGTATTCACCACATTTCCTTCCATGTCTTCAAGTTGCAGTGAAGCAACCTGTTTTCCTGTATCATTGTTTCCTTCTTCTTGTGCTACAGCAGTTAGTGTAAATGTAAATCCAATAAGGAGTAATGCTAGTTTTTTCATGTTACGTTTATTTATGTATTTGCTGCACGGAATTCAAATACCCTGCCGCAAATTCAAAAATAGCGCTTTTTTCCCCTGACAACTCCCGAAACTTCGTGAAAACTCTTGGATTCCTATATAGTTGTCATGTCATTACCCTATTTATTTAGTGGGAATTTCCGTTAGTAGTCCTTGAAATTTAAACCTTAAATCATCTTACGATTTCAAGAATTCCTATTTCTTTCTTCCAAATTCATTTATTGAAAAAGTACAGGCTGGATTCCTTGAGTTCGCACACAACTTTTAACCCCATTCAGGCTTCGGAATGTTTTGACATGGATTAAGCGTGAATCATACGCTAACACTACAATTTAGTTTCATTTACCTATCCTCAAAAGATTACTTTGAGCTTAGTCATGTCGGGGAATCCCAGTAAACATGGGCGATTGTAGGACTACAAGACTTACTCTCGTTTTTTGACATTTTTTGGCGCAATCCTTGTTGAACCCTTGTTATGTATGGGCTAAAACCTTATATTTGATATTCACACGAAAATGAGAGCGCATGAAAAAATCGTTACTTTCTTTATTTGTTATTGCCGGATTCTCGCTTGGAGCCAATGCTCAAGTTATAATCGGCGTTGACGGAGGAAGTCCTGATGTAGCAGGAACTGTTCAATCTTTTGACATTACTCCTCCAACTTCAGATCTTCACATGATTGATTTCCTCATTACAAACAACACAGGAGGCACTTCTGACATGGTGGTAACACGTCGTATTATTGATCAACCTGCTGGATGGGAAGAGTACATGTGCTGGGGAGAAGATGGACAATTAGGAAGTTGTTATGCTCCAAACGCAAATGAATACTTCAACTCTCAGGCTGTAAGTTTTGCCAACGGAGGTGTTGGGCGTCTTTCAACGTACATCAACTCAACTGGAAATGGAACTGCAACGTACCGATTCTACGTTTCTTACGATGGTCAAAATTATGTTGACTCAGTTGATTTGAAAGTAAACGGACTTTTGAGTTCTCCTGAAATCACGCCAGAATTGACTGTTGGAGTGCAGCCTAACCCTGCTTCAAACAATATCACCATTAGCGCAGGAGGAGTAGACAAAGCTTCAGTTCAAATCGTTGACGTGCTAGGAAACATCATTTTGAAAACAACTGTTTCAGGAACTAAGAACATCAATGTTGCTGAGTACCGAAACGGAATCTACTTTGTAAATGTATCGGCAAAAGGTATACGTGTGAGTCGCAAAGTGATTGTAAGACATTAACTTTAGAGTAACTATCATGAAAAGTCCTGTCGATTCGATAGGACTTTTTTTATGTCCTGCTTTAGCCAATCACGAAGATATAGGCTTTTTAGCTTTCTTAGATTGCTCAAAAACCGACCCAACCAGTTGCCCCTTTTATTCGTAGTTTAGACTGTCGAAAAAAAAGAACTGATATGAAAAAAATACTACTTTCTCTTGTTGTTGCTTCAAGTTTGTCATTAACAGTCATGGGTCAGGTGGACATCTCTGTGGATGGTGGAAATTCTGATGTTGCTGGTACGACCGAGCAATACTTCATTACTCCGCCAACTCAGGATGAGCACATGATAGACTTTCTCATCACGAACAATACGGGTGGAGCAACGGATATGTATGTAACCCGCAGAATAATGAATCAACCGAATGATTGGGAAGAATATATGTGCTGGGGTATGGATGGTCAATTGGGTACTTGTTATGCGCCTAGTTCTAATGAATACTTCTCCTCTACTGCGGTAAATTTTGCTGATGGTGAAACAGGCCGATTAGCTACATATATAAATTCTACTAATAATGGAGTAGGGCTATATCGATTCTATGTTTCTTATGACGGTCAGAATTATATTGATTCTGTTGATTTTCAAGTGAACGGAGTTACAAGTACTCCTGTGGTTGAACCAACTTTGACAGTAGGAATCCACCCGAACCCAGCTTCAACTTTTATCAATGTACAGGCAGAGGGATTCAAATCAGCAGAAATCAAAGTGGTAGACGTTCTTGGAAATACTGTGTTGACTTCGACTCTTTCGGGATCAACCAAAATTGATGTTTCTAAGTTCCGCAATGGTATTTACTTTGTAACGGTTTCTGCAGAAGGAACACGGGTAAGCCGCAAAGTGATCGTGCGTCACTAGGAAGACACCACATAATAATCTTATAAACCCCGGTCATCGAGCAAAGTCGAGATGCGGGGTTTTTTCATTGGGTGCATTTTGCCTATTTTTACATTAAATAAAGTATTGAATATTCCTTCCTACTATATGACTGCACTTGAGGCCTCAGTAAAGGCTTCTGAAGCCATTCTTGAAATTTATCAGAATGATGTTGTAGCAGTTCAAAAGGAAGATGGTTCTCCTGTCACCGTTGCCGATATTACTTCCTCCAGAATCATTAAAGAAATACTGGAAACTACCAATATCCCTTTTGTGGGTGAGGAACACGAAATCCCAACCTATGAAGAACGCCAGCAATGGTCAGAAAACTGGTGCGTAGATCCACTCGATGGAACCCGCATGTTCTTACAGAGAAATGATGAATTTGCCGTAAACATTGCGCATTTGGTCAATGGAAAATCTGTATTCGGAATCATTGGTGATCCGGTGAAACAGAGAGTGTTGTTTGGAGGTCCTGAATATGGAGTTCATATCGCCTCTTTTGACAACATTGCATCAGCCGAAAACTGGGAGGCAATGTCTGCGCGAGAACAACTGAACAATCCCGTTACAGTAATCTGCTCTCACAGTTATACGCACGGTAGCGGATTCAAATACATGCAACAACTCGAGAAGCACTTCGGAGAATTGAACTACATATACAAGGGAAGCGCATTAAAGTTCTTCGATTTAGCTGAAGGTCGAGCAGAAGTCTTCCCGAGATTTGCACCTACGATGGAATGGGACATTGCTGCTGGTCAGGCAATTCTGGAAGCGTTGGGGGGAACTGTTGTTACGGTTAAAGACAATGAACCTTTGCGCTACAACAAGGAAGAACTGTTCAATCCACGGTTTATTGCAAAAACAAAAGCATTACTGAAGGCATGAAAAATATCGTCCTCCTTTTAAGTTTGCTTTGTTCGGGCTTGCTCCATAGCCAGGTAAATCTGGTTTCACCTCACTCCTTCTATAAAGATCAAACCTTTGCCAACAAACAGATCAAACCGTTTAATTCTGGTGATTTCTTCCCATACACTGAAGGCTCTTACGATCTGATATCGGTAATCAACGATTCATCCAAACAATACTACGATGTCACCGAAACCCTATTTAAAAAACACCTGTTCGAATTGAAGGGTGACGGGTACTTCCTTACGATATCTCCAGCCTTCAACTTTTCTTTAGGCACCGATTTACAAGACACCACAAATACCCGATTAACTCGCAACACCAGAGGATTCCTAATTGAAGGAGACCTATTGGATAAAGTGTCTTTTTCCACTTCTTTTTATGAAAATCAGGCAACATTTGCCCGATACGCAAGTCATTATTACGCCAATTTGGGCGAATTATACCTGAAACCAGCCGGATATTCTACTCAGAATGCCGTCATTCCGGGGGAAGGTAGAACGAAAAATTTCAAAGAAACCGGCTTCGATTTCGGTTATGCAATAGGAAATGTCGTGTATCGTCCCTGGAAACAACTAACTATTGCAGTTGGAAACAACAGTCATTTCATTGGTTCAGGGCATCGATCCTTACTACTTTCCGACAACTCGTATTCGGCTCCTTACTTTCGAATTGACTGGGAAATTCACAAGAAGTTTCAGGTTCGGGTACTACGTGCCAAGTTGTTGAATCTACTGCGTCGTCCTTTCACAAGCTCTGCCGAATCGTACTACGAGGCTAAGGGATATTCTGTCAATTATTTGACCTGGATGCCGAATGAAAATCTCAATATCAGTCTGTTTGAAGGAGTAATCTGGAATCGAGGAGATTCTGTGACGTATCGTTCTGCACATCCTTTATTCTATAATCCAATTCCGGGAATTGCCGGAGTGTTGGGGCAGGACGAAGTGAACAGTATGATTGGAATCAATGCCTCTGTTCAGTTGAAAGATGTGCATCGATTGTATGGTCAGGTGGCTATTCCGAATTGGTCGTTTGATCGCACTGGATTCCAGATTGGATACCGCGGTTACAATTTCTTCGGTCTGAATGATTTTATGATTCAGGGAGAGTTCAATTACATTCCGGAAGAAATGTATGGAGCTCAAAATCCTCGTTTGAATTACGTTCATTACAACTTACCGTTGGGGCATATCCGAGGCGATGGCATTCAGGAAATCTTGATTCGATCCAATTATGAGTACAAGCGTGCATATGTAGATCTACTGGTTTCGTACATGATGCTTCGAAACTACAATCCGCGAGGCTTGCTGCCAACAAACGCACTAGTCATTCCGGGAACTGAGAATTCGTTTAATACAACCAACATTCAATTTGAAATTGGATATCGATTCAATCGAAAGATGAACTTTAGTGTTTTTGCGAGAAGTGTAATTCGTACTTCCACAGCCGACGACCCAATAAATGGCACCATCTTCCAGGCTGGAATGCGAACGGCATTGTTGAACCAATACGATGATTTCTGATGGGTAAATATTTGCTTACATATCTATTTATCACCGTAGCTTTCCTTGGGAACAGTCAGCAAACGGAAGATTCTGTGGTGATTACTACAATCCCCGAAATCATTGATCTGGATATCCGCGATTCCTATGCACAGGTTTCTTATAAGGGAAGAATTCGTTACTATAATTTTGATACCGATCTCTTTCCTTCGGTTCGGGAAGGATTGACTTCTCATCATACGATTAAACCAATCACAATGGAGGGTTATCGTACTTTTCAGGCTGTAAGATTAAGAGAAACGAGATTCAAACCACTTTTCGATTTCAATGGTTTTGGAAGCAATCCGAACAATGGAGATTTCGAACTGGGATATCGTACTGGTGCCGGTGGTTACTGGAGAGGACATTTCAAGGACAAATGGAATTTCCATCTCGCTGGAGTTGCTGGAATCTATGACGGTGATTCGTCTTACATGCCTCGATCGTATTTCAATTGGCAAGAAGGAAACACAAGAATATATACGGACATTCGAAGTCGTATTTCGTTTTCTCCGAACAAAATCTTCAATTTTCAAACAGGAATTGATCACAATTTCATCGGTGAAGGATCACGCTCGTTGTTTATCAGTGATTATGGAAATCCTTATCCATTTGGATTGCTCAGAGCGAATTTCTGGCGAGTCGAGTATACCGTTTTGTATCAATTCATGCGCGAAGGAATGCCCGGTGATTGGCGCGGTAAGTTTGCCTCTTCTCACCATATTTCATTCAACGCAGCAAAATGGTTGAATATTGGGGTGTTCGAAACGGTCATTTTCAATCCTGGCGATACGTTACTCAACCGCGGATTTGATGTTGAATATCTGAATCCGGTGGTTTTCTACAGACCTCAGGAATATTCAGTTGGATCTTCAGATAACGTACTTCTTGGATTGGATCTTACCGCGCGCCACAAAAACTACACATTCTACAGCCAGTTCATAATTGATGAATTCGTGCTGTCTGAAATACGTGCGAGATCACAATGGTGGGCAAACAAGTATGGTGGACAATTTGGAGTGAAGGCAAATTTCAGAAAAGAGAATAACGTCTTCTTCGCGAGAACAGAATTGAATTTTGTACGACCATACACCTACGCACATTTGAATGACAAGTTGAACCATGGAAATCAGGGAAGACCATTGGCTCATCCTTATGGAGCGAACTTTGCCGAAATTCTGGGAGAAGTACGTTGGGCCAGAAATCTTTGGCGCGGGCAATTCTTTGTGAATTATACTCAACGCGGAGGCGATACAGACAGTATCAATTACGGTGTGGATGTTTACTTACCTTACCTGAATCGTCCGGAGAATGATTTTGGGCATTTTATCGGGCAGGGTAATGCGACAAATTCCTGGCTTTTCCGCTGGAGAATTGCTTACAAACTACAAAAGCTGTTCAATGCTTCCCTCTTTGCCGAATACAATTTGAGGTATACCGTCCAGAATAATTCAGCGCAACATTTGTTCTCAGTTGGTCTTCGAACGAACCTCTGGAACGATTATCGAAATTATTGACCCAGCCTTTCATCGGTTTCCTCCGTTAAAGGATTATAAGATTTGACACAACATCAAAATCGAGGGTGAATTCATGAACCTGTGGTCTCCGGATTGCAGGTTTTTTTATTCTAATAATCCCATTTCTTTCGGAACGAATCGTAGAAGTTGATTCCGAATTTGTATCGAATCGATGCTGGTTCGAAGTTGTTATCCGAAGCCACCGCATAGAATCCGATTTTGAACAATTGTTTTCGAATTCGGAACATGCGCTCCAATCCGACATAAAACTCAATTTGATTGAAATTTGATTCAGGAACCATCAGCAATCCACCACCAATGGTCTCTTCCAATCCCAATTTGTTGATTCCCCAAATCTTATTCAGGAAAAATCCATTGAAATGATGAATGAAATTCGCCTGTAGGAAATTATTCGAAGTATTCAATGCAGTGTCAAGCATCTGTAATGAAGTCACTGGATTCGAGAAGAACCAGCGATCCGAGGTTCGGAAAAATCTGTTTTCAATCAATCTTAAATCGTTCTTTCTCAAGAATGATCCAGCTACTAATTTCGCCTCTGACTGTCCGAGTCCTTTCAAATCGATGCGATCATGCACGCCCAATTCCAGGTAATCAAAATCGGACTGAGCATTGAAAATATTCGGATACCCTTTTCGGTACAAAAGTGAAATTCTTGGCCATTTGTTACTGGTGATGTATTTCTTTCCTCGCTTGATTATATATCGCTGCTGGAAATAATATGCGAGTTCCACTTCGGTCATAAAAGTGCTGTAATCTTCAAATTCCTGCGGTTGTTGGAAATTTCCAAAAATGCTGTTCCAGGAAGGGAAGGTCAAACTGTCAATGGAACGTCTTTGCGAGTACAGGGCATTTGTAGCCAGATAAAGACCATTAACCACTTCAAATTCATGTTCAACGGTTAGCCTTTGATTTCTCACCCGGTTGGCTGGTCCTAAAGTTCCCTGAATACTTTCATAAGAGTTTACGAAATCGTAGACATCTCCCCCCTCAATATAAAGCCTTGAAAATCGCATTGGATCGTAGGTGAATCCAATTCCCAAACTTCCTTTTACATCCTGATTGCGGAACCCATAATCAATCCGCGGTCGCAACTCTAGTTCCTTGTTGTTCTCAAAGCCTTTTATGTAGAACATACCTAACGCATGTCGCCAACCTCCAACCCCAAATGGAATTACCTGTTCAATCAATGGGGTAAATCGAATGGTTTGTTTTTTATATGTATTTCGAAACCCGACGCCATTGAAAAGAAAATCCCAGACGGTCAGTGTGTTGTAAATGCTGTCTTGCAATAACAAGAACTCTTCACTGGATTCATACGCATAGATGCTGTCTTGCTTTCGAATGAATTCTTTTGCTCCATCTCCCAATTGAAAAGGTCGTAGGTTCAACCAATAAGTTGTGTCTTTGTCGAATGCATCGGGAACATACCTTCTGGTTTCGGTCCAGAAACCGCGCTCGTCCGTGCTGTAATCGAAAGCATAATCGGAATGTGAAACCTGAATTTTACCGTGAATGAAATTCTTTCCTTCTTTAATTCGATAAATGAATTCTCGCTTTTTAACCGTTGGTCGGTTGTCAATCATCTCATATTGGGCAATGATCCGCATGTCTTTGAAGTAATGCATCACCCCGGCATTTACCCCAAGTTCATACGAAACCGGTGCGAGTGTTTTCAGGTTGATATATAATGTTCCGTAGAATAGACCTTCCTGCTCAAAAATGGGCTCAACACGCACTTCGGCGATTTCATCTCCATTCTCGTAAAATGATCCTTCAAGGAAAAAGTTGTAATTGATCAAGGCATTATAAGCAAGCGGAGAAATCAATGGGCGCTGTGAAATTAAGGGCGAATTGATGTAGTTTCTGAAAATGTTGATGTCGGCATCTTCCAATCCGTCAATCAGAACATATGGGTTGGTCGGCAAAGCACCTTGCTCTCCTAATTCCTCGTCTCCGAATGAAACCGATACCTCAACAGAACTGTTTGCTTTTTCCGTGTAATCCCGATAGCCTTCAATGATGTCCTTGTAGCGATTCATGGACTTGTAGTACGACTGACCATACCACTCGGTTATATTCATGGTTTGCATGTTGAGTGGCGATTCATCAGGAATGGTATCGGATGTATTTTCGGTACGTTTGTCTAACGAGGTAAAGCAATATGTTTTACATGTATAGAAACTGGTGGCATCCAAAAAATCACTTCGTTTATCAATCACTTTCTTCATCAGCTCTTTCCCTCGCTGACGTTTGTTGGTAGCCTCAACAGTTACTTCTCCCACCTCAAGAATAATGGGTTTCAAATTTGGAGAGAAGTAAATAGTACCAGAACCGACGTGAATGATTGTATCCAAAGGCTCATAGGTTCCAGCGGAAAATCTAAGTTCGTAGTTTCCCGTTTTTTCTAATTCCAACTTGAACTCTCCCTTACCGTTGGAAACAGTTCCGTAACTCGTACTCTTCACCCAGACTTTTGAAAACGGAATCGGTTCCCCAGTTTCATCGTTGATGGTACCAACGATGACTTGCGCATTGGAATGCAATGCAAAAAAGATAAGAAGAAGCGTTAAAAGTGTTTTCATGAGTCTTTGATCGTTTGCACGTATGACTATTTAAACTACGAAATGTTACAGGCAACTTTAACGAAACTACACAATCGGTTCAATAACAACAAAAAGCCCCCTGATGAGGTTGTAATCAGGGGGCGTCACGTGATGGTTTTCTAGGTTAGGTATCCATGTGACTCAGTTATAAACCAATCACGTGCTTTACTTCCACTTCTGTGATTTTCCGTTCATCCCCGTCTTTGTTCAGGTAGGTTCGGTGCACAAGTCGACCATGAATGGCGAGTTCATTTCCAATTTTCGCGTGGTTTTCCATGAACTGAGCCATGTTTCCCCAGGCAAAAACGCGATGCCACTCCACTCGGGCTTTCTTGTCTTTCATAGTGTAACGGTTTGTCGCAACTCGGAAACGCGCCACCTTGCGTCCATTTTCAAAATTGGTGATTTCCGGTTTCGTACATAAACTTCCAATCAACGTTACGTGGTTCTTCAGTGTTTGCATATCGTAGGGTTAGGTTAGGTTTTCAATTATAAGATGACTAGATCATTCACTTCTACTTCAGATACGAAGTGGCGCTGTCCGTCACGATGATAAAAGCGCGTGGTTAATTTGCCTTCTACGGCTAATTCAAGACCAACATCTCCAAGTTCTTCAAGGACTTTTGTCCAACGTCCCCAGGCACAGATTCGATGCCAGTGACTTTTCTCCTTAGGATTTCCTTCTTCGTCGAGATAGGTGTCATTTGTAGCAATGGTAAACTGAGCTACCTTTCGTCCTGTTGGCAATACGTAGAAACGTGGTTGTGATGTTATTTTTCCGATGAGATTAACGTGATTCATACGATAGTGTTTAGTGGTGAAAAAAATAGAGCTGGAATCAGGAACTCCGGTCCCAGCTCTTCGAATGCGCACTTCTTTCGAAGTTGTCAATTCCGGACTAGGCATCTTTGTTATTTCCAAGCGCCAGAAACTCGTTCATTTCGATTTCGGTGCTGTAGCGTTTCTCTCCAGACTTCGTTTCATAACTCTTATTCACAATTCGCCCTTGCACAATCACTTCTTGTCCTTTGTTTAGAATCTCTCCGACAAGATTTGCTGTTTTTCCCCAGGCAACAATATTATGCCATTGCGTCTGGTCCTGCCATTTACCGGATTTATCCTTATAACTCTCGTTTGTAGCGATGCTGAAACGCGCCAACGTTCTCCCACTCTCAAATGTTACCAACTCAGGCTGCGCTCCGAGGCGGCCAATCAAACTCACTTTGTTTCTTAATGCGTTCATCTGTACAATTTTTAGAACTAAACTTGATTTCTGTGTCCTTCATCAACCCATTCGTTGACATCGACAGGGCAAAGTTGGGGTGGTATCAAAACTTTATCCGGTTATTTGTCATTTTCTGTCGAATGTTTTTCGTTTGTACCCGTTTATATTCAGTTATCCTGTTTAAAATAGCGTTGATCGCCAAAACGCGATTTTGCGAAATTGATGTAGGATTTTTTAGCGGGAAATCAAATTTGCTATCTTTAACTAAAACAAACTAGTCATGGAATTTACCCTAAAAACTACCTTGAATGCCAGCGCGAAAGATGTGTACGACGCATGGATGAATAGCGAATCTCATTCCGAAATGACTGGTGGCGATGCTGAAATTCAAGATGTTGTTGGAACAACATTCTCAGCCTGGGACGATTACATTACGGGGCGAAACATCGAGTTGGAATCGAATAAACGAATTGTGCAATCTTGGCGAACAACAGAATTCGAAGAGAGCGATGAAGATTCTCAAATCGAAATAATACTGGAGGAATCCAACAGTCAAACCAACCTGACACTGATTCATACCAATCTTTCGCAAGATGGAGAACGGTACATCAACGGTTGGAAAGAACATTATTTCGAACCGATGAAGATCTATTTTAATAAGTAATCTAATTTTGACTCAAAACTCAATAAAAATCATGAGTCGCTTACTATTTTCCCTCCTGTCTTTCACTTTCATTTTGTCGAATGCGGTCGCGCAATCAGTAGAATCAGAAATCTATCTAGAAATTGAACAAGGCTTTGAAGATAAAGGTCAAATTTTCAATGAATTACTGGATTCATACGAGAAAATTTTAGTTGAGAATAAAATCCTACTTGACACCACAGCAAAATCCCGAAGATTATTCGTTCATCTGGTTGGACAATCACAAGAATTCGGGAGAATTTTACCTATGCATGAAGAGGCATTGGAACTGCAACTAATACTTTCTCTTAAACACCTTGCAGATGCTATTATCACGGTTCAGCAAAGAGATTCTGTTGCATTTTCTACAAGTACCCTTGCAAGCGTTTTCAATAAAATTTATGCAAATGAATCCAATGCCCGAACCTGGCAAAACAATGTTCGTGATGCACTGGGTCAATTAAAACAGGAAGATTGGGAGCATCCATTTTACCGAGCATTGACGTTATTCCTCTCCGCAAATTTTTCGGACTTACGTTTTATAAGCACAGACCGAATTTGGGAGTCCGAGAGTGATTATAAGCGTTTGGATCCAAGTTTAACTATTGAGAAAAGGAATATTCTCAATATCAATGAGAACGTGAAAGACAAACTGTTCATAAACGGTGAAATAATGGATGATGTTGCGGATTTGTCATTCAAAGTGAAACAGTTTTATACAACCAATCGAGGACTTTCAAAAGAAGAAACAGGTACAAACATCAAAGATCCAAATTACGATGGCTGGGATTTGCCATTTTTCTCTCATCTGGACTTAAAATCCGCCAACGAAGAAATCGAAGAAACGCGTGATTTAATGCTTGCTGAAATAAAGAAAGAATCACCAGATTGGAGAGAGTTCCGCATGTTGTGCAATATGGAAGAGTTTTGGATTTCTTCAAGACGATTTCTTGAATTGACCGAGACCCAAAATCTTCGCGAAATTCACCCTCAAGCGCACATTCGCATCATAACACCGAAAAGAGATACCAGTGACGATATTACGCAAGAATTGGACATCATTGCCAATACCGTTACACAATTAAGAAATAAGGAGGCACTAAGGGTTTTCGGAGAATCGTACGAAGCGATCCTCAATCGACAAAACTTCTTTCTGAACGATGCACTAAAGCTTCGATATCTGGAGAGTCAATTTCCATTACTCATTATGGTGAATCCGCAAAGGTCTTCTCATGCCACACCGCCACCGGTAGACGAAATAAGAACAGGACCTCCTCCGGCTGAAGAGAAAAGAACATTACCACCTCGACCCAAAATACCACCTCCACCAGCTGGAGGAAACTAAAAAGGGCCTCCGCATCTCGACAAGCTCGATGACCAGTAGCCCTTCTATTCAGTTATATGCTTATTACTTCTTGGTAAGAACAGCTTCCAATCCAAATTCAATTACTGGAGAGATAGACTCATCCTCTTCTTCCTGAGGCTCAAATAATGGAATTCCAACGCTTTCGAAATCAACCGTAAAAGTTCCACTGATTTTTGCTCCGTTGTCATCAGTAGTAATCGAAACGGGAACCGAAGCAGGAACTTCTTTACCAAGCACGTTCAATGTAATGTTCAATTTCCCATCTTCATACGCACCTAGAGTAACCGAAGTGGATGCGTAATTTGCGATGTCGAATACATCGTCAGCTCCGAGATGTCCTTGCAATTTCATCTTGTACTTTTCTGGCATTCCTTCATCAGTAACAGTGATCGTGGTCATGTCTACAACAAATGATCCTTCCTCAACTGCGTTACCCTTCATCACCATACTTCCTTCAGAAAAATCAATGGTTCCAACGTGGAATTCATGTTCTCCTTCAAATCCTTTCCATGTTAATTCGGACTGAGCTGGATCTAATGCATACGTAATTGCTTCAACTACTTCTTCTTTCTGTTGTTCTCCATTTTCGTCATTAGTAGTTTCTGTTGTTTCTTCAGAGCTACATGATACAACCATCAGAGATGCCGCAAAAAAGGCAAAAAACACGTTCTTTTTCATATCTATTGTTTATCGTTTTCGAATTATATAAACGTAAATATACAGGAAGCACATTTAACTGAATTTAGAATCCGATAGAATACCCTATTTAGGGTAAATACGGCACTTTGGAATAATCCGAAGGGTTTTTGTATTTTGCTTTCAACTTAACAAGAACCCCATGCATCGTATTATTCTCTTCCTTCTTTGTACGCTTCCTGGAAGTGGAGTTGGCGTTACTGTGAGTACATTCATGACAAACGCTGCCGGAAAGAGAATTGGCTTTCACTATTCCTATGATCAGGTATTGCCTCAGGATGTCAATATTTTCGACACGCTTACTGCTCGAATCAATGGGTTCAAACCATTCTGACATGGAAGAACTCACCAATCATATTCAATCTTATTTCGATACACGTAACGAAATTGCCAAATTGTTGGCAGAACGATTTGTAGCCCAAAAACTTTCCCGAAATGAGTATCACACAGCAATGGGAAAGCGCCATGGAGATTTGAGCTTTGTGAAGTCGGGTTACTTGCGGATTTATCGCCCTACGGAGAAGAAAGAAGTCACTCAATGGATTTCATCTCCTGGTGAATTCACAACAGATTTAGGACCTTTGATGTTCAATCAACCTGCCCGATGGAATATTCAGGCGATTACTGATTGTGAATTGTATACCTTATCGTTTTCAGATTACCGGAAAGTGCAACAAGATCTTTCAGAATGGCCTCAAATCGAGAAGTTGTTCCTGGCCAAATGTTTCATGACAATCGAAGATCGCATTTTCAGTTTCATTTCGATGACTGCCGAAGAACGTTACCAGTTCTTATTGGAATTCAAACCTGATTTATTTCTACAAGTTCCACATCAATATCTGGCGTCCATGCTCGGAATGACACCTGAAACTTTTAGTCGCGTCCGGAAGAAAATCGTTTCTTGACATTTGTCAAGAGTCAGTCGTTTTGATGCCCTGATCTTTGTCAAAAACAAAGACATGAAATATCAAATCAACACTTCGATCCGCATCAACGCCAATGTAACAACAGTTTGGAATACCTTCACTGATTTCGAATCGTATCCGGATTGGAATTCGTTCATCAAATCCATCAAAGGGAATATTGCAGAAGGTCAAAAAATAGACGTTGAAATCGATACCATGAAATTCAACCCTATCGTCCTAACTTTCGAGAAAGAGAAAGAACTTACCTGGAAAGGAACGTTCTTATTCCCGGGAATTTTCGACGGTAAACACACGTTCAGGTTTCTGGAGAATCCAAATGGAACTACGGAGTTAATTCATGAAGAGCATTTCCGCGGAATTTTAGTCCCATTCATGAAGAAGAATCTGAGAACAAAAGTATTGGACGGATTCAATCATTGGAATGCGACGTTGAAAGATAAAGTGGAAAAATTCGTTTAATTCAATCGATACGGAAACTCTTGACCCTCAAGGTGAATCATTATTTCGGCTATCAAATCTTCCAGAAGGTCAATGAATTCTCCCTGCACGGTTGGACTCATCCAAGGATTTTCCTCATCTACAAAAACGTAATTTAATGAATTAGCATCTACTTCAAGCTCATACATTTTGTCCTCTTCTGCGCGAAGTTTTATAGAAGTATTAGCAAACAAATCCAGAATTTTTAATGACCTGAAATCCGTTTGAAAGGAACTTCTGGGATGATACACATCCCTTTGCCCGTCGTACTCAAGATAACTGAAATACAGACTGTCATCTGAACAAGCAATGATAACCATCGAGGAAACACCGTGATTTACTTCCAAAGAATATTGAACCTCATCTTGCTGCCCAAACGCATGGACAGAACAAAAAAGAAGAACAACCAATGTATAATTGAATGAAAGAAATTGATTCATAACAAGTAAGTTAACATTTTCAGGAGAATTCTGAATGATTCTATCCGATCTGCGGGTATAAGAGAACAGAACTGCTTATTTTAGAAACATGCCTATTGAATCCAATGCAGCACCTGATGAATTAGAATCTCCATTCTACGCAGCTAATAAGGAACTTTGCGAGAAATGGGAGGCATTTGTTCAGGAAAAAGGTGGGAAAATTAATGCCATTTACAACGCTTGGTCTTTTAATATCAAGGCAAAGTTCAAAACACAAAGGACTTACCTTATTTCGGTTAAGAAGGCAACGTACTCAAATGGTTCCATCTGGTTTTCGTCTAAAAAACAAAACCTACAGGAAATCCTTGAAATTCAAACGAAGGTGACCGATTCTGGCTGTCCAGATTTTAACATTACTCGATCTTTATTAAAGAGACGTGCGACCAAGCACCCTGTCTACAATATTGCTTTGGATTTATTCTCTGGCGAGAAATATGATTTTATACGATTAAAAAATGGAATTCTGACCTTGAAGTACTCCCACCGAAATGATGATTTTGAATTAGTTCACAGGATTCTTCAAGAACTGGACTCAATGCCCAAATCCTAAAACCCACTTCACAACAAATTGATTAATTGCATATCTTCAAACCAATGATTTCAATTGTTCCGGAGAGTACTTCCTTAGTCATTGACCCAACCATTTCGTTGGACAACTATATGACTTTGGATTTGTCCGTTTCGAATCCGGAAATAATGTCGGTACAGGCTAATTCCAGTTCCGAATGGGAGCAATACATCAATGATTTCTTACATAGGAACAACAAGAAAATTGCCTTCGGTGGATATCTCGAAAAACGGAACATCTATCAGCGAAGTGACTATTTCAAAAATTCTGAAAGCAATCGAAACATTCATCTGGGAATCGATTTCTGGATAGCAGCCGGAACCGGGGTACATGCTTTTGCAGATGGCGTTGTCCATAGTTTTCAGGACAATCAAAATCATGGTGATTACGGTCCAACAATTATTCTCGAACACGGCAACTTTTATAGTTTGTACGGTCATTTGAGTCGGGAGTCTCTACTTGATTTATCCGTGGGTGATACTGTAAATTGTGGACAAAAAATCGCCGAATTGGGAGATGCTTCCATTAATGGGGATTACGCGCCTCACCTCCATTTCCAACTGATCCTTGATCTGGAAGGAAATTCAGGTGATTATCCCGGTGTATGCACAGAAGAGGAAATTCCAAGGTTTCAAGAAAACTGTCCTAATCCCTTGCCATTGCTAGGTTTGTAGTAACACAACACAGGTTCTGGAAGCCGACTTTTGTACAACCCCTACATTTTGTTTAACTTTGTATCATATTTGTTAAACAATCATATGAGAGGGGTGGTTTTTTTCGAGCATTCTGGACTTTACAGTTTACACGCTGAACAGTTTCTTCCAATTTCGTTGGACGATGCCTGGCATTTCTTTTCCACCCCTCAAAATTTGCAAAAACTGACACCCGCCGATCTGGATTTCAAAATCACTTCTCCCAAATTGGAAGGAATCTACCAAGGTCAAATGATTACCTACAACATTAAAATCTTTCCAATATTTCCCTCGAAGTGGGTTACAGAAATAACGTCGGTACAAGACCGCAAATTCTTTATTGATGAGCAGCGTTTCGGTCCCTACAAGTTATGGCATCACCAGCACCATTTTAAAGAAACTGAAGGAGGTGTTTTGATGACAGACATTGTTCACTTTAAGCTCCCATTTCCCTTACTATCAAGGCTCGCATACAAGATGTACGTGAAGAACAAATTGCGTGAAATCTTCACGTTCCGAATGAAAATATTGGATGATCTCATCGCTCAAAACTCCCTTACGTAATGCGCTTAGTTCCTATAGCAATATTCTTGTTGATCAACTTTGGTGCGTTGACTATTGGCGGCTTTCTGATGGGCGAAGGTCCTTCCTCCGATTGGTATCAAGAAGCAAATCAAGCACCGTGGACACCTCCGGGATGGATGTTTGGAGTCGCCTGGACGCTTATCATGATTTGTTACTCGATTTACATGGGAATTGCCTGGAATCGTATTTCACGCCCCAAACTTCTCGGTGTATATGGAGTTCAATTGTTGTTTAACATTGGATGGAACCCTGTTTTCTTTGACATGCACGATACCGAAATGGCACTTTTGATTATTGCCTTCCTGACTCTTCTGATTTGGATCAAAATATTCCTGTTCCGTAAAGAAATGAAACTTTGGAGCCTGTTACTCCTTCCCTATTCCATCTGGTTGATAATCGCTACGTCACTCAACTTTTACTTCTTGATGTACAATTGATATGAAAGTTTCTTTTTTTTGGTTTCGTCGCGACTTACGTTTGCATGATAATGTTGGTTTTACAAAAGCACTTGAGGGTAACTCACGCGTAATTCCCGTCTTCATTTTTGACGAAGACATTCTCAACAAATTGCCAAAAAACGACGCTCGCGTACAGTTCATTCATCAACAATTGGAATCGATTCAAGACGAGTTAACAGAACATAAAGGCGGATTAATCGTTCGAAAAGGCAAGCCTCTGGATATTTGGAAATCACTCCTCAACGAATTCGAAGTTGATACTATTTACACCAACGGAGATTATGAACCGTACGCATTAGAGCGTGATCAGGCAATTTCCCATCTGTGTGCGGAACGTCAGGTTTCAATGCAAATCTTCAAAGATCAGGTCATATTTGAGAAGGATGAGATTCTCAAGGACGATGGAAACCCATATACAGTATTCACTCCGTACAAACGAAAGTGGCTGCAACGCATGAAGGAACATGGTCTTCCTGAAGTAAAGAGTCCCAATATGACGAATCTTTATTCTCATGCAACAGAGCTTCCAAACCTTTCAGAAAATGGTTTTGAATCCAGCTCGATCATTGTCCCTCCATTTCATCTTGATCGCGTAACCGATTACACAAACACCAGAGACTTTCCCGCGATTGAAGGTACCAGTCATCTGAGTACGCATCTGCGATTTGGAACCATTGGAATCAGAAGTATTGTTCGAGAAGCCGTTCAACTGAACGAAACATTCTTGAGCGAACTTATCTGGCGCGAGTTTTTCATGCAGATTCTCTATCATTATCCCTATGTCGTTGGGAACAATTTCAAGTCAAAATACGATGGTATTGAATGGCGCAACAACAAGGACGAATTCCAGCGTTGGCGTGAAGGAAATACGGGCTATCCGATGGTAGATGCCGGAATGCGCGAACTCAACGAGACTGGTTTGATGCACAATCGTGTACGTATGGTAACTGCAAGTTTTCTTTGCAAACACCTGCTCATTGATTGGCGTTGGGGAGAGGCTTACTTCGCTGAAAAATTGCTGGATTACGATCTTTCTGCCAACAACGGAAACTGGCAATGGGCGGCAGGAACAGGTTGCGATGCAGCGCCATACTTCCGAATTTTCAATCCTACCGCTCAATTACAGAAATTCGATCCGCAAATGCTCTATACCTTAAAATGGGTTCCTGAATACGAAGAAATTGGCTATCCAGAACCCATGGTAGATCACAAAATGGCAAGGGAACGAGCATTGGCAACATACAAGGCTGGAATGGTTGAATCCTAGTTCCTTCAATCTAGCGCCAATCGCCCACCAGGGTTGGAAATATTCCTTATATTTAGTTTCGAAATTTGTGAAAACTATGGTGGCTATTACTTATGAAGGTAAAAAGTACGACGCGACGGGTGTTTCCGAGACGCAGGACGTACTTACTTCTGAGACAGCCCTTCAAATCAATATCAACGGTTCACCATTCACCATTACCATGCGGACTCCGGGTGATGACATAGAGCTTGTCAGAGGACTTCTTCATTCGGAAGGTGTGATCAAAAATTCAGAATTTACCCCCCAGATTTCCATAGAAAAAGACTGCGATGGAGTTATCGGTCTTGCCGAAGTAACAATACCTAAAGAAAAATTGGGTGATGGCTACTCAAACAGTCGGAACTTATTATCTGTTTCGTCTTGCGGCATCTGTGGGAAAACAGAGTTGGAGGACATTGCGTCTGATGGAAATACACTTACTTCAGGTCCTCAGATTGATGCCGAAGCCATTCAGGGCATGTTTCAGGCAATGCGAAACGCTCAACAAAATTTCGAAGTTTCAGGTGGATGTCATGCCGCAGCAGCATTCAATTCAGCTGGAAATATGCTTTCATGCAAAGAAGATATTGGTCGACACAATGCCGTCGATAAAGTGGTAGGAGACATCCTGCTGAATAAACAATGGAAGGAAGCTGCGGTACTTACCGTAAGCGGACGAATTTCTTATGAGATCATCGTCAAAACCTTCAAAGCACGCATTTCGATTCTATGCGCTGTATCTGCTCCTTCATCTTTGGCGGTAGATTACGCAAAGGAACTTGGAATCACACTGCTGGCATTCTGCCGAAACGATCGGGCTACATGCTACGCCCATCCAGAACGAATCATTAGTAAAAAATCTTAATCACTCAGATACAACCATGTCAAAAAACTTAAGTGAATTATCCGGAAGAAAAGGACTCGAAGACAACCTCTTCGATCGGATGGGAAAACTGGCTCAACCAGAAGGTGCCCCATCGAAGGAAGAGCTCGAAACATTGGCGGAAGAATTCCTGATCGGTTCAGCAAACACTTATGGAACCACAACGTTCTATGATTTTCTAAGACCGGAAAACAAAGGAAAAAAAGCCTATGTCTGCAACGGATCTGCATGTGTTTGTGCAGGAACTCAAGACAAAGTTATAGACGAGCTAAAAACGAAGTTCGAAGCAGATGAAATTGGTCATATGACCTGTCTTGGACGTTGTCATGAGAACAGTGCTTTTCATATTAATGGAACGAACTACTCTGGTGACGCATTGAGCCAATTGGATACTATCGTTTCGGAAAATGAAGGTCCGAAAGACGCTTACAACGTTAAGGCATCCGGTAAGGCTATTCTTACCACTCCATTCACAGATATCGATACGTATTACGCTTCTTTCCGTGCAGCTTTGAAAAGAGATGCTGAAGAAGTTCTTGACGAAGTTAAAACATCAAATGTTCGTGGTCGTGGTGGTGCAGGATTCCCAATGGGATTGAAACTAGGATTCTGTCGCAACGAAAAAAGTGACACCAAATTCATCATTTGTAATGCGGATGAAGGAGATCCCGGAGCTTACTCAGATCGATATTTACTGGAGGAGCAACCGCACTCTGTACTTTACGGAATGTTAATCGCAGGATACGTTACCGGTGCGGAATGGGGCGTACTTTATATTCGTGCAGAATATCCCGATTCTGTAGCTATCATTGAGCGCGAGATTGAAATGTTGCGCATGGCAGGTCTCGTTGGAGAGAACATTGATGGATCAGATTTCTCGTTCCATTTCAAAGTAATCCAGGCACAAGGTTCGTACATCTGTGGTGAAGAAACAGCACTGATCAATTCGATTGAAGGACAACGACCTGAGGTTCGGGTTCGTCCACCATATCCAGCTCAGCAAGGATTGTTCAACAAACCAACAGTGGTAAACAACGTTGAAACGCTAGCGAGTTTGCACTATATCATCGAAAATGGTGGTACTGCCTGGAAGAACATCGGAACGGAAAAATCTTCCGGAACCAAGTTGGTTTGTCTTGATAGCTTCTTCAAGAATCCGGGAATCTACGAAGTAGAAATGGGGACGCCGCTTTCAACGGTAATTAATGATCTCGGTGGAGGATTCAAAGAACCCGTAAAGGCAATGCAAATTGGCGGTCCGCTGGGAGGAATTGTTCCAGTTTCTAAAATTGACAATCTCGCAATCGATTTTGAATCCTTTGCAAACGAAGGATTCCTTCTTGGACACGCATCAATTATTTGTATCCCGGAATCCATGCCAATGATCGATTATCTTGAGCATTTGTTTGACTTCGCCGCATACGAAAGCTGTGGAAAATGCTTCCCGTGTAGACTGGGAACAAAACGAGGGCACGAGCTTCTTCGTAAAGCGAATACTTCCGATTACAAGATTTCAAAAACACTATTTAACGACCTGCTTAATACACTTGAGCAAGGTTCTCTTTGTGCGCATGGCGGAGGAATTCCACTTCCTGTGAAAAATGCAATGCAGTATTTTGAGGAGGAGATGAAGGATAAATTTGATAATTGAATTGGTGGATTAATGAGGTATCTTCAAAACTCAAACTTTAAGGGACATAAGTTCATGGAAGAGGAAATGGAATACATCATAAATCACGATACTAAATCATAAATAGAATATGATGAAGCAAGAGAATAAAGCATTTATTAATAACGAGTCCTACGAATTTCAGGAGAATGAAACGATCCTGAATTTTGTGCGAAGAATTGAAGGGGAGAAGTTAATTCCAACTCTTTGTGATGCACCGAACCTTGACCCATTTGGATCATGTCGCGTGTGTAGCGTGGATGTAGCACTGGAAAAAGACGGAAAAACAAAAGTGATGGCTTCGTGTCATACGCCTGTTTCAGCCGGAATGTACATCTACCCGAGCACGGAATCAATTCTGGAGTTGCGAAAGAACATCCTCGAATTGGTACTTACAGATCACCCGTTAGACTGTCTGACGTGTGAGGTAAATGGAAATTGTGAATTGCAGGATGTTGCCGCTCAGGTTGGAATTCGACAGGTACGCTATCCGGAAGGTGAGAATCATTTGGATCGACAAAAAGATCTAAGTCACCCGTACATGACTTCCGATTTATCAAAATGTATCAATTGCTATCGATGCGTTCGTGCCTGTGATGAAGTTCAGGGACAATTTGTTCTGAATATGGCGGGTCGTGGTTTCGACTCTCATATCATCAAAGGAAACGACGAATCGTTCATGGAATCAGACTGTGTAAGTTGTGGAGCATGTTCACAAGCTTGTCCAACTTCCGCAATCTCGGATGTATTCCAATCCAAAGCGATTCTTGCTGAAGAGAAAACACGTACGGTTTGTACCTATTGTGGTGTTGGCTGTAACCTTGAAGTTTCAACACGTAATGGGGAAATCCTGAGCATTCAGGCTCCATTCGATGCAGCGGCAAACGGAGGTCACACGTGTTTGAAGGGTCGTTATGCATTCAAATTCTACGATCACCCGGAACGATTGACAAGTCCGTTGATCAAACGAAATGGTGAATTTGAAGAGGTAAGTTGGGACGAAGCATATGACTTCATCACTTCTGAAATGCAAAGAATTATAAAAGAAAACGGACCGGATGCCATCGCTGGAATTTCTTCTTCCAGAACTCCAAATGAGGAAAACTACCTCATGCAAAAGTTCATGCGTGCCGTAGTTGGAACCAACAATATTGACTGCTGTGCACGTGTTTGTCACTCACCTACAGCACTCGGTATGCAACGTGCATTCGGGACAGGAGCAGCAACGAACTCTATTGAAGATCTTGATCATACGGAATTCATCATGGTAATCGGTGCAAACCCAACGGATGCCCACCCGGTAACCGGAGCGAAGATCAAGCAGAAAATGATGAAAGGTGTACCGAGCATCGTAATTGATCCGCGTAAAATTGAACTCGCGAAATACGCTACCTATCACCTACAGTTGAAGCCGGGAACAAACGTTGCCTTGCTCAACATGATGTTGTACTACATCATTTCAGAAGGTGCTGAAGACACGTCTTTTGTTGAATCAAGAACTGAAGGGTATGAGGAAATGAAGGCAGAAATTCTACGTCTGGACATGGATGAAATGTCGGAAATTACAGGCGTTGATAAAAATCTTGTACGAGAAGCTGCTTTGGCATATGCGAACGCAAATTGCGCTATGGAATTCCACGGACTGGGAGTTACAGAACACTTGCAGGGAACATTCACCGTTCAGTTAATTGCCGATTTGGTAATGATTACCGGAAATATTGGTAAACGTGGTGCAGGATTGAATCCACTTCGAGGTCAGAACAACGTTCAGGGTGCAGCTGATATGGGCGCTCAACCGCATCAGGGTGCAGGATATCTTGATGTTACGGACCCGAATGTCAACTCTCTTTACAATACTTTTTACGGAAGCGAAGTACCAAGTCACATTGGATACAAAATTCCGGAAATGTTCAATGCGGCAATCGATGGAGATTTAAAGGCATTGTGGGTAATTGGAGAAGATGTAGTGCAAACAGATCCAAACACGAACAAGGTAATCAAAGCGCTTCAGAGCATGGATTTGGTTATTGTTCAGGAACTTTTCATGACACCTACAGCAGAACAAGCAACAGTAGTTCTTCCGGGCGCCTCTTTCCTTGAAAAAGATGGAACATTTACAAACGGAGAACGTCGTGTTCAACGTGTCAATAAAGTAGTAGATCCGATTCCGGGAACGAAAGTCGATGGGCAAATTATTGTCGATATCATGAACCGAATGGGCTACAATCAACCGGATTACACCGGAGCTGGAGTTCTCGAAGAAATTTCTGGAATTGTACCGTTCTTCAAGGGTGCCAAATGGGAAGAATTGGGAGACAACGGAAAGCAGTGGCCAATCCTGGAAGACGGAACGGATACGCAAATGCTCCACATTGAACAATTCAAACGTGGACTTGGGAAATTCTCATTCTTCAATTATGAGAAATCTCGTGAAGTAGCACGTCATGAAAAAGATTTCCCGTACATCATTACTACCAACCGAGAGTTGGAACACTACAACTGTGGAGCGATGACTCGTAGAACTGGAAACGTAGAAATTCTAACAGAAGATGTACTACTTATCAACCCAGAGGATGCTACGAAAGAAGGCATTGCCGATGGAGATTTTGTATGTGTGGAAAGTCCACGTGGTAAAGTAGATATCAAAGCAGTGGTAACAGATGAAATGAAACAAGGAATTTTGAGTTCTACCTTCCACTTCCCGGAAATTATGTTGAACATTATTACGTCGGATGAGCATTGTACCGAGGCGATGTGTCCTGAGTATAAAGTAGTCAGCTGTAGAATTCGAAAAAGCAAAGGACGAGCCAAACAACTTGCCACAGCAAGTGCGGCACAGTCATAATCTGGCATCGAAATCAATGAAACGCAACGTTAAAAACAAGTTTAAATGAGTGGTCGTTCAATTGGGGCAGTTCTGGGAGGAATTGTCGCAGGTATTTTAGTAATGTTCTTGTTCAACATTATAATCGACAAAGTTTATCCACCCGATATGGAAGCCATAAAAGCATTGGATGGCGACCCGAAGAAAATTGCTGAATACTTACGAAACATGCCCGCAGGATTTCACTTGATGGGTATTGTTGGAGGCGTAATTCGTTTAATCGTGGGATTGTTCATTGGTTCTGCAATCGACAAAGAGAATTTAATGACGCCTATCGTAATTGGTGCATTCTTCTTGCTTTTAGCCGTATTGGATTCATTTGCGTTCCCGCATCCAACCTGGTACGGAATCGTTTACATTCCAGCCATCGCTCTTGTCTCTATCGGATACATTTACATGAGAAGAAAAGCTTAATTTTGTAGCATGTTTACAGGGATTGTTGAAGGATTAGGCATCGTAAAAGCCATTGAAAAAGAAGGTGAAAACGTTCATTTTACCTTATCATGTGATTTCACGAACGAATTGAAAATTGATCAAAGCCTTGCTCACAACGGTTGTTGCCTGACGGTGGTAAAAACGGATGGTAACGATTACGTTGTAACGGCAATCCAGGAAACAATGTCCAAAACCAATTTGGGTAGCTGGAAAGTTGGATCGAAAGTCAATCTGGAACGCTGTATGGAAATGAATGGTCGTTTGGATGGACACATTGTTCAGGGACACGTCGACACCACGGCAAAATGCATCGCCATTGAAGATCAGGATGGAAGTTGGAAATATACGTTCCGCTACGATTCACCTGACGTTACCGTTGAAAAGGGATCGGTTACGGTAAACGGAACCAGTTTAACCGTTGTCGATTCAAAAGATCAGGAATTCTCTGTTTGTATCATTCCCTACACATATGAATTCACAAACTTTCATCAATTAAACATTGGAGACGACGTAAATCTGGAGTTTGATATCATCGGTAAATACGTTGCGAAACTCTTCAACCGAGAAGCGTAATCCATTTCTGTTCTCTCATATTTCGACCCTTCGGTAAACTCAGTGCATAGCAGGCTCTATAACGGAGATCAATGGAGTTGCCCCATCTTTTTGCAATCCCCGTATTTCATCGAAAATCGAAGTAATTGGTTCAAAAGCGAGCAAAAGGATTAATTCCGTGCTATGTTTTGAAAATTTGACCCCTTTTCAACAATCTTCAAGAGTTGATGTGCTTCGATAAACCAGAAATCCATTTTGCTCATCTACGCCGACGTATGTGCGTTTTGAACGTCATATTAGTAGACGAGATGATAAATGCTTACAACTAATTAGTTAATGCTACAACATTTGCATTTAATCATAATACACAACTAACAACTAATTGTACCAATATGTATTTGAAATACTACCTATCAGGAGTCGCCTTACTAAGCCTTATGGGAAGCTTCGCTCAAACCAACGAAGTACAACAGTGGTCACAAGCAAATCCTTCCGTTTTGCTTATTGAAAGCAACGACGCCACTACAACTTATCTTGAAAACCTTGACGCAAACAACGTCCAGTACATTGTATTTGAAGAAGAAATCTCATTGGCTGACATTGCGGCTTTCGAAGCAAAACACAAACCAACGCCAATCGCAGATCTTGACGAATCAGCAGCGATGGAAATCAAGCTTTGGTTGTCTGAACACCCTAACGTTAAGATCATCAAACGAAGTCTGTACGATCAAATGGATGCACAAAAACAATCCTTGTATGTAGACAACGGTGCAATAATCCTTATTGGTGAAGAAATCACACTCCAAGATATTTTAAACTACTAGTCCTATTAACTACACTCAATGAAATTTACTAACTACCTACTAGCCAGCACAACTTTAATACTATCAATACCCGCATTTTCACAGGGTAATACCCCGTGTGCCGCAACTTCTTTAACCGTAAACACAACTTGTATTAATACATCCGGAACGAATGTGGGAGCAACAGATTCGGGAATTCCGGATCCAGGATGCGCCTTCTATTCAGGAGCAGATGTTTGGTATAGTATAACGGTTCCAGCAAGCGGAAACGTTACAGTAACTACTGACGATAATGGAGGGTTTAATGATGGTGGATTGGCCATATACTCAGGATCATGTGCATCTCCAACCCTAATCGATTGTGACGACGACGGAGGAGCAGGATTGTTCTCTTCTATCTCATTAACTGGTCAAACACCAGGAGCAACACTATGGGTTCGTGTTTGGGAATACGGTGGTGGAGCCGGAGGAACATTCGACATCTGTGCTACTGATCCAATCGTTCCTACGAACGTATCATGTGATGTTCCAGACCCTATTTGTTCAGGAACACCAATCGTATTTACGGCACAATCTAACGGTACAGAAGCTTCTGTTGTGAATCCTGGAAACGATTACGATTGTTTATTTACTTCTCCCAACCCGTCATGGTACTACCTTGAAATTGCAACGGGAGGAAACCTTGTGATCGACATTACAGCAGGTTCGGATATTGATTTCGCTATCTGGGGACCTTATGCTGATCATGCCACGGCTGTTGCGACTTGTGATGCCCACGCAGTTCCTTTAGATTGTAGTTATTCTACTTCAGCCATTGAGCAAGCAGTTGTTAATGGCGTAGTTGCCGGAGAAGTATATGTATTGCTAGTAACAAACTACGCGAATACAGTACAAACAATTACAGTTGATGAGGCTGCTTCAAATTCTGCTTCAACCGACTGTTCTATCGTTCCTCTTCCGGTTGAATTGGTAGACTTCAACGGTACCACACTTGGAAACGCAGTTCAATTGACATGGACAACAGTTTCAGAAAGAGATAATGACTTCTTCATCGCTGAACGTTCGACAGACGGAAAAAACTGGACAAGCTTCGCGATGATTGAAGGTGCTGGTAACTCTAATACAGTTCGCAACTATGAAGTAATAGATGAAAATCCTCAGGGAGCAATTGCTTACTACCGATTGAAGCAATTCGATGTAGATGGAAGCATTACAACAACAGATATCATCAGTGTAAGCCGCAACGCTTCAGGTGACGTTCAGATGAATCCAAACCCGGCGAAAGATCAAGTGAAGATTGCAGCGAGCGAAAACATTACGCGCGTTGATATTGTATCCGTTTCAGGAGCATTGGCAAAATCAATCGATCTATTCAACGTAACAGAAACTACAGTTGATTTGTCAGATGTAAATGATGGAATTTATTTGGCAACGATCTACACAGAAAACGAAAGAATTGTGAAGCGACTAGTGGTTCGCAACGATTAATAAATAGACTAAAGATCATAGGGTGCGCGTTGCGAACTTCGGTTCCGGCGCGTACTTTTTTTGCCCTTAATTCTCGCTATATTTGGACTGCACTTAACGCTTGACCCATGAATGCGAAACGAGTTGATTTATTAAATATCGGATTGATCATCCTTTCAGCTATCCTCGCATTTCAGTATCCGATTGAGTTATTTCTGGTCTCCTTCATTTTCATAGGTCCATTGCATTACTTCACGGAAATCAACTGGCTGGATAAGAAGAATTATTACATCAGCGGTCCGAAGCGAATGTGGCTATGGATTGGTCTAGGAGCTTCATTGCTCGTAATGATCCCCAAGTTTTATTTCTTCTTGTCTGAAACGAAAAGCGGTTCGTTTTATGAAGGCATGCAAACTTTCGATAGTTGGACCAACGCATTCTATTTCCTGAGTTTGGTAGCTGCCGCAGGATTCGTCCTGATAAAAAAACGAGCCTACTGGATTGCTCTACTATTACCTGCAGTAATCCTTGCTTTGGTTTTGAACGCAGATTACATGTACAAAAGCTTGATTGGCTTGTTCCTTCCGACAATCATTCATGTATATTTCTTTACCTTAATCTTTATGGCGTACGGTGCGAAAAAGGCAAAAAGTACCCCTGGATTTATTGCAGTTGGAGTAGCATTGTTTATTCCTGCAATCATCGCTGGAATTGATATTCCCGGGGAATCATTTCAGTTCAGCGCAAATGTTTTGACAACCTTTGAAGACTCCCGACTTCACATGCTCCCGATTCAAACAGCAGAATTCTTTGGATGGAGTGAAAGCCGCGTATTCAACGTAAATGGCGGAATGGAAATCAAACTAATGACCTTTATTTCCTTCATCTACCTGTACCATTATTTGAATTGGTTCTCCAAGACTTCATTAATTCAATGGCACAAAACATTGACATGGCAAAGAAGTCTGGTAATCGCCGTTACATGGTTGTTGCTTATTCTCACCATGTACTTCAATTTCAAACTGGGATTAGTAATCGCCATTTTCTTCAGTGTCGTTCACGTGATACTGGAATTCCCATTAAACCTGATCAGCATTAAAGGATTGTTTACCAAATAAAAATCCCGACTCCTTTTCAGGAACCGGAATTTCACATAGTTGCTCAAAGCAGAATACAACTACAATTTAGCATCATCAATGCTTTACGAAAGGATACACCTTTCCATTTATTTGTAAAAGATACGTTCCCTGATGAAGAACTGAAATATCTATCGTTTCTGATTCCCGAACCGTTCCCTCAGTAAAAATTCTTCCTGAGAAATCCAGAATCGACCAGTTACCTGAACTCATACCGCTTAGTGAAATATGATCACTCGCCGGATTTGGATATACTCTGAATTCATTAATTCTTTTCACCTCAACCCGTACAATATCGAAGGTTTCAAATGCGCCATCCATGTCAATCTGATGCAATTGGTAATAATTGATTCCATCATACGGATCACGATCCTCCGTTGAGTAATTTTGCTCTTGATTCGTTGTTCCAACTCCGTTTACCGTTTGAATCAATTCCCAGTTAACTCCATCGATGGAACGGTATATTTCAAATCGATCGTTGTCTTTTTCTGACAGTGTTTTCCAGTTCAGATCAACAGTGTTATCACTTGTAAGATTAGCATTGAAATCTACCAACTCCACAGGTAATCCAGAACCTCCAAATTCAAAAGCTCCGATATCCATGGTCCCTGAACGTAGAAAATTTCGCTGATCATTCGCCGGAACGCTTACACTTCCATTTGTTCCACTTACTCCGGCGTTGATAGCCACACTTCCCGAAGAAAGCGCAAGAGTCATGACCCCATTCGCTGCACTATTCAATGCCAACGTACTCGTTAAGTTGAGGTTTGCCTGCACACCAGTAAGAGTTCCTGTACCTGACGGAGTAATAGAAGAACCGTCGAAAGTTTCAATAATATTAGATCCGTTATCGTGGACATTAGCCGCCCATGAATCTGTATTGAAGTTCAAATCTTCGGATGAGCCATTCACGGTGTTTTGAGCGATGATGTTATTTTTCAAATAGAGATGCCCCGGACTTTGCTGCATAAATACTACGTATACGCCTCCTCCTTTTCCAGAAGCCGATGTAACCGAATTGTATGCAATTGTATTGTTCGTTAAGTACGTGTTATTGTACCAGGAAAGAATAGCTCCTCCTGACGTTTCAGCAGAATTACCTGTGAAAGTTGAGTTGGATATCTCAACAGTATTGAATCGGAAAAACCCTATGGCTCCGGCTACGTTATGATATCCAATTCCGAAGCTACTAGCATCAGTTCCGGAGTTTCCGTTGAAAGTACATCTGTTGATCGTTACGTCATTCGATTGCATCGAATACAAGGCTCCGGCACCATACGCCTGACCATTTGCAGTATTGTTGCGGAAAGTACAATCGTTCAGTCGCAAGTCTGGATGGAAGGAAGTGTTTCCGCGTAAATAAATGCCTCCGGAAAAATAATAATGTCCACCTGAGGTCCCGTTGTTAATTCCGTTATCTTCTACAATACAACGATTCAATGTTACGATGTTATCCCGAACATCATCCATAACAGTAATTGCCCCGGCATTGTGTCCTTGATTGACATTGTATCCGTATCGTAACGTCAGGTCCTCAAACGTGACGTCCTGATTGATCGTGAAAATACAGCGATCCGCTACGCCTGAAGAAGATGCCGACTGAATAAACGTCGTTCCTGCTCCCTGCCCAATAATTGTTAGTGCTTTTGTAAGGGTGTATCCTGTGGATGCAACATCGCCCGTTTCACCAGCAGCCGTCCAATCGAAGGTACCATACAAAAGAATGGAGTCTCCCTCGGAAGCATTTGTATACGCCGTATGAAAAGTTTGATAGGGGTTTCCACTGGAACCATCTCCGGTGATATCGGAGCCTGTGGATGAATTTGCAGTAATCGAAGCTGAATGAGCAGCGCCTACAGGCAACATTACACATAGTAATGCCTTGAATGTCAATGTTAAAAATGTTGTTTTCATGTTGCTAAATTGAAGTTTCGTCTTCAATGTAGCCACATACTTTCGTGCCTATCTACTCACCTTTCCCAAAGCAATTATTTCCTTTCCTTGCGTAGATAAAACGATGTAGGTGAGGAGATTACTTCCAACTTTTCTCAATGCGCTTGGTTACCTTCTTTCTTAGTTTACGCATTACTTTCTGGCGGCTTCCGGCGTTTCCACATTTGATGATTTCGCTGTGAACCAACTGACCTTTTCTAAAGAATTTGTACTCAAATGAAACGGACACCACTCCTTCCTGATAGATGGAAAACAAGTTTCCTCGTGATAATGCATCTGACAGACTTTCCTGCGTATTTGAATTCTTGAATCGTTTGTCGTACCCACGAACAGAAATAACCATGTACGTATCAAACCCTTCTCCATTTAAGGCAGTAGCAACTGAGTCCGAAGCCAATTCCTGTGAATCTGCTCCCTGTTTGATCAAGTTCAACGATGCTTTTGATTTGATTCCAGCATTTCCGAAAAGTTCGGTCATCGAAATCTCAACGGAGTAACGATCCGCAGGATCATCCATTTGCCCCACAATAATCACATTGGTTAGGTTTAATGGATCTTTATCTTTCTTCTTCTTTTGTGCCTGTGCTCCAAAAACGAGCAATACAGCACATAATGCAACAATAAGTTTCATAGGCTAGAAAATTTCTTTTGCAATGGCTTTTACCGAATCGGAATTCGACATTGTATAATAGTGAATACACGGAACATTTGCAGCTTTCAGTTCTTTCGATTGCTGAATACCCCACTCGATTCCAACTTGTTCGGCGTCTTTGTTTGTTTTACACTTCAATAATTCTGCCGAAAGTGCTTCCGGATAATCAATATGGAAAAACTTAGGCAAGAAAGAGATGTGTCGCATCGTTTTGATTGGCTTCAATCCCGGAATAATCGGGACATTGATTCCTTCTTTACGGCAGGCTTCAACGAATGCAAAATACTTCTCGTTATCGAAAAACATTTGCGTTACAATGTACTCCGCTCCTGCTTCCACTTTTTGTTTCAGGTATTGCAAATCAGTAGTCAAATTCATTGCTTCAAAGTGCTTTTCCGGGTATCCGGCTGCACCGATGCAGAAATTCGTCGGTTCCAGATTTACATCATCCATCAGATAGTTCCCTTTGTTCATCTCGTCGATTTGTTCAATCAACTCTACGGCAAAGGAATGTCCATCCGGATGCGGACGGAATGAACTTTCTGTTTTAATGGAATCTCCACGAAGCGCCAATACGTTGTCAATTCCAAGGAACTGTAAATCGATCAATGCATTCTCTGTTTCTTCACGGCTAAATCCTCCACAGATTAAATGCGGAACGGCATCTACCTGATACTTGTTCATGATTGCCGCACAGATTCCAACCGTTCCCGGGCGTTTACGAATGGCAATTTTTTCCAGTAAACCATTCTCTCGCTCCTTGTAGATGAACTCCTCACGATGGTACGTAACATTCACAAACCGTGGATTGAACTCCATTAAAGGATCGATTCCGTCGTAAATTGACTGGATGCTTTTTCCTTTCAACGGAGGCAAAATCTCGAATGAGAACAACGTTTCGTCAGATGCTTTTAAATGATCGGTTACTTTCATGGATTCCAAGAATAGGGGGCAAAGATAATCTTATTGAGTCTTTATCCTTGAATAATTTACACCATTTAACAGGCGCTGAGAAAGTTATTTCAGCAATGCTTCAGCCAACACCAAATCCATCGGCGTGGTGATTTTGATGTTCTCGTCGTTTCCTTCAACCATGTGAATATATTCACCGTTTTGTTCCACGAGACTTGCATCATCCGTAATACCTGCGTGGTATTCTTGCGCATATGCCTGCTCCAACACGGATTTCTCAAAACATTGCGGCGTTTGCACGTTTCTGAACTCCGAGCGAATCACAGCTTCTGATTTTCTACCCGATACTTTTCTCAATGACTCTTTCACAGGCACTACTGGAATCACAGCATTAAAATCTTCCAGGGCTTCCACGCATCTTTTCAGAGTAGCTTTCGAAACCAGTGGTCGTACGCCATCGTGTACCATTACTATCGGCTCATCACAGTATTGAAGCGCATTCTTGATGGAGTGAAATCGTTCCTGACCGCCAGAAATAATCTGGTGTGGAACATCAAACTGGTAGGTGTTGATCAACTCTTCCCAATAGTTCAACCAGCTTTCCGGAAGTGTTACGATGATCTGCGCAGAACGATTGAATTGATAAAAGAGTGAAATGGTATGAAACAAGATAGGTTTTCCAGCAACCTCCATGAATTGTTTAGGGATGTCGCCTCCCATACGTTTGCCCGTCCCTCCAGCGGTAATGATTACTGAAATATCCATGCGGCAAAATTAGGGTTTTCGGTTGACTGCCTTCTCAGTGAATAAAAATACTTTATTATCAATGTGTTACGATCGTGATATTGCAATAAAGTAGGCCACAAAAAAACCCTGACGATCATTAAAGATGTCAGGGTTTCAATATCGTTTCTTTACGATTACTTCAGCTGATTCGGATCGTTTTCCGCTTGTTGGTTGAATTTCTTTTGCCAGTTCAACCAGTAAAGCAATCCTCCAAATCCAAGAACGATCGCTCCGTAATTTACAAACCACGTTAACCAGAAATCATTCTGCAATAAGCGGAATGTCCACTGTAAAAAGTCTCCTAGTCCCCAAAAAAGATCGTAAAGTGTCATGTCTTAGTTTTATCTGACACAAATTAAATCAATTTTTTTTGATCGACGATGAGAAGTCGCGGAAATGTTGCTGTAAACAGCGAGAAAAGGGGCAATTTGTCATTGAATGACTATCCTCAGGCATTCGGTAGTATCATAATCAGAATTCAACTCAAACTGACTGGTATTCCGATCGTAGCGCACACGTAATGTTGTAGTATTCGGAGGAATCCGTCCGACATTCACTGCCACAATTTTGAACAGGTGAACACCCTGATCTAACTCCAGCTCAATCTTCTGCATTTTATTGGTAAGAGCGAAGTTTTCCAGAATAAGCTCATCATCAATCCAAACGTCAATGGTATCACCATCTACTTTCATGTGATCCCACAATTCGATGGTAATCTCCTTTTGCACAGGAATAATTTCCTCCTTCACAATGACATCTCTTTTCCATCCCCTCGGGCGACAGATGATTTCATCCATGACGTGGATAACAACTTCATCAAGCAGCATGTAAGATCGGTCTTCTCTGATGCAATTCTCCTTGATTCCTTCAGCCCTGGTTTCCTCATCTGCTCTGAAGTTTCCAAAAGTGGCATACAACTCTCCTCCTTTGGCTCTATATTCTCCAGATATTTTCGTCCACGAAATCGTGTCATTGAGCACATCGCCACGTTTATTTCCGACATGCTCCTTCAACGCCACGATTCCGAGAGGTTTTCCAGATTCTCCCTGCGGTTTATCCTCAGAGAAATGCACCCCGTACGAATCAATTGCTTGTCCATATCCAGTGGCGGGAAGTACATGAAACGAAATGTGATAGATAGAATCCTTGACCATCGGTCGGTGAAACTTCACTGTGATATATTCCCTAAGATTGGATCCGTAACAAAAACTCCCAACGTAGCCTATACCCTCGTGCGGTTTCTGACCAGGTGCCATTTTGTTTTCGATGCCATTGTACTTGCAATCTCCGTAATATTGGTCGGGAGTTCCTGAATGTACGTCGATCATATCCCATTCAACCACATTTTTGAGAAATTTTGTTGGTCCCGGACAACCTGTGACTTCCTCAAAACCTGGATTGGGAACAAGGTTCTTTTGACTCATACCAACTGTAGCAAGAAAGCAAATCAGGAAGGTGAAAATTAGTTTCATATTGATAGGTAGTGACACATCAATACGTACAACGAAGGATGAAATTGGTTCAAACAATGGGGTCTTCCCCTTAATCCCCCTTCCATCTCGACACTTCGATGAACTCAGTGCATCGCAGGGTCCGATGTCCGCAGAGGAAATTCACATTTCTATTCCATCAGAAGCAATGCTTCTTCTTGCTCAATGTGCACTATTCCTTATTCCTTATTCCTTATTCCTTATTCCTTATTCCTTATTCCTTATTCCTTATTCCTTATTCCTTATTCAAGATTAAGCAAGCTCAATGCACTTCAGTTCAACCTCAGTGATCAATATTCAAAAAATTTATGATTCTTTATTCAATATTGATTCCACTGCTTGCGTCAGCTCAATAAACTGCTCAACGCTCAACACTTCCGGGCGAAGCGTCAAATACTCATGATCGAAATCTTTTCCTTTGATTAAGGGCTTTAGTCCGTTTCTGATAGTTTTTCTGCGCTGGTTGAAACACATTTTGACAATCTGCTTGAACAGGCTCTCATCACAAGGCAATGTATCGCGATCGTTTCGGGTACAACGGATAACCCCGGATTTCACCTTTGGTGGCGGATTGAAAACGTGTTCGTCTACCGTAAAACAGTATTCAATATCGTAATAAGCCTGAAGGAGAACGCTCAGAATTCCGTATTGCTTGCTTCCGGGTTTTTCGGCAACGCGCTCCGCGACTTCTTTCTGGAACATCCCCATGATTTCAGGGATTTGGTTGCGATACTCCAAACATTTGAATAAAATCTGCGACGAAATGTTGTACGGGAAATTACCCACGACACCGAACGGTTCCGTTCCCAAGTGCTTTTGTAAATCTGTCTTCAGGAAATCTGCTTCCAAAATTCTATCCGCAGGTACCACTTTGTTCTCACGCAAATAGGCAATGCTTTCAGAATCGATGTCCATTACCCATGTTTCCAGATCTCTCGCGACCAAAAAATCCGTTAGTGCTCCCATTCCCGGACCAATTTCCAGTACGCGGGTGCAATCATTCTTTGCGCTGTATTGATCGGCGATTTTTCGACAGATATTCTTGTCGGTAAGGAAATGTTGCCCAAGATGTTTCTTCGCTCGGACACTCATGGCTTGAATTCTTCCACTATGGTCATCATCGTTCTGAATGCCGCAAAACGACCACTGTAACGATCCGTATGTTCTTTTTGAAGCGCTGGTGCGTGATTTGCCTGATACTCTTCGAACTTTTCATGGCTTTCAGCTACATACGATACTGCATACGCCAATCCACCCTGTTCCTCTGCATGAATTCGGGAAAGTCGGGCTTCGGTGAAACAGCCGGTAGTAATTACGTCTGGAATATGCTTTGAACGCATCCAATTCAACCAATCCTGCTCGGCGCTTTCGTCAATACTTACGGTAACATTGTATAGAATCATACTGCGAAGTTACGATATTAGAATAGATGGCGCGATTAGAAGGATTATACTTATTGGACTCTCTAATAACTCCAATTCGTCCAAATAGTCTAAATAGTCTAAATAGTCTAATACATCCAGAATTTAATACGCCTCTGCCACCCCATACACGTCAATCAACTGAAAATCGGTTACGGAACTTCCTGTTACCATAAACTTGACACGTGAACTAGCAGTATATCCAAGTTGCAACGAGGCATTAATCGATTCGAAGTAATTTTCGTCTGTACTGCAGAAGTGATAACGGAATTTATGCGATGGCTTCTCTTCTTCAAAGCTACCAACCGGAGGTACAAATGCGACGAACTCCTGTCCAACTACTGTTGTCAGAACATCGCCTTTGTTCATCTTAAATGTTGCCGTCATCCCGTAATTCACCTTCATGGAATACACCGATCCAGACGCTTTGTTATTGGTCACGTAAATGATAATGTCGTAGTCGCTGCCATTTCGGAATTCAACCGATTTTGATCCGGATTTATTCGATAAATCCTTCACTCCCGGATAACGAACAAAATCCACGTTGGTTCCGCAGCTATCTTCGTAATAATTCTCCTTTAAGGTCACATCTTTATTGAGATCCGAAAAGATTTGCTCCATCAATGGTGTTTTGAAGGGTTCCCGAAGAGAAATCTGCGAACTGTTCTGAATAACAATATCGGGATCTACCATACGCCCTTCCATAAATGATTCCTGATCGATGACATTGGTCAAAGAATCAATCTTCTTTAGTTCTTCATCAGAAAAATCGGCGTTGGCACTATCGTATGCGTGGTAAACATCCGCCTTACTGAACGGCTTGGCTACCAGCAAATAAATTCCGCTTCCAAGAACAGCTAGAATGATGATCCCAACCAGAATAGGACGTACACGGACACTGGACTTCGCTGCTTCCAGTTTTTTCACCTGCAAATTCCCGGCTGCTAAATCCTTTCGGAGATCGTACAATTTGGCTTTGTGTTCATTGTTGAGCTCTAATCGCTCCATTTGCTTGAGGATCCAATTGGCAAACCGAACCGTACACGAAGGAGCATGAATCGCCTCCATAATTCGATCTACATACTCCATCTTCATTGCATACGATCGCTTCGAGAGATAATTCATCGATTCTATGAATGCATCTGAACACAATGGTGTAACAGTATTGATTAATGCTTGTTCATTCGAAAGGGTATCTGCATTCCTTAGAATCTCGAGATGAGTGCGGACGGGCTTGAACAATTGCATTTCAACGGTAGCGCGTGTATCTGCATCCAATAAAGGGCTGAACGAGAAATAATCTGTGAGCGGTTCCATTTCGGATGGAATACCACGAAGTAAAATCGGACCTAAAAATGGTGAAATGAATCGCTGGAAATTTGCCGCGAATGTATGATTCAACACGTTTTGAGAATCACGGAACTTTCCGGCTATTTTTTGATCGATCAGCGTTCGGTTCAACACCCTGGATTGACTCACCCATCCATGAAAAACGATAGATTCCGGAGACTGTATAGACGCCACGAACTGGAGGAAATCATTCCGTTCGATGCCCGCTTTCTCCCTGATAGCGTCTCCCTCTGCAGATTGCAATCGATTCAGGAATGCAGCATGTGCATCCGGAGAAAGCAAGTCCGTTTCTTTGGAATATAAATCTTTGAAAGTGGAAAGTGATATCCAGCGTGCCATGCTACAATTTGATCTAAAAATACCAAATTTTCCAACGCATCTTCAGCTAGCTACTTCAGTTGTTTCAATGCCTGGATGACTTCATTGTCGTAATCATCCCGAACTTTGAATACTCCTTCTTCCAGCCACAACTGACGTGCAATTTCCGATTTAATGATTTGCTTGATGCGGGTTTTACTTCTGCGCATTCCGTCGCTGTCCTTATCGATGCCGTATTCCTCTTGCGCGAATTTTGCGAACTGCTGAAGGATGTTTTCCGTTACGTTAAATGATCGGGCAAAGTCATTCGCAGATTTCCACTTACTGCGTTTATTACTCACAAAATCGAAAGCAAATGCATTGAAAACAGGACTTACCTGCAATCGTGTGTAGTACCAGCTTCCGCCTGTAGAATCGAATGGAACGAATACATCTGGCATGATTCCTCCGCCACCGTATACAACCTTACCTTTTTTCGTCACAAACTTCAGAGAATCCACGAAAATACTGGAATCTACTTCGTATAATTCACCGTTGTCCATACGTTCTGCGATATCGTGCATGTACGCTTCACTGCCTTCTTCGTACGGACGTTGAACGCATCGACCTAACGGTGTGTAGTAACGTGCAATCGTCAATCGAATGTTACTCCCATCTCGAAGTTTGGTGTCCTGTTGTACCAATCCTTTTCCAAAAGAGCGACGACCAACAATAGTTCCGCGATCGTTGTCCTGAATGGCTCCTGCAAGAATTTCGGATGCCGAAGCACTGTTTGAGTTAATCAGAACGGCCACTTCCGTATCTTTCAAAATTCCATCGGAAGTAGATCGGTAAACTTCGTCTTTTACATTTTTCCCTTTCGTCTCTACAATTTTCAATCCTCCTCTCAGGAACTCATCCGCAATATTTACAGCGGCAGACAAAACTCCTCCCGGATTTCCACGGAGATCAAGAACCAATTTCTTCATTCCTGATTTCTTCAATTTAACTGCAGCACTTCGGAATTCTACGGCAGTATTCTGAGAAAACTGAGCAATGCGAATAAAACCAGTTTTATTATCCATCATGTAACTTGCCGTTACCGAATTCAGCGGGATAGATCCACGGGTAATGGTTTTATTGAGTTTTTTTCCTTTACGCCACAACTGCACTTTCACATCGGTTCCGCGCGTTCCTTTCAGGAGCTTCTGAACCTTTTCGTTGGTAATTCCATTGCTGGCGATATTCTTGTTGTTTACTTTCAGAATCTTGTCTCCCGCTTTCAAACCTGATCGCTCAGAAGGAGATCCTTTCACGACGTTGGTTACACAAACGGTATCGCGAATAATGAAAAAGCGGATTCCTACACCTCCAAATTCTCCTTTGATTCCTTCATTCACAGACTTCAAATCTTCCGCAGAAATGTAGTTGCTGTGTGGATCAAGTCGGTGCAACATGTCTGTTACCGTCTGTTCGAATAAATCTTCGACATCTACTGAATCCACATATTTCTTGTCGATCAGGTGCATGATGTCCTGCAACTTTCTAGTATGCGATCCCTGGTACGAAAACTGCTCCTCACTCGGCGCAGGATTCAATCTGCCTCCTATCAACAGCCCGATTGCAAGGGAAACCGAAACAATCAGAGGAATCAAATACGTTTTACTATTATTCTCCATCAAATGGGTTTTCAATTTGTTCTACGTTAATGCCTGCCTGACGCAAAAACTCAACACCACTTTGGTCTTTGTACGCTGTTACAAAAACCACGCGATTTATCCCTGATTGGACAATCAACTTGCTACAATCCTTACATGGCGATAACGTAATGTATAACGTTGCCTCTTCACAATTGTGCGTCGATTTGGCAACTTTCAATATGGCATTTGCTTCTGCGTGCAACACATACCAGTGTGTGTCTCCATGCTCATTCTCACAACAATTGTCGAATCCGCTTGGCGTTCCGTTGTATCCGTCAGAGATGATCATTCCGTCTTTAACGATCAACGCACCTACTTGTTTTCTATTACAATGAGACAATTCTGCCCATGTTGCTGCCATGCGCAAATAGGCTCTGTCGTAACGCAATTGTTTAATCGCACTTTTTGATGCTTGCATAAGTTCAAAAGTAGCAAATTGTTTCACCCAAAACGATGGGTTTTCACGATTTCCAATGGTTTACAACCTTTTTTAACGACCTAAGATTTATTCGTCTGGAGTGAACTTGTATCCAACTCCTCTTACAGAGTGGAAATACTTCGGTTCTTTGGGGTTTTCCTCGAAGAGTTTGCGGAAGTTAAGAATGAAATTGTCGATGGTTCGGGTAGTTGGAAATTGATCTTTTCCCCAAATCTTATCGAGAATCTCGGTTCGGGAAACCACTTCGCCTTTTTTGAACTGGAACAGTTGCAGCAATGCAACTTCTTTCTTGGATAGCGTACCTTTCTCTCCAGTAGTTTTGTTTGAAACCTCGAAAGTCTTGAAATCAATGTGGCAATCACCAATTTCCATGGATTCAATGTCCGGACTTTGCACATTGGTGTTCAATAGAACTGCGACGCGCAACAACATTTCCTCCAGATCAAATGGTTTTGGCAGATAATCATTTCCTCCTGCTTTCAATCCCTCAATGCGATCAGTTGTGGTCCCTTTCGCGGATAAGAACAATACTGGAACCTGGGATGTTTTTCGAATGACGCGGCATAAATCAACGCCACTAACATTGGGCAGCATTACGTCGAGAAGAACGAGATCATACTCGAACGGACGCTTAAAAATTTCCAATGCCTCGGCACCGTCGGATACTACCTCAACGACGTATCCTTCCAGTTCCAAATTCAACCGAACCATATCTGCCAACGCGGCTTCGTCTTCAACTACACAAATCGAATACATGTGCTAAATGTAATGAATGATATTTTCTTAATGTTAAATTTTTGATTTTCACCAACCTTTTATTTGCCAAATACATTAAAGTGGTAGTAATTTGTGAAAAAGACCACACCAACCAAACGCTATAAGTATGAGAAGCACACTGAAATTATTTGTTTGGATTCTAATTGCAGGAATCTTTATAACGTCTTGTAAAAAGGAGGACATTACACCTTCGAACGAAAACAATCCACCAAATACACCTGCTGGAACATCAGGTCCTATCGGATCGGGTACGTTCATTACCACAACTATTGGAGGAACCATTCTTGATCAAAATGATCAACCCGTAGTAGATGCTTTGATTACTATCGGAACGAAAACGGCTACAACAAATGATTTGGGAAATTTCATTATTTCCGATGTTTCCGTGGATTCAGATCGGGCTTATGTCAAAGTTGAAAAGGCAGGATACTTCCCTGGTTCCAGAGCTTTTAATCCTGAAGCAGGTGCCACGCATCATGTAAAAGTGAAATTGCTGAGTAAAACATTGGCGGGTTCTTTTTCTAATGATACAGGGGCTACAATTACCAGCTCTGGAGCTTCATTACTTTTTGAAGCGGGAGACGTCTCACTTGAAAACGGAAATCCTTACAACGGCGTAGTAAATGTATATGCATCATATCTGAATCCAATGGCTTCAGATTTAAGTGAAATTATGCCTGGAAATCTTAGTGCCAAAGATGCAAACAACAACGTTGTATTCCTTGAAACGTACGGTATGGTAGTCGTTGAGTTGGAAGGATCTAATGGAGAAGCACTAAACGTTGCACCTGGTGAAACTGTGGATCTCTCCATGACAGTTCAATCACCTCAGGCCGCAAACGCACCAGCTACAATTCCACTTTGGTACTTTGACGAAACTTATGGAAACTGGGTAGAAGAAGGTAGCGCCTCGTTGATGGGAAGTACATATGTTGGAGAGGTTGCTCACTTCACTTATTGGAATTGTGATGATCCTTATGATCCTGTAACCTGGAGTATTACGTTGGAATGTGAGGGCACGCCGCTTTCGAATACTACGGTAGAATTGGTTAACACAAACACTGGACTACCTTATGGGGCTTCCCTGACAAATTCATTAGGTCAAATTACCGACCCAATACCAATGGGGTTGCCACTTACAATGCATATCTATGATAATTGTGGAGGTCTGGTTTATACGCAAGATTTAGGCGTAGTGACATCACATCTTGACCTTGGGACAATCGAAATTTGTTCTTCTTTACCCAATTCTCAGCTGATTGCCACAGTGGTAGACTGCAATGGCAATCCGGTTCCCAATGCCATTGTGGCAATAGCTACAAATGGTATGGCGTCGTCTCTTTATACTGATGCAAATGGGAACATCTCAGGAAACTTCATTCACTGTAATCAAGCTACTTTGGATATTATGGCATATGATCCCGTAACAAACATGCACAGTGTAGCTCAAACGGTTTCAAACGCGCCTGTAATTAATGCAGATACAATTCAGATCTGTACGCAATCAACTGAATTCTTCGAATACACAGTTGATGGAACTCATTACTTTTTCAATGATTCGATAAACCTCTCCGCATCCGTATCGGCAACTTTACCTACATATGTGACCATGACAGCATCGAACGGTGGTAGTGGTCCCTATTTTAATCTAATGTTTTATGGTTCCGGAGTCGGTACGTTTGAAAACCACCACATATTTCCAGGCGTAGGTACACATTGGCTGGATAATGGTGTGACATATTATGCTGCTACTGGCTCTTTTGATGTAAATGTAACAGAGTTCGCATCCGTACAAGGTGCTTATTTCGAGGGAACCTTTGGTGGCACCTTTAATGACACGGAAGGAAACCCACATACCCTAAGCGGATCATTTGTTATTCAACGCGATTAACCGAATTCGCAAGAAATAAAATTGGAAACCTGTGAGAATTACTCGCAGGTTTTTTTGCGTTAATAACTCTTCACAAAAAATTGATCCCTAAACGAATCATTTGGCGTAATTTTGCACTTTCAATTTTTTTAACTGTAAACGCAAGGAAATGAGCGAACGCAAAGCAATCAAATCCGCTTTGATCTCTGTTTTTGACAAGGGAGGACTAGAACCAATTATCAAGGAACTTCATAAGAATGGTGTGACTATCTATTCTACTGGTGGAACACAGGCTTTTATTGAGTCGTTTGACATTCCCGTTGTTCGCGTGGAGGACCTGACTTCTTACCCTTCTATCCTGGGAGGTCGCGTAAAAACCTTGCATCCAAAAGTTTTCGGTGGAATTTTGAATCGTAGAGATTTGGAAGACGATCAAACGCAGATCGCAGAGTACGATATTCCATCTTTGGATTTGGTGATTGTGGATTTGTATCCGTTCGAAGACACTGTGGCTTCAGGAGGAGATCACGCTGCGATTATTGAAAAAATTGACATCGGTGGAATTTCATTGATTCGTGCGGCTGCGAAAAACTACAAAGACGTTGTGGTAATTCCTTCCAAAAATCAATACGAGCCATTCTTGAAAGTGATTCAGGAAAATGGAGGAGCAACAAGCATGGAAGAGCGTAAAAACTTCGCTCGCGATGCATTCAATGTTTCTTCGCACTACGATACACATATCTTCAACTACTTCAATCAGGGAGAAGAAGAAGTATTCAAGCAAAGTGTTCCAAACGCACAGGTTTTGCGCTACGGAGAGAATCCACATCAGAAAGGAATCTTCCACGGAAAAATGGACGATTTGTTCGATAAACTACACGGAAAGGAATTGTCATACAACAACTTGTTGGATGTAGATGCGGCAGTAAACCTGATGGCAGAATTCAAAAATGACGATCCGACCTTTGCTATTTTGAAACACAACAACGCTTGTGGATTGGCAACACGTCCAAACCTTAAACAGGCATATATGGATGCTTTGGCTGGCGATCCCGTGAGTGCGTTCGGTGGAATATTGATCAGTAATACCACTGTCGATTTGGAAACTGCCAATGAAATCAATATGTTGTTCTGTGAGGTAGTTATTGCTCCTTCTTTCGATGACAACGCGTTGGAAGTATTGAAAGAGAAGAAAAATCGCATCATTTTGGTGCAAAAAGAGGTGGAGCTTCCAAAACGTCAATTCCGAAGCCTCTTGAACGGTGTATTGGAACAAGACAAAGATTTGATCACAGAAGATGCATCGCACCTGGAGCCAAAAACAAACAAGCAACCAACTGCCTCTGAAGTAGACGATTTACTTTTCGCCAACAAACTTGTGAAGCATACTAAATCGAATACCATTGTGTTGGCAAAAGACGGACAATTGTTGGCAAGTGGAACCGGACAAACATCGCGCGTAGATGCCTTGCGTCAGGCGATTCAAAAGGCAACATCCTTCGAATTTGATTTGAACGGAGCAGTGATGGCATCGGATGCATTCTTCCCGTTCCCGGATTGTGTGGAGATTGCAAATGAAGCAGGAATTACAGCAGTTATTCAACCAGGAGGATCGATCAAAGATCAATTGTCAATCGATTTCTGTAATGAGAATGAAATGGCGATGGTGTTTACCGGAAATCGTCACTTTAAACACTAAACGAAACCTTTTAGCACAAATGCCGTAGAGCAAGTTAGAGAAATTAGGTATTTTACGAGTATAGGACGAACAAATGGGAGTATTCAACTTTTTAACGCAAGAAATTGCAATTGACCTCGGAACTGCTAACACGGTCATTGTAATGAATGATAAAGTAGTGGTTGACGAGCCGTCAATTGTTGCAAAAGATATCCAATCAGGAAAGGTAGTAGCGATTGGAAAACGTGCACAACAGATGCACGGAAAAACCCACAAGTTAATTGAAACCGTTCGTCCACTTCGAGACGGAGTAATTGCCGATTTCCAGGCAGCCGAACAAATGATCCGAGGATTGATCAAAATGATTGGTTCCGGAAGAAATTTGTTTAACCCTTCCCTTCGAATGGTGATTTGTATCCCTTCAGGTATTACGGAAGTTGAGAAACGCGCCGTTCGTGACTCTGCTGAACATGCCGGAGCCAAAGAAGTATATCTGATTCACGAACCTATGGCCGCTGCAATTGGTATTGGTATCGACGTAGAAGAGCCGATGGGTAACATGATCATTGATATCGGTGGTGGTACTTCAGAGATTGCCGTAATTGCTCTGGGAGGTATCGTTTGTGATAAATCCATTCGTGTTGCCGGTGATGATTTCACGAAAGACATTGAAGAATACATGCGTCGTCAGCACAACATTTTGGTTGGGGAACGAACGGCAGAAGAAATTAAAATCAACGTTGGGGCCGCACTTCCTGAATTGGATAATGCACCGGAAAACTACGCGGTTCAGGGGCGTGACTTGATGACGGGAATTCCAAAAGAGATCGTGATTTCATACACAGAAGTTGCTCATGCTTTGGATAAAACTATTTCCAAGATTGAAGAAGCGATTTTGAGTGCTTTGGAGATGACACCGCCGGAACTTTCGGCAGATATCTACAAAACGGGAATCTACCTTGCTGGTGGAGGATCAATGTTACGAGGTTTGGACAAGCGAATTTCCATGAAAACGAAGCTTCCAGTTCACATTGCTGAAGATCCGCTACGCGCCGTTGTACGTGGAACAAGTATCGCTCTGAAGAACATCGATAACTTCCAGTTCCTTATTCGCGATTAATCTGTATCAAAAAGTACATTTCGGCTACTTCGGCAAGCTCAGCACAAATACGCTCAATGTACTTTACGATTAGAAGACTATTCTAATGGAAAAAGTCCGTCTAGCTATTCAGTCTTCAGAAACTAAAGCCTTTATTGAGTTGCTCAACAACACGTATTCGTCTGGTTACGTTCGTGATTTGGAGAATCATCATGTTTTCATTGCTGAATCAAACAGCTATCTACTATCATATAATACCACAATGACGGTCATTATTGAGCATTTGAATGACAAGTTGATTATTGACATTGTAGTCACAGGTGGAGCCATGAGTCTTCTGGGGTCGGTTTTTCGATCGCCCTACAAAGAGGCCAAATACCTTGCAAATAAAATCGTCGATTATTGTAATAATCATGGAATTCAGGGCCATCAGGTAAAAGGTGCTTCTACTTTTTGAAAAATAACTTTCACGAAATATAATTTACACGTCCTCCCCCTCAGTCCCCTCCAAAGGGTAACTTCCTAGAGAACGGCACTAAGTTGTTGTTTTAAGCAACCGCAAGGTGCGCAAAGCTGTATGTTTGATTGTTTTAATAGAATTACGCAAGGGATTATGACGACTTCATAATCTTGCGTTCACCACATTTATTTTTCAGTGTTAATGCTTGCGTCCCTTGCGCCTTCCTGCCTGTCGGCAGACACGGTGCGGTTTATCAGATTCTAATACATAGAATGGTGCCATTAAAGTAGGAAATCGCCCTCCAAAGGGAGAAGCTAAACTCTCTCAATCCACTCATTATTCTTCATTCGATATTCCTTATTTTCAATTAACAAACTTCTTTTAACAAAGAACGTTAATACACGCGCTGTCAGAGAGTCAAATTCGTACTTTTGCGTATGCGCAATTTTCTCGCCTTCCTACGACAGTTTCGTGTCATCCTGTTTCTGGCATTATTGCAGGGGATTGCGTTCACCTGGTATTTCACTTTTCTACAGTATCCAAGGTCTCAATATCTGACCTCTGCAAACACCGTTTCCGGAGTACTTCACGACTGGCAACATGAAATCACAGAATTTGTTCATCTCAAGAAGAACAACGACTGGCTGCAAAAGAAGGTCAAAAACCTCGAAGCAAAGCAAGTAAAGAACCTCTTGAAGGTGGATCGTGAAACAGTGACAATCAACGATACGCTGCACAAAGTTCAATATGTGTACACACCTGCAGAAGTAGTGAGATCAACACATACACTTCGAAACAACTACTTTACCATCAATATTGGAAAGAACAACGGAGTCGAGAAGAACATGGGTGTTTTCGGTGTAAATGGCGTTGTTGGAACCATCCACAGCGTTAGCGAACATTACTCGATTGTAAAGACCTGTTTGACTGAAAACATCAATATTGCTGCGATGATTGAAAATTCCGGCGAACACGGATTCTTGAAATGGAACGGTAAAAACGCACGCCAGGGATCACTAACGGGAATTTCCAACGACCGCAAAGTAAAGAAGTGGTCGAAAGTCGTAACCAGAGGTAGCGCCGGAACCTTCCCAAGAGGATTGCCCATCGGGAAAGTGCAAAAAACTGCCCCGATTGAAGGGAAACCACTTTGGGACGTAACAGTTTTGTACGCTGAAGATTACAGACGCATTCAACGCGTATTTGTCATTAAAAACTTACTTCGGGACGAACAATTGGAACTCGAGAATAATATCAATCCACCGAAATGAACACAACCATCCTGACACATAGCGTCCGCGTTGCATTGCTGTTCATCATTCAGGTGTTCATTCTTAACTATCTGGAGATCGGTTACGGGATTCAAATGATGATCTATCCGATTTTCATCTTTCTGCTTCCAGTGGAAATGAATGTTTTCTACCTGATGCTCATCGCATTTGGATTCGGAGCGTTCATCGATATTTTTTCAGATACCTTCGGAATGCACGCCTCAGCTGCGGTAATGTTTGCCTACTTCCGACCGATCATCTTCAAGCTCTTCGCTCCACGTGACGGATACGACGCACTCATGGAAACGAACATGTTCCAGATGGGATTCGGATGGTTCTTGCGCACGTTCGGAATCTTAATTCTCATTCATCATCTTTGGTTTTTCCTTCTGATGATCTTCCGTGTCTCCGAGATTTTGTATATTCTACAAATGACGGGGCTTAGCGCCGTTCTCTCCTTTATCCTTTGCATTCTATTCCAGCAATTATTCTTACGTAAACCGAAGAAAGAAGCATGAAATACGACGGTCGGAAATATGTGATTATTTCAATCATTACCCTGATTGGAATCATCTACGCCTTCAAGTTATTTTACATGCAGGTAGTAGACGACACATGGAAATTACGCGCTCAGGAAATCGCGGAAAAACGTCGTGAAATTACTCCGCCACGTGCCGTTGTTTTCGATAGAAACGGAAAGAAAGTTGTAGAAAACAAAACCTACTACAACCTCATGATGTGTGAGGACGAAATGGGTAAAACCTTTGATACACTTGCCTTCGCAAAGTTGATCGGTTGGACGAAACAAGACGTGAAAAACCGCATTTACAACATTCGGATTGCGCAAGACTCTTCCTGGAACAAACACACGAACAAACGAGAACCGAATTATCGCTCGTATCGAACCTATCCCTTCCTGAAGGAAATGACAGCAGATGAAATGTCCACCATTGTTCCGCACCTGGAGAATTTCCCGGGTTTCCGAGAAGAGGTGTCCAGTATGCGTAACTATCCTTTCGGAAATGCGGCTAATATTCTGGGATATCTGGCAGAAGCCAACGCAGAAGAAGTAGGTCCAAGAAAATTCTACAAGAACGGCGATTACATCGGAAGAGCTGGAATTGAACGCTATTACGAAGAACAAATACGCGGAAAGAAAGGAATCAAATACATCGTTCAGGATGCCGTAAACGATCAGGTAGCGTCTTTCGAAAACGGCAAATACGATACCACTGCGAAGCAGGCTCCTCCCATTCACCTCGGATTAGACATAGAACTACAGGCTTACGGCGAGAAGTTGATGCAAAACAAGAAAGGGGCAATTGTGGCAATTGAACCGAAAACAGGTGAAATTCTGACACTCGTTTCTGCTCCTTCTTACGATCCGAACATGCTCGTTGGAAAGAAGAACATTCGAGAAAATTATCCGAAACTGGTTACAGACGAAAATAAGCCGCTCTATCCACGTCCTTTGGCTTCATCTTACATGCCAGGGTCCACCTTCAAAACCATCCAGTCATTAATTGGAATGCAGGAAGGAGTAATCACTGAAAATTCGGGATTCTCTTGTAACAAAAGCGTCGTAGGATGTCACAATCATCCATCGGCGCAAAACGTAACCCAGGCAGTACAGATGTCGTGCAATCCGTATTTCTATGCGGTAACCCGACGTATCATTCATCAAAAGAAATCGAAGAATATCAACGAAGATGCCGCCATTGGACTGGCAAAATGGGCTGAATACATGCACAGCTTTGGGTTGGGGGTTCGATTACCGTCCGATTTAACCGGAATCTCCCCGGGACTTATTCCAGATCCGGCATATTACGACAAGTGGTACGGACATAACAACTGGCGATTCTCCACCATTCGATCCATTTCGATTGGACAGGGAGAGGTACAGTTAACGCCATTGCAATTAGCCAATGTTGCTGCTATAATGGCAAACCGCGGTTGGTACATTACGCCTCACGTAGTAAAATCTATCGGTGATAGTGGACCATTGGAACGTTTCAGAAAGAAGAATTTCACAATGGTCGATCGCAAATACTTCGATCCCGTTGTAGAAGGGATGCGAAGATGTATTCATGAGCCTGGCGGTACCGCAAGTCGTGCAAGAATTCCTGGAATTACCATGTGCGGAAAAACAGGAACTGTTGAGGACCAGCGTGAGTTGAAAGGTGGAAAGTTGCTAAAACGCCCGAATCACTCTGTGTTTATTTGCTTCGCTCCAATGGCCGATCCTCAAATTGCCGTTGCGGTGTTTATCGAAAATGCCGGGGGAGGCGGAGGAACATGGGCCGCTCCAACGGCTAGTCTCATCGTGGAGAAGTACCTGACCGGGGAAATTAAGAATGAAGCCAGGGAAAAACGCATCCTTGACGCCAAACTTTCTCTCTGGGAATGAGAAAAAATCAATCGTTAACAGGAAGTATTGATTGGCCACTGTTTTTCGTGGTCCTCTTGTTTATGGGTATGGGAATTGCAACTGTTTATTCCACTGCGTACCACGAGGATCATCCCAGTATCTTCGACTTCTCCATGGTTTATGGAAAGCAAGTGATGTGGGTGGGCGTTTCTCTCTTTTTGGGGATGCTCGTATTTCTCATTGATTCAGACATTTACCGAAAATTTGCGCTCCCCATCTATGGGTTCAGTATCGCGCTTCTGGTCATAGTACTATTTATGCCGGAGAAGAACGGAGCAAGGTCCTGGCTCGGATTTGGAAACCTGGGAATTCAACCCGCGGAGTTTGCAAAAATCGCGGTAGCCATACTTCTGGCAAGGGTTCTGAGTGATCTCAATGTCAACCAACAGAACATACGAACGGTACTGCTCACCAACGCCATTCTTCTCTTTCCGATGGCACTAATTTTACTGCAAAATGATGCCGGAACGTTTATCGTATTTACCTCCTTCCTCTTCGTAATGTATCGTGAAGGAATTAGTTATGATCCCCTGATTTTAGGTCTCGTCAATTGGATTCCCGGTATTCGCTTCAAACAAACGTGGCTAGGAACGCACTTCATTCCCATCTTATTCGTAGTCATATTCCTTTCTGTCACCACCTTATTGCTATCCAAGGAAACCATCACTCTTGGATTTCTTCCGGGAGAAACATTTCCAGGGTTCTACGGATTGATATTCTTCCTTTTTGTGTTCTGTCTCATTGGATACGGATTCCTACGCCTCATTTTGAGCAAACGTGACAAAGGCAGAGCGCTAATCATTGCCGTAATGGCATTTGTTATGTCCGCGACGATTTCAGGTGCGGTGAATTTCGGGTTCGACAGCTTACAGCCCCATCAAAAAGTTCGTATCGAATTATTCCTTGGAATTATTGACGAAGAATTGGCAGATCAGGCAAAAGATGGAGACGACTACAACAGAAATCGTGCATTGGCTGCTGTAGGTTCCGGCGGATTAACCGGACGTGGTTACAAGAATAGTATGCTCGCGAACACACGAACCGGACACGTTCCTGAAAGCGAAACCGATTTCATTTTTTGTGCTTTTGCAGAAGAATGGGGATTCATTGGATCGGTGGTTTTGGTCGCCATGTACATCTTTATGATGTTAAGAATTGTCAAAATAGCTGAGCGCCAGCGATCAAGATTCAATAGAGTTTACGCCTATTCCGTTGCTATGATATTGTTCTATCATTGTGCGGTAAATATTGGTATGAACATCGAATTAGCCCCAGTAATAGGGATTCCGCTGCCATTGTTCAGTTACGGAGGTTCCTCCATGATGTCTTTTTCGATGATGCTTTTCATCTTACTCAAACTTGATAGTCAACGAAAAGATGTGCTTAA
>CBDDLF010000003.1:0-526882 GCA_965230585.1 Crocinitomicaceae bacterium
TGGACAAAAATGATACCATACGTAGATTAAAGTATTGAACTACTGGGAGATAATAGTAAATAGTTACGAAAGAGCCGCGCAGGGTCTTTGGAAGTACATTGTGGATCCCATCACCAGAGGTGGTTATCCAAATTTGCTTTATTTCCTGATTATTATTTCCGTACTGATTTGGGTGCTGGAGATAGCGCTTCCATGGCGTAAGAAGCAAGCAATTTTCCGAAGGGATTTCTGGTTGGACAGTTTCTACATGTTCTTCAATTTCTTCCTGTTCCGGGTAGTCATTTTTGCAGCCCTCGTGAATGTCACATATGAACTGTTTGTTTCATTTCTGAAACTTTTTGGATACAGTAGTGGTTCGTTGATTGACCTCTCATGGATGCACTGGGGATGGCAGTTGGTGCTATTCTTCCTTATTGCAGACCTGGCACAATGGGCTGTTCATGTGATATTACATCGTGTACCTTTTCTATGGCAGTTTCATAAAGTGCACCACTCGGTAAAAGAAATGGGGTTTGCGGCACATTTGCGTTTTCACTTCATGGAGAACCTGTTCTACCAACCCGTAAAATTTGTAGTACTTTCTTTACTCTTCGGATTTGAACTTCAGTACGCTTTCTATGTGTTTTACAGCGCTACACTAATCGGGCATTTGAATCACGCCAACCTAAATCTGGATTACGGACCTTTCCGATACCTGTTAAACAACCCGAAAATGCACATTTGGCACCATGCCAAAGATTTGCCGGAAAAGCATCCATTCGGAATGAATTTCGGAATTTCCCTGAGTATTTGGGATTATCTCTTCGGAACAGCTTATGTGCCGTCATCCGGTCGTGACATCGAACTTGGATTTACTAACGATGAAACCTATCCGCAAGGTTTCTGGGGACAATTAATCGAACCCTTCAAGCGAAAAAAATAAGAACGGGCGGTCTGCTTATGACTGAACCTGTGCCAACTGGCGACAAAGCTGAAGGATTATCTTAAAATATTGGAGCAATTGAATAACACAAAGAACAACACACAGACCGGATGGAGAAGATATCTTGGAATGGCCATTATCGGAAGTTTAACCCTCGGACTGGCACCTTTCACTCCTCATCCACATATTTGGAAACAATTAAAAAACCTCTGGTACGGTCGTGATATGCCCGCACTAGACTGGTTCGATTTGTTCATGCATGGAGCACCCTGGATTTTCCTGATTATCGTATTGGTTCAGATGGCGAGGGGGAAGTAATTATCCCATCAAATTCACGCTAGTAAGCATCCATTTGTCATCAACCCATTCGAGTTCGAAGGACATCATGCTTTCAAAGATTTCGCCGTCCATTTCTGTTTCAAGCATGATCAATAATGTAACGATGGTCCAGTCGTCACCGCCCATCACAGAAAGCTTGTTGTAATCCATTTCGCTGAGTTCCTCCCGAACATCTTCGGTAAAAACCATTTCGAAGTTTTCAAGGAACATTTCTTTAGTCCCTTCTTCAGCTTCTGGATCGATTGCCATGTACCATTCTCCTCCTAATGGAAATTGTGTATGATCACCAACCGTTTCAACATCAAGGTCAATAATGGGTTGAATATTCGTTTGCCAGATTTTCTGTAGGTCTTCATCTTCAGTAGTCTGAGAGAATGCAAATGTTCCAGCAAAAATGAATGCAATAAGTAGTAGGTTTTTCATAGAGAAATGTTTCCACGAAAATTACAAATGTTTCCTGAAAATCAGCAGAGAAGAACGAAAAATATCGCTACTTCAACAAGGTTGTCATTGATACTTTTTCACCGATGATTTGAGGCAATTGATCTACAGAAACACGTTCTTGCTCCATCGTATCACGATCACGAATAGTAACAGTGTTGTCCTCCAGCGTCTGGTGATCGACCATTACACAGTACGGCGTTCCAATCGCATCCTGACGACGGTAACGTTTACCGGCAGAATCTTTTTCATCGTACACACACTGGAAATCGAATTTCACGGTATCCATGATTTCACGAGCCTTCTCAGGAAGTCCATCTTTCTTCGTTAATGGCATCACCGCAACTTTGTATGGAGCCAATGCTGGAGGCAATGACAATACAGCTCGTTGCTTTCCATCTCCCAAATCTTCCATTTTGTAAGAACTGCTCAAAACAGCCAGGAACATACGATCCAATCCGATGGACGTTTCTACTACGTACGGCACGTAGTTCTCGTTCAATTCCGGATCGAAGTATTGTAGTTTTTTACCAGAGTGTTCTTCATGCGATTTCAAGTCGAAATCAGTACGCGAGTGGATTCCTTCCAACTCCTTGAATCCCATTGGGAAGTTGAATTCGATGTCAGCCGCTGCGTTTGCGTAGTGCGCCAATTTGATGTGATCGTGGAAACGATAATTGTCGTCTCCCAATCCTAGTTTATGATGCCATTGGATTCGTTGTTCTTTCCAGTATTCGTACCATTTCATTTCCTCACCTGGACGTACGAAAAACTGCATTTCCATCTGCTCGAACTCGCGCATACGGAATATGAACTGACGTGCAATAATCTCATTTCGGAAAGCTTTACCAATCTGAGCAATTCCAAATGGAATCTTCATACGCCCCGTTTTCTGAACGTTCAGATAGTTCACGAAAATACCCTGAGCCGTTTCCGGGCGTAGGTAAATCGTAGAAGCATCTCCTGCAACAGATCCCAATTCCGTAGAGAACATCAGGTTAAACTGACGCACTTCTGTCCAGTTCTTTGATCCGGAAATAGGACAAACGATTCCCAAATCCATGATGAGGTTGTAAACGCCTTCCAAATCGTTTTCTCCCAATGTTTCGCGCATACGTTTCTCGATATCATCAATCTTCGCCTGATTACGCAATACATTTGGATTCGTAGCAAGGAACTGTTCTTCGTCGAAATCATCACCAAAGCGTTTTATTCCCTTCGCAACATCTTTCTTGATCTTGGTACGGTATTTCTCCATGTGTTCTTCAATCAACACATCGGCGCGGTAACGTTTCTTGGAATCTTTGTTGTCGATAAGAGGGTCGTTAAAGGCATCTACGTGACCAGAAGCTTTCCATGTTTTTGGGTGCATGAAAATGGCAGCATCGATTCCCACGATATTCTCGTGCATTTGAACCATTGATTTCCACCAGTACGACTTGATGTTGTTCTTCAATTCAGCACCCAATTGACCGTAGTCATAAGTCGCTGAAAGTCCGTCGTAAATTTCTGATGACGGAAATACAAATCCGTACTCCTTCGCGTGCGAAATAATGTCCTTTAGGTTGTCCTCTTTTTGTTCCATGGCGCAAAGGTAAAACAACCGTGATTTTGGAGGAATATTTAGAAGAGTTTTTTATTCCTGATTTGAGGAAAAATGAACAGGTCATTGAGGTTCTCGAAATGCCTGTTTGTAATTATGGTCTGAATTGCACTTCGAGTGCCTCAGCGTACTTCTGTCCTCAGCGATTTAACTCTTCACTTTCTCAAATCGAGCTTGTGAGACTGTACCAAGATAGTGTTTGGTTTCCACACATTTGAATTTCTGAGGAGACTCAAGATCACCAAACAAACGCGTTCCACCACCCAGAAGAATTGGAATTTGGGTAATGATCATCGTATCGATTAATCCCTCTCGAAGGAAACTTTGGATGGTCGAGCCTCCATCGATATACAGGTCTTGATGACCTTTGGAATGAATTTCTTCCAGAATCTCGGTAAGCGTTCCTTTAACGAGAAATGCCTTGCCTGCGTACTTTTCGGGGATTTCATTCAAAGATCTGCTGAGGACAAAAACCGGTTTGGTATACGGCCAATCAATATCGAAGGAGCATACTGTATCGAAGGTATTTCTACCCATCACCAACGCATCGATTTCATCCATGAATGATGCATATCCCATATCGTCACCGTCCGGATTGGGAATGCTGTGTAACCAATCAATTCCACCATTTTTATCGGCAATGTAACCGTCAATACTTGTTGCTATGAAGACTTTGTTTTTGGACATAGTTGGTCGTTTGAACTAGACTTGAATTGGACAGGTTAGATGTATTAGACGAATTAGATTGATTAGAAATCTAATTCGTCTAATCTGTCCAAAATATTTAATTCGTCTAATTTCTATCCTCGCTTCACCTCCGTTGGACAAACGAAATCCGTTGTTGGGATGTCCGTTTTCAAGATTTCATCCATTCCACCGAGAATGTTGGTCAATTTTGTGAATCCATTTTGCATCAACAAAGAGATGGTGATTACGCTTCGATAGCCACCTGCACAATGTACATGGTAGTGCGTGTTTTTGTCCAATTTATCCATGTTGTGATTCAGGTAATCCAAAGGGTGGTGTGTTGCACCTTCAATGTGTTCTGCTTCCCATTCGCCTGGCTTACGAACATCAATGATATTCAATTCATTGTGAGTCGACTCAATGGATTTTGCAGAAACACTTTCCAAAGTATTGAGTGATCCGTCCCATGCTTCAATTCCACCTTTCAGAAATCCAACCGTGTTATCATAACCTACACGAGAAAGACGTGTCACGGCTTCTTCTTCTTTTCCTTCCGGAACAATCAATACCATTTTTTGATGGATATCTTCAATCAAGGCTCCAACCCACATTGCATAGGTTCCATTCAATCCAATGAACAATGAATTTGGAATGAATCCTTTCGCGAAATCGAACTCTGTTCGAACGTCAAGAATTAACGCTCCGTTTTCTACTTCAGATTTGAACTCCTCCAAAGAAAGTGCACGATTCCCTTTTGCTATAACGTCATCGAATGAGTTATACCCCATCTTATTCATTACTGCATTCTTAGGGAAATACTGAGGTGGAGGCAAAATTCCTTCTGTTACTTCCTTGATGAATTCCTCTTTGGTCATATCGGCGCGCAACGCATAATTACTTTGCTTTTGCTCACCCAAAGTTCCTACCGTTTCCGTGCTCATGTTTTTACCACATGAAGATCCTGCTCCGTGTCCCGGATAGACGGTAATCGAATCGGGCAACGTCATGATGCGATTGCGTAATGAATCATAAAGCATTCCTGCCAAATCTTCTTTGGTAAGGTCTGATTTAATTGCCAAATCTGGTCGACCTACATCACCAAGGAACAACGTGTCTCCGGTAAAAATTGCGTTTTCGTTTCCTTCTTCATCAATCAAAAGGAATGTAGATGATTCCGGAGTATGTCCAGGTGTATGCAATACCTTAATGGTTACATCTCCAATTTTAAATTCCTGGTTGTCTTTTGCAATAATAGCATCATAACCTGGTTTCGCATTTGGTCCGTAGATGATCGCTGCTCCAGTCTTTTGAGCCAAATCCACATGTCCTGACACGAAATCTGCGTGGAAATGTGTTTCAAAAACATATTTGATCGTAGCCCCATTGTCTCTAGCCATCTTGATATATGGTGCTGTTTCGCGCAATGGATCAATAATGGCAACTTCCCCCTTGCTTTCAATGTAGTAAGCGGCTTCTGCCAAACAGTTGGTATATAGTTGTTCTACTATCATAATTCTTAGATTGTTAGTGCAAATATCGCTAATCTTCGTTTTGTTATAAAGTGACTTTTGTCACACTTGGTTATGAAGTTGCCTTCCTACTTCAGCGTTTCGTTGATTTGACCGATGTAGTTCAGAATGCGTTCCTGACCAAAGCTGGATACGCTTGAAGTAGTGAATACAGGCGGTAATTCCTCCCAATATTTCAGCATCTCTTTTTTGTATCGCGCCAGATTCTTTTGCAGTGCCGAACTTGAAAGCTTATCGATTTTCGTAAACACCATGGAGAAGGGCAATCCTTTCTCCCCACACCAATTCATGAATTCCAAATCGATTTTTTGGGGTTCCAACCTTGAGTCCAGCAAGACAAAAATGTTGGTAAGTGTCTCACGCGTAGTTAAATACTCAGCAATGAACTTTTCCCACTTAACCCGATTCGATTTCGAAGTTTTTGCGTAACCATACCCAGGGAGATCGACCAGATACCAATTATCGTTGATAATGAAGTGGTTAATCAACTGTGTTTTACCCGGTTTTCCTGATGTTTTTGCAAGTTTTTTATTTCCTGTTAACATGTTGATCAACGAGGATTTACCCACATTTGAGCGACCAATAAATGCATATTCAGGAAGACCGTCCGTAGGACATTTGGAAACATCCGTATTGGAGATCACGAATTCGGCGGAATGAACTTTCACGATCTTTTTTTGGCAAAAGTACCATTTTTCTCGCCTGTACCTTTACAAGAAAAGTGGTGAAGTTTAGATTTTTTGGCTTGTTTGTACCATGTTTCAACGAAGTAAAACTTGCTTTAACGTTCGTATACAAGTACTTTTGAAGTATAAATTCGGATTGATATGAAAAAGACGCGTTTTATTTTGGGATTGTTACCGATTGCAATTGTTGCTTTGGTAATATCTTGTAGTCAGGAAGCGCCGAAAACGCGCATTGTGAAGGGGGGAGATCAAACAGAAAATACCGGAGAACAACTACCGGATGTGAAAGCAGATCGTTTGCTTGTTGTTGATTTGGAAGGAATGGTTTGTGAGAAAGGATGCGGTGGATCGATTCGAGCTGAATTGTACGCTTCGAATGCAGTGAAAGAGGTATCCTTTGATTTCGACGAAGAAAGAACTGTAGATGTTGCGAAAGTAGCATACGATCGAAACAAAATTACAGCCGACAAAATTGTAGCTATTATCGCTGCAGCTAACGAAGGTCAGTTCAACGTGATCAATACGCGTTCTGAACCGTACGTTGAAACATCACCGGTGGAAGAAGAGAAGACATCATCTTTGAGCGAACCAAAGCGCCGCAAACGTAAAGTGGCTATCAAAACTTCATCGCACTCATCGTTGAGTAGCGGAATTTTTGATTTATTCTCTTGGCTATAAAAATGGTATTGTTAAAATTTATCCTCGCGGTCTTCGAGTATGTGGAGATGAAAGTGCGAAAGGGAAAATCGAGCAGAACATTCTATGAAATTATTTTATCGTGAATTAGGGGAAGGAGATCCCTTAATGATACTGCACGGGTTGTTTGGCTTTTCCGACAACTGGCAAACGCACGCTAAGAAATTGGCGGAATACTATCGTGTTATTTTGGTGGATTTGCGTAATCACGGTCGTTCCGGTTGGAGTGACGAGTTCTCCTATGAAATAATGGCTAATGATGTCATTAAACTGGCTGAATCGCTTGGTTTAGAGGAGATGATCCTGGTTGGTCATTCCATGGGAGGGAAAGTTGCAATGCACCTCGCAGCCAAACAAGAGGAACTTCTGGAGAAAATGATCATCGTGGATATGGGAATCAAGGGATATCCCATGCATCATGACCATATCATTAAGGGTATTAAATCTGTGGATTTTAATGCTATTTCTGCACGTCGGGAGGCAGAACAGGTCTTAAGCCAACATATCGATTCTCATGGTGTCCGACAGTTTTTATTGAAAAACATGTATTGGAAGGAAAAAGGACAATTGGCGTGGCGTATGAATGTTCCTGTTCTCGAACGGGAAATGCCGGGTATATTAAGCGGATTTGAAGCACCTGAAATATTTACTCCAACCTTATTCATCCGTGGAGCCATGTCCAACTATGTTTTGGATGAAGATGTTCCTTTGATCGAAACACAATTCCCAGACATGGAACTTGTCACCGTTGATAACGCCGGACATTGGGTTCATGCCGAAGCACCAGAGGAATTTCAGGAAGCACTGCTAGGGTTTAGTTTGAGGTAAACCATGGACATATAGTTCTTGATTCCCTTACTTGTATAGCGCCACTTCTGAAAATTTCGACGGACTCTTTTAAGGCGTTTCTTCTATCAACTTTTCCAGTCGCGCCATGCGTTTCTTTAACTCCTCCAACTCTTCGTTCAACGAGTTGTTCTCCGTTGCCAGATTTGAGAGCTCTTTTGCTTGATTTTCAATAGTGTTTTGCTGCTCCTGTACAGCGTTTATTAGCGCGTATGTAAATTTACTTGGATCTACTTCCAGGTATGTTTCAGCTTCGGCAGACTCTTTTTCCGTATTCGAATCAGCCGCATCTTCAACAGCTGATATTTCCACCTCGTTGACCATATCCGGCGCAATTACCTGTAATTCCTGTGCAATTACCCCTTGAAAAACTTTTCCATCCACCGTTTTATTGTTTCCTAGAAGTTGACGCATTTTCGCATTGTATGTGAAATTGACTGGACGAACTTTCATAATCAAATTGAGTCCCTCATTGTAATCCGATACATTTTCTTTCAATCGCATATCTGAAAACACAGCCCATGCGCCTCCCCCGGTTTTGTTTGCCGTACCGTTTACCGATAAATCGGCAGTTGGAGCATTTGTTTTAATTCCCATGTATCTCGTTCCGCGAGTGAATGAAGCGATCAAGCCAGTAGTCGTACAACCAGAGTTAATTGTAAGAAGATTGGCAGATCCATTATGATTTATTTCAAATCCGCAGTAGGTACCCACTGCAGCCGTATAGCTGGGAACATTCTCTTCAAAAACAAGTCTTCCGGATTCAACATTGTTAAATCCTCCGGAATTACCCAATTTTAGTGCAGGTGCAGTATTTGCAACTACCAAAGTGTGTGCTCCGGGAGTGGTATGTCCAATGGATACCCGCCCTTGTGTATACATGTCATCCGCAATATTATTTGGTGCATTGGTTGATCCGACTTCATAAAAATCAATATCACCACCGGATGCTGTGATCAACTTTAGCCACTGTGTTCCCGACCAATAGTAGTATCCTGTTCCGTTACCACCCGTTACGGTAGCATTGGTGTTATATACCAGAAGTCCAGTTGCAGGTGCTGTAACTGGCGCTGCAGCGGCAACATTTCCAATCGAAACATTGGGAATTAGTATGCCTCTGTTGGCATCGACAACGTGAAGTTTTGCACTCGCATCAGGAGTAGCTGTACCGATTCCAACATTCTGAGCAGAAGCATTGATACTTAAAATCAATGTTGAAACTAAAGTTAGTAGAAAGTGCTTTTTCATATAGCGGAAATTTATTTTCTCAATTGAATATGGGAGGCAAAGTTAAGGCATATTAATTAATTTGTAATCAAATCTAGTTTTGTGCCCTTTATTGAAGCGATGCAGAATAATCGGAGAGAAAACGTTTTCTCCCATATTAAACCTGTTCAAAATGTAACAATTCCTGCTTCGGCTCGTTTTTTGAATAAGAACGTATATGCGAAACCTGCTCACATTTTTAACCATTTTCTGCGCGATGCAATTGCAGGCGCAAGTCACATTCGACAAAACCAAGCACGATTTCGGTGATCTGGAAGCCTATGATTTCCGATTTGTGGATATCCAACTAACCAACGAAGGGTCGAAGCAAGAATGGATTTTGAGCGTCAAGAAGCCGAACGAAGTAGTGTACATCAATTCCGGGTCTATTATCGAGAAGGATAGTACGGTAATTCTTCGCTTGCAGGTCAATCCTCCGGGAAAAGGAAGGTTTTCGTACAATGTTGAAGTTTTTACCAGCGATCGCAACGAACCCGTAAAGATCAAGTTGACGGGGAACCTAAAACAAACGGATCAAAACGATGTGCCTTCCTTTACTTCTTGTCCGAACTTCAACGAACGACCGGGTGGAAAAGATCCGAATGCTTTTAACCTGACGGTGGTTACCATCGATAAAGAAACGCGCGAAACCTTAAGTAAATCCACCGTAAGTTTGATTCAAAACGGACAAGACGTCTGGACGGATCAAACGGATCGAAATGGGAAAATCAAGAAAGAAGCGACTTTAGGATTGAGTTATTTCTATGCGACGCATGAAGGATATTTTCCTGAAGAGTTAGGGGCGTACATCAATTTCAAACGAAATTATTTTGTTCTGGAGTTGGAACGAAAACCAGAGGAAATTATCCCAGATCCCGATCCTGTCCCGGTGCCCGATACAACTATTCTTGCTGAAAATCCGCCGGAGATAATCATTGAAGTGGAGGATCATATCGAAACTGATACAACAACCTTTGTTGCAGAGGTTCCGCCTTCTTTCGAAGAATTAGACGACGATGATTTTACCAGTCAGAATTTTAATCCGATCAATGTAGTGTTCGTTCTGGACATCTCGTCTTCCATGAAGGATGCAGACAAAATGGAATTGATGAAGTACTCGTTGTTCCAGCTTACAGACATGCTACGACCACAAGACAAAATGGGGATTGTGACTTATTCCACGAATACGAATGTATTGCTGCAACCGACGAGTGGCGCAAACAAAGGTGAAATTCGAGAGAAGGTAGAAGATTTGAAAGCATCTGGATTCACTGCCGGAGGAAAAGGGATCAAACTTGGATACAAACAAGCGGCAAAAGCGAAAATTGACGGTGGTGTGAATCATGTGATCATCATTACAGATGGAGCATTCAACCGTGATTCCGACGATTACAAACGCTACGTGAAGAAATACGCTCGTAAAGGCATTCACTTATCCGTTGTGGGAATCAAGAACAAAGATCGCGACAAGGAGCAAATGGAATACGCCGCCGAACTCGGTAAAGGTCATTACGTTCCAATCTTCGGTTTAAGCGATGCTCAGCGAAATCTTAAGCAGGAAATTCGGGTGCTGACTTATAAGCATTAAAAACAAAAGGGCATCTCGACAAGCTCGATGTCCTTTTATTCATGCGAGCCAACAATCAAGTAATTTCCATTTATGTTGTCGTGTGGTTTTGGGAATGTATTGAGCACAAAAAAAGCCGATCATCGAGCTTGTCGAGATGCGGCTTTCTTAATATTTAGTTCAAGAATTTTTACTTCTGATCCTTATGTACAAACGTAATTTCCTCGGTGCGATCCGTTAATTCATACGTCAAGGTGATTAACTCCTTATCCAGACCCATTTCAGCTGTGTAGGCATCGCCGTTATCAGGAGAAAAAGTGATGTACGATTTCCAATCAGAGTCAATCTTTCCTAATTCCTTTGTAATCTCACCATCTGCATTCTTCACCACCAACGCATAACGATTTGGCTCTTCTTGCTTGCAGTGATTATTCTCATAATACAGTTCAAACCATACAGCATCAATGTTCGATGTTTCTTCACCAAGAATGGTTACATCAGCATTTTTGTAATCTTCACTGTAGTATACGTAGTGATCTCCTTTTTTCTTGGATGGCTCGAACTTCTTGTTACATGCAGCAGCAACCAACAGAATAAGGCTTGCAAAAATGATTTTTTTCATGATGTTGAATGTTTGTGGGACAGAAAGTTACGAATCAATTTTGAAGCAAACAAACGAATTCCGTTAATTGCTACAGTGAGGAATTTCCCGTACCATCCGTTTTGTCCCGCTTACCTCATCATAGGTATTCGTTGTGAAAATTTTATAACAGTTGTTAGAATTTATGTTTACCTTATGTTAACCACGAGCAAACGACTTTATTTCGGTAATTGATAAGAGCCGTATATCTTCGTCTAAAATTGAAATATGCACTATTTATACACGCTATTATTTACCCTATTAGTAGCCATTCCAACGAGCGCTCAGAACGCATTGAACTTTGATGGAAACGATGATGTGGTTCAATCTACGTACTCAGGACCGCTCGGAACAACTAATAGAACATTCGAAGCATGGGTGTACGTTAGTTCATCGGCGCCAACTTCCAACTTATGTATTCTTGATTACGGCGTAAATGCCGTTGGTTCTCGAAATACGTTTAATGTTTCCGGAAGCCGGGCGTTAAGTTTTATTTCAGGAGGTACCAATGCTAATATTTCTTCATCTCCGAATGATGTCCCCGTAGATCAATGGGCGCACGTAGCATTCGTGTTGGATAACGGAACGGGATACTTATATGTAGATGGAGTACAGGTGGGAACTGGAAACCTAACAACGGTGAACACTCCAGCTGGAAATCAAAATGTAAAGATTGGTGAGCGCGTAAATGGAGGTTCGATTCCATTTCACGGGAGTATAGATGAAGTGAAAATTTGGGATGTAGCCAGAACGCAGGTGGAAATTCAGACATCAATGAACGATGAGATGTGTAGCACGCACCCAAATTTGAATCTGTACTATCGATTTAACGAAGGAGTTGCCAACGGAACCAACCCTGGAACTCTTCAGGCAGCTGATGATTCTGGAAACGGATATACAGGTGTTCTCAGCGGATTTGCTCTGGCAGGAACTACGTCGAATTGGACGAATGGAGTTGCACTTACACCAGGGTTGACGAGTACATCGATTCAGGAGAATGCATGTGAAACGTACACATGGACCGCTAACGGACAAACGTACACTACCTCTGGTATCTACAGTACGGTGCTTACTGGATCGACAGGTTGTGATTCCATTGTAAATTTGGATTTGAGCATTTACTTTGGAAATGATTTGACAACGAATCAAGTTGTTTGTGATTCCTTTTTCTGGGGAGTGAATAACACTACATACTATAATACAACAACGGTAGTTGAGAATCTGACTACAACGCAGGGATGTCCTTATCAGCATACATTAAACGTTACTGTTAATCAGGGTTATGACACCTCATACACGGCTTATGCATGTGATTCATTTTACTGGGAACCTGTGGATTTGTGGATAAGTGTTCCAGGTCAATTTCCTTATGTTGGAAATACTGCCAATGGATGTGATTCCACTATCACATTGACACTGTATCTTGAGAACTCTCCAGATGTTGATATTACGCAGGAGCCTGACGGATCGCTTTCAACAACATATCCGCTTCAGTTATGGTGGTATGATTGCGTGAACGATTCGGTGATTTCCGGAGCTTCAGCCATGAACTTCATGCCGACGTACAACAGCAGTTACGCTGCAATTGGAGCTGATTGGATAGGATTAGGATGTAAGGATACTTCCGATTGTATTGTCGTTGATTACCTTTCTGCTCCAAATGTAGGACCGATCAATTTCGGGATTACCATTGAGCCGAATCCAACTGCTGGTTATTTCCAAATCGAGGTAGATGCCATGCACAATTATCTCGTTTTTGAGATCGTGGACGCCACGGGTAAAGTTGTTCAAGAGATTGGAGTTGATGGAAATTCTACGAAAGAAGTGAAATTGGAAGGAGAACCCGGTATTTACATATTGCGCACTTTGACTGAATTCAGTTGGTATACAGAGCGCATCGTGAAATTGTAGCGAGCTATTCGTCATCGAGAAGATCGTGAGGGGAGGATTCTGAATTCTCCTCTTTTTTTATCTTTTGCATCCGACTAGTTCCTGGGCAGGTTCTCTCGCATAGGCAAGAATAAACATTACTGAACTGCGGCAGAAGTTAGTTTGAAGGTTCCAGTATCAGCATCCATTTGAGCGGAAACGCCAATCGGCACAGTGAATTTATTTACGGTATGACCAATTTGTGCACCGTAGAAAACGGGCTTTCCGAAATCTCCGAAATGTTGTTGGAAAACTTCCTCAAGGGTAAATGCACGATCGGGTTCTTCGGCTATGCATTTTCTGAAATTTCCGAGAATTACGCCGTTACATTCCTCCAGAATTCCAGCTTGACGGAGTTGCGTTAACATACGATCGATGCGATAGGGTTCTTCGCCTACTTCTTCAAGAAAAAGCAGTCCATTACTGATCTTCGGGAAAAAAGGAGTGCCAATCATGCTTACCAGTACCGATAGATTCCCTCCCCAAAGTGTTCCGTTGGCAGAGCCGCTACTGTATGTCGTGGTGCGTTTATCACACATTTCACCTGAAAATTCAGTCAGGTCACCCTGCATTAGAGTTCTCTTTATGTAATTGGTCGAGAAGATGTTCCATGACGAATTTCCGCCCGGTCCATGAAACGTCACAATTCCGGAATGTTCTGTGATGGCATTGAGCAACGAAGTAAGGTCGCTGAATCCCATAATTACCTTGTTGTTATTTCGGATGGAATCGAAGTCGAGTAGTGGAAGCAAACGGGCGCATCCCCAGCCTCCGCGCAAAAAGAAAATGCCATCGACAGATTTATCCTCGATGAAATTCATGAAATCCGAAGCGCGTTCTTCATCAGTACCGGCAAAGTACCCATATTGCTTGAACACGTGTTCTCCCACTTTTACCTGGAATCCCAATTCGTTCAAAATCTGAGAAAATTCCCTTACTTCTTCTTCTCTTCGAAGAGCCCCCGCTGGAGCACAAATTCCAATGGTATCTCCTTGTTTTAGTTTGGGTGGACGCACATATTTGGGAATCTCAACAAGACGATCTTTCTTTTCTTTCCCGTCTTCATCTTCTTTAATACTCGCGGCTACCAGGGCACTGCCAGCCAATCCGATTCCCATGAGTGGTAATAATTCCCGACGCGTCAATTTTTTCATAGGGAGAAGATAAGGAATTTGGAGATACTAAATGCATTACACTTATTGGATAGTTTAGACAGTTTAATCAATCCAATTCATCTAAGGCGAAGCGTTCCATTTTACTTATCTGTCTTGGAGAAATACACCTTATCCCGATCTACCTGTTGTTCTAGTAAATCGAAGAATTCCGTGCGTTGTTCTTCCGCCAGACAATTCGTTGGGAAGGATAATTGAAGGTCTTTGATGTAATCGAAATACACCGTTTGTTGGTGCAGACTTACTTTACGCAGACCGGTAAAATATAAAACCACCACCTCACGATCGGCAACAATAACTGCTTTTGAAGTCAATCCAACACGATACTTCTTGCTTATCGCGATTAAAACCAGATTATCCAGTGCTGCGAACAATAAGGCAACAACGGGTGCCCAGGCACGATCCGTAAGCCAGTAAAGTGTGGAGGCAGCAAAAACGTACACGAAAAACTCTATAGCGTTGTAAATGATGACGCGTACTTTTCGCTCTTTGCTTACCGCCTGGTTCCATTTGAATTTGTCCTGACGACTGACAATGCGAATTGCCATCCAACGACGATAGGAACGGCGGATAACGATGATAAAAATGAATAATCCCAAACCATGGAAGACGTAGTCCACATATGGGATGTTGGCTCCTGTGGTTTTCAGAATTCCGAACGGTAAATCAAAGCCGACGTAAATTGCTACGAACGCAGTAATCAGCGTAATAAACAGTAGGATGGCATTGATAAATCTATTCATTAGGTATCGCTTTGAGTTTGCGTTTTAAACCATCAATCTTTTGGTTAGCACGATCGATTTTCTTTTCTACATCCTTTCTTAGTGCATCAGCTCCTTTACTGCTGGAGAAGAATCCAAGGTTGTTTTCCAAAAGGTTAATTTCCTTCTTTTCACGGTCGATTTGCTGACGAATATCGTTACGCAATTGCTGGAACTTTCGGTAGGCATTTGGTGCAGAGGCAATCGTTTCGATTTCAGCCTGGAAAAGAACACGTTCTTTTTCTGCTCCTTCCATCTTCAACGCTCCGTAGTGCGTATCCATGATTTTCTTGAATCGATTGTAGATCGCATCCTTCACTTTCATTGGAACGTGACCAATTTCGGTGAAGTCCTTTGAGAAGGTCTTCAATTGTTCCAAAGCTTCCTCTTTCGATTCCGGCAACTTGTAAGCCTCGATAGTATCCAAAAGTGCTTCTTTCGCCTTTTGATTTACCTCGAATTGTTTGTCTTTTTCATCGAAATGTGCCTGACGTGCAGCAAAGAATTGATCACAGGCTCCACGGAAAGATTTCCAAAGCTTTTGCTCGTTACGACGACCAGCGTGCCCCAGTTTCTTCCATTCTTTCTGCAATTGAATGATCTGATTCGAAGTTTCTTTCCACTCCGTAGAATCTTTCAATGCTTCAACCTTATCGATAAGTGCTTGCTTTTTCTCAGCTACCGCATCAAATGCAGCATTTGCCTCTTTGAAGAATCCTTTTTTCGCTTCAAAGAAACGGTCGCACAAGGCGCGGAATTCTTTCCAAATTTTTTCGTTTTCCTTCTTTGGACCAAATCCAATTCCTTTCCATTGCTTCTGGAAATCAAGAATCATGGAAGTTTTGTCGTCCCACTCTTTCACAGTGTTCCAGCTCTCCAATCCTTCCAATTCAGGTGTCAATGCATCAATGATTGCCTGTTTTTTCTTCAGGTTCTCTTGTTGCTCTGAACGGCGATCGTCGTAAAAACGGTTGATGCGCTCGTAAACGGAACGAACTTCTGTCCAATAATGGTCTTTGAGTTCCTCCCATTTTTCGTTTGGAACCGGACCGATATCTTCCCAATCGTTTTGAAGCGCTTTCAATTGTGTTTCCACCTCCTTGATGCTCTTCACTTCCACCAAATGCTTCAACTTTTCGATAAGTTCTAGCTTTAGTTGGTGGTTGCGATTGAAATCGTGGTCCTTTAATTCTTTGTAAATCTTGATGTTGTAGAAGAAGTCTTCAATCAACTTGGAATACTCCGTTTGGATGTCATTTCGCTTATCACGCGGAATATCACCAATCGTTTTCCATTCTTCCTGTACCTCTTTAAAAGCGGCAAAAGCAGCACCGATATTTTCCTCGTTCTGAACAACGTCTTTCAATTTGGCGATCAATCCGCGTTTTTGCTGCAAATTGCGTTCTTCGATGGCTTTCAATTCATCTACTGCAGCTTTGCGTGCAACCTTGTAGGCATCGTAGATTTCGTAAAAGGCCTCTTTGCCAAAATCGTTTTCTGTTTCAGGAACTTCTTCGCCTTTTTCCTCAGCTTCCAGTTTCGCAACTTGTGCTTTACGTTCTTCTTCAAGAATGTAATCTGCAAATTTGGAACGAAGATCGTTCACATCCTGACTAACAGCCATAACGTCTTCGTTGGCTGCGAGTTCTTTCAAACGGTCAATAAATTCAGTGCTTTCCATGGTTTATCCAATTACTTGCTCCATCTCGAAATCTGTCAATGCGACAAATTCTGCGATGCGTTCTTCTAAGTCTGTATTCGTAATCGACGTCAATCGCTCTGTTCCGAACTCTTCCACACAGAAAGAAGCCAAAGCAGATCCGTTGATGATCGCGCGTTTCATGTTATCGAATGAGTTGTCATTCGTGCTGGCAAGATATCCCATAAATCCTCCGGCAAATGTATCTCCAGCTCCAGTTGGATCGAAAACTTCTTCCAATGGAAGTGCTGGTGCATAGAACATTTTGGTTTCATGGAACAACAATGCGCCGTGTTCTCCTTTTTTGATGATGAGGTATTTAGGTCCCATGTTACGGATTACCTTAGATGCCTTCACCAATGAGTATTCTCCTGAAAGCTGGCGTGCCTCTTCATCGTTAATGATCAAAACATCAACCAATTTCAAGGTTTCTTTTAGGTCGTCCATTGCGATGTCCATCCAGAAATTCATGGTATCCATGGCAATCAATCTTGGACGCTCTGTCAAACGCTCAATTACCTGACGCTGCACCTGTGGACTCAGGTTTCCTAACATCAGGTAGTCGCTTCCCTGGTAAGAATCAGGAACGGTTGGATCGAAGTGTTCCAATACGTTTAATTCTGTGATCAGGGTATCGCGAGAGTTCATATCGTTGTGGTAACGTCCTGACCAGAAGAATGTTTTTTCTCCTTGTTTGATCTGCAAACCGTCAAGGTTTACGTTACGATTACGCAATTGCTGCAACATTTCTTCCGGGAAATCTTCTCCAACAACAGAGACAATGTTTTGCTCGTTATTGTAGAATGAAGCGGCAAGTGCGATATATGTTCCGGCACCACCAATGATTTTGTCTGTTTTTCCAAACGGTGTCTCAATGGCATCAAAGGCAACCGATCCTACTGTTAATAAACTCATTTCGTTGTTTTAAATCCAGCCGCAAAGGTAATAAGAATCTGACAATAACGGGGATTCCCCTAGTGAATTCGAGGGTAGTTCACGATCACTAATTCTGTTGATTGCTGGAAAGTAATTTGACAGGGTTCGTCAACCAGAATTCCTTCATCTGCATGGATTTCCTGATGTCCGACATTCGCGAGACCATTTAAAACAAAGAGGAAGCGAATTCCATTTGAACTGTCTATGGATAAGATTTCATTTTTATTGAAGCTTTTTACAACGATTTCAGCCCGTTTGTAGGACTTTGTCATTACGTTGAAATTCGTAGATTTTCCACGACAATTGGTGGTCCAGTTTCCCGAAAAGGAGTCTTGATCGAGAGCCTTTAAATCAGAGGTGTGTGCTCCCTGATGTTCGAGCAATTGGGTTCCCTCCAAAACAAGCAAAGTTCGATGAGTACCAGAAAGCGGTGTGAAAACAGTTTCGTCTTGTTCTACCGTAGCAATGCTGATGCGTAGTTCGAAGTTTCCATCTGCAAATGAACTTCCCTTTGGATAAATCAACAATTCTCTCGTTGTTCCTCCTGACCAGTTTTTTAGTGTTGCTTCGGATAGTTTAATGTGCTTCATCCAGGAATTATAAGAACCCATTCAAGTGCAACCACGTCCAGCCCAAATCTGTGTTGCTGTTCCCTGTAGTTGTTGTAGCTGGAACCAAAGCTTCCGCTGCGGATTGATCGCCCGGTAGAATAGGGCAGGAGGTAGGATTGGGACTTTCCTCGTACAACCCCAGGTTCGTATGATTTACATTGGAGAAGGTGAGTGTTGCTGGATTACCCAATAAATTGAACAAGCAACTTTCGATTAGTTGTGCACAATTGTCGTCGTATTCGTAGTTGATGCGCAATTGCCCGTTGAAATCTACATTGGTTACTGTTCCTTTTGCATTGGCTCGGAAGTGGCTGTGGCACCCGAAGTTGTACCAGTTGATGACGGAGCCGTTCGATATTTCAAAAGATGCATCCGTGTAATTTGTTCCTTCAGCACCTTCCGCTTCGATTACTTCGTCGCCTTCGCCTTTTACGACGATAAAATCCGAAATACTTCCGTCAAATCCCCAGTCAATGTCAATATAGTCATCGTCCATAAAGCCTACGAAAAGATTGTCCACACCTACAGTACCACCGTAGATATCAATTCCGTCATCTATTCCACCAACGATTTCAATATTGGAGATTTGCGTTCCCGATCCAACACCACCTAAAGTAAGGCCTCCCGGGTTGAATCCTGCATCCAATTGCGCTCCAGAATGACGAATGGAAACATAGCAAAGCGATCCGGAGTTATCATTAGGATCATTTCCACCGAATTCATCCCATGGATTTTGTTGTGGCAACGGGTTTTGAGGGAAATCGTACGAAACTGGTGCATTTCCAAGAATGATGATTCCAGCCCAAAGACTGTGATCGTTTTCTGTGAGATTAGATCCGCTAAGTTCTCCACCTTGAATATTGTCCAATACAGAAGTGAGGATGATCGGTTGAGTGGCAGTTCCGCATGCATTCAAAGTAGCACCTTGCGAAATGATCAATCCTGAGGCTAAAGATCCAGTTCCTTCAGTAAATTTCAGAATTGTCCCAGGTTCAATAGTAAGAGTAACTCCAGGTTCTACGACGACCATTCCCGTTATTACCCAGGGCATCCCATTGTTATTCCATGTCATATCTTCTGTTACATTTCCAGAATGGGAAGGGGGGCAGGGACCTCCACAACCACTTTCGCCTTCGCACGATCCGTCGTCAATGTCTGCAGATGCATCATAGTTATGGGCTAAGGGATCGGTACACCCCTCCTTTTTACACCCGGGTGCAAGCAGAACTAATGGCAAAATAATTATCAGAAGTTTTCTCATGGTTTAAAGGTATCCGTTTGCATACAACCACGTCCATTGATTATCGGTATTGCTGTTTCCCGTTGGATTTCCCGGAGCTGTGAGTGCATCCAAATTGGTTTGTTGTTGCGGCGTTAAAGAGCAGGTGTTCGTATTCAAAGTTCGAAGTTCAATGTTAGCCCTGTCAATACTGTTGAATACCAATTTTGCCGGTGTATCAAGGATATTTTTAACCACACATGTATCAAGCGAACAATTCGCGTTGTAGAAGAGATCAAACCACAGATCTCCATTGAAATCAACGTTGTTTACCGTTCCTTGTGCACCGTCTTTGAAATCTTGCGAAGGTTGCAGATTGTTCGTATTGATGAAGGTTCCATTGGTCAGAGTGAAGCTACCATCAACGTAGGTGGTTCCCTCGGGTCCGTCTACTTCCAGTCCTTCATCTCCCCCAGCTCCCTGGTATACGACGAAATCGAGAACAGTACCATCATAGTTCATATCAAGGTCGATGCAGTCATCACCCATAAAGCCTACGAAAACGTTGCTAACATCTACCGTTCCTCCCATGATGTCTAATCCATCGTCTTGTCCGGCAACAATTTCTATATTTCTGAGTAAGGTATTGTTGCCAACGCCGCCAAGTGTTAATCCACCCAGTTCATTTCCTGCCCCAATGAGCGCTCCTGCATGTCGAATGGAAACATAACAAAGATTTCCTGAATTATCTCCGGGATTATTTCCTCCGAATTGACCGAAATTGCTTGTACTTGGAATCCCTTCGAGTTGAGAAATATCGTCTCCATCTGCAGCGGAGACAGGAGCATCTCCCAAAATGATCAATCCTCCCCAAAGTCCCTTGTCGTCTAATGTTAGGTTGGTTCCTGTCAACTGCCCGGGTTGAATATTGTCCAGTACTGAAGTGAAAATTATGGGTTGACTAGCTGTTCCACAAGCGTTCAGTGTTCCGCCTTTCGAAACAATAAGGGCTGAAGCCAGGGTTCCAGTTCCTTCTTCCCCTTTAATAATTACACCCGGTTCGATGGTCAATGTCACACCGTCAGGCACCACGTATTTTCCCACCATAGTGTAAACACCAGCTGGCAAAGTGGTGTTAGCGGTTACAGTTCCAGATAGGGTGTAAGGGGCACAACCTTCACATTCATACTCGCACGTTCCATTGTTAAGAATGGCATCATTATCATAATTGATAGCTGCTGGATCGGTGCATCCTTCCGGCTTTTTACATCCGAGCAAGATCAGTGATGAAGCCATCAGTAAGAATAGTAATCTCATGTTAGGTTCTTTTATTCAAATTTCTGGAAGTGCTGAAGGTTCCACAAATTCAAGGAATTAACAAAAGGTTTTGTTTGTATTAACACAGAGTTAATCGTGATATTGCGATGATTGTATCAATTTTTGTGGCATGGAAGTTGTTAAATTCTTGTTAACACGTATGTATAAAGCCGCTACTATTTTCGCCTTTTTATTCTTGCTCAGTTGTACTGTTACAAAACGAGTGCATCGTCCTGGATTTCATATTGAATGGAAGAAGAATTATAAGGTTCAGAAGGAACAGCAGACCGAGCGGAGTCAAAGTGTGCAAGGTGCGGATTTCATTGAGGCAGGGCTTCAAGAGCCTCAGCCTTCCGATGGTCACTTTGATTCGAACGCAGAGGCCCTTGAAGTGAGAGAATCGACACATCAAATAAATCCAGAAAACAACTCTGCGAAATCTATCAGTTTTTCTCAACAGCATAAGCGACATCACACTCAAAAGCGTACCCAACAGCACACCAGCAATTTTTTCGTAGAAAAGTCACGAACCTATGCGCCTTTGAAGATGCCAAAAGCTGAGAAAAGTGCATCCAAACGTTCTGGTGGTTTTGCAGCAGATGGATTTCGGGGTATCGGATATGTGCTTTTGGGGATCGGAATTTTTCTTTTGTTGGGAACGTTAATGTCCTTTACCGGAATTTGGCTTCTGGAGGAAATATTTTATTCCCTGGTTTTCAGTGGAAATGGCATTATAGCTGGAATACTTGGATTTATAGTTTTTCTCGTAATACTCCTGGTTGTTTTTATCGCCTACGCCGTTGTACATTACATCCTTGGTGGTGCATACATCGGCTTGATTGTTTCGCTTGCATGCATTGGCATCGGAGCACTTTGCCTACTGATTGGTTCTGCTATTTGAAAAAAAACCGGACTTCCGATATTAGACAATTCGGCGTCCGGCATTTTATGATAAAAGCGTCTTTTTTCTCTTTCCTTTAATCCATAGATACCACGAGTCTCAAAAACGCTGCATAAAGACGAAAATTGTTAAAGTCCCCGTTTTCACCTTGTTCTGCATACCAAATCCCAACAATTTCGCGTTGATAAGTAGAGTACATCGCGGTAAGGACTTGACTTTTTCACCATAATTTTAAACCATGCGGAAAAAGCGTATTATAAAAATTGCGAAGTGGTTCTTTGGGACCCTGCTGTCGCTTTTCCTGCTGATATCATTGCTTTTGTATATCTACAAAGATGATATTTGCCAGGCCGCTGTGGATGAGGCTAATAAGCATCTGAAAGCCAAAGTCACTGTCTCAGAAGTAGAGTTGACCTTCTGGAGTACGTTCCCCAATTTGTCCATCGATTTTAAGAATGTGTACATACAAGATCCTCGCGATGGATCAACGTCCAGAGATACACTCCTGTACACCGATTTGATTCGTTGTAAAGTCAATCCGTTTGATATCTGGCGCGAAAAGTACAAGGTCAAATCCCTCGAAATTCATCCGGGAGTATTGAATTTGGAGGTAGACACCGCAGGAAATAACAACTACGACATTTTCAAAGAACCCGAGGAATCCGGAGAAAGTGAATCCTTTGATTTCAAACTGAAAGATGTCCAATTCAAAAATTTCCGGTTCAATTACATAAATGATGCAACTGCTCAGGAATACAGAACCCACATTAAGGAAATGTCGCTGGAAGGAAACTTAAGCAATGATGTATTCACCGCTGCGGCGAAGAGCGATTTGAAGATTATCGCCGCAAAAAGTGGAAACCTGACACTTGTTTCAAATAAGCCGGCAAAACTGGGTGTTGGGGTAAAAGTAAATACGCGGGATGGTACGGTGGAAATTCCGAAATCGACCATTTCCGTGGCGAACTTACCCTTCCATTTTGAAGGCAAAGTGGACACCGTAGGATTTAACTTCGAGCTTTCCGGAAAGAACATTGGCATTGAAGATGCAGCAAACAATCTGGCGGTTGAAGAAACCAAAGACATTAAAGCATTTTCAGGGACCGGAACCTTACTTTTTGACCTCAAAGTAGATGGCAAGAACGAAGCATTGGCTCCCGTTGAAATTACGTGCGACTTCGGTGTGGAAAAAGGAACCCTGCGCGATCCTAACAGTGGCATTTCTCTGAGGGAGCTCTCCTTAAAAGGGGCATATTCCAACGTCGGCGGACCAGAGAAAGAGTTTGTTTCACTTAAGGATATTGGATTTCAAACGCAGGGAGGACCATTTAGGGCGAATCTGAAAATTACCGAGTTTCAGGCACCTTTATTCCAGGGGAATGCCGTGGGATTGGTTAATTTGTCGGTAGTGCGCTCTTTATTCAAATTGACCGAATTTGAGCAGTTAAAAGGAACGGTAGATATTTCTTCCCAATTTGCCATAAAGACACATCATCAACCAGACGATAGTCAGACTTATGAGATAAGGAAATGCGAGGGCGAAGTCACTTTCAATAAAGCAAAGGCACAATTGGTGGATGATAAACGCATTTACCGAGACATAGAAGGTCGCGTATTTTTGAGGAATGATCGCGTTGGAATGGATGATATTACACTGAATATCGGATCGTCTGATTTCGCTGTGAACGGAGTCTTTAAAGGTGTTTCGAAGTATTTTGCTAAGACCGGGAATCTTGTGGCAGATGTTGATATTCAAAGTAATCGCATCATTCTGGAAGATCTTGGATCGGATTCCAAGGAGGACAAACTACAACATGGACGCGTATATATTCTTCCGGCGGATATTGAAGGAAAAGCTTACCTCGATGTCAAAAAGTTGCGCTACGACAAACACGATTTCCTGAACCTGCGAGGAAACATGAAGATTAAGAATCGTGTGATTCATTTCCCGAAATTGAACGTCTCCAATGGAGGAGCTGATGCTTCTGGATGGGTGAAGATTTCAGAGGATCGACCGGAGATTTTTAACATTTCCAGTCATGTGGTATCCAACAACATTTCCTTCCAAAAACTCTTCAAAGAATGGGACAATTTCGAGCAGGATGTCATCAAAAGCCGCAATATTACCGGATCGGCAAAAGTGAGTTTGGAGTTCAGCGCACCGTTCGATTTGCGAAGTGGAATTATCATGAACTCGATTGAAGCTACGGCTGGAATTACCATTGAAAACGGGCGATTGAAAAACGTTCAGGCATTTAGAGAAATTACCAAGAGTTTGAATGAAATGAGCTCGGCTCGACTGGCAATCGGAAAGGAAAACATCAAAATGTTTGAGAAGAAATTGCTCGACCTGAAATTCGATCGACTGGAAAATACCCTGGTGATTCGCAACGGAGTAATTGTCATTCCGGGGATGTCGGTGAAGTCCTCTGCATTGGATATGGAAATATCTGGAAAGCATACGTTCGATAACAAAATTGATTACCGTTTTGGTTTCCGATTCCGCGATCTGAAGCAAAAGAAAACGAGTGAATTCGGGGAAATCCGAGACGATGGTACCGGAAAATATGTGTTCATGCGCATGTACGGAGATCTCTTCGACCCGAGTTTTGAATGGGATGCCGAAGCAAACAAAGCCTACAAAAAGGAACAGCGCCAGAAAGCAGCAGACGATGCCCGATCTATTTTCAAATCAGAATTTGGACTTTTCAAGAACGATACCACGGTTCAGGAATATGTGCAGGAGAAATTCGAACATGAGAAGATTGAGATCATTATCAATCCTACCGAAAACAACGACGAGCATATCGAAGAAACGAAGCCGAAACCAGATGGAAAAGGTTTACGTTGGTTAAAGAAGGAGCAAGAAAAGATGAAGAAGGAAAAAGGTGGCGGTGAGGAAATTGAGATTGGGTTTGGAGATGGTTGATTTTATTTTGACGTCTTGAATGCACATTGAGTAAGAAAAGCAGTGCACTGAGCGAAGTCGAAGTGCACTTTGGCTACTTTGGCAGGCTCAGCACAACGTCCTCTCAGTGCGCTGAGGTTCTCGAAGTGGACTTCTCCTCATTCATAATTCCTCATTCCACAATCATAATTCTTAAATGACCTATCTTTGCACGACCAATGGTAAAAATTCGTGATATAGAGTTGGGGGATTTTCCGCTTTTGCTGGCTCCCATGGAGGATGTCAGTGATCCGCCGTTTCGTGCATTGTGCAAAGAGAATGGTGCCGATTTGATGTATACGGAGTTTATCTCTTCTGAAGGGTTGATTCGCGATGCTGCGAAAAGTGTTCAAAAACTCGACATCTACGAGTACGAGCGTCCGATTGGAATTCAAATTTTCGGTTCGGAAATCGAGTCGATGAAGCAAACCGCCGAGATCGTGGAGCGCACGAATCCTGATATTCTGGACATCAATTACGGTTGTCCAGTGAAAAAGGTCGCGTGCAAAGGAGCTGGTGCTGGAATCCTTCAGGATATTCCGAAAATGGTGAAGATGACCGCTGAGATTGTGAAATCCACCAAACTTCCGGTTACCGTGAAAACGCGCTTGGGTTGGGATGACAATACAAAGTATATCGTGGAAGTTGCCGAGCGATTACAGGATGTTGGAATCGAAGCCATTTCCATTCATGGTCGAACGCGTAAACAGATGTACAAAGGTGAAGCCGATTGGTCATTGATTGCCGATGTACGAAGCAATCCTCGGATGCAAATTCCAGTATTTGGGAATGGTGATATCGATTCACCGGAGAAAGCTGTTGAATACAAAGCAAAGTATGGTGTTGACGGAGTTATGATCGGTCGTGCTTCTATCGGGAATCCGTGGATTTTCAATGAAATCAAACACTATATCGAAACGGGAACACATAAGGAAAAACCAACCGTTGAAGACAAAGCAAAGGCCGCTTTACGTCATTTGGAAATGAGTGTGAAATGGAAAGGCGAAACATTGGGAGTAGCAGAGATGAAACGTCATTACACGAACTATTTCAAGGGCATCGCACACTTCAAGGAAACGCGCATGAAGCTGGTAACCTCATTCGATTTGAATGAGATTCGTGAAACTTTGCAATCCATACAGGAGAACGCAGACAATTACGAAGTAGTCATCTGATACTTTCCAGGTTCAACCCTGATATCAATCAGGTTTAAAATTATCCTACATCATATTAATTTAACTGATTGGTTATCATATTTGTAGTATACTCTATAAATGCGTGAATAATGAAAAAAACTACCCTACTACTCATTTCGTTCGCAGGATTTGCATTGCAATCCTCGGCACAAACATGTGCGCTGCTTGATACAGCAGTTCAAACCCCAATCGTATTGAACACGGTTAGTGGAACCACTAATAGATCTGGGGTTGCATGGAATCCAATTGATAGCTTGTATTACTCTGTTAACGCAGGAAGTGGAAGTTATCCAATCGAAACATATGATGCTACCGGTGGAGCATCAGTTGCATCAGTTGCTGCTGGGATTTCCTTCCGTGGTCTTTGGTGGAATTCGGCGTTAAATCAGTTGGAAGGAAACGGTCACGGAACAACCGGATGGCGTAATCAGGATTTGGATCCTGTTACAGGCTATGCTCTTGGAACCGGGACACCTCTTTTCACGGGTCAGCTTCAGCCAGGCACGCAATCGTGTGGAGATTTGGACTACGATGCTAACGAAGTAATCTATTATGACAACGGCTCAATTTATCGTTATGATCGTGCTACTGGAACAAGTATTTCTAATTACGCTCTGAACAATATGCCTGTGTCAACGGCGGACATTACTGATTACGGTGTTATCTACACAGGTTGTGTAGGTCAGGAAATCGGTATTTACGACTACACGAATCAACGTCTGCATCTTTTTGACAAAGCGACGGGAGATTCCTCTGCGACTGTCCAATTACCGGCAAGCGCTCCACAGAATCCTTCTTTCGGAATGTCCTTTGCCAATGATTTGTTCTGGTTATACGATGGTCCGAATGCTGTTTGGATGTCTTACGAGATTTATCCAGCATGTACACCTGATTACGTAACAGATACAGTTATCGCTTGTGGATCTTACACCTGGATTGACAGTAATACGTACACAGCATCGACTGATACCGTAACGTTCCTATTGACAAATGCTATGGGGTGCGATTCGCTAATTACCTTGGATTTAACAATCAATCCTTATCCGGATAACAACGTTACACAAACCGGAACGGAGCTTGCTGCCGATCAATCTTCAGCATCGTATGAATGGCTCGATTGTGACAATAACTTTGCTCAGTTAGGCGTGACAACACAATCGTATATTCCTCCGGTGACTGGGAATTATGCTGTGTCGGTAGACTTGAATGGATGTGTGGATACCTCGTCTTGTTTCCTTGTTGATTATACAGGAGTAAGTGAAATTTACGAAGATGAACTGGTTCTCTATCCAAACCCGGCTACTGATGAATTAACGGTGAGCGGTCTGGATGCCATTTCAGGGTTCAATCACGTGAGAATCGTTGCTACATCTGGTGCGATAGTTCACAAACAGACATCTCAAAGCCCAACCATAGATGTGTCCAAACTTGAATCTGGAATGTATTTCTTATATATCGCTCATGAAGGCGGTGAGGAATGCTTAAAGTTCATGATTAAGTAGTACGACCAACCTGAGTTTTACTCAACTAAACCCGATGTCTGCTGGCAATTAATGATGAATAACCAAAAGTCATTAATTGCCGGTTGGCATTTTACTTTTTTAGTGTCCTGCTTCGTAAATCTCAATGACAATTTCACCGTTCTCGGTTACATAACCGCGGTACATTCCAGCAGTGTTGAAGGGAAGGCTGACATTTCCATCTTTATCCAAAGCAATCAATCCACCTTTGCCGCCCATTTCGGTTTGTTTTTCGATAACTTTTTCAGTGGCTTCTTCAAGAGTAAGGTCAGAATATTCCATCAAAGCTGCTACGTCGTACGCAACAACATTTCGAATGAAGTACTCGCCATGTCCAGTACAGGAAACACCTACCAGATGATTTGCATACGTCCCAGCTCCAATAATCGGAGAATCGCCAATGCGATGATATCGTTTGTTCGTCATACCTCCAGTTGAGGTCCCGGCAGCCAGGTTTCCAGCACTATCCAAAGCAACTGCGCCCACTGTTCCAAACTTTTTGTCTTCGATGTAATCCACGTCGAATTCATTCTCTGATCCGTCAAGTTCTCCCCGATCGTCACTATCGTGATCCAAAACGGAATTTTCCTGATCCTGAACACGTTTCAATTGCTTCAACCGGACATCACTTTTGAAATAGGAAGAATCAACAATGGTTACCCGTTGTTTCTCTGCAAATTCTTCCGCTCCGGTTCCTGCCAACATCACATGATCCGATTTTTCCATTACGGCAATCGCCGCATCAATAGGATTTTTAATCGTGCTTACCCCAGCAACTGCACCGGCTTCTTTGTCCTGTCCACGCATGATAGAAGCGTCCATCTCTTGTGTTTCAGCATTCGTATAAACAGCACCTTTACCTGCATTGAACAAGGGAGAATCTTCCATAATGTTGATCGCTGTCTGCACTGCCTCAACACTCGTTTTTCCCGCGATTAGTGCATCATAGCCTGCTTGCAATGCTTCTCTGAGTTTGGCTTCGTACGCCGCTTCTTTTTCTTCCGACATGTTTTTCTTCAGGATGGTCCCGGCACCTCCATGGATTACCAAAATAACCTTGTCCTGTGCCTGCCCGGAAATACTCATAATCGTGAAGATTGTTAAAATGAAAAGTCGCATGTTGTCTAAAGTAGATAAAAGATCGCTGTGCTCAAAGACAAAAGACTGCTTCGCTTACAGATGAAAGACCGCTTCGCTCAAAGATGAAAGAGAAAAGATTGTTGGCAAACCAGTTATTGGTCTTTTGTCTTATGTCTTTCCATCTTATGTCTTTCTATCTTTCCGTCTTTTCCCCATTCCTGACCAAAGTCATCATTTCAATCATTCAGATTTCCGTCTTTTGTCGTCAAAAGCAACATTATGTGGAAGAAACAGAGTCACATTCAAATAAGAGAGCGGATTTTTGAAGCACTACAGAAGAATCGTGGATTCCGCGGAGAGAACGTTCTGGGATTGCCTGCTTCTTTTTTAGATTCAAAGGTGTTTTCACCGGATCACGCTTTGCTAGATAATGCACCGTTCTTATCTACAATGGTGGAGAATCCTAATCATATCGGATGCCATACGTTGGAGCAGTCAGAGGCGTATTTTGAAGGAACGCACGCTTTGGAACGTGAAGTGATTCGAATTTGTGCGGAACAAATTATGGGGGCTGAAGCTGAATCGTGCGATGGTTATGTTGCCTCAGGTGGAACAGAAGCCAATCTTCAGGCGATCTGGATCTATCGAAATTACTTTCTGAACGAATGCGATGCAAGGCACGAGGAAATTGCCATTATTGGAAGTGAGCACACACATTATTCTACTGCAAAAGCTGCAAATTTACTGAACATTCGGTGGGCAACTGTGAAAACGGATGCAGCTACAATGGCAGTGAGTGAAGATGCTATCAACGAGACTATTTCAGAATTAGAAAAAGATGGGGTTCGTTATTTTATTGTCGTGGCAAACATGATGACAACTATGTTCGGTTCTGTGGATAATGTTGATTTGTACGTCGATGCATTAAACAAACGAAACCATACTTTTCAGGTACACGTCGATGCGGCATTCGGTGGATTTTACTATCCGTTTTCAAATGAAGAGACGCACTTGACTTTCAAGAATCCACATATCACTTCCATTACGATGGATGCGCACAAAATGGCACAAGCGCCTTACGGAACAGGAATCTTCTTAATTCGAAAAGGTTGGATGCAACACGCACACACCAAGGAAGCAAGTTACGTTGAAGGTCAGGATTCCACATTGATTGGAAGTCGTTCCGGAGCGAATGCAATTGCCGTTTGGATGATCCTCATGACGTACGGTAAATTTGGTTGGCACGAAAAGATTTTTGTCTTGCAGAAGCGTACCGATTGGCTATGCGATAAGTTGGACGCCAACAAAATCAACTATTTCCGAAATCCGAGCAGCAATATCGTAACGATAGAAAGCTCCTTTTTAAGCAAGGAAACAGCCGCTAAGTTCGGGATGGTTCCAGATAATCATGATGCGCCGAACTGGTACAAAATTGTGGTGATGGAACATGTAGAAATCGAGCAATTGGAGTTTTTCCTGGAGCATTTGATTCCGGAAACCAGCAAATCCTAAGTCAATTTTCCGGGCAACTCTCATGGAATTATGGCTATCTTTAGCTGACTAAAAAACAACAATAATGCAACGATATCAAAGCTATATTCTAGGAGAATGGACTGATGGAGAAGGAGTTGAAACAAAACTCTACAACGCCATCACAGGAGAACAATTCGGTGAAACATCCAGTGCCGGATTCGATTACGCAGCCATTTTAGAATACGGTAGAAGAACAGGTGGTGCCAAATTGCGCAAGATGACTTTCCAGGAAAGAGGTCGCATGTTGAAAGCATTGGCATTGCACTTATTATCGTTGAAGAAGAAATATTACGAAGTAAGCGCTTGGACAGGTGCTACAAAAGTCGATTCATGGATTGATATTGAAGGAGGAATCGGAAACTTGTTTGCCAATGCTTCATTGCGTCGTCAATTTCCGGATTTACCGTATTACGTTGATGGAACGATGGCGCCCCTTTCCAAAGAAGGAACGTTCATCGGACATCACATCATGACGCCTAAACAAGGTGTTGCCATTCATATCAACGCCTTCAACTTCCCGATTTGGGGAATGTTGGAGAAAATTGCGGTGAACTTAATGGCTGGGGTTCCGGCAATCGTGAAGCCATCAGAGTACACCTGTTATTTGACGGAAGTAATGGTTCGCGATATCATCGCATCAGGAATTTTGCCTGAAGGGTCGTTGCAATTGGTCTGCGGATTGGGTCGAGGAATCATCGATCACGTGGATTTGGAAGACACAGTGACTTTCACGGGAAGTGCGAGTACAGGTAAGGTATTGAAAGGACTGCCGCATATCACGGAAAGAAGTGTTTCCTTCAACCTAGAAGCTGATTCTTTGAATGCTTCTGTATTGGGTGAAAAAGCAACGCCGGACACGGAAGAATTCAACTTGTTTGTGAAGGAGGTAACCAAAGAGATTACAGTAAAAGCGGGGCAGAAATGTACGGCGGTACGTAGAATTATCGTTCCGGAGAACTTATTGGAAGATGTTCAGGCAGCCATTTCAAAACGATTGGGAACAACAATGATTGGAGATCCATCGCAGGAAGGTGTTCGAATGGGAGCTTTAGCAACACATACTCAGGTAGATCGCGTTCGTGAGAATGTTGAGTTGTTGGCGCAATCACAGGACATCGTTTTCGGTGATCTTGACAATTTCGATGTTGTTGGAGCTGACAAAGACAAAGGAGCTTTCTTCTCACCAATTCTATTCAGAAATAATGATCCATTCAATAAAGTAGACGTTCACAATGTAGAAGCATTCGGTCCGGTTTCAACGATCATGCCATACAAAAACATGGACGAAGCAATTGAATTGGCTCGAATGGGTAAAGGATCTTTGGTTTCATCCATCGTTACTCCTGATGATAAAGAAGCACGCGAATATGTTGTTGGTGCGGCGAGTATGCACGGACGTATTCTGGTACTGAATAAAGATTGTGCGAAAGAAAGTACTGGTCACGGTTCTCCAATGCCATTACTGACACACGGTGGTCCTGGACGCGCCGGAGGAGGTGAAGAAATGGGTGGTAAACGCGGAATTTTGCATTATCTGCAACGTACTGCCATTCAGGGGCATCCAACAACAATTACAGAAATCACGCAGCAATTCCAGGTGGGAGCAGCAATGCCGGAAGCAAATCCGCACGTGTTCCGCAAGCACTTCGAAGAATTGGTGGTTGGAGAAACAGTATTTACACACAAGCATACCGTAACGGAGGCAGATATCGTGAATTTCGCGAATGTTTCCGGTGATAATTTCTATGCTCACATGGACGAAACATCTTTGGATGGAACAATCTTCGAGCGTCGTGTAGCGCACGGTTACTTCTTGCTTTCCAAAGCAGCTGGATTGTTCGTTGATCCTAAGAAAGGTCCGGTTCTGTTAAACTATGGAATTGACGAAGCACGATTTACAAAGCCTGTTTATCCAGGAGCAACTATCGGTGTTCGGTTCACGGTAAAGGAGAAAATCGATCAGGAAAAACGTTCCGAAGACGATATCGCTAAAGGAATTGTGAAGTTCCTTGTTGACATCTATGATGAAACCGGCGAAACGTGTGGAATGGCGACAATTCTAACGATGGTTCGTAAGATTGATCAGTCAAGTTAAAACCATAATTGGAGGTTGAACGGAGGTGAAAAGAGCTGTTTTAGCGGATAGTCACCCCTCTTTTCCATCACAAGCAGTGCTTGCTCTTCCTCAAGGGGTAACTTACCGGATCTTGGCAAGAGCCGATAATTTTTCAAAAAATTACGAGGAATAGCGCATTGAGCGTAGCCGAAATGCAATATACCGGTTCATTATTCACATTTCGGCTACGCTCAATGTGCGTTTTGCCGTATCCAGGAAATAGCCCTCGACAGGACTATACAGGAGACAATTACCGAACAACCAAATTCTTAACGGTCGTACTTCCGTTATTAGTAATCTGCACCTGATAGAATCCTTCGCTTAGATTCGAGGATTGCTGTGAACAAGCGTTGCTTTCCGTCCAGGTCCAATTCAGGACTTCTTTCCCCGTCATGTCGATCACGGAAATATTGCTGCCGATCAATGCTTTTTCTGTACACACAAAACAAGCTCCATTGGAGAAGAACACTTTGATTTCATCTACACTAAATGCCGCAAGTCCAGCAGTGGTTTCGTCATTGATAGTGAATGGCACGATTACCTCGCATCCAGCAGCATCAATTATCGTTACTTCATAGGTTCCTGCAGCCAGATTGTTAATCGTTTGTCCAACTTGTACGGTGTCCATGTAGAATTCGTACGGAGCCGTTCCACCCCAGATATTGAAGGTTACAGAACCTAAGGATTGATCTGTCTCAGAAGTAGTAAACGGTTGCACATTGAATTGTGGCGTAGCAATGATTTCAATAGAATCTGAGCTTAAACAACCATTGATGGATACAATGATGTAGGTATACATTCCCGGTGGCAGCCCGCTAATCGAAGAACCTATTTCACCATTCGACCAAACAATAGAATCTACCAATTGCGATTGCGTTGGAAGTAATTGAATCACTCCGGCACTATCATTACCGCATGGAGGTTGAGTTACAATCGAGATTGCTCCAATCGGTGGTTCAAAATAAATGAATTCAGATTGTGAAACGAATACGGTGTCTCCTGTAGCATTTTCGGCCTGGAAAGAATACGTCCCGGTGTTTGTTACCGTGATATGTGACGTGGTATCTCCTGTGTTCCATTCGTAATTGTAGAACCCCGACATTCCTACCTGGGCTGAATCTCCTTCACAAACCGTTAATCCGCCAACGCCTTGAATGAAATCTACTCCAATGGTCGCTTTTTCCTCAACGATATAGTTGGTGTCAGCCGGAAGATTGTACATTTTCGTCACGATTCCACTTGGGAAATAAGCAACGAGTGAGTCAACAAATTCAGCGTTTCCGGTTCCGAATATTTTGTGTTGAGAATGCTGAGCACAGAGATCGCTTCCGCAGAATACCGTTTGCGTTTGACAAATCCCGCCGGAATAAACTTTGAAAACCGTCCCGATTCCTTGTTTGTTGGATTGCGTACCAACGGGTGTCACTTTGATGAAATGATTTTTGTTTCCGCTGTTTTGAAGTACGCTAGGTGGAATTCCATGATTAACCACAACGATGTCATAAAATCCGTCATTATCGATGTCTCCTTTCACCGGACAGTACGCTACATTGTACACATTCGATAAAATGGAATCCGTTTCATTTATAAATCCAGCGCCACCATTGTTTTTATAGAGCAGAGACGTTTTTACCGTCAAGAGTGAGTCAATATCTCCAGTGGCAACGTATAAATCTTCGTAGCCATCATTGTTGTAATCGACCCAAACAGAGCCCCATCCGAAATTAATGGTCTCCAGCCCTAATGGACCTGCAACATTCTGAAAGAAGCTTCCATTTTGATTTCGGAAGAGTTTGTAATAGTCGTAAACGCCGTTGAACGGCAGTCCCGTAGCAATGTCCGTTTTGAAAATGTCCTGATATCCGTCGTTATCGTAATCAGCCACGCTCAAACTCATCGGACTTTGCCATTGATTTAAGATTCCGAGAGAAGTAGTTTGATCACTCAAAACGGTTGATCCATCGTTGACATAAAATGCATCTGTATGAGCTGGTCGATCATTGATTAAGTGCAAATCAAGGTCAGAATCGTTATCGAAATCGAACCAAACGGGTTGAAACGAGGTGTTTAATCCGTCATCAATCCCCCATGCGGTTGCAACTTCCTGAAATGTTCCGTTTCCGAGGTTCTCGTAGAACAAATTTGGAACCGGAGAAGTAGTACTGGCAGTCGATTCGTAGATTGCTACGTACAAATCCAGATCGCTATCCCCATCTACATCAGCGAAGGAAAAGCCGTATCCGGTAAAAGGAACCAATGTAATATTGGCTGCGGCTGTTACATCGGTGAAATTAAACGAACCATCGTTTTGATAAAGACGAATTCCAATATCATCGAACGTTACGCAGAAATCCAAATCGCCATCATCGTCGTAGTCAACCCAACACATTTGTCGTACCAAACCAGGTGCATAAATCATGGAGGGAATTTGTACGAAGGTTCCATTTATGTTTCGATAAAAGGCAATAGAATCGTTATTCATCGGATAGGTGAGATCATCCCATCCGTCTTCATCAAAATCATAAAACGACATTCCATTGGCGTAATGCTGAGGACCGTATTGAACAGATGTCACATTTTGCGCTGCGGCAACATCCGTAAAGGTTTGAGCCGAAACAACAAATGGCAATAAGAATAAAAACGTGGCTATCAATCTCATTTCACCATGATTTTAAATTGTATTTGCTCTGAGTTCAGGTAGTACATTCCTGTAGCAACATTCAATGGTGTCGAAATCCATTTGGTTCCGTTTTTTGTGAATGTAATTTTATCAATCTTTTGCCCCAGGGCATTCACAATATCGAATTGATATTCAGAATTTTCTTCCGGCAAATTCATAATTGTCAGGATTTCTCCACTACCGATAACCGTTGGATAAATAATTGCCTGACCGTTCTCCAAATGTTCGATTCCCAATAGAGGGTCTAATTGGAAGAATGCCGCTTCGTTGATCAGATTCTGGAGGTTTCCAGCGAGATCGACACCGTTTGTGAGAGCCACATCGATAATAGTTGTTTGTCCCGGTACACCTTGAAGTTCGTAGTACATTTCGTGCGTTGTTCCATTCAACCATGCTGAATCTACCTTTGGCAGAGGAATTGGTACCATCGGTGAGAATGCCATTTGAGGATAAATATCCGTTCGCATTGGTTCGTCGTAAATGGCTAGAACATCAAAATTCTGTCCCCAGGCATCCAGAATGTAGTCGTTGGCAGTCAAACTGATCACTGTCGGATTCTTCGTGTCCAATGTCGTGAAGTTTTGGAAATCGTCAAGGATTTGTTCGTTTCCTGCGAAATCCGCTCCGAAATCAACAGAAATATGAACCGGATCAACTTCCGATCCCATGTCGATCACCTGGAAATAGGCACGATACGTGAATGAATCCAAATAAGCACTGACTGGTACGTTATATTGTACTTCACTTGCAATTGAAACGGCTGCGTTCAACGAAACAAAAGGAACGATTGTAGTGTCCATTGCTTCGCTGAATGTAATGTCTACGTAGTATTCTGTTGATCCAACTACGCTATCGCTAATAATTGGTTTGTTTGCAACACGACTGATTACCTCAGGAGATTTCATATCGCTCCAAAGTACTTGGGTCGCCAATGAATCCGCCATGATGTTTCCTTTTTCATCGGTGAGATTGGCAACTTCTAAATCCAATGGAATAAGATCGTTTGTGTTTGTGAAGACGAAAAATTCTGATTGCACGGTAAACTCATCCAGCCAAACGGTCTGACTCATATTCTGTGTAAGCGTCGTATATGGAGTTCCCTGATCCATGAAAGTTAAGGTAGGCAAAACGGTAGTGTCCATTGCTTCACTGAAAGTCACGTCAACGTTAAATTGCGGACTTGCCAAATCTGCCTGACTGATCATTGCTTCGGTTGAAATAGCAGAGATAATCGTTGGATTTTCGGTATCAATTTCGAAGGTTGCAGCCAATCCAACAGAATCCATCAGGTTTCCTTGAGCATCGGTTCCGGTAAGTACGCTCATGGTGATCAAATCCACCGTTTCATCAAAATCGATGATGTCAAACGTTGCCAAATAAGTGGTGTCGTCTTGCCAGCTTGAATTTCCACCTTGAAGTACTAACGTTGGGTTCAAATAATTCGTTCCGCTGAATTGAATCGTTGGTGCGATGGTAGTATCGCAAGGCTCGTCAAAAATCAGGTCGATAGACAATGATTGTAGAGTACTTGCATCGTTGAGAATCGCTAAGTTACTTTGATGGCTGCTCACGAGTGGCTTCTTCGTATCTACAAGGAACAGGTTCTTGAAGGTGTATTCCTGCAAACTGATTGCTGTGCCTGTCATAAGGTTGTTCAATTTGATATCGGCATCCCAAATCTCAATTGAACTTGTTAAAGCGTCCATCACGATCACCAATTCGGTAGAATCGATCCAGTAGTAACTGTTTTGAGCTACCGCAGTTGCAAGACTTGCAGTATATAGCGTAAGGTTCGGAACTACTGAAGTATCCATCGGAACACTAAATCCGAAATTCAGGTCGAACGTACTTCCCATATCAACTCGGGTAATCAAACTGTCTGTTGTAGTTGCGAAAGTAAGTCCTGCTTCATTAATGGAGAAAATGGAATCTGCAAGAAGAGAAGCTTGAGGACCTACAAAATCACCGATCATTCGTCCTGGAATATCATCGATTGGTGGGTGAATTCCTCCCCAGAGTCTTGATAAACTACATTGATCTGAGGCGTCCATGTAAGTGGCCCACTGTAATCGAACGGTATCACTTGGTCCTTCTTCAAATTGCAAGAATTCATTCATTGGGGCGAGAAACTCACCCATTCCTCCCGGGAAGAACGCAGATCCAGTCATAAATTCCATGGTATGTGCAGCAGCACGAGAGAACGTAGAGTGTCCGGAAACAAATCCTGCAAATGGTGGTGTTACGAAAGTTGGTCGTTGGTACGGCCACCATTCTTCTGCCAAAATCCATCCAACTCCTGCGATGTCCACTTGCGGGTCGTTGATGTATGCGTGCCCTTTCCAGGTAAATAGCTTGATTTTTCCTACGTTTTCATTCCATTGTCCGGCTAGAGTATCTCCAATCTGAACTACTTCTACAAATCCAGGCATTAAAGGAATTCCATTTGGATCGTAACTAATTTCATTGGTGTCGGAGCTTTGTCCCTGATCTGCCATATATCGAATTGCAGAAACCGGACGCAGATAATCGTAATATCCCTTTAAACTCCACGCGGCGATTGCTGCATCGTGAACCGTTCCTCCCAGAGTCAGGTGTGCTTTGACATCGTATTCCAATGGGTCCAGAGTTGGTCCCATGCCTTTCCACTTTCGAACAAAAGTTGGTTGATCTGTTACGTAATGATAGATTTCAAACCAGTGTCCCGGTGGTGTTTCGGAGTCAATTCCATCTGCCCAAAACTCTGCCAATACTCTGGCGTAATCGGCTCTTGGTACCATTTGAGGTGTATACGGCATTCCGGTAACCGGGTTGATTGGGTGTCCAGTTCCGGGATCTCCACCATTAACCAAATCATAGAACAATGGATACGCTGTTGAATCGTTCGGATCGGGATACCATGTGTTGTTTCCGATAGATGCAGGAGAAATGTCCCACATAACCCCATCGTTCGGGTCTAAATGCGATTGCCAAACACTCACCAAAGTGTGGTTCCATTTGTAAAATGAATCCCAATCCGAAGAATCTCCAAGAGTAAGATATGCTGGCTGCATGGTATCAAAATACACTTTGAAGGTCATTCCGTCTCGTGAAATATCCACGGCAGTTGCAGTGTCCAATGCAAAAGGATGTACTTCTCCCCATTCAGGAGAAAGGTGTGGTTGCGTTTCTGTGATTATGTTTCCGGATTGATCGATCAAAACATCCAGTGAAAGCGGTTGCCAATGATTGGGGTCTTGAATATCAGGGTTTCCTGCTGTTGACATTTCCAGCGGAGGATTTAATTGCGTGTAGAATTGATTCTCGAATCCACCTGATTCGTTAGAACCGTCCGTTAATCCGTACAATTGAATTTGTTCAGCTAGATAGTTTCCCAGTGCGGCCGGACCTTCATTCGAGTAATCTGTGGATGTATACAAAGGATCAAGTCCTAAATCGTTCATCAGCAAATTGGCAAGTGCCATCGTGATGGCGTAATCCGGGGATCCTGAATAGCGATTTTCGAGGAATCGGTACGAAGCATAGGAAATCGTTTCAATTCTTGCTTGCTCGACATTTCCCGGAATGATTAGCGTATCGAACGGGCAAGTATATCCGTAAAGCGTTTGTCCCAGAAAATAGCGCGATCGAGACGGATCGTAGGCTGCCCAACCGTCATAACAAATAATGGAATGATGGTACAAATTTCGGGCGTGAACTGTCGGACGCGCGTAATCATTTCGAATCGCTTCGAGAATAATGTTATTCCATTTTCTTGCAATGGATTCATTCTGTGCATTCGATAGATGCGGAAATAGCATTCCCAGGAACACTAGTACAAGGGTGAGTCGTGTTGTTTTCATAGTGACGATAGGCAGTAAAGATCGATGATTTCAGGGAGTTATAAAAACAATCCGTTTGGTTTTGAACACTTTACCTAAGGAATGTGAAATACTCAGCTCGATTAGCCTGACAGGCTCTATAAAACAGGGATTCTTTAGAATGAATCTAATTAATAATGATCGGATCAGGTGTGTTGAGGGTTCAATTTGGCATACCGCAATTCATCGTGCAACTCTCCATTTTTATATACGGCTTCAATCGAGGCACCTTCGAAAGTAAATCCTGCATTTTCCAGAACTTTTTTTGAGGCGGAATTGTACGAAAAAACACCGGCAAAAATCCGATGGAAATCCAATTGTTCGAATCCGTATGCAACAATCAACTGAACCGCTTGCGAGGCAATTCCCTGTCCCCAGAAATCTTCTCCAATGAAGTACCCAATTTCCGCATTTCGCTTGTAGACATCCTCTTGAGGATGCAGACCAATATTCCCTACGTACAATCCATCTTTTTCAATGCAAAAACGAAGCGTGGGTTCCGCTGAACGGGCATGTTTTATGAATTGATCGGCATCATCGATAGTGTACGGATGTGGGAAATCATCCCGAAGATTATTGGCTACGTTGGGATTGTTTGCCAGACTGACCAATCTTTCCCGATCTTCGAATTTAATTTTGCGCAATGCGACACCGCCTGTAGGGTGAATCAACTTCATGATTTAAAAGTAGTGATTTGACGCTCATTTGCCTTTCCATCAACTATCATTTTTACTTAAGACAAGCGCGGTACTTTTCCTATTTTAGCGCAAAACTGTACGAATGAAACCCGGAACTCTCCTTATTTTCTTGTTGGTATCCACTACTAGCTTTTCTCAAAATTTCACTGTCGATGATTATGAAAAGCAGGAAGTGTACATTGAAATGCGCGATGGAGTCAAACTTTTCACATCGATTTATTCACCGAAAGATAAGAGTCAGGAATATCCGGTTCTGATCAAACGTACGCCTTACAGTGTGAAGCCTTACGGAGCGGATACGATGCCGCAAAGACTCATGTACAATCCTGATTTAGTAGCTTCCGGATACATTTTTGTCAATCAGGACATGCGTGGCCGATGGATGAGCGAAGGAGAGTTTGAAAACACTAAACCACCGTATTCCTGGAGTGATAAAAAGCGTACGGATGAAGTGACCGATAGCTACGATACATTTGATTGGTTAGCAAAGAATCTCGAGAATTTCAATGGGAATATCGGACAGTATGGAAATTCTTATTTGGGGCATACTTCATTGGTTTCAGCAGTAACAAATCATCCAAATCTGAAAGCTGTTTTGGGAATGGCACCTGTGACGAATTTCTATTTCGAAGACTTCAATAGGTACGGTTTGTTAGGATTGAATTACCTGCCTGTTTTGGACGTATTCGGAGTTCAGAAAGAAGAGCCTACAACGGAATCATGGTACAACGGACGTGCAAAACCCTATGTTGTCGATCAGAAAGCCGGAACAACTGTGGATTACTACGATTTCTTTCTGGATCGTATGGCGTTAACGGAATTTGATGATGTAATAGCTCCCGATAATTTCTTCTGGAAGAACATTACGGAACATCCGAATTATGATGCGTACCGACAAGAAAGAAACTGGTTGCAATACCTGGATCGTGTGAAATGTCCAACGTTGGTAGTAGGTGGCTGGACAGATGAGCAAAACCTTTTCGGAATTGTGAAATCGTTCCGGGAAATGCAGAAAAACGCCGAGCCGGGATTGGCGAAATTGGTGTTGGGTCCATGGTCGCACGGACATCCTAGATTAAGACAGGGGAGTTATCGTTTGGCCGATATTTTCTACGGTGACAGCCTTTGCGAAAAGTATCAAAGTGAAATTGAATTTCGTTATTTCGAGTACCACTTGAAAGGTAGGGGAGAAGATCTGGATTTTACAGCCAAAGTATTCAATATGGGTACGCATGAATGGGAATCATATGATGAAGACCCATTTGCTATGCCGAAGGATACCGTGCAGTTTTTCTTGAATCCGGAAGGGGTACTTTCTAACGAGGCGAATGATGGAAGTTTGAGCTACACGTCAGATCCTTTTCATCCGGTTCCGTTCATTTTCGATGACAATTTCTATCGAATGGCGCCGAAAAAGTATATGAATGGCGATCAACGTTTTGCTTCCAAACGGCCAGATGTCCTGACCTTCACTTCAGATGTCCTAACCGAAGATGTTGATGTATCCGGAGAAATTCAGGCGCTAATCGATTTCGCAACAGATCATCAGGATGCCGATGTATATGTGAAGATTATCGACGTGCTTCCAATGGACCGTTTACCTGATTCAACCGATGCTCCTGGAGTGAAAATGAACGGTTACCAGAAATTGGTTCGGGTGGGATATATTCGAGGTCGTTTCCGTGATGACTTCTCCAATCCAAAACCATTCGAACCGAACGAAAAAGATGAGGTGGAAGTGCCGCTAATCGAGGTGCGTCATACTTTTCAGAAAGGTCATCGGATTATGATTCAAATACAAAGTTCAATGTTCCCGCTATTCGATTTGAATCCGCAAAAGTATGTGGAAAACATCTACGAAGCCGAGAAATCCGATTTCGAAAAGGCAGTGCATACGATTTTTGGAACGAGCAGGGTATTGCTACCTGTGGTGAAGGATTGATCGGATAAAGAAGTTCGGAAGAATTTTAGGTAATTCCTAGATTTTGCTTAATAACTAAATCGGAATATTCCGATATTCCAATATTTATAGGGTTCACAGAGGTGAATTTGTTTTGTTTGTCTTGGGTCGCATGGTGTAAAATGGGTACTTATACCCGATTTCCTACAATTAGGCTAGGTGATGACCCATATTTCTTCTTTATCCTTTTTGCTTGATCAAAAAGAATGAAAAAATCAAGGAGTGCTTCAAGCCGTTCGGTGCTGAATTTTGAAGAAGTAAAACTAACGGACGAGTGGATGAAACATCCAAACGACAGGCGCCTCCGTTGTTTTACTAATCTTAAAAATTCTGCTTTTCCCCTCACTTAGGAAGCACTCCTGAGGATTTCACTTCGGATTTTCAAACTTTTTTTCAGCGATTTTGATTTGTTCGAATTAGCCAAATTCTAGGAAATTAGGTACTTGTACCTATTGTTCGTTTAAAGTTCACGAAGTAACTTGCCCTCCAAATTTAACCCTATTTCAAATATGACACTTGGTGTTTTTGGCCCCTGGCAGATCATTGCAATTCTCATCTTTTTGGTCGTTCCTGTTGTAATTCTCGTAATTGTTTTCGCTAGTAGAGCAAAGCATAAAGCGAAAGCAGATACTCTTGACTCCATTCGAACTCAAGAGAATAAAAAAGATCAATCCAAGTATGCTGAATTGGAGCGGCTGAACAAGCTTCGTGAAAGTGGAGCATTGACTGAGGAAGAGTTTGAGGCTGAAAAGAAAAAGATTTTAGGGTGATTTAGGGTTTCCAAAGTCATCAAATCAGCTTCATTCATTTGAATTAGCTTGACTACTTATAAATACTGACTTTGCGACGTGTAAATATCTGATTTACATCAGTTTTTTTCAGTTTTAGCATCCGTTTCGTCTATTTCCTGAATTATTACTCTACCTTCATAGTAGGTTATGCTTTTCAGTTCGGCATACCGCATTTTTTAACCAAAAAAATACTGCTATGAAAAGAAGCAAACTAGTATTGCTCTTGCTCCTTTCCACAAGTACAATTTATGCGCAGGAAGTCGTTTCTACGCAAGGTGACTCCTACTATACCGGAAGTGCCAGCATGGATTTTACTATTGGAGAGCCAGTAATCAGCACGGGATCCGATGGAACCCATGACATCACACAAGGTTTTCATCAAACTAATTGGAATTTTGCAGGTTTGGAAGATTTAGCTCCTGAGATGGACGCTACTATTTATCCCAATCCTACAATTGATGTTCTAAACATTTTAACCAAACAATTCGAAGGGGTTAGCTACACGCTTACCAATGCCAACGGGCAAATTGTTCAGCGCGACGAACTTTCAGAAGAAATAACATCCGTTGATGTTCAAGGTCTCGCCCCTGGAAACTATTCGGTAACACTTTTTGACCGAAACCAAAACAAACTCAAAACATTCAAACTAATCAAAAACCAGTAACATGAAAAAAATACTATTTACAATCGCAGCTACGTTTATCATGAGTGTTTCTGCATTGGCACAAGCGCCAGAAGCCTTCAAATATCAGGCAGTCATTCGTAATGCTTCTAACGTAATTCTAAACAACCAGGTTGTTGGAGTTGAACTTACAATTCTTCAGGGAAGTCCAACTGGAACAGCTGTTTACACAGAAACATTTACACCGACTACAAACTCCTATGGATTGGTTAATCTTGAAATCGGAACAGGAACAACACTGGATGATTTTTCCTTGATTGATTGGGCAAATGGACCTTATTACATAGAAACAGGAATCGATGTAAGTGGAGGTACTTCTTATTCAACAATGGGAACCTCAGAACTGTTAAGTGTACCTTACGCATTGTACGCAGCCAATGGTGGTAAGTGGGAAGAAACAGGTGCTGACATCTACAATGGAAATACAGGGCATGTAGGTGTTAACATAGCAGCTCCTACATCTGATCTACATATTAAAATGAGTGCTTCTCCTTACCCTGATCCAACGACAGGAGGGATTACATTTGAAAATGCCGTAACAACTAGTGAGTGGCAAGTTTGGAACAGTAACCCATATTTAAGCTTTGCTTATGATAATGTTCGTGTGGCATACGTAAACAGTAATACGGGAGATTGGACTGTAACTTCAGACCGTCGTTACAAGAAGAATATCGAAGACATGGATCCTGTAATGGACGATTTGATGAAATTGAGACCAGTTACATATCAGTACAAACGAAATGGGGATGATGAACCTAAAATTGTAGGATTTATTGCTCAGGAGGTTCAAGAGGTATTCCCTGAATTGGTTTATTCTGAGGATGGAACACAGCTAGCTCTATCTCGTTCTGATTATGCTATTCTTGCAGTGAAAGCTATTCAGGAGCAGCAGGAAACAATTGCTGACCTTGAGCAGAAGTTGGAAGAAGAGGCAGCTGAAAACGAGGAGTTGAAGAAGTTGCTTCTTGAATTGACAAAAAGAGTTGAAGAACTAGAGAAATAAATCTCATTTAATACGAACTGATAAGAACGGGAGGCTCGATTTTCACAAGAGTCTCCCTTTTTATTGTGGTAATGAATGAAAACAAGATAAAAAGACAAAGCCTAATTCCTTTAATTTGTAGTTTAATGGTAGCTTATAGTTTGAAAGCAATTTTTCATTTTTAGAATTAACGAATGCATAAAGTATTTTTCAAAGCACTCATTCTCGCCGTTCTATCGATGTCAATTTCTTCCTGTGGAGATGAGAAGGAGCCAGAAGTTCCAACGGATGACGGATATGGCGAGTACGTTACCTCAGATATGAACATTGAATTGGAGGGGGCAGACACGTCAGAAACCGTTGAACCTATTAAGTGGTACGAAGGAGAAGAACCCACGGATCTGGAAAAACTACAAATGCTCAAAGCCTTCAATTCAGGAGAAACGAAGTTCGATTTCTATGCTTCCTTCACAGAACCATTCTGGACCTTCTATTTCTTCGGAAACGAGGTGCTATTTAATGCCGCCGATTTTGAAGTTCCTGAGGTTTGGACATTGGAATATCCTTTTACTGATGATGAAGATGAACAAGCCCTGAGTTTCATGCGTAATGGTGAATTCTGGCAGTTCAAAGTAAAGAAAGAACCAGGTTCTGATGGGATGTCAGATATTGAGTATCCGTATTCAGTCAAATTAGATTCGTTTGAGGGAGGCGGTGCCACCGAATTCATCACAGGAGAACAGTAAATAGGGTTTACTCGGCATTTCGGATTCGGATCCACTGAAAAATGGTAATGGTAGTCAAAGTTGTGGCAACACCACCCAATGCAATATTCCATTTCTTCTTCTTTTTGATTTCACCATTCAGTGTTTCCCGCTCTTCAACCATTTGAGTTTGTAAAGCTTCATTTCGTGCCTTTTCATCGGTAATTACAGCATCTTTCTCTGCGATTATCCCATTTTGTTCTTCAATTTTAATCTTCTTCTGTTCGTTTTCGTGCGATAGATTGGCATACTTGGCTTGCAACGTTTGTAACTGCATTCTCAATCTGTCTTCATTATTTAATTCAGGAACAGTGTTTAGAACAGGATCAGGCTGAGGGGGATCTAAATATCCATAAGTTGGTTGTATCATCGCAAGTTCTCGCAGAGAGAACCCGTATTTCTCTGCCCAATTATCCAGAGCAGGATCATTCATGTCAAGCAAATATTCAAATCGGTGAATACTGTTAATTGCTTCAGCTACACCTCTTCCTTCAGTTCGCGTCACCAGATATGCGACAGCGCATAAAATGCGATTATCGTCAATGAAACAAGGTTGCCTGGAACCGAAATCCATAGGAAGTTTGGGATACCGTTGCATTTGAGAATAATCGTGCAGATAATCGAGTACCATCATTCTACTTTTGAGTTTTTCTTCAGTAAGAAGAACCTCGGATTCTCCACGTAGCAAGTCTTCAACGTATTCCAGATGCGTTTTTATCCGATCGATTTCAGATGTTTCACTGGTAGGGAATTCACCAAATTTTTTCAGATAACTGGTGTCGCCAAGAACGGCGTTTACAGAATCAATCGCCCATGAATTACAGGTGATTTGCAGTGCTAGTAGCAGGAGTATTTTTTTCATAACATGAAATCGTACAATCACTAAACGAATAGGTTCATTTTGTTCTAACTTTGGCGCATGACCCTTGCATCTACTGAAGACAAATTAGAAGCCGTTCGAATCATCACTAATACGTTCGATCAAAATCCAAGCGTGAACATCGTAATTGGTTCGGGAGGCAATCGCCGCAAGAAAATCAGTCGATTAGGAAACTACGCATTCATCAAAGCGATTAATCGAAATGGAGCGTATATTTCTTCCAATCGAAAGGGGGCAGCTTTATGTTTCGAATCGGATGCCAAAGGAACCAATTTTGCCGAGTTCTGGGCAGAGCTTCGGTTTGCATTGTCCATTCCACCGAAAAAGGTATTTCAAACGCTGAAACGAGAATCGTATATCAAAAAACATCGTTTCGAGGGAAAACATCTGTATTTCTGGTTCCTCGGAGTCGAAAAAGACGGAAATCAAGCAGTTTTTGAATTGAAGGACTATCTTTTTGAGCTGTCAGAAAGAAACCAGCTTCCCATTTTATTGGAAACCTCCGTTGATCGCAACAGATCTGTCTATGAACGTTACGGTTTTGAAGTTTACCACACCTGGGAAGACTCTGGAGACGGCAAAGCACTTTGGTTCATGATGCGAAAGCCTGAGGTAAATTAGTGAGAGCGGCTTCTCGACATGCTCGAAGACCTTCAATCTGGTTTTACTCAATTGATTTTCCAGATATGAATGGAGATCATCGGCTAATAGGCTTAAACTATGTCCAATTATATTTATTGAATCTTTCATCTCCTGTTACCTTCGGTCGTCTTCGGTCGTCTCCGGTCATCTCAGGTCATTTCCGGTTACCTCTGGTCATCTTAGGTCATCTTAGGTCATCGAGCCTGTCGAGATGCCGAGATGCCCAAGATGCTAACTTAACAAAGTAAGAGCGCAAAATTTTCTATCTTGAATAGAAACCTAACCGCAATGAAATCAGCATACACGTACATATTAAAATGTTCAAATGGCACCTATTACACAGGAAGTACTAACGATATTCAAAGACGCGTGAGGCAACATGAAGCTGGAGAAGGAGCAAATTATACACGAAAACACCTACCTATTGAATTGGTGTATGTCGAAATTCATTCCAGAATTGATCATGCATTTAACAGGGAGAAACAGATTCAGAAATGGAGTCAAAGGAAGAAAGAGGCATTAATTAATGGTGATTTTAATCAATTGATAGAATTCTCGAAGACCAACAAGCAATGATTACTTTTACTCCCAGTCATGAGTATCATCATCAAAAACGCGCGAACAAACAACCTGAAAGGCATTTCTTTGGAGATTCCACACCACCGGTTTATTGTAGTTACCGGAGTTTCAGGGTCAGGGAAATCCAGCCTGGCATTTGATGTAATAGCTCGGGAAGGTCAAAGACGCTATTTTGAGACAATGCCCGGGTTTGCCAGACAGTTTCTCGGTAAATTGAACCAACCGGATGTAGAAAGTATTGAAGGGTTGTCGCCTGTAATTGCCATAGAGCAGAAAACCACAAGTTCCAATGCTCGTTCAACGGTAGGAACGATGTCCGATTTATACGATCTTCTGCGCTTACTTTTTGCCCGGTTTGGAGAGTCGAATCGAGATGTTCAACTTTCACGTTCCTTGTTTTCGTTCAACTCGGAAATAGGTCAATGCCCGCAATGTCGTGGAATCGGGAAAGAGGAGAAGATTGATCTGGAGAAGTTAGTGGTCGATCCGAAGAAAACCTTACGCGAAGGAGCTTTAGCACCAACACTTCCAACTGGGTATATCATGTATTCCCAGGTGACCATTGATGTCCTGAATCAAGTGTGCGAGGCTGAAGGATTCAACGTGGACATTCCCTGGGAAGAATTGACCGAAGATCAAAAAAATGTCATTCTTTACGGAAGCGAGAAAATCAAAGTTCCTTTTGGAAAGCATAGCATCGAATCACGATTGAAATGGACAGGAATCAAGGCAAAACCCCGTGAGGAAGGCTATTACAAGGGAATGATGCCGATTATGTCGGATATTTTACGAAGAGATCGAAATGCCAATATTCTCAAGTACGTTTCGTCGGTTACCTGTAGTTCCTGTAATGGACAACGACTAAATTCTGAAGCCTTAAGCGTTCGACTAAACGGACAGAGCATAACGGATATTGCATCCATGGAATTCACTGATTTTAGTGATTGGTTGAGCATCTCGAACTGGCAAAACAATGCCATTCCAGTCATTGATAAGCTGAAGGAAAAATTGGATTTGCTTATCGATCTCGGATTGGGATATCTGAAAATGGATCAACCGGTTAGTGAGTTGTCGGCGAGTGAAGCGCAGCGCATCCGGGTTATCAATCAATTGACTGCACCCTTGAGTGATGTATTGTACGTCCTTGACGAACCAAGTATCGGTTTGCATCCCGATGAAAATCAAAAAATGATCGCTCATCTGAAATCTCTGGTTCAGAGAGGAAATACGGTAATGGTGGTTGAGCATGATTTAGATACCATTCGAAATGCCGACTGGATCATCGATCTTGGTCCCAAAGCAGGATCAAACGGCGGCGAACTTTTATTTAACGGACCATTGGACGAATTTCTGAAAAGCGATATCTCCAAAAGTCCAACACTGAACTCACTAACACAATCCAATCCCTCCAATCTATCCAATCAATCCAGTAAGTCTAATCCCTCCAACCCCCCAACCTTCACCCTCAACAACTGCACCGAAGGCAATCTCAAAAACATCGATGTAACCTTCCAGTCTGGAGGATTAAACATTATCAGTGGGAAATCAGGTTCTGGTATCAGACCGTTAGTTGAAATCTTGAAAGAGAATGCGAGTCATAATCTCATATTTGTCGATCAATCCCCAATCGGAAGAACGCCACGAAGCAATCCAGCAACGTATTTGGGAATTTCCGACAGCATCCGTGATTTGTACGCATCTCTGGAAACGTCGAAACAGGTAAAATTCACAAAATCCCGATTTTCCTTCAACAACAAAGGAGGTCGTTGCGAAACATGTCAGGGAGCCGGAAAAATTCAAATTGGAATGCACTTTCTGGGGAATATTGATCTGGTATGTGGAACGTGTGGCGGTGATCGATTCAATAAAGAAACCCTGGCGATAACGTATCAGGATAAATCCATTGCAGAAGTGTATCGATTGTCCGTTTCAGAGGCACTTGAGTTCTTCTCGGATACTTCAAACAAGATTGTTTCAAGAATTCTTAAAGGACTGGAAATTTTGGAAGAAATCGGTCTCGATTATTTAACGTTGGGGCAGTCCTCCACAACACTGTCTGGTGGCGAGGCACAACGGATCAAAATTGCCAATCAACTCCAGAAAAAGAGTTCCGGAAACGACCTATACGTTCTGATGGAACCCAGCATTGGATTGCACGATTCCGACATTCAGACTTTGCTTCGGATGTTCGAAAGAATTAAATCTGCTGGAAATACGATTGTTTGCGCAGAGCAAGATGAACGGATCATTGCATCTTCAGATTGGCACATCGAATTAGGACCTGAAGGAGGCAAAAATGGTGGAGAAATAATCTATCAGGGTAAACCTCAAAACACCTCTAACCGCCCACTGAGGCATTCGAAGTGGAGCGATTCAGTACCTACCGCCGTGCCTGACGGCAGGCAGGAAGTAGCCGAAATGAGTACATCGAGCGGACGCTGTGTTGAGCCTGCCGAAGTAGTCGAAATGCACTCATCAGTAAGTCCAAAAAACAACCAAATCATCCTCAACGGAGTAAGCACCAACGGACTTAAAAACATAGACATTACAATTCCGAAGCAGCAATTGACAGTTGTCACCGGGGTTTCGGGAAGTGGAAAGTCCTCATTGGTTTACGATACGCTGTTTTCTGAAGCGAGCGCTCGTTTTTCGGAGTCACTTTCAATGTACAGTCGAAGTTTGGTACAACAGAATAGCACGGCTGTACTGGATTCCTTCGCCGGAATGACTCCCGCCATTGCGTTGCGTCGGAGAAACCGCCAAAACAACAAACGATCTACTGTTGGCACGTTAACGGGAATTTACGATCATTTCCGATTGCTTTTTGCACGACTGGCATCATTGGAAAATCCGTCCATCAGCGCTCAGCATTTCTCCTTCAATCATCATTTAGGAGCTTGCGAAACCTGCAAAGGAATGGGAGTTGTAGAAACTTGCGATCCGGATCAAATAGTCGTTCGTCCAGACAAAGGAATTTTCAATGGAGCGCTCGCAGATTCAAAAGCACTGAAGTATTATTCCAATCCTGACGGACAGTTCATAGCGACATTAAAAACCATAGCAGAAGATAAAAAGTGGGATTTGTCGAAACCTTGGAATGAGTTGTCTGAAGAAATACAGGAAGTAATACTTTACGGAACAGGAGATAAAAAATGGAAGGTCACCTGGCATTTCAAGAACAAATCGAGATCGGGAGTTCAGGAGTTGGAAACAACCTGGATGGGCTTCTGCGGATATATCAATGACGAGTACGAACGGAAACGTCAGAATAAAAACATTCAAACGCTGGAGGAATTACTGCACGATGTTACTTGCCCGAAATGCAATGGATCGCGATTGAAAACCGAATTGCTTTCGACGCAATTTTTTGACAAAAACATAGCCGAATGGATGGAATTAAACGTTGCAGAAATCAAATCAGAACTGGGACGGATATCGGAATTGAAGGATGATAGAACACTTGCGATTGCGCAAAAAGTAGCTCCTTCGATTTTGTCTCAGCTAGAAGTTCTCGAAAGTTTGGGATTGAGTTATTTATCATTGGATCGAAATGTTGCAACGCTTTCCGGTGGTGAATATCAACGTGTGTTACTGTCGGGACAGTTTGATTCAAATCTTCATGGTGTAACATATATTCTTGACGAACCAACGGTAGGTTTGGATCAAGAACAGGTGCGCTCACTGGAAAAATTGCTCCGGGGAATTATCGCTCATGGAAATACGGTGGTAGCTGTAGAGCACGATCCAGCATTCATCCAAATGGCAGACTATCTTATCGAGATGGGACCCGAAGCTGGAATCAATGGAGGAGAGGTTGTTTTTCAGGGAGATCAGAAATCACTGGAGTCGCATTCAGTTACCAAGACTTATGAACTTCTGCATAGAGTCAGCTCGATGGACCGAATTGAACATCGTTCGGGAGAAACATTTACCATTCAAGGTGCCTATGCGAATAATTTGAAAAACATTGATGTAACCTTCAACTTAGGCGCATTTAACATGATTTCAGGAGTGTCTGGGAGTGGAAAGTCAAGTCTCATGCGAGATGTATTGTACGAATCCATTCGTAAGAAACGACCAGTCAATTGTCATTCGTTTTCAGGCGCAGACGTTTTCAGTGATTGGAACACTCTCTACATTGATCAGCAGCCATTAGCCACGAATCGTAGTATGACACCCGCCAGCTATTTAGGCATTCTGGATGGACTTCAAATGATTTTTTCGAAAACGGAAGCAGCCAAAAATGCTGGTTTGAAGAAAGCCGATTTCATCTATCTCAGTAAAAATGGTAAATGTCCCACCTGTGGAGGAAACGGTAAAATAAAAACCAGTCTTGACTTCATGAGTGATGTCTGGACCAATTGCGATACCTGTTTCGGAGATCGTTACAATCAAGAAATCAATAGTGTTTTGTGGCGAGACCATTCCATTGGACAAATGCTTCAGCTTACAGTAGAAGAAGCGCTCGACTTGCTTTCAGATCAAAAAATGGCGGGAATGTTGGATCTCCTGAAAAGACTTGGTTTGGGACACCTCAAACTTGGACAATCGGCAAATTCGCTCTCTGGTGGTGAATTACAACGCATGAAATTGAGTAAAATTCTGGCAACCAAATCCGAGCTACCACGCCTCTTTCTCCTGGATGAGCCAAGTGTAGGGCTCCATGCATTGGATATCAAAAAACTACTCCATGTATTCAATGAAATCGTAGAAAAAGGCGATACGATTATTTGCATCGATCATAATCAACATCTCATAGCAAGCGCTGGAAACACGATCAAATTAGGTCCCGGAAGCGGAATCCACGGTGGAGAACTTCTTAAGTAGTCGAAATGTACGCACCAAAAAATAAAATAGTCGAAAAATCAATCCATCCAGCCCATCCAATCCATCTAATCCATCCACCCCCCCCCAATTCTCCCCCAAAAAATCCTAAATCCTAAAAACCGATCCATAACTAAGTTACTTTAAGTGGAAACCGAATTACCTAACTATGATTATTCGACTACTCCTAGGTATTGTACTTGTAGGTTGCACCATAACCACAGACAGCGTTCAGCAGTTTTCTATTGACACAGAAGGTGAAGAACCTCCTCAATTAATTGCAGATGGATTTGATTTTCCAGTAGGAAAGCCCGATGGAAGAGGGTACTACAATGCCCAACCATTCGGAAAAAACACGCATTTAGGTGACGACTGGAATGGACTTCGGGGCGGCGATTCTGATCTGGGTGATCCTATCTATAATATCGCTCATGGCAAGGTGATTTATGCCGAAGATTGGGGTGGAGCCTGGGGAAATGTGATTCGCATCGTACATTATTTGCCGGATAGTTCGAAGGTTGAATCGTTGTATGCTCATTGCGATACCATGTTGGTAAGTCAGGGAGATTGGATCAAAAGAGGAGTGCAGATTGGAACTATTGGAAACAACCACGGCGGGTATGCCGCGCATTTGCATCTGGAAATGAGAGACGATTTGTCACTTCCAATTGGGAAAGGCTACAGTAGTGATACGAAAGGTTATCTCAATCCTACAGAATTCATCCAAAATCATCGAAAATTGGAATAAACCCACCCAAAACGGATCAAAATCCGTCAAAAACGATCGATTTTAACAAAAAAACGGTCAAATCTTGGTTTTAAATATTCATCCACAAAGCGATTTTGATCGACGGGAGCCATATTTCGTTGATTTATATATGCATGCATAATAAATCAATTTGAAAGATGAACGTCCAATTTTGATAGATGAATGCAACTTTTTCACTTCCTAACGCAGTATGAATAGCGATGCGTGCATAGTAAAACACAAGCAACCCAGGCTTTACTAAACCGTTTTATAGATAGAACACCAAACACAATCGCCATGAAAACTCTACTACTCAGCTTTGGTTTTCTCGCGTGCACAATTGTTTCGTACTCACAAAACAATCACCATGTAATCGAGAATCTTTTAGCAGGAAAAACGCTTGTTAATTTTGAACAGGCAATAGGAATTTCACCATCTGATTATGAAGATCAGGAATTGATGGACCATATCGATATGGAATATCAAATCTTTGTTGATTCTATCCGTACCGAAGTACATAACGGAATGCCTGTAGCGCAATCTGATCTCGACTGGTCGTACCAGCAATTGGTAGACCAAATCCGAATTACATACGAAATTGGGCAACAAGGTCCGAAACCACCTCCCGTTGGAGGGACACCGAAAGCTGCCGACGGTCCATGTGTTAATATGGATTTCGAAACGGGAGATTTAACCGGTTGGGAACTTACACGTGGTGATGTTACCGGAGCAGCACCTTTCAGTTACGCTAACGAGTGGGTTACCGGACCGGGACCTTACCACACAGTTTTTGGTGGTGGGAACGATCCTGTTACTGGAATTCCGCGTGTGAATCCACAAGGTGGGAACTTCTCAGTGCGCCTTGGAAACGGAACAGGTGTAGGAGCTCGAGCGGCGAGAATGCGTCAAACCTTTATGGTAGATAATACCAATTATATGTTCACGTATAGTTATGCAGTGGTGTTCGAATCGCCTGCAAATCATGGATTAAACCAACTTCCATACTTTACCGTACGCGTGTTTGATTCATTAGGAAACAGTGTTAATTGTGGAGAATATACTGTAATCGCCGATGCTCAAAATGCTCCCAATTACCAGCAGGTATGGTGGGGAGGAAGCTGGGTGCTTTATCAGAATTGGCAAACGGTGTTCACGAATTTAAGTGCTTATATCGGTCAGAATGTAACGGTTGAATTTACATCAGGAGATTGTTCTTTGACAGGACATTACGGATATGCTTATGTAGATGCTTCTTGTGGTACTTCTCAGTTAACGGCTTCCAACGATATTATTTGTACGGGTGATGCATCCGTGCTTACAGCGCCACCGGGTGCTGGTTCATATTTGTGGAGTAACGGTGCTACTACGCAGTCAACAACAGTATATGCCGGAGGAACGTACTCATGTACAATTACACCATTCCAGGGAGGAGCATGTTCTGTTACTCTGGATATCACCATTACAGAAAACCCGGAACCAACGGCAGACTTCACCATGAATACCAATACGGTTTGTGTGAACGATCCGGTTGGTTTTTCGGATCAATCTACCATTCCACCGCCAGGAAGTATTGTCGGCTATCGATGGGATTTTGGTGATGGCGTTGTTACTCCGGTAGGGACAGGTGCCATTGGTGCTGTTCCAAATACTACGGGAACCTACCTAAATCCTTCTCATACGTACACAGCTGCAGGAAACTACAATGTTGAATTGTATGTAATCTCAGCAGATGGTTGTGAGGACATCATTACATACCCGGTTACTGTAAATGCGCTTCCAGTGGTAGTTGCCGGTCCGGACCAAACAGTATGTGAAGGAACACAAGTGACATTAAATGGAGCTGGAGCAGTTACTTACACCTGGGATAATGGAGTGATCGATGGAGTACCGTTTATTTCTCCTGTTGGAACTACAACGTACACAGTGACTGGAACGGATGCCAACGGATGTCAAAATACAGATCAGGTAGATGTAATTGTAAATCCATTGCCAAATGTGAGTGCTGGAAATGATGTAACCGTTTGTGAAGGAACACAAGTTACTTTGAACGGAACTGGAGCAGTTACTTACGCCTGGGATAATGGAGTTACAGACGGAGTTCCGTTTACACCAGCCGTAGGAACAACAACGTATACAGTTACAGGAACAGATGCAAACGGATGTCAAAATACGGATCAGGTAGATGTGATAGTAAATCCGCTTCCTGTGGTGAATGCCGGACCAGATCAGATTGTTTGTGCTGGAACAGCCGTGACTTTGAGTGGATCTGGAGCTGTAACGTACAACTGGAGCAACGGTGTAATTGACGGAGTTCCGTTCACACCAGCAATTGGATCTATTCTTTATACCGTTACAGGAACGGATGCCAACGGATGTTCAAGTTCGGATTGGGTACAAGTTACCGTGAATCAATTGCCGAATGTCGATGCAGGTCCGGATCAGGCTATTTGTGACGGAGGACAGGTTACGTTGAATGGTGCTGGAGCAGTGACGTATGTTTGGAACAATGGAATCACCGACGGAGTGCCATTCACACCGAATGTTGGAACTACAACGTATACCGTTACAGGAACCGATGCGAATGGATGTGAAAATACGGATCAGGTAGATGTTACTGTACATCCATTGCCAAATGTGTCCGCTGGAAATGATGTTACCGTTTGTGAAGGAACACAAGTTACTTTGAACGGAGCGGGAGCATCGAATTATACATGGGATAACGGAATTACAAACGGAGTTCCATTTATGCCGGCCGTTGGAACAACAACGTATGCCGTGACTGGAACGGATGCAAACGGATGTCAAAATACGGATCAGGTAGATGTGATAGTGAATCCACTGCCTGTGGTGAATGCCGGACCAGATCAGATTGTTTGTGCTGGAACTGCTGTGACTTTGAGTGGATCTGGAGCTGTAACGTACAATTGGAGCAACGGTGTAATTGACGGAGTTCCGTTCACACCAGCAATTGGTTCTATCCTTTATACAGTTACAGGGACCGATGCCAACGGATGTTCAAGTTCGGATTGGGTACAAGTTACCGTGAATCAATTGCCGAATGTCGATGCAGGTCCGGATCAGGCTATTTGTGACGGAGGACAGGTCACGTTGAATGGAGGGGGAGCGGTATCTTATATTTGGGACAATGGCGTTACAGACGGAGTTCCTTTCACTCCAACTTTAGGAACGACAACGTACACAGTAACGGGAACGGATGCTAATGGATGTCAAAATACAGATCAGGTTGATGTTACAGTTTATCAACTACCTCCCGTTTTCGCAGGATACGATGTTACGGTTTGTGAAGGAACGCAAGTTACTTTAGTTGGATCAGGTGCTGTGAATTTTGTTTGGGATAACGGAATTACAGATGGAGTAGGCTTCATCCCTCCAGTTGGAACAACAACATATACCGTGACAGGAACCGATGCCAACGGATGTCAGAATACAGATCAGGTAGATGTAACAGTGAATCCATTACCAGTCGTAAATGCCGGACCAGATCAGATTGTTTGTGCTGGAACTGCTGTGACCTTAAGTGGATCAGGAGCGGTAACGTACAACTGGAGCAACGGCGTAATCGATGGCGTTCCGTTCACACCAGCAATTGGTTCTATCGTGTACACAGTTACAGGAACCGATGCGAATGGTTGTTCTAGTTCTGATTGGGTTGAGGTAACCGTAAATCCTCTTCCTGTAGTAAATGCCGGACCAGATCAAACAGTGTGTGATGGTGATCAGGTAACCTTGAACGGAGCTGGAGCAGTATCCTATGTTTGGGATAATGGAATCACCGACGGAGTGCCTTTCACTCCAACATTAGGAACGACAACGTACACCGTAACCGGAACCGATGCGAATGGTTGTGAAAATACGGATCAGGTGGATGTGACAGTAAATCCATTGCCAATTATAGATGCTGGTCAGGATCAAACGGTTTGTGACGGAGAGCAAGTGACACTTAATGGGTCGGGAGCTGTTTCGTATCTCTGGGACAATGGAATTAGTGATGGAATTGCCTTCACACCTGGACTTGGAACAACAACATACACGGTGACAGGAACCGATGCCAACGGATGTCAAAATACGGATCAGGTAGATGTCAGTGTAAATCCTCTGCCAGTAGTAAATGCCGGAGCAAATCAAACGAGTTGTGATGGAGATCAGGTTACTTTGACTGGTGCGGGCGCAGTGACGTACGCATGGGACAATGGTGTAATCGATGGAGTTCCATTCACGCCAAATGTTGGAACAACCACGTATACGGTTGTCGGAACAGATGCTAATGGCTGTCAGAATACAGATCAGGTGGATGTTACTGTTAATGCGCTGCCGGTTGTGGTGGCTGGACCCGATCATTCAGTTTGTATTGGAGATCAGGTAACCTTGAACGGAGCAGGAGCAGTATCCTATGTTTGGGATAACGGAGTAATCGACGGCGTGCCATTCACACCAGTTTTGGGAACTACAACCTACACGGTTATCGGAACGGATGCCAATGGTTGTGAAAATCAGGATCAGGTGAATGTAACGGTGAATCCGCTTCCAATAGTGAATGCTGGTCCGGATCAAACAGGTTGTGAAAATGTTCAAATCACGCTGAATGCCGCTGGGTCTCCAAACTTATCATGGAACAACGGTATTACGAATGGCGTACCATTCACACAGGCTGTTGGAGTAACGACGTACATCGTTTACGATACACTTGCAACGGGTTGTTCGGCGAGTGATACGGTTCGGGTTGAGATTTATCAAAATCCGATTGTAACAGCGAACGATGCAAATGTTTGTCCAGGAGAAGGAGTCGTATTAAACGGAGCCGGAGCAGTGAGCTATTCCTGGAACAATGGCGTAACGGATGGAGTAATGTTCTATCCAGAGCAAACCGACGATTACATCGTTACCGGAACAGATGCCAATGGTTGTATCGGAAGAGATACAGTGACTGTTTATACGCACGAATCTCCAATAGCCGATTTCAGAATTTTGCAATTGGATTTAACAACACTCGATCCTACCACAGGATTTGAAAATCTATCAATCGGTGCCACTTCCTACGAATGGGACTTCGGTGACGGATCGGGAATAAGCACGGAGTTTGAACCAACGCATACATTCCCAACAGATGAGCCGGGTGAATATGAAATCATTCTTACCGCATACTCTGCTGAAGGATGTCCGGCGCAAGCAGTGAAATATGTTCATGTATTTAGTGATTACACAATCTACGTACCGAATACATTCACACCGGATGGAAATGGAGCAAATGAAATCTTCAAACCAGTGATGGAAGGCTTCGATCCGGATGATTTCGAGTTGCTTATCTTCAACAGATGGGGAGATATCATCTTCGAATCACACAACATGGAAGTAGGTTGGGACGGAACATTTGCAGGTCAGGATTATCAGGTACAGGACGGAGTGTATACATGGAAAATCACCGCAGGACTTGAGTTCACTAACGACACGAAAATATTTGTAGGACATGTATCCTTGTTGAAGTAAGCAATTCCCCTATTGGAGGGTTACTTCTCAGATAACGGTAAAACGCACATTGAGCAAGAGAAAGTAGTACGCTGAGCTTGTCGAAGTGCACTGCTTTCGATCTCCCGAAATGTGAATAATGAACCTGGTATGTTGCATTTAACTTCGTTGCTGCTTCGCGGTCGACTACGCTCAATGCTCTAGGAGTAGCACACTTCATAAATATTATAACTCCCATCTCAAGAAATACGCTCAAAAAGATTTTGAGTATTCAGTTCAAAAGTTTAGGTAGAGATGGGAGTTTTTAAGACAGAATAACCAGGTACCTGCGCAGAATTTTCTCAGAGAGAAATCAAGCATGGGTGGAACTACGACTAGCTACCAGATGATGTGGGTTGGATCAGGATTTACCAAAGAGGGTCGGAGAAATACCTTCCGGACTTTTCGGGATTCTGAGATTCCAGCCCATTCGTTTGTTTAGACCAGACCGGAAACGCTAAGTGGGATTAAATACGAATCTTCATTATCTTTCTCAAAAAACCAAATGAGAAAAAACTCTTCCAGACGAATTATTACCCTGATGATTGTGCTTTCCGCTATTGGCTTCGGATTGTTTTTCGGAATCAAAGGATGTACAGAGGATATTTCACCGGATCAGGCAGGAATTATTCTGGAAGTGAACGGTAAAAAGTACCTATATGCGAACTCACCTACGTCCATCGTTAAGAAGAGTATTGAGGAGGGTAACAGTCCTGCTGCGAATCCTACCCTGAAAATCTATAAGGATGGTGACCAATTGTTCGTCGATCCACTGAACGCAAAAGCGTTAATTTACCTCATGTCTGGTGAATACGAATTATCCGATTTCAAAGAAGTTAGTTATGACGGTTACGTAACAATGGAAGCGGGTGAAGCTTTTTCCTTTGAAAATTCCTATCGTAGCACCAAAACGATTGGGAAGCAAAAATCACATAACGAGCTTACACTTAAGAATAAAAATGGTGAGGAAATGCAGGTGATTTGGGAACGTGATCCATCAACGAGTGAAGTAACGCCTATTCGGAATTGTCAGGTTCGTGGGTTCTGGACGAAAACCCATCCGGCTCCGGGTGAAACGGTCGTTTCTTCAGAAGATCGATTCGTTGTTTCATTGGGGAAATTGGCGAACTTCTTCGGGTGTAAATACAGTTATAATCGCGAGACAAAAATCCTCACAGTTAAGAAGTAATTTCCGGTATTAAAAGATTCTAGAATCGGTTGTAAACAAATGCTGGTTGCTTCGCTCCGATAGCCTGATACATCAAGAATACAATGATCGCAATGCAAAGAGCCTGCACCGGAATCGGCATGGCAGTAAAAGCATCTTCGTATAGTTTCTTCACCTTAGTCGGTAACCAGTGAATAACAAATCCGGCAACCATTATAATCATCGGAAGGCTATACGTGTCCCAATACATCCAAAAGGATTCCATGGAGAATTCGAAGTGGTTCCAAACTCGATCCAGAAGTTTTCCGGGAAGCAAATCAGCAGCGGCATCATCAATTCCTTTCGTGATCAATTGAGTACTACGTGCTTCATCCAGTTTGAACCAAATTCGTGTGAATGTGATGAAGTTAAACGTCACGAAGATCTGCCAAAAGCGAACATAGGTGTTTTTGAAGAATCCATAGCGCTCTACCTTTCTTGTTGCCAATTGAATGAGCAACATCAACGTCGCCATTGCCATCCAGAAGTAGTACACATAATGAATCGCTTCATGATCCAGCCATGGGAAAGTTACGACTAGAACACAGTAAATGGCATATGCGATAAACCCTTTGGAAAGATACCAGAATGGAGATTTTCCACTGAAGTATTCATTGATACGTTTCCAGTATTTGAAAATCAACAAAGCACATCCGTTCATGGCTCCCCAAATAACGAAGTTCTCACTGGCTCCGTGCCATAACCCACCGACGACCATAGTGATGATGAGGTTCAAATCCCGGTGTACGTAGCGCTTGAAATTTTTAATGGTCGCCCAACCGATCAGATAGATCACCGTAACCCCAAGATAAACCCAAAGCAAATCGTACCATTGGGTGATGAAAATGAGGAAGACGAAAATGATAAGTATCGCAATATACGATCCTATGGTTCCCGTTCTGTTTCCTCCCAGCGGTATGTAGAGATAATCACGAAGCCACGATCCCAGTGACATGTGCCATCGGCGCCAGAAATCTGCCACACTGATGGCTTTGTACGGAGAGTTGAAGTTTTGTTTCAATTCGAATCCCATGAGTCGGGAAAGTCCTATGGCGATGTCAGTATACCCGGAGAAATCGGCATAAATGTGAATGGAATACGCCCACATAACAATCACGAACATGAATCCCGGGTGCATGTCGAAGGTGTATCCGGCAGCCTCGTTCAACAAGAACTTATCGATGAAGTGAACCACCAGGAAATCGGCGATGACAATCTTCTTCACCAATCCTTTCATGATTTGAATGATGGACCAGCTGAATTGCTCTTTGTCGAGGGAGAACGGCTTCGAAATTTGCGGAATGAAATCACGCGCTCTTACGATTGGTCCCATCACCAATTGCGGGAAGAATGTCACGAAGAAAGAGTAGTGGAAGAAGTTCTTTACCGGCTTAATTTCCTTTCGATAAATATCAACTACGTAACTAATGTTCTGGAAGGTGAAGAAGGATACACCTACCGGCAATAGAATCTTTTCAACGAATGTTCCCTCTCCAAAGAACCCATTTCCGAATTGCGCAAAATGGTTCACCAGCTCAATGTCCGTGTTGAACATCTGGTTGAAGGAATCCGTGAAGAAATAGGCGTATTTAAAATACCCTAGAATTAATAAGTTGAATATTGCGGAAATAGCAATGATCCACTTCTTATTTATCGCTTTCTCTGACTTGTAAATCCGGTTCCCCAGGAAGTAGTTGACCGCGACGCTGACGACCAGCAGGAGCATGTAGAGCCCTGAACTTTTGTAGAAGAAGAACAAGCTGACCACGGTCAGGAAGACACTTCGTGTGACGATGTGTTTGTTGAGGAATCCGAACACCGCCATGACCAAAACGAAGAACAACCAGAAATCAAGCTTGGAGAAAACCAATGAATTTCCATCTCCCACGTAGTCCGAAAATATAGTTCCGAAGCGGGTAAATAGTTCACCAAATTGCCAGTCTGAAGTCAACAGCAAGTTCATTTGTTCGATTTCATTAGTAGTTCTCGTTTCTCCATTTGATCCATGAACTTCATAAACGCGTCAAGGTACAAATCTCCTTTAAAATGATAACCATTCGGGGTGAAATGAATCAAATCCCGTTTCATCAATTTGTTGTTCTTCCAGGTTTTACTGGATCCCAATTCTCCCATCAATCCGTAGAGATCCCAAACGGCCATTTCATATTCCTGTGCCAATTCGATAATCACGTCCCGTTCCCGCGCAATATTTCGGTTCAGATAATAACGTCGGTAGTACGAATCGTTGGGAACAGTTAAAAGCAACGCACAATCAGGATTCGCCCGTAGGACCATTTGCATCACTTTCTCCAGATTCGCTTTGTAGATGCTCGGCTTGAATTTGTCGTAAGGGACATTTCCATCGTTGGTTCCCACAGAGAAGGCAAAAAAGTCCGGTGGATATGTTTTCAGTTGTTCTTCAAATCGGATGTTTGCCAGATAGGTATACAATCCCGCTCCGTTGATTCCAATGGCTGTGTAGGAAACTCCCGGTTCGTCATTCATCAACAAAAAGCCATACAATTCCAGTTCTGGAGCTTCTGCACCCGTTCGCGCAAACTGCACATTTAAGGTATCCACTCCGTCAGCGAACCAAACATCGGTGCAACCCAACTCCGGATTGTGTTCGGTTTTGGTACGCAACAATTCATTCGATCCGAAATGCATCCAATACGGAAATTCTCCTTTGTTATGAAAGATTCGAACATGACTGATTGGTGGTTTGTTCTCCGTGTGATCGTATTTGAATTTTACGTGGATTACAGAGTCCGGACACGTTACAGCAGCTCCTAGAATTCCATAATCAATATCGTATTTGCTTGGTCGATGTGGAATACAGCGATACGGATGCCATTCATTCGGTGATGAGAATTCGTAGTTCCACGGATTGTTGGTTCCGGCTAAATCGAATGGGAAAACCCAGCCGCGTTCTCCTGGAACATCGGTCCAACGATTTTGCAAATGTTCGCGCACATCGTTCGTATAAATATCGGCTTGTAGGTGTGATCCTCCAATATGATACATGTTCAGCGTTCCTTCCCTGTTATCACGCAAACGCTTCATTTTTTGGTAAAGCATCTCGAAATTCGGACTGTTCTCTGTGTAGAACATGTAGTTGTTCTTATCGAATTTTACGAAAGGATAATCAGAACGTGCTGCGGTGTCAAATTCTCTGAAATCGGGAAAAACGTAGGAATTCAAAGCTCCATCCCACGATGAAGTATCAATCATTACCGTATCGAATGCAACGGGATCGTCCTGACTCCAAATTGGAGCAACAATTAAGCTAAGAAGTATGATTAAGAGAATCTTCAACTACTGCGTCTTTTTCCATTTAGCGTACTCCGCCACCAGGGCTTTGTAGAACTTCTGTGATGCAAGTCTGGAGCCAGCATTTGTAAAATGCACGTGATCGGACCCAGCAAGCCCGTCTTCCACCCAGGAAGGCATCGAGTTTTTACCGCCCATCGCTCCGTACAAACTCCAGAAGGCACTACCTGTTGCAAGCGTCGCTTCGCGCATCATCTGTACCGTGTACGGCAATAATTCGTAGGTCTCGTAAATTCCTTCGTCCAACTCCGACATATCACTTGGACCGATTACGATAACCATCGCACCAGGATTCATCGATTTCACACGATTAATATTCGATTGGAAGTAATTCGCATAACGTCTCACCGCCGCGCTATCTTTGAAGTGCACCAATGAGTTTCCTCCGAACTGCATAATGATCAGCTTGGTATTTAACTCGCTGTACATCGGTCGTGCCGTTGCGCTATTGATTCGCCCAAACATGGTTCCACTACAACCACGCATTCCAATGTTAGATACCTGAACTCCGTAATCTCCTTCCAGTGAGAAAGCACAAACGTTTGGACTTACTTTACCTGTAAACTCAAATTTCAACTTTCCTGGAGTTTTCGAAAAAGACAGTTTTAACGTGTGTTGAGCACCGTCAGTAACAAGATCCTCTTCGTGAATCAGTGAGCCATTTTCGTATACATTGACCTTCACCGGAGATGTACAGTCATTGTAGTGCATCTTGACGTTATTATACGTTCGGGCTCTTTGGTATGCGGATTTCGAACTTTCAATCTCAATCCATCCTGTTTTCACAGCCATGGTATCCAAATCAACGGAGTCAACCATTTCCGGTGTAAATCGAGCCGCAGAAGCCATCACTCCATACTTACCACTTTTGAGAGACGCACCACCAAATGCTGTATATCGCTTGAATGTTTCTGAGAAGGTTTGTTTATATGAAATCGTGCTATACACGTTATTTCCTGCAACAAGTCCCGGACCGAATCCACCGAATTGATCTTGAATTCTCTGGCGCAGGAAGTTAGTCATACGATCCCCTTCGATTTGAGAATCACCGTAATGAAGAATGGAGATTTTCTGTCGGTTTGCTGCAACGCCACTTAAAGTCTTGAAAAATGCATTCAGGTTTTCACGTCCCTTATCATTCATGATCAGTTCGGTTGAAGCATTTTCATCAAGTTCCCCTCCCGTTGGTGCTCCAAGATTCCCACTGGATTGATCAACGTGTTTAAGCCTTGGATCTTCCTTTATTTCGGTGTCTTCCTTCTTAATGTCCGCAATATCCTTCTTCTTTTGTTTCTTGGGATGAATGAACTTCTCGAACGTCAGAAATTTCCATTTGTGACCTGCAACCTCCCATCCATCTTTGGGAACATTGTAGGTAACCACAAACAATACGGCGAGAATTCCCGCTATAAATAAGGTGATATGGAGAGCTTTGACTTGTTTCAAACCGTTACAATTGCGTAAAATTAGCTAGTCTTGAGCAAAGCCAAAGGAAAGAAGAGAATATTTATTAAGAATTAACAAGTGGATAAAGACGATTCGTAAATAAAAGACTCGTTCCCTTCGGTCTCTGTTAGACAAAAGACCGCTCGCAAACTCGCTTTTAGACGAATGCCCAGAAAATTATAACATTCAAGAATACTAGCGCATTGAGCGGAGTCGAAATGCAGTATCCTTTTGCGATTCACACTTCTAAACTTCGGCGCCCCTCCGCAAGCTCAGGCGAATAGCTCAGTTCAGGCAACATGAGTGTGCGTTATTCATCATTCAAAATTATTCCATTGTCTTTTCGTCTAATGTTTAACACACTACCTTTACTCCATGGAAAAATACACCAACGCCCTAGCGAAAGAATCTTCACCTTACCTTTTACAACATGCACACAATCCAGTGAATTGGGTTCCGTGGTCGCCAGATGTTTTTGAGCGTGCCGAAAAAGAAAACAAACTGGTACTGATTAGTGTTGGGTACTCAGCGTGTCACTGGTGTCATGTGATGGAGCACGAATCTTTCGAAGACGAAGAAGTGGCCACCATAATGAACAAGCATTTCATCAACGTGAAAGTAGATCGTGAAGAGCGTCCGGATGTTGATCAGGTATACATGACTGCGGTTCAATTGATGACGCAAAGCGGCGGGTGGCCGTTGAATTGTTTCACGCTTCCGGATGGTCGACCCATTTACGGTGGAACATATTTTCCAAAGGAGCAGTGGATGAATATCTTGAAATCGCTCCGATACACTTACGACAACGATAAAGAGAAAGTCCTTGAGTACGCCTCCAATTTACACGAGGGAATTCAACGAAGCGAATTAATCACTGTTGCTTCAGATGCGAAACAGTTTGAGAAGGAAGTGCTCGAAGAACTGATTCAGCGTTGGTCCAGATCCTTTGATCGTGAATGGGGAGGAAACAGTAGAGCTCCGAAATTTCCCTTGCCATCTAACCTGGAATTCCTGTTGAATTACGGATTGTTAGAAGATGACAACGCTGCGTTGCAACACGTTGAAACCACCTTGGATAACATGGCTCTTGGTGGTATTTACGATCAGGTTGGCGGTGGATTTAGTCGCTATTCCGTGGATATGCTCTGGAAAGTTCCGCACTTCGAAAAAATGCTTTACGATAATGGTCAATTGTTGACGGTTTACGCACGTGCTTATGCCATCTTCAAGAAGCCGTTGTACAAGCGAATTATCGATCAAACGGTTGCATGGATGGAACGCGAAATGTTGGACGAAAGTGGTGCGTTCTATGCAGCGTTGGATGCGGATAGCGAAGGAGTAGAGGGGAAGTTCTACGTTTGGGCGGCAGCTGAATTGGAATCTGTATTGGAGCGACATTTTGGTTGGTTCCGACGCGTATTTGAGATCAATCAGAATGGACACTGGGAAGAAGGAAATTACATTTTACTTCGCCGAAAATCTGATGTGGAACTGTGCAAGGAATTGGAATGCTCGCAAGAAGATTTGGAAGCGCAATTGCATCGTGTAAATGAATTGTTGTTGTCGGCGCGAAGTCATAGAATTCGACCTGGTTTGGACAACAAATGCCTCACGGGATGGAATGCTATGACGGTTAGAGGATTGTGCGAAGCATACACGGTTTTGGGAGAAGATCATTATCTGAATCTTGCCGAAAAAGTAATGCAATGGATAACGAATACGCAATGGAAGGACGGCAAATTGTACCGCAATTTCAATGATGGCGAAACGAATATCGAAGGATTTCTGGAAGATTATGCACACACGATCGATGCATGTATTGCTATGTATCAGTCCACGTTCAAGGTGGAATGGTTGATAAAAGCGCAGGAACTCATGAATCATTGTATCGAAGCTTTTGGTGACGATGAATCTCAAATGTTCTTCTTTACAAATGCCGATACAAAGCTGATTGCCCGAAAAATGGAAGTCAATGACAATGTTATTCCTTCCAGTAATTCAGTGATGGCACGAAACCTTTATTACCTCGGGCGTTATTTGAATGAAGCATCCTGGCTGGATCGGGCAAGAACAATGTTGGCAAACGTATACGAAGGCATGGAACAATACGGTTCCGGATATTCGAACTGGGGCATGATTTTACTGCACGAAATTTATGGGCTCGCGGAGTTGGTGACAGGGGAACGGGAAGATGCTTTGACTTTGCAGAAATCGGGAGTTCCACTGGTACTTCAAGCCAAAATTGATGCTGACTTACCGTTAACAGCAAGTAAGTTGGGATCGCCAGAAGATCAGATTATGGTGTGCTTCGAAGGAACCTGTAAATTGCCAACTAACGAGTGGAACGTTGCCAAAAGTCAGGTATATCAACGGGAATACATGGATAACAATTCCAGGTGAGAGAAATAATAGAGTTTTAGATTCGTTTTTTTGTAGTGTGAGACTAGTAGGAATTTTTGTGATGTGCTCGATATTCAGTTTCGGGCAGGTTTTGGATAATAGAAATGGAGAGGCATTTACCGAGAAGCCTTTCTTCAATCAATCGTTTATCAAAGAGAACAAAATCAAGGAGATAAAGGGTGAGTTTTCCTACATGAAGACAGGGAAGGGACTTGTTCCGATGAAATATTATTCGAGCTACAGTTTCGATGATGAGGGACATTTAGTAGAGTCCTATGAAACACGTCCCGACGATGGAAGCGAAGACACAACCTACAATTATTACTTCTACAATGAGTCCAATTGTCTGGATTTGCATCGATCTACCGAGAAAGAAGGCTTGCTAGCGGTGCATTACTCTTATGATTCTTTGAATCGTGTAGTAGCGAAGGAATTCAAGCGTGACATCGATAGCAATGGTCAAATCATCAGAACACTTTCCTTCAACAAGGAGCGCATTGCATACTTCGATTATGATAAGCAGTTGAAACGCACGTATTACAACAATTACGATCTTCCTTACATGGATGAATTCTTCAATTACAACGAAATGGGGTATCTCGTGGAGCGTATTGAACGAATTAAAATGACATCCACCGTGTACACGTATAAGCACGAGTACAATGAAATGGGGAAACTTTCAGCGATTCGTAAAATCTCCAACAAGAGCGAAGTTCCTGTGGAGGAATTGGAATTCTCGTACGATGCTTTGGGGAATCTCATTGAGAAACTCATCTATCGCAATGGTACGTTGAAGACGAATATTCAGATCATTTACAATTCGAAAACGCATCTGTTGGAATCTGTAATTACCACCGAAGAAGCAACCGGATTCATGATGGTGTGTCGTTATCGCGATTACCAGTTCTATAACTAAAAAAGCCCCGGTCATCGAGCGAAGTCGAGATGCGGGGCTTTCTATATTATTAGTTTGTCTTTCTATTCTACAATCAACTTGCGTTCTGCTGAACCATCGCTGTAGATGTAAATAAGTGGTACGTTCGGTACAAATTTGGTTTCACGTCCAAGTAAATCAACGATTTTCACCAATTCTTTGTCTCCTGGAAGCAGCTCCTCAATACCTGTGTAGTCAATCAAGAAACAATCCGACAAAATGGAACATGTTGTTGATGTAATCTCAACAGCGTAGTTTCCTGTGTTTGCAGGAGTGAAACTCTGATTGGTTTCTCCACTGATAGGTGCGTTGTTGTTATCACAATCTACCCATTGATAGGACAATCCAGCAGCGTCAGCTGTCAAAGTTGTTCCTGATTGCGTTACAGCGTTCGAAGGAGTTGTATTGACTACCAGATTCAATGTTACCAATGAATCACAACCTGCAGCGTTTGTTAACATGTATGTCGCTGAGTCGTTTGAAGCTGTGTAAGTAATTCCATCGATCCAAGTCAATGAATCACACGCAACAATAGAATCCGTTGCTGATGTTGGAACGTTTACCGTAAGGTCAATAGTGATCACACTATCACATCCTGTAGCGTTAGTAATCGTATCGTTGTACATTCCGCTTGTAGTGAAAATAGCTCCACTTGGGGCTGTATACGATTCACAAACCGTTTGCGTCAATGCGGATGCAGTCGGTGTACATTGATTCTCTCCTGTCAATACAAGGTTGTCAATCATCCAGTCGTCAGTTGTTGTACTTGAACGCGGAGTAATTCGAATGGTCAAATCTGTAATGTTCCCAGGGAATGCAATTTCAACGTAGCTAATTCCTTCTACTTCCTGTAATCCCGTTCCGTATGGATTAAATACTTGTTCAACTGCTGGCAAGTGCGGAACAATTGCGGAACTTTGTGCATTAAACGACCAGAAACAGTTGTTTTGATCTGCTCCTCGAACGCGAACTCGTGGAACGAATGTCGCTCCGTTGTCCAGGCTGTATTCTACCAAAACGTAATCCAACCAATCCGGTCCTCCTGATACGCCTGAAAGGTTTTGACCCGTTAAACGGAAGCTTGCACGAATAGTATCGTATCCGGCAGGAATGCTAACGTTATCGAATGTCAGTGGATTTCCAGACGATTGGCTATGTACGAACCATGAGCGTGATCCTCCGATTCCCAATTCTGCATTCGGAATAGATGTACCCGTCGCAGGAGCGTACCCCTCTTGAAATCCGAAAGGAGTTCCCGTGTACGTCCATGTAGGCGTTTGTGGCGCCAATTCGAAATCCTGGATGGCTAACGTGTCAAAGATCGTTACCTGTCCAAAGCTGTTGAAACCAGCTAGTAATGTTGCAATTAGTAGTAATTTTTTCATCTCTCGTTTTTTTGGCAAATCTATACGTATTACTACTTATGACCGACCAATTTGTTATGAACGAGGGCTTTTTTGTCATGAAGCCAGAGAAAATTGTCAGATTATGACTCGAACCTACCAGCGATACTATCGCTTACCTGATCTTTTAGTGGTCGAAATTGGATACCAATGGCGTTTTCCAGTTTGCTGGTATCGTATCTTTTTGTGGCAAATAGATTGCGTACCGTTTCCTTCGTAATGGCGCTGCGTCTACCTGTAATTCCTTTCACGATTTTCAGGACCCAACGTGCGATCCAAACCTGCCAGTATTTCGCCAAACGAGTCGGAGGAGTTAAGTCCAGCTGTTCGGAAATTTCCGTCATCAATTCTTTGAACGATTGATTGGAACCCACACACAAGTAACGCTCTCCTTTAATTTCGGAAGCCATCAGTTGCATCATGCTGTAGGATACATCCCGAACGTCAACTGTGGCATTGCTTCCCGGCGGATAGAATTTTAATCCTTTGGATACCGTTTGAAAAATGGTCAACGATGATTCGTCCCAATTCCCTGGACCTAAAATCACGCATGGATTGATAATTACCACATCCAGTCCTTCCTCTTTAGCACGCCAGACTTCTCTTTCAGCTGCGTTTTTACTCAAGGAATATCCCGAGGTGATTTCTCCGTTCTTCCATTTGGTAGATTCGGTAATGGGTTTGGAACCATCTCCTCCAATGGCTGCGGTAGAACTCACGTGACAAAACTTTTCTACGCCCAGTTCCAAAGCAACATTTACCATGTTTGCCGTTCCTTCTCGGTTGATCTTAAAAACATCGGAATGATCTTTTGGATGAAAGGACACCAATCCGGCACAGTGATAGACGTGGTGACAACCGACCATAAACTCCTGTAATGATGGAATGTCGAGGATATCGCCTTGTACCCAGTCAATTTTCTCGAACAGTTTCTGACCTTCTTCCGGATTACGATACTTGAATAAATGGAGTGTTGCCCCCAATCTGGATTTGGAACGATACAATGCGCGGACAGATTCGTCTTGAGATACAAGATCGTACAATAACTGCGCTCCAAGTAAACCTGTTCCTCCCGTCACAAATACCATAATTCAAAGGTACTTGTTTCTCGTTAAAGATGGCTTCGAAAATTTCCATGGATCAATTGATCGAATATCCCACTTCGATTATCAAATTTTTTGTCTCACTCAAAAAGGTGTCGTTACTTTGCTCTATGAGGATTCTACTACTATTTGCACTCCTTATGAGTGCCACCTTAATGTCTTGTAAATCGGAGTACGAAGAGCGGTTGCAAGAAGCCAAAGATCTACAGGAACGTTACTTAATAGTTGAGGAAAGCAATATGTTGTCACCTCGCGAAGAGTTGGTTGATGAAATGCGCGACATTCAGAATCAAATTGATTACCTCGCCCGTGTCTCTGGAAATGAGTACATGTTCTTTAAAGATCTAAATGGAAACCTAGAATAGACAAAAGAAAGGGAGAAAAAAGAGCAAAGACTTTCATTTCTATTGAATTTGCCGATTTCTTTATCAATCTAGAGTCTTTTTTCTTTCGTCTTGTAGCGCAGCGTTCTTTTGTCTACAAAAACAGTTCCTCACTCGGATCCCAATAAACAGCGTTAAAGTTCTGAACCTGATGATCCTTTACCTCAATTCCTTCTGCTTTTAAGCGTTCTTCCATAGCTTCCGGTGGGTTGAAATGTGCTCGCCCTGAAAGCAATCCATTACGATTCACTACCCGATGCGCAGGAATCCCTTCTTCTTTATGACTGGCGTTCATTGCCCATCCAACCATTCTACTCGATCGCGGAGCTCCAAGGTATTTGGCAATAGCACCATAGCTTGTTACCCGTCCCTCAGGAATCAATCGAACGACATCGAAAACGTTAAGAAAGAAATCTTTGTTTTTCTCGGAGAGTTTCATGGCATTTAGTTTTCCTGGATATTTTTAAGACGGAACGAATATTGGTTTCATATAAAAGTGAATTAATTCCCGAAAATAAGAAGGAATCTCTACAATAAGCCTAACAATTCGTATTTGAATGTATCTTCGCGCTATGCACAGAATCGCAATAGTTTTTACTATTTGTTTGACCACTTTTACGTTCGCTCAATCAACGGAATACACGTGGGAATCAATTCATCAGGATCACATCAATTGGGTGGAAGGTCAGAATTACCGGGCTAAGTACCGAAGTTTGATTCGGCGTGAGTACACTACGGAAGAATATGTTAGAAAGCGACTCAGAATAGCCTGGCATCTTGGGAAGATGGATGATATTTATCAATATGTGCCTAAATTATTCAAGTATCTGGAGAACAAAGATTCTGACGAGGTGAGAGAAATCCTTTACAGAACTATTGAAATCGATAAGGTTGCTTTAACCGAATGGAGGCGAAATGGGGAGATGTTGAAATTGGTGCTGAACAGATTCAAGGACCATCGGAAAATACAAGAGTATCTAACCCCGCCACTGTTGTATATCGAATATGTGACAGGTCAAACCAGTACAGGTGTACCTCGTGCAAAGAATTACCTTGAGACTTGTCAGGATTCGGTGAATCGGAGTCGTATCATGGAGGTGTATCTTCGCCTCTTGCATGAAGATAATGACGTTGATGCGGCGCTTGCGAAAAGCAAAGAGTTTTATGAGGAAACCGGAGAAGCGAAGTATTTAGAGAGTTATTGCTCAGCAGTTTTTACGAAGGGAGATCGCGTCGCATATTTATTGCTTGAAGACACTATTCGAAAGCATGGATTCTATTTTCATTATTTCAATTTAATGTCTGTGCATATAGAGCGAGGAGATTCCGAAGCGATGGAATATTATTTGAATTGGTTCGAAGATAGCCTTACCGTTGATAAGTGGTCACAGGCATTTGAAATGGAAAATGAAGATATGACATATGTTTTTTCCAGCGAACAGATTAAACTAGTCGCAGACTATCTCAGACCGATAAACCCGGTAAAGGCATGCGAATTATATGCTCAGATATTAAAAACGGAAGAAAAAACATTCGATTCAGAATGGAAGAAAAAGAAGGATGCCGAATACTTTCTGGCAAAGGTTGGAACTAAAAATGAAGAAGCATACATGGAATTATGGGCTAGAGTTCGCGCCTTTCGATCACAGCTAATTCAGGAATGTACCACAGAAACAGAACTCTGTGAGTGAATTGCAGGAAAATCCCGAAACCAAAAGCAAAAATAGAAAACGGATCATCGTTTATCAGGTGGAATATAGTTCTCTATTAAACTAATCAAAATTGATTGATCCTTGTAAACAGGGTTGTGATTTATGATAGGGGCCGGACCAAAATCCTGAATGTACAAATCTCTGTCTTTGCGCCCGTCCCAGTAGGTCACATCCACAATCTGATGTATGTCTCCATTATCCAGATAGAAATTGCTGTACTCGGTGAGAATCTCAATTTTTTCCGGTGTTTCAGAGTTGAGGTCGTAGATTTTCCGCTTCTCCACATTACCAAATGCATCCAGTTCATAGACAAGTAAGGAATTTAGGTAGGGACCTCTTTGAGTTTTCCTGTAAACATGCTTCTCCCGGTCTGAGACATAGACTGTGGAATCACTTTCCTCGAATGCAGCGTAGTCGCTATCTGAAAATGTTTTCTCGAAAATGATGCGGGCTTTGTCGTCTCGTCGTACAATCTCCTGATGCGCAATTTTTCCGTTTCGTTCCAGATTATAATTGGTGATACTCGAGGTGTAATAATTGCCTCCAACCTCTTGATATTCGTAAGTAATCAGATTGGTGAGGACGCTGTCTTTTGCCACGTAGGTTTTCATTTTACGCCCATCTAATTGGAAATGATGGAAGTAGGTAGTTTGTTTTAGTTCCCGGGTTTCTTCATCAACTACGAGGTAGACATCATTACGCACATAAAATCCTGAATCGGAGATAAGATATCTGAAGGTCTGGTATTCGTCCAGATAGATATTGTCTCCGAGATAGATAAAGCTGGCAGTCCATAGGAGGTTTCCATAACCTTCGTAGTTGTAGACGATATCATGCTCAATTTGATCGGGATATACCTGAGAATATCCGGTCATTTGGCGTAATTGTCCAAGGTCATTGTAGAAATACACGGAGCTGTCCTGGTACATGTATTCCAGAATTTGACCCGTGGATGAAAACGATATTCGCTTCTGTAGATAGAAGTCATTTGGATCCCATTTTTCAGGGTTCTCGGATTGAATTTCTTCAGGATCTCCTATTAACAATCGAACGCTTCCAGGAACAGTTTTCTGCCGATAATTGAATTCATCTTTCACACCCGACCAATGATGGGGATGAAAGAAAAGTTGAGGAGCCAATTCTTCCGGGGCAACAAGAGAAGTGTCTGAATTCGCTTTGATGAATTTCAGGGATTGCAGCTGCTCATACTCCGCTTCTGCATGGGCTATTTCTTCAGTACTTAACTGACCAAAGCAAAATGATCCCAGGAAAATTGAGATTACGACGAAGCTTATGGAAAGGATTTGCATGAAGACGAATTGGGCTGGTTTAGATGTTCCGTTTCTTCCCAATAAACACAATGGAATCTTCCGGTTCGAATTCTTGATAAAGCGCTATGTGAAGCACGTCGAAATACGGTTCAAATAAGTTCTTTATTTCGTCCATTCCATGGTAGTTTACAAACATACCTTTGAATGTTTCAGTTCCCTCTCCTTTCCAGAATGAATGGCAAACAATCCCATTTTCATTCAAAATGGCGTGTTGTCGCTCAATCGATGCTTTCAGTTCATCATCTTTCAAATGGTGCAGTACCTTGTTGGAGTAGATCGCATCAAAATTATTGCCGACTTTCAATGTAGTTGCATCAACTTGAACGAATGTCTCGTTAGGATGTAAATTGCGAAGTCGCTCTAAAAAGATTTCAGACAGATCGGAACCGGTAACCCTGTAGTCTTTGTTAAGCAAAAGCCAATCAGTTCCTGGTCCAGTACCAAGTTCAAGAAGGGTGGAAGAAGCAGGGAGAAATTGCTTTAGCTGGTCAATTAGTTGCTGACTATTAACATCTTTTGCCAGTTGAATGTATTCCTCGACAGATTCTTTGGTGTGATAGTATTCGCCGTCCATAGATTTGCTAATCGTGCAAGGTAAAGCGGACGTTATTTCCACGATAGATCACCTTCTTATCGTCATAGATATATGTTACGGATTGGTCGTCCGTATTGAAAACGATATCGAACTCTAGCGAAGATCCTTTTTTCACATGGAAAGTAATTTCATATCCTTCGTATTCTCGGGAAATGATCGGGTATTTCACTGTTTTCTTGGAATGTCCTTCTGGCAAAGTAGACTCAATGATGGCATCTTTCACGCCTTGAAAAAGTTTCCAATAAATCTGTCCGGTTTGATGTTGCAATGTAGTGTCTTCGGCAACAATGGTTTTCTGAATGTATCCGTTTTGTGACCAGGCTGGCGCACTGAATAAAATCAGCAGGAATAAGAAGATGGTTTTCACAGTTGTGTTTGTTTCATGGTTTATACTCAAATATACAGAGTTGCAAAAACCAAACCACAAACTGCGATCTTCCAATTATCCACAAGTGCGGATCATTTTTGAACAGTTTATTCTACCGTTACTGATTTTGCCAGGTTACGCGGCTGATCTACGTTACATTCGCGCATTACAGCAATATGATAGGAAAGCAACTGTAATGGAATTGTTGCCAATAATGGAACCAAATGCTCATCCGTTTCCGGAATTTCAATTACATGATCGGCAATAGCAGTTACCTGCTCGTCACCTTCTGTAACAATCGCAATGATTTTTCCTTTACGGGCTTTAACTTCCTGAATGTTGCTTACCACCTTTTCGTAAGAAGTTCCTTTCGTAGCGATTACGAAAACAGGCATTTCTTCATCAATCAAGGCGATAGGACCGTGTTTCATTTCAGCAGCCGGATATCCTTCTGCGTGGATGTAGGAAATTTCCTTCAGTTTCAAAGCTCCTTCCAAAGCTACCGGGAACGAACTTCCTCGACCCAAATACAAGGCATTGTTGGCGTCTTTATATTGCTCCGAAATGTATTCAATTTTCGCATTCTTTTCCAGAACGCGTTGCACTTTCGATGGAATTGCTTCCAATTCACTGATCAAATTGCGGAATTTCAAATCGCTAACAGTTCCTTTTTTCTTAGCCAATGACAACGCCATTAACGTAAGAACTGTTACCTGAGCTGTAAATGCTTTCGTTGAAGCAACACCAATTTCTGGTCCGGCATGTGTGTACGATCCTGCATCCGTAATTCGGGAAATAGACGATCCTACAACGTTACAAACACCAAGGATTGTTGCACCTTTCGCCTTCGCTAATTCCAAAGCTGCCAGTGTATCTGCGGTTTCACCCGATTGAGAAACGGCAATGACAATATCGTTCTCGTTGATGATTGGATTTCTGTATCGGAATTCAGAAGCATACTCCACTTCTACATTGATACGCGCCAAATCTTCAAACAAATATTCACCAACCAAACATGCGTGCCATGAAGTACCACAAGCCACCATGATAATTCGGTTGGCATTGATCAATTTTTGCTCGTAATCCTTGATTCCACCAAGTGAAACCCATCCATCTGCAGCATTCAAACGCCCACGGAAACAATCTTCAATTGATCGTGGTTGTTCGTGAATTTCCTTCAACATGAAATGATCGTAACCTCCTTTTTCAAGAACTTCAAGATTCATTTCCAGCTCTTGTACATACGGCGTTTTTTCAACATCGTCGATACCGTACAACTTCATGTCTTCACCTGGTCGTAGCACAGCGATTTCTTCGTCATTCATGTAGACCACTTTCTTCGTGTATTCTACAATTGGCGTAGCATCTGATGCTAAATAGAAATCCCCTTCATGACCAATTCCTACAACAAGTGGACTACTTTTTCGTGCAGCAATCAACTTGTCTGGTTCGTTTTTCGACATAACCACGATAGCGTAAGCGCCATGAACTTGCTGTAATGCCAATCGAACGGATTCACCCAGTTTTACACCAGTATTCTTTTGGATATCTTCAATCAGGTAACAAAGAACTTCTGTGTCAGTGTCGCTTTTGAAGGTATATCCTTTTCGAAGCAATTCCTGCTTAATGCTGTCGTAGTTCTCAATAATTCCATTGTGAATGATAGCGATATTACCACTTTCACTAGCATGTGGATGCGCATTTGTGTCGTTCGGTGCACCGTGTGTAGCCCAGCGTGTATGTCCAATTCCGATCGAACCAGAAGTATCCGAATCTGCGGCAAATTCCTCCAAATTGGAAACTTTTCCTTGCTTTTTGAAGGCTTTAAGTTCTTCGTTACGGATCAAAGCTACCCCAGCACTATCGTAGCCGCGATACTCTAATCTTTTCAGTCCTTTAATGATGATTGGGTACGCTTCTTTCGCGCCCACGTAAGCTACAATTCCACACATAGTACTAGAATTCTGAGAAGGTGATTTTAAATGTAGGTTTCAATTTCTTATCCGTATTCGGACCATTGAAAACAATGCGATCCATGGTGTTTGAGAAAAGTAATGGTGAGATTACAAATCCATTGTTTTCTATTTCACCCGAGATAATACGTTGAACGTAGTTTCGCATGTTGATGGTAAATGTTTTTGTTCCGGAACTATACAGTCCAAGAGTTGATCCATCCGAAACTAATGTGGAATCAGTGGAGCTTGTAAACAACGAAACGCTGACTTCCGTTCCGGGCTCAAATGGTTGTCCGGTTTGATATTGCGCTGGCAACTCCATAGTTGCTGTGTGCACTATGGCGTTTGCCGGAATGTTATCCAATCCTGGGATTTTCACCAATGCACGACTTCGGAACGACTGCGCGTAATACGTTTGTTGCCCCAAAGAAGGATTGTTGATTACCGCCGTCACATCCATGTCTTCTGAGAAATCAATATGGTTGAAATCGGCACAAGTTGAGTTGATTACCAAATCGTAGATGCGTTCTTCTCCGGATGATTTGTAGTAGATGCGAATTTTTGAATCGGCATCATTTAAATCGAAATAAGCCAAACCTCCCTCTCCAGAAGCCTGAAATCCGTTATTCGTTTGAATTTTTAATCCCTGGAAATACTCAATGAACGCATCGTTATCCACAAAGTTTGCAGGGTTGTTCGTTGCTTCATTAAACAATTGCCATGCTAGATTCGTATCCAATTGAATACGCAATTGTGACTGTACCTGGGTTGTATCTACCTCAGTGACTGCATTCGGATCGAAGAACATAGTTTCCGTTCCTGGAACTACAAGATTGGTTCCTGTCGTTTGAAAATCGTTGAATGGGTAGTAATCTGTTGTATCGCTGAATTGCTGTGGATCGTCAATTTCGAAAACTTCTACCGTCTGATCACCTGTTGAACCATACAATCCGCTGTAGACTAAAGAAAGTACAACCGAGTCTATGGTGATGTTGGGTAGATCAAATGTAGGTTCCAATGCAACAATGCGGAACTGGGTGTAAATTTGCGAATTCACCGTTCCAAATTCGGGATCGTTACACGAACCAAGAATTCCAAAAAAGCGATTCGATGAGATTACGGAATCCGTTCGGATGCTTGAGGTATAGATGCTGAATGTATCAATACTTCCAGATGTAACCAGGTCTTCATTGGCGATCATATCCTGACCCAATTCAAACTTTTTCTTCTTACAACCGACGGAAACGGCTACCATCAGTAAAAAAGTAGCGGAAAGGAACAATCCTCTCCGCCACATTAATGTCGATTTATGCATAGGGCTATATGAGAACTTCTGCTTCAATTACTTTGTCCAAAAACTCCGAAACTTCTTTGTTCAAGTTTTCTTCAGCAACGTAATCGAGTTTTTCACATTCGGCTGCGTCGAAGATAGCTTGTAGCTCCGGGTTGAGGTCTTCACTTCCAACGCTCAAACCATCCGAATATTTTGCAATCGCCTTTGTGATATTTACCAAACTTGGTTCTGCAAACTCTCCGGTAACGTCTTCCGAGAAGCCGTCAAATTTAAGTTTTTCGGAAAATCTTGCATCCCAATTGTTGTTAAATCCTTCATTGTACATGTTGTATACAACTTTCGTGTTGGCGAAGTGCGGATCGTTCTTGTATAGTTTTTTGATGTAAAGTGGCATAAGTGCCGTCATCCATCCATTACAGTGGATTACATCTGGCTGCCATCCTAATTTCTTCACCGTTTCCAATACTCCACGACAGAAGAACATCGAACGCTCATCATTATCAGCGTGGTGATCTCCATTCTCATCAGTCAAAGTAGACTTACGACGGAAGTACTCATCGTTATCGATGAAATATACCTGCATACGTGCTGCAGAGATCGAGGCAACCTTGATAATCAACGGGTGATCTACATCATCCACGATCAGGTTCATACCGGACAATCGGATTACTTCATGCAATTGGTGGCGTCTTTCGTTAATGACACCGAAGCGCGGCATAAACACGCGAATTTCTTTTCCTCCTTCTTGAATTCCTTGAGCTAAGTTTCGAACAGTGGTAGAAATGTCAGATTTGGGCAAAAAAGGTGCTATCTCTTGAGAGATAAATAGTACTTTCTTTTTCTCCATGAAAATTTAATTGAATAAAACGCTACAAAAATATAGAAAAAAAAGCGGAACTTCAACAAAAACGGATAGTTTTGTCCATTCTCTCAACGTCTATTGAATGGCAAAGACTCAGGTATTTAGGACCGTTAAGTCGCTTCAAAATCATCTCTCCGAAGTGGCTAAGAACCGAACAATTGGATTCGTTCCAACTATGGGAGCGCTGCATGCCGGACACGTATCGCTGGTAAAGGAATCCGTGGAAACATGTGATTTTACCGTCGTGAGCATTTTCGTGAACCCAACACAATTCAACAACGCTTCAGATTTGGAGAAGTATCCAAGAGATTTCGACAAGGACATATCGCTATTGGAAGAAACAGCTGAAACCATTGTTTTTGCCCCCACAGTGGATGAGATGTACCCTGAAGGACACGAAGCAAAGCGTATGGAATTGGGTCGTGTGGCGGAAATCATGGAAGGCGAATTTCGACCTGGACATTTCGATGGAGTAGTGGAAGTAGTATACCGCTTGTTCGAAATTATTGAACCTACGCATTCGTTTTTCGGGGAGAAAGATTTGCAGCAATTGTCTATTATTCAGCGCATGGTGAAGGAGTTCAATGTACCTGTGAATGTGGTGGGATGTGAAACGCATCGTTTGCCGGGCGGACTTGCAGCAAGTAGCAGAAACAAAAGACTTACGGAAGATCAGAAGGAAAAAGCCTTGATTTTATACCAATCACTGGATCGTGTTCGCTCTGAAAAAGGTCAATATGGTCCGCGAGAAGCGCGAGAAAAGGTAATCGAGTGGTTTGAAACATCGGAATTGGAGCTGGAGTACATAGAATTTGTGGATGCAACAACATTCGAAGACGTGGCAGATTGGACTTCCAACACACATGGATGCATCGCTGCATATGCTGGTGAAGTACGATTGTTGGATAACATTTCCATGGCATAACAACAGAATATTTCCCGTATCTTTGCGCGGTCAAAAAAGCAATCAAAAGAATTTTTTCGCTCATGTTGATTCAAGTTGTAAAGTCGAAAATCCACCGTGTATCGGTGACTCAAGCGGATCTCAATTACATCGGAAGTATAACAATTGATGAAGATTTGATGGATGCATCCAACATTATTGAGGGAGAACGCGTTCAGATAGTCAACATCAATAACGGAGAACGAATCGAAACGTATGTAATCAAGGGAGAACGTGGAACCGGAACCATTTGTTTGAATGGTCCTGCAGCACGTCGTGTGGCTGTTGGAGATAAAATTATTATCATTGGCTACGGTTACATGGATTTCGAAGAGGCAAAATCTTTCAAGCCAATGCTCGTTTTCCCAAATGAAGAAACCAATTTAATTGCCTGATTGTTGAAAGGTCGCATCATTAAAATCCTGAAAATTGTCTTACCGCTCGGAATCGGAGTGTACCTGTCGTGGTATTTTCTGAGTGGACTTTCTGATAAGGATATTCAACAAACAAAAGATGCCTTTTTCAACGCAAATTACTTCTGGATTTTCCTGAGTTTGCTCATCGCATTTGCCGGTCATTTGAGTCGGGCATATCGATGGTTGTTCTTGTTGGAGCCACTCGGCTATAAACCAAAATTGAGCAATGCGTATCACGCTGTGATGTCAGGATATATAATCAATTATACCGTACCGAGATCAGGTGAGGTTGCCCGGGCAGGGTTGTTGACGCAAAGTGAAGATGTTCCGTTTGAAAAAGGTTTTGCTACAATCGTTGTTGAGCGTATAATTGATGTAGTGATGCTCGGAGGAGTAGTTCTGATAACAACTGTACTGCAAACCAATTCCGAACAGTTCAATGAAATCATGGATCGTGGCGATCAAGGAAACTCCATGTTGATCTGGTACATACTTGGCGCTGGATTGTTACTGGGAATTGCCGGACTGTTTTTATACCTGAAAAACGAGAAAATAAAGAATTGGGCGAATGCGAAATTGCGCGGTTTTTGGGAGGGAATCAAGTCCGTTTGGACCATGAAGCGTAAATGGTCGTTTACATTCCATACTTTGTTCATTTGGGCAACATACATCGGTATGATGTGGGCATCTGCAATGGCTTTCGAAGAAACACGAAACATGCCAATTGAAGCAGTTTTAGGTGCTTTCGTTGTGGGAGCAGCGGCAATCGCGTTGCTACCGGGAGGAATTGGCGTGTATCCACTTTGGGTGACAGCTGTATTAGGCATGTATGAAATTGATTTCGCTGCCTTCGGGATCTTCGTTTGGGTGTCTCAAACCCTCCTGATTCTTGTTCTCGGATTGCTTTCCCTGGCGATTCTTCAGTGGCGAAAAAATAGCTAACTTCGATTCATGGAAGATCGCTTCAAATTCGTTACCGATAAAATCTCAGACATCACCTCATTACAACGAACCATAGCCGGATGGCGGCTTAAGGGAGATCGCGTGGTGTTCACCAACGGTTGTTTCGACATTTTGCACAAGGGACATGTAACGTACCTGGCGAAAGCGGCAAGCTTAGGGGAACGATTGGTTGTTGCATTGAATACAGATGATTCGGTTCGCAGACAGGGCAAAGATGTAAATCGTCCGATTAACCCTGAAGATGCGCGTGCTTTGGTACTGGCTTCAATGGGATTCATCGATGGAATTGTGTTTTTCAATGATGATACTCCTCTCGATGTCATTGTTTCATTAGAACCAGATATTTTGGTAAAAGGCGCAGATTACGATCCGAATGAAACCGATCCAAATTCAAAGAAGTACATCGTAGGCTCTAAAGAAGTTCGGGCAAAAGGAGGTGAAGTTGTAGCTATTGATCTTGTAGCGGGATTCTCCACGACGTCCATTATTGAAAAGTCGAAGAAGTAAGAATCTTCCCCCAAATCTTCTCAGGGTGCACTATTTTTTGGCTATTTTCAGCCCTAATTAGAAACAACCTATTTTATACTTAGAGATGAAAAAACTACTTATCTTGCCCATGCTTGCGATGTCTTTGTTCGCTTGTAACATGGCGAATGACAAAGATTACGAGAATATGGCGAAGGATACTTGTGATTGTGTTAATGAATCAACGGCAGATATCTCGGATAGAGCAATGTCGATTATTTTAGAATCGAATGGCGAAGCGGCTAAAATACAGCAAGACTTAATTACGTATGCAACAGACGATCCAGTGAATGCTGAGAAAGATGTTGAAGCTATACAATCCTTTGGGGTTGAGTTTCCGGCATGTATGGAAAAGTTAAAAGCTAAGTACGATGACGTATACTCAATGGGTACAGAGGAAGAGGTGCAAGAAAAGGTGCTGGAGAAACTGAAGTCTCTAAAAGACTGTGCCAATGCTGCAAAAATGATGGAGATAGGGTTGAAAATGCGCTAAACAAAATATAGAATTACTTTATTAAGCCCCACATCTCGATTCCGTTCGAAGATCAGGGGCTTTTTTTATTAGCTTTATTGAAGCAAAAGCACAGATATGAAGAACATACTACTCGCCTCCATTTTATTCATTACCACCTTTTACGTTACCGCGGGAGAGCATCCGACGAAGAACGAACCGTATCAGGAAGTAGCCAGAGAAATGTGTGATTGTGTGAATCAATCAATAACAATGTTGTCAGATCGAATGATTAACATTTTGGTGGAATCCGATGGAGATGAAGCATACATGGGGGTAGAGTTGGAGAAGTACGTCGAAGAAGACCTGGAAGCGGCAATGAAGGATGTTGAAGTATTGCAGGGAACCATGCTCGATGATATGACCAATTGTTTCGATAGAGTCTCAGAAGATTACGAAGATGTCTACACGGAAGCTTCCGACGAAGAAATTGAAGCCGGAATTCTGGCAGCAATGGAAAGCATGGACGATTGCAAAAGTTCTGTGGCATTCTTCAAACTGGGAATGACTTCATCTCATGAGGAGACCGATAAACCTGTATCACCAGAACGTTCTAATCCGGGATCAGGGACTTCCGGTGATAACTATTTGTACGAGGAGGTTTCCATTCAGATTTGTGATTGTATTTCTGGCGCTACAGTTCAATTGTCGCCTAGAATGATTGAAGTTTTTTTGCAATCCAATGGTGATCCGGAATTATTTGAAGATTTAATTTCAATGTATGCAGATGAAGATCCGGAAGGAGCGATGAGAGATGCGGACTTGTTGCAGGGTGATGTTGCCAACAATGTGACCAGTTGCATGGACAGAATAGAGTCAGATTATGACGATGTCTTTGAATCCACTTCCGAAGAAGAAATCGAAAAGAACATGATTGCTACTCTGGACAGATTGGAAGGTTGCGAATTGTCGACGATAATAATGAAATTGGGACTTTCTGAGTAAACCTACTCGCAATTAAGCGGATTCCCCGTCATCTCTTCCGGCTGCTCAATGCCCAATCTGTTCAAGATAGTAGGGGCGACATCCGCCAAAATTCCGTCCTTCATTTGAACTGATGCATCGTCAGTAATCAAAATAACGGGTACTGGATTTACGGAATGCGCGGTGTTTGGTGTTCCATCGTTATTTATGGCAAAATCGGCATTTCCATGATCGGCAATAACGATAAATTCGTATCCTTTCGATTTCCCTGCTTCAACAACGTCTTTTAAACATCCGTCTACAGTTTCTACTGCTTTTTGGATGGCATCATAGTCACCGGTATGCCCCACCATGTCCGGATTGGCAAAGTTCAAGCAAATGAAATTCGGTTGTGCTTCATTGATCTCGTTTACAATCGCGTCACGAACTTCAGGAGCGCTCATTTCTGGTTGTAAATCATACGTAGCAACTTTCGGAGAATTGATCAGGATGCGGTTTTCCTTTTCGAAAGGCAATTCTCTTCCTCCGCTGAAAAAGAAGGTTACGTGCGGGTATTTTTCCGTTTCGGCAATGCGAACCTGAGACATTTCGTTTTGAGAAACAACTTCTCCCAAAGTCTGTGTCAAATTCTCCTTTTCAAAAATCACGTTCACGTTTTCGAAGGTCTTGTCGTAATTCGTCATCGTGTAGTAGGAGAGAGGCAATTGCTTCATTTCATACTCCGGGAAGTCTTTCTGCGTTAACGCAATAGAAATCTCTCTCGGACGATCCGTTCGGAAATTGAAATTCACAACAACGTCGCCTTCCTGAATGGTTCCATTCGGATGATCACCAATCACTTTGGGTTCGATGAATTCATCGGTAACATCGCTATCGTATGAATTTTGTAATGCGGCACTTACGGAATCAAATCGGTCTCCAACTCCGTGTACCATCAAATCGTATGCTTTTTTGATCCGTTCCCAACGGTTATCTCTATCCATTGCGTAGTAACGTCCGATTACGGAAACTACTTTGGCTGGTGTATCAGTGATTTCATCCTCCAGTTCTTTCACAAAACGCAGTCCTGAGGTTGGGTCGCAATCGCGTCCGTCTGTGAATGCGTGAATAAAGGCATTTTCGATTCCATATTCTTTAGCCATTTGGCAAAGTGCATACAAATGCTCCTGAGAACTGTGTACGCCACCTTTGGATACCAATCCCATGAAATGAATCCGTGACCCATTATTTTTTGCTTCTTCAAAGGCGCGAATCAAGGTTTCATTCTTGAAGAATTCACCATCACGAATGGATTTGTTTATGCGTGTCAATTCCTGATACACGATTCGACCGGCACCGATATTTAAGTGTCCCACTTCGGAATTTCCCATCTGACCTTCAGGCAATCCTACCTTTTCACCAAAAGTGGTTAGTGTGGCATTCGGATAGTTGTTCATCAGTTCATCCATGAAGGGAGTTTTCGCATGGTAAATCGCATCTGATTCAGAGCGATCTCCAATTCCCCAGCCATCCAAAATGATCAATCCTACGTGTTTTGACATAACTACAATGTAATTTGAAAGTCTGCTCCCTGCGGATCGTTATCCAAACATTGAACAGTACCGTTTTGAAGGAATACCAGTCTGGAAACAATGAACAATCCCAATCCGGTTCCTTTTTGTGATCGCGTTTCTTCGTTTTGAGCGCGATAAAATTTCTTGAAAATCTCTCCCTTTTGTTCTTTCGGAATTCCTGGTCCTAAATCCCGCACGCCAAAGACTACTTGAGAATCCTTCGAATATCCATAAATGGTAATGGTTTTCTCACGTCCGGCGTATTTCAATGCATTCTCAACCAGGTTTCCAATAATGGACTCCACCATGATGCGATCAGCATGCATTTGAAGTCCTTCTTCCACTTCCAGAGCAATCTTAGATTCCCCGGAAATGGCTTTAAATCGCGTTTGGATTTGCTGAAACAACAATGTCGCATCAAAGTCTTCCATTACCGGATTCAAGGCACGGTTTTCCAATCGTGAAGCATTCAGGATGTTGTCGATCATTTGCTCCAGACGATTGTTCTCATCTATCGCCTTTTGCAACAATTCATCCGATTGCTCTTTCGATAGTTTTCGTTTCGTTACCGTTTGAATGTACAGTTTGTTCGCCGCGAGTGGTGTTTTCAATTCGTGCGTTACCGAAAGCAAAAAGTTTTTTTGTCGTTTGGAAAGGTTTAAATCTTTGCGAATAGAGCGATGAATCTGCCAAATCCCTACAATAAGTAGGAGTAGGAATACAATCCCTTCACCAACAATCATGGTGAATCGTTGTCTTACCGTTTCCGATTCCGAATAAATTTGACCGTTGAGGCTCACCAATTGGATTCCCCACCAAATGAACTGGATCACCACATAGATACTGAGGATGTAAAATATGAGTGCCGTTCTACGATTCATAACTTATTAATATGCGCGTTCGTTGCGTCCTTCTTTCCAGTTGATAAATGCCTTGTTTACCACTTTGTTTCCTCCTTTTGTTGGGTAATTTCCTGTGAAATACCAATCTCCGGTATTGTTCGGACACGCTTTGTGCAAGTTCTCTACTGTTTGATAGATAATCTGAACCTCGGCGTTTATCGTTGGAGGTGTTAGCAACTCACTGATTTTTTGCGAAATTTCTTCATCGGAGAATGGAGCGTAAATTTCCTGAACATAGTTCTTAATTTGCTCTTTCGGCAAGTTTTCCTGCTCCTTACATTTCTTGTATACCGAGTCGATAACGTAAATCATGTTGCGTTCATGCAAGAGGGAAATAGCCGCTTCGAAAGCAATGAAATCGCCCATTTTTGCCATGTCAATTCCGTAACAATCCGGGTAACGAATTTGCGGTGCCGATGACACAACGATAATCTTTTTCGGATCCAATCGATCGAGAATTCTCAAAATGGATTGCTTCAAAGTAGTACCTCGAACGATACTATCGTCAATTACCACCAAATTGTCTTTTCCACGTTTGACACTTCCGTAAGTAATGTCGTAAACGTGCGCTACAAGGTCGTCGCGGGAATCATCCTGAGTAATGAAGGTTCTCAATTTGGCATCCTTCACCGCGATTTTTTCGATGCGGGCACGCTTCAATAGAATCTCTCGAATCTTTTCTTCCGATGCATCAGCTCCCAATTCAGTAATCGCTTTGATTTTCTCCTCGTTCAAATGATCTTCCAATCCTTTGATCAATCCGTAGAATGAAACTTCAGCTGTATTCGGAATGAAAGAGAAAACGGAATTGTCCAAATCATTGTCAATCGCCGTCATCACCTGTGGAACAATATTTTTCCCCAGTTGCTTTCGCTCTGTATAAATGTCTTTGTCGGAACCGCGAGAGAAGTAAATACGCTCGAAGGAACATTTAGCTGGCTCCAGAGGTTCGTTAATCAACGTTTCCGAGATCCGCCCGTTTTTCTTCATGATCAAGGCGTGACCTGGCTTCAATTCGTGGATGTCTTCGTATTTCAGGTTGAATGCCGTTTGAATTACCGGACGTTCTGATGCAACCACACAAACTTCGTTGTCTTCGTACCAGAATGCAGGTCGAATACCAGATGGATCTCGCATTACGAAAGCATCACCATGACCGAACAGGCCAGCCATCGCATAACCACCATCCCAATCTTCAGAAGCGTTTTTCAAAATGCGTTCGATATCCAGGTTTTCGGCAATCTTCGCATAAACTTCCTGATTCGAATAGCCCTGAGGTTTCAAGGTGTTGTACATTTTGGTGTTCTCTGCATCCAGGAAGTGACCAATTTTCTCCAAAACAGTTACCGTATCCGATTGTTCTTTCGGATGCTGTCCAACGTGCAACAATACTTCGAAAAGTTCATCAACATTTGTCAGATTGAAGTTTCCGGCAACTACCAGATTTCGCGTAATCCAGTTGTTTTGTCGCAAGAATGGGTGACAGCTTTCAATCGAATTTCGACCAAAAGTTCCGTATCGAAGATGTCCAAGGAACAACTCTCCGGTAAAACCAGCGTTTCGCTTCAAATAGTCTACATCCTTAAGGTTTTCCGGATTCTCCTCACCAATGGCTTCAAACTTTTTGTTGATATGATCGAAGATGTCCTGAATCGGTTTGCTGTCGATGGAACGATAGCGTGAAATATATCGCTCTCCCGGTGACATGTCGAATTTGATGTTTGCCAAACCAGCTCCATCCTGACCTCGATTGTGCTGTTTTTCCATCAACAAATGCATCTTGTTCAGTCCATAAAAGGCCGTTCCGTATTTGTCAATATAATATTGGAGAGGTTGTTTTAGTCTGACAAGTGCGATTCCGCACTCGTGTTTGATCGGATCACTCATTATCTATCGCTCGTAATTGAGGTACAAAGTTACACAGAATAAACCGATTAAATTGAGATTCAAAGGGTGATTGTTTTTAGTAGGATTCCAACGCAACTAAATTCACCTTTAATCCGTTATATTAGAGGGTCGTTTGAAATTTTTCAGGCATGATTTTGGCTTGAATTTCACGATCTCAATTACTGATGAAGTACTTATGCGTCGTTATAACATTGATGGTTCTCTCATTTTCAGGGAATGCTCAGGATGTTTGGTTGCACCCAAACGCTGGTCAATGGGACAATAGAATTGAGTACAAAGTAGAGCTTGATCTGGGAGAAATGCTCATCGAAAAAGACAAGTTCACCTATCATTTAACGGATTTGAAATTGGCGCATCAGCACGATGATGACGATCATAGTCACGCCGACCACGAGGACGAACCAACTCGATTCCATGTTATTCAGGCAAATTTTCTGAATTCTGACTGGCAAGGTCAATCTACCAAAGAGGATCAATCCGAGTTTTATCGAAACTACATTCTCGGGAATAATCCTTCGAGATGGCAAAGCAAGTTATACAGCTATCGTAAGGTGACTTTGAACGATTATTATCCGGGAATCGACATGATGCTGGATGGTTCTAATGAGCAATTGAAGTATTCATTCCGGGTAAACCCAGGTGTTGATGCCAACGTCATTGAAATTGTATATGTCGGTCAGGATCGATTGTCCATCGCCAAAGACGGAAGTTTGCACATTGCCAATCGTTTTGGGGAAATTATTGAAGGAACTCCGGAGGCCTGGTTGGAAGAAAGTGGAGCTAACGTTGAAGTGAAATTTGAGCTTTCTGGAGATACAGTTCGATTTGTCATGCCAAATGGGTACGATTCGAGCGAAACATTGATCATAGACCCGACACTGGTTTTCTCCTCGTATACCGGGGCATCAGCAGACAACTGGGGAATGACAGCAACACCTGATAGTCAGGGGGCGTTATTCGCCGGTGGAATCATCTTTGGTCTGGGATATCCAATTACGCCGGGAGCATTTCAAACAGGAAACAATTCTCAGGGAACGGTTCAAGATCGCTATACGGATGTTGGAATTACGAAGTTTACACCAGACGGAGGCAACTTAATTTATTCCACGTATTTGGGCGGACTTGGTTCGGAAACAGCCAATAGTATTGTTGCAAATGCCAATGATGAACTCTTCATTTTCGGAGTTACAAGTTCGATAAACTTCCCAATGGCTGGAGCTCCTTACGATGCAAACTACAGCGGCGGTCCGAATATTCCTACCAGTGCAACCAATCTTTTGAACTTCACGGATGGACAGGATTTGTATGTAGCTCGATTAAGCGCAGACGGCACCACTTTGCAGGCATCTACATATGTTGGAGGTTCCAATACGGACGGGGTAAACATTATTGCCTCTTTGAGAAAGAACCTTGGTGATCAATTTCGTGGGGAAATCATTTTAGACGATCAGGAGAATGTCATTGTTAGTTCTACGACACGTTCTACCAACTTCCCAACTCAATTTGGATCTCAAGCCACGCTTTCTGGTCAGCAGGATGCCGTGATTTTTAAGATGCCTCCAACTTTGAGTAGTTTAATGTGGTCCACGTATTTCGGAGGATCAGGGGAAGAGACAGGGAATTCGGTTCAGTTGGCATCCAACGGAAGCGTTTATATGGCTGGAGGAACTACTTCTAACAATTTACCAATTTCGGGAGGGTTTGATACTTCTTTCGGCGGTGATGTCGATGGCTATGTAGCTCGGTTTAATGGCAACAACGGAAATATTCAATCTGGAACGTATATCGGAGAAAACGAATACGATCAGGTGTATTTTGTTCAACTGGACATCGATGACCGCGTTTATGTCTTGGGGCAAACGCAATCCAATCTGGGAGTAACTGGAGGTTTGTACGGAAATGCCAACTCAGGACAATTCATTCAAAAGTACAGTTCCAATTTAGCGACTCAGGAATGGCGGACGATGGTTGGGGCAAGCACTGGTTTGGTCGAGATTTCACCTACAGCTTTCCTCGTTTCGGATTGTTATGATATTTACTTCTCCGGATGGGGAGGTGCTTTGAACATCAACAATGGAAACGCGCCTGGTTCAACAACGAATGGATTCCCGGTTACACCGAATGCTTATCAGTCTGCTACCAATGGAAACAATTTCTACATCGGGGTATTAGGACCCAATGCTTCTAATTTGAAATATGGAACTTTCTTTGGAGGTACAGCAAATGTTAGTGACGAACACGTTGATGGCGGTACATCTCGTTTCGATAAATCAGGAAGAATCTACCATGCGGTTTGCGGAGGATGTGGTGGAAATTCCAATGGATTTTCGACAACTCCGGGTGCATGGTCACAATTCAACGGAAGTTCCAACTGTAACCTTGCTGCATTTAAGTTTGAGTTGAATCAGATTGATGCCTTGATTTCTATTCCGAGTACTACGGTTTGTATCCCGAATCCTGCTGTGTTTACGAATAACAGTGCCAACGGAAACACTTTCTTCTGGGATTTTGGAGATGGAAATACTTCTACTGCAGTCAATCCATCGCACTTGTATACAAATGCAGGAACCTATAATGTGACACTCGTGGTTACAGATAGCAATCAGTGTTATTCGCCGGATACCGTAGAACTTGTTTTGAATATTGGTGATTTCGGTGGTGGAATTGTTCCTCTGGCAGGACCAATTTGTCCGGGAGATTCAGTGCAGTTAGAAGCTTATGGTGGTGCGTTCTATGAGTGGTCTCCTGCTCAGTTCATGGATAATCCAAATATTGCTACCCCTACAATTTCCATTACGCAGGATCAATCATTCCAAGTGATCATTTCCGATAGTTGTGGTATTGATACAGCGTATATTGATGTTGAGGTAGTCTCGCCTTCCGGGGCAATATCCAACGATACAGTCATTTGTTTTGGTAATACCGTTCAGTTACAAGCTAGTGGTGGTGTTTCTTACATTTGGAGTCCTCCAACGTTCCTAAATGATGATACCAGCCCATCCCCGGTGAGTACTCCGTCAAATGACATTCTTTATACTGTAGAAATTACAACGGCTGAAGGCTGTGTTCTGACGGAAGATGTATTGGTTGAGGTTGAGTTCACACCGCCGACTCCAGTAATTCCTGATGAAGTAACGGTGTGCGCTGGATCGAGTACAACGATAAGCGTGAGTGGAGCAGCTTCGTATTCCTGGTATCCAAATGTGAACATTTCTAACACGAATTCGAATACGGTTACCATTACTCCGTCTCAATCCATGTATTATTATTGTGTATTCTCGAATGCTTGTGATAATATTCTTGACAGTGTCTACATCAACGTAACTACGGCAAATATCAGCGCTGGAAACGATACAATTATTTGTCCGGGACAAACGGCAACGCTTTGGGCACAGGGAGGAGTGAGTTATGGTTGGACACCAGCGAATACTTTAAATACTGCTAATACTTCTACGGTTCAGGCGACACCAACGGCACCTACCATGTATGTAGTGGCAGGAACGGATGTAAACGGTTGTGTTGATTACGATTCCGTTTTTGTGGATTTATATCCTGCTCCGTTTATTCAAACAAATCCGGATGTGTATGCATTCCTTGGAGATCAGGTGCAACTTTCAGCCACCAGTGCAACGCCAGGACCTTATACATGGTATCCGACTGAGTTTTTGTCTTGTGTGAATTGTCCGAATCCGATTGCGAATCCAGATCAGAATTTTACCTACACGGTCCAATACACAGATGAGAATGGTTGTACAGCAGCGGATACAGTGGCAATTTACTATGATCCTATTGTGTATGTACCAAACACCTTTACGCCGGGTGGTCAGGATGATGTGAATCCGGTGTTTCAGGCTTATGGAGGTAATGTGAAGACGTTCCAGATGCTGATCTTTAACCGTTGGGGGGAAGTAATCCATACCATTGAGGATTTCAATGATAGCTGGGATGGAACCTATAATGGCTTCGAATGTCAGGATGGAACATATGTATGGAAAGCAACCTTTACGGATTTCACCGATAAGGAGTATTCTTTAGAAGGACACGTGAACCTTCTTCGCTAATAATCTTTTGATTCTTTATGACTTTACTGTATTTCAATGCGTAAGTCGTTCCTACTTTTTAGTGTTGTTTTTAAAGCCTCGCAAGTATATGCCTTTCTGACTTTGAGCTAAAAGGCTGAAGTGAAATTTCGTGCGCGTTGCTCCCGAAATGCCTTGTATCTAAAGTCAAAAAGACTTGCGGTAATGGCTGAACTTAAAAACAACACTATGAAAAAGGATGTAACAATCTACGATTTTGAATCAATCGAAAGTACTCGTGAGAAGTATGAGCGACTGGTTTTATTTCAATTGCTACTGCGGGAAAATGAGGTGCTCAGCCAGCGTTATCATGGAAAGGCAGGAGAAATTGCTGATGGACTAGAGCCATGGATAAATGCTCTTGAAATTACACTTTCCGATTAGGCATGTAAAGAAAGGGCTGACTTTGTAGTCAGCCCTTTGGATATTTTTATTTATACGAATCGCTCGTCTGTTTCCATAACGTGTCCGCAAGAGTTACACGTACGCAATTCTTCCGAGGCATAGAATTCTCTGAATCGAGACAAGAAATCATGTTCGATGTCTTCCAGTGGGAATCGGAATTCGTGCAATTTGTTGTTACACTTATCACAGAACCACATTAGTCCGTCTGTAAGATTTGTTCCTTTACGTACTTTCTCAATAACCAATCCAACAGTGTTAGGTCCACGCATTGGTGAATGAGGAATGTTTCCTGGTAACAAGAACATTTCCCCCTCTTTAATGGTAATGTCTCTCGCCTTACCGTCTTCCTGAATGCGCACGGTAATATCTCCTTCAATTTGGTAGAATAACTCTTCGCTTTCGTTGAAGTGGTAGTCTTTACGTGCGTTCGGTCCGCCAACAATCATCACAATGAAATCTCCTGCATCGACGTACAAATTTTTGTTACTAACTGGCGGCTTTAGTAAGTCGCGGTTTTCATCGATCCATTTTTGAAGATTAAAAGGTGCTGCTAACATGTCTTTGTGATTTGATTCTATGTAAAGTTAGAAAAAGTTACCTACCAAAAAAGAGCCCTCTGTTTCCAGAGAGCTCTTAGTATGTTTATGGAAGCTCAAAGAACTTCCTTAGAAAGTTTCCTTTCTTATTGCTTTACAACGCGGAACGTTTTCTCAGCATTTTCGTTGAAGATGCGGATCAGGTAAACACCTGTTTCCAATTTCTCAACGCTTACTTCAGTAGTTTCAACTCCTGTGATTGCAGCTTCTTTAGTGGCAATTACTTTACCATTCAAGTCTGTCAATTCGTAGTTGTATACTTCAGTAGATCCTTCGTTAGAGATGTAGAATACATTCGTAGTTGGGTTTGGATAGATATCCATTCCGTTGAATGTCAAATCCTGAAGGTTCAAGTAATCACAGTTAGGATCAACGATCACTGTAACAGTTGCTGTATCGTCTTCACATACTCCGTTTCCTGCAATGTACAAGTAGTTGTACTGACCAGGGATAGATTCAGTGATGATCTCAGATGTTGCAAGAGCGTTACTCTGTGGATCGTACCATGTACCTGTTACATCAACAGATGGACTTCCTACCAATCCTTGCAATAGATCAACCGGCTCGTTTTGACAAGCGTTAATTGTTCCATCGTTTCCTGCGAAAGACGGTGAGTAAATCTCTACTGTAGTCTCTACTGAATCAACAGCACATCCGTCTACTACCATGTACTCGAATGTGTACACTTGAGAAGCCAATCCTGTAGAAGGCCAGATTGGATCGTTAAATCCTGCCGTTGGGATAGTTTCAGTCCATGTACCTCCAGCATCAGCACCAGTCAATTGCGTGTTCAAGTCAACAGTGTCACCCAAACATACATCCAACAATCCGTTGTCAGTACCTGCCTCAACTACTACGTCACTAAGACTCAAAGAGTAGATTCCAGCAGCTCCGTTAGGATCGTGCATCAAGTAGTACGTGTTTCCTGGAGTCAAACCACACAGGTTCAAGTAAGGATAATCATCACCTGTAAGGTTGAAGTCATCATTTGCTCCAAGCAAGTTGTACTGGTTGAAATCGTTACAATCAGACGTTTCGTAAACAGCAACCTGTCCATCGAATGCCTGGTATTCACCATTGATACGAACGTTTCCAGAAGCTGGTGCTACGAATGTGTACCATGTAGATGCTGTAACTGAAGAGTTACACCATGTCATGTTTCCATCACAAGGTCCAGCTGGTGGTGCAATTGCAACCTCTCCTGCTGCTACTGTAGCTCCTGTTCCGTTGAATGAGTAATCAACTCCATCAACTGGGATTTCCTGTGCCAAACAAGTTGAGTCGTTTGTCAAAGGCATAGTCACTGTGATAGGTCCAACCCAGTTAGAAGTATCATCCGGTTGACATACTGCTTGTACATACACATCGTACAATCCTCCACTCATCAACGTTGCATCAAACAATGTATCTGTAGTGTTGATAGTATCGATACCGTAAACTTGAGTACCCATTCCATTTGTGTATCCAGTTGGTCCGTACTCAATCGCGTATTCGTTAATTGGGAATCCAGCGTTTCCAGTCCAGTTCCAAGAAGTGAAGATTGAATCAACCGCAGTTGCTCCAGCCAATCCTGTTGGATCCGCACAGTTTGGAAGTGTCTCGAAAGACCCTACTAATGGATCTGACTGCAATGTTGGGTTACAATCTGCATAGATGTATACATCGTAAATCTGTCCATCATCAAGTGGGTTGATGATCAAAGCGTTTGTTGATGTTTGAATTGTTGTACCACCTGTTTGAGGATCGAATCCTTGTGGTCCATAGATTACAGTCCAATCAGATTCGTTAGACAAACCTGGACTCCAAGTAATAGCAGCCTCATCAGTAGTTGTGTAAGTTACTGCATAGTTTGTCGGAAGTGGACAGTTAGAGTAGAAGTAACGAATACAAGAGTTGTCTTGTAGGTACTGAGTGTTATTCAAAGACAATTGGATTGCCTGAGGTCCGTCAGCTCCGATAGTTGCTGAACCACCGAAATCGTTTCCTCCACCGTTGAATTCAACATCATCGTAGATTACGTAAACGTCAGCAGTAGCTTCATCGAATACTACTTGCCATGTACCACCACCAGAGGCGTTCCAAGGGCTGTATTCTTCCCACTGTACCACCAATTGCTGGTTAGGTGCAGTTCCTACTACTTGCCAGTAGATATCTCCAAGGTTTGGCTCGATATCATCCCAGAATACGTAGATTCCTTGTTGCTGTGCACCCAATGCACCGTTACCAAATCCAACGTTTGCTCCTTGAGTTCCCAAAACAATTACTCCGTTATCAGCGATAGTGATATCGTTGATGATTTGGTTCTGGTAGAAGAATGGGAATGGCATTGCCAATCCAACTTCACCATCATCGTTGATGTTTGTTGCAACACCTGTAGCAGAGATATCGTTGAATCCAGGTCCACACTGATTGTCATTTACAAAGTATGCACCGTATCCGTAAGTGTTAGTTATAGCCGGTCCAGTTGGCAATGAAGAATCGGCTACGGCACAGATTGCAGTAACGTAAACTTCAAATAATGAATCTTGTGGAAGTCCAGTAAGAGTATCTGGGTTATCCATAGTTGTGAAAGAGTTTCCTGTTCCAGGAGTAAATCCTACAGCTCCCCATTCGATCAACCATTCTGTTTCAGTACCACCAGCAGTCCAGTTCAAGATTGCTTCTGTAGTATCCATAAAGTTGATTTGAAGTGCAGTTGGCTGCGGACAAGAAACCAATGTAGTGATAGATACTGGTCCATTGTAGTTTGATGAATCTCCAGGGCTACATACCGCACGAACGTAAACGTCGTAGTCAGTTGTTGGAGTCAAACCAGTAACTGTTTCGGGGTTGTTTGAAGTAAGCATTGTAGTTCCAGCTCCAGTTCCAGGAATGAATCCTGTTGGTCCGTATTCCAATTCCCACTCAGTAGCACCTGCGTTATCAGTCCAACCGAAGTTAGCATCAAATGCATTCACTGTGTTTGCAACCAAACCAGATGGTTGTGGACAAGTTGGAGCTTCACGAACTTCAACATCGTCAATAAGTAAGTCATTGTAAAAATCTGAAGAAGATCCTCCACTTTCAGCACGGAAACGGAACTGTACCAGGTTCGCACCGTAAACGTAAGGTGCTGCATTGATAATGTTTTCCACCCATGGGAAACCAGTCTCTCCTTGCAATGTTACTACAGGAGTCCATCCACCAACACCGTCATTTGCTTCTACGTAAATGAAGTTGTATGGAGTCAAAGCTCCTGTATAATGGCTTACTGTCCAGAATACCAATTCAGGTACTGTTAGAGCAGTAACATCGATTTCAGGAGTAGTCAGGATAACTCCTGCATCAGTTCCTGAAAAGTCGATCCATGCAAAATTCGTTGCACCACCAAGAGAATGATCAGTTACAGATGAAACGTCATACCCAGGTGTTCCAGTATAAACCCATGGTCCACCTGAAGTGGCAGATTGAGTCCAACATGGCGGGTTGGTTGTACCAGCGAAGGTCTCAATCCAAGGAGCTATTTCCGGAGCAGGACACTGCCCGAATGAAGCCCCAACACTGAGAAACAATGCTGAGAAGAATAATAATAAATGTTTCATAGAAAGAGAATTTATTTAATGTAAGTTAAAACAGCATTAAAAGTATGACATTTTGGTGTAATCATCAAAAAAAGAATGGCTGCAATATCCTATTATCAACTGATTTTCTGTTTTTGGTCAAATGCCTTCACTTTTTGTGAAAATTCTAAAAAAACAAAAAGAGCCCTCTGTTTCCAGAGAGCTCTTAGTATGATTATGGAAGCTCGAAGAACTTCCTTAGAAAGTTACCTTTCTTATTGCTTTACAACGCGGAACGTTTTCTCAGCATTTTCGTTGAAGATACGGATCAGGTAAACTCCTGTTTCCAACTTCTCAACGTTTACTTCAGTAGTTTCAACTCCTGTGATTGCAGCTTCTTTTGTAGTAATTACTTTACCATTCAAGTCTGTCAATTCGTAGTTGTATACTTCAGTAGATCCTTCGTTAGAGATGTAGAATACATTCGTAGTTGGGTTTGGATAGATATCCATTCCGTTGAATGTCAAATCCTGAAGGTTTAAGTAATCACAGTTAGGATCAACGATCACTGTAACAGTTGCTGTATCATCTTCACATACTCCGTTTCCTGCGATGTACTCGTAGTTGTACTGACCAGGGATAGAGTTTGCAGTGATATCTGAACCTGGAAGTGCATTGGCAGATGGATCGTACCATGTACCAGTGAAGCTAACTCCAACACTTCCTACCAATCCTTGCAATAGATCAACCGGCTCGTTTTGACAAGCGTCAACTGTTCCGTCGTTTCCTGCGAAAGATGGTGCCCATACCTGAACTGTAGTCTCTACTGAATCAAGGGCACATCCATCAATTACCATGTACTCGAATGTGTACACTTGAGAAGCCAATCCTGCAGAATTCCAGATCGGATCGTTAAATCCAGCTGTTGGGATATCTTCTGACCAAGATCCACCAGCGTCAGCACCAGTCAATTGTGTGTTCAAGTCAACAGTGTCACCCAAACATACATCCAATTGTCCGTTATCTGTACCAGCTTCAACAACGATCTCTTGTAGACGCAATGAGTAAACTCCTGCTGCTCCGTTTGGATCGTGCATTAAGTAGTACGTATTTCCTGGAGTCAATCCACAAAGGTTCAAGTAAACGAAGTCGTCACCAGTTGTGTTGAAGTCATCGTTTGCTCCTACCAGGTTGTACTGGTTGAAGTCGTTACAATCAGAAGTTTCGTAAACAGCAACCTGTCCATCGAAATCCTGGAATTCTCCATCAACACGAACGTTTCCAGAAGCTGGTGCTACGAATGTGTACCATGTAGATGCGGTAACTGAAGAGTTACACCATGTCATTTGACCATCACAAGGTCCAGCTGGTGGTGCAATTGCAACCTCTCCTGCTGCTACTGTAGCTCCTGTTCCGTTGAATGAGTAATTAACTCCGTCAACAGGAAGTGCTTCTGCCAAACAAGTTGAATCGTTTGTCAATGGCATTGTCACTGTGATAGGTCCAACCCAGTTTGAAGTATCACCAGGGAGACATACTGCCTGGATATATACATCGTACAATCCTCCACTCATCAACGTTGCGTCAAACAATGTGTCAGTAGTGTTGATTGTGTCAATTCCGAATACTTGCGTACCCATTCCGTTCATGTAACCAGTTGGTCCGTACTCCATTGCGAACTCAGAGATTGGGAATCCTGTGTTTGCAGTGTAGTTCCAAGAAGTGAAGATTGAATCTACAGCAGTCGCACCAGCCAATCCTGTTGGATCCGCACAGTTTGGAAGTGTAGTGAAATCTCCTGTCAATGCAACTGAAGTATCACCGTTTGCACAAAGTGCCATGATGTATACGTCGTAAGTTGTCATATCATCCAATCCAGGAATGATCAATGCAGAACCAGTGTTAACAGTAACTGACGTACCACCTGTTTGAGGATCGAATCCTTGTGTTCCGTAGATTACTTGCCATTCTGATTCGTTAGCTGGTCCAGCGTTCCACGTGATTGCTCCTTCACTAGTTGTAGTGTAAGTAACAGCGTAGTTAATTGGACGAGCACAGTTTGTATAGTAGAAATTCACACAAGTTTCGTCAGTTAAGTACTGAGGATCGTTGAATGAAACTTCAACATCAGAGTTAGTTCCTGCTGCACCAATAGTAGCAGAAGCACCAAAGTCAATACCAGCATCACCAACTTCAACTACATCGTATACGAAGTAGATTTCGTTAGTTGCCTGGTGAATTTGCAATTGGAAGATGTACGTGTTACCGTTTCCTCCAAGGTGGTCTTTGTTCCACTGAACAATGAAGATTTCGTTAGGAGCAGAACCAACAGTCTGGTAGAATACACCTTCACCAGCTTCTTCTGGTCCAAGATCATCCCAGAATGGGTACAATCCGTTAGCTGCTGTAGCCATTGTTCCGTTAGAGAAACCAACTTGCTGACCTGGAGCCATAATCATTGCACCGTTAGATCCGATAGTTACGTCAGTAACCTGCTCGTTTTGGTACAATACTGGCCAAGGAAGTGCGATAGTTACCTCACCGTCATCTCCAAGATTGTTCAATACTCCAGTTGCAGAGATATCAACCCATCCAGTGTCTGGACACAAAGTGTTTGCTTCCATGAACTGTCCCTGGTTGTATGTGTTGAATGATGTAGGTCCAACTGCTTGAGAAGTGTCACCACCACCACAATCAGCGTATACATATACATCGTAGAATTGGTTTGAAGTCAAACCTGTCAAAGTATCAGGGTTTTGAAGTGCAGGTACAGATGTTCCTGTTCCTGGTGTAAATCCTTGAGGACCGTATTCCAAAATCCACTGAGTTTCTTGCCATCCCTGGTTCCAAGTCAATGCTGCAGTAGTGTTGTCACCTCCAGTCCAAGTCAATCCACTTGGGTTAGGACATGGTGGCGCTTCTTTTACTTCAACATCATCAATTACGATGTCATTGTAGAATGTAGATCCTGTAGCTGCTGCTGTAATTGTAAAACGGATTTGTACATCTCCAGTAATTGTCAAAGGATCGATAATCGTAGTAAACTCAACCCAGTTTGGTCCAAGGTTAGCATTTACCGTATTAATAGTTGTCCAGGCAGTACCATCCCAGAATTCAACCAATAGTTCGTTGAATACCTGGTTGTCTACGTTGTTGTAGAATACAGCGTAGCTTACCATTGGTAGTGTAAGTGTTGTAGCATCGATAAACGGAGTCAACAATGTACTTACTTCACCAGCGTTGTTGTCAGATCCGTCCATTCCGATGAATGTACCAGTTCCTGAAGCTGAGTAATCAGTTACACCAGAAGCACCGTAAGCGGCGAATCCTCCGATTGCCTGGCTACCGTATTCCCATGAGTTCACCCCACCTTCTGTCCAACAGTTTGGAAGTCCAGCAGTTTCAAATGATTCAATGAAAGGAGCAGGGAATGTAGTACATGGAGTTGTGAATACAGAAGATCCAGTCCAAAGAGATGTGTCACCAGGTCCACAAATTGCACGAACGTAAATTTCGTAATCCGTTGCATATGTCAAACCAGTTACAGTTTCAGGGTTGTTTCCAGTTACTACTGAAGTTCCTGTTCCAGGAGTGTATCCTGCTGGTCCCCATTCTACTTCCCATGAAGTAGCACCTGCGTTATCTGTCCATGTTACATCTGCTGTAGTTCCAGTAACGTTAGAAACAACCAATGCAGATGGCTGAGGACAAGTAATGTCAACGATAGTAATATCATCAAATGCAAAACCATCATCGTTCACACTTCCGTCAGATCCGAAAGCAACACGTAAGATTACGTTAGGCTGTCCTCCAAGACCTGTAAGATCGTTGTAAGCCAAAACCCATCCGTTAGAACCACTACCGTTACGTCCTGTCCAACCAATTTGCTGTCCACCAGGGTTACCGTTAATTGTTCCGTCGTTGTACCAGTTGTTAGGATCGTTCAAAGCACCAACGTTTTGCCATGTAGTACCACCGTCAATAGATGATTGCAAAACTGCACCGTCCCAGCTAAACTCACTTTCCCACCAAACAGCCATTTGAATAGCAGGGTTCGTTAAACCTGAGAAATCGAAAACTGGCGATACAACATCGTCCTGAGCGTTCCCAGGGTATAATCCAGTCAAGTTAGTTACCCATGAGTTGACACCAGAATAGTTCGAGTTGATGACAACATTGGTCGGCGTACCCAATTGCCACAGCGTTCCAGCAGTCGTCCAACCACCTGCGCCAGACTCAAAGTCTTCAGTGTAAGGGTAGCTCGTAATTTGTGCGTTAACCTGCCAACTGAATAGAGACAGCAACGCAATGAGCGTAAAATGTTTCATAGAAAAGAGAATTTTATTTGTAAAACAGACCCAAAGGTAGTGTATTTTGGAAAGCCTTCAAAAAGAGATTTAGACAACTTAAACCGATTAAGAATCAAATTTTTGTGTTCCAGACGAACATTTTCCATGAGTCACTTATTAAAAGGGGCTTAGCGATGAACATTTTAACTGTCTCTACGAACAAAGGCGGGATTGATAAGTTTTTAAACATACTTTGTGTTAGTTTATGAACATAGTTAGTGTCAATTGTTTGTTTTGCAACATGAAAGCATTGTATTTCCAATGCGCATGGAAGTATGCGGAATTCAATGATTCCGTTATTTTTGCTTCAAAATCGAAATACTCATGAAAGAATTATCTGGTAAGCATGCCGTAGTTTGCGGAAGTACTCAAGGGATCGGGTTGGCATCAGCGAAATTGATGGCGGAACGTGGAGCGAAAATCACTTTAATCGCGCGAAATCAGGATAAACTGACAACAGCACTCACGCAACTTGATAATTCTGATGGTCAGGAGCACGATTTCCTTGTGGCTGATTTTTCTCAGCCTGACTCCTTGTTGGAAATCCTTAAAGACTATGTGGCTGGTGGAGCAAAACCTGATATTCTTATTAATAACACAGGTGGACCGAAAGGAGGACCGATTAAGGATGCTGATACCAGTGAGTTCATCGCGGCTTTTAACCAGCACTTGATTTGTAATCACATTTTGGTTCAGAATTTATATCCTGGAATGAAGGAAAATGGTGGTGGACGCATCATTAATGTTATTTCGACATCCGTAAAGCAGCCATTGAACAATCTTGGAGTTTCTAATACAGTCCGAGGAGCAGTTGCCAATTGGAGTAAGACGCTCGCCAATGAATTGGGTGAATTCAATATTACCGTGAACAACGTGTTACCTGGTGCCACAAATACCGGACGTCTTCAAAGTATTGCTGAGGCAAAAGCTGGAAAAACCAATGATTCTGTGGAAGATGTTTTTGCAGGAATGGCAGCGCAAAGCCCGATGCAACGTATCGCTGAACCAGAGGAAGTTGCTGAGGCAATCGCCTTTTTGGCATCGGATCGGGCGTCATATATTAATGGAATCAATGTACCTGTAGACGGTGGGCGTACCAAGTCTTTATAAGCTTGGGGTAATCCTGCTACTTTTGATTGTTTCTTGTTCGGAGGAACCCAATTCACCTATTGAAAGCCGAGGTGTTGGTCTTGATACATCCAATTGTTTTGTGGATGCCGTGTCAATTGATTCTCTTTCTTTTGCTTCTGGAGCTAAACAGTGGTTGCTTGATGGTTTGATCGTTTGTGATGGAATCGAGTATCCTTATTCGATGATGTATGGAGAAAATCCAATGAAGTCTGGTGCTGAGCCAGTTTCAATCACTCCACCAAATTGCATACGAAACGACGATGCAATGAAGGTACATCTTACAAGAGAAGGTAAAAATATTATGATTTCCTGGAGGACGCCTGATCAGTTTTTGTGTGTGAAAACAGTTCTTACTTCAGCACGTTAACATGTCCTCTTAAATTGCGATCTCTTCCGGAGTTCGTAATGAAGTTGACATCGTAAGTGTAAGTTCCGTCTGGTACGTATAGTCCGAGGTAGGTTCCGTCCCATTCAAAATTCAAGTCATTCGAAGTGAAGATTACTTCTCCCCATCGATTGAAAATGTTAATCTCCAAAGATCGAACGCCAACCGTACTGATAGACCAGTCATTGTTGAAGCGATCTCCATCAGGTGTAAAGGTATTTGGGATATAAACGTACCATTCTTCCTCAATATTGATTGGCTTGGTAATGGTATCTGTACAACCTTTGTCGTCAATTGCAATCAGAGTAACATTATACATTCCCGGATCAGGATATGTTGTACTTGGGTGCGGGAAGGTGTCTCCACTTCCGTTTCCGAAATCCCAGATATAACTTGTTGCATTCAGTGATTGATTCTCAAACGTGATTGGCAGGTTGTTAAAGAAAACGGTACTTGTTGTTGTGAAATCAGCTGTTGGAGCTACAACAGTTACAGTTGTCACGGTATCAACGGTAAAGGTTTGACATTCATCCGAAACAATCACCTGGTACGTTGTTGTCTCTGAAGGATTTACCCAAACTCCTTTTGTCGTTTCTCCGCTGTGTGGCCACAAATAGAAGTACTGACCATACCCGCCAGTTGGGAAAACTTCGATGAAAGTTGAATCGGAAGGACAAATTTCTACTCCCGGAGAGATATCCAATACCAAAGGTGGTGATGTAATGGTGTATACGATATCCGCAGAATTGACATTTCCACAATTGTCGGTCACTGTAACAGTGTAAGTCGTTGTGGTAGATGGAATCACTTGTAAAGTTGGATCGTTTCCGAGATTCGGGTTCGATGGTGTTGACCATACATATGTGTAGTTGCCAGATCCTCCAAAAGCGTTGGCAGCCAAGGTTGCTGGAATGTATGGACAAATCTCTGTTATGTCTGGTGTTTCGTTAAGTCCAAGCGGAGGTAAAACAGGGACAATTACTTCAAACGTTGCTGTAGCCTGATCTCCCAGACAAGCATCCTCGATAGTCACGCTGTACGTTGTAGTGGTTATTGGCGCAACTAATATTGATTCTGTTGTTTCATTGGTGCTCCAATCAAATGTGTATGGGGCTGCTCCCCCAGATGGAACAGCTGTCAATTGAACCTCATCTCCCGGGCAATTCATTATACCGCCATCAATTTGCACATCAACAGGTTCGATGTCGTTGATGGCTAGTTCAAGAATGATTGGGTTGATATTTCCACAAGGATCAGTAATCGGGAATTCAATGATAATGCTTTCCTGTCCTTCAGTCAAAACGTCGGCGAAAGCATCAATGGTGAAACTGACGGAGGATTGTCCTGCAGCGAACGTAACCGAATTCGGAACGTTTGAATAATCGACACCTTCCAAAGCAGTACCGCTCAAATTAATTGGAATGGTCATCGGAGATGCCGTTTGTGATGGATCCCGATCCAAAGTAACCGTTGCGCTTACACATCCTTCTCCCATAATATTTGGTGCACCAAACAATTCCTGAGTGAGTGTGTAATTTACATCAATTGGAGTATCAGATGAAAGGCTGTTTGCTTCCAGAAAGATCCCCGAATCGTAAATACCGTCGAAGGCATCAGCAATACAAATGATCAATCGATAGGTTTGTCCACATTGCACCTCTGCTTTTGCTGTAAGTACTTCTGTGAATCCATCATATTGAATAGTTGTTCCATTTGCGTTGTCGACGTAATATTGTGCGTTTGCAGCGCCAAAAGTTCCAAATTGGTTCGTTACGGCGTCGTGAACATTATTAATAGCAACGGGTTGATTGTTAGGGAGTAAAGCGATGTTGGTTGGAGATGGATATCCAGGTCCAATGATAAAGAATGCGAAAACGTCGTTGAACTGAGAGCCTACATATTCCTCATATTCTTCCGAACCAAATACGTAGTTGAATTTTACCGAATCGGAATATGGAACAAAGTCAAATTCCAATACAGCAGCATCGTTTGTAACGGTTCCGCCAATAAGGTTTGATAATAGAGGGTATCCGGGACCATTGTTATTGACACCTCCATCCTGAACAGTATTTGGACCATGTGGTCCGGCTGTTCCCTGATTTAAAACAGTTCCTGTTGTAATGATCACGCCTTCGTCTAGACCAATGTTGGTATTCGTTCCATTGAATTCACCAATAGAAACAGGTTGTCCGCTAAATGTAATATTGGAAACTGTTACACCGGAACCTAGAAGAACATTTTGTACCAATCCTGCAGGGGATTGCGCCGTACTTGTGACAAGCTGCCCAAAGGAGGTCAGTGGCAAAGTCATAAGAAGTATAAGTACAATTCTGTTCATCATGTATAAAGATAGACGTAAAAGTCGGGCAATCGTTTGCCTCTTTCGTAAAAATTAACACAAAGATTGCGCCAAAGAAAGTCTCATTTATAGAATGTTAACGATTCAGGTTCGAATTTATTTGCTCGCGCACGCGAAATTCGTCAGTTTTGCGGTATGGGATTTTGGAAAAATTTCGTTGAGAAATCCAGAAAGAGCCTGAAATACTCGGCTTCGGATCCAACCAATTTTGAAGAGGTGTGGAGTTTTACCAGTACGAGAATTCGTGTGGTGAGCCTTCTTGTGGTTCTACTTTTGGTAACTGGATTTGGTATGAGTTATGTCATTTCGGCACTTGGTGGACCGGGAAGTGGTAAAAATGACGCTACTATCGAGCGGAAACAATTAGAAGAGCAGTTTGAGAAAATTGCCAAATTGGAAGATCAGGCGCGAATGAGAAATCAGTACAATGGAGCGCTTCTTAGAATTCTGAAAGGAGAAGTCCCGATTAATAGCAACATCGATTCTTTGGCAGAATTAACCGATCCGGATTATGGAAGCATTCAGACAAAACCGTCTAAATCGGAAATTGCTGTTTCCAAAAAGGTGAAGGACGATATGCGTACGGGAAATCGCACAGAGGCATCCATTCCTTATTTCAAATCTCCTGTGAAAGGTGTGGTGAGCGATAATTATAAGAAAGGTTCGCATCCGGGAATTGATGTGGTCACTGAAAAGAACGAGTCGGTTAAAGCTTGTCTATCAGGTACGGTGCTTTATGCTGGTTATACCCGTCAGGATGGTTATATCGTTATTCTGGATCATGGAAATGGTTATTCGTCGATTTACAAACATGCGCGTAAAGCATTAAAGAAAACCGGTGATCGCGTGCAGATTGGTGACCCTGTTGCTATTGTTGGAAATACAGGGTCTAACTCAACAGGTCCACACCTTCATTTTGAGTTGTGGTACAATCAAGCTCCGGTAAATCCTCAGGATTACATCAAGTTTACGCGTTAATCCCCTGCATGGAAGAAAGCTTGGCGTAAATTCCGTCTTTCTGCATTAATTCTTCGTGGGTTCCACGTTCCTTAATTTCACCTTTCGATAAAACCAGAATTTCATCGGCTTTTTGGATGGTGCTCAAACGGTGCGCGATAACGAGACTGGTACGGTTTTCCATTAAATGTTCCAGGGCATCCTGTACCAATCTTTCGGATTCTGTGTCCAACGCAGAGGTAGCTTCATCCAGAATTAGAATGGATGGATTTTTCAGGATGGCACGGGCGATGCTTACGCGTTGCTTTTGTCCTCCGGAAAGTTTGTTTCCGCGCTCCCCAATATTCGTGTCGTAGCCGTTGTCCAGTTCTGAAATGAAATTATGTGCATTGGCAATTTTTGCTGCCTGAATAATGTCTTCCTCTTTGGCGTCCGGCATCCCGAAAGCGATGTTTTCACGAACGGTTGTATTGAACAAGATAGATTCCTGAGATACAATTCCAATGTGTTGACGTAAATCGAACATGGATAAATCTTTCACATCGATTCCGTCTACTTTAACCGCTCCTTGCTGAACGTCGTAAAAACGAGGTAGTAAGTCTGCCAGGGTTGATTTTCCACTTCCGGATTCACCAACCAGCGCAATCATTTTTCCTGCTGGAATATCAAAGGAAACATTTTTGATGATATCTTCATCTCGATAGCGGAAGACAACATTTTCGTAACTAACTCCTTCTTTGATCTCACTTACCTTAACCGGGTTTTCACTTTCGTAGATTTTTTCGTCGGCATTCAAAATACCATTGATTCGATCCAGTGAAGCATAAGCTTGATTCAGGTTGGAAATGCTTTGAGATACTCCTTGAATTGGTCGCATGAGTTGAGAGAACACAATAATGAAGCCCATGAACACTTGTCCGGTAAGTCCGGAAGAACTGCTATCGAGTACAAGGATTCCACCGTACCAAACTATGGTGATCATCACAATAGAACCAATTGTTTCATTCAGAGGTGATGTCAGGTCTCTTTTGCGGAATGCCTTCGTGATTAATTTCTGGTGCTTTAAATTCTCACGATTGAAATTCTTCACCACCTGATTCATGGCGTTGAATGCCTTGATAATTCGGATTCCACCTAACGCTTCATCAATCGATGACATTAGAACCCCCATTTGTTCCTGTCCTTGTTTCGCCGTACGCTTCAGGCTTTTACCAATGACAACAATAATCAGCGCAACAACAGGCAACAGGAGTAATGCAAAAACAGTAAGACTCACGCTCCAATACAAAAGCACCGAAATAGTAATGATGATTGCGAAAGGTTCACGAAAGATTAGTTCCAGAAAGGAAACCACCGCATTTTCAATCTTATCGACATCACTGTTCATGCGAGACATTAAGTCGCCTCGTTTTTCGTCAGTATAGTAAGAGATTGGAAGTTTCATGGCTTTCTTAAATAGTTCATCGCGAACATCACGAACGATTGTCATACGTAATTGCGATTGAAACCAAACAGCACCGTATCGGAAGAGGTTTTTCAGGAAAAATGCAATGGCTACGGTAATACAAACAAACAGAAGTGCGCCTTTCGGGTCGGATTCCGTCATTGCGTACATTTCATAATTATACGATTGACCAACGTATTTAAAAAAGCCTGTAAACGAACCATCGTAAACCGGTGGGTTAACTACAGCATTTTCCGCCCCTTCGAAAAGCAATTTTAAGAAAGGAATAAACAATGCCATCGACACCAAATTAAAGATGACGAAGCCAAGGTTGCAAAGAATAACTGTGATAGCCGTCCAACGATACCTGAACGTGTATCTATATATCTGAAGGAAATCTTTCATTCGGGACAAAGATAGACTTATTAATAATGAATGCTGAAATATTGAATAATGAATAGCACGGCTTTGAAGAGATTATATTCATGATTCCTTATTCATTATTACTTACTTTTGCTCCATGAGTTCCATTCGACAAAACAAAGTAGAACGGGTAGTTCAGGAAGAGCTTTCCATGATTTTTCAGCGTAATGCACGGGAATTGTGTCTTGGTGCAATGGTGTCAGCGACGGTTGTTCGTGTAACGCCGGATTTGTCGTTAGCGCGATGTTACGTTAGTGTTTTTGCGGGGCCACCGAAGGAGGAAGTTCTGGAGAATATTAAGCTCAATGCATCGAAGATTCGCGGTGAAGTAGGGAAACGCTTGAAAAACATGAGTCGTATTCCTGAATTGGCATTTTTTATTGATGACTCTTTGGACTATGCTAATGAAATCGATGAACTTCTAAATAAATAGCGCATTAACGTTCCATATTTCATAGCGCGCCGATACCTATCCACTAAACGGAAGAAGAATGTAATCAACCTGATTACCCGAATTTCAGTTATCGGAATTACCATAATTACTGCCACACTTATCGTTTTGCTCTCTGCGTTCAATGGCATTGAAACGATGATTGAGAATTTGTACTCTGAATTTGATACTGATATCACAATTCGAGTAGAAAAAGGGAAGTCCTTCAATGAAGATCGTATCGATATGAAGAAACTTTCGAAAATCGATGGGGTTGCTCGTACGAGTCGAGTGGTGGAAGAAGTGGTGATTTTGAAGCGCGATAAGAAGTGGGTGAGCGTAAATATGATTGGTGTTGAACCGTCTTTCCTGAAAATGACAAACATGTCAAATAATATGGGAGAGGGACAGCCAGTTTTAGATGAGGAAGGAGAGCCTCGTGCTATCATAGGGGCGGGTGTTCTTGGAAAGTTAGAAGGATTTATTCCCAAACAAATGGGCGTGGAGGAGATTGATTGCTACGTACCCAAAAGAGACGCGAAAATTCGACCGGGAAAAAGTCCTTTCCGACAAGAAAAAATTGCCTTGTCCGGTACAATGAGTTTCAATCGGGAGGTAAGTTCTCAATTCATGGTGATCCCTTTTGATTTGTCTCGTGAATTGATGGATTTTAACGATGAGATCTCTGCTATTTACGTAGATGTCAAAGAAGGCGAAGATAATGCCGATGTGAAGGAAAGAATTCAGCAACTTGTTGGTAAAGACTTCCGTGTCAAAACAAGTTATGAGAAGAACGAGTTGATCTTCAAAACAAGCCAGTCGGAACGAATAATTGTATTGATCATACTGTTGTTCATTTTTGTCCTCGCTGCATTCAATCTTGTGGCATCATTAACCATGTTGTTCGTAGAGAAATTAGAGGACGTGAAAACAATTGTGAGTTTCGGAACACCGCGTAAATACATTTTCCGCATTTTCTTTATTGAAGGTTTGTTGATCTCAGGAAAAGGAATCCTTTTCGGGTTGATTCTCGGATATGCTGTCTGTCTGGCACAATTACAATTTGCGTTGATCAAGATGCCGAATTCTAATGGAGAAGCCTTTCCAATTGGATTGAGTGTTGCAGATGGTTTATTGATATTCTCTTTGGTTGCGGCTCTGTCGGTATTATTTAGTTACTTTCCAGTAGCTTATCTAATCCGCAGAAACGTAAAATCGTAGTCATGAAAACTATCCTTGTTTCCCTGGTCTTATGCCTTTTATTGGTTGGTTGTGAAGGTGTTCCTGATCCGGAGGAGGGAATGAGTGATTCCGAATATCAGAAGGAGCTTCAAGAAGATAAGGAAAAAGAAGCTTTAGACTCTTCGGGTGAAGTTTCTTTTGATATCAGCATGGAAGAACTCTACGGAGATTGGGTGTTGATTGGGGTGAGTGAAGATCGAAGCGGCCCAGGCCTTGCGCCGTCAGGAGAGTTTTTCTTTAAGTTTCGTGAAGATGGATACATGACCATTGGTACGGAAGGTCGGGAGGAATTAAAGGAAAACATTGTGGAAATTCCTATGGTCTATGAAGTTGCAGGTAATAAACTTTGTTCGAATGACGGGATGTTTCAACTTCAGTTTGGAGAGAATTGTGCCGAGGTGATACGTTTGAACGAAGGTCGGATGTCGATTGAAATTGAAATCCCAAATGGCGACTACATAATATATAAGCACTTCGTGAAGTTGGATGATTAAATAGTAGATCGCTTCGCTTAAAGATGAAAGACCGCTCCTGATAGTCGCTCAAAGACAAAAGATCGTTCGTTCCCTTTTAAAGATGAAAGATAGAAAGATAGAAAGATGAAAGATGTACCATTGATCTCTGGGGCTTAAAGGTTCTTGAAATTCTGAGTCTTTTTTCTTTTCTCTTTTCGTCTTTGATCTTTCATCTGAATCCCAACTGTTGATAAAATCATTTTATCGTTGATAGCTTTTTTTATTTCGACCTTGTTATTGTAAGAAAAGCCGTATATTTGCGCCAAAATTTCGTAAGATCGGAATTGGATTTAACTCAATAAAAAGGCACGAAAATGTCGAATATTAAAGGTAAAATTTCACAGGTAATCGGACCTGTAGTCGATGTAAACTTCGAGAAAGGAGTGGAACTTCCGAATATTTACGATGCATTGGAGGTAAGAAAGGACGACGGAACTCGAGTAGTTCTTGAGGTTCAGTCTCACGTCGGTGAAAATTCGGTTCGAACGATCTCTATGGATTCAACGGATGGATTTACACGCGGAATGGAAGCAGTTTCAACTGGATCTGCGATCAAGATGCCAACAGGAGATAAGATTAAAGGACGTCTATTCAATGTAGTTGGTGAAGCAATTGACGGAATCAACGTTGTAGATAACTCAGACGGACTTCCGATTCACCGTGAAGCACCAAAATTCGAAGATCTTTCGACTTCGACAGAAGTACTTTTTACAGGGATTAAAGTAATTGACTTGATCGAGCCTTACGCAAAAGGAGGTAAGATTGGATTGTTCGGTGGAGCCGGAGTAGGTAAAACAGTATTGATCCAGGAGTTGATTAACAACATTGCTAAAGGACACGGTGGTTTGTCTGTATTCGCAGGAGTAGGTGAGCGTACACGTGAAGGAAACGATTTGCTTCGTGAGATGTTGGAGTCAGGTATTATCAAATACGGTGATGACTTCTTGCACTCAATGGAAGAAGGAGGTTGGGACCTTACGAAGGTGAACCTTGAAGAAATGAAAGAATCAAAAGCGTCTTTCGTATTCGGTCAGATGAATGAGCCTCCAGGAGCACGTGCACGAGTTGCATTGTCTGGATTGACTTTGGCAGAGTACTACCGTGATGGTGAAGGAGACGGACAAGGAAAAGACATCCTTTTCTTCGTAGATAACATTTTCCGATTCACTCAGGCAGGTTCTGAGGTATCAGCACTTTTGGGTCGTATGCCATCAGCCGTAGGTTACCAGCCTACATTGGCAACTGAGATGGGAGCGATGCAGGAGCGTATTACATCAACAAAATCAGGATCAATTACTTCCGTACAGGCCGTTTACGTACCTGCGGATGACCTTACTGACCCGGCACCGGCAAACACGTTTGCTCACCTGGATGCAACAACAGTATTGTCTCGTAAGATTGCCGAGCTTGGAATTTACCCAGCGGTAGATCCATTGGATTCAACATCTCGTATCTTGACTCCGGAAATCGTTGGTGAAGAGCACTACAACTGTGCACAACGAGTTAAAATTACATTGCAGCGTTACAAAGAATTGCAGGATATTATCGCGATTCTAGGTATGGATGAATTGTCTGAAGAAGATAAGTTGGTAGTACACCGCGCTCGTCGAGTTCAGCGTTTCTTGTCTCAACCATTCCACGTAGCAGAGCAGTTTACAGGATTGAAAGGAGTATTGGTAGATATCCAGGATACTATCAAAGCCTTCAACGAAATTCTTGACGGAAAATACGATCAGTACCCAGAGGCTGCCTTCAACTTGAAAGGAGGAATCGAAGACGTGATCGAAGCTGGAGAGAAAATGTTGGCGGAGAACGCTTAGTACAAAAAGTAAAGCGACATGCAATTAGAAATCATCACACCTGAATCAATGGTTTTCCAAGGCGAAGCGACTGCAGTGCAGTTTCCCGGATTGGATGGATCTTTTCAGGTATTGAATGGACACGCGCCTATCATCTCAGCACTTGCAAAAGGTGATGTGAAGGTGGATTTGGAAAAACCGTATACAGAAGAAGGAAACGATAAAGTGACCGTAGACGGTTCAAACAAGAACGCCATTCGCGTTGCGATCAACGGAGGTGTGGTTGAAATGACCAACAATAAAGTGATCGTACTAGCAGAGTAGAACGTGATAAAACATTGTAAAAGAGGGAAATGGGTTCAACCGTCTCCCTCTTTTTTGTTAAAGTACGTTAAGCCCTCAATTGAATTATTAGAACACATACGATAGATTCCGTAACTTCGTTAATTGACATAGGTGAAATGACCATCCTGGAACGCATAGACCGAAATAATACCCCGCAACATATTGCCATAATTATGGATGGCAACGGACGTTGGGCGCAACAACAAGGTGAAGAACGCTTGTTTGGGCATAATTTTGGTGTGGAAGCCGTTCGTGAAGCTTTGAAGGCTGCGCAGGAACTAAATGTGGAATACTTGACTTTGTATGCTTTTTCAACTGAAAACTGGGGAAGACCAAAGGAAGAGGTAGACGGTCTAATGGATCTGCTCGTGAGTACCATCGGTAAGGAAGTAGATGAATTGCACGAAAGCAATGTTGTCATCCGAACCATAGGTGATACCAGCGGACTGCCAGTAAGCTGTCAGGAAGAATTGAAATCTGCATACGAACGCACACGAAACAATACAGGAGTAAATCTTGTGTTGGCTTTGAACTACAGTGCGCAATGGGAGATGGTGGAAGCCGTGAAACAAATTTCAGGATTGGCAAAAGATGGAAGTCTTGATATCAGTGAAATTGATCGCGATGTCATTTCGGACCATCTGGCAACAAAAGGAATGCCCGATCCGGAATTGCTCATTCGAACTAGTGGGGAGCATCGTGTAAGTAACTTCTTGCTTTGGCAAATTGCTTATTCGGAGTTCCATTTTACGGATGTGCTTTGGCCCGATTTTAAAAAGGACGATTTGTACAAAGCGGTCCTGGATTATCAAAGTCGAGACAGACGGTTTGGACTGGTTTCAGAACCTTTAGAAAAATAATTAATGAAACGAACAACCTTACGATTACTACTTGTATGTGCTTTGATGCTTCCAGCCATGGCTGCGTTTGCACAACCTGGAGACGGTCCTGTAACCATTGGATTGAACATCGATTACAAGACACCGCAGGAATATACACTAGGTCCCATTCGTGTTGAAGGAGCTGACAACTACGATCACAACGCTATTCGACTGATTGCTGGTTTACGTCAGGGCGCACAGATTACCTTGCCAGGAGAAAAAATCACCAAGGCTGTTAAGAATTTATGGGCGGAAGGAATCTTCTCAGATGTTGAGATTTACGCCGAGAAAGAAATTGCAGGAGTAATTTACCTGGTAATCAAATTGGCTCCAAGACCAAAGCTGTCGCGATTCAGATTTGAAGGATTGCCACGTCGTGAGGTAGACAAGATTCGTGAAGAAATCACATTATTCTCGGGAAAAACGATTACCGAAAACCTTGTATTTGCTACCAAATCGAAAATCAAAGGATATTTCAGAGAGAAAGGATATTACAATGTTGATGTAAACATCAAACGCGTTCAGGATACGTTGATCAATGGATCAGAGATATTCTACATCAATGTAAACAAGGGAGAAAAGGTAAAGATTGGTGAGTTGACTTTTGAAGGTAACGATGCTGTTCCTACCTGGAAGCTTCGCATGGCGATGAAGGATACAAAACAAAAAGCCTTCTGGCGCTTCTTCAAGCGATCGAAATATTCCAATTCAGCCTACAAACGTGACAAGGAAGCGATCATGTCGAAATTTACGAAAGTAGGTTTACGAGATGCGGAAATTGCTTTCGATACCGTGTATCAAATAGATAGTAAAAACTTAGCGATTAACATTCGAATTGATGAAGGTGAGAAATATTACTTCGGAGATATAGAATGGATCGGTAACACGAAGTTCCGTTCTACGTTCCTGGACACAGTATTGGGAATTAAGAAAGGAGATTTATACAACAAAGAATTATTGGAACAGCGCTTGTTTATGAGTCAGGATGGACGAAACATTTCCTCTTTGTATCGTGATCGAGGGTACTTGTTCTTCAATTTAATTCCGGTGGAAATGAGTGTGGAAAACCACATGATCAACTACCAGATGCGGATCATCGAAGGGAAAGAAGCACGTGTGAAGCGTGTCATCATCTCAGGGAACACGAAAACGAATGATTATGTAATCAGGCGTGAAATCCGAACCAAGCCCGGAGACCTCTTTAATCAGAACGATATTATTCGAACGCAACGGGAATTGGCGCAATTGGGCTACTTCAACGAACAAGCCTTCCAAATTAACCCGATTCCAAACCCAGCCGACGGTACAGTTGATATCGAATACGTAGTCGAGGAAAAATCATCCGATCAGATTGAATTATCCGGTGGATACGGTGGAACGGGCATTGACGGTCGTGGTCGTATCATTGGTACGCTTGGATTGACCTTCAACAACTTCTCTACAAAGAATTTCTTCAAAAAAGGAGCCTGGGCGCCATTGCCTGGTGGTGATGGACAGCGTATTTCCATTCGAGCTCAAACCAACGGACGTTTCTTCCGTGGATACAATATCTCCTTCACAGAACCATGGTTAGGTGGTAAGAAACCAAACTCATTGACAGTTTGGGGAGTTTGGAACCTGATCGGAAACGGATATGCGCCAACGAACGATCAGTTCGCGGGATTGCGTATCGGTGGAGCTGGTGTTGGATTTGGACGTCGTAAGAAATTCCCGGATGATTACTTTACTGCTAACTATGAGCTTTCGTACCAGCAATATTTCGTGAAGGATTCACCTCAATTCGGATTGTTCACCAATGGATACGCAAACGACTTTGCATTCAAATACACATTAATCCGTAGTTCCGTAACTTCTCAGATTTACCCTCAGGGAGGATCGACATTACGTTTCGTTGGTAAAGCAACATTGCCTTACTCTCAATGGGACGGAATTGATGATTACACAAGTACTTCAGATCAGGATCGTTACCAATGGTTGGAGTATTACAAGTTAAAGCTGACAGGAGAATGGTATTTCCCACTAACGGCTGATAAGAAATTGGTATTGATGCCACGTTTCGGTTTCGGATTTATGGGCTTCTACAACGAGGGCAAAGGTTTGACACCGTTTGAGCGTTTCTACATGGGAGGAAGTGGATTGACAGGTGTGAACCAAATCGGAGGTCAGGAGATCATCGCCATGCGCGGATATCCGGATCGTTCCATGAGTTCCGATGCAGGAGATCCATTGATCGCAAAATATACTTTGGAGCTACGCTACCCGATTTCATTGAATCCATCAGCGACATTCTTTGTATTAGGATTCGCAGAGGCAGGAAACACCTTCCCGTCATTCAGAGATTTCAATCCGTTTAATGTAAAACGAGCAGCAGGTGTGGGGGTTCGCGTCTTCCTTCCAATGTTCGGTATGCTTGGACTTGATTACGGATGGGGCTTTGATCGATTGGACCCATGGTCACAAGGTTTTGCGGTAGGAGAAGTAAATAACAATATCAATACTCAAGGATTCCATACCCAATTGAACTTCACAATCGGTATGAACCTTGGAGAATTATAATCCCGTCTGGCAATAAATGATTAATTTCGCCGTTCGGCAAGGCAAAAGTTCTATTATGAAAACATTGTTTCTAGCACTCGCTTTCGTTTTTGGCACAGGGTTTGCCTTTAGTCAGAAGTATGCTTACATCGACTCTGATTACATTTTAACTAAGCTTCCAGAGTATCAGGCAGCTAAGGATAAATTGGATCAATTAGCAGATCGTTGGACCAAAGAGATTGAAAAGCGATATGACGTACTTCGCATGAAGAAAGAAAATTTCGCACGTGAAGAAGTTTTGCTGCCGGAAGAAGAGCGCGCAAAGCGTAAAGAAGAAATTAAGCGCCTGGAAGACGAAGCGATGCAAATGCAAAAAGCACGTTTCGGAGTGAAAGGTGAATACTTTCAGAAACGACAAGAGCTGATCAAGCCTATTCAGGACAAGGTCTACGATGCTATGCAAGCTGTCGCGTCTCGAAAGAAATATGTTTTTGTATTCGACAAAGCCAACCAAAGTAATCTGGTTTTTGCGGATCCTAAATATGACATCAGCGATTTGGTATTGCGAGAAATGGATGTCGATGTAAACTAGAATAAAAGGAAAGTAACGTTTAAAGAAACAAGATGAAGAAGATTTTAATCGCACTAGTTGTATTGGTTGGATTTGCAGGAACTGCAATGTCTCAAACTAAAGTAGGACATGTGAAGTCACAGGTACTTTGGGATACACTATCAATGAGTAAAACAGCTGAAGGACAGATGTTGGAATTCCAAAAAGCATTGGCTCAGGAAATTCAGGATTTGGAAGCTGATTTGGCGAAGTTGTATGAAGACTACCAAAAAATTCAAAATTCACCTTCTACATCTCAGGTTTTGTTACAATTGAAAGAAAAGGCGATTCGTGAGAAAGAAGCAGAATACCAGCAGCGTCAGCAAAGCGCTCAGTTTGAGATGCAAGCCTACAGAGCTGAGTTGGAAACGCCAATTACTGAAATGATTCGTGAAGCAGTTAATGTTATTGCGAAACGTGATAAATACGATTACATCATGGACATCAACAGCGCTGTTTTCGTAAATCCAGATAACGATCTTACTGATGTTGTTATGGTAGAGTTGTTGAAGCTTGAAAAAGAAGCTTTAGCGAAAACTTCTACTAACGGTGGAGGAGCTGGAAACGGTAGCCCGCAGTAGACCATAAAGAACTTAATGAAATCCCGGTTGTGATGAACAATCGGGATTTTTTTGTCTCATATGTGCACTTCGACTTCGCTCAGTGCTCTGTTCTATTTTAATATAAAGGTCATCGAGCCTGTCGAGATGCCCTATGTTTTCGATCATTCCCATCTCGACAGGCTCGATGTCCATTCATAATTCCTAATTTTAAAGCATGGGACCCATTGGAATATTTGATTCCGGATACGGCGGACTAACCATCCTCAAAGACATTCGCGAAAAATTGCCTGCGTACGATTACCTGTACCTTGGAGACAACGCGCGTGCGCCATACGGACCTCGATCCTATGACGTGGTGTATCAGTACACGCTTGAAGCCGTTCAGGAATTGTTTGATAGAGGATGTCATCTCGTGATTTTAGCGTGTAATACGGCATCTGCAAAAGCACTGCGAACGATTCAACAAAATGACTTGCCCAACATCGCGCCGGATCGACGTGTATTAGGAGTAATTCGTCCAAGTACTGAAATTGTCGGACAATATTCCAGATCGAAATCTATTGGTGTGCTCGCAACGGAAGGAACGGTTGCTTCTAATTCGTATGTAATTGAAATCAAGAAGTTCTGGCCTCAGTGTTCGGTGGTGCAACATGCTTGTCCGCTTTGGGTGCCGCTTATCGAAAACAACGAATACGATACACATGCAGGTCGGGAATTTATCGAGAAGGATGTAAAAGCGTTGTTAGCAAAAGATCCTAAAATCGATACGATTGTTTTGGGCTGTACGCATTATCCTGTTTTGCAAGAGTACATTGAATCCATTGTTCCGGAAGGAGTGAAAGTAGTGTCTCAGGGAAAAATTGTTGCAGAAAGCCTCGCTGATTATCTGTTGCGCCATCCATGGATGGATTCCAAATTGAGCAGAAACGGATCGGTACACTATCTGACTTCTGAGAGTACGGAAATCTTTAACAAACAAGCTTCTGAGATAATGGGAAGTTCTGTCGCGGCGACGCATATTACTTTGTAGACGGACTCATGAGTACTGAGCGGACACGAGCACTGAGCGGAGCCGAAGTGCGACTCTTGGAAGCTAATTACACTTATTGTACCGCACTTCGGCTTCGCTCAGTGCTCTATTCATCATTCAACATTCATAATTCATCATTCCGAATTGATCTTACTCTCAATCGTCCAGCGGATGAGGAACGCGCGTTGCTTGGCTTTCTCGGCGTTATCCCCCTGAAACAACTCGTCCGTGGTATCATTGAAAAGTTGAATCCACTGATCGAAATGTTCTTTCTTCAAAGGCATGTTGATGTGTGTTTTGGTTACATCCGTTGTGTATCCCGGTTCATCCAGTAAAACGAACGACCAGAAATGAATCATTTTTGGAAGGTGCCGATCGAAATCCAGTTTTACGAAGAACGGAGCAAGAACTTCATCTTTCAAAACTTTGGTGTAAAACGAATTCACCAATAACTCAATATCTTCTTTTGTCTGAATATCTGCCATACTCAAAAGTAGCAATTGTCAAATCGATCTTCAAGTAAGAAATCAATAGTTACTTTTATCCCATGGAGCAGCCCGCGAAACGGCAATATTTTGAGAACATCAACGGATTACGATTCCTTGGTGCGCTCGGCGTGCTTTTGTTTCATTGCGCAACACTGCCAGGAGCGATCTGGGGTGAATTCTCCGAAGGCTTTTGGTATGAGAAGTCGTATTTTCTGCTAGGGCGTGGACATCTGGGAATCATCTTGTTTTTCGTAATCAGTGGTTTTCTGATTACCTCCATTTTGCTCTGGGAATTTGAAGCAAATGGAAAGATAAAGACGGGCAAATTTTTTCTCCGACGACTCCTCCGGGTCTGGCCCTTATACTTCCTCATTTTAGGTTTCGGATTTTTCATTTTTCCGCATTTACCATACGGAATTCAGACGGTACATGAACTCTGGCGCTATTTGCTGTTCCTGCCCAATATTGATGAAATCATCATGGGACCACACGATCCCATTAACTTTTTGAGTACGCTTTGGAGCCTTGGGGTAGAGGAGCAATTCTACATCGTATGGGGCGTTCTTATGACTGTTCTAACGTTTGGAGGTCGGTTCAATAAGAAGTTTTTTGTGGGGATCTGCGTAGCAATTATTGTCGGTTCTTTTGTTTTTCGTGCGCTTCATTTGGGCGATCATCGCATGTTGCACTATCATACCTTTTCGGTGATGTCCGATCTGTCAATTGGTTGTTTGATGGCAGTTTGGAACTCTACTGGAAAAGCGAAGGCATTCTTTGAGGATATACCTAAATGGCAGATCGGTGTGTTTTATGTAATCGCCGTTGTTTTACTGATATACGAAGGACACATTTTCAGAGATTCCTTGTTCGTTTTTGGTCGCATTTTGCCGGCAGTTATAATTGGAATCATCATTCTGGAGCAAGTATTTAGCAAGAATTCTATTGTGAAACTGGACAAGATCCCCTTGTTCTCGTTTTCCGGTGAAATTACCTATAGCATTTATATCGTTCATTCCGTGTACATCTACTATTGGGCGATCTATTTCAAAAACCATGGGTACACATCCGAATGGTCGCACTACTGGATGTTCTTTGTCGTTGTTTTTGTTTCGTCCTATCTGACTTCAATCGTCACCTATTACGCAATTGAGCGACCATTTTTCCAACTTCGGAAATATTTCAGATAATTTTTTCTTACGCGCAAATGCCCTGAATAAAGGGGATGCATCTCTTTAAACTACATCTTCACATAAAAATAATATTGTTACCCTATCGAGTTAGTAGGGTAAAGGGTTATATTTGGCGAAAATTTGAAGAGAAATGATCATTGATGCGATTGGATTGAAGCGATTGGAGGACAACAGGGTATCGTTGCTAAAAACGCTTTCGTGGCGAATAATTGGTACGATAGACACGATGATCATCTCTTATTTGCTTACGGGGAAACTCGACATCGCAGTAAGCATTGGAGGAATCGAGGTGGTGAGTAAAATGATCCTGTATTACCTACACGAAAGAGCCTGGATCAAACTTTTAAAACGAAACGAATGAACGTTGAAGCAATCAATAAAGAATTAGCTGGAGCAAGTCCGGAGGAAATAGTTCAATGGGCGCTTAGCGTTGCGAAGAATCCTGTGATAACAACAAATTTTCGTCCGTACGAAGCGGCAATTTTGCACGTTGTGACGTCGCAGAAGTCGGATCTCCCCGTGATTTGGTGTGATAGTGGGTACAATACTACGTTCACCTATCAACATGCGGAAAGAACCATTCGCCAACTACAATTGAATGTTGATTTGTACGTGCCCCGGCAGACGGCAGCCCATCGTGACGTGGTAATGGGGATTCCCGAACCAGATACTCCCGAACACGATCAATTCACCCAGCAAGTGAAACTGGAACCTTTCCGACGAGCGATGAACAATCATCAACCAGATGTTTGGTTTACGAATTTACGTAAGGGACAAACGGCGTTGAGAGATTCCATGGATATTGTAAATATTGGCAAAGATGGCGTCATCAAAGTATGTCCGTTCTACCATTGGTCGGATGCGGAGCTGGATGCCTATCTGGAAGCGCACCAATTGGAATCAGAAGATCGCTATTACGATCCAACAAAAGCATTGGCGAACCGTGAATGCGGATTACACACTAACAATTAAGAAAGCATTGTCATGAAAAATCAACACTTATACGATTTGGAAAATGAGAGCATCTATATCCTTCGGGAAGTAGCTTCTCAGTTCAAAAAGCCCGTGCTCTTGTTTTCGGGAGGGAAGGATTCCATTGTGATGGCGCATTTGGCTCGTAAAGCCTTTTATCCATCCCGAATTCCTTTTCCGTTCATGCACGTTGATACAGGACACAATTTCCCGGAAACAATCGAATTCCGAGATGCGTTCATGAAGGAATTGGGAGCTGATTTGATTGTACGATACGTGCAGGATTCCATCGATCAAAACAAAGTTCAGGAAGAAACTGGAAAGTACGCCAGCCGAAACGCGTTGCAAACGGTAACCCTTTTGGATGCCATCGAAGAACATGGGTTTGATGCTTGTTTGGGCGGGGCGCGTCGTGATGAGGAAAAGAGTAGAGCCAAGGAGCGCATTTTCTCAGTTCGTGATGATTTCGGACAGTGGGACTACAAACGTCAACGACCGGAGCCATTCCAACTGTTGAACGGTCGTATTCAATTCGGAGAAAACGTTCGAGCTTTCCCAATTAGTAATTGGACCGAGGAAGACATTTGGTCGTACATTCTTCAGGAAAATCTGGAACTTCCCTCAGTGTATTTCGCGCATCAACGCAAATTGGTGAAACGCGAAGGGCAATTCCTTGCATACTCGGATTACCTGAACATTGTAGATAGCGATGAAATTGAAGAACGCATGGTTCGCTTCCGAACGGTTGGAGACATGACTTGTACAGCGGCTTTCCTCTCTGATGCCACAACAGTAAGTGATGTGTTGAAAGAAAACGTGGCTTCGAAGCACTCAGAGCGCGGCGCCAGAATCGATGACAAACGAAGTGAATCGGCGCTGGAAGATCGTAAGAAGGGGGGATATTTTTAGAATAAAGAATGTTGAATTATGAATTATGAATTCTGAATTGGCACTTCCTCAGACATTGAGACTCTGGAATTGGAAGGGATTACTCAACCTAGTTAAAAGAAGGATAAGAGAAAAGATTAAAAAGTAACGGACAACGATCCTGTCGAGATGGAGTGGTAGAAAACGAAAGGGCATCTCGACTGGCTCGATGACCTTTACGATAAAAGAAATAGAGCACTGAGCGGAGTCGAAGTGCGGAATAGAAGTATAGGTTGTTTCGTAAAACCTGCACTTCGGCTCCGCTCAGTGCGCTAGTTAATACTTGAGATAAATGGAACTAGTAAGAATAAGCACAGCAGGAAGCGTTGATGACGGAAAAAGTACCTTGATCGGGCGCTTGTTGTTTGATAATAACGCATTGACGAAAGAGCAGGAAGAATTGGTTGCGAAGAAAACTGCGGAAAAAGGATGGGATGATCCGGATTTAAGTGTAATTACCGATGGATTGGTTGCAGAGCGCGAGCAGGGAATCACCATTGATGTGGCGAATATTTATTTCTCCACTGAAACGCACAAATTCATTATTGCGGATAGTCCGGGGCACGTGGAGTACACCCGAAACATGGTCACTGGAGCTTCAATGGCGGAGACGTCCATTATTTTGATTGATGCGCGTAAAGGTTTGTTAGAACAGAGCTACCGTCACTTCTACATCAGTCACTTGTTGCGATTGAAGCGAGTGATTTTTGCCGTGAACAAGATGGATTTGGTCGATTACGATCAGGATCGGTTCCTCGAAATTGCCGTTGAGATTCAGCGCATGGTCGAAGGATTGAAGGCAGAGGTTCCATATACTGTTGTTCCGGTAAGTTCATTGAAGGGCGACAACGTTGTAAAGAAATCAGAGAATATGTCCTGGTATCAGGGGAAGACTTTAAACGGACTTCTTCATGAGTCAGAATCGGATGTCTCTGAAAAACAACCGCTTCGATTCGATGTTCAGCATGTGACGCACTCGCAAGAAAACGGATTTGTCGACTATCGAGGATATTCGGGAAGATTGATCAGCGGAACTGTTTCTGTGGGGGATACGTTGAGGGTGCTTCCTTCGAATAAAGAAAGTGTGGTAACTGAAATTCGTCGCTATACGGAAACGAAGAACAAGGCAATTTCCGGTGACAGCGTAAGTATTTCATTGGCAGACGAAATTGATATCAGTAGAGGATCCATTTTAGTACATCCGGAAAATACTCCGGAACCTCAGCAATCTGTTCGGGCAACGCTGGTTTGGATGGATGAAAAAAATGCCCATGTAGGATCGAAATGGTTGATGAAAGCGGCTTCCCGTGAATTTCCGGTGAAATTGCAATCAATCTTACAATCGGTAGATCCAACAAAACAAAATGCAACGGAAAACAAGGATATCATCGCACTAAACGATATCACGGAAGTAGAAATCAGATTGTCTCAACCGGGGTATTTCGATGCATATAATCAGAACAAAAAGAACGGAATTTTTATCCTGATTGATCCACAAACCAACAATACGGTTGCCGTAGGATTTATTCAATGAAAAAATAATCACTGGAAATAGAATCTAGTTAAAACCAGAGAGCCTTCTATCGCTGATAGGGGGCTTTTTTGTGTACTGGGGCAATTGAATGAAGTCGTTCGCGTGAGTTAAAATCGTATCTTCAACAAAACTTCTTTATGCTTTGGTTAATTGTTCTTGGAGGACTGGTTTTATTCGTTTTAATCACGATTTGGGTCATTTACAATCGATTGGTGCAGGCCGAAAATCAAGTAGACGAAGCACTGGCTCTGATTGATGTACAACTAAAAAAACGCTTCGAGTTGATTCCCAATCTCGTGGAAGTTGTGAAAGCGTATAATGCGCATGAAGCGGACGTACTCGAAAAAGTGGTGGCGCAACGTACGAAGATTCCAACACCAGCTGGAGATAAAGCAAGTTTTGATGGTTCCATAACCGGTGTCTTGAAAAATTTCCGGATTCAGGTTGAGGCTTATCCCGATTTGTTAGCAAATGAGCAATTCTCAAAATTGATGGAATCTCTATCAACCGTGGAAGATGAATTGGCAATGGCAAGACGCTATTACAACGGAACTGTCAGAGATTTGAACAACAAGAAAGAAGTGTTTCCGAATGTACTTTTTGCATCTATGTTCGGAATCAAAGAGAAAAGCTTTTATGAAATCGATGCTGCTGATGCAGAACGTCCTGAAATAGATTTAAATTCGTGAAAAACAATACCCTATTACTCCTTCTTGTCTGCCTGATTTCTCTTTCCGGTTGGGCACAATCGTACGCCGATGACAACGGTTATGAGCGCATACTTCATTTTCATAGCGATATTGAAATCAAGAAAAACAGAAAAGTTCTTGTTACGGAAACCATCAAAGTCAAGGTGGATGGGGATGAGATTAAGCGTGGGATCTATCGCTCTATTCCTCTGTGGTACGAAGGAAAAATTTCGACCTATCGCGTAGCCTTCGATTTGAAATCTGTAAGAAAAGATGGGGATACCGAGCCTTATCACACGAAGTGGGAAGACAATGGAATTGCGATTTATATTGGAGAAGAGGATGTTTTTCTAAACCCAAATTATTACACCTATCAGATTCAGTACGAACTGGATTACGTGATTCAAATGTTGGATAGCGTGGACGAATTGTTTTGGAATGTGAACGGAAATGGATGGCAATTGTCGGCAGACACCGTGTCAGCAACCTTTTATTTACCCGGTGGAGCAACAGTCAAACAATATCAGGCATTTACTGGAGTCATGGGTAGTAAAGGGCAGGATTTCACAGTTGAAGATAAGGGCGACACGCTCACCGTTCAAACGACCAGAGCAATGTATTCAGGAGAAGGGCTTTCTGTTGCTGTTGGTTGGGACAAAGGGTTTGTTGATCCTATGACTACCGGCGAAAAAGTTGTCTGGCATTTGTGGTTGTATGCACTTATTTACCTCGGGATATTAACGATTCTCATTGGCTTCGTATTCAACTTTGTTATGTGGTATCGTTATGGACGCGACCCGAAACCGGGAACCATTATTCCAAGGTTTTATCCTCCCAAAGGAATGTCACCAGCCGAATGTGGCTATTTGTTGAACGAAGGACGAGACTCCAAAGAAATATACGGAGCAACAATCTTATCATTGGCAGTACAACGTTGGCTTACCGTTGAACGTAAAGGTGATGGACATTATCGAATTGAAAGAACCAAAAAGGATGGAAAATCGTTGGAATCGAATATCGAAAGTGCGTTTTTCAGTAGGTTATTGAAAGGAGACGTTACTGTAATCAAAAAAGGAAAATACAATTCCAGGGTTAAGGATGCGTACGAGCAGTTACCGTTAGACATAGACAAGATTCAGAAGAACACCTATTATTTGAGGAATACCAGACTTAAATGGTTGCAATTCATTTTTCCGGCTATTACACTATTGGCAGGATTGATTACTTACTTCAAGTTAGGGGGAAGTATTTTCATTCCCATTGTAGCAACTGTATTGCACCTCGCATTGAACCTCATTTTCTCCCGACTGTACGAGCAGCCAACACCAAAAGGACGTAAGGTGATGGATGAAATTGAAGGTTTCAAGATGTATATCAGCTATGCAGATGAGGATCGCATCAATACCATGAATCGACCAGAAATGACTTTCGAGCATTTTGAAGAAAATCTGCCATATGCAGTGGCTTTAGGGTTATCGAAAGAATGGGCAAATCAGTTCGATGCGAAGATTTTTGAAAATATGGATCAGTCCATGCCGTACCTCTACGGTTTCCATTATCATTTGATGGGAGCATACGTTTTCTCCAACATGGGAAGTGATATGTCCAGTGCCATTTCTTCTGCAGCAACTCCTCCAACTTCAAGCGGCAGCGGCGGTGGATTCTCTGGTGGCGGAGGTTTTTCCGGGGGAGGCTTCGGTGGCGGAGGCGGCGGCGGTTGGTAATCAGAAGATACGAATTTTATGATTTAACGCCATCATCGAGAACATCGCTATTCTTCAGCAGTTTTGCGCCCTTTTTCCATTTTCGACGCAAAATCCAATAGTAAATTCCTACTGCACCAGCTCCTAGAAGTGTGAAGAATGCTGCCGTTAACACCTCATAGTTGAATGCAAATTCACCGTAGGTCATTAACAGGATGAACGTCGTGATGAAGGAAAGTATAATCCCTCCAACTAAATACACCACTACTGCCATCACTGTATAAGTAAACCTTCGTTTATCAAAGCGTTTCGCAAGTAGATACACCCATCTTGCCGATAGAAACATTAGTAGTACAGCGGTAATTTCAATAGGCATATCAAAAGGTTATTTGCGAGTTGATACAATCATCAACCGATAAATATGAGGATGAGGATTTGAATCAGATCTTCATTTTTGAAAACGCAAAGTAATCATTTCTCCCAGATCAGTCAGGATTTATGAATTCCTGCTATTTTCGTAAGAGCAATCAACTATGACACAATCTGTAGTTCCATTTTCGTACCAGGGATCCCTTCAAGTACCATATTCCAAGAGTTATTTGCAACGTGCAATAGCCATTGGTCTATTGTCTAAAAGTGATGTGACCATCAAGGGATTTACTCCTGGGAATGATGCCCTTGCAGCCCGTTCCATTGCGGAAAGATTGGGAGCAAAAACAAGTCTTTCTGGTGAAGTGTTGTCTTTATCGTTTCAAGGTAATGACTTCGAATCAGTGACCATTAATTGCGGAGAATCGGGACTTAGCACCCGCATGTTCAGTCCTATTGCTGCAAGTTTGTTCGAGCGAACGATCATCGAGGGCGAAGGCTCCATTTTGGTGCGTCCAATGGACATGGTTATTGACGCTTTGGAGAAATTGGGGGCAAAAGTGCAATCAAAGGAGGGGAAACTGCCTTTGTTGGTGGATGGGAAAATACAATCGGGAACCATTGAAATTGATGGTTCAGAAAGTTCTCAATTGCTTACCGGGTTGTTGATTGCGTTATCATTTCTACCTGGTAAAAGCACTATCCATGTCCAGGACTTGAAGAGCATTCCATATGTACAAATGACATTGGATATTCTGGAAGCTTTTGATGTTGAGGTAACTCATGACAATTTTCAAACATTCAGGATTCCAGAGGTGACGTCGACTTCAGAAGAAAGACTGTACACAGTGGAAGGAGATTGGAGTGGAGCCTCGTTTCATGTTGCTGGAGCTGCATTGTCGGGTGAAATCAAACTAATGGGATTGAATCAAAATTCAGCTCAGGCAGATCGGGCGATTGTTGATGCAGTGAAATTGGCAGGAGCATCAGTGGAATGGAAAGACGATGTTTTACATGTTAAGGAAGGAACTAAAAAAGCCTTTGAATTCGACGCTACGCATTGTCCGGATTTATTCCCACCATTGGCTGCTTTGGCTGCTGGATGTACTGGAACTTCAACATTCAAAGGAGTTTCCAGGTTAGCATCGAAGGAAAGCAATCGTGGATTAACGATTCAATCGGAATTGAAGAAACTGGGAATTGAAGTGCAATTGGAAGGAGATCTGATGCATGTTACGGGTGGCAAAGTTCAGGCAGCTACCATCGATTCGAACAATGATCACCGCATTGCAATGATGGGGTCAATTTTGGCAACGCAAACAGAAGACGCTATTGGAATTACAAATCCACAGGCTGTAAATAAAAGTTATCCTGCATTTTTTGCTGATATTGTGGAAATATCAACCTTAGAAGTATGAAGAAAGTAGATTGGAATGAGGCGTATCAAAGTGCTTTGAATGACCGTTTTGGATTTTTGTTTACCGAAGAGTTAATCGCTGAGATTCGCAATAACGGAAAGTTGATTGAAGCATCTGAGGGAGATATCATCATGGATCTCGGAGATACGATGCAGCACATGCCGATTTTGTTGGAAGGAGCTATTAAAGTGCTGCGTGAGGACGAAGAGGGCGATGAATTATTGCTTTACTTTTTGGAGACGGGAGATACCTGCGCCATGACTATGTCTTGTTGTATGGGAGATCGTAAAAGTAAAGTGCGAACTGTTGCCGAACGCGATAGTACTATCGTAATGATTCCATTGGATCAAATGTCGAATTGGATTCAGGAGTACACGGACTGGCGCAGCTTTGTCTTTGATAGTTATTCTGCACGTTTGTCGGAATTACTGGAGTCTATCGATAGTTTGGCTTTCATGAACATGCACGAACGTGTATACAAATATTTGAAAGACAAAATGATGGTGAATTCCAACGCAGAGTTGAACGTAACGCATCGCGAGATCGCTAATGATTTGCATACGTCTCGGGTCGTTGTTTCAAGAATTCTCAAGAGTCTGGAACGCGAAGGACGCATTGCCTTGCACAGAAATCGCCTGGAAGTGTTGGAGTGGTAAGATCTGATAAACCGCAATGAGCGCAAGGCTTATACCTTAAAATATATGTGGTAAACGCCAGATTATAAGGACGTCAGAATCCTTAGCGTCCTTCTACTAATTCAATTAATCAAACACAGCTTTGCGCTCCTCGCGCCCTCGCGGTCGACCAAAAACAACGGTTTCGAGTTACTTCTTAGGGGTAGTATCACGGTTTCAACCAGAGTATTCCTGAGCAGATAAACGATACTCATGTTCCAACTCTCCGTCTTCGTAGAATTCACCAACATAGGAGAAACCAAGCTTTTCTAATACTTTCTGGGAACCAATATTGGCAGGTATGATATAAGCCACAATGGTTTCCAGTTCCAGTTGATTGAATCCGAAATCCAGGGCAGTTGTACAAGCTTCCGTCGCAATTCCTTGTCTCCAGTATTTTTTCGCGAAACGATAACCTAAATCCACTACATTCATGTCGGGAAGGTATTTTAAACCTGTGAATCCGATAATGCAGTCGTCCTCTTTGTGAATTACAACCCATCGACCAAATCCGTACTTTTCGTAATCTCTAAGAACGTGTTCACGAATCCGTCGCTCTACTTCTTCCTGAGAAATCACGCCGCCATCACCCGTGTAGCGCGTTACTTCCGGATCCTGATGAATTAAATACCACTCGGGTACGTCCTCCATTCGAAACGGGCGAAGAATCAGTCTTTCTGTTTCCAGCGTTGGTAGCGAGTCAATTTTCCTGAAGTGCATTGAGTTTTAGACTTAATTGTTAGGTATAAAACGGAAGGTTTATCTGTATGGTGGTCCTGATACCCAGCCGACAATAGATTTCCGGGTTCCTTTGGTAATAGGAGTTACGCGATGCATTATGAAAGACGGGAATACAACGATGGTTCCTTTATCTCTTGGGGCTTTTACTGTTTTTTGATTGATCATAAACTCAAGATCACCGCCTTCGTAGTCATCCGGATCAGAAAGTTGAACGGTAACACTTAGCTTTCGAGCAGAAATTTCAGCGGCGCCAAAATCGAGGTGCCAATCAAAAAAATCCCCTTCGGAATACTGTGTTAATTGCAGTTTTTGATGAAACCCAAGTATATCGAACCAGAAGTACTCATGATTGGCGGCTATTGCAATCATTTTCAACTTTTCGTAGATCCATTTCATTTCCTCGTTATCATCGAGGAAAATAACCGAGCTTTTCCGCAAATCATCGTTGTACTTTTCATCACTACCACCAAGTGTCGCCTTGATACTTTCATCGTCATCCCAAAGACTTCGGATTTTATCGACTTCATGTGGGAGAAAAAAGTCGTTGTAATAGACAAATTCGGCAAAATTCATTTTCAGTGGTAAGCCGAAAGAGTGATTAATGGACATAATAGTGGAGTTACAATTTGGTCTGTCCAAGATAGATAATTATTCCAATTATCAGTCCCGATTCAAGGTATCAGCATCAAATTCCAGCATCATTTGGTAAAGCGTATCCGAAGTGTCAATAGTTCTGGCAGTGTCAACAACGTCTATTCGAATAGGCATGATCTTATCGAATCTGTAAAAATTCAATTTACTCGTGTCGATTCTTCTAATTGTTTGAGCTGAATCCGCAAGTTTCTTAAGATTCTCAATGGAGCGGGCAGCCTTTAGAATGGATACACTGGCTTCATTTGTGTTTGCGACAATATTCATATGCCGGTGGCTCAAGTTGTATTTCTTTCGGAATTCCGGATAATTCAATGCTACGTAATCGGTAAAAACGGTGTCGTTATAGTTTTCCTTGTAGAAATCGTCTTCCTCGTACTCTTTCAATCGAGACCGAATGTCCTCATGTCTGTCCAGAGTTTCCTGACTTACCCTACAACTGAAGAGTAACACAGTGGTGACAAAGAAGATGACGAGATTTCTCATGAGACAAAATTAAGGAATTGGAGTCCCCTAAATTGGTTTCAACTCTGAACATTTAAACTATTCAACCAGGCGACTGCCTCTTCTTCGGACGAGCACATTTTAGAAGGAACATCAGGTTTGTCAACATGGATGTAAAAATTTCCCAGAAGCCGATTCGCAAGAGATTTGGCAATAATTGCAATTGCGCTATTTAGTTCAACCATTTCCTGGCTTGCACCTCTTTGACGGGCATCTTTATCCACGCGCCAAAGTTTTCCCATATCTACCAGCGTTAGTGATTTTTTTCCTTGTTGGATCTTTTTTCTGGCTTCAATGATTTCATTCATGTGCGCCAATTCTACAATGCTATCCTCTTTGAATGTAATGCGCAGGAAATCGCCCTCGTAGTAGACGTACGCAACAGTAGTTTCTATTTTATCAGTAAGAACCAATTAAATCAGTGTGTCTCACATTCAGCTGACTCTAAATAAAAGTCAACATTCACGAATTTTGTAGCGACACAATGTAAGAATTTTTAGGTTCTCACCGCAGCGATTCGGCAATTTCAAGAAGAGTATTCTGTGCAGTTTTTCACTTAATGCTGAATAACCAGTTTAGAGACAGAGAATTGCACTTCATTCTTAATTTCCAGAATATAGGTTCCATTTGCCAATTCGCTAACATCCAAAGTAGTTCCTGCAATAGACAATTCCTTTGTATAAACTAGTGTACCATTGGTAGCATACACGGATGCACTCAGCGTTTCCTGTACATTGTTTCCAACCTCAATATTCAGTTGTTCTGAAGCGGGATTCGGCCAGGTTGTTACGTCAAGATTACCAGCAATTTCATCCAGTCCAATGGATGCATCTTCATAGTGAATGATTGTTCCGCTGGTTCCACACGCCCAGGCTTCGGCTGCATTTAGAAAGCTAACTCCGAATAGAAACTCGGTAGTTCCTGAATTTTGCTGTGACCATGTAGCACCACCATTACTTGTGTAAAGAACAGTTCCGTTACCTCCAACAGCCATACCGTAATCGGTGTCAACAAATTCAATGTCTTCAAGACGTTCTGTAGTACCAGATGTTTGAGCGTTCCAGGTAGTACCTCCGTCGGTAGTATTCAGGATGACACCATTATCACCAGCAGCCCATCCGTTGTTTTCGTCGACAAAACAAATGCTTTCCAAAGCGTATGTGGTTCCAGATGTTTGGGGACTCCAGTTTACGCCTCCATCAGTAGATTTGAAGATGACACCAAGTCCACCACAAACCCAACCAGTAGTTGCATTTTCAAAATGAATACTTAGCAGTTCTTCTCCATTACCTGTGTTGTAATCGGTCCAATTAACTCCGCCATCTGTAGTTTTTGTGACCAATCCATTTTTTCCACTGATCCAACCGTTATTCGCATCCAGAAAGTATGGGCTATAGTACCAGTTTCCAGATACGGTATCCAATGTAATCCATGAAGAACCACCATTATTGGTATAGATGATTGCATTTACGCCAACCGCATATCCGTGTAAATCATCCGGGAAATGCACTCCCAACAACCATTTCCCTGTTCCGGAAGGAAGTGTGCTCCAGGTGTTTCCTCCGTCTTGTGTCCCTACAACGGTCCCATTGAACCCTACAGCCCATCCGTCGTCTTCATTGGCGAAATCCAAGGCATATAAGGTGCTGGTAACGTTAGAAGTCTGACCCGACCAAACGCCTTGCGCGTGAGAATAATTCCACGAAAAAAGTAGTATTAGTGTAGCGATAAATGAATTTAGTGTAGCATGTTTCATAAAATGAGTTTTTAGGTTCATGCCTACAAATTACGAATGGTTATTCATTAAAAAAATGATGATGGTCAGGTAATTTGATGACACTATTCGAGCTGAAGAGCCAACGGTTTCTATGAGTATAATTGTTTATCTTCGGTCAATCATTTGACCCTATGACAAGAGACATCATCGACATTAATGATTTTATCGTTCTGGTAGAAACAGGAGAATCTGATCAGACTACAGTTGATTCATGTTGCTTCGATGAACCCGTAATTGCAGTGGCATTTTACGGATCAGGAAACGTTGATCTCGAGGTTAAGTACGGTGAGAAGAGCAAATCTTTTCATCATACAAAAGGACTCGCGTTGTCGTTCTATGGTGATGGTGCAGTTGAATTTATCCATACGATCTCAGCAGATAAGCCTCTACAGTGTCTTGTTGTAGCAACAGCTTGCAGAAATTTGGAAAACTTACCGAATGCAGAAGGAGAGATATTCAGTGATCTATTGAATGAACTGGTCAATCCATCTGATCATTTTGTGGCTGGTCCTACTTTTTTCATGACTCCGGAAATGGAGCAAATATTGGATGCGATTTTCAATATTCAGTACGAAGGAAAAACGAAAATGATGTTCTTCAGAAGTCAGATTACAGCCCTGCTTTCTCATTTCTTTGGGCAACTGGCTTCACCAAAAACTCCTTCGATTAAGGATTCTGAAAGAGAAAAATTGTATCAGGTCAAAGAAATTCTGTCAGGCAACCTGGACAATCCTCCATCGCTATCTGAACTTTCAAAAGAAATTGGTTTGAATACTTTCAAACTGAAGAAGAACTTCAAAGAACTCTTCGGGGTACCTGTGTTCAAATACCTTCAAAATGAGCGCTTAACCACTGCGCATGATATGATCAAGAATAAAGATGCTACGGTACAGGAAGCTGCCTGGAACGTTGGTTATGACAGCCTCAGTTCTTTTTCCAATGCATTTGCTAAAAAATTCGGGTATCGCCCCAGCGAAATAAAAGGCTAATCCTTTTCGAACAAATCTTACTCCATTCATAACAAGAACGGGGGAGTAACTCTACGGACATTTGTTTCATAATTATTAATCAGGATGAGGAATTCATTCTTAATAGAAACAATATGTCATTATTTAGTTATTTGAACGAGAATTCTGATATCACAGATATCACGTTTAACGATCGAAAGCGACTCGGACCGTTAGATAAAGCCAGCCAACGAATTATGAGAGGTAAGTCATCTTTTTCCAATGCGGAGAAAGAAATGATGGCCGCTTATGTTTCAGGTTTGAATGCCTGCCAATTCTGTTACGGATCACATGTTCAGGTAGCGAAACAATTTGGGGTAAATCCTGATTTGGTTGCTGCTTTGTTAGATGATGTTGATTCGACAAACATCAAAGCGTCATTGATCCCAATTTTTAAGTATTTGAAAAAACTCACGAAAGAGTCAAGTAAGATAACAGAGTCAGATGCGCAATTGGTGTATGATGCTGGTTGGTCGGAAGAGGATTTGCATCAGGCTATTTTGATCGGCTGTCTGTTCAATTTTTACAATCGATTGCTTGATGGTCATGGGGTGAAAGGGAAGCCGGTGATTTATGAGATCGGTGGAGAAGTACTGTCAAAACGAGGCTACGGAGTCCCATGGTTCATAGGTCTCATCAAGAATTCAATTCAAAAGAATAAGCTCAAGCGAATTTCGAGCTATTCAGAAGTCCAGGCTGATGAGCATGGAGCAAATATCAATCAATAAAACGTAGAGAATGAAAACAAAGAAGATTTTGGTGCTTGGGGGTACAGGCAAAACAGGAAGAAAAGTAGTGGATAAACTAGTAAACAATGGACACTCTGTTCGAATTGGATCGCGTAATGCTGAGCCTTCGTTTGATTGGAATCAACCGTCAGATTGGTCAGAAGCACTTTCTGGTATGGACGCCGTTTACATTGCTTACCAACCCGATTTGGCCGTGCCTGGAGCACTTGAAAGTATTGAGAAGCTTCTGGATGAAATCAGGAAAAGTTCCATTGAAAAAGTGGTGTTGCTTTCAGGAAAAGGGGAGAAAGAAGCGGAATTGTGTGAGCAAGTGGTTATTCATTCAGGATTGAATTACACCATTTTACGATGCAGCTGGTTCAATCAGAATTTTAGTGAGAGTTTCTTCCTTGATCCAATTCGTGCTGGGCATGTTGCTCTTCCTAAGGCAGAAGCAAAGGTACCTTATGTTGATACGGGTGATATCGCAGAAATGGCGGTTGAAGCGTTTGAAAATGATGAGCACGACTCTAAGCTGTATCAGCTAACGGGATCGAAATTGTACACTTTCAGAGAAGTGATTGAATTGATTTCCAGAGAGACAGGGCGTAACATCACCTTTACCGAGATCAATTTACCAAGCTATATCGATATGTTGAAGAATCATGGAGTCCCGGAAGATTTCATCTGGTTGATCAACTATTTGTTTTCGACGGTTTTGGATGCCCCTGGAAATGATGAAATTTCATTGGATATTGAAAATGTTCTGGGTAGAAAGGCGAAATCATTTGAAGAGTATGTCGTTGAGACGGCAAAAACAGACGTCTGGCGTCATTTAGAGTTGCAAGAGTAGTAAGTAGTAATAATCTCCCCGGACAACATCAGTTCGGGGATTTTTTTGAATTCGTATGAGAAAAAGTATTGCAACCCTTATCGGGATAACCATCGGTATGCCCTTTTCTTTCGCTCAAACATATAGTTCGATTCGCGGAAATGTGTTTGATCAGGCAACTGAAGAACCACTTGTAGGAGCGAAGGTGAGGATTGTAGACAGTGCAGAAATGAAGGGGGATTTTTCAGACTCTCTTGGTGCATTTGAAATCACACATCTGATTCCGGGAAGATACACACTACGTGTTTCATTTCTGGGGTATGACTCGCAAGAACTCGAAAATATTCAAGTCTTAACGGGAAAGGAAACGGTCATCAACTTCAATTTGGTTCCGTCAATTGCAGTGCTTTCTTCTGTGGTTGTTCAGGCGCATTCAAACAAATCGGGTTCAACGAATAGAATGGCAAGTGTAAGCAATCGTACCATTACATTGGAGGAAACGAAAAGATATGCGGGTACAGCGGGTGATCCGAGTAGATTGGTCGCTGGATTTGCTGGAGTAAATGCTGTCGATGGTGATAATGATTTGATTATTCGCGGGAATTCACCTGTCGGGATGATTTGGCAAATGGAAGGGATTGAAATTCCCAATCCGAACCATTTTAATAGTCAGGGATCGAGTGGAGGAAGAATCAGTATGCTTAACGCTAATGTGCTTTCGAATTCAACGTTTTATACCGGAGCCTTTCCTGCGGAGTATGGAAATGGTTTTTCTGGAGTGTTTGATGTCCGCTTGAGGGAAGGAAATGATCAAAAAAGAGAACAGGCATTCAAAATCGGAGCCTTAGGAACTGACGTGTCTACTGAAGGTCCGGTTTTCAAGAAACAGCGGGGAAGTTATTTGGTTAATTATCGATATTCCACCCTTGCAATTCTGAGTAGAATGGGAGTGAAGATTGCGGGTGATGTGGTACCGGACTACCAGGATTTGACATACAATCTGAAGTTTCGAAATCCGCGATTCGGAAAGTTGAATCTTTTTGGGTTACTAGGAACCGGAACTGCCGAAAATAGTTGGCAAACAGGTCAGAATCAGTTTGATGATTCGTATCAATCGGAATTGCTGGTTTCAGGAATTAAGTACCGCAAAGCAATAGGTTCTAAGACTTTCCTGCAATGTGTTGGAGCTTATACTGCTACAAGAAGAACGTATTCCAGATTTCAATCAGGACCAGAAATAGCTCCCGTACAAACGTATCGTGAGAAGTTTTTGGATCCGGTAGTAAGAACTCGGGTTTATCTTTCGCATAGGTTCAACTCAAGACATCAAATTCGCTTCGGAGGCATCCATAATTTCATAGAATCCGACCATTTATCCATGCAACTCAATTCGGAAAATGTTATGGAAACCGATCAGAATACTAAGGGGGATGCATTGCGTTATCAAGGGCATTTTCAATGGAAAAATCGTGTGAGTCCGACCTTCGATTTTAAGTTGGGAGCGCATTATACATTTTTCAGTTTAACTAGGGAACATAGGCTTGAACCAAGATTTGGAGCCAACCTTGTGCTGGACAAGCAAAGTACACTTTCATTTGGTTATGGGCGGCACAGCAAGACGTGGGACCTTGCTATTTACAATGTGGCAATAACAAATCAATCAGGAAATCAGTCCAATCCAAATCAGAAGGTAGAAATGTTGGATGCGCATCACTTTGTTGTCAGCTACAAAAAGAACTTTGGATCGAGTTGGAAATTTATAGTTGAATCCTACTTTCAGCACTTGAAAAATGTACCTGTGGGAAGCGATTCAAATTCATTTGTCAGTCTTCTCAATTTAAAGAATTACTACCCTAAAGAAGCGTTGGTGAATGAAGGGACTGGATACAACTATGGAACCGAACTCACGCTGGAGCGCTCCTTCCACAATCATTGGTATTTGAACCTGACAGCATCCATTTTCGATTCAAAATACAGCACGCGCAATGGTGAAATTTACAATACGAGATGGAACAACAACTATGTATTCAATGCACAGGGAGGGAAAGAATTTGTACTAGCCAATCCAATGCATTCTGTTAGTATTAACGCGAAGTTTGTTTGGTCTGGAGGAAACCGCTATACCCCGATTGACATTCCACAGTCTATTCATGAAGCCACGCAGGTGTATCAGGACGAAGCTGCGTATAGTGGACAATTTCCTGATTACCTGAGGCTGGATGTGAAACTCAGTTATCGACTGAATTCGAAACGCGCGACGCATACATTTATGATAGACATGCAGAATGCTACCAACCGAACCAATTTTGCCGGTCAGTATTTTGATGTCCAAAGTTCCGAAGTAGTTCGGACGCACCATCTCGGGATTGTTCCTGTTTTTAGTTATAAGATTCTGTTCTAAAAAGGATAAGTCGCATTCCATTCTAGGGACAATTGCTTTTGGAACAAATCATACTCCATTTGGAGCAAGTAAAAGCATCGAATTTGAAGGAATTTTGAATCAACAAATTAAACATCAAATCATGAAAAAATTTAATCTGAAAAGAGCATTATTCTCAAGCCTGATCGTTTATGTGATTGGGATTACAGCATTCCTTGCATCCTTCTTTGTTGACTTCATGTCAAATCCGGAATTACAAGCGAATGTGGTGTTGTCAATTGCCATTGTTCCTGCCGCGATTCTTGGCGCCAGATTCTATTATAGAAATCTGAGTGAAGCAAATGGATTCTCACTGGGAATCATTATGTTTCTGGGAGCCATGATTCTCGATGCGATCATCACTGTTCCTTTGTTTATCATCCCAGCGGGTGGAAACCACATCAGTTTTTTCTCAGACCCAGGTTTTTGGATGATTGCTGTCATCTACATTATGACCGTAGGAATTTACGGAACAGTTTGGGTTCCTCGTTTGAAGAAAGGAAACCGATATCGAACACTGTAATCGGTCATCCGTTGAATTCGTACCGGATGGAAGATGAGCGATCTAATAGAAGTAGGAAAACTAAATTCTAATCAGCATGTTTATTCCGAATTACCTTATCAATAGATACAGATTCATCCTGTTACCCTTGTTACTTGTTATGCTCTTTGGGGCTTGCGACACGAATAATGGCAAGGTTGAAAGATTGGCGTTGTCAATTGAAACGAGCCCTTACCTTGCACAACAGGCACCGGGTCTGGTTCCTGAACCTTTTGCACCTGGTTTGGTTTCTACACCACATTGGGAATACAGTGGTGTCTTCAGTCCAGAGATGCACGAATTTTACTTCCTCAGAGAAGTGGCAGATGATAATGGAAATAGCGGGCAGGAGTTTGTTGTTTATGAGAAACAGGATAGCCAATGGCACGAAAGGGTAATTTCTTCTCGAAAGGGACAGCCTTTTGTTTCTCCAGACGGCAAAACCTTGCATTTGGGGAATCGGTATATGACACGTATTGAGACTGGTTGGTCTGAAGTGAAAAAACTTGGTTCTCCATTTGACAACTTCCCGATAATGCGGCTTACATCTTCTTCTAAGGGAACGTATTTCTTTGATGAATTCAAATCGGATTTAACTGGAGACATCCGGTATTCGAGAATCGTAAACGGATTTCATGAAGAACCCAAACTATTGAGTCAAAACATCAATAGCGGAAGAAGTTTTCACCCATTTATTGCTCCTGATGAATCGTATCTACTATTTGATAGTTATCGCGAAGGTGGTTTTGGCGATTCAGATATTTATATCAGTTTTCGACAGAAAGATGGCTCATGGGGTTACCCCATTAATTTGGGAAACAAGATCAACACGGAAGCATGGGAAGCATCTGCCAGTGTGACTCCCGATGGTAAATACCTTTTCTTCAACCGGATTGTTGGTCCCAGAGACGAATGGAACGTCGATATCTTTTGGGTTGACGCGCGTGTAATTGAGGATCTCAGAAACAACTAATTGAGGGAAGATTCAGGTCAGACACTCACATCATTTAAGGAAATACATTTCATTGATTTTGCTCAGGATTTATTCTGTGGTGAATATTCTCATGATCAAGTGTAAGTGGCTGAACAGTAATTGCTTTTCGAACAAATCAAACTCCTTTTTGAATAAGAAGAGGAGGCTAGAATCATAGAAATTTGAACTGAGATTAAAACACTATCAGTTGAAAAGAGCTGTACAAAAAGATTGGTTCTCTTCAATACCCATTGTTGGTTGTAACTGGTACTAAAAATGAAAAGAATGCAAAGAAAACCACACAGAACAATCTTGATGTCAGCCATGTTTCTATTTGGATCCATTTTTCTGATGTCAATGGTAAAACAAGGTAATTCCATGACAACATCGAAGTATGATGACAAACAGGAATTGAAAGAAGAGGCCTTAGTGATCCTCAAAAACAAATGTAACACGTGTCATGTCAAACAAAATCCATTCAAGGTGTTTTCAATGAGAAACATGGATCGATTGGCACCGAAGATTGAAAAACAGGTTTTCACGCTAAAAAGAATGCCGAAAGGAAACTCAATAAAACTAACTGCTCAGGAGCGAGAGACCTTGCGTGAGTGGATAAAATCAACCAAATAAAATCGAACATTATGAAACTCATAACGCTATTTGCAACAATTATGATCACGGGCTTATCAGCTGGATTTTTCTATGCCTGGGCCGTTTCTGTGATCCCAGGAACTAAGAAAGTTACCGATCTGGTTTACCTGGAAACCATGCAATCTATCAACAAAGAAATTCTGAATCCAATGTTCTTTCTGATCTTCTTTGGAAGCCTTCTTTTGTTAGCGATCAGTGCAGTTCAACAATACGGGAGCGGGATGGTTTTCTGGATGATTCTGGCGTCAATGGTAACCTATTTGATTGGAACTTTTGGAGTGACAGCTTTCGGAAATGTTCCTCTTAACAATCAGCTGGAAGCACTTTCATTGTCTGAATTAAGTAATGTCGAAATCATTAAGTGGAGAGAGCATTATGAACCTGTTTGGAACAAGTTGCATACGATTCGAACTGTGTTCTCAGTGATCTCATTCTACCTAATACTTCATGCAGCGTTTCTGCTAATTGGAACAAAGAATTAATCAGCAACAAAAACAAACCAAGGCTGGTTGTTATCCAGCCATATACTCACAATAAAAACCAAATAATTATGAAAAAGTTAATGCTTAGCCTGGCATTGAGTTTTGCAGGCTTCAGTTTCAGTTTTGCTTCTACACCTTGTGTGGTACATGAAATCGAGCAAAAGTTTTATGTGGACATCAGTCATATCGAGCTGGATCAGTATCTGGAAGAATTCGTAGATGTAGAATTTACAATTGAAAATGGTGAAATCAACATCCTGAAAATCAACGGTACTCAAACAGTTCTTGAGGAAGTCGTTTTACGGGAATTGAGCGAAATGCAGATTGAATCGGCATGTAGTCCCGAGATTATTCATCGATACAAATTCACATTTAGAAAGATCTAATTAATAGCTCGGTCCAATGCAGGGCTACGTTTTTTAAACTTTTCAAACAAATCTGAATCCATTTGTGACAAGTTTAGACAAGTCAATTGGTGGAGATTTGTATTAATAATGACCATTTAAAGTTAGGTAATGAAAAAGAAAACAGCACTTCAAATTATGTTCTTCCTACTTGGAGGATTGGTGATTATCCACTTTCTAATTCTGATCCAGATTATTCCGTATGATCAGGTTTGGGCAGGAAGAATCAACTCGGTAGAGGAGATGAGAACCTTTGAAATCATGTCAATCATTGTGAATGTATTCATGCTTTCAATATTTGCAAGTAAGTACCGACAGCTACGTCAGCGAAAAAGGAATAAAGTAATTGATATTCTGATTTGGGTTTTTGCTTGTTTTTTCCTGCTGAACACCCTTGGAAATCTCCTTGCTCAAAGCAGTATTGAACTAATTGTTGGTTCGACCATAACATTGGCATCAGCACTATTGTGTTTTAGAATAGTCAGGAAGGAAAAACGGGTACTTAGTTAGGAGCCTTCTTAACCGATGGGAAGCCGCTGATTCGTTCGGATTTATAATACGGAACCCCTTGCTATAAATCAGAACTATTTGGCGAAAGCTTGCCTTTACATTTGTCACGAAATCATGAACAATAAATAATAATAGATATGAAAATTAGATTAATCCTTCTTATGAGCGTTTTGCAGCTGATTCATTTCAGTAGTATAGCACAGAGCCCATCCGATAGCGCAAATCTTGAACAGAGAGTTGATACTTTCTTAAGTAATAGTGCGAAGAACGGGTACGCGGGAAGCGTGCTTATTGCAAAGGATAATGAGATTTTGTTTACCAAAGGATATGGTTGGGCAGATCAAACGAAGAAAATTCCAAATCAAGCGACAACGGTATTCAATATCGGATCCGTGACCAAGCAGTTCACAGCAGCGGCAATCCTAAAACTAATGGAATCCGAAAAGCTTAAGGTTTCAGATAAGATTGGTGATTACTTTCCTCAGGTACCTTCTGACAAAAAGGATATTACGATTCATCAATTGTTGACTCATACGAGCGGAATATCGCCACGAACGGGAGGGTTCCGATATGATCCGGCAAGTAAAGAGCAATTTCTAGAAGACTTTTTCGCGTCAGAATTGATGTATGAGCCTGGTGCACGACATTCCTATGCGAATGCGAATTACATTCTGTTGGCAGCTATCATTGAGACAGTTTCACAGCAAGAGTATGAAGTGTTTCTACAAGAGAATATTTGGGGTCCGTTGGGAATGAATCATACAGGTTACAAGAGCATCGACTTTAACAGCGAACAGCTGGCACACGGTTATGATTTCGAAATGACAACCGGAGAATGGAAAGACTGGGGAATAACTCAAGAACACTTGCCGCAGACCGACGATCACTGGTATAGTATCGGAAAAGGAGATGTTTATTCGACCGTAGAGGATTTATTCAAGTGGCATTTGGCGTTAGAGGAAAATAAGGTGCTAAAGGCTGAAACAAAAGAGTTGATGGAGACTCCATTCGTACCCGAGAATGAGCGAGAAACTTCACATTACGGGTATGGTTGGGTGATTTTGAAATCTCCAGATGACTCGAAAATTGTGACTCACAACGGAAGCAATGGTATTTTCTTTGCCGACTTCATTCGCAATGTGGATGATGGTACTGTAATCATTGTGCTATCTAACATCCTTATTAATCGACAATCGGGATTTGCAGCCTGGGAAATAGCCAGAATGGTCTCTAGTAAGACGTATAGCCCTGAGGTGATTGCGAAAAATACTTATGAATTGGTTTTCAAATTCATGCAATCTAATTCACCTGAGAATGCCGACCAATTGCCTCAGTTTTTGAATGAGCAATTAGGCAAATCTTTGAGGGACAAAGCTGTACTGAATCGAATTGGGTTTATGCAGATTGCCGAAGAAATTGATTCGGAATGGGGGATTGCACTTCTTAAATTGAACACGAGTATCTTCCCTGATGACGGCAATTTATGGGACACATTGGGAGAAGGGTATTACTTACTTGAGGAAAACGAGAAAGCAATTGAAAGCTATAAGAAAGCGTTGGATCTCCAGCCTGAATCCAATTGCCGTTGGTGTGAAAACTCATCCAACCGAATGAAGGAACTAACGAATAAATAGAGGTAATTACCTCTGGGATGGTAGAGCCTTCCGGTATCACTAATTCGTACAATTAACCAGCTGATATGTAACGTCAGCACAAAATCAAATAAATAATGAAGATTACAAAAAGAACAGTTGTAACTGGCTTAGCCGCCTTGTGTTTGGTTGCCTCAAATGCAACGGCACAACAAACAGAAGTACAAAAGCCTGCTCCAGATTATAACTCCAGGGATTTTTACATGCATCTTTCCTACGGAATTGGTGGTGGAGATTGGTTCACACAAGGATTGGGAGTAGGTGTGTTTGCTAAAGTTCTCCCTAAGTTGAATGCTGGTATCTCTGGATATTACTACGGCGATGCAGGAGGGAGAGCCCCAATCCAGCAAATGATTCCTCTTTCTGCAGAAGTTAAGTATGAATTCGGTACAACGGAAAAGGGTAACGGAGCTATGTTCGCTGGAACTTCCATCGGATACAATTTCGTATTGAATAAGCAAGATCAACCCGATCCAAATTCGAATCCGATTGAAATAAAAAATGGATTGTACTTCAATCCATCTATCGGATATCGACTCAATTTCACAAAAAACACAGGAATTATGTTGGATTTGGGATATCAATTGGTACGAGGAAATGAAGTTGACTTCGAAACCAAAGATTTAATTAAAACACACGCACAGAATAACATACTACTTAAGGCAAGTTTGTTTTTCTAGGTATTGAATTAAATTAGATTTCCACCAATTTCACAGGTTGATTTATTTCAATTTCGATGTTGGTGGAAATCCAACTTCCTAAATCTGTGCTTTGATTTAACCAAATGCTGAAGTCTTTCTTAACAAAGGAGCCTCTACTCCTTAAACCACCCCGAATACTTCAAATAATTATTCGCAATTCGCATCACTTCACCTTCAAACAATTCAGGAGAAATCTCCTTTACTTTCTTTGCAGGAACTCCAGCCCAAATACTTCCAGCTTCTACACGTGTTCCTTCGGTTAGAACGGCTCCGGCTGCAATGATAGAACCAGATTCAATGTAACAGTTGTCCATTACAATAGATCCCATCCCGATAAGAACGTTGTCTTCAACCGTGCATCCGTGAACCAATGCATTGTGACCTACAGAAACGTTGTTGCCTAAGGTTGTTGCTGCCTTTTCAAACGTTGCGTGAATGACGGCTCCGTCCTGGATGTTGACCTTGTTCCCCATGGTGATGGAATTGACATCGCCACGAATTACCGCACTAAACCAAACAGAACATTGATCGCCCATGGTAACATCACCAACAATAGTTGCATTTTCTGCAAACCAGCAATCATTTCCGTGTTTGGGTGATTTGCCTCTACATTCTTTGATCAATGCCATAGATTCTCTTTTCAGCAAAGATGGTCAAATCATAAATGAAGAGCAAGATGAGTTGTGTTTGTTTTGTTTGACCGCAAGGGGCGCAAAGGGCGCAAGAGTGTTCGTAATTGGTTTTTGTGTTAGTACGCAAAGGTGATTTGATCAACAAGTTGATCATTGGATTAGATAGTAATTTAGGTTGACATTATGAGTTATAATTCCTTAACTTATTAAAGAACCTAATTGATAACCACTATGACCGAAAATGAATTGGCACGTATTGTTTTTAAAAAAGGACTGGAAGTGCACAAGGAACTTGGACCAGGACTTTTGGAAAGCACTTATGAGGAATGTCTCAAATATGAACTGAAGGAAATGGGGTTAGAAGTCCAAAGGCAAAAACCAATTCCCATTTTTTACAAAGACCAAACCCTGGAAAGGGGATTCGTGGCGGATTTGGTAGTAGAAAATAAACTTTTGCTAGAGTTGAAATCCGTGAAAGCCATCGACCCCATCCATGTCGCCCAGGTAATCACTTATTTAAAGTTGACCGATATTCGCTTGGGACTTTTGATCAATTTCAATGTCGAACTGTTTAAAAACGGTTTTCAACGTATTGCGAATAATCTCTGACATAATAAATGATCAACTTGTTGATCACCCTTGCGCCCTTTGCGCCCCTTGCGGTGGTAACTTACCAGGTGTTGGCAAGAGCCGATGATTTTTCGAAAATTACGAGGATTAGCGTTTTGTCGGTATCTAGGAGGTCGCCCTTGCGGTGGATTAAGTCTGCCGATTCTAACGAGATTTAACAATGCGATGAACTTCTTTGTTTCCTGAAGATTCAATGGTTAGCAAATACAATCCATCGGAGAATTGTTCTAACTGATAGCCAAGATTATGAGTACCCGATTCCAAAAATTTCTGGAAGACAATCATGCCCTCAGGGTTTTGAACCGTTACGATGGCATCATCTGGCACATGAACCTGAAGGTGATCGTTAAATGGATTGGGACTTGGTGCAATGGCTTGCTCCATGCGAACTACAGAAATGGTCTCAGTAGAAGTTGCAGTACCATCAAAATCTACTTGCTTCAATCGGTAGTAGGCTGTGTTTGTTGCTGTTCTGTGTAGGTAAGCATAATCTGTATTCTGCGTAGTTGTACCTTGCCCGTCAATTGTTCCTACAGTCTCAAAATTTACAGCATCCTCCGAATATTCAATTTGGAAATGACGGTTGTCTTTCTCTGTAGCTGTTGACCACATAAGCATGTTTCCTTCAGTAGTCGCTTCTCCATCAAATTTCACCAAAGAAACAGGCAATCCTGATGTACAGGATACAATCACGTTGTCGAGTTGTAGCCTTTCGGTACCAGCAGTATTTCTAACTACTACACGAATAACAAGTGTGCTTCCAGAAATTCCACCTTGAGTAATGGTAGTACTTCCCCAATCAGCATCTGTAAACGAGCCGTTATTTGAATCTCCTGTCAGGGTGTGTCCTGGTTCTCCATCACCATTCCAATCTTCAATAATGGTAAACGCCCCACCATCAACGCTATAAGAAACATCAAAGTAATCGATATTAACACCACAAGAGCAACCCGGTCCTTCGTGATCACCTACTTCAATCGCATCCAAAGAGAATTCTGTAATGGCACAGCTGGAAATATCAATGGATTGCGTTTGCCATGTGCTGAAATCATTCACGTCATTTCCCTCAAAGACTCCCGAGCGTACTTCAAAATGATCTCCAGATAGACATCCTCCACAAACGCTTGTCCAACTGCTTCCGGTTCCGGTAGTTGTACCGTTTGGATAGCTGTTAAAATCTTCTGAGTATACTGTTTGAGCATTCAAAGATTGAGACAAAAAAAGTAGGCTTCCAAAAATTAAAGAAAATCTCATAGCAGTAGTAATAATTAGGGTGAATTACACCCCCAATTTACTACAGAAGTACGGTGTCAGTCAAGTTTAAGTGATTCTTTATTAGATATTTAATACTGGAATAATATAAAACGGTTTACTAGCTTAATATTAACTCAACAATATTGGATTTCAGATGCTCTGAATTAGATTTGATAAAGAATCAAGAAGACGGGAAGAGTCTCAGTTAATCTGATATCTCCCCAATCTTCTTGTCCTTATTTGAGCATCATGTAATGTTTTGCTTAAGCTTTATAAGCGATACAATTGATGTTCATTCCGGCGCCAACCGATGCCAAAAGAAGTGTATCACCCTTATTGATTTTATGTTTGGGCAAATCTCCACGCATTATCATATCATATAGTGTAGGAACGGTGGCTACAGAACTATTTCCCAATCGACCGATGATCATTGGCATGATGTTCTCAGGAATCTCCCGCAATCCAAATGATCGATACAAACGCTTAACAATGGCTTCGTCCATTTTTTCATTTGCCTGATGGATCAAAATCTTGTCCACTTTTTTCAGTGGTAATTTGATTTTATCCATACAATACTTCATTGCTTTCGGTACTTCACTCAAAGCGTATTGATAGATTTTATGCCCTTTCATTTTCACGTACTTCGTATCGTCATTTCCAAAACGATTGAAGCTTTCACCGTATGTAAGAAAATCCTTTTCTTCTTCCGTATGAGAAACCGCCGCGTGCGACAGTATTCCTCGTGCTTCTTCCTCTTCTTTACCTTCAATGATCACCGCACCGGCACCATCTGCAAAAATCATCGTGTCACGATCAAACGGATCCACGACTCTTGATAATACTTCCGATCCGATAACCAGACATTTCTTCGCTTCTCCAGCCTTGATGAACATGTGGGCATGAATCAATCCCTGAACCCATCCCGGACACCCGAAAATGATATCGTGAGGTACACAGAAAGGATTCTTGATGCCTAGATTGTGCTTTACGCGTGACGCAAGGCTTGGAATAATATCTGATTGATGCGTTCCGTGTGTAACGTCTCCGAAATTGTGCGCAACGATAATGCAATCCAATTCTTCTGGATTGATTCCAGCATTTTCAATAGCACGTTCGGCCGAAATTGTTGCAATGTGGGAACATGATTGATTTTCCTTCACGTAACGTCGTGCCTGAATTCCCGTAATTTCCTGAAATTTTTGAATGGTACTTACGTTATCATTCTGAATACGACGACCATCGTCAAAACAAAACGGATTTTCGACAAAGCTGATGTTTTCTACTTCCACCTCAGGAATGTACGATCCTGATCCAATTATCACTGAATTTAGCATGTTGTTCTTTCCTTTATTTCGTTTGTAGCAGTGGTAGTTGAAAGTGGCAAAGTACGAGGCAAATTTTTTTGTGATGACTTTCTCGCTATCTTGCAAGTTCTTTCATCGAAATGCATCGCTTTGCGGTTCGAAAATAGTTAGCCAATACCGTTTGGTAAAAACTAAAATGACTGAAAATTACGATGTGTAAAAGTGAATGAATTTAATTAAACAATTAAAAATCAAACAGATACGCAGTAGTAATTTCACATGTCCAAAACGAATTCCAATCCATTGTTTGTGCTGATTAAGTCGCTTAGTAAGGCGGAAAAGCGGCATTTTCGCTTGTATGCGAGACGTAATTTTGGAGAGAAGAATGTGAAGTTCTTAAAACTGTTTGATGCATTGGACAAGCAGGAAAAACACGATCCGGAGAAAATCAAGGCGCTATTTCCTAAATCCAGCAATAGTGCACTTTCCAATTTAAGGGCGCATTTGTACGAGCAATTATTGATCAGTTTGCGCTTGTTGCATAGAAACGAGTCTTCTGTGCGCGTCTACGAATTGTTGAGTTTTGCGAATGTATTGTATTCGAAAGGTTTGTACTTGCAAAGTTTGGAGCAGTTGAAGCGTGCCCGCGTTTATGCAGAAACCTTAAGCGACGATCTTTCATTGCACACGATCGTTGAATTGGAGCGACGCATCGAATTGTTCTTCGTAACGGAAAGTGGCGAGAATCGTGCCTTGGAAATTGTAGATACCAACCTGAAAAGCCGGAAACAACTGGCAACTCGTGACGATTGGTCGAATATTGCCTTGTTACTTTATGATTACTACCTGAAGTTCGGTCATGTGAAGAACGAGCGTCAATTCAACAAGATTGCAAGTATCTTCAAAGAGAAGGTTGAGAACATCGCCGATAACGAAATTTCAGTGCAGGGTCAGATTTACAAACACATGGCGTATACCTGGTATCATTTCATTACGCAGAATTTCGTTTTGTGTTATCGTCATGCACAGGATTGGGTCGGACTGCTGGAATCCCATGAAGTCATACTTAAAAACGAACCGATTCTCTATTTGAAGGGAATGCACAATGTCCAGTCTGCCTTATTTTATTCGAACAAACCGCGTCAATTTGAGCAATCGTTTGAGCAACTACAAGCGTTCGTTCTAGATCGTTCCGAACATTTCGATGAGAACACGCGCATGTTATCTCAGGTGTATTTGTACATGGGGCGATTGAATACACTTTTTCTATCCGGGAAATTCCGCGGAAATGAGGATTTCATTGAAGAATTAAATGGCTGGCTCGAACAACACGAACAGTATCTGGATTTGAATCGTTTTCAGGTCTTTCATTACAAAATTGCCTCACTTCATTTCGGGGCAGATGATTTCAAAAATTGCATTGTACATCTCAACAAGATCATTCATGCTGACGTCAAAGAGAAATCGTTAAAGCAGGATGTACAGTGTTTTGCACGCATTCTGAATTTGGTGGCACACTTCGAATTGGGTAACGATGACCTGGTTGAATATCAGCTAAAAAGTACGTATCGTTATCTTAACAAATACGGGGATTTGCAGAAGGTGCAGGAGTACATCATGAAATCGATTCGAAGAGCCATGATGACGCACAAGAGTGAAGTAATTCCGTTGTTTGAAGAACTGAAAAATCAATTGGAAGAAGTCTTTGATGATCCTTATGAACAACGACCATTGTTGTATTTGGATTTAATTTCCTGGCTGAAGAGTAAAATCAGTGGGCGTTCGGTGGAAGAGATAATTCGGGAACGACAAACTTCCAGATAAGGCAAATTCGTATCTTGTGGCTTCAAAATCGACACGAATGAAGTTTCTATTACTCGTATTTATTTTCATTGGAACGGCGACTTTCGCTCAGGAAAAAGCATATACAATTTATACGTCTTCCGGAAAGAAGACAACCTACAAGAAAATGGTGAAAAGTCTTGCCGAAAAGGACATTATTCTGTTCGGAGAACTGCATGACAACCCCATTGCTCACTGGCTCCAGTTAGAGTTGACAAAGTCCATGGGAGAACAAAACGAATTAACCCTGGGAGCAGAAATGTTCGAAGCGGACAATCAGGAAGCCGTAAACGATTATTTGAAAGGTACGATTGATGCTGAAGGACTGGACACTGCGGCTAGACTCTGGATGAACTACGCTACGGATTACGCTCCACTTTTGGACTATGCGAAAGAGCATGAAATTCCGTTTATAGCGACAAATATTCCTCGACGCTATGCGAATTTGGTCTACAAGAATGGTGGTTTTGAAGCGTTGGATACATTATCTTCTGAGGAAAAAGAATGGATCGCACCATTACCAATTGAATACGATGCCAATTTGCCTCAGTACAAGAAAATTCTGGACATGATGGGAGAGCATGGTTCCCCTGATTTAGTGAAGGCACAAGCCATGAAAGATGCAACGATGGCGCACTTTATCCTGGCGAATTTCACAGCAGGACAGTTTATTCACTTCAACGGAGCGTTTCATTCCAACTTCTACGAAGGAATTTTGTGGTATTTGCGGCAAGCCCGTCCGGAATTGAATTATGGTACGATTTCTACGGTATCCCAAGCGGACATCAACTCACTGGATAAGGAAAATGTTGGTGTAGCAGACTTTATTATTGTGGTTGACGAGGATATGACTTCTACTTATTAGTTGATTTTAAGAAGAGGAATTGAGTCATTGATGGGGCGAAATTGAGGGGGAATGAAAATTCTTTGGATTGAAGAATGCTCGCAATTGCTTGTTGTAACTGACTTTCAGCGAAAGTACTAAAAACCTTCAACGCAAAAACCTGCCTGCCGCAGGCACGGTGCGTTTATTAAGTTTTGCATTAACTAGGAATTGTCAGTTGATTTCGTTATTTTATAGCTTAACCTTTCCTACAAATACTTCTCAGCCTCCCTTCTCGCCAGCCCTTTCAGCTCAATCTCTTCTACAAATGCTCGCACATCGTCTGGATTAAACTTCGAATACTGACGCAACGCCCAGCCAATAGCTTTCTGAATGAAGAACTCCGAGTTACCTTGATATTGAATGATCAAACTTTTCATCAATTCAAAATCTGTGGCTTCGTTGTATTTCAATTGAAAAATCAGGCACGATCGATTCAACCACATATCCGCATCATTTCGCCAGTTGTCTATGACAGATTCCTTTTGTTCCGGGAATTTTTGAAGGTACGCACCTACGATATTTGAAGCAAGAGAATCTACCGTGTCCCACCACGATTTGGTAGTGATCAGGTGTTCAATTGCGGGTAAATCTTCAATGGAAATCAGCTTTTTCGGTGTACGTTTTAAGAAGTCAATCGCGACATATTGATATTCACGTTGTTCACAATCCCATAGGGCATCAACCAACTCCCATCGATCGACATTGGCATTTTTTACCTCAGCAAACCAATCTTTTTGAATTGCATTTCTTGCTGGCGCCTGAATCCCGAGGTATACATATTTCCCTTTCATGTATCTGAACATCTGCTCAGCCTTTGTCGGGTCTGCTACCTGATGAAGCTTTATAGAAAGGGAATCAATAAGGTGCTGAATTTCCATACTTAAATGTAGTCATTCAACCTTTATTAACGAAGCAACAATTCGTAACAGAAATAGGGATGTTCTTTTTTGTAGCTTAAGTAAACCGATCCCAGTTCCGTATAGCCTCGATTTTTATAAAACCGTTGGTTGCGAGGATTCTGACTAAAGGTATCCAATCGAATAGCATCATATTGGTTTTCCTTAGCCCATTCCTCTGCGAAATCCATGATTTTTCGGGCAATTCCTTTGCCTTGATGTTCGGGGGATACAGCCAGACGATGTACAACGATATTACGATCTGTATCAGATGTTGACCAATGGATATCCGCATATTCAGGATCTTGCGTCTCGTTCAACACGATGATTCCAAGAATTTCATTGTTTTCCCGATATACGAACAACGTATTCGTTTCGATGTCACGTTTCAAACTATCACGATCAGGATAATGTTCGTCCCATTGATCGATTCCGTTTTCGCGCATGTGTTTACCGCACGCTCTGGTTAAGGCGAGAATTGCGTCTAATTCTTCCGGTTTCCCGTTAGAGATCATACTAGGAAATAACTTCTAGTTCCTTACCAACTTTGATGAAGGCAGCAGCAGCTCTGTCCAAATCTTCTTTGCTGTGAGCAGCGGAAATCTGGGTTCTGATTCGAGCTTCTCCTTTTGGAACGACAGGGTAGAAGAATCCGATAGCGTAAATTCCTTCTTCCAACAAACGATCTGCGAATTTCTGAGAAAGCGCCGCATCGTATAACATAATCGGAACGATTGGTGAATCCCCCGGTTTGATATCGAATCCTGCAGCGACGATTTTTTCTTTGAAGTACTTCGTGTTCTCTTCAAGTTTATCGCGTAATTCTGTCGTAGAACTAAGAATGTCGAATACTTTGTTTGATGCACCAACAATGGATGGCGCCAAAGAGTTTGAGAACAAGTATGGACGTGATTTTTGACGCAACATGTCAATGATTTCTTTCGGTCCGGTAGTATATCCTCCCATGGCACCTCCCAATGCTTTACCAAGAGTTCCTGTAACGATATCAACACGATCCTGTACTCCGAAATGTTCTGGAACTCCACGACCGGTTTTTCCAATGAAGCCAGCGGAGTGACATTCGTCTGTCATTACCAAAGCATCGTATTTATCAGCAAGTGCACAAATCTCATCCATTTTAGCTAAGTCTCCGTCCATAGAGAAAACTCCGTCTGTAACGATGATTCGGAAACGCTGAGCCTGTGCCTCTTTCAATTTTTCTTCCAAATCTGCCATGTCGGAGTGCTTGTAACGGTAACGCTGTGCTTTACACAAACGAATTCCGTCGATAATAGAAGCGTGGTTCAAAGCGTCAGAAATGATGGCATCTTCAGCTGTGAAAAGCGGTTCGAAAACACCTCCGTTAGCATCGAAAGCGGCCGCATACAAGATCGTATCTTCTGTTCCGTAGAATTTGGCAATTTTCGCTTCCAATTCTTTGTGAATGTCCTGAGTTCCACAAATGAAACGTACGGAAGACATTCCATAACCATGCGAATCCAAAGCATCTTTTGAAGCCTGAATTACATCCGGATGCGATGAAAGTCCCAGGTAGTTGTTAGCACACATAATTACTACGTCTTCACCTGTATTTACATGAACATTTGCTCCTTGAGGTGTTGTAATAATGCGTTCACGCTTGTAGATTCCTGCTTCTTCAATTGCCTTCAATTCTGCTTGAAGATGGTCTTTCATTTTTCCGTACATGGCTCGAATATTTTGTGAGACAAAAATAACAGAATTGCTGAACTTGTATGATCTGTTTGATTATCCAAAAACAGCTCCTAATTCAAGGCGATTCTTGAAAAGGCAAATGCAAAAATCAACAAGCATTTTGTCAAATGATACTCCTTAGAATAAAAGACTTCGTTGAAACTATGGGATGAAATAAGGTGGTTGACGATTAGTTTTTGCTCTCGTCTTGCGTTTCAACCTGATCGTTGCGCTTGTAGAATTCATCGTGATTGCGCTCGAAACGTTTCATCATCCAACGGCGTGAAAGAAATGCCATTGTAGCAATTCCACCGAGAATGTAGTAATACGCCCAAAGTTCAAATCCATCTCTAATTCCCATTATAGTGACAACAATGAAAATTAAAATGGCTGCTACGAGCCAGAAATAAAGCATGATTTTATTGTACGTATTCATGGACGATTATTTGTGACAAAAATAGGGATTCGCTGGGATATTTCAATCATCCACTTTTCCTTCTGGTTTGGTGATTTTGTACTGGTAAAACGATTGTTTGGTCGTGATGCCCATTCCACTACCGGTAATTCCCTTGCCTTTTTTCTTGACAACGCAGTACTTGTTGGTGTAAATGGTGCTATCCGCCTGATTGTAGAAGAGTTCTTCTGTTTCCAGGGTCTGCTTTTTCTCGTAATTATAGAGCACCACGGAATCACGCACCATCATCAATCCGGTGTTGTAATTTACTTCACCGTAGAGTGCTGTTAGCGTTGAGCTGACGCCGCCTGTATCATCGAAGAAATCGACGCGAAGTCCGTCTTTTAGGCGTGTGATGTGTTTGGGGATTTTAACTGTTTCTGCCAATGCCGCCTTGATATGAACCTGAGCATAACCAGAATCGGTGTAGATCATTTTAAGATCTTGTGTTACTTCATCTGGAGCCTGTTCGTCGTAAGTTACGCGCTCAATGGCATCCATGTCGTTCACACATGAAAAAAGAATACCTGCCATGATAATCACAGCAGGTATCCACAAATATGTTTTGATGCGTTTGTGCATTATGGACACGGGTTCACCGTTACTCCCCAACAAGACAATGTCACTGATTTTGGACTGTTGTTGTTGAAGCAATCTTCTTGAGATGGTCCTTTTGCTTTGTAGCTTGATCCATCTCTACCTGCTTGCTCCATCAATTGTGCAGCATATAGGTAGTTACACTTTCTGTCGAATGTTGAATCTCCACAAGAGTTCGCTGTTGAAGCTACACAACCTGCCTGAATTACTAATGCCTTACTTTTTAAGCTTCCACTCACGCTTTTCGCTGCATTGTAAGCTGCCTGGTAAGAACCGATTTTCATGTAACATGAAGCGATGTTGTATTGAATTTCGTTTTTCTTCTCAGCGTCTTCAGTATTCGTCAAAATATCTTTGTAAACCGGAATTCTTTCACCGCAAGGAAGACCTTTCACATAGATAAGTTGAATCTGTGGATCTTTCGGATCCAATTCGTACAATGCTTTTGCAAGGCTTTTGAATTCATCTGAATCGTCACATTCCTGATCTGAAAGAAGGTTCGCCATGTTCATTAGCGCTGTTTTCTTGTCTTCAGCTTCTTCTGGAAGTGATTCCATGTACATTGGGATAGCTGGCAACAAATCGTCGCAAGAAGTGATTACCTGGGCAAGGTACTGTGTCAAAGTTTCCTGAGTACTTACCGCGTAGTTTGCTTCTTTGATCAATTTTGTCAATTCGAAGTACTCATTAATGTAACGTTGTTTCAAATCCGCTTTTGCAGCATCGTCTGGAGCAATGTACCACAAAGAGTAGATGTTGTAGTAGTACAACAACAAGTATACTTCATCGTCAAGCTCTTTCCCCTGATTCTGGATTCCACGAGACATGTATTCGTCTGCTTTATAGTAATCAGGAGTTTTCATTAATGTGTAATGGTACCCACGGGAAATATCATCAATTTGATCGTAGTGACCTTTGTCTTCCGCTTTTTGCCATACCATCATAAGTGTATCAAGGTATGCGTAGTACGTGTCCGACTCGTCTTCCTGTACTGCCATTACGTTCTGAATACAAGACAACAAACGATCGTAATTGTCTTTACCAAATTCGGCACAATACGCTTCTGCTCGAATAAAGAACTCCGTTGCTTCCACGTAGTTTTCAGCACCCATGGCATTGTTAGCTACAACACGTAGTCGTGTACATTCTCGATCTTCTCCTTCACCATCTTGTGCGAAGGCTGTTGATCCAATTAATAATGAAGCTACAATTAGTAATTTTCCTAGTTTCATCTTTCTTACTTTTACTTTGCTCTTCTGGAGCGTATTAATATACTCTTCGTTTCTGGAACCATTTATCGGCACTTGTTGGTGCTACCGAAATACCGAAATTGAATCCGTAATATCTTTCTTGTAATTGGGAAGCATCTGAGATTCCTCTACGTCCTATACTTGCACCGAAGTTAATAGAGGACAATGACCTACCAATGCTTACCGGTAGACTAAATCCAAATGTTGTGCCAAAGTCACTTACCTGTTCACCATTAATTGCATATGGAAGTGTATATGTGTAGTAACCAGCTCGGTAGCGTGTTTTTGAAAGAATATTGCCATTGTTCTTCGCGAACAAATCTCCGGATTCCGGAATGAATTGAATTCCGAAAGAAAGTTTTGTTGTGCTCAGCAATGATTCAGTTGGTTCGTAAGGATTTCGGTACTGGCTCCAATCTGTTGTGCTGTAAGAAGCGTGAAGACCAATAGCTGGATGCAGTTTATACTGTTGCTTATTGTTGTCACGCACGAAATACGTATAGCTTATCCCGTAGGTAAGCTCAGGAGCGGTTGTAATACTACCACCTGTTTGTTCAGCAAAGTATGTAGTATCGTATAAATTAGGATTTTCTACGTTAGCTGAGAAAAAGATTCCATTGGATTGCTCCGCTGAAAAGGATTGCGACGGATCGAAGGTAGCATATAACCCAAGTTCATGATTCGGATTGAACTGATGTTTGAAATACATTCCGAAATCGTAATGCAAATTGCCAACTGTCATGGTTTCAATAGCAGCTCCTCCGGTTGGGCTTGATTGCGAAGCCAACCAACTGTATCGATTGTTTGCGACACTTCCGAAAACCCATCCTAGATTACCTCCGACGGAAAGTTTTGTGCTGTCCCAAAATGGAAGCAATTCAGCCGAGAATGCCACATATGTCTCATTCAGGCTTCCTGTTCCGGTATAACGATACGTAATCGAATCACCATCTATTACTGTACCATTAGTGAAGTCGTAATTTCTTTCTGAGAAAGGCTTCAAACCAAAACCGAGTCCGAAATGCTTTGCGAATGAAAGTCCCATGGCAAAGTGATGAATGTTCGAAGTAGGGTTGTATTCACTTACATCGCCCATTTTAAAAGTGGAAAGTCGCGACGAGAATCCTAAAGAGAAAATCGGTTGCCCAGCACCCAGAGAATTGTAGGACGCAGGATTTAGAAAGTTCAATGTCATGGAATCCATTAGGGTAATTTCCGTGTTTCCAAGACCAGAGAAAACTGGGTGATCCCTTCCGGATAGTTCACCGATCCCAAAGTAGCTGTAGGGATTTTGAGCGTTGGAAAGAGTTCCCAGTAACGCAAACAAAACAACAAGAAGGGTTTTACGCATTATGCTTGTAAATTTCAAACAGACCGTATAGGGTCAAATTTTCGACTGCAAAGATGTTATTTTTTCCCTGTATATCAAAGAAGTTGGCATCTCCGCCGGTCATAAAAAAGGTTAAGCTCTGAAATTGCGATTCGTAGTAGCTTACGAGTCCTTCTATCTCAGCACGCATTCCGTTCATTACTCCGGAATGGATACTTGTTTTGGTGTCTTTACCAACGATGATTGTTTCGTTTTTATTTGATAGGAGCGGTAAATTTTCTGTGTAATCGTTCAAAGATTTATATCTCAAATCGATTCCCGGAGCAATAGAACCGCCCAAATACCCCTCTTTTTTACCGACAATATCAAATTTGATGCAGGTACCTAAATCTATGGATACTCCGTAGTCACTTTCCATTCGAGCGGCTACGCCAACTGCGTTACACAAGCGATCCATTCCCAATGTTTCGGGGGATTGATAGGTATTTGAAATAGGAATTGGGGTAGTAGGGGAGATCACTAATCCGTCTTTGATTTGAAGAAGTGCCTCGGAAATCTCAGATGAAACAACCGAAGAAATTGCTAGTCCGCTGCAATCAGATTTTCGGATCGCTTCTTTGAGTTCATCAAGTTCGTTATGAGCAAACCTCTGCACATGAGTGAGTTGCTCGTTTTCAAAGCGTCCGAGTTTGATGTTTGTATTTCCGGCATCTACCACCAGTGTTTGCATGCGGCAAAGATAGCCAAGAAAAAAACTTTGGTGCGCACGATGAATTATGAAAGAAGTTATTATCTTTGCCCTCGCCTTTACAGGTAACGATTCTATGTAATCGCACAAATTAGGTCGGTGATATAGCTCAGTTGGTAGAGCAATGGACTGAAAATCCATGTGTCCCTGGTTCGATTCCGGGTATCACCACTTCAGAAGAGCTCTTGAGAAATCAAGGGCTTTTTTTTATTTCAATCAGTTTTTTTTACTGGAATCTCCCGGGACACGTGTCCTACCTCAGCCTATTCGATTTGTTGATCGAAGGCTTCGTCTTCGAAAGCTTTCGCTTTCTCTGGTTCGATTCCGGGTATCACCACGAAAAAGCCCCGCATCTCGACTCCGCTCGATGATCGGGGCTTTTTTCTTCTTTTCTCACACTCTTTCTCACACTGTGGAGTGGTTTTCAAAATTTGTTTTCGAGGTTTTTTGTTGGTTCGACTTTTGTTGTTCGTTCTCTTCTAAATTGATTTCCAAGACATAATACCTCAAAGTGAATAGGGGGAGAGGTTCCCGAATAGCAAAAAAGCCAAGGCATTTTTAGTACCAAGGCTTTTCTCTTTCTATGTGCAGTAATGGCTAGGTTACATATACTTTTTATCGAAGTATTTGTAGTCTACTCGTTTCCGAGCTTTCAGAACCAATGAGGGAGATCAGGTAGGTGCCGTTCGCAATATTCTCAGGAAGGCTGATCACACCACTGATTGGAATGGTTCCTTGCGTAAGCTCTTTTCCATCCACAGTATTTATTATATAATTTGTGTATGTGCCATTTACGGTTACTTCGTTACTTATAACTGGGTTTGGATATACCTGATTAGCATGAGTTAAATTCTCAAACAAACCAACATTTCCATTTCCGGGAGTATAATTGCAAAACACATCATTCAATTTTGTCGCCAATGGCGTTGAAGAGATGATGCCAGACCCGGGGGAAGTTTCAATATAATCACCTGTGATTTCCCAAATAATCGCTCCGCGTAGATTTTGTTCCACAATAAATTCAGCTTTTAGTTCAATCGAACTTTCATTTTCATAAGAAAGGAATGTGTTCAAGCCATTTCTTCCAGTCATGAACGGAACTTTGGCAACATCATCCCAGTGCTCGTCAAACTGGCTGGAAGATAGCAAGGTGTTGTAATACAGGGGAGTCCCTTTCATCCTCTGGAAATGTTACTAAATCTACTTGCCCTGTAATCGGAGCAAATAGAGAAGGGGAGCCATTTGTCTTTGCCGATCTTCCGTAAAAAGCTACCCCAGCAGTAATTTTTTGTGGATCTACCCCATAAATGTTGATGAGTCTATCAACGGCGGATGCTAAGTTGAATTCAGGGTTACCTTGCTGCGGTGCGAATAGTGGAGAATTGTGATTTGCATTAGGATCCCAGCTTCCGAAAAAATCGTAACTCATTATATTAATTATATCGAGGTAGTTGGAAACAACAGGCCAATCAACGTGCATCATTCTTTCTTCAACGGCACCAACTGCAGCGGTAAGAAGCATATCTTGACCAATAGATATTCCATAGTTATCAATGGCCAATCTTACTTCTTCAAGTAATAAATTGAAGTTTGCTTTGTCCTGTGCGGTTCCATTATGTGAAGCAAATCCAGGGTACTCCCAGTCAAGGTCGATTCCGTCAAATCCATAAGTGCTAATCAAGTTGACACAGGCAGCAGCAAAGTTTTGTCTTTTAACGGGGTCGGCTGCGATGCCAGGGAAGTTTCCGGAAAGGGTCCAGCCACCAATGGATGGTAAGATCTTAACGCCATTTGAGTGCGCTTGAAAGACAATGGAAGTCCCGGGAATGTAGCCACCATTCTGCCAATCTGTTTCACCCAATAAAAGGTTTTCATCTGCCCAGGAATCATGTGATGAAATGCTTCCATCTGACTCGGGAACAAAAAAGCAATAATTGATGATGCTGTATTTCGAATAGTCAATGGATTGGGGATTCACTAGTTTGCTGCGATCATACCATTGCCAATTGGGGTAATAGCCTACCACTTCTTTACACGTTTGGGCAATACTTTTAAATGACGATATCATCATTAGAAGGATGACAAATTTTTTCAAAGGAATTCTCATAACAGTTTTTTTTCGCAAAACTATTGTGCATTCCTGGTCATGAAGTGAATTGGTTTATCTGATACAGCAAAGCACTTTCTGATGTATCAATTAAATAGTTAATAAGCTACTTATCAATAGCTTTTCTATAATAGGATGGAGTTACTCCAGTTAGCTTTTTGAAATTGGTATTGAAGGCAGAAATTGATGCGAATCCGACCATTTGAGAAATTCCTTCAATACTATATTGAGAATTATTCTTGGCTGCCAGTAGTTTTTTTGCAGCTTCAACGCGTTGAACAACCAGCCATTTTGAAAAAGACATACCGGTGCAAGAATTTATTGCTTCCGATAAGTAGGTTCTATTTGTTCCGAGCAATTTCGCAGCCTTTTCAATGGTCAGGTCAGTGGACTTGAATATTTGATCTTCTTGTGATAACTCTTCTAACCTGGTTATGATTTCTAAGCCTTTTTTACTTTCCTTCTGCTTTCCATTCAATCGCTTTTTCTCGTGATTCATAAGAAGATCATTCTTCCGTCTAATTTTCGTATTCAGAACAAATAGCAGTGACATCGCTACAAGTAATACAAGAATAAAGATTATTAAGAGTAGATTCAGATTTTCCTCTCTGCGCTGTAGTTCCTTAATTTTTTCTTTCTCCAGATTTACAGTTTTTATTTCCTGCGATGCTTCGAGTTCCTGAATGTTAGAAGCTACATCGAAAACTTTGGTGTTGTCATTTTGCAGTTTTAGTACTTCCGTTAACAAAGTGTAGGCTTCTTTATGATCGCCTTTCAAATGGTAAATTTTGGCAAGTTTTGAATACACAAAAATCAAGTCCATTTTCTGACCAGATTTTTCAATCAAACCTCTTGACTTATTTAATAGTGTAACTGAAGCATCAAGAGAGTCTTGTTGGGATAAAATGTCTGCAATGTTTCCTATGGTTCTTATCTCGGCATAAACATCATTGTTGGATCGAATTACTCGTAAGATATTCCTGAATTTCTCTTTGGCAACCTCCAAATTCCCTTTGTTGGATTCAACCAATGCTCGATTCAATTTTAAATAGAGACTGTTTCGATTCGGACCATTCAGTTCAAACTCTTCGGCTTTGTCAAATTGAGCGCTGGCTTCATCAGTACGTCCGAGTGCATTGTAAACAACACCGATACTCATATAGTGCGATTGGATCAATTCATTATTGTTTCCTCTTGAGGAGTACTTCAGGGCTTTCTTACTGTACTCCAAAGCAAGTAATGGTTTGCCAGAGTTTAACGCAATGTATCCAAGGATGCTGTAATACTCTGATCTAACTATCGGACTTGGGTTCTTGAAGTTCGTTTGTCTTAAATTTTTGAGAATTTTGAACGCGCTAATATGATCTCCAAAGTATTCTGTCCTCCTCGCTTTGGAGATTTGCAACAATTGAATTTGTTCAAGGTCTGAAAAACTAGTTGTTAGTCTTTCTGAGAGAGCATTCACTTCTTCAGTGGAATGACATTTTTTAAACAATTCATTCAAATAATAGGCGTCCAGAAGTTGCCCATTTTCAGCCTTAATTTCAACTTTTCGAATTTCATCTTCACTCGGGAACGCGAGTATATTCTTACAAAAAGCAATAACAGAAATTGAGAATAGAATATAGCGTAACATTGTTAATATTGGAATGGTGAAATTTGCTTTGAAAGTTAAAGGTAAACATTCAATTTTTGTTTGTCCCGGAATTAGTCTTTTGTGGCTTTTAACGGTTCTATTTACGTTGCGATGCCTCCACATAAGCAGCGTGAAAATTCAGAGTGAGAGTGATGAATTTGAGGCTGCTTCTTCTTTTCTCACACTCCATCTCACACTTTATATAGTTTCTCGGAGGCATTTCCCGAGGACAGGTGTCCTACCTCAACTTGTTCGATCTGTAAATCGAGGTCTCGTCTACACTTTCCTGGCGAAACGTTGGGAAAACCAATTCACACGATCGGAAGACAACTCCTAGTTTCAGGCAGCTAACTTTTTAAGTTCGGATTGAATCAGTATTACCGGTAACGATTCAATTGACATAAAGCACTCTAAAAAAGGCTGGATTGTGAGCTCAACATAGAATTGCAGATGGATTTTACGCAAAACTTAACATTAACATTTACCGTGTGCATCATTCATCTCACAAGTGACTTACAACGAAGCTTTAACATTAAACACCATCCATTATGAAAATCAACACCAATAATCGCTAAAAACACACTCATAGTAGTCTCAATTATATTTTGCCAAAAACGTTTTTGCACAATCTCCTTCTACGGAAGTACAAGTATCAGGAACAACTTCAGTAGGATCGATAGATAATAATGTTGCAACCGTCGTAGATCCCAACGTTATAGTAACGGCCAATGGAACCATAACTGATTTTACAGTTTCCATTACTGGATCTTACACAGCCGGTGACGTTTTATCTTATACAGGAACGCTACCTGGCGGGGTTACCGCACAAGCGTGGAGCGCACCTAAACGAAGTTTGGTTTTCAAAGGAACAACAACAGCAGCAAATTGGCAGGCACTACTACGAACGGTTACACTTCAAACAACTTCCGCCGTTTGTAACCCTGAATCCCGAAGAGTTAGTTTCGTGGCTGGTGAGAAATACTATAATGCCATAAACGAGCACTTTTACACGTACTATTCAACGACTGGTAGCTGGACCACCGGTAAAACTTTTGGAGAAACGAATTCTTATTACGGAAGAGAAGGTTATTTGGTAACACTTACTTCAGCGGCTGAAAATACATTTGTAAAAGTTCTTATTGGTCAGAATGCATGGATTGGTTGTTCAGACAATTATGCCGTAGTGAATGAAGCCCTGGGATATAACCTGTATGCAAATCAATCGGCATCAGAAGGTAATTTTTATTGGGTTTCCGGACCAGAAAGGGGGCTTCAGATAAGTGGTACAAATTCATGTGGTTCCGGTATTGCAGCCGTAAATTATCATAACTGGGCCAACAATGAGCCAAATGATTGGCCGAATTGTACGACAAACCCTGGTGAAGAGGATTATGGACATCTTTACACGAATCAAGGTACCTGGAATGATTTTCCGAACACACAAAGTATTGGAAGTATCATTGAGTGGGGAGGAATGCCTAACGACAATACATTTTCACAAGTAGTTTTTACACGTGATATAATTATTAATGGTGCACCTTCAGGAACAATCATAGGCGGAGATGTAACAGTCTGTCCCGCTACAAATAGTACTACCCTTACCTTAACAGGCTTATCAGGTACAGTAGTACGGTGGGAATCTTCTACTGATGACTTTTTAAGTGTGGTAAATACAATTTCAAACACTACAACTTCTTATACGGCGACTAACATCTCTCAAACCATGTATTATCGAGCCGTAGTGAACAGTACCAGCGGTTGTTCAAATTTGACGACTTCATCAACGAAGGTTAGTGTTGCGAATACATTACCGGGAAATATAATTGCACTTAACAATACAATTTGCCCTGGATCTGATGCTCAATTAACACTATACGGAAATTCGGGTTCAATTTTGAATTGGGAAGTATCAACTACAAGTGATTTTAGTTCGGGTAACACTACAATCAACAGTACATCTACAACAATAAATCACACTTTAGCATCAGCAGGGACATACTATTTCAGAGCGTTAGTTCAAAATTCAGGCTGTACAAGTGTTTACACTTCCGGATATACTATAACTGTTTCGGCTGGAACCCCTCCTGTTGGTGGAAGTATTTCAACTTCAGAACATTGTAGCACTTCCAATTCAGGGACATTGACTCTTAGCGGACATACGGGATCAGTGGAAAAGTGGCAATATTCTACTGATGGTGGTGTAATTTGGAATGATGTATCGAATACTACGACTTCATTGAACTATTCGAATATTTCCATGAATCGCCTATATCGAGCAAAAATCACGAATGGTAGTTGTGGTTTTGTTTACAGCAACACAGGTCAAATTCTAATTTACGGAACCACTGTAACGAGATGGACAGGTGCATCTTCTTCTGACTGGGGTGATGCGAGTAATTGGTGTGGAGGTATTGCTGATAATGGAATTGATATTATTGTCTCTTCAACTGCATCCAATGATTTAGAACTCGATCAAAATCGCCTTGTCGGAAGCTTTGATTTCAATGGATCTGGAAGATCAGTAATCTTAGGTAATAACATATTAACTGCAAATTACATTTATAACGGAAGCAGTTCAAATTACTTAAAAACTGATGGGGAGGGTGAATTGAAATTATATATTATTAATTCGAATGTTCGCCAATTCCCTGTAGGAAACACTTCATTCAACCCAATTACAATAACCAACAACACAGGCGCTGGAGATTATTTCAGTGTAAATGTGGAGGATCAGGTCTACGATGATGGAATATCAGGAGCAGCGCCAACGCAAGCACATGTTCAAAGAACCTGGAACATTTCTAAAACGAATGCAAATGAAGGAAACGGCGTGGATATCGAGTTTGTCTGGAATTCTGGTGAAGAATCGTCAGCTTTAGGTACTCCAACTGTCAATCATCATAATGGATCAGGTTGGGAAATTGCAGCAGGCACACAATCTAACAGTGGAACCACTGCAACCGTAACTGGATACACAGGAACGTTCTCTCCTTTTGCGATAGGCGGTGATGGAAATAGCGCTCTTGCTGCCAGTCTTGAATATTTTACCGGATACTGCGATGCTTCAAATGCACACCTCTCTTGGCAGACTACGTCAGAAGTCAATACTGAATCTTTCCTTATTGAAAAGACTCTGGACAATGTGCATTGGGATAACGTTGGAACGGTATTAGCCGCTGGAAACAGTCAAGACACAGAAAATTATCAATGGATAGACTCGGATTTTTCTAGAGGAACGTCTTACTATCGATTGGTTCAAAAGGATAATGACGGAGCAACTGCAATCTACGGTCCTATTAGTGTTACATGTGAAAATGAAGGCATCGATGTAGATGTATTCCCAAACCCAACAGATAAGAATTTCAATTTGATCGTTACGAGTAATTCTAATTCAGTAGCTTCAATCCAAATTGAGAGCTATCAGGGTCAAAAAATTATGTCGAAATCCATAGAGATCAAAGAAGGAAGTAGTATTATCCCTATTCATACGGGTGATTGGGCAAACGGTGTTTATCTGGTTCGATTTGAATTAAACGGACAACTTATTACCAAAAAAATTATTATTCAGCATTAAGAATCGATTGGCACATTCTTTCTAAGCAGAAAGGATCAGTTGGAGATTTCTTTGTGGAAATTGGATGTTGCCTATTTCTATTAGAACACTTCTAAACGTGCTCTCAAACTTGCATTGTTCAATGAATTTTAAAGTTTGTTTTTCAAGATTTTTGTTGGTTCTATTTTCGTTGCGATGCCTCCACATAAGCAGCGTGAAAATTCAGAGCGAGAGTGATGAATTTGGCGCTGCTTTTTTTCTTTTCTCTGTCCCGTCCTGAAATAAGTTGACAACAAATCGACTTATTATGAAAGAATCCATTTCTAAAAGGGAAAGACGAAGTCAGCGAGACTATACAATGGCTTTTAAATTGTCAGTAGTGTCTCAGGTTGAAAAGGGCGAAATGACCTATAAACAAGCTCAAAAGCATTATGGTATACAAGGAAAAAGTACCGTTTTGGTTTGGCTCAGAAAACATGGTAACTTAGACTGGCGTAAGCCAAGTATTCATACCATGGGAAAATCAGAAGAAACACCGGCACAAAGAATCAAACGACTGGAGCGTGAACTAGCAGAAGAACGCTTGAAAAACGAGATACTGAATACTATGATTGATATCTCAGATCAACAGTATGGAACTTCGATTCGAAAAAAGTTTTCTCCCAAACCATCGGTCGCATCCAACAAGAAAGACAAGTAAGTTTGTCACTTTGTTGTCGATTGTTTGGGATCTCACGACAAGCTATTTATCAAAGTAGAAAGCGAATGTTGGCTCGTGAGCGGGAACTCTTAGAGGTAAAGCAACTAGTGATCAATATTCGTATGCAAATGCCGCGTTTAGGCACACGAAAGCTATATCACTTAATCCAGGGTGATCTGGAACGACTCAATATCAAACTAGGAAGGGATGCTCTGTTTGATTATTTGAGACGAGAAAACTTATTGATTTACCCGAAGAAGAATTATATAAAAAACAACACATTCAAAACACTGGCTAAGAAAACACCCCAACTTGCTGAAGGAAAAACAAATACATCGTCCAGAACAGGTTTTTGTAAGCGATATTACTTATGTCAAAAGCAAGGAGCGTACACATTATTTATCTCTGGTAACCGATGCTTATAGTAGGAAGATAATGGGGCACTGCTTAAGTGATGATATGAGAGCAGAGCACATGGCTAGAGCTTTTCAACTAGCAGTTAAGAACAGAAAAACAGCTACTCCGGTAATACATCATTCGGACAGAGGATTACAATACTGCTCTGATGAGTTCCAGAGCGTACTTATGAAAAATAATGGAATCCCATCAATGACCGATGGCTATGATTGTTACCAAAACGCATTAGCTGAGAGAATTAATGGCATTTTGAAGCAGGAGTTCCTAACAAAACAGTGTAATAATGGAGTAGAACTTCGTAAAGCAATAGAGGAATCAATTGAAATCTATAACAGTAAAAGACCGCATTTATCTCATGACATGAAAACCCCAGATTATATCCACGAAAAAAGCATTGAGGCTAGCCTCAATGCTTATGATTAAATTAGTATCAAAACCTGTCAACCTATTTTAGGACGACTCACTCACACTCCATCTTACACTTTATATAGTTTCTCGGAGGCATTTCCCGAGGACAGGTGTACTACCTTAACTTGTTCGATCTGTACATCGACATCTACCTTCCAATCCTCCATCACGCTCCCACTCAATCCCGCCAATAGACCTGTATCTTTTCAGCCAAATCCTAAAAGATGTAATCGGCGACAACGAACAACATTCCGTACTTTAGACCAAAACGAAACTATGCGAACACTCTATACTTTATTGATTGTAATGCTTTCTATGAATGGTCTTTTCGCTCAGGATAGCATGAACGTAAGCTTGCTTTTTCATTGGGATGATAACACCATTCCAGCGGAACCCGTTTACAATCTCAATTACAATGAAGTATGGGGAGTAGCCATCAATGATCGTGAGTACGCCATTATAGGTTCTTCCCTCGGAACGCATATTTTCGATGTTACGGACCCTGTGAATTCATCAGAAGTGGCATTTATTCAGGGCGCTGCCACAGGAGTCATTCATCGCGATTACAAAGATTATCAAGGATATTTATACGCGGTTGCTGATGAAGGACCAAGTTCCTTGCAGATTATTGATCTACATAATTTGCCGAATTCCGCTCCGGTGGTATATGATACAAATGAGCTGATTGTGCGCTCTCACAACATTTTCATCGATACGTTGAATGGACTGTTGTACGATACAAACGGTAAAGTTTTCTCTCTGGCAAATCCTGAACTTCCGGTAGAAGTTGCTGATGTGAATTTTGGGGGAATGATTGACCACGGTCACGATTTGTACGTGCGTGATGACACCGTGTTCTGGCATGGAGGTCCTACAGGAATGAGCGTATACGATTACAGTGTCGACCCCAACAACCCTTCATTGCTCGGAGAGTTGTCGCTTGGAGAATACAATCATTCTGGCTGGCTCAGTGAAGACGGAGACACCTACATATTCGCCGAAGAGGATTTTGGTAGAGACATTCAAATTTGCGACGTGAGTGATTTGTCGAATATCAATATCGTTTCCTACGTCAATTCCGGTTTTGGAGCTGCATCGATCCCACATAATTTGATTTTGAAGGATGACATTCTATACGTAAGCTACTACCATGACGGTATGTATATTTTCGATGTTTCTGATCCGGCGAATCCATGGTTAAGAGGACTTTACGATACCGAACCAGCGCCAACGCAGCCGTACACATGGCACGGAGCTTGGGGAGTTTATCCATTATTGCCATCAGGAATTATTTTGGTTTCAGATACCCGTCACGGTTTGTTCGTGTTTGATGCTTCCCAGGCAACGAGTTCCATTCCTGAATTGTCTTCAGGACCAAAAGAATTGGTAAAAACAGTCGATCTTACGGGAAGAGAGGTCAAGGATCATTCCAATGCCATTCTCATCAATATCTACAGCGACGGAAGTACGGAGAAGGTGATTAAGGTACAGTAAATTGAAAAGCGCATCGGTCTTGTTCCCAATGCGCTTTTGCGACTAACTAATCTACCTAACACTAACAAGATTTTTAATGTTGTGTACGGATTCAATTTTTTAACAAGCTGCGTGAACCGAAGAAGTAACCATGATGGCAACAACACATAATAGGATGTGCCAAAAGATCAATACTTTATTTTCGGAAAAAGCTTTCATAAGGTGGATACGCGTAGTTCGTCAATTGAAATTAATGAATTGATCCACCGCTAAAACGTTTAGTTATTATGAGGTAGAGCTAACTTATTATTTGGTTGACGATTTAAGCTGGTTGAGAATAACCGCCTTTTTTCGACGTGATACATCGATAGATTCACCATTGCTCAGAGAGAGTTTGTCCTGATGAATCCCAAGTACATGTTTCGGATTTACCAAATACGATTGATGGGCGCGAATGAAGCCGTGCTCCGAGAGAATTTCACTGTAGAATTTCAAGGTTTTGGCAACCATGATCGGTTTGTCGTTTTTCAGGAAGATGTGGGTGTAATTTCCATCTGCCTGACAATAAATGATATCCGAAATGAGCGGGTAGAACGAATCTGTCTTGGTCTTAATGACAATTTTCCGAGGCGTATTGTTCTGAGAAAATTCGTTGAGAGAAGACAGCTCGTAGTACTCTTTTTCCTGCTTGATGAAGTTGCAGGCTTTTTGAACAGATTCCACCAATTCGTCAGGAATGACAGGTTTTAATAGGTAATCAATCGCGGAGTATTTAATGGCTTGCAGTGCATAATCTCCAAAGGCTGTGACGAAAATAACTTTCGGGTTGAAAGAAACGATTTTCGAAAGCAAATCGAAGCCAGAGCCATCGGGCAATCTAACATCCATGAAAACGATGTCAGGCTTTTTTTCGGTGATTATGGCATATCCTTCAGAAACGGAAGCAGCTTCTCCAACAACTTTAATATTCGGGCAATAGTCTTGTATCATTGAGATCAATCCCAATCGTACATTGTGTTCATCTTCTACAATAACTGCAGTTTCCATTACCCCGCTTTTTGAGTTTGATACGGCATTTTAATCGTCACTTTCGTCCCTGATTTGCCGTAATCAGACAAGTCTTCGTGTTTCATAAAATACTCATTTTTCAAACGTTTGCTGTAGAAATCCAGCTGTTCGCTGATAATTTTCATGGAGAGGGATTCCGTTTTAACCAGGCTGTTCGTTGAAGCGACCTCTTGTTTGATGGAATTGATTCCTACGCCATTATCGGTGATTTCAATGAATAAATCCGAATTGTTCAACCGGAAAACGATATCAATATTTCCTTTTTTGGATGAGTCTTTGAATCCATGTTCAATGGCATTTTCAAGTATCGGTTGAAGAATTAGTGGTGGAATTAGGTAGATGTCCGGATCGATGCGATCGTCAATGTCAAAGTCAAAATCAAATCCATCTTCGAATCGCAATTGCTGTAGATCGAGGTAGTAGCTCAAGATGTTCTTTTCATGCGATATGGAGTTGAAGTCAATCTGAGATTGTTCCAATACATTGCGCATCAATCGGGCAAATTTAGAGAGGAAGACAGCAGCCTTTTTTCCATCATTATTGCTCATATACGTTTGGATGCTGCTCAACACATTGAAAATGAAATGGGGTCGCATTTGCGATCGGAACATTTTGTTTTGTAACTCCGCAATCTTTCGGGTATTTCGAAGTTTGTTTCGCTGGGTCAATACAATGAGTCCCAATCCAAGAAGCAGAACAACAATCAACCCTATGATAATTAGCAATCGGTTCCGATTCAATTGATAGCTCTGGCGCTGATTCTCAACTTTTAGTGCAAGGATTTTTTTCTCCTTTTTGACGTTTTCGTAATTCAATTCGGATACCGCCATCTGATTGTTCAAATCACTGGTGAAGAGACTATCTTTTACGGCGATTAATTGCTCCTGATATCGGAACGAAGATTCGTAATCTCCTTGAGATTGGTGAAGATTAATAAGGACCGAAAGCACTTCTTTGATCAAATATTTGTCATCTGCAGCAATTGATTTGGAGTGCGCTTCCTGAAGTAGGCTGTCGGCGGTTGCGTAGTCTTTTTGCTCAATTAAAACACTTCCTAAATTGGCCATATTTGCAATCTCAGATTGAATATTGCCAGAAGCCTGGCTACTTTTCATTCCAAGATCGAGGTTGCGAATCGCCGCGTTAAACTCTTTTCGCTTCAAATGGCAGAGTCCAATCCCTGAATAGATTAATGAGAAATAGTAATCATTATCAATTTCCTGATTGAGTTGCAGTGCCTTATTCAGATTAACCAACGCTTTATCGTAATCTCCCATTTCCACCTGGATATTCCCGATATTGGCAATGAGGAGACAAATATCTCGTTTGCGTTCTGTAAATCGTTTCTGATAAATGGAAAGAGCACTTTCAATATAATCGAGTCCTTTTTGGTAGTTTTCTGTCTCCACGTACACACCGCCTAGTGAATTGAGAATTCGTGCCTCTGTCAGGAACATGGAATGCTTTACAGCAAGTGAAAGTCCTTTTTCGTAATTCGCTACGGCATCTGCGTAATTCCCTTTTTGTCGCAATACGTTCCCGAGGAGGTAATAAAGATGAGCCTTGTCTTCATCGACTTTTTTTCCTTTCCCTTTAATTTGCTTGAGTTCGTTTTGAAGAACAATCAACGCTGAATCCGGTTTGTTTTCTTGTTGAAGTCGGGTGGTTTTGGTGGTTATTTTGTCGAGGTGTGAAAGCTCTGGTGTTTTGCTCTGAATTGATTCTGTCCGGGCATGAGCGGATGATGGAAACAGCAGGAAAGATAGACTCATCAGAGTCATCGCTAATAGTACCGATGCTGTGTTCTTGTTCAATTTGTTGTTCTTGAAATGCTCGTTAAAGTAAGAAGAATCAAAGAAAGAATATGATCTCTTATCAAGAACCAACTACCGATATCTTTTAAACTGAACATTAGCAGGTCTTGATGCTTGAAGATACGTTTGTGAGATAAAAGCTGGAGGGTTGTTTAGTATTTGGAATGGGATAGTTAGTAAGTGGAAGGTATTTTTTAGAAGTTAAGGATAATTTTTGGCAAAACCTAAATATTTGAATACTTCTAAATCGTAATATTCCGATATTCCGATATTCCGATATTGCTATATAGCATTATAGCAACGATTTGACATACGGATAAAACACAATCCCACCAACAACCACCGCAACAATAGCCGCCACCAGCACTGCTCCCGCCGCCACATCCTTAATATTCCGGATGCTTTCTTTTCGCTCCAGCGTAACCTCATCACACAGCTTTTCTAACGATGAGTTCAATCCCTCTAATCCAAAAATAACCGCCGACATAATCAGAACAATTGCCCATTCCCCTCTTGAAATATTAAAGTACAAACCAGCCGCGATAACCAGAACCAAAGCCACTGCATGAATCTGAAAATTGCGCTCTGTCTTCAAAAGAAGAAACAAACCACGGAATGCATTGCGAAACGATTGAATCATACCCGAAAGTACGAAAAACAGATCGCTTGCTTTGAAAGCAACTTATTTCAATATACCTTTGTCCCAGTTCATTCAAATAGACTTATAAAGAAAGGTGGAGGGATAGGCCCTACGAAACCTTGGCAACCTCTTCGGTCAACGAAAAAGGTGCCAATTCCTTTTCTGATGTAACGATCAGAATGAGATAAGTACGCAGGATATCCTTCAAACTTTATAGTCAATAATAGAACAGATGAAGAAGGATATATACGAAATATTACAACAAAGAATATTGGTGTTGGATGGAGCCATGGGAACCATGATTCAACGACACAAACTGGAAGAGGAAGATTTCCGAAAAGGATGGTTTGAAGATCATGATCAGCCATTGAAGGGAAATAACGACTTGCTTTCTTTAACGCGCCCCGAGATAATTAAAGAAATTCATGCTGCTTATTTCGAGGCAGGTGCAGATATCGCAGAAACAAACACATTTTCCGGGACAACTATCGCTCAGGCCGACTATGGATTGGAAAGTGCTGTGTATGATATCAACTACCATAGCGCAAAGATTGCAAGAGAAGTAGCGGATGAATTCACAGCGAAGAACCCAGACAAACCGCGATTTGTAGCTGGTTCCATGGGACCAACAAACAGAACAGCATCTATTTCACCGGATGTTAACGATCCTGGATTCCGGGGCATCACCTTCGAAGAATTGGTGGTTGCATATAAACAACAAGTGGAAGCTTTGTTGGATGGTGGAGTAGATATTTTATTGGTCGAAACGGTATTTGATACCTTGAATGCCAAAGCAGCACTCTTTGCAATTGATGAAGTGTCCGAAGAACGAGGGATCAAAGTTCCCATCATGGTTTCCGGAACCATTACGGATCAATCCGGGCGAACACTAACCGGACAAACTACCGAAGCATTTCTGATTTCCGTATCACACATGGATTTGCTTACCGTAGGATTGAATTGTGCGCTGGGAGCAAGTATGATGCGACCTTATTTGCAGGTTCTAAACAAGAAGGCACCGTTTGGAACAAGTGCACATCCCAATGCCGGATTGCCAAATGAATTTGGAGAGTACGACGAAACTCCGGAATTAATGGCTTCCCAAATCAAAGAATTCCTCGAAGAAAACCTTGTGAATATAATTGGCGGATGTTGCGGTACAACTCCGGAGCATATCAAGGCGATAGCAGAACTTGCTGCGCAATACGAACCTCGCAAAATTGCTGAGAATGTCTGAATCAAAAGTTACGTTGCGATTAAGCGGATTGGAACCTCTTATTGTAACTCCTGAAAGCAATTTTGTGAATGTCGGTGAGCGTACAAACGTTACCGGATCCCGTAAGTTTCTCAGGTTGATCAAGGAAGAACTATTCGATGAAGCCTTGAGCGTTGCCCGCGATCAGGTCGAAGGTGGTGCACAAATCATCGATGTGAATATGGACGAGGGAATGATCGACGGCAAAGAAGCCATGATTCGTTTTCTGAACTTAATGGCCGCCGAACCGGATATTGCTCGTGTTCCTGTGATGATTGATAGTTCCAAATGGGAGATCATTGAAGCCGGATTGCAATGCGTTCAGGGCAAGGGAGTCGTGAATTCCATATCCCTAAAGGAAGGCAAGGAAGTTTTCGTTAAACAGGCATCCAAAATCAAACGATATGGTGCCGCAGTCATTGTCATGGCGTTCGATGAAAAAGGTCAGGCGGATAGTTACGAAAGACGCATCGAAATTTGTGAACGATCGTATCGAATTCTTGTAGATGAGGTAGGTTTCCCGAAGGAAGACATCATTTTCGATCCCAATATTTTCCCCGTAGCTACGGGAATGGAAGAGCACAATAACAACGCGCTGGATTTCTTCAATGCTACCAAATGGATTCGTGAAAATTTACCAGGAGCTCATGTGAGTGGTGGTGTTTCCAATGTCTCTTTCTCTTTCAGGGGGAATAATGTTGTTCGTGAAGCCATGCATGCGGCGTTTCTGTACCACGCGATTCAGAATGGAATGGACATGGGAATCGTGAATCCGACAATGTTGGAAGTATACGATGACATAGACAAAGAACTTCTTGAGTACGTGGAAGACGTGTTGTTGAATCGAAGAGATGATGCAACCGAACGATTGCTGGATTACGCCGAAACCGTGAAAGGCGAAAGTGGTAAAAAACGTGAGAAGGATTTATCGTGGCGAGAAGACGATGTGCGCAAACGATTAACGCATTCCCTCGTCAAAGGAATCACTGATTTTATTGATGAAGACGTAGAAGAGTGCCGACAACAATTTGATCGACCGATTCAAGTGATCGAAGGTCCGTTGATGGATGGAATGAACGTCGTAGGGGATCTTTTTGGAAGCGGAAAGATGTTCTTGCCTCAGGTGGTGAAATCAGCCCGGGTAATGAAGAAAGCCGTGGCGTATTTGCTGCCATTTATTGAAGAAGAAAAAGAAGGTGGACGCTCAGCAGCCGGAAAAGTGTTGATGGCTACCGTAAAGGGAGATGTTCACGACATCGGTAAGAATATCGTTGGAGTGGTGCTCGGATGTAATAATTACGAGGTGATTGATCTTGGAGTGATGGTTCCGCCGGAGAAAATCATTGAGGCGGCTGTAAAAGAACAGGTGGATGTTATCGGTCTTAGCGGATTGATTACACCATCGCTGGATGAAATGGTAACCGTTGCAAAGGAAATGGAACGCGCTGATTTAAATATTCCTTTAATGATTGGTGGTGCAACCACTTCTCGGGTTCATACAGCAGTGAAAATTGAGGAGCATTTTACGAAAGATCAAACAGTGCACGTATTGGATGCTTCTCGTTCTGTAACGGTTGTTGAGAGCTTGCTAGGAGCGAAGAAGGAAGTGTTCGTTAAAGAATTGCGGGAGGAATACGCGAAAGTGCGGGAGAATCACACCAGAAACCGAGCGCAGAAAAAACTTTTATCTCTGGATCAGGCGCGACAAAACAAATTTGCAATTGATTGGGAGAATTTTGAAGCTGCTGTCCCAAAAACAGCTGGATTACAAGATGTTTCAGTCGCTACAGAGGAACTAATCCCTTACATAGATTGGACTCCGTTTTTCCGTACCTGGGAGTTGCATGGGAAGTATCCTGCCCTTTTAGATGATGAAGTTGTTGGAGAAGAAGCAAAAAAGCTATTCGCCGATGCTCAAGCAATGCTCGAAACAATTCAGGCGGAGAATTGGTTAACGCATAAAGGCGTAGTTGGAGTATTTCCGGCGAATGCTGTTGAAGATGATATTGAATTGTACAACGCTGAAGGTAAGATCATCCACAAGGTTAGTACGATGCGTCAGCAACTGCAAAAAGCGGCAGGAGCTACAAATATTGCTTTGTCAGATTTTATCGCACCGAAAGATTCCGGTAAAACAGATTATTTAGGCGGATTTGTGGTAACCTCGGGAATTGGCATCGAATCAAAAATTGAAGCGTTTGAGGCGGATCACGACGATTATCGCTCCATACTATTAAAGGCACTCGCCGATCGATTAGCAGAGGCATTTGCAGAATACCTACATGAAAAGGTTCGAAAGGAAATTTGGGCGTACGCATCGGATGAATCTTTAGATAATGAATTGTTGATCAAAGAAGCTTACCAGGGAATCCGACCTGCTCCAGGATATCCTGCGTGTCCTGATCATACCGAAAAGATTGGTTTGTTCGAATTATTAGAGGCGGAGCAGCGAACAGGAGTGTCGTTAACCGATAGTTTGGCGATGTATCCTACAGCTAGTGTCAGTGGTTGGTATTTTGCACATCCAGAGTCGAAGTATTTTGGCGTAGGACGAATCAATCAGGATCAGGTAGAGTCTTTGGCGAGACGCAAAGGATATTCTGTCGAAGAGATGGAGCGCTGGCTATCCCCAAATCTTCATTAAACCTATTGGCGATCACTTAGGAGTCAAAGTATAAGTCAAAACGACAATCATCATCTGAAACATTTTAGGACCAATGCCAAAAGTTGGGGAGGAATTATCTTCGTGAAGGAAATTACCTCAATTCAAACAATCGAGGCTCCTATTGTTTGAATTAGATAGTACTTTGGTTCGAAATAAAGATTGTATTCTTTACGGACTGCGGACTTCCCCGAAGTCAGGATCAGAAAAAGGGATCTTTCGTGTGTTTTTTAAAAGCAGAAGTCCTGCCCACCAGGCAGGCGCACTGTTTCTGACGCTTCAGACCCTTTTAAATAAAAACACCGAATTATAACTTTTTCCCTGACGGCTTGGAAGTTCCCAAAAGCGATTTTTGCATACTTTTTGTCGCGTTTGCCAAAAAGTATGAAGCACTTGAAATCGTTCTTTTTCCCGAGTGCTTGTTAAAATCCCCAGGAATTGGTCTTGCCTCGTCAAAGTATAAGTCAAAACGACAATCGCCATCTGAAACATTTTAGGACCAATACCAAAAGTTGGGGAGGAATTATCTTCGTGAAGGAAATTACCTCAATTCAAACAATCGAGCTCCTATTGTTTGAATTAGATAGTACTTTGGTTCGAAATAAAGATTGTATTCTTTACGGACTGAGGACTTCCCCGAAGTCAGGATCAGAAAAAGGGATCTTTCGTGTGTTTTTTAAAAGCAGAAGTCCTGCCCACCAGGCAGGCGCACTGTTTCTGACGCTTCAGACCCTTTTAAATAAAAACACCGAATTATGACTTTTTCCCTGATGGCTTGGAAGTTCGCAAAAGCGATTTTTGCATACTTTTTGTCGCGTTTGCCAAAAAGTATGAAAGCACGTGAAATCGTTCTTTTTCCCGAGTGCTTGTTAAAATCCCCAGGAATTGGTCTTGCCTCGTCAAAGTATAAGTCAAAACGACAATCACCATCTGTAACATTTCATTACATACGCTTTTTCTATTCTTGAGCGTTAAGGGATTATGAAAGTTTGACTTTTGTAAACATGGGCTTAACACACCTGGTAGGGATATAAAAAAGTAAAAGCAACTCGGGCGAGCTGCTTTTACCATAACCTAACCTAACCACTATTCACTGAAAAAGACTTCTAGTTTGATTAATATCAAATACTAAATCAATCTTTACACCACAAAGATACAACTGAAATTCGGACTGAAAAAAGAAATTTATCCATCAATTGGGTAATTCTCAAAATTTCTTCACGTCCAATGTTAGGGAAATGTTAAGTCTATTGAACTATTTTGTTGATTGGTGGGGGGAAAACGGGCATTCATAGAATGAGACATTTTTTTTACCTTGGAATCCTAAAACCTGAAAAAAATATAATATTTCGCTAAAAAGCCCATATTTTTCGATGAAACAGTCGATTATATCGTTCGAAGATGAACGGATTCTTTTAATGTCAAACGGTATCTCTTATGCATGCATACATAATTCATCGAAATATTCATTCAGAATGCGAGTTTGATAATTAAACTATGTGCGCATAGTAAAACACAACAACACATACTTAAACTAAAACGTTTAGTAAGTACAAACTACTTAATTATTCAGTTATGCTACGTACTACTTTTTATGCGCTTCTGTGCTTGTTCCCTTTTATGTCTTTTTCACAGGTAATTAGTCTTTTCGAATTTGATACACCCGCTCTTACAACTGCAACAGTGGGGCCGGATGCTTTCACTATAAGTACCAGTTGTATTTCCGATGTTCCTGGAACCGGAGGTACCAATGGTTTGAATGCTGGCTTGCCAAAACAGAATATTGATATGCGTATCCCGGGGAGTCCTACTTTCGATATTAACGGAATTGATGTTTCTCTCGATTATCAACGCGAAGAGAATGTCGGGCATTTCTGGAGACGAGGAAACAGCCTTCTTTTTGGTGGAGCTTCCAATCTTTATGTGTCTTATCGCGTAGACGATGGCATGGGCGGTTTCATAACAGTGAATTCAGGAAATGTTTATGCAATTCCAAACGATAATACCTACAGAAACTACCGATTCATTTATCTTCCTGTTTCAGGAACGGGGATCCTTATGGTAGATGGAGCGGTTGTTTGGTCGAACGATGGACCCGATTTCAGAAACATGTATTGGACGGGAGCGGGAGATGTACACGTTGGCGATCAAATGGATGGGAATGGAAACAACCGCACATTCATTGATAATGTTCAGGTGGCAGAAGTTTGGGAAACACCGCTTCCAATTGAATTGAACAAGTTCAACGCGCTTGTTACGGATGATAATAAAGTGCAGCTTGAGTGGGAAACACTTTCGGAAAAAGAGAACGATTACTTTACAATCGAACGTTCACAAGATGGACGGAATTGGGAAACTGTTGGAACGGTAGATGGTGCCGGAACAACTTCAGAATCGCAATTGTACGAATTACTGGATAACAGCCCGTATTTAGGGATTTCATACTATCGATTGAAACAAACAGATTACAACGGTGAATCTATCTACTATAAGGAGCAGCCCGTTGAAATATTGCAATCGGTTGAGGTTTTTATCTATCCAAATCCAGCGCGGGCGAATCAAGCCTTCACAGTTGGATTGGAAGATGGAGCCAATGCGGAAGTCCAAATAAATGATGTGTCAGGAAAGTCGATTCAGGTAGAATCGAGGCACGTCCAAACAGGAATAGAAATTAGTACGGTTGACTGGAATCCTGGTGTATACATTATAACGGTTCTCCTAAACGACCAACGCATTCAGAAACGTGTGATCATTAACTGATGTTGTCATAGTTTGCGTCTGCATCTGGATAATTAAGCGTTTTACCTTAGCTCTATCTGAAGCTGTAAAAGAAAAGCCCCGTCCCTCGATCAACGTCGAGAAGCGGGGCTTTTGTGTAACTTAAATCTTATTCAGATTAAATATTGCTTCGCATTTTCCATTTACCAAGTTTGTAAATCCAAACTTTCAATCGGTACATCAATAGGTACAATGAAGGAATAATAACCAACGTTAAGAATGTAGCAAAGGTTAGACCGTAGATGATCGCCCATGATAACGGTGCAAAGAAGATGTTGTTATCTCCTCCGAAGTAGATGTTAGGATCGTACTCCGAAAGCAATGTAAAGAAGTCAATGTTGAATCCTATCGCTAGCGGGATCAAACCAAGAATGGTTGTGATTGCTGTTAACAATACCGGACGCAAACGTGTTTTTCCTCCCTGAATTGCTGCTTTTACAATCTCTTCGTAAGGCAATTGATCGTATTCACCCAATCCCAGTTCTTCACGTTTTCGCTTTCGAATCTGGTTGGTGTAATCTATCAGTACAATCGCGTTGTTTACCACGACTCCTGCCAGTGAAATCACACCGATCATCGTCATCATAATCACGAAGTTCTGACGACTGATCAACAATCCGAGGAGTACCCCAATCAGGGATAATACTACCGTCAGCAAAATCACCGTTGGCATTGAGTACGAATTAAACTGCGCTACGATAATCAGCAAAATCAAGAATACCGCAATTACCAGGGCGCTTTGGAGGAATGCCATTTCTTTTTCTTGCTCCTCTTGCTGTCCTGTAAACTTGTAGGTCACACCTTCAGTCATTCCGCCTTTTTTCTCGTATTCCTCCATGTGCTCTTTCAACTTGGCAACGACCTCGTTGGCGTTCGATCCTTCCGTTACGTTCGAAGAAATGGTTACCAATGGAACCTGATCTTTACGAACCACACCAGTGTAAGAGGTTACTTCTTTCGTGTCTTCTACCACCGAGCGAATCGGAATATTCAACAATTGACCTTTGTTGTTTCGGAAAATCAATCGCTGATCCAACAAGGCGTCGAAGCTCTCACGGTTGTTCTTGTTAAAGCGCAACATCAAGTCGTAGGAATCTTCTCCTTTCGTATAAGTGGTCACGTCTTCACCAAGCAATGCTTTACGAATCGCCATACCCACCTGGAAGGTTGATGCATTCAATTTACGCACCTGATCTCGATCTACGACAATCGGAATTTCCGGACGGTTTGCCTGAACATTTAATTTCAGTGTTTCCACACCTTTAACTTTCTTGTTGTTCAGGAACGCCTTGATTTTTTCCGCTTCTGCAATCAAAAGTCCGTAATCAACCTTACCTGTTACTTCGATGTTTACCGGAGGTCCTTGTGGAGGTCCATTGGCTTCTTTGTCAACAGAAATTTCCACTTCGGCGGTAAATTCATCTTTCAATCCTTCCTGAATTTCACGGAGGATATCAGAGGTCATGACACCGTTTCGATGTTGGAACTCGGTAAAGTTCACCGTGATCCGCGATTTGTGTGGTGTATTCCCCATTTGTACTCCAGCTCCAGGATCGGCAGTTCCTTCTCCTACCTGAGAGATGACAGAACGAATCAATCGTTTGTCCTGATCTGTAGAAGTGGAGTCTTTCATGTATTTATTCAGGATTCCATTTTCACCCATCAATTTCTCCTCGATTTCCAATGTAGTTTCATTCGTCACATTGATATCTGTTCCAATTGGGTGTGAAACGAAGACGTTTACATAGTTGGGTTCGTTCACTGGGAAGAAGTCCACTTTTGGAGGGAATACCAGCATCGCAACGAAGGATAGCAATAACAATCCAAGGGTTCCAACGAAGAAGTAAATCGGTCGTGCTCCTTTCAATGCGAATGTCAGGAAGCGCTCATAGAAATCCTCCAATTTCGGTAAGAATCCATTTTGGAAACGTGCTGCACCCGGAGAAAGGATAAATAGATTAATGAGCGAAAGAATCGCGATGGCAATTAATAGGTTTCCAAAGGCAAGCACACCGGAAACTACCGCCAAGATACCAACGGCAATTAGAATTCCGGAGATAATCAGAGAACGCTTACGACGCGGCTTATTTTCCGTTACTTTCATGTACGTAGCCGCCAGTACAGGGTTAATTACCAGGGCAACGAACAAGGACGAACCAAGTACGATGATCAAGGTGATTGGCAAGAACTTCATAAATTCTCCCATAATTCCCGGCCAGATTGCCAATGGAATGAAGGCTGCCAATGTCGTTGCGGTCGAAGCAATAATTGGCATGGCGATTTCACCAACCCCTTCAATTACCGCACGTGTGGCAGATTTCCCTTCGGACATGTTTCGATAAATATTCTCGACGGTTACAATTCCGTTGTCCACGAGCATCCCCAGTGCCAATACCAATGAGAACAGAACCATTACGTTCAGGGTAACTCCCATGGCGTTCAGAATTAGGAAGGACATCAACATGGAAAGTGGAATTGCCACCCCTACGAATAATGCATTTCGCAATCCAAGGAAGAACAGAAGTACACCAACTACAAGTAGAATCCCGAAAATGATCGAGTTCAATAGGTTGGATACCATCTCACGCGTGTTGTTCGATTGATCACTGGTGATCGAAACGTTTACGCTTGGTGGAATGGTTCCGTCCGCTTTGGCTTCTTCAATGATCTTATTGATTTTATCGGCCGCAACCAATAGGTTTTGACCTCCTTGCTTCTTCACGTCCAGCATTACCACCGGATTCCCAAATTCACGTGCGTAAGAAGTCGTGTCTCCATTCGCAAATCGAACTTCTGCAACATCTTCTAGATAAACAGGCAAATAATCGTCCTGTTTAACAATGATTCGCTTTAATTCATCTGCATTCTTGAACTCACCATCAACGCGTACTGTTTTACGGACTCCGTCCATGAGGATTTCACCTCCTGGAATGTTTTGGTGTTCTGAGTTGATCGCATTTTGAATGTCCTCGAGCGTCACATTTACTGCATTCGCTTTAATCGGATCGATATCCACGCGCATTTCCTGTTCCTGGATTCCACGGATGTCAACCTCACTGATTTCCGGAAGTTCTTCAATCAAATCCTCCAGTTCTTCCGCGATTTCTTTCAGTTTCTGCGTGTCATCTCCACGAAGGTTGATGTTCATGATTGGCATCTCAGATGGATCCAATTCGAAGATGGTTGGTTCTGCTGGAAGATCCGGGAAACTTCCGTCTGCACGGGCATCGTCTACCGCATCCTTCACCTTCTGCAAGGCTTTGTCCGCTGGCATCTTAAAGTCAAACTCTACTCGAATGGTCGTATAACCATGAACGGAATTCGTGTTGATTTCTTCCACGAGTTTGATACCGCCCAATTCTTTTTCAATGGCTTTACCAATTTTCTCCGACATGTATTCAGGCGATGAACCTGGTTTCGCGATACCAACGTAGATTTCCGGGATTTGTAGCTCCGGAAAGTTCTCCTTCGGCATCGATTGATAGGCACCCAATCCTCCCAAAATGATTACCACGGCAATCAGGAAGACGGTTTTTCTATTGTTTACGGCAAGGGTGGATAACCCGAAGCCTTTTGATTTCTTCTCCATTTCTAACCGTTCTTACTTAGGGGTGGATGGGTTGATAGTTGTTCCGTTACCGATTCCTCGAGCTCCTTTTACCACAACTGTGTCGCCAGGCTTCAATGAATCTTCGTCGGTACCTTCTTTGATAAGCGCTTTACCTTCGTAGCGTTCAATTACCTCAACGATTACCTTTTTCGACACTTTATTACCGTCATCTCCGTCAACAACTTTGTATACGTAATCTTTGCTGTCCTGATCGATCAGGATAGATTGAGATGGGATTACAATTCCTTCTTCCACGTACAAATCTGTAATGCTGATTTCAGCCAACATGTTCGGAAGTAATTCCTTGTTGTCTTTTACCGTTGTTTTGATACGGAAGGTGCGGTTGGTTGGTTCAATGTAGTTTCCTACCGTTTCCACTTTCAGATTCATTTTCATGTCTCCGTAATTCGGAAATGTCACCATCATTTCAGTTCCCTTTTTTACACTTTTAAAGTGCTTTTCGGAAATTGATGCTGCGATGTCAACTTCATTGCTGTTTACAAGACGAACTACGGGCGCAGATGGACCTGCCATTTGACCTTTTACCGCGAAAACCTGATCGATAGTTCCTTTGAATGGAGCACGAATAACCGCTTTTCCTTGCTGTGTTCCTAAAGAAGCCATGCTTGCTTTCAATGAATTCACCTGGTTTTTCGCTTGTTCCAATTCGAATTCAGAACCAACTCCACGCTTGTTCAATTCTTCTTGCTTTTCGAGCATGTATTCGGCAAATTCCAACTGCGTCTTCAACTCTTGCATGTTCGAATTCAAAACTGAAGCATCAACCGTAGCGATGATTGTTCCTTTGTTAACTACTTGTCCTTCTTTCACGCGAACAGAAGTGATAAGTCCGCCCATTTCTGCGGTAAGCATGACATCCTGATCCGTTTCTACGTTTCCTTGTACACGGATGCGGTGTTCGAAAGAAGTAAGTTCCACTTCAGCTGTTTCAACTTTTGCAATGGAAACCGCAGCTTCTTCATCTTTTTCTTTTTCCTCGGCTGGCGCGCAGGCAGGTATAATAAATGCTGCTCCTGCGAGAAATGCGTATATGATTGCTTGTTTTTTCATGTCGCTATTGTTGTCCGTTAGGTAATAGATTGTTATAGATTTTATTAAGTTCCAGTTGCGCCTGTAACAGTTCTAATGTCGATCCGACTAGCTGTGCCTGGGCCATAACCAACTGGTTGTATTTTTGGGTAACAAGAATGGAATTCCCTTGTCCGATTTGTTCTTTGGCTGCTTCGTTCTCATAAATTGATTGAGCCAATCGAACATTTTCTTGTTGCAATTCATAGTTCGATTGTGCACTTTCCAGATTGTTTTTTGCTTGAAGCGATTGCAATGTCAATGTTTGCTCCATTTGCTCCAGATTGTTTTGCGCCTGAAGTAAAGCAACCTTCGATTGTGCTGTTTTGTAGTAACGCTGACCACTTGACAGAATTGGAATGTTCAACTGCAATCCCCACGAAGTTTGCGTGAACCAATTTTGATCCGAATCGAAGAAGTCGAATTCGTTACGATACGCATTGAATCCGTGTTGCATATAAGCATTCAAAGTCGGCAAGTAAGCAGACTGATCGTTCTTAACAACGTATTCCTGTAAGGTCACCTGATCGTTCATTACCTGGTAAGTCAGGTTGGTTTTAATATCACCACCTGTCATTCCCGGCGTACTCATCAAGTCCGTAGTAGTTGCTGTTATTTCAATGGTCTGATCCATCGGATAACCCATCGAGAACTTCAACAGTTCCAATGCATTTTGATATTGCAACTCCGCCTGAGTTTTGGATTGTTTCGCTGTAAGAAGACTGTAGTTCAATTGATCCATGTCTTCCTGAAGCATCAACCCAAGTTCGAGATAGTTTTGCTGTTTGTCGACGAGGTTTTGCGTCAACTCAACAATTGAGTCCATGAACGTAAGGTTCTCTTTGGAAACCGCAGCAATTTCATATGCCTGAACCAGGTTGTAGATTACCTCTTCCTTCGATAAGGATGCCGCATTTGTTTTCATTCCTGCGTAGTGCTTCGATAACTTCAATCCAACGATGTAGGAACCGCTAAATACCAATTGGTTGACATTGAAGTTGAACGATGAACTGTAATCAGTTCCGGCACGGAATGAGATTAAATCTCCCGGTTGACCACCAAAGAAAGAAGCGTCAAGAACCTGAACAGGTAAGTTTAGAAAGTTTGAAAAAGATCCAGCCGCGCTAATTTGTGGAAGCCCTATGGCAACTGTTTCGCGTCTTTGATACTCAGCCGCAATAACGTCTTGATCTGCATTTATTACAGAAATGTGGTTTTCCAGAGCATAATTTTTCGCTTCTTCCAAACTAAAGCTTGAAGTCTGGGCAAAGGAAGATCCCGCCCAAAGCAACAAAGCTCCTAAAAGCAATTTAGAATTCTCCATTGTCTATTTTTTGTTGTAAATACTTCTGCCCGTTCTCATTAACGAGCCCGTTGATATGGTAGCGGATCAATTCCGAATACACTTCCTGGAAAGTGAATTTTGGCCACGGAAAAATGTCCGAATTAAAGAGGGTATCCATGGATGAGACGTATACTCGGCCAATTACCTCAGCATTAACATCATCGCGGAAAAGATTTTCTTCTTTGCCTTTTTCAATGTTGCCGACAATCATGTTGAGTACGAATCCCCAACGGTGACTTTCCATCAGTTGCCACGCGTCCGGGTGGTACTTTCTTACATCGTGAAATACGGTAGGATTTACATTACCGATATGCTCGGCGATCAATTTACTTACCTGTATCAAATCATCAATGGCGTTTCCGCTTTCAGTGATGCAATTCATACAGATCGCTTGATCCATCTCCGTCTTCAATCTCACGATAGAGCGTACCAAATCTGATTTATCATCGAAGTATTTGTAAATAGTCTTCTTTGATATTCCCAGTTCTCGTGCAAGATCGTCCATGGTAACGCTCTTGATTCCCAACCGCATGTATACAGTGGAAGCGCGTTCTAGAATTTCCAATCTTTTATCATCCATGCGGCAAATGTAGAAACTATTTTTACTTTGGAAACTATTTACATGTAAAAAGTTTCCATGGTTTTACGCCAACGATAGTTTTGGATATATTAGATGTCAATTTTGAGGACAAACGGTATGGCAAACAAGTACTACGTAATTTGGGAGGGTAAGAAAACAGGAGTATTCGAATCCTGGAACGAAGTGAAGACTTTGATACAGGGATACTCGGGTGCGAAATACAAATCGTTTCCATCCAGAGCCGAAGCCGAAGCTGCGTTCAGAAACCCTGGGGCAGTGAAATCGACACCAAAGAAAAAGAAGGCGCGGTACTATGTGATTTGGGATGGAGAGAACTCTGGAATTTATACCGATTGGGATGTTGCTCAGAAAAAGCTAAAGGGCGTTCCAAGAGATCATTTTAAAACCTTTGGGAGCAAAGTCCTGGCAGAAAAAGCACTAAAAGAAGGACCGGAGGCATACAAAGGGAAAGATTTTAGAAAAACGCAGGATCTGACTGAAGAACAGATTAAAAAAATTGGAAATCCGATTGAATTGAGTCTTGCGGTAGATGCGGCGTGTAATGAAATGACAGGAGTGATGGAATACCAAGGTATCTGGACATTTGATCGCGATCAGGTGTTGTTTCGAAAAGGTCCGTATCAGGGGGGGACCAACAATATAGGTGAGTTTCTGGCATTGGTACACGCGTTGGCACATTTCAGCAAAGCAGCCGATCCTAAATTCAAAACCATGCCTATATACTCCGATTCGAAAATTGCCATGGGATGGATCAAAGCGAAAAAATGTAGAACAAAAGCACGTCCGGGAGGAGAAGTAGCCGCATTAATTCAAAGAGCCGAAGCCTGGTTAGCATCCAATACGTTTCAGAATCCGATTCTCAAATGGGAAACGAAAGTTTGGGGTGAAATTCCAGCAGATTTTGGGAGAAAGTAGGGGGTAGTGATCGGTGATCAGTGATAGGTGATCGGTAGAAGGTGGAAGGCTAAAGGGGGCTTGATCCTTTCAGCTTATACCTTTTACCAGTACGGATAAATATTCATTCGCTCTTTTTGTTATCTCATAATATATCAATCCGAAAAATATACCTGCGGATACAATAAGAGCAGCTATTGAACCGATTGGTGTTTTATAAATCAATTGAAATAAAGAACCTAGCAGAATTCCGAAAATCAGGGAAAAAAGTAATGGTTTCGTGAGGTTTGCATATAGTGTAATTCTGCTCCGAACCTTTCCGTTTTCGATTTTGAGCTTGCAGGGGATTAAGATGTTGCTTGTGACTTGTTCTCTTGTTTTCATTGGAACGCGCAATGTGAATTCCAATCGATTCGGATGGTCTAAAATTTTAACATCTACAGGATCAATAGAAAGCTGGTTCCAATTGGCTCTAATGTCATCTGCTTTACTTCGCTTTGTTATGATTTCGGAGATTGATACGAACAATTTACTTCAGAATTACTGTGGTCTTAAATACTTTCTCCTTTCAACCTTCCACCTTCCACTTTTTACCTTTTACAAACAGTGGGTATCTAACTACGCTCCCTTCTTCGAATCATTCGTTCTGGCCAGAGCCATCTTCATGAACGTGTAAATTACCGGATGCGGAATTTCGCGGGTAGAACTAATTTGCGGGCAGAATCCACAACCGACGAAAAAGTTATGATTCTTCAGGCTGATAATCTCTGGATCTTCGAACTGGTTGTATGCCTCAACATCTGCAATATCGTCAGCAAGAGCCGTGATCAATTGCGGATAAAGACTGTATCGTGAGGAAGTCAACTCAACTTTAGAGTAGTTTTCGTAAAGTTTCAGGAATATATCTGAATGCGGTGCAATATGAATCTTTTCGAACTGCTCACCTTCGACCAGGTTTTCTGAAATCAGTTTCTCACCTCTTTTATTCAGCTGGTACATTTGAATGAGGACCTCAATCATAGTTCGATAGCCTTCACCTGTAATCAGTACCGGAATTTCTTTGGAAACAATTTCTTTGATGATACCGTGTAAGAAGAACGGATTTTTCACCGGACCGGGAGCAACCCAAATAGCATCGTACTCTTCAAATTGCTGCGGACGGAACTTAATGAACTCCGCTAATTTGATCCAATAATAACTGACTTCAATATCCAGAAATTGGGCGGAATGATCAATCGCGAGATTCGTCGCGTGATGCGAGTTATAAGTGAAATTGTAATCACCAACGATCGCTATTTTGATACTTTGATCCATTTCCTCGACGGTCATGCGATCACGTCATCATAGCTTATCGTTTGAACCATCCTTCGTAAACAGCATTTTGCATGTGAACGGAATCCAACTGGATTACCGGTGGGTTCAAAGCCAGACTGTCCGGGTGTAAACTGTACATCCAGCAATCGAAATTACAAATGAACTTGGAGTAGTCTCCACTATTATCAGACTCCTGAACAACTCCAGTGAACTCTACATTCTGAACGTTCACACTTGTTTCGCTTGACTTCCATTCGCGTCCTGTACCGTCGCGGTAAGTCGCTTCAAATCCTTGCAAAGCATCGTCAGAATAAGCAGGGAATAAATTTGATTGATGGAATCCGTTGAATGTTGCCAAAGTAGGCTCGCTAGTCAAACTTGCATCCCATGTTGCAGCTCCCAAACCGATTTTAACTGAAGTTGCAATTTGAACCGATGACATTTCAGCGAAATAAACCGCTTCTGAAAAATCTGGTGGAGGAAGTATGTACTTAGCAGATGTGCAATTGTTCGCATATCCAAGTACGTTCTCAGTAAACTCTACTGGCGCACCATTAACCTCGCCGTAGAAATGTGCATTCAGTTCTACTACTGGCTCAGGTGGCGGAATTACCTCGTGCTCAATACATGAGGACAAGACAAATGATGAAATTCCGATTAGAAGGATACCTTTCTTAAGCATGTTCCGCAGTTTTTTTTGTATTAGTCTTGAAGTGTAACAATCAGACCGCAACATAAGTTACAGCTAAGCTACGAAAAAAATAACGAAAGGTTACGCAAATTCGTTGGGTGTACAGTGGTTAGGCACGAATCTGTTTCATCGGGACATTTGTGGAGATCGCGTCCAATGTTATGGAAGCATTCGGTAATTCCGCGAAAGTACCTGAGTAAAGCAATCCACCATCGTACATGGTTTCGCTCGAAATAAGATCGTGAATAGTGGTTTCGGCGTTTTGACGTTGCAACAAATTCATGACCATGTTTAATTGCGTATGGGTAAGGATCAGCTCTGACTCGTACTGCATTACTCCCTTCACCATAGTACCGCGCATTAATACTTCCGGATCATTAGATTCGAATAAAATACTGTGGACATTGAAATTAAAATTTGTTGCTTCCATGACGTTCTGCGTTTTGTTTACGATACAAATATGAAAGAGCAGAACGTAATCTATTTACGATGTGAAAAATCCCAAAAAAGTTCGCTGAGGCAGAAAGTACATTGAGGCTGCGCAGAACTTAGCTTGTCTAAGTTTCGAAGTGCACTGAGCGAAGCCGAACGTGCACTTGACTATGGTTGTATACTTATCTTGAGTAGTACACATTCGGCTACGCTCAGTGTACATTGAAGTGTATTGGTGCACGTCCGGCTCCGCTCAGCACACTATTTTGAGTGGTCGCACACTTTTTCAGTTTCATTATCTCAAATTCGAAGGAGAAACTGTATTTTTCCAAGTCAAATTAGAATTCCATTCTCATGAAATACGATCGAATAGATAAAGCTTTATACATATACAATCGCGAGCGCTTCGTGAATTTAATGCAAGCTGATGCTCTTGCCGTTTTTAACTCTAATGATATTTACCCTGTTAGTGCCGATAGCACCATGCCGTTTCAACAGCATCGCGATATTTTGCATTTGTCAGGAGTTGATCAGGAGGAAAGTATTTTGGTGATCGCACCGAATGCAACAAAACCTGAACACCGCGAGATTTTGTTCTTGCGTGAAACCAATGAGCACATTGCTGTTTGGGAGGGAGCGAAATTGAACAAAGAGCAAGCGTTCGAAGTTTCTGGAATCAAAACAGTGTATTGGTTGAAGGATTTTGATCGTGTATTCAAAGAATTGATGAGCGAAACGTCTTTCATCTACCTAAACACGAACGAACATTTACGTGCTGATACCACTGTTGAAACACGCGAAGATCGTTTCATCAATAAAGTAAAAGGAGATTACCCAGGGCATCAGGCATTGCGCAGTGCTCCTATTATGCATGAGATTCGCTCGATCAAGCATCCTATCGAAATTGAATTGATGCAGCATGCATGTAATTTGACAAAAGCGGGAATTGAGCGCTTATTGAAATTCATCAAGCCGGGTGTTTGGGAATATGAAATCGAAGCGGAATTGCTACATGAGTTCGTTCGTCAGCGTTCTAACGGATTTGCCTACACGCCAATCGTTGCTTCCGGAGCAAATGCATGTGTTTTGCACTACATTGAAAACAATGCGCAGTGTAAAGACGGCGATGTGATCTTGTTGGACGTAGGTGCTGAGTACGCAAATTATGCGTCTGATCTTACGAGAAGTCTTCCGGTAAGTGGTCGTTATACAGACCGTCAGAAGGCAGTTTACAATGCGGTACTCCGCGTGAAAAAAGCTGCCGAGCTAATGTTGGTTCCGGGAACCATGTTGGCTGAGTACCATAAAGAAGTTGGTAAATTGATGGAAGCAGAACTTATTGATTTGAAATTGATCGATAAGACGGATGTGAAAAATCAAGATCCGAACTGGCCGGCATATAAGAAGTACTTCATGCACGGAACATCACATTATATCGGATTGGATACACACGATGTTGGTCCTTGGAACAAGCCTATGAAAGCAGGAATGGTGTTTACGTGTGAACCTGGAATTTACATTCCGGAGGAAAACCTGGGAATTCGTCTGGAAGACGATCTTGTGGTACAGGAATCAGGTGCTCCATTGAATCTTATGGGAACAATTCCAATTGAGGCTGACGAGATTGAAGACATCATGAACTCCTAATGCTTCACTACGAAATAATCAAGGCGCAGACTGAGGATTCTGCTCTGAGCACATTGAGCAAGAGAAAGCAATGCTTTCGATCTCACGAAATCAGCCAGACCGATTCTTGCAACCTGGTTTGCCTTCATGGTTTTTTAGAGTCTTCAAGTATGTGGAACGTACTTGACCTGAATAATTATGCCCGACTTATTCTTATCGATCTCCCTGGACATGGTAAAAGTAATTTGGAAGGAATAGATTCCATGCAATCCATGGCTGAGATGGTCAAAGCTGTAATTGATAAGGAGGATATTGGTTCTTATGATGTGCTTGGTCATTCCATGGGAGGATATGTCGCTTTGGAATTAAAAGAGATGGATGCTCGTTGCAATCAATTACTATTGATGAATTCCAATGTTTGGAGTGATGGACCTCAAAAAGTTTTGGATCGGCAGCGCGTCGCGGATTTGGTTCAAACGAAGAAAAAGCACTTTATATCTGAAGCCATTCCGAATTTGTTTCAATCACCGGAGAACCACCCATCTGAAGTGAAAGCACTCATCGCAGAAGCGGTATTGATGGAATCAGAAGCAATTGCTCGTGCAAGTATCGCTATGAGCCAACGCAGGGATTTTTCGGAAGCCGTTTCGAGTGGAGAAAAACAGATAACTGTCATTCAGGGAGAAAATGACCCGATCGCCCCAAAAGATCGTATGGAGCCGATCATGGCAAATCAAATAGAGAATTTTCATGTGGTTCCTTCAGGTCATATGGCACATTTGGAGGCGAGGGATGCAGTAATAGATATTCTGAAAAAGAAATTGGGGTAAAAGGGGATTTCGGCTACGCTCAATGTCCTTTCATAGCCGTTGATTAGAACTGCATTGATGGTTTCTAACTGTACATTGAGCGGACGCTGTACTGAGCTTGTCGAAGTAATCGAAATGTACACTTTAGACAAGAGGAATTGTTGTAGTATCAAACCGTACATTGAGCAGACTGAGCTTGTCGCCGTGCCTGACGGCAGGCAGGAAGTAATCGAAATGTACGTTTAATGTTTACGAGCCGAAATGTCGAGATGCACTTCGGGCAAATATTTAGGCACAAAAAAATCCCGACATCCTGTACTGTCGGGATTTTCTACGGAACTAAGAATTTCTTAATTGCCGTTATCATTAAAAATCCAGATAAACTGGCGGGTAGAATGTAAATTTGTGTTCATAAGACTTGTTTTGAGGGGTTGATATATAGCTAAGATACAGAGTTTAAGCCCTGAAGTTTTGGAAAAACCCTAAAGTGCCGCTCGGATTTACTGAACGGTTCTCATCCCGATTTTAAGTGGTACGAATGAAAATGCTAATCGCTCATTTTTCGATTTCAAGTCTCGGGAAAGTACTATATTCGATATAGAACTAACGCTTTCGCCATAAGCTCTTCGAAAAAGAATGAACGAAAACCCGGATTAAAGCTACAGCGAAGGAGCAAAACTGCACGGATTATGAAATTAAGAGCACTGGTTGTTGATGACGAGGAATTTGCTAGAAAGAACCTGTCAATGTTATTGGAAGAATATTGTCCCGATGTAGAAGTCATCGGTGAAGCTTCCCGCAAAGAACAGGCAAAAGCAATCATCGAGTCTTCCAATCCTGATGTTGTTTTCCTCGATATCAGAATGCCTTCTGGAGCAGAAGGGTTTGAATTGCTCGAAGAAATTGAAAACAAAGATTTCCTTGTGGTTTTCGTAACGGCTTTTAAAGACTACGCCATTCGTGCGTTCAATGCCAGTGCAGTTTATTACCTGTTGAAACCAGTAGATATTGATGAATTGCAATTGGCCGTTGAAAAGGTAAAAGAAACACGCAATGTGTTCAACGAAACACCAGAAAGCTATTCCACTTATTTCGATTCATTAAAGGATCTATCGCACAATTTGCTTAATAATAAAACAAGCAATCGAATTGCCATTTCACATACGAAAGGATTGAAGTTGGTAGACGACGATACTATTACGCATCTTGAAGCAAGCGGAAACTGTACGACGATCTACTTCAAGGACGGTTCACGTTATCTGGATACACGAACATTAAAAATCTACGAGAATTTGCTGAATCCATCGAAATTCAGTCGTGTGCATAAATCACATATTATCAACCTGAACATGATGCGCGAATACGTTAACGAAGACGGTCATTTTGCTGTTTTGGAAGGTGATATCCGCGTACCAATTGCCAGAAACAGGGTAACAGACTTTGTGAAAATGCTCAAAGAACTTTAATGCGACAACTAGCGTTTCTACTCCTCTTCCTGTCTTTTTCATTCGCCGGCTTTAGCCAGAAGTATGCTTTCGTTTCCTATAGTACCGAGGAAGGATTGCCGCAATCCCAGGTAAATGCCATTGCACAGGATAAAGAAGGTTATTTATGGATTGGAACCATTGGAGGGTTAACACGCTTTAACGGTGAAGATTTTGTTCCGTATACATCTCGCGAAGGTCTTCTCAACAACCGGATTACCAGTCTCGAGTATATGGATAACACGCTTTGGGTAGGACACGACGGAGGAATTTCCTCAATCGAAGGAAATACAATTAAGAACTACAGTTTTACTGGTGAAGACAAATCCCGACCTGTTGAGCAAATTCTGAAGTTCAAGGATCATTTGATAGTGTGCTCCAATAGCGGAGGTCTTTTCGAATTGAAAGGGGATCGGTTGGTCAATATCGACCTCAACAAACTCGCTCTCAACAATGATATCATGTTGACGTCCCAACGTGTTCGTGCCGGGTATGTAAATGAAGGAAAATTGTATCTCGCAATGCGCGAAGGATTAGTGGTAACAAGCGATCTGAAAAGGTTTGAATTGCTTTCTGAGTTTGGTGATCACAGTTTTTCTGGAGTCACTGGAGATGAAAACGAAATCATTGCTACTACTTTTGATTCCTTGTTAATCCGAAAAAATCTTCGAACCAACCAAATTACCAAGGTAAACCCGGATGGATTAAGTTCTATTCGTGGTTGTTATATCGCCAGTGACAAAACGATTTGGTTGCACGGAAATCAGGGAGTGATTGCCGTTAAATCGAATGGGAATAAATACGTCTACAATCAAGAAAATGGACTACCCGTTGATCGAATTCAGTGCGTTTATGAGGATATGAACGGAAACGTTTGGATTGGCTCGGAAGGAAAAGGGATTTTCCGTTTCCCGGGAATGCGCTTCCAATATTATGATCAACAATCCGGCTTTTTATCTGATTTGATTACTTGTGGGTTCGAATTAGAAAACGGTGACTCGTATTATGGTTCATATGATCATGGAATTCTATATAGACCTCGTGGCAGTGAAATGGAGCGCATTGAAGTTCCAGGAGCAAGTAATATCATTTGGGCAGCCGTAAAAGATGTTGATGGAAAGAATTGGTTTGGGTCGCAGAATGCACTCATTTCAATTGATAATAGCAAGAATGTTCAGGTTTTCTCAGAGGCTGGACACCCTGGTTTACCGGGAACAAAGATTGTGTGCTTTCAACGCATTGATAAGAATTCCATGTACATCGGCGGAAATGATGGTGTGAGTTTGTACCGAAATGGAACGTTCAAAAAAGTAGGTAAGCGTGATGTTGAATACCTTGGTACGGTGCGAGATATGGAGATTCTTGACGGCGTTTTGTATTGCGTGAGCAATCTGGGCGCATTCGTATACCGAAACGGAGATTTTCACCCCATTCCCGAGAGTATGGGGCGTGTATATTACAGCATTGTTGCAGACGAATCCGGAACCATCTGGATGGGGTCTGAATCAGGGCTTTTCAGATATGAAAACGGAGAGCTATCGCAGTTGCGTTTGCTTCAGGATGACCCAAGGGCTAACATCGTGAATTTCATGAATTACCGGAACGGTAAACTCTATGTTGGAACGAATAACGGGCTCATAATCATATCTGAGGGACGAAAAGGCTACAAAATAAAACGATACGGACCAGGAGATGGAATTCCGGATGTAGAGACGAACCTGAACTCAGGATTTTTTGGGTTGGACGGGACGTTCTGTTTTGGTACTTCAAATGGATTGGTGAAATTCCACGAAAATTTTGCCGGAGTAGGAGCGAAGAAGCCATTAATTCACCTAAAGTCGATTTTATTGAATTATGCCCCGTTTGATTATGGTCTTTACAGTGAGAAGGTTTCGTCAGACGGCATCCCGAAACAAATGGTGTTTCCGTATAACAAGAACAATCTCGTTTTCGATTTCGATGGGGTGGCTTTGGTAAATCACAAGGAATTGAAGTACCAGTTTAAATTGGTAGGGCTGAATAATGAATGGTCGCCGATGTCTTCTGTTGCTTCCATCACGTATACAAACCTCCCAGCGGGTGATTACAAACTCATGGTACGCGCCGTGGATTTGGACGGAAGGCAATCAGAGTCGTTAACGATTCCGTTTGAAATAGAAGAAGCATTCTACGAAACCTGGTGGTTCATCACTTTGTGTGTGATTACGACGGCCGGAATCGTATTCATGACCTTCCGTTTGCGATTGAAGCGTATTCGACAAGCCAACGATAATAAAATGCTTGCGTATAAAGCACGTTTGCTTGCTCTGGAGCAAAAATCTCTGAATGCAAGTATGAACCGACATTTCATCTTCAATTCCCTGAATTCTATTCAGTACTTTATCAATACCAGAGATCGACTATCGGCAAATAAATACCTGACCAATTTCGCAAAGCTAATTCGTAAAAACCTCGATTCCGCATCGTTAGAGGATAACAGAATTACGCTTGAAGAGGAACTCTCACGAATTGAATTGTATCTGTCGCTTGAGTCGATGCGATTTAAAGACCGATTTGAATACAAGATCACCACAAATGACATCGATTTGGAGTTGTATAAGATTCCATCGATGATTCTGCAGCCATTTATCGAGAATAGTATTATTCATGGAATTCTTCCGCAGGAAGACGTCAAAGGGCTGATTGAAATCAATATTCAGCGTAAAGGAGACCTTCTCGAAATCCTGATTAAGGACAATGGAATCGGGGTGAATCAAAGCATGTCGAGAAAGGCGATTGGCGCAGGGGATCACCGATCACAAGGGATGGAAATCACCAGCAAACGTATAGAATTGATGCAGAAATTCTCTGATGATGCCATGGAATTAATAGGTCCGGAAGAGTTAATTGACGAGAACGGTTCAATCAATGGAACCTACGTTTTACTCAAATTGCGATCGGATAGTTTGGAAGATTAGAGATATTCACTTATATTTGTTAATACTCTCGGTGATAATAAATTAGAAAGAGTGAGAAAAGTATTTTACATATCAGCAGTAATTCTTGGACTAGGGTTCGTTTCTTGTCAGAAGCAAGAAGTCGCTCCAGCGCAAGAATTAGAAGCGCCATTATGGCAAGAAGCTCCTGATAATGATGAAAACGCTCGATCATCAAATACGAACAATGGTTCGGATGCGCGAGTGGGAGCTGACGATGCTGGTTTGCCAACGGGTGATGGAAGTGGAACTGTTTTCGATGGTGGAATCACCGATCCGAATTCAGATCCGGATGAAGATAATCCAAATCCAGAAGATCCAAACGCAAACTAAGTCGAAACAATTTTTAATTACCGGGCATCTTTTTTAAGATGCCTTTTTTTGTGCGCACATTTCGGCTTCGCTCAATGTGCGCAATCGAAATCATTTATATCAATTCTGTTATAGTACATTGAGCGAAGCCGAAATGTACTGGGAAAATCTATTCTCGTAAATGGGGCTAGTACATTGAGCGAAGTCGAAATGTACATCTTAACACCTGCGCTCTGAGGCTCTCGCCGCGCCTGACGGAAGGCAAGAACCCCAACGCCTAAAGACATCGAACTACAAAGCATTGACCTTAACGATATGTCAAGCTGCCGAACACTCAATAAATTATACACTTCAAATTTTTGTCAAAAAACGTCCTGCTTCTTTACCTATCTTAGATATACTACTTGTGAATCTATAATTTTTATACATGTCTGGAAAGGTAAATGAAGCGCTTTTTGATCTGGTTCAATCCATGTCTAAATCGGAAAAAAGATACTTTAAGCTGATGTCTTCCCGTCACACAATCGGAGGGGAAAACAACTATGTGCGCATTTTCGATTACCTCGATAAATTGCCTTCATACGACGAAAAAGCACTGTTCGAATTCTTTAAAGGAGAAGCTTTTTTGAAACGCTTTTCCATCACCAAAAAAAGACTGTACGATCATATTTTGAGTGCCCTCGATGCATTTCATGCCTCCGGTTCTACTGAAGCACAGATTCACAAAATGTTGCACGCTTCGGATATTTTATACGACCGTTCTTTATACGATCAAAGTCGTAGATTGCTCAGAAGCGCCGAGAAACTCGCACTAAAGCACGAGAAACCTGCATTGGTCATAGAAATTGCAAACAAACAGAAACGCATCCATGAAACGATGGGGTATTCCGGGATTTCAGATGCTGAGATGAATGCTTTTTCAGAACAGGAGAGTTCTCAGATTGAATCCTTGCAATATTATGCCTTGCTGTGGAAGATCAAAAGCAGATTGTTCAGTCATTTATCAAAGAAAGGCGTATCGCGCTCGAAAGAGGATGTAGCTCAATACAAAGAAATTTGCCAGGAATTGTTGGATCGTCCAGAACCCTCTGAACTTGTAACTACGGAAGCACGCTATCTGTATTACCACGTAATGAGTGCCTATTATTACGCAACAGCAAATCTGGATGAATCACTAAAAGCTTTGCACAAGAATCTGGAGTTGATGGAATCAAGTACCGGACCGATTGCAATTGAAGTTAACAAGCAGGTTTCTGTACTAACGAATGCCATATACATTTCGGACAAGCTCGGAGATTACAAAAGTTCCATTTCGTACTTAAATCAACTAAAAACAGTTGCCAGTAAAGTAACGGCGAATGAGGATTTGGAGATTAAACTATTCTCCAGTATCAATAGCATTGAGCTTAGTATGAATCTCAGAAAAGGGGATTTCGGACGGGCAGCATTAATAGCTGATGAGGTGAAAGAAAAACTGGATCAGTTTGGAGACAAAGTAGTTCCTGCGCGTCGTGCGTTCCTTGAGTTCAAAATCGCGGTAGCATATATCGGTGTTGGTGATTTTTCCCAGGCGCTCAAATGGGTCAATCGTATCTTGAACGACAGCGAATTGGATCAAACAGAAGATATCATCAGTTTCACGCAATTGCTGGAATTGCTCATCCACCTGGAATTAAATCACGACAAATTGCTGCCATATTCCATCAAAAGCACGCAACGTTTCCTCAAAACACGTAATCGTTTGTACAGCTTTGAAAAGGTATTCCTGCAGTTTATCGGAAAGCTGGTAAAATGCGATGATCGCTTCGAAGTGGACCGTTACTGGGAAGATTTATACGATGAATTGGCAACTCTTACCGATGACGACGCATTTGAGAGTGTAGCACTGGATTACTTCGATTTCCAATCTTGGGCCGAAGCGAAACTAAAAGGAAAAGATTTCGAAAGTGTAGTTCGTGAAAAGTACAACCGCACTGTTCGACAAGCCTCTTAATCCTTATTGAAGTGATTCCAACCCTGAGCTTGCAGCTCTACCATGGAACCGTTCTTGTCTACGTAATACAATCCTTCCGAAGCATCAGTAATGTGTCCGATCACCGTCATGTGCGGATTCCCTTTGATTTTATCGAAATCGTCTTGTTTCACCGTGAATAGCAACTCGTAATCCTCACCGCCATTCAAAGCACAGGTAATTGGATCCAGGTTGAAATCAATAGCTGTCATGGATGTTTTCCCATCAATGGGAATTTTTTCATCGTAAACACGGCAACCTACATTTCCTTGCGAGCAAATGTGCATCAATTCTGAAGCCAATCCGTCACTAATATCAATCATGGAAGTTGGTACAACCTCTAATTCTTTTAAAAATTGCACAACATCTACACGTGCTTCCGGTTTCAATTGGCGCTCCATGATGTAGTCATGTCCGTCCAAATCTGGTTGAATATTTGGGTTTGCGTTGTATACTTCTTTCTCACGTTCCAGCACCTGAAGTCCCATATATGCACCTCCCAAATCTCCACTTACGACAACAAGATCGTGCTCTTTTGCACCGTTTCTGTAGGTTACGTCTTCCTTCTTCGCACGTCCTAAAACAGTCACTGAAAGCATCAATCCGGATAGGGAAGAAGTAGTGTCGCCACCAACGATATCCACTTTGTAAATGTTGCATGCCGTCTTAATTCCATCGTACAATTCCTCCAATGCTTCTATCGGAAAACGATTCGAAACTGCCAGTGAAACGGTAATTTGTTCAGCTACTCCATTCATGGCACAAATGTCCGATACATTTGCTGCTACCAATTTATATCCCAGATGTTTAAGAGGGGTGTACATCAGGTTGAAATGTACTCCTTCGATCATGGAATCGGTAGAAACCAATTGAACTTCATCGTCATTCAAGGCGATCACCGCAGCGTCGTCTCCAATGCCCTTCAAAGTGGAGTCATGATGAATGCTCACATTGTTGGTCAAATGTTCAATCAGACCGAATTCACCCAATCGATCAATCTCAGTACGTTTCTCTGACATATCTAATTTTTTTGCAAAGCTACGAAACTTCCTTGCCTTTCAATTAGTCGCATATAAAATCGATCCATTTCAGTACACAAAACCACATGTAATATGTGCGTGCCTCAATTGCAACATTTACGCAAATTACAACGCACAAATACGGATTTTTTAAGAGGTCGCACCAGTGTGAATTAACTGTGTATTAAGCGTGTGGTTGAAATTATCACAAATGAGAATTAAACGGGAATTAAATGTGACATTGAATCTCAATTATCTGAATTCTACTTTGGTCAGGTATCATTCATTAATCATTTAAAATAAAACCTATGTCATTTAACGGAACAGAAGGAGGATCAATTTCATTAACAGCGGGAGCCGCATTAACAGGGGAGTACAGAAAAAAGAATCCCGGAGCAACCAAGGGACATTTCTTTGGAAAAGACATTTTGCAAGATATACTCGATCAGGAAGGGTGTATGGGGATTCGCATGTATTACGGTCTTGACGAAGACGGCAATAAAGAGTTAGTTTTAGTAGGTGCTGATGCCGATGAAAATGACCTGACTGCCTTGGTGGCGGATTTATCAATGCCTTGCCCTGGTGTTTGTGGTAATGCAAACGTACTTAACAGTTAATTGGAATGAGTATTACTCTGCATTTGATATCGGCATGTTCGATTATGGCCCCAATTCTTATTGGGGCTATCTACTTTAAGTCGTTGTCGTTTGCACTCCGGATTCTCTTCTTATACGTCGTAATCACGGGACTTTTTGAGTTGGTTGCAAGCCTAATGAGCGTTTACCAAATCAATAATTTATTTTTGTTTAACACACATTTTTTCATTGAATTCCTGGCAATATCAGCCATATTCTTTTTTAGCTACGATTCTGTTTTCTGGAGAGGTGTTGTAGTTGTATTTCTAATTTCATTTCTACTCTTTGTTCTTCTAGAGAATTTCTATTTCGAAGCCCGGGATCCATTTCAGGCGAATGAACGTTATGCGGAAGGCCTTATGGTGATCATTCTTTGTGCCGGTTATTATATCTCGCTTTTGAGAAGACCAATACACAGATACCTGGAAAAGCAGCCAATGTTCTGGCTTGCTTCTGGTTGGCTCATCTATTTCGCAGGTACATTGTACTTATTTTTGTTTAGTAAAGAACTATTGGCCATGAATAGCTTTCACTTCTGGCAAATTCATGCAATTCTCAATATTGGACTTAACGTAATTTATGTGATCAGCTTTGTAAAGGGCCGAAGACTATGAATGAATTGTTAATTATTGGGTCTGCAATAATGGTTTTCACCGCGTTGATTATTGTGGTGTTCGTCCTGGTGTATCAACGCAGGATGTATGAAAAACATCATAAGCTCATCGAATTGGAGCTGGCAGATCAAAAACGACTAATAGAGGCAGAAATTCGTGCAACCGAACGCGAACAGAAACGTATTGCCCAGGACCTCCATGATGACACAGGAGCATCCTTAACTTCGTTGCGTTTCCATATTGCACAACTTCAGGATAGTCCTCAAAAACGTGCAATGACAAAAACACTCTCTGAAACAACGTATAAAGTCCGGAATGTATGCAATGAACTTCTGCCATATACGTTGGAAGAATTGGGGCTTTCGGACTCACTTTCTTACATGATTACGCGCTTAAACGATACCGTAGAAATAGACGTGAATTTCATTCTTATTTCTGATGATAAAAGCGTTATATTAGATCAAAATGAGGAACTTGCGATGTACCGAATTGTTCAGGAATTGCTGAGCAATATCGTAAAGTATGCCGAAGCTTCGTATATTGACGTTCTGCTAACTATGAAAGAAGGCACGATGAAGTTAGAAATTGTAGATGACGGTAATGGCGTTATCGCAATGCCAAAAGATCACCCTGGCTCGTTTGGACTTCAAAACATTGTTAGTAGATTGCGATATATTAACGGCTCGATGGTTCGTACAATACGAAAACAACGAGGTACCACTGTTGAAATAAGTAAATCACTGAAATGAAGAAGAAGATTAGCATTGGAGTAGCTGAAGATCAAAGGATCTACCGAGATGGGCTCATTGCCATGCTTAACGGAACCAATAATTGTAAGGTTACGATTGAAGCCGAGTCTGGTGTCGAGCTACTTCTAAAAATGAAAGGAAATGTTCCTGATGTTGTTCTACTCGATTACCGAATGCCGGAAATGAACGGAATTGATGTTGCTAAGAAAATCCGGGAGAAATACGACAGTATTAAAATCCTCTTACTATCCTATTTTGATAATCAGGAATTTGTAGTGAGAGCTGTTGAATGCGGAGCAAATGGATACTTGTCGAAGGATGATGATCCCGAGGAAATCTTGCAGGCAATTGAAAGTGCTGTGGAGACCGGATATTATATGAATGATCGAACTTCAAAATGTTTGATCGGCGAGTTGGTTCGACAAGGGAAGGTAGTACCTAGCTTTGATGGTGCGGTAGAATTCAGTCGGGTGGAATTGCAAATTATCAAGTACATCTGTCAGGAGAAATCCGCTTCTGAAATTGGACTGTTACTATATCGAAGCAAGAGAACTATAGACGGATATCGCGCTGGAATTATGAAGAAAATCGGAGCAAAAAACGTCGTGGGAATTGTCATGTATGCTGCGAAACACAAGCTTGTAGAGCTATAAGATCAGTGTGGAGTTTGAGAGTGGAGTGTGATGCTTCTACTGGAATTTTCCTACAGATCAGCAATCGTTTGCTTTTCTACCACCCCTAAAATGGCATCTCTTACCTGAATCATGGCTCCATTCAATGCGCAGCTTTCCTCATCCTGGCAATCGTCGCATTTTTCGTAGTAATTCAGACTAACACAAGGTAACCACGCAATAGGACCTTCCAAAGCACGAAAAACGGCTGCAATGGTAATCTCTTCACCGTCCCGCAAAAGGTAGTAACCTCCTCCTTTTCCTTTCTTAGATCCTACGAATCCTTTTTTCTTTAATTCCAAAAGAATCGACTCCAGGAATTTTTGAGAAATGTTCTGGGTTTGGGCAATTTCGGAAATCAATACAGGTTTGCGAGTTTCTTGTTTTGCCAAATAACTCAATGCCTTCAGTCCGTATTTCGTTTTCTTCGAAATCATGGGGTAAAAATACAATTCCTGAGTTATTGACGTGACTATTATGCCATTCACTCTTGGTATTTCAAATGAACCTAATTGCGTGAATTTGCTGTTCTTCCGCTGAAAAAGAAGCTAGCCAAAGCTCCTAACAATGCACAAATGACCAATCCTACGAAGATGAATTGAAAGCCTTTGAGTCCGGGGTAATTATCCAGGAAGTAACCCGAAACGGGACCTACGAAAATGTCAGGAGTAAATCCAATAATGGATACAAATCCAACCACTTGACCGGTGTTGCTCAGGGAGAAGTTTGCCTCTTCAATTAACGAGAAATACAACGCTCTTGCCCCGTAAATGGTGATTCCCGTCAGAATCATGTTTAAAGTGAAGATAAGAGCGAATTCTTTACCAATCATGCCCGAAGCAAATACGATTCCTTCCACAGCCATTAATGCAAAGAACAGCGCAATCAACTTAGATTTCACGAATCGATCTGCCCAAATACCTACGAGAATTGCTGTAATCGGACGACAGATCAGTAAGGCCGTTCCCATTTTGCCCGCGGTGATTTCATCCATTTTCATTACATCCGTGGCATATTGAGGAAAGAAATCAGTGATTTTATAACCGACGTAAGCCGTAAGAACAATGGTCATCAGTAACCAGATCCGTCTTTCTTTTAGCAAGGTGAAAGGATTGCCAATGCTTGATTTTACTATGTCTTTGGGAGTTCCCTTCGTTCGAAGAAATGCAAGAACCAAAACTCCGGCAGTACAGACAATTGAGGAAGTTGTCCAAACGATTCTCTGAAACGAAGCCAATCTTTCCGTGTCACTCAATTCGTCGTTTGTGTTGGTTTCGGAGAACAATGCAATGCCAATCAGTCCGATGGAAGCGGCAACAGCACCACGACCTCCATCGAGTAATCCGAATGCCATTCCCTGATTTTTATTCGTCCCCCAGGCTCGCGTGGCTTTAATTAATGGAGCCCAGAACAAGAGAATGGTCGTTACGCCCCAAAAGGAATAGAGGAATATTAACGCTTGAGGAGATGGAATGGTTCCAAGATAGAATCCACCGAGGGAGGTAGCGATTAAAGCGGAACCAATTAGTTTTTCAGGAGCCATTTTATCGGCAATCAATCCTCCAAGAAAATAAGATCCCAACGCCACGAATCCATAAGCAGAGAAGCACCAACCCAATTCGGTATTGGAAAGATCAAGAACTTTAAGGAACGTCGGACGGAAAATGCGAACCAGTACAAAGGGAAGTAGGAAAATTGCCTCACCCGCGAGGATCAATAGTAGGATATTACGCCATTTCGTCCAATTGACTTCCATGGAGTGAAAGTACGCATATTTGCTATGAACGTTGTATTTTTGATATATGGATGAGATAGTAAATCGCGTTAAGGAAAGTGGGTTGATTGCTATGGATCTTGCTGATTTCAAACCAACGGTGGAATTAACCGGGATTGATTTAGCAGATCAGCTATGGCAAGGATTGGTGTTGAAGGAGAAAGATTTTCGTGCCTGGATTAAATCGAACGATTGGGAATCCTATGGATCGAAAGCCGTATACGTGTTTTGCTCTGCAGATGCCATTATTCCTACATGGGCGTACATGTTGGTAGCATCGAAATTGCAGGAAAGCGGAGCAGATTATGTGATTGGTTCGGCACAAGACTTATCCTCGAAACTATTGATGGATAACATTCACGCCTTGGATCTTTCCGAGTTCCAGGACGGACGGATCATTATCAAAGGATGTGCAGATGTGCATCAACCGGAAGTTGCAATGTCTGAATTGGTGCGAAAATTACAGCCTGTAGCAAAGAGCATCATGTACGGTGAACCTTGCTCTACGGTTCCTGTTTTCAAGAGGAAATAGCCTCATTTATCTGAATGTTTCTTTATGCACGTTTGGGAGATCAAAAGCAGTGCACTTCGACAAGCTCAGCGTACTACTTTCTCTTGCTCAATGTGCGCGACTCATTAAGAAATGAACCTTTAAGAAGAGATAGGTGCAAATTTCAATCCTTTTTTTTCGATAACCTGAAGTAATTTCGGAAGTGTTTCTTGTAGCTTTTCGAAGCTTTTCACATTGTCATGAAGTACCAAAATATCTCCAGGTTTGATGGATTCGGCGCGTTGCAGAATTTCTTGTGAACTTACATCAGGATGGTAGTCGTACGAAAGCCAGGTCCACATGATGACATCGTACTTTTTTCGTAGTTCTTTAGTGAAAGCCATCGGGATTCTTCCATAGGGCGGACGGAACAATCGGGAAGGGATGAACTCAGCGGCTTCTTCAATACTCTTGAAATACGCTTCTTTTGACGTTTGTGTCCCTTTTTCGTGTCTCATGGTGTGATTTCCAACGGCGTGCCCTTCCGATTGAATGCGTTCCATTAGTTCTGGGTGTTTCTGCGCATTCGAACCCACGCAAAAGAAGGTCGCTTTGATGTCTTTTTCAGCCAGCTGGTCTAAAATCCAATGGGTACATTCAGGCGTCGGTCCGTCGTCGAAAGTAAGATAAACCGTACCGTTATGACGTGAAAAACCCCATACTCTCCGATGGAAAATCCATCGGAAAAAATATGGGGTTCGAAATTGTTTCATGTCTTTTATTGCGGAATCGCAGGAGCTTGTTGATTCTGCCCAGGCTGCGGTTGACTGTTCCCAGGAGGTTGCTGTCCGTTTCCACCTTGAATTTGCTGGTTTCCAGTTGGAGCATTTCGAGGTGCCGATGGCAATTGCTCAATTGGTTCCTCAATGAATCCAACGCGGTACGCAATACCATTCGTGAAGTCCTGAATGTCAAACGCTCGTTGTGCGTATGTTCCAACTTCAGAAGAGCCACGACGAACTGTTTCACCATTGTTTTCAGCTGCCTCTTTCAATCCTGAGATCATGTTAGGAATTGTCTTCGAGTAAACATCACTCAACGCTTTGAACATGCGACGATCCAACTCACTTCCCGGATCTTCACTTGATACAGCCGCGTATACAACGAAGTATGATTCCAACGCAGCGTAAAGATCTTTCACGTTGTGGATGCTTCCTGTAATTCGTGGGTCGGACTTATCGAAGTATTCGAATATAGACTCGTATTGATCTGCCAACGTTTTCGCCAATTTACGCGCTGAAGCTTTGTCTCCCGCGACGTAGAAGATATCTACGTAATCGTGAAGCACTCCGTCCGTGTATCCTCGACGTGGTTTGCCATCAACCTTGTATTGATCTCCAGTTGCTGTTGGCTCGCTGTGATCGATAACGACATCCGCTGGCATCACCTCCAACGATTTCTTCAACAACTTAATCGCTTTCTGTTTGTACTCTTTTTGTTTTTCCGAAGAAAGAACGTCTGAAGCTTCCATGTTTGGATTTGTTGCCGCTACACGCTCTGCGTACTCGATTTCACGTAAGAAGCTTGATGCCAAACGCAAGAAGTGACTTCTGTACTGCGTAGTGTGACGACGCGTGTAGTAATCTGTAAGTACATCCGGATTTTTCATATCTCCGTAGTGGTACTTGTTCATCAGGTTATCGTACATACGATCACGGTTGATTCCCGGAGTTCCATTCAATGGCGTTAACTCGAATGCCATACCGTTTTGTTTGATGGCACCATCACCGAAATCACCAGAGTAACCGTGAAGGATCGCACTTGCAACTTCTGATCCCGAAGGAGAGGAGAAGTACAATGGACGCTCCCAATCGTTGTTAGCGATGATATCAAGCATCATTACCTGTTCTTTCTTCAGGTAAGATTTGTTCAACTGACGTGCACGCGAAACTGGAATTCCTTCCACCGTGAAGCTAGGACGATCCGGATTCTGCTCTGTACTGTAACGGAAACGGAATCGGATGCTGTTACTACAATCTTTCAATTGCTTCTTCGTAACCAATCCTGATTTTACAAGGTTTGTCTTGTTCACATCCATTGCAAATCCTGTACTAGGGAAGTAGCGGTACAAATCACCACCCATTTCCAACGGCATCATGTTGGCATCATCACGAACGAATGCCATTGCATCCGGAAGATTAGTGATATCCCATCCATCTTCGAACTTGAATACGTGCTTGCTGAACAAGCTGAATTTCGATTGATCCAATTGAATAGATCCGGTTTCCATATCGTTGTAGATACGCATACCAACGGCTAACTTCTCGTAGATGAAACTAGTTGTATCTCCTTTCAATGGTTTGTTCGCAATCGCAATGTACTTACGCATTTGTTTCTCCATTTGTGGAGATTTCGCTTGCGCACCTGCCAAAATCTGTGGAATCGCAGCTACCAAACCTTGCGTCTTTTGCATTGCCATTTCCGGGTTCTGCTTGATACGTAGCGCCAACATTCTCTTGATGATTTCGTCGTCTTTGAAATCCTCACGCATCAAGTCAATCAAACGCTTAAAGAAGACCTGATCCGTTCCACCGTAGTTCATCAAAATCTGATCTTCTGTGAACTTGATTGGAAGTGGTTCCGAATCGTATGCTTTCATCTTCATCTGGTTGGTGTACCAGTCTGTTTGCATTAATGAAAGGTTACAAACCCGAACGCTTGTGAATTTCTCCTCAACTTCCTGCATGTACCAAAGTGGGAAGGTATCGTTATCTCCATTCGTGAAGATGATTCCATTCTTTTCACAAGAAACAAGGTAGTTGTAAGCAAGATCGTGAGCAGATGACTTATTACTACGATCGTGATCATCCCATCCTTCCATTCCCATAAGAATTGGAACACAAAGGGCAATTACCGATGCGAGTGCAGCACCATGCGTATTTTTCTGGGTGACTTTCTTGACTCCATACATAACTCCCATCATTACAGCTGCTAGCAGAAGTACGATGAGCCATCCCATGGTTGCCGGCATTCCAACCGGAGACCACATATCGAAGATGAAGAACAAGAGCAATCCACCTCCGGCGGCGTACCCGAGTTTTATCAAGGTGTCTCTGGAGATATTTTTAAAGGTTTCGTAGAGACCATAAACGCCTATTCCTATCCACATGGCGAAGAAATAGAAGGAACCTGCATAGGCGTAATCACGTTCACGCGGCTCCAGCGGTTTCTGGTTCAGATATACAACAATCGCCAATCCCGTAAACAAGAACGCTAGGAAGAGCACGAATGCTTGTTTCGGTGAGTGGTATGCATGGAAGAACAACCCAATCAATCCTAGCACCAATGGCAACAGGAAGAAATTGTTGTTCGATTTGTTCTCTTTTGTGTAGTACGGTGCTGCGTCCTGATCTCCCAATCGAGCGTCATCAACAACGCTGTATCCAGAAAGCCAGTTACCACGCATAGCTCCACCGCGGCTCCCTTGGATATCGTTTTGACGACCGGAGAAGTTCCAGAAGAAATAACGCCAGTACATCCAGTTTACCTGGTAGCGGAAGAAGAATTGCATATTCTCACCCATAGTTGGGATTCGTTTTCCGTCTTTACCAATCTCGGTTCCGGTATCATCGTTAGCATCGTAACCTGACCATTCTATGTATGATGCCGTTCTCGACGGATCAACTGACCAGTACATTCGAGGGAACAATGTTGTTTGTGAGTAGGTTGGAATTGCCTCTTCACGACTCGATTCGTTTGATACGAAGTATGTTTCTTCAATGGTTAATCCACCTTTATTCTTCTTAACGTATTCCTTAGCGTTCTTTTCGTTTTGGAAAGCTCGAACTACATCGTCTCCTTGTTTTACAACAAATCGACGCAAGTGAATTGGAGATTGGTCTTCCCACTGACTTCTGTTTGCACCTGCATTCCACTGTTTTTGACCGTTTCCAACATCAACAAATTGTCCTCCGCTTTCGCGTGAGTTCCAGAATTGTCCTACAGCCAACGGTGCAGATCCATACTGTTCACGTTTCAGGTAGGAGTGAAGTGTTACAAGGTTTTCCGGGTCGTTTTCATCCAAAGGTGTGTTGGCATTCGAACGAATCACGATTACCGCGAACGATCCGTATCCGATCAATAGTAACAACAATCCCATCACTGCACTGTAAACCGTGCGATTTCCACGTTTTCTGGAACGACGGAGCATGAAATAGAACAATCCGATAAGAATCATAAAGAACAAGACTGTTCCAGCGTAGAACGGCATTCCCAATGCGTTAACAAGGCTGATCTCTAAGAACGAAGCGAAGGAAACCGATCCGGTAATTACACCGTCCTGAATGAAGCTCAATAGTACGATGGACATCAATCCAACCAATAAGAACTCGACGATTTTTTGAGAGCGTGACCAAAGGAATAGTCCGTATAAGATTCCCAGTACAAACCCTTGTTTCAGGATTTCGGAGAAGACATCTCCTCCGGTGTTCCCCATTTTGAAGATTCCAACGACAACACTGAAAATGGCAACGCCGATGTAAATATGGAAGAATTTCTTGGAGATTCCGTTGTATCGGAAGTAGACTATGTATGCAATCGCTGGTACTACAAGAATACCCAATAAGTGAACCCCGACTGCCAATCCTAGCATGAACATGATCAAGAGCATCCATCGATCTGGAGAAACGCTTTTCGGAAGCAATTTTCCTTTCTGTACCTGGATCATTTCTTCGTCCCATTTCAAGGCTGCCCAGAAGATGATCGCGGTGAACAATGATGACATTGCATATACCTCGCCCTCTACAGCCGAGAACCAGAAAGATTCTGAGAATGTGTACGCCAATGAACCAACAACGGCACTACCGAAGATGGCAATTTTGTCGCCTGTTTCGAGTTCTTCTTTGGTACGAAGAATCATCTTTTTCACCAATAGTGTGATGGACCAGAACATGAAGAGTATGGTTGCTGAACTGGAAAGTGCCGATAAACGGTTGATCCAAACGGCAACATTTTCCGGGTCGGCAAAGAAAGATGCCAAACGTCCTAAGACCATAAATAGTGGCGCTCCCGGCGGGTGACCTACTTCTAGTTTGTACGCGGCTGTAACGTATTCACCACAATCCCATAAACTCACAGAGTCTTCGAGGGTCAGGAAATAAACCGTAGTTGCGATGATAAAAATAAGCCAACCGAGGTAGGTGTTAATTTTCTTGTAGTCCATTCTTCTTGGTTATAAAGTAAAGTTTGGGCAATAGAAAGCCCAGCCTTACGGCAATGCGAATTTAAAAAATTCAACCTTGACATTGAATGCCCAAAAGTGAAAAAATCCCAATAACCCTTAAAGGCGAAGTGGTGTTTGGTGTGAATTATTGATAAACAGTCTGTTGTGGCTTGATCTTGAATGTTATGATGGTGTAATAAAAAAAAGCGAATTGAATTTTTTCGAGATTTTTTGCTGAATTAATTTTTGTTACTATTTTTGCCGTCCCAACGCCAAACACGTTAGGTTTCGGAGAACGTTGTGAAACTGTCCCATGGTGTAACTGGCAACACGTCTGATTTTGGTTCAGAAGAGTCTAGGTTCGAGCCCTAGTGGGACAACAATTAGCCCTTCCTTTTGGAGGGGCTTTTTTATTAAATAGCACTAAATTTCATGCAAAGCGCGGAATTTAGGACTTTCAAATTCTTGTTATCAAATCATTCCAAATCAATCGAATTGAAAGAATTGGTAACCTATTTGGTAACCAAGAAAAAATGATTTGTTTTGGTTACTAAAATCTCTTAAACGCAGAGTATATCTGTGGTTATTCGATTTGCAATTGTGTTCAAAAACTCGAGAACGATTCGAGTTACGTAATTCAATAACCAAAGAGATATGAAAAACAATCAAAAGTTTAGTGTACTAATCTGGCTAAACAAGCAAAAAGAAAAAAACGGAGCCTTACCAATCTACATCCGAATTACCGTTGACGGTAAGAAGGCGACTATTGCTACTCAACATTACGTGCAGTCCAAAAATTGGGACTCAAGAAATAAACGGGTAAAATCAAACGCACCGAACAGTCATCAGGTGAACAGTGTGATCGAACGCACCAAAAACGAGCTCAATCAGCATTTTCTAAACTTTTGTGCAAAAGGACAAATGACCTCAGCGCAAGAGTTGAAGGAATTGTATTTAGGTATTGATAATGCACCAAAACCTAAAACGCTCATGGACGCCTTCAACTATCACAACACCAAAATGGCGGAAAAGGTCGAGGCTGGATTAACAAGCCGAAAAACATTGCTTCGTTATATATCCACTCAAAAGAAGCTCGTCACCTTCATGAAGCGGCAGTATAAAATCGAGGACAAGCCCTTAAAAGAATTGCGCCTGGCATTCATAACAGAATTTGATCACTACCTCATCACAGTGGAAAAACTGCAGACCAACACAGCACACAAAGTAATTAAAGTGGTGAAGCGTGTAATGAATATTGCCGTTTCACTCGATTGGATTCCATCCAATCCGTTCAACCAATTCAAATGCACGTACAAGAACCCACAGCGCGTTGCACTTACCGAAACTGAGTTGGAAATACTTCGATTTAAGAAAATCACCATTCCAAGGTTGGAAAAGGTACGAGATATCTTCCTGTTCCAATGTTATACGGGTTTTGCGTACACAGATATTTACAACTTCAATAGGGATGCCGTTTCGATTGGAATTGACGGAGAGTATTGGCTCACCACCTATCGCCAAAAAACGAATACCAAAGAAAACGTTCCGTTACTTCCCATTGCACTTGAGATTCTTGATAAGTACAAAGATGATCCGGAGTGCATCGAGAAAGACAAGCTCTTACCCATCAACAGCAATCAACGCTATAATTCATACCTAAAGGAACTGGCAGACATCTGTGGTATTAAAAAGAAAGTAACAACCCACATTGCCCGGCACACTTTTGCAACTACGGTCACTTTAGCGAATGGTGTACCCATTGAAACTGTCTCCAAAATGCTTGGTCATACTAGGTTGGCCACTACGCAAATTTATGCAAGGGTACTTGAAAAGAAAGTCAGCGAAGACATGCAACAATTACGCAAAAAGTTAGGTACAAATACCCAAAATTCAGAAATGAGGCTTGAAAAACATGGCTAGTCCGTTCGCAGTAGCTACATTTACAATTAATGTATTTTATACACTAATAGAATGCCCAATCAGAATATCCAATTAACAACAGATGCCGTCGTATTCGGTTACGATCGCAACGACGGTATCTTCATATTACTCGTAAAACGAAAGTTCGATCCATACAAAGGGAGTTGGGCATTACCCGGAGGCTTTGTAAAAGAAAGTGAAAGCCTGGAAGCTGCGGTAGAACGTGAATTGAAAGAAGAAACCGGAGTTGACGTAGATTACTTGGAGCAACTGTATACCTTCGGTCTTCCCGAGAGAGATCCACGAGGCAGAATAGTTTCAATAGCCTATTATGGATTGGTGCGCAAAACGGACTTTACTTTACATGCGACGACGGACGCTGATGATGCAAAATGGTTTCCATGGGATGAAATGCCCGAACTATCATTTGATCATAGCAAGATCATCGAATTGGCTAAAAGTCGCTTAAAATCAAAAGTGCAATACGAACCTATTGGCTTCAATTTATTAGACGAGAAATTTACTTTATCGGAATTATACCATCTCTATGAAAATATTTTGCAACGCAAAATAGACAAACGGAATTTCAACAAAAAAATACTTCAGTTAGATATACTTATAGATCTTAATGAGAAGATAATCAAGGGTAAAGGCAGACCAACTACGCGGTATGTTTTCGATGAAAAGAAATATCAGGAATCCAAGGAGGCAGGAATTAATTTCAGTATTTAGTGTAAAAAATACACAAAATGCTTGCGGGTATGGTTTGAATCAAATAGATTTGAATCAAAACAAATCAAATGGAGTACCTAAACTTAGACCCGCAATTCGAACCATTCGGTACTGGAATTAATTACAAGAACTTCACTTTTGCAGGTGGAGAGCTTCACATAAAAATCGAAACATACCTCAAAGAGGTAGATCAAGTAACCATCACAGCACGTCCAAGGTCATTCAATGACTTCGGTCTTATATTACTGGCAGCGGATGCAGTAAAACGAGCTGACGTAAAAACGCTTCATCTTTTCATTCCATATTTTCCTGCAGCACGTCAAGACCGTGTTATGGTTCCAGGAGAACCACTATCTGTAAAAGTATATGCCGATCTAATCAATAGTGTAGGATTTGAAAGCGTTACGGTTTTCGATCCACATTCCGAAGTTACTCCAGCACTTTTAAATAATGTGCGTGTAATTCCTAACTATCCTTTCGTCGAATCTTTCTGTAACAACTACAGCGATTACCATTTAATCTCTCCGGACGGTGGTGCGCTCAAAAAGGTACACAAACTCGCCCAGGCAATTCAGGCGACCTCTGTTATTGAATGCAGCAAAGTGAGAGATGTGCGTACAGGACAACTGAAAGCTTTCACTGCATATACAGATGATCTCGAAGGGAAAACCTGCCTTGTAGTAGATGACATTTGCGATGGTGGAGGGACTTTCCTCGGGTTGGCAGATGAGTTAAAGGCGAAGAATGCGGGGAATCTCATTTTGGTGGTAAGCCACGGTATTTTCAGTAAAGGATTCGAGAGCCTTTTCGAAAAGTACGACGAAATCTACACAACGGACTCTTTCAAATCAATTGAAGATCCTAGAGTCAATATTATTCAGCTGAAAACGGAACTAATCAGCAAATAAAAAGAAACTAAACACGCCGAAAGGCCTAAATACAAGCAATCATGAATACAATGCACTTATCTGACGGATATAAGGTAGATCACAGAAGCCAATATCCAAATGGAACGCAGCTAGTCTACAGCAACTGGACGCCTCGCAAAAGCCGTATTCCGGGAATCGACGATGTAGTTCTTTTCGGTCTGCAGTACTTCGTTAAGCGATACATCATTGAAGAGTTCGACAAAGATTTCTTCGGAAGATCAAAAGATGAGGTAGTTGCTGAGTACAAGAAGAGAATTGGAAATTACCTAGGACCTGATGCCATCAAATACGATCACGTCGAAGCACTGCACGATCTCGGGTACTTACCAATCGAAATCAAATCACTTCCTGAAGGTAGCATTGTTCCAATGAGAACCCCAATGTTCACCATTAAAAACACCATTCCGGAATTCTTTTGGATCACCAACTTCTTAGAGACAATCATCTCTTGTGTGATCTGGATGCCATGTACCAGTGCAACCATCTCTTTGCAGTACAAAAAGCTACTCAATCAATACGCTCGTGAAACGGGTGGAGACATGGAGTTTGTCAACTTTCAGGGGCACGACTTTAGCTTCCGTGGTATGGCAGGGTTGGAAGCAGCAATGATGAGCGGCGCAGGACACCTTTTGAACTTCTCAGGAACAGATACCATCCCTGCGATTGATTTTCTTGAGAAATACTACAATGCGGATAGTGGAAAAGAATTGATTGGAGTCAGCGTGCCGGCAACAGAACACTCTGTAATGTGTATGGGCACAAAAGATGATGAGATTGGCACATTCCGAAGATTGATCAAAGAAACCTATCCTGCAGGAATCGTGAGTATAGTTTCTGATACGTGGGACTTCTGGAAAGTAGTTACGGAGTACATCCCAGAATTAAAAGAGGAGATTCTCAGCCGTGAAGGAAAGGTTGTCATTCGTCCTGATTCTGGTGATCCAGTAAAAATCATTTGTGGTGACCCAGATGCCGAAGCGGGAACTCCGGAATTCAAAGGAGCAGTGGAATGCTTTTGGGAGACTTTCGGCGGAACCACAAGTTCTGAAGGGTATAAAATTCTCGATGAACACATTGGTCTGATCTACGGAGATAGTATCACCTTGGAGCGTTGCGAAAACATCTGCCGTCAATTAAAAGACAAAGGATTTGCATCTACCAACGTAGTTTTCGGAATTGGTTCTTACACGTATCAATACGTAACACGCGACACCTTCGGATTTGCTATGAAGGCAACCTATGGAGAGGTTAGAGGAGAGGGAAGAGAAATCTTCAAAGACCCTAAAACCGACGATGGAACCAAGAAATCTGCAAAAGGATTGATCCGCATCAATGGAGAGAATGGACGAGTTACAGGAATGACAGATCAGGTAACTTGGGAAGAAGAAGGGCAAGGATTGCTCGAAACCATTTACAAGGATGGAGAGTTAATCATTGATACCAGCCTGGCAGAAATCCGCGGCCGCGTTAACAGCCAAATCGAAAAACTTCAGGAAGCATAGTCCTGAACCACATTTACAGCTGGAGGGAAACTCCCTCCGGCTTTTTCAAAAACCTTCAACATGGAATCTGATCAATCGACCGCAGAACGGTTGTTTGAAAGGCTACATCTATTGGAGCAATCCTCAGACGCATCAAACAACCAAGAATATCAAGCCTTTGAGCTAATCTCAGAGTGCATACAAGAGCTCCGCACAAAAGTCATCAATCAAGGCTTTGCATCCCTCGAAGAGCAAATCACCTTCTTTCGTTACATCAAACCAAAGGTCATGGGACGATTGATCTACCACAAGTTCCGTATCGACTTAAAAGCAAAGCTGCGAACCTGCCCCATTTGCAGCGTCTCGAAATTCAAAAAGAAAACAATAAAACGCCTGCAGAAATCAGAAAAGCAAAACCAAGATTTCATTCATTACCTCAACAGCGGAAAGACCTTCCTCGATTCAGTGTACTTTGTCCAGGTCGCTACACTCGAGAATTTCAACTCTACCAAATTGGAAGCACACTTGGATCCTGAATTCTCATCCCTTTATGATCATGTAATCGCCGATCGCATTGCCCGTGAACATATCGAAAACTACCTCAACGCAGATTCCAAAGAAGAACCGAGCACCACTTCAAATCTCAAATGGACAGCTTCCAAAGCTTCACTAGTAGAACTTATTTACGGACTCCATTACTCTCAATCCATCGACAAAGGAAACGCCAGTCTGAAAGAACTGTGTTCCACACTTGAAAAAGCCTTTAACATTCAGGTTGGAGATCTCTACGGAACTTTCCAGGATATTCAGATGCGCAAAGGTGAGCGCTCGAAATATCTAAACTCATTAGTGATTACATTTGACAATAAGCTCCAAGAAAGCGAAGATTTTAAATTTTGAACTACTTAACAATCACCCTTCGTTCAGAAGTTCCATCATCATAAATTAGAATTACGAGCATTCCGCTAGAAGGATTAATCTCACGTCCCATGATGTCTAACGTTTGTACAACCTTTTTTTCTTCGGTGAGGCTAAAGTCCTCCAGTCCTACATTAGGAGTGCTGCAAGAGTTAGCACAATTGGTAGTGAAGTTGATTTGAGGATCAATACCTGTCCAATTATTCGCGGAATAAACGGGATCATCGACCTCAATACAGTCCAAATTAGGTACTCCGCCAACTCCAAAAAAGGTAATGAAATTGTTGCCTCCATTCTTGACATTCAAACATGTAAGGGGGGTCAATGAGCATTGCAACGCAGTTAGAAACGGTTGCTGTGACAGATCCAATTCAGTTACAAAGTTTTCGGCACAATCAAGTCGTGTTAAATTGGGGTTTTGCGAAAAATCCAAAACTGTCAAGTTATTTTCTCTTGCGTATAGCTGCGAAAAATTGGGAGATCCAGTAAAATCTAATTCTGAGATGTTATTTTGATAACACCAGACTTCGAATAAAGAAGGAGTATTTGATAGGTTGAGCCAACTCATTCCATTTAGAGGACATTCAACACTAATGAGGTTTGGTTTATTGGAAAGATCTAAGGAATCTATTTGATTGAGTTCACAGTTGATATCTGTAAGACTGTCATTACTAGAAAGGTCCAATTCCGTCAAAAGATTACTGGCACAATTCAATATCTCTATTTTAGTATTCTGAGATAAATCCATCGATGTGATCTGATTATTATAACACAGTAAACCAGTGATATTCACGAAAGATTCTATCCCTGATAAATCTGTTATATTACTCGAATAACAAGGAATTGCTAGACTGTACGCGGTTGCTTCTGAGATCTGGATTTCAGCATCTCCGTTAGTGTTTATTACAGGGTTTCCTACCAGGGAGGCTTTAAAATTACTGTCTGGAATATTGACAACCTGACTAATTCCGTCGAAGGACAGCAAATAAATGATCAATAATGTGGCAAACTTCATGAGATTCTTTTTTTCAAAAATACCTTATAGTCGTATGTTTGATACAATCGTGGAAAATTAATAAAACAATTTCTTGACAGAAAAGTTTGATCGGAACTTGAAGAAGAGGGGAAGAGTATTAATCGGTGGAAAAATACGGTACGCTTCCAACTCGAACCTTTGACCAGACCTTTGAATTGTCGGGTAGGTCGTAAAATCTTCACGAATTCGAACCTTCTTCCTCAAACAAAATCTTTCCCCATATACCCCCCATATAGGGAACAAATAAAATCAAACCACACCACATTTGTCATCGAACACATAATCAAATCGAATGGCAACACAAATTATTACACCCGAAGATTTACAAAGCTTCAAAAGAGATTTACTTTCAGACATCAGCGAACTTTTAAAGGAAACGGTCATCGAGCGTAGCCGAGAAGCCAAACCCAAAGAAGAAAAAGCCTGGATCAAATCTCACCAGGTCCAACGCATGCTCGGCATCTCACCCGGTACACTCCAAAACCTCCGCATCAACGGTACCATCCCATACTCCAAAGTAGGAGGCGTATTGTTCTACAACAAAAAGGACATCGAAAAAATCCTCGAGAACAACATGCGCAACCGCGATCAATCTCAAGTGTAACGGAAAGCGCCTAGGGCAAATTGCTTGGGACCCACACGGTGAAAATGTGCCAAAATCTTGAACTGTTTGACCGCAGGGAGTTTTTAAGATTTCAGCATTGAGCCGACTGTGGGTAAGTACTTTGTCCAGCGCTAGACCTTTTTGCTTCGTTTTTGGGGCGATGCCAAAAATGAAGTGATCAATCAAATTGACACCTCATCATGCAACAAGTAAACTACATCCGTCAACTCTCCTCCGTGAACGAAAAATTCATGGAGGATGATCGGCTCTCCCCATGGCATATCAGCATGTATTACGCGCTATTTCATTTTTGGAACCTATCCAAATTCCGGAACCCGATATCAATTAATAGGGAAGATCTCATGACGGCATCCAAGATTGGATCCAATAACACTTACTCCAAATGTATCAAGGAGCTCAGTAAGTGGGGGTACATCGAATACCAACCCTCAAAGAATCCTATGCGCGGCAGCAAAGTACACATGTACATATTTGATACATGTACTGATACATCTACCGAGACGAGTAGTGATTTATCTCCTGATACATCTATTGAGCATCAACCGATACATCTCTTGCGACCTTCTATAAACAGAGAAAACAATAGAAACAATGAAACTATTAAAACAAACAAACGAGGAAAAACATTCTCCCCTCCAGGACTAGAAGAAGTAAAAGGATTTTTCAAAGAATCCGAATCCACCCACGACGAAGCAGAATCCTTCTTCAACCACTTCCAATCCAACGGATGGCTCGTAGGAGGCAAAGCCAAAATGAAAGACTGGCAAGCCGCCGCACGAAACTGGATCAAACGCTCAAAGACCTTCACGAAAGGAAACGGAGGGCATCGTTCATCGAGCGGCGCCGAGATGAGCGCACCCAACAACACCAATTATGAAATCCCATTGTAAAAATGAAATCCAAGAGCGAAAATTCAAAACGCGCCTAGGGCAAATTGCTTGGGACCCACAAGGTGAAAATGTGCCAAAATCTTGAACTGTCTGACCGTAGGGAGTATTTAAGATTTCAGCATTAAGCCTACTGTGGGTAAGCACTTTGTCCAGCGCTAGAGTTTTTTGGTTTCGTTTTTTGGGCAATGCAAAAAAGGAAAAGATGAAAGCAACAATTGAATTATCCCCTTACGAAGTTGTAAACGGCATGCGCCACTACAACTTCAAAAACTCATGCCTCTACCTCCAATACCTTGGCAAACAATACTACGGACCCAAATTCCGCTTACACAACGAAGACAAAGAAATCATCTACAAACTCCTGATCTATGCCATCCGAGATGAAGAAAACTGCCAAAAACACGGAATCGACCTCAGCAAAGGCATTCTACTACTCGGTCCAGTTGGATGCGGTAAAACATCCCTATTCACCCTTTTGCGACACTTCTACTACCGACCACATCTCTATCAAATAAAGTCCACCCGAGAAATTGCTGCTGCCTTTCAAAAGAACGGGCACGAAACTATTCTCAAATACGGCAAGCTACAAAAAGCCCTTTGCCTTGATGATCTAGGAGTAGAACGTAATATGAAACACTTCGGTAACGAATGCAATACCATCGCAGAAATTTTACTCTATCGCTACGATTTTTTCCAGCACGAAGGAGTATTAACCCATGCAACTACTAACCTCAACGCAAATCAATTGGAGGAACTTTATGGGAATCGGATTAGATCACGTCTACGTGCTATGTTTAACCTTATTTCTTTTAATCAAACAGCAAAAGATAAAAGACTGTAATCTAATGCTAAAGCTGTATAAAATACTGAAATTCGAGTAGTTATACTCATTGCGCAGTTGATTTTTAAGTTTTACATTTGTGAAATAAACGTGCATAAAATGAAAATAAAACTAACCCTACTATTCTGGGCATTGACATGGATGTCTTTTGCTCAAACGAATTATGACACGACATCCGTCATTTCTCGATTGAATTACAAATTACTCGATTGGTCGGTTATCGACAATGAATCAATAACTGACGGAAACCTTGAAGACTTCCTCAATGAGGAAGGATTAGAGTATCTAACTCAGTTTGCAGATTATGAACTTGATCTGGGTAATCTCCATGTAACAAAATCATTTTTACGCTTGCACACTAGCGATTCTCTTTCAATTAGTCGACAGGGAAAAGTGGTTTCTGTTCCTCCGTTTTGGGCTACCTTTAATATGGATTTGCCGGAAGGATACGAATTTGATGTCTTTCGTGAACTATTAAGTTCAGCCTATCCTTTAGTTATTTATTCCCATCCAAATTATCAATTGGAATATCATAGCACTCCGAATGACACTCTATTTGTAGAGCAAGAATCACTGTACATTGATAGCCTTGGGATTCATGCGGACAGCGCTTGGACAATTGAATCTGGAGAGCGGTGGATTAAAGTTGGAGTCTTTGATTCTGGAATCGATTCAACGCATCCCGACCTCGATATTTTAACTGGATGGTACGAGGGCGATATAACGAATGTATCATGGGGCGTTGATACTAGTGGTCATGGAACACAAGTTGCCGGCATTATAGGCGCGAAAAGGAATAACGATAGTACAGGGGTTGCAGGAATCGCTGGAGGAAATGGAAGTGATACAAGCGGTGTTAGTTTGATAGCTTTTAAAAATGGACTAGGTGGAATTGAAAATATCGAAAATTGGTGTGTTGCAATTGTCAACTCCGCACGTGTCCCCGGAACGTATTATAATTGGGGACAAGAAGTAGGAAGTGCAACTGCACCTATATACTATGACAACGCTCCCGGTTATGGTGTTCATGTCAACAATTTTAGCAGTGGATTCACGGTAGATGAATATAATAAAGGCCCATTAGAAGAACCAGGACCGCCTGGAGGTCCAGCATCATTTGACGACTGTAATTTATGCTTTGAGGCCTTTTTGTTTTCGATTCAGAATGGTGTTGTTACTACAGCGAGTCGAGGTAACCCTACCATAGGTCAAGGGGTTAATCCAGCGACCTATGAGGGTCCTAGAATTTATCCCGCTGGCTTTCACGATTCATGGATAATATCGACAGGGTCTTCCGGCAATGATGGGGAACGTTTAATTCAAGGTCAGAATACTTCAAGTCTATATTTCTCTCCTAATGGACAAGATATTGATGTAATTGCTCCCGGTTCATTTGATATTGTAAAGACTACAGAATCGAGTAATATTGATCCGAATTTTCTCTATGGACAATTTGATGGAACATCAGCGGCGGCTCCGCATGCAGCTGGTGTTGCTGCACTTCTGTTAAGTCATTATAACAAAGCATTTTGTTATTCTAATCTGAACTTAGATCCAGCTGACGTCGAATATATTATCCAGACTTCAGCAACACAAACACAGGAGAATATTAATGCAGGTGGATACCACTCAGGATCAGCGTGGGGGCGATTAAATGCATACGAAGCACTCAAAATGATCGATTTTCCAGAATATCAAATTGTACATCCTGAAATGCCATATACTGGAAGGCAAACAATAGCGATTGATACAATTTCAATTAATTATTCAAAGCCACTTAATGGTTGGGGATCAGGACCAATTAGTTCAAGCACAGGTTATCCACCTGAATTTGACCGTGTTTATAAAGTTGTTAGGTACAAGGAGCAATTAAGCTACGACTTTGGACAATATATGCTAGACAGTACTGTGCTTCTCGATGCTTGGGTGCGCCATGGGCCAACAAATTCAGCCATATTAAACAATGATACAACAAAGGTATACGAATACACCGGAGGCGTGCTGACTGATTCTAGTGTCGTTGGAGAATACTTTGGAATCGAACAGATGGCATATATTGATTCAATTGTAAATGATTCAATGATTTATCTTTCAGGATACTACTACGAGTTTATTGAACTTTATGATAACGATGATATCAATATTCTCTTGTTCAGTGATGCTTCAGTTCCAGTTACGCCAACTTATTGGTATCCATATAACCCTTATGATCCGCAGAACGACATTCCTCAAATGGCCTATTCAATCTACATTCATGATACTACATTACTAACTCGATATGATTTCCCTTGTATCGGAGTAAATGAATTACTTGATTCACTAGCTAGTGTTGATGAGGTTAATTTTGAAATTGATTTTGAAGTTTACCCGAACCCCGGAGCATGTGAGCTAAATGTAGTTTTAGGAAATAATGATATGATCGGATCAGAAATAACCCTAATTGATGCAACTGGGAGGGTAGTCAACCATGTTGACGTTACACAAAGTAAAATCTACACCTTAGACGTTGCTCATTTGAAAACTGGACTATACTTCGTACATTTAACTAGCCCTCGCGGCATCCAAAAATCAAAGAAATGGATAAAGCACTAATTATAATCATGTTGGCATTTGTGCTTCCTTTTTCTAGTCAAGCACAAAACTGGACAACTATTGAAGATGACGATCTTGGGATTCCGAGTACACTCTTTTGGGGGCCAAGTTCAGGACATAAAGGGTTTAAAATAAATCCATATAACGACGGTATTTGGTGGGTACGACGCTACAACATATACAATATAGATCAGAGTGGTAATTTCTACACTCATAGTAATTTTTACAACCAGTCTGATCTTAATCTACCAGCTACATCAAATGTTTTCTATCAAGAAGTAGACTTCGTGAATGAGGATGTTTTTGTTATTGATGATTACACGGACTACGTCTATAAGTATGATGATAACACTGCTTGGGAACAATCCTTTGGGCCAACTGAAGCGATAACATTATCTCAAGATAACGACAGTCTGTGGGTATGTCAGGTAGGAGAAGATATGATAAAAATCGTAAATGATATTCCTACCTATTATCCTGATGCCCAAAGAAGAATTCAATCTCGTAATGGTCATGCATGGTCGACAAGTGGCCTTTTAAGTACTATTCAAGGATTTATTAGGTATTACGAACCTGGAACATTTCAATTGTATTCCGCGGATACATCTGATTTTATCCTTGATAATTATATCAATGATTTCAAATTCATGAATAACGCTGATACTTTCTATCTAGCGGGAAATCAAGGTTTCTCAATTGCGGTTGGTAATCAGTTCATAGATACTCTTTCACGCTACAATACAGTTAATATGCCAAGTGGAAGAATTCTTGAATTCGAATTTGATAATAACGACAATGTTTGGGCCTTGTTTGGGCCTCACAAAGATACTGTCTCGACCCTCGCCTTTCTAGATCGCAATACAGGAGAATGGGAGCAAATTTATACTGGAGGGAATTCACCTGTTGAATTTATGGACAGAGTTTCTCTTGAATTAGATTCTCAAGGGAATGTTTATGTAATTACTCCGACGGCATTGCACATTCTTGAGTTAAATACGCTTCCGAGTTGGTTAAACGTAATGTCGCAAGAGCAGATTCATTTCGAGATTTTCCCTAACCCTTCAAATGGAGAGTTTACAATTCAAATTGACGAGGGGATTGAGGTGACAGGTATTGAGATTGTGGACTTCAAAGGACGCGTTATTACTAAACTTCCATTCAATGCTCAAATAGATGTTGAACTTGAATCAGGTGTTTACCTTGTGAATCTCTACAATGAATCATCCTACGTTGCAAGGGAACGGTTGATCATCATTGATTGATCCTTTGTGAGGATTAGAAATACGGTCGGATTATTTTTCAGTTAAACGTTACTCAGAATACCAATTGAGCATTCAATAATGTGGTAATTGAGAATAAAACGTGTATTTTACTGAATCAATTCACTGTTAAATGGACTTCGCTAAATTTGAAAAAGAGCTACAAAATAGCTATCGAGGATACATAATTCATTTTGGTAATTATGACCGAAATGGACAGATAGAAGATCGAATCCGAGGGGAGGTTCCGTTCTCTGAAGCGCTATCATCAGATATATTTAGTAAAGGGAAACGAGAATTATTCTTCATCACTTTAGATGGTGAGAATATTATTGCCTGTTCTATGGCGCAGAAAGGCAGACGTGTTGTAACAGGAAAGTCGAAAGTAGACTTCAAGGAATTTGTGAATTTCTCCCCTGGTTTTAACATAAGTCAATTGAGTAAGAAGATAGCCTCGAACCTCCGGCAGCACTTTATTCGTTCAACTTCAGGTGACGGGGGAATGATTCCACCAAAAACGTGGAAAGCACTTCTCATTGCAATAAAAGAATCAGATCCAGAATCTTACGAAAAGATAATTGAGCTCTATCGAAGGCGTGAAGATAGGTGGATCAAAGCAGGAGAAAATGGCGTTAGGTCTCATAGGAAAGATGCGAGCTCGGTGGCCCTAAGTTTAGCTCAAATTGATCCGCTAAATAGATACACAGAATTAAGGGTATCACGAAATAATGAAGCCAAAGGAAATGAATTAGATGACTTAGTTCCTCCATTTTTACAAGGGATTGAATCTAGGGTTTTGCTGGAAGATCAAATGATAAATCACGATAGTGGTTTATTTGATAACTGGATCAAGCAGAATAACGTACTTCCTGATATTACAGCACAGTTTCGCAATGGAGATAAAGTGGTAACCATTAGCAATTTTAACAGGCACAAAGTTGAACAACAATTGGGGGTTGATTTGTTATACTACAACCATCATTATAATTCCTATGCTCTCATTCAGTATAAAAGACTAGACTCCGAAAAGAAGATTTATAGACCTACCGGATCAGTGTACGAGAAAGAGTATAATAACATGAAACGTTTGGTTCAGGAGACTGAACAGAAATACGATAGTGCAAAGGGATTATTTGATTACCGACTAAGTAATATGTTTTGCTATTTCAAATTATGTGAAGCAAAAGCAATCAATCAATTTTCAAACGAATTAATTACTGGAATGTATTTTCCTCTTGATCTATGGGAATTACTGTTAAGTACAGACTATACAAAAGGAAAAAAAGGCGGAACTGTTATTGGCTACGAACAGTCAAGAGGGCGTTACCTCAACAATACTGAATTTATCGACTTATTTAAGAAAGGCTGGATTGGTTCATCTGATATTACATCAGACATGATTTCGGAGATAATAAATACGATTTTGGACAGCAAACATTCACTGATTTTAGCCTCTTCCAAGGATAGTTAGAATCTAGATAATAAACCAAAAAGTAACCTCTTAATCGGGAATTGAAAAAAATATGAGTTCTGCTGACGAAGCATATAAAATCCTAAAAACAAGGAATGAAGTTGAAAATGTTGAATTTAAAACTTTTGGAGAATTCGATCTTTCTTACGTTAAGAGTGCCAGCATTCATTTCAGCAATTGTATTTTTCATACTGGCGTGGTTTTCAGCAATGACCATGAAACAAACGCTGAGCTAGTATTTATAAATTGTGAGTTTAAGGATCAGCTGGAAATAAGTGGACTAAGTCACATTAGCCAAATTGAGATTTCTGAATGTTACTTTGAGAAAGCTGTAGTTTTTCATGATTGCAAAATACGATCTTTAAAAATACGCGACTCCCTATTTAAGAGTCTGTTATTGCATTCTGTGGAGGTTAGTGTTCACTGCATCATTGAATCATCTTCCACAGGGCTTTTAGAGTTGTTCTACTTAAAGTCAGGGTACATAGAAATTGAAAATCTCAATGAGTCTAGTTATATCAAGGACATCAATGTCAATTGCCCCGAACTTGACATGCTTTATATCAATTGTGCTCATAAGATCAGTCGAATTGAATTGTGCTATTTCAAATCATCTCTAATCTACAATATACCTGAAAGAATAAAACTTATAAAAGGTGATTTTGAGTCTTTAAAGATTGTTGGTTCATTTTTCAGGGATAATCAAAGAATGGAAAATTTTTTTGCCAGAGGTTTTAAACAATTAGGCAAGGTACATATTGAAAATATCGAAATAAGACATTTTGACCTTATCGAATTGGATGTAAGTGAGGCAACATACTCCCTTTTTGATGTTGTTATCATCAATGTTAAGATTGATTCATGTGTTTTCTCAAAATTCTACTGTAACCAACTCTTTTTTGAAGAAAATCCGAGTATTGTTAAAAGCGATGTTTCACAATTCGTTACAAATAACCTTAGTTGGGGAAAGGATAAAAGAAATAGACTGGCAGAACACAGTGGTTTTGATGGGATACCACCATTATATAGGTTTTGCAAGAAGTATTATAAGAGAAAACAACTAGATTTTGATAGAGACGATATTGTCGAATTAAAAGATTTAAAAGATACGTATCGCCAACTAAAAAAAGCCGCACTAGCCAATGGAAACCTAATAGATGCTTTGAAGTTTCGAACGAATGAAATGCAGGTGTATTGGCGTGAAATCAGGCTTATTGGAGGAGCAAACTTTGGAGATACGGCTTTGATTTTTCTGAATCGCTTTACTTCCAATTTCGGTCAGAGTTGGATTCTACCCTTAGTATGGCTTTTTGCATTTCACCTGCTATTATTTTCATTTTTAATGAACTTTTACTGGTACAATTCGTTTGGCTTTGACTTCGAGTTCGGTCAGTTTTGGGTTTTATTAAACCCAGTTCACAAGACACCCGATTATGTGAATACTGGCGCTGGACTTTTCACGGAGTTCGCCATGCGGATCACGAATGCTTATTTCATATATCACTTTGTCCGCGCATCAAGAAAGTTTTCTAGAATTTGAAGTATTGTGTTCTATTCAGTTTTAAATTCCAAAACAAAAGTTTTGATACCTATCATCTTGCAATAATCGAAGTGAAAAATGGAAAATAATTTTAGGAAAAGTTTGAGTAATGTAATGAAGAGTTTAGGAAATGTCGTTGGTGATCTATTTAGAGGTCATCCGATAATATTTCTAGCATTTGTGGGAATCCTTACTTATGGAATTATACAATATGTTCAGACCAGTTCGCAAATGACTTTCGGACTTTGTGTACTCATTAGTTTTGTATCTGTCTTGATATACATAAGAAATCAGAACTATGCTGAAACAATTCTATCTTTTACACTAGGGATTCTAACAATATTTACAATTGAATGGAAACCGGATACTTCTGTGTTGTTTATTGGCTTCTATGTAACACTAAACGTTGTAATATTCTTTTTATCAACAATCAAATTAGCTATGAAGGTTGAGACACAGCTCAAAACTGCAGCATCATTCATTGATTTAAAAAACCACGACGAAGTATATAAAGTACTCAATAAGACATCAAAAGTTGATACTAAATTAGGAATACTTGGACCTTTGGATAAAGCTATTTTGATAAAAGAAATGGCATTCATTAAGGTTCCAATCGAAGAAATGCCGAAAGCTATTGAGCACATAGAATTAATTCATGTTGCTTTTCAGTTAGACCTTGAAAGTGCTTCTGACTTTTACCGAAACCTCTATTTCATCAAAAGAAGATCAGTTGATACATTCGATATAAATACAATGTTGGATTTAATTGTTTCAAAACGAATTCCCTTAACCTTTTCAGAGGTTCTCACAGTTTTGGATAAGACAAAAAAAGTTCTGATTAAATCTGAGATGTCAATAGTTTCGTACTTAGATTCTATTGAGAAGTCCGTTTATGAAGGAGAAGACATTGACGGGATAGTAGATCAGATACTTAATTAGCTTTTTGAAGTTTGATAATTTGGAAAAGGAGAATTAATGATCTAAATACTGCACTGCAGATGATTATCAGTGAGGCAAGAATTATGTATGCCTCAATTCCCATAAAACTGAAAAGGTCTGATATTTTCGTGATCGTCAGCAAGATAAAAATGAATAGTAATTCTAGAGCCGCCCCATAAAATACCTTAACCAGATCAAAGTATCGACTTGAATTGAAAAAGACCGTTTTACCTGAATCCTGTTCACCCTTTTTTACATTGTCCTTGAAAGTTACAATAATCGTAAGCGCTGCTAGAACAAAACCAGCTAGAGAAATGGAGGTTGAGATTAGATCGGAGTTGATTGAAGTAAGTCGTTTTCTATCAAACTCCCAACCTATTTCGTTGTAGGTTAGGGTGGCCATAGTAATGCAAATTAGAGTCGAAACTACAAAATCAAGAATGACCGGAAACTTGAAATAGAAGTTTAGAAATCGTTCAATCATTTTCTACAATTTGAAATTTGTTCTGATATTCTTCAATAGCCTTTTCATAAAAATCACTACTTATAATTATTCTGGCTCCGATTTTCTTCTGAACTTTAATTAGGCTTTTTTCTTTATTCAATAACAGGTTAAATTTTTCAATTTGATCCTCTTTATCAGAGTCTTCAGCGTCTGAACTAAAAACATCAAAGATTTCTTTTTTATCAGGACTTTGAACGAATTTGTCAATCCAACCAAAGATAGTACTCCTAGGAGCTGAAGTATTCACATTTTTATAGTCAAAAGAGAACGTCAGGCTGACATATTCTGATGCTGAAAAATCTTGTGCAGCTTTTACCGAAGACCATAGCCCCTTATCTTCAGCTTCAATACGCGAGATATTATTTTTGTGAACCTTAACATGGAAGTTCTTTATTCCGTCAATTCTACTTTTGAGTTGAGTCAAATCATCTTTCACTATTTGAACTGGTTTAACCCCCTTAATAACACCTGTTTCCTTCGATAAACGAAAGATGTACCATATTAAGTCCCAAGTTCTCGCACCGTAATGGTTGTATTCAACAATTAGACGTGCAGATTGTTTAGTCCTTTTCTCAATTAAAAAATGTGTAGCCTCTACTAAACCTCTCTCGTCACCAATTTGAAATTCATTGACTGCTTCATTTTGAAAATCAAATACCTCAGGAAAAATATCATCACGAACCTTATACAGTTTCCCCCTGATAAAGTTGTCTGTGTCACTGAAAGTTAGGGAGTTTAAAAAAATTCTAGTCCCCCCTCTAAATTGAAATCGGACTTCGTCTTTATCTTTTAAGAGTTTTGCAATCTTTTTAAAACAAACTTCGTAGTGAAACTCAACTCCCTCATACTTTTTATAGGGATTAAAATCAAGATCGTAATAGTATAAGGTTCTATCAGTTAAGGTTGTTGACATGATATGCGGTTCTGTTTGTAAAATTGCGAATAATCTAGAGCGATATCAATAGGCACTTATACCTATTGATTTATTGGTGTAACACTTAGTATCTTACCATCAATAAAATCAACATAACAGTACTATGAGCACTTCCGCACTATTATCATTCGCGTCATTCGCGTTTTTTCAGGCTTCTCCTACTCACAAGACTTCAACTACCTCCCCGCCCCAGTAGAAAATCACCAACAACTAGAATACGAACAATTCACCCTATCTTACAACGAAGAGCATGAGCAAGCCGATTGGGTAGCATACGAATTAAATGCGACCGAGGCACAAATGGATCTAGACAGATGTGAATGTTTTAAAACGGACCAAAGTGTCACAACTGGAAGCGCTACCCAAAATGACTACTCATCAACAGGATTTGACAGAGGCCACCTTTGCCCAGCAGCGGATAATAATATGTCAGAAAATGCAAACAGAGAATCTTTCTTATTCTCAAACATGAGTCCACAACTACCCGACTTTAACAGAAACAAATGGGTGAAATTAGAATCTTGGGTGCGCGAAATGGCAATTGAACACGACACCATTTATGTAGTGACAGGACCTGTTTTCGTCAATAATTTGGGAAAGCTAAACGACGGCGTAACGATACCAGGATATTTCTACAAAGTAATCCTAAGACATGATGAAGGAAAAGTAAAGATGATAGCATTTCTGATGCCACAGGTCGGATGTGTTGGTGAGTTGAAAGATTATGTCGTCCCGGTCAACACAATTGAAACCATGACAGGATTAGACTTATTCCCCGTCCTTCCCTCATCTTCAGAAAACAGACTCGAATCTACTTTCCACCTCTCAACTTGGGGCTTGTCAGATTAAACAACATTTTTTTGTCCATTAATCTCTTAAAAACTTACAAATGAATATTTCAATAGAACCGTTCTCATTAGTACCAAAATCAATCCTACAACCCTTAGTAAGCTTTGCACTCATTTTTGCGGCAGTCTGTATTTCCATTGATTACAGAATATTGAATGAAGATCACCTCTGGGCAAATACTCCAGCTTTGATCTCAATAGGTGGACATACTTTACTAATGGGACTTTACACTTCCTTCGTATTATTCCTACCAGAGATAGTTACAGCAATTTTACGAAAATTAGATCAAGGTAAATATCAGAAGGAAATTACTGACATTGAACGTATCAAGCACCATGTATATATTATTATTCTTTTGGTATTAATCGGTTCATTTCGTCAGTTTACAAACAATAATTTTTTTGTCATCATAATGACAATGACTATTGCAGCTTTGATAATTTCAGCCCATCAAAAACTCAACATAAAACTGTTCTGGTGGTCCTCTCTTTTTCTTGTTCCCACAATTATCTTACTAACTCTTTGCGGTTCTATTGCATAGTGAAACCGTTGCTCTCAAAGAATGTTTTCTATACGAACAAAGTAATCGTTATTTTTAATTATGAAAACTCACTGAAAGCACAAGTCATTTTTTAAGTTGAAACGCGAAAGCAACAGACAGTTCAAATCATTAAGCGACAATTAACTATTCACATGAAAGACAAAAAATTAAAGGATGACCAGAATCAGTCTACCTCAACAAATTATTTCACGGCGAAAGACAAGCACTTCCTTGCCGTGTACTACAACATCGCTTTACACAACGTGTTTATAACACTAAATCACATTTTTAGGAAACACGCTATTACTGAATTTAATGATGAGTCGGGAATGTCAGCGAACTTGGAGAATAAGGTAGTATCATTCGAACAAAACGCTGATGCCATCGAGAGAAAAAAATTCTACGATAGTGTGCATAAGCATTTCCCTTTCTTAGAGAAAGTCAACGTAATGACATCAAGAAAACGCGGAGAAAATTCGGCAGGCGAATTCGATAAAGAAGATCTTTCCGTCTTAGTCGAATTCATAAACATCTTGAGTAAACAAAGAAACTATCAAAGTCACTTTATTTACAAGGAAAGAATTACCGTTGAAACGAAGGTTCAAATATGGCTCAACTTTATTTTTGATGCGAACGTAAGACAGGTTAAAGAAGATTTCTTTGGTGCGAACGTATCAAGAGGTCAAGGAAACGACCCTTTTGAACATTATTTCAGTCATCTGCGCAGAAGAGTGAAAAAGGGAAATAAAATGATTGATAATCCAGCCTTCAAGCTGTCGTTTTTCAATCAAGACGAAAGTGGTGAACTAGATTTTAAGATACACGGTCATGTATTCTTTTGTTCCCTTTTCATGGACAAGCGATCTTCGGTTTTAATGCAGCGCAAAGTGAGAGGGCTGAAGGCTTCGCAAGAGAAGAAGTATCAAATGACCACCGAAGTAATGTGTAGGTCACGTATTCGCCTACCGAGAATTCGTTTAGAAAGTAGCAATATAAAAGACGCATTGGCATTAGATATGGCAAACGAACTATCTAAGGCTCCTGAACAATTTTATAACCAGCTAACCAATGAAGGAAAAGACAAATTCAGAAATCTAACACAATCCTCGCTATTAGATGAAACAAACAACACGGACTCCAATGATATTCAAGCTGTACAATCACAGGGGAAGCGAAGTAAGGATCGTTTTTCTTATTTCGCGCTTCGCTTTTTTGATGAGGTGCATGCCTTCAAAGAATTAAGATTCCAGGTAGATTTGGGCAACTACTACTTTCATATTTATGAAGCAAAAATTGACGGTGAGCGACAAAAGCGCCAGCTCAAGAAGAAGCTTTTCGGTTATGACCGTTTAGGAAAATTTGATTTGAACGAAGTTCCCGAAACTTGGGGTAAACTCCTAACAGATACAGAATTTGAAAAGTCACCGGACGCACCTTATATCAGAAAAACATACCCGCATTATCACATCGCCCAAGGCAAAATTGGTATCCGCTTTACGAAAGAAAATGATCCATTGTGGCCAAATGTTAACGTGGAATCTGTCCCAACTTCAAAATATCCAAAGTACAACCGTGAGAGCCATGAGTATGCGGTAGCTTTTCTGAGTGAGAACGAGTTGCCCGCCATGATGTTTTACCACCATTTACTTCGCCAAGGAAAGCTCTCTAAAGATTTCGGAATTGAATCTTTGATACGAAAAAAGTATTGCGGAATCCAAAAGCTTTTTAATGACGTGCAATCTCCTGAATTCACAGTCCCAAGAGATGATACGGACATCTGGTTAAGCGAGACGTATGAATTGAATAAAAGTGAGATTCCAAAACGCTTATACAACTATCTATTAAAAGAAAACCAAAACGTCCAAAACCTTGCACAGAAAGCCCAAAATCGCATGCTCGACCTGATAAGTGAAACCGAGAGCAGAATGAAACATTTTGAACAGCTGAAAAACGCTACGGCTAAAACCGGGTCAAAACGATACAGAAGATTAGAGTCTGGTAAGTTCGCAGATTGGTTGATCCGAGATCTAATGCTATTTCAGCCAGTTTTACGTGACAAAGAAGGAGCCGTTCTTAATCGAAGCAAAGCTAATGTCGTAGAGTATCAGTTAATTCAAAAATCATTGGCGTTATACAAAACGGAGTCACACCGTCTTACAGGGTTGTTTAGAGCTTGTAATTTAATTGGCAAATCAAATCCTCATCCTTTTCTGGAAAAAGTAACCCAAAGAGATCATAAGACATGGCAATTATTCTACAAAGACTATCTCGAAGAACGCTTACAATTCTTAAATAAGGCTAACAAAAAGGCAGTGATTAAAAATTCGTTTGAACCATGCCACTATTTTTTAAATATCAAACCTCAAAATGCCTCAATAGGCGCAATTGCCAAAGAAGGTTGGCTGAACCAAGTTCTTTTACCAAGAGATCTTTTTTATCAGCCTATCATTAAATGGTTCAGCGTACATCGTCCAGAACTTCTTAAAGAGGTAGAATTAGAAAACAAGCGTGTTCAACTACATAAGTTGGTGGAAAAGTTTGTGACTCATGAATTCAACGATCATGAACAACCTTTTTACAAGAACCTACCATTAATTTACTCTCATTATGTCAGTAAAAACCCGATGGGTTTAACCTATGATGAGAGAAAAAGACAGATGCACAAATGGCAAAGTGCTTTTAAAGCTGATAAGGAGAAAACCAATCCATACCTTGAAGAAAATAAACCACTTCAAACAGAACGAATTCCGAAAAAACTTGTTCAGACAGCAAAAGGGATAAGAGATTTTAAATTCTTTTTATCCAACGAGCGTGAGTTACTGGATATTAAAATGAAAGATCAACTCTTAAGCCTCTGTGTGAGCCAGTTAATGGCGAAAGGCACATCTTCATCTCAAAAACCGTTCAAATTAAACGAAATAGCTCCTATTGGAGAATACGGTGTATCAAACTTTATGAATCAGGTGCAACACTTCGAGTTTGAATTTCCGTTCTTCAAAAGTAAAGAAAATGGTTCCTTAGATAAACCCAAAAAGCAAATTGGAGTTCTAAAAGTGTTCAGCGACCATATCAAACGAAAAAACTTAGGCAACTTTCATCAATTCATTAAGGACAGACGAATAAACAACTTAGCGCAATATATTAACACAGAAGAAGCTATTGACCTAAAGTTTTTAGAAAAAGAATTACAGCTCTATGACAGAAATAGACAAGAGGTGGTGCAGCTAGCGCATGAAATTGAAGGGCGTATCAACATACTTTATCCAGAATTGTGGGAGGACGAGTCTTTTTTACATTTCAAACAATTATTACAAGAGAAAATCACGGAAAAAGTACAAATATCGGATACCCTGATCAGGCAAATTATATTGCTTAGAAATGCTTTCTTACACAACCAGTATCCAAGGCAAGAGGATTTTCAGGATGAAATTAGCCTGTTCTATCCACAAGCAAACAATAATCCCGTAAATGGTTTGGGTATTGCAAATCAATTCCTTGAATACGCAACTATCACAATGAAAAAATTGAACAATTTAATTAGTAATAATGGAAACACATGAACCATGGGAAATGTGGGTGGCAATTGCTAATGTTAGCGCAACCTTATTTGTCGGTGTCGCAGCAATTTTGAGTGCGCGTTACGCTTATCGCTACGCAGTTAAAAAACTATCGGAGGAAAACAGAGCGGCTTTAGAATTGGAAAAGTATAAAAGTATCATTCAGGCACATGAGCGTTGTTGGAGTTTGGTTTCATACACCTCGGAAGCAGAGAATAGGAACTCGATAATTACCTGGAAGAAAATTGCAAACGAGGAAATCACTTACATTTTCAATCCAGAAAACTGCCATCGATTTATGAATGAGTTAACTTCAATTTTTTACGAAGAGGGACACGGTATGTACTTTAGCAATGGTGTAAAAGACCCATTATTTCACAATAGAACAGTACTCTATAGTCTTTTAATTAAGTCAGAAGGAGCTAGTCACTCTTTTGAATTAAAGAACAAAGAAATGGTAAAGGCAGTTTTTCAAAGAACAGAGGAACTCAGGATTGCCATAAAAGAACAAGGTAAATTAGGATTCGAAAAATGATGCTGAAAAGGTAATAAGAACAGGATGATTATTAATTTGAGGGCGGCACGGTGATTTTTGAACCAGCCTTAAAAATTTAAAACCCTCGATTTGTAGGTTAACTACAACCTAAATCGTTTAATGTTGTTTAGTCGGTTGGTTGGAGACACCCTCGATTTGTAGGGTAACTACAACTACTCTTACTGTTGATCCTATTTGAATCAGGTTGGAGACACCCTCGATTTGTAGGGTAAATACAACATATCTGTTTCTACTGGGAATTGCATGTATGGTTGGAGACCCCCTCAATTTGCAGGGTAACTACAACTCAAGAGCGGAGCAAATAAAATACGAGCCTGTTGGAGACCCCCTCGATTTGTAGGGTAACTACAACTCGTACTTCTCAATAAGTTGTTTAATCTCTGTTGGAGACCCCCTCGATTTGTAGGGTAACTACAACCAATATTTTAGATTAGTTTTAAGGTTAACCAACCAATGCTGAAAAAATGATAGAACGAATTCAAAAGATGGATGCGGAAGAATTTTTAGGTTCATTCTCTGCATTCCTTAGTAATTTAAACAGTAATGAAACGATTGCTTATTGGCAATACTTAGGGCCAACAAAACAGAGCTTCGGCACTCCAGCAGGTGCATGGGATTCTGAACGCTTCATCGGGTATCGCTTTAAACACCTCAAGGAAAAGTTTGAATTTATCATCCGCCCAGTTCCTGACTATACTTACCTGGTCATCGAATCAGTATCCACGGGAGGGCAACTCGCAAATATGGATCTCAGTAAATCGAGTAAATACAAAGTGGTTGATGATAGAGTTAAAATTCGAGAGGATTATACTATGACGGTGGGGCTCGGTCGTAGAAGGGTAAATGAAGTACGAGCAGAATTCAAAGCTATGGGAATGAATGATGAGGGCTTAATTTCCATTTTTCCCGCTAAAAATCCTGATTTCGATAAAATACTACTTGACATCTTAGCGTGGGCAATGATCCGGGAACGCGTAAAAAAAAGCATCCAAAAAAAGAAAAGTAAGGAAGTCAAATCTGATGATAACGCTTCCGAGAGTGAGAAGGTGGAGCAATCAACAGAGCAATTTGACACCAATTACTCACCTTACAGACATGTCACGTCTTCAGAGATGAATCCAACAATTGGAGTTGAAGAACTCTCTCAGGAAATGGCTAAGTTTATTTCCAACCTTGAAGGAGATGCTCCAATGCAAATCGGAATCTTCGGTCGTTGGGGACGTGGTAAAACATTCCTCTTTGACCAAATCTGGAAAAAGCTGAAAGGAGAAAACAAGTTTCAGCGAGTCGATTTTCACGCGTGGAAACACCAGGAGACTCCAGCCTCATGGGGCTATTTGTATCAAGCTTTTGCCGAAAAATATTACGCCGGAGCCAGTTGGTTTGGGGCAAGAATTTGGAGAACAGTAAAACTAAACTGGAGAAGAGAAGGGAAAAACGAAGCAGCCGCATTTCTGATAGCCGTGGTTGGAAGTCTAGTTGTATATTTTTATCGAGATAGTCTAACCAATTATATTCATTACATAATTGGTGCGTTGGGTATATCCTTTCTTTACGGTGTTTTAAAAGTATTCCAGCGCCAATCATCCAAGGCGCGCGAATTGTACCGGAAATTCGCAAAAAGGCACTCCTATATTGAGTTATTAGGCTTACAGGCGGAGATACAAAAAGAATTGCGCTCACTTTTACTTACCTGGCTAAAGAAAAACAAGAATGGAGAAACCTCGCAACGAATTCTACTTTTTGTAGATGATCTGGATCGCTGCTCCGAAGACAGAATTATCCAAGTAGTTGATGCGTTGCGTGTGATGCTCGAGGACTCCGAAATCGCTTCTCGTGTAATCGTTGTTGTTGCGGTAGATGAGAGAATTTTGAGGCGAGCCATACGTCTAAAATATGAAAGCTTAGTTGAACATGAAGCAGATCAAAAAGAGGAGAAACTTCTGCAATTGACAAGAGAATATTTAGATAAACTATTTCTAACAGGCATCAAACTTGGAGAATTGAATGCCAACGAACGTGTATCTATTTTCTCCGCACTTACAAACAGGAAGGTCGAGTCAATGATGGACCTTGAGAAAAGAATCAAAGAACAAACGGGGGTATGGCCAATTCCTGCGAGTGAAGAGGAAATGGATCAAAATACAGCTCAGAAAGAAGAAATCTTTGAAGAGCCAGGGGTTGATTTAGAATATGTTGGTCGAAACCCAAATTATGAAATCTCCATCGACGAAGACAGTGTTTTGAAAGAAATGGTAGCCGAGTTAACAAGCCTTACGCCCAGACAAATCCGGATTCTTTATTTGCGCTACATCTTTTTGAGAACATTTTTAACGACTTTTAACCCTGCGCTAGAGTGGAACAAGGAAGAATCATTCGCTGCAGTACAGTTTATCAAAACCCTTCATGGCGAAGACTTATTTAGTCGTTCGGTTCAAGAAGTAGTCTTGGAAGAGTTAAAGAGCTCTGATGTTCATTTAAAGGAGTTCTGGGAGAAACTTTCAGATCAGAGAAAAGAGCAATATCTAAATGCCTTACAGATGGTTGTTCCTTACTGATTAAGGGATTTGATTCAGAATCCTTAATAGAAATCAAATGTTAAAAAATTTTGGAGTAAAATCTTTAAAAAATGCAATACTTTGATAGCAAGAGTTATGGACAGAATTATGGTTAAAAATTGTAAATATCTTTTTTAAACTCGTGCTATCCCTTACCAGCTGGGGGTTTCGAAAAGCTAATGTTAATAAAGTTATCTCATTGTGAATTAATCCATTTGGCAGGAGGGAAACGAACAGTTAATTTTGGGATAGGCCATTGGGGCGGTGATCGGATTCCAACTCTGATACACCTAGTGTCCAAAGCGAACACCGCGCGGGAACGCGGTGCCCATATAAGTGCCTTTGGTGCAGAAGCCTCATTTCTAGAATGGGGCTTTTGTTTTTTTAGCTCGTCAAAAACAATAAATATTTATTAATTCTTGACTACACGAAAGTATGAAATTGTACATACAAGGACAAGAATAGAATTATTCTAAATAAGACATTTTGGTCTGTATGGTAGAGCCAGCGTGCAATGTAAAAATTATCAACAAACAGGATTTTGAAAACTATAAACTGTTGAAAACGACAATCGCCATCAAGCTTTAATTGTCAAAAAAATTAGGAGAATTCCTAATTGTACTACCAAGATAAAAGGGAAATACGGTCCTCACTCCGTCCTCAGTTTGTTTTTCAAAACATAAAAGCAAGTGGAGGTAAACCACACCATGGGTACGCAAGCGCGATGCCGTGTGCACTTGCTTTTACCACCAAGTCCACCCACTTTGAAAAAGAGGGCAGCCGTGCCTTGTTTTGTAAAACACCCTGTGCGCGGGGCTCGGTCGGGCTTACTCTGTTCTCCGGCAACGCCATCCTGTGGGCTGAGCGTAGCCGAAGCCCACCAGCCCTTGTTATCTGGCTCGCCGCTGAATCAGCGCGCGCTGCGCTTTGTGTCACACTTTTTGCAGCCCCCTGCCCCCTTCGGGCGTCTCCCCGCTTAGCAAAAAGATGCGCCACCGCTTGTGTAGTGCTGTCATCCTCCTCGCGCTGCTCCGGGGGCTGCCATTCTACAGAGGTCACCACCTGTCTGCTCGGCGAAACTCTCAGCCATCTGTGGATTCCCCCGCGCACCTCAACTCGCGTTCGCTCGCGCCCTCTTTAACATGCCGATAAACGGCAGCAGCAGCCGGGCTAGCTGTGTAACAACCGTCTCTTCGTTCCGGTATGCGCCTGCCGCGCCTGTCGGCGGACACGGCAGCGGGCAGACGTAGAACTAAAGTTCTCGATACCATACAGCGTTGCTGTCGTGGATTTAATTTTTTCGAATTCCTAATGAAAACATTCCTCCGTTGATTTGTAAATATTGGGTATAAATATTTTTAGCCATTCAGCTGCCCAAAGAGATAGGCAAGGATAGCATTCAAAAAAAGCGCTGTCAAGGGTGTAGTAAACGCCGCTTCTCGGCGCCCTTGCCTACGTTTTTCTGCCTGCTTTATCCAGCCCGCTTTTGGTCATCTGGTGGCCAAAAAGTTTTTGCGCGGTGGTGCAGGGCTTGTCTCCAGATGTTTCGGAAGCTACTACCCTGAAGAGTTCGGTGTGGTGAACGGTTTAAATTTTTCAAATAGACTATGGAAATGCAGGTAAGGAAATCAACGGTAGGTACGCGAAATGCACAACGTACATATTCGTATGTTCAGGTCCCACAACTTAGATTGGAGGGAAAGTGGTTAGCAGATGCAGGTTTTGATTCGGGAACCAAGGTGACAGTTGAGGTGAAGAGAGGTAAGTTAATCTTGAAACCCAAGAATTGAGAACAAAAATAACGCCCTGGCATCAGATGTCAGGGCGCTACACAAATCAAATCGAGGTTAAATCTCTCGATCACACTCCAAGGCTTCCGCCTCTACTTTCCACTTCAAGTCCACATCAAGACATTCCTTATCGGAGTCCTCGTGATGGGTTTGATTTACATCCAAAGTGATCAGGTTTACCTTCTCAGATAGTTCTGATCCTGCTTTGAATCGTGGTCGACACGCCTTTACGCGGATGTCTAAAACTTCAGTATGTGTCATTTTTTGTTGTTTTATGTCCGGTGATTTATTCTTTGATTTCACCAGACGGTTAAAATTTCAGTTGCAATCAGCGCTCTCACTGATTGTTGCTTGACTCATCGCAATTGCTACAGATCCTGCAACAACGATGTAGCTACTAAGGCTAGTCAAACAAGTTGGAAGATCTACTGGACTGGTCAGAACCGCAGTTCCCCCAGCAACCAGTATCAACCCAATCGTTCTCACTTTTCGAAAGAACGGTGGGGTGTGCTCCGTGCATCGCTTGAAATAAGACCGAAGACTGTCTTTTTTACGTCTCATCGTTATTCTACTTCTACGACACTCAAAGCATTATAGGCACCGTTCTTAAGAACATATTGAGCCCCGTTTACCTCTTGGAAAAATTCCAGCATCAACAGAAACAAGCTCGTTCCCGTTGCAGTCGGCACAGCCGCAGGCGTTAGCACCACGTTGGTCGAGGTAGCATCAATGGGTAAGTTAACCGCAGCCGACTCTTGTAGCTCTGTTTCCCCATTACTAAAGTCAACTTTTGCCCAGGCACCACGCAGTGTAATGTGCGTTGCTCCCGAAGGGGCATTGATTTCATTAAGAGGTACGAGACCATCTAAAGTAATTACTCCAGTCGCTGTGTCAACATCATAACTGTTGAACAAAATCGACCCAAGAACCGCCTTATCATTGAAATTGAATCCCTTCAACAGCGCCTTTGCTTCTAGTGTGGTAATCCCCACACCCACGTTTCGATCTCCTCGTGCACTCGTCGAATCCAAATTCTTGATTTGCGTCATGACTTTGGTCAATCGCGAAGTCACCCGTCCATCCGATGCATTTTGCATCATCGTTCGGATGGTATCGCGCAAGAGCTTTCCGGAACTCGCAGACGAACCAAACTCAGCCCCATTCTCGCGCGTTCTCACGAACGCTGGATCATTCTTGATGCGGTCGGCTTCAACGCCTCCCTTCTCACGAGCCAAATAGCCATCTTGCGAACGGTAGAAGGATAAATCCCCCACCTTTCCAGTCAACTTGATAATTCCTTTTTGTCTTGCCATAATACTTATTGTTATCGGTTATAGGCCACTTTTCAGGTGAGCCATTTTACCTACCGGTATGGCAAACATTCACAATCAAGAATAACTATCAAAATCTCAACTTCCGACACATAAACTATCTGCCGTTTTGTGCGAAAATGACCCATTGCTTCCACCAAGAAGCCTCCTATTTTTGGTATGGAAGAAGTATAGACAAAGTATGGATAGTGTATGAAACGAGTTGTAATCTACCCAAAGGACGTAATGATCATCACAGGCAAAAGCGAACGTTACTCGCGTTACCTCATCCAACGCATTAAGAAGCACTTAAATAAGGCAGATCATCAAGTAGTATCCATCTCTGAATTCTGTACTTATATGGGGCTAGAATTGGGTGAGGTAGAGTCTTGTATTCTGCAATAATATTTACTGCTAATTCTTTTACTTTGAATCAACAATCATTATCGTTTAAAACGACAGTTAAGGTCTTTGATTTACAGCCGTTTGATGTGATGAAGCGTTATTTATCTCTCTTTGGCGCTTCATTAGGGTTTCGAAATTTATAGTCAGGATAAATCTCGCTCAAAACCAATTCAATCCGTGGTGGCGTACTTCTGAATTCATTCTTATGCTCTTCCTGAACATCCAGAACTAACAGGGTGTTTATTTGGATCGCTCTACCGTCCTTCAATTGAAAAGTAACGATTACTGATTTATAAGATTCTCCCCCATAACTGGAATTTTCCCAAATAATGAAATTAGGCAAACCGTCTGCTGTAGTGATCGATTCTATTTCGTCGTATGCAACTGTCGATACATCTGATTTACCGTTGATGTGTAAAGAACTTTCTCGAAACTCTATTCGCCCTATAATTGAATAGTTCAATAAGCCTTTTGCGCGAAAGAAGCCAATAAGGATTAATGGCGGTATAGCTAAAGCTACTGCCGCAATCCATGATTTCATTAATTCTTCATGGTTGGTTAGATATAAAACACAAAAGTAAATGGCATAAATACAGAAGATGACAAAGATACCTCTTGACGATACTCGCTTACGTTGCTCCTTAGTGTAAGATTCTTTAATGATATTGTATGCAATTGGGATTTTGCCGCCGCTGAACTTTTGGATAACTCTATTCATAGCTAGTCGTTGCAAAGGTTCTCTAGGTTCTCTTTAGCATCTTTATTACCGAGTTTAGCAGCACGTATAAAATGATCACAGGCTTCTTTATCGTTATTAATCCAGTAGAGCATGCAGCCAATATTGTTAAGACATTCGCTTACTTTATAGTTGTCATTTATGCAATTTTGAAAATCTAGAATTGCTGGATTAAGATTGTTTGATTCTTTTGTGTCCATTAGCGAAATACCCCGCTCAAACGTTATTTCTGAAACTTCTAAATAGTTAGGATCTCCTGAGGCCAGAATATAAATGCCGTTTCCACCCAGTAAATCTAGTGCATTGTTAAAATGTTCAATGGATAACTCGAGCTTATTTAACCATCTGTAGTTTAAGCCAATGTTGTATGTTGCAAGAATATTTCTAGAATCAATTTGTAGAACACTTTTGTAGTCCTTTATAGCTTCTTCGTGTTTCCCTAAAGCCGACTTGTCCGCTGCCCTGTCTAGTTTCAATTTGATCGATTCTGGGTATATCTCAATGGCTTCATCTAAGAGGTTAATTGCCTGTTGATATTTTCCTTTCCCTTCCAACTTGTGAGCCTCGTCTAAATACTCGTTCTCTTTCCTTTCGGAACAAGAGCAAAGAAGGGTTATTAAGATTGTTAGATAAAGTAATTTCATGACCGTCGTTACTAACTTATCAATCTAACCTCTACTCCTTAATGAATCTTACGTGATATTCAGAGTCTTCCGCCATTATATGGGCAATGTATAACCCTGAACTGGCGTTGGCCAATTCAATAGTGTGTCCATTTTGATCAAAAGTCACAATTTTTCCATTGAGATCTGTAATTACTATTTGTTCTATAGGCATCCAAGATTCAATTTTGAAAATATTTTTCACTGGGTTTGGATAAATCAATATTGGGCTTGAGGCCTCTTCTATGATACTAACAAAGTCAATATTAATATTCTCGCAATAACTGTTGGTTCCGCAAACATCTGTTATTTCAAGGCAGATATTGTAGGTCCCAGTTGATGAGTAGATATGCTGAGGTGTAGGTAATGTGGAGGAATTTCCATCTCCAAAATCCCAATTGTAAAGTACATTTCCAACATGGTTTGAAGTTGAGGTGAATTGAATTGTATCCCAAACAAAGCTCAAATTGAACGATGGTTGTGGTAAATTACACACGGTTTCATTTAACAGTATGTCAATACTCGCTGACCCTCCAATAATTAAGTCCGAATCTGAATCTCCATCCAAATCTGTTGGTGCAATGGAATACGCTTCTTCAATGTCTTCCAGAATAATATTCCCTGCGTTAAAAGTGGCCATTCCATTGTTTAGGTATAGCGTAATATCATCATCGATCCAATCTGCCGCTAAAACATCAAGGTCGCCATCAAGGTCAATATCTAAAGCTTCAACATCACCTATTGCAATGGGGGTGATGTCCAAATCTTGTCTAGGACCGTAGCTGCCACTTCCAAGGTTCTCGAACCAGCAGACAAGTCCATTGGCGCCCGCGAGGATATCAGGAAGGCCATCTGTATTAATGTCGGCCATTTGGAATGCTGAAGCTCCTGCCAACTGTGTTGTTGTTACGGCTGTTTGTATTAACCAAAAAAAGTTACCCGCCCCGTCATTTACCATATATCCTATGGCGTCATTGTTGCCTCCGTTGAAGGCTGCCATAACATCCAAGTCTCCGTCATCGTCTGCATCCACAATCGAGATATGATAGGCGTCAATGGTCCCAACCAAAAATTCTTGAGAAGCGGCAAAAGTAGAATTTCCAAGATTTTCAAACCAAGCCAAAGCATGCAGTTCACTTGTTCCAACCACTATATCTAGATCACCATCGCTATCAATGTCGCCAGCATCGATATCTCTAAAACTGAATAATCCACTGGAATTATTAATGTCTACAGGGGCCGCAAAATTTCCAGTGCCATCATTTTCGAGCCAAAACAGATGAGCATCTGTCCCATATAGAATATCTAAATCTAAGTCAAGGTCTAAATCCACAATGTGGATGGTTCGGACAATATCGTTCGTGTTGTGAAGGAAGATGGGAACAGACATCTTACTATTTCCAAGATTACGATACCAAACCAATTTCGCTACGCTATCGCCAACGGTAACAAAATCAGGCAAGCCATCTCCGTCCAAATCGCCGGACTCCAGTTGTTGAGGCCGTGCTGTTGGACTAATATATTCCGCTTCTGTAATGCCGTTCGCGTCGCTTCTATACAGTCGAAGTTCTGCTCCCGAGGGCAAGTCGTAGTAGAGTACCAGATCGTTAAAGCCGTCGTCGTCCGCATCCAGAATTTGCACTCCGCCGTAAGCGTAAGTATTATAACTGTTAGGAATGATTTGAGGTGGAGAAAACGATCCTGTTCCATCTCCGTAAAGAACCCTGAGTGTATCAAGTGGGGCCATAGTAAACAAATCAAGATTGCCGTCGCCATTAAAATCGCCTATTCTGGTTGGCGAGGTAGAATTCGCGGCTGACAGTAAAGACGAGGTCAGAAAGCTACCGGAACCATCATTTTCTTTCCAGCGTAAATCATTCGATACGAACACAAAGTCAGAATAGCCATCGTTGTTAATGTCATGGAATCGACCGGCTGGATACACCCCTTGAAGGAAGGCGTCTTCAATGGAATCTTGTACGAATCCACCTGAGCCATTGTACGTGTAAATATCGTATTGATGATCGAGCTGTCCTCCGTCTTGCTCAATAGCTATTTCTATGACGCTGTCGTTGTCGAGATCTTCACATAATAAATCTTTCGGCAGATAAAGGTTGTCTGCAATGATGTGAGCTCCAAGAACAAAACCTCCGTTTCCATCATTCTCGAACCAACATAGTATGTTATCTGTACTATTGATGTCGGTTGCCGCTACCACATCCATGAAACCATCGTTGTCGACATCTACAATAGCCATTTCATTGATTTCTGCAATGGCATGGACGCCGTCGTTCATTATTTGCATGGGACCGTAAGTTCCGCTTCCCAGATTCTCATGCATGCAGATCCAACCGAAGCTTGGATAACTGACTAAAATATCCAGATCGCCATCATTTTCAATGTCGATCAGCTCAACATCATCTGTTTGTGCTAACGGTTCGAAAATGACTCTGTGACCACCGTAAATACCATCCTCGACATTTTCAATCCAGTAGACATGTAACCAGTTGGCGCTCATGGCAACAAGGTCCAGATCTCCATCACCATCGATATCTCCATGTCCCATCGCATGCGGATCTAGATAGTAATCCGTAACATTAACAAAATGGTCTGGGTTGAATTGTGCTACAAGCCGATTGGTAACAACTAAAATAAATAGAAGTAAGCAAGATTTCATTGATTCGGTTTTTGATCAGCGATTCATGATTTTATAAAAAAGCTCTATGCTAAAGGTAACAACAAATTCAAACAGTCTTAGTCAATTTGATTATTAACGTTGATGTAATTTATCTGAGTAAAACTTCAGCATAAAATTTATTTTACTGCTGTGATTTTGTGTCAGCATTGCGGAAATAGCAATTATATGTTGATCGATCATAAATAGTAACGGGTCATAATATCCTAACTCATTTTCTCAGTCTTTTAAAAAAGATTCTTGGCTCAATATTCCCTGTGATTGTGGTTAGCTTCTTATCCACCGAGAAGAACAGAATATCGTATCGATGAGGCTCGTCCGTTCTCTTCGCTTGTTCTCGCATTCCCTGTATGGCTTTTAGCTGTCCTTCGAGGTGTACGATATTCATGACCTTTTTGAATTGTTCTTCGTTGAAATTTGGCGCTCCAGAGGTTTGCACCATTTGGGCTAGGTAATCGGTGTACTTCATGGGAACAATAGTAAGATCGTTGCGCATAATCTATTTACGTTTATCATCTATGTGGTATTCCAATTTCATTAGTAGTTCAATATTTGGAAAGTAGGGGGCAAGTACCTCATCAGATGCGTCATGAATCACAATAACCAGGAACAACATCAGTTGGTCTCTATTATCAAATTCCACGTGTACATGAGCTTAGATCTAGCCGAAATTGAAAGCTGTATTCTATAATGTTATTTGTTGCTAATTGGTAAATGAATCTGTATCTTTAATACTCAAATCGTTCTTTCAAACAACAGCAAATCGAATGGGATTTTAAGTAACCTATTTGGTAACCTGAATTTTCAGAATCAGCTACATCCTTTGTAAACAAAGGGCTTTAAATAATATGGTTTGTTCCTAGTGGGACAACAAAAGGCACTCATTTCGAGTGCCTTTTTTCATTAAAACCCCTATCGTTATTAAGGCATCCCAGTGTTTATCGAGTGATCAATAATTCAATTTCGATTAAAACCGAAAGAGGATTCATGTCGTTATTAAGCTTTAACGCCAATGAATAGGAAGGGGTGTATGGGAATTGGGCTCGCTCCAGGTTGAGGTCGATGTTTAATTTGATTGCTTTTGCCAAGGGAGTGAAGAATAAAAGGACGTTAGTTTTGTCGCAAATATTTACCGTTTTTGCGACAGGATTTTAGTAATGAACAATGCAGTATGCAAATAAATACACTAAAATATAGTGTAAATAGTGACTGTAAAACATATATTTACCTTCAATAATCTTTTCAGGATGAATAGGATAAAAGAAGTTATCAAGGATCAGGGAAGAACTCAGAAATGGTTGTCTGAGAAACTTGGCAAGAGCTACAACATAGTGAATGGCTATGTGCAAAATAGAAGTCAACCTAGTTTAGAGGATTTATATCGTATAGCTGAGATATTAGATGTAAATATTTCGGAACTATTGATTGACAATAAGTAAAAGACTAATGAAAGATTTCAAAGAAAAAGCAGATAAAATTTGGGAGATAGCAAACCTTCTAAGGGGCGATTACAAGCGTTCAGATTATGGTAAAGTAATTTTGCCAATGACCGTATTGAGACGCCTTGATTGTGTGTTGGCACCAAATAAAGAAAAAGTGTTAAACGCATTACCCAAGGTTGCAGATAAAAGCGAAACGGCAAAAGACAAAGTTTTGAATGCTGCAGCAGGTCTAAATTTTCATAACAGAAGCAAATTTGATTTCGATAAAATTGTTGCTGACCCTAACAACGTTGCCGCAAATTTAAGAAACTACATCAATGGATTTTCCACTTCAGCTCGTGAGATAATTGAGTACTTCAATTTTGATGATCAAATTGACAGAATGGATGACCCGAAAGCGGATATCCTTTATCGAGTTGTAAAAGCATTTCAAGAAATTGACTTGACCGATATGTCTTCCATGGAAATGGGCTATGCATTCGAACACCTAATCAGAAAATTTGCAGAACAATCTAACGAAACTGCCGGAGAACACTTTACACCTAGAGAAGTTATCAAGCTCATGGTGAACATGCTATTCAATGAGGATAGCGATATACTCACAAAAGATGGAGTTGTAAAAACCATTTATGATCCGGCTTGTGGTACTGGTGGTATGCTGTCAATAGGCGAACAGCATGTGCAAGAGTTAAACCCTAAAGCAGAACTGAAAGTTTTCGGTCAGGAGATCAATCCTGAATCATACGCCATTTGTAAGTCTGACATGCTAATTAAAGGACAGAATCCAAGCAATATCAAGTTTGGAAACACCTTTACGATTGATGGTTTAGAGGAAGAGAAATTTGACTATATGTTATCTAATCCGCCTTTTGGAGTGGATTGGAAAAAAGCGCAAAAGATCATTAAGGCTGAGCATGACAATAAGGGTATGCAAGGAAGGTTTGGCGCAGGTCTTCCAAGAATCAATGATGGTTCATTGTTGTTTTTACAACATATGATTTCAAAAATGAAACGCTCAGGTTCTAGAATTGCCATTGTGTTTAACGGTTCACCTTTGTTTTCAGGAGCTGCAGGAAGTGGCGAAAGTGAAATAAGAAAATGGATTATAGAAAATGATTGGTTGGAAGCCATTGTAGCATTGCCCGACCAACTCTTTTACAATACGGGCATTTCTACCTATGTATGGATAATTGACAATGCAAAATCGTCTCAACGAAAAGGTAAAGTACAGTTAATTAATGCTACTGGAGAAAAGGATGAAGAGTTGATCTCTGAAGGTAAGCTTGATGTTAACCGTTTTTGGAAGAAAATGGATAGAAGTTTAGGGAATAAGCGTAAGGAAATTCCTGAAAATGGCAATTCAAAAGGTATTGGTTTTGTGAACCAGCTGTATGGTGATTTTGAAGAAAATCAATTCTCAAAAATATTACCAAACGACTATTTCGGCTATTGGAGAGTGACAGTTGAACAACCTTTACGAGATGAAAATGGCCAAGTGTTGAAATCAAAAGGAAAACCAAAACCAGACAGTAAATTACGTGATTACGAAAACATCCCTTTTTTAAGACGTGTCCGTTCCGAAGGCGGAAAAGAGAAAGATGGATCTCTAGTTCCACAAACCATTGAAGAGTATTTTGAAAGAGAAGTAACACCTCATTTACCAGATGCCTGGATAGATGATAGGAAAACTAAAATTGGATACGAAATAAACTTCACCAGGTATTTCTATGAGTTCAAGCCTTTAAGATCGCTAGAAGAAATCAAGGCAGACATTGAAAGGTTGGAAAAAGCTTCTTTAGAGAATCAAAAAACGGTTTTGGACTGATGAAGAAGTACGATAAATATAAGGATAGTGGTATTGAGTGGATTGGTGAGATACCAATCGACTGGCATGTTAAGAAGATTGGATATTATTTCAATTTTGCTAGAGGCCTATCAATCACTAAACAGAACTTAAAAGATGAAGGAATCCCTTGCGTGAATTACGGAGAAATCCATTCTAAATATGGAGTTTTCGTAGATCCCGAAATTCATCCTTTAAAGTATGTTGATGAAGAATATTTACAAACGTCAAAGAAATCATTACTGAAAAGAGGTGATTTTGTTTTTGCAGACACTTCAGAAGATATAGAAGGGTCAGGCAATTTCACTTGTTTAAATAGTGATGTGGAAACATTCGCTGGATATCACACCATCATTCTTAGACAAAACGATCTTGATTATAAGTTCTTGGCCTTTTACTTTGATTCTTTTGAATATCGAAATCAAATTCGGAGTGCTGTTTATGGTATAAAAGTTTTTAGTATTACCCAAGCCATATTAAAGGAAACAGCTTTTATACAGCCCCCAACTAAAAAAGAACAAACCGCTATAGCCAACTATCTAGACAAAAAAAACGCACAAATTGATCAACTCATTGAAGACAAAAAAAGGTTAGTTGAGCTATATAAAGAAGAGAAAACGGCCATCATTAATCAAGCGGTAACCAAAGGCATAAATCCAGATGTTAAACTAAAAGATAGCGGTATTGAATGGTTGGGTGAAATACCTGAGCATTGGGAGACTCGAAGGTTAAAGTATATTATCAAAGAATTTGAAGCAGGAGTAAGTGTTAATTCAATTGACACAGCTATTAAAGATGGTGAATATGGAATTCTTAAAACTAGTTGCGTTTATGATTACACGTTTCGTCCAGAGCAAAACAAGTTAATTCATAATGATGAGGAACTGGCGCGAGCACGAGTAAATCCTAAGGAGGGCCAAATTATTATTAGTAGAATGAATACTCCAGAACTTGTCGGAGCATCTGGATTTGTGAGCAAAGACTATAGTGAGTTGTTTTTGCCCGATAGATTGTGGCAGACTGTATTCTATGAAGATTTGGAATTCGATTCAAAGTACGTAAGCTATGTTCTGAAATCAACCAATTTCAGGGGTATAATAAGTGTTCTGGCAAGTGGAACAAGTCCAAGTATGAAGAATATTTCACAATCGAATTACTTGAATATCGAAGTCCCATTTCCTTCTCAAGGAATTCAAAATCAAATCGTTAAACACATAGAAAAAGAATCTAAAAATATAGATTCAAAAATTTCCAAGGTAAAAAAACACATTGAGCTATTGAGTGAGTACCGCACATCATTAATTAGTGAAGTAGTCACAGGTAAAATAAAAGTAATTGATTAATCATGACATTATGTACAGCACATATTCGACAAGTCGGAGACACTGAAGAATTAGTGTTTGCTACAGACAGCTGCCTTACAGGTGGCGAAAAATGGAAGCACGGTATCAAACTGTTTGAATTGCCCCGTAAAGACTGCTTGCTCTGTTTTGCAGGCAGTACGATTAGAGCTTACCCATTAGTGTTGAATTTAGTTTCGTCCATTCATTTGGATAATTATTTACAGTCACCTTCGGCAACTCTTGATGAAGTATTGGAGTTTTTGTCAGATCAATTTACAGAATTGGTATCCAAGATTATTTCGGAAGTTGCAGGAGAGGATATTCATGAATTAAGAGGTGGCGCGAAATTTTTATTTGGAGGATGGGACTGGCAAAGAGGTGCAAATGGTGAATACCGAGTTTGGAAGCTATATTATTCAGAAACAGTTGAAGGATTTATTTTTGATGAACTCACCAGTGATAGCAGCAAGACACGGTTTTATAACTTTCTGGGTGATCCGGAAGTCTCAATTGAAAAGGAGGCTAAAGAAAGGTTTAACAAAAAAATTATCGCTGAAGACAAGCTAGACTCAAAACTTGATATGGAACCGGTTCAAATTTTGCGAGATATTTCATTGGACAAGGGAATAAGAGAAGTTGATGGAAGTCTTCAAATTGCTAAAGTGTACAAATCAAATCGTACTGAGTTCTTTGGTATTTATTGGGAATCAAGCAAAGGTCAACCATGTTTTCAGGGAAGAGAGTATAATGAAGTAAACAAACCGCTAATTAAATATTTCAATCCTGACACATTTGAAATAATTGAGTCCGATTTACCGGATCATTTGCAAAATATAGATGAAGATACATATCCTGAAGATTATGAATTTATTAGGGAATGCTATGATGGTGAAGGATATCTAAAGGATACTGTTTCTGAAAAGCAGAAACACACTTTAAGATTAATTTTTAAGGAAGTGGCATACCGTCAATTTATCGAAAATCAGCAAGCGGATCCAAATATATAGAAGCTATGAGTATTACAACTGAAAACACATTCGAGACAGCCATAGAAGAAGCTTTGGTTCAAAATGGAGGATATACCATTGGTGACCCTAATACCTACGCTAAAGATTTGGGTTTTTTCAAGGATGAAATTCTATCCTTTTTACAACGCTCACAACCTAAAAGATGGGAAAAGATTTCAGGCATTCATGGTAAAGACACAGAAAATAGAATTTTACAACGTCTATACAAAGAACTGGATTTAAGAGGTGTTTTAGATGTACTGAGAAATGGTTTTGTTGATTACGGAGTTCGTTTTCAAATGGCATTTTTCAAACCTGCTTCAGGGCTAAATCCAGATGCTGTTAAAATGTATGACACCAATAGTTTAAAGGTGTACCGACAAATTTACTACAGCAGTAAAAATAAAAACTCAGTTGACATTGTTTTGGGTTTAAATGGTTTGCCTTTAGCAACATTAGAACTAAAAAACCAATTCACAGGTCAAAACGTTAACCACGCAAAAAAACAATATAAGGATACCCGTGATCCTAAAGAAATCTTGTTTGCCTTCAAAAAAAGAGCCCTCGTTCACTTGTCAGTTGATTCAGATGAAGTTTACATGGCTACAAAGCTTGAAGGATCAAAAACATTCTGGCTCCCTTTCAATCAAGGAAATGGAAACGGTAAAGGAAATCCGATAAACAAAGATGGTGACTATCGCACAGCTTATTTATGGAATGACATTTTACAAAAAGATAGTTGGTTAGAGATCTTAAAGCAATTTGTTCACCTGCAAACAGAAGAGGTCATCAGTAATGGCAAGGTGTACAAAAAAGAAAAGATGATTTTTCCGCGATATCATCAGTTAGATGTGGTTCGTGAAATCACCAAAGACACCTTACAACATGGTGCAGGCAAAAACTACCTGGTTCAACATTCGGCTGGTTCGGGTAAAAGTAATTCAATTGCTTGGTTAGCCTACCGTTTAACAAGCCTGCACAATGAGGCCAACGATCGTATTTTCGATTCAGTCATAGTAGTGACGGATAGACGTGTACTTGATCAACAATTGCAAAACACCATCTATCAGTTTGAACACAAACAAGGAGTAGTCCAGAAAATTGACAAAGACAGTAAACAGTTAGCAGATGCGATAAGTAACGGTACCAATATCATCATCACAACATTGCAAAAGTTCCCCTACGTCATTGATAAAATAGGTGAAATTCCAGACAGAAAATATGCAGTTATCATAGATGAAGCACATAGTTCTCAAGGTGGTGAAGCTAGCAAAAAAATGAAGGAAGTATTGGGCGTAGTTGAGGATGAAAACGTAGTTAAAGAACCTTACCCAGCTTATGGAGAAGGAGATGATGATGAAAGTATTTTAGGGCAGGATATAGTCAATAGTTGCATTGAAAAATCCGCCCAAGCGAGAGGTCAACAAACCAACGTCTCCTTCTTTGCATTCACTGCCACACCAAAATACAAAACACTTCAAGTATTTGGGGCTAAAGATGAAGAGGGCAATCCAAAACCTTATCACCTCTATTCAATGCGCCAGGCAATCGAAGAAGGATTCATTTTAGATGTATTAAAGAATTATACAACCTATGAGTTATACTTCAAACTCACTAAAGCCATTGAAGATGATCCTCAGCTAAATAAGAAAAAAGCCGCAAAAGCCATTGGTAAATACGTGTCCTTGCATCCTCATAATTTGGCACAAAAGACAGAAATAATAATTGAGCATTTCAGGTCAATCGTCTCAAAGAAAATTGGTGGTAAGGCCAAGGCAATGGTGGTATGTGGTTCTCGATTACATGCAAAAAGGTACTTCGAAGAATTCAACAAGTATATCAAAGAGAAAAAGTATCAGAACGAATTAAAAGTCATTGTCGCATTTTCAGGGAAGTTGAAAGATGACAATTATCCTGAGGGTGTTATTGAGTCAGAATTAAACGGATTCAAGGAAAAAGAGTTGCCACAGATGTTTGAGAAGGAAGAGTACAAGATTCTGATTGTTGCAGACAAGTACCAAACTGGCTTTGATCAACCTTTATTACATACTATGTATGTAGATAAAAAGCTATCTGGTGTTAAGGCCGTTCAAACATTGTCCAGATTGAATAGAATGTGTTCAGGTAAAGAAGACACTTTTGTATTAGATTTTGCGAATGACAGAGAAACTATATTTAACTCCTTTCAACCCTATTACGAAGTAACAACGGTTACTGACGAAACAGACATCAATCATTTGTATGATTTAAAAGCACGATTGGATGCTTTTCAAGTGTATTGGCAAGAAGAAATTGATGAATTTGCAAATGTCTATTTCCACCCAAACACGAATTTGAATAATGCCAAAAATCAAAAGTACCTGTACTCTTTTACTGATCCTGCAATTGAGAGATATAAAGAGTTAGAAACAGAAGAGAAGCAAGATGAGTTCAAAAAATCAATTCGTTCGTGGACCAATTTGTATTCATTCTTAGCTCAGATTATGCCTTTCGTAGATGCAGAATTCGAAAAGTTTTATGCTTACGCTAAGTTATTGCAGGCCCGTTTACCAAAAAAGGATTTATCAGAAACATTCCAGCTATCTGATGAAGTAGCATTAGAGTATTATAGATTAGAAAAAATCAAAGAAGGTTCTATTGATTTACTAAAAGGAGAAGAAGGCGAATTAAGTGGAACATCTGAAGCAGGATTAAAAAGAACCAAAGAAGAAGAAGCCCTGCTCTCTGAAATTGTTGAAGTACTCAATGATCGTTTCGGGACTGAATTTGAAGAAGCAGACAAATTATTCTTTGATCAGATAGAAGCAGAATTACTGGGAGATGAAAAGCTTCAGACACAAGCGAAAGCCAATAAGCTGGATACTTTTAAATATGCCTTTGAAGATATGTTCATGGAGAAACTCATAGGCAGAATGGATCAAAATGAAGACATTTTCGAAAAAATCTTGGAAGACAAAATGTTCGGTGATCTTGTTAAAGAACTAATGATGAAAAAGATTTATCGAAAGATGAATGAGTAAACAAGTTATATAACATGGCTAAAATCAAAATATTCGTAAGTAGTGTTCAAAAGGAATTTGAATCGGAGCGTGAAGCTTTGAATAAATATATCTTATCCGATCCTCTATTGGGTAGGTTTTTCGAGCCCTTCTTATTTGAATTATTGCCTGCTTCTGGTCAATCGCCAAAATCTGTTTACTTACGAGAAGTTAAAGAAAGTCCAATATACTTAGGCTTATTAGGCGTTGAGTATGGATATGAAGATAATGGTGTTTCCGTAACAGAAAGAGAGTTTGATCATGCTACACTTCACCATAAGACAAGACTAGTTTACATTACCAATCATTCATCCAACGAAAGAGAGACAAAACAAAGTGCTTTTGTTAGCAAAGCACAATCAGGTCTAGTTCGTAGAAGATTTTCAAATATAGAAGAGTTAAAATCAAGTGTTTATTCTGCCTTGGTAAGTTATCTCATTGAAAATGGAAAAATACAAACAGGTCCATTTGATGCAGCAATTCATCCATCTGCAACTATAGATGATATTGACCCTGATAAAGTAATTGATTTTGTAAGAGCTGCTCGTGCTAAAAGAGGCTTTCCATTGCAAGAATCTGCACCAGTAGAAGAAATCCTTACGCATCTCAATTTGTTTGATAACGGAAAAATAATCAACGCAGCAATTTTATTATTCGGTAAAGATCCTCAACGATTCTTTATCAATTCAGAAGTACGTTGTGCTTATTTTCATGGTACAGAGGTCGTAAAGCCAATCCCATCTTATAAAGTTTTCAAAGGAGATGTTTTTGAGTTAGTGGATCAGGCAGTTGATTTTGTCTTGTCCAAATTAGATTTTACCGTTGGTACTCGTGCAGAAAGTACATCTATACCTGGAAAGTATGAAATCCCTAAAGAAATTGTAGCTGAAGCTGTTGTAAATGCTATTGCTCATAGAGATTATGCAAGTAATGGAAGTGTACAGGTCATGCTTTTCAAAGATCGTTTAGCGGTGTTTAATCCTGGTTCTTTACCTATGGGATGGACTACCGAGAAACTAAAAAGGATTCATGCTTCTATTCCTGCTAATCCGCTATTGGCACAACCTATGTACTTAAAAGGATATATTGAAAGATTAGGTACGGGTACAGCAGATATTATTCGTATAGCTAAAGAAGAAGGTTTAAATGAACCTGAATTTGTACAAGATGATTCATTTAGTGCCATACTGTATAGACCAACTAGAAAAGGTAGTTCTGGACAAGCTACCGGACAAGCTACCGGACAAGTTACCGGACAAGTTACTGGACAAGTTACTGGACAAGTTACTGGACAAGCTACCGGACAAGCTACAGAGGAAGTAGAAAAAGTAGTTCTTGTTATGAGTGGTGAAATGAAACGAGCTGAAATACAAGAAGAACTACAATTAAAACATCGAGAACATTTTGTAGATAACTATATGAAACCAGCTTTAGAACAAGGATATATAGAAATGAAACATCCTGATAGTCCAAACCATCCAAATCAAAGATATCTACTTACTGAAAAAGGTGAGGATCTAAAAAAATCATTGGATAATTAATCCATCATCCACAGGTTATAATGAATAATATAGTTGAGAAAGCCAAAAACAACCTGTCTAACCTAATGAAAGAATTGGATGAGGTAACAACAATGGACTGGCTTAACCTGGAATTAGATTCGTCTGATTACAGAACAGATGAAACCATAAAAGAAGTTTGTAAGGGAATAGACAAGCATTCTACCCCGGTTATTTATAGAATTTCTGTGCTTTCCAAAGATGTTCAAAAAGACCTGATTTCTAATTATCTGTCATTCCATGAAACCAATAAAAAGAAACAAAGAAGTGTAGATCGATACAATACTTCAAAGTTCAATGGTGGCAGTAGCTTAACACTTTATGTTGGTAGTTCTTCAAAATTCAAATCGAGATTAGAACGTCATCTTGGAAAAGGATCTATTCGAACATTTGCACTCAAAATCAATAAATGGGATAATTCTTTGAGCTACAAACTTAAAGTGCAGGTATTTAAAGTTGAATCATTAAATGACTCTCCTATATCTCAGAACGTATTAGAATTGATCGAGCAAGAAGTTTGGGAAGAACATCAGCCCGTATTCGGAAAAAAAAGTGGTAAATAATATTGATCGTCTTGATTAATTTATCAGTGGATTGAATAAAGACTAGGAAAAGCGGTATTCACTCCGTCCTCAGTTAGTTTTCCAATTGCCCTGCTAAATCCTGGAATGAGTTACTATTCCATTGGAATATTTTTCTCTTTACAATACTTCTGAACATCCGAATCCCCTTGAAGATAGTCGTCACAAAACTCTTGCAGTCCACGTTCAGCATCGTTAATATATTTTTCCGATGCATTCAAAGTTTTTTCTATTTGAATTATAAAGTTTTCAAAATCCTTATTAATTCTACACAGTTTGTCGATTGTTTTAAAATCCAACTCCTTATACTTAGCCGGAAATAACACTTTACTTTCAAAAGGGTTTGCTCTGAGTTCAATCACCCCAATTCCGAATGATTGATTTAATCGCTTAATTTCATCACGCAAACTTTCGTTGATATCAAAAGCGACTAAATAACCATGATTAGCCCAACTCGAATTTGAGACCGCCTGAAAAAAACATTCTTTCAACTCATAATCAGAATTTATCTCTTTCTTAATCTCGTATGAGTTTAACTTAAATGTATCATCTCTGTTGACTGATTTCAAAAGAGCTTGACTTGCTTGATTTTGAAGATTTAAAAATGCAATCCCAATCATATCAGGGTGAATCCATTTTTGGTGCCTGTCCTTTTTGTTCGCTGATTTTTCATGGAAGATTGTTTTTGAATCAATATTATGACTCTTAAGGAATGTACTGAGCAATTTATGCAAATCACGTTCCTTATATGACTTATCCTCTTTCGTGCTAACAACATTTCGGGATTCAGTAATTCCGGTTAAGACATCTGTCCCAATGTTATCTTCATTCTTTGCGAGGTAATACAGGAAAGTTCTACCCTCTCCTTTAATTCGTTTTACTCTTGTGTCTCCATCTCTTATGAAATTCCCAAGTAACGCAGAAACTGTTGCTGAGGGAGTTTTTGCACTTCCAAAATCATAATATTTTGATTTCACTATATGATCGTAGATTTCTGTATAATTTGCAAGTTGTTGGATATCATCCAAACTTTTGATGATTGCTTCTTTAATTGTCATAATAGTGGTTTAAATCTATTTTCTTGAGAGCATAAAATGTACTTATAAAAATTGGGTTAATTACATTAAAACTGAATACACGTGAAAAATAGATATTTCTATAAATGCTTTTGAAGACCAAGCGTTAGTGCAGGGAGAAGTATAGATAGTGTATAGATGAAGTATGAAAAGAGTAGTTATTTACCCAAAAGACATCATGATAATCACAGGTAAAAGTGAACGCTATTCGCGTTACCTCATCCAGCGCATCAAGAAGCACTTAAACAAGGAAGATCATCAGTTGGTATCGATAACTGAATTCTGTAATTATATGGGACTGGAAATAGATGAGGTTAATCCTTCAATCTTATGAACTAATTTGTTATCTTAATGAGTTCACTACAGAAAAACCAACCATGTCACTAGCGGATTACAAAGTAATTTCTGAAATTGCCAAGAATGTACTAATGGGGTTATCCATAATTATAGGTGCATCATGGGCAGTTTATCGTTTTATACTTCAGAAAGAACGATATCCTAACATCAACTTCACCACAGACATTGTGATAATAGGAACTCAAGATGGTAATTGGATCGTGGAATTGATTGCTACTATTGAAAATAAAGGTAAAGCTCAACATAGAATGAATCAATGTGGATTCGACCTAAACGCCATTTTTGAAAATGAAATACTGGAGAGAAGTGACAAATGGAATGGTCAATTGAATTTTCCAAATAAAATTTCTCAGGGATCTTTCCTTCCTGGACATATTGGGTACTTCTTCGTTGACCCCGGAACATCCGCAAAGTACTCACACGTAACAACGATTCCAATGAATGCCTCCTACGCAATCCTGCACTCCAACTTCGGATACACCAACAGAAACGGGGCTATACATACTGCTGAAAGAACCATTAAAATGGAAATGAAAAAAAATTAAAAGGGTAGATTTTCTCTTTTCTTGATCTAGTCAAATTTTAAACTTCAGCTATTCAATGAATCAATTCTAATATAGCTTATTGTAACGTTCATTCAATAAATCAATATACTCCGTTTTCATCTCTTCTGATAGGAAGGAGTTATTTACCCATTCAATAGCTTTTGGTTTATGCTTCTCGAATCGTTTGAATACTCCCTCTACTTGCTTTGGAGTTAAACCCAATCCTTCACCAAAACGTTCAAAATAGGCGCGTGTAAGCTTTCGCTTTTTACCTCCTAACGTCAATGCAAGCTCTTCGTTATCGTCCGGGTTCAAGATTTTCACATTAAGCAAATCGTATGCAGGTGACAAGGTCCAACCTGATGCCGCGCGAATCATTGAAAAGTTCTTCAGGTGCATATCATTGTTACCTGTCAGGTAACTGAAAATGGTGAGCTCAAAGAAAAACAATTGATCCAGAAGGGTATTATCTGAATGCTCATTGAGAGCCTTCCCAATCTTCTCCATGGAACTTTTGTACTTGTCGAAGGCTTCGGTTATCTGAAACATATCGATCATGTGTATTTTCTCTCCTTTCTTCGTTCGGTCGATACGCTTCGTAATGTATGAAAGCTCTCCCGACTTCAATCGGATCAGACTTGATTCTACTACATTAATTCCATAAGCTTCCGCAATTCGCATGGTTACATGCTCATTCTCTGGCATTTCAGGAAAGTGTTCGGATGGTGGCTTGAAGATGTAATTCCCACCCAATGCACCTACTACAGTCAATCTATTTTCAGAACGCTCTGATGCATCTTTGATTATTGACATAGACAGCTTAGCCTGTACACCTGGTACAGCTATGCTTCGCTCAACAATGTTTTTTGCAAGCTCTCCCATTTCACCAATGGTATGAGTTAATACAGGAGCCTCCTTAGTTCCAAAGAACTTCTTACTACACGTTGAGTGAAAGTCCTTTTCTCCTTCGAGTGGCTTGTAACAATACAGACAATTATGCTTCATCTTCCTGATTTATTGGTACAACACTAACCGCCCCTATACAGTTGCGACAACAAGCCAACAATAATCCCATTCGATCATTACGATTAATCTTCCAGCTTTTAGAAGCGATATCCAGTAACCATCCTTCGGGGATCAGTCCTTCAAAGAATGGAAACAGGCGTTTCTCACGAAACGGCATCCTGGAAACAGGCATCGAAAAAGTGATGAAGTCCTCCGGATGATTTTTCACGTACTGATCATCGTATTGAAACACGTATTCACCTTCATCTGTTTCGGTTAAAATACCTGCAAGATGCTCCTGAAAATAGATTTCTGCTTTTCTCATAATCAGTCGTCGTTATCCATTAGTTCTTTACTGCTCGCTGCTACCAATTCATGTCCAAACATTCTTAAAACCAGGTTTACTTTATCCATGTTTAGATTGGTCTTGCCTTGCTCTATTTTTCGGATCACAGTTAGTGCAACACCAGCTCTCTCTGCGAACTCCTCCTGAGTGAGTCCCACTTCTTTTCTACGCTCTTTTACAAATTCTGCTATCCTCTTCATTATATGCTTTTAGATATAATATTAAGTAAATGTAGTAAATTATATGTAATTACATATATTGTATAGTTTTTTTGGCAATATTATATGTTTTTACATATACATATTGCTTGTTGGAATATGTAATCACCTACCTTTAGGTAACAAATAGTTCCTTTATGTTGTGATGTTTATCGGATGATTTTCAGACATCGAAACCAACAATTGAAAATCATCTAACCTATAAAAGTGCCGAGTTTATACGTTATTGCGTAAAGGTATCCCCTTCTTGGTGGGACGATAAAAGTCCTTGGAATATGTAGGTTATGAGGTTTTTTATTGGGTGAAAATGAACAAATGTTATTGGGATCAGAAGCGAGGTAAGTGCGAGATATTTTTGAAACTAAAGTTGTGTTTTGATGTTGTTTGGAAGGACTAATTTTAAAGCGCATCCATTGTGCAATCTGAAATCTCAAATGATTGAAATAGGTTTCACCTTAATGGGATTTCATATACCCATGACTTTCCCGTATCCAAATTATTTCCTACCCCATACTTATCTGGCATTGGATAAATGACACGAATATTACGATGCTTAATTGCATATATGCAAGCTCCTAAAGCCATCGGTTTACTTCCTATTGGAGCAATACTAATTAGAGTGTCTTCGCCGTACTCCTTTAACTCTTCCTTCAGTATGTTATATAGCTCAAATGGATTGTTTGCTCGGCTGTATATTAGTTTCTTGGAACCATCAGAAACTAGTTTCTCATTATTAATGATACTCAAATCTTTGTATTTCGGTTCATATCCAGGGAATCCATTTATTAAAACTGTTTTTCTAGGAGCAACTTCTACGCTTATTTCCCTAGATAACCCTCCATCAAACCCTAAAAGGATAACTAAAATTGGTTTTTGGTCAGTTATATTATTACCAGCGAATGACGGGATTTCACGAACCTTAATTGACCCTTTGCTTGACTTGTAAGAATCAAAACTTCCAGTTGAGAAAATGTATGATCTGGGTTCAGTATAAAAAGAGTAGATCATGGAGGATCCATTTAGCCCAAGAAACTTAAAGAGTGCGTAAAAGAATGGTTTAGTAAAGGAAGACAAATCAACGCCTAATTTCTTATTAGTTCGCAGGTTCAGGTTAGAGATTTGTTGTATACAATTTTTTGCATCATTTATTGAGCAGTCCACCCTTTGAACAGGTAACCCCATCTTGTAAATCTCTTCGAAGCTTTCAATCTGAGGGCTAGTTAATTCGGATCTTCGTTCAATGAAGTCAATTACAATAACCGATTCGAAAGAGGCTCCTAGCTCAATACTTTTTCTTATGACTTCATATGACCTTGCATCTGAGCCTGCAGCCACTATTATCATACCGGTCTCTTGCAGGCTGATATCGGACTCCTCGCCAACCTCCTTCATGTAATAGGTAGATGAACTCATAAATCTAGGGTTTGTTGACTGCTAGATGTTTTTCCTCCTTTTTTCTTTCTTACAAGATTTCGTTTAGGGGGAACGTTCGCTGAATCCATTAATTCAATGATATTGATAGAATTATACTCTTCGTTAATTCCTCCTCTTGTTCTGTAGGTAAGTTGAAAAATTGGAGAAAATATTCTATTAAGAGTATAAATTTGGGTTCTGCCCTTTCCAGGAGAAGAATGTTGAAGCCTTTTCTTTTGCTGTAGAATTGACCATTTCAAAGCAGTGTTAAATGCACTTGAATATGGTTCTTCCAGCAGCTCCTTGTCTAAGGAAAACTGATTAGTTTCTGGATATCTGACATAGTCATCCACATGGTAAGTTCTAAAAATATTACCTATGTTCTCAGTAAGACGATATATGCGCCCACCATGATCTTCGATTCTCCGGACCATTTGTAATTCTCGTGTCGCAATATCTATAGCTGCCTTTGTCTGTATTTCCTTTGATATAACCCCTTTTTTAACAAGAGAATCCTTCCCTTCAAACTCGGCGTACTGAAAACACTTTCTGCACAACTCCATGAAATGCCCGATTGTTCCAGAAGACAAATAGCTGTATGTATTGAAGCTGTAGTAGAGTTTGTTTTTGTGATGAATTGAGTTAAACAGAATAGTCAGAGATAATCTGTACTTGTTGGCGTAATCATATTTCAATTTCTTTGAACCCTCACTTGCTATCTGATTATTAAAGTCTGTTACCGCTTGACCGACTTTCTTTATGTCTTCTCCACGTGCAATTCGAACTAATGCTAATAGTTCAATAATCGGGTTGTCAGAGACAATAAGCTCTTTTGCATTTGAAGGGATCAATTTAGAGAAGTGGTCAAAATGTCTGTATCGTTGTTTGGCAACCAATTCATTGACTTCTTGTAATAGGTCCTCTTTTTCACCAAGTACATCACGGATATTTATCAAGCCAATCTCCTTAAAAAATGGGACGCTTTCAAGCCGTTTTCTAGCTATTTCAGCTAAATAATCCTGATAGCCTCCAGAACTGATGTTTAGCAATTCTTCAAAGACATATTGCTGATAATCCCGACCTTCTTTTATAAAGTCATCTGAATTGATCGTATCATATGTTCTGAATCCCTCTAGTCTCATTCCTAATCTGAAAGTAATACCAGGTTCGGAAAACTTCATAAGAGAGTTAATCATGCGTTGCTGGCACTCAAGAAAGTTTTCATATTCATCAATCAAAATAATGAAGTTAAAGGGAGTGGAAAACTCAGGGAAAGTGGTTCTTATTAATTTCGGAACTCCAAAGCTTAATGATTTCGATACGAGTACTTTTGTAGGCTTAAATTCGGCTTCAAATATTGCTACTTGCGCTCTATAGTTGGTAACTTCTTCAATCTCATTCTCTATGTGCCTAATTATGCTTTCTAGGGAATAAAACGGCTTGGGAAGCCCTAATAACCTACTTAATTCCGAAGACAACTCTGTAGACTTCTCATTTGAAAGAACTCCTTCTTTTACAAGATCATTAATTGATACGACGAAAGATCGTCCAACAATCAATTCAAAATAATGGGTAAAAACTACATCCCAAATTTTTGGTGATACATCGAACCCTTCAAAAGATCTCAATGCAGGTCCGTCTATTCTTATGTATGAAGCTAATCCGCCAGAATGAATTATTTCATTCAATAAATCCTGTTTCCCAACATTTTCAAGGTGTAATTCTTTTTGAATTGAGTATGACCAGAATCTAAGAAACATGGTCTTGCCTGAGCCCCGCCCTCCCATTAACACGATTGGGTTCTTCTCTTCGAATACTGAGGATTCATTAAGTCCAGCGAGGTTTTCATTAATGGAAAATGGGCTACACCAGTAATCCAAAATTGTTTTAGGATCAACGACGTTGGCGTTGTAATCGGCAAAAGGATTCTTAAATAAACTCTCTTTTGTATTCTGTTTCATCATAATTCTTTGAGGTTCTGTTAACAATCGGTTTCCAACCGTTCTCATCAGCCCAGAAAATGGGCAGGGTATTGTTGGGAGTATTATAGGAAAAACCAAACAGATACTGCCCGTTTTTCCACCCTAGAGGGTTCAAGTTATTGGTTTTTCTTCCATAGTGTTCAGCAAAAGCTTTAGCGTCACCCAATAACTCTGGATAAGATAAGAAAATGTTGGAATCTTGATTAAATGCCTGATTTTTCTCAGTTAATAAAATAGAACTTATAACATCAATATTTTCGTTAGCAAGCTTTTCAATAGCTTTAGAAGAAGATACCATTGTCAGAACCGAAACCCTTCCATCAAATTCAACACCTTCCAACGCTTTTTTAATGCTCCTTTTCGCTTGACCACCAGAAAGTGAAACATCATCCACAAAGACAAGGTGGTTGACTTGTTTTTCAAGGGAGGTCAAGTCAGTGACAAAGTCATTAATAGAAATGTTACTTTCTTTTCTAAAATAATAACAAATGTAACCTCCACTTTCTCCTGATGTGCCGAGGTTAACAAATCGTGTTTCAGTAATTATTGTCCTCGTAATCTCTTCAACAGATAAACCTGAACCGATTTGCTTCTCAGCTTCTGAGTGAATAAAATCAGAATATAGAATTTTACATAAGTGCTTCACTTCCTTCTCGTTGTAATAAACAAAATTCACTAGTAACCACAGGGCTATTTGATGTTCTTTTTTCGTTTCAAATAATTCACCTGTAAAGTTTGATAACCACTTGTCAATTTTGTCCCGATCGATAGGGTTGTCCCAAATCAAGCCTGCGGTCAGCATTATTTGCTTTATTAACTCTTCTTTATCCGGTAACCCCATGACTAACTTTTTTTGACTTTATCAAATCGTCCTATAGAACCATTAATGTAATCTTCGTCAATTTCTATAGATACCCATTTTCTACCAAGTTTTTCGGCAGCTTCTCCCGTAGTATTGCTGCCAGCAAATGGGTCAAATACAAGATCTCCCTCATCAGTTAAGAATTTAATAAAGAATTCTGGTAAGTCTATGGGCATTCTTGCAGGATGAGGAGTTAATTGATGTTCTTTACAATACTTCAGGTATTTCGATCGTGATTGAGTATTTGAAGAAGCCAAAACATTTGGAGGAATAGCCCCTTGATTATTCTTCAAAAATGACTTCTCGCTAATTATGTGTTCTGATGGGCGTTTACCTGCATTATAGCTCTTTCTTTTAAGTAGCGATTTCATTTTATCACTATACTCATTCAAAACCTTCCGATTGTCAGCTTTAGGTCGGTCACTCTTACCCATCCACCATATATTGGTAAAAGAGTCTTTCACTCTGATCCTCTCAATCGTCACCCATTGGGCTGGGCTCGGTAATTTAGCTTTGTTATGCCACACAAACTGTTGACACAGACTATAGTCTGCTGATTCTAGAAAGGCTAATAATGATTTCAATGGTAAAATTGACATTTGTGGACTACCTTTCTCCCATGAATTTCCTAATTCAATAACGATTGATCCATCCTCTGTCAAAAACTCTTTTAGTTGAGAGCCGATGGAGCGAAGCCAATCTAGATACTCCTCGTCATTCAGATTGCCGTATTTTTTTTTTCGATTTAAAGGAAATGGAGGTGAGGTAAAAATTAGATTAAATCGCCCTCTGTACTTCTCGAATTTCTTTGATTGCAGTAGCTTTTCAAGCTTACCATTATAGAATACCCCCAGATCAGTCTTATATGAAACTTTCATTTTGAACTAGGTTTAATTAGTTCCCTCACATCAATGTCCAAGATTTTAGCAATTTGGTTCAGAATTTCTAAACTGGGTTGCCTCCGATTTTGGACATAAGAGTTAACCATATTATAGCTTTTGCCAAGTTGGTCGGCCAACCAAACTTGCTTAATTCCCTTTTCATCAAGAACTTCTTTTATTCTGTTCATTTAAAAAGTTTGAAATGTAAATTTAGTAAATGGTCTTAAAACATCTCATTTTATGATAAAAAAACATCACATAGTGTGTGTGTTTGGGTAATGTGTTGATAGGGACTTACAAAGTAATCTTCAATAGCAATATGAACGACTCTACTTTGGGGAAATCTTTCCAAGCGCTCCATTTCAATTCTTCCGATACCTTTAAAACAACAAAAAAAAACACCCCATCAGAGGTGGCTTTTCCATATCCAATTACATCCAGCCTTCTTATCCGGCCTTCACAATTTTTCCGTTCTCAATAACAATCTTTTTCCCGGCTTTTACGGAAACTTCTTTTGTCTTTCCTTTCTTCTCAACAGTTACGGTAACTGCAGAACCGGCTCTGAATGTGGAAACCTGGTAGTCTCCATTGAACGTGAGTTCCATTTCCGAATTTGTTTGAACTGGAATTGTTTGCCCGTTGATCTCTACGCTATTTCCACTTCCTACAACAACGCTTTCCAAAACATCATTGGACTTGAATAGGAGAGAGGCTTTTTTAGCTGGAGCAACACTGAATTTCTTTCCGAAGAGAGTGATTTCCGTTGCTGATTTCAAAGTAACACTTCTTAGCGCACCATTTTTAATTCCGATTCGGCTCGAAGCAGGAATAGTAAAGGATGCATTCGCATTCCAATCAGCATCATTCGAAGAGGTGAACTCCTTTAGGCTTCCCTTGTTGTCAAATTGAACGTCGCTTCCTTTTGATCCTTCTTTCGGTTGACATCCAAATGCGATTTCATTGAATGTTACTTCACCAGATCCTTCGATATTTGCTCCGGTTAATCCTGCTTTTGAGAACTCAACTTCAGAATCAGCCTTGATAATAAACGAAGCTCCATCTTGTTCGAATGATACACTCTCACGAACTTTTGCTTTGATGAGGTGTTTCTTGCTTCCGTCTAGCAATACTTTAGAACCTCCTTTTAACGGGAAATTGGTTCCTTGAATCATGACATCAAAGTCTCTGGCTAACTGTCCTTCTGTTTTTCCAGCTAAGTTGTATTTCGCTCCTTTCACGCAAATTGCATCGTTGTATACCTCGAACACCTTCAAAGTAGTGTCGCCCGGAACACACGTAGGAACTGGAGTCGCTACGGTTTCTGTGGATGTATTTTCAACCTCTGTCGTTTCCGTCTCCGTTTCGTTGGTCTCCGTCTGGTTGCTTTCGTTTTGATTCGTTTCAGTTTCTTCTGTTTCGGTAACTTCTTCTACTTCCTCCGCTTCAGGTTCCTGAGCATTTCGTGGTGGAACGGAAGCATCAAATTCAGCTCCGGAGTAGTGCTGATCGGCAATGATTTCTGCGCTCAGTTGATTCGGCTCCAGCGTCATTTCTCTCCACAAGTAATTCCCATTTCGTGTCTTCACGGAAAGGCGGATAACGAAACTCTTGTTGTAATCGAAATCGTATTTTCTCATGTGGATTTCTACGGCTCTGTAGGTAGATGTCGGTTCGTCGTTTGGATAAACGTCCACTTTCCACGCTTCATCTCCGGCATTCTTCATTTGAACGTGAAACTTCCCTTCCTGGTATTTCATCAACGTATCATCATTGGCCGCCAATTCATCCGTGAAGAAGTTGTGTCTGTCTGCCGCCCAGGGTTGTTCCGGGTTCAGGATAAGGTCACGTGAGTCGAAAGCACCCATCATGTCATCGGCAGTCATGTTGTATTCATCAAGAATAATAGCTTCGTTATATCGGCCCGCAGGAATCTCACTTTTCGTCCATATCCGGTTTTTAAATGCAGTTTTGAGCTTGGCGTATACTTGAAGGTCTTTCGTCTTGTCGATATTTCCAAAAGCAAGGCTTGCATCTACCTTTACCTTTGCTGTTCGTTTTTCTCCGTCCGGGTTTGGTGAGTAAAATTCAGCATAAGTATCCAACCACGGAGATGACTTTCCACTTCCGGCTTCAGTCAATTTGAAACTAAGATTTGTATATCCGTAAGGGGCAATTTGTTTCAGGTCCTCCACCTTGTCATTACCTCTTGTCATATCCTGGTACAGATCTTCGCTAATCTCAAAGGTGAATGTTAGCATTTGCGCATAGGATACGGTTACAGAGAACAGTAACAACGTAAGAGTAAGTAGGGTTTTCATAAATGTTTGTTTTGAGTTTCGACGACCGATTTGCAAGTTCTGTGCCATTCGGACTCCAGGCTTCTGTTTAAGGTTCAGACAACAAATCTAGCATTGCTTTTGGAAAGTTCCATAATCGGCTGCGTTCAATTAGGCTTAGTTGTTAGGATAGACAAGTAATATTAACTAAAGATAATGCAAAGCATTAAAAGATTAAATAAAAGCTTATAGAATAATTACGCAATCTTTGTCGCCGAAAATTAAAAAACGACACTATGGAATTTCAGGCACTCATTGATAATTTCACCAATCCAGCGCTACTTTTCTTCTTACTGGGAATTCTTGCTGTGCAGTTTAAAAGCGATTTGAAAATCCCGGAAAGTAGCTCGAAATTTATCTCCATCTACTTGTTGCTGTCAATCGGGTTCAAGGGAGGACAGGAGCTTTCCCATAGCGGATTGGATGCGGAGGTATTCCTTAGTTTGCTACTCGGCGTGTTCATGGCGGTATTCATTCCAATTGTAAGCTTCTTCATTTTGAAGCGAAAGTTCAGTATTGCAAATGCGGGAGCAATTGCGGCATCGTACGGATCGGTGAGTGCGGTAACTTTTGTAACGGCTACCTCTTTTCTGGAATTCGAAGGGATTGAATACAACGGACACATGATTGCCGTAATGGCTATGATGGAGGCACCTGCGATTATCGTAGCGATATTGTTAATCAACTATTTCAGAAGTCCCGAAGCGAAGAATGGAAAGTCTTCAGGGTTTCGGCAAATTGTCTGGCATTCGATCACCAACGGAAGTGTGCTGTTGATATTGGGGAGTTTGGTGATCGGGTTCCTGGCATCGGCAGAACAAGCTGAAGGGATTCGACCGTTTACAACAGACATTTTTAAAGGCTTCCTTGCGGTGTTCTTATTAGATATGGGACTCACCAGTGGAAAGCAACTTGGAATTATTATGAAACGCGGAGTTTATCCTTTCCTGTTCTCAACGCTGATGCCATTCTTCGGAGGATTCATCGCTTTGCTCATTAGTTCGATGTTCACGGATTCGGAAGGAAACCAACTGCTTTTCGCAATTCTGGGAGCCAGTGCATCATATATTGCCGTACCCGCAGCCATGAAACAGGCAGTGCCAGAAGCCAATCCAAGTTTGTATTTGCCTATGGCTCTGGGAATAACCTTCCCTCTAAACGTTATGTTGGGGATTCCTATCTACGATAATATCATTCACCTGATGGCTGGATAAGCTATTTTAATATAAAGAATAAATCATTTTAATTCTTAAAATCAGACTATCGCCTTGCAATACATAAGCAGAAGTTATCTTTACCTAAATTTACATAAGTCATGATAGATAAGTCAGTCGTTACACAAGAGAATTCAGTGGAAAAAGGGGTTAAGGTTCCAATCGCCGTAGCCATGGGAGATGGAATCGGACCGGAAATAATGAAAGCAACGCTTCGAATCCTAGATGCAGCCGGAGCGAATATTGAGCCGCATACCATCGAGGTAGGTGAGAAAGTGTATTTGTCTGGAGAAACTGCAGGAATCGGCAAAGAAGCATGGGAAACCATTCGTAAATGCAAAATCATTCTTAAAGCACCGATTACCACACCACAAGGTAAAGGCTACAAAAGTTTAAATGTTACGATGCGTAAGTCATTGGGATTGTTTGCGAATGTACGACCTGTAACTTCTTTGCATCCGTATATTGAAACGTTCCACACGGATATGGATGTCGTTATTGTAAGGGAGAATGAGGAGGATCTTTATGCTGGAATCGAGCACCGCCAAACGCAAGATGTGTATCAGTGCTTAAAGTTGATAACACGTCCCGGGACCGAGAAGATTGTTCGTTACGCATTTGAATACGCCAGAGCATACGGTCGCAAAAAGGTAACGTGTATGGTGAAGGACAACATCATGAAAATTACCGATGGATTGTTCCACAAGGTATTCGATGAAATCGCTGCAGAATACCCGGATATTGAAAACGATACACAAATCATCGATATTGCTTCTGCACGTTTAGCAGCAAGGCCTCAGGATTACGACGTAATTGTTACCACAAATTTATATGGAGATATTATTTCAGATATTGCTGCAGAAATTGCAGGTTCCGTTGGTATGTGTGGATCGGCTAACATAGGAAAAGAAGTGTCCATGTTCGAAGCCATTCACGGATCGGCACCGGATATCGCCGGACAAGCAATTGCAAATCCTTCGGGGCTGCTAAATGGAGCGGTTATGATGTTGGCACATTTAGGGCAAAACGAAACAGCTGATAGAATTAAGAATGCCTGGTTGCGTACCCTGGAAGATGGATATCATACAGCTGATATTTATCAGGAAGGACAAAGTGTTAAGAAGGTAAATACCGGAGAGTTTGCAGATGCAGTAATCGAGCGATTGGGACAAAATCCAGAGAAACTTCCAATAAGTACCTTGGCTACGGGAAGCGGTGAAATCAACATTCCCGAGTACAGCCGCCAGAAAGAAGAGAAGACTTTGGTAGGTGTGGACTTGTTCATCGATTGGGAAGGGGCTGATGCAACCGAGATCGGCAACAATCTTTCGAAAGTAACAGGAGGCAATCTGAAGCTAAAGATGATTACCAATCGTGGGGTGAAAGTATTCCCTGATGGAATGCCGGAAACCTATTGTACCGATCATTGGAGATGTCGTTTCGTTCCGTTCAAAGATGGAGCGCCAGTTTATGAAACGGAGGCCTATGCTTCGATACTTGAATTGTTGAACAATGCGAACGCAGCTGGATTTGATGTAATAAAAACGGAGAACCTGTATCATTTCAACGACGGTCGTGGTTTTTCATTAGGTCAGGGAGAATAGTAGTAAATACCGAATAATAGATGGGTATTGGCGGGCTTCGATGTAAATCGGGGTCCGTTTTTTTTTTGAAGTCCACTCATCACAATGTTTTCATGGCTTTTTGTGACTTTTCGTACTTTGCGTAAAATTTTAAACATGAAGCTGCTTCAATTACTTGCATTTACCCTATTTACCGGATCTTTAACTTATGGACAAGTCGCCACTTGCGACGGAACACGATATGCATCGTTTTCATATACTTCGTCAGAAACTACAGGTATCCTGTTTGGTAATGCAACAACCATTGGAGGAAGCAATCAGGATCTGTACCTGGATTTCTATGAACCCACAGGTGACATGGCTTCAGAAAGACCTTTGGTAATTATCGCCTTTGGTGGAAGCTTTATTTCCGGGACACGTCAGGATATGGATTGGATGTGTGAATATTACGCATCACTTGGGTATACGGCCGCTACTATCGATTACAGATTGTACGATGGAACCTTGTTTCCCCTGCCTGATTCAATCGCAATGACAGAGGAAGTATTGATGGCTGTTTCTGACATGAAGGCGGCAATTCGATTCTTTAAGGAAGATGCGGCAAATTCGAACAATTACCGTATCGACACCAATAATATTTTCCTCGCTGGAATTTCAGCAGGTGCAATTACGGCATCGCACGCAGCACTTCTCGATTCCAATGATGTTATCGAATCATATATTCAACCAATTTTAGCAGCGAATGGAGGGTGGACAGGAAACAGTTCCACAAATACGCATCATACGGATAATGTACGTGGGGTCTTAAACTTCTCAGGAGCATTGCGCAAGGCTTCCTACATTGATGCGAACGATCCGGCTGTATTCTCTGTGCATGATGACGGTGATGACGTTGTGCCTTACGGAGCGGGAGCAGCTAGTGTAGCAAACTTTCCAATTATCAATATGGAAGGATCTTTATTAATGGATCAGGCAGCGCAGAACGTTGGAGTAACAACTGAATTGATCACATTCCCAGGTAACGGACACGTAAGTTACTTCCAGGGATCCAGCGCGATAGCAGATTCTGTTTTATGGGAGTCGGCTTCGTTCCTGTACGATATTATATGTCCACAGTTTGCAGGTAATGCAGCGTTACTGGCGGATGATGCTATTTCAATTGCGCCAAACCCTGCAGAAACTGAATTCACAATTACATGGGATGGGAGCGATGTTCGTTTCATTGAGTTAGTAGATGCCATGGGGAATAAATTACTGCATCAGGTTGCCGAAGGAAATTCACATAAGGTTGATGTCTCGTCACTGGCTCCGGGAGTCTATTTTGTTCGCATTGTCTCAGAAAACGAAGTCAATATTAAGAGTGTGCAGAAAATGTGATCTTAGTGCGTTGAGATTGCCTGATTTCGACATATTAACAAATCCACAAAAACCTTTTAGTAACTTTTGAATTATTCTTCAATCGCCGGAACACCAGTGTTTTAAGTGTTTTTGGAAGATTGCGTGTTTCCAGACGATTACCTAAGTGTGAAATAAGTTGCGTTTCTGATCATTTTTTGACAAATTCGCATGCAACGGACTAACAATCGCTTTAACTAACACGAATTATTCACTAAGCGAATGGAACACTATACGAAAAAGAAACGCGTTTACATTACCTCTAAATCCTATTTGAAAAGGATGAGAAGTTTCTGTCTGATGTTGGCAATATTGTCAGCTACAGCTTGTGCATTGGTTCTTTTCGGAATGGGTGTCACATTTGTTTCTTTGGGGATTATTGCAGGCGTTGGAATTACAGGGCTTTTACTCATTCGATTTTTCTGGAAGAATGCGCGATCAGTTAGCGTGAAAGCAGGAAACATCATTATGAAGACAATGGGAGATCAGAACGTTGTCGCTCCTATTGGAAGTATCCGTGAAATTAAGAGCAGTGCCTTTATGGGTTTGTATCTAACCCGAATCCGATATAAAATTGACGGGGGGCTGTCACACTTCTTTGTATTTACACGACCGCAGGAGCTTACACCTGAACAGTTGATCAAAGAAGAAATTGCCGATTCAAGAAAAAGAAAAAAAGAGGCAAATCATAAGCCGGATTCTGTGCTAACGCAAATTGCGTAGTGTCTATCATTTATCTGGAGTTACCGTCACCGATAACCTCTAACGACCTACCCTCCACGACATCCTAAGAATTGAAGCGAGCAACCTCAAATTCGTGGTTTACATGATCTTTCAGCGCGTAAGGTTTACCTCGCAACGTTTGTCACCAAACGCCCGGTGAGCTCTTACCTCACCTTTTCACCCTTATCCCGATAAATCGAGACGGTATCTTTTCTGTGGCACTGGCTGTTATCCCGATGAAATCAGGATACCTTCCCGTTAGGAAGTACACTGCTCTATGCTGTCCGGACTTTCCTCGCCAAACCGAAGTTTGTCGCGATAGACTGATTTGCCTCTGGTCAAAGGTACGGATTACTCTTTAATGAATGGAACGCGTAAGGTTCCCATGTCTGTTTGTCCCAGTAGGATGTACTGACCTGGAGTAAGGTTTGAGATGTCAATTACAGGTTCGGAAGACGAACCAATCTTAACAAGAGCTCCGTTGGCATCAATAATGGAGTAGCTCAACTTCGTAGTTGCAACGTCAACTTGCAGCTCTGTGGAAGCTGGATTCGGATAAACAGATGCTTCAATCAGTTCCAATTCGCTGGTTGAAGCGAGATTTGGATCGAAAACATCACGGTACTCGATATTGGTCACTGTTTCGAAACCAGCAACTTCCGATGTTTCGATGCGAAGTACTACTTCTTTTTCTCCATTCGCAATCCATTCGTAGATATATGACGTTGGAAGATCCAATCCAAACCACGTTGGGTTTCCTGTTCCTAAGAGATCCTGATAAAGTGAATCACTTTCTTCAATTGTATGTTTTACACGGATTACATCGAAAGTTCCCATAGGTAAGGTAATACTTCCCCATCCATCTACTACAGATGAACGTGAGCGACGCTGACGCCAAATGATGTCCGCGATCGGATTCAAATCCATCTCTGTGTAGCCGTTTCCTGTGTAAGTGTCTCCGAAGTTCAAAGGCAATGCATATCGTTTCTCAATTTCATCCGAGCGGAATGGGATTTGATTTCCATCCACATCAATCGAAATTCCAACAGATGATACCGAATCCGCGGTGATTTTCGAGAATTGGTTCATATTTGAAATTGATACAGGTAGCAATTGGCCAAACTGATCAATCGGAAGATCGTCAAATGCAGCAAAGTAGTCTGCCTGATAATCCGCCGGAGCAAAATTTCCAAACAAAATCTGTACTAGTGTAGAGGCATTTGCAACATCGTTAAACTCCAATACCGTCTGACTTTCAGCTACAAAAGAAGAGTAATCCCAGTTCCAATTGGTGCCCGTTGAGGCGTAATCAACACCTAAATCAGTTGTGCTACTCATGCGAACGGTATCACCAGCATTACCAAAATCGGCATCAGTAACGGTGATTTGAGCAAATCCAAATAAAGGCAGAAATAATAGGGCTGGTAGAAGTTTCATGGACGGTATTTTCCACGAAGATAATGATTCTGAGTGGTTAAGGAACCTCAATACCGATAGTAGTTGTGAAATTTACCGGAAGCATTTTTTCCGAACTCATTTCCATTACAACTGCTTCAATTTGAAGCACTGCTTTGTAGGTGTTGTTACCATTGGCATTGTCCTCGAATGGTTCCAATGAAAGCAATGTAATCGTTGATCCTTGGTTTTCCGCTTCAATGGAACGGAATGTTTTTCCATCCTTTTGAATGATCAATCGTGCCTGGTAGTCTTGTGGATCAACGGAAGGTGTAGACCCGTACTCAAATACAGAGAAGTCTGAAATCCATTGTGAAGGGTCTGTTCCATCAATGAAACAAGATTTTTCACGAACTGCACCATTAGTAAACGTCACGCGTGCAGTAAGCTTGTTTCCAACACCGTAGATCAGCGGATATACCAAATCAATTCCTGTGCTGACCAATGAACCGTTCAGGAACCATTCCACCCCTTGAATCGGATCGCCATTGGCATTAATTTCAGCATCAATATTATTTTGACTTACATCCAGAACAATGTTGCAGTTTGCATTACGCTCATACCCAAGGATGATTTCATCACACAATTGCTCTGTTTGACCTGTCAGGAACGTCACATGCGCACAAACATCGTACTTACCAGGCTCATAAAGAGAAACCTGTCCGGAACCAGCAAAAGATCCGTTTATGTACCAGTCAACATGAGTTCCGTTTTGGTTCGGAACAATACTTTCCATATTCAACAAAGCCAAAGGATCGTGATATCTTCTCGCAAACTTTAGAACTGTATTTTGAAGATCAACTTGCGGCGTACTGTTCGGGATATCGATGTTTCCATCAAACAATCCAATTTCAATAGAAGTTTCTCCGTCGCTCAGTTCACCAGTGAAAACACGTACACCGTTGTGTAACTTCGTAGAAGTATACATGTATGCGTTGTTATCGCCTGCAACAATATCTAATGCGTCATTTCCGATGGTTCCGTGAACTTCAAAAATAGGTGTGTCCGATCCGTTTTCGTACGGAAGTTCTTGTTTCTGACAACCTACCAGAACAAGCAAGCTTAATACAAGCGCACAAGATGATATGTAGGTAAGTTGTTTCATTTCTTAATTTTCAAAGTTCTGCGAATATACAATTGTCCGTCTAAAGGGAAGCGATTATTTACACCAGAAATAAAGCCTTCATTGATCGACGGTCTCAATTCAGTTCCAATGTTAAGTCCTAGAGACCAGTTTGATGGAAGATTGTAAGCGTATCCAATTGTTGGTTTCAAGCCCCACAGTTGCAATGCTTCAAGGTATCCGTATTGCCCTTTTCTGTTTTCGCTTGTTTCAATCGTTTGTCCCTGGTCGTTATACACTTTTGTTTCCGAGTAATCTACACGAGCATTGTAGGTATACGATGGACGAATTCCCATACGTACCTGATGTCTTCCAAAGTTGTACCCGATTCCCAGATCCAACTCTACTGAATACAGGTTTTTGTACTGAAGATCTTGCGTGCTGATATTCGAGCTGAAGTCTACGTATTGTTTCGCTACACGGGTCAACTCAAGGTCACTGTAATTCTCAATAACAATGTTGCTTCCAAGGTTGAAGGTCCAGTTTCGCTTGTGCGTTTGAATTCCAACTCCAAATCCGTAAGAGGTCCCAATGGCATCAGATGGAGTAATCAAAGATTGTGATACACCACCGATTCCCTGAACGTAGAGAGAAGTCATCAACCCGCCTTTGTAAGGTCTCAACGGAGGAAGTTCCTGTACTTCCATCAAATCGTTGTTGAACGTTGATAGTGTACCAAGTGATTTTGCTGCAAGTGGATTCAATACAATATCGCTTTCTGGATTTGTTCTTTCCGGTGAAGCAATGTTTCTTGTTGGTTCAGTATGCGTTGCAGTCATTACCAAATTCGGCGTCACACGATTCAATCGAGGAGTTACCTGCGTATTGTTGCCTGCCCCCTGAGTATTGTTGGCGTTCGCCTGAGTATTGTTTTGAGCTAATGTCGGATCAACATTCAAACCGTTACCGTTAATCGGGTTGTTGCCGTTGTTCGCAAGGTTCGATGGATTCGCTCCGTTATTTACCGGATTGACTTCAGCATTACTTCCATTTGCATTGTTATTGGCATTTTGGAAGGCATTGTTTTCAGAATTATTCGTTCCGTTTGAGGCAACATTGTTTGTGTTTTGCTCAGCTGGATTCAATTCGTTCCATGCAAATTCAGGAGTAAGAATTGATACATGTGATTGCTGTACGAAAAGCATTGCGATAATAGCTGCCGCGAAAACTCCAGACAAACCAAACCAAAGGAATTCCGGACGTCTGCGACGACGACGCAACATAGCTGCCATTTCTTCCCAATAAGCCGGTTGGTAAACGAACGATAGTTTTGAAGCTTCTTCACGGTAAAGTTCATCGACTTCAGCATCTGTTACGTTTTCCGTAGCTACCATCAATGGCAGTTCATCGCTGAATTCATTCCAGAATTCAGGTTTGTAATCAACCGAAATGTTTGATGCGTCATTTTTAAAGGCTGCATCCAAAGCATCATCCGAAGCTTGTGACAATGGAGTGTTATCCGGCAAAGAAGCGGAGAACTCATCCCAAAATTCCGGTTTGTATTCAAAGGATTGATTTGCTGCCTCTTCCTGAAACGCAGCATCCAATGCATCATCTGAAACTTCAGACAATGGCGTGTCGGACAGGGAAGCAGAAAACTCCTCCCAGTACTCAGGTTTATACGCGAAGGATTGCTTCGACGCACCATCCTGAAATAGTTTGTCTATTTGTTCGTCCGTTAGTTTCATATTACCAATCGCTGATTGCGATTCTCCAAATCTTCAAGTCTTTCTCTCAATTGTTTTCGTGCCGTAGAAAGGTGCCATTTTGAGGTTCCTTCTGACATTTCCAACATTTCTCCAATCTCTTTGTGCGAGTATCCATCAATAACATACAAGTTGAATACACGTCCTGTGGTATGCGGCAATTCTTTCACGAGCATCATAATGTTCTCGTATCCCAAATTGCTCTCGGCGTCATTTTGATGCCCGGTAGAGTAGAAGTCCAGCTCACGTTCGTTGTCACTTTTCGTGATTTGTGTGTTGTACTTTCTATCTTTTCGGTATTCATCAATAAGCGTATTTACCATGATACGCTTTGCCCAGGCGTTGAAGTTGATGCCTTCATCCACCTTTTTCATCCCTTTCAGGATTTTCATAAAACCATTGTTGTAAGAAGCCCTCGCGTCTTCTTCGTTCTTGTTGTATCGGAAACACACGGGCATGAGCAACTCAAAGCAATACTCGTACAAACGATTAATTGCTTTTCTGTCATCACGATTGCATGCTTCAATTATTTCTTGCGTGACATTCATGTAGCTCCTGTTCTTTTCCCGATTTTTCTAACGTAATTTACACAAAATGGCGCACAGTTTGCCTATCTTACGTTTGGTTTCATAATTCAGAAACGAACCAATTCCACTTTTGGTTGGATAAATCACAAAAAAATAACTCGTTATGCTTCAGTTGCATTTACTTCGACATGCCAAAACCGAACAATTCTCGCCCACAGGAAAAGATTTCGATCGATTTCTGATGAAAAAAGGGCTGCGGCAGCGGGAAGACCTGAAGCAATTCTTTAAAACCGTACCGAATATTGAACATGTTTGGTGCAGCAGTGCCAAGCGAACAAGGGAAACCCTGGAAGTACTGGAAGGATTGCCGAGTCCACAGTTTTTCGATGATTTGTACTTGTGTTCTCACAAAATGATGCTGAAAATGCTCTGGGAATCGAAGTTGGAGGGAGATATCCTCATTGTTGGGCACAACTTTGGAATATCCGATTTGGTGAACTATTTCTGCGATACAGACATCGAACTACGCACCGGACAATATGCCTGCATTTCCTTTGATTGTGATTCCTGGGCTGAAACGTTCCGAGGAACGGGAACTATTGCTCAGTTGTATCGTCCGGAGGTGTAGGAGGCGTTTTCGGCTTGTAGGTATATACAATACGAATCGGATCTGGAGATTCTTCCGGATGCCTTTGTTGTCTGCCTTCTTGTTGTGCTTTCCACTGTTCTGCACGTTGGCGTTTTAAATCTTCAATTGCCTCTTGTCGTTCTTTTTCGATACGTACACGCTCTCTCCATTCTCCTTCCAGATCGGGTGGTTCAATACCGAGTTCCTTTTCAATTTCGTATTGATACTTCGGTGCCTGAGGCCCTAGTTTTCGGAAGATGAACGCAAGAATAATACCTGTCACCAATCCGGATAAATGTCCTTCCCAGGATACATGTGTTTTCGTCGGGAAAATTCCCCAAATCATCGAGCCATAGATGAATGCTACGAATAACGAAATGGCTTGCAAAGGCATGTATTTTCGCAAGACTCCAGAGACAAAGAGGAATCCGGCCAGGGCATAAACAACACCACTCATTCCAATGTGATAACTGTTGGTGTTTGTAGCGAATAACCACAGTCCAATTCCGGTAGCGAGCCACGAAATCAGAAATACGCGAAATGCCACCTGTCGATAATAGTATATGAGTGTTCCGAGTAGAATTGCCGTAGGAACAGAGTTATTAATGATGTGTTCAAATCCATCCTTTGAGTGAATTAAAGGCATGAAGATCACTCCAGACAATGAGCTGTATTCACCCGGCTGAACTCCGTACTGATAAAACTTCATCAACGGAAACAAGTGATCGGCCCAATGCGCCAACCACATCAACATTAATAATAAAGCTGGATAAACGATTGCTTCTGAAGTGGATCCAAATGGATGTCTGTTCGATTTCACGCAGGTCATTCGTCAACTACCATGCCCAACCAAAATTGCTGTCATGTTGGCAGTTAATCGATTTCTTTCAGCATCCGTTCGATCATCGTGTGGTATTGCATCAATGCGTTTGCAGGCGTTCCAAACTTTCGATATTCTCCCGTTGCACGAATCGGATCATATCCGCGATTGGCGTTGAGTCGTTTGTTGACATCCGGTGTGGTCATCCATACCAACAATTTCGTAGCGAGGGTGAAATGGGAGCTTTGCTGAATAACTCCGGCAGTCATCACGTCATGAAACACTCCTGAGGTAGCGCTGTTGGGAAACTGGACTTCTGTAAAATGGTTCCAAAGCGTGTCTTCAGAAGACTGTCTGTAGTTTGAGTAGGTCGTTAAAACGGCACTGGAAGAATCAACCATCCATGCTTTCATCGGAACCATATTTTCATGGAGCTGTTCCAGTTTTTCAAATGTTTTCGCTCGATGCAATCGCTCTTCGTAAGGGGCAAAAAAGTGCGTTTTGGATTTATGACTCAAATCCAGAAAGAGCGGATAATTATTCAAATCGTCGTAGATGTTGATTCGCACGTTTTTCTTAGTGACGCAAACAAAGGGATCAATTCCGCAGGTAATAAATGTTTTTGATTCCGTCAAAGCTGCTTCCTCTGGAAATTTACCCAGCTTCAATGGTTCCAGAATCTTCTTGTTTCTCACGCGACGCATATCATAAGCCTGGTGCAACAGGATGACGTCAATGCCTAAACCATACCGATCTTGTTGATACAATTGCAGAATGGAATCGGCAGTCATTTCTTTCAAAACGATCTCCATTTGATGCTTTCGACCAAATTCTGCAAAGAGCAAACTATCTCCCTCCGCCAGATAATCCGTAGCAATTACCAAAGTCGGATTTTTCTCCGGGGCAGCCTTCGGGACATCACATCCAACAAGCAATAGAAAAACGATAGGGAAGAGGTACCAACGCATGTTGTAAAATTAGGAATATTGAATTTGGAATAAGAAATATTGAATTATGAATATTGAATCATGAATCATGAATGTTGAATTTTGAATTACGGTGATCGAGCTTGCCGAGATGTGAGTTCTGAATTATGAATTATGATTGATGAATGGCTGGTTTTGTTCAGTCACCCCTCTTCTCCATCATAAGCAGTGTTTGCTCTTCCTTAAGGGGCGATTTCCTAGATAACGGCAAAACGCACATTGAGCGAAGTCGAAATGTGAATCAGAAGAGGTTTTGTGTAAGAATTGCATTTAACTTCGTTGCTGCTTCGCGGTCGGCTTCGCTCAATGCGCTATATAATGGGAGGGGATGAATAATGAAAGTTAGCTCGACACTTCGACAGGCTTAGCGATCCCGTTGTGTAGTCTTTTGCCTATTTTTGTCCAAATTTTCGAAGATGGCGGATAAGAAGAAAGACACGAAGTTGAAGCAAATCCTTTTGGATTTAGCTACGGATGACAGCAAGAAGATTTCAAAGGCAATCAAAGCCTTGGAAGCGCATGGTGATCCTTCAGTGGTAAAGCCATTGACCGAAAAATTACTTTCTGGAGTTAGTGAAAAGAATCAGAAGGAGATTCTGGAATTGTTCTCAAGTATTAAGGATACTAGTGTTACCGCAGAGATCATGGATGTGATTGAGGATGAACGTTATTTGCCAATACGACAATTGCTGCTTTCCACTGTTTGGAATACGAAAGTTGATTTCAGTGATTACATTGATGAATTCGTTCAGATTGCCGTGGAAGGAGATTTTATGGAAACGCTGGATTGTCTGACGATTATCGAGAATATGGAAGGTCCGTTTATGGAAGAGAACATCCTTGAGGCGCAATTGCATCTGAAGAATTACATAGAGCAACCCGGAAATAAGGACGAACAAAAAGCGCAACTCCTAAGTGAAATTGCGCTGCTATTGAAAGATATTAACCGAAATCTTCAGGACTGATATCCCATCCGAAGCGTTCGTTGAGTCTCTTGTAGATATACGATTTTACGTCTTCGTTTTCCACTTCTGCAATTACTTCAGCGATAAACGCGGAAACAAGCAATTGAACTGCCGCACTTTTGGAAATCCCGCGAGCGCGTAGGTAATAGATAGCCTCATCATCCAATTGACCTGTTGTGGAACCGTGTGAACATTTTACATCATCCGCATAGATTTCCAATTCCGGTTTTGAATTTATTGTGGCATTATCGGAAAGCAATACGTTTCTGTTCGATTGGAATGCATTGATCTTTTGAGCATCTTCCCGTACAAATACTTTTCCATTGAAAACAGCCGTGGAGTTCTCGTCCATGACACCTTTGTACAATTCGTTCGAATTACAATTTGGCACTTTGTGATCTACCACGGTATGGTTGTCAACATGCTGTTTTTCCTTCAAGAGGTATCCACCGTTGAGGTTGGTAGTACAATTTTCTCCGTTTACATCAATGTTCAGGTTATTGCGAACCAATGAACCGTTCAATGTAATTGTATTGATGGTAAAAGTTGAATCTTTTTCCTGAGTCACCGAATCCGTTCCAATGTGGAAGTTACCTGCTTCTTCGTCCTGAACTTTTTCCATGGTGAAGTGCGTGTTCACACCTACCTTGATATCGGAAGTATAATTGACGAAGCTGTTGTTTGAATTTTCTGAGAAGAATCCCTGAACTACCGTTGCTTTGGAGAAATCCTCAGCATCAATCTGCACTTTAAAGTTGGATAATTGCGCATCTCCTTTCAAAATGTGAAGCACCTGAATTGGCTCTTCGATGATTGCCTTCTTAGCAATTGTGATGTGCAAACCATCATTAAGGTACGCCAGGTTCAAGGCTCCGAAAATGTCACCTTCGAATTCTTCCTGAGTAGTAATTCCTTCCATTGCGGAAAGCGGTTCTACTGTTACTCCTGCTGGGAATGAATCTGCCGACAATTCCTTTGAAAAACGTCCGTTCACGAATACCAAAGTGTACGGTGAATCAATGACTTTTTTGTTATCGATGGATGTCAGAGTCGTTGCTTCGTTGGTAAAATCAATCTTACCAATTTTTGCCACACGAGTATATTTCCACGCCTCCGTACGAGTCGTTGGAAGATCTGTTGTATCAAGGACATTTGCAGCATTCTTTTGAGCGGCAGTATTTACCGATAGATTCGTCGGTGTCAGTCCTTTGATGAATTTCAAATTGTTATTCATAACCGAATGAATTTTCAGTTCTTATGCTTCAGCCAGTTCGTCTTTGATCCAGTCGTATCCTTTCTCCTCAAGTTCCAGAGCTAATTCTTTCGGACCTGACTTCACAATACGTCCATCGTACAAAACGTGTACATAATCCGGAACGATGTAATCCAAAAGACGCTGGTAGTGCGTAATCACGATAGTCGCGTTGTCGTTGCTTTTCAACGTGTTTACTCCATTTGCTACAATTCTCAAGGCATCGATATCCAAACCGGAATCTGTTTCATCAAGAATAGCCAGCTTCGGCTCCAACATCGCCATTTGGAAGATCTCATTACGTTTTTTCTCACCACCGGAGAATCCTTCGTTCACACTTCGAGAGGCTAGTTTCGCGTCCAGTTCCACCAATTTCGATTTCTCACGAACCATCGCCATGAAATCCTTCGCTGAAATTGGATCTTCCCCCAAATGTTCGCGCTTCTCATTGATCGCTGTACGCAAGAAGTTAATATTGGAAACTCCAGGAATCTCTACTGGATATTGAAATGCCAAAAACAGTCCTTCGCGAGCACGCTCCTCAGTTTCCATCTCCAACAAATCTTCTCCGTCAAAATCCACGCTTCCCTCTGTAACTTCGTAATCTTCTTTCCCTGCAAGAATGGATGCCAAAGTACTTTTACCAGCACCGTTTGGTCCCATAATCGCATGCACTTCTCCAGCCTTCACTTCAAGGTTCAAGCCTTTCAAAATGGCTTTGTCTTCGATGTTTGCGTGTAAATTCTTTATTGTAATCATATCCTTCTATTTAGATGAAAGACGGCTCAGCTTCGAGAACCTCAGCTTGCGCTGAAAGAGTAAAGATCGCTTCGCTAAAAGACAAGTCCTTTCTCCTCCCATCTTTCGTCCTATTCTCTTTCTGTCTTTTGTCTTTTTTCTTTCTATCTTTTGTCAAATTACCCTACCGAGCCTTCCAGGCTTATCGTTAATAATTTCTGCGCCTCCACTGCGAATTCCATTGGAAGCTGGTTCAATACTTCTTTCGCGTATCCATTTACAATCAAACTGATTGCTTTTTCTTCATCGATTCCACGTTGCAAGCAGTAGAAGATTTGATCTTCCCCGATTTTCGATGTCGTTGCTTCGTGTTCGATTTTCGCTGAGCTATTCTTGCACTCAATGTATGGGAACGTATGTGCTCCACAACGATCGGTCATCAGCAAGGAATCACACTGAGAAAAGTTTCTGGCATTTTCTGCATTCTTGTGAATCTGTACCAATCCTCGGTATGAGTTCTGTGATTGTCCGGCTGAAATACCTTTTGAAATGATTGTACTCTTGGTATTCTTTCCAAGGTGAATCATCTTGGTTCCGGTATCTGCCTGCTGGTAGTTGTTTGTCACTGCCACTGAGTAGAATTCACCCACCGAATTGTCACCTTTCAAAACACATGATGGATATTTCCATGTTACGGCAGAACCCGTTTCGACCTGAGTCCAGGAAATTTTGGAGTTGGTGTGACACATTCCTCGCTTTGTAACGAAGTTGAATACACCACCTTTTCCGTCTTTATCCCCAGGGAACCAGTTTTGAACCGTCGAGTATTTGATTTCGGCATCGTCCAATGCGATCAATTCAACAACCGCCGCGTGCAATTGATTTTCATCGCGTTGAGGTGCGGTACAACCTTCCAGATAAGAAACGTACGAACCTTCATCCGCAATAACCAAAGTACGCTCAAACTGTCCCGTTCCCGATTCATTGATACGGAAATAGGTACTCAATTCCATTGGGCAACGAACGCCTTTCGGAATGTAACAGAAAGATCCGTCTGTAAATACAGCGGAGTTCAATGCTGCGTAAAAATTATCGCGTTTCGGAACTACGGTTCCCATGTATTTCTTTACCAAATCAGGATGTTCCTGCACGGCTTCCGAGAAGGAGCAGAAGATGATTCCCAATTCTTTCAATTTCGCTTTGAATGAAGTCGCTACCGAAACGGAGTCCATTACGAAGTCAACAGCCACACCCGTAAGGCGTTTTTGCTCTTCGAGGGAAATCCCCAATTTCGTCATGGTTTCTTTCATCTCCGGGTCTACATCGTCCCAGCTTTCGTATTTCTTTGATTGCTTTGGAGCGGCATAATAGGTGATGTCCTGAAAATCGGGCTTTTCATATTGTACATGCGCCCACTCAGGTTCTGTCATCTCTAACCAGGTGCGATAGGCATCCAAACGGAATTCCAACATCCATTCCGGTTCGTTTTTCTTGGCAGAAATGAATCGAATGATGTCTTCGTTTAATCCCTTGGGAGCTTTATCAGATTCAATATCGGTAGTGAACCCAAACTCGTACTCTTTGTTTTCGAGATCTTTTGCTAATTCGTTCTCTGTATATCCCATAATTGCTCCTTATCAAATAGAAAATGATTCACCGCAACCACAGGTTCTGTCTGCGTTTGGATTAACAAAAACGAATCCTTTTCCGTTCAATCCACCGGAAAAATCCAATGTAGTACCTACGAGGTAGAGAAAGCTCTTTTTATCTACGACAACTTTAACTCCGTTGTCTTCAAATGCCTTGTCATCCTCGTTCTCTTCATTGTCAAAATCCAATTGGTACATCAGGCCTGAACACCCTCCACCTTGAACTCCGACGCGAATGAAGTACCCCTCCTTGCCATCGTCCTCCATGAGACGATTGGCTTGCTTCTTAGCGGCATCTGTCACTTTTATCATACTATTCTAATTTAATTCGCTGTCTTTTTATTTAGACTGAATATAAATAAAGACAAATATCTGGACAAAAATACCTATTTTGTGGTATTGTTGCAAGCAAAGAATTGTTTTAGTGAGAGTAATGAGATTAATTTTCTTTTTCGCCCTGATTTTGAGTGTATCAGCGGCGTGTAATGAGCCTTCCATCGAAGATGAAGTAGATGATGTGTGTGAGTGTATTAAAAACGCTGAAAGTGAGGTAGATTACGATCGGTGCATGGAAAAGATGGAGAAGATTTCGGATAAATATGCTTTTGATCCTGAGGCGGCCGAGGACATAAAAAAACGACTCTCGGAGTGCACTCCTAAGTAAGGTATTCAATACATTTGTTATAGAAACCGTGTGAATGAAGATATTTCAAGGATTCGAAACACTCGAACAAATTCCCAATCCTGTATTAACAATTGGAACATTTGATGGTGTCCATCTGGGACATCAAAAGATCATCAACCGTCTGAACGAAGAAGCAGAGAAAGTAGGAGGTGAGTCGGTATTGTTCACTTTTTATCCGCATCCAAGAATGGTATTGTACCCGGAGAGTCATGGATTAAAATTGATCCAAACTCAGGTGGAAAAAATCGACAAGCTACGTCGATTTGGGTTGCAAAACATCATTGTTCATCCCTTTACCCGAGAATTTTCGAGATTAACGGCGTTGGAGTTTGTGCGTGATTACCTCGTGAATCAATTGCACGTAAAGAAACTGGTGATTGGATACGACCATCAGTTCGGGAAGAACCGCGAAGGATCAATCGATTTTCTCCGTGATGTTTGTGATACTTACGGATTTGAAGTAATTGAGATTCCAGCCAAGGAAATCAACGATGTGAACGTCAGCTCCACGAAAGTTCGAAATGCAATTATGGCGGGAGAATTGGAACAGGCGCAGCATTTCCTTGGAGAACCTTTTGAATTGCATGGACGCGTGGTTGGAGGGCATGCTATGGGGCGCCAGATTGGATTCCCGACAGCAAATATCGATGTTGAAAGCGATATCAAACTACTTCCTAAAACAGGTGTGTACGCGGTCAATATTGTGATGGGTGATGGAATTATTCTGGAGGGGATGATGAACATCGGAACAAAACCAACCCTTTCGGATTCAAATCAACTAAGCGTTGAGGTTCATCTATTCGACTTCGAAGGAGATCTTTACAATCAGTACGTTACGGTACAATTATTGTCACGATTCAGAGACGAACAGAAATTTGATTCTGTTTACGACTTAAAAGAGCAATTAACCAAAGATGAGAGCGATATACGTAGTTTTTTTGCTACTTCTCACTAATTCGACTTTCGCAAAAGTTCCGGATTCAGTGAAAGTCTATCATTGGACCGAGGTATCCGATACTTTGGACCGCGACCAGGTTGTTGCGCTGAGTTTTCACAAGATGAAGTTGGAGGAGCTTCCGGCAGAATTGAACGAGTTCAAGCATCTGAAATATCTCATTGTAAGCAAAAACAAATTGACTGCATTACCTGATTTCGTTGGTGGAATGCAAGAACTCATTTACATCGACCTTTCTCAAAATCGTTTTAAGGAGTTGCCGGAGGAAATCTGCCGATTAGAATCATTGGAAAAGTTGATTTTGAATCGAAACGGTTTGCAAACACTCCCTGAATGTATCTCTAATGCGAAAGCAATTACGTACATCGATCTCTGGGACAATCCCATTAGAACTTTGCCTGAAACAATGGTGGATCTTAAAAATCTTAAGAAAGTAGATCTCAGCGGAATCAAGTTTGCTCCGAAATTTCAAGAAGATTGGTACGAAAAAATGCCCCGCGTGAAATGGGTCTTCGAAGAGCCTTGTGATTGTATGAATTGAGGTTGAGATGGAAGATGGAAAGATGAAAGAACAAAGACTTTTCACTCTGCCTCTTTAAGTTTAAAACTATCCGGTTTTGGTAAGATAGAGTTTGAATTCGACCACAAAGGCACAAAGAGCCCTAAGCGGCTTTATACTATATGGGGCTGTGTACACGGGGCGATTATGGCGTCGTCATAATCTAGTGATCTTGAAAACCACTGTCAAAATATTTCCTTGTGTCCTTGGTGTCTTTGTGGTGAATAATCTGGAGGTTACTGTAGCTAGGGAATCACCCTCAAAAGGGAAAGAAAATCTCATGTTGGCGACGATTCAACGAATTCATCATTAGTTTAAAGTCGACCGCGAAGGCACAAAGAGCGCTAAGTGGCTTTATACTGTATCGGGATGTGTACACGGGGCGATTATGACGTCGTCATAATCTAGTGATCTTGAAAACCATTGTCAAAACATTTCCTTGTGTCCTTGGAGTCTTTGTGGTGAATAATCTGGAGATTGCTGTAGCTAGGGAATCACCCTCAAAAGGAAAGGAAGATCTCATGTTTGGCCACGTTTCGACGAATTCATCATTAGTTTAAAGTCGACCACAAAGGCACAAAGAGCACAATGCTGTGTGTTATTACTACGTCTAATGAGTACACAAGGAGATTATGACGCCGTCATAATCTAGCGATCTTGAAAACCATTGTCAAAATATTTCCTTGTGTCCTTGGTGTCTTTGTGGGGAATAATCTGGAGTTTGCTGTAGCTAGGGAATCACCCTCAAAAGGGAAAGAAAATCTCATGTTTGTCGACGATTCAACTAATTCATCATTCCTAATTCATCATTCAACATTTCTCCACTTTTGTATTTCCCCGATTATTCCATTAAATTAGGGCTGCTAAACTACGTTGCTGCCTATAAAACCAAACTTTTCGGCTGGGCATAACGTTCTTTTGATGTTAACCAATAGATTGCTACGAAACCAACTGGTCTTTTAGCGAAACAGACGAGAATGAAAAAGTTGCTACTTCTACTGCTGTTAGGTGCTACAACTACTGGGTTTGCTCAGCAGTTACCTCAATACAGTCAGTACAATCGAAATCAATTCATGGCAAATCCGGCGGCTGCTGGGATGTACGATTTTCTGGATATCACTATCGGAGGTCGTTCACAATGGTTGGGAATTGAAAACTCACCTTTAACGGCTTATGCCTATGCAAGCACGGTATTGTCAAGAAACAAAACACGATACAATCCTTCACTTCGAACGAGTTACGGACCCGTAGCAAGCCCAAAGGTGAATACCGGGAAACTGAAACATGCCATTGGAGGTCAGGTAATCGCTGATCAATACGGTGCATTCAGAGATATTTCCGTAGCTGGAACGTATGCGATTCACTTGCCTGTTACCCGCGATTACAATATGTCTTTCGGGGCAAAATTAGGGTTATCGAACAGCATGTTCTTGCAAGAACGAGCTCAGGTATTATCTCAAATGCAAGGATATACAGGTCCGGTAGTTTCAGATGCTACTTACGATAATTACGTGGCGAATCAAAGCAGTTTGAATTTCATGGAGATTGGAGCAGGATTGTTCTTCTATGCCGATCATATGTATGTGGGAGTTTCAGCGGATCAACTTTCAAGAAATGCGATTTCTTTTGGTCAGGGAACTGCCAACTTCGATCCTCAAATGCACTTCAACTTCCTTGCTGGATATCGATTCGACCTAACAGATGAATGGACTTTGATGCCGTCAGCAATGGTGAAGTTAATGGCACCAGCGCCAACATCCATTGAAGGTTCATTGCAATTTGAATACAAACGTTGGTTGTGGTTCGCTGCTTCTTATCGTCACAACGACGCAATTGTCGGGATGTTAGGAGCAAATCTTAGCGATCGATTCAAACTAGGTTACTCATTTGATTTTTCTATCACAGAATTCAACAATTATTCATCCGGAGGACATGAGGTAATCCTTGGGTTGATGCTTGGTCGATAAAACAATAACGCCACGAACCAGAACATGAGAAAACAAACGATTTTAAGTGCCGTATTCGTAGCGGTATCCGTGTCAGTAAATGCACAATGGTGGGATTTTACCGAACCTGCTGCTCTTCCCGGGGAAGTGAATTCGGTGGAAGCTGAAGAAAGCATGCCGGTATTTTCAACTGATAGTTCCACGCTTTATTTTGTTCGAACAGGTGACTCTCAGAATCAAGGCGGAGTGAACGATCAGGATATTTGGCAGAGCGAACGCCAGGATGATGGGAGCTATGGCGATTTGAAGCGTGTTAAAAGTCTCAATAACAAGTTCAATAATGGGGTAGTGGGGATCAGTAACGATGGATCAACGCTGTATTTGCTTCACACCTACGACGGAAAGAAAGACACAGAGAAAGGTATTGCGCAATCTTCCAATAAAAACGGAAGCTGGGGAAAACCGGAAGAAATCAGCATCCCGGGATTGGATATTGAAGGAAATTTCTACGGATTTCATGTAAGTGAGAGTGGCGATGCGATCATCATCTCGTACAACGGACCTGGTTCTCTTGGAGAAGAAGATTTGTACATTTCGACTAAGTCGGGTGATACATGGTCTGCACCACAACATATGGGGAACACGATCAATTCTTCCGGATATGAGATTTCACCGTTTCTTTCGTCTTCGCAGGATACCTTGTTCTTCTCTACTAACGGAATGGGGGGGGAAGGTGATGCTGATATTTTCTATAGTGTAAAACAGGGATCGTGGACTGATTGGTCTACTCCGAAGAATTTAGGAAATCGAATTAACTCGCCAAAATTTGATGCTTACTTCAGTTACACGGGTAAACGTGCATATTGGTCGAGCAATCGATCTGGAGAGCGAAGTGATATCTATCAAATAGAGATTTTAACGCCACCGCCATTGGAGATTTCCTGTGTGGGAACAAATGTTTCTGTTTATGGTGGAGACGACGGTTCTGTTGATTTGTTGATCAATGGAGGAGGTGCGCCTTATACTTTCAGTTGGTCCAATGGTGATACTTCTGAAGACATTTTCGGACTAAAGGCAGGAGATTATACGGTTACTGTTACCGACGTTATTGGTCAAACTGCAACAACAACTTGTTCGTTGGATGAGCCGGAAAAACGCATCGATCCTGTAGTCGTTCAGAATTACGAAAACTACGAATTCAAGCATACGTTTAAGTACAATAAAAACAAGCTTTCTGTTGACAAAGGAGACTTGCGAAAATTTGTGCGTCAAATCAAAAAGGACCTCAAGGACGGACGTCAATCCATTACGATCAACATCTATTCGTCTGCGTCTAAGGTTCCGACAAGAACTTTCGGAACAAATGAGAATCTGGCGAAAGTCCGAGCGGAAAACATCAAGTACGATTTGATTAATCACTTCAAAAAGAAATACGCCGATAAGGTAAATGTGGTAATCGTGAGTTCAAAAGTTGCTGGACCTGAATACACAGAAGACGCTGGTAACAAGCGAAAGTACGAGCCGTATCAGTTTGTGGAGCTGAAGACGGAGTGATTGAAGTAAAAAGTAAGAAGTGAATAGTGAAAAGTAAGATGTGAATGGTGAGAAGTAACTTTTCATCGGTAACTTTTCACCAATGACTTTTCACTTATCACTAATGACTATTCACTTATAACTACTTTCAGCCTCAATTAAACTTAATCGCCTTTACCGGAGAAATTCGGCTAATCACACGACTTGGAATCATTAGGGCAAGTACGCACACAAGCAAAGTTCCGATATTCAGGAAGAGCCAGTGCCAGAAATTCAACTCAATCGGTACTTGATTTAAGTAATACACTTTCGGATCAAGTGGAATGATACCATACCATTTCTGAGCGTAGCAAATCCCCAATCCGATCACATTCCCGATGATCATTCCCCGACCAATCAGGAAGGATGCCTGAATGAGGAAAATCTTCTGAATTTTCCAGTTGGTTGCACCGATGGATTTCAGAATTCCGATGAAGTTGGAGCGAATCAGAATTAAAACGAGTAGGGCAGATCCCATGTTGATGATCCCGATGATAATCATCAAAACCAAAATGATGATCACGTTGATATCAAGGAAACCAAGCCAGACAAAGATGTCGTTTTCGTTCTCTTTGATTGAAGTTACTTTCAATTGTTCGTTATACGGACTTGGAATAAATGACACCAGTTTATCAATTTTCTTGTGCAATTCATCCAGATTATCCCAATTGTCCACATTCACTTCAAATCCACCGACGTAGTGATCCGAACTTCCTTTTCCCGGAACAATTTCGAAGGTTATTCGCTTGTTTTTAGCCGTAACCCGGAATTTCCCCGTTTCATCCAGATACTCACGAATAATCTCGCCGGTTTCATCAATTGCACAGTCGCAAGGCGCATACGGTTCTCCTTCAATGGTGATTTTTACATACGCAGTATCTGGGAGTGATGTAGATTCAATGGGAGCGAAATAATCTCCGAGGTGATCACTGGCGACTAATTGAATGATTGTGTCGTTTGTTGGACAAATAGGCACCAGATCGTATCTGTTGAATCCTCTTCCCCAGTCGTAGCGATGGAAACCATTTCCTCCTGTAACGTTGGCTTTAAGAATTAAACGATCGCGACGAATGTTTGGGTAGTCTTCGTAAGGATAATCAGAAAGTAAGGTATCCTGAACCTCAATAAGCGAGTGAATTCCCCAATCATTCAAAACCTGTACATAGCGTAAATCGCCCAACACGAACTTCTTATCGAACTCTTCCAGTCCGGTGTCATAAATCCCGGAAATGATGAAATTTTGTTTGATAGGCATGTTGCGGACGAAAAATGCCCCGACTGTATCGCCTGTTTCGAAATGAAGATCATCTGCCAGTTTTTTTGAGATAAGCGCATTGTTGGATATGCTATCTCCGAATTCGGGAATTTTTCCATCTACCAGGTGATCCTTAAAGAAGGACCAATCGTAAGAATCTTCGACACCCTTAATTACCGTCGCGAAAACATTTTGTTGTGTCTCGGTTGTATCCTTTCCGCTCGGCAATCGGTAGGAAATTTCTTCTTTCTTCGACTGGAATAAAACTGGCTTATATCCGACGGGTTGAATCGACTTAACTCCTTCAATTGCAGCGATTTCTTCCACGAAGTCTTGTTCTTTTCGAATCGGGTCACTTTCGAAAATACTGTAGTCGCTGGCGGTCATGATGAAGATGTGCGCACCGAAGCCTTTTACTTTTTGGCGAACTTCTTGCTGGAAACCAGTTACAACAGCAAGAGTGACAAGGTTGACAATCACTGCGAGAGCAATGCTGTAAATAGAGATTCGGACAATAGGTCTGGAAACTTTCTTACCTTGCACGACACTCTTGAGCGTTCTTCTTGATATGAAATATTCAAATGCCAATAAATGGACTGGTTTTCGGCTAAAGTACACAAAGCTTTTTTGCCTGAAAAGCATTTTTATTTTTTTGATTTTTTCGTGTACAGCGAATCCAGATCACGTTAATTCAACGCATAAGTCCAAAGAAGAGAAAAAGGATGAAGCAATCTTGCCGCCAGTTGTTGGTGCTGCAAAAATGCATGCCTATTTGGATTCGTTGAAAGGTAAAAATGTCGCTATCGTTGGGAATCAAACAAGCCTGGTGGATGGCGTACATTTGGTTGATACGTTAATCAGCGAAGGAATTAAGATTACAAAAGTTTTCGCTCCGGAACACGGTTTTCGGGGAGAAGCGAATGCGGGCGAATACGTCGCAAATGGTGTAGATCAACAAACGGGGGTATCTGTAGTTTCTTTGTACGGAAAGAACAAAAAGCCGAGTGCTGCACAGTTAAGTGGAGTGGATATCGTGGTTTTTGATATTCAGGATGTTGGCGTTCGATTCTACACGTACATTTCAACCTTACATTATGTCATGGAAGCATGTGCCGAGCAAGGAATTCCGGTGCTGATTTTAGATCGTCCGAATCCGAATGGACATTATGTCGATGGACCGGTGCTTCAGTCGCAGTTCAAGTCGTTTGTAGGGATGCATCCGGTTCCGATTGTTCATGGAATGACGATAGGAGAATACGGAACGATGATCAATGGGGAGAAATGGTTGAAAGGAGGTATTCAATGCGAATTAACCGTTGTCAAATGCGATTACTATTATCATAGCACCGAATGGTCAATTGAAGTGCGTCCGTCTCCGAATCTTCGTTCTGACTTATCGATCTCCTTGTATCCGAGTTTGTGTTTGTTGGAAGCGACCGATGTTACCGTGGGACGCGGAACGCCCTATCCATTCGAGCACTACGGGCATCCTGATTTTCCTGATTCTTTAGATTATTCTTTTACTCCTGAACCCGATTTTGGATCAAAGAAACCCAAACACAAGGGCGCTTTATGCTACGCAGTGAAACCTGATCCGGAGAAATATGCTAAAATGCAGCAATTGGACCTAAGTTTCCTGATTGATGCTTACGAGAAAATGAATGGAGACTTGTTCCGAGGTAAAAAAACGCGCATGTTCTTCCTGCTGTATGGACGAGAAGATATCCTGAAACTGCTCAAAGAAGGTAAATCTGAAGCGGAAATCCGGGAAACCTGGAAATCTGATTTAGAGGATTACAAAAAGATGCGGGAGAAGTATTTGCTTTATTATGGGGAGGTGAGAAGGTAGGTAGAGAAAGGTAAAAGGTTAAAAGTGAAAGGTGGAAAGTAAAAAGTGAATAGTAGAAGGTGGAAAGTAGCGTGAACCTTCAACTTTTAACTTTTAGCGTAGGTTGAGGTTCTCGAAACCGAGCGATCCTTTAACCTTCAACTTTCAACCTTCAGCGCAGGTTGAGGTTCTCGAAGCCAAGCGGTCTTTAATCTTAACGTCTTTCTTCTATTTAAACGTATTAATCTCCGCAGCGTTCGAAAGCACTTTTTGTTTCAATCCGTCCATGTAAGCTTCCATGCGCGTCAATACTTCAGGATTTGCTGATCCTATGATTTTCGCAGCGAGAATACCTGCATTTTTAGCTCCATCCAAAGCAACCGTAGCTACGGGAATTCCTCCTGGCATTTGAAGAATAGAAAGAATGCTGTCCCAACCATCGATAGAATTGCGGGATTTTACCGGAACACCAATTACAGGTAGTGGAGTTAGTGACGCTGTCATTCCTGGTAAGTGTGCTGCTCCTCCGGCTCCGGCAATAATCACTTTTACACCACGCTTATGCGCAGATTTAGCATAGTCGAACATTAGTTCTGGAGTACGATGCGCAGAAACGATATTTACTTCTGTTTCAATTTCTAATTCTTTCAGAATGTCGATTGCTTCCTGCATTACCGGCATATCCGACGTACTTCCCATGATGATTCCAACTTCTGCTACCATATCGTGTTGATTTTCCCGTAAAAATAAGGATTCCTGATTTACGACTCAGTAAAATTATTCTCCTGAAATGAGAATTGCTTTCCCTTCGTGCGCTAACTTGCCAGACGATGATAAGCTGCAAATTGAGCAAGAGAAAGTAGTACGCTGAGCTTGTCGAAGTGCACTGCTTTCGATCTCCCGAAATGTGAATAAATTATAGCTTGATTATTGCATTTAACTTCGTTGCTGCTTCGCGGTCGACTACGCTCAATGCACTACACGCCTGTATTTCCTACAATCGAATTTGATTGGCGTCTGTCAGGTCGGCATGATCTTCAAGATTGTCAACTCCCCAGTTTTCCAATTCTTTTTCCGTCCACAATTCCGGGAAGAAGATACGTCGCTGGTAGCGAGGGTGCATGTACTTTTTCCATTCACTTCCACCGGTAGCTTCCGCTGATTCTTCGCCACTTTCCAAATATTTTCTTGCGGCGTCAAAGTGGTGCATTACCCATTTTACGTTCACGGTATGATCGTAATGACGCATTGAATTGATAAGATCCAAATCGTTGCGATCTTCTTCGGGAAGTGTTTTAAACTTCGTCCAAAGGTTGATGGAATTGTATTCCTTCATGAAACCAATAAAGTCTTCCTTGTACTTTTTCTCAAAGTTCGATAGTAACTTGGTTTGCTCTCCGGTTTCGCGATCAAGTCCAGCTGCCTGCCAATACAAATTGTTGTAGGCGTGATCATACGGTGTATTGCGGTCGATCGTTTTTCTGAAGCGGAAATCAATCAAATTGATCAATTCCGTAGAGGCAAATTCAATTTTGCGATATTGTGCACTTTGGAAACCACTCGCTGGCGTCAACGTATCACGGAATTTCATGTACTGATCTACATCCATTCCGTCTCCCATAATAGTAAACGAGTTGGCAAGCATATCGAAATAACGACTGATACGATCCAGATGCTTCGTGAATTTCTTTGCAGGGATATTTTCATCGTGCGATACCTGATCCATTTCCCAAAGAATCATCTTGAAAAGCAATTCATTGATCTGGTGGTACATGATAAACACCATTTCATCTTTCAAATTCGTACGTTGAATTTGAAGCCCCAATAATGCTTCTACCTGAATGTAATCCCAATAAGTAATGGGCTCGGAATGTAATAGTCCTGATAAATAGGTGTCAGGATTTTGACCCATTGCTTCGTATTTCTCGTCAATGGCTTTCAGCAGTTCTTCTCGTGTCATAAGTATAGGAAATCGTATTCCCAAATGTACATATTTCTTTGAGCCGTAAACATGACAATAATCAGTTGGATGTTCAGGATTCAACGGATTTTTAAAGTCCTAAGGTAGATTTTAACAAAGGGTAAGCAGTACGACTAATTGGAACCACATTTCCGTCTAATAACGTCGCCCGATAGCTGTTTTTTTCGAACGATTCAATTTTACTCAATGCATCGATATTGATGATATACGATCGATGAATGCGCATAAATTGTTGCTGCGGTAAAGACTTTTCGTAATGCGCCATAGTTTTCTTCTTGAGATGATAACCGCTTTTGGTGTGAATCTTCACGTAATCATCGTAGGCTTCAATGAACATAACATCCATTGTTGGAATTATTTTGATTTCTCCACCGTCTTTCACAACAATTCTCAGATGTTCATCCGATCGCGATTGCGCCAGGTTTTGAAATTGTTCCACACCATTTGACGGGCTTGAATTCAACCATTTGTTTACGGCTTTTTCGAATCGATCTTTTGCAAATGGTTTAAGCAGGTAATCAATAGCAGATGCTTCGAATGCCTTGATTGCGTATTCATCGAAAGCAGTGGTGAAAATAACAGCAGGAGGTTCATCAATCAGTTCCAACATCTCGAAACCATTGATTTTGGGCATTTGAATGTCTAAGAAAACTAAATCAGGTTGATGTTCTTCAATCGCTTTCAACCCTTCGAATCCATTGGCACATTGTTCAACAATTTCCATTTCCGGAAACGCCTTCAGGTACGATTCCACAACGGATCTCGCCAGCGGTTCATCGTCAATAATAAGTACCTTTTTCATAATTGCGGAATTTGAAGGGTTGCTGTGAAGATCGAGTTTTTCGTTTGAGTTTTCAATAAATTACTGCGCTGATAAATGAGCAATAGTTTTCTTTGAATCGATTGAATTCCGAAGCCGGTTCCTTTGTTCGTTTGTTGCGTAATGGCGTCGAAAGGATTTGAAACTTCGATTTGCAAATTGTTATCGTTCATCTTTGCGGAAATGGTGATGGTTATTTCATCCGTGTTTCCGTACAAACCGTATTTAATGGCATTCTCAATAATGGGTTGCAAAATGAGAAAGGGAAGTTTTTTTGAAAGTAAGTCTTCATCGATGTGGTAATCAACATTCAATCGATCTCCAAAACGCACTTTTTCAATCTCCGTATATAATTTTAAATGTCTGAGTTCTTCTTCCAGAGTAACCAGTTCGTTTTGATGTTGCTGGATGGAACCGCGCATGAATTCCGATAGAAGTTGCACCATTTTCTGTGCTTCCTCGGGATTTGTCATTGTTAAGGCATTGATGGAATTCAAACTGTTGAATAGGAAATGTGGTTTCAGTTGTTGTTGAATGCTGTTGATTTCAATTTGAACCAAATCGCGCTGCTGTGCAACTGCCAAAGCCTTGGATTCATCCTCCCGGATTTGTCTTCTGGCACTCCATTGGCGTAAATGAACAAGGGCAAAAAGAAGACTCGCAATAATGATTCGATACCCGATGTTTTCGTGTAGATAATCGATGTAATTGGTGTCATTAGAATGGTGGAAAGCTACCCCTAATCCGTAATTCGCCGATAGGGTGATTCCCAGAAGCAGTATAATTAAAGCGGAGTTTCCGGTATTGAAAGCGAGTTTGGAATTGTAATAGCGTTGAATGACATCCAAAAGAAAGAAGCTCAATACAACAAGTACGTATATAGAAAGTGTATCAACCAACGCGGTTTGGTAAGAGAAGTCCAATGACCTTAAATGCCACAAATGTGCAAGGGCAAGCAACGATGTTAAAATCATTGCCTGCCACTGAACAGAATACGCTATTTTTTTCAGCTCTTCAGCCACTACACGTAACTCTTAATTTCTACTCCGCCAAAGACACACGATCCTTCTAAGGTTATCACTTTGTTTTCATCAACCTGAGTGGTATCAATAATCCCACGCTGATCTTCTACTGCTCCGAATACTGCCGATACTTCCGAATGAACCTGCCAATGCGAAGGAATGATTAAAGTTGTTCCACCAAAGGTAGTTCTCGTATTTATGGTAATCGGTTGTTGAATGTCAGCCTTTGTAAGATTGATCTCAGCTCCGCCAAATGTGGTGGATATATCTGCTCCGCGAAAGTTTTGACTTGTCACGTTCTTTTTCACACCACCAAACATCGCTGTAGCCTCAATAAAATCGTCTCCGGTTATATCGACTTCCTCATCGAACATAACATGCCTTCGCGAACGTTTTTTTTTTGAACCGAAAAGGTTCAGGGCTCTACCAAGCATGCCAATTCCAAAGGCGATGACGAGTATCGGAAGAATCAACTTGGCGTCGATCCATTGCGGATAATAGTCATCAAGCAGGAATGCAGATCCAATGGCGATCATTGCGTACCCGGTGAAAGAATTGAATCCATGTCGTACCAGGGAAACAATTCCGACGGAGATCAGAATACTTTTCCATGATAGCAATCCATGCGGAATTGCAACGCCTGACTGCTGCGCCAGAAATACGGATCCAAAGAAAACTACGAAAAGTCCGGCAAGAATTTTCGAGCTTTGGTTAAACGGTTTGTGATGTCTTCTTCTCATAACTTGTTGTTTGATGACTCAAATGTAGGCTGGTAACCACGGCATTACAAGTACAAATCGGTGAACTGTAGGTATAATTCGGTCAATTGTACTTTGTCAGGGTTGAGAGTGAAGTGTGAGAGTGATAGCTTACTTTTTTTGTATTAAAAAAGCCGTTTTGGATTCCAAAACGGCTTGTATCTTAAAAGAGCGTTTGTCAATTCCAGACTCACACTCCTAGCTCACACTCAAGACTCACTCTGCTATAGAGTTCCTCTCAACGCTTGCTCTCTTTCAATTGATTCGAACAAAGCTTTGAAGTTTCCAGCTCCAAATCCTCTTGCTCCCATACGTTGGATAATCTCGAAGAACAACGTTGGACGATCCTGTACCGGACGCGTAAAGATTTGCAACAAGTACCCTTCGTCATCAGCATCGATCATAATTCCAAGACTCTTCAAAATTTCAACGTCTTCCTTCATTTCATGATCAAATTCTGCCAAACGATCTGGAGCAGCTGCATAATACGTATCAGGAGGCGTAGTCAAGAACTCAACCCCACGAGCACGCATTCCCTGAACTGTTTTGATGATATCATCAGTTGCAACGGCGATGTGCTGACATCCTGGTCCTTCGTAGAAATCAAGGTATTCCTCAATCTGACTTTTCTTTTTCCCTTCGGCTGGCTCGTTGATAGGGAATTTGATACGACCGTTTCCGTTACTCATTACTTTACTCATCAAGGCTGAGTATTCAGTATGAATTTGCTTGTCGTCGAACGACAGGAAGTTTTCGAATCCCATAACGTCTTCGTACCACTTCACCCAGTCGTTCATTTCACCCCAACCAACATTTCCTACCATGTGGTCAACGTATTTCAATCCAAGTGGCTCAGGAGTATACTCTGATTCCCATTTTTCGAATCCAGGCAAGAAAACTCCGTCGTACTTTTTACGCTCAACGAAAATGTGAACTGTATCTCCGTATGTGTGAATTCCTGAACGTACTACTTCTCCGTCTTTGTCAGACTCAGTCGTTGGCTCCATGTATGATTTCGCACCTCTTGAAGTTGTTTCTTCCCATGCTTTTGTAGCGTCTTCTACCCACAAAGCAATCACTTTCACCCCGTCACCGTGCTTAGCCATATGCTCGTTGATTGGGCTTTTGGAGTTCAATGGAGAAGTCAACATCAATTTGATCTTATCCTGCTTTACAACATAAGACACGGTATCCTTGCTTCCTGTTTCTAGTCCGCGATATGCGAAATCCTGGAATCCGAATGCTGTTTTATAATAGTGTGCCGCTTGTTTTGCGTTTCCAACGTATAGCTCTACGTAATCAGTTCCCAACAATGGAAGGAAGTCTTGTGCTCCTTCAAAAATCTTTTCAAGACCGTAGTCTACGCTTTTTACTTCTTTAGCCATTTTATATCTTTTTAATAGTGTTAATCAATAATCCAGGATTTGTAGTAATCCTCAACTTGTAAGTTCATTGCCTCTTCTGTAAGGCTCATTGGTTTGAATGGGTCAATCATCACAGCAAGCTCTTCAGTTGCTTTCTTCCCTACACTGCGTTCAATTGCTCCTGGGTGAGGTCCGTGTGGAATTCCTCCAGGGTGAAGTGTAATTTGTCCCTTTTCGATATTGTTTCTGCTCATGAAATCTCCATCTACATAATAAAGAATCTCATCTGAATCCACATTACTATGGTGATACGGAGCAGGAATTGCTTCCGGGTGATAATCATACAAACGCGGTACGAATGAACAAACCACGAAGCCTGCAGATTCAAATGTTTGGTGAATCGGAGGTGGTAAGTGGATTCTTCCCGTAATTGGTTCGAAGTCATGAATTGAGAATGCATACGGATAGTTGAACCCGTCCCAACCTACAACATCAAACGGGTGCGTACCATAAACGTACTCCCACATCATTCCTTGTTTTTTGATCTTTAGGTTGAATTCCCCTTTTTCATCATGCGTTTCCAGGTTTTCCGGTACGCGGAAATCACGCTCGCAGAATGGTGAGTGCTCCAGGAATTGCCCGAAATTATTACGATAACGCGACGGTGTATAAATTGGATCAAACGCTTCAATGTACAATAGGCGGTTGTCTTCTGAATCGAAATCAATTTGATAAGTAGTTCCACGAGGGATGATCAAATAATCTCCGTAGGAAAACTCCAGATTTCCGTACATCGTTTTCAATGTTCCTGATCCCTGGTGAATGAAAAGCATTTCGTCTGCATCTCCATTCTTATAGAAATAATCGCTTGAGAACGTTTTCGGTGCCGCAAGACCGATGTGCAAAGATCCGTTTACGAACAATGTTTTACGACTTTCAAGATAGTCTTCAACTGGTTCTACGTTGTATCCCTTTAAGCTAATCGCTTTCATGTTTTTCTCAACAGCGATTTTAGGGCTGACATCGTACGATTTTACAGGCTGCGTAACAATTGTCGGTGGATTCAAATGGTAAATTAGTGATGACATCCCGGCGAATCCTGCCGTTCCGAATAACTCTTCCTGATATAGACTACCATCGGACTTCTTGAACGTAGTATGTCTCTTCTTAGGGATACGCCCTAGTTTATGATATCTTGGCATAAGTTTATTTTATTAGTTGAATGAAGAAATGTGGTAATTACACGCGGGTGTTCGGTGAGTGAACTGAGAAATTCGATCATTCGGGATTGCGTTTGATCAAAAAAGTGAGATGTAATTTCAAATTAGTCCACATATTGCTATCTTAAGCTGTCGAGCGAAAATACACGTAGTCAGGAACGGAAAAAATGATAATTGTCAGGAATTGTACTAATTGTTGTTTTTTTATTCGGACAGGTAGCATTTTTATCAAATTATAGTTCTATTTGCAATTCAAGGAAAACGTATGAAGGGTAAGATTTTGATAATTGGCGCAGGTGGTCAGATCGGCACCGAGCTTGTTTTAACAATGCGAAAGCAAAAAGGGGAAGAGAACGTAATAGCATCGGATATTAAAGATGAATGTCCGACTGCTCTTCAAAACGGACCATATGTCAAGTTGGATGTTATGGATCGCGAAGCAGTAAGAGATTTTATCATCAATGAAGAGATCGATCAGGTGTACTTATTGGCTGCCTTATTGAGTGCTACGGCTGAGAAACACCCCGATTTTGCCTGGAGATTGAACATGGAAGGATTGTTCACTATCCTTGATCTTGCAAAAGAAAAGCATATCAACAAAGTTTTCTGGCCAAGTTCCATTGCTGTATTTGGACCAACGACACCGAAAGAAAATACACCACAAAGAACGGTTATGGAGCCAAGTACTGTTTACGGAATCTCCAAACAAGCGGGAGAACGTTGGTGCGAGTACTACTTCAACAATTTTGGGGTAGATGTGCGAAGTATTCGCTATCCGGGATTGATTTCATACACAAGTCTTCCTGGTGGTGGAACTACTGATTACGCAGTGGATATTTTTTATCAGGCGAAGCTTTCCAATCAGTACACGAGTTTCCTGAGTGAGAATACCGCGTTGCCAATGATGTACATGGAAGACGCTATTCGTGCTACAATCGAATTAATGGAAGCTCCGGCAGAGAATGTGAAGGTAAGATCGTCCTATAATTTGGGCGGAATTAGTTTTACGCCGAAAGAATTAGCGGATGCTATTCGTGAAGAAAACCCTGGCTTTTCCATTGATTATGCCCCTGATTTCAGACAGCAAATTGCCGATACATGGCCCGGATCAATTGATGATAGTGAGGCGAAAAACGATTGGGGGTGGCAAGAGCAATATGACCTGAAAAAAATGGTTAAAACCATGTTGGAAAATGTCGATACGGCGTTGATTCAAGGTTGAATCGGTTAAAAATCAAACATTTACACGATAATTTCACGGTTTTATTCATCGATGAAAATAGCCCATTGAGCGAAAAGTCGGATCAATTCTTTGGAAACGGGCACTGTATTTGTATATTCGATTTATAGAACTGAATACTCCCGAACGATAAAAATAACTGAGAGATGGCCAAACATGCTTTACTACTACTAGGTGTCTTTGTCGGGATAGGAATATTTCCCGCATTAGCCGGACACGATCAGGGAGAACCAACGAATCAAACTGTAGACGGTAAAAAACAGGGGAAATGGATTTACTTAGGTAAGGATCGTCCGGAATTAGGATATCCTTCCGAAGGTAAAGTGGAAGAAGGAAGTTACAAAGACAACCGAAAGGAGGGTACCTGGATTAAGTACCACAATGATGGAAAAACTCCAAAACTCAAAGGAGAATACGTAAATAACAGACCTGCTGGAGCTTACGAAAAGATCAATGCGAAAGGTATTGTAATTGAACGTGGTATTTTTAATAAAGGAAAATATACGGGCAAATTGGAGCGTTTCTACGACGATGGAAGCGTGAAATACGTAGGAAATCACAACGAAAATGGCGTAGAAGAAGGTAAAATCGTTTATTACTACCCGAACGGACAAGAAGAGTTCGTTTACGAGGCAGTAGACGGTAAGCCAACAGGTAAAGCAACACGTTATTACGAGAATGGTAACATTAAGGAAGTGATCACATTCGGTGCAGATGGTACACCAATCGATAAGGAATACCGCGAGCCAGTTGATCCAATCACTCCGGTACCAGATCCAACATTCCAGAACAACGAACGTCCACCTTCAATAGGTAATCAGCCAAGAACTGGAGGAACACCATTCAAGCCAAATGGATATAACAAGGTCTTCAACAGCAATGATGAGATCTGGCAAGATGGAGACTTCAAGAACGGAAGATTGTTCGAAGGAAAGGTGTATGTCTACGATGGCGATGGAATTTTGTTGAAAGTTCGCGTCTTCAAAAATGGATTCTACCATTCAGACGGACAGCTTTAACGATTAAGTAAAATATTTCAAAAGCCTCAGTGATTTTCGCTGAGGCTTTTCTATGTTCAATACCTATATTTGTTAGAATCAACTACCAATCAATGGCAAAGAAAAAAGGTACTGCTACCATATCAATTCCAGACTTTACACAGTCACCACGAATTGACAAAGTAGGCGTCGAAGAGCGTGTTTCCAGATTTCAAAAACGAAGTATCAAGAAAGAAGCTAAAATGCAGGGATTGCGAATGGCTTTGAATATGATCGATTTGACAACGCTGGAAGGTAAAGACACGCCAGGAAAAGTAAAGCAGATGTGTTTTAAGGCAGCTCATTTACATGATGTGCATCCGGGCTTACCAACGGTAGCTGCAGTTTGTGTATATCCTTCGATGGTTGCAACGGCAAAGAAAGAAGTAGAAGGAACTGGAATCAAGGTTGCTTCTGTGTCAACGGCATTTCCTGCTGGACAAGCACCACTAGAAGTCAAGATTACAGATACAAAGTTCGCTGTGGACGCCGGGGCAGATGAGATCGACATGGTGATTTCACGTGGTAAGTTCCTAAGCGGAGAATACAATTTCGTTTTCGATGAAATCGCTGCTATCAAAGAAGCTTGCGGAAAAGCACGTCTCAAAGTAATTCTTGAAACAGGAGAATTGGTGACTTTAGACAATGTTCGTCGCGCCAGTGATATCGCAATGTACGCAGGTGCCGACTTCATCAAAACATCTACGGGTAAAATTAAACCAGCCGCAACGATGCAGGTGACCTATACAATGTTGGAAGCCATTCGTGACTTCAAACTGAAAACTGGAATTCAGGTAGGAATGAAGCCAGCCGGAGGAATTTCCAATTCGAAGTTAGCATTGCACAATTTGGTTATGGTGAATGAAGTTCTCGGATCCGATTGGTTAACGAACGAATGGTTCCGATTTGGAGCAAGTAGTCTTGCAAACGATGTCCTAATGCAAATCATGAAAACAGAAACAGGCGTGTATCAATCGTCTGATTATTTCTCAATCGATTAATCATGGCAAAGAAAAACAAGAAGATAAATTGGGAATATGCGCCTGCTCCAGAGGGTACAGGTCATATCAATTTGAAAGAACAATACGATTTGTTCATCGATGGGAAATGGGTAAAACCTGACTCTGGAAAATATTTTGATAGCATCAACCCGGCAAATAAAGAGAAACTGGCATCTGTAGCTCATGCAAATGAGAAAGATGTTGACAAAGCAGTAAAGGCAGCTCGCAAAGCATACGATACCGTATGGTCGAAAATGGAGCCTTCGGAACGCGCGAAGTATATCTATCGCATTGCACGTTTGATGCAGGAGCGAGCACGTGAGTTCGCAGTAATTGAATCATTAGACGCCGGAAAAGTAATCCGTGAGTCACGCGACGTGGATGTACCTTTGGCTTGCAATCATTTCTTCTATTATGCTGGATGGGCGGATAAACTTGAGTATGCATTCCCTAATCGTGAGGTTAGTTCTTTAGGAGTTGCCGGACAAATTATTCCGTGGAACTTCCCATTATTGATGGCTGCATGGAAAATTGCTCCTGCTCTTGCCACGGGGAACACGGTTGTCTTGAAGCCAGCAGAAACGACTTCATTGACTGCATTAAAGCTCGGGGAAATCATCGAAGAATCGGGATTGCCTGCCGGAGTAGTGAACATTGTAACCGGATACGGTGATACGGGCGCTGCTATTGTGAATCATGAAGACGTGGATAAAATTGCGTTCACAGGTTCTACTGCGGTTGGAAAGATCATTCAGAGAGCCATTGCAGGAACACATAAAAAAGCCACGCTTGAGTTGGGCGGAAAATCAGCGAATATTATTTTGGATGACGCTCCATTGGATCAGGCAGTGGAAGGAATTGTAAATGGAATCTTCTTCAACCAGGGACATGTTTGTTGTGCAGGATCGCGCTTGTTTATTCAGGAATCCGTTGCAGATCAAGTAATCGAAAAGTTGAAACACCGAATGAATTCTCTTATCGTGGGAGATCCTATGGATAAGAATACGGATGTTGGAGCCATTAACTCGAAAGAGCAGTTGGATGTCATTGATTCCTATTTGAAAATCGGTTTGGCTGAAGGAGCAACTATGTATCAGGCCGATTGCTCCGTGCCTTCAGGTGGATATTACTGCCGACCTACCTTATTTACTGATGTCGCGCAATCAAGTCGCATTGTACAGGAGGAAATTTTTGGTCCGGTGCTTACTATTCAAACATTCCGAACGGTGGATGAAGTGATTCAGAAAGCAAACAACACACCGTATGGATTGGCAGCGGGTGTTTGGACAGATAAAGGTTCTAGAATATTCAATTTAACTACGAAGCTACGCGCGGGAGTTGTTTGGGCGAATACTTACAACAAGTTCGATCCAACATCTCCATTTGGTGGATATAAAGAAAGTGGATTCGGAAGAGAAGGTGGATTGCACGGATTGGAAGCTTACGTAAAACTTAATTAAGATGGCACGATTGGAAGTTTTGAAAACATATAAGATTTATATCGGAGGAAAGTTTCCTCGAACGGAATCGGGTCGTTATTACAGCCCAAAGAATGCCAAAGGTGAAATTCTGGGGAATATCTGTTTGTGTTCCAGAAAAGACGTTAGAAATGCGGTTGTAGCAGCAAGAAAGGCTGTTGGAGGTTGGTCTGAACGAGCAGCATTCAATCGTGGACAGATTTTGTACCGCATTGGAGAGATGCTGGAGGGGCGCAAGGCTCAATTTGTGGAAGAATTGCAATTGCAGGGATCTACGAAGGCTAAAGCCGAAAAAGAGGTTGAATTGGCTATCGATAGATTGATATACTATGCAGGTTGGTGCGATAAAGTAAGTCAGGTGAGCGGAGGCGTGAATCCTGTTGCATCTTCTCACTTCAATTTCTCTGTGAATGAACCCACGGGAGTTGTGGGAATTGTTGTTGATCAATCTACGTCACTAATTGGGCTGGTATCTCAGATTGCTCCGGTAATTGCTGGTGGAAATACGTGTGTTTGCATCGCTTCAGAAGAAAAGCCGTTGTGCTCGGTTACTTTCGCAGAAGTACTGAATTCTTCGGATGTTCCGGGAGGAGTTGTAAATATTCTTACTGGAAGCGCAGATGAAATGATTAAACCGATGGCAACACACATGGATGTCAATGCGATGGTGTATGCTGGAAATGATGCAGAAGTATTAAATAGCATTCAGGAATTCGCTGTTGAGAATTTAAAACGCGTTCGAAATTACCCGCAAGACTGGATGAATGCCAAATCACAAGGGCTACATTTAATTACAGATGTGATGGAATTGAAAACAACCTGGCACCCGATCGAAAATATCGGTGGAGCGACATCGTCGTATTAAATTAACGTTTTGGTCCTCCCTCCAGCGCCCACTTCGACTTGCTCAGTGCAACGCTTCGAAGGGTAACTTCCTAGAGAACGGCACTAAGTTGTTGTTTTAAGCAACCGCAAGGTGCGCAAAGCTGTATGTTTGATTGTTTTAATAGAATTACGCAAAGGATTATGACGACGTCATAATCTTGTGTTCACCACATTTATTTTACGGTATTAATGCTTGCGTTCCTTGCGCCCTTTACGGTTTATAAGATTCTAATACATAGAATGGTGCCATTAAATAGGGAATCGCCCTATGGAGGTAACTTACCAGATCTTGGCAAGATGCCCAGAATATTTTTTCGACCACAAAGGCACAAAGAATTTTAGGGATGATAAGGCAGGTTGTTATATGGACGCAAAGGATTATGACGGTGTCATAATCTAGTGACCGCATAAAACTCTTATCAAAATATTTCTTCGTGCTCTTAGTGCCCTTGTGGTGAATAATTTGGAGTTCGCCGTTGTCTAGGAAGTTACCCCCTCCGAACGGGGGGAGGGTTTTTTCCTATCATTTTAATAGTTGGTACTAGATATAGTCTATTAGATCTATTTAGTTGACTCATTGTACTTTCCGAAATTCACTCCCTCTTTGGAGGTAATATGCCAGAGCTTGGCAAGGGCCGATGATTTTTCGAAAATTGCGAGGAATAGCGCATTGAGCGTAGTCGACCGCGAAGCAGCAACGAAGTTAAATACAATATATCAGGTTCATTATTCACGTTTCGGGAGATCGAATGCAGTGCACTTCGACAAGCTCAGCGTACTACTTTCTCTTGCTCAACGTGCGTTTTGCCGATAAAGAAAACCGCTCCATTCGGAGCGGCTTTCTCATAGCAACCAAGGTTGATTAGCGTAGTGTGAATACAATTGGTAAGCTACATCTGGTTCGTACTTTTTTACCTCCTACTTCGCCAGCTTCCCACTTAGGCATCGCGCGTACAATTCGTTTTGCTTCGCGATCCAGGTCTTTGGAAACTCCGCGTTCTACTTTTACGCCGGAGATAGATCCGTCTTTTTCAACTACGAATGAAAGGTAAACTCGTCCTTGTTCTTCCATGTCGATTGAAACTTCAGGGTATTGAATATTATTTACGATAAAACTTGTTAGTGCTCCTTGACCTCCAGGGAAAACTGCTTCCACATCAGGAAAATCAATGACTTGCGCCGGTGGCGTTCTGATAATCGTCGTTCCGGGAGTTGGAGCCGGTGGTGCTACTGGTGGCGATGCAACCGGAGGGGTCTCAAGGTTATCAACAGAATCAATTTGAGCTTGTGGTGGAGCTATGAACTCTTCTTCGTCCATTTGCGGTTCTTCATCTGGTGTATCCTGCTGTTCTTCCTGAACAAAGTGCATTACTTCTTCACCTGAAGAAGATTGGCTCATAAGGTCTTCGTTTACTGGGGTAACATAAGAGAATGATGCAAGAATCAATCCTCCTGTGAATAAAAATCCGGTGAGCGCCAAAGGCATTCTCATCGAATCCAATCTCTTTTCATTGTTTTTTTTAGTTTCCATAACGTTCGGTTTTAATGAATTTAAGTTGAACGTTAAAAACAGTGCAAACTTTATACCAAAAAAAATCCCGGTCGTTAAACCGGGATTCTATCTAATATGTAGAGATTTTTAGTTCAGAGTAAATACGATTGGAAGACGACAACGAGTAGGTACTTTTTTACCTTTCGCTTCACCTGGAATCCATTTAGGCATAGAACGAACAACGCGTTTTGCCTCGCGATCCAAATCCTTCGATACACCACGCTCAACTTTTACTTGAGAGATGGAACCATCCGCACCAACAACGAACGACAAGTATACTTTACCTTGTTCGTCCATATCAATGGAAGTTTCAGGGTATTGAATATTGTTAACGATGAATGATTGCAACGCTGCAGCTCCCCCTGGGAAAGATGCTTCTACGTCTGGGAAATCGATGATTTCCATTTTAGGAGCTTTTTTCTTCGCTGGCTTCACTTTTGGTGGTGGAGCAACTGGCGGAGCAGCTTTTGGTTCTTTTTCTTCGTTTTCTTTCTCTTTAATTTCATCAGTTGGAGGAGGGGTAGCGTCAACCGTTTCTTGTGGTTCAGGCTCAATAACTTCCTCTTCCGGTTGCTCTGTTACTTCAACCCCAGAGTTGTTTTCACTGATTTGGGAATCAGACAAATCTTGATCTACCACAGCTGTTTCAAAGGTGAAAGAAGCAAGTAAGATTCCTGAAACAAACAAGAACCCAATTAATGCAAGCGCCCACTTTACGCGCTCAATGTCTACGGATTCGCTTTTTTTGATCTCCATAATTCTTCGTTTAATCGTTGTAAATATATTAAAAATTGGTGCAAAATGCGTACCAAAAAATCAATAACATTTGTTGTACAGTAAACGAAATGACAGGATTCCCATCCCAGTTCCGCTAATGTCAAAAACAAGGTTCCAAAGTAACAGTTCAGAATTTGCATTTTGGAACCAGTAAATGCTCTCAGCCGACGCAATGGTTACTATTGCCACAGCGGGTACAATTACAAATGCCTTTTTCTTCAGTACAGCATAACGTAGCTGTCGGTTCAATCCGGACAGCCACAAATGCGAAAATCCTACGAAAAGAAGTCCGTGAACAAGTGATCGTGCGGGCAATTCACCGAATACGCGAAGTATGGGTTCATCCACTGGTGTAAAGAACAACAGCCACATGAAAAGGTACCAAATAGTACCAGGAAGTAAATATCGAACGATCACGTTCTGGAGAATTACTTGATCAATTCTGCGTAAGCGTCAGCAGAAAGAAGACCATCCAACTGAGAAGCATCAGAAATGGCAATTTTCACCATCCATCCGTCACCGTAAGGATCACTGTTTACTACCTCAGGGTTCGCTTCCAAATCTTCGTTGAATACTGTGATTTCACCTGAAATCGGCATAAACAAATCAGAAACAGTTTTTACAGCTTCAATCGATCCGAAAACCTCTTCAGCGTCCAATGTTTCACCTTCCGTTTCGATTTCAACGAATACGATATCACCCAATTCGCTCTGAGCGAAATCGGTAATTCCGATGATAGCAGTGTCGCCGTCAATGCGCACCCATTCGTGATCTTTAGTGTACTTTAATTCTGCAGGGATATTCATTTTAATACAATTTAGATGTCGCAAATGTAAACTTTTTCCGCACCAATGTACACTCCTTGCAACCGAAGTTCTGCACAAACGATTGCATCTTTTTAACTAATTTTGGTTCTTATGATAAATCAGGAGCAACTGAAAGAATTTCGATCTCGAATCGATACTATTGGCGATTATTTGAAAATCAATGAGAAGCGATTGCAACTCAGTGAGGAAGAATTAAAATCGCACGATCCTGATTTCTGGAATGATCCCAAAGCGGCTGAAATTCAAATGAAGAAAATCCGTGGTTTGAAAGCATGGGTTACTGAATTCGACGGGCTGAATGAAATCTATGGTGATCTGGAAGTGCTTCTGGAATTCATCAAAGAAGGAGAGGGTTCCGAAGAAGAGTTGGATGCACTTGGCGAAAAATTATCAGAAGCTGTTGAAGCGCTGGAGCTGAAAAACATGCTTTCGAGTGAAGAAGATAGCTTGAGTTGTGTGGTTCAGATTACCGCTGGTGCCGGAGGAACCGAAAGTTGCGATTGGGCGGCCATGCTCATGCGAATGTATTCGATGTGGGGACAGAAAAATGGCTATTCGATTAAGGAACTTAACTTGCAGGACGGAGACGTTGCCGGAATTAAACAAGTTACGCTTGAGTTCAATGGTGAGTTCGCCTTTGGGTACTTGAAAGGGGAAAATGGAGTGCATCGTTTGGTGCGAATTTCTCCGTTTGATTCTAATGCCAAGCGACATACTTCCTTCGTTTCGGTTTACGTTTATCCTTTGGTCGATGATTCGATAGAAATAGAAGTGAATCCAGCTGATATCTCATGGGAAACTTTCCGTTCCGGAGGTAAAGGTGGACAGAACGTAAACAAGGTAGAAACTGCTGTACGATTGCGCCACGCTCCGTCGGGAATTATAATTGAGAACTCAGAATCACGCTCCCAATTAGGAAACAAGGAAAAAGCCATGCAACTGTTGAAATCACAGTTGTATGAATTGGAATATCGTTCTCGCATGGAAAAACGAGCGGAGATCGAAGCAGATAAGAAGAAAATCGAGTGGGGATCTCAGATTCGAAATTATGTCATGCAACCCTACAAATTGGTGAAAGATGTTAGAACGGGGCATGAAACAAGTAACGTAGACGCGGTCCTCAATGGAGATTTGGATGATTTTTTAAAGGCCTTCTTAATGGCTTATGGAAACTAGAAATTATGGCAGAATACACAGTATACCACAATCCGAGATGTTCGAAAAGCCGTATGGCATTGCAATATCTGGAAGCAGAGGGTAAGACCTTTGATGTTGTTGAATATTTGAAAGAAATTCCATCAGCAGAAGTATTGGACGATGTTCTCAATAAATTGGGAATGGAACCAGAGGAACTGTTACGCAAAAATGAAGCAGATTTCAAAGAAAACTTCAAAGGAAAAGACCTTTCAAGAGCCGAATGGATTGATGCAATGCGAACGTTTCCGAAATTAATTGAACGCCCTATCGTTATTAAAGGAGATAGAGCAGTAGTCGCTCGTCCAACGGAAAAAATTGTTGAATTGGACTGATTATTGCAATGCGTTTGTGAAATTTTTACAGCGCAAATAGCAGAATTGCATTATATTTGCACCCGCGTTTTTAAGTAAGCCTTTTACATGAATCTGCATACGATACTAACAAGAACGGACAATGGCTTCGGTCAAAGACTCGTAGAATGGAGTTCTTCCCGAGGAATATCAGCCGAAGATTTCGATCCTCGCTCTGAGGAATTACCGGATGGTATGATTCTCATTAACTCCAATCAGGACTTTGTGAAGGAGGATATTGAATTGCACGATCAATTCGATAAAAAACACATTCCTACGCAGAAGATTGATATCAACGGGACATTACAGGTAGCAATTTCCAACTTCAACCTTTGGCTAACATCCAACAAATGTGAGCGCGTATTGATCGTAGGTTCTGATGACTTACTTCAAAACGAGAATCTGGAGCGCTTCCTTGAGAAGATCTAGTCTTACTTCATCGGCATAGAGTCTCCTGCCGCTTCAAATTCACTGTCAACAGGTTCCCATAATTCAATTCGATTCCCTTCCGGGTCTTCAATGTGAAGGAATTTTCCGTAGCTATACGATTCAATTGTATCCACAATCCTGACATTTGCGGCTTCTAACTGTGTTTTGAACGCTTCCAGATCATCTACGCGGAAGTTAAGCATGGCTTGTTGATTTGGATCTCCGAAATAGTCACTCGATGCTTCAAATGTTCCCAATTGGCAAAATCCTTTTTGCGGATGCGTATCACCGTTAAACTCAAAAAGTACACCGTAGTCATTGGTTTGCATTCCAAGTACCTCCTTGTACCAGGTACGCATTGCCTCCGGTTGCTGAAATTTGAGGAACACGCCTCCCAATCCGATTACTTGAGCCATAAGTGTTGTTTCTTCCGAAATTAGACAATTTCCAAAGAAGCATTTTCAAATACAGGCAGTTCAATTTGATTACGAAGCAAATCTTCCATCGATTCCCGCTCTCGAATTAAATGCGCTTCTCCGTTCAGGATCAAAACCTCGGCAGGACGAAATCTTGAGTTGTACTGATTCGCCATGCTAAATGCATAGGCACCAGCGTTTGAAATCGCCAGAACATCTCCTTCACGAACTTCATTTAATAATCGGTCGTGTCCCAAAGTGTCGCTTTCACAGATGTATCCAACCACAGAGTACAATTTCTTCTCTCCGGAAGTATTGCTAATGTTTTCAATGTGATGGTAGGCATTGTAGAACATAGGGCGAATCAAATGGTTTTGACCGCTATCTACTCCGGCGAATACCGTAGAAGTTGTTTGCTTAACCACGTTTGTTCGAACCAAAAATTTTCCAGCCTCACTAACAATGTATTTTCCAGGTTCGAACCATAATTCCAAATCACGCCCGTAGTTTGCGCAGAATTCCTGGAAAGATTCCGTAATTCGCGCACCGATGGTTTCGATGTCTGTTACGATATCGCTGTCTTTATAGCCAACTTTGAAGCCACTTCCGAAATCCATGAATTCCAAATCCGGGAAATGATTCGCAGCCTCGTAGAGTAGGGCAGCACCTCTCAGAAAGACATCAGCATCAATGATATCACTTCCGGTGTGCATGTGTAATCCACGGATGTTTAATCCGTAATGCTCCACGATGCGCTCAATATGTCGTACCTGGTGAATGGAAATTCCAAACTTCGAATCGATATGTCCAACTGAGATATTACTGTTTCCTCCAGCCATAATGTGCGGATTGATTCGAATGCAAACCGGCACACTCCCTCCGTATTCGCTTCCGAATTTTTCCAACATGTTTAGGTTATCCAGATTGATGTGAACTCCAAGTTCTACAGCACGTCGAATTTCCTCAAAGGAAACGCAGTTAGGCGTATACATGATAGCTTCTGGCTCGAATCCTGCATGTAAACCAAGGCGAACCTCTTGAATGGAAACAGCATCCAGTCCGGCACCTTCATTTCTGAGGAGGCGAAGAATGTTGATATTACTCAACGCTTTCATTGCATAATGCAGCTTAACGTCCAACGGTTTGAATGCTTCGTGAAGTTTACGGTATTGATTCGTAATGCAGTCGGCATCGTAAACATAGGTGGGCGTTCCGTAATTATTGGCAACGTCTAAAAGTGTTTGAGTATTCATATCATAAAAATTGAAGGGCAAATGTAGACTAAATCAAATAAATAACAAAAAGTTAAATAATTAAATAAAAATGAAATTATTAAAAGTGATAGCGGTAAAAATCTTTTCAATGGAACAATTTTCCTACTATCTTTGCGTTCCTATGGCAATGAAAACAAGACTTGTAGCGTTATTCGCATGTTTTTTTCTCGGAATTGTTACACCAGCAAAGGCACAATTCGCAACGAATGCATCGCGTTCGGAACTGGGTTTTATGGTAGGAGGAACCTACTATATCGGTGATATCAACCGTTTTATGCCATATCGAAACACGCATCTCGCGGGAGGTTTGATGTATCGATTCAATTTGCACCCACGCGCGGCAATTCGTGCCAATTTTATCTACGGTAAATTGAGCGGTGAGGATAGTGATTCCAATCTGGACCAACAGATTCAACGAAATTTGAGTTTTAGCACGAATATTTGGGAACTTGCCGGAGGGATCGAATTCAATTATTTCCCATTTCAAATAGGAAACGATCGATATAGAGGGACAGCTTATCTTGTTGCCGAAATTGGTTTGTTCCGAATGAATCCAAAAGCTGTTGGTGACAACGGAAACGAGGTGGAATTGCAGCCTTTAGGTACAGAAGGACAAGGAACATCATTGTCTGATAAAAGTCCGTATAATTTGACGCAATTAGTGATTCCGCTGGGAGTAGGTGCGAAGTTGTCACTAGGAGATAAGGCAAGTTTGAACTTTGAGATTGGACTTCGAAAAACCTTCACGGATTACATTGATGATATTGGTTCTGATTCCTATGTTGATCCGGATGTTTTAGCGGCGGAGAATGGTCCACTTTCGGCAAGTATGTCGAATAGAACGTTGAACAATGAGCGTTTTGGGCGTCGTGGTGATACTTCCACAAATGATTGGTACGTGTTTACAGGAGCGATGTTAACGTTCCGATTGGGGAAGCCGTCCAGATGCTTTCATCATCAATAGTAGTTCTCGTTCTGGCTCGGGATAGTCGGGTAGAAATATCAGGATAAGTGAACTCTTTCAAGCATTCGTAAATAAAAAAAGCTGCCTCCTTTCGGTAGACAGCTCTTCAAATTTCTATTGAATTTCTTAGTGTTGGTGATTATGTCCTCCGTGGTCATGATCGTGTCCATCGTGGTCGTGATGATCGTGATCATCTTCCGCCAGTTCTCCTTTTACTACCGACATTACTTCTACTTTGAAGACAATATCTTCGTAAGGTCTGATTTTCGCACCAGGATTTCCTCCTACACCATATGCTAAATGATACGGTAAATAGAAAGTTCCAGATCCACCAGTTCCCATCATTTGTAAAGCCTCCTCAAACCCAGGCACCATACGACGCATTGGATTTTGGAATTGGAATTTCATGGATTCAGCTCCTTCATCACGCGTATTGAAGAAAGGCTTTCCAGTATTGCGGTGTATCCCTTCTGTATGAACGTCCAATGTATCTCCAGGAGTAATCAACGTCTTCTTCTTACCTCGTTTGTCCAATAAGTAAACCAATCCTGATTCTGTTTGCTTCAATTTCTTTGCTTGTTTTTTTGGCAATGAAGCTTTAACCGTTTCGTAGAATCCTTTGTTGAATTCTTCAATCGACATTTTAGATACAGAATCTACGTACGCCGGCCAAACAACGAACTCTTCATAGAATGGAGCATACAATGTTTGGAATGTTTCTGAAGCGTTGAACGCCTGTGCTTTTTCTCCAACACGAAGAACAGTTACTTTGTCCATTGTGTCGTTCTGCTCAATCGCATCTACTACATCCTGACCTTGAACAACATGTCCGAAAACAGTGTGCTTACCGTCCAACCATGGAGTTGCTTTGTGTGTGATGAAAAACTGACTTCCATTTGTGTTTCTACCGCTGTTTGCCATAGAAAGAATTCCCGGTCCGGTGTGTTTCAGGTCTTGAACAAACTCATCAGGAAAACGATATCCTGGACCTCCACGTCCTGATCCGGTCGGGTCTCCTCCCTGAATCATGAAGTCATTGATTACACGGTGAAACTTAATTCCATCGAAATAAGGTTCTGTAAATTTTTTCCCGGCACCTTCAAAGTTTCCTTCGATCAATCCAACAAAGCTGGCAACGGTCATAGGTGTTTTTTCAAATTCTAACTGGCAGATGATCTTACCTTTTGTTGTTTCGAACACAGCGTACATACCAGGCGCCATTGCCAGGTCTTTCGATTCTACCGGCTCACCTTGTGCGAACAGGGTTCCTGAAACGAAAAAAGAGAGAAATATGATTAAGAGTTTGTTCATAATGTCATTTTTTGATGCAATAAAAATAATAGGGTATTATGGATTATACAAAAGTCCTGCCGAGGTTTAACGTTAATTGCGTCTGTCAACGCCCCAGGACATCTTATTTCGGATCGTATCCAGGAAATTATTATCCTCAAATTTGATCACATTAATCATGTAGTCGCTTTTGAAAACACTTAATTCTTCCCCGTTTTTAATGGAGTATGAATTTCCGTCCAAACTGACCAGATTCGATCGGTTTCGACTTTCCATGCTCAGTTTTATGGGCATATGGTCAGGAACTACCATGGGACGAACGGTAAGGTTGTGCGGTGCAATCGGTGTTATAATGTGTACCTGACATCCAGGAGTTACGATTGGACCTCCACAACTCAAATTGTAGGCTGTAGATCCGGTAGGTGTACTAACAATCAATCCGTCAGCCCAATAAGAGTTCAAATATTTATCGTCTAAGGAAACATGAACGGTAATCATGGACGAGGTGTCTTTCTTTTGGAGTGTCAATTCGTTCAGCGCCATGTTGTCCTCTCCCAAATCTAACGCGTCCGTTTCTACGCGAAGAAGGGAACGTTCTTGATGGACATATTTATTGTTGTACACCATATCCATAGCTTCTTCCAGATAGGATCGGGATACATTTGCAAGGAATCCCAATCGTCCGGTATTGATACCCAATACAGGTACGCCCGAATCTCGGATGAACTTTACGTTTTGCATAAAAGTTCCATCACCACCAATGCTAAAACTTAAATCAATTCCAGATTTCAAATCACGATGCGAGGAAAACTGTTCTGCGTTCTCTTCAAGTCCAATTTTCTTTACCAGATGTTCCTTGAGCTTCTCTTCGAAAACCGGGATCCAGCCAAAATCTTTGAGGATTCCCAGGAATTCAATATAGAATTCGAGATTCGCCTTGTTGACCTTTCTACCGTAGATTGCAACCTTCATGGTGTCAGAGATTGAGGTAATTCATCAAAGCATCGTAGCGGAATTTGAAATCGTCTTCAAATGCACTTTTTTGGTAAGATGCCTTAATGATGTAGTCGTAACGTTCGAAGGTGCGAATAATGCGATCCAACTCAAGTTGATTCAACTTCAATGTCACTTCTACGTTGGTGGAGTCTGGTGACGACATTATGTATGAACTCAGGATTTTAGCATCGTTGCTCTCCACAATTTGAGCAATTTGCGCCATCGAGTAGTCGTTATGCGCCACTTCGAGAACCAGGATTCCTCCGGATTCTTTAATACTTCCTGTATTAGCAATGAGTGTTAGCAAATGATGCACGCTGGTGCACCCAAGATATTCTTCTTTTTCGTCAAGAATCGGGATCAAACTCAATTTGAATTCTGCGATTTTTGCCAGAACTTGATAAATGTGATCGCCAGCGAAAGCATAAGGTCGAGGAAGGTGTTGAAACAGAACGTCAAGCGTCTGATCCATTTCCATTTTATCCAAAATATCTGTTTCCGAAACGACCCCTACAAAATTGCCATTTTTCATAACGGCTAAATGGGTTACTTTGAACTCGTCCATCCAGTTCAAAGCGCGTTCTCCCGTATCCAAATGTGTCAACGGTGGAATTTCTTCGGTGATTAAATCCTTTGCTCTCATTGTTAATGCTAATGTACTATAAATCCTGAGTTAGTTCGTACTTTTGCTGGGACAAAAATAGACCTATGGAAACCAAGTTGAGCGTTAATGTGAACAAAATTGCAACTCTGAGAAATGCAAGGGGAGGAGATGTCCCAAATGTGGTGCAAGTTGCATTGGATTGTGAACGATTTGGGGCAGATGGAATTACAGTTCACCCTCGACCTGATGAACGCCATATTACTACCAAAGATGTCTATGACTTGTCAGAAGTTGTAACAACGGAATTCAATATTGAAGGGTATCCGGATGAGCGTTACATGAAGTTGATTTCAGAAACCAAACCAGCTCAGGCGACATTGGTTCCAGACCCACCGCATGTATTGACATCCAATGCGGGATGGGATACCAAAACGAATGAGGCATTACTTACAGATTTGGCGCAACAGTTCAGGTCGCAAGGAGTACGATCGTCCATTTTTGTGGATACCGATTTGCAGAATATCGAGTATGCTGCCAAATGTGGAGTAGATCGCATTGAGTTGTACACGGGACCATTCGCCGATGATTATAAAAAGAATCCCCAGGCAGCGGTGAAAGATTATGTTATTGCTGCGAATCGAGCCGTTGAATTGGGATTGGAACTCAATGCCGGACACGATTTGAATTTAGACAATCTTCGCTTTTTCAAAGAAAGCATTCCAGAGCTTTTGGAAGTATCCATTGGACATGCACTGGTAGCTGATGCCCTGTATTTCGGATTGGAAAATACCGTGCAGATGTATAAGAGATTGTTGAAGTAATTATAAGTAAACAAAAAAGAAAAGTAGAAGAGCTACGACGATCAACATTAGGATCAGGACTGCAGTTGCAGCGTCGTTATTTTTCTCTTCTGAAGTATTTTCCTGTGTTGACGGTTTATTTGATTGGGAGTCGGTATTTTTAACCGAATAGTAATCATTTAAGTATAATCCATACCGTTTACTTCGAATTGCACCCAATCCGATCCCTAGAATCAACAAGCTCAAAGGTATCAAAGCGATGTATAATATTGACCCAGTAGCAGTTCCTCCAAGTAAGCTAATAAAGCTCCAAATCAAAAACATTGTTCCACCTGACAGAAGTGCCAAAGAAATACAGAGAACCATTCCCATTGTTAGTCCCGGGTAGACCTGACCAATTCTCAATGGTGGGTAATAATAGGTTGCTCTCGGTACGCTTTCTTCTCTCTCGGAAGCTTTTTCTTCAGGTTCGTTTGGTTCTGGTTTTGGCGGTTCCACACTTTCCTTCTTCGGTTGCTGTTCTTTTTCTTTATTGTACTTCGTGCTGAAGTAGGAGATTATTACCAGAGATAAGAGTATCATTATACCTGCTGAGTAAAATACGTTCCATGGAGCAAAGTAAAACAAGAGCGTTGCAACCCAGATAATTCCAATGAAGAACAGCATATGCCAAATTCGCTTTCTCGGGGGTAAACCTGTTCGTTTGTACGTGAATTCCTTAATTGATACCAAAGCGATAATTCCTACGAAAGCGGTTAATCCAATGGGAATAAGAATTGAAATGGCTCCGCTGATAATAGATACAAGAGTCAATGCGATCAAACCAGATACGACAACTGATACGGGAACGGCAACGTGCCATTTTTTTACTTCCGATTGAGTGTTTTTTGTAGGTTCACTAATCGCCTGACTGGTAGTGTCGGCAATAATTTTCTGAGGGGTGTCAACCGCCTCTTCCTGATCTGTTTCGTTGAATGCAACAATTTGACCTTCAGGTATGCTGGCGGGCACCGCTTTAGTGATTTCCGATACGTTATCCGCTTTTTTCTCTTGATCAAACCCAGTGGTTACCTGATCTGTTTCAGTCGCGGAACTTGTTGATTTATGATGATGCCATTGAATAAACCATCCTTTTCTATGTACGCGTTTCTGAATTGTGCAGGATTGTGCAAACCAGATCAATGCAACACAGATAAGAACGAATACTTTCAAGCTTTAAGTTTTTTGGTTATGACTTCTCTGCCTTGGCTCGCTTAAAACTTAAAATAGTCCCAACCAAAAGGCTTAATGTTAGAAGAATGAAGAGAACGAGTGAATAGATACTCCCGGCTTCAAAGGCAATAACAATTAACATTACGAAGGTCAAAAATGCGGCAAATGCTGTTAGAACAATTCCAATAATTCCGAGAGTAAGAAATAGCTTTCTTCTTGACTTTGGTTCTTTATCCCGGGCAATTTCGCGAGAGCTGGGTGTATTTTCTTGCTCCTCAACTGTGTATTCATCGGTTGATGCAAAAACATCTTGTTCTGAATCCTTAGTAATCCCTGGGTAAGTGTCTGATGTTTGAAGGGGTTCACTGAAAGCTGGTTCAAAAGTTACTGTTGCAGCATTTTCTGACTTCTTACTAACAGTCGTAAGGTGTTGTTCCTGATCTTTCGTTTCGGCGGTTTCAGCCTTGCTTATTTTCTCCTGTTTCCCAGCATGTTTGTGAGTGTTCCATGAAATGTGCCAACCTTTTCGGTGTACGCGTTTTTGGATGGTACAAGCATTCGTAAAGAATAAAAATCCAATAGCCAGAATTACTCCAGAGAGTATGTTGAAGTACTTTTTCAAAATAGATATGTATTGGTTAGAGTTGCAAATTAATAATTGCAAAGCACTAACTAGTAAGTGATTACCACAATTCCTAGCAAAACAAGTAACCCAACAGCAACTGCAATAAAGATTTTATCTCCCTTTTTCAGTGGTTGGCGTTCCTTCTTTTCTTCTTTAGGTTCTTCTCTTTCAACACGTGGATCTGGTGGAGAAGGTTGGGTATTCATTGATGCCAATGCAGTTCTTGTAGCCAGCGCAAGAGAAATGATTCCTCCGAGAAGCATAATTCCCAGATATAAGGGCGCTCCAATTAAGGAACCATTAATGACGAGGTAAATTAGCCCGAAAATAATTGCCAAAGTCACAAGCAAAATCCCCAGAAATAGCAGTGTCCAGGCAAGTGCCGGAACGCGTGTAGGGGATAGGGATTTCATCCGAAAACGAGAATATGAGGATGGATGGTATTCAAGCGTATTTTCACTCTCATCCGTATTGACTTGCTCAATGTATTTTGTCTGCTCCAAACTATTGAACTCAACTCCCAAAACGGACTTCGAGTATGCTTTGTACTGAACTTGTTGAGGTGTCGAGAAGCTAGTATTCTCATTTTGAAGATTGTGCGAAGTTGCCGTGTCTGAAGGTAGACAGGAAAGGTCATGTTCGCTAATAATACTGGATTCTTTTGAAGCGTTCTCTTGATCTGCAGATTTCTGCTGTGAAAAGTTCCATTGGACAAACCATCCTTTTCGATGCACGCGCTTTTGAACGGTACAGGATCCCGAGAGAAAAATCAGGGTGAGTACAAGAAAATAGAATGACTTATTTTGAAGGATGTAGCGCAAAATCAATGAGTATTTACGCGATCCAAACGATTGGAAATAAAGATTTTTACGCGTTCCAGGTTTGCTTGTTCTGCCAGTAAATCCATTGTGTGTTCGTCTTCCTGACCGGGAGCCGGGAGTTCTTTTCGAATCTCAGCGATGCGTTTCATCACCTTGGATAATTTGAACGTAAAGGTGGATTTGGGCGCAGCAATATTGATTTTATCCTTCTCGGATGGTGTCAGAATTTTGTGTTTGACCTCCCAATTCGGACTGAGCTGAATGTCTTCCAACTCAATTTGCGTTACGAAAGTAACGATGTCCTGATCTTCCATTCGCAGGAATACCGTTGGTTTCAGAAATACATTTTCAGCAAGAGAATCCGCAATAACCTTGTGCATCCGATTGTATACCGGTGTATCGAAAGTTAATTCATCAACGTGCAATTCATGACAAATGAACTCGGCAACACTCGTTTCAATTTTCTCTGTTTCACCATGTTCGTTGAGTTGATCTATGGTGAGCGCCAATGGACCGTACTTCACCAAAATTCGCATCAAATCATATTCGTAATGATCCTCCTTTTGTTCAACGGCAACCTCTTCCGGTGGAGCTTCTGTTTCAAACGGATTGGGTTCGTGCGCGTACGGATCTTCTTCGGGTGCCTGTTCTTTTTGTTGTTGCTGCCGTGCTTCGTTCCGTTTTTTTCGGAGTGATTCCTGTTGTGATTTTTCGAGATTGTTCTGTCGATCCTTCGCAACCTCTGACCAAATAACGTCTTCATTGATCTCGAAACGTTTGGCAACTTCCGGGATGAAGACATTTCGCGTAATTTGATCAGGAATCAAGGAAACACTGTGCGCAATGTCTTTGATTAACTGGGCACGTCGAATCGGATCATCGCCTTCGCTTTCCAACAGAATATCTGCCTTGAAGGAAATGAAATCCTGCTGATGACTCTTGATGTATTCCTCAATCTCCGTTGTGCTGTGCGCTTTGGCAAATGAATCAGGATCTTCACCATCAGGAAATAATACAACCTTCACGTTCAGACCTTCTTCTAGAATCAAGTCAATTCCACGGAAAGAAGCTTTAATTCCGGCTGCATCACCATCATAAAGGATAGTAATGTTGTTGGTGTATCGCTTCATGAGGCGAATTTGCTCACGCGTCAATGAAGTACCGGAGGAAGAAACTACATTTTGAATCCCCGCCTGATACATGCTGATCACATCCGTGTATCCTTCGCAGAGGTAACAATTGTCGTATTTTATGATGTCGCCCTTCGCAAAATACAGTCCATAAAGTATCTGACTTTTGTTGTAAATCAGACTTTCAGGAGAGTTGAAATATTTGGCAACTTTCTTGTCGTTCTTAAGCGTGCGTCCTCCGAATCCGAGAACACGTCCAGATACACTATGAATTGGGAACATTACTCTTCCTCGGAAGAAATCGAAGGAACGATCTTCTTTGGTTTTGGTAAGACCAATTTTTTCAAGGTACTCCAGTTTGTATCCTTTTTCCAGAGCTGCTTTGGTAAACGCATCACTTTTATTGGAGCAGAATCCCAATTGAAATTTCTCAATGATTTCCGGGCGGAATCCACGTTCTACGAAGTAGGAATGACCAATTGTTTTTCCTTCGTCCGTGTTGTGCATCGTTTCAACGAAGTGCTTTTGGGCAAATTCATTGATGATGTGCAGGCTTTCCCGCTCGGAAATGGCTTCGAGTTCCTCCGGAGTTGGAGGTTTGTCTTCGGGAATCGTAATTCCGTATTTATCTGCCAGCCATCGAAGGGCTTCCGGGTACGAGAAGTGTTCCTTTTCCATAAGAAAAGTGACCACCGTTCCTCCTTTTCCTGTAGAGAAGCACTTGAAGATTTGCTTGGCGGGAGAAACGACGAATGAAGGTGTTTTTTCGTCTGTAAACGGACTCAATCCCTTCAAGTTGGAACCGGCACGTTTCAGGTTGACGAATTCACCAATCACCTCCTCAATTCGGGCGGTTTGCATGATATCATCCACAATATGTGAAGGAATCATTGCCATTATTTGTCGTCGTAATTTATTTCTTGTGAGAGTTTACCCTGTTCGTCGTAGTATTTCCAAACACCTACTTTTTCACCGTCTTCGAAGTCGCCGTGATAGTACAAAGCTCCATTCGCCCGTTTCACTTGCATGAATCCGTGCAATACGCCGTGTTTGTAGAAGGATACGTTGGATTCTTTACCATTTTCAAAATAGTAGACCCATTTACCATGACGTTCTTTGTTCTCGTCTTGTTCTCCCTGGAACTTGATTTTCGTCTTGGCAGCATCGTAATATTCGGTGTAGGTGTTTCCAACTACTTCCACCAATTCTTCAGGGTTAACCTCTTCTTCTTCTTCCTGCGAGGAAGTCGTTTTGTTCTTATTTACCTTCTCATCATTTTCAGAGGAGTCAGAGCAGCCCCAAACCAATAGGCTACATAGGAGTATCCAGACTAATTTCATAGTTATTTTTTTCGATTCGTAGTGTAGTCGACCAATCCCAAAATTGCCGTTTTAGACTCAGATTCTGGGATGTCGGTCAATAGTGCCAATGCCTTTTCTTTATACTCAAGCATTCTTTTGTGTGCATATTCAATTCCACCGTGTTGAATGACCAATTCCACCGCACGTTTGACCTTTTTGGGGTTCTCATTATGATTCTTAACGATGTTAATGAGTTCCTTTCTGACATCAGCGGGAGCCGTATTCAAAACATGAATCAATGGCAAGGTCATTTTGCGTTCCCGAATGTCGAGTCCAGTGGGTTTTCCAATATCTCCGGGATCACCGTAGTCAAATATGTCGTCCTTTAATTGAAAGGCAATTCCAATGAATTCTCCAAACTCCCGCATTCGTTCTGCATGATCTTTTCTGTCAACGCTTAACGCGCCTGCTTCACAACACGTAGAAATTAGGGAAGCTGTTTTTTGGCGGATCACTTCAAAGTATACTTCTTCGGTGATGTCTAATTTGCGTGCTTTTTCAATTTGCAATAACTCTCCTTCAGACATCTCACGGATGGCTCTTGCCATGACTTCCAGCAAATCAGTGTTGTTATGTTCAATGGAAAGCAACAAGACTTTGGAGAGCATATAATCTCCAACCAGAACCGCAATTTTGTTTTTCCAAAGCGCATTAACGCTGAAGAATCCCCGACGTTCGTTCGCGTCATCCACAACATCGTCGTGCACCAAAGTCGCAGTATGTAGCAATTCTACAAGCGTACCTGCTGTGTGTGTTTTGTCATTGACTTCACCCAACATTTTGGCTGTAAGGAAAATGAACAACGGGCGCATTTGTTTTCCTTTTCTACGAATGATGTAATGCGTTACTTTATCGAGAAGAGGTGCATTGGATTTCATATTATCCCGGAATCGAACTTCGAACTCGTTCATTTCCGTTTGCACCGGAGCCATTATTTCCTTTACGGTCATCATTAATACAAATATAGCAGTTCCTATTCCTTTGCAGCAGGGAATTCATTTCGAATGAGAGAAGTTTAACGATCCTTTACTAAAACGTAATTCCTCCCAATTGAACGTGGTGGGTTGAAGCAAAAAAAGCGCTTCCGTTTCCGAAAGCGCTTTGTATTTTAAAAGGTAGAAATTACGGTCTCTCTAAGTGAACAAATCCGTGTCCTTCCACAATTTGCTCTGGAATTACTCCAATAGCTTTGTATTTGTAGAAGTAAACTCCTTGTGCTGCTTCTGTACCATTCAGGTTGGTTCCATCCCATGCCGGGCTTGCTCCAGTTCCTTCGTACATCAAGTTACCCCAACGGTTTGTAATGATTAGTGTCATTTCCTGAACGTTTTCGGTATTCAGGTAGAACAAGTCATTTTGTTGGTCACCGTTTGGTGTAAATACGTTTGATGGGTGAACGATTGGATCTGGGAAGATACAACTACCATCATCAATAGAAGCGAATGGGTTGTAGTTGATCGCATTTGGATCAGTACATCCACAAGGTACAACATCGATTTGAGCATATGCTGTATCAGCACATCCTGAAGCATCAGAAGCAATTAGCATTACTGTTGATGTCTGTGTAAATGTGTGTGAAGCGTCTACAGAAGTTTCTGTTGGAGAACCATCACCAAAGTCCCAAACATAATTTACTGTATTCTGACTTGCGTTCACAAAGCTTACGTCAACTGGAGCACATCCATTTGCATTCGCCGGGCTGAATTGTGCCACTGGCGGTAGCTCTACGTCGATAAACACGCTATCTGATACTGTACATACGGCATCTGTCAATGTAACGTAGTACCATCCAGAAGGAACGTCGGTAATAACACTTGCTGTTACTTGATTCGCTCCTGGCTGACCAGGTCCTTCAAAGAACCATTGCAGTCCGTTCAGTGCGTTGGTCGAGTCACCGGAGTAGAAGGCCGAGGCGGCTCCTGTAGGGTTACATGCGTTAGCATTCTGAACGAAGAATGAGTCTATCGATAATGTTTGATTGACATCAAGGACGACACTGTCGGTGACGACGAATCCACAACCGTCGGTGACGTCGACATAGAAGGTTGTCTGCGATTGTTGTGCTGCACCTGCACCAAGCAATGTACTGTCAGTAACACTACCAGTTGTCCATGAGTACGAGAATGGCGCCGGAGCGTTTTGTACGTTAGTTACTCCAGTTGGAATTGTATCAAATGGACAGTAAGCAAATACTGTATCCACTAGATCGTAAGTCATTGTGTTTTGGTAAACGCTAATGAATACTGTATCTGAAGTACAAGCGTAGTTACCAAGAGAATCGTATACGTCTGCTACGAAGAAAGTATCCGTAGTTGGCGTCCAGTAGAAATCGTTAGAATCCTGAACCGCATCGTTGTCCCAGTCAACCCATGCACTGTTACATGGTCCTGCAGCAACTACGATGTTATCTACACCCCAGTTATCACAACAAGTTCCTGAAGAGTTTTGCTGAATCCATTGGAATTCTGTTCCAGTTGTCATTGCTCCTGGAGGAATTGGAACACTAAATGAGTTCCATACTGTGTATGGAGTTGCTCCACTTGCAACAGATCCTGACGTTCCAGGGTTGCTTGGCAACTCAAATCCACCAGGGCTATAGTATACAATTGGAATCCACGTTAATCCACCATCAGTAGAGTACTGCAATTCAACTCCCTCGTGAGCAAGGTCTGGTCCCTCACATGGAGCACCACCACCTTGTACCGCGTATACCATGTCGAATGTGATAAATCCACCACAACTTACGTCGAACGCAGGTGAGTTAATTTGCGGAGTTCCACCACCAGACGTTGATGCCCAGTAGTACGGAGTATTGTTGATTCCAGGTCCACATGGCTGACTAAACGTCGAACCACCAGAAGTTGACCATCCCGGAGGAAGTACCCCGAAGTCGAAGTTGAATGACTGTCCACTTGAAGTAATGGAAGCCATACTCGTTACTAATACTGAATCTCCCGGACAAATGATTGTGTCTTCCGGAGCAACAGTCACGTTACAAACCTGAGCATCACTTGCGAAAGGCAAGGCTAAGGCTGTCAAAATAGGTAAGATATACTTTCTCATGACTACTTAATAATTAGTTGACCCGTTTTCAATGATTGGAATGCTCCCAAATCAGTAGTGTACGGATTAGTGATCAATAATGTTAATTCCGGCTGGTCGAAAGAAGCGTCTCCTTCAAGTGTTGTTCCGGCTGGAATTGTTACCACTTTACGGTATTCTTCCACATTTCCGCATCCAACGCAACCGTTTTTATATTGCAATTCAAAAATGAACTCAATAGTGATGTCGTTAGAAGTTGTGTTCTCGAAACGCAACATACCATAAGTAAATTCTTTTGGTGCTCCAACATCCACTTTTTCCTTTTTCAGAGAAACATTAACTCCGTCGATAGTTGTAAAAGGAGTCCACTTGTTTCCAATCTCATCAGCACGCAATGACTCTTGCGCGAACGTCGTGTTTCCGAGGAATAATGCGCAAATTAGCAACATCATTCGACCGAAATTCTTTGTTTGATTCATGGTGATTTAAATTAGTTTCATAACCTAGACGCAATCGTTTGCGAATAAGATGCATAAAGGTCGAAAAAAAATCTTGAATGACTAAAAAAATGTCTCGAAATGCCCGAAAAATAACAGATTAGTGGTGTTCGTTAATTTTTTAAATGACAACTATTTAAGGACGCGTTCCTCCTTTTTTATAGCGTTGTTTTTGTTCGCCAACTGACCGCATGCAGCATCGATATCTTTCCCTCTACTTCTACGAACGTTTACAATCATGTTTTTACTTTCCAGGTAGGACGCAAATGCATCCACTTTTTTGGCAGACGCCTGCTGGAATTCACCATCATCGATTGGGTTGTATTCAATGATGTTTACTTTGCACGGAACACATTTGGCAAAATCGGCTAATTCTTGCGCATCTTCAATGCTATCGTTAAAGTCTTTAAAGATGATGTATTCGAAAGTGACACGGGTACCTGTTTTCTCATGGAAATATACCAATGCCTCTTGCAGTGCTTCCAGGTTGTTGGTATCGTTGATTTCCATGATTCGACTTCGCTTGGCATCGTTGGCGGCGTGTAATGATAGAGCTAGATTGAACTTCACCTCGTCATCGCCAAGTTTTTTGATCATTTTGGCAATCCCAGCAGTGGAAACAGTAATTCGTTTCGGAGAAATTCCCAATCCTTTTTCAGAAGTAAGCAATTCTGTGGATCGCAACATGTGTTTATAGTTCAGCAAGGGTTCTCCCATTCCCATGTATACGATATTGGACAACGGCGTATCGTATCGGTCGGCTGCCTGATCTCTCAAATACACCACTTGATCTACCATTTCTCCAGCGGTGAGGTTGCGCATCAATTTCAATTTCCCGGTAGCACAAAATTTACAGGCCAAACTACATCCGACTTGCGAAGAAATACAGGCAGTCATTCGCTTTGAAGTAGGAATAAGGACTCCTTCAATAACACGTTTGTCTGTTGTGTTAAACGCGCATTTGATCGTTTTGTCCGTGCTGATTTGCTGGTCTTTAATTTCGATATGATCAATGGAAAAATGTTCTTCCAACTTCTCGCGTAACGCCTTAGACAAACTTGACATCTCGTCGAAAGAAGCGGCGTTTTTTTGCCAGAGCCATTCAAAAACCTGTTTGGCGCGAAAGGGCTTTTCACCGAATCCAACCATTTGATCGGTTAATTCCTGGAGTGAAAGAAGACGGATATTTTGTTTGATTGCTGACATCTGGGGCAAAATTACGAATAAGGAGTTATGAATTATGAATTATGAATTGTGAATGTTAAATAAAGAATAAAGAATAAAGAATAAAGAATAATGAATTGGGCGAATTGCACATCGAGCATATTTGTGCTGAACACTCAAGGTCGCTGAGCCTGTCGAAGTGCCGAAGTAGCCGGGATGTGAGTTATGAGTTATGAATGATGAATAAGAAATATAGAATAATGAATGTTGAGTTATGAGCTATGAATGATGAATTATGAATGTTGAATTATGAATATAGAATTGGGGGAGTTGCATTTAACTTCGTTGCTGCTTTGCGGTCGACTTCGCTCAATGCACAATACGATTGATAAAGTCAGAAATTGGTAACCGTTATCAGATTTTTCTCAGTCCGGTTATTACATCTACCTTTTTGCCGAACAAAGTTAGCGTCGCGCTTCCGTTTTTATTCCAGCTATCGACTTTTACTTTGGAGCCTGGAGGAAGGATTTGTGCTTTTTTCTTATCGGTAATGGAAGCGTCTGATAGTTCTACTTCATCCATTACAATTGCGTAGTCGTTGCTGTGCTCGTACTGATGCGAACTGGATGCATTTGCGATGCAAACAAAAAGTGTAATCACGGAAAAAACAGTTGTTCCGATGTACCATTTTCGTTTTACGTTCAATTTGGTGCGCTTTGCCAGGATGATGCAAATACCACCGAGGAGTGAAAAGACAATGGCAAGAGCTGACCAGAAATCAGACCCCATGGCAATGAGCGCTCGCTGGAAAGTTCCTGTTTCATCTTTCCAGGACTGATTGCTATCCATTTCGGTGTAGCATGCTTCGATTAGCTGAATTGCTTCCGAATCTTTTGGTTGAAATTTGAGTGTTTTCTCGAATGCCCAAATTGCCTGAGGATATTTTTTCTCGGCTTTGTACGCCAATCCAAGATTGAAAAACACGGATGGGTTGTTCGGTCTTGCTTCTGCTTCTTCCTCCAACAAGCTGATAGCTTCCTTGAAACGCTTTTCCATGTGTGCTTGCTCCGCACGATCAAATCGATTCTGCTGATTGCCAGCAAATACGACCGATTGAAGCCCAAGGACTGCTATGAGAATGATCAGCTGCTTCATTTCTTGACTTTCAAAGCACTTAGAATACTTTCGAGCAACTGCAAATCTTCCTGCTGTTTTACTGAATCTGAACCAAAACTGAATTTAGCCACTTCGATATTCGAGAACAACATCGATGTTTTTTCCTGAACATCTTTCCCAAGGTTTGCAGCATGATTCATGATCTCCTGCTTGGAGATAATTTCATCTTGTTTGTTCAGTTTTATAGAGTACGCTGCGCGAAGTGCTTTGTCGATCGCATCGTAAAAAGCAGCGGTGTCATTTCCTTTAGAAGCCGCATATACAGCTTGTAGTTTCGAAGAAAAAATTTCGGATTGAGCGTTCTTTCGTTGTCTCTCTTCCTTGCGTTCTTCCGTATGTTTACGGGACTTTACAAGGAGCAGGAAAAGAAAGGCAGAGGTTAACGGAATTGAAACTCCTCCCCAAAAAATAGGCGTTCCGAAGAATTTCCCCGGAGCTACACTTCCTCCGTTTTTACGTGGATTGAATTCTTGAACAATCAGTTCATTCGTTCGTTTGTCTGAATTTTCATCTGAATTGTCAGCAACAATTCCCGCTACAGGTTTAATATCCAGGCTGTCCTCAGCTGATTCTGCCGTAACGTATTTTCTTACATTCGGATCGAAGTAGGTAATGGTTGTTGGAGGCAAAGTGGTCATTCCTGAAGCAACCACTTCAATATTATACTCATACGTTATTGTTCCTTCAGAACCACGGACTCCAATACTGAATTCATTCGTGATTTGAGGATCGCCATACTGCGTAAACCCTTTGGGAAGAATCAATTGAGGTGCGGTAGTGTTGTGCAAGTTTCCAACGCCGGATACTTCAACGATCATGGTGATAACATCTCCCTGATCGAACTTTTTCTCTTTTATTTCTCTGCTGACGCTGAAATTTCCAACGGCCCCGATGAAATCCTTTGGGGGATTTGCCGGGAGTGGCAGAATGTTTACTGTAATGGAACCAGATTCCAATGGGAAGTTCTGATATCCCTGGTGCAAATTCAGTTTGTACGGTTCAATTTTCACCTGACCAATGGTACTCGGGAACAGGATATTTTTGTCGTAATCAACTGCATATAAGTTCTCGCCGTTGTATTGCTCAACGATTGTCTTCAATTGACCATTGTTACCAACCGGATGTTTGAGCAATGCTCCATCCATATCGTAGGTCTGGTAATTGTTGATATGCGTTGGCTTGTATCGAGCGTAAATCTTTGCACGAACGAGCAAAGGTTCTCCTTCGTAAAGTGTTGTTTTGTTAACCTCAATGGTTCCGAAGGCAGGATCTCGCAATTGACGGCTGGAAATGTGTCCACCCTTCATTTTAACTTTCTGACTAATGTTGATGACAACTGTGTTGGAAGGGTAGGTTTTGTTTCCTGACGACACTGTTACCGGTCCGAAAGTGTAGTTTCCTGGCTTCCTGATAATCCCTGAAATGGTGTAATAATGCTGAATGGTCATTTTACCATTGGACGCCTGATATTGTGATGTTCCTTGTTGAATGGCGTAATCCTGAACGAATTCATCCGGAAGCTTTCCAAAATCAACATTTCCTGATTTAGTAGAAGTAACAGTGATTTCAAACGTTTCGCCAACTTCCGCTGTCCCCGGGTTGATAGACAGGTTCACTTTGTTCTGGGCGAAAAGCCACGAGGCAGAACAAACGGTTGCTATGAAAAGTAGAAATCGCATGAATTACCAGTCCTTTCCAGATTTTGGTCTTGAACTTCCCGAACCATAGCCAGCTATTCGACGTTGCGTTTCCGCTTCACGTCTCATGATGTCTTCCAGCATGCGATCGGCGGTTTTGTTCGATAACTGACCTTTACCTTCTTTTTGTTGCGAGGATTTTCCGCCTCCCTGACTATTTCGTTGTCGTTGGTTCGGCTGTCCTTGCTGTCCTTGCGAAGGTTTTTTGTTTTGATTCTGATTATTTTGTCCGTTGTTCCCTTGCTGCTGTTGCTGCTGGTTTTGATTCTGGGATTGGTTTTGATTGCCGTTGTTTCCGTTATTACCGTTTCCGTTCTGATCCTGGTTTTCCTGATTCTCGCTCTCCTGTTTTTTAATCTGGCGTATTGCCTCGGAAAGGTTGTATCGCGTCTTTTCGTCTTTCGGATTTCTACGCAAGGCATCTTTGTACGCTTCGGCTGCGCCTTCGTAATTCTTCTGGCGCATACGAGAGTTCCCGAGGTTGTGAAAGTTATCTGCCTGAGATTTAGAAGATGACTTGTTACCTTGATTTTGCTGGTAGATTTTTTCAGCGATGTCGTATCTCTCTGCTTTGTATGCTGTTTGTCCCATTTCATCAGACAAATCAACACCTTCTGGAGCAGATTTCTGAGCCTTTTCGTAAAAACCTAAGGCTTTGTCGTAGTCTTTCGATTTATAGGCCGTACGTGCCAAATCCAATGTGTCACGCCAATCTTGAGCGTAGACATTAGAGACAACAAACAGGACAACAAGTACAGCTATTGTTTTCATTTCGATTCCAACTTTCTGTTCAAACTTACCGAAAACTTTTCCGACCACAACAAATATATCAGCCACGAAATCAGCGCAAAAACCAGAGGGATTTGGTAGCGTTCCGTGCGAATATCAAAATCAAAATTATCGATTTTCGTTCGTTTCATCCGACTTATTTGTGTTAATAAAGCTGAAAGATCGGGAAATTCATCAGCGCTGAGAGAAGCCTTTCCTCCTGCTTTTGAAGCAATGGATTCAATCATTCTTGGGTTTACTTTCGACCGGACAGGTTTGCCTGTTGCCGTCTTTTTGTATCCCAGATCTGGACGTCTTGGATTCACTGGAACCAGTCCGCCTTTTTTGGTTCCAATCCCCAAAACAGCCAGTTGAATTTTGGAATCGCGAATCTTTTTCAGAACTCTATTTGGGTTGGATTCGTGGTTTTCTCCATCCGTTACCATGATGATTCCTTTGGCTGTTCGGTCTTTGGAAAACATCTTTCTGGAGACTTCCAATGCCTCCCTGATATTCGTTCCCTGACTGGCCACAAGGTCTGTCTCAATTTCATTGATGAAGAGTTTTGCAGCACCGTAATCCCGTGTGATTGGCAATTGTACCAATGCGTCGTTTGCAAACAGGCAAATTCCAATCCGTTCGCCGTGAAGTTTATTAACCAATTGAATCATGGCGCGTTTGGCGATATCTAACCGGGACATGTCGTTCGTAATATCCCGCGTATTCATTGAATTCGAGACGTCCAGACAAATCACCAACTCCAGGTTTTCAACGGTTGCTTCCGATTTCCGTTTCCCGAATACCGGTTGTGCAAATGCGATAATCATGAAGACAATTACATTTCGGAACATAATCCACTTGAAAAGAGTATAGCCTTCGGAAACCGGACGAATATATGCCTCTCGAACACGTTTGTTTAAAGCCAGGGCTCTTTTGTTGTGTTTATGGACGAACAAGATGAATGCGAACAAAATAGGGAGGATTACCATCATCCAGAGGAAACGTTCCGGGTATCGATACAAGAGAATTTCATCTCCCTTTCCGTCGCTGAAGATTCCGAGGGCAAAAACGAGAACGAGATAAAGTCCCCAGAAGATAGCTTCCCAGGCCAACAGCATGATCAGCATTCGATTCAATCGATATGTATATTTCCGATTAGTCATGCGATTTGAATAGGAAGAATTGTATGCACCAAACCAGCGCAGCAAAGAACAATGTGAAATTCACAAAGGATTGCGGAGTCGGTGGTGGTTGCGATTTGTATTGTTCGTCTTTGATTCTCTTTTTCTCGAGTTTGTCGATTTCCTTGTAGATATTTTTCAGACCGTCTTCATCTTTTGCGCGGAAATATTTTCCATCGGTTACTTTGGAGATACGCTTCAATAGTTCCTCATCAATTTCCGTATCCATAGATGTATAGTACGTTCCGAAGGGTGAGTTAACGCGTGCTTTCGCTTTTCCTTTGCTTCCCACGCCAATCGTATAAACACGGATTTCCTGACTCTTAGCCAATTCAGCCGCCATCATAGGGTCAAGTTCAACTCCGCCATCAATCCCGTCGGTAAGCAGGATGATCACTTTCGAACCTTGTTTGGTGCTATCAGTTCGAAGTCGTGTTACAGCAGTTCCAAGTCCGAGTCCGATGGAGGTTCCGCCCATAATTCGATCGCCGTTAATACGACCAATCTGCTTCTTTAATACGTCGTAATCTAAGGTTGGAGGACAGGCTGTGTAAGCTTCTCCCGCGTAGGCGACCAATCCAATTCGATCTCCTTTTCTGCCATCGACGAACTGTTTTGCCACGCGTTTTGATGCTTCCAATCGATTGGGTTTGAAATCTTCCGCAAGCATCGATCCTGAGACATCCATTGCGATTACAATGTCGATTCCGTATTTAAAATCGCTGTCAGAGTCGTCGTGCAATTCCCAGTGAAATGGTTTCGCCAGTGCAAGAATGAGTGATGCCAGTGCCAATCCGGAAAGGATAATCATTCCTTCGCGAAGTCGTGCAATCCAATTGGTTCCAAGTTTCTTCTGATGTTCAATCCCTCCAGAAAATTTGATATCACCTTTTCTGTGACTTTCGCGTTTGAATAAAACAAACCAAACAATAGGCACAAGGAAGAGGAGCCACAACCAATGTGGTTCGAAGAATTCATATTCCCAAAAGCGCAAATTCCAGAAACTACTCATAGTTGTCAAATTCTAGCGGACTTGTTTCAGCAACAATCTGTCGCGCGAGGGTGGATATTTTTAAAATGGCTATTTCATCCGGGCTCGATTTGGCAAATTTCACCATGTCGGAGTGGGATAAAATACGCTCAATGGTATCTACGGTGTCATCATTCAGACCTTTCTGAAGTAATAATTTCTTTGTCTGGAAGGTTGTTTTTTCCAGGATGGCGATGTCGTATCTGGCTGTCAGGTAGGATCGCATGATGTACGAAAGCTCGATAAAATGTTCTTTCAGCTTGTCCTGTTCCCATAAACGTTCGCCTTCCAAAGCATCAATTGCGGCAAGTGTTCGTTCTTTCAGAGACATCGCTTTTACAACTCTGACAGGCTCTTTTGGTTTCCGTTTACTGATGAACCAAAGTAAAGCTCCTAATGCGGCAACGACAATTGCTAAGATCCACCAGTTTCGTTTTACCCAGCGGACAAATACGTTTTCTTCTTCCGGAAGTTTGGCGTAATTCTCTCGAATATCGTAGATATCAACTCCTTGCTTCTTGTCCGATAAATCGACATAAATCTTTAGGTCATTGAAGTAAAATGTGGAATCATTGATAAGTATTTGGGGACCTGGAATGATAAAAGTTCCGCTGTCCCAGACCATGACTTCGTACTCGCCCTGCCATTGTTTCCCGGTTGAAATCCGAAAGGAAGTATCGCTGAAATCGGTATAAATTTCTGCTTTAACACCATCGGTGGATAATTGACCACCGCCATAGGTTCTTATTGGAATTTCTCCGTACTGTTCGAAGAACACGATTGTATCGTTGCTGCGCGTCTTGAGCGTGTACTTGAGCGTAAGTGGTTCACCAATTTTTGCGCGACTTTTAGAAATCGTTGCATCCAACTGTTGCCCAAAAGCACTTCCTACAAGGAACAATGTCGATATGATTGCTAACAATCGCACTAACGGTTCTTGAAGAGTTTGATTAGTGGCTTGATGAAATCCTCCGAGGTACTGATGGAAACGAAATCAACGCCGGATTTGAGCAGGTTGTCAAGTAATTCTGCTTCTTCTTTCTCGTACAATTCGCGGTGCAATTTCCGTGCTTCTTCACTATTCGAGTTCACCCAGGTAGTTTGTCCTGTTTCTGCATTGAAGAATTGTACCAGTCCAATGTTTGGTAGTTCACGTTCGGCTTCATCAACCAAACGAATGGCTACCATATCGTGTTTTTTACGGGCAACTTTTAATCCTTCGATGAAGTTGTTTTCATCAATAAAATCACTGATAACAAAAGCGATGCTTCGTTTCTTTTGTGTCGTTCGGAAGAATTTCAGGGCTTCATCAATGTTGGTTCCTTTGCTGGATGGTTCCAATTCGATGAGCTCGCGTAGAATCATTAGTGCGTGTTTCTTGCCTTTGTCCGCCTTGATGTATTTCTCCACCTTATCAGACACGAAAATGGCACCAACTTTATCATTGTTGCTTAATGCTGAGAATGAAAGAACGGCTGCTAATTCCAGTGCTAATTCTTTCTTTGTTTTTTCACCAGAACCAAAATTCTCTGATCCGGAAACATCAATGATGAGCATCACTGTCAGTTCTCGTTCTTCGTCGAAAACTTTCACGTAAGGATCATTAAAACGGGCGGTAACGTTCCAATCGATGGTACGTACTTCATCGCCAAAGTGGTAATCCCGAACTTCGCTAAACGCCATACCCCGACCTTTAAAGGCAGAGTGGTACTCCCCTGAAAAGATGTGCTTGGTCAGACCTTTGGCCTTAATTTCCAGGCGGCGTATTTTTTTTAGAAGCTCTGAGGTTTCCATGTGGTTTGATCTGTGATCAAGGTACTTCTACTTTGTTGATGATTTTATTTACGATGTCTCCTGAGGACATGTTTTCTGCTTCTGCTTCGTATGTCAATCCAATTCGATGTCCCATAACGTCCTGAGCAATGGCGCGAACATCTTCAGGGATAACGAATGCACGTCCTTGCAAGAATGCGTATGCTTTGGATGCCAATGCGAGGTTGATGCTGGCACGCGGAGAACATCCGAATCCAATCATAGGGGAGAGGTCGTTCAAGCCGTAATCCTCTGGTCGGCGGCTGGCGTATACCAAATCAACGATATAGTGTTCGATTTTCTCATCGATGTAAATCTGCTTCACAAAATCACGACAGCGTTCAACGTCGGCAACGGTGATCACATTGGAAACCTTTGGCAATCCTTCTTGTTGCACGTTCACACGGATGATTTGTCGTTCTTCTTCACGCGTTGGATATCCAAGATTGACTTTCAGCATAAATCGATCGACCTGCGCTTCCGGTAGCGGATACGTTCCTTCCTGTTCGATTGGGTTCTGAGTTGCCAGTACCAGGAATGGTTTCGGTAGCGGATATGTTTCGTCACCGATGGTAATCTGGCGTTCCTGCATCGCTTCGAGCAAAGCACTCTGAACTTTTGCCGGTGCACGGTTAATCTCATCTGCCAGAACAAAATTCGCGAAAATTGGTCCTTTTTTCACCGTGAATGACTCACTTTTCTGGTTGTAGATCAGTGTACCTGTGACATCGGCAGGAAGAAGATCCGGCGTGAACTGGATTCGACTGAAATCAACGCTGATGGCTTCCGAAAGTGTTTTGATGGCAAGTGTTTTTGCCAATCCGGGCACACCTTCCAACAGCACGTGACCATCGGCTAATAATGCGATCAACAATCGATCTACCATGTAGGATTGACCAACGATTACTTTTCCAACTTCTTCCCGAAGCATTCCGATAACCGGTTTCTCTTTGGCGATGTGTTCACTTAAAATTCGCAGGGCTTCTGCTGGGTTCAAGTCATTTTGCGTATTGTCATTCATAGATTCAGTATGGAACGAATAAAGTTCATAAAGATAGTTTCCACCCACTTGATTTTGCTGTTAATTAATGTTAACATTGTTGTTGAAAATGACTGTAAATAAAGGGATAGAAGAACGAAAGTGTGCTGAGTGCGGAGCCGCTTTGCATGGGCGCAAAGACAAGCGTTTTTGCTCAGATTATTGTCGCAATACGTATAACAATCGATTGAATGAAGACTCGACGAAATACATGCGGCGAATTAACAATATTTTGCGAAAGAACCGCCGGATTTTATCACAAATGAACCCGGATGGCAAGAAAACGGTGAGTGGAATTACACTAGCCGAGGAAGGATTTAATTTTCACTATTACACGAATATCTACGAAACCAAGAAGGGAGCTGTGTACTATTTCTGCTATGAGCAAGGATACCTGAAAATGGACAATGATACCTACATGTTGGTCCACAAGCAGGATTACGTGAAGTAAGTTTAGAAGAAAGACAGAAGGACAAAAGACCGCTTCGCTCAAAGACATTTTACCGAAATCGATTCGATTGAGTTAGAGCTTTGAGCTTAGTCGACCGCCGAAGGCAGCAACAAAGTTAAATGCGGTTGATGCTGAAAACCTTTTACAAATCAATAAAATCAACATGGTAGTGATCGTCGTGAAGATCATTGATGAGTTTGGATAAATTTCGTGTGATGTAGATTCCGATTGTTTTAAGTTTCTTTCCGTATTCGGTGTTGTACAATTCATCTTTTAAATCGGTATTGAAAATGACTTTGTGAATGCGCATTCCTTCTTTTCGGGCTTGTTTGTCTAGTTCCAAAATATGTCGTGCAGCCATGTTGAAGTCGATGGAAATCTCTTTGTCTTCTTCGTATCGCCCTTCGGTATCGAAATCCATCAAATAGTGACTGGCGCCTTTTTTGTCTAATTCATAATAAGGCTCGCCATCTTTTTGCAGTGGCATCATGTAATCTACACTTAATCCATTTTGATGCGTTCGATGCGGAAACATTTTACCGCCTTCTTTATGCGAAAACTCCATGACTTTGAACTGACGATCGACTCCTTGATCAAGCAAGGCAGCGTAGGTGTTGAGGGTGATTTCGGCGACTTTATCGGTTGTAAATGCTCTTCCTCCAAGGTAACTGGCAACATCAAAATATTCGTAATTCTCCCCTTTGAATGGAATCAAGGTAGCATTCTTAAGGCTTCCATTTCCAACGCTTCCAACTGGTGTACTTGTGATGGAATCATTGACGTGTGCATGATAGAATTTCTCAACCGGAGATGGTGTTCCTGCGAGTTTTGCGTCATTCGAATTTTGAATTGTTTGTTCAATTGCTTCTGAGCAAGCGAATACTAGTGGTATGGTAAATAGGTATAAAAATTTCATGCTGACCGTTAAGCAAAAACGATACCGCATGATCGGGGATTCTGTCTGATTCGTACAATGTTACTTTACATTGATAGTTGTCAATAGCCAGTAAATCAGGGTGTTGTGTGTCTTTCAGCGTTCGGGGAGTAAGCGTAGAAGATTCTGTTCCTCGAATTCAATCCTTCAATTTTTCTCGTTTCAATTTGAAATTTTTCCGGTCAAATTGGTCAGGAAATGGGTGTTGGAACTGATTTATGTGATCTTTTTCTTGATCGAAATGAGTGTGATGTCATCGGTTTGTTCACTTGTTCCGATCCATTCGTCAATTGCGCTTTGGATGGTTTTTCGTTGATCCGGTAGCGGCAAGTGTGCATTGTCTTCCAGCAACGCGAGAACACGACGGAATGTAAACTTCTTGTCGTTGTCTCCACCAAATTGATCTTGCAATCCGTCAGAGAACAGATACACCAAATCGTTATGGGTGAACGTTGTATAATGGGTTGAGTAGAATTTGAAATCGTCGGGAGCGCTATCTCCAATATGCTTGTTATCGCCTTTCAGCATTGTGAAGGTATCTTCCGTGTGAATCAGGAATCTTGATCCGGCACAGGCATACGCCATATCATCGTTGGTTTCATTGATTGCGCAGATCGTCATCTCCATTCCATCATTCAAACTGTTTTTGTTGGAATTTCTTGGTAAGATATCCAGCAATCGTTTGTCGAGTTCATCCAGGATTTTTCCTGGGTCAACAATGTTGCTCTCTTTGACAATGCTATTCAGGAGGTTGATTCCCAATAATGTCATGAAGGCTCCCGGAACACCGTGCCCGGTACAGTCTCCTAATGCGAAAACAGTGGTTTCTCCAATTGTTTCCATCCAGTAGAAGTCGCCTGAAACAATATCTTTTGGCCTATATACAATGAAATGCTCGCGGAATCCGGAAGTGAAATATCGTTCGTGCGGAAGCAAATTGAACTGTATTCGTTTCGCGTAGTTGATACTTGCAGTGATGTCATCGCGCTGATCTTGAATCAATTGTTGTTGACGACGCACTGAAGTAATGTCTCGTGCAAGAGCGATGAATCCGTTAATAAAAGATTGAGATCCTGGTGCAAAGATCGTGGTTACGTGCTGACCGATCCATAGGATTTCCTCATCGCTGGTCATGATAGGGAATTCCTTGTAAGAAGTGGTTTTTCGTTCGAGGAAATGATCTCTGTAAAAGTGTCTTACTTCCTCCTGGAAATCGTCTGGAACGATAGAGAGCGAATCCTTACCAATCAAATCTGCTTTCGAGTATCCAAGGCGTTCAAAAGTGATGTTGTTTGCAAAGAGGACGTTTCCATCGGTATCGCATCGATAAATGAAATCTTCCGCATTTTGAACCAGCAATTCGTAGGTGTTCTCCAATTCCATTTTCTCGGAGATTTCCTGTCCCATCATCACTTTCGTGTCTTCACCGAATTCAGTGTACTGCCATTCTATCCAGCGAACATTGCCTTTCGGATCAAGCATAGGAACCACATAGCTGTTGCCGTCTTCAAAATCCTTCAGGACATCTACATTTTTGTATTGCCCGTCGTAGGGCACAAACTGATTCAATGTGGATACATCCTGGTTGATGAGTTGTTCATGTGAAATGTCACAGAATTTCGAAATGTTCTCACTTGCATAAATAATCTTTCCTTTGGAATTAAACGCAACTGCGGGAAGATTCCCCCTGTTTACAATTCCGGAGATAAAGAGCAACCGTTCGAGTGAATTCGATCTCAGGAAGCCACTGAAAATAAGCAGGACAACGAGGATGGAATAAGCGATTCCAACATACGGTTTCGGGTACACTGGATTTTGTACGGTGATCAATAGTATGACGGCACAAACAGTCAGTGCTGAGGTGAATACCATCATTCCTTTTATACTATGAATGAAGTACGGTACAACCATACATGTCAATACAATTCCAATTAGGTGGAATGGATGAAGGTTGGTAACGTACGACTCATAAATTTGATAAAGGAGTACGATAGAGATAACAGCAATAAGTAGTCGATTGAGTAAGTATTTCCGGTCGGAATTGAGCAACGAACGAGAAAGAAAGAAGAGTCCGGTAAGAACCCCTAGAAGACCGAGTAATGGAGGTAGATGCAATTCCAGTTCGCTGTTCATGAATGGAGCCAAAATATGCGTACTTCCCACTGCAACAATTCCCAGAAGAATAATCACAGGTGCCATTCTGCTATGGACATCCATATCCTGGGTTCTGATAAGCGTTCCATGGTCGATTCTACGATTGTAGCGAACTATAAAGAAATTCAATATTGCAATTACTGCAATTACGATCAGAACAATCCATGTAGATCCCCAGATATTTCCCGGAACTTCAATTGTTTCTCTGGCAACTGGGCTGAAGTGACGACCATCGTGGCTAGCACGAACTTCCAAAGTGTACGTGCCTGAGTTAAGATTGAACAGGTTCAGTTCTCCTGTTTTCAGTTTCTTCCACTTAACATCTCCTGATCCAAGCAAACGATATTGGTAGCTGATTTTGCCGCTTTTTGGATTGTTAACGTTGAATTTGAATCGAAACGAATTGTTTTCTTCCGATCCACCAATGTTTTCAGAAGTAAGTTGGTGGATTACCGGGCGGATGGGAATTTTTAATTGGTCGAGGATGTCAGTGTTCACAAGGAAAAGTCCTTCTACTGTTCCGATATAGATGCTGTTGTCGTTTTGATATTGAGAACGCATATGCGTTTCGTATCCACCGAAACCTGAATCGGCATCATATTCCGAATTACTGATGACGTAGCCATTTTTATCAACCTTCAATATTCGGACACCGCGATTTGTTCCAACAATGAGGTTCCCCAATCTATCGGCAGAAAGCGTATAGTACAGATTTGTTACGAAGTAGTCTTCTCCCCGAATGGTCCTTGTTTCACCATTTTTCGTAACTCCCACGATTCCTTTTTCCATGGTGAACCATACCGTTCCGTAGACATCTTTTGTCGAAACTCCGGAATAACTTCCCATGTTTGATTTGGTCTTCAGTCTGCGGAGTGTCGTTCCTTTTTTGTCTACGTAATAAACACCATCATTCGTCCCGAAAAACATGTTTTTACCGTTCCCGGAGAGTTGACCAGTGTAGAAATAATGCGGTCCTTTTCCAGATTCAAATGAGACGCTTTTTGGAACAAGTTCTAGTTTGTGGATTTTGAAGAGTCCTTTCCCAGCTACACCCACCCAGAGGTAATCGCGTTCTCCGAAAATGAAGTTGATTTTTTCATTATTGAAAAGAACGTCTTCAATCTCAATTCCGTTTTCGGTTCGTGTAAGCTTTTTAACTCCGAGGTTAGTTCCCAGATATTCCTCGTTTCCAAGAGTGGTTGCGCTCAATGTAACAAACGGGAAAGTTTCGAATCCGGGTTCGTTAAAGTTTCCAATTTTTGTGGTTCCACTTCTCAATCCAATAACAATATCCCTGCGGCTTGTCATAAATGGGAAAACGATTTCCGGCGACTCATACAGCGGGTGCAATCGGATTTTAGTGAAAGGTTCCAGGGAGATTTTATAGAGTCCGTTCAAGCTTGAGCTTACCCAATAATCACCATTGAGGTCAATCATTACATGCTCAGGGGATTCAATAGATCCAGTGTAGTTGTGTGGAACGATGCGAAGCTGGCAATCTACCACTTTGTAAACGTCTCCCTTGTTGGTAATAGCGATGACTTTCTGGTCACTTTCATCGAGATAATACGAGGTGATTACTTCATCAGCGAGCAGGACTGAATCACGCGAAAATCGCTTTTGTTGCACCAGACCACCTTTTGTAGAAATGCCGAATTCCAACCATTCAGTTCCTTTTTCATTGCACAGCACCAAATTGTTTCGCAATACATGACCAAATCGGAATTCATCGATAACGGATTCAGGCATTCCAATAATCTCGTGCAGCGGCTCTACCTTATTTCCCTTAAGTACATAATTCCCCTCGGAGGTAAACAAGATCACCCAATCCTTCACTACCTGGTAATGGTGGAGTTTAATGCTGCTTTCAAAAGAGAAAATAGCCCTGGTACTCTTCTTGCCGATGTTACAGATTTTTCGAGCGGAAATTCCGTATTTTCTGTTTTCAACGTTGATGAACGCCAGTGCGTCTCCATCGCCCGTTCGGTTGTAGTTGAAATTGATGTATTTGTGCGCTTTTGGAGAGTAAGCATAAAATCCTTTGTATTCAGAAGCGAAGAAAATGGTATCCCGATGGTATTCGAGGTTCATTATGTGATGGTCAAAATCCTGACCTTCCACACGAATCTCAACAAACTCTTTTCCGTCGAAACGAACCAATGGAGTACCTTCTGTTCCTATCCAGATATAGCCATCTTCTGATTGCTCGGTACATTTAACTGCGACCGTGTGTAAACCATCACGGTGATTGAAGTTTCGGAAGGTGTACAGTTGTGCCTGCGATTGGATCAGAAAACCAAAAGTCAGTACTGTCAGTAGAAATCGCAGTTTACCCATAACGCGGTATCTGAAAATTAATCAAATTCTCCGAAACAGCGCGGAATTTATGGAGCGATTACCTGAACTTTATCTTTAATTTTTCCGGCAATAGATTTCGCTTCTTCAATTGTTGGTGCAGAAACAGTAATATGTCCCATTTTTCGGAAGGGCTTTGTGGTAGTTTTACCATAAATGTGTGGGTGTACACCAGGATGTTCTAATATTGATTCCATCCCTTCATAAATGGCATTTCCTGTGTGTCCCTCGCTTCCAATCAAATTAAGCATAGCGCCAGCTTGAATCATACGAGTAGATCCCAATGGCATATTGAGTACAGAGCGCATGTGCTGCTCAAATTGTGAAGTGGTATTGCACTCAATCGTGTGGTGTCCGCTGTTGTGAGGGCGTGGAGCTACTTCGTTTACAAGGATATCTCCTTCTTTGGTCAGGAAGAGTTCTACTGCAAGAATCCCAACCATTTCCAGTTTGTTGATCACATCAATTGCCACTTCCGTAGCTTTTTCTTCAGTCTCTTTGGAAACATCAGCCGGGGAGAACAAAAAAGCCACCAGGTTCGCCTCATTGAATTCACATTCCACAGTTGGGTAAACAGCAGTTTCACCCCGTTCGTTTCGTGCCACAATCACCGATAATTCCTTCTCAAATGGAACCAACACTTCTGCAAGACTTGGCGCCGTAAAACAGTTTTTCAGATCTTCTTCAGAACGAATAATTTGCACGCCTTTTCCGTCGTAGCCACCAGTTCTAAGTTTATGAACAAATGGAACTTTGTCAGCCAATGCATTCATATCTGGATTTTCAGGAAACAACTCAAAATCAGAGGTAGGAATATTGTGTTTCGCGTAGAATTCCTTCTGAGTTCCTTTATCCTTAATGATTTCCAAAACTCTTGGTTGTGGATACACCTTGACACCTTTTTTCTCAAGATCGTAGAGGGCTTGAATATTGACATTTTCGATTTCAACTGTAAGGACATCGAGATTTTTCCCGAAAGCCATAACATCATCATAGTTGGTAATGTCTCCTTTCGTGAAGGAAGTTGCCATTTTACTACTTGGCGCATCATCCTGATTCTCCATGATGTGTACATGAATATCGTAACTGATGGCTTCCTGAATCAACATCCGTCCCAATTGTCCACCTCCGAGGATACCAAGTCGGTGTGTGTCTCCTATTAGCTGCTTATCCATGCCGCAAAGATAGGGTCTATTCCGAAGAAAATCGTAGCTTTGTCGTTTCAAAATTGCTTTTTGTGATTCAGGTTTTAGACAAATCATTCGAAGAATTTATTACGCGAGACGAGATTGATCGTAAGAATCAATCGTTGGGAAAAACACTCAATGAAACCTATGCAGGTAAAGAGGTGGTTTTCTTAGCGGTTCTTAATGGTGCGTTCATGTTTGCTTCGGATTTAATGAAAGAGATTGACCTGGATTGTGAAATTTCTTTCGTCAAAATGAGTTCTTATCAAGGGACGAAGACGACTGGAAAGGTAGAGGAGTTGATCGGTTTGAATACCGACATTCGCAACAAGCATGTGATTATTATTGAAGATATCGTTGACACAGGTTATACCATTGACAAGATTATTTCTTTGCTTGATGGTAAAGGTGCCGAATCAGTGAAAGTTTGTACGTTGTTATACAAGCCGGATGCCTTTAAAGGAGAGACACGACCTGAGTTTGTTGGATTTAGTATTCCAAATGCATTTGTAGTGGGATACGGATTGGATTACGACGAAAAAGGGCGTAATCTGGATGCGATATATCAAATTAGAGAAGCTAACTAACAAGAACGAAGATGCTAAACATCGTATTATTTGGCCCTCCAGGTGCAGGGAAAGGAACGCAATCGGAACGACTGAAAGAAAAGTATGGACTGGTACATATTTCTACCGGTGATGTTTTCCGTGCTCTTGATCCTGAATCGGAATTGGGGAAATTAGCGAAAAGCTATTCTGACAAAGGGAATTTAGTTCCTGACGAGGTAACAATTGAAATTTTGGAAGCTGAGGTTTCCAAGCATCCTGATGCAAAGGGAGTTATTTATGACGGATTCCCAAGAACTACAGCTCAGGCAGAAGCATTAGACACATTTCTAAACGTAAAAGGAACATCTGTTTCAATGATGTTGTCATTGGTTGTTCCGGAAGACGAATTGAAATCGCGTTTGATTGCACGTGCTGAAGTTTCAGGTCGTAAAGATGATGCTGATCCAGAGATCATTCAGAACCGTATCAACACCTACAATAGTTCAACAGCTCCCGTTGCTGATTTCTACAAGGGACAGAGCAAATTGCACGAGATTGATGGAGTAGGTTCTATCGATGATATTACGCAGCGCTTGTTCGACGTAATCGACGCGCAGTAACTTATTCGCATGGCCTCCGACAACTTTGTAGATTATGTGAAAATCCATACCAAATCTGGTAATGGAGGAGGGGGCTCTACGCACTTCCGAAGAGAGAAGTACATCCCAAAAGGAGGACCTGATGGAGGTGATGGAGGTCGCGGTGGACACGTGATCCTGCGTGGAAACAAACAACTTTGGACCTTACTTCACCTCAAATACAAGAAGCACATCAAGGCTGGTCATGGAGCGCATGGTTCGGGAAACCTGAAAACCGGAGCCCAGGGACAGGATGTGTTCATCGATGTTCCTTTGGGAACTGTGGCTCGTGATGGAGAAACAAACGAAATTCTATTCGAGGTTACCGAGGAAGGTCAGGAAATGATCCTTGAGAAAGGTGGTCGTGGTGGACTAGGAAACAATAATTTTAAGTCACCAACGAATCAGACGCCTCGTTATGCGCAACCCGGTGAAGACGGAAGAGAAGGGTGGAAGGTTTTGGAGTTGAAGATTCTTGCCGATGTTGGATTGGTAGGATTTCCAAATGCTGGTAAAAGTACTTTGCTTTCTGCCGTGTCTGCTGCAAAACCTGAAATCGCGGAATATCCGTTTACTACCTTACGACCAAATCTGGGGATTGTAGGCTATCGCGATCATCGATCGTTTGTAATGGCTGATATTCCCGGGATTATCGAAGATGCGCATCAGGGGAAAGGACTTGGATTGCGCTTTTTGAGACACATCGAACGGAACTCACTCTTGTTGTTCATGGTGCCTGCTGATTCGGATGATATCGCCCACGAATATTCTGTCCTTTACCGAGAATTACGTCTGTACAATCCTGAGTTGATTCACAAAGACATCATTCTTGCCATTACTAAAAGTGATATGCTGGATGAGGAGCTCATGGAAGAGATCAAACCAACACTTCCGAAAGAGGTTCCTTCCATTTTTATATCTTCCGTAACAAATTATGGGATTGACGCCCTGAAGGATTTGATATGGAAAACTCTGAACGATGATTGAATGGCTGGAATCGATTGATCGAGCAATTGTATTAACTGTAAATAGCTGGAATACTCCTTTTTTGGATGAGTTTTTCTGGTTGGTGTCAGCGAAACTTACCTGGATTCCATTCTATCTCTTTTTGCTCTTTTTGTTCTTTCGGAAAAATGACTGGAAAACCGCTGGAATCTTTCTGTTGATGGCAATTGTTGCTGTAGGGTTGTCTGATTTTACTTCCTCTCAAATTATCAAAGATGGTATCATGCGATATCGTCCTTCACATCATACCTTGCTAACGGATCAACTTCATTTCTATCAGTTCTCAGATGGGGAGTTTTACAAAGGAGGGCAATACGGATTTGTTTCATCACATGCGGCCAATTTCTTTGCTGTTTGCACTTTCTCCTGGTTGACATTGAGGAAATGGTATCCGAAAATTGGTTGGTTGGTGTTTAGCGTGGCGATTCTCGTTTCATTCAGCCGATTGTATCTCGGAGTTCACTATCTCTCTGATTTGGCAGGCGGAGCGGTCTTAGGGGCAACTTTTGCGTGGTTGGTATTTCGTTTCTTATTTTTACCCATTAACGAAAAAGTAAAATCCAAAGCATGACGTACCTGTGGATCTTTCTTGGTGGTGGATTGGGTAGTGTAGCGCGTTACGGAGTGTCGAAACTTGCATCTGGTTATTACACCGGAAACTTCCCGCTAGGAACCTTTATCGCGAATATGCTGGCGTGTTTGCTCTTAGCTCTTTTGATAGTTTTCGTAGTTCCCAGAAACTCAGAATCCACGTGGATGCAGCCGTTATTGCTTGTAGGTTTCTGCGGTGGATTCAGCACTTTTAGCACGTTTAGCAATGAGACAACGCAATTGCTTCAAACAGGGCATTTGGGAGTCGCTTTGTTGAATATTTTCGTTTCCGTATTGGTCGGTGTCGGGCTGATTTTCTGGATTCGATCACTCTCCTGAATTAAAATTATCTCACCAAAATAATCAAAGCCTTGCGCTCTTTGCGTCCCTTGCGTCTCAGGGGGGATATGTATGAAATTTAAAGCGTGTTAGGTAGGGTTTCTTCCAATCGAACAACAAGTTCCTGTCGTTTCTTGATGAATGCATCCATTTTTGCTTTGTTGATGGCTCCTTTTGTTTTGAAATACTTCAGATATCGGAACCACATATACGCTGCCAGTCCAAACAGTCCAATTGCGAAATAATAAGCAATCGCCAGCCACCAGCTTGGGTAGGCGAAATAATAGAATAACCAAATCACCGGAAGGTTCACCAGTCCTATCAGGATTTTACCAGCGACCAATTTCACAGATCCCCAGAATACTTTTCTTCGGAACGATTTCTCCACAAAGCGTTTCACAAGGAAGTACCACGGTCCACAGTGAATTAAACCAAGAATTGCAAATGGGAACAAGGCGATCATCATCAAGATTTCTTTCGTTCGCTCTCCTTTCGGGTTGGTTTGTTTCCAGTAAACGTACTTATCCTCAATGCGCATGCGTTTCAGCAATTTGAAGTATCCAGCAATATCTTCTTTCAGTTTGGATAATTTCTCATCTTCTTCAACTTCCTGTTCATTGAGCCAGGTTGCCAAATGTTGAGAATAGTGCCATCTTCTTTCCAACGGGATTGATTTATCGAAAGAATCCGCATTCATTCCACGACGAGTGAGCATCATCATTTGTTCATGGAATTCCGCCTGATTCTTATCCTGAACATGTGTGATTTGATCGCGCATCATCTGCTCAACACGGCGTGTTACCTGCGTGATTGCCTTATTCGGATTCTCATCGTACATTTCCTTGTAATCGTTCAGAAGGAACTCTTCGGAAGTAGAGATCAGCAAATCGCTTCGCATTTGATTGGGCTTCGAATAATTCGACCCAACAGCTGCTACGTAGACATTTTTGCTCCAGTTTAATTTTTCCAGTGCTTCGAATCCAATTTTGGCGGCACCTTTCTTAACTGGTTTCAATCGACGGATGAAAACATCGTCTGTAAATCCTTCCCCGAAAATCAATAAAGATCGGTTGTATTTCAGTACTCGTGCAGCCTGATCGAATGATTTTGAATTTTTCTCTCGTGTATCTCCTCCGTCGTGCTGTCTGTGAATCGGAAGCATTTGACATGCCCAAAGGAATGGTTTTGCTATGGGGGTAAAAATATCCGCACGTGTCATGAAGAATACACTTGGAAATCGAAGAGAAGCAACAGCAAGCGGGTCCATAAAGGAAGCAGGGTGATTTGCCACGTAAATAGTTCTTCGAAATAATGAAGATGGACTACCAATTACCTTTAATCTGGGGTAAAAAACGCGCAACGAATAGCGCAACGTAATCCATAATATGAAGTATAAAATTCGCATTCTCTGTGTATTCGTGAGACAAAAATAATACTCTGCTATATATATCGCCTTGCGATTTGCGCAACTTACGTGTTTAACCGTTTTGGGAGAATTTAACAACGCGATTGCGCAAAACTTTGGATATCACTAGCGAATGTTAGTGGCTTTATATTTTACTTTCGCTTTATAAGTATTGAGTATGAAACAAGTAGGTATTATTTGCGGTGGCTATTCGTCTGAATTTGAGATCTCTGTTAAAAGCGCAAAGACCATATTTGACAATTTCCCAGAGGGGTATTTAGCAAGGATGATCTACTTGAGAAAAAGTGGTTGGACGGTTCAATTGGACGATTCTGAAGTCGTTCTTGATCCCACAAACTTCACGTACTCAGTAAATGGTGAATCGCAAAAAATTGATCTGGCCATCATTTATATTCACGGAGACCCGGGTGAGAATGGAAAAATTCAAGGATACCTGGAAATGATTGACGTTCCGTACATCAACTCCGGACCTCTTGCTTCTCAATTGTCGTTTGATAAATGGTACTGCAATCAGTTTTTGAAAGGATTTGGGATCAAGGTTGCTAAGTCTATTTATCTGACGAATCCTTCTGAAATGCCTTCTGCAGAGGAAGTTGTGGATACGTTGAAATTGCCAATTTTCGTCAAGCCGTGTGATTCTGGATCCAGCTATGGAATTGCTCGCGTGGATGATGCATCTGAACTTCAGAAAGCTGTGGATAATGCGTTCGATGAAGGTGAAACGGTAGTTCTTGAGGCGTTCTTGGATGGAACGGAAGTGACTTGTGCTGTTTACCGATCTCCAGAAGGATTGCAGGCGTTGCCAATGACGGAAATCGTTTCGGAGAATTCTTTCTTCGACTATGAAGCCAAGTATCTGGGACAATCGCAGGAAATCACACCGGCTCGGATCTCAGATGAATTGCGTGATCGTTGTCAGGAATTATCCAAAAGAATTTATCAATTGATGAATTTGCGTTCGGTAGCTAGAATTGACTACATGTTGGTGAATGGTGAACCTTATGTAATTGAGGTGAACACGATTCCCGGATTTTCTCCAGAAAGTTTGGTGCCTCAGATGATTGAGTGTAAGGGGCAAAGTGTGTCTGAATTCTGGAGTGAGATCTTGGAGGGGGAGTTAGGTTGATGACTTTAGAAGGTACATATTTTATGCGTCAATTCCTAGAAAAAAGTGATAATCTAAATCGCAATATTCCGATATTGCTTTAAAGTGATATTCCGATAAATCAATATTCCAATATTCAGATTTTGCCAGAAAATACCCTCCCTAATTCACCGCTATAGCATTCATCAACGTCTGAATCTTCGTCTTCAACGAACTCGAACTTCCTGTATAATTATTAACGATTATCGCAAAGACATAGTGCTTCCCAGATTTCGAATCAACGTATCCTGAATAACTCTTAATCCGCGTCATCGATCCACTCTTGGCAGCAATTCTTCCATGACCTGCTGCGTTTCTACACACATATTTCATCGTTCCGGATTCACCGGCAACTGGCAAAGACTTTCGAAAAGTAGCAGCGTACAAACTGTTATTCATTACCTCGAGGAAATCGCAAAAGTGATTCGCCGAAATAGCATTGCTTCTTGATAATCCACTACCATCATTCAGATGCAACCCTGAACTGTTGATGCGCTGACTCCAATATGAATCAAACACCTTAATTCCGGAGGAAGTACTTCCATTTCCGGTTTCTTCATAACCGATGAGGCTCAACATATGTTCGGCATAAAGGTTAACACTTCTATGGTTTGTTTCTTTAATGATTGCCTCCAAACGTTCCCCTTCGTGCGTTGCGATCAACGTTTTTTTGTCATAATCGGATTGCTCGCTGAAAATTTCCATTGAGCGGCAACCCTGAGGTTCTTCCATAACTTCAATACCATTGGATTTGAGCATTTCTGTCAGCTCGTAAGCACATTGCAATTCAGGATCTGGCAGACTTCCCTTCACGAGAAACGCGCTTTTATTAATCGGAATTGTTCCTGTTCCGAAACGATCGAAAGCGAAAGGAGCACCGTACAAATAAGCATGATCTCCGCTGCGTTTGGAGGAGGTAACGTAGTTGTGATAGATCAATCCGGGAACTTCCGGTTCAATAGATTTCACTTTAACCACTTTCCCTGGTGTGCTCCCCGAAGTAAAAGTGTAGCGAACCAGGTTGTCGTAAATGGTCAACCCTGAAGGTCCGGCGCCATAGTAATTTCCCATATCAACCCAGCTCCAACCGTCAGGAGCGCCCTCATATCCGAATTCGGAACCATCACCAATAACCCCTCCGCTAATCGAAGTGATTCCCATACTTTTCAGACTATCAATCCAGGGTTTCATGAAATCCAGCTCATGTCCGGGATTATTAAAATATTTGCTCCCAAGGGTAGGATCACCACCACCTCGAATCCAAACATTTCCAATCAAAGTGCTGTCCTGGACATATCCTTCGATATATAGTCTTGTCTTAGCACGGTAATCCGGTCCAAGGATATCCAATGCTGTTGCCGTCGAGAACATTTTGGCTGTTGAAGCTGTTGGTAGCGTGAGGTTTCCGTTGTGCGATGCAACCTTCTTTTTGGTGTCCAAATCATAGATGGTAACGCTTACAGAAGCATGCTGCATTCCCGATCCGTTAACAAACGAGTTTACCGCATTCGGCAGTGTTTGTTGACTGAGCGCAAAATTTGAGATCAGAAGCAGGGCTATAAGGAGTGAACTTACTATCTTCATCGCGTTGTTTTTGATAAATCTCGTAAGATTCATCAATTAACGTACCAGAGCAAAGGGAATTTTACTAACAACACGTGCGGGACAATGCCTGAAAAACCTAAGGAAAAAATTCGCGTACTACGCATCATTAACCGGTTTAACATCGGAGGACCTACTTTCAACGCGACCTTTCTCACTCGTTTTCTGAGTGATGATTACGAGACTATGTTGGTTGGAGGTTTGCCCGAAGAAGATGAATCCGATTCATTACACATTCCGAAAAGTTATGGTATCGAGCCCATCCTGATCAAAGAAATGGTCAGAAACCCAAGTTTGAGTAGCGATCGTCAGGCATACAAGCGTTTGAAAGAAATCATTCGTGAATTCAAGCCGCATATCGTTCATACCCATGCTTCGAAAGCAGGAGCATTGGGACGAAAGGCTGCAGATGCATGTAAAGTTCCGGTTATCGTGCATACGTTTCACGGACATGTTTTTCATTCCTATTTTGGAAAGGTAAAAACACGTGTTTTCAAGGAGATTGAAAAGAATCTGGCGAAAAAATCCCATGCAATTGTAGCAATCTCGGAACGTCAACGTGAGGAGTTGTGCGATGAACACAAGATTTGCAAGAAGAAAAAGACGCATGTTATTCCTCTCGGATTTGATTTGCAACCATTCAACGACAAGCGGGTGAACGAGCGTGATTCAAAACGAAAGGAACTGGGATTGAACGATGACGAGATTGCCATTGCGATAGTCGGAAGATTCGCACCGATTAAGAATCACGATCTGTTTTTCGATTCCATGGAAAAGGTACTATCGAAAACAAAGAAGAAGTTGAAATTGTTCGTGGTAGGAGATGGATCGGAGCGAGAATTAATCGAACGTCGAGCGAAAGAACTGAATGAAAAGTTTTCTGATGTTGTGAAATTAACTTCCTGGATTACAGATATTGCCTCCTTCAATGCAGCAATGGATTTAATTTGTCTTACTTCCCATAACGAAGGAACACCCGTAAGTTTGATTGAAGCACAAGCCGCATGTATTCCGGTAATTTCTACAGACGTTGGAGGTGTTCGTGATATCGTAAAAGATGGCGATACAGGTTTCGTAGTTCCGGTAAATGATGCTGAGATCTTCTCAGAAAAAGTGCTGGAATTGGTTGAAAATGAAAAAAAACGCCAAAAAATGTCACAAAATGGCTGGACATTCGTAAAGGATACATTCCACTACAATACTTTGGCTGCAAACATGGATAGTTTGTACCGGGAATTGTTAGAGAAAAATGGAGTAAATGTTTAGAAGTGTAAACGTAATAGTGGCAATTGTTGGCTGTTTGATTCTTACAGCTTCTTGCGGTGTCAATAGCAATTTGATGCTCAAGCAGGCGAAAGGAACTGAGGTGAACTCTGATGAAATTCCATTGAAACCAAAGGAAGAGTATAAGATTGCCGTAAACGATAAAATCGCCTTTCAGCTCTATGTAAACGAAGGTGCTGATTTAGTAGATGGAACTACAGAAATCTCTGTCGGATCGAATGGCGAATTCGATCAGGCCGAGTACGTTGTAAGAAGTAATGGTCAGGTGGAACTTCCCAAACTTGGTAAAGTGGAAGCAGAAGGAATGACCGTGGAACAATTTGAAGATACCCTCGAAAACTTATATGCTATTGAGTACAAAGAACCTTTTGTCAAGGTGCAGATTACCAATCAACGTGTAATTGTTTTTCCTGGTAGTGGATCAGATGCTAAAGTTGTACCGCTTACAAACACGAACACAACATTAATGGAAGTAATTGCCCTGGCTGGAGGGATTGCCGACAGAGGTAAAGCCAATACAGTTAAGCTGATGCGTATGGTGAACGTGAGCGCGTGGTGTACGTGATGGACTTGTCCGTGATCGAAGGATTAAAATTTACCGACCTGGTGGTACAGGCAAATGACTACATCTACGTTGAACCAGTGCCGGAATTAGGAAAAGAAATTTTGGAAAAAGTGGTTCCTTTGGGGTCCTTATTGGCTTCGTTGGCTGTACTGGTTACACTGATCTCCAATTTATAACGCAGAAAAAAGAAACGCGTGGCAAAGCAAAAATTATTCATAAATACTTCATACGATCCGCTGATCCTGCGAACGATAATTCGTCGTTATTGGTTATGGGTACTTGGATTTGTAGGTGTTTTTAGCGTGCTTGCGTACTTCTATCTTCGTTATACAAAACCAGTTTACGAGTCTTCATTAATGCTGCAAATTTCCAATCAGGATAAAGCGGCTGATGTCATAGATTTCGAAAATATCAATACGCAAGACGATGAAATTTCTGCAGTAGTGGAATTATTGCGCTCCGAACTTTTGTTTGACAGAGCCATTGAGAAATTGAATATGTCGGTAAGTATGTTCTCCAGGGGAAAACTTCTCACCGAAGAACTGTATCTGACTAGTAGCTTCAATATTCAACCGTACGAATTGATGGATTCGTCATTGATTAATCAGGAAATTGGAATCAGAACCAAGAATGGAAATGTAGAGCTTATCTACTCAAAAAGAGGGAAGCAAGTCAAGTTAAAAGGACCGTTGAACACCCATTTGAAGAACAATGACATGGATGTTGTGGTGAAATCATCCAACCCGAAAGTGTTCAAGAAAATGGCATCAGAGAACGAATTGTACTTTGTTTTCAACAGTCGGGAAGGATTGGTAAAGCGCTTGCACGGTGGACTTGACGTAGTTCCAATGGATCCGAATGCCAGAACAATTCAGGTGTCATTCAAGGGGCACAATGCACGGATGTGCCGCGATATTAGTTTGGCAATTGCTGAATCTTATCAGGAATACGACGAAGAAATTAAGCGTAAGAGTTCGGAGAATGTCTTGTCGTTCATTAACAATCAACTGGACTCACTGTATTTCGAGCTGCAGTCATCTCAGGATAGCTTAACGGATTTCCATTCAAAATCGAATGTGGTTGATCCCGAATTGAGCGGTGGCGAATTGAATGAGAAACTGAACGAACTCGAACTACAACTAAATGAAATTGATAAGGAAGTTTCCTCGTTAGTAGCAATTGATAATCAGCTGGAACGCGCTCCAAACCGACTGGAAGTTTTCCGTATGATCCCGGAAATGCTTGGGAAAAGTTATGAAGCTTCTTTGGTGACACACATCACCGATTTGCATGACTTGTTGGAGCAGAAGGAGGATCTTTTGGTCTCATTGACTCCAAATAACGAAAAGGTAGCACTGGTTCAGAAGCGCATTGATACAAAAATCAATACGATTCTCAGAAGTATTGCCACGATTAAATTAAGGCTGAACACTGAGGCGATTCGATTGCGTCAGGAAATTAGTCGTAGAAAATTCAAACTTTCCGGGTTGCCTGAACAGCGAATGGAGTATAGTCGCCTGAAGAACATTCAGGAACTTAACGAGAAGTACTTCACCTTATTGACGGAGAAAAAAGTATTGTACTCAATCTCCGATGCCGGGTATGCGTCAGAAAACAGAATTCTTCGTATGCCTGTGGTAAGCACCGAACCGGTAGCTCCAAATGGAGGGTTTGTCTATTTCGCGTTCATTCTTGTTGGAACGTTCATCGGTTTGGGAATCATGCTTTTCCGTTACCTGACATTTAATGAGATTAACCTGATTGAAGATTTGGAGAATACGCTTCCGGAGCGAGCATCGATTTTAGGAGGGGTTCCTTTGTTGAAATTCTCAATGGAATATTCGCAATTGGTGGTTGCAGAAGCACCAAAGTCGATTATGGCAGAGGCAATGCGTAAGATTCGTACGAACCTTAGCTATATTCATCCGAATTACCAGACCATTGCAATTTCATCATCCATTTCCGGGGAAGGTAAAACTTTCGTGGCGTTGAATCTGGGAGGTATCATCGCGATGTCAGGAAAACGTACCATCCTTCTGGATTTGGATTTGCGTAAACCGAAAGTTCACCTTGGTTTCGATGAGGACAACACGCACGGAATGAGTTCACTTATTGTGGGACAATCAAGCCTGGAAGAGTGTATCAAGCATTCGAGCATACCTGAACTGGATTTCATTACGGCTGGACCAATTCCACCAAATCCATCCGAGCTTTTATTGAGTGATCAATTCAAAGAGATTGTGGAAAAGTTGAAAGAATCTTACGATGTGATTATTATCGATAATCCACCTGTGGGATTGGTTTCTGATGGAGTTAAAAATCTTACCGAAGCCGATATTCCGATTTACATTTTCAAGTCGCATTACTCGAAAAGAAACTTTACCTATCGAATCAAGGAATTGTTTGAAATGCAGCAATTGAAGTCATTGAACGTGATTCTTAACGGGGTGCAATCCAACAAGAGTTCCGGGTATGGCTATGGCTACGGATATGGTTACGGATACGGTTATGGTTATACGTCAGGATATATGGATGATGATATGGACAAGTTTTCCAAGCCTTCTCTTTGGGTAAGAATGAAGCGGAAAATCCGATCTATTCTTAGACGATCTAAATAAGCCATTGTAAGCATCAATTGTACGGCTGTACTGGTAAATTTTCCTACCTTTGTGACTACTAATTGACTTTTACGTGTCCGATAAATTGGTACAACTTTTTGGCTTTGGAATTGGAGGGATGTTACTTGCTATAGTCTGTAACGTCATATTACTTCGCTTTTCGCAATCCTTAGGAATTCGTAACAAGAACGATGTGGTTATTCGATGGAGTAATCAATCGAAACCTTCTCTGGGAGGTGTGAGTTTCTTTGTTGTCTTTGTATTTGCATCCATTGCGTATTCTATCGTTTTCAGAGACGATAACAATGTTTTCCAGAATCCCGAATTCGTTGGTTTGTTTGGTGCAGGTAGCATCGCATTTCTCATGGGACTTGCCGATGACGCGTACAATACACGCCCATTGATCAAGTTAACAACTCAAATTCTTTGTGGATTTTTCTTTGTAATCACAGGTACATCGATTCACTTGTTTCACTCTCCCGGACCGGATGCAATAGTCACCGTTGTTTGGGTTATCATCGTGATGAACTCGTTGAACATGTTGGATAACATGGATGGGATCACGGGAACTACAGTATTCTTCATATTGCTTTCATGTCTTCTTTCTAACTGGTTGATTTTTGAATTCAATACAAACATTTTCACCCTGATTAACATCAGTGTAATCGGTGCAGTTGTCGGTTTCCTAACAATGAATGTGAACCCATCCAAGCTGTTCATGGGAGATGCCGGATCGCAGTTTATTGGCTTATTCGTGGCTTTTTTCAGTATGAAAAGTCATTGGAATGTTTCCTACGAAACGCAAAGTCCAGCGTGGTTGGGAATGTGTATTGCACTGGTAGCATTTACGCCCGCTGCGGTAGACACACTGACTGTTGTTATTAATCGGTTGAAACGTGGTCAATCGCCAATGGTAGGAGGTAAAGATCATACAACGCATCATTTGGTATATGCGGGACTTTCAGATCGAAAAGTTTGGTACGTATTCCTAATCATCGGAGCCATTGCCTGTTTGCTTTCTGTAGCAATGGTTAACCTCGTGAAATTGGATACGGAGGCACCAGTGGCATTCTTCATTTCGTACTTCATTTTCGTCTTTATTTTGTTGTATCGCAACACGATAAAATACAAAGCTCCCAAGTAAAAAATCCTTACTTTTAGGCTATGCCGAAATTCAAACCAGTTGTTCTGTTGGCAGGTGCAATGGCGCTATTCTCAGCAGGATGTAACCAAGAAGAAAAGAAAGAGATTGTTAAAGAGGTAACCGTTGAAAAGGAAGCGCATTTTTCCATGCCGGAAATTCCGTCTTCTATGACGTTTTGTGATCAGAAAATAGATCTCACCAGCTTTGATGCAAAAGAGCGTCTCGATAAAGAACTGTTGACGAATACCTTTTATCACAGCAGCACGTATCAATACTTCAAGAGAGCTCACCGACATTTTGGAGAGTTGGAGCGTATTCTGGAAGAAGAGAACATGCCGGAAGATTTAAAATACCTCAGCCTTATCGAAAGTGGGTTGACGCAGGCGGTTTCTCCGTCCGGAGCGAAAGGGTTTTGGCAATTCATGCCAGCAGCAGCCAGTGAATATGGGTTGACTGTCAATCGGGAAATTGACGAACGTTATCATATTGAGAAAAGTACGCGAGCGGCTTGTGCCTACCTCAAGAACGCTTATGCGAAGTTCGAGGACTGGCCATTGACAGCAGCGGCATACAATCGTGGCGTCGGAGGAATTCAATCTGATTTGGAAAACCAACATGTTTCCAACTACATGGACTTGTATTTGAACCGTGAGACCGGACGTTATTTCTTCCGAATGTTAGCATTGAAGTTAATCTTTGAATCACCGGAAGAGTACGGATTCCGTCCAGAGGAAATGTATCGTTATGAACCCTGGAAAACGCGTAAGGTTACCGTCGATAAATCGATCTTAGATTTAGTACAATGGTCCGTTGATAACGGTTCCAATTACCGGGAATTGAAAGTGCTGAACCCATGGATTTTGGGCAATACTTTGACCGTTACAAATGACAAAACATATATCATAGAATTACCAGCTAAGTGAGTAAGAAGGAGTACATAGAAGTGTATGGTGCAAGAGAGCATAACCTGAAAAACATCGATCTCAAGATTCCGAGAAATGAATTGGTCGTGTTCACAGGTTTGAGTGGTAGTGGGAAATCTTCTTTGGCATTCGATACCATTTTTGCAGAAGGACAACGCCGTTACATTGAAACGTTTTCAGCCTACGCACGGCAGTTTTTGGGTGGGTTAGAACGTCCGGATGTAGATAAAATTGAAGGACTAAGTCCGGTTATTTCCATTGAACAGAAGACCGTCTCCAGATCACCGCGATCCACCGTTGGAACGATTACGGAGATTTATGACTTCATGCGATTGTTGTTCGCTCGTGTAAGTACGGCGTATTCGTACGTTACGGAAGAGAAGATGGTGAAGTATTCGGATGATCAAATTGTAGACCTGATCATTGAGAAATACGCCGGAAAAAAGGTGATTGTTCTCGCTCCAAAAATCAAAGGACGAAAAGGGCATTACCGCGAGTTATTTGAGCAAATCACCAAACTAGGATTTACCAAGGTTCGTGTGGACGGTGAATTGCAAGACATCCAGAAAGGGATGAAGTTGGATCGATACAAGATTCACGATATCGATATTGTCATCGATCGATTGATGGTAGAGGAGAAATACCGTCAACGCATTTATGATGCCGTAGTAATGGCGATGAAGCACGGTGGTAAATCCATGATGTTGATGGAATTTGAATCGGATGAAGTCCGTCATTTTTCCAGAACATTGATGTGTCCAACCAGCGGAATTAGTTATCCCGATCCGGAACCAAATTTGTTTTCGTTTAACTCGCCTTACGGTGCCTGTAAGAGCTGTAGTGGACTGGGAGAGATCTCTGAAGTTGATATTGACAAGATTATCCCGGATAGAAGCAAAAGCATTAAGGCGGGAGGAATTGCTCCGATTGGTCCTTCAAAGCGTACCTGGATCTTCGAGAAATTAGAAAAGTATCTGGATCAGGAAGGTTTTAAATTGACGACCAAAATAGAGGATATGCCCGAAGAAGTGCTTCAGGTGATTCTTTATGGAAATGAAGGGATCGTCCGTTCGAATAGAGCCAAAACTGTTGTTTTTGAGGGAATCATCAACTTCATTACGCGCCATTCCGAGGAAAGTTCTGCGGGAGTGCAGCGTTGGGCACAAAGTTTCATGAACAAGAAAGTCTGTCCGGTTTGCGAAGGAACACGTATCAAAAAAGAAGCACATTATTTCCGCATTGGTGGTAAAAACATCGGTGAGCTGGCTCAAATGGACATCGAAGAATTGGCCGAATGGTTCAAGAATGTCGAATCACATCTGGACGAAAAACAGAAGGTCATTGCCGTTGAAATTCTAAAGGAAATTAATGCTCGGCTGGGCTTTATTGTTGAGGTTGGATTGACCTATCTGACTTTGCATCGATCGGCAAAAACACTTTCCGGAGGGGAAGCTCAACGGATTCGTCTGGCTACTCAAATCGGAAGTGAATTGATGAATGTTCTCTACGTTTTGGACGAACCATCTATCGGTTTGCACCAGCGTGATAATACACGTCTCATTACGTCGCTTCAGCGATTGAGAGATACCGGAAATTCAGTCATTGTTGTAGAACACGACAAAGAAATGATTGAAGCGGCGGACTTCGTTGTGGACATCGGTCCGGGAGCGGGAGTTCACGGCGGAAGAATCGTAAATGCTGCTCCTATTGAAGAATTGACGAACGTTGATTCACTCACCAATCAGTATTTGACAGGAGAGAAGAAAATTGATGTTCCGAAGAAACGCCGAAAAGGAAACGGGAAGAAATTGGTTCTGAAAGGGGCTTCAGGTCGAAATCTGGAGAGTGTAAATTTGACCATCCCACTGGGAACTTTCACTTGCGTTACCGGAGTTTCGGGGAGTGGAAAATCCTCTTTGATCAATCAAACGCTGTATCCGATTCTCTTGGCGGAGATCTATAATGGTGTCAAGAAACCATTGCCGTATAAATCTATTTCTGGTATTGAACATTTGGACAAAGTAATCGAGATCGATCAAAGTCCTATTGGAAGAACTCCAAGGTCAAATCCAGCTACATACACCAAACTTTTCGATGAAATTCGTTCCTTATTCGCCGGACTTCCCGAAGCACAAATTCGAGGGTACAAACCCGGTCGATTCTCCTTCAATGTAAAGGGTGGACGTTGTGAAACCTGTCGAGGAGCGGGTATGAAGTTGATCGAAATGAATTTCCTGCCAGATGTTTATGTGGAATGCGAAACATGTAATGGAAAACGTTACAACCGAGAAACACTGGAGGTTCGATACCGCGGAAAATCTATTAGTGATGTTCTGGAAATGACCATTGCTGATGCCACTGATTTCTTTGAGAATATCCCAAAAATTCATCGCATTCTCTCGACATTAAAGTCCGTGGGATTGGGGTACGTGAAACTAGGTCAGCCTTCAACAACCCTATCTGGAGGAGAAGCGCAGCGTATCAAATTGTCTTCCGAATTGTCGAAAAAGAGTACCGGAAATACCATGTACATTCTGGACGAACCGTCGACAGGATTGCATTTCGAGGATATCAAGATGTTGCTGGAAGTATTGCAACGATTGGTGGATGAAGGAAACACCGTCCTCGTTATTGAGCACAATCTTGATATTGTCAAAGTTGCTGATCACATTGTTGACATCGGACCAGAAGGCGGAAAAGGCGGTGGGAAAATCGTCTGTTCAGGTACTCCCGAGCATATCGTTAAGAAAGCGAAAGATACCTCGCACACGGCAAGATATCTTGAGTCTGAGTTGATGTAATTCTGTTTCTTCAGCAATTATTGTATCGAAACGGAGAACTCTCCTGCAGTAATCGTATGTGGATTTCCTTGTAAGTCGTTAAATACTCCTGAGAAATTTCCTTCGGCTTGTCCTCCGATACCTCCCCATCCTGTTAGGTTGATAGAAATTGAATTCTCCGGAGCATCAATACCAGCGCTGAAGATGCGCATTGCCGGGAATTGTGATCCATACACAGGATAATTGCAATTCATGTATGGTCCCGGTTGAATATCTGGCACGAAGAAATACATTTGGTTCGTTACGTAGATCATATTGGTATCTCCAGGGTGGGAAGATCCTGCGGTTTCATTGGCAAAAATGCTGTTACCTTGAGATTGTTCATCCCAGTAATACGTAGTTCCGTCAGCCACCATGATTACGTAATCGTTTGGAGGAGGGCAAGCCATTACCACACCTGCATCCATGACAGGAGCGCCAGGTACTTGTTGCCAGCTTCCATTGAAATAAGAGGACATATCGTAGCCGCTAACACCGATAGAGCCAGATGCGCAGTAGAACACAGGAACATTAAAGTTGCCATTGGCATCGGTCTGTGCAACCGTTACGTTCAGGTTGTCTTTAATGTATACAAGTCCGTTAGGAACAACCTGATTGCTACAGTCAACCAAGGTACCGGTAAGAGTTCCCATTTGTATTCCCACTTGCGGAGTTATGGTGATTGTTCCAAAGTGTTGCGGTCCGCCAACTGTTGAATATACCTGAGAGACTTCTGTTTCATTATAGCATTGGTCATAAATAATTACATCCAATTGTGCATCTTCAGGACAGATTCCCGTTGCGTAGCCATTGATATTCGTCATTGAAGCAGCTACCATCAAATAACTATCATTTCTCAGACCTACAATCGTTGATGGAATTGGATTTCCGTTGGGATCAACCACCTGGATTATGTATGTTTTGCCTTGAAAGGGAACATCAATATTCCACGGAGTAAAATGAGTAACCGAACCAACATACGTGTTTCCTACCTTGTCTGCACTGCCATCTTCTACCCAATTACCCTGTACATCATCGAAATACCATAGAGGAATAGTAGAAGGTGCATTTGCCTGCAAATTTGAAGTAATAGGCATTTGAAGTGAAACTTCAGCACCCGGAGCAACATTGAGTTTTTCACCGTTCGAGCCTTCCAGTTCAACATTTACCATACCGTATGTTCCCAATACAACTGCATCACCATTCGCATTCAAAGCGCGTAAATCGCCGGGCATATATTCTAGAAGGTCGGCATCATCAGGGTTTAAATATTTGGCATAAACGCTTACCATTCCACTATAAGCCGAACCATTTTCCAAAGCTACATCCTGTGGATCAAATACCAATTGCGGTCCACCATTCACATTTACCGTTCCGCCGATTCCATTATCGAATGTACCAGCAACATTTCTGGAGAGCATTTGAATCTTTACGATAGACGTTGTCGTGTTATCTGGCACAAAAGCCCGGGATCCCATGAAATAACCAGCTTTTTCCACCTTGATATACGCACGTGATTCATCCACACTCACGTTCTCGAATAGGAAAGTTCCATCTTCGTCTGTGCTCGTCTGAGTATTAGATAAGTAGACCGTAGCGTTTTCTACAGGGAGTCCTGCGTCATCTATAACTTGTCCGAATACAGAAGCGTAAATATTGTTTCCTGAGTACAAGGTTCCCACGCCTGTAGCCGGCGGGTTTGTGTTTCCATTGTTCTCAGGGTTATCCGGCTCTATTTCTTCTTTCTTACAAGATGATAAGAAGAGTATTCCGACAAGAGTTAGTAGAAGTAATCCTGATTTTTTCATGAATAGCAATTTGTAGCAAACGCTTTTTTGGTTTCTCCAAGGTAACGAAACCTGATAGGAAAAGGTGAGGAGAACAAGAAGAACTTAAGAATTATTTCACATTGAGAAATGTTTGGGTAATTATTCAATTGAGTTTTTCGTTTCTTTATGACGTGAGCATAAGTTACAAGAAGAAGGTTTCCGTTTGGGATATATTGGATGTGATTTGCTGGTTGACTTTGTTCGGTTCCGGCTATTTCACGGATTTTCATTATCACTTGATTGCACCATCGGTATATTTGCTTGCCAGAGGGTTCGGCAGACGTTCGGCAATCAAAGCAGATTTGAAGAATGCGGTCGATTACTGTCGAGTAGGTCCCGGTGCGATTCGCATTGTTTTAGGTTTTGTCTTAACCATGCTAGTGATGACTTCTTCCATGCTTTTTGAAGACTACCTGCCTGAATTAGGATTAAATCAGCAACTTTATATTTTAATCCCCATGCTATTCCATCTTATGATTATTTACAGATTTCAAAATTTTACCAAAGGAATACGCTGGTACGTCAGTGGTATCAAACTTCCGGGTGAACGCAGTTTATTGATTCCATGGAGGCATATTTCCGAGATCAAAGCCAAAGACGGGCATATTCATGTAGAAGTATTCGACAAAAGCTATAGATTCCGAATCAATTCCAAAGACTATAGGTCCGCGATTCATTTTGAACGTTGGTTTAAGAAAAAGAAAGCTGCTGAATCGGAAATCAGTTCAACGTAAACGTCAACGGTAGCGTGCACCTCGTTCGAACAGAACTACCGTTTACCTGAGCACTTTTCCAGGGTGGCATACCTTGCACCAAACGAATGGCTTCCGATTCCAATAGTTTCGTTTCGGGATTGCTGTTAACGATCTTCACATTCGAAGCGCTTCCGTCCTTCTCCACGACAAACTCCAGATAGACTTTCCCTTGAACCCCGGCATCTTGTGCTTCTTTGGGGTATTGAAGATTGTCTGAAATCCACCTCATGAATTCAGCGGTACCTCCCGGAAAGTAGGCTTCTTCATCAGGCACTGCAACGATTTCATCCGAAGGCGATGTCTTGTTACCACCTGACTGGTTTGATATACCGTAGTCGGGATGACATGGATTCACAAAATCTTCCAGGTGTTGCACATACAAACGCTCGGCAGCCTGGCGCATTCGGATTGCTTCCGTTTTCGCTTCGAGCTGGGCGTTGTTTTGCTGGAATTCCTGATCCAAAGCCTTCAGTTCATTTTCCATTTTCTTTCGTTGCTGCTCAGCGCGGCGCTTTCTTTCCTGAGCTTCCTGAATTTCCTTTTCTTTCTGTTTGATCGCTTTCAACATCTTTCTGCCACCTGGGTAGAGTTCTTTTAGTCGACGTTTGAATTCACTTTCGCTAATGGTCTCCCAGTTGTTTAATGTCACCGCTGTTGAAGCATAAGGATTGAAGAATTGCGCAGCAACTTTTAGTTTTCCATCTGCACGACTTACCCCCAGAGCCAGACTATTGGAAAAAGTAGCGTTGTTAGAAGTAGGGAAGTATGCGTTGTATCCATCGACTGTTTTGTTCAGCGTTAGCAAGGTGTTCAGGGAATTCACAGATTGATACACTTTCATTCCTTTAGAATCCGCAACGTTGATCGGAATCTGTTTTTTGCCTTTCGAAAGCTCGTGAAGGAATGCATCGATATTCATCCAACCTGTTCCGTACCAATTCACTTTGTAGGCTGCTTGCTGACCAACCTGAGGATTGCTGTTTTGCACTTGTGTTGATGGTTGGAAGCTATTTGTATTTCCAAATGAAGCATTTCTCGGTGGACTAACTCCTGGACTTCCTGCCGATGGTGCAGGTTGGTATTTCGAGCGAACGAATTCCTGGTTTTGGTAGAAATTGGCTCGTAATTCCTGCATTTCAATTGCTACAGCCTCAAGTTCAGCCATTGATTTACGCTCGTAGGCTTGTTGCGCCTTTCGAACTTTTTGCTGCTGTTCTTTCGATTTCGTCGTGTAGAACTTGCGCAATTTGTCGTATTCCTGTCCATTGGGTTTTACCGTGGTAAGTTTTTCAGCGGCAAAAGCTTCAAATGTTGCTTTATGTTTTCCTGTCAATCGCGCGGCAATCTGACTGTCAATTTCGTATAGATTCTTATCCAGCTGATCCACATACAAATCGAAGAGCGGCTGTGCATTTTCCATCGTATGAAGTACTTGCAAGCGTTCCTGAAATTCCTTCGTTGCCAGAAATGTTTCTTCGAATTCAGGTTGATGAATTGCGTAAATATCTGAAGGGTTGATATAGCAGGTTTCACAGACTTCATCGGCAGAAATGAGTGTACTTGTGCTATCCTCCAATGAGAAACATGCCCATGGAGAACAATCTATGAATGTGATTTGATCACTTGAGATTTGGACATTTTTAACAGTAAAAGGTTCGCATCCAGCCGTCTCAATTCGGATTCTAACAGTGCCAATTAGATCCGTTTGAAGTGTGTTGGTATCAATTGGTGTTGAATAGGATTCGTCTTTTATGAAGAATGTTGCTCTGAACTCGTCCTTAGCTGGTAGATTCTGGAATTTGACTGCTCCAAGACCGCGCTGAATTTTACTTCTTTTTCCAATTCTGAAAATATTTGGAAGCATTCTAGGACCTTTGTTGACAGTCTTAGGTTGTGAATTTTGTGTAGTTGGGTTGATAATGTCATCCTTCAATCGGCTAGTGCTATTGGAGTTGCTTTCAGTTATGGTAGGATTTGTTACCTCTCCGGATTCATTGATGTTGCTCATCGCAAAATACAAGCTGTCCTCCAGTTGTTTGGAGCTTTTCTTATGGTTTCTGAATGGTAGCGTCGCTGCAACCTCCTCCCGGAATCCGTTTGGAAGGAAGTCGAGCGAACTCATAGCTACAGGGATCAGGTAATTCTCGATCTCCTGAGGGTTTTCCCAATTCAAATTCCCATTTCCGTCAGGAACACCCTGCCAGGCTTGCATATTGCTATCGTACTCATCTGTTGGAACTTCAATGTGCAGTGATTTTCCTTCGGCAAGATCAAGTTCGGTACCGTTCAGTTTCGGTTGTACATAGACCATTCCCCCAGACTTCAAAGCATTGCTTCCGTTCATGGTTGCCAGGTTGTAAGCAACAATCTTGTCCATCGTTAATGCTTCTATGATTTCCAGAGTCACGGCTTCTTCAACCACGTTTCCGTTTGCATCTACGAAAGCATCTTCCGGAATAAAAATTACCGTTCCGTCTTTACATTCAATCAATTCGTCTTGTGTAGGGTCGATGATGATTTGCTGCAATTCCGGTGCAACCCATGTTTCCAATCCTCCGAATTCTCTGCGTGTTGTTGGAATAACATTCGTATTTGCTGGAATGAAAGTGAAATCTGCATCATTTGGTGCGTTCGAGTCGGCATCTCTAGAGCCTCGATGTCCTTCATTATCCGCAAGGTTATTTTGCTTGTTCGCGATATTCGAATGCAGGTTTTCATGTGATTCTCTCAACTCAGGATTCTCTCCTTTGAATGCAAAGAACGAAATCACTGCTCCCACAACTACTGAGGAGAGGATAATCGGCCATTTGAATTTAGAAAGTATGGATGATCCATCTCGTGGAGGGGACATTGTTGGCGGTGTTGCTGCAATTACGTGCGCCATTAAAGCTTTGCGATTTACCGCAGTTACCAATAAACTTTGTGTTTCTACCGCTTCTTTTATCGATGCGTCAGTCACCATTTCGGCTTCGAACGCTGCCGTATCAGCAGCATTCATCGTATTGTTTACATACGAGTCAATACGAGCAAGTTGTTCTAATTCTGGTCTCATGCTACTGGATTTTCAAGGTTTTGTAATTCGGTTTTTGCCAATTGATGTGCTTTTTCCATGCACTTGTACTTTTGGGTTTTAGCCGATTTCTCAGAGCTGAATCCCATAGTTTTGGCAATTTCCGCCATTCGTTTGTTCTCGAAATAGAACAGTCGAAGGATTTGCCTGCATCGATCTTGAATCTTTTCCAAAATCGTATCCAGTAGCTTTAGTTTTTCTTCTTTCTCGTCGTCGTACTCCACAAAGGCGTAAGTCTGTGCAATTTCAATGTCCAGTTCAACCTTTTGTTTGCTGGAAAGTTTACGACTTTGATTTCTCCAGTGATTGAGACAAATACCTGTGAGGTAAGTGGATAGCTTGCTTGTTAGTTGGAAGTCTGGTTGCTGCACTTTCTCAAGCACTAACACGAGTCCATCATTAATTATTTCGGGTACAAGCGTCTCAGGAGTACCGTATTTGAACAACGTTCTGCGAATCATGGGTTCATGTTTGTACAATTCCCGCACGGCTCGATCGAACTTTTTGTTCCGGATACTTTGGATGATTTCCTGATCGGTCATGGTTGATTTTTACCCTTTGATGTTGGTTAGTATAAAAAGGTAACCCTTTAAATTCTAAAAGTTTCAGATTTATTCGAAAAATTCAGAATGTAGGAGTGCCGATAAATACCGGCATTTTAGGTAAACGCACTTTCCCTATGTTTACTGCGTTTTCTTCAAATGTTTTATAATCAATTTGCGAATATTCGAATGTTGGATCTTTACTCCTTTTGGAATGATCAATTGAAATCTTCCATCCATATCTGTAGAAGCTCGAATATTTCGTCCGTTGATCACAACGAAAACACTTCGGTTTGATACTACATTGCTTTTTACCGTTCCGGAAACCTTGCAATACCCCGCGTTTGCTACTTGGTTTTGTGCTTGAGCGTCAGAAATAGAGAGAAGCAATAGTGCAGCAATAAGACCAATAATTTTCTTCACTCGCATATAATTAGAACAACGTTGGTCCGTTGAATGTTACAAAGTGCTCAAAATCAATTGAAAGCTGTATTTTGTCAAATCCAAACCTATTCCGTGAATTTCTACACACTCGTTTTGTACTTTTTTTTGTTTCTGCCGTCAGTAGTTTTTGCGCAGGATACGGTAAGAACGCATATCAATAAGGATGTTACGGCGATATTTAGCACCCACCCGGACCGTCCTTTCGAATATGGTTACCCTTATACCCGAAAAGAGATTTTAGATGGTTACAAGGACAAATTCGAAGCGTATGGAATTGATTCCAGGATGGTTGTTGCTTCCGTTGGTGCTGCAAGCGGTTGGATGCAGGGCATATTCTCTGTTTTCTCGGAGCATGTTACCTACTACGTTCAGGATATCGACGATCAGGTTTTGAATCAGGAACAACTTGACGCTGTGGTTTCTCATTTTTCAAGTCAACGAACTACGCCGCAAACCAATTCGTTCAAGTGGGTCATTGGAACGGAAACGGAAACCAGGCTTCCCGATAACTTCTTTGATTTACTCATCGTGAACAACACCTTTCATGAGTTCAGTGAACCCGAAGTAATGATTAACGATCTCGCAAGGAAGATCAAAGACGACGGTCGTATTGTTATTTGCGAACATTTCTCAAATGAAGAATGGGTAGTGAAACATGCTGGGTGTCGGATTAAGGGATATCAGGTAGCAGAGATAAAAGAAATGTTTGCGGAACATGGTTTGTATCTCACGAAAACGAGACTGCCAGAGTTTGCTACTCATAATTATTTGACCTTCGAGAAGGATAAATTGAAATCAGAGAAGTACGAACAGGAGCAAGCGGAAATTTCAACTGTCCTAACCGCTCTGGAGCGATTGTTATCGAAGAAAGTACTCAAGGATTGGGAATCGCTCATGCAAGTTCAGGATGTTTTGATTGATGAACTCCCAAAGCCTTACAATGTATACCCTTTTATCGCTGAATTTTTCCATGATCTTGCAGAACACTATCTGGAACAAGGGAAGTACAATCGTGCTTTGGAAGTTTTGAATACGATGGATGAAGTAATTCTGAATGATCCATATTCTCCTTCCATTCGAGGGGATGTTTATTATGAAGCAGAATTGTTTGAGGAAGCCAATGAGCAATACGAAATTGCGATTAAGAGAGATCCGTATGAAGTGTATAACTATGCAAATCTGGTTCTATCATCTGCGTATTTATGGGATTGGGAGAATGGAATGATGGCGTATCTTGAGGGATTGGTGGTTGATTCGACCGATGATTATCTACACAGTGCTCTGGGAGAACTGCTTGTCGAAATGTACGAAAACGAGTTTTACGAGTTCCCGTTTGTCGTGGGTGAACCTGAGATCGCGTATTTTTTCGCACCTGAAATGGAAGCAGAAGATGTTTTGCAATTTGCTCTGGAGGCATTTGATAAGGCGATAGCAATCAAGCCACTTGATCCGGACTATTATTTCAGTCGTTCACAAGTGTATCTGCAATTGGAAGCTTATGAGAAGGCAATCGCGGATTACAACCGAATTCTCTATCTTGACCCTTATCGTCTTTACATTTATAAATTCCGCGCCAAGGCAAAAAAAGCCATGGGAGATGAAGCCGGATATGAAGCCGATTTAGAAGAGTTGAAAAAAGTGAGAAAGAAAAAAGATTAAAGACAAAAGACAAAAAGAAGAAAGAGTAAAGACAGTCTTTCGTCTTTTAGCGCAGCGGATCTTTAATCTATTATGCCTGGCTTACTCCTCAAATTTCTTGAAAAGCACTGACGCAATGTGTCCTCCGAATCCGAAAGTGTTACTCATGGCATAAGTCATTTCTTTCGGTTGAGCTGTTCCTAATGGGAAATCGTAATGATTGGCGTATTCCGGTTCAATCTCTGTTGTATTGATTGTTGGTGGTACGATTCCTTCACGCAATGCCATCACGCAGGCAATTCCTTCAATCGCTCCGGCAGCACCTAACAAGTGACCGGTCATGGATTTTGTTGCGGAAATTGACAATGAAGATCGTTTTCCGAATACACGTTCTGCTGCGATCAATTCTGATTTATCTCCCAATGGAGTAGAGGTAGCGTGCATATTCACGTAGTCGATGTCGTCTGCTGTAATTTCAGCTTCCCGAAGTGCTTCGTTCATTCCCAGAACTGCTCCTTCTCCTTCCGGGTGTGTTCCAGTAAGGTGATATGCGTCGGCAGCCATTCCTCCACCTACAATTTCTCCAAAGATTGTCGCACCACGTTTTTTCGCATGTTCGTAATCTTCTAAAACCAATGCACCAGCTCCTTCTCCCATTACAAAACCATCGCGGGTAACATCGAACGGACGGGATGCTGTTGCCGGATCATCATTTCTTGTGGAAAGTGCTCTTGCCGAAGCAAATCCACCCATTGCTGCTTCGTTAATTGCTGCTTCTGATCCACCAGTGATAATCATGTCTGCCTTGTTCCAACGGATGTAGTTGAATGCTTCGATAATCGCCGTGTTTGAAGTTGCACAAGCAGATACCGGACAGAAGTTTACACCTCTCAACCCGTATTTCATGGAAATGATTCCAGCTGCGATATCAACCAAAATACGTGGGATGAAGAATGGTGTGAAACGAGGTGTCCCGTCGCCATCGCAATACTCTTTCATTTGATCCTGAAAAGTTTGGATTCCTCCGTTTCCAGATCCCCAAATCACTCCAATTCTATTGCGATCCAATGATTCAAAATCAACACTTCCATGATTTACCGCCTGATCTACCGCGTACAATGCGTAGAGCGAGAAATTGTCGTATTGTCTTCGTTGCTTTACGTGAAAATGATCTTCCAGATTGAAGTCTTTCAATTCGCACGCGAACTTCGCTTTGAACTTTTCTGTATTGAAATATGTGATGGGAGCAGCACCGCTTTTACCGGCTTTCAGGTTGCTCCAAAAAGTTTCCAAATCGTTTCCAATTGGTGTCAATGCACCAATTCCTGTGATGACTACGCGTCTCATAGTATGTTAATTTTGAGGCGGCAAAACTACCAAATTATTTCCCTTTCATTTCCAGTTCGTTCAAACTAGTGCACTTCGACAGGCTCAGCGTACTAGTTTAACCTGGTTAATGAATTGAAATCTGGGATTTGCCTAAGAATATTATCGTTTAAAGGAACCCAAGTTCCAATTGTGCTTCTTCGCTCATCATGTCTCTGTCCCATGGTGGATCGAACACGATATTTACTGTACAGGAAGTGAATTCATCTGCACTGGCAACTTTATCTTCTACTTCTCTCGGTAAAGTTTCCGCTACAGGGCAGTTAGGAGAAGTCAATGTCATTTGGATATCGACATGACTTTCTTTGTTGATTTTTACTTCGTAAATCAGTCCCAATTCAAAGATATCTACCGGAATTTCCGGATCGTAGATAGTCTTCAGGATGTCAACTACTTTATTTTCCAGTTCCATTGAACTCATAGTTATACCTTTTTAAGTGCCTCCATTTTCATGGTGCGAATCATGCTCGCCAAACCATTTGATCTTGTTGGAGACAGGTGTTCATGCAGTCCGATTTCGTCGATAAAACGTAATGAACTACTGGCAATATTTTTAGGCGATTCGTTATTGAAAACACGAATCAACAATGCGATTATTCCTTTGGTAATGATGGCGTCTGAATCCGCGGAGAATTGCATTTTATCACCGTCAAAATCTGTGTGCAACCAAACTCGGGACTGACATCCTTCAATCAATCGATTGTCGGTTTTCAACGATTCATCAATTAGGGGAAGTTCTTTTCCGAGTTCAATAATATATTCGTACTTGTCCATCCAATCGTCATAGATGGCAAACTCGTCAATAATTTCTTGTTCTTTCTCTGCTAATGTCATGGCCGCAAAAGTAGTTATACTACAATAACATGTTTATGCTTCGTTTCAAAGCGGTGATAAATACGTCAATTTCTTCCTTGGTATTGTAGAAGGCGAATGACGCTCGGATGGTTCCGGGAATTTGAAAAATATTCATCAGCGGTTGAGTACAGTGATGCCCTGTTCGAACGGCAATTCCTTGCTTGTCCAATAAAGTTCCTACATCAAATGGATGTGTTCCTTCCACTACGAAGGATACTACGCTGGTTTTATTTTCGGCTGTTCCAATCAATCGGACCCCGTCAATTTTCTTCAATTCCGATTCGGCATATTCCAACAAATGCTGCTCATGAGCTTGAATAGCTTCCATGTCAAGCTCGTTTAGATATTCGAATGCAGTTCCGAGGCAAATTCCCCCCGCTATGTTTGGTGTTCCCGCTTCGAATTTATGAGGCAACTCGTTGTATGTCGTTTTCTCGAATGTCACTTTGGCAATCATATCGCCACCTCCCTGATATGGTGGCATGGCATCCAGAATCTCTTTCTTTCCGTAAAGCACCCCAACTCCTGTCGGTCCGAAAACTTTGTGTCCTGAAAAAACAAAGAAATCGCAATCCAATTCTTGCACATCGACCTTTGTATGTTGAATGCTTTGAGCTCCATCAATGAGAACTTTGGCTCCCACAGCGTGCGCTTTCTCAATAATTTCCTTCACTGGATTGATGGTTCCCAGCGTATTGGAAATGTGTGTTACTGCTACCAATTTTGTTTTATCCGATAAAAATGATTCGAAGACATCCATCTTCAATTCGCCTTTTTCGTTGATTGGAATCACTTTCAGAATGCATCCCTGACGTTCACACAACATTTGCCATGGAACGATGTTGGAATGATGTTCCATTTCTGAGATGATAATCTCATCACCAGCGTTTAATAGTTGTCCGAAAGAGAAAGCTACAAGGTTAATGCCGTCTGTAGTTCCTTTGGTGAACAACACTTGTTCAGAAGTTGGTGCGTTGATGGCTTTTTGAATGATTTTTCGTGCTTCTTCGTACTGTTCTGTAGCGATTTGACTCAAGTGGTGAACACCTCGATGAATGTTAGCGTTGTCGTTGGTATAGTATTTCGAAATGGCTTCAATTACCGACTTCGGCTTTTGCGCTGTGGCACCGTTGTCGAAATAAATAAGGGGTTTTCCGTATACCTCTTGATGCAAGGTGGGAAATTGCGATCGTATTTGCTCTACATCCAACTGCTCGATTGTTTCATTCATGGTACAAAGATACTCATAAACGCTTTATTTGGAACAGTTCTAAACAAGAGATTTGAAATTTTGTAGAATTGGCTGGATGTGTTGAGGATACAAGGCAAAACTCGCTTTTTCGGTATATTGGAATATCGGAATATTGCGATTAAGAAAGTGGGTTCTTATAGTGCTTGTCTCGGAAAAATTGGCTATTTTCTAAAGTCTTGATTCCATTTCGCTATTTACCTATTTAGCCAAATGGCTAACAAGAAGCGCAGATTTCATTGTGACTATCTTAACGAAAATCACTATTTTCTATAGTTACACTTTCCTCAAAAACATCAAAAACTCACGATTACCATCACCACCTAATATTGGAGAATCAATCGTTGCTTTCCATTCCAACTGATTTCTCGAAGCACTCTGCTTGATATTTTCGATCACTTCTGGGTACAATTTCTTATCTCGCACAACACCTCCTTTACCAATGTTTTTCTTTCCGACTTCAAATTGCGGCTTTACAAGGGCAATCATCCAGGCATTTGGTTTCATGAAGGCATGAACGAAAGGAAATATTTTTTCCAGGGAAATGAAAGAAACATCAATGACGCATCCATCAGTTAATTCGGGAATCAATTTCGGCGTTAATTCGCGTACATGCGTTTTTTCCAGATTGATTGTTCTCGGATCTTCGTCAATTTTTGGGTGCAATTGTTTCGATCCGACATCTACGCAATAGACTTTATTGGCTTCGTTATCGAGAAGTACTTGCGTAAAACCTCCCGTCGAGGCGCCAATATCCATAATGACTTTCCCTTTGATATCCGGCTGCCATTCTTTAATCCCATCAATCAATTTAAAAGCCCCGCGAGAAACCCATGGAATTTCTTCAGCAATCATTTCGATTTCGCAATCAATTGGGAATTTCTTTCCTGTTTTGGTAATGAGTTTGCCATTTACTTTGACTCCAGTTTCACGAATGATTTGCTCGGCACGTGTGCGGGTAGAAACCAGTTTTCTTTGAATCAATATTTTGTCGAGTCGTTCTTCTTCCATTAATGACGGGTAAATTGAGCAATAATTTCTTTGTGCTGTGGATATTCAGCAGTCAGTTCTTCTCGCGAAGGCAAAACAAAATCACGGAAATCGAATCCTGGGGAGACAGTACAACTTACTAAAGCGAAATCTCCTTCATTAATCACCTTTGCCGCAAACCAGTAAGTAGCAGGAACTAATAACTGTGGTTGCTCTCCATTGGCGATGTCATTCCCAATCAGGTGTTTCGAATGATTGCCGTCGGGTGAAATCATGTGCAATTCGATTGATGCTCCCTGGTGGAAAAACCACAATTCATCCTGTTCGATCCGGTGAAATGCCGAAAATGTATCGCTTGTCAGCATGAAGTAAATACCGGTTCCATAGCTACGATCACCCTCATGATTTCCGGCTAAAGCTTCGTTTGGAATAGAGTATTCGGATCGATACGTTTCTTTGTAAAATCCACCTTCCGGATGGGGTTTTAGATCAAGTAACTGAACCAATTCTTCCTTGCTGTATTTCGATGAGTTCATGCCGTTAAATTGTTTCGCTCGCATCAAAGCTAGGTATAAAAGATTGAAGGGCTGAAAGAAGAAAGTTGAAAGTGGAAGGCTAATTTCTTTCAACTTCTAACTTTCAACCTTCTACCTTATGCTTTGTTTCAAACAAAAGATTCACGCTATATTTGCACAAAACATTGAAGTTGAAAACAGTTTACATTACACGTAGGGAAACCTTCAATGCCGCCCACAAACTCTATAATGAGAAGTGGTCCGAAGAAAAAAACGACGAAGTTTTTGGAAAATGCGCCAACGCAAATTGGCACGGACACAATTTCTCAATTTGGGTAACGGTAAAAGGCATTCCCCACCCAGACACAGGATTCGTTATTAATCTGAAAGATCTAAGCAAAATCATTAAGGAGCATGTTGTGGAGGCTCTTGACCATCGCAACCTGAATTTAGATGTACCATTTCTCGAGGGGATTCTTCCTTCCACTGAGAATATCGTCATTGAACTTTGGGACATCATAGCCGGACCAATTAAGGAGAAAGGAGGTGAGTTGGCGAAAATCAAATTGGTAGAAACGGAGAACAATTTCGTAGAGTATTACGGAGGGAACGAGCCGTTTTAACATTTACTTTTTTTAACACACAGGTAGTATTTCTCTTGCTACCTTTATATACTGTAGTAGTATGGATGACAGCATATACGATGATGAAACGACTGCACATTTGAAGCAGCATTATCAAGATGTTTTGGAAAAGATTGGAGAAGACCCGAATCGTGAGGGACTTCAAAAAACACCCGAACGTGTTGCTAAAGCAATGCAATATCTAACACAAGGTTACGATCAGAATCCGGATGAATTGGTGCAACAAGCCATTTTTCATGAGGAATACTCTGAAATGGTCATTGTGAAAGATATCGAAGTGTATTCGTTGTGTGAACACCACATGCTACCGTTCTTCGGGAAAGCGCACATCGCGTACATTCCGGATGGTAAAATTGTGGGACTTAGCAAAATTCCTCGTGTGGTAGATGCCTATTCGCGTCGATTGCAGGTACAGGAACGATTGACTATTGAGATTCGTGATTGTATTCAGCGAACCTTGATGCCGAAAGGTGTGGCAGTTGTAATTGAAGCTTCGCACATGTGCATGCAGATGCGTGGCGTGCAAAAGCAGAATTCCGTGACCACATCTAGCGCATTTACGGGCTTATTCCTTAACAGTGATACTACAAGAAAGGAGTTTATTAATTTAATTCAAGCAAAATTGCATTAAGCAAAAAAAGAGAAAATGAATATTGCATTTGGACCTTATATGATCATCGCGATAGTCTTTATGGGACTAGGAATGCTGGTGAGTTTCATATTGAAACGCAAATTCGCGAAATACTCGGAAGTTCCATCTACCAATGGAATGTCGGGTAAGGAAATCGCGGAGAAAATGTTGAGAGAGAATGGGATTGATGATGTACAGGTTATTTGTACACCAGGAGAATTATCCGATCATTACAACCCAATGAAGAAAACGGTGAACCTGTCAGAAGCGGTTTACAATGGACGTAATGCTGCAGCAACGGCGGTGGCAGCTCACGAATGTGGACACGCAGTGCAACATGCAGAAGCATACGGACCGTTAACATTCCGTTCGAAGATGGTGCCGCTTCAAACAATTTCAGGAACAGTCATCAACGTAGTTATTATGATGACATTCCTTGGAGGATCGTTCTTATTTGAAACTTTTCCATCAACTTTGGTTGGTTCTATCATTATCGGAGCCTTTGGAATTATGGCATTGTTTAGCATTGTCACACTTCCGGTTGAATTTGACGCATCGAAACGTGCATTGGCATGGATCGAACGCAGTGGAATGTATTCGAACGAAGAATATGCGAAATCAAAAGATGCTTTGAAATGGGCCGCGACTACGTACGTGGTAGCAGCACTGGGAGCATTGGTAACGTTACTTTACTTTGTAATGTCCTTCCTTGGGGCTGACGATTGATCTGAGATTGTAAAGACAATAAAAAAAGCCGCTCCCTGAGTTTTCAAAGGGGAGCGGCTTTTTAATTTTATGCTTTTACTCGTGACAAGTGAAAAGAACTTCTCACTTATAACTTTTCACTTCTAACTCTCAACTAAAGATCATCTGCGAACGAATTCCCATTGGACAAGAATGCCTGCCATTTACGCACCAATGTTTCGTTCAATACGCGTGGGAATTTACTTTGAGATCCGATACGGTGGTGAACTGCCATAAACTCGTAGAATTTATCAATTGGCAACGTCTTTACCTTCGGACGCTTCAAAATGAACTTACGTGAAGTATAGTAATCGTCGTTCAATTGTTTCAAGCGCTCATCCAAATACACTTCAAATTCAGATTCAGGAATGGAACGATCTACTCCGATATACCATTCGTGACGATTTGTCTTGCGGTTCGGATATGAACAGAATTCTTGAATCTCTGCTCCATAACGGCGTCCTGTATCTACAACGGCAGTCGATAAGTTTTCTTCCGACAAATGCTCTCCACAGATGTTGAGATTGTAAGAAACACGACCGATAATTTTAAATCTGCGCGATTCCACATCGTCGAACACTACCAAATCTCCAAGGTTGTAACGCCAAAGTCCTGAGCAGGTACTAATAATCATACAGTAAGGTACGTTAGGCTGAACCTCACTTAGTGTCAAAGTGCGAACATCTTCGAACTGACCATATCGCAACGATTCAAACGAGGAAGCTTCAACGAACTCGTAAAAGATTCCGTGCTTTGCTAGCAAGGTCATGTGCGGATTGTTCAAATCCTTCTGATAACCAAAGTATCCTTCGCTGGCAAGGAACGTGTTCTGATAGAACAACGGCTTGCTACACATTTTATCAATCTTGTCTTTGTATGGCTCGAGGAAGATTCCACCGTGTACATACAATTGAAGGTTTGGCCAGATTTCGTGAATTGAATTCAGTTGGTAACGCTTAATGATACGCTCCATCAACAAGGAAATCCATGAAGGAACACCAGCGATTACACCAATATTCCATTTTGGCGCCCTCTCAACAATCTTATTCATTTTTTCCTCCCAATCGTTGATCTGAGAAATTTTCTTCCCAGGCTTCGACATCGATGAGAAAACCCATGATTTGTTCTTGGCTAAAATTCCACTTAAATCTCCAACGCGAATATCGCCTTGAAAACGCAGAGAAGTGGAACCTCCAACGATAAGTGCTTTCGACTTGATCAAAGAAGCACCCAATTGATTCGTGCTGATTTCAGAAACTTGTTGGAATGATGTTTTCTTAAACTGGCGAAGCATTGTTTCGCTTACAGGAATAAATTTACTTCCTCCCTTCGTAGTTCCTGAAGAAAGTGCATAGTATTTAATCAATCCCGGCCAGATAAGATCAGATTCACCTTCGATTGCGCGGTGCAACCAATCGTCGTGAAATTTTTCGTAATTCGTAATAGGTACAGTATCCTGAAAGGCACGCACCAAATCCGGAGACTTCAACAACCCTTTAAAGTTGTGATACATTCCAAATTCCGTGTATCGTGCTTGTTGCATTAACTTTGCCAGCGTATCCTGTTGCGCCGATTTCTTGTTAGAACGAATGGCTACCAATGGAGCAATCCTTCTAGATTCCCTTTGTTCGGGCAGTGAACCGGCGGTAAGTAGTTTTTCAGCTTTCATTGAAAATGTAAAAATCCACGCAAACTTAATTGTATTAGACTAGACTCCTGTTAGTCAATCGTTAAGAAATTAACAAGCTCGACTTAGCGTTTCATTAACATTGAAGTCAATGGGGGAAGGCAATTTTTAGTATCTTTGAAACAAAAACTAGAGCTATGCCGGATAATTTTTTTGAACAATCTACAGCGGCCGTAGGAACGATTATTACAATTGCCCTTTTGGGAGTGATCGTCGCAATCCTTATCTGGGGTTAATTCCAGCGGATTTAAGGTTTAAAATTATTGTCCTGTCATACACTGTTATGGCAGGATTTTTTTGTTTCAATTGTTCACATTATGCCATTTAATTCCATCTTTTCCTGGCTTATTAAGAAACGAATGCATCAAATTGATTTGTTTCGAATGCATCCTATTGAGGTGCAATGGGAGGTTTTTGAGGAATTTTTGCAGGCAGCCAAACTGACGGAATACGGTAAGTTTTATGGGCTATCAGATGTAAGATCGTACGAAGACTTCTGCAGAAATGTGCCTTTGTCGGACTATGATACCTTACAACCGTTTATCGATCGAGCGATGCATGGTGAGCAGGATTTGCTCTGGCCCGGAGAAACGAAATGGTTCGCGAAATCATCTGGAACAACATCTTCAAGAAGCAAGCTGATTCCGGTGACGAAAGAATCGTTAGAGGATTGCCATTATAAAGGAGGGAAAGACTTACTCGGGCTCTATTATCACAATCATCCGAATCGTAAACTATACAACGGGAAGCATTTAATTATTGGAGGAAGTGCGCAGGTAAATCCCAACCCACTAATGCCTGATTCGTACTCAGGGGATCTCTCAGCGATTATTTTAAAGAACCTTCCGTGGTGGGCAGAAATTCGCAGAACTCCGGCGAAAGAAATTGCCTTATTGAGCGAATGGGAGACTAAAATTGAAAAGATGGCACTTTCTACCATGAAGGAGGATGTGTACATTTTGGCGGGAGTTCCAAGCTGGACGATGGTTTTGGCAAATCGGATTCTGGAGATTTCCGGAGCCGATAACCTGAAGGAAGTCTGGCCGAATTTGGAATTATTCATGCATGGTGGTGTCAGCTTTGAGCCGTATCGAGAGCAATTCAATCGATTGATTCCTTACGAAGGAATGAATTACGTGGAAACATATAATGCCTCTGAAGGATTCTTTGGGATTCAGGATCAGGTAAATAGCGACGAAATGTTGCTCATGTTGGATTACGGAACCTTCTTTGAATTCATTCCAATGTCTGATTTTGACGGTCTTGACTCTAAGAAAGTGCTTCCGATAAGCGAAGTAGAGGTCGGAGTCAATTACGCGATTGTAATTTCTACCAACGGAGGTTTGTGGCGCTATTTGCTCGGTGATACCATTCGATTTACATCTATCGCACCGTATCGATTCAAGATCACCGGAAGGACGAAAAGTTACATCAATACCTTTGGCGAGGAGTTGATTGTTGAGAATGCAGAACGAGCGATTTCTGTGGCATGTTCCAAAACGAATGCTCAAATACGTGATTATACAGTTGCGCCCGTTTACATGGAGAACAAAGAGAAAGGAGCGCATGAATGGTTGATTGGTTTCGAGCAATATCCTGATGATATGGATCGTTTTAGACGTGTATTGGATGAAACGTTACGTGAACTAAACAGTGATTACGATGCCAAGCGCTACAATGATTTGATTCTGGATCACCCCAAAATTCAATTGATCTCACCGGAACTTTTTGATTTATGGCTCAAGAATAAGGGGAAATTAGGAGGTCAGCATAAAGTACCACGCTTGATGAATAGTCGTGAAATCGTGGAACAAATCTTGCAATTGAGTCGATCGGAAAACTATGTTAAATAGAGGTCTTTTATTGTTGTTTATTGTGGTCGGAGGAAATCTTCTGGCGCAGGATACGCTTTATCATGAAGGCGACACATTACTATATTCCTGGTCGTTGGAACATAAATTTCCCATGCAATCGAACGATGTTTGGAGTGTTGACAAATTGGAGAATGTATACGTTTCCGATGGCGAATCCATTAAGAAATACGATTCAACGGGAGTATTAAAATTCCAGCAAAGCATCAAATCTTTTGGTCAGGTTACGCAATTGGCACCTGTTAATTCAATGAAGTTGATTTACTTCTCGCAAGAGCAACAAACGCTTTGTTTTTTGGACAATACACTAACGGCAACGGAAGATTGTATCGATTTGGCAGATTACGAAATCTACAATGCAGAGTGGATTGCAACATCAACCCGACCAGAATTGTTGTGGGTATACGACAATGTGAATTCAACATTGAAGCTAATCTCCCTGAAAACACTTGGAGAAGTTAATCTGGAGATTGTTAATGTTATCGGAATTCTTGGGTTGGAATCCATCGATAAAATTCTGGAGGCAGGTCAGTATTTGTATGTTTTCGATGCGTCGAAAGGAGTGTATCAGCTTGATTTTTATGGCGGATTGATTCGTAAATGGGATACGGTAGGGGAGTCATCCATTGCAGCGGATCAGGAAAGTCATTTGTTCCGATTAAGGGAGAACGAAGTTTTAGCTCAGGGATTATTGGAAGGTTCGGCAGAAGAACAAGCCATTTTTCAATTGCCCAATGAAGGCATTTCGGAGTTTCAAATCATGGGAACGCACCTGTATTTCCGCACTTCCAAAACTGTTCATAAATATACCTTGCATTTCAACAATTAGTTGTTGATTCTTTCCTCAATTGTTGTAATTTAGTCAGTCGAAAAAAGGACGGAACATGCATATTGCGATAGCGGGAAACATAGGATCAGGAAAGACAACTTTAACCAAGGAATTGGCTAAACATTTTGGATGGGAAACGCACTTTGAGGACGTTGAACAAAATCCTTATCTAAATGATTTCTACGAAGATATGCAACGTTGGTCTTTTAATTTGCAGATCTACTATTTGAACAGTCGTTTCACGCAAATTCAGGAAATCCAAAAGGCAGAGAAGACGGTAATTCAGGATCGTACGATTTATGAAGACGCTTTCATTTTTGCTCCCAACCTTCATTCAATGGGGTTGATGACAACGCGCGATTTCGAGAACTACTTTTCTTTGTTCAACCTGATGGATTCTTTCGTTTCGGCTCCGGACCTGCTTATTTATCTTCGAGCAAGCGTTCCTACATTGGTAAATCAAATTCAGCGTCGTGGTCGTGATTACGAAGAAAGTATCCGATTGGATTACCTGAAGCGATTGAACGAGCGTTACGAAGCATGGATTTCAACCTACGACAAAGGAAAGTTGCTCATCATTGATGTAGACAACAACAATTTCCCAGAGAGCAAAGAAGATTTGGGAACCATTATCAACGCGATTGACGCGGAAATCAACGGATTGTTTTAAACATGATTGTAGTTACAGGAGCCGCTGGCTTCATTGGAAGCTGTCTGGTAAGTCGATTGAATCAGGCTGGTCACGAGAATGTCGTGGTAGTCGATGACTTTTCAAAGACGGAAAAAGATAAAAACCTCGAAGGAAAAACGCTAACGGCAAAGGTTGGAAGGAATGATTTCATCCAGTGGCTGGAGCAATTCGGAGAAGAAGTAGATTTCATTTTCCACATCGGAGCCAGAACAGATACCACAGAATTTGATCGTTCCATATTTGATAAACTGAACGTCAATTATTCCAAAGACGTCTGGAATTTGTGCGTAAAGTTCAATATTCCATTGGTTTATGCGAGTTCTGCAGCAACTTATGGATTGGGAGAACATGGCTACAAAGACGATCATGGAATTGTAAACGATTTGAAGCCTTTGAATCCATACGGTGATTCCAAAAATGATTTTGACAAATGGGTTTTGACGCAGGAGAATACGCCACCTTTCTGGGCTGGATTGAAGTTCTTCAACGTATACGGACCGAATGAGTATCACAAAGGTCGTATGGCTTCCGTAATTTTCCATGCATTCAATCAGATTGGTGAAACCGGAGGAATGAAATTGTTCCGTTCACATCGTGATGATTACAAAGATGGAGAGCAACTTCGCGATTTCGTTTACGTAAAAGATGTTGTGGAAGTATGTCATTATTTGATGGCTACACCACCAGCATCTGGGATTTACAACTTAGGCTCTGGAAACGCTCGTTCTTTCCTCGATTTGACAAAGAACACCTTTAAAGCCATGAACAAGGAAGCTAATATTTCGTTCATTGATACTCCAGCAGATATCCGAGATAAATATCAGTATTTCACTGAGGCAGACATGTCCAAACTAATCGATTCTGGTTACTCGAAACCGTTCCATACCCTTGAAGAAGGCGTAGCGGATTACGTGACGAATTATCTTTCTGAGCAGAAGTATTTTTGAGAGGTAAGTTGATAGTAGAAAGTTGAAAGTAGAAAGTTGAAGGTTGAAGGTCGAGTTCTTTTCACTAATCACTTATGACTTTTCACTATTTCCTTAGAACAAATAAATCAGTTTCAAGTTCGGGAGATGGGTCTAGATATATGTTCTTGCCATTAGTACCATAGAGTGCAGTGAACCGAGAAGTGGAGGTATTTCTTCCCGAATTATATGGTAAAGACAACCCCTGAAATTGCACATAGGAGTAATGATTGTCTCCCTCTATAGCTTTTATATACTGATATGTGCCGGTTATTGTGTCATTCGTAAGAGCATCTTTAAAGTAGTAAATGTAATTACTGTCATTAAGGATTTCGATTGCCTCAAATCGCTGGTTGTTCTGTTTGTTATTTATGGATCTGTAATACTTTCCATGCGAAACTTTGTTGGGAATAGACCAATCATCATGATAGTCGCCTGTTGTACAAGAAACAATGGTAAAAGTTATAATAGTACTCGAAAGAAAGAGTTTAAGTATCATTTGTTCTTTTTGTAGTAATCCAACCCCTTAAAATTCAAAAGAATATCTTCCACTGGTACTTTCCATCTTACTTCAATGTAGGTTGTACCAAAGGGTGTTTCAAAACCATCAAACCGCTGTCTGGAGCTCCCACTTCGAATTCCTGAGTCTTCAGTATACTTGTCTTTGGCTAGGACGACTATTTGGTCACCTTCTATCTTCATCCAATATTCCATGCCCCCTCGAAAGAACTCTCCGTAGTTCTCCTGCATGATTGATTGAAGGTGAATACGCAATGATTCTAACTTGGTGGATGCTCTGTTATGATATCCTTGATATACATAGAACTCTTCGCCCTCATCGATTTTTCCAGCCTCAATTTCATCATAAAAAGCTCTGTATGCCCAGGCAGTGGTTGTGCTAGACATAATATCTTGAGTTAATTCATGATCCTCATTGAACTTACGTAATTCTTTTCCTTTACCCGTACCAAATTCCATTAAGAGAATCGCGATTGTTTCTTCGGTGCTGCTTAAGAATGCTTTCTGTTTGTCCTTTTCACTCATCGCAATGAGCGAGTCCATCGCGTCAGGAGAATTAAGTTTGCCAGCCTTGGAAAGCATTGTCGCAGCTCCAGAACTCAGTCCGAACATGAGTAGTTTTGATTGTTTCGTATTCAGATAATCAAAATTAACGGTCATTACGTAATCAGCGAGCTCAGCAAAGCTTGGCTTATCTTCCAGACTGTGATACCAATTCCAAAAATAGTTTATCGCATCGGGATCGTTCGGTTTACGTTTTTTAATTGCTTCATTGATCAATTCGATTGCGAACATTTCATTGGGATCGAAAGTCATCTTTTCATAATCCGCCATTGCCGCGTCTAGCTTCTCAATAGTTTCGGGACCAATCGCTCCGTTTGTACCTTGTTGAAGATTATTGTCTATTTGAAATTTTGAAACGGCTTTCCTCAATTTTTCATCATAATATGTACGTTCGGGCAGTGGTGTATAATTAGGATCATCCGAATAAATACTATTCAATGCTCTAATAATGAGTACCACATGGCTCCCTACAGATCCGACTCCAATGATGTGTCCTTGTTGGTGATCAAACCGTGTACCTCTGTTTAAAGTAAAGAAGATTTGATTGTTGCCTCGGAAGAGTTGAGATTTTGGGTACTTTGGATTTGGTGTATCATCCTTAGTTTGTGAAACTACAGTTTTGCCTTGTTTTTGTAAAACAAAAGGTTTTTTCTTTTGACCAATTGGAGCATGCCCAGATTGTTCTGATTTTAATTTCTTTGTGAACATAAATTGAAGTGGTTGACCACAATTTAAGGATAAGTATTGAAAAAGAACGAGTTAAGCCAAAATAAATTTCAAAAAGATTTAAAAATTAAACTCATTCGCATCTGTACTCATGATGTCCATAGATATAGCAAACTTGAGATTTCGTGGTTGATCTCCTGTGGTATCGCCAAATTGATTGCTCGATGTGCTCGCTATTATATACGCGCCCAGTCGTAGGCGTTCACGGAAGACTTTGAAGATGCGTTCCACCCCGACATATGCTTCTGTGTAGAAGTAATTGTTGTACTCAGGTAAATACAAGAATCCCGCTCCGGCAACCGACTTAATTCCCGTTTTCTTCATGAATGGAATCTTATTAATGATTGCCCCGTTGAAATGATGAATGTAGTGCGCCTGAACGTACCAGTTCTCTGTCTCGTATGCAGAATCAAGGTTTTGGAAGTTTTTCAATGGATCAACGAAAGCCAACGCTAACCAACGGTTTTTATCTGCCTGACGGAAGAACTTGCGATCGATGAACGAAACACTATCCTGATTCACAAATGCTCCCATTTTGATGTTGTATTTGGACTCTCCCAAAGTACGCACCTGAATGGATTGGTTGATTCTGAAATAGAGGTAATCGAAGTCGACGGCAGATCCGAGTGGACCTTCCCAACCTTTTTCCCAACCGAATGTAAACGTCGGCCATGCACTACCGAGAACAACCTTTCTTGTAGGTTCTGTACGGTATTTCTGAGCTGGAACGTAGGCAAGGTAGAATAACGTTCGCACTGCATTGAACGATTCAAACTGTGCAGGCTCGGTGTCCTGGAAAGAGTCATCAAACCAGGTAACGAAGCGGTAATCCAAATCGAATTGATAACGGTGGTCAATCTGCAATGACTTGTACAAATACAAACCGTTTACGATTTCGAAATAGTGAGACGCCCGGAATCCATTGTTCTGATAAATATTCTGCCTGTCTAGCAAGGAAGAGATGGCATTATTAGCATTAATCATCCTTGCATCCTTCGCGAAGGAGACGGAGTACTGCCCAAGCCTTCGGGGGGCATAATAATGATACCACCGGATCCTGCCTCGAGGATCAAGATTGTTCCATCCCAGAGTGAACTTAGCTCCGGTACTGATCCATTGATCGTCCTCAAATTTCTTGTAAAAATTAATGCTTGGTCCAATGCGTAATCCTCCAATGGTAATGGGTTCAATTAGATCCACAGCCGAAGGGAAATACCAGCGCGTTTTCTTATCTCGATTCATATGACCGATACCGAGGAAAGCTGCCTTCATGAACGTCACTCGGTTAAACACTGAATCAATGGAATCCAGATAATGCTCAGAAGTATAAATGGCTTGCAAACTGTCCTGAACAAATTTTGTTCGCTGCTCCTCGACGGTCAGTGGGGTCGGTCGGATTTCATCCCAATACGTGCTGTCCCGTTCGTAGGCTTCTTTCGTGGTCACACCAATTTCGTTCGAGAAGAATTTTTCCGGGAATTCCGGATTGATCTCATAATTAGAGAAGATTACCTGCGTTTCACCTTTAATCGTTTCTTTTCCGTACTTCGTTTTGTATTCAAACTTTTGCGAGTCGAGCAGCCAAAGTGAATCCTGTTGCACGAATTCCTGCATTACTCGGAAGTCGTCGTAGATTTTCAGGTTTCCTTTACGCATGGCAACGTCGACTTTCGTCAGAACCCAATCATTTTTCTTGATGTACAAGAAGCCGTTCATTGTGGAGTTTCCAACTGAGCGCGAGGTGATTTTAATGACATAAGTAGTATCTCCTGCTGCATCAGCTTGAATGTCGGTCAATTTGTATTTGTATGAAAGAATTCCAGATGGATGCAAGGGAGATAAAATGGGGCCCTGGTGCAAGTCGGGCATGTTGATTAAACTTTCGTAAAAGTTGAAATCACCCTGTAATGTGGATTGATAATAAATCTGTTCAGGATTCCCGATTTTGTCGTATCCAGTTCTGATTTCTTTGACGTCTTTTGGATACTGAAAGTGCTTTTTTATGTTGACTTCGATCATGTTCAATCGAGCCGCTTCTTTGAGTTTTGCTTCCTGGGCATCCTCTTCCTCCTGAAATACATCCGTAGGGGTAGCCTGTTCCTCATCCGATGTTGATTTCTTCTTTTTTTGATCGAAGGTTTCAACTCCCTTGATGTAAATATCACAGGTATAACCGTCAACCTGTCGGATCATTTCTTTCTTATGGTCGATAACGTTTTGAACGATCATCCAACCGATATTCTTCTTTTTAGTGGAGACTTCTACGTTGTTGAGTTCTTTCACAGCCTGTTGTAGGAACACATTTTTAACTGTGGGTTGATCAATTTTGTCAACCGTTACCTGAACTTCAAGGTCTTTATAGCCAATCGCTGTGAAAACGAGGGTATGAACACCCAATCCGCATCCAAGGAAGTACTTTCCCTCCATATCCGTGATCGCTCCCGAATTGGCGGATGATCCCTCAGAATTTCCTCTGTCTTTTAAATAAACTTTGGCAAAAGGAACTGGATTGTTCTCTTCATCGTAAACGAACCCCGAAATGCTCTGACTGAAAGCAGGCAAGGCGCACAAAAAGAAAAGTGCTAAAGTTAATCCGGTCCGAAGAGTAGAAGTTGCGGGTATCAATGGTCTCTTTTAACAGTAAGAATGTTCCAAAGCTGAAAAGTTACAAAAGGAACGTAGAAAATGTTGATTTAGTTTCGTATTGTTGATGAAAGTTTGGGATATTTAACGTTTCGCCGACTTAGTAAGTTATGAAGAAAAAGTCTGAAAACCAATAAAAAAGGAAACTTCTAAATCGACATATATCGATATTGCTATATAGCGTAATGACTATATTCCTAAACGCCAAACTCAGCCCCCAACCACGACGCCTTCAAATCCTCAATCGTATCCACATCATTCAATGTCTTCAATATAGCACAACTGAAGCCTAATTCTTTCAGTTCCGCTTGGGTAATCTCCAACAATGCATCCGTACTCCAGGGTTTGTTTTCAAAAACCTGAGGAATCATTTTACGCATTCCGATGAGATAATATCCACCATCTTCCGAAGGTCCAAAAACCGTGTCCGTATTTTCCAGAGCCGCTAACCCTTCTTCCATGACTTCCGCGCTGAGATCTGGTAAATCGGCGCCAACACCAATAATACGATCATATCCTTTGGCAAACCCCTGTTCGAAAGCATGTTTCATTCGATCGCCAAGATCATTTCCTTGTTGAACGAACTTTTCCTGATTGGGCCACTTGCTATTGATCACAACATCCGAGAAATATACATGAACATCAGCGCTTTTTACACGAAGTGATTCTCTTTCGGTGATGTCTACCAGTCTGCGATATACGTTGAAGGCAAAGCTGTCGCCCTGAGTTTTGGCAAGACGTGTTTTTACCTTTCCAAGTACAATATTTTTCGCGAAAACAATAAGGAGTTGTTTCTCCATACTAGTACACTACAGTTCCACGGTAAACCCACTTCCCCCAGTCTTTCGAATAACCGTGAATTCTGGTGGTTTTTTCACCGGAAGGATCTCTCATAGGGTAAGAATTATTCGCCCAGTGAAACATGCCTCCGTATAGATTTTTGACGTTAGTGTACCCCGCTTTGATCAATTTCTGACCAATGGTCTGACTTCGCGCGCCAATACTGCAGTAAACAATGATCTCAGCGTCCTTTGGCAACTTCGAAACGCTGGATAAATTGAAATCATCGTATCCAACCTGAATGGCTGTTTTGATATGACTAACATCAAATTCTTCCTTCTCACGTGTATCCAGAAAATAGACATTCGGTTTTCCGATTTTTGCCTTTGCATCAGCAATGGAAATAGTTGGAAAGTCAGCTGAATAGTACTTTTTCAGCATTGCACGGTACTCTTTCGATTGACCGTATGCCGTGAAAGTCAGAAGCGTTACGAAAAGAAATAAAAAGCGCATCGAATTCATTTTTAGCTTAGACGAATTTACGTTAATAATCTTACGGTTCACAAATTAATGTGTCGAGATACGGTGAGAATCCAGCCCAAACTCCCAAAGCTCCGTTAGATAAGTTCGTAGGTATATTCGTAGGTGTTGCGAACGGATTTCCAGCTGTTTGCAGTTGTACATACTTCTTTTCAAAGTACTCGTACACAACACGATCCAATTTCGAAAGTTTAATCACAACCGTATCACCTTGTTGGTATAGGAATCGAGATGAGTCAGGAACGGTCTGACCACTGGCATGTGGATTTTCGTACGCAAATTCAAACTCCAATCCGTCGAAAAATTCATCGTCAAATACCGGGTTGTATGTTGGTGTGAAACCGGTTTCGGTGGTATCGCCGGCAGCGTTTCCAATGATATTCGCTTCCCAGAAATATGCGTCGTACTGACCTGCTGGATCAGCTAACGTTGCCCATGAGTATCCATGATTCGTCAGGCTTCCCTCTGGTTTCCAAAAGGTATTAACAAGTGGAGTTGGCTGGAGCAATGTTGTTTCCCCAGTGAATGTTTGTCCGTTGTGTTCAACAGTTAAAGTGTACGTTTTTCCGACTTGTCCCCAAATTGTAGGGTCGAGTCCGACATAAGCACAAATGTTGTAGCTCTGAAGGTCTTCCGCCGGAATTCCAAGAATCTGAGCAGCAATTTCTTCCGTTCCCGGAGGTAAATTCCCGGAACAAACCTCTGTCAAAACAACGGTATTGGTTCCATCCGAAACCGTTACGGTGGCTCCCGAAATGAATCCGTTCAGAAATGCATCTACATCGGTTGGAGCATAAACTTCTTTCGATGTTGAAAGTAACACGAAAGGCGGCTGTCCTGTTTCAATCCGTCCGTCGATAACTATTTGTTCCTGATATCCGGGAATGTCAATCTCAACCTCCTTCGTACAAGAAGCGAAGAGCAATCCGGTTAACAGTAATAATGTGAATATTCGTTTCATAATTCAAAATTCCATGTTACACTTGGGATGATCGGAAAGAGCGTTACCTGCTTCACACTGATATTAAAGTCGCCTTCAAAGAAGTCTCCATCGTTATCAATGTAGAGGAAGTAAGGATTCGCCCGGTTGTATACGTTGTATACCGAGAACGCCCAGTTGTACTTAAATTTCTTTTTCGTTTTAATGGTTTCACCCGTAACTGGATCAACCGTTTCTTTGTACGCTTTCGAATACCAGATCGCAGAGAGATCCAATCGGTGGTAAGGAGCCATTCGGGTTGAATTTCTAGCGCCGTAAGCAAACAATAAGTCTTGATTTTGAATAAACCACGAAGATGGAAGTGTCAATGTGTTTCCGGTTGCATAAATGAACGCCGAACTAAATACCCATCGCTCGTTGAGTTTGTAACTCAATACCACGGATAAATCATGACGACGATCGTATTTTGCCGGGAAGGGTTCGCCTTTATTCAAATCTTCGAATTTTCGTTCGGTTTTACTCCACGTGTATCCGATCCATCCGGTGAATTTTCCGGTTCGTTTCTTCAGGAAGAATTCGGCTCCGTAGCTCCATCCTTCTCCGAAGACAAGCAAATTGTCTGTGTTGTCATTTACGTTATCACCTGGCAATGCCCCGTCTCGATACTCGATCAAATTGTTCAGTCCTTTGTAGTATAATTCCACCGAACTCTCGAACATATTTTCATTGAAGTTGCGGAAGTATCCTAGCGATGCCTGATATCCTTGAACCGGTTTTGCCTTTGAAGTGGATGGATACCAAATGTCTGTAGGTAAGGAAACGGCACTCAGCGAAGTCAAATGGACGTATTGATAATTGTACGAGTAACCAGCCTTGATGGAACTTTTGTCCGGGAGCAACCACCTTGCCGAAATTCTCGGTTCCAATCCGTGATAGAATTGAATGATATCGCCTTTCGCATAATCTACGGTTGAATCCTGAGTTGAGATTCCGTCTCCTTTGATGTAGCGGGTAAACGGACCGACGTGTTGGAACATGGAATAACGCAATCCTGCATTTACTTTGATGTTTTCATTCACAGCAAATTCATCCAGAAAGTACAATGCAGATTCATGACTACGTAGCTTCTGCGCCAATCCAGTATCAAAAACCACGTCATCTGATTCAGCAGATACACCAATTGGCGTAAAGGTATGGTATACGTAATTTGCTCCCCATTTCAGTTTGTTGCGCGTATTTGCGTAGTAGATGAAGTCTGCTTTTCCGCCCCAATCGCGAATTCCCGAACGCAATTGAAAACGAAATTGGTCCTGTTCGGATTCAAATCGGAATTCATAATCTGTAAATGTGGCACTCACATTCATGAACAATTTGCTGCTGAACAAGTGGTTCCATCGCAACGATCCTATTCCATTTCCCCAGGGCATTCGAACATTAAAACCATCCTCCTGATTCGCGAACTCAAAGGCGTCTTTTCCATAATATCCCGACAAATACAATCGATCTTTGTCGCTCAATTTATAGTTCATCTTCAGGTTGAAATCGTAGAAGAAATAACTCGATCCGGAAAACGGAGAATCGTCTGGAATCGCATTCTTCATGATCACATCGATGTATGTGCGACGACCAGACACAATGAACGAACCTTTGTCTTTTTTTAGCGGACCTTCTGCTGTTAATCGGGATGAAATCACTCCAATTCCACCTGTCAACCCGAAGCGTTTGTTGTTTCCTTCATTCATGTTGACTTCCAGTACAGAAGACATTCTTCCTCCAAAATTGGCAGGCATTCCACCTTTGGTCAGACTTACACTCTTTACGGCATCCGAATTAAAAACCGAGAAGAATCCGAATAGGTGAGAAGCGTTGTACACAACGGCTTCATCCAATAAAACCAGGTTCTGATCCGGTCCACCTCCACGAACGTAAAATCCCTGTCCACCTTCTGCTGCAGAAGAAACTCCTGGTAGCAATTGAATCGTTTTCACCAAATCCACCTCACCCATGAATGCTGGAAGGGTTTTGATCTGGTCCATGTCCAACTCATGCTGTCCCATCTGGGTACTTTCGATGTTTTCCTTGGCTTTCGCATTGACTACGACCGGTCCGATGTCCTGAACATTCGCGCCCATTTCAACATCAAGTCGGACATCCTCTGTTGTCAAATCCACCTGGCGTTTTTCCGTTTCAATTCCCGCCATTCTGAATTCCACCGTGTAAATTCCAGCTGGAACCGTCAGAGAGTAAAATCCATACGTATTGGTGAGTGCTCCTTTTTGAATAGAAGGAATGAAAACCTTCGCTCCAATTACAGTTTCGCCATTGGAAGCATCGGTTACTACTCCGCTTAGCGTTCGTGTATCCTGAGACCAGGAAACAGAGCTTAGAAAAAGTAGCAGGCATCCTGCGAGAAATCGCATGTTTTGTCCATTTGAGTTAATCCTCACAAATTTACAACGAATTGCCTCCTTAAACCAAAGGAAAGCGTAATAAAACCTGTAAGAAATGTTATTTTCGCAGTTCAATTTTTGATTCAGAAAACATGAAAGTTTCATACAACTGGCTTCGCGAATACGTTCAAACAGATTTGAGTCCTGAAGAGATGTCGACCATCTTAACGGATACTGGTTTGGAAGTAGAAGGATTGGAAAAAATCGAATCGGTACAAGGCGGATTGAATGGCGTTGTAATCGGTGAGGTTTTAACGTGTGAGAAGCATCCGGACGCAGATCGATTGAAGGTGACAACGGTGACTGTTGGTGGTGATCCATTGACAATTGTTTGTGGAGCGCCAAATGTTGATGTCGGTAAGAAAGTTGTCGTTGCGACCATCGGAACAACTTTATATCCTGAACCAGACAAAGGATTTAAGATCAAAGAATCAAAAATTCGAGGACAGCTTTCTCAAGGAATGTTGTGTGCCGAAGACGAATTGGGATTGGGAGAAAGTCATGACGGAATTATGCTTCTACCAGAAACCGTGGAAGTAGGAACTCCGGCAGCTACGTACTTCGAATTGGAAGATGATTATCAGATCGAAATCGGATTGACTCCAAACCGCTCAGATGCATTGGGACACATTGGTGTGGCTCGTGATTTGGTGGCGTACCTAAATACACACAACGAAGAACAGGTTTCATTGAACTGGCCGAATGTTGATGCTTTCGAAGTACAATCAAATGATTTACCGATTGCCATTTCAGTTGAAGATGAAGCGGCTTGCCCTCGATACATGGGAACATCGATCAAAGGAGTTAAAGTTGAAGCGTCTCCATCATGGTTGCAAAATCGATTGAGAGCAATTGGATTGGCTCCGATTAACAATGTGGTGGACGTAACGAACTTTGTGATGCACGAATTGGGTACTCCTCTTCATGCTTTCGATGCGGCGAAATTGAACGGAAAAGTTGTCGTAAAAACTGCCAATTCAGGTGATAAATTCACAACATTAGATGAAGTAGAACGTGAATTGGACGAAAGCAACCTGATGATCACGAATGGAACGGATCGTTTGTGTATCGCTGGAGTTTTTGGAGGAATCTCTTCCGGAATTTCTGATGAAACGGTTGATGTGTTCCTGGAGTCGGCATATTTCGAGCCTGTTTCCGTTCGTAAGACGGCAAAAATGCATGCTTTGAACACGGATGCTTCTTTCCGATACGAGCGAGGTGTGGATCCGAACCTGACCGATGTTGCGCTGAAGCGTGCAGCGTTATTGATTCAGGAAATTGCTGGAGGAACCATTGCTATGGACATCGTGGATACGAATCCAAAACCAATTGAAAACAAAACCGTGAAATTCAGCTTCGATCGTTGCAACCGATTGATTGGAGAAGAATTGCCAAAAGAAACGGTAGAAAAGATCTTATCAAATCTGGACATCAAAGTGCTTTCCGAAGAGAACGGAGTTGCCAACCTTGAGATTCCTGCATATCGCGTTGATGTTACTCGCGAAGCGGATGTGGTGGAGGAAGTTCTTCGAATTCATGGATACAATGCTGTTCCGGTGCCAACCAAGTGGAATGCTTCGATTTCTCAATTTGTGAAGCCGGATCCAGAGAAAATTCAGAACACTATTTCTGAAATGTTGGTCGGAATGGGATGCATGGAAATGATGAACAATTCATTGACGAAATCATCATACGTCCGTGATATGGGAGGAGAAGCGCTGAAAGACGAACGTAGCGTTGCGATGTTGAATCCACTCAGTCAGGATTTGGACGTGATGCGTCAGTCCTTAATCTTCAATTTATTGGAAACGGTAGGATACAATCAGAACCGTCAGAATCCAAACTTGCAATTGTTCGAATTCGGTAAAATCTACCAGAAATTCGAATCAGGATATCACGAGAACAAACGTTTGATCATTGGAATTTCCGGGGATAAACATCCTGAAAACTGGAATGCATCGAACGAACAACGAACTTTCTACACGGTGAAAGGATTGGCAGAAGCTGTTCTGGAGCGTTTGGGAATGAAGGGCTTGATGAAAACGAAGGCTTTGAAAACTTCCTTGCTCCAAGACGGATTGCAAATCTACGTGTTGAAGAACAAAGTAGGAGAGATCGGATGGGTTTCACCTCAATTCAAAAAACGATTCGGATTGAAGAATGACGTTTTCGTTGCTGATTTGGATTGGGATATGTTGTTGGATTCCTTGAAATTCACGAAAATAAAATTCACAGAATTGCCGAAAACATTCGCAGTTCGCCGAGATTTCTCATTGTTATTGGATGAGAAAGTACAATTCTCTGAAATCGAAGAAATCGCATACGCAAGCGACAGAAAATTGCTTCAGGAAGTTGGCTTGTTCGATGTCTATGAAGGAAAGAATCTTGATGCAGGAAAGAAATCCTATGCAGTGAGCTTCATCTTCCAGGATGCTGAAAAAACGTTGAAAGACAAACAAGTGGATGCGATTATGGACAAAATTCGTCAATCGCTTGAGTCGAAACTTGGAGCGCAGTTGAGGTAGATAGTATCAGTTCGCTGAGCCTATGGTATTGCACTGTGGTGTCCTCCCCCCAGCCCCCTCCAAAAGGGGGAGTGAATTCTACAGTTATTGCGGACATTGAGGCTCTCGAAATGACAGCAATTCAAATAGATTCAGTGCACTTAGACAGGCTCAACGTAATGTTTTAATTATTAGAAAGAACATTGAGCGGAGTCGAAATGTTCTTTATTACTCTAACAATGCAGAAATACATCATCACAGGAATAGGAACCGAAGTTGGAAAAACGGTAGTGAGCGCCATCGTTTCGGAAGCGCTTCGTGCGAACTATTGGAAACCAGTTCAGGCAGGAGATTTGGAATTTTCCGACTCCATGAAAGTAGATGCGTGGACAGAGAATGTAAACGTTCTGGAAGAAAGATATCGTTTAAAGACGCCGATGTCACCACATGCTGCGGCAGATATCGATGGAGTTTCGATCGCTTCTCACGATTTTAAGGTTCCTGATCTCGATCCTTTAGTAATTGAAGGTGCTGGAGGGTTGATGGTTCCGTTGAATCAAAGTGGTTTGACGTATTTGGATGTTTTTCAGAAGTGGAATTTACCTGTGATTTTGGTCTCCCGACACTATCTGGGAAGTATCAATCATACCTTGATGTCAGTGGAATTGCTTAAGAATCGAGACGTTGAAATCAAAGGAATCATTTTTGTCGGTGATGAACATCCAACAACGGAAGCCATCCTTTTAAAATCTACCGGACTTCCCATGATTGTGCGCATCCCAATGACAGATGAAGTCAACAAGGAATTCGTAATGCAGCAAGCAAAACGCCCGGAGTTACTATACTCTCTTTAGCAGATAAATATTGGGATTCAGAATTTTCCTGAATCCTGAATTTTGAATCTCAATTTCTTAAGGAATCACGTGAATCACAACCGTATTCTCCTGAATAATTTCTCCACGGAAGATTTCCTGAACGAGAATTTTGGATTCACCTACCTTTTCAGCCTTGAAGAGAAATGTTTTCCATGCAGCGTCACCACCGGATAATCCCTCCGACTGATCTTGTTCGTAGGTAATTTCACTATCAATCAAACGGATGACAGATTCGTCTGAAATAATCACCGCAACTTGCTCCCCAACCGATCCATGAATATGTCCGGAATAGGTTAAGAATTGCCCCAGCTTGAGTGTGTCAGCACCTTTAAAAGGACTCAATTCTACGGTATCTCTCGTTTGTGCAAACGAACTACCAGCGATGAATAGAAATATTAATATCGGGATGAACTTTAATCGTTTCATATTGTTCTTTTTTAATTGATTGACATAAATCGTACCAGAATCTTTTTCCAGGTCACTTCGACTTCGAGAGCCTCAGTCTTCGTTCAGATTAGCTCTTCATTCATGATTCAATATTCCTGATTCATTATTCCATTTATTTTTGCACTATGTCTGAAATCATCCGAAAAGATAAAAAACACGTTTGGCACCCATTTACTCAACATCACACTGCCGGTGATCCACTGCCAATAGTCAAAGCGGAGGGCGTGTATTTGTACGATGAAAACGGCAAGTCGTATATCGATGCGAATGCTTCATGGTGGGTGAATACGCACGGTCATGGACATCCTCACATTGGAAAGGCGATTTCAGATCAATTCCAAACGATAGATCACATTGTTTTTGCGGGCGCGACACATCCGAAAGCGGTGGAGTTGGCGAATCGTATTTGCGGACATTTACCTGATCATTTTCAGAAAGTCTTTTTCTCGGACAATGGTTCTACGGCGGTAGAGATTGCCTTGAAAATGGCAATTCAATACTGGCATAACAAAGGAGAGCACAAACAACGTTTTCTGGCGATGCATGGTTCCTATCATGGTGACACTTTTGGTGCTATGTCGGTAGGACAGCGAGGTTATTTCAATGCGCCGTTTGAACCATTATTCTTCGATACGGATTATCTGGATTTCCCAAATGAATCAAATCAAGAAGAAATATTAGAACGAGCCGAAAGCTTGTTGTCGTCTGGAAATTTTGCTGGATTGATTGTCGAGCCGCTAGTTCAGGGAGCCGCAGGAATGCGAATGTACTCTGCCAATTTTCTAGATAAATTGACGGCAATCGCTCAAAAGCATGGAGTTTTGGTCATTTTTGATGAGGTGATGACCGGATTCGGGAAAACGGGGAAACTCTTCTCGATGGATCATTGTGAGAACAAACCGGATTTCGTTGCGATGTCGAAAGGATTGACAGCTGGAGTCATGGCTCTCGGACTTACCGTTACATCTGATAAAATCTACGAGGCATTTCTTGGAGAGGAAACTACGAAAGCACTCCTCCACGGACATTCATTCACAGCAAATCCAATCGCCTGTGCAGTGGCTTGCGCCAACCTCGATTTGTTCGAACGCAAAGAAACATGGCAAAACATCGATGCGATGGTGGAGTGGAACAAAGCTTTCGCCAAAGAGCTTTCACAATTTGATTTTGTAGCCAACATTCGTCAGCAAGGAACTATTTTGGCTTTCGAGATTAAGGAAGATGGTGATGCCAGTTATTTCTCTGACCTCAAAACACGCGCCTATCAATTCTTCCTGGAACGAGGTGTTTTGTTGCGCCCTCTTGGGAATGTGATCTTTGTGAATCCTCCTTTTTGTATTTCGGAAGATGAGTATGGGAAGGTGAAGGAGGTGATTTTGGCGTTTTTGAAGACGCTGTAATCAGTTTATTTTCTTGGTTACTTGTTGGAAGATTGTGCTTCGAATGAAATTGTTATGCGTAAATGTTGAAATTTATATGGGTTAAAAATGGGTATTTGTGCGTATTGAATTCAATGGAGTTATTCCATATTTTGTCAAAAATGTCTTATGAACCAATCATTGCATCCGGTCTTGGAAGCTGGAATTTCATTTCTTACATCAACTTTCGCGAACATTATTGCGGATGCCAATCGAAGACGAGTTGAAGAGAAAAGGTTAAGAAAGAGCAGTAAGAAGAACTCTTCGGAAGATTCAGATAAGATTGTTTTAAACAGCAGTGAGAAACTTGTTGGTACTTTTGCATTGAACATTGCTGATGCCGTATTTAAGGTTAATGAACATTGTTTAGAAGTAAAGAGGTGGTCAGATGGAGTTAAGTTTAGAGACCTGGAAAAAAGTAAAAAATTAGGTTCGGTTTATATTCAATTGGATACCTTTTTAATTCCAGCAAATCGACATATGAGTTCAGTTGAAAGGGAACGCAAGACTCCTCTTGAGGAAGCTGTACTAGGAGGTAATGAGCATTGTGTAATTCTTGGACAACCTGGAGCTGGAAAGTCTACAAGTTTGAAGAAAGTATCAGAATTAGTTTTCGGAGAAAACACTAAAACTGAGTATTCGTTTCCAATTCTTCTTCGTTTTAGAGATTTGATTGATGTGGAGTCCACAACACCAATTTTAGATCACATTACTTCCATTATTCCCTTTGAATTTAGATTTAATGAGAATAGAGATAGGACTTTTAGTCACGGTACTAAACAAGTACAAGAAACAGCTGTATTTGAGTTTCTTAATCACGTCAGACCAATTCTAATTCTTGATGGGTTTGACGAATTAAAAGATTCAATGACTAAGTCTACAGTTCTAAAGGAGTTACAGAGATTTTCTAGAAAACTAAATCAGTCTAAATTAATTGTTAGTTGTAGAACAGGAGAGTTCAATCATGAGTTAAGTTTTTCTAACACGTTTGAGATTGCTCCGCTTACGGATGATCAAATTGAGCTGTTCGTCACTAAATGGTTGAAAGATGAAAATAAGACTGAAGATTTCCTTAATAAGGTCAAGAATAGTCCATTTTCTGATACGTCTATTAAACCTCTTTCTCTTGCGCATTTATGCGCAATCTATGAAAGAATCGGTACAATTCCTGATCAACCAAAAGAGGTATACAGAAAGGTAGTAAATCTGTTAGTTGAGGAGTGGGATGAACAACGTTTAGTGATTAGAGAGTCAGCCTTTGGTGGATTTCAATCGAATAAGAAGTTTGAGTTTTTGTGCCACTTAGCTTTTTACTTAACGACAACTTTCAAAGCATCGACTTTTAATATTTTGCAATTTGAAGAGGCTTATAGAAGCTTGTGCGCAGATCATAACTTACCAATTGAACATTCTTCATTAGTAGTAAAAGAGTTAGAGTCTCATACAGGTTTGTTCATAGAATCGGGTTATAAAAGATTTGATTTCGTGCATAAATCAATACAAGAATTTTTAGCTGCTTCCTACATTGTAAAACTACCTTCTCCGATTTCAGTGAAAAACTATTTTGAGTCTCTTGGTGCTGAATTAGCAATTGCAGTCTCAATTTCATCGAACTCTTCAGTTTACTTCACGGAATTAATACTTCATTTTTTCCTTAAATTGAAATTGTCAGATTCATTTTATAGCTCTTTTTTATCTCGCTTAGTAGCGGAAAACCCGGATTTAAATGAAAAAAGATTGGTGAGCGTTTCTTCGCTTGTATTATTGTCAAATTGGATTAGTCTCCCAATGAAAAGCTCTAAAGAGAATATCGTGTCTTTAGATTATGACAGGATTTCCTCCTTTGAATCATTCTCTAATAATATAGATTTGGCAGGGCAGAAATCAATTATTCAAGACTATTATGAATACAAAGAAGATGTGACCGGAGGGGTATTCGTGGAATTAAGGAGGACTAAAAAGTCTTTGGGTTATGAAAGGTTTCCCAGTAGGATTCGAATTCCCTTCCATACATATACGAATATATTTGGTTAGTCTAGGTATTCGTCTCCCCAATCGCTCCCCCAATAACCTTCGCTGCCTCCCTAATTTCTTCTTCCGAAATATTCAATGGTGGCGACAGTCTAAAACTATACGGATGCGATAAAAACCAAAAGCTGATCAATCCTTTTTCGAGGCATTTTTTGACCACTTTCTCTACGCGTTCAAACGATTCCATATCAAAGGCGAACATCATTCCGATGCGGCGGATTTCTTTGATTTCCGGTTCGTTCTGAATTAAGGATTCCAATAAGGCTCCCAGTCGTTCTACTTCGGCAAAATCAATCTCGGAATCGAGGACTTCCAGACAAGCGTGTGCAGCGGCGCAAACCACTGGGTGTCCACCGAACGTGGTGATGTGCCCCAACATCGGGTTGAACGTGAATTGATGCAAATTCTCTTTAGAAGAAACCAGCGCACCAATTGGCATACCTCCGCCCAGTGCTTTTCCGAGGGTGAGAATGTCAGGAACTACATCAAAATGTTCGAAAGCAAACAATTTTCCTGTGCGTCCCATTCCGCATTGAATTTCATCGAAAATAAGTTGCGCACCAACCTCAGAACATCGTTTTCTCAAGGCTTTCAGGAAATCTTGCGATGGAACTCGTACACCAGCATCTCCCTGGATTGTTTCAATAATTACTCCGGCGGTTCTTTCTGTGATTTGATCGAGTTCGTTGGTATTGTTGAAGGTCAAAAATCGTACATCCGGAAGTAAAGGGCGAAAGGCTTCTTTCTTGGTTTCATTTCCTGAAACGCTCATCGATCCATGTGTAGAACCGTGATAGCTTCCTCTGAAAGAAATGAGTTCGGTGCGTCCGGTAACGCGTTTGGCTAGTTTTAAAGCTGCTTCATTCGCTTCGGTTCCGGAATTTACAGTGTAAACGGCATTCAAGGAATCGGGTAGGAGAGATGTCAACTTCCGGGCAAAATTCAATTGCGCCTCCTGGATGAATTCACCATACACCATGACGTGCATGTGTCGATCTACCTGCGCTTTGATGGCATCCACCACCTTAGGATGATTGTGACCAATGTTGTTCACGGCAACACCCGCAATCATGTCGAGATAGCGCTTTCCGGAAGTGTCAATGATCCAACTTCCTTCTGCCCGATCAACATCAATAAGATAAGGGAAGGGATTTGTTTGTCCCTGAAGATTTAGAAAATCCTGTTGCTTGTCATTCGCTGGAATCGCCATTCTGATCGTTCGCCAAACGCTTCACTAATTCACGTTTGAATTGGGCTTCCAAACTTACGACTTTTGCGGCTTTCTTAAATCCAATGGCGTCGCCAATTTTCACCAGGTACTCTTTCTGAACCTCGGCTTCTTTGATTCGAGCATCTAAAGCCTCTTTCATTTTGGCTTCAACTTCCTCGTCGCTCATGGTGTCTATGCCGTTTCGCAAGGTATTTGTCGCGGAGTTTTTCTTCTTCTTCTCAGCCTTAACTTTCTCTTCCATCTCATTATAGATGGGCCAGAATTTCTCAGCTTCCTCCTCGGATAGATCCAATTCTTCCGTGAAATACGCAATTTTCAATTGTTTTACGCGCTCTTTCTTCTGTTGGCGCTGTCCGGGTTTACGTCCTCGCGGGGGCTGACTATAAGCATCGAAGCTGAATGTCATCAGCAACAAAACTAAAAGGGGGGTAAAGTATCGTGTGTTCATAATATCCGGTTTTATAGTAAGATGAAATCGTCTTCATTCTCATCCAATTCTCCTTCCAGTTCCAGGTACTCAAGGATTTCTTCGTCTGAGATGTTCTTTAGCGATTCTTGCAAATCTTGTGTTTCTGTTTCTATGATCGTTTCTAACGGTTCTTCTTCTGGTTCAATAGTTTGCTCCAAAACGGGTTCCGATCCCAAATTCTTCATGGCGATAAACTCTACCAATAACTCTTCATCAAAGTCATCAATATTATCGTTGACGTACGCCAAAACTTCTTCACGTGACGGTTCGTCGGAGAATGCAAGCGGATCAAGATTGCCGGTTCCCGTGGTTTCAGGAAGTAATAAAAATGCTACCAAAATAGCTGCTGCAACTCCCGAAATCCAGACAATGGAACGTCGGTACAATGGAATGATCTTCGCCTGAGGTTCTTCTGGTTCCTCGGCAACGTCAGAGATTACCTTATCTGCCAAACTTTTGAAATAGTCAGCATCCGGCGTCTCAATCGGTCGCTTTTCGATGAAATCAAATATGTCTTTTTTCTCTTCCATTTCTTATTAGATAGTTAGCTCCATCAATGGTTTAATTGCATGAGGACAAATTCTTGAATTTTTTTCTTCGCGTGAAAAAAGCTGGCTTTCAAAGCTCCTTCACTTGTTCCCAAACGTTTGGAAATTTCGTGGTACGGAAGGTCTTCGAAATACTTCATTTGGAACACGGCTGCTTGCTTATCGGGTAAGGTGTCAATGGCATCCTGAAGCAATTGTGAAATCTCTTCTCCACTGGTTTGATCCAATCCTGCATGCCCAGCTTTGATTTCCAGAATAGGCTCATCCAGATCGACTCCAGATCGGCGTTGTTCTTTTTGCAGGAAATTGAGTGTTTCGTTTCTGGCAATGCGAAACATCCAGGTGTACAAAGCAGAATCTCCCTTGAAGTCAGCGAGATTCTGATACACTTTTACAAATACATCTTGAAGAATATCGTTCGTGAGTTCGTGCGACATTGCCATCCCACGAATTTGGCGATACAATGCAGGTCCATGCTGATCTACCAGCGAACGAAACGCTAGTTCAGCCTGTTGTCCCCCCTGTGAAAATTGCTGCAGGATTTCAGAATCGTCAAGGGGTTTTGCCATAGATTACTTTCGTTGAATTGCGCGCTCTGCAGCTGCGATCACGTCTGGCGTATCAATACCGTATTTGGTCATCAATTCTGCCGGAGTTCCACTTTCACCGAAGGAGTCATTTACTCCAACATATTCCTGTGGTGCCGGATGATTGCGAGTCAATACTTGTGCGATTGAATCTCCCAGACCTCCGTTGATCATGTGCTCTTCTGCAGTAACAACACATTTTGTTTTTGCTACTGACTGTAGGACAGCTTGCTCATCTAAAGGTTTAATCGTGTGCATATTTATTACTTCTGCAGAGATTCCTTTTTTGGCTAATTCTTGTGCTGCTTCAATAGATTTCCAAACCAAATGTCCGCAAGCGATAATTGTAACATCACTACCTTCCATCAATACATCTGCCTTACCAATTTGGAAGTCAGCGTCTGGTTTCACGAAGATTGGAACTGATGGACGTCCAAAGCGAAGATATACTGGTCCTTCATGAGCTGCAATCGCGATGGTAGCTTGTTTCGTTTGATTAAAATCAGCAGGCACAATTACCGTCATGTTCGGAAGCATTTTCATCATTCCGATGTCTTCCAAAATTTGATGCGTTGCTCCATCTTCTCCCAAAGTTAATCCGGCGTGAGAAGCACAGATTTTTACGTTCTTCTGAGAGTAAGCAATAGATTGACGAATTTGATCGTAAACGCGTCCCGTAGCAAAGTTGGCAAAGGTTCCTGTGAATGGAATTTTCCCACCGATTGTCATTCCGGCAGCCATCCCCATCATATTCGCTTCTGCAATTCCAGCCTGGAAGAAACGCTCCGGGAATTCGTTTTGGAAAGCATTCATTTTCAATGATCCGGTAAGATCTGCACACAGCGCCACCACATCTTTATTCTGTTTTCCGATTTCGAGTAATCCTTCGCCAAATCCTGAGCGAGTGTCTTTCTTTCCAAGTACTTCAAATTCCATTGTTTCCATCATAATTTCAGAGTAGTCGTGCTGTTTGAATTAATTCTAAATTCTTTCTGTAATGTGTATTCGGACTTATACGTGTCCTTCATTCGATAAATTACTTTGTAAGCTCCGGGTTGAAGTGTGAATCGACCTTTCGAAGCGCCATCATCCAGGTTACAAACCCAATCCCAGGTTCCATTACTATTCTTGGTAAAAATCTGTCCAACAATTCCTCTACCAGAGGTATAGCTAATAAATCCAGGAGCTTTGATGCTGATGGTTTCAAGACCGCTTTGCGTGACTTTTACACTTACATAAATTCTTGGAAGTGTCAGGATTTCAACATCGTACCAACCTACCAGATATTTGTCAGTTTCTCCAATCTTCTGCGCGTTCAGCGTTTGCGATTTTCCTTGTTGCATGATCCGTGCATCAATTTGATACGGCTTGTTTGCATTGGTAAATCGGAATTGAATTTCTCCCTGACCTGCGTCGACATTGATCGTATTATGCTTGAATTTCTCAATGGAAATATCCTTCAATTCAACACGTGGAGTAGTGTTTACGATCAAATCGTATTTGATTTCGGGGTCCAATACCAACGTATCCGGATTTCCTTTTCGATTCAACGTATGAGTATAGGTATACTTTAGATTGGTCGTTCCGGCTTCGTACAGGAACATATCAACATTGGTTTCTAAAGGAGTACCATTTACCGTATTCAGGTTGATTTGAACCGTGGTGTTCAGAACGGCTTTCGCGATCACGCTTTCCAGAACTTTTGCGAAGGCATCTTTTGTTTCCGCTTCGGCGTAATTACCAATACATTGAAATTTTTCCAGATATGAAAGGTCCAAACCAAGTCCAATTACGAATGGAGTCACGTTGACTTCTTTGTCCTTCAGCTTTTTTGCAATCACACAAGGATCGTTGTCACAAGCTTCAATTCCATCTGTAATCAGAATGATAATATTTCGACCGGTATTGTCCGGAAAATCTTCTGCTGCAGCTTCCAGAGATCGTGCAATTGGCGTGGTTCCTTTTGCTTGAATTCCCTGAATGCGGTTTTTGATTTGTTGACTGTTACCGGAAGCAATAGGAACTTCCAGTTTAGTGTCGTTACAATCTTCGAATGTTGGCGTAATTGCCGATTGATGTCCGTAAACTCGGAGTCCAACTTCGAGATTTGGAATGTCATCGAGATCATCGACGGTTTTACTCAATAATTTTTTTGCCGTTGCGATTCGGGTTTCCCCATCCCACTTGGCATTCATACTATTTGATGCATCAAGAATGAAGAGAATTCGTGTTTTCTCCTCTTGCGCATTCGAAAGGAATGCAGCAAATACAAATAATATGGTGAGTAGTTGTTTAATAATCTCCCAAAGTTTCTTCCAACTGGTTCAAGGCATCCGCTAATTGCTCATCGTTTGGAGCAACTCCGTGCCACTTGTGTGTTCCCATCATATAGTCAACACCTTGTCCCATTTCTGTTTTCATAACGATGACGATAGGCTTTTCGTTACCGATTAACGACTTAGCTTTTGCGAAAGTAGCTTTCGCATGTCTTCGAAATCGTGTCCGTTCCATTTCCAGTACTTCCCATCCAAAAGCTTGCCACTTTTGAGAAAGGTTCCCTAAAGAAAGTACATCATCTAACGTCTCCATCGATCTGGCGTCCGTTGTAAGTCAATGGTAGCGATAAGGTTGTCCACTTTGTTTGCGGCCGCATACATGGCTGCTTCCCAAATTTGTCCTTCCTGCAACTCACCATCACCGTGAAGAGTGTACACCAAAGTGTCGTCTCCGTTCAATTTTTTTGTCAATGCGCTGTTCCAAGTCCAGCATGATAAGTCCTTGTCCTAAGTGATCCAGAAGCCATTCGGATTCCCGGAAGATTTTTATCCGTCGATGGGTGTCCCTTGTAAGGCGCGCTAGAGAGCTTACGGAAAGTTCCTAGCTCTTCCGTCGGGAAATAACCAGCGCGGGACAAGTACACTGTACCAAACCGGAGAAATATGTCCGTTCGAAAGGAAGAAAGACGATCCTCACCTTTTGCATCCATGGAGAACTGCAGACGGATTATGCTTCATAACGTTCGAAGTACAACACCGTAAGGAAATCAGCACATCCAAGTGATCCGCCCGGGTGACCTGAACTGACAGCAGATACCATGCGAACAATGTCTCTTCTAACCTGAGATGCGATTCTTTCTAATTCGTTGAGTTTCCATTGAATTTGGTGATTTTGATGAGTGACTATCTACGCTGCAAAGCTACATTTTTAGGCTTCTTTCATGGGACTGTTTAAGGGAAACTTTTACCCAATTTGGCACTATTTATAAACAATTTGTGGGTTGTAGATAATCGGTTTAGCACTTCAAGATTTGTATGTTAATATTTTAAGGAATCCAGAGGTTTTGTTAATTTAGAAGGACGGGTTTTAAGTGCGAGCAATTTTTTTTAACAACTGCCGCAACTTTCTCCTGTCTTTGTTCGTCTTTAATTCGGATATCAAATAAACTACAAACGCTATGAAAGTATTGCTTCTGCTGGGAATCCTGTCCTTACCTGCGGGATTGTTTGCACAAAATTACGATCAACGATTGCTGTCAAGTTATGACGCAACTTCATTAGAAAATCTCGAACTAAATGATCCTCAGAAACTTGAGTTGATCACGTATGCTCTTGACAACGGAATGTATTTCACCGATTATATGGGTGCAAAAGGAGTTCAGTTGATAGAAATTGAAGTGCCTGAAAATGCAACTTCGTTCGCTGATCTGGGATTGACGATTAAAGATTCGAACCAATACTTCAAAGTGAAAGGTGAAGAAAAAATGTTGGTAGTGAAATCGTTTTGGGTATTAAATAACGAATTAGAAAACAAGTAAAGATGAAAGGGACTTTGAAATTAGCCACGCTTTTCGTTGGACTTGTTGCTTCAGGTTCATTAATGGCGCAAAACGTAAATATGGGAGACACGGGATATCCGTTAACCTCTCCTGCAGATTGTAGCACTTTCGGAACATCAGGGAACAACTTCTTCGATGATCAGGGAAGTGGAGCAAACTACTCAGCCAACTTTAACGATACAACAGTATTCTGTCCAGATTTAACACAGGGAACGAAAATGACCCTGACGTGGGCAATCAATGCAGGATTTGAATTCGATGTTCACGGAACAGATTCTATTTATGTATACGATGGACCGGATGCCAATGCTCCGTTGTTGGGAGTTCATAACTCAGATACGGATCCAAATGGATTTGCATATACAGCAAGCTGGAACAACCCAAGTGGATGTTTGACAGTAGTATTTATTTCTGATGGAGCTAATGAAGGTACAGGTTGGGTAGCCAATGCACAGTGTGGTAACCAGGCACAGCCATTCACACCGCATATTGAGGCGTTCGTAAACGGACAGGGATCGAATGCTTTGAACCCTCTGGATACTGGATTTGTTGACGTATGTTTTGGAGATAGCATTTTGTTTGTGGCTACTCCTGATTTCCCACATTCATTTGAATCAACGGGTTATGGATATTCGCAAAACGTAAACAATGTTGATTTCGACTGGAATATTTCTGATGGTGGAACGTATCCAAACAACGATTCAATTTGGTTTACTCCTCCAACACGCAACGGATTCATCGTTGACCTTGGAATTACAGATCAATTCCCGCAAATTGAGCGAATTTTATGTAAAGTTCGAGTTTCTCAGTTGCCTGATTTCACAGGAACAGGACCATTGGAAGACACGGTTTGTTTAGGAGAGAATACAACATTAATTGGTGGTGTAACACAAACAGATACCGTAGGGGTAGATATTCCTCCGGGAACTTTCCAATTGGGAGGATCTTTTGCAGGATTGACATATTTACCGGATGGTTCTGGAGCGCAGTATCAGGCACCAATTGATATTTCAGGATTCCCACAGAATGCTACCATTCAGAACTCACAGGATTTGAATCAGGTGTGTATTACAATGGAGCACTCGTACCTGGGAGATTTGGAAATCGCATTGCAGTGTCCGAATGGAACGCAAGTAACACTATTAAACTCGTACAACCCTGGCTTCATTCCTGGAGGAGTTTCAGGAGGTGGAACCTACATGGGAGATCCAATCGATGATACCGGTGGTGGAGGTCCTGGTGAAGGATGGGAATACTGCTTTAGTTCTGTATTCAATACCTGGGGCGATTACCCAACGGAAATTGGAAATAACAACACAGTTCCAGCTCCAAACTTTGGAAATGGTAACCCTTCATTGAATCCAAACGGAGTGTTCTTGCCGGAAGATGATTTCAACACGTTTGCAGGATGTCCGGTAAATGGTCAGTGGACGATTATCGTTCAGGATAACCTTGGAATTGACGATGGATACATCTTCGAATGGGGGTTGTTCTTTGATCAGTCATTGTTCCCAGGTTCTGCATCGTACCAAAACTACATTGTTAGTGAAGAGTGGACAGATGATCCAACGATTGTTTCTGGTCAGAATGATACTTTGTTAACGGTTCAGCCAGATACTCCAGGAAACTATGGATACACATTTAACGTGATTGATGACTTCGGTTGTGCATACGATACTACGGTTTTCTTGTATGTACTTCCTCAACCAGAGATTCAGAACGATACATTGGGATGTTTCTACGGAGTTCAGCTTGATGGAACGGTTTCTTATAGCGGAGGTTCATGGGCAGCTTCAGATACAGCAATTACATTCTTACCGGATAATGCTGCTGAGAATCCATTTATATCGACCTCGACACCGGGTACGTATACATTGACCTATACCGATTCCGCCTGTAATAGTTCGGTGGACATGCTGGTCGAATTCCCACCGTATGTATATGCTGGACTTTATGACACGGTTCTCTGTCAGGGAGTGGAACTTGCACTTACTCCGATATATGAGCCATCTGTAAATCAATGGAATTGGAGCAATGGACAATCAGGCTCAACCATAACGGTTACGGAACCGGGCGTGTACGAAGTGGAAGTCTCGAATCAATGTCACACGGCAAATGCGCAAGCGACCATTGGTTATAAGATTTGTGATATCATCGCACCGAACGTAATGTCATTGTCATCAACTGTAGGAAACGACCTTTGGCATGTTGAAGCGGACGGATTGGAAACATTCCGATGCCGAATCACTAACCGTTGGGGGAATCTGATTTATGAATTCAGTGATCCAAACAGTGGTTGGGATGGAACGAAAGACGGTCAGCCAGTAAGCGAAGGAACGTATTTCTACATCATCGATGCAACAATCGAAGGTGGTGAACAACTTCAAAAACACGGATTCATCGAGGTACTTAGATGATCCACAAACGATAAGGTGAAAGGCGACTCAAATGGGTCGCCTTTTTTTTTGCTCCGACACACTGAATTGCCATTTGAGTTCGTTACATTTATAAGAAAGCAAGGAATATGATGAAAGTCGGAATTAATGGATTTGGCCGTATTGGTCGATATTTTTTACGTGTTGCGATCTCCAATGAAAATTTGGAAATTGTCGCAGTAAATGATCTGGCTCCGATTGAAACCCTTGCACATCTTCTTAAATACGACAGTGTTCATAGACGTTTTCCAATGGATTTTTCCGTTGAAGGAAATACGCTGGTTTTCGAAAATGGACGAAAAGTAACCTTTACACAGGTTCGAAATCCTGAGGAGATTCCATGGTCACAACTAGGAGTCGATTTTGTTTTGGAATCAACCGGGTTGTTTCGAACACGTGAATTAGCATCCAAACATTTTGAAGGCGGAGCGAAGAAAGTTATTCTATCGGCACCACCACGATCAGGAGATGTGAAAACAGTTGTCCTTGGCGTAAACGATGGCATCCTTAGTGATGAAGACACCTTGATTTCGAATGCGTCGTGTACGACCAATTCAGCGGCTCCAATGGTGAAGGTGATGAAAGATCTCTGTACGATTAACAGTGCGTTCATCACTACGGTTCATTCGTATACTTCAGATCAGCGATTGCACGATGCTCCACACAAGGATTTACGACGTGCCCGTGCCGCAGCGGAATCAATTGTTCCGACCACCACTGGAGCGGCGAAAGCACTGGCGAAGATTTTTCCGGATCTCGAAGGTTGTATTGGAGGATGCGGAATGCGCGTACCAGTGCCTGATGGATCATTGACTGATCTAACGCTGGTTGTAGAAAATCCACCTACGGAAGATGAAATTAAAGCGGCTATGAAAGCGGCTTCAGAAGGAGAATTAAAAAACATACTTGCCTACACGGAAGATCCGTTGGTTTCAGTTGATATTTTGGGAAATCCCAACAGTTGTTTGTTTGATGCGAAATTGACGAGCGTCATTGGAAACATGGTCAAAATTGTAGGTTGGTACGATAACGAAGCAGGATACTCCAACAGATTGGTAGATCTCTTTCAACGATTGTAACAACTTGATTAAACACTTGTTAACATATGGTTTTCTGCTATGTGGCGTGGTAGGTTATTCTCAAAATAACTTCGGCTCGCTCCACAGCAACTACATGCCTACCAATAGCGTGTTTATCAATCCGTCTTCTATTTTGGATGCAAAGGTTTGGTTAGACATCAATGTAGTTGGTGTCGGTTCGTACGTGAACAATGACCTCGTGTATCTGCAGGACCAAAACTGGTTGAGGATAGCTAAAGATGCCCGAAGTGGAACTGTGAATATCACGGAAGACGATCTTCAATACAATCAGTCGAGAAATAAGTATCACGCCTATAACCGAAATTTTGTACACGCTTTGGCTGCCGTTTGGAGTCAGGGAGATTTCGCCGCAGGACTTTCAACAGGAGTAAGAAGTTATACTGATGTTAGAGGGATTCCCGATTACGTGGCACAGTTTATCGAAAATGGAGTGGCGGATTATGTGGTACAGCACGACATCAATTATCAATTGAAACGTTTACGCGTCGCGACTTCTCAGTTTGGAGAGATCAAAGGAACTTTTGCCTACACATTTTTAAAGCGTCGTCAGGACATGTTGATGGCGGGGATTTCTATTTCTAAATTCTTTCCAATAGCCGGGGGCGGTGCCAATATTTACGATGTTGATTTTGTGGTGGATAACGATTCCATCATCAATTACAACGAATTCGTAGTGGATGCCATGTACACGCCCAATCCGCAGTTTAATACGGGGAAAGGCTGGGGATTGGATCTTGGACTTACCTACCAACGCATGCTTGGGGAGGCATCGACATACTATCCAAACTCGGCGAAATACGGTTGCCGCGATAATTCTTACAAGTACAAAATTGGTGTCTCAATTATGGATTTAGGTTCGATTAAGTTCCCCGAGGACCAAATTTTATATGCGGGATACAATTTCAGCAACTTCGATTGGGAGCAATATCAGGATGCCGAAGCAAACGAAGAAAACATTACAGATTTGTACGCGGATCAAGAAAGCAACATTGATCAGGGAGATGTGCGCAAGCCCAATAAGATGAGTTTACCGACCATAATTTCAGCGCAATTCGATTACAATTTATGGGCTTCCAGAATTTATGTAAACGCCACCTTGATTCAGGGGATTCCGGCAGGGAAGCGCACGTTTGGAGTACGTCAAGCCAACAGTTTATCAGTAACACCTCGATATGAATCTCCGTGGATCGGATTTTCGATTCCGTTCAGTTTGTACGAATACCGTTATCCTCAAATGGGCGCAGCTTTGCGATTAGGACCATTGACCTTGGGAACGGATAAGTTATGGAGCTGGATTGCAAATACCAACTTGTACGGAGCTGATGTCTATCTCCACTTGAAAATTCCAATTATTCACAACCCGAAGTGCCGCGGAAGATTCCAACCAAGTCACGGATTGAATAGAGGTCCAGGCAAGAAATGGAAGAACTGTGAGGCGTATGATTGATAATAGACTAAAGATCTCGAGGTTTCGATTCCCTCAACCTTCGCTCAAAGATGAACGACCGCTCCCGTTGTTCGCGTAAAGACGGTTGATATGTCTTCTTTCAATAATCTTTTCGACTTTTCGACGGATCGAGTGATGGAAGACTACTTGTCTTTCCTCTTTCCTCTTTCCATCTTTTGTCTCAGAGTCTTTTTCTCTCCCTACGGCCAATACAATACCCATCCTTTCGGAGCGGCGTCGCTTACAGATGAAATAGCTGCTTGTGCTTCTGCTGCGGATGCATAGGATTGCACACTTACCACAGTTTGAGCGCCACGTTTGATCGTTTTCGCCGGATATCCCATTCCCTGAATTTTCGTTGCAAGGCGTTCGGCATTAGCTGCTTCGCTAAATACTCCCGCTACAATGTGGTACGGTTGATCGTTGCTCCCTGTTGTTGGTGGAGGAGTTGACTCTGGTTCCGGTTGTGTTTCTTCCTGAATTTCTTCTTGCTCTTCATCTTCTGGTTCGTCCTCCTCATCTGCAATTTCGTCTTCGTCTGTTTCCGGAGTATCAGATTCCTGTTCGTCAGCAGGTTCTTCGTCCGATTCGTCCTGATAGTCGTTTTCGTCTTCTGAAGCTTCTACTGCCTCACTATCTGCTAAGAATGGTAAATATTCTTTCGCTTGTTCGTAATTAAGCGCTACGAACGTTCCTCCAGCAACGATTATAAAAATCAAAGCGATCAAAATGTAGAATCCTGGACTGCGTCTGCGTTTCTTTTTCGGCTCGTCTTTATCTTTCTTTAAATTGTCCAGCTTCTTCTGATTCGCTGCAATTTCTTCTTTCTCAAGAATATTTTTCTTCGGAGCGTCAGTCTTCGGTTTCGCTGCAGCCGGATCGGATTTCTTTGCGTCCAAATCAGGAATTACCTGGCTCACTGTTGCGCTAGCTGCAGGTTTTGGAGCTGGCTTGGGTGCGGGTTTTGGTTCTGCCTTAGGCTTTTCCGGAGCTTTAGGAGCTTCCTTAGGTTTTTCCACTTTTGGAGGAGCGGGAGCGACTTTCGGAGTGCTTTTCTTTTCCTCCGCTTTCTTTTTTGCCTTCTCTTCCTTGGCTTTTTTCTTATCCTCAGCTTCCTTAGCCTTTTTAGCATCTGCCTCAGCTTTCGCTTTCTTCTTGGCTTCAGCTTCTTTAGCTTTTTTTGCTTCTGCTTCCTTCTCTGCTTTCTTTTTAGCTTCGGCTTCTTTGGCTGCTTTTGCGTCAGCTTCCGCCTTCGCTTTTTCTGCGGCAGCCTTATCTTCTTTGGCTTTTTTCGCTGCTTCTGCTTCCTTAGTATCGTTAGCCGGTGGAGCTGCTACTGCTTCACTTGAAGATGCGTCTTCAGAATTTTCGAAGATCATTTCTCCATCCGTATCTTTCTTAAAGCTACCGAAGTTCCCCAGTTTTACAACTTGTCCTCCTTCAATCGCGTTAAGCATTTGATGCACTTCATCCGAAACCATTTTTCGGGCTTCGTCATCCGAAATTCCTGCATCTTTAGCAATGAAACCTGCCAATGCCCCGTCATCGTGCTTAAGGTATGGCATGAACATCATTTCCTTCGTATCAGGGTTCGTGATCGTAAGGGCACCCAAGCCAGGCAAGATGATCGTTTTCGTTTCTTGAAAGAGTTTCTCGACGTATTGAATCATAGTAGCGTTTTTGGAGGAGGTAAATTACAAAAAATCAAAATACTTCATGGAAGTCGAAGGTCTGATCTAAACGGATTCCCTTCTCGGTATTTTTCAAAGTGGCTAATTGGTTTACCGAATCGTGTTCCAGGAATAGCACAAAGTCTTCTTTTTCTGCCTTCTTCAGGAAATAATCTTTTTCCTTCAGAGTTTGCAATGGTCGGGTATCGTATCCCATCACATAAGGAAGAGGAATGTGTCCAACACTTGGCAATAAATCCGCCATGAACACGAGGGTCTTTTCTTTATAATGAATGTGCGGAATCATCATACTTTCCGTATGTCCATCCACAAAAAACACATCGAAATTATTGAATACGTTCTCTGTGTAATCACCTTTGCGATCGATGAATTTCAGTTGTCCCGATTCCTGAATAGGCATGATATTCTCTTTCAGGAAAGATGCTTTTTCGCGTGGATTTGGTTCTGTTGCCCATTTCCAATGATTCTCGGTACTCCAATAGATCGCATTCTTAAAAACAGGTTCAAATCCGGTTCTATCCTTGTTCCATTTTATCGCACCCCCACAATGATCGAAATGAAGGTGGGTGAGGAATACGTCCGTAATATCGTCCAATCCGAATCCCAATTTTTTCAAATTAGGTTCCAAACTGTTTTGATCCGACAAGTAGTAATGCGAAAAGAATTTTTCTGATTGTTTGTCCCCGATCCCTGCATCAATCAAGATCAAACGGTCTCCATCCTCAATCAACAACGAACGCATCGTCCAATCGCACATATTGTTGTCATCGGCAGGGTTGGTTCTTGACCAAAGCGATTTCGGAACCACTCCGAACATAGCGCCTCCATCCAGTTTGAAATTTCCTGTATTCAGGGGGTAAAGTTTCATAGTTTTATCTGTTTGAAAGATATAAAAGTGCGATAGCAAATATAGCGGAAATCAATCCGACAATTTTACGAATGCTTGCTTTCTCTCGGAATGCCAGGAATCCTAATAGGGCAGAGGTGACAACCACAGAAACATTGGTGATGGAAAGAACGGTCACGTCGCTCCATCCCGTCGATTTATACGACACCAGCAGCAGGTAAATGGAGAAGTAATTGGGAATCCCTAAAACGAATCCTCCGATAACGTTTCTCCAATGGAATTTTCGCTTTCCGGAAATCCATTGGGTCGAAAGAATAATGAGTCCGAATACACCTGCGGTTCCCAGTCCAATAGCGGTAAAAATGGAATCTGGAAGTTCGTTTAGCAGATTTTCCTGAACGACAAAAAGCAGGAAATCGAGCATACCACTTCCGAGGAAGAGAACTATCAACATCCAGGAGGAATTCACCTTGCCTGACTTCGACCACGAAACAAGGAAAACTCCGAGCATTGCCATAATGATTCCTGATCCATTGAGTAATCCGAGCGGTTTCCCAAAAATGATGATCATCGCCAATAAGGATGCTGCCATACTCATCTTTACCGCAACAGAAGTAGAAGCAACTCCGTTCAATTGTGAACTTTTTCCCATCAGGAAGAACAGGCATATGAATAGGATTCCGGCTCCCAATGCTGCAAACATCCAGTCGGTGTCGTTGAGATACTCATTTTTCCAGTGTCCGCCGTAAAGAATCATCCCGATGGAGAAGGCTGTAGCGTAGTTGAAAACGATTGCCTGAAAAGTATCAATATTGAATCGACGGAAAAGTTTGAAAATCACGAAGATCAAACTGGAACTGGCAACAGACAGCAGTAAAGGAATCATGAGCGATACTTATTTATAAGATCACCAAATAGATTTTTCTGCTCAACAAGTGTTCCGTCAATTGAAGGAGCTTTCGTTCCATCCTCAAAGGATGCCTGACCAATTATTTGAATGGCTTCGTCCCAGAGATTCGCAATCATGAACGATTGCAATGTTGACGCTCCTCCTTCAATTAAAACCGATTGAATTTTCAATTCGTTCAGCGCCTTCAAAATAGAAACAGGTCGCATATCATCGATCTGCAAGTATTGAATATTTCTGTGTTCTCCTGATTTGACTACGTTCAAAACGATCGTTCGGGAATTATCCGAAAAGACGGATCTTTTTATGGGTAGTTCGAGTCTACTGTCGAGAACAATTCTCAAAGGATCAGGACCTGCTACAGAACGAACCGTTAAAGATGGATTGTCCTGAATGATGGTATTTTTTCCAACCAAAATTGCAGAATGATGACTTCTCAATTGATGTACAAATGGTTGAACTTCCGGACGGGAAATCCAGGTGATCGTATTTTTTTCACCACCCTTACTATCGATTAGTCCGTTGCGAGTTTCTGCCCATTTCAATGTAACAAAAGGACGTTTCTTTTCTTGAACGGTGAAAAAATGTCGGTTCAATGCTCTTGCTTCTTCTTCGAGAACAAATGCTGTTACTTCAATTCCCTCCGACCTTAAACGTTCGATTCCTTTGCCGTCTACTTGCTCAAAACTATCTCCGCATCCAATGACAACGCGTTTCATCTTTTTTGAAACAATTAAATCGGCACAAGGAGGAGTTTTTCCGTAATGAGCGCACGGTTCTAGTGAAACGTAGATGGTACATTCAGGTAAAATCTCAGGATTTTCAACGGCGTTAATTGCATTCACTTCGGCATGAGCTTCACCGCATTTTTCATGATATCCTTCACCAACAATGACGTCGTTATGGACTACTACTGCACCAACCATAGGGTTCGGAGCAACATTCCCAGCTCCCAACGCAGCCAGTTCTATTGCACGAAGCATGTATCTCTCATCAGAATTCACGAGGTTAAAAGTAGAAATAATGGATGACCAAACGATGTTATTTAATGGACGAATTATTCCCTATAAGGATGTGATTTTCAAGTTAAAGGCAATCTCCAAATTATTCACCACAAAGACACAAGGAACACTAATCTGTGTGTTATTGCCTTGATAGTCAACAACACGGGGTGATTCTGACGGCGTCAGAATCTAGTGATCACTGAATCCTCTTATTAAAATGTGTCCTTGCGTCCTTCCTGCATGCCGCAGGCACTTTGTGCCTTTGCGGTCGGTGTAATACAGTAATTGTAGAGAATACTTTGGAGGATCCTTCATTAGGCAGGAACGAAGGTAGATACCAACGAATTCCTTCCAATTTTAAAATCATTCCCTACTTTTATCCAAGAAGCGAACTACGAATGAAATTCTTCCGATTTATTGAAAAGGCGTTTCGCACGCTGTTGCCAAGCCCATTCTCTATAGCCGTTCTCTTGACTGTGTTGACTTTTATTATTGCTTTTTTCTCAATGAAAAGTAATGTCACTGGAGTGGATCGAGCCATGGAATTGGTTGATTTTTGGGAGAAAGGTTTGTGGGATACGCCGATGCTCAAGTTTGCATTTCAAATGATGCTGATGCTCGTTCTTGGACATGTTTTGGCACTTACGAAACCTGTTGATCATCTGGTAAGTCGGGTAACGCAATACTGCAATTCAACGGCTACTTCGGCTGCGATTGTGACGGTTTTGACGGTAATCGTAGCTTTGTTCAACTGGGGGTTGGGACTCATTTTTGGAGCTATTCTCGCAAGAAAAGTGGGAGAGCATGCGGTTCGAAACAATATTCAATTGAACTATCCAATTATCGGTGCTGCGGGATACAGCGGATTGATGGTGTGGCACGGAGGGATTTCCGGGTCGGCTCCGATTAAAGCGGCAGAGCCCGGTCACGTGAAAGAGTTCATGGCTGGAATCTATTCACCGGAGCAAATTGCACAGTTACCAGAAAGCTATTCGATGTCGGAGACGGTTTTCGGGGGAATGAACATCACGGCAATTGGTCTTTTGCTAATCATCCTACCGCTTTTCATGTACTGGCTGGGAAGTCAAAATGAGAAAGTCGTTTCGTTACCGAAGATTCATGTGAAGGCGGAAGAAAGCGAAGATGCTGTGGAAGGAGCTGAGAAACTGGATGTTTCGAAGTGGTTTGGAATGATCATCGGCGGGTTGATTTTTGCCTACATGATTTATCGGGCGGTAAAGGCAATACCAGAAAATGGAACACGATTTATCAATCCGGATTATATCAATTTGTTCCTACTTGGATTAGGCTTGATGTTGCATCGATCCATTCGATCCTTTCTGAAAGCAGTGAACCAGGCAATTGGTGGGGCGTCTGGAATTTTAATTCAGTTTCCTTTGTATTTCGGAATTCTCGGAATCATGAAACATTCCGGTTTGGTAGGTCAAATCTCCGACTTCTTTTCTACGCATTCGAATGCAACTACTTTCCCAATTTATACGTTCCTTTCCTCCGGTTTGGTCAACATATTCGTACCAAGTGGCGGAGGGCAATGGACCATTCAGGGACCGATCATTATTAAAGCTGCGGCTCATATTGGTGTTGGCGCACCGAAAGCGATCATGGCTTTGGCATACGGAGATCAAATCACAAACATGCTGCAACCTTTCTGGGCGCTTCCATTGTTGGGGATTACCGGATTGAAAGCGAGAGCCATTCTTCCGTATACCTTTGCTTTGATGCTTGTTGGATCCATCATATTTTTAACTGTGTTAATGATATTCTAGATGGACAAACAGCGCATTTCCAATTTGCTTAAAACACTCGGACCGGGAATCTTGTTTGCAAGTACCTGTATCGGAGTTTCACACCTTGTACAAAGTACACGGGCGGGAGCAGCATTTGGATTCGCTCTTGTGCCATTTGTAATCGCAGCGAATGTGTTCAAATATCCATTTTTTGAGTTCGGAAGTCGATATGCGAATGCCACTGGAGAAAGTATCATTGACGGATACAAACGATTAGGGAAATGGATGCTCTGGTTGTATTTCGGACTCACCATCGGAAGTATGTTTTTCGTGAGTGCTGCGGTTGGTGCTGTCACATCCGGATTCATGCAGAATCTATTTGGACTTACGGATTACGGACTTGTAGTGACCATCATTCTATTTCTGGGATGTGCCTTGATTTTAATGCTGGGGAAATACGGTATTCTGGATTCCATGGTGAAAGTGATTGGAGCTGTTCTGTTATTATCAACCATATTGGCTTTTGTGCTGGCGTTAATTCAAGGTCCGAAAGCAGATTTATCTGTGCAACATGTTGAAGTTTGGTCTGATGCTACCATTCCGTTTATTATTGCTCTAATGGGATGGATGCCGACTGCTGTAGATTTAAGTGCATGGAACAGTTTGTGGACCGTGGAGCGGATGGAACAAACAGGATACAGGCCTACGTTAAAGGAAACTTTGTTGGATTTTAATTTCGGTTACCTTGTTTCGGCAATATTGTCGATCTGTTTTCTGACATTAGGAGCCTATATGCTTTTCGGTGTAGAAGATTTGCCTCAGGGCGCTGCTCCGTTCGCAGGTGCTGTAGTCGGAATGTTTACGGAGTTCATCGGACAGTGGAGTTATATCATTATTGCAGCCGCTTCCTTTTCTATTATGTTCGGTACTGCCATTGCCGTGTTTGATGGCTACGGTCGTAGTCTTTCGCGAACCTGGGCGCTGATCAAAAGTGAAAAGGTTGGAAAAGAAGTTCAATCGAGCAATTCCATTTACATCTGGGGCATCGCCATTGTTGTTGTCGGATCATTTGCCATTGTCTATTTCCTCAGTGAAAACCTCAAAGATCTCGTGGATATTGCCACCATTTTAAGCTTTGTAATCGCTCCGTTGATTGCCATTGTTAACTACAAATTGGTCACTGGGGCATTAGTTCCATCTTCCTATCATCCCAAAATCTGGCTTAAAGTTTTGAGTTGGTTGGGGATCGTTTTCCTAACGGGGTTCGCAATCTATTACCTTTGGTTACTTGTTAACTCTTGGATGTAGAGCGTTCCATAAATTTTATTTACGTTTATCATTAATAGTATTAATATCATAAATAATACTAAAACTTTTCAAGTTGATAGTAATACTATTATGTTTGCTGCTCTTAATATTCAAGAGTAATGCAAGACTTTCATAACAAAATATCCTTTCGAATCAACGAAAACGTGTTTTTAAAGGATCCGTTGTCAAGTGATCTTGGGAAGAAGATAATCCGAGCTTCGATTGATATGATTGAAGAATTGGGCTTCGATGACTTTACTTTCAGGAAGTTGGCGACGCAGATCTCATCAACGGAAGCTTCGATTTACAGATACTTCGAGAACAAGCACAATTTGCTGGCATATCTAGTGATGTGGTATTGGCGATGGGTGGAATACCGATTGATGATGGCTACCATGAACATCGAAGATCCGGAGAAAAGATTGGTGAATTGTCTCGAAGTTCTTACTGGAAATGTCACTGAGGATGACACGGTGACCCAGGTCAATGAAGTGAAGCTGCAATCAATCGTAATTGAAGAATCGTCCAAAGTATATCTCAACAAAAAGGTTGATGAAGATAATCGACACGGTTTCTTCGTTCCATACAAAGATGTGGTACAACGAGTTGCAAGCATCATTGAGGAAATTCGCCCGGATTTTAAATATCCGCATATGTTGGTTTCAACGATTATCGAAGGGACCAATCACCAGCGTTTCTTTGCGAGTCACTTGCCCCGCCTGACAAATGTTATTGACGGCGAAGATGCAGTTTGCACATTCTACGGTCAGCTCACAAAGAAAATTCTCGAGAAATAAGGATGAAATTCATTTCAACCCGATGCATCCTAAATCATAGAAAGAAATTATGGAAAACAAGAAATTAACGCCGTTGAAACGATTTTGGCTGTTGCTGAAGCCAGATAAGATCGAGATACGGAATATTTATATCTACGCCATCTTTATTGGTTTGATCAACTTGTCACTCCCAATCGGAATTCAAGCGATCATCAACCTCATTCAAGGGGGCGCTGTCAGTACTTCATGGATCGTTTTGATCTTCTTTGTCGTTGGAGGTATTGTACTTTCTGGAATTCTGCAAATCAAACAGCTTCACATTACAGAGAACTTGCAGCAAAAAGTTTTCTCAAGAGCAGCATTTGAGTTTGCCTATCGAATTCCACGGATCCGACTAGAGCGATTGCACCGATATTATGCGCCGGAACTGATGAATCGATTCTTTGATATTGTCTCTGTTCAAAAGGCATTACCAAAGATCATGATCGATTTCTCTTCAGCAGGTATTCAAGCTTTTTTCGGATTGATTCTCCTCTCATTGTACCACCCGTTTTTCATCCTTTTCAGTTTGTTCCTGGTGGTGATCGTGATGTTGATTTTAAGAGTAACGGTACGTCGAGGACTGGAAACAAGTCTGGATGAATCAAAACGGAAGTACCAGATTGCACATTGGCTTCAGGAAGTAGCGAAAGCAAACTACACGTTCAAATTAGCGGGTGAAACGCAATTGCCCCTGAATGAAGTGAACACTAAAACAGAAGGATATATCCGGGCACGTGAATCGCACTTCTCTGTATTGGTAAGTCAGTACGGATTGATGGTCGGGTTCAAAGCGCTGGTAGCGTTCGGGCTTCTGCTTATCGGTGGAATTTTGGTAATTGAACAGCAGTTGAACATTGGACAGTTCGTTGCGGCGGAAATCATCATTCTTTTGGTGATGAACTCCATTGAGAAAGTAATGTTGAACTTTGATACCATCTACGACATTCTGACCTCTCTCGAAAAAATCGCGCAGGTGACTGATCTTGAATTGGACACCGAAGGCGGTATTCGATTGAATGAAGATAAAAAAGGACTGCAAGTCAATGTTAATAATGTGACTTTCGAATATCCGGAAGAAAACAAAACGGTGTTAAATGACATCAGCCTTGATATAGCATCAGGAGAGCGCGTTATCATTTCCGGTCAGAACGACAGTGGTAAATCGACCTTACTTTATCTGATCGGAGGATTGTACAGTCCAACCAGAGGATCCATTATTATGGATAGCATTCCCGTGAATAACTACTGTCCGGAATCGCTACGATCGAGCATCGGTGGGTATTTAAGAGATGAGTCCTTGTTTGAAGGAACCTTATTGGAGAACATAACACTTGGTCGTGACGGAGCAACTTTTGAAAACGTACGATGGGCAACGGAATCTCTGGGGCTGTCGAAACTAATCAACGATTTACCATACGGTTACGACACAAAAGTGCTTCCGCAAGGACGGCAATTCTCGAAAAGTACGATCGCGAAAATCCTGATAGCACGAAGTATTGTGGATCGCCCAAGATTGTTGCTTCTGGAGAACAGTTTCTCTGTTTTCAGTGAGAAGGATCGTAAAAACATCTTGCAATTCCTTCTGGATCACAACAATGATTGGACGGTACTATTGACGAGTTCGCAACCATTGATTGAATTGAAGGATTTGGAGTACCGACAAGTGGTGCTTGATAGAGGAGAGATTATTGACATAAAAAATATATCATGTTAAACATTTCAGAAAATAAGATCCAGGATCGCATGAACTGGAACGTGTTTTCGACGCTCAATTATGTAGAGTCGAAAAAGACGAAGCGTTTGATGATACGCATGTTGAAATGGACGTTTTTCTCAATATTCGTGATCATGCTCTTGCCGTGGACGCAGAACGTCTCTACAACAGGAGTGGTAACAACGGTACTTCCCGAACACCGTCCGCAAACAATTCATTCGATCATTGCCGGAAGGGTAGATCAATGGTTGGTATTTGAAGGTCAGCGCGTTGAAAAAGGCGATACACTAATGGTGATTTCAGAGATCAAAGATGCCTACATGGACGATCGATTGCTGGAGCGAACGAAGAATCAGATCAACCTGAAGAAAGATGTAGTTGACGCCTATTCACAAAAAGAAGACGCGCAACAGGCACAATTGGAGGCTCTGCGAGATCAACAGAAATTTAAGTTGGATCAGGCGAGAATCAAATTACAGCAAGCCACACTGAAGGTGCAGAATGATAGCATCAAGTTGGAAGCTGCAATTGTTGATTTGGCAACAGCCGAATATCAGTACGAACGTATGGATAGTTTGTACAATCGAAAGGTGAAATCTCTGACCGATTTGGAGAAACGCCGCTTGAAGTATCAGCAATCATTGGCGAAAGAAACGGAGGCAAGAAACAATTGGTTCAACAGCCAGAATGAATTGATTCGATTGCGCGTGGATATTGCTACTATTCGGGCAGAGTACGATACGTATCAGGCAAAAATCTTATCGGAAAAGTTGACTACAACCTCCAGTCGTTTGGATTCAGAAGGGAGCATCAATAAGATGGAGAACCAATACAGTAACTACAAGAAACGTACGGGATATTACTACATTCTTGCTCCGCAAAGTGGTTATGTCACCAAGACTTTTGTTACCGGAATTGGAGAAACGATAAAAGAGGGGCAACCCGTAATCAGCATTATGCCTGACGAGTACGAATTGGCGGCTGAAATCTATATCGATCCAATTGATTTGCCTTTGATGCACGTTGGAGAGCACGTTCGGATTCAATTCGATGGTTGGCCTGCAATTGTCTTCTCCGGATGGCCTGATGCCAGCTACGGAACCTATGGAGGTGAGATTTATGCAATTGATCAGTACATCGGAGAAAATGGAAAATACCGAATGTTGATCAAACCCGACGAACGCGATGTTCCATGGCCGAAAGCGTTGCGCTACGGAGCCGGACTAAAAGCCATGATATTGTTGAATGATGTGCCAATTTGGTACGAGCTATGGCGACAGGTCAACGGATTCCCGCCAGAGTATTACACACCTAAAACGGACAAACAAACCGGAGATGCAGTTAAAGAGAAAAAATAGCGGATTATTGCTCGTTTTCCTGCTGGGATTGCTCTTCTCAGGACATGCCCAGAAAGATACTACAGGCGTTATTTCGGACAGTACTTCCACCGCATCTGTAAATGACTCTCTGATGACCTATGATTCGTTCATCGAGCGTGTTATGAAGCATCATCCCATGGTTTTCCGTGCACGAATGAAAGCAGAAGCCGGAGCTCGTGGAGTACAAGGTGCGAAAGGAGGATTTGATCCTGTCGTGAATGGAAGTGCGAAACAAAAATACTTTGACGGCAAGAAGTACTACAGCCATATTGATGGAAATCTGAAGGTTCCAACCTGGTTTGGGTTGACTGCTGAGGCTGGATACATGCAAACAGACGGAGTTTTTCTGAACCCTGAAGCGCGACTTCCCGAAGATGGATTGTGGTACGCTGGATTGAACCTGGAACTAGGAAATGGATTGCTGATCGACCAGCGACGCGCCGAGTTGAAAAAAGCCCGATTGTACGAAGACATGACCTTGTTGGAGCAACGCGTGATGACGAATCAGTTGATGAACGAGGCAACAGTGAACTATTGGAAATGGGCGAAAGCGTATGAGATATTGCAAGTGTACACAGATGCTTTAATTGCAGCCGAATCACGTTTGGAAGCCGTGAAGTCGTATGTTGAATTTGGCGACCTTCCGGAAATCTACATCACAGAGGCTTCAATGCAGTATCAAAATCGTCAGTTGAGTTACCAGCAGGCGTTACTCGATTGGCAAAACGCCAGTTTGAAACTGGAAATTTACCTCTGGGATCAAGGTTTTGTTCCTTTGCAATTGAACGGAGCAGTGCCCAATCTTATCAGCGAAGTGGTGGAAGGAATGGATGTTTTGTTTGATTTGAATGCTGTTATCCAGAAGCATCCATTGACCGAACTAAACCGATTGAATGTAGCCCGTCAACAAGTTGATTTGCGTTTGAAGCGAGAATATTTAAAACCGAAACTGACTTTGGAGTATCGTGCCTTGAATGAGCCGGCAACCACTGGTTTTTTCTCAGAGTACACGGTTGCTGATTACACCTGGGGGGCAAAAGTGAGCTATCCTCTTTTTACGCGTCGAGAGCGGGCGGATGTCAAAATTGGCGAGTTAAAGGTTGAAACACAGCAATTGAAAGGAACGGAAATCACGGCAAAATTGCAGTATCAGTTGGGCGCGGCACGCAATACCATCGAGAACCTTTCGGGTCAGTATGATATCATCGGGGAAACCATTCAAGCCGCATCAGATTTGTTGGAAGCAGAGCAAATGTTATTCGATAATGGTGAAAGTTCTTTGTTCATGATCAATGCCCGGGAATTGAAGTTTTTGGAAGTACGAATCAAGCAAGTTGAACTCGCCAGCAAAGTGGAAATTTCAAAATCTGAACTGAATTACGGGCTATTGCTTATTTTACCTTAATACTCTCCGTACATCGAGCTTGTCGAGATGGGAGAGGGTATGCTGGTTTATATCGGCATCTCGACAGGCTCGATGACCTCCATTAGCATGTATATTGTTCTTTGTGATGAAATTTTTGGAAGTACGAATCAAGCAAGTTGAACTCGCCAGCAAAGTGGAGATTTCAAAATCTGAATTGAATTACGGGCTGTTGTTGATTTTACCTTAATACTCTCCGTACATCGAGCTTGTCGAGATGGGAGAGGGTATGCTGGTTTATATCGGCATCTCGACAGGCTCGATGACCTCCATTAGCATGTATATTGTTCTTTGTGATGAAATTTTTGGAAGTACGAATCAAGCAAGTTGAACTCGCCAGCAAAGTGGAGATTTCAAAATCTGAATTGAATTACGGGCTGTTGTTGATTTTACCTTAATACTCTCCGTACATCGAGCTTGTCGAGATGGGAGAGGGTATGCTGGTTTATATCGGCATCTCGACAGGCTCGATGACCTCCATTAGCATGCATAGGGTACCATTACCAGTCCTTTCCGGAAATGTTAAAAAAACGCGATTACGCAATAGAACAAATTCATACGGCGTTGATAAAGAAAATCGACTACTATGAAAACACTAATCGCATTGCTTCTGCTGCTCGTCACAATTCCATCATATTCTCAGTCAACAGATTTTAAACACGATTTCGGACTCAGATTGAGTACTTACCAACCGGAAACCTTCCAATTGCAATACCGATTTCACCTGAACGAAAAGTGGGCATTTAGCGCTTCAGCTCATTTCGGATCGAGAAGTAGATATTACAACGAAGGGGAATACCTGATTCAGGATTCACTCTATGAATTGTATTCCACGGCATATCATCAAAGAACCTACGGAATTGATTTGGGAGCGGTTCGAAAATTGAGCTTTATGAAGCACAAATTTTACTACGTGGGAGGGAGCGTTGGAGTTGGAACTACAGCCTACAGCACACACAATGAGAGAATGGTTTATACACCCATTTTGACGGACCCAACATTCACTTATGGTATCGGGATTCCACCGCCAATTGATGAGATTGTTGATTCCGAATACCACGCGACAGTCAGAAATACCTTACACGTCAAATCTAGACTTTTTACCGGTGTAGATGTTCCAATTGTAGATCGATTGACATTCAATTTTGAACTGGGAATTATGTTCGATATGGAATTCGATAACATGTATCACGTTGTTTACGGAAATATTCCGGGCTACTTGCGCGGAGGAATTCGTTACCGCTTCGGGAAAATTGATAGCTGAGGATTTCCAAAAGGTCATTTTGGACCTGACCACAGAAAGATCGTCCTTATGGGGCGATCTTTTTTATCCCTTTGGAGATGGAGTAAGAAGGTTTAAAAGTGCACCTCGAGAACCTCGGCGTACTTTTAAGCATAAAAAAAAGGCTGGTCGTCGAGCATGTCGAGACGCAGCCTTTCATTCAAAAAATCGAATTATTTAGTGGTTCGAAAGGTATTCAGCAACACCTTCGAAAGTGTCCTTCATTCCTTCTTCACCTTTTTGCCAGTTCGCTGGACAAACCTCACCATTTTCTTCGAAGAATTGCAAAGCGTCAACCATACGCAAAGCCTCATCTACGTTACGTCCTAATGGGAAATTGTTTACCAATTGGTGCATTACACTTCCTTCTTTGTCAATCAAGAACAATCCACGGTAAGCGATCATTGGTCCAGTTGCAATCATGTTTCCTTCTACATCGTAATCGTACTCTCCAGCCAATACTCCGTATGCTTCAGAGATAGTTTTAGATGTATCCGCAATGATTGGGTATGTAATTCCTTGAATTCCTCCCTGGTTTTTTGGTACTTGCAACCATCCCCAGTGAGATTCCGGAGTGTCTGTAGAAGCAGCAATTACTTTTACACCACGAGCTTCGAACTCACCCAATTTCGCTTGAAATGCGTGCAATTCAGATGGACATACAAATGTGAAATCCTTCGGGTAGAAGAACAATACTACTGGGTTCTTTCCAACATATTGATCCAATGAGAAATCGTTTACGATCTCACCTCCGTTGATCACCGCTTCAGCCTTGAAAGACGGCGCTTTTTTACCTACTAATACTGACATTTAGTTTGTTTTTAATTGTTTCCGTAAAGTTAAAAATTGTTCCCTCAAATTGAGCAGTAACTCTCAAGAACTAAGACAAATTTACACACCTTATTATATAAGTATAATTGAATTTATCTATTTTAGTATAAATTGTAGTTATATGGTTTCCATTCAGCAAATTCAATATATCGTAACAGTTGCAGAAGAGCGCCAATTCCAACGTGCAAGTGAACGTTGTTTCGTGACCCAACCCACGCTTTCTATGCAAATCAAGAAGGCGGAAGAAACATTAGGGAACAAGATTTTTGATCGTTCAAGATCTCCTTTGGAATTGACAGAATACGGCTCGAAGTTGATACCGATTTTACGCGATGTTATTTCCGAATACAACCGAATTGAAGCGTTAACCAGGAAGGAAGAAGGAACCTTTCGTGAGCAACTTCGCGTAGCGGTAATCCCAACGATTGCCGGGTATTTGTTGCCAGATTTATTCGATGAATGGAAGCAAGAATTGACCGATCTTGAATTAACAATTGAGGAGATGAAAACCGAAGATGTTTTGGTCGCCCTCGAAGAGAAAACGATTGATTTGGGAATCCTCGCAGGACCGGTACAACATCCAAAATGGCGTACGAATATTCTGTATCACGAGGAAATTTTTGCTTACACGCCTCAATTTGATAATCGGGTGATTGCTTCCTCAGAGTTAGAGAAAGAGCATCCATGGCTATTGAGTAAAGGAAATTGCCTACGCACGCAAATGGTGCATTTCTGCGAGCTGGAACCAGAAAACGATCAAGGTTGGAACTACGAAGGTGGAAACATCGAATTACTCGTAAAAATGGTCGATCTCCACGGAGGTTACACCCTTATCCCCGAACATTACGCAAACTCTTTAAAAATCGACGGGTTGAACCGCATCGAATCCGATGATTTACGAGAAAACCCAGCACGGGAAGTCATTGCAGTTTGCTCGAGTCGCACCCCAAAATGGCACGCTATCGAACGACTCATCCGCACCGTGCAATTGAAATACGGACAGAAAGAGATCAAGAATTTGAAATTGTTGAATTGGGACTAAACCATTATAAAATGAAGAAACTAACTCTAGCCTTTTTACTTGTATTAATCTGCTCGTGTGAAAGTGCAGACAAGCTGGCGAAAACACAAAAAGTGCTTGCCGAATATGATAAAACGCACGAAGGAAAATATACTATGAACGCTGCTGTCGGAACCCAGGAAAGTACGGTGGAAATAATTCTGGATCATGATTTACATATGTGGTACTACTGTCAGTCACTTTATGAAATTGCTCAGAAATTAGAATCAAAAAATCTCAAGTACGATAGGTACTCAATCACAGACCCTAAGAAAAAAGTTGCTTGGCGTATTGAAGGTTCAGAATTACCGGAGATAACAAATCTGATAGAAAAATCGAAGGAGGCGGAGTATTATCTTAGAATGAAGAAGTATGATAAGTTCCTAAGCGTATCTGATTTGGATATACTAGGTGTTCCTGATACAAGTATAATTCAAATGATAGATGAGTTGAAATATACAGATGCTGTGTACAGAGGTTTTGCATTTTCTACTCAGAACATGCAAGGAACAGAATATAAACTCATGCACACTTTTTTTGCGACCAACGAGAACAAAGATTTGACAATTACTATATCAAAGAAAAATGGAAAGGTATTTGGGGTACAGTATTAGTTGGACGGTTTATTTGAATACCTAAATAGAAGAATGAGTAACTCTTTTCTTTGAGCAAAACGGTCTTGAGTCTAGTGCCTACCCCGCAATAATCAAATCATACATCTTCTGACTTGCTCCGCGGTTCTCATCAACAAAGGATTCCGCTTTTTCATCGATGCATTCTTTGTTGTCGAGAACGTATTCGATTCGGTGCTTTAATTCTTCCGAAGTGGAAACATCAAAGCCAAATCCGCATTTGATGAACGAAGCTGCTTCCGGAAAACGATTGTGATTCGGACCGATGATGACACCCATTCCGAAAACGGCCGGTTCAAGGATGTTATGGAGGTTTCCTGAGAATCCACCACCGACATAAGCCACGGCACCAAATGAATAGGCACTGGAAAGATGTCCAATGGTATCCAGAACCAATACTTCGGCATTTGGCTTCAGGTTTCCATTCGTATAGCGAACATGCGGGCGACGTAACGACTTCGTAATTCCCTGTACCGATTTCTCATCGACGTTATGTGGAGCAATGATCACTTTGCATTCCATTTTATTGATCACAGGAAGAAGAATATCCTCGTCTTTTGGCCAACAGCTTCCAACAATGAAAACGCGATCTTTTCCACAGAATTGAGCAATTTTCTCGTCGGGTGTATGCGAGATTTTCGTTTCGTATACCTTGTCATAGCGGCTGTCACCAACTATGGAAGCGTTGTGAATTCCAATCGAAGAAAGCAATGATACCGATTCCTCATTCTGCACAAAGAACCAATCAAATTGCTTGAGCGTTTTTCGGAAGAAACCACCATAAGGCTTGAAGAAGCGATGTTCTTTTCGGAACAAACCACTGACATTATAAACCTTCGCACCCACTTTTCTTGCCTCAAAAATGTAATTCGACCAGAATTCATATTTGATCAAGCAGAAATACTTCGGTTGGAAATGAGCCATCATGGTTCTAGCATTTCCTGGAGTGTCCAAAGGCAAATAACATACGTGATCTGCAGGATGTTTGCGCTTGTGATAATGCTTCATTCCGGAAGGGGAGAAAAAGGTCACTAAAATATAAGCCTCCGGGTGTTCGTTGCGGAATTTCCTCATTAGCGGAAGTCCTTGATCAAACTCTCCAAGGGACGCACAATGGAACCAAATAACTTCGCGTTTTTCAGTATCTGGCAGTTTTGATTTCCAGCCTTTTCGACCTGCTACCCATTGCTTCGACTTCGCGTTAAACAATGCATGCGCGCGAATCCCAATCCCTAAAAAGAGGATGCCAATATTGTATAGGAAATGCATCAGTCGAAGTAAAAGTCCTGAGGTTGTCTTGGATAAATTGGAATCATCCAACCTACGCGGAGACCGAATTGTAGATCCAGACGAGGTGCGGTTGGCACTTCAAAATCCGGTTGGTCAAAGAAGATAGTGCGTCGTTCGAAAGTCAAACCTTCCTGAACGTAAACACCACCGTAAAATTTCAAAAAGCTCTGATTGGACATGAATGCATATCCGAGGAATTGATTGGTTGTAAATCCTTGCACCAATCGATCGTATCCTTTTCGGTAATCCAACTCAATTACAGGAACCACATGCTCTTGCGTTTCCACGCGAATCTTGTGTGCGATCCATCCCAAACCAACACTGGCATACAGCCCCGAATTTGGATTCGAGTTGAAAATTGGAATCACCTTACCGATGTTACCATTGATGTTTAATCCTCGCGAAGCTGTCACCACAATCGCCTGATCACCATTTTGATCTGTAATCGTTCCTTTATCATCAAGCAAATGTGCGAACATGGTCGCTTTATCTGGCGATACGTCATTTCCGAACATAAAACTTGCGTCCAGTCCGTAAACCCAGTTTCGTTGGGTTTTATATCCAGCAAAGAATCCAATGTGATTGAAATGTCCGTGTCGTTCTGCCAAATCCGCGCCTGTCATGTTGAATCCATATTGAATGGAAACCCAGGGCATCGCGATCGCAGAATCACTAAAGTTCAGCTGGGCATTTGCTGAAAATCCTAAAGTTAGGACGAATGTAAGGGCGATGAATACGTTCTTCATGTTAACGCAAAAATAAGTCTATCTTAATTGCTTTGCAACGCTTTTAACAGAGAATAAGAATTGTTTTTATCAGTTCTAAGTCACATCTCGACTCCGCTCGATGTGCTGTTCTATTCTTATTGCTCCCAAATCGCGCCTTGAGCGGAGTCGAAAGGCAACTCCTAAGTGCGCTCAACCAAAAACCACGGATTCAACAAATCTTCTCGATTGTAAAGTAGTGATTGTTTTGTTTCCCAATTGATTACAGTAGATCCCGAATGATTGCAAATGGCTTGTCCCGCTGCGGTGTCCCATTCCATCGTTGGAGCAAATCGAGGGTAACAATCTGCCGATCCTTCAGCAACCATGCATAGTTTCAATGAGCTTCCTTTGGAGAGTATGGCAACTTCACCATGCTTTGCTTCCAATTCTTCAATGAATGCCCTGGTGTCTCCTGATAAATGCGATCGGCTGGCAACAACAGTATAAGGTCGGTCGCCGGAATCAAGTGGCAATTTATCCGATGCGGAAATTCGTTGCTGAACCGAAACTCCTTTGTCCAGATGAGTTGTTTTGAAGGCTCCAATTTCTGTGGATGAGAAGTACAATTCTCCAAGAGCAGGAACCAAAACGACTCCGGCCATTGGTCGTTGATCTTCAATCAAGGCGATATTTACCGTGAATTCTCCGTTTCGTTTGATAAATTCTTTGGTGCCGTCAATTGGGTCAACAATCCACAATCGATTCCATTCCTTGCGCTCTTCGTAAGGAATAGCTTTTCCTTCTTCGGACAAAACCGGAATCTCTGTAGTTTGAAGATATTCCATTATGATGTTGTGCGAGGCGATATCCGCTTTGGTCAAAGGTGAATTGTCCGATTTGAAATCTACACCGAAATCATCCGTTTCGTAAATTTCCATGATACGTTTTCCCGCATCGATTGCTGCGTCAATAGCAGTTGCCAATAATTTCTCCATGCAATTATAAGATCATTCCAGCCGCTACAGTTTCGTTGGTCGCGTCATCAATCAAAATGAAACTTCCGGTAGCTCTGTTTTCACGATACGAATCTATCATTAATGGTTGCGTCGTGCGAATTTTTACGCGACAAATATCATTCATTCCGATTTCTTTGTCTTCCATGTCGCGCTCCAGCGTATCAATGTTCATTTTATATACGATGTCCCGAATCATGGCTTTTTGCTCATTCGTTGTGTGCAAGATGCTGAATTTCGTTCGGGGACGAGCTGGTTTATTATTCAACCAACAAATCATGGCTTCGACGTCTTGTTCGGGTTGAGGTTGGTTGTTTGTTTTTACAATCATGTCGCCACGACTCACATCAATATCTGTTTCAAGAGAAAGGATCACAGACATGGGAGCAAAAGCTTCGTTCAATTCTTTGGTGTCGAAATCAATTCTGGAAATCTTCGATTGAAATCCGGAAGGAAGAACGACGATATCATCACCCGGTCGGAAAATACCACTTGCCACACGCCCAGCGTAACCGCGAAAATCACGGTGTTCTTCACTTTGCGGACGAATCACCGTCTGAACCGCAAATCGTGCGTCTACTTTGTTGATATCACTACTAATATGAAGCGTTTCCAAAGAATGCAATAATGGAGCTCCCAAATACCAGGGCATGTTCTCCGAACGATTCACAACGTTGTCTCCTTTCAAGGCGCTGATGGGAATATACTGAACGTCTTTCACCAACATTTTAGAAGCTACGGCTTCGTATTGTGAGACGATTTCATTGAATCGATCTTCGTTCCAATCCACCAAGTCCATTTTGTTCACACAAACAACTACGTGGGAAATCTGTAAAAGCGAAGCGATATACGAATGTCGTTTGGTTTGCTCCACCACGCCATTTCTTGCATCTATCAGAATAATGGCTGCGTTCGCTGTGGATGCTCCGGTAACCATATTTCGAGTGTACTGAATATGTCCCGGGGTATCCGCAATGATGAATTTTCGTTTCGGTGTAGAGAAATAACGATAGGCTACGTCAATGGTGATTCCCTGTTCTCGTTCATCTTTCAATCCATCGGTGAAAAGTGCCAAATCAACACCGTCATGTCCTTTGCGCTGACTGGTCTTCTCAATCGCATCTAGTTGATCTTCAAAAATGGATTTTGAATCGTACAACAAACGACCGATGAGCGTACTTTTCCCGTCATCTACACTACCTGCCGTAGTAAATCGTAATAATTGACTCGTCTGTTCTGTCATACGTTTATATTAGAAATATCCTTGTCTTTTTCTGTCTTCCATGGCGCTCTCAGAACGTTTGTCATCTGCACGATTTCCGCGTTCCGTTTCCCGAATTGCAGCGACCTCCGCTACAATCTTTTCCAACGTGTCGGCATCCGATTCAATTCCACCTGTGATGGTAATATCTCCCAAAGTTCGGAAGCGAATTTTTTTCGTCACAATCTCTTCGTTGTCATCTATCTGTAAAAACTCCGATTCCGGAATCCATGAATTGTTGCGCCACAGCACTTTGCGTTCGTGTGCATAATACAACGACGGAATATCAATATTTTCCTGAAGAATGTATCCCCAAACATCCATTTCTGTCCAGTTGGAAATCGGGAAAACACGGAAATGTTCGCCTTCAAAATGTTTTGCATTGAACAAATTCCACAATTCAGGTCGTTGATTTTTTGGGTCCCACTGACCGAAATCGTCCCTATGTGAGAAGAAGCGTTCTTTTGCTCGTGCTTTTTCTTCATCACGACGCGCTCCTCCAATGGCACAATCGATTCGTTCTTCTTCGATGGTGTCAAGTAATGTGGTGATCTGTAACGCATTTCGTGTAGCATTTTTTCCTCGTTCTTCAGCCACACGCCCGTCATCGATTGATTTCTGAACGGAACCAACGAGTAAATTGACTCCTAACGCTTCTACCAGTTTGTCGCGGAACTCGATGGTTTCGGGAAAGTTATGCCCTGTGTCTACATGCAACAACGAGAAAGGAATTTTCGCCGGGTAAAAAGCTTTTTTCGCAAGATGCGTTACCACGATAGAATCTTTCCCTCCCGAAAATAGTATCACAGGATTCTGAAAGTTGGCAGCCACTTCGCGCAAAACGAAAATCGCTTCGGATTCCAATTCTTCGAGATGATTTAAATAGTACTTATTCATTGAGTGCCAATTTCGTTGAAATATACGCTAATACTTTGTCAGCTGCTTCCTCTACGGTCATTTCTTCGGTGCGAATCTCCACATCCGGATTCTCAGGTGCTTCGTAGGGCGACGAAATTCCGGTAAATGATGGGATTTCACCTGTACGCGCTTTCTTGTACAATCCTTTGACATCACGGCGTTCGCATTCTTCCAGAGAGGTATTTAAAAAGACTTCCACGAAGTTTTCTTCCCCAACAGTTTTCTTAATTTCCTCCCGACTTTTCGCAAAAGGTGAAATGAATGATCCTAAAACCACAATTCCAGCATCGACAAACAACTTGCTCATTTCTGCAACACGGCGGATGTTTTCGTCGCGGTCTTCAGGCGAGAATTTGAGATTTTTATTGATTCCATCGCGGATATTATCGCCATCCAATGGATACGTATGAATGCCCATTTCATGCAGCTTTACTTCAACTGCATTCGCTAAAGTAGATTTTCCGGAACCCGAAAGTCCAGTGAACCAAACCAGGAAGGATCCATGTTTTTTTAGCGATTGTCGGTCTTCTTTCGACAATTCAAATTTCTGGCGAATAATATAGGGGTTCATTTACTTCTTCGTTTCGATTTATCCAGTCCGAAATTAGATTTGTACCATGCACGCTCATGAAAATAATACAACACCATTTTAATAGCTGCTTCAGCAATTGCTACACCCGATGCTTTGGTTATGGCGTGCTTATCATCTTTGAAAAACAAAAATGCCAAAAGAAAGGTAGTTAGCGAAGCAATAATGCGCCACGTAATTGTTTTGGCAAGATGTCGTTTCTTCGATTGGTCCATAAGTGTTCGATGCCAACAAAGATACATTTTCCAACTTGTATGTTGGATAGGATTCTGAATGAAAATGACTTGGAAAGAAGGAGGCTATTTCAATGCATCCCAGTACCATGCAATCGCCTCGCGTAAACCTGCCTCCAGGTTGTGAGATGGTTGATATCCCAAAAGACTTTTGGCTTTTTCTACCGATGCCAGCGAGTGAGGAATATCACCAGCGCGTTCCGGTCCGTGTTTGGCTTCAATATTGGCAATTTCAGCATCGAATTCAGAAAGCATTGCCTTCAGGTGACCCACAAGCTCATTCAAAGTAGAACGATCTCCAACAGCCGTATTGAATACTTGTCCTATGGCGTCTTTATTGGTGGTAGTTGCTGCCAAATGATTCATCTGAATCACGTTATCGATGTAGGTGAAATCTCTGGAATTGGTTCCGTCACCATTGATGATTGGTGATTCGTGATCCATTAGCAATTGCACAAACTTCGGAATTACGGCTGCATACGCTCCGTTCGGAGATTGGCGTCTTCCGTATACATTGAAGTAACGCAATCCGATGATTTCCATTCCGTAGTTTAAGCCGAAAACATGAGCATACAATTCGTTCACGTATTTCGTCACAGCGTATGGAGACAATGGCATCCCAATTTGATCTTCGACTTTTGGAAGCTCTACGGAATCTCCATAAGTAGAAGAGCTCGCCGCATAAATGAATCGCTTCACTTCAGCATCGCGGGCTGCAACCAACATGTTCAAAAATCCGGTAATGTTCGCTTCGTTCGTGGCAATTGGATTGTTTAATGATCTTGGAACGGATCCTAATGCCGCCTGATGCAAGACGTAATCAACTCCTGAAGCCGCTTTGTGACATGTTTCCAAATCACAGATGTCGCCTTCGATGAATGTAAATGCGTCCAACTCAAGAAAAGGAACAATGTTTTCTTTGTTTCCGGTGGACAGGTTGTCCAGACACACTACTTTGTTACCATTATTCAATAAGTCTTCACAGAGATTGGAGCCAATAAATCCTGCTCCTCCTGTAACTAAAACTGTACTATTCTGAATGCGTTGGTATGTCAATTTTCGCCCTTTACACGTTGTTGTTCATCGAGACTACCTCGATTGCGTTGCAATATTACGAGAATTCAATGAAAAAAATGCGATTGTTTGCATCATAATTGCGAGATGCATTCCTCTAACGCCAACTTCCAGTTTCTGGGAGCAATTCCGAAATCATTCTTGAGGTCGGAAGTGTCCAATACGGAGTGCGAAGGACGTTTTGCTGGAGTCGGAAATTCAGAGCTTGGAATTGGGTTTACCTGGCAACTGCTTCCTGTCATTTTCATGATTTCCGAAGCGAAGTCGAACCATGTAATTTCTCCTGAGTTGGAAAAGTGATACACTTTTTGATTTGCCTTCAAATCCTGATCAACAAGTTGCAAACAGACCTCAGCCAAATCTTTAGCATAAGTCGGACATCCACGTTGGTCGTTCACAACATTCAAACTGTCGCGTTCTTTTCCAAGGCGCATCATCGTCTTCACGAAATTATGTCCGAATGTGGAATACACCCATGAAGTTCGAATTATGACTCCTTCGACATCTGAACCTAGAATTGCTTCTTCACCCGCCAATTTCGACGCTCCATAAACTCCTAGTGGAGCTACTGGATCATTTGTTTTGTAGGGAGATTCTCCGTTTCCGGGAAAGACATAGTCGGTTGAAATGTGAATGAGTTTTGCATCCGATGCCGCGCAAACATCAACCAGATTTTGAACGCCTTCACCATTAATTTTGAATGCCAGTTCTTTTTCAGATTCAGCTTTATCGACAGCAGTATAAGCCGCGCAATTAATTATGGCATTAATGGAATTGTCTGAAACCAGTTTTTGAATGAGCTCTTTGTTGGTGATGTCTCCATCTTTTGATCCCACAAAAACAAATTGGTGATCGGAGGATTTAGCGAGTTCCTGTAATTCAGAACCCAATTGTCCATCACGACCTGTAACTAGAATATTCATGAAAACTGACTTTCGTAGTTCGCAAAATCTTGTTGTGTCTTATCTTTTTCCGATAATCGAACTTCGTCTGCTGGCAAATGCCAATCGATGTTCAAATCCGGATCGTCCCATCGGATTCCTTCTTCCAGTTTTTGCGAATAAAAGTTGTCCACTTTGTAAGAAAAAATTGCTGTTTCGCTGAGTACTGAAAATCCATGTGCGAATCCTCGTGGAACAAACAATTGCTTTTTGTTTTCTGCGCTCAAAAGCACGCTGAAGTGTTTTCCGTAAGTAGGTGAGTTTTTTCGCAAGTCAACAGCAACATCCAATACTTCGCCCTGAACCACACGAACCAATTTTGCCTGTGCCATCGGTGGATTTTGGAAATGCAATCCTCTCAGAACTCCTCTGGACGATTTGGATTCATTGTCCTGTACAAAATGCGTATCTGCAATTTCCTTTTTGAACCATTGCTCGCTGAACGATTCCATGAAATAACCTCGATCATCACCGTGAACCGTTGGCTCAATTACGTAAAGATCTTCAATTCCAGTGGCGGTTTTTTTCATTTCGAAACACGTTTGATGAGGTATTCACCATATCCTGATTTCGCCAGTGGTTGTGCTAGTTCCAGAACGCGCTCCGCAGAAATAAATCCTTCCTCGTATGCGATTTCTTCCAAACAGGCAACTTTCAATCCCTGTCGTTTTTCAATCGTTTGAATGAAACTGCTTGCCTCCAATAGCGAATCGTGCGTTCCTGTATCAAGCCATGCATAACCGCGTCCCATCAATTCCACGCGCAAATCGCCTCGATTCAGATACTCTTCATTCACAGAAGTGATTTCCAGTTCTCCACGTGCGGAAGGTTTGATGCTTTTCGCTATTTCAATCACATCATTTGTATAGAAATAGAGTCCAACTACTGCGTAATTCGACTTTGGATTCGTTGGTTTTTCTTCAACCGAAATTACATTTCCTTCATCATCGAACTCGGCAACACCGTAGCGTTCCGGATCGTTTACGTAGTAACCGAAAACTGTGGATTTACGTTCTTTTTCAACGTTTTCACGTGCCGACTTCAACATTTGAGTCAAGCCCTGACCATGGAAAATATTATCTCCGAGGACCAAACAAACGTCGTCATCTCCAATGAATTCTTCACCAATGATAAAAGCCTGTGCAAGTCCGTCTGGTGATGGCTGTTCTTTGTATGTTAGCTGAACTCCGAAATCACTTCCGTCTCCCAACAACTTCTTGAAGTTTGGTAGGTCAATCGGTGTGCTGATTATTAGAATCTCCCGGATGCCTGCAAGCATCAAAACGGAGAGCGGATAATAAATCATTGGTTTGTCGTAAATCGGCAATAATTGCTTCGAAACTCCTTTCGTAATCGGGTACAATCTGGTTCCCGATCCGCCAGCTAAAACGATTCCTTTCATTGAAGTGTAATTTTTACGTCGTAAAAGTAGGGAAAATAAGTGGCGAAAAAAGATTTTGAGAGGATCATAAGGCCTAGACAATTAAACGTAATCTTCTCCGTTATTTGCTATCAATTGATTAATTTTACGCTCGCCTTGGCAAAGCTTCTCCTTCATAGTCTGTATTACGGCGAAGGAGCTTCATGCAGAGCAAGGCATTCGTTACAAACGGCTAAAGACAACGCTGGATGAAAAAAATACAAATGGTCGATTTGATCTCTCAATATCAGAAGATCAAGCCGGCAGTCGATGAAGCTATAGGAGGAATCCTTGAGACAGCTCAATTCGTTAACGGTCCTGAAGTAAAAGGATTTCAGTCCGAACTGGAAGATTATCTTGGAGTAAAACATGTTATCCCGTGTGCAAACGGAACAGATGCTTTGCAGATTTCCATGATGGCACTTGGGTTGAAGCCTGGGGACGAGGTGATCACACCTTCTTTTACATTTATCGCAACAGTTGAAGTAGTTGCACTTCTTGGTTTGACTCCAATTTTTGTAGATGTAGACGATGATACATTCTGCATGGATCCAGAGAAATTGGAAGCGGCGATTACTCCAAATACCAAAGCCATTATTCCGGTACACTTGTATGGACAGGCAGTAAATATGGAAGCGATCATGGCGATTGCTGACAAACACGGAATTCCGGTAATTGAAGATAACGCTCAGGCAATCGGAAGCGATTACCACTTTAGCGATGGACGTTCACAGAAAACCGGATCAATCGGAGCTATTGGATGTACATCTTTCTTCCCATCGAAGAATTTGGGATGTTATGGAGACGGTGGAGCCATCTTTACCAACGATGATGATTTGGCGTTGAAAATGCGTCAGATTGTAAATCACGGGCAAAGCAAAAGATACTACCACGATCGCGTAGGTGTGAACTCACGTTTGGATAGCATTCAGGCAGCAGTGCTTCGAATCAAACTAAAAGAGTTAGACAACTACGTTGCGGCACGTCAGAAGGTAGCAGATCATTACGACGCCTTCTTTGCTCAATTTGAAAGCATTAAAACACCTGTTCGTGATCCTAGATCCAAGCACGTGTTCCATCAATACACCATGATTCTGGACGGAATCGATCGCGATGAATTGCACCTGTTCCTTGCATCGAAAGATATTCCTTCCATGATTTACTATCCGGTACCTGCACACCGTCAGGAAATGTTCAAGGCGTTTAACAGCGCAGAAACAGATCTTCCAGTGACGGATTGGCTAACACACCGCGTTCTATCGTTGCCAATGCATACAGAAATGGAGCAGGACCAATTGGATTATATCTGCAATGCAGTTGCAGAATTCATGAGTGTGAACGCATAATTGACTTAACTAAAAATTAGAATGAAAAAAATTGCTGTAGTCGGCACCGGATACGTTGGTTTGGTTACCGGAACGTGTTTCGCTGAAACCGGAAATCAGGTAATCTGTGTGGATATTGACGAAAAGAAAGTTGAAAAAATGCGTGCAGGAGAAGTGCCAATTTATGAGCCGCACCTGGACGTTATCTTCGATAGAAATATTAAAGCGAACCGCATCTCTTTCACAACAGATTTGAAAGAAGCGGTAGATTTTGCAGAAATCATTTTCCTTGCATTGCCAACTCCTCCGGGAGAAGACGGATCTGCTGATTTGAGCTATGTACTTGGCGTAGCAGATCAGTTGGGAGAAATCATGACGGATTACAAAGTAATCGTTGATAAATCAACAGTACCAGTTGGAACAGCTGATAAGGTACATGCAAAAGTTTCAGAAAAAGCTACAGTTCCTTTCGCGGTTGTTTCGAATCCGGAATTTTTACGAGAAGGATTTGCTGTAGACGATTTCTTAAATCCTGATCGTGTGGTAATTGGTGCTTCTGATGAACGTGCAATTCAAACTATGACAGAATTGTACAAGCCATTTATTCGTGAGAATCACCCAATCATCGTAATGGATGAAAAGTCAGCAGAATTGACAAAATACGCTGCGAACTCATTCCTTGCAACGAAGATTACCTTCATGAACGAAATCGCAAACTTCTGCGAATTGGTTGGAGCGGATGTAGATAAAGTTCGTCAGGGAATTGGTTCAGATTCTCGTATCGGACCTAAATTTTTGTATCCGGGAATTGGATTCGGAGGAAGCTGTTTCCCGAAAGATGTTCAGGCATTGGTGAAAAGCGGTCGCGAAGTAGATTACACATTCGAAATCATCAACAGTGTTCTTGACGTGAATGATCGTCAGAAAATCAAATTGGTTGATAAAGTAGAGAACTACTACGGCGATGTTGCAGGAAAAACTTTTGCTCTTTGGGGATTGGCTTTTAAACCTGATACAGACGATATCCGTGAAGCATCCGCTTTGTACATGATTGATAAGTTGCTTGGAGCAGGAGCGAAAATCGTAGCATTTGATCCGGAAGCATCTGAAAATGTGAAAGGACAAATCGGAGATAAAATTGAATACGCAGACAGCCAGTACGACGCATTGAAAGATGCAGATGCCTTGTTGATTGCTACAGAGTGGTCAGTTTTCCGCAATCCTGATTTTGCCAAAATGAAAGAATTGCTGAAAGAGCCAATCATATTTGACGGAAGAAACCTTTACGAAGTCGATAAGATGAAAGAAGAAGGATTCTACTACAACTCTATGGGGCGTGCAGCCGCTGTAATTTCTTACGCAAAATGAGTGAAAGAAAACGCATCTTAATTACTGGAGCAGCAGGATTCCTTGGTTCCAATTTGTGTGATATGTTCATCGAGAAGGACTACCATGTAATTGGTATGGACAATCTCATCACCGGACGTATCGAGAATATTGAACATTTGTTCCCATTGGAGAACTTTGAGTTCTATCACCACGACGTTTCCAAGTTTATTCATGTTCCGGGAAAGTTGGATTATATCCTACACTTTGCTTCTCCTGCCAGCCCGATTGACTACCTGAAGATTCCAATTCAAACATTGAAAGTTGGATCTCTTGGAATACACAACTGTTTGGGATTGGCAAAAGCGAAAAATGCTCGAATCATGATTGCTTCTACATCAGAAGTATATGGTGATCCGGAAGTGCATCCGCAAACAGAAGAATATTGGGGGCATGTAAATCCAGTTGGACCTCGTGGAGTTTACGACGAAGCGAAACGTTTCCAGGAAGCCATGACAATGGCATATCATACTTTCCACGGAGTAGAAACACGGATCGTCCGAATCTTTAATACATACGGACCACGCATGCGACTGAACGACGGTCGTGTATTGCCAGCATTTATTGGGCAGGCACTTCGAGGAGAAGATCTTACAGTATTTGGCGATGGATCGCAAACGCGTTCGTTCTGCTACGTAGATGATTTGCTGGATGGAATTTACCGTCTGTTGCATTCAGATTATGTACACCCTGTGAACATTGGAAATCCATCTGAGATTTCAATTCGTGAATTTGCCGATGAGATCATCCAATTGACAGGAACCAAGCAGAAAGTAATCTATAAAGAACTTCCTGTAAACGATCCGAAACAGCGTCAACCGGATATTACCAAAGCCAGAGAAATTTTGGGTTGGGAACCAAAGATTGACCGAGCAGAAGGATTGAAGCGTACTTATGAATATTTCAAAAGTCTTTCTGAGGAAGAATTGAATCGTTCGTCGCACAATAACTTTGATAAATACATCACACGCTAATGGACTACTTTGCACATGAAACTGCGGTGATTGACGATGGTTGCACTATTGGTGAAGGAACCAAAATCTGGCATTTTTCTCATATCATGCCCAATTGCACTATTGGAGAACGATGCAATATCGGACAAAACGTAGTAGTTTCTCCCGGCGTTGAACTGGGGGCAAATGTCAAGGTGCAAAACAACGTATCCATTTACACAGGAGTTATTTGCGAAGATGATGTTTTTCTTGGTCCATCCATGGTATTTACGAATGTAGTGAACCCAAGAAGTGCAGTGAATCGTCGTGGTCAATACTCCAAAACGACTGTCAAAAAAGGAGCAAGCATTGGTGCGAACGCAACCATCGTTTGTGGACATGATATAGGTGCATTCGCGTTCATTGGAGCCGGAGCCGTAGTAACGAAAACTGTTCCTGATTACGCGCTTGTTGTAGGAAATCCTGCACGTCAAATGGGCTGGATGAGTGAATACGGGCATCGTTTGGAGTTTGATACCGATGGTGTAGCAACATGTCCTGAAAGCGGAGAGAAATACAAACTAGAAGATAAAAAAGTAACCAAGCTAAGTGCATGAGTACTGAAAACAAAATAAAATTTGCGGTAGTTGGAGCCGGACACATCGGAAAGCGCCACGCCGAGATGATTTCCAGAGAATCGAACGCAGAATTGGTGGCATTGGTAGATGTCCGATCACAAGAAGAATGTGGAGCCGAAGCTTATGAAGTACCTTTCTTCTCATCAGTAGACGAAATGCTTCAATCCGATTTGGAAATCGATGTAGTAAACATTTGTACACCCAACGGACTTCATGCCGAGCAGAGTTTGGCAGCATTGGAGTCGGGAAGACACGTTGTTTGTGAAAAGCCAATGGGGCTGAGCAAAGACAATTGCGAGAAAGTAATTTTCAAGGCCCTGCAGCAAAACAAACATGTATTCTGTGTGATGCAGAACCGTTATTCTCCACCTTCCGAATGGATAAAATCCGTTGTGGAAGAAGGAGTTCTTGGGAACATCCACATGGTGCAATTAAACTGCTACTGGAACCGAGACGATCGTTACTACAAAAAAGGCGGTTGGAAAGGAACACAAGATTTGGACGGAGGAACGCTCTTCACGCAGTTCTCCCACTTCATCGATATTATGTACTGGTTGTTCGGAGACATCGACAACATTCAGGGAAAATTTGCTGATTTCACACACGCAGATTCCACAGATTTTGAAGATTCAGGATTTGTGAGCTTCGATTTCACCAACGGAGGTATGGGTTGTTTGAACTATTCCACAGCAGTTGCCAACCAAAACCTCGAAAGCTCCATTACAATTATTGGAGAGAAGGGAAGTGTGAAAATTGGCGGACAGTACATGAACGAAGTAGAGGTTTGTAACATCAAGGATTACGAAATGCCAACTTTGAAAGAGGCAAATCCGGCAAATGATTACGGACCGTACAAAGGATCAGCAGCAAATCATAACTTTGTCATTGGCAATGTGATTGATACACTAAATGGAAACACATCGGCTACTACAAATGCCCTTGAAGGGTTAAAAGTCGTTGAAATAATTGAACGTATTTACAAAGTGAGAGATGAACAAATCAATTTATAACGATCTAATCAACGGAGAAGCGGCATTAGCCGTTATTGGTCTCGGATACGTGGGGCTACCAATTGCACTTGAATTCGCACGCAAAACAAAAGTTATCGGTTTCGATATCAACGAAGAGCGTGTAGAAATGATGAAGAACAATATCGATCCAAGTAATGAGCTGGACAGTTCTGAATTCGAAGGGTGTGACATCACATTTACGGCAAACATCGACGATTTGAAAGAAGCACGTTTCTTCGTCGTAGCAGTACCAACACCAATTGACGATGCTAAGTTGCCAAACTTGAAGCCACTTTTGGGAGCGTCTGAAACAGTTGGTAAAGTTTTGAAGAAAGGAGATTACGTAGTTTTCGAATCAACAGTATACCCTGGATGTACGGAAGAAGATTGTATTCCTGTTTTGGAAGAAGTATCCGGATTGAAATGGAAAGAAGATTTCATGGTTGGATATTCTCCGGAGCGTATCAACCCGGGAGACAAAGTACACACCTTGCAAAATGTAGTTAAGGTTGTTTCTGGATGTTGTGAATCATCTTTAGAGGAAATTGCAAAAACATACGAATTGGTAGTTGATGCAGGTGTACACCGCGCAGCGACAATCAAAGTGGCGGAAGCTGCAAAAATCATCGAGAACACACAGCGCGATGTAAACATTGCATTGATCAACGAATTATCCATCATTTTCGACAGACTTGATATCAATACGTACGATGTATTGGAAGCTGCCGGAACAAAATGGAACTTCCTGAACTTCACACCAGGATTGGTTGGAGGTCACTGTATCGGTGTCGATCCATACTACCTTACGCACAAAGCGAAGCAAGCAGGATATCATGCTCAGGTAATTAATGGAGGTCGATTCGTAAACGATTCCATGGGATTCTATATCGGAAAGCAAACCGTTAAGAAAATTTTGGCGAAAGGAAAGACTATCCAGAATGCGAAAGTTTTGGTGATGGGAGCTACGTTTAAGGAAGATGTTACCGATATCCGTAACTCGAAGGTAGTAGACATCGTGAATGAGTTGAAATCGTTCCAGGTTGACGTTCATTTAGTGGATCCACATGCTTCATCAGATGAAATGGAACACGAATATGGAGTTGCATTGAAAGAAGAGGCAGACAACGATTACGACGCAGTAATTGTAGCTGTGAATCACGAAGTATACAAAGGTATGACTGAGGAAGATTTCAGAGCATTAATGAAAGATGATCTTGGGGTTTTTGTTGACGTGAAAGGAATCTTCAAAGGAAAAATTGCAAACCTCGATTACTGGAGTCTCTAAGATGAACTGGAAGAAGAGAATATTGGTTACTGGAGGTGCTGGATTTATCGGTTCGCACCTTGTTCGCTTACTCACGGAAAAATACCCGGATTACCTCATCGTTAACTTCGATAAGTTGACTTATGCAGGAAATCTGAACAATCTTGATGATGTCAGGGATCGTGAGAACTATGTCTTCATTAAAGGAGATATCTGTTCTGTATCAGAGGTAAAAGAAGCCTTCGATCTTCACAATATTTCCGATGTTATTCATTTAGCGGCAGAATCGCACGTAGATCGTTCTATTGAAGGTCCTGTTGAGTTTGTAATGACCAATGTAGTTGGTACGGTAAACTTGCTACAAGCAGCCAAAAACCATTGGGGAAAAGAAGATGGACACGTATTTCACCATGTTTCCACGGATGAAGTTTACGGCTCTTTGGGGGCAGAAGGTTTGTTCGAAGAAACAACTCCTTACGATCCTCGCAGCCCATATTCAGCTTCAAAAGCATCTTCCGATCATTTTGTAAATGCTTTCCATCATACGTATGGAATGCCGATTAAGATTTCAAACTGTTCGAATAACTACGGGAGTCATCAGTTTCCGGAAAAACTAATTCCGTTGATGATCCACAATATCGTTAACAACAAACCGCTTCCGGTCTACGGAAAAGGGGAGAACATTCGCGATTGGCTGTGGGTGGTTGATCACGCAAGTGCCATCGAAACTATTTTCCATGAAGGACGTTTGGGGGAATCTTACAACGTGGGAGGTTTGAACGAATGGACCAACATTGATTTGGTGCGTTTCCTTTGCAAGATGATGGACGAGAAACTTGGTCGTGAACCAGGAACCAATGAAAAACTAATCACGTTCGTAACTGATCGTGCTGGTCATGATTTACGATACGCAATTGATGCGACAAAATTGGAAGACGAGCTGAACTGGCGACCTTCCATTACTTTCGAAGAAGGATTAGAGAAAACCGTAGATTGGTATCTTGCCAACGAAGAATGGGTAGAGCAGGTAACCAGCGGTGATTATCAAGCCTACTACGACAAAATGTACTCAGACCGATAATCATGTTGAATCGCCTATTTCGCAAAAAAGAGACGCCGTTACCACCGGCAGATTGGAGCGTTTTAAAGGCGGACATGCATTCTCACTTAATTCCTGCCATTGACGATGGATCCAAAAACATGGATCAAACCATTGCGATGCTGGCAAAATTTGAATCACTCGGATATAAAAAGGTGGTAACCACTCCCCATGTCATGAGTGACTATTACAAGAATACTCCTGAAATCATTCTCGGAGGTTTGAAGGAAGTTCAGGAAACAGCGAAAAAACTTGGACTTAAAATTCAAATCGAGGCTGCGGCTGAGTATTACTTTGATGATGCCTTTATAAAATCCCTTCAGAACAAAGAGCAACTGCTTACTTTTGGTGATCGTTTCTTACTTTTCGAATTCTCATTCCATGAGCCACCAGGTCAAACGGAAGCAATGGTTTTTGAAATGGTAACGCAGAAGTATCAACCCATCTTAGCCCATTTCGAACGATACACCTATTACCTCGGTTCAGTTGATAAAGCGCACGAATTACGAGATCGTGGAGTGAATATCCAGATGAATATCAATTCCCTCACGGGACATTACGGTCCGGCTATTAAAAAGCAAGCGGAATTACTCGTTGACGAAAAATTGGTCGATTTCATTGGTAGTGATTGTCACCGTATCGAACATCTCATGAAAATCGAACAAGCAGCGACGTTGCCATATGTCCACAAAGTGTTGGAGCTTCCCTTAAAGAACGTTGAATTAATAAAGTAGTTATAAAGTCATAAGTGAGAAGTGGCAAGTGAGAAGTAAAAATTTACCTTTCACTATTCACTATTCACTATTCACTATTCACTATTCACTATTCACTATTCACTATTCACTATTCACTATTCACTATTCACTATTCACTATTCACTATTCACAATCTTCTCAATGATAATTATTACCATGGTAAATAAATTAATTATATTTGAAGAAAATTCTAGGATATGAATGCGTTATTGTTGATCACTTTGGTTGTGTTAGGATTAGCCAGCATCTTGCTGCTTTGGAAAAAAGACAAGAGAATGGTGGGTATGTTCAATGCTCTGTTCGCCGCAACATTGATGCAATGGGCTGCAACACTTTTTAATGCTGAAGGAGCAATAGCATTACATGTTTTAACCGCAACAATGGTTGTTGGTTTTTTAATTGCTCAATTTGTGCCGAAGAAGTCTGCAATTGGAGCTGCAGTAAGTACTGTTTTAGTTTTGGTAGCGTTTTTTACCACCGGAAGAGGTGAGATGATCATCAACGAAGGAACGACTCAGGCGGAAACAAAATTTGTGGTAGCGGGAGTTCTCTTAGCTTCTTTAGTGCCATTTCTCGTACGTCTCAAATTGAATTTTATATCGAAATGGATTCCTGCTTTAACTCCCGGAGCCTGGTCGATCGCTGTTTATCCGATGTTGGCTGGAATCGGTTTTCTGATCGCTTCATTAGGAAGTCCAGTCTACGGTCCAATGTTGGTGGGAGCTGCATTTCTGATCAATTCGTTCTTTGGAAATAAACGCAGTGCAAATACAGGAATCTCAGTTTTTACCCTCGCAGCAATTCCTTTATTGGTTATTGGAGAATCTGTGAACCCATCTTTGATGAATGCAGATGTCATCGGTGGATTACTCATTGGTGGATTCGCTGTGGTATTGCTCAACAAGTTGTGGTCGGGAGATCGAAACATTGTTCTGGTTCTCATGGCATATGGAATCATCTTCGCAACTATTTTGGGAATTACACTCGCCGGAGGAACCTATGAACAATTGGGTGGATTCGATGCGTTTATCGCTATGATCGTTGGGGCAGCCATAGTAAACGCGGTGAAAGGGAAAAAACTTCAGGGTGTTTCCTTAATGGCGCCGTTATTCGCTCTAGGACTTTGTGTGCCGACATTGCTCGTTAATGAGGAAGAGGAAGCGGAGAAAAAGGAGATCATCACAATTGATGGTAGCGGAACCGATGAAAATGGTGAAGAGGTAAAAGGTCCGACTGTGCTCCCATTAACCGAACTTTCAGGGAATTATTCAATTCAAACCGATGCGTCTGTTGTTCAGTTTGAATTGGGAAAGGAAGGTTCTCGAACCAAAGGTCAGTTCAAAAAAGTTTCAGGATCATTCAATATTACCGAAGATCTATCCAAGGCAAGTGTGAACGTTGTCATGAAAATGAAAGATTTCACAACCTTCAATAAAATGAGAGACAAAAGTCTGGCTAGCGATGACTATTTCAATACTGATCGATACCCACAAATGACCTTCAAAGGAACTGGATTTGTGGATAAAGGAAACGATTTGTACGAAGTGGAAGGGACCTTCACGATGTTGGGGAAATCGAAGCCAGTCACAGTGAAATTACAACGCGTTGAATTGGAAGATCGCATTGTTCTGATTGGTTCAGGTTCACTGGATCGTACAGAATTCGGAATGACACCTAACGCCAACGAAGGAAATGTGGTGGATTTCAATTATCAGGTAGACCTTCAGAAATAAAGCGGACTGGCAATCAAGTTTCCATCCCTCAAAACAAGTGCAGGGAACGGGATTTTCAGATAATTAAACTGTTTTACGATGGCTTTGAGCCAGGGACGCTTGATGGGAATTTGACTGAAATCAATATCTAATGAAAACAGGAATTCGCGCTGTTCGTTGTAAGTGGTATTTGAAAAAGCATCGTAATACGTCGGTTCCGATCCCACAAGTTTCTCATGCGCACTATATCCGAAGGATAAACAAGCCCATTTTGGAATTTTGCTGTCCTTAAAGAAACGTGCCGGACTGAAGCTGAACCAATAGGTCTGCCCGTTGTAATCCTTCAAAAGAGATTCAGTAAATGAGCTTCCCAAAACTTCCGGTCTTATCTCGGCAAACGGCGTTGGACTGTAGGAAAACTTAGGCAAAATTCGCTGCTCCTTCCAAACCAATTCTTGTGCTGTGTAAATAGAAGAGCCCAATATGTTTGAAGCGAAATCTGCCCATGACCATCCCCAGGTTCCAGAGAATCCATCCAATGTTTCCAGTGTCGTTTGATATCCAAATGATACACCAAACCCCAACCATGTGGAAGTTTTTTGATTCACTCCCGACCATTGAAACAAATCGCTGGTGAGTCTGTTTAATTGATAGGCCGCATACACATGTCCCACCTTATCCATCTGCAACCAGTTTCGTGAATCGTCATAAAATTCAAAAGTTCCGGTGGAGCCTTCAGCATACCAAATAGATTGTAAGGCGATCATAGATCCAGCCCAAACACTTCCAACAGATGAACTTACGCCGATAATCCTGCCTTTGTTCGGGGAAGTAGCTCTTTCAAAAAATCCATAATCTCTCGATGGTGAATCAGGGATGCTGTCCTGTGCCAAAAGCGCAAAAGACGAGGTGCTTATAAGTATTGTGGCGAGCAACTTGAGCATATCCAAAATTACGTTAAATCAAGAACTTACTTCAGACTAAAACGTATTTTTAATACGGTCATTTCTATCTATGGAAATATGCTATTTTTGTTCGTTTACGAAAGTCCGTTCTTATCGTAATTACGGATGGAACACTAAACAACGTATTAATGACAAATATCAAAGACTGGAACGACATCAAGACCAACGATAGCTGGGCAATTTTCAAGATTATCGCGGAATTCGTAGATGGATACGAGCGAATGGCGAAAATTGGACCGTGTATTTCAGTTTTTGGATCCGCGCGAACAAAGCCAGATAACAAGTACTACCAAATGGGGGTCAAAGTTTCTGAACTTCTGGCAAAGGGAGGATACGGAGTTATTACAGGTGGTGGTCCCGGGATCATGGAAGCGGGTAACAAAGGTGCTCAGGAAGGCGGCGGAAAATCCGTTGGATTGAACATCGATCTGCCATTTGAGCAAAGTCATAATCCATACATCGATCCCGAACATGTTCTTGAGTTCGATTATTTCTTCGTTCGTAAAGTAATGTTCGTGAAATATGCTCAGGGATTTGTGGTACTACCTGGAGGATTCGGAACATTGGATGAATTGTTCGAAGCACTCACATTGATTCAAACGAAAAAAATCAACAACCGACCGGTAGTTCTCATTGGAAAAGATTACTGGCAAGGATTGTTCGATTGGATCAAGGCGTCTATGTTGGACTCAGAATCTAATATCTCTCCAAAAGACCTCGATTTATTCGGAATTGTAGATACTGCTGAAGAAGCGTATCATTATATTGATGACTTCTACAAGTCACACGATATGTCACCTAACTTCTAAAGTTGCACTAAGGAATCACCATGAAAGACTTTTTCAAGAAACTCGGAAATTTCATTTGGAGCAAAGCCTTCGGAATCAACTTCGCGGCTCTGATTTTGGTCTATCTTGGACTTTACTTCGGACTACAGGCATGGTTGAAAAGTACGACCAATCACGGCGTTGAAGTAAGCGTTCCAAACATGGTTGGTAAGAATTCGAACAATGCCAAATCGCTATTGAGCGGAACTAGTCTTGAATGCGAAGTATTGGATTCCATTTACAAACCTGATGTGGTTGCCGGAACTATTCTCGCTCAAGATCCTAAGGCAACGTCGATCACAGGGGTGAAAGTAAAAGAAGGACGACGCATTCGTTTGCGCGTTTCAAAACGTACCATGTTGGTGGAAATGCCGAACCTGATTGATAAATCTCAACGATTTGCAGAAGGAGTGCTACGAAACCGTGAATTCAGATATACCCTCGAGTACAAACCTACCAAAGAAGCTGATGGAGCGGTTTTGGAACAATGGTACAACGGAAAAAAGATCGAAGGCGGACAAAAAATTCCTATTGGTTCCAAAATAAAACTTGTTGTTGGACGTAATGAGGTTGGGATTCTTCAGGATTTGCCAAACCTTTCTGGTATGAGTATCGTTGAGGCACAAAGAGAAGTAGAACGCATGTTGAACATGGAGTTCCTTCTTGGAGTTTGTCAGGGATGTGAAACACCAGAAGATTCATCCGCGGCGATAGTATTTACACAATCGCCGGAATGGACGGAAGGTGCAACGGTGGAATCTGGCGGTTCGATTGTAATTATGGCTCGAATTCCAGGTGAAGAAGAGATCCCAGAATAACCTTACAGAACTTATGAAGTATATCGGAATTATTAGTTGCTTACTGCTGGCAACTGTATCATACGCACAACCGGGAGATGAGGCTGGACCTTTAACCAGGAATCCTGTGCTTCAGGCGAAAGCATTTAAACAGTTAACCCTGACAAAATCAGCCAATACTTTCGATAGCACGTTTATCTATATTTCGGATACAATCAGCCTTCCTGTATTTGATGATTTCAGCACGGATAAATTCCAGAAGTACGTTGAAGATTACAATGCTCCGGGAGTTACTTCTGTTTTAGAGTACAAATTGCTAAACACAAGCTCTCAACCGTTGCCAGCTGATTATCAAGGAACACAACAGGTAACTTTCCGAAGAACGTACAACGAACAACTCGGTACATTTACAGATGTTAATTTCACCCCTGAAGATGTACAGTTAGGTGATCAGACAAACTATCCGACTTCATACAACACAGTTTCTTCATATCCACCGTATTACATTTACGATACTATTCCACAAGCTGGAGGAACCGATTCGGATCCAGATACAGTATTCCTTGTTGGACCCGAATTAACGCAAGATTCCGCACGACAATTCTTTATGCCGATTAGTGATCCCAATGCAATTTGGGAGGATAGCTACGTATATTGGAACAATACCATGGCATTGGATCCATGGTCCATTGGTGTAGCAACATTCGACGGATTGGACGAAACAGGTTATCCGTACGCAATCAATTCGGCGATTACCAACTATGCTGATTACCTGACGTCTAAGCCAATCGACATGACTTCGGTAACTATTGCCGATTCCATGTATTTCAGTTTTGTGTATCAGGCTCAGGGCTTGGCAGACGCACCGGAATCTGGCGATTCTTTGGTATTACAGTTCTACGCATCTGCATTGGATCAATGGCGAAATGTATGGGCAACAAATGGAATAGCAGTAGATACCTTCCGCCCGGGACATATTTTGATCGATAACCCTGATTACTTCACGGATGCATTCCAGTTCCGTTTTGTTAACTACGGAGGATTGTCTGGAAGTCTTGATCATTTCCACATCGATTATGTAAACCTACGATCAGTACCCGGATTTGGTGGATCCGCCGACTCTTTGTTGAGAGACATTGCTTTTTCGTATCCATTAAATTCACTTCTTCAGGATTACACATCAGTTCCCTGGGATCATTATAAGAATTTGGCAAGTCCGAATAACGTAATGGCAACCAATATGCCCATAAAAATGGCGAATAGTTTCCCGACGGACATTAGTGCGAACGATGGAACGTTGGAAATTCGTTACAGCGGTGGATTGGAAGGAACGGGAACATTGGTGAGTGATATTTTATGTGACAACGTTAATGACAACTACTTCGCTTTGGATATTCCGTATTCTGAGCACAATGTTCAGGCCTTCTATACTTTCGATCAGGCAAAACCAGGAATCTCGCAAGATTTTGAAGTAACAGCAACTGCAACTGGTGGGGCACCAAATCTGGCAGATAACGATACCACAAGTTTTATCCAGACATTCCGCAACTATTATAGTTATGATGATGGTAGTGCTGAATCAGCTTACGGTTGTACAGGGATTCAGTCGAGATTAGCCATTCAGTATACTCCATACGAAGCCGATTCAATCATTGGACTTGCAATGCATTTTGTTCCATCGGTGGAGGATGTTTCCAACAAGCTCTTCTTCCTAATGGTTTGGGATGATAACAATGGTGTTCCAGGGAATGTGATTTACGAGGATGAATTGTTCTCCCCAAGATCACCATCGTACAATTATGGATACAACATGTTCTCATACTACTTCTTTAAAGACACAATGAGAGTGCCGGTAAACGGAACTTTTTATGTGGGATGGAGACAGGTAGATGCAGATCGATTGAATATTGGTTTGGATCGAAATATCGATAATAGCGATCACATTTTCTTTAGCACAGATGGTGGTTCAACCTGGGATGGAGGAACCGAAGCCGGATCAGCTATGATTCGCCCGATTTTCTCAACAGAAATGAATGTTACTTTGGGCGTAGAAGAGGCGGAAATAGTAGAAAATTCAAAAATTTATCCAAATCCAACAAGAAATAAGGTTACCATTGAACCTTCTGTTACATATACAGGTGCAATCTTGCGAAATATGCAAGGTCAAATCGTAAAACACATTGAAGAAACAGAGTTTTACATGCAAGACCTCCCATCGGGAATGTACTTCCTGGAAATAAATGGGGAACGCAAGATTCACAAGATTAGTAAAATGTAACTGAGCAATGCAGGAATTAGACGGGCATAAGGTAGACGAAGAACAACGAGAGGATTTTTTCGAGCATCATCGATTTACCGCGGATGAAGGTCAGGAAGTGTTGAGAATTGACAAATTCCTGATGGATCGTATGCCGAATACTTCACGCAACAAAATTCAAATTGCGGCGAAAGGTGGAAACATCCACGTAAATAAAAAGCCGGTCAAGCAGAATTATAAAATCAAACCAGGCGACGAAGTATCTATCGTTCTTCCGTATCCTATTCGTGAAATAGAACTTATTCCACAGGATATTCCTTTGGACATCGTTTATGAAGACGAAACCCTGGTTGTGGTGAACAAACCAGCCAACATGGTTGTACACCCTGGATATGGAAACTACAAAGGGACATTAGTGAACGCGTTGGTGTATCATTTCGACAATCTCCCGGAGAAAATTGACAATTACTACGGTCGTCCGGGACTGGTTCACCGATTGGATAAGCATACCACCGGGCTTTTGGTTATTGCCAAGACCGAGACTGCATTGACAAATCTTGCCAAGCAATTCTATGACCGTACCACTGAAAGAAGATATCATGCGTTGGTTTGGGGAGATGTTCAGGAAGATGGAACCGTAACAGGACATATCGGACGTTCATTGAAAAATCGAAAGGTCATGACCGTATTTCCGGAAGGAGAACATGGGAAACATGCCGTTACACATTATAAAGTGTTGAAACGATTTGGATATGTCACGTTAGTAGAATGCAAATTGGAAACTGGAAGAACCCACCAAATTCGAGCGCACATGAAATACATTGGGCATCCTTTGTTTCATGATCTTGAGTACGGAGGAGACAACATTTTGAAAGGAATGCCAACAAGTAAATACAAGAGATTTGTAGCAAATTGCTTCGATTTGATTCCCGGTCAGGCATTGCACGCAAAAACACTTGGATTTGAGCATCCAGAAACAAAAGAATTTATCCGTTTGAATTCTGAATTGCCCGAAGGCTTTGAACGAATTCTGGAGAAATGGACAACATATATTAAAGAAGATTAACAACAAAAGTTCAAATTTGAAAGCATTGTGAAATAACGAAAACGTATTGTGTGTCAATCAGTTTTTTTGTTACTTTTACGGTCATTATAACCCAAATGCTACGAAAGCGAACCAATACGAAAAGGACAGCTATGAAGTTTAAACACGCCTTATCACTTGTATTTATAGTAGTTGCAACAATGGCGACTGCGCAGAACTCACAAGTATTGAAAGCCCGCACTGCATACATGAGTGCAGCATTTGCAGACGCCGGCGAACTCGGGGAGAAAGCATACAAAAGCATTTCCACAAAAGATACACGCAAGAACCTTCGTCTGAAAGGAGAAATGGCCACTTTGACAGGAGATTGTTTCCGTTTTCGGGAAATGTACCGACCTGCAAACGAATGGTACGAAAGAGCAATTCAGCTCGAGTATTTCAATCACGTTCCTGAAGTATACCTATATAATGGTGACATGCTTCGAATGATGGGAGAGAATGAAAAAGCGAAAGAAATGTACGAAGAGTACATGAAATTGGTACCGGAAAGCGATTTAGCAAAAGCTGGACTGGAGTCAATCAAAATGAATGAATCATTCGTTGAGAATAAAACACGTCACGTAATTGAAAACGAGGTTGAGCTGAATACAGAAAGCTTCGATATGGCTTCTGTAGTTGGAGATCGTAAAGGAGTGAAAATCTATTTCGGATCTAGCCGTGATGGTGGAGTAGGGTCGGATGAGTCTGCTCGTACAGGAGATACTCAAATGGACCTTTGGGTTTCTGAATTGGATAAGAAAGGAAACTGGACAAAACCATACCTTGTAAAAGAAAGCGACGAAGGAACTATTAACACTCCAGATGCGGAAGGAACAGTATGTTTCGATAACCGCTTCAAGAAGATGTTCTTCACGCGTTGTCCTGTTATGAAGAAGCAAAATCTAGGTTGTGAAATCTGGATGTCAGAAGCTGCAAACAAAACAGAATGGAAAGAGCCAGTTAAACTTTCAGGTTTGCGTCCTCACGATACAGTATCAATTGGACACCCTGCAACAATTGATGGTAAATTCCTTGTTTTCGTTTCAGATCAGGAAGGAGGATTTGGAGGTAAAGACCTTTGGTACTCTACTTACAACCGTAAAGATGATTCATGGTCTGCACCAAAGAACATGGGACCTGAAATCAATACTTCTGGAAACGAATTGTTCCCAACATTCGCATTGAACGGAGATTTGATCTTCTCTACTGACGGTCGTCCGGGAATGGGAGGTTTGGACTTGTACCGCGCAGCTCGCGTTGGTGAAGAAAACAAATGGGAAAATCCAACAAACCTTGGAACTCCATTGAACTCAACAAGCAACGATTACGCATTAACTGAGATCGATGACCGTAACGGATATTTGACTTCTGAGCGTAAGAGCGTAAACGGAGAGTACAACGTAGATATCTTCTCTTACAACATTCCACCATTCTTGTACACATTGAAAATGGATATCCACGAATTTGGTGATCCAACTCGTAAAATTGAAGATGTACGTGTAACTGTAAAAGGTGAGAATCCAGGAGAAAACTGGGAGGGATACACAAATGCGGAAGGAGCAATCTTCTGGGATATCCGTCCAATCGAAGATCCAACATTCGGAACACGCTACGTAAACGAAAACGCAACGTATACAATCTCAATTTCAGGAGACCCTGAGAAGTACTACGAGCAACCGGAAACACAAACAATCACTACAGAAGGATTGAACTACAATCAGGACTTCCTTGTAGCGATGAACTTGATTCCACAACGTCCAATCCGTCTTCCGGAGGTACGTTACCCGTTGAACAAGTGGGAGCTTTTGGTTGACTCAACTGCTGCTGAGCCATTCAACTCTAAAGATTCATTGTTGTACGTGTTGAAAATGTTGGAAGACAATCCTAAGTTGGTTATTCAATTGAACTCACACACGGATTCACGTGGTAGCTCGGCTCGAAATGAGAAATTGGCAACCAACCGTGCTCGTCGTTGTTACAAATTCCTTGTTGAAGAAAAGGGAGTTGATCCACGTCGTATCGTTCCAATCGGTAAAGGAGAGTCTACGCCAAGAAAGATTTGGAAGAAAGGGGAAGAGTACTTCGTAGTAGGACCGCTTGATAGTGATCCGGATAAAGATCAGTACGAAGAAATTATCCTTACAGAAAGATACATCAATCAGTATCGAAGTTCGAACCGCGAGTTATTTGAAGTCTTGCACCAGTACAACCGTAGAACGGATGCAGAGATTTTATCTTTGGACTTTGATCCAGAGACAGCACCACCAGCTGATGATAAATATTTGAAATACGTACCTTACAGATAGGTAGAAAGAATATCAAAACAGACCCTGACTTCGAAAGAACGTCAGGGTTTTTTTGTATCTTAAAGTAAGAACCTAAAACCTACCACAATGACAGAAGAGTATCTTCAATTTATTTGGAGTCTGAAGAGAATTGTAGCATCAGAATTACGTACGCAACATCAAGAGTTGATTCAAATCAAAAGTGCTGGCTTGCATAATACCATAATGGCAGGTCCGGATTTTAGTCATGCCAGAATTGGAATAGATGGAATTGAATGGCATGGACCCGTCGAAGTCCACGTCAAAAGTTCCGATTGGTACGCACACAATCATCATACGGATTCCGCATACAACAACGTTGTACTTCACGTTGTTTACGAACACGATCGTGAAGTGGAACAGGACGGTCGAATACTTCCCGTTTTGGAACTAAAGCCTTTCATTGATTGGTCACACTTTGAACAATTCGAGCGTTTCAAAAAGAGCAAGTATGATATCATGTGCGCAGCCTCATTGAAAGACACCAATGAAATATTCATTGAGAACATGATGGAAAAAGCACTCATTCAAAAATGGAATCAGAAGATTCAGGTGCTTCAAGAATACATCACGGATCCTAATGATGCAATGATAACTTTCCTGGGGGCTGCATTCGGTGGGCATTTAAACATGCATCCATTTCTCCAGACTTTGGCTACTGTTCCTTCCGATAGGTTGAGAAAGATGGCTCCGATGAAACGATACAATTTGCTCTTGACCCAAAGCGGAATTATATTCAATGATTCCAAAACTATTGATCGATGGCATTTTAAAGGAAATCGCCCAGGGAACTTCCCTACCAAACGCTTGTACCAATTTTCCTTTTTTATGCACGACGAACAATTGAAATTATTGGCAAACCTCTCTAGTCCTGAAGAAGTAGTGCTACGCTTCCATGAAATTATGAAGCCGAAAACAGCGCAATTAAGACTTTCAACGAACTTCAAGAATCACTTACTGATCAATGCAGTTGTCCCATTCTTTGTTTACTCTGCTCATCAGGATCAAAATGAGCGATATCAGGAATTTGCGCTGGAATTACTGAAACACCTACCTCCTGAAAGCAACAATATCATGCGGAAGTGGTCGGCAATCGGTCGGAAACCTAAGAATGCGTGGGAGTCTCAAGGACTTTTGGCTCTATATCGCTATTATTGTAAAGCGAAAAAATGCCTATCTTGCGAGGTAGGAAACGCCATCATTGATCGTTCGGAATGATACAGAAAATCATCTTCTTTTTTGAAATGAAATCCTTCGGAGTTTGTGCCTGGTGGGCACGAAAGCTGGGTATCAGTTCAGCGAAGGTACGTCTTGGTTTTATCTATGCGTCCTTTGTTGCATTGGGATCGCCGCTCCTGATTTATCTGGTAATGGCATGGATCCTTGAGAATAAGCACTATTTCAAATTTCAAAGACGTAAGAGAAACACCATCTGGGAATTGTAAGGAAGCATGTTTGTCCAATCGATTTTATTTAAAAAAATGTCCTATTTCCTTGGCCTGATAACCTTTATCACGGTCAGTGGAACAATGGGGTACATGATGATTGAAGGCTGGAGGTTTGTAGATGCTCTCTACATGACCATCATCACGATTTCGACGGTTGGATATGGAGAGGTTCATAACTTGACAGAATACGGAAAACTGTTTACCGCATTTTTGATAGTGTCCAGCTTCGGTACTTTCGCTTATGCTATCACAACACTTACACGCTATTTTATCGGAGGGGAATATAAACGTTATATTAAAGAATATCGGGTCATGAAAGAAACGAGAAAAATACATGATCATGTGATCATTTGTGGATTTGGTCGTGTGGGAATGCAGGTTGCAATGGACCTTTACGAAGCAGGTCAGGATTTTGTGATACTCGAAAAGGACGAAGAAGTAATCGAGCATTGGTCTTCACACGATGAATACCTGTTTGTCAAAGGGGATAGTACCGATGATGAAGTGTTAGAACGTGCTGGTATTAAGAGTGCACGCGCGGTTATTACCTGTATGCCGAAAGATGCCGATAACATTTATGTAGTGCTTGCATCCCGGGAAAAGAACCAAAATGTCCTCATCGTAAGTAGAGCTTCACTGAATACTTCCGTTTCCAAGCTGAGAATGGCCGGCGCAAATAATGTCATTATGCCTGATTCCATCGGAGGGTCCCACATGGCTTCGTTGATTTCCAATCCCGATGTAATGGAATTTTTAGATATCATTCGTGCCCAGGGAACTCTCGGGGCAAACATTGATACCGTTACCTACGAACAATTACCTTCTGATCTCCAGGGAAAAACCATTGGCGAAATAGAAACTCACAATGTGTCAGGAGTTACAATTATCGGATTTCGGGTTCAGGACGGTGAGTACCAGATTAACCCTGCCGCAGAGACAAAGGTGGAGCCTGGTTCCAAACTGTTTGTCCTTGGAAATGAAGAGCAAATTAACGACTTCGTTAAGTACTTCAAGTAACCCTAAAGAGCGCTTTTACCGTCTATACAGTTCTCCAATAGCGCATACTTTAATTTGTTATATTTGGTTCCTACTTGAAAACTAGCATAATCTCTACAAAATGAAGAAGTACCTATTTGGACTAATTGTTCTTTTAATTTCTGTCACTTCATTCGCAGCTAAAAGCGATACTACCTACAACCATTTTATGGTCGCGGAGTTAGACCATGATGCTCAGGTGATCGTTTTAAAGCCAACCACAGATACCGTGGTTACCAGCCAGGATATTGATGCTAAAATTGACGGGGCATTCCGTCCGGTAGCAGATTTCGTTGGGTCCATCATTTTCTACGGGATCAACTTTGGAAGCATCGAGAAAGAATATAAGGTTGTAGTTGAGGGTGCTGACATCAAGGGAAAAGAGATAGACTTCTCTAAAATCAAAATTGGTGACTCGCAAACAGTGAAGGGTGTCGAGATTCTGGATAAGGACGGAACCCTTAAAATGAAGGATGGAAAGGTGATTATTTCCGGTGCCTCGGCTGAAGGGGTCAAAGTACGACTTTCCGCACCATACTACACGGTTCCATTGGTATTAATCATCTTACTGCTAGGAGCAATATTCTTCACATTATACTTTGCATTTCCTAACGTTCGACTAATAGGAACAGCTGTTCGAATCGTTCGTGGTAAATACGATGATATCGATCACCACGAAGCAGGTGAAATGGCGGGTGACCCTACACCAGGAGGAGATGCTATTGAAACCATCGGAGTTGAAGGTGCAGAAGGAGAGGTTTCACACTTCCAGGCGCTAACAGCAGCTTTGTCAGCAACAGTTGGATTGGGGAACATTGCCGGGGTAGCAATTGCCATTGCGCTTGGTGGTCCAGGTGCAACATTCTGGATGATTGTAGCTGGATTTATCGGGATGGCTTCGAAGTTTGTTGAATGTACTCTAGGAGTTAAGTACCGCGAAGTAGACGAAAACGGAACGGTTTACGGAGGTCCGATGTACTACCTTTCAAAAGGACTTAAAGAGAGAAAGCTTGGCGGCTTAGGAAAAGTACTTGCCATTTTCTTTGCGATCATGTGTGTTGGAGGTTCCCTCGGAGGAGGAAACATGTTCCAGGCGAATCAGGCGGCTTCACAGTTTACTAAAATGGCAGGACTGGAAAGCGGTTGGTCTAGCTTTATTTTCGGAATAGTTATAGCAGTAATTGTAGGAATCGTAATTATCGGAGGAATCAAGAAAATTGGAAAAGTAACCGAGCGAGTTGTTCCATTTATGGCTGGAATTTTTGTTCTGGCGTCCTTGATTATCCTCGGAATGAACTTCGGATTGCTTGGAAAAGCGTTCGGAATGATTATCGATGGAGCGTTTAACGCTGATGCAGCACTTGGTGGATTTGTAGGTGTGTTGATTGTCGGATTCCAACGTGCCGCCTTTTCGAATGAGGCTGGTGTTGGGTCTGCAGCAATTGCACACTCGGCAGTAAAAACAAAATATCCTGCAAGTGAGGGAATCGTTGCCCTGCTGGAGCCGTTCATTGATACGGTTGTAATTTGTACCATGACTGCGCTTGTGATCATTGTAACAAACCTTCGCGCGGGACTATTTAACTACGGAAACCTGGATGGGTCAGAAGTTGTTCTAAATGATGGTGGAGGAAGCGTAGCAGGGGTTGATTTGACATCAATGGCCTTCGATTCGGCAATTCCACATTTCTCAGTTGTACTTACGATCGCTGTAATTCTATTCGCATTCTCGACGATGTTATCGTGGTCGTACTACGGATTGCAGGCATGGAAATTCCTTTTCGGTAAAGGGAAAACAGCCGATACGATCTACAAAATAATGTTCTTGTTCTTTGTTGTGGTAGGTGCCTCCATTAGCTTAGGGGCAGTTGTTGACTTTTCGGATGCTATGATCTTCGCTATGGTCTTCCCGAATATAATTGGTCTCTTCTTCCTGGCTCCTAAAGTGAAGGCAGAGTTGAGGAAGTACAAAGAAGCGATTAGAAATAAGTCAGTAGCAAAGAAGGCATAAAATGGCCATCTCCAAACGAAATAGACGCGGAATTTGGGTGTTGATTCTCGTTTGTGTTGCTCTTGCCTACATACCAAGAGTCCTTGCAGAATGGAATCATGAAACGATAGAGGTTTCTCACGAAGAATTAGCTCTTGCTGAGGAAAAAGTGGAGGAACAACAACAGTTTGCAAAGTCAAGAAAGAAACGGAAGTATCAGAAGCGCCGTAAATCGTACAAGACACCTCCCTCTAAATTTGATCCGAACGATTATCAAAAAAAGGACTGGATGCATCTCGGTTTGTCAGAAAAGCAGGCAGATGTAGTACTGAAGTTTACTTCACGGGGAGTCCGATCCAACGAAGAACTCAAGAAGATTTATGTGATTCCGGAAGAAGTGTTCGAGCTTATTAAGGATTCAACAGTATACAATTCAACTTTTGAAAAGAAAGAACACAAATTCACAAAGACCTTTACAATTGTAGATCTCAACACGGCTTCCATTGAGGAATTGAAATCACTTCCGGGCATTGGAGATTTCTATGCAAAGAAGATCGTCGAACAAAGAGAAAATCTTGGAGGATATATTGGTAAGCACCAGCTGCTCGAATTGTGGAAATTTGGGTCAGAGCGTTACGATAAAATCGAGGAGCATATCATTGTTTCCGGGGGAATCAAAAAGCTGAATATCAATACAGCCGATATTGAAACCTTGAAACAACATCCGTACATCTCATACAAAGTGGCAAACTCCATTGTGAAAATGCGAAATGTACATGGATCGTATCAAAAAATTGAAGACATATTGAAATCGGTATTAATCGATCAGGAATTGTTTAGTAAAATAGAACCTTATTTAACCCTTTAGAAATGTTGCAAGAAGAAGTCAAGAAAGCCATCCGGGATATTCCCGATTTTCCAAAACCAGGAATCGTTTTTAAGGATATCACACCAATAATGCTAGACGCCAAATTGTCAAAGGATATTGTAAAACACATGAAATCCTTGTACGAGAATCAGGGGATTGATGTGGTTGCCGGAATTGAAAGTCGAGGTTTCTTGTTCGGTTACCCACTCGCCATGGAGTTAGGGGTTCCATTTGTTTTGATTCGCAAGAAAGGGAAATTGCCTCACAAAACTATTAACTACGATTACGATTTGGAATACGGTTCGGCTACTATCGAAATGCACATTGATGCAGTATCGAAAGGGCAGCGTGTTTTAATCCATGATGATCTCCTTGCAACAGGCGGTTCGGCCGAGGCAGCAGCGAAGCTCATTCAGAAGGGCGGAGGCGAGGTTGTCGGTTTTGATTTTCTCGTGGAATTGGAATTTTTAAAAGGAGCAGAAAAATTGAGAAATTTATCTGACAATATTCGTAATTTAGTAGCCTATTAATTGGATAGACTACTACTGTCCAATCCTTATTTGAGCCTAAAATGAATTTCGAAAAAAATGAAAATCAGCAGATGATTGCGCAAATGGTGCGTGATTTTGCTGAAAAAGAGATCCGTCCCAACCTGAACAAATGGGATGCGGAAGAATTTTTCCCAGTGGACACCATGAAACAAATGGGTGATTTGGGACTTCTTGGAATGTACATCCCTGAAGAGTATGGAGGAAGTGGCATGGGCTACTTCGAATATGCAACAGCACTAATGGAACTTGGTAAAGTATGTGGAGGTGTTGGATTGAGTGTTGCAGCTCACAACTCACTTTGTACAGGTCACATTTACTATCACGGTACAGAAGAGCAGAAAAAGAAATACTTACCAAAGCTAGCTTCTGGTGAGTTTATCGGTGCATGGGGATTGACAGAGCCAAATACTGGGTCTGATGCAATGCGCATGAAAACCACAGCTGTGAAAGAAGGAAACGAATGGGTGATCAATGGTGCGAAAAACTGGATCACACACGGTTTGTCAGGAGACGTTGCGGTTGTTTTGGTCAGAACGGGAGAGCTTTTGGATAGCAAAGGAATTACAGCGTTCATTGTCGAAAAAGGAACGCCAGGGTTTTCAGCAGTAAAAATCAAAGACAAATTAGGAGTTCGTGCGAGCGAAACAGCAGAGTTGATCTTTGACAACGTTCGTGTACCGGAAGAAAATGTAATTGGTGAAGTAGGAATGGGATTTGTTCAGGCGATGAAAGTATTGGACGGAGGTCGTATTTCAATCGCAGCCTTAAGTTGTGGAGTAGCACGTGGAGCTTACGAAGCATCTGTAAAGTATGCAAAAGAGCGTGAGCAATTCGGAAAACCAATCGCAAACTTCCAGGCAATCGCATTCAAATTGGCAGATATGGCTACGCAAGTGGAGGCAGCAGAGATGTTGACTTTTCAGGCGGCTGATAGAAAGAACAAAGGACTTCCTGTTACCAAAGAAGGAGCGTTTGCCAAGTATTTTGCCAGTGAAGTATCCGTAACATGTGGTAACGAGGCTGTTCAAATCATGGGAGGATATGGATATACGAAAGAGTATCCAGCAGAGAAGTTTTTGCGTGATGCGAAATTGATGACTATCGGAGAAGGTACATCCGAAATTCAGAAGTTGGTAATTTCACGAGAAATTTTGAAGTAAGAACTTGTTTTTAAATTAAATGTTCTATATTTGCGGTCCGCTTTCGGGCGAATTATAGACAAGAAATTAAGAAAATACAGATAAGATATGTTGATTATTCCAGTTAAAGAAGGAGAGAACATTGAAAGAGCGATCAAGAAGTACAAGAAGAAATTTGATCGTACAAAAGTGATGCGTGAATTGCGTTCTCGTAAAGAATTCACGAAGCCTTCTGTTTTGAAGCGTCAAGAGAAGATCCGTGCGTCTTACAAGCAGCGCATGAAATCTGCTGAGTATTAAGAAACATTTCTTAGGAAAATACGTTAAAGGAGTCTATATGGCTCCTTTTTTTATGCTCGATAGTTTTCTGGATTACCTGACTACCCAAAAGCGGTTTTCAGAACACACCTGTCTGGCATATCGAAAAGATATCGAGCAATTCCTGGAATTTACCGGGGTTACTTCAAAGAATGACATCCGAGAGGTCAATTCTCGTGTCATCCGCGGATGGATGGTCGACTTGATCGATAATGATTACGAAAACACATCTGTCAACCGTAAACTGTCTTCATTAAGAACATATTTTAAGTGGTTGCTTAAAGAAGGAGTAATTGATTCGAATCCGATTAGCATGGTCGAGGGACCAAAAGTTCGAAAGCGACCGCCTTCGTTCGCACAGCAAAGTGAATTGAAGCCCGAGAAAATCAAAGAGTATTTCAAAGACGATTTTGATGGTGTCCGAGATCGTTTGTTATTCGAAATGCTCTATCAAACTGGGATTCGATCCAGCGAGCTCATTGGGTTGTTAGATCAATCGGTTCAGAATAACCAGATCAAAGTTCTTGGAAAAAGAAACAAAGAACGAATCATTCCTATTACACCAGAACTATCGGAATTGATTCGTACCTATCGGAATTTACGGGAAGATATTATCCTGGAAACTCCATTTTTCTTCGTTCGTAGCAACGGTAAAAAACTATATCCAAAGTTTGTCTATGGAAAAATTAATCATTACCTTGGAATGGTAACGGATTTGGAAAAAAAGAGTCCTCACGTGCTTCGGCACACTTTCGCAACACACATGTTGAATAATGGAGCAGGATTAGAAGTGCTCAAAGAACTCTTAGGACATGCCAATCTTTCGGCGACACAAGTCTATACCCATAATTCGTTCGCAGAGTTAACACATATTTATTCACAGTCCCATCCGCGCGGACGCAAAAACTAAACGCTATGGATTTCAAAGTAAACACAGTGCATTTTACTGCAGACCAAAAGCTCGTTGATTTCATTCAAGGAAAAGTGAAAAAACTCGAGTTGATGTATGACAGAATAATCGCTAGCGAAATTTATTTAAGGTTGGATAAGAATGAGGAGCAGGAAAACAAGATTGCCGAAGTGAAATTATTGCTACCTGGAAACGAATTATTTGCTAAAAAGCAATGTAAAAGTTTTGAAGAAGCTGCAGATTTAGCAGTTTCGGCATTAAAAAAACAAGTCGAGCGACACAAGGCTAAAACGTCGTAAATCAAAGCCTTGCAATACTAGAGATAAGGACGCTTTTAAAGTGTCCTTATTTTTTTTTGATTTTTTTTAAAAATCTGATTGTTATTATTGATTTGTTTCATACATTTGCACTCCCCAAACGCGGGGAACACAATTAAAGTTCTTTCAAATACTGAAACAATTTTACCAACAAGTGCCGATGTAGCTCAGCTGGCTAGAGCAGCTGATTTGTAATCAGCAGGTCGGGGGTTCGAGTCCCTCCATCGGCTCTGAAGTTTGATTGGGGAGATACTCAAGCGGTCAACGAGGGCAGACTGTAAATCTGCTGGCTACGCCTTCGTAGGTTCGAATCCTGCTCTCCCCACAATAAAAACTCTTTAAGCGGGAGTAGCTCAGTTGGTAGAGCGTCAGCCTTCCAAGCTGAGGGTCGCGAGTTCGAATCTCGTCTCCCGCTCTGATTTAATTCTCCGTCGTAGTTTCGGCGGAGGTTATATTCTTCTTCTCATGGGAATGAGGAGATAGGCCGAAGTCAAACTCGGTAACGATTCTTTAAAGTTATTTAAAGAATTTTTTTTGAAAGGACTTTGCGCCGGTGTAGCTCAGTGGTAGAGCGCTTCCTTGGTAAGGAAGAGGTCACGAGTTCAATTCTCGTCATTGGCTCTAAGGAGAGATTGAAAATTTTTTCACCTGTATAGGTGGAATTTTTGCATATATAAAAGTTTATTTTTTAACTAAGAAACAAAGAAAACAATGGCTAAGGAAACATTCGATCGTTCCAAACCACACGTTAACATCGGAACAATTGGTCACGTTGACCACGGAAAAACTACTTTGACAGCGGCAATCTCTTCAGTATTGTCTTCTCAAGGTCTAGCTGAAACTCGTGATTTCTCTTCTATCGATAACGCACCAGAAGAAAAAGAGCGTGGTATTACAATTAACACATCTCACATCGAGTACCAGACGGCTAACCGTCACTACGCACACGTTGACTGTCCAGGTCACGCCGATTACGTAAAGAACATGGTAACGGGAGCTGCACAGATGGATGGTGCGATCTTGGTAGTAGCTGCTACGGATGGACCAATGCCACAAACACGTGAGCACATCCTACTAGGACGTCAGGTTGGTGTGCCTCGTATCGTTGTATTCATGAACAAAGTGGATATGGTTGATGATGAGGAGCTACTTGAACTAGTAGAAATGGAAATCCGTGAGTTGTTGTCATTCTACGATTACGACGGAGATAACGCTCCAATCATCCAGGGATCTGCTTTGGGTGCATTGAACGGAGAAGAGAAGTGGGTTGCAACTGTGAACGAATTGATGGAAGCAGTTGATACTTACATCGAATTACCTCCTCGTGATGTAGATAAAGACTTCTTGATGCCAGTTGAGGACGTGTTTACAATTACAGGTCGTGGTACTGTAGCAACAGGACGTATCGAAACAGGAGTTATCAACTCTGGTGATCCAGTTGATATCCTAGGGATGGGAGATGAGAAATTGTCATCTACTGTAACAGGGGTTGAGATGTTCCGTAAGATCTTGGATCGCGGAGAAGCTGGAGATAACGTAGGATTGTTGTTGCGTGGTATCGAAAAATCTGATATCAAGCGTGGAATGGTAATCTGTAAGCCAGGTTCAACAACTCCACACACGAAGTTCAAAGCTGAGATTTACGTATTGAAGAAAGAAGAAGGTGGTCGTCACACTCCTTTCCACGATAAGTACCGTCCTCAGTTCTACTTCCGTACAACTGACGTAACAGGTGAGATCTTCACTACTGACGGACGTGACATGGTAATGCCAGGTGACAACGTTACTATTGAAGTTAACTTGATCGTACCAGTAGCAATGGACAAAGGTCTTCGTTTTGCAATCCGTGAGGGTGGTAGAACAGTAGGAGCTGGTCAGGTTACTGAGATCGTAGAGTAATCTTTCACCATAAGATATAATAGAAAGGGGAGTTCGCTCCCCTTTTTATACGAGTTGTCTTTCTCGTTTATCAAAAAAGTCCTTTGAAAAGCAAAATTTTAGGTTGCGTTTTGAAAATGATGAGATACAGATTTTTCAATTCGCAATTTTTGATTGATACACGGGTGTAGCTCAGCTGGTAGAGTAGTGGATTCCAAATCCATTGGTCGTGGGTTCGAATCCTACCGCCCGTGCAAAAAACAAGACATGTCAAAAGTAAAAGAGTATTTTAACGAGACTGTTACCGAAATGGTACATCGCGTTACTTGGCCCACTTGGAAAGAACTCCAAAGTAACACCATTATTGTGGTAGTGGCCTCAGTACTTATTTCCTTGATCATCTTCGCAATGGACTTCGTATTCGGAGTACGTGCAGAAGAAGAGGGGATGATCTGGAGAGGAATCCTAGGATTCGTCTACAACTTGTTTTCTTAATCCCTTTTAGTACAACTACAGCATGGCAACAGATGTAAAAAAACGTTGGTACGTGGTGAGAGCCATCAGTGGGAAGGAGAAAAAGGTGAAAGAATACCTTGAAATGGAAATCTCTCGCTTGAAACTTGACGAGTTCGTAGGGCAGATTCTTATCCCAACTGAAAAAGTATTCCAAATTCGTAATGGTAAAAAAGTAAGCAAAGAACGTGCTTACCTTCCAGGATATGTTCTTGTTGAAGTGGCTCTTGTAGGAGAGGTACCTCACGTTATTAAAGGAATTCCGAACGTAATCGGTTTCCTTGGAGCAGAAAAAGGTGGAGAACCGCATCCAATGCGAATGTCTGAAGTGAATCGAATCCTTGGTAAGGTAGACGAACTTTCAGAGACAGAAGAAGAAATGAAGATTCCATTCGTGATCGGAGAGTCGGTGAAAGTTATCGATGGACCGTTCAACAACTTCAGCGGAGTGATTGATGAAATCAATGAAGAGAAGAAGAAGTTGAAAGTAATGGTAAAAATATTTGGACGAAAGAACTTGCTGGAGCTTAGCTACATGCAAGTAGAAAAAGAATAAAAAGTTTATTAACCCGTAGGAGTGGGGAACTCGATTAAAGCTTCCCGAGAAGAACCACGTTTGTACTACACAAATCAAAACAAATGGCTAAAGAAGTAGCAGGTTTGATCAAATTACAGATCAAAGGTGGTGCAGCCAATCCAGCTCCTCCAGTTGGTCCCGCACTTGGTGCAAAAGGGGTGAACATTATGGAGTTCTGTAAGCAGTTTAATGCTCGTACGCAGGAAAAAGCAGGAAAGGTACTACCAGTAGTGATCACTGTTTACAGTGACAAATCCTTTGAGTTCGTAATTAAAACTCCGCCGGCAGCGGTGCAAATTCTCGAAAAAGGAAAATTGAAAAAAGGATCCTCAGAACCTAACCGTTCGAAAGTAGGAACTGTTTCATGGGACCAGGTTCGTGAAGTAGCAGAAGATAAGTTGCCAGATATGAACTGTTTTACTGTTGACTCTGCAATGCGCATGGTTGCTGGTACAGCTCGTTCAATGGGAGTAAATGTAAAAGGTGGAACACCACCCGAAACCAAATAATCATTACAGTTATGGGAAGAGTATCTAAAAAGAGAAAAGAAGCTCTTGCAAAGATCGATTCTAGCAAGGCTTATACCTTAACTGAAGCATGTAACTTGGTTAAGGAAGTGTCAACCACTAAATTCGATGCCTCAGTTGACGTAAGTATTCGTTTGGGTGTAGACCCACGTAAAGCGAATCAAATGGTGCGTGGTACTGTTGCGTTGCCGCACGGAACTGGTAAAGATGTAAAAGTCTTGGTTCTATGTACTCCTGACAAGGAGGAGGAAGCAAAAGCAGCTGGTGCCGATCACGTTGGTTTGGATGAATACATCACAAAAATCAAAGGAGGTTGGACTGATATCGACGTTATTATTACTATGCCGGCGTGTATGGGGAAAGTTGGTGCATTGGGTCGTATTCTAGGACCACGTGGACTAATGCCAAACCCGAAAACTGGTACGGTAACTATGGACGTTGCGAAAGCGGTACAAGATGTAAAAGCTGGTAAAATCGACTTTAAAGTTGATAAGTACGGGATTGTACATGCCATGGTAGCAAAAGCAAGCTTTGATGGTGAAAAAATCACTGACAATGCTAACGAATTGATCCAACAGTTGATCAAATTGAAGCCGTCTGCTGCGAAAGGTACGTACATCAAAAGCGCATACATCAGTTCTACTATGAGTCCTAGTATTCAGATTGATACTAAGTCACTAATTGCTTAAATCGTATTGACATGACAAGAGAAGAAAAAGCAAAGTACATAGATGACTTGGCAGCTGAACTAGCTGAGAACAATGTTATCTATCTGACAGATACAGCGGAACTAACCGTAGAGACAGTAAACAGCCTACGTCGTAAAGCCTTCAACGCAAACGTATCCATGCGTGTGGTAAAAAACACCTTGCTTGAAAAAGCAATGGACAAAGTTGAAGACAAAGATTTCGGTGATTTGAAAGTAACTCTTAAGGGAGCAACTTCAATCATGTTTGCAGAAGCAGGTAATGGACCAGCAAAACTTATCAAAGATTTCCGTAAGAAAGAAGATAAGCCAATTCTTAAAGGAGCCTGGATTGAAGAAGCAGTTTTCATTGGAGATGACCAATTGAAAGCGTTAACTGAGATCAAGTCTAAAGAAGAATTGATTGGAGAAATTATCACATTGCTTCAAAGTCCTGCGAAGAACGTTGTTTCTGGACTTAAAGGTGCTGGAGGTAAATTGGCTGGCATCCTAAAAACGCTCGAAGAAAGAGCATAAGTTCCGCGCCAAAGCTTAAGCGAAGGCGATGAATTAAAACAAGAAAATTAATTTTTTAAGAACCTATTTAAATTTTAATAAAATGGCTGAATTGAAAGATCTAGCAGAAACGTTGGTTAACCTAACAGTAAAAGACGTTAACGAACTTGCTAACATTTTGAAAGAAGAATACGGAATTGAACCTGCTGCTGCAGCTGTAGCTGTTGCTGGTGGTGGAGCTGCTGCTGGAGGTGGTGATGCTGCTGAGGAGAAAACTGAATTCGACGTAATCTTGAAAGCTGCAGGAGGATCTAAACTTGCTGTAGTAAAACTAGTTAAAGAATTGACTGGTGCAGGATTGAAAGAAGCAAAAGGAATGGTTGATAGCGCACCAGCTACTTTGAAAGAAGGTGTTGCTAAAGACGAAGCTGAAGGCTTGAAGAAGTCTCTAGAAGAGGCTGGAGCTGAAGTTGAGATCAAGTAAGATCCACACTTATTTATCAGGAAAGGTGTCCCGTTTTTCGGGATGCCTATTCCTGTATTAAACCGAGGGGTTTTCAAACACCTGAACTTAGTGCTGAAAAGCACCAATTTTTTCACTAAAATCGTTTGGCCTTGGCAACATCAAACAATACATCGAAAAGAGTGAATTTTGCGTCAAGCAAAAATCCATTTGGGTACCCAGACTTTTTGGATATTCAATTAAAATCCTTCCAGGAGTTCTTCCAGTTGGAAACAACACCAGAGAACAGAGAAAGCGAAGGATTATTTAAAGTTTTCTCTGAAAACTTCCCTATTACCGATACGCGTAACCAGTTCGTATTGGAATTTTTGGACTACTTCATCGACCCGCCACGTTACACCATCGACGAGTGTATCGATCGCGGATTGACATACAGTGTCCCACTAAAAGCAAAATTAAAATTGTACTGTACGGATCCAGAGCACGAAGATTTCGAAACAATCGTGCAGGATGTATACCTTGGTACAATTCCTTATATGACTCCGAAAGGATCATTCGTAGTAAACGGCGCTGAGCGTGTAATCGTTTCTCAGTTGCACCGTTCACCGGGTGTATTCTTCGGACAAAGTCACCACGCCAACGGAACCAAATTGTATTCGGCTCGTGTAATTCCTTTCAAAGGATCATGGATCGAATTCGCAACGGATATCAACAGTGTGATGTACGCATACATCGACCGTAAGAAAAAGCTTCCGGTTACTACATTGTTCCGTGCTATTGGTTACGAGAGTGATAAAGATATTTTGGAAATCTTTGACCTTGCAGACGAACTTAAAGCGACTAAGACGAACTTGAAAAAAGCGTTGGGTCGTAAGTTGGCTGCTCGTGTATTGAAATCATGGGTTGAAGATTTCGTAGATGAAGATACAGGAGAGGTTGTATCTATCGAGCGTAACGAAGTATTGTTAGATCGTGAAACGATTCTTGAAGAAGAACACATCGAACTAATTGTTGATTCTGGAGCCAAGAACATCATCTTGCACAAAGAAGACATCAACACTGCAGACTTCACGATTATCTACAACACGCTTCAGAAAGATACATCGAACTCGGAAAAAGAAGCAGTAGAGCACATCTACCGTCAATTGCGTAACGCTGAGCCACCTGATTACGAAACTGCCAAGGGAGTATTTGAGAAGTTGTTCTTCTCTGACACTCGTTACGATTTGGGTGAAGTAGGTCGTTTCCGATTGAATAAGAAGTTGAAAGTAAACATGGAGGAAACTTCACGTGTACTTACAAAAGCAGATATCATTTCCATCATTAAGTACTTGATCGAATTGATCAACTCTAAAGCAGATGTGGATGATATCGATCACTTGTCAAACCGTCGTGTTCGTACAGTAGGAGAGCAATTGTACTCTCAGTTCGGAGTTGGTTTGGCACGTATGGCACGTACGATCCGTGAACGAATGAACGTTCGTGACAACGAAGTCTTTACACCAATCGATTTGATTAACGCGAAGACATTGTCATCTGTGATTAACTCGTTCTTCGGAACCAACCAGCTATCACAGTTTATGGATCAAACGAACCCGCTGTCGGAGGTAACGCACAAGCGTCGTCTTTCAGCACTAGGGCCTGGAGGTCTTTCCCGTGAAAGAGCAGGGTTCGAGGTTCGTGACGTTCACTACACACACTACGGTCGTCTTTGTACTATTGAGACACCGGAAGGACCGAACATTGGTTTGATCTCTTCTTTGTGTGTATTCGCGAAGGTTAACAAACTTGGATTTATTGAAACTCCGTACCGTGAGGTAAGCAAGGGGAAAGTAAATATGAAGTCCGAGCCGATCTATCTTTCTGCAGAGGAAGAAGATGAGAAAATCATCGCTCAGGCAAACGCACAAGTGGATGATAAAGGAAACTTTGAAACAGACGTGGTTAAAGCGCGTTTGGGACACGACTTCCCAGTGGTTCCGCCACAAGAGTTGAGCCTAATGGATGTTGGTGCTAACCAGATTGCATCAATCGCGGCCTCATCTATTCCTTTCCTGGAGCACGATGATGCGAACCGTGCCTTGATGGGATCAAACATGCAGCGTCAGGCAGTTCCTCTTCTACGTCCGCAATCACCGATTGTAGGTACAGGTATTGAGGAATTGGTAGCAAAAGATTCGCGTGTACTAATCAACGCTGAAGGAACAGGAGTTGTTGAATACGTAGATGCGAACGAAATCGTGATCCGATACAACTGGACGAAAGAAGATCGTTTGGTTAGTTTCGATGACGAAGTAACACGTTACCCATTGACAAAATTCGCTAAGACCAACCAGGGATCTACAATGAACTTGAAACCGATCGTTAAGAAAGGGGACAAAGTAGAGAAAGGTCAGGTACTTTGTGAAGGATACGCAACACAGCAAGGAGAGTTGGCACTAGGACAAAACCTGAAAGTTGCCTTCATGCCTTGGAAAGGATATAACTTTGAGGATGCGATTGTAATTTCAGAGCGTGTAGTACGTGATGATATCTTTACATCCATTCACATCGATGAGTACTCTTTGGATGTACGTGATACAAAAAGAGGAATGGAAGAATTGACTTCTGATATTCCAAACGTATCAGAAGATGCGACCAAAGATTTGGATGAGCACGGATTGATCCGTATCGGAGCAGAGATTAAAGAAGGTGACATCTTGATCGGTAAGATCACTCCGAAAGGAGAAACAGATCCATCTCCGGAAGAGAAACTACTTCGCGCGATCTTCGGTGACAAAGCAGGTGACGTTAAAGATGCCTCTTTGAAAGCAGGTCCATCTCTTCGAGGAGTTGTAATCGACAAGAAATTGTTCTCACGTGCGGTGAAAGATCGTAAAGCGAAAGCACAGGATAAACCAATTTTGGAGAATCTTGATGCGGAGTTCGATAAAGAACACGCAGCGTTGAAAGCAGTATTGGTAGAGAAATTGTTGGATATCGTTGGAGATGAGAAGTCTGCAGGAGTATTCAATAACTTTAAAGAAGAAATCATCAAGAAGGGTACGAAGTTCGCTACTCGTAACTTGAATGCGATTGACTTCTCTATCGTTAATCCTACCAACTGGACGAAAGATGCAGATGTTAACACATTGATTGGACGTGTAATCCACAACTTCAACATCAAGTCAAACGATTTGTTGGGAACTTACAAGCGTAAGAAATTCCACATTTCAGTTGGAGATGAACTTCCAGCAGGAATCATCAAGATGGCGAAAGTTTACGTTGCTAAGAAACGTAAACTAAAAGTTGGAGATAAGATGGCGGGTCGTCACGGTAACAAAGGTATCGTCGCGAACATTGTACGTCAGGAAGACATGCCATTCCTTGATGATGGAACACCAGTAGATATCGTATTGAACCCACTAGGGGTGCCGTCTCGTATGAACCTTGGACAGATTTACGAAACTGTACTTGGTTGGGCAGGAGAGAAACTTGGAGTGAAGTTCGCAACACCTATTTTCGATGGAGCACATCCATCTGAGATTGATGAGTGGACAGAGAAAGCAGGAGTTCCTACATCAGGAAAAACATACTTGTACGACGGAGGAACCGGAGAACGTTTCCACCAAACAGCAACCGTGGGTATTATCTACATGTTGAAACTGTCGCACATGGTTGATGATAAAATGCACGCGCGTTCTATCGGACCTTACTCACTTATTACACAGCAGCCACTCGGAGGTAAAGCTCAGTTTGGAGGTCAGCGTTTTGGTGAGATGGAGGTTTGGGCTCTTGAGGCCTTCGGTGCATCGAACATCTTGCAGGAAATTTTGACAATTAAGTCCGATGATGTCATGGGACGTGCTAAAGCATACGAATCGATTGTGAAAGGAGACAACATTCCAGAACCTGGAATTCCTGAATCATTCAACGTATTGCTTCACGAGTTGAGAGGTTTGTGTCTCGACGTAACAATGGACTAATCATCGTATTCAATTTTAGAAGAAAAGAATTATGGCTTACAGAAAAGAACAACCAAAAAAGCAAAGTAGCTTCAACAAAATCACGATCTCTTTGGCTTCTCCGGAATCCATCTTAGAGAAATCAAGTGGTGAAGTACTTAAGCCGGAAACAATAAACTATCGTACGTACAAGCCTGAAAGAGACGGTTTGTTCTGCGAGCGTATCTTCGGTCCTGTAAAGGATTACGAATGTCACTGTGGTAAATACAAGCGAATTCGATACAAAGGAATCGTTTGTGACCGTTGTGGTGTAGAGGTAACAGAGAAGAAAGTACGTCGTGAGCGTATGGGACACATCTCTTTGGTGGTTCCAGTAGCACACATCTGGTACTTCCGTTCTTTGCCGAACAAAATTGGATACTTGCTTGGTTTGCCAACAAAGAAGTTGGATCAAATCATTTACTACGAGCGTTACGTAGTAATTCAGCCAGGTATCGCAAATGCTTCCGATGGAGAAGAATTGAAGCGTTTGGATTTCATGACAGAAGAAGAGTACCTGGATATTTTGGATGAACTTCCAAAGGAAAACCAGTATTTGGAGGATACAGATCCAAACAAATTCATCGCGAAGATGGGAGCTGAGGCATTGTATGACTTGTTGCGTACGATGAATCTGGAAGAGACTTCGTACAACTTGCGTCACCAGGCGAACACAGAAACTTCAGTACAGCGTAAAAACGAAGCATTGAAGCGTCTTCAGGTGGTTGAGTCAATGCGTGAATCTCAAACACGTATCGAAAACCGTCCTGAGTGGATGATTGTAAAAGTTGTACCAGTAATTCCACCAGAATTGCGTCCATTGGTACCACTAGATGGTGGTCGTTTCGCAACATCGGATTTGAACGACCTTTACCGTCGTGTGATTATCCGTAACAACCGTTTGAAACGATTGATCGAAATTAAAGCGCCAGAAGTAATCTTGCGTAACGAGAAGCGTATGCTTCAGGAGTCGGTAGATTCATTGTTTGATAACTCTCGTAAGTCATCAGCAGTAAAAACGGAGTCTAACCGTCCATTGAAATCACTTTCTGATTCCCTAAAAGGAAAGCAAGGTCGTTTCCGTCAAAACTTGCTTGGTAAGCGTGTGGATTATTCAGCACGTTCCGTAATTGTTGTAGGACCGGATTTGAAGTTGCACGAATGTGGTTTGCCAAAAGATATGGCTGCCGAGCTTTACAAGCCGTTCATTATTCGTAAGATGATTGAGCGTGGAATTGTAAAAACGGTAAAATCAGCGAAGAAAATTGTAGACCGTAAAGAGCCGGTTGTATGGGATATCCTTGAAAACGTATTGAAAGGTCACCCAGTACTACTTAACCGAGCACCGACGCTTCACAGATTGGGAATCCAGTCGTTCCAGCCGAAGTTGATTGAAGGTAAGGCGATTCGTCTTCACCCGTTGGTAACAACAGCCTTCAACGCCGATTTCGACGGTGACCAGATGGCGGTTCACTTACCACTTGGTAACGCTGCAATTTTGGAAGCACAGCTATTGATGTTGGCTTCGCACAATATTTTGAACCCAGCAAACGGAGCTCCGATTGCCGTACCATCTCAGGATATGGTATTGGGTCTTTACTACATCACCAAAGCGAAGAAGTCGATGAAAGACGACATCGTGAAGGGAGAAGGAGGAACATTCTACTCTCCGGAAGAGGTGATCATCGCGCACAACGAAGGTGCATTGGATCTTCATGCTGCAATTAAGGTGAAAGTAAAAGACCTTGACGAAAACGGTGATTTGGTGGTTCGCATGACGGAAACTACTTGTGGACGCGTATTGTTCAACGAGAAAGTGCCGGATGAAGCTGGATTCATCAACGACGTAATGACCAAGAAAGCATTGCGAGACATGATCGGTCACGTATTGAATATCTGTGGTACAGCACGTACAGCTCAGTTCCTTGATGAGATTAAAGAATTGGGTTACCACATGGCCTTCGTTGGAGGATTGTCATTCAACCTGGATGATATTATCATTCCGAAAGAGAAGGAAACATTGGTTGAAAAAGCAGAAGGAGACGTGAAGGAAGTGATGATGAACTATAACATGGGGCTTATCACAAACAACGAGCGTTACAACCAGATCATTGACATCTGGACGCACACGAACTCTCGCTTGACACATACATTGATGGAGCAATTGAAATCCGATAAGCAAGGATTTAACTCTATCTACATGATGTACGATTCAGGTGCACGTGGTTCCAAAGAGCAGATTCGTCAGCTTTCAGGAATGCGTGGATTGATGGCGAAACCACAGAAATCAGGAGCATCATCTCAGGATATTATTGAGAATCCGATTCTTTCCAACTTTAAGGAAGGACTTTCGATCCTCGAGTACTTTATCTCGACTCACGGTGCCCGTAAAGGTTTGGCGGATACGGCATTGAAAACGGCCGATGCAGGTTACCTGACACGTCGTTTGGTTGACGTTGCTCAAGACGTAGTTATCAACTCTGAGGATTGTGGTACACTTCGCGGATTGGTTGCAACTGCATTGAAGAAAAACGACGAAATCGTTGAGCCGTTGAAAGATCGTATCATTGGTCGTTCAGCATTGAATGATGTGTTCCACCCGGAGACTGACGAAGTATTGGTTGAAGCAGGTGAGATCATCACGGATGCAATCGCGAACAAAATCGAAGCAGCAGATATCGAAGAAGTAGAGATTCGTTCGGTATTGACATGTGAGATGCGTCGTGGAGTTTGTGCGAAATGTTACGGACGAAACTTGTCAACACGTCGTGATGCTCAAATTGGAGATGCAGTTGGAGTTGTCGCAGCACAGTCGATCGGGGAGCCGGGTACACAGTTGACACTTCGTACATTCCACGTTGGGGGTACCGCTTCCAACATTGCGGATGAAAACGATTTGAAAGCAAAAACTGCCGGTAAGATCGAAATCGATGAGTTGCGTACTATCGACTTCAAAGACAAAGACGGAAATAAGAAAGTGGTTGTTGTTGGACGTTCTGCCGAATTGAAGATTACTGATTCGAAAGGAAATACAACAATGAACGCGAACATTCCTTACGGTTCAGAATTGATGGTGAAGAACGGAGCTTCTATGAAGAAGGGAGATGTGATCTGTAAATGGGATCCATACAACGCCGTGATCATTACTGAGGCAACTGGTAAGATTGTCTTCGAAAACATTTTGGAAGGTGTTACTTTCCGTGAAGAGGTGGATGAGCAGACAGGATTTACTGAAAAAGTAATTACTGAAACAAGAGATAAGAAGAAGATGCCGGCGATCCACGTGATCGATCCGAAATCGAAAGAAGTATTGCGTGAGTACTCACTTCCGGTTGATGCACACATCAGCGTAAATGAAGGAGATTCAGTAGAAGCAGGACAGATTTTGGTGAAGATTCCACGTAAAGCGGGTAAATCAGGGGATATCACCGGAGGTCTTCCACGTGTAACGGAGTTGTTCGAAGCACGTAACCCTTCGAATCCTGCTGTAGTTTCTGAAATCGATGGTGTTGCTGAGTACGGTAAAATCAAACGTGGTAACCGTGAGATCCAAATTACTTCGAAAACTGGTGAGGTACGTAAGTATCTTGTTCCACTATCGAAGCACATTTTGGTTCAGGAGAACGATTTCGTTCGCGCAGGATCGCCACTTTCAGTAGGAGCAATTACACCAAACGATATCTTGAACATTGAAGGACCAACTGCAGTTCAGGAATACCTTGTGAACGAGATTCAAGAGGTATACCGTCTACAGGGGGTAAAAATTAACGATAAGCACTTCGAGGTAATCGTTCGTCAGATGATGTTGAAATCACAGGTTGTTGATCCGGGAGATACGAAATTCCTGGAAGGACAGTCAGTGCACAAAGCAGACATCATGGAGGAGAACGATGCAATCTACGGAATGAAAGTCGTTACTGATGCAGGTGATTCTGATAGCTTGAAAGCAGGACAAATTGTATCAGCACGTAAACTTCGTGACGAGAATTCACAGTTGAAGCGAGCAGACAAGAAGGAAATCGAGTCGCGTGATGCGGTTCCGGCAACTTCGACGCCATTGCTTCAAGGGATTACACGAGCTTCCCTTCAAACACAATCGTTCATCTCTGCGGCATCGTTCCAGGAGACAACGAAAGTATTGAACGAGGCTGCAATCTCAGGAAAAGAAGATCATCTACTTGGATTGAAAGAAAACGTAATTGTTGGTCACTTGATTCCAGCAGGTACAGGATTCCGTCAGTTCCAGAAAATGCTAGTAGGCTCTAAAGCTGAAATGGAAGAGATGGTTGAAAACGCAGAGTAATTTCAACTCGAAATAATGAAAGCCCCGATGGAAACATTGGGGCTTTTTGTTTTAAAGAATCGAAACCTAAATTCACCAAATTCAGTAACTTAGTAAGACCAAAGCGTACCACATGAAAAACTCACTGTTACTTGCATTCTTCGTTTCTACCTCAATTGCATTTGCTCAATCGCCCTTTCATACGATCAAATGTGGGGAACCCGTTAATACCTTTTTTGGAACCATTTCTGATACTTTAGGTGATGATTATTGTCAATTGACTTTTGACGGTGATCAAATGCCTGAGGTGGGCGTTTATGGGCAAATTTCCCTGTATGATAAAACCGAGTACATGGAAATTAGCACCGGAATAGGAAAACTGAAAATTGTGGAGGTGAATGGCAATGTTGTAAAAGCTGAAATTCGAGCGAAATCTGCACAGGTCATTCTTGGAGGTGGAAAAGAACTCAATCAGTTTCACCGAATAGGGAAGACGATCAAATTTGAAGAGTACGTCTATGGTTTTCATGCAACAGGCGAAGATTTTTGGGAGAATGGTAATGTGAAGATTCGTGGACCTTTGCGTTGCAACAAGCGTATTGGGGAATGGAATACCTATTATGAAGACGGTACGCTGGAATCCAATTTCTCGTATAATGATGACTCTGAACTTACCGGTTTATTTACGGAGTATCATCCCAATGGCAGTACTAAGTCCAAAGGCTATTATCGAAAGGATAAAAAGTACGGACTTTGGTCTAACTATGATGAGAATGGAGAACTTCTCGAGGAAGGCTATTATAGAGACGGTGAAAAGACCGGAAAATGGATCGAGCGTAACGATAAAGGAAAGAAAGTGAAGGTGAAGTATTCCTGAACCTTCTTAGTGATTCCAGGCTAAGCCAGTAACAATTTCATGCCTTTAGTTGTTTTATTAGAAACACCACGATGAAATCAATTCTATATCTCTTTCTAGGCGTTCTATTTATAACCTTGTCTTCTTCGTCTTGCGGCAAGCAAAAAGCGACGGTGGCTGTGATAAAAGTCGTAGACGGAAACAATCAACCGGTTGCAGGAGCTAAAGTCATATTGTATGGCTCAGGAACACAAGGAACAATAACCGTAAACGACACGCTTAGCACGAACTCCGAAGGCGAGGCTGTCTTTGATATGGGATACATGTATCAACCCGGTCAGGCTGGTGTTGGAGTTTTGGATATTTTGGTCACAAAAGACGGCGCACAGGCACAAGGAATTATCAAAATAGTGCAAGAGGAAACAACTCGTGAGACAATTCGGTTGTAAGTAGATTATACTTATGGGTGTGACCTTGATGACATACCGATCAATCTAAATTCCGTACCTTCGTTTTATGGAAGAAAATCAAGAGAAAAACGTCAATATTGAGTTGTCAGAAGAGGTGGCAACAGGTGTGTATTCAAACCTGGCGATTATTACGCATTCACCATCTGAGTTCGTTGCGGACTTCATTCAAATGATGCCTGGTGTACCGAAGGGAAAGGTACGTTCTCGTATTATCATGACTCCGGAAAATGCCAAGCGACTAATGGAAGCATTGAAAGAAAACATTGGTAAGTACGAGCAAATCCACGGTACAATTGAAATTGGAGGAACACCTCCAATGCCACCAATGAATTTTGGTACTCCAACTACTCAGGCTTAGTCTATCTAAAGTCTAGCGTAGTTTCCAGAACCTTTTCGTTACCGCACTCATCTTTTACAATTACCCGGACTTGTTTCTTTCCTTTGAATCCTGAAGGTTTCTGAAAAGTCACTTTCCCGGTTTTGTAGTCGTATTCCAACAAGTACCATTTACCGTCGATGAATAGATCATAATCATCTATGCCGCTGGTGTTATCAGAAATGGACCAGGAAATTGTTTTGGCCGAAGCTGGAATCACAGAGGAATACGAAACTAGTTTTACTGTGGGAGCGACAACATCTCTCTTAAGCGCATACGTTCCAAAGTATTTGCAGGTGGCAACAGCCCATCCGTCCTGATACGTAACTGAAATGGCTCGTTTCTTGCCTTTTGCGGTAATCATTTCCAAATAGTGTTTGCCGTCTTGAGGACCGTCCACTTTTACTTTGATCTTATACGCGCGGTTTACGGGAGTTTCACGATCACCAATGTGGCTGCATAGTTCCTCTTCATCAATCAACATTGGTTCATATACTGTAGCGTATCCAGCTTCAATTTTACAATTCTCAGAGTCGAAATTGAACAGTTTCTGTGGATGGATTTGAGGCAACTCATCACGGTTCTTATTGAATGAGTTTATAGAATTGTTTAATACTTCCAGGGTGAAATCTAAAGTTGACTCATTACCGGCGGCGTCATAGGCTATGTACCTAATTTGATGTGATGTTCCAGGAGATGATGTAACCAGACCGAGGGCATTATTGAGATATATGGGTAGGTCATTCTCTGTAGTTCGAAAACACTTGTGATATTTTCTTCGGTTGGCTTGATATGCCTCATAGTCCTTATGAGAGTTTACGTATCGACTTGATTCGAAGGGGACCCGAGCCGTTTCTTGACCGAATATCGTGTCGCCATCTACAATTAATCGACTTCCGAAGAGTCCACATTGATTACTAGCTCCATCAAAGCGATCAATCACATCGAATGCAAATCCAATTCCGCTTCCTGCAAGAGCAAATCCTGAACTTACCTGAATTTTATTCCCAGAAACCACATATTTTGATCCTGACTTTGTGACGGTGACTTCTTTTGATTGCCCTTGAATTCGATATCCGTCTTTGGTCAATCCGTAAATTTTTACCCGACGGATTTCCGGTTTCTTATGATCTTCAATCGGAAATCCATAAAGCAGTGGATTCAATGCGTGTTCTGTCTTCGTATCTCGAATCTCAAAATGCAAATGCGGACCTCCTGATCCTCCGGTATTTCCTGAAATCGCGATTACTTCTCCTTTCTTTACTTTGATGGTGTTTTTCCCGGGAAAGATTTCAACCTGAAAGTTTTGTTCCTTTTCCTGCGTCGCTTTAACCAATGAATCAATCGCTCCTTTGAATTCATGGCAATGCGCATAAACGCTGGTCATTCCGTTCGGATGATCGATGTAAACCACTTTTCCGTATCCGTAGGGAGAAACTTTTATCCGAGATACAAAACCGTCGTCGATAGAATATAAATTAAACCCGATTTTCGCCTGAGTTTTGAAATCAAGCCCCATATGGAAGTGATTCGGTCGTAATTCTCCAAAATTGGAAGACAAAATCAATGGAATTTTTAGCGGTGGATGGAAATCATAGTTGCCCTTATCTTGCGAACGGGCAGTGTGAGATTGAAGTGTGAGTGAGAGGAATACAAAAAGAAGTCGATACATGTTATCAAAAATAGGTCTTTGAAAAAAAATGCCGAACATCTCGCTAAAAATATTGTTGGTATCTTGCACAATACTATTTTTGTATAAAAGGAAGATTCAATGTCCGCACGAGTACATCAGCTACTAGACGAAATCCGCGAGAAATCTGTTAAACTGAAGAGTCAGGTTGCCGCTGAGCGTACTAAAAATGAGACACTTTCTGCTGAAATATCTGAGCTTAAATCAGAAATTACAAGCAAAGCACAGGAAGTGGAAAATCTACAATCTAAAGTATCTGAGCTCTCTGCTAATATTGAATCATTAAAGGAACAAAGTGTCAATTCACAGTCTACGACTCCAACGGGAGCGGTTTTGACGAATGAGGAAATTGATGCATTGGTTAAGGAAATCGAACACTGCATTAAGCAGTTAAAAAGATAAGCATGGCAAAGTTGTCACTGAAAGTAGTTGTTGCCGGTCGTACGTATCCCTTGTCTGTGAATGAGAATGAGCAGGAAAAGGTATTGAAAGCGGCTGAGGACATCAATAAAGCAATCAAGCTGCTTCAGGAAAACTATGCTGTTAAAGATAAGCAGGACTTATTAGCTATGACGGCACTTCAACTCGCTACAAAAGAGGGGAAGTCCAGTACACCAGCACCTGCAGACTACTCCGATATTGAAGCGAAGCTGGAACAGCTCTCTTCTGATTTGGATGCTTAGATCGATCCCTTCTTGCGTGCATTGCACCTTGTTCCAGTATTAAAACGAAACATATGGAAATGATCATTGGTTTATCAGCTGGTGTTGCAGGAGGCGCTGCATTGGCTGTTATAGTGCAGGGAGTACTGCTCAAAAAACGCAAAGAACAAATTCTCAAGGACGCCGAGAAGGAAGGAGAGAATTTGAAGCAAACGAAAATTCTCCAGGCCAAAGAAAAATTCTTGAAGCTTAAGGAAGATCACGAGCGCAAAATCAAAGAACGTGAGCGCAAGTTGCAATCTTCTGAAGACCGCTCTAAGAGTAAAGAAAAGACGCTTTCTCAGAAAATTGAAGAAGTAAATCGTAAGCAGAAGGGTATTGATAAGAAAGATTCCATTCTGGAATCGAAAATTTCTGCATTGGATAAGAAGCATTCCGAGTTGGATAAAATGCATCAGAAGCATGTTACCGAGCTTTCTAAGGTGAGCGGAATGTCTCCTGAAGATGCCAAAGCTGGATTGGTGGAAGCCTTGAAAGATGAAGCACGTACCAGTGCAATGGCACACATCAACGAGATTACGGAGGAAGCGAAATTGAACGCGAACCGTGAAGCGAAGAAAATCGTAATTCAAACGATTCAGCGTGTAGCAACGGAACAGGCAATTGAAAACTCGGTTTCTGTATTCAACATTGAGTCAGACGAGGTTAAAGGTCGAATTATTGGTCGTGAAGGACGAAACATTCGTGCTTTGGAAGCTGCCACTGGAGTTGAGATTATCGTTGATGATACACCAGAAGCAATTATTCTTTCTTGTTTCGATCCGGTACGTCGTGAAATCGCTCGATTGGCACTGCACCAATTGGTTTCAGACGGTCGTATTCACCCGGCTCGAATTGAGGAAGTAGTGGCGAAAACACGAAAGCAATTGAACGAAGAAATTGCTGAGACTGGACGCCGTACGTGTATCGATTTGGGAATTCACGGCTTGCACGCAGAATTAACGCGAATGGTAGGTCGTATGAAATACCGTTCGTCTTACGGACAAAACTTATTGCAGCACTCGCGCGAAGTAGCGAACCTATGTGCGATCATGGCTGCTGAGCTTGGCTTGAACGTGAAAATGGCGAAACGCGCTGGATTGCTCCATGATATTGGTAAAGTGCCTGATGAAGAGCCAGAATTGCCACACGCGGTTCTCGGGATGAAATTGGCTGAGAAATACGGTGAGAAGAAAGAAGTTTGTAATGCTATTGGAGCACACCACGACGAAGTTGAAATGACAACGTTGATCTCTCCGATTGTTCAGGTGTGTGATGCCGTTTCAGGAGCACGTCCGGGAGCACGTCGCGAGATCGTAGAATCGTACATCAAGCGAATCAAAGAATTGGAAGCATTGGCTCTGGCTTACGACGGAGTAAATTCTGCCTATGCGATTCAAGCTGGACGCGAATTGCGCGTATTGGTGGAGTCTGAGAAAGTTTCAGATCAAAAAGCAGACGAACTTTCATTCGAGATTTCACAGCGCATCCAAACGGAAATGACGTATCCGGGACAGGTAAAAGTTACCTTGATTCGTGAGAAACGTGCCGTGAATTACGCGAAGTAATCAATTACCCGATTGGGTAATTTATATACATGCAACAGAAGCTAAGTTTAAAATCAGACTTTTTTAAGTATGTCCTCATACTCGTGTCTGGTACGGCTTCTGCACAGATTATTTCCTACGCACTTTCCATTCCGATATTCCGCTATTTCTATGTGCCGGAGGAGGGAGCTGAGTTAGGAATCTTCATGCGAATCGCTGGGGTAGGGGCGGCAATTGCCACTTTTCGTTACGAAATGGCGCTACCGATTCCAAAAAGCAATGCGCATTCCTTTAGATTGTATCGGGTCGCCTTCGTGATTACGATGATCGCGACACTTGCGTCGATGGTCATCTTTGCTGTTACAGCGGCATTTACAGGAACAGATCGTGTGTTGTACTGGCTCATGTTGCCATTGACGATATTCTTCATGGCGTTTCATGCAATTGGGACCAATTGGGCTATTCGGTTCAAACAGTTCAAGGACATTTCTTATACACGCTTTGCGAATTCGTTGCTGGGCAATGGATCAAAGTTATTGTTCGGTTGGTTGGGAGCCGGTTACATGGGATTGATCTTCGGTACCATCGTTGGGTATGCTGTGGCATCCTTCTGGTTTTTCCGCGAGTTCTTTCGTTCGAAAAAGGCCTATGATATACCGAGCCGATCTTCTCGAAACTATGTTATCGCCAAACAGTATTTTGAATATCCTAAGATCAACCTACCGCATGTTTTGCTGGATTTAGGACGGGACTTATTAGTGGCGGCAATCATTCTCGGATTTTTCTCAAAACACGACTACGGATTGTTTGATCACTCGTATCGAATGCTTTTGGTTCCGATGGTTTTCTTCGGACAGGCAATTGGTCAGGTGTTTTTCCAACGGGCGGCAGACAAGGTGAACCAGAAGCAAATTGTAACTCCGGATATGTTGAGTTCGATTCGAATCTTGACATTGGCATCGATTATTCCGTTTACGACATTATTTTTCTTTGGAGAAGAACTTTTCGGGTTCGTTTTTGGCGATGAATGGCGCGAAGCAGGGTATTACTCAGAAATAATGACGCCATGGTTCATGGTGAATTTTGTTTCGTCTCCAATAACTTCATTGCCGCTGGTACTCGGAAAGCAGAAGGAGTTCTTCCATCTCGCAATATTTGGTTCAGCACTGATTATTGGTGCGATTTCCATTCCTTATTTGTTCTTCGGAGCTGATTTGGTTGTCAGTTTGTGGGTGCTGAGTATCTCTCAGGTGTTCTATAAGTTATTCCTTATTTTTAAGTTGTTCATGTTTGCGAAAGAGGCAGACGCTAAAATTGAACCGAATGAGCCTGGGTAAGAAAATACGGCAAAAATGGGCAAATATGCGCTTCAAATCTCTAGGGGTAACTTTGGGAGAAGGAAGCCGAATAGATGGAAGCGTAGATCTTTCCATTCCAAAGAATGTATCGCTGGGGAACAACAGTATTTTGTATAAGCAAACCAGCATTTATCCAAGTGCAGATGGTCGCTTTTCTATGGGGAATCAATCTCATATTGCACCATTCGGCTACTTGTTAATCGACAAGAATACAATTACCATTGGGGATCATGTCGCAATCGGACCATTTTGTACGATGATTTGCCATTCCAATGCCATTGAAGGTGATGCACCTCATTTTTCGGATAACTATCAAGATGCGGATATCGTGATCGGAAACAACGTGTTTATTGGTGCACAGTGTACCTTGCTCCCGGGAACAGTAATTGGTGATAACGTTGTAATTGCAGCGAATTCTGTGGTTCGAGGAAACCTGGAATCTAATTTCGTTTACGGAGGTTCTCCTGCAAAGCAAATCAAAGAGATTCATGCCAGGGCGTAATTTTTCCTTTATCAGCAATAGTCTTTCGAAAGGAGGGTATCTCAAAGGATTGATGCAATCTTTTTTTTGGTCTGGAAAGCGCAATTACGCTAAATCACAGTCATTAATAGCCGATTATTTTGAGGTTTCTCAAGAGCAGGTTTTCTTGTACGGAGCGGGAAGAATGTCTGTTTATGCCTTGTTGAAGTCGATTGGAGTTAAATCGGAAGACGAAGTAATTGTTGCCGGATATACCTGTGTGGTATTGACCAATGCGGTAAAGTTCGCGGGCTGCAATGTTGCGTATGTCGATATTCAGAAGGACACGTTAAATCTCGATACCGATGAATTATTGTCGGCAATTACGGATCGAACGCGGGCGATTATTATTCCACATAATTTCGGATTGACGTATCAGGATATTGGAAAAATCAAAGCACATCATCCAGAACTTGTCATCATTGAAGACGTCGCTCATAGTTTTGGATCTAAGGATGCAAGCGGGGCGAAGTGCGGAACGCTTGGAGATGCCAGTTTCTTCAGTTTGGAATACTCGAAGCCGATTACCGCTGGACTGGGAGGAATGATGCTGGTGAATAATCAAACACTTCTCGAAGGAATTCAGAGCGGTTATGCCGAAACATCTGTGATGCGAAAGGGAATGGCGATCAAGATCCTATTGACGCTCGGTATGTTGAATTTGACTTTTTCGCAACGAACGACCTTTTGTCAGCGTTTCGGAATGAAAGCATTAAGATCGCTTCGACTCAATTACAAGACTTCTGATAAAGAAATTGCTGGTGAATTACCTGAGCAATACCCCGTGCGAATGCATCCGATCTTGTCGAATTTTCTCGTTCAGCAATTGCAGGATTTGGAGGGAATTAATGGGGAGAAATCAATTATTGTAGAGAGATATCAGTCTGCATTTGCCGAATTCAAAGATCTCCATCATTATCCAACAAAAGATCAGATTTTGGTTCGCTACCCAATTTTATTGAAGCAGACCATCGATGATGGTACTATTGCTAAAATCAAAAGTGATGCGGCTGCACAGGGAATTCATTTCGGCGACTGGTTCAATGATGTGATTCACCCGAAGGGTTCCTATCGTTATTGCTATTCTGAAGGAGATTGCCAAAAAGGGGAATGGATTGCTTCCCGGATGCTGAATTTACCGGTAAATGTCCATCAACAGGTTTCAACCGAAACACTCGATAATATCGTTCAGATATTTAGGCAGAACGGCGTTTCTTGATTAGGGATTTATAAATCCCCAGGAAAATTTTCCGATTCGCCTTTTTTGTGGCTTTCTTCTCAATAATTGCGTTGTTTTCAGCAGCCAGATATACGTGATCCAATTTTTGCGCAGCATTCAAGGCATCGGCAACATCTTTTTTCAGAACAATTCCATTTTTCCCTGAAGTGATCCATTCATGATTTGCCGGAAGGTCGGAAACAACAGGAATTGCTCCACAAGCCATCGCCTCCAAAAGACTCACAGAAGTACCGTCGCTTGACGGAATAGAAACGTAGATACTCGCACGTTGGTAATAACTCATATTCGTGTCGTAATCTACAAATCCAACGAATTCGTAAGCCATTTTGGGTAATTTCTCAGCAGCCAATTGTTTTAACTCATCCGTCTTACTTCCTCGGCCCGCAACAATGAGTTTCCAGTCGTTCTGGTTCTCGTAAAACTTCGCAAAGCCTTCGATAATTCTATCAATGTTGTATAAATCGTTGTGCAAACGATTGGAGTAAACAATGTTTTCTTTTTTCTCGAGATCAATATCCAGCGCTGGTAAATCAATCCCGAAATTGGCTGTGTGGAAATGATGATGCCCGATTAATTCTGTGACATTTCGTTGGATGAAACTGGCATCGGCTGTAATTTGATGCGCACCTTTTAGAGCTGTTTGAACGATTCTTTTGTGGATTGCACTCTTCTTAGGAAGCAACAAAACATCACTTCCCCAGATAGTCAAAACTTGTGGAATTTTGCCTTTGTTAGCTTTGGCAGTTATGTATCCAAAAGAATTTGCCTGATGCACATGAATAATATCCGGCTTGAATTGCGCAATGATATTTTGAAGTCGCTTAATGGTTTTCCAAATCGTAATTGGATTCTTCAATCCAAAATCCAGCACTTTAGTTTCGCAAAAATCAACCGAATTCCCGGATACCAGTAACACTTCATCGAAATACCCTTCAATCAAAGAATAGTAGTTTCTCAGGTGTACATCGCTTTGAGTACTTCCAATGAGTAATAATCGCTTTGGATTTTTAGCCATTCTGCTTCTTTACTTTTAATAGTGGGCATGTCAGCCCCAACATTGTTGCAATCAAAACCATCACTGTTTTATCCTGGTATGGATTATTGGTCAATGCAACTGTAACAATGATAATAAGGAATAAAAATCCCTTTTTGAGTTTCAGTGCCTCTTTTCGTCTTTTGAAATAGTTCCAAAGTGGTAAGAATAACATTCCGAGATACAACATTAAACCGATTGCTCCGTAGCGCCAAAGCATCAGGATATATTCGTTCTCGGAGTATAACTTCCTTTCGTAAAAGTATTGCTTGTTTACGCCATATCCAATGATTGGGCTTTCTTTTATCATATCGAACAAATACGCCCAGGTTTCCAATCGTCCCATAGCCGAGTTGCTCACTACATTGTTGCTATATGAAGCATGCGAAAAGAAATCGGTGACAAGTGCCCAGCAGAGGAAGTATAACCCAACGATGGATCCAAGAACTACTCCCCATTGTTTTAGGTTCCAATCGCTCAATTGAAGAATTGCTATGATTATCAAAACTCCTGCAAGCGCAACTATCGCTGTTCTGGATTGACACATAAGCATGAATAAAATGGCAGCTAGAAACCAATAGAATTTTGTTCTGTCAAACTTCAGCGGGAGGAAGTAAATGGCGAAAAATGAAAATACTACTGCATTGATGTTGGGACTGGAAGCCAATCCTACCATTCTTTTTGTTGCAGGTTCTTTTAGCGAGTTCAATCCGAAAAACTCACGGTGCACACCTCCATAAACATCGTAAAGAAATTCATTGATGTGGAATATATTGAAGAAATGTAGGAGATTAATAATCGCTAAGCCAATGAAGATCGGTTTGAACCACATTTTGCTGAACTTTTCAAAATCTAGTAGAGAAAAGAAAAGCACAAGCAAGCTGAACTTAATGAGCTTGTAGATTTCAAAATAGTCCGCAATAACTCCCGTTCTGCCATTCAAGTGCATAGTTATCGGAATGTAGACGCAAAACAGTGCTATGATGATCCAATAGGCATGCAACTTAAGCTCTCTGAATTTGATTACTAAAGTGATACCAACAATTGGAATGAGAAAGTCAATCACCTGTACTGCGGGCCAATCAGGTTTTAAATAAAGATCGGGAACGGATAAAATAGAGATCAGCAGGATCCCACCGAGCAGATATGTCAGTTTGTCAAGCGTGTTCGATTGCGGCACTTTATCCGAGGATTGTAGTTTATTTGAAAGTCCTTGTATCACAGATGAATCGTGACTTTCGTGTTGTAAAAGTAAGTATTAATTTTAATTTTGCGTGAGTGTCAGAAATGAAGAAAAACCCTGTATACAAGGTAGCGCATCTAAGCAGTGCACACAAAGATCGAGACGTACGAATATTCCACAAGGAGTGTTCTTCCCTTGCCAGTCAGGAAAACCTTGATGTACATTTGGTTCTGGCAGATGTAGACGAACGGGTTGAAAGCGGTGTGACCATTCATAGTGTTGAAGGCGCAGGAGGGAGTCGTATCAAGCGTATGTGGAGCACGGTAAATAAGGTCTACAAAAAAGCCGTTGAATTAGACGCTGATGTCTATCATTTGCATGATCCCGAGTTGTTGCGAATTGCACTAAAGCTGAAACGAAAGGGGAAAAAAATCATCTACGATGCGCACGAAGATCTTCCCAGGCAAATTCTTGGAAAGGATTATTTGAAATTCAAGAAAACCATCAGTCGAGTAGTGGAGCGCTATGAAAACCGGGTAGTTCGAAAATTGGATGCGGTAATCACGGCAACTCCTTTCATTCGAGATCGATTCAAGCAAATTCATCCCAATACCATTGACATCAACAATTACCCAATGTTGAAAGAAGTCTCCACGGAGAAAGTGACTGTCACCAAAGAGAATAAAATCTGTTTTATCGGTGGAATTACGCGGGTACGAGGAATTGGTGAATTGGTGGATGCTTTGGAGTCTGTTGAGGTAACTTGTGCTATCGCCGGAAGTTTCCCTGAAGATTTCCGTAGGACCTTAACCTCGAAAGAAGGTTGGAAAAAAGTGGATGAATTAGGATTCATCGACCGTACGGCTTCTCTTAAGTTGAAGGCTGAATCCATAGCGGGAATCGTGACTTTTCTACCGTATCCGAATCATATCAATGCACAACCGAATAAAATCTTTGAATACATGGCTTCCGGATTACCTGTAATAGGTTCTCACTTCGAACTATGGAAGGCAATCATTGAGGATAATCGATGCGGAATATGTGTCGATCCGGAAAAACCAGGAGAGATTGCCGATGCAATTCGTTATATTCAGGAAAATCCGGAGGAAGCAATCGAAATGGGAGAACGCGGTAGAAAGCAAGTATTGGAAGTCTACAATTGGAGCGTTGAAGAAGACAAGTTGATCTCTCTGTATAATGGTGTGCTCTCCCGCTAATCTGAATGAAAGATCAGGCAACATATGACAAGAATTATTCGTTGGCGGTTAGCTTAACTTTATTCTTTTGTCTTGTAATTCCGCGATTAGCAGGTCCAGTACTGTTATTGTTAGCTGTCTGGGTGTTACTTGGTGGATTGAATGGTTATTTAAAATTCCGATTGAACGCAGGATTGGTGATGTTCGCCTTGCTTTATGCCTTTTACGGAATTGGTAGTTTGTATTCCAATCATCCGGATTTGGCAGCGGAAGGCATGGTACAGAAGCTTTCCTTGCTCGTTGTTCCCATTCTGTTTTCATTCCCGTTAAAATCTAAAGCATTTCGTTTCAATTGGCTCATTTTCGCACTTGTGGGAGCCGTCGTGGTTCTGAGTCTGTACGGAATAGCTCATGGAATTTACCTCTACTCTCAAGGATCTGGATTCAGCGCGTTTACAACCGTTTATGTTTCTCCGATTCATCATCCTACGTATTTCATGTGTTTCTGGATTCTCGCAATGGTAGGAACTTATGTGGGCTGGAAACGACAATGGAAGTATTTTCATTTGAAATGGATCATTCCATTCGTTTTGTTTGGTGCAATATTTCACGTTTTGAGTTTGAGTCTCGCCGGGATTTTATACTTCATGATCGTAGTGGCGTTTTTAGTGTTGTACGAGATCGGGAAGAAATGGAGTTGGAAGGTTTCACTGGGTGTGTTAGTACCGGTTTTATTGATCGGATATTTAGCGGTAAACTATGTTCCAATGGTGAAAGGACAGTATCAGGGAGCTAAGAAATACCTGGATGAATATGCTGCAGCACCCGAAGATTTCGTTCGGAATAGAAATCCCTGGACAGGAAGCGAAGAACGGTTAATTCTCTGGATTGTTTCCTCAGAGATTTTATCTGAATCCCCCATGGGATTGGGAACAAAGAATTACGACGATGCCATTTACAAACGATTGAAGTATTACGGTCAGCACAGAATGGCCGCCAAGCATCTGAATTCACACAATCAATACCTAACCACCGGGATTGAAATCGGAGTTGCGGGAATCATACTATTCGTAACAACGTTGATGTACGGAGTGATTCTTGGGTTCAGAAGAAAGCATTGGTTGTTGCTCGTAGCCAGCAGCTCTCTTATGTTTCATTGTCTTTTTGAATCGATGTTGGAACGCCAAAGTGGAATAGTATTCTTCTGCCTGATGCTTGGAGTATTCTACATGTATCCACTGATGCCAACACCTAAAAAAGTGATAGCATGAAATTGTCAGTAGTCATACCATGCCGAAACGAAGCACCATTCATTGAGGAGTGTCTGGATGCCATTTATGGAAGTGAAATATCGGATAATGTGGAAATGTCCGTTTTTGTTGTGGATGGGATGAGTGATGATGGAACTCGAGACAAGATTAACGAGTTAAAGGCGAAGTACCCAACCTTGCATTTGGTCGACAATGAGAAGCAGTTGACACCATTCGCGTTTAATCTTGGTATTTACGCTGGAGGTAAGGTCGATTATGTTCAAATCGTTGGTGCGAGGCATATCATCTGTAAGAATTATCTCGCGAAGTGTATAGAGCATTTACAACGAGATGAGCGAATTTGGTGTGTTGGTGGAAGAATTCAAAACGAATATCTGAACGAAACGGGGGAAATCATTTCGATTGCCATGGGAACCGCTTTTGGAATGGGGTTAGGGAATTTCCGTACACTGACGAAATCAGGTTTTACAGATACCGTTACCAGTCCAATGTATCCCTATTGGGTTTTTGAAAAGATTGGCTTTTTCGATGAGACATTGATTCGAAATCAGGACGATGATTTTAATTTCCGTGTTGAACAAGCAGGAGGAAAGGTGTATTATGAGCACGACATCTCCCTGAAATATTATGTAAGAGGAAACTTTAGCGGGTTGAAACGTCAATTCTTTCAATATGGATATTGGAAAGTCTTCGTTAACAGGAAACATAAAGCTGTGACAACCTTACGTCAATTGGTGCCGCCGTTATTTGTTTTATACTGGTGCATTTTGCCATTAACCTTCCTAATAGGTTATTGGTATTTTGTGGCAGCCTCAATACCATTGTCTCTCTACATAGTACTCTTGCTTTTCTTCAGTATCTTGCATGCTAAGAAAATTAAGCACTTCCCTCAATTGTTAAGGACTTACTGGACCTTACATTTCAGTTATGGCATGGGATATTTAAGGGGGATTTTAGAATTTTTAATCCTTCGTAGGAACCCATCCGATCGCCAAAAGCGTATGTCCCGATAATGTGTAATTTTGCAGCGATTTCTCTTGCTAAACAGAGTACTTAATCTAAATCATATGTTGAAAATCGTAACCATTGTTGGAGCTCGTCCTCAGTTTGTTAAGGCAGCAGTTTTAAGCCGCGTTGTTGGTAATCACGAAGATGTGGAAGAAGTTTTGGTGCATACTGGGCAGCATTACGATCACAATATGTCAGACGTTTTCTTCGAAGAAATGGAGATTCCGAAGCCTTCCTATAATTTGGATGTCAATGGAATGGGGCATGGAGCCATGACTGGGCAAATGTTGGAAAAGATTGAAGCCGTTCTTGAGAAGGAGAAACCGGATTGGGTGCTCGTGTACGGTGATACCAATTCTACCATTGCAGGGGCTTTGGCAGCGAAGAAAATGCACATCAAAGTAGCGCACGTTGAGGCAGGATTAAGAAGTTTCAACATGGAAATGCCAGAGGAGGTAAATCGAATTCTGACGGATCGAATTTCGGACATATTATTCGTCCCAACCGATACTGCGATTCGCAACTTAATGAATGAAGGCTACGAAAACATCGATGCGCAAATTGTTCAATCGGGCGATGTAATGCAGGATGCAAGTCATTTTTACGCAAAAACTTCTTCTTCCAAAGCGAAATTACCCGAGGAAAAAAGACAAGGAGATTTTGTCTTATGCACATTGCATCGGGCTGAAAATACAGATAATCCAGAGCGGTTGGCAGCAATCGTTGAGGCGCTTAATCAGTTGCACAAACAAATTCGTGTTTTGGTTCCAATTCACCCGAGAACACGAAAGCTTTTGGAAGCGAATAATTTGGAATTACAAGTAGATCTGGTTGATCCCGTAGGTTATTTCGATATGATTGAACTACTCAAGAATTGCAAGATTGTACTAACCGATAGCGGCGGATTGCAGAAAGAGGCTTACTTCTTCCAGAAACATTGTGTTACCATGCGCGATGAAACGGAGTGGGTAGAACTTGTAGAGAATGGGTATAACGTACTTGCGGGTGCAGATACCAATTTGATTTTATCCTCTGCTGAGCAAATGATGACCAAAACATCCGATTTTTCCAATCCTCTCTACGGTGATAGTAAGGCTGGGGAGAAGATTTTACACGCATTACAGAACTTTGAAAAATAAAAAGCATGATACCTTTTTCTCCACCACGTATTGACGACAGAACAGTTGAAGCCGTATCAGAAGTATTGAAATCTGGCTGGATTACGACCGGACCTAAAACGAAGCAATTTGAGAAAGAAATTTCAGCGTATTGTGGAGTGAAATCTACGGTTGCGGTTAACTCCTGGACAATGGGAATGCAGGTGCTGTTGCACTATTGGGGAATTGGTGAAGGAGACGAGGTGATTTTGCCAGCGTATACATATTGCGCGAGTGCAAATGTGATTGTTCATGCAGGAGCCAAGCCTGTTTTGGTGGACATTAATTCTGAAGATTTTAATTTGAATGTTGATGCTGTTCGTGCCGCTATTACACCAAGAACAAAGGCGATTCTTGCTGTTGATATCGGTGGTTTTCCTTGCGATTATGATACACTGAGGGAATTGATTAACGAATCAGAAATCAAAGATCAGTTCTCACCTTCGAATGATTTACAACGCAAACTCGGACGAATCCTATTGCTTAGTGACGCTGCGCACAGTTTCGGTGCGATTATGAATGGGCAAAAGTCGGCGGCTTTGGCTGATATCTCGACATTTTCTTTTCATGCGGTAAAAAACCTTACAACCGCTGAAGGTGGTGCATTGTGTTTTAATCTACCCGATGATTTCGATCATGATGAGATTTACCGTCAAATGTGCGTTAAAATATTGCATGGTCAAAGTAAAGACGCACTTGCGAAAACTAAAAAGGGAAATTGGCGCTACGACGTCGAAGAACCTGGCTTCAAGTGCAACATGACAGACATTCAAGCCGCAATCGGACTGGTGGAATTGGATCGTTATCAAGAAAACCTTGATCGCCGCGAGACTATATTTAAAGCTTATGATGCGGCATTTTCTAAAGAATCCTGGGCGCTAACTCCTGTACACACAACTGAAAGCAAATCTTCGAGCTATCACTTATATCAATTGCGAATTAACAATGTTACGGAGTCGCAAAGAGATGCCATCATTCAGGAAATCTTCGAACAAGATGTATCGGTGAACGTTCACTTCTTGCCAATTCCTATGCTTACCGCGTACAAAAAGCGCGGTTACGAAATTTCTGAATATCCAGAAGCTTTCAATAAATATTCTCAGATGATCAGCTTACCAGTTTATTTCGACCTTTCAGATGAGCACGTTGAAGTGGTAATTGCTGCTGTAAAGAAGGCGGTGGTTACGGTTTTGGGTTAGTCAGTCGGCTGTAAGTGGAAGTACACATTGGAGTAGTTCATATCCTGATCATTACTTTTTAGTGTCTGTTTAAGATATTTTTTCGCAACATTTATGGCAATTGGATTCAAAACGTAATGGGTTTCATTTATGTGTTTTTCATATCCGATAATCCCTTGCTCAAAAAGTACCCGAATGTGCCTGTTGACTGTCGTTTCAGACAATGGTATGGAAAAGGCGATCTCTTTACATTTTACTCTTCCTTCTTTAAGTAAAAGTTCGATTATGGTGAGTCTAGCTGGGTGTCCGAGAGCTTTGAAGATGTTGGATAACTGGTTCGTTTGATTAGAGAACCCCTTTCTTTGGATTGAAGCCATTTTTGTCTAGTGTTAGGTTAGTAATACTATTTAAATTAAGAATAATTTTCAGCAAAAACTAGTAAATGCAAAGAATCAACAACGCATTTTTGCGTTGAAGCTTTTTGCTGAATTCTCCCAATTCCGCTATATATCTTACCTTTAGCCCCTTTAATCAATGAAAAGAATTTTCGACATATCACTTTCCACCCTCATCCTCGTCGTTTTCTTTCCGTTTGGTCTAATCATCGCACTCCTAATTTTATTCACCTCTAAGGGAGGAATCTTCTATTTTCAGGAACGCATAGGTCGTGGTTCTGTGCCATTCAAGCTAATGAAGTTTCGCACCATGAAGGTTAACGCGGAGGCTTCTGGACAGCTTACCGTTGGAATGCGGGATCCAAGAATTACGGGTGTAGGTTACTTTCTTCGTAAGACGAAACTGGATGAATTTCCACAGTTTATCAATGTTCTTACCGGACAGATGAGTATCGTTGGACCGCGACCGGAAGTAGCAAAGTATGTGGAGATGTACACTGTTGAGCAAAAACGCGTATTAGAGGTGAAGCCTGGAATTACCGATTACGCATCGATAGAGTACTTTAGAGAAAACGAAATTCTCGGAAATTCCGATGATCCAGAAAAAGCGTATATCGAAGAAATTATGCCGGCTAAAATTTCGCTTAACATGAAGTATATTGAGAATCCGGGAATCGCTCATGACATAAAAATTATGTGGAGGACCTTCCTGAAAATCGTTAAGCGTTAAGCACAGATAGAGGTTTCTTAGCGACTACGGTTAGTAGGACAAAGACAAAACATCCAAGGATCATTCCCGCCAAAACGTCTTCCAGGAAATGTTGAGAAAGATACATCCTGGAATATCCAATCAGTCCGGCGCTGATGGCGAATAAAAATTGAATCCATTTATTCTTTCTCCCCAGAAATAGTGAAGCAAATGCAAAGAATGCAAATGCAGCAGTGGTGTGACCTGAAGGAAAAGAGTGGTTTCCGTGGATTTTTACGCCTTCAACCAAATACAAGGTATGCTCTGAAAGATAGTTGCTCGGACGAAGTGCATCCTTGAATACCAAGCGCTTCAATAATTGAGCTGCGGCACCTGAAAGCACCAAAGTAGCTGCACCAAACCATAGCGGAAGCCACTTGTATTTTGGAAATAATACGATTGCAATCACAATGCCAGCAATAGCCACGAATAAGCCATCTCCCACATACGTCCAGTAGGTAAAGAAAAAGTCTGCAAAGGGCGAATGCAATGAGTTTATTGAAAGGTGAATCGTGGTTTTATCCGAAGTTAATAATGCAATTCCGGCAATCAATGCCATGATTAGTACCATTAAGAAATAGTACCGTAATTGCCATAATAAAGATGATTTCAAATTCACGTCAATGGATGAAAAATGCGATTCCACACCCGATAAAGATAGCGATCAATTTTACGAAATTGAATTTATGATTTTCGCTGGTCTCAAAAATGATGGTAGTAGAGATATGAAGAAGCATCCCAACAACAATAGCGAGCAAGATATCAAAATCAAAATTATGAACAGCGTGACCAGAGAACAATCCAATAAACAAACCAATTGGAGTGGTAAGTGCAAAGAAAGTAAGATAAACCCAGGACTTTGTTGTTCCTACTTTAGCGCGAGTCAAAAGTGTCATCAAGGCGATTGCTACAGGCAAACGATGAAACAGAATTCCAAGAAATAAGGTATGGTCCTCGCCATGATGATGAGACGTTGCCGTTTCCAATCCAGCTAGTTGAGTCCCTATGGGAATTCCTTCAATGATGGCGTGTACTGATAGCGCTATTAATAGTGCAATTGGAATTTTTGCATCCTCATGCTTATGCGTATGCCCATGTTCAATCCCGCCGGAGAAAAACTCCAGGAAAAGCTGCACCAAAAAACCAATCAAAATGAAGATCCCAATCTGCAAATGACTGTGTTCGTACAACTCTGGAATGAAATGTATGAAGGCGATGGATAATAGGAAACCACCACTAAAAGCCAGCAAAACTTTGATCAGACGGGTGTTGTGATCTTGACGCAAACGCAATACCAATCCCCCTCCAAGTAGCACTGAACCAATAAGTCCCAATAAAATAAGTCCGAGTTCCATCAGCGTTTCTTAGCTATCAAAATAAGTCGGTCCGATTCTAGTTCATCGAACGCATGTAAATTGAAGTCGCCAAAAGTACGAAGAATATCAAAGCCATTCTCTTCCAAAAGCGCATGAAAATCCTCTCTTTTCAAGGCCTGAACACGCTCCGTGAAATGATACTTTTGTCCATTATCTTCAAATCGAATATCCTTTAAGATATGTGTTCCGTTGTACACTTTGGTAATATGAAAATCGATTCCTTCTTTCGAGATGATGGTTTCTTTCTCAAGGGTTCTAATCACCTTTTCAGCATTCATGAAATCAATAATAAACAAGCCGCCATTGTTCAACATGGAATGCACCGACTGTATGACCTTCTCATTATCTTCAGAATGATCGAAATAACCAAAACTGGTAAATAGATTGAATACGGCTTCAAAGGATTGATTCGGAATTACCTCTCGCATGTCATGCACAATGAACTCAAGCCCATCATCAGAACAAGCCCGCGCAGCTTCAACGCTGTTTGCCGATAAATCAGCACCAGTCACAAGGTATCCGAGGGAGTGTAGAGTTCTCGAATGCCTTCCCTTACCACAAGCAAGGTCAAGGACTTTTGCGCCTTTAGGAAGATCAAGGTCAAGACATAGGTTCTCAATGAACGATTTTGCTTCACTGAGATCTCGATTTTTGTATAAAAGGTGGTAATAATCCGTGTCAAACCACGAGGCAAACCAAGCTTTTTCATCCATAGCACAAAAGTACATTAACTTTTGATTCACATTTGATTTGTAGGGGCTATTGTTTATATTTGAACCACAATTAATTATGGCTATTTCTGACGTTTACGACTTCTACAAACGGATGGAAGATGATCATATCATCCTTTCATTCAAAGGTGCGTTTACGGAAGATTTATTGACTTCCATCCTGCACATTGTAGAAGGAAAAATGGAAGATTTGGAGATTGGCTTGAAGAAGAAGAAGCGTGTGTTCAATGTGCTGGTAGAATCATTTCAAAATCTCTATCATCATATTGATGAGATGGCGCCAAATCTTGATGATTCGGAAAAAGATGATTCAGCCATGATAATTGTTAAATACGAGAATGGTCGATTCACTATAATCACCGGAAATTTTGTAAATAGCAATCGCATTCCGGATTTACGGCACAAGCTTGATATGGTGAACGGGCTAAACGATGAAGCACTAAGAGAATTATATAGATCAAAACTTGAAAATGGAGGCAGAACAGAAAAAGGAACTGCGGGATTGGGTCTGATCGATATCGCACGTAAATCCAAGAACAAACTGGATTACGAGATTATCGATGTGACCGAGTCAATTGGTTTTTTCTGTTTAAGTGTCTTAATTGATTAAAAAAGAGAAAATGGAGAAATTATTCATTGAAGGAACGCCAAAAACACCTACTGTTGATTTTGATTCATCTACAGGAAAGATCGTTTTGAAGGGAAGATCGATCCCTGAGAATTCAATTGAATTCTATCGACCAATGCAAGATTGGTTGGATGAATATTCATCGACTCCGGCAGATCAAACTGTGGTCGACATTCGATTGGAATATTTCAACACCTCTTCATCAAAGTGCATTTTGGATTTCTTCAAAAGTTTGGAAGCAATCAAGAATGGCGGTAAAACGGATGTTACCGTAAATTGGTACTTCGAAACGGATGACGAAGACATGCAAGAGGCAGGCGAAGACTACGAAGCCATTGTAGGACTTCAGTTTACAATTATTGAGGTAGACGAAATCTAATCATGCTGAAAGTAGGCATTACCGGAGGTATAGGATCCGGTAAATCAATGGTCGGAAAGATCCTGGAAACAATGGGGTGTCCTGTGTTCTATTCTGACGACCAGGCCAAACAATTATCCGACACAGATCCAAAAATTCGCGAAGATCTTATCAATTTGTTCGGACCAGAAGTGTATACCGAATCTGGATTGAATCGTCCTTTTCTGGCAGAGAGAATATTTGGTAACGAAGAACTTCGACAACAAGTAAACCAAATCATTCACCCGAGAGTTCGAGAGGCGTTCGATGAGTTCAGTCGGAATCAATCCTCACCCTATGTTTTTAATGAAGCGGCTATCCTGATTGAAACCGGGGCGCATGAAAGCTTTGATTCGATGGTACTTGTTTCTGCTCCTGAAGATATTCGCATCAAACGAATCCTGGAAAGAGATAATGCAGATGTAGAGTCGATTAAGCAGCGCATCAGCAAACAATGGACAGACGATCAAAAAAGACCACACGCTGACTACGAAATCATTAACGACGGAGAGAAACCGTTACTTGAACAAGTCGAAAAACTCATTTACCACCTTCAGTCAAAAGCTTGATATTTCTTTGGAAATATGTTAGCAGTGAGAAGAGAAAAGGTTGTATCGCCACTTTCAATTTTTAATCTTCTTCCAACAACCAACTATCTTCAATCTTTAAGGGAAACAGTATTTTTTCCAGCAGTCCAATAATCCAATTCGTCTAGCAATCCAATTCGTCCAGCACTCCAATCTGTCCAATTAGTCCAGCACTCCCTAACTCACACTCTCACTTCACTTCTTCCCACGGATCATAATCATCATTATCCTGATCTTGATCGTTGTTAATCTGATCGTAAGGATCTTGCGGAGGTCGCGCCCCACCCAGAAGGAAAGTCACGCCATTAATCATCTTGAAGATAAGGTTGAGAAGGAAGAAGAACCCGATCACTTTGAAAATGAATCCAAAGAATACAGTGTCTTCAATATCTACAATGCTTTCGTAGAACCAAACAGAAATGGGGTTCGCCGCATATTCCGGAGCGAAATTGAACAATGTAAATACCACTAACGCCAACACAATCACACCAATCTCAGCCCGTAGATTGAACAAAGTCAATTGTTTCGGCAAAGACATCCTCGCACTGGTAAAAACCTGAAACATGCGGTTTCTGTTTTGATTGTTCTGGAGTTTTCCAACGAAATACGTCAAGAGGATAATTCCCGAAAGAAGGAGCTGATTCAGGTAGTTCATCTTCGAAACATCTCCGTCGATACAGAATAAAAAGGTCACATCCGCCAGGAATACATATTTGATTCCGCGTAAAAGGTATACTTCGCCAACCGTTCGCTGTCGACCAGACGTTAATAACCGAAACCCAATTTCGATCAATCCCCATAAAAATCCGTAGATGGCGAATACAACACCCAATCGGAATACAAAGTTGAATAATTCCACGAGCGTAAAGATAATTAATGCATCGCAATCGCTATCTTTAACGCTTCTCAAAAAAGTAAATCTTTAAGATGATGAAACAATTCTTTCATAAGGTAACCTTAATAGTTGCGTTGCTATTCACAACAGTTTTTACGTCCCTTGCAGAAGAGGGAATGATCATTCCTTCACTAATCGCTGCGTTTGAAGATGACATGAAGGCGATGGGAATGAAGCTCTCGGCAGACGAAATTTATAGTGTTAATAACTCAAGCCTGAAAGATGCGATTCTTCATTTTGGAGGAGGTTGTACGGCTGAATTGGTATCTGGTGAAGGATTGTTGTTGACCAATCACCACTGTGGGTTTTCTCAAATTCAAAGCCATTCTTCTGTAGAGAACGACTATCTCAAGAATGGGTTTTGGGCAAAGACAAAAGCTGAAGAGTTGAGAAACCCGGGTCTTTTTGTAGATCGTGTAGTTCGAATCGAAGATGTTTCTGAAACGGTGTTCTTTGGTACAGAAGGATTGAGTGATCAGCAGAAAGCAATGAAAATTGAAGAAAACATTGCTGCATTGGTTTCTGATGCTACTTCAGACAATCATTTTTCAGCTGAGGTAAAAGCATTCAACTACGGAAATGACTACTACATGATCGTTAAAGAACGATTCAACGATGTTCGATTGGTAGGAGCGCCTCCAAGTTCTATTGGAAAGTTTGGTGGAGACACAGACAACTGGGTTTGGCCGCGTCACACGGGAGATTTTTCTGTTTTCCGAGTATATGCAAACCCAAGAAATGAACCAGCCGAAATCAGCGACAATAACGTACCATACAAACCGTTGCACTTTTTACCAGTTTCAATGAAGGATCGTAAAGACGGAGACTTCACAATGGTTTATGGATTCCCTGGGAAGACGGAACAGCACTTGTGCTCTGAGCAATTGCGTTACATCATGGACGAAATGCGACCGGCACAAATCAAAATGCGCGATTTATCCCTAAGTGTGATCAATGCAAGTATGTCATCAACAGATGAGTTACGAATCATGTACGCATCAAAACAAGCGAGAATAGCCAATGCCTGGAAAAAGTGGATCGGGCAATTGGGAGGATTGAAAACAGTTGATGCAATGCAAATCAAATTGGATCGCGAAGCGGCTTACATCAAAAAGGCAAATAGCATGGCTGAATGGAAAGATAAGTATGCTTCTGTGATTGATGATATGAATGCCCTGGCGAAATCTAAGGGACAGTTTGACATCGCTTATAACATGTTCATCGAATATGGATATGTTGGAGCAGAAGTATTCAAACAAACACGATCGTTAGAAGGTTTCATGGAAGAGTTAATGAAAGCAGAAAACGAAGGGGCTTTTGATGAAGCAATTGCTAAAAGACGTAAATCTGCGGAAGGATTTTTCAAGAATTATGATCCAATGACAGATCGTAAAATCTTCATGAAGTTAACTGCTGAGTACGTTAAGAAAATGGGAGATGACGTTCCGGATATGTTGAAAAATATGTCGGTAGAGGAATTGACTACGGCGATTTATGATGACTCACCATTAACCAACAAAGAGCGTTACATGGAGTTTCTTGATGATTTGAGCTATAAAAAGTTGGTGAAATACAAGAAGAAAGTAGCAAAGAACGAAGCAAAACCAGAGGAGAAGCGTAAGGAAATCGCACCATTTATCGAAGATGATGCAATGGCACTTTGGAGCGAAGTTCAGTCGTATTTCCGCTCGAAAACGCTACCGGGTGTTAGAGAATACTTCGGAGGAATGAACGCATTATTACAAGTGTACGTTGCGGGAAGAAAAGAAATGTTTCCGGATGAAAATATGTGGCCGGATGCGAATTCAACAATGCGAATTACTTACGGAAAATTGGAAGGTTCAGCACCACACGATGGAATGATGTATACGCCATACACAACATTGGATGGTATCATCGCGAAGAACAACACAGGGAATCCTGATTTCGATATTCTACCGCGTTTGCGCGAATTGGCAGAAGCGAAAGAGTACGGTATTTATGCTCAGGACGGTGAGCTTTGGGTATGTTTTACAGGATCGAACCATACAACAGGTGGTAACTCTGGGTCACCAGCGTTGGATGCAGAAGGAAACCTGATCGGAATCAACTTCGACCGTACATGGGAAAGTACCATGAGTGATTACATGTTCGATACCAATCGTTGTAGAAACATAATGGTGGACATTCGCTACGTTATGTGGGTTATGGATGTTTATGCCGGAGCAGGACACCTGGTAAGAGAAATGACATTGGCGAAGTAAAGCACAATAATTTCAGGCTGCTTGCTTAATTGGATAAAGGTACCGTGATGCGGTAAGCAGCCCCATTGTCGTTGTACAGTTCCAGTTGTCCATCGAGTTGCCCTACTAAATTATCGATGAGCATCAATCCGAGAGATTCTTGTCTGTCGGTTTCCAGATCATTGCCAAATCCTGGACCATTGTCTTTAAAGAAGAAGGTAAATGACTTATTAGCAACCGCAATCTGGATGTCAACGATATCTTTTTGATCAGCATTCAGATTCATTCCGTGTTTGAAATAGTTCGAGAGTATCTCGTTTGTTATCAAACCGAAAGGAATGGCGTGTTCTATTTCAACAGAAAACGCTTCCGGTACTTTTAGCTGAAAATCTATATGATTAAAGCCGTACAGACTTTTCATATTCTCTGCAATTTTCTCGATGTATTCCGATACAACAATCTTCTGAAAGTCGGAAGTTTCGTACATGCGTCTATGTACTAACGACATTGATTCTACACGACTCTGTATCTCCAGGAGGGCATTAGCTGTTTCGGGATCATTAATTTTTGAGAGTTGCAGATTGACAAGACTAATAATGATTTGGAGGTTGTTCCGTACTCTGTGATGCACCTCTTTTAGCAAGATCTCCTTATCCTTATTTTGTTGAATTAATTCTGATTTTTGTATTTCAAGCTCATTCGTTCGTTTCTGAACCAGTGCTTCCAATTCATCTTTACCAGCTTCCAGTTCTTTCCGCTTTTTTTCAAGTTGTTCCTCATTTTCATTATTCAAACGAAGAATGAATGCGATAAAAACGACGCTGATAATAATCAAACTGGAAATATTTGCAGCACGGGCAATTGGTGTGAATTCGTGCGATGAAAAATCAGGAGCTCCAAACAGCCCCAGTTCACCAATAAGAATGCTGGCAAGCATGAAGGGAACACCAAATAGAATATACTCCTTTTCCGTTTTAAAATCGAATATGATTAAACAGGAAATTAATATGAGCAGGGCCTGGATATGATATAAAGCGGCGCCTCCAAGGAGTAGAGTAGTGTAGGTTCCCGTGACGTTCACAACGATGACGAAAATCCATTGTGAGATCTTATACTTTCCTTGACTGTTGAGATACAGAGAAATGCCTAGCGCACCTACCACGATTAAGAAAAGAAGCGCTTGAACACCGATAAATGGCCATACAAATATGATTTGCGACAAAGTGGCTAGAAATCCAAAGAACAAAACCTGGTTGAAGAAGCGAAGTTTTTTGACTTTCCGTTCAGGCAAGGTATTATAACCAATACCAAGTTTTGATATAGTAGACCACAGTTCTCTCAAGCGTATTCAGTTACAAACAAAAATAACGGGATTCGCGGAACTTCAGGTCTAGAAGTCAAATAAATAAAAAAAGCGATCCAGATTGGATCGCTTTCAAATATGCTTTGTGAGAATTACACGTGAAGTGGTCTGTTCTCAAATGCTGCTAATGCTGCTTCTTTTACCGCTTCAGAATATGTCGGGTGTGGGTGACATATGCGTGCCATATCTTCTGCAGAAGCTCTGTATTCCATAGCTGTAACTGCTTCCATAATCAAGTCGGCTGCACGAGCTGAAATCATGTGTACTCCAAGAACTTCATCTGTTTCCTGATCAGCAATGATCTTAACCGTACCCATGATATCCATACTAGCTCTTGCTCGTCCCAAAGCTTTAACAGGGAACGATCCTACTTTGATGGCACGTCCTTCCGCTTTTAGTTCTTCTTCTGTTTGTCCTACAGAGGCTACCTCAGGCCAGGTGTAAACAACTCCTGGGATAAGATTGTAGTTCAGGTGTGGTTTCTGTCCGGCTATCAATTCAGCTACGAATACGCCTTCTTCTTCCGCTTTGTGCGCAAGCATCGCTCCACGAACAACATCTCCAATAGCGTAAATGTTAGGAACATTTGTCTGCAAATTATCGTTTACTTCAACCTGACCACGATCATTTAGCTTTACTCCTGCATTTTCCAATCCAAGACCTGTAGTGAATGGTTTACGTCCAACGGCTACAAGGCAATAATCAGCTTCCATGGTTACTTCTTCACCTTTCTTGTTCAATGCAGTGAGCTTCACACCTTCACCGGTATTTTCTACATTTTGAACGCGATGCTCCAAATGGAACTTAAATCCTTCTTTCTTCAGAACTTTCGTCAACTCTTTAGACATAGTTCCATCCATTGTTGGGATAATGCGTGGAGCGAATTCAACCACGTCAATCTGAGTTCCCAATCGACCGAATACAGATCCTAATTCAAGTCCGATAACACCACCTCCAATAACAAGCATCTTTTTTGGAATTTCTTGCATTTCCAAAGCTTCGGTAGAAGTAATGATGCGCTTTTTATCAGGTTCCATTCCTGGGAAGTAGTTCGGCTTGGATCCTGTTGCAATAATTATGTTTTTAGATGTAATCGTTGACTCGTTTCCATCTTTATCTACAACCTTAACAGTTGTTTTGTCTACAAATGATCCTACTCCATGAAGAACGTCAATCTTGTTCTTATCCATCAAGAACTGGATTCCTTTCGTAGTTTGTGCAACTACATCGTTCTTGCGCTGAATCATTTGTTTGATGTTCGCTTTGACATCCTTCACTTCAACTCCATGCGTTTCAAATGTATGCGTGGCATTGTGATAGTGTTCGGAAGAATCCAACAAGGCTTTCGAAGGAATACAACCTACATTCAAACACGTTCCTCCAAGGGTGTCGTATTTTTCAATGATGGCAGTTTTCATTCCAAGTTGCGCACATCGAATAGCCGCAACATACCCTCCAGGACCTGATCCAATTATTGTGATATCGTATGAACTCATGTTGATTTGTTTACTTACAAATGTATGTATTATTTCTGTCTCGTTTGACTCGAATCTGGCAGTTTGTTTTTGGTCGATTGCAAGCTTGTTTTTATCGATCATAAAGTAGTTCTGACGATCGGATCGGAGCATAAAAAAAGCCCTGACTTGAAGGTCAGGGCTTTATACGAGTTAATGTCTGTATTACATTACAACTACTTTACGAGTTGTAGAGTGATCTCCACTAGTTACTTCAAGGAAGTACATCGCAGCTGGAAGGTTTGATGTGTTTTCCAACTGAGTGGAAACCTGTCCATTTGTAGTATTGATTACTTGTGTTGCAATTACTTTTCCTTGTGCATCCAACAATGTGAATTCTACCGGCTCGTCCTGAGCTACGTAAGAAACGTTGATTGGCTGACCGCTTGATGGGTTCGGGAATACTTGTAGGTCCATTGCTTCGAATCCAGTTTCCTGAAGATTCAATACACCAGTTACGCTAATGTCATCAATGAACAAGTTACTTGCAAGATCAGAAGCACGGAATTCAAACATGAAACGTGTTTGCATATCTGAACTTGTTGGTGTGTATGAGAAAGAAGCTTCTCTCCACTGTGTGTTTGTCGTTGGAGCGAAATCAGCATTTGATGCGTAACCAGCAGTTACCAAATCATCACCACTAATAGCTGATCCAACTGTACTTCCTTCAACAGCAAGGATACGTGGAGTCCATGACTCACCACAATCACGAGAAGAGTATACTTTCAATTCTTCGGTGATGTCAGCAGTAACTGTTGCATTCGTAGCGTAAGCGTATTTGAAAGTTACGTTTACGTTAGTTGTGTATGCAAGCTCAATTGATGGCATGATCAAACGATCAAGTGTTCCTCCCAAACGGAAGTTGTAGAACCAATCATCTGTAAATGCATCAGACTGAGAGTTGTCGAAGTATGTCTGCAATTTCCATGCTCTTGACTGGTCGTAACCAACTCCATCAACAACACTAAACTTGCTGTAGTTTTCCTCTACGTTCTCAACAAGGAATAAGTAGTTTCCAGTTCCAGGTGCGATATCAGTTTCCATATCGAAAACTGCTGGTCCGATATTGTCTGGCCAGTTTGGTGAAACATAGATGTAGCCTTCTTCAGTGCGAGTGTCAGATCCGGCAGCGTTCGTTACAGTCAATGAAACTGTTTTCCAACCCGGAGTATCGAAAGTAACGATTGGATTTGAAGATGTAGATGTTGCAGGAGTTGCATCCTGGAATGTCCACGAGTAAGTATCGACTAAAGCGTTCCATGAAGCATCTTCGAAACGAACACTTGATCCTAAGCATACTGTTTTCGTACAAACTGCTGATCCATCTGTTTTACAAACTCCATCAGGAGTGAAGAAATCGGCAACCGGAGTACACAATGGTACTGTCAATTGATCATTTGGATCTTGCGGGACTGAAAGGTTATCGACACCTGTCATTTGCAAAACACTGTCTTGCCAAAGGTTGTTACGCTGACCAGCGATACCTTGAAGCGTGTTGCTCATAATTGAAGTCTGTCCTTGTGTGAACATTACCGCACAATTCGAGTAGTCCATGATGTTCTGCACGTTTGCAAGCGTATCATTTGTTTGTGACGTATCACAAGTTGGAAGCGCAAGGTTACACGTTGAGAACGATCCTTCAGTTGGAGGCGTATCCGCTACACCGTCATCACCACATTCTGTTGGGTCACCAATATTCGCAACACCGTTAAATGGGTGTGCCAATCCAAAGTAGTGACCAGCTTCGTGAGACAAAGTTCTGTCACCAGAATTTACAGTGTAATCGCGAAGAACGATTCCGTCAGTCCAGAATCCAGATCCATCTGTACTCGCTGGGAATGTTGCGTAACCAAGAAGTGTTCCCTGAACTGTTCCTCCTGAGTTAGGCTCGTGTACAACCCAAACGTTCATGTAACGACCGCGGTTCCACTGATTGATTTTGGATACCGATTCTCCGTTGTTTGTTTCGTGGTTGTAAATGTGCTCGATTCCGTTTGTACAATTTCCTAGTGGATCAATTGCAGCCAATCGGAATTCAATATCAGCATCTCCGATGATTCCAACGAAATCTGGGACAACCTGACTAAGGTCACCATTAGAAGCGCTGTAGTCTTCGTTCAACTCTTCCATAATTGTGTAAACACGAGAATCTGGAATATTTTCTGATCCGTATTCGTGTAGAATGTGGAATACAACAGGAATCACGTAGGTAGCCTTTTTCTTTTCTACCCCATCCTCTACTACAGTTTGGACTTGCAAACTGTTTCTCAACAACTCTTGATTCACAAGATATTCTTGTTTCAACTGTGGAAATTGCTCGTGCAGATTTTCTAGTGCTTCATCCGTTCCACAAGGAATTTCCTGTTGTGCGAAGCCAGAGAAGCTAAGAAGAGATCCAGCTACGAAAGCAAAGATTCTTTTTTTCATAAGTATTTATTGTGTATTAACTCTAATTTGCATTGTTAAATCCACACGAAACACGGCAGACTTTCAATGAAACAAGCCAAAGATAGTGTTCTTAACACAAAGTTGAAAATGTGTTATTCAAAAAGTAATTATGAAATATACAGGTCTATTTGATATACAACTCGTTAAGACGGGCCTTTATGCCATTAGCTGAATCTATATTTTAGCGTTAAGTATTTCTTATTACAGGATAATTACCTTTTTTACTACACGGTGCTCACCGCTTTGAATTTCAAGTAGATATGCTCCAGAACTTAAGTTTGTACTGTTTCCGATTTCATGTGTTACTTGCGCATTCAAAGTTTTATTTTCTTCCTGTGAAACGATCTTCCCTTGAGCGTCACGAAGTGTAAATGTCACTGGAAGATTTTGTGCGTTATAATTAACAGAAATTGCTTCTCCATGACTTGGGTTTGGATAAACATTAATGTTCATTTCTGAAATAGCTGCATCTTCTAAATTCAACGTTCCATTGATTTGGATATCGTCGATGTACAAGTTACTTGCGTTATCAGATGCTTCAAATGAGAAACGGATTCGCGTTTTGTTATCAGATGCTCCAGTGTTGAAAGAAAAAGATCCCTCTTTCCACATTTGAGCACTTGTTGGAGCGAAGTCAGTGTATCCTGCGTAACCTGCAGTTACCAAATCTTCACCAGTCAACGAAGTTCCAGCAAGAGCACCTTCAACATAAATAATGCGTGGTGTCCATGAATCTCCACAGTCATCTGAAGTACTCACTTTAAGATTCTCAGTAATATCTGTGTTGTTTGTTGCGTTCGTTGCGTATGCGTACTTAAACGTTACTTCAACGTTTGATGTATAACGTAGGTCAACTGAAGGTGTAATCAAGTGATCTTCACTCAAACCAAGACGCTGGTTGTAGAACGCTGCATCTGTGAATGGATCTGCCTCAGAGTTGTCGAAGTATGTATTAAGTTTCCAACAACGGCTATTTCCTACTCCTACGTTTTCAACAACGTTGAATGAAGCGTGGTTGTCTTCCGGGTTTTGTACAAGGAAGAAATTTGTTCCTGTTCCAGGTGCGTTATCGGACTCCATGTCAAATGCAGTTGGTCCATTATTTTCACCCCAGTCACCTGAAATGTAGATGTAGTCAGTTTCTTCTCTTGTGTCTGTTCCAGCTGCGTTAGAAACAGTCAATGTAACTTTCTTCCATCCAGTTCCGCTGAAACTTACGTTTACATTTGCTGAAGTTGCAGTTGCTGGTGTTCCATCTTCGAAAGTCCACTCGCGATTTTCAACAACCGCATTCCATGAAGCGTCAGAGAAGGTAACAAACGATCCTTCACAAGTCGTAGTTTCGTTTGCGAAGAAGTCTGCAACCGGCGGACACAAAGGAACTGATAGTTCGTTTGCAGGATCTTGTGGCATTTCAAGGTTTTTTACACCTGTAAGAATCAAAGTGGAATCTGTCCAAAGTACATTTCTTTGTCCTGTAACAGCTCCTAAAGCATTGTGCATGAATGTTACCTGACCTGGTGTAAAGTGACGACCACAGTAAGAATATTCCATGTAGTTCTGAATGTCTTCCTGAATACCTGGGTTACAAACATCACCGTTTCCAAGTGGACATGTATTCCAACCTTCTGTTTCTGGTGTGTCAGCTACTCCGTCGTCACCACATTGTACTCCTGGATCATTTGTTGGTCCCCAAGGGTGATCAAGGTTAAGGTAGTGTCCGATTTCGTGTGTTAATACTTCTTCGTTACCAGGGTTGGATGTTCCGGAGTTTCCAACGTACGTATGTCTTGATACAATTCCATCTACCCAGAATCCTGAACCGTCAGTACCACCTGGCTTCACAGCGTAAGCAGCAGCTCCTGAAACTCCTACTACGTCAACAACCCAAATGTTCAGGTATCGTGCTCTGTTCCATTGATTCACTTTCGAAAATACGTCACCTACTTTTGACTCGTGTGTGTAGATATGCTCAATTCCATTCGTACAATTTCCTAGTGGATCCAATGCCGCTAGTTTAAAGTCGATTTTTGAGTTACCAATTAACGTATCGAACGCTGGTACAACATCTACTGAATCTGGATCGGCAGCATTAAACTCACGGTTAATTACTTCCATTGCGTCATATACCTGAGCATCGGTGATATTTTCGTTTCCGTAGGTATGAAGAATGTGAAATACTACAGTTATTGTGTATTCCTGATTAGACTTCTGTTCCCCTACAGTTACCTCTGCGTATGGATCATACTTTCCATTTCTGATTTGTTCTGCAACTTGCTCCTTAATGTCAGGGTAATGCCAGATCAAACCTCCATCAGGGGTATGAGAGTGCGTGCTATAATGTTTGGGCTCTTCAACGATTTGCTGTGCGTTAACAGAGAAAGTCGCAACAGTTGCGGCAACAAAAGAGAATATTAGCTTTTTCATAAGTTTAAGAAACGTATCAATACACCCGAAAGATACGAATTATAGCTCAAAGAAACGAAAAAAAAACGCTTTAACGCAACTTGGTTGCATTTGATGTTTAAAAAAGTAATCAAGTCTAATGGGGGCATAATACACCAAAGTGCACTGTCTACGTATATCGTTTCAAAGAAAAATATACTTTTCTAGAAAAGGTGTTTTTCTGCTCGATAGGAAGATCGAACCAATGGTCCGCTTTCTACATACTGGAAGCCCATTTTCAATCCTAGTTCTTTGTACTCGGCAAAGCGCTCAGGTGTAACAAACTCTGCGATTGGGATGTGTTTCGGAGTAGGCTGCAAATATTGCCCAAGTGTAAGGATGTCGACATTTACGCTGCGTAAATCTTCCATCGTTTCTACAACCTCTTCGTGTGATTCGCCCAATCCCAGCATAATTCCTGATTTCGTCTTCATTCCGCCTTTCTTCAATCGGAACAACACTTCAAGACTTCGATCGTATTTTGCTTGAATTCGTACTTCTTTCGTCAAGCGACGTACAGTTTCTAGGTTGTGACTTACTATTTCAGGGGCTACGTCAATAACGTTTTGTAGATTGTCCCAGTTTCCTGCAAAATCGGGAATTAATGTTTCCAGGGTCGTTCCCGGTGATTGATTTCGGATGGCACGCACTGTTTGTGCCCAGATTTCAGATCCTCCGTCTTTCAGGTCGTCGCGATCAACAGAAGTGATTACTGCGTGTTTTACGCCCATCGTTTTAACACTATTCGCAACCTTTCCAGGTTCGTAGGTGTCAACATCGTCTGGGCGTCCTGTCTTCACGGCACAAAAGCCACAAGAACGCGTACAGATATTCCCAAGAATCATGAACGTGGCTGTCCCTTCTCCCCAACATTCACCCATGTTAGGGCAATTTCCACTTTCGCATATGGTATGTAGTTTGTGTTCTTCTACCAGCGATCGAACTTTCTTGTAATTCTCGCCTGTTGGAAGTTTAACACGTAGCCATTTTGGTTTTTTGATTCGAACCACGCCATTTTTGACTTCGGTTTGTACTGAACCCTCCTGCTCCTTGATCTCACTCATACATTCCTATTAAATCACCAGATAGCCTAAATAAAAAACTACTTTTGTCTTCTGGTCTATAAACGACATTAAGTACAAATTTACGCAAATCAATAGCATATGGCAACCTCCAGAGTGGAATATAACGGGAAGCTTCGCACTACCTGTACGCACTTGAAATCGGGTCAGGAAATCATTACCGACGCCCCAACAGATAATAATGGAAAGGGAGAGGCATTTTCTCCAACAGATCTGGTTGCCACTGCATACGCTTCGTGTATGTTGACAGTGATCGGAATTCATTGTGATAAGAATGGTCTTTCATTCGAGAATGGAAGTGCCGAGATCACAAAGATCATGGGAGATGCCCCCAGACGCATTTCAGCTTTGGAGATTGCTTTGGATCTAAGCGGTAACGATTGGGATGAATCCCTTTGCGAACGCATCAAAAAAGTGGCAGAAGCATGCCCGGTAGCACAATCCGTTCATCCGGATGTTAAAGTTTCAATTTCTTACAAATTCTAAGATGGAGAGAAGACCTAAATACGACAACCGACCAAGACGAAAGAAAGATACCGGAGATTACATTTTCGGTGTGCGTGCTGTAATTGAAGCGGTTCGAGCCGGAAGGGAATTGAACAAAATTCTGATCCAAAAAGGCATGAACAAGGAGTTGTTCCTTGAGTTGAAGGATGCATTGAAAGGTGAGAATTACAATTTACAATTCGTACCAACGGAGAAGCTAAATGCGATCACTGAGAATAATCATCAGGGTGTTATCGCTTATGTTTCTCCCATTGAATATCATAAAGCAGAAGAGTTGATTGAAGGTTTGCTGGAAGAAGGGAAGAAACCTTTCGTTTTAGCATTGGATCGATTGACGGATGTCCGAAATTTTGGAGCTATCGCCCGAACTGCCGAATGTGAAGGTGTAGATGCTATTATTATTCCATCGAAGGGTTCTGTTACAGTAACTCCGGATGCGATTAAGACATCTGCGGGTGCTTTGAATCGAATTAAGGTGTGTAAATCGGACAATTTGAAAGATACGTTGTTCTACATTCAGCAATGCGGAGTTCGATTGGTTGCTTGTACCGAAAAGGCAAGCGTTCCATTGTTTGAAACCAATTTACGGGGTTCTGTTGCGGTTATTATGGGATCTGAAAAGGATGGCGTATCGCAGGATTTGATCAATATGTCCGACATCAGTTGTCGTATTCCGATGCGTGGAGAAATAGCCTCTTTGAACGTTAGTGTTGCAGCTGGCATGGTTTTGTATGAGAAATTACGTCAAGAGTTGTATTAACAAAATCAGACGCCTATGAAACGCTTGACAATTTTTCTTTTCGTTTTGGTGATCATGCCTGTGGTGCATGCGCAATTACCTAATCGGGTAAAAAAGTTAGAAGGACTTTGGGAATACCGGGAAGGAAGTGGTTACGAACGTTGGGAACAGCGTGGAGATGTCATGTACGGCGAGTCATTTCGAATCAACAAGTTAGGCGATACCCTGGTTGCGGAAAGCTTTGAGATCAGTTATGTCAATAAGCGTTTGATCTTGAACCTGAAAGCCCATCACATGGTGGACGATTCCATTTATATTAAAGAAAAAGTGCTGGTAGGAAAGCGGAGGAAAATGCAGTTTACCGGGTTAACTGGTAATCGCTTGCAAGAGATGCAGTTCAAGTTCGGTTTCTTTTCAAGAAATCGTCTCAAATTATTCATTCATCATCAGGGAATGTTGAAGCCGCAGAAACTAAGAATGGTGCGTCGAGAAGCTTAAAGGGGGGGGCGCATAAACGGAATAATTTCCGGCAATCTGCTTAAATCATAAATGCGCCATTCGTGAGCACGATCGTTGTAATGCCTGTGCGGGTCGAATAGTACTCCTGTCATTCCTACGCGTTCGGCACCCTGGACATCCACTCGTAGATCATCTCCAATCATTACGCTTTCCTCGGCTTTGGCATTGGCCAGGCTCATGGTGTGTGTAAATATTTCCGGAGAAGGTTTGTTTTTACCCACATCTTCAGAACAAATGATGACATCGAAATAATCCAGAAGACCACAATTTTCCAATTTGATGAATTGCACTTCTTTGAAACCATTGGTAATTACGTGAAGTTCCATTCCTTCATCTTTAAGCTCTTGCAGTGTGGAGTGAGTGTTTGGAAAGATGTTCGTTTGCCTTGGAGAAATTGCAACGTATCCTTCTGCTAATTTATGCGCAATATCCGGAGCGTCTACCTGGAAGCTTTTCAAAGTGTCTTCAAAGCGCTTTACACGCAATACAGCCTTCGTGATTTTCCCTGTACCGTATGAATTCCAGAGCTTCGCATTGATTTTCTTATAAGATTTAAAGAAGGTGTCGAAATCTCGAATGTGATTGCCCAAACTCAAATCTTCATAGAGCATTTTTAGGGCTTGCTCTGAGTTCTTTTCAAAATCCCAGAGTGTTCTGTCAAGATCAAAAAATACGTGCTTCATGAGAATAAATAGGTAATCAATGTGCTAACAAATCCATTCAGGAAAATCCCACAAAGTATGATCACGAAAGTAATCTTTCGCTTACCGAAAAACTTTGCCGTGATGATGGAGCCGATCGGTACTGATAGGAAAAACGGTGCCCACATTGCGATGCCAAATATCCCGATGGATTTCTTCACCCGAACCACGGTTTTGTTCATTCGGGTGAAGTTCCTTTTTCGCTTGAATGGAATGCCGCTTTCAACTTTCTTTCGGTATTTCTCTACACGTTTTTGATGGGCGCGTCTCATGAAGAAATTAGCTCCAAAATAGAACACGATTGCCGTTAGAGTTGCACCAGTTACACAACTGAAGTACGTTTCAATAAAGCTCAGGTTTAAGTTCAATCCCAGTACCGGGGCAAACATAAATTTGATACTGGACAGTCCTGCCAGACTGAGATACGCAAGCCAATTCATAGATTACACCTTCACTCCGTACGCTAAATCTCCAGCATCTCCTAATCCAGGAACGATATATGACTCGGCAGTTAATTCCTTGTCGATTGCGCCAATGAAATACTCTGTACGCGGAGGAAGTTTGTGTTGTAGAAATTCCAGTGCATCCGTAGTGGCAATAGCAGAAACCACGAAAATGCTTCGAGGATTTCCCTGCTGCAACAATGCTTTGTAAACCAATGCCATTGAAGTTCCTGTAGCCAGCATCGGATCTGAAATAATTAAATCTTTCCCGTCAATTCCCGGGGCTGCCATGTACTCAACATATACTTCGAAATCTTCAGGAGTGGTATGTTTACGATACGCACTTACAAAAGCACTTTCGGCGCGATCAAAATAGTTCAGTAATCCCAAATGCATTCCCAAACCTGCTCTCAAGATTGTAGCCAACACTGGTTGATCTTTCAATAATGGAACCTCCGTAGAACCAAGTGGCGTTTCTACTTTTTGATCGGCGTAATGCAGTTTCTTCGATAATTCATAACCCAGAACTTCGCTGATGCGCTCAAGATTTCTTCGAAATCGCATTGGGTCTTTCTGAATTTCAACGTCACGCAATTCCGCAACGAAAGTTTGAAAAATAGAGTTCGATTCTGACAAATTGTGGATCATCATACAGGCATTTCGGATAAAAGTACGGCAATAATTTCTTTTGGCAAGTGGCATTTTTACGTCAACAATCTCAGGAGCGACCATTCAGTTTAAATCTTTGGGTTAACTTTGCAGTAATGGCGCAGAAAAACAAGTTGAATACCCGGGTATTTATCCGGCTGCTTTCCTATTGGAAAACTTACAAATTTTTGTTCTTCCTCGCCGTTTTCACAACTGTACTTCTTGCATTTATCGGTCCAACCCGACCGTACGTGATTAAGTACATGATCGACGAGTATATTCAGCAGCACCCCAACGCAGAAAAACTGTTGTTTTGGACACTCATTGTTATTGGAATGTTGCTAGCCGAAGGACTATTTCAGTTTATCTCCAGTTACTTCTCCAATTTGTTTGCCCAATCCATTATTCGGGATATCCGCAAGGCGTTGATGAAGCATATCATGACTTTCAATATTCGCTTCTTTGACAAGACGCCTGTTGGAACTCATGTAACTCGACTTGTTGCTGATTTGGAGGCAATTACGGACGTTTTCTCAGCGGGTATGATGGCAATTATTGGTGATTTACTAATGCTCTTTATCATTGTCTTCGCCATGTTCTACACCGATTGGTCCCTGGCATTACTTACATTGCTGCCAATTCCGATTCTGATCTTCGCTACTAGAATTTTTGCGCGGGTAGTTCGTAAGACCTTTGAACAGGAAAGAGAGCAAGTGCTACGATTGAACATTTTTGTAAATGAGCGATTAACAGGCATGTCCATTGTTCAGTTGTTCAATCGACAGGATAAGGAATACGATCAGTTTGTAGAAATAAACAAAAAGCACCGTCAGGCGCATTTCAATGCCATTTGGGCGTATTCCATTTTCTTCCCGATAGTTGAGATTCTCAGTACACTCTCGGTTGCGCTGCTTTTGGTGTGGGCGGGTGTATATGTAAACAATAGTCTGGTCGGAGAAGTAGAAGGGCAGACAGGAACCGTTTTCGCCTTTGTTCTTTGGATCTACATGTTGTTCCGACCGATTCGGCAACTAGCGGATAAATTCAATATTCTTCAAAGAGGAACCGTACGTGCAGAGCGAGTTTTCAATGATCTCGATCGCGAACAGCACATTCAAAATGACGGAACAGAAAAAGACGTGAACTTCGGAACAGACATCCATTTCAAGGACGTGTACTTTGCTTACAATGATGAAGATTGGGTATTGCAAGATTTGAATTTGGATATTGAAACCGGATCGACTGTAGCGTTTGTAGGAGCAACTGGAGCAGGAAAGACGTCCATTGTAAACTTGATTGGTAGATTCTACGAATTTCAGAAAGGAACGATTTCATTCGGTGATGTTTCGATAACCGATATCGAACTTTCACACTTAAGAAGAAATGTAGCCTTTGTATTGCAGGATGTCTTCTTATTTTCCGATACCGTTCACAACAATATCACGCTTAACGATCCTTCCATTTCACGTGAGCAGGTGATCGAAGCGGCAAAGGCTGTCGGAGCACACGATTTCATTTCGGAGCTTCCCGGAAATTACGATTACGAAGTAGGTGAGCGAGGTGGAGTTTTGTCGGTTGGACAGCGACAATTGTTATCTTTCATTCGTGCTTATGTGTACAATCCAAGCATTTTGATTTTGGACGAAGCTACTTCAAGTGTGGATATGGAATCAGAATTGTTGATTCAGGAAGCAACGAAGAAAATCACAAAAGGACGAACGTCAATAGTCATCGCACACCGATTGTCTACAATTCAAAACGCAGATAAAATTGTTGTTTTGGACAAAGGAAAAATTGTTGAGGTGGGCGATCACCATGAATTGTTGACACATCAGGGATATTATAGAAGACTGTATGATTTGCAGTTTTCTGAAATGCAAGACAGAACGAAGAAATGAAAGGGTTTAAAATAGGAGGAGTACCGGAGCATTTCAATTTGCCGTGGCGTATGGCAATTGAAGAGGGACGATTTCGCGAAAAAGGAATTCAATTGCACTGGAGTGACATGGGGGGTGGAACCGGGCAAATGGTTCGCGGATTGGAAACCGGATCGCTGGATATTGCCGTATTGCTAACCGAAGGAATTACGAAAGCCATTCTTCAGGGACTGGATGCACGAATCATTCAGGTGTATGTAACGACTCCTTTGCATTGGGGAATTCATGTTCCTTATGACAGTCAGATTACCTCTGTAGATCAACTAGAGAATCGAACTTTTGCCATTTCCAGAGAAGGTTCAGGATCGCATTTGATGACCTATGTAAAAGCGAATCAGGAAGGTTGGGATACATCCAATCTAAAATTCAATGTTATTGGTGATATATACGGCGGATTGTGGGCGCTTCAAAACAACGAAGCACAAGCGTTTCTGTGGGAGAAGTACACAACGCATCCCTACACAGAGCAGAAAAAGTGTCGCTATATTGATGAAGTTGTAACGCCCTGGCCATGTTTCGTAATTGCCGCCCGAAAAGAAATTGCAGACAAGTATCTTGACGAGTTACAAACTATTTGTGAAATTGTCAATGAAAGGGCACGCGCACTCAAGAAGAATGAAGATGTCGTGGATTTGATCTGCTGGAGATACAATTTGAGACACGGTCAGGTGGAGAACTGGTTGGAGGAAACCGACTGGAATTATGACGGAATTGGGTATCCACTGGCATTTGAAAAAGCCGTTTCTTATTTGTTGAAGTTAAATTTGTTGCAGGAAGAGGAAGCCATTGATTGGCGGAAAAAGTTGTTTGTATGAACAGAAGAGTAGGAGTATTATTAGTGCAGTTGGGGACGCCAGACAGTCCAAAAACAAACGATGTTCGTCGTTATTTATCTGAATTTTTAAACGATCCACGTGTGATCGATCTGCCCTGGTTGGGAAGAAAATTATTGGTGAACGGGATCATTGTTCCTTTTCGTGCGCCAAAATCCGCCAAGGTCTATAAAGAATTGTTCGATATGCATGATGGCGTTTCTCCGCTTACACTTCACACAGAGAATGTCGTTGAAAAGTTGCAGAAACGATTCTCAAATGATGAGGTAACCGTTCACTATGCCATGCGTTACCAAAATCCTTCGATGTACGATGTATTGGAGAAAATGCGCGTGGAGAATTACGATCACATCGTAGTGTTGCCTTTGTTTCCTCAGTATGCCAGTGCAACTACTGGTTCAGCGATGGATCTGGCTATGAAAATCATGCGGAAATGGTGGGTGGTTCCGGAGGTTTCCATCATCAATCAATTTTGGGACAACGAAGGATATATTGATTCTATCGTGGAACGCGCCAAAGAATTTAATATCGACGAATATGATCACATCATGTTCTCGTATCACGGTTTGCCGGATCGTCATGTAGATAAAGTTTACGAAGGTTCCGACCTTTGTACGGATCAACCGTGCGAAACGGAAGTCAACGACAAGAATAAGTTTTGCTACAAAGCGACGTGTTACGCAACTACACGATTAATTGCATCGAAACTTAGCATTCCGGAAGACCGATACACAGTTTGTTTCCAATCGCGTTTGGACAAGAAGTGGTTAACACCTTTCGCTGACAAAATCGTGGAGGAGCAAGGAGAGAAAGGGGCTAAGAAGATTTTAGCTTTCAGCCCCGCTTTCGTTGCAGATTGTCTGGAAACCGTAATCGAAATTGGTGATGAATACCAGGAACTTTTCGAAGAGAAAGGTGGAGAAAAAGTTCAATTAGTTCCAAGTTCAAACGATCACGATCGATTCATCGACGGTTTGGAAGAACTCATTCGCACAAGATTGTAATTACTCGATAACCAGTTGGTGGACTTCGCCATTACTTAATTGTAGGTAGTAACTTCCAGAATCCATATTCTCAATGCTTATCGACCCACCAGTGTAGTCTTGCACCTGTTTTACAATTTTTCCATCCATACTAATCAGGTCGAAACTTATTTGATCTACGTTCCCCAAAGTCAACTCAAACTGATGATTCGCCGGGTTAGGAAGAACCTGTATTGAGCCTGTTGTCTTGTCTTCAAGGTTAAGTCCGGAACAATTTACGTTACACCAATTCCGATCTGCCAATTCGCATTGAATTTGATAGTAAGCGGGTTTGCTTGAGCCATCAACATCCCACGTTCTTACGCCTAGTGTTCTCAGGTATTCTTTGAAGGCAATATCCTGAATATTGTAATAATTGGCTAGTGTGTCAACTGTAGCCTGAGACCAATCCGTAAGCATGAAAATGGTCAAATATTTAATATTGTCGTAGTGAGTGTCCCATGCTTCAAATACATTGTGGAAGAAATCAGCTTGCTTTTGATCAGAGCCATTAATGACTGTGCTTGAAGAATAGCCACATTCAACAAAATAGATGGGTTGCGTTGTGTCTGGATATTGCGCTACGAGATCATTGAAATCATTAAATACAGCACTTGGGTCTTCCATGGTGAAGCCAGGTCCTAATGGATAATAAGTCAGAGAGACAACATCCATATTGGCATTCATTATCTGACAAAGTGCAGCGGTGCTTGGGTCAGTCAATCCTTCATGCGTAAGTGTTGTTCCGATTTTCAGATCCTCACCATGTAAACTGAAATATAATTGTTTAGCGTACGGCGCAACGGAATCAAGGAAAGCGGCGAATTCGTTGTATTTATTGGCGTCTGTTCCGAAATAGATATCAGATTCATTTCCAATCATCAAAGCTTCCAATTCTACATTGGGAATGTGAGCAAAAACCGTATCTAAAAGCGTTTTAAATCGATTCACCGTGGTTGGATGATTCATTGGGAGTGCCGCAAGATCAGAAGGAACCTCCAATACATTGGTGTTTACCGGGGCGATTTGCAGCTCCAATGGAAGTCCTACAGCAGGATAATAGAGCTCATAAAGATCCAGAACGTTTGAAATAAACTGTTGATCGAAAACGCCCGGTGCTGTCTCCAGAGAAGTCCACGGGAAGAATTGATGCACTGATTCCAGACAAGCTTCGTTGGCATAAAACACAGCTGAATCATAACTATTATTTTCTGCCATTTCGAGATGCCAGGCAAAAGTTCGATCTCCTTTGGGTAGTTGAGCGAATGCAGCGGTTGACAGAATTGTAAATAAAGTGCTTAGGTAAATTACTTTGCTCATAGTTGTAGTGTCTTTCACGTAGGACGAACATATTCAGAATAAGTTACAGTGCCTGTATCTTAAGTTACGCTTTCCTTTTCCATGTTTCCTCTTAATTCCCGCGGAACCAATTCATAATGCATCGAACTTAATTCATATTTATATCTGAACTTCGTATCTTTGCACAGCAATTTTTAGAAACACACAATTAACAATATGAGCACAACAGAACGTTTAGCTTACAAAGTAAAAGACATTAGTCTTGCAGAATGGGGACGAAAAGAAATCCGATTGGCAGAAGCAGAAATGCCAGGGTTGATGTCTCTTCGTGAAGAGTATGGAGAAAGCAAGCCTTTGAAAGGAGCGCGAATCGCAGGGTGTCTGCACATGACAATTCAAACAGCAGTTTTGATCGAAACTTTGGTTGAATTAGGAGCGGACGTGACATGGTCGTCTTGTAATATCTTCTCAACACAAGATCACGCAGCAGCAGCAATCGCAGCGGCAGGAATTCCAGTGTATGCATGGAAAGGAATGAACGAAGAAGAATTCGATTGGTGTATCGAGCAAACATTGTTCGCATTTGAAGATGGAAAGCCATTGAACATGATCCTTGATGATGGTGGTGACTTGACAAACATGGTGTTTGATCGCTACCCTGAATTGACAAAAGATATCAAGGGACTTTCTGAAGAGACTACAACAGGTGTACACCGTTTGTACGAGCGTATGAAAAACGGAACATTGGTAATGCCGGCAATCAACGTAAATGATTCAGTTACCAAGTCTAAATTCGATAACAAGTACGGATGTAAAGAATCATTGGTAGATGCGATTCGTCGTGCTACGGACACAATGATGGCTGGTAAAGTAGCTGTTGTATGTGGATACGGAGACGTTGGTAAAGGTTCTGCAGCTTCATTGCGTGGAGCAGGAGCTCGTGTAATCGTAACTGAAATCGATCCAATTTGTGCGCTTCAGGCAGCAATGGACGGATTCGAAGTGAAGCGTTTGGAGTCAGTGGTTGACAATGTAGATATCGTTGTAACGACTACAGGAAACAAAGACATCGTTCAGGGACATCACTTTGAAGCGATGAAAGACAAAACTATCGTTTGTAATATCGGTCACTTCGATAACGAAATCGATATGGCATGGTTGAACGAGAAATACGGATCCAGCAAAACTGAGATCAAGCCGCAAGTGGATATGTACACAATCAACGGTAACGATATCATTGTTTTGGCTGAAGGACGTTTGGTAAACCTTGGATGTGCAACTGGACACCCATCATTTGTGATGTCGAACTCATTCACTAACCAAACATTGGCACAATTGGAATTGTGGAACAACTCTGATAGCTACAAAAACGAAGTATACATGCTTCCAAAACACCTTGACGAAAAAGTAGCGAAGTTGCACCTGGCGAAAATCGGTGTTGAATTGACAGAGTTGCGTCAGGAACAAGCAGAATACATTGGTGTAACAGTAGAAGGACCGTACAAGCCGGAACACTACCGTTACTAGAATATATTTCTATACGAAAGAAGGGGAGCCATATGGTTCCCTTTTTTGTTTACCAAGAAGTACACTTCGACTACGCTCAGTGTACTTCCAGCGATTTGATCAGCTATGAATCATGTGTCCTTTTCACCTTTCTGCTTGCCGGTAAACATGGCGTGGTTAATTCTAGCATTATATTTACCCTATGAATCTTGAGTTACAGGAACGTATCCTTAATGCCACTAGTGCCAATTCTATAACGAAAGTGGATTTCGTACAATCCTTGTGGAGTGATTTCGGTGCTTTGGAACGTGTTTGGCTCGATGGATATGATTATGAATCTATCGTAATAAAACGGATAATTCCTCCTACGGAAATGAATCATCCGAGAGGTTGGAATTCAGACGTTTCTAGTCAACGAAAATTGAAATCTTATGAGATCGAGCGTTCCTGGTATGAGGAGTATGTAAACAAGTTGCCTTCAGACATTAAAACTCCTGAATTTTTGTTCTATATCGAATTGAACAATGAACGTGTACTTGGAATGGAAGATTTGCTTTCAGCAGGATTCGAACTTCCCTATGCGGATAATTCAACGTGTTTTAATCGCTGCCTCGAATGGTTAGCGAAATTTCACGCGTTCCACATGAACAATTCAGGCGAAGGATTATGGGAGATAGGTACGTATTGGCATCTCGACACCCGAAAAGATGAATGGGATGCAATGGATCCTGGAACTTTGAAAGATGCTGCGAGTGATATTGACCAAAAGCTAAATCAATGCAAGTTTCAAACTCTCGTGCATGGAGATGCCAAGCCAGCCAATTTCTGTTTTACTCCCGATTTTGGACAAGTCGCAGCGGTTGATTTTCAATACGTCGGTAAAGGATGCGGGATGAAAGATCTTATCTATTTGATGAGTAGCACTCTTTCCGAGGATCATTTACTTAAGGAAGATAAACGGATAGTCGATCGTTATTTTGACCTTTTGGAGCAAGCCTTAAAAGAATATGAAAGAAACGAAATTGACTTCCAAAGTTTGCGGAAGGAGTGGCAATTGATGTATGTGATGGCATGGATGGATTTTGCCCGTTTTTTGGAGGGATGGTCACCCAAACACCCAAGATTTAATCGTTACGTTAAAGAAGTGACCCAGACCGGATTACTGAATTTAAACCGATGAAGTAAGCGTGAGAAATCCGAACACGACTAAGTATAAATACTTAGTTGTCAAAATGATAAGGTCAAATATTCAATGGTTTCTTTGTTCGTCTGCTGTAAAAAGTATTACATTTGGCGAACCCTCCAATTCTGGAATAATTAGTAATAGTCAGGTTGTTAGGGGACAAATTCACTGCTAATTTTAATTACTTATGAAACTCATTTCTTCTCTCCTAGTCATTTTTACCCTAACGGTATTTACATCAAATGCCCAGTTGAATATTGGTGATATAGCATTTATTGGTTATAACACCGACGGATCTGATGACTTCTCTTTCATTGCGCTGGCAGATATCCCTGGGGGCGAAGTAATTTACTTTACAGAAGAAGGATGGAATGCGGTAACAGTAGGGTGGGTTGGTACATCTGAAGGACATATGACTTACACAGCACCAGGGGGAGGGATTTCTTGCGGTACGGTAGTGCACATTGACGAAACTTCGTCTAACACATTTACAGTAACTGGAGGTGGAACAGCAGTGCTATCTTCGGGGACAGGATGGTCGCTATCTGCTGGAGATCAGGTTTTGGCGTATCAGGCAGCAACTCCCGAACCTGGGACTACCCCGACATTTATTGCTGGAGTACATGGGGATGACGGCAATGGAACTCCGCTTTCCCTAGATGTGACGACGGGTTGGAACAACAATGCGGCAACACCATTGGGGACAGCAAGATCTAACGTACCAGCAGGTTTAACAAACGCTACAAATTGTGTTTCATTGTTCCCTTTTATTGGAACAGAGCAGGATAATGCCAGGTATAATGGAACCTTAACAGGCACAGCAGCGACGTTACGTGGGTTGATTAATGACTATACCAATTGGAGTACAGATAATTCAACTCCATTTAATATCACGCCTGGTAGTTTTACTACCTCGGTTACATGTTCTGGGCTTCCTGTTGAATTAAGTGCATTCAATGCAGAGGAAGTTGACGGCGATGTAAATTTAACCTGGACGACTGAAACTGAATTAGATAATAATGGTTTTGATGTAATGCACAGTGTAGACGGTAAGAATTGGACAAAAATCGGTTTCGTTGACGGAATGGGAACAACACAAGTACGTACCGAATATCTCTTCTCGGACAGAGGAGTTGGTTATGGTCTGCATTATTACCAATTGATCCAAAAAGATTGGGACGGGGCAACTGAAGCTAGTTCGGTTAGAACAGTTAGTGTGGTACGCGAAATGAATCAATCATTGATGTTATTCCCCAATCCTGCAAGTGGAAACCATGTGAGTGTAAAAGCGGAAAAAGCGGTTCAGGTTGTTCAGGTTTTTGATGCGACACTAAGAAGTATGAGTGTTATTTTTGATACTGATAACCAAAGACTTGATGTTTCTCAGTTGGCAAAAGGTGTTTATACAATATTGGCGGAAACAGAAGACGGATGTCAGTATCAGACAGTATTCGTGAAAGGCGAGTAAAATATTTTTTCGTGGCTGCACTGGGGTTTCAAGTAAGTGTTTAAAATCAAGTATGAAAATATCTGTTTTCCTATACACTTATTCAAAATAATCCCATATATTGAGGTCGATTTTTGATTAGTAACCATTTACTCACAGAAAAACCAACTAATGAAAAAGATCGGCGTGCTGATCCCGCAGTCAAAAACTTATCCAACACTGGGTAAAGAATTCCTAAACGGCATAAAGCTTTCAAATAATGAAGATTACTCTTTTCTGGTAGAAGGTATTGGAATGGGGAATGATGCCGATGGTATTTGCGATAAGCTAGATAGACTTGTGCTTCAGGAAGATATAGCTGCAGTGGTTTGCTTTGTAGGAGATCATAATCTCAACCTGTTATACGATAAGGTAAATGGTCTTGAAGTACCCGCAATTTTTGTTCGTTTTGGTGCTTTTCCCAATATTAAGGCTGAGAATAACAAGTATGCTTTCACTCTTTCATATGGAATATGTGATGGGTTGGCAAGTTTAGGTACCTGGTTGGTAGAGAATGGAAAAAAAGAAATAGCAGTTTCAGGAAGTTTTAACGATGTAGGTTATGGAATGCTGACAGCATTGGAAAAAACAATTTATGCTGCTGGAGGAGCGTTTGCCGGACACTATGTCCCACCTAATGAGCCACGGGAAGATGAAGCAGAGGTAGCAGCATCTTTCTATCGAGATGTAGACTTTGATGCCGTGATTCATTTGTACAATGGAATTTTCGCAGAAGAGAATGTGCAGTACATTGAGCAATTGGAGAACTCAATTGAGGAGCCGGCTTACTTCACCCCATTTGGATTTGATAAAGCTCAACTGCAACGCTTGAAGACAAAAGTCAATGACTTGAATATGGTTGCATCCTGGATACCTATTGAGCTCAGAGCAAATCCAACATCTTTTGACAATGACTTTTACGCAATGCACGATAAATACCCTTCAATTCAATCCATGTTGGGGTATGAGTGCTTTCAACTTCTGAAGAATGTTATTCCGGAAAGAAAAAAGGTACTGGAAGAAGGTTTAGAATTTGAAAGTGAGACGGGAAGAACCACAGTGAATAAAGATCTGGTTGTTGAATTGAATCATAAAATGTGGAAGGCTGTTGAGAAGAGTGATGGATGGACATTGCAAGAAGAATTTACGTTGAAACAAGAAAAAGATAATTTGTCCTTTGAAGGACAACAAACGGGTTGGCACAATGCTTATTTGTGTTACTAACAAATGCTCATGTGAGCACAATTATTAACCGGTGTATTTACTACACATAAAAACTATTCATTATGGAGCCTTTTTTAGGACAAATTCAACCATTCGGCTTTAACTTCGCACCACGCGCTTGGGCGAAGTGTGACGGACAATTGTTACCAATTGCTTCTAACACAGCACTATTCTCATTATTGGGAACAACATTTGGAGGTGACGGACGTACAACTTTTGCTTTGCCAGATTTACGAGGACGTAGTATCGTTCACATTGGACATGGACCAGGTCTTTCTACAATCTCTTGGGGAGAGCGTGGAGGTCGTGAGTATATTACGTTGAGCCAATTGAACCTTCCTTCTCACAGTCACGCATTGATTAATGGTGTTGCTAACGTTAACGTTTATACAACGGATAACGCAGAACCAATCGCAGAAACTGATAACGGTGCTAACGCACTGGGAACAGCAGGTACAATGCCAGACATTTACCGTGAGAATCCAACAGCTGGAGATCACCTTGGAGGAGTTCAAATCAGTGGAACTACAAACTTGACAGGAGGATCTCAGCCATTTGATTCTCGTAATCCATTCTTGGGAATCAATGTTTGTATCGCGTTGCAAGGTATTTTCCCTTCACGTAGCTAAGAAAAAAGAATATCTAGAGCCTGTGTAGTGCACAGGCTCTTCTTACTCATTTTAATATTCATCTGTGTTTAGAACACAAAAACACTATTCATTATGGAACCATTTTTAGGACAAATCCAGCCATTAGGGTTTAACTTCGCTCCAAGAGGATGGAGTCAATGTAACGGACAGTTACTTTCTATTTCTGCGAATTCAGCACTTTTCTCGTTGCTAGGAACAACTTTCGGAGGTGACGGACGTACAACGTTTGGACTTCCTGATTTGAGAGGACGCAGCATCGCTCACATCGGTACCGGACCAGGTCTTGGTACTGTTACCTGGGGTGAGAGAGGCGGTAGAGAGAATGTTACATTAACAACCTTGAACATGCCATCACACAGTCACGCCCTTCAAGACGGGACAGCAAGAGTGACGGTTTATACTACGGATAACGCTGAACCAATCGCAGAGACTGACAGCGGTGCTAACGCACTAGGAACAGCTGGTACAATGCCAGATATCTATCGTGAGAATCCTACAACAGGAGATCACCTTGGAGGAGTTCAAATCAACGGATCAACAAACTTAGCGGGAGGAAACCAAGGTTTCAATATCAGAGACCCTTACCTCGGAGTGAATGTTTGTATTGCCTTAATGGGTGTTTATCCATCAAGAAGTTAATAGCTGAATAAGCGTATTAGAAACCCTGGCATTAATCTTAATGTCAGGTTTTTTCGTTTTATTTTCCATACTATGTACTGAGAAAGTATTGTGTAATTGTTAACATTTGGCTTTCATTACTAATACATCCAGAATTTGTGTAGCTTTGCCAAGGTTTTGACCGTAGAGAGGTCAATAAGAGTTAATAAAGTACACTACTCACAACTAATTTACTTATGAAATCATTAACGAATTTAAGCCTTGCTTTTGTCAGCATATTGACGATAGCTTTTGGGGCAAATGCACAATTGAGTGCGGGAGACATTGCGTTCATTGGTTACAATACCGATGGGTCAGATGATTTTTCCTGGATCGCACTTTCAGATATTCCAGCTGGAGAAGTGATTTACTTTACCGAAGAAGGGTGGGATGGTTCGACCGGAAACTGGGTCGGTACATCGGAAGGTCACATGACATATACCGCTCCGGGAGGGGGGATCTCTTGTGGAACAGTCGTTCATATCAACGAAACGGCCGCAAATACCTTTACCGTGACAGGTGGAGGAGCAGCAGTGCTATCTTCAGGTACAGGATGGTCGCTATCTGCTGGAGATCAGGTTTTAGCGTATCAAGCGGCAACTCCAGAACCAGGAACTACCCCAACATTTATTGCTGGAGTGCACGGGGATGATGGTAATGGTACCCCACTTTCCTTAGACGCGACAACGGGTTGGAACAATAATGCAGTGAGTCCTATGGGAACTGCAAGGTCGAACGTTCCTGTAGGGTTAACAAACGGTGTTAACTGTGTATCACTGTTTCCAAGTATTGGTACGGAGTCAGATAATGCACGTTACAATGGTACATTGACGGGTACATCTACAGCACTTCGAGCATTAATCAACGACCGAACTAATTGGGTGAACGATAACGCTACAGCGTATAATATTACCCCAGGATCATATTCACCGTCGGTAACATGTGCTCCTGCTTGTACAGACCCTACAGTTCCAACATTAACACAATCACCAGCTACGGTATGTGTTGGCGGAACTGCTTCATTGAATATTTCAGGAACACTGAACGATGCAACTGCATGGCAGGTATATACAGGATCTTGTGGTGGAACGAACATTGGTTCTACAACAACAGGAACATTTGCAATCCCAGGAACAATTACAGTGCCTACCACTTATTACGTTCGTGGTGAAGGTGGATGTGTTACTCCAGGAGCTTGTGGACAGATTACTATTACACCTCAAGCTTTGGATGATGCATCATTCGCTTATACCTCTGCCTCTTACTGTGTGTCTGATGCTGACCCAGCGCCGACTATTACTGGAGTTGGGGGAGGAACTTTTTCATCAACTGCAGGGTTGAGTATAAGTAGTACAACAGGGATTATCGATGTTTCGGTATCAACACCTGGAACGTACACAGTAACATATACAACTTCAGGAGCATGTCCAAACAGCTCCAACGTGAACGTGACTATTAACGGATTGGACGATGCTTCATTCTCTTATAGCGCAGCTGCATACTGTGTGTCGGATGCAGATCCAACACCAACAATTACAGGACTTGGAGGAGGAACATTCTCTTCAACTGCTGGACTAAGTATTAACGGTGGAACAGGGGCAATTGATGTTTCTGCGTCAACGCCGGGTACGTACACAGTTACATATACAACAACAGGTACTTGTCCGAACAGTTCAAATGTGAACGTGACAATTAATGGATTGGATGACGCTTCATTCTCATATGGCGCCGCTGCATACTGTGTAGCGGATGCAGATCCAACACCGACAATTACAGGACTTGCAGGAGGTACATTCACATCAACTGCAGGACTAAGTATTAATGGTGGAACAGGAGCTATCGACGTTTCAGTATCAACACCTGGAACGTACACAGTAACATATACAACGGCTGGAGCTTGTCCAAACAATTCCAACGTAAACGTAACAATCAACGGATTGGATGATGCTTCATTCTCTTATAGCGCAGCTTCTTACTGTGTGGATGCATCAGATCCAACCCCTACAGTTACGGGACTTCCAGGTGGAACATTCTCTTCAACTGCTGGACTAAGTATTAACGGTGGAACAGGAGCAATTGATGTTTCAGCATCAACGCCAGGAACGTACACAGTTACTTATACAACAACAGGAACTTGTCCAAACAATTCCAACGTTAACGTGACAATTAATGGATTAGACGACGCCTCATTCTCATACAGTGCGGCAACGTATTGTCAAACAGATGCCGATCCAACACCAACTGTTACTGGATTGGGTGGTGGAACGTTCTCATCAACGGCAGGATTGAGTTTGAATACTTCTTCCGGAGCAATTGATGTTTCTGCATCTACGGCTGGAACTTACACAGTTACTTATACAACAACAGGAACTTGTCCAAATTCATCAAATGTCGCTGTGACTATTCAGTCGCCGGCACCTGCTACATTTACTGCGCTTGCAGATCTTTGTGTTAATGCAGGAGTTCAAACAGGACTTGGATCAGGAACACCAACAGGAGGTGTTTACTCTGGAACTGGGGTAACAGATGATGGAAACCGAATGACATACTCATTCGATCCCGCAGCAGCAGGAGTTGGAATCCACACAATCACATACACACCAGCAGGAGGATGTTCTTCACCAGCGAACGATCAGGTCGAAGTATTTGCATTGCCAACGGTAACATTTACAGCCCTTGCTGATCTTTGTGTTGATGCAGGCGTTCAAACAGGACTTGGTTCAGGAACACCAACAGGAGGTGTTTACTCTGGAACAGGTGTGACAGATGATGGAAACGGAATGACTTACTCATTTGATCCCGCAGCGGCTGGAGTAGGACTTCATACAATTACTTACACATTCACAAATGGAAATGGATGTACGGCAGCAGCTACTGATCAGGTAGAAGTATTTGCTCTGCCTTCAGTTTCATTTACTGCGATTGCTGATCTTTGTGTTGATGCCGGAGTTCAAACAGGACTTGGATCAGGAACACCAACAGGAGGTGTTTACTCTGGAACAGGTGTTACAGATGATGGAAACGGAATGACTTACTCATTTGATCCCGCAGCGGCTGGAGTAGGACTTCATACAATTACTTACACATTCACAAATGGAAATGGATGTACAAGTTCAGCACAGGATCAGGTAGAAGTATTTGCATTGCCTACAGTATCCCTGTTTCATCATTCAATGAACTATCGCAGTGCACTGGTCTTCGGAACGGGTTCGTTGATTGAAGGTGAAGAAGCAAAACTGGATGCGTTGCGAGCAATCTCTGACAAGATCTTGACCGACCGATGGAACGACGCGCGACAACCAAACAACAAGGAAATGAAGGCAACCGCTGTTGTCAGTATGAACATCGAGTCTGCCTCGGCCAAAATTCGTACCGGTCCACCTCACGATGACAACGACGATTTGTCGTTGCCAGTCTGGAGTGGCGTCTTGCCTTATGAAACCATCGTCAGGAAACCGATCGCCGACGAACATTCAAGTGACCTTCCACTCCCGAACTATTTGACGAGATGATGCTCAAAAAAAATTCGGCGACAAAGCCTCAGACTTCCAGCTCGTCGATCTTCCTGGCTAACGCGAAATCGTTATCGGTCAGGCCATCGACGGTATGGGTCCAGATTTCGATCCAGACGTCCTTGTAATTTTCGATATGCAGGTCGGGATGATGCTGCATTTCTTCGGCGAGCGTCCCAACTCGTCTGAAAAAATCCAAACCGGCCAGGAAATTCTTAACCTGCCAGTCCTTGCGAATCCGTTTGCCATCCTGTGTTAACTTCCAGCCAGAAAGTTTCGTCAGTTCCGTTTCAGCTACGGTTTGTTCCAGAGCATTTACCATAAGTGTCCCTGTATTTTCATGTGGGTGGGTTTGATTTTCGATTTTTCGATGTCTCAAAACGTCAGATTGATTGAGGCCCCAACTTTAGTGCGTCAGCGTTATTCTGAAGAGCATCAATCACAAATTGGATGTGTTCGTTCAACTCAACATCGAAATCTTCGGCTCCATTGACGATGTCGTCGCGATTGACCGCGGCGGCGAAACTTTTTTGCTTCATCTTCTTGCGAACGCTTTTGGCTTTCATGCCGCGAATCCCCTCCGGTCGGACGTAGGCGACCGCAGTGATAAACCCGCACAGTTCGTCGCAGGCATACAACGCTTTTTCCATCGTTGATTCCCGGGCAACATCTATCTGGTCGACATGCGACTGGATCGCCCGGATCACATCCTCCGGGTACCCATGCTCAGCAAGAATTTTCGAGCCCTGAAGCGGATGGTCGGGAACCTCCGGCCAACGTTCGTAATCGAAATCGTGCAAGAGACCGACCACTGCCCACTTGTTCTCATCTTCGCCCAATTTGTTGGCGTAAGCGGCCATCGCCGTCTCCACAGCAAGCATGTGACGGCGCAAGCTATCACTCTTCGTATACTCGCACATCAGGTCGAAGCTGGCTTTTCGATCGAGACTTTGACTCATGACTAGCCGTCGTCCGAGTCTTTGTCGCCGTCGTTGGCATCCGATTCTTCGACATCCGGGTCCGAATCGTCTTTGTCATTCGACCCGGATTCTTTCTCAGCCTTCTTCTTTTTGCGTTCCTCAGCTTCGTTTTCCCGAACCGGCTTGCCGGCTTTGAATGTCTCCAGTTCCTTCTTCAGATCCGCTTTTTGTTTATCACTGGAGGAAATCTCAATCGATTTTTCGGACCATTTCACTGCCTCTTCAAAGTTGCCGGATTCGGCGTAGGCGGCTGCGAGCGTACTGAGAATGTGAGCTTCTTCGTAATTGGTAACTTCGGCCGCTTTGGTTGCCAATTCGATGGCACGTTTACCGTCACGAACCTCATCAAACGTCGATGTCGCTAACAGCCACGCAAGGTTATTCAATGCGTGATCATCTTCTTCGTCCAGCTTCAACGCAGCTTCATAATCGACAACAGCTTCGGCGTGCATTCCTGCGTTCAACTTGGCATCGGCTCGACCGGCCAGTGCCCGGCTGTCTTCGGGATCCTCTTTCAGCGTCTCGTCGAACAATTCCAGAGCCTTGTCTACCTGATCACTGCTGCTGTAAAAGCTGGCCAAGGCGTTAAGAAAGATTGGCTCCCCTGGAAACTGCTGAACCAGCAGCTGGATGTCCTCGATCGCCGCTTCGTAGTCTTCCAAACCGGCATAGATCAGGCTTCGCAAATAGATGGCATCCACATCGCCTTGCTGAAACGTCAGAATTTTATCGACATCCTTTAACGCGTCGTCGTAGTTTTCCCTTTGCAGGTATACGCGTGCACGGGATCGGAATGCATCGACATCCCTCGGATTCAACTCGATCGCCCGACTGACATCTTTCAAGGCCTCTTCATCCTTGTTGTCGGCCAGATAAAGTGACGCTCGCAAGCTATAGGCCATAGGCAAGTCTTCGTTAATCTCGATCGCGCGAGAGATGGCTTTCAGTGCCGGCTCGTTTTTCTCTTCTGCGCGAAGTGCCTTTGCCAGCAAGACCAAATCCATCGGATTGTTTTTTTGCGCCTTGGCTAACGCGGCGAAGTCGTCGATGGCTTCATCGTACTTTTCATCTTTTACGTACATCCGGCCACGAAAGCGGAGCGCTAAAGGGTTGTCCGGTTCCAGTTCCAGAGCCTTGTTGATATCGGCAACACGTTGTTCTTCATCGTCCGTGGTTTGGGCACGCATGATCAACGACTTGGCCTGTTGTGAGGGGTCGTCGATGCTGCCTTCCAGTGCTTTGGCAACAGCGTTTTTCGCTGCTTCTTCATCACCCCCGTCCAGCAAGTTGAACTGAGCGATCATCAACCAGGCATCTGTATTGTCGGGAGTCAACTCAACCGCCTTCTCCAAACGCTCGAGTGCTTGCTGGCGCAGGAACTTCCATCGCGTATCAGGCGTTGGCGTAAAGACCTTTCTGGCTAACAACCTGGCGTGTTCAATATTGACGCTGGCCCAAAGCTTTTTTGCGGTCTCGTCGTTCTCGAGTCCCTTTTCAATCGCTTCTTCGCAGAGGTCTGCGATCTTGTCCATGTCTCGCGGAGTTTTTGCCTCCAGCTTCAGATCGACCGCTTTGTCCAATAGCGCTTCGCCGTCTTCCTGCGCCTGAATCAATGTCGGCTGTATTGCCAACAATCCAAATACAATTCCGAGGAAAAGGTAACTGATCCAGCGCATGAAACGTCTCCCGTTGAATTGGCAACAACCGCCGACTTGATTGAATGATTCAGAACAACAAACCACGGATCAGGCATCGGTTGAGCATAATCACAACGCGATCCGTCGAATCTTTGCAGCTCTTGATTCTACGCGATTTGCATATTCGAGAAAATGCGTACCGCTGCCATGTTCCGGATAATCAGCACACGGTCCGATCGAATCGGCCCGGTTTCTGTGGCAAAGCGGGTTTCCGTGTACTGGGGAGCCCAATCAACCCGGGATCGTTGTCGCAACCTATATTTCAACAAACCTCGATTCGCCCTGAGCGACTTCCCGGTTCTTCCGACTGACTGCAGTCTTTTGTATCAGCCAACACAGAATTCGTGCTTAAATTCGCAACCCGTTCCAGCAATATCTTCCGTACCTCTGGCTCTGACACTGACCAGCCGGCACGCCTGTTCGCGCCGACTCTTTCAATTCGAAAACGAGAAGCTGCCCTGGACAACTATGTTGTGGCCGTTCGAAACCTCCAGCAACACTTGTCTGACTGGTCAAGCGACCAATTGGTCGAACACCTGACCTCGTTGCGGGCCGAATCCACCCGAAACGACCAAAAGCAGATTGTCGAAGACTTCATTTGCGCTGCCGCAATTGGTGCTGAAGCCGTTCACCGAACGCTCGGTTTCCAGATGCACGACGTTCAAATTCGTGGCGCTTTGGCTGCCTCAAGCGGGGCGATCATTGAAATGCAAACGGGTGAAGGGAAGACCGTGGTGTGTGGAATTACTGCGTTGATTCGGTCCGTCTTCGATCGATCCGTTCATGTCGCCACCACGAACGACTACCTCGCCGAACGCGACCACGAATCTGTGGAGCCGATTTTCCAACTATTAAGGACGTCATCGGCAGTCATCAAACTGGATAACAGCGACGAGGCAACCTTCGCGGCGTATCGGTGCCACATCACTTACGGACCCGGCTATCTGTTTGGATTCGACTATTTGCGCGACCAGATCAAGCTCAAAGACGAGTATTCAATTACGCTCGGACGTGACGTCTTGCGGTCGATTAACGGCCGCGATCTGGCGAACGAGTTGTCGCAGTCAATTCACCAAAGCATTATCGTAGATGAGGCCGATAGCGTGTTGATTGACGAGTCGACAACCCCGTTGTTGCTTAGCGGTGGTTCGGAATCGGAGGTTGATCCCGAAATTCTAATCGGCTATCAGAATGCCAAAGATGTTGCAGACGTTTTGATCGAAGGAGTTCACTTCGAAGTCGACTCCGTCGATCGAAAAATTGAATTACTGTCAGACGGCATGGATATCATCCACGAGGAACTGGACTCGTTTGGCAAGATGGACCTGTTTCAACCGTGGCCAGTTTACGTCCGCAATGCCTTGTTTGCCAAATACCTGTTGATCAGGGACGAACACTACGTTGTGGAGGACGATCAGATAAAGCTGGTTGATCAAAACACCGGTCGAATCTTCGAAGACCGGACGTTGCGTGGCGGGTTACACCAGGCGGTTGAGGCTTCGGAAGAACTGACGATCAACCCTCCCAACCGAACTCTGGCGAGAGTGACTCGCCAACGTTTCTTTCAGCTCTATCACACGATTTGTGGAATGACCGGGACGGCGTCGGGCAGCGAGCCTGAGCTTGACTACTTTTATCAATCACCAGTGGTTCCCATTGCCCAGAACATTCCCAACAAACGTATCGAACTGACCGAACGATATTTTGATTCGTGGGAATCCAAACTAAGAGCAATCACAAACGATGTTCAACAAAGACTTTCTACCGGCCAACCTGTCTTGATTGGGACTCGTACCATCAAAGAGAGTCTGATGGTCGACAATGCGTTGAAATCTGCGGGCATCTCAGCGACCGTTCTGAACGGAGTGCAGGATCTGGAGGAAGCCGAAATTGTTTCCAAAGCCGGGCTCGTCGGTGCCATCACAATCGCAACGAATATGGCAGGGCGGGGAACCGACATCAAAATAAAACCTCGAGCCAAGGCTCTTGGCGGATTGCATGTCATTGCGACACAACGTCATACATCGCGACGGGTTGACCGGCAATTGGCCGGTCGTTCCGCTCGACAAGGCGATCCCGGGTCTGTGCAGTTCTTTATCTCTGCCGACGACGACCTGTTTCAAAAACACGGTGGCCGACTTGCGGACCGAATCAAAGCCATCACGGGTTCGGATGGTGAGTGTCGTAAGGATTTTTCACGCGACATCGAACAGTTACAACAAAAAATTGAACGAGATCAATTCGAACTGCGACGTAGACTCGTGCGTCAGGACGGCTGGATGGACCAGGTGCGTAACAC
>CBDDLF010000004.1:0-825293 GCA_965230585.1 Crocinitomicaceae bacterium
AATCTGCCATGTTGATAAAACTGGAACAGTTCAGACAGGGTTATAAAGGTGAACTCACCATAGGTGTAGCTCTTTAGCTTACACGTTTTACCCGGACTTAATCTTGTCACGCCAGTGCTTGCTCTCCTTGATGCAGGCATCCTGATTAATCGTCGTAAGTTCACCTTGTTTCAATAATTGCTTACCAGCCACCCAGACATCACTGACCTGTTCCCGTCCGCAGGCATAGACGATCTGTGATACAGGGTCATAAAGTGGCTGACTCTCTATCGTATCTAGGTTGATTGCCACCATGTCAGCCATTTTGCCGACTTCAAGAGAGCCTGTCTCTGTTTCCATACCCAATGCCTTTGCAGCATTAATGGTTGCCATTGCTAATGCTTCATGCGCAGCAACAGCGGTGCTGTCGGATGCGACACCTTTGGCCAACAATGCGGCTGTTTTCATTTCACCAAGCATATCTAGGTCGTTATTGCTGGCTGCACCATCAGTTCCCAGTGCGATATTGATATTGGCTTTTTGTAAATCATGGACTCGACAAAATCCACTTGCCAGTTTCAGGTTAGACTCGGGGCAATGCAAAACATGAATACAGTACCTTTTGGCCAATTCAATATCCGCATCCGTTAGTTGTGTCATATGCACTGCCATGAGACGTTCACTGAGCAGACCCAGTTTTTCAAGACGCTGAATTGGCCTGAGTTTGTATTGTTCAATACTTGCGTCGATCTCATCCTGTGTTTCATGCAGATGCATATGTATCGGAATATCAAGTTCTTCAGCGAGCGTGTTTATATGAGTCAAGGGCTCATCGGAAACCGTGTAAGGCGCATGTGGAGCGAAGACAGTCCGAATACCGGCACTGTGTTTATACTTGTCACGCACAGCCAGGCCTTTTTCGATATAGGTTTGCGGTTTGTCAGCCCAGGCGGTTGGAAAATCAATCATTATCAGACCAACGCAGGCACGAATGCCGGTTTCCAGAGCAACCTCTGCTACCTGATCCGGAAAGAAATACATATCATTAAAACAGGTTGTGCCGCTTCGAATCATTTCAGCAATGGCATGACGAGTACCATGACGAACGAATTCTTCACTGACCCATTTTGCTTCAGCTGGCCAGATATGATCATTTAACCAGTTCATCAGTGGCTTATCATCAGCAAGTCCTCTAAACAGGGTCATGGCCGCATGAGTATGACTATTGATCAAACCGGGGATCAGCGCATGGCCATCAAGTTCAAGAACCTCCCTGGCCGTGTATTCTGATTGCGCCTTTTGCTTGGGTTGAATGGCAATGATGCGGTCAGCATCAACGACGACAGCATGATTCTCAAGAATAGTCTTGTCACCGGTAACGGGAATGATCCAGCGAGCATTGATAAGCAAGTCAATTTCTTTCATGGATAGTTTTGGTTTTTGTATCGGTTGCCGTATTGTACGCACATTCTTTTCGCATTGAATATCTGGATATGAACAATAAGCACACATTAGGTTTTGACAGTCGGGTCTTTGCAGTCAAGTGGCAAGATGATCATCTGCTATTGCTTGATCAACGCCGCTTGCCAGAGGTCATTGATTACCTCCAACTAGAAAGCACTGAAGAAGTTGCTAATGCCATATCAGATATGGTTGTCAGAGGCGCGCCTGCCATAGGAATAACAGCTGCTTATGGGGTCGTCATTGCGGCTCGTGAGGCATTTGAGCATGCAAATGAAGATTGGCGTCAGGCCATTCAACCACACCTGGAAAAGCTTAAGCACGCCCGACCAACAGCAGTTAATCTGGCATGGGCGATTGAGCAAATGATAGAAAAGTTTCCTCAAGGTCATGGGTCTCCGGTTGAGGCACTATTGAGGGAAGCAAGGAAGATTCATCAGGAAGATATCGATAATAATCACCGCATTGGTGATTTTGGTGCAGCTCTCATAGAACACGGGAACTCTGTATTGACCCATTGTAATGCCGGGGCTTTGGCAACCGGTGGTTACGGAACAGCGCTGGGTGTTTTGCGTTCTGCCTGGTCTGACGGGAAACTGAATTCCATTTATGCAGGTGAAACCAGACCCTGGTTACAAGGAGCGCGCTTGACGGCGTGGGAATTACTGCAGGATACAATTCCAGTGACCTTGATCAGTGATACTGCAGCAGCCTGGTTATTTGCCGAGGGATACGTTAACTGGGTGGTCGTTGGCGCGGATAGAATTGCAGCCAACGGCGATGTAGCCAACAAAATTGGTACCAGTCAATTGGCAATTTGCGCACGTTATTATGGCGTGCGTTTCATGGTTGCTGCACCGTTATCGACATTTGATATGGCCTCCAAATGCGGAGCTGATATTCCTATTGAAATGCGATCTGAACAGGAAGTGCGGCAGTTTTCAGGAGAGCAGGTTGCGGCAGACGGTGCGGCTGCTTTAAATCCCGCATTTGATATTACCAAGGCATCATTAATTGATGCCATTGTCACTGAAAAAGGAGTGATAGAAAGCCCGGACAGGAGGAAAATCAGCAAGCTTTTTCAAGCCCCCAATTAAAGCTTGCAATCATTACATAAGTATGCGTTTTCAATGCAGTTTTAAACTGAATTTTTATTTAAAAAACAGACCGGTTTTATGTTAGAATTCTGCGCTTTATGTTGTCTTCTTTTTGCTAATAAACAGTTATAACCAGAAACGCCCAATCCATGGCTGAAAACGATTTCGCTCGCTCAATTTCCCCGGTCAATATCGAAGATGAAATGAAGCAGTCCTACATGGATTACGCCATGAGCGTAATCGTCGGACGCGCTTTACCGGATGTTCGTGATGGTCTGAAACCAGTCCACCGCCGTGTACTTTATGCAATGCATGAGGTCGGAAATGATTACAATAAACCCTACAAAAAATCGGCTCGTGTTGTCGGTGACGTTATGGGTAAATACCATCCTCACGGTGATTCCGCGATATACGATACGATTGTGCGCATGGCGCAGAATTTCTCGCTGCGTTACACACTGGTGGATGGACAGGGTAACTTCGGTTCTGTCGATGGCGATGCACCAGCAGCCATGCGCTACACCGAAATCCGCATGGCAAAAATTGCGCATGAGTTGCTGGAAGATATTGATCGCGACACGGTAGATTTTATACCGAACTATGATGGCACCGAGCAGGAGCCTTCCGTTTTACCCTCCAGGGTGCCAAACCTGCTTGTTAATGGATCCAGTGGAATTGCCGTTGGTATGGCAACCAATATTCCCTCGCATAATCTGGGTGAAATTATCACTGCCTGCATTGCCTTGATTGATAATCCTGATCTGGGTATTGCTGATCTGATTCAAATCGTTCCTGGTCCTGATTTTCCAACCGCGGGCATCATCAACGGCACCAGTGGTATTCATGAAGCTTATTTGACAGGTCGTGGTCGTATATATGTTCGTGCCAGAGCGACCATTGAAGAGAAGGGTGATCACTCAACTATTATTGTCACCGAGTTACCATATCAGGTGAATAAAGCCAGATTGCTGGAAAAAATTGCGGAGTTAACCAAGGATAAAAAAATTACCGGCATTCGCCAGGATGGTTTACGCGATGAGTCCGATAAAGATGGTATGCGCATTGTCATTGAACTGCGCAAGGGCGAAGTCGCCGAGGTCTTGCTAAATAACCTCTATAAACAAACCCAGATGCAAACCGTGTTTGGTATCAACATGGTAGCGCTGGTAGATGACCAGCCACGTCTCCTGAATCTGAAGCAATTGCTGGAAGCCTTTATCAGGCATCGTCGCGAGATTGTGACCCGGCGTACGCTTTATAATCTGAAAAAAGCCAGGGCCAGAGCCCATGTTTTGGAAGGACTGGCAGTTGCATTAGCGAATATTGACCCGGTGATTGAACTAATCAAGTCCTCGCCAACACCGGCAGAAGCGAGAGTTAAATTACTGGAACCTCTCTGGCAATCCGGCGTCGTCACAGAAATGTTGAATCGGGCTGGCGCCGATGCATCAAGGCCAGATGACCTTGCACCTGAGTTCGGACTCAGTGAACAAGGCTATCGTTTATCTGATACTCAGGCTCAGGCCATTCTGGACTTGAAACTACAGCGTCTGACCGGTCTTGAGCAGGACAAAATTATCACCGAGTATAGCGAGATCCTCGATACCATTAAGGACTTACTGGATATCCTGGCGCGGCCGGAACGCTTGCTGGAAGTCATCAAGGATGAGCTTAACGAAATTCGCGATCAATATGCCGACGATCGTCGGACTGAACTGGTTGAAACACAGGAAGATCTCAGTATTGAGGATTTAATCACTGAAGAGGATGTGGTGGTGACCTTGTCGCATGCAGGTTATGCCAAATGTCAGCCAGTCGATACCTATCGCTCTCAGCGCCGTGGTGGTAAAGGTAAGTCGGCTACCAATGTCAAGGAAGAAGACTTTATCGATAAGCTCTTTATTGCCAGTACACATGACACAATATTATGTTTTTCCAGTGTTGGTAAATTGTACTGGATGAAAGTGTATCAGCTACCGAGAGCAAGTCGTTCAGCGCGCGGCAAACCGATTATCAACCTGCTGCCATTGGAAGAAGGTGAACAAATCAATGCCATTATGCCGATCCGTGAATTCACAGAAGACAAGTTTGTATTTATGGCAACTGCCGATGGTACAGTCAAGAAATGTAGTCTGACAGATTTTTCAAGACCACGTCCCAGCGGAATCCGAGCCATTGAACTGGTTGAAGGCAATCGCCTGATTGGCGTTGAACTGACTGACGGCGAACATGACATTATGCTATTCAGTGATGCAGGCAAGGCGGTTCGCTTCAATGAAACTGATGTCAGACCGATGGGCAGAACCGCACGCGGTGTCAGAGGTATTAAACTTGGCGAAGACCAGAGTGTGATTTCACTACTGGTGGTTGAATCCGATGAACACACTGTTCTGACTGCCACAGAGCATGGTTATGGTAAACGAACACCCATTACAGATTATGCGCGTAAGGGAAGAGGTGGCGTTGGTGTTATTTCAATCCAGACAACTGATCGTAATGGCAAGGTCATTGGTGCTGTTGCAGTTGATGAGGCTGATGAAATTATGCTTATCAGTAATCAAGGCACATTGATGAGAACACCAGTCGGAGATGTTTCCAGTATGGGTCGTAACACCCAGGGCGTGCGTCTGGTCTCAGTATCAGAGGGTGAAGCACTTTCCAGTCTGGAAAGAATCATCGAGGAATCAGAAGAAGAATTACCTGACAATTAATCACGTAAAAGAAAATCATGACTGACGAAGCCAGACTGGAAGCTTTACGCAAGGCAATTGATGCAACAGATGACGAAATTCTCGAACTGTTAAATCGCCGCGCAGATCTGGCTGCCCAGGTGGCGGAAGTTAAACGTGCCGAGGATGAAAACACCAGTTTTTATCGGCCTGAACGAGAAGCCAGAGTTTTACAACGCATTATAGAATCCAATCAGGGACCATTATCCGGCGAAGAAGTCGCTCGCCTGTTTCGTGAAGTTATGTCTGCCTGCCTGGCGCTGGAATTACCGTTACAAGTTGCCTATCTCGGGCCAGAAGGAACCTTTACACAAGCGGCCGCGTTAAAACATTTTGGTCATTCCATTCGGACTGAAGCCCTCGCGAGTATTGCCCAGGTTTTTCGCGAAGTCGAAGCCGGCGATTGCCACTATGGAGTTGTACCCATCGAAAACTCAATTGAGGGTGTGGTGAATCACACCCTGGATTTACTGATTAATTCTAATCTCAGGATTTGTGGTGAGGTGGAGCTGCGCATACACCATCACTTGCTGGGTTCAGCAAAAGATTTGCAGTCGGTAGAGCGAGTCTTTGCTCATCAACAGGCACTTGCTCAATGTCGGTCCTGGCTGGATGAGCATTTACCTGATGCTGAGCGTATTGATGTCAGTAGTAATGCCACTGGCGCTAAAATGGCAAAAACAGACATCAACTCGGTGGCGATTGCCGGAGAAACCGCAGCGGAGTTATACGAACTTAATATTCTTTATCGAAATATTGAAGATGAACCGGACAACACAACCCGGTTTCTTGTCCTTGGCAAACGAAATACACCGGCCAGTGGCAGGGATAAAACTTCAATTCTATTCTCAACAGCTAACAAACCGGGCGCGTTACATGACATGTTGAGTTGCTTCGCTACCAATGACGTCAGTCTTACCCGCATTGAATCACGACCTTCACGCAAAGGTATGTGGGATTATGTCTTTTTTGCTGATTTTGAAGGGCATGTCGAAGATGCTGCTGTAGCCAACACACTCAAGCAATTAAACGACCTTGCTTCAGTTGTTAAGGTGCTGGGTTCCTATCCTCGTGCTGTGTTGTGAGCTTCCAAGTATCATGAGTTTGCAAAATGAGTTGTGATTTAATTGAACTGGCAACGCGTGGGGTTGCCGGTCTGCAGCCTTATCATCCAGGAAAGCCTGTTAGTGAACTGGAACGTGAACTGGGTATTCAAAATATTATCAAGCTGGCATCCAATGAAAATCCTCTGGGTTGTAGTGATAACGTTATCAAGGCAATCAGCGGATTTGATGATTATTCGCGTTATCCCGATGGCAATGCCTTTAGTTTGAAACAAAAGTTGGCAGAAAAGCATGGGGCTACGAATTGAACAGATTACAATCGGCAATGGCTCGAACGATATTCTGGAGCTGATAACACGTGCTTTAATCACGCCAGAGCATGAGGTCATGTTTTCTGAACATGCTTTTGCCGTTTATCCGATTGTCACCCAGGCGGTTGGTGCCAGAGCCAGTATTATTCCTGCTTCTGACTGGGGTAATGATCTGTCGACAATGGCTGCGTCGGTTAACCACAATACGCGCATTATTTTTCTTGCTAATCCGAATAATCCGACAGGCACCTGGTTTACTCATGATGCCTTTGAATCTTTCATGCAATCTATCCCCGAAAACTGCGTTGTCGTACTTGACCAGGCCTACCATGAATATGCCGATGAAGCGGATATGCCGGATACAGACAGTTTATTAAGCCGCTATCAAAACTTGCTGGTATGCCGTACTTTTTCAAAAGCTTATGGTCTAGCCAGCTTACGTGTTGGTTATGCCATCAGCCATCCACAACTTGCCGACTTAATGAATCGTGTCAGGCAGCCTTTTAATGTAAACGCATTAGCTATGCTTGGGGCTGAGACAGCGCTTGATGATGAAACATTCATAACAAAAAGTGTTGAGTTGAATGATTCTGGCCTACAACAATTTTCCGAGGCCTTTGACAGTATGGGTTTACATGCTATTCCATCCAGGGCTAATTTCATCAGTGTCAACTTGCAACAAAATGGCCAGGAAGTTTATCAGGCATTATTAAAAAAGGGTGTGATCACCCGACCGGTAGCAAATTACGGTATGCCTGAACATCTGCGAATTTCAATTGGTACTGAACAGGAAAACAGGCAATGCATTCAGGCGATGTTGGAAGTGCTTGCCAGCTAGCCAGATTAATCAGAACGTATCTCATGAATAATAATTCCCGTTTTCATATAAATCACTTGGCGATACTTGGTGTGGGTTTAATAGGTGGGTCACTCGCCAGGGCATTGAAGCGTAGTCAATCGGTCAATATTGTCAGTGGCTACGGGCGCCGCCAGGAAGCTCTGGAAAAGGGTATAAAACTTGGCGTACTGGATCGCGCTTCAACTGATCTTGCTGATGTTGTTTCTGATGCAGACATCATTATGCTGGCCACGCCTCTTGGCACAGTTGAGCCACTACTGACCGAAATGAAACCGTATCTCAAACCAGGGGTAATCATTACCGATGCTGGCAGTGCCAAAGGCAGTGTTGTCAGATCGGCAAAAAAAGTCCTCGATGACATTAGTTGTTTTGTACCCGGCCATCCCATCGCGGGAACTGAAAAAAGCGGGGTGGAAGCCTCATTTGCAGAGTTGTTTGATCGTCACCGTGTCATTTTAACCCCCGATCAAACAACCACCGATCTGGCCACTAACACAATCCGTCAAATGTGGGAGGCCTGTGGTGCGGATGTAGTTTTAATGGGGGTAGAGCAACACGATCGTGTCCTTGCAGCGACCAGCCATTTACCACATATGCTGGCTTATGCCCTGGTAGATTGCCTGGCAAACATGGATGAGAGTGAAGAGATTTTTAATAATGCTGCAGGTGGCTTTGCCGATTTCACGCGTATTGCTTCCAGTAATCCGGAAATGTGGCATGACATCTGTTTTGCTAACCGTGAAAGTCTGTTATCCGTGTTAGATAGTTTTGATGCCTACATTAATCGTATTCGTGCAGCCATTGATACTGATGAAAGTGATGCCTTAATGGAGATCTTCAAACGTGCCAAGGCTGAGCGCGATGCATTTATGGATAAGCGGCAAGCCATCATTGACGCCACAGAATAGGCATCATGCAGACACCAATTGATTACATCATCAGCCCCGGCGGTAAACTTTCTGGCGAGATTCTGGTGCCAGGTGACAAGTCGATTTCACATCGTGCCTTAATGCTGTCAGCCATTGCAAATGGGGTCAGTCATATTCAGGGATTCCTGGCAGGTGAAGATACCCTGGCCACGGCAAGAGCCTTGCAACAGATGGGTGTGCGTATCGAACATCATAGCTCGACAGAACTGACTGTGCACGGGGTCGGCATGCATGGGCTTGTTTCTCCCGATGTGCAAATTGATTTGGGCAATTCGGGAACCTCAACCCGATTGTTCTGCGGTATTTTGTCAGGAGCTGGTGTTGAATGCGAAATAATCGGCGATGCTTCACTGATGACGCGGCCAATGGGGCGAATTGTTGAACCATTGCAAAGCATGCAGGCCAATATTTCCAGTAGTCCATCGGGTACCTTACCCATCCACATTCAAAAAAGTCCTGCATTAAAGTCGATTGAGTACACGCTACCCGTGGCCAGTGCTCAACTGAAATCCTGTTTATTACTTGCCGGTCTCTACGCTGAGGGTATCACCCGTCTAACTGAACCTGCGGTAAGCCGTGATCATACTGAAAGAATGCTGGATGCATTTGGTGTTAGTCTTGAACGCAATGGCCTTAGCTGTGCGATAGAGGGTGGTCAGGTGCTTTCAGCCTGCGACATCACAGTGCCGGCTGATATTTCCTCGGCAACTTTTTTTATCGTCGGTGCCCTGATTGCAGAAGGTAGTGATATTACCCTCAAAAATGTCGGCATTAATCCCAGTCGTGATGCAGTCCTGACAATCCTGAATTTGATGGGTGCTAATATCGAAACTCTGAATCGGCGAAATTTAGGAGGAGAACCTGTTGCGGACATACGTGTTCAATACAGTCAACTTCATGGTATTGAGATTCCTGAGGAGTTAGTACCAATCGCTATTGATGAATTTCCTGCCATACTGGTGGCAGCAGCCACAGCAAGCGGCTCAACACGGCTCAGCGGTGCCGCTGAGCTGCGCGTCAAGGAAAGTGACCGATTAGCCGCCATGGCCGCGGGATTAAAAGCCATTGGTATTCGTCTTGAAGAAAAGCCAGATGGTATGTTGCTTGAAGGTGGTGAGTTAACAGGCGGCGACGTGAATAGCTTTACTGATCATCGTATCGCCATGGCGTTTAGCATGGCTGCACTGGCAGCAGCTGGACCGATTCGAGTAAAAGATTGTGCCAATGTCGCAACCTCATTTCCCGGCTTTGAAAAACTGGCGAACGCGGCTGGTTTAGCTCTGAGAGTTTAAACGTCAGGTGATTGATAGCTCTGATATTCCCGTCATTACCGTCGATGGTCCAAGCGGTACTGGAAAGGGAACCCTGTGTGGGATTTTAGCTTCCTGGCTGGATTGGCATTTACTCGACAGCGGCGCGCTCTATCGAATCGTTGCGGCCGGCGCCATGAAACACAAACTGGACTTTGCCGACGAAAGCGCGTTAGCAAAGCTGGCGCTGACGCTGGATGTCAATTTTTCAGCACCGAGGCCGGGACAGGATGTTGCTGTTTATTTCGAGGGTGAGGAAGTCAGCCATTTAATCCGTAATGAAGAATGTGGCCACTTTGCCTCACTGGTCGCAGCCTATCCCGAGGTCCGGGTTTCACTGCTGCAAAGACAGCGTGACTTCCAACAACCACCTGGTCTGATTGCGGATGGAAGAGACATGGGTACGGTTGTCTTTCCCGATGCAAAGCTCAAGTTCTATCTTGGCGCAAGCGCCGAAATACGGGCAAAAAGGCGCTATGAACAGTTGAAGGAGAAGGGCATCGATGTTAATCTCGCGCAGCTTTCGGCCGATATAGCGGAGCGGGACGCCAGGGATAGCGAGAGAGCAGTATCCCCGCTCAGGCCAGCTGATGATGCCATCCTTGTCGATACAAGCGACATCACCATCCAGCAAGTTGTGGCACAGGTAGCAGAGCAAGTCAGACTCAGCTTTGCCCATGTGTCCAATCACCCTCTGGACTATTAGCCTTCAAGAAAGCCCTGACGGAATTATCGTCGTTTATGCTTCGATAATTTGTGTCCGGTTCGGCGGCAAATCGGGTTTTGCCTGCCGGCCAGAATTTTTTTCCAGGAATGGACAATCTCTGGCTGCACAGAGTGTGCAAGGGTATTTATAACGCGATAGCAGTGTAGATACTTCGAACCTTAACCCGGGGACGCTAACCCCGTTGCTATGAACAGGTACATTTAACATGAGTGAGAGTTTTGCCGAGTTATTCGAACAAAGTCAGATAGAATCCAAAATGCGTCCAGGGTCCATTGTCACCGGACAGGTCGTGGACGTCAGTAACGACAAAGTCATTGTCAACGCCGGTCTTAAATCAGAAGGCGTCATCCCAATAGAACAATTTTTCGATGAAAAAGGCGAGTTAGAAGTCGCAATTGGCGACGAAGTCGATGTCGCACTTGATGTCATCGAAGACGGATATGGCGAAACCCGCCTGTCACGTGAAAAAGCCAAGCGTCTGATGGCCTGGAAACAGCTGGAGCAGGCCCATGAAGCAGATGAAATCGTAAGTGGTGTGATCACAGAGCGCGTGAAAGGTGGTTTCACAGTAGATATTAATAAAGTCAGGGCTTTTCTGCCCGGCTCTCTGGTCGACGTTCGACCTGTTAAAGATACTGCCTACCTCGAAGGCAAATCGCTTGAGTTTAAGGTGATTAAAATTGATCAGCGTCGCAGCAATGTCGTGGTTTCCCGTCGTGCTGTGGTTGAAAATGAAACCAGTGTTGATCGCGAAGAATTACTTTCAAAACTGTCAGAGGGTGCTATTACCAAGGGTGTGGTCAAAAACCTCACCGACTATGGTGCATTCCTGGATCTCGGTGGCATCGACGGTCTGTTACATATCACTGACATGGCCTGGAAACGCGTTAAGAATCCGGCAGAAATCGTCAATATTGGTGACGAGATTGAAGTCAAGGTTCTCAAGTTTGACCGCGAAAGAAACCGGGTCTCATTGGGTCTGAAACAAATGGGTGATGATCCATGGGTTGATTTAACTCGCCGTTACCCTGAAAACTCACGACTGCATGGCAAGATCACCAATATGGCTGATTATGGCTGTTTTGTTGAACTTGAAGAAGGCGTGGAAGGTCTTGTTCACGTTTCCGAGATGGACTGGACCAATAAAAATGTTCATCCTTCCAAGTTAGTTCACATCGGTCAGGAAGTGGATGTCATTATTCTTGATATTGACGAAGAACGCCGTCGTATCTCCCTGGGTATGAAACAGTGTCAGCCTAACCCGTGGGAAAGCTTTGCAGCGACTCAAAACAAGGGCGATAGAATTACCGGCTCAATTAAATCCATTACCGATTTTGGTATCTTTATTGGCCTTGAAGGCGGTATTGATGGACTGGTTCACTTGTCTGATATTACTTGGGGTGAAGATGGCGAAGATGCCATTCGCCGCTACAAGAAAGGCGAGGAAATCGAAACTGTGGTACTGGCAGTCGATGCTGAACGTGAACGCATTTCTCTGGGTATTAAGCAACTCGAAAAAGACCCATTCTCAAATTAAAATACCGTAGATGTCTGATTCACGCATAATCAAGTACGTGGTTCCATCCAATTTGATTTCTGTTCCGGAGTACTGACCGTACAAAACTTCATCTCCAACTTTCACTGTCATAGGTTCATCCACTTTTCCGTTTCCAGCTGCGACTACTTTACCTTTCAATGGTTTTTCTTTGGCTGAATCTGGAATGATGATCCCGCTTGCAGTTGTTTGCTCTGCAGGTGCCGGCTCGATCAGAACGCGGTCTGCAAGTGGTTTGAATTGTGTTGACATATCGCTTAATTTTTGTTTAAATTTTTCATTCGCCATTTCCCCAATTTTGTGCCATCAGGCAATAAGGCGTCAAAGAGTGATTCTTTGTCAGTGTTGAGTGACAGAGTGACATATCAGTGAGTCGTCCTAAAATAGGTTGACAGGTTTTGATACTAATTTAATCATAAGCATTGAGGCTAGCCTCAATGCTTTTTTTCGTGGATATAATCTGGGGTTTTCATGTCATGAGATAAATGCGGTCTTTTACTGTTATAGATTTCAATTGATTCCTCTATTGCTTTACGAAGTTCTACTCCATTATTACACTGTTTTGTTAGGAACTCCTGCTTCAAAATGCCATTCATTCTCTCAGCTAATGCGTTTTGGTAACAATCATAGCCATCGGTCATTGATGGGATTCCATTATTTTTCATAAGTACGCTCTGGAACTCATCAGAGCAGTATTGTAATCCTCTGTCCGAATGATGTATTACCGGAGTAGCTGTTTTTCTGTTCTTAACTGCTAGTTGAAAAGCTCTAGCCATGTGCTCTGCTCTCATATCATCACTTAAGCAGTGCCCCATTATCTTCCTACTATAAGCATCGGTTACCAGAGATAAATAATGTGTACGCTCCTTGCTTTTGACATAAGTAATATCGCTTACAAAAACCTGTTCTGGACGATGTATTTGTTTTTCCTTCAGCAAGTTGGGGTGTTTTCTTAGCCAGTGTTTTGAATGTGTTGTTTTTATATAATTCTTCTTCGGGTAAATCAATAAGTTTTCTCGTCTCAAATAATCAAACAGAGCATCCCTTCCTAGTTTGATATTGAGTCGTTCCAGATCACCCTGGATTAAGTGATATAGCTTTCGTGTGCCTAAACGCGGCATTTGCATACGAATATTGATCACTAGTTGCTTTACCTCTAAGAGTTCCCGCTCACGAGCCAACATTCGCTTTCGACTTTGATAAATAGCTTGTCGTGAGATCCCAAACAATCGACAACAAAGTGACAAACTTACTTGTCTTTCTTGTTGGATGCGACCGATGGTTTGGGAGAAAACTTTTTTCGAATCGAAGTTCCATACTGTTGATCTGAGATATCAATCATAGTATTCAGTATCTCGTTTTTCAAGCGTTCTTCTGCTAGTTCACGCTCCAGTCGTTTGATTCTTTGTGCCGGTGTTTCTTCTGATTTTCCCATGGTATGAATACTTGGCTTACGCCAGTCTAAGTTACCATGTTTTCTGAGCCAAACCAAAACGGTACTTTTTCCTTGTATACCATAATGCTTTTGAGCTTGTTTATAGGTCATTTCGCCCTTTTCAACCTGAGACACTACTGACAATTTAAAAGCCATTGTATAGTCTCGCTGACTTCGTCTTTCCCTTTTAGAAATGGATTCTTTCATAATAAGTCGATTTGTTGTCAACTTATTTCAGGACGGGACACAGGATACAAAAAAAGCCGATCGATTTGATCGGCTTTAAATATTTTCTTGATTCGAATTATTAGTTCGAACCTTGTTGCTGCTGTCCTTGTTGTCCTTGCTGACCCTGACCTTGTTGTCCTTGTCCCTGCTCTTGTTTTTCCTTAACAGGTGCTTCAGGTTTATCAGACATTGTTGAAATTGTTAGAAAAACACTCAAAACTCCAATAACTGCAGCTAGTCCCCATGTTGTTTTGTCGATGAAGTCGTTCGTTTTTTGAACGCCACCAATTTGCTGTGCGCTTCCGAAGTCAGAACTCAATCCTCCTCCTTTCGGGTTTTGGATGTACACTACGAATACCAAAAGGACACTCGCTAGAAGGATAACACCGGTGATAATTGTTGCTAACATTATGTATTCAGTTTTTTCTGTAATTCTTCAATTTGGTTTGCAAAGAAACTCTTTTTTTCTGGAAAAGCCAAGATTAATTCTTCGTAAGCGGCAATTGCCTTCGGATAATTCCCCTGCATGACATAAATTTTCGCCAATGTTTCACTCACAGGAAGTTGCGATTCACTTAAACTTTCCTTCGCTTTTTTGCTAGGAGAGAAGAATTCTTTTTTAGGTTTTTCTACTTCTCCGGAAAGTGAATCCAGTGGATCAAACTCTGAAAAATCTTCCACTAACGCACGAATGGATGCGCCTTCATCTTCTTTCTTCTCGTAATTCGTATCTGCGTGTAGCCAGTCTGTGAATGATTGCTTGCCGTCAGAGTCAACTTCCTCTTGTGCCTCCAATGGGGCAGTTTCCAGAGTTTTTTCACTTTCTTCACCTTCCGTCTTAACGCTCGACTGGTCTTCTTCTTCTTCGTTTCTTACACTGAGCGGAGTCGAAGAGTCATTCTCTCGCTCTTTCTCGCGTTCTTCCAGCGCTTTTTCTTCTTCCGCTGTTAATTCCTCCAGTTGGTAGTTGTTCGCAACAACATGATGCAAAATATTCTCTTCCAATGCATCCGAAGGTTCCTCGAATGAAATTATTTCTTCACTCTCAGGTTCCTCTTCGGTAAGAGCTGGTTCTTGAGTCTCAATTATCGAACCAGTCGAATCTGTCGAATCAATCAAATCCGTCAAATCAATCGAATTAGTCGAATCCGCCGAAATGTCGCTTACTGTCTCTTCTTCTGTTGCTTCTTGCTTACTGTCAGGCACGTCGAGAGCCTCAGTGTTTGAGATTTCTTCACTTTCTGTGGGTACAATATGCGAATCATGCGCTGAGCTTTCTATTTCTAACGTCTCCTCAATACTCTCACTCACACTTGCGCTCTCACTGTCGTTCTTCGCGGGCTGAGGACGCTGTACTGAGCTTGTCGAAGTATCTCGAAGCCCACTTTCCGCCGCATGTATCAACTCATACAATTGAGCCCGATCCGAGATGCGATACGAATGCTCCTTCAATGCTGTCTCGAAATCTAATGATTCGCTGGTATGCATCCCTTTCAGGTATAGAATGGAGAAAAGTTGGGAATAAGGATATTTCTCTGAAAGTTCCGCAATCGAATTCAGTTGATCCGATGCAATTTCCTCTGGATGAGCAATTAGATGTCCTATTTCTTTTCCTGTCAACATTACCAGTTCGAAAATAGTTTATTCAATACATCCTGCACAATCTGATCCGTTACTTCACTCAGTAAATCATTCTCCACGGTACCCAAATCAGTATCGGCATCATAATCTATGAAACGACTACTCGTAAGCTCCATTATGTCTTCTTCCGGTTTCGAAATGAAAATCTCGAATTGAACCGTAACTGTCAATCTGTTTTGTGCGGCAGCGTCTCCTTCCTGAAGAGCTACTGGAGTAATCGTGTACGAAGTAATTACGCCTTCAACGTTAACTTCTGCATTGTCCGAATTGTCCTCAAGGTTGAGTCTCGAATTGTTCTGAATTCCATCCTTAATCGATTCTGTCAAAGCCGCGTTGTAACTCAATGGAGCATTTCCTGTATTGTTCTCCAAAGTTTTAACCGTAAATGATTTCCACTCTTCGGGCATGCTTCCGTCAACGAACGAAATTCGCGTGGGCCAACAACTGGTCAGTCCAAAAAAGAGAAGCGCTATGGCGAAAAGTTTATGCATCAATCAGTCAAGTTGTATTCTTTGATTTTTCGGTACAAGGTTCGTTCACTGATGCCTAATTCAGACGCAGCATATTTTCGTTTTCCCTTGTGTTTTTGAAGTGCCTTTTTGATCAGCTCTTTCTCCGTATCTTCTAATGACAATGATTCTTCCACTTCTTCGTGTTCTTCGAATCCGTCATTTTCCTGATGCGTCGGCGTATAAACAGATGGGGCGCTCGTCTGAGGAGCAGGAGGGAGCAATTGCTGTCTCGTTTCAGGAACGTCATCATAAACACGGTTCAACATCTGCGCCTGTTCGCTATTCAAACGAACGTCTCCACCACTTGATAGCATATCAGCGACCAACTTCTTAAGCTCCGTAAGGTCCTTTTTCATATCGAAGAGGAACTTGTACATCAATTCGCGTTCGTTGATGCTTTCCGACCCTGATTCACTTACGACTGCCGGAGTGTTATCTCGTTCTGGTGGCAAGTACGATTGAAGCGAAATTGAGTCGATTTCACGTTTGGTTTCTATTACCGAAATCTGTTCGACAACGTTTTTCAATTGGCGGATATTTCCTGGCCATGAATAACCGTTTAGCATGTAGACGGCATCCTCGGTAAGTTTAATCGCTGGCATTCTGTATTTGTCGCCAAAATCGTTCGCAAACTTTCGGAAAAGTAGGTGGATGTCCCCTTCACGGTTACGTAGTGGAGGCAATGGAATTGGAACTGTGCTCAATCGATAGTACAAATCCTCTCGGAATTTTCCTTTTGCAATCGCCTGAGCCATGTTTTCGTTCGTCGCCGCAACCACACGTACATTTGTTTTGATCACTTTCGATGATCCTACACGAATGAATTCTCCAGTTTCCAGCACACGCAATAAGCGAACCTGGGTTTGCATTGGAAGTTCGGCAACTTCATCCAGAAAAATGGTTCCTCCATCTGCAACTTCAAAATATCCTTTTCGACTTCCACTGGCTCCGGTAAAGGCTCCTTTTTCGTGACCAAATAACTCAGAGTCAATCGTACCTTCAGGAATTGCTCCACAGTTCACAGCGATGTATTCGGCATGCTTACGCGCACTCAATTGATGAATAACCTGCGGAATGATTTCCTTACCCGTTCCGCTTTCACCCGTTACCAGTACCGATATATCCGTTGGTGCAACTTGCAAAGCAACCTCCAAAGCTCTGTTGAGCAAAGGGGCGTTTCCAATAATTCCGAATCGCTGTTTAACTTGTTGAATTTCCATATTAGTTGTTTGCTGGAGGAAGTACTTCAACGACTTCTCCGCGCAACGTGGCTGCGGTGCAATCTGTAATCCTCACCATAACGTAGTCACATTTCTTAAAATTGCCCTTTGGGAAAATGACTCTTACATTTTGATCGTTTCGACCAACCAATTCTTCATCAGAACGCTTTGAAACACCTTCCACCAAAACACGATCAATTTTACCGATTCTACTTTTGTGGTGTTCTAATGAATGTTCTTGTTGCAAATCAATGATTTCAATCAATCGTTTGCTTTTTACTTCTTGCGGAACATCATCTTCGAAACGGCGCTCAGCCAATGTTTTCGGACGCTCTGAATATTGGTACATATATGCGAAGTCAAATCGTACTTCTTTCATCAGTGAAAGCGTTGCTTCATGTTCTTCTTGCGTCTCTCCACAGAATCCCGTAATGATATCCGTTGAAATGGCACAATCAGGAACAATGCGTCGAATGGCTTCGATACGGTTCAAATACCATTCGCGGGTATAGCCACGATTCATGCGTTGCAATGTATCTGAATGCCCCGATTGAACTGGCAAGTGAATGTAATTGCTGATGTTTTCATATTTCGCGATCACCTCAAGAACTTCATCGGTCATGTCTTTTGGATGCGATGTTGAGAATCGGATGCGTAAATCAGGAGAAACCTGGGCAACCATATCCATCAATTGCGCGAAATTCGTTGTGGGTTTCGTTTCATCTTTGATTTCACCCTTCGAGGTCATGTTCCAGCGGTAGGAATCCACATTTTGTCCAAGCAAAGTTACTTCTCGATACCCCTGATCGAACAAATCCTGACATTCTTGAACAATGGTTTCTGGATCTCTGGAGCGTTCCCGACCGCGAGTAAAAGGAACCACACAAAATGAACACATGTTGTCGCACCCTCTTGTGATTGAAACAAAGCTGGAAACCCCGTTTTTATCCAATCGAATTGGTGCGATATCTGCGTATGTTTCATCGCGGGAAAGCAATACGTTTACTGCCTTTTGTCCGCTTTCAACTTCACCAACCAATCCGGGCAAATCTCTGTAAGCATCCGGACCTGCAACCAAATCCACAAGTTTCTCTTCTTCGAGAAGTTGCTGCTTCAATCGCTCAGCCATACATCCAAGAATTCCAACGACCAATTCTGGTTCGCGCTCTTTGCGTTTTTTGAAATTCGTCAGGCGATGACGTACACGTTCTTCTGCATTTTCTCGTATCGAACAGGTATTGATCAGCACCACGTCAGCTTCATCAACATTTCCTGTGGTTGAATATCCTTCTTTCGTCATAATGGAAGCAACAACTTCACTATCCGCAAAGTTCATCGCACAACCATAACTCTCGACATATAACTTCTTACCTTCAACTGATGTATTCCCTTCCAGCACCGTCGCCTCGCCCTGGCGTGACTCATCTATATCTTTTGTAGTATCTACTCCTTCCTTCATCTTCTAAAATCGAGCTACAAAATTAGCCAAAATTGAAAGGGTGTCAAAATGGCAGTGTTTAATTTATGTGAAAAATGTTCCACTCAACCTATAACCATAGGTTATAGAATCATATATAAGGTATGTGATTCTGTTTTCTATCTACCAGGTGTTTGTTATTTGGAAAGAATTCCTCTTAATTTTGTGCAACCGATTAAACGCGGCAGAACTGTTTTTTTAATCTTCAAATGTCATCCTATGGCAAAGAATTTAGTGATTGTTGAGTCCCCGGCGAAAGCCAAAACCATTGAGGGATATTTAGGGAAAGATTTCATTGTTAAGTCAAGTTTTGGACACGTTAGAGATCTTGCTAAGAAAGGAGAAGCAATTGATATCGAGAATGGATTTGCTCCCAAGTACGAAGTTTCACCGGATAAAAAACAAGTTGTTGCCGAGTTGAAAAAATTGGCAAAAGAGGCGGAAGTGATCTGGCTCGCAACGGATGAGGACCGTGAAGGAGAGGCGATTTCGTGGCACCTTTACGAGACCTTGAATCTTTCTAAAAAAGAAACGCACAGAATTACTTTTAACGAGATTACAAAGCCCGCAATCACCCGAGCGATTGAATCTCCAAGAGAAATCAACAAAGAATTGGTAGATGCACAACAAGCGCGTCGAATTTTGGATCGTCTGGTAGGTTTTGAATTGTCACCTGTACTTTGGAGAAAAGTCCGTCCGAGTTTGTCGGCAGGGCGAGTGCAGTCTGTGGCGGTTCGATTAATCGTGGAAAAAGAACGAGAAATTGAAAAATTCCAATCCGAATCATTCTACAAAGTAGTAGCTGAGTTCAAAACGGAAAATGGAAAAATAAAGGCAAATGTCTCACGCCAATTGAAAGGCGAAGATGAAGCCAAAAAATTATTGGAAGAATGTAAAACGGGTGAGTTTGCGATTGCAGACGTTACACGAAAGCCGGTTTCGAAAAGACCAGTGGCACCGTTTACAACTTCAACCCTACAGCAGGAAGCAAGTTTGAAGCTTGGATTCACTGTTTCCAGAACGATGTCTGTTGCGCAGCGCCTTTACGAATCAGGTCGAATCACATACATGCGTACCGATTCCGTGAATTTATCCGATACGGCGGTGAACGGAGCGAAGGCAGAAATTGAAAAAGCATACGGTTCTGAATTTTCAAACCCGCAACAATACACTACAAAAAGTTCTGGAGCACAAGAGGCTCACGAGGCGATTCGTCCGACAGATTTCAGTGTACACAGCGTTGATGCTGAAAACGATGAAGCTCGATTGTACGAATTGATCTGGAAACGAGCAATTTCCTCTCAAATGTCCAATGCTGAATTGGAGCGTACGACTATCAAGATCGAAGCGAACGGAGTGTCAGAAATGTTCCAGGCGAAAGGTGAGATCATCAAATTCGAAGGGTTCTTAAAAGTGTATCTTGAAAGTAATATTGAGGATCATGACGAAGAGGAAGATTCAGGATTGTTACCGGATGTTGCCGAAGGAGAAATTGTACAACAAGAATTTGTTTCTGCTACGCAGCGATTCTCGCGCCCTCCAGCTCGATATGTGGAAGCATCACTCGTGAAGAAATTGGAAGGGTTAGGAATCGGTCGACCATCAACTTATGCACCAACCATTTCAACGATTCAGAAAAGAGGATATGTTGAAAAACCAGATCGTCCGGGAACGGAGCGTTCATACAAGCGAATGACCCTGACGAATGGCGATGTTAGTACAGAAACGTTGACTGAAGTAACAGGTAAAGAGAAAAACAAGTTGGCACCAACAGATATTGGAATCGTTGTTACTGATTTCTTGTCTGAACACTTTGGTCGAATCATGGATTACAACTTTACGGCGAAAGTAGAGGAGGAGTTCGATGAGATTGCCAAAGGATTAACCGAGTGGACAAAAATGCTGGAGGAGTTCTACGAGCCGTTCCACACTACCGTTGAGGATACGCTTGAGAATTCAGAACGTGCAACGGGAGAACGTGAAATTGGGATGCACCCGGAAAGCGGTCGAAGAATTATTGCAAGAATCGGTCGATTCGGACCAATGGTTCAGATCGGAGATGAGCAGGTAGACGGTGAAAAACCTGAATTTGCTTCGCTTCGAGCTAACCAGTCAATTAATACCATCACTTTGGAGGAGGCTTTGGATCTGTTCAAATTGCCAAGAACTTTGGGGGAGATGGAAGGTCAGCCGGTAAAAGCAAACGTAGGTCGATTTGGACCTTATGTACAGCTTGGGAAGTTGTTTGCGTCCATTCCGAAGGAAGAAGATCCGATGACGATTGATTACGATCGCGCAGTGGAATTAATTAAGGAGAAACGCGAGGCTGATGCGAAAAAGGTTATCAAAAAATTCCCTGAGAATGAAGATGTTCAGTTACTAAACGGACGTTGGGGGCCTTACCTGAAAATCGGACGCAAGAACTTCAAGCTTCCAAAAGATGTGGAGCCTGAAAAGTTAACATTGGAGCAATGCATTGAGATTTCAGAGAATCAACCTGCGCCTCGAAAAGGTCGGGCAAAAAAGAAGAAGTAAGTAGTTTTCAACGAGACATACTGAATATATTAAAGCGCCACTTGAGAAATCAGGTGGCGCTTTCTATTAGTTTTGATTCAAATACCCCTGAATCATGAAAGATATTTCCATTTATTTCCAGCCATTGCCGACACTGAAAGGGAGCGGTGAGATTACAGAAAATCTGCTCGTGCATGATGAGAACGGATTTCCAGAAATTGATGAAAAGGGGATTGCCATTATCTATGTGCCTGAGTATCGTCGCTCCGTTAAGAAGACTTCAGGTTCCAATACGCGCTTTAGAGAAGAGCTCGCCGAGTTTCATTTAGGCGATAACTGGGATTTTAAGCTCTACGATCTTGGTATGATTCAGCCTGGGAATTCTGTCGAGGATACCTACTTTGCCTTAGCGCAAGCAATCAGTGAATTGGTTAAGAAAGAAGTGATTCCTTTCGTGATCGGCGGGAGTCAGGATTTATTGATGGCGTGCTACAGAGGATTCGAAGGTTTGGAGAGAATGATCAATATTTGTGCAATTGATAGTGCTTTAGACGTTGGTGAACCTAACGATGAACTATCCTCAAATGCATTCGTCAGTCATTTGTTGATGCAGCGACCTTGTTTCCTTTTCAATTACGCAACTATCGGGGTGCAACGATTGTTGGTACGCCAGAAAGAAATGGATCTATTCGAGAAGTTATATTTCGACGTGTGTCGCCTGGGGGCATTCAATGATAATCCGCGAATTGCAGAACCGCACCTACGTAACTCCGACTTACTATCGATCGATTTTAAAAGTGTGAGAAGCAGCGACAGTGATCCTTCCGCGTATGATAATGTAAATGGATTCAGAGCGGATCAACTTTGTCAGATCATGAAATACGCTGGGCTGAGTGATAAGATGTCATGTGTATTCCTGTCCGAGGTGAATCCCGAACATTCAAGGTCAGCATCCAATTTATTGGCACAGCTGATTTGGTATTTTGCTGATGGTGTGGCAAATAGAGTAGGAGATTTCCCGATAGGTTCCAAGGTTACATATAAAAAGTTCCACGTCACTATTGAAGATTTCGACGAAGACCTCGTTTTTTACAAAAGTGATAAATCCGAAAGATGGTGGCTGGAAGTTAAATATCCGGCATGTCAGGAGTCCAAGTATAATCGCCATCATTTGGTGCCTTGTGATCAGACCGACTACAGTGCTGCATTGAAAAATGAAATCCCCGATTTGTGGTGGAAAACGTTGCAAAAGCTGAGTTAAGAGGCGATATGTGTTAAAATTAACTCACTCAGGCTTCTGGAGTGTCCGAAAAATGGGACAATCAAAAAATAAATTCTAGGATTTTAAATAAAATGCTTATTTTAGGCGCTTAAATGGAGATGAACCGTGTTTACACGGGGTACCAAGCTATAACACATTGTTTATGAAAAAACAACTACTTCTAATTGCACTATTCGCGGGAACTGTAGGAAGTTCTTTTGCGCAGCAAGACAAAGTATTGACACATTTCATGTTTGACCGAACCACTGTTAACCCTGCAGCTACGGCTCTTACAAGAAATGCGATTTGTGGAACATTTATTTACCGCAACCAGTGGGACAAAATCAACGGGGCGCCTAATTCAGGTACGTTCAACGTTGAAGCTGATTTGAATCAGTACGTTCCTCACTTTTTCGCAGGTATCTCATTCTTCCAGGATATGGTCGGATTCAACCGTCAGAATTTTGCAACGTTGAACATCGGTTATTCCCTTGAAGCATTTCTTCCTTTCGATCTTCGAATCGGAGCGGGAGTAGGAATGATGAATCACAGTGTTACTCCTGAATGGTTGCCGCCAGAAACAAATGCAGATGAAAATCTGACAGCGGCTTTTTCTAAGACTGGATTTGATGCGAACTTTGGATTGTACGCACGTCACACGATGCAAACAGGTCGTGTAGGAGATAAGTGGAACGCTGGAATTTCCATGACTCACTTACCTGCAGCGAACTTACAAAGTGGTGTTACAACAAGTGCAGGAATTCCTCTAGGGTTCCAGTCTGCTCGTCACCTTTATGTGATGGGAGGTTATCAATTGACTGATATTATTGCACCAGGTCAAAGTATTGACGTTCAGTTTATGGCTCAGTCTGATATGATTGAGTGGTCAACACAGGTAAGTGCACGTTACTTACACAACGATGAGTGGTATGCGGGATTGAATTTCCGTTCCGAAGATATGATTGGATTGATGGGAGGAGTAAGACCTTTCAAAATTGCAAGTCCTGGAACTAACCTGGATCGCTTGCTTGTTGGATACTCTTACGACTTTAGTATCAATCAATTGTCAAACATTTCGCAAGGGTCACACGAGATCTTTGTGAGATATTGTTATCCGTTACCTGGTATTCCAATGACGATTTCGAAGCACCCACGCTGGTTGTAGAATTAATTTTTTTTTGGAATATTTGTAACCATTTCAGTGAATGTTCCGTTATATCGACAAATATTGATCCTGTAATTTGTTAATTAAGATATCCGGAAGATTTAAAAAGAGGTAGAATGAAGAAGCTTTTGTTATTTGCTGTAGTTGCCATAGTGCTTGCGTCATGTAGTACGCGTACAGGGCATCTCACAGGTGTTCAGGGAAGACCGGTGTATCAGCCCCAGATTCCATTAGGTATGGTTTATATACCTTCCGGTGGATTTACCATGGGGGAGAACGACGGTGATATGCCGTTTTTGCATCAAACCAGAGCAAAAACCGTATCCGTACAGGCCTTTTACATGGACCAAACGGAAATTTCCAACAACGAGTATCGTCAATTCGTGTTTTGGGTTCGTGACTCAATCGCACGAGACTTGATTTACTTTAACATTTCAGAAGATGAAGATGCGGCTCGTTACATCAACTATCAGGACTACTACTATAGCCCTGATGATTTGGAATATGTGGACTTCGATCCAGCCGATCGTGATTTGAACCGTGAAATGTTCAGTTTGAACTGGGATCGTCGTTTCTACTATAACGATCCGGAATTGGTTCCACTGTTGGCAGATATGTATTTCCCAGAGCCAGAAAGATATTACGGACGTAAAGAAATCGATACCCGTAAGCTAATCTTCGAATACTACTGGATTGATTACGTAGAAGCTGCAAAACGTGGTCGTATTGAAATCGTTCGTAACGGTTACAATAACCAGGGAATCAAAGTAGTTCAAAAACACCGTACGTTAAGTTCTCCGGACCATCCATTTACTGGTGAGCCTCAAGGTTTGGATTTAGACTTATCTCAAGGTGGTGACGGAATTAACAAGAAAGGACAATCAAATGCGATTCGTGGACACGAGAACCGTCAGCGTTTCATCATCGATGAAAAAATCGCAGTATACCCAGATACACTTTGTTGGGTTCGTGACTTTACTTACTCATTCCACGATCCAATGACGAACATGTACTTCTGGCACCCAGCTTACGACAACTACCCGGTTGTAGGTATTACGTGGCAGCAGGCAAAAGCATTCTCAGTATGGAGAACACAATTGTTGAACAATTGGTTGATTTCCATGGGAGATTTGTTCGTGAATGATTTCCGTTTGCCAACTGAGGCTGAGTGGGAAAGAGCTTCACGTGGAGATTTAGAATTATCACAGTACCCATGGGGTGGACCTTATATCCGTAACGAATCCGGATGTTTCCTTGGAAACTTTAAGCCAATGCGCGGACGTTACTTCGAGGATGGAGGATTCCACACTGTAAAGGTGTATTCATACAACCCGAACGGTTGGGGACTATACTGTATGGCTGGTAACGTAGCCGAGTGGTGTGAGACTGCATACGACGAGTCGATGTACGAGTTCTCTCATGACTTGAATACTGATTACCGTTACAACGCAATGGATTGGGATCCACCATCAATGAAACGAAAAGTAATTCGTGGAGGATCTTGGAAAGATATAGGCTATTACCTGAGAAACGGAACCAGAACGTTTGAATATCAGGATACTGCCAAGTCTTACGTTGGTTACCGTAACGTAATGACACACCTTGGTCGCGGTGGACGTGACTTCACAAAAGAAGGTGGTGAAGAAATTCGTAGCGATATTCAACTTCGCTAAGAATACAAGCAACAAACTAAACTAGTAGTTAAAATTTAAAACCCTAAAAAACAAGGAAAACTATGAAACCAGGAAGTAAAGGATGGAAGAAGTTTATGGCAAAGCTGTACGGATTTGGTGCAGCAGTTGTAATCGTCGGAGCATTGTTTAAAATTCAGCACTGGCCAGGTGCATCAATCATGCTTATTGCAGGTTTGGGAACTGAGGCATTGATTTTCATCTTCTCAGCATTCGAACCAATCCACGAAGATCCAAACTGGGAATTGGTATACCCAGAATTGGCATTAGGTCATTCAGATGAATTAGATCATGACAACTTGCCCGCTGCAGGTGCCCGCGGTGGACGAGGAGGAGGATCAGGAGTTACTGATCAGCTGGATAAAATGCTGGAAGAAGCAAAAATTGACGGAGAATTGTTGGAGCGTCTAGGAGACGGAATGCGTGCTCTTGGAGATAACGCTGCTCAATTGAAAGGAGTTACTTCTGCTGCGGCAGCAACTGACTCTTACGTTGATAGCTTGCAAGCAGCATCTGACAAAGTATCTAACTTGTCTGAAGCTTACGAAAAAGCATCTGTTGCTATTTCAGGAATGACTTCATCTCAAGAAGAAGGACAATCATTCGGTGAGCAAATGCAAAAAGTGTCTAAGAACCTTGCTGCATTGAACAACGTTTACGAATTGCAATTGAAAGGATCATCTGCACACCTTGAAGCAACTGAGAAATTCCAGTCTCAAGTTACAGATATGATGCAGAACCTATCAGATTCAGTAGAAGATACACGTCTATACAAAGAAAACATGTCAGCATTGACAAAGAACTTAACAGATCTAAATGCTGTATATGGAAATATGTTGAAGGCTATGACTATTTCGCGCGACTAATCGCAGCGTAATAGATTAAATGAAATTTTTAACGAATTAAATTTATAAATCATGGCAGGAGGTAAAGAAACCCCGAGACAGAAGATGATCGGTATGATGTACCTGGTACTCACCGCACTTCTGGCCCTCAACGTATCAAAATCTATCCTCGACGCGTTCGTTGCTATCGAGGAAAACACTCAGAAAGGAAACCTTGCACAAGTTCAGCGTGGTAACGGTTATGTAATTGCTGTTCGTGGTGAAAAAGGAGCTTTACAAGCGACTGATGCAGAAGGTAACGCAGCAAAAATTAAGAATATTGATGCTGCACTTGAGCAAATGAATAAAATCAACGAGGCTACAGCTAAGATGATCGTAATGATCGACAAGATCAAATTGGACATCTTGGATAAGTCTGGTGAAGACGCGAAGACTTACAAAGACAACGACGAGTTGACAATTCTTTGGCAAAAATACGACGGGTCAACACCTGAGACAATGTGTAAGCCTATTCGTATGAACTTGATGGCTGTTTCGGCAAAAGATCAATACGATGTTCCAATGCACGAAATCATCGGTGAGGATATCAAGAAGCCAAGTGCTGGAAAGCACGGAATGAAGCTTTGGAAAGCCTTGATCGATTATCGTCGTGAAATCATGAATCTTGCAGGTTCTTACACATGGGCTGGTAAAGAGTTCAAGATTGACGTGAAAGACATCAATACTTACAAGGACATTGCTGATCTTTCTAAGCAAGTTGAAGCAATGGTAAACGCCGAAAGCGTGAACCCTGATGATCGAGAAGCACTTTCACAGATCTATACTCGTTTGACGAAGCAAGAAAAGAACAAAGTACACGATCAAAAAGATGTACACTGGATTGGAATGACGTTTGACCACTCTCCGTTAGTAGCGGCGATTGCATCATTGTCTTCTTTGCAGTCGGATATTCTTACAGCTCGTGCAGATGCATTGTCATTGTGGAAAGCTAAAATCTCAACTGGTGAGTACTCTTTCGATAAGATTACGCCAATCGCTATTGCTCCTTCTTCTGTTCGAAGTGGAGAGGAAGTTAAGATTCGTGTAATGATGGCAGCATTTGATTCTCAAAACCAACCAAAGGTTAAGATCAATGGTGAAGAGAAAATTTACATGGGTAAAAACGGAGAAGCTGTTATTACTAAAAGTGCAGGAGGAGCTTCTGTAGACTTGAAAGGAACAATTACGATTCTTAACAAGCAAGGAGCAGAGAAAACTCGTGAGTGGGAAGCTTCAGTTCCGGTAATTACTCCAAATGGAGCAATTGAATTGACGGAGTTGAACGTATTATATCGTGGATACCCGAACAAAGTAGAAGCTTCTGGATCTGGATATGAGACTATTTCATTGAGTGGATCTAATGTTAGTATTAGTAAGAGCGGAAGCGGCTACATTGTAAAACCAGCTGGTGGTAAGAGCGCTACTTTGAGTGTTACAGGTAGAAATGCTGACGGAGCTTCTAAAGTATTGAAGAAAGGAACATACCGTGTAAGTAACCTTCCAGATCCAGTATTGTACTGGGGTGGATCGAAGAGTGGTGTAAAAGGTTCTCGTTCTTCTCGAGCATTGCTTGCGAAGTACACTCCAGAGATTCCTTTGAAAGCTAGCTTTAAAGTTACTAAGTGGACAGCTAGTGCACCTGGATTGAAAGGAGCACCACCACAAGGTATGGGAGGAAGTCTTGGAGCAGCAGGAGCATTGATTACTGCAGCACCTCCGGGAACTTCTTTGAGTATCACGGCAACAGTAGTCGGTCCTGATGGAATTGCCCGTCAGATTGGAGGATCTTGGCCACTGTAACCTTTTGTAATTGATTCGTTACATAGATATAAGCTCAAGAAATAAATAAATAAGTATGAAAAAATTATTTGTTGTATCGCTAATTATGCTCGGTTTCTCAGTGCAAGCACAAGAGGAAATTAAGGGTGGACCGGTGAACGTACCTTCTGAAGGTATTATTGACGGGGTCTTTATTCAAGAGCATATCCCTACAAAGCGAATGATCCCTTATGAGAGCGTTCGTGAGGCGGATGCGATTTGGAGCAGACGTGTATGGCAATCAATTGACTTAAGAGAAAAGATCAATCACCCATTGTACTACCCATTGGATGAAATCTCCAGAACAGGTGTCTGGACTAAGAATTCATCTCGTTGGAGTCTTTGGACGATTATTAGAACACACGTATTGAACGGTGATTTGACAATCTTCTCACCTTATAATCCTGTACTATTAGGATTTGGTGGACTAGACGGAGATCAGTTGAAATACCCAATTAAACCTCAGCCAGGTTTGAACTTCTACACTGATTCAGCTTTTGCTGCAGAAGCAGTTCGTTACATGGCAGAGATTGGACAACCAGGAACAGTACCTTTGATTGATGAAGATCCAAACTCACCAAACTTTGGAGAGAACCTGATCGTAACAGATCCGGTTACCGGACAGCAGTCATTCGTTTACGATCCACCAGATACAACTTGGTATGTATCTAAAGATATCGTACAGTACCGCTTGAAGGAAGATTGGTTCTTCGATAAGGAACGTTCTGTATTGGATGTGCGTATCATTGCGATTGCTCCAGTGAAATATTCAACGGAGAAAGATCCAAACGGAAGAGTACAAATTACCGGAATGGAAGAAATGTTCTGGTTGTACTTCCCTCACTGTCGTTTCGTATTCAATAACTACTTTGTGTACAACGATAAGAACGATGCACAGTGGATGAGTTTTGACGATTTATTCTGGAAGCGCCGATTCAATCCGGTAGCTTACAAGGAGAGTAACACGTACGATAGAGATATTGAAACATATCGAATCGGAGTGGATGCACTTTGGGAATCAGAGCGAATCAAAAACGAAATTCGAAACATTGAGCACGACGTTTGGTCGTTCTAAGAATCGAAAGAAATAATAAGGCCCTGACATCGAAAGATCGTCAGGGTTTTTTTATGCCCAATTTTCTCAATTTGGCGTAACGGATGATCCCCTAAATCATTATAAAAGTAGATGCCCTGTCTAACTTAAATTTCTGTAGTATGAAAAAAATGATGATGGTGGCGACTTCCTTATTTCTGTTCGCGACTTTAAACTCAAATTCCTTGTTGGCACAAGGTCCCATTCACTCTCCTGCTCCCGGAATTGTGGATGGAGTATATTTACCGGCAAATATTCCAACGAAAAGAATGGTTCCATATGAACCCGTTCGGGAGGCTGATGTTATATGGAGTAAACGTGTGTGGTCATTTATAGACCTCCGACAAAAAATCAATCACCCCTTGTATTATCCAATGGATGAAATCAGTTACAGCGGTGTTTGGTCAAAGAACTCATCGCGTTGGAGTTTGTGGACAATTATCCGCATGCATATAATGAACGGTGATCTTACCATGTTTTCACCTTATAATCCTACGTTGATGGGGTTCGGTGGTTGGGACGGTGATCAACTGAAATATCCGATCAAACCACAAGCCGGTATGAATTATTTCACCGATAGTACATTCAGACAGCAAGCAAATTATTATTTGGGTGAAGTTGGACCTCAGAGTACCGTCCCAAAAGTGATTGAAGATATCAATAGTCCTGATTTTGGCGAAGTTCTTACCATAATCAATGACGAAGGTATCGAAGAGATCCAATACGAAGACCCTGATACCACCTGGTTCACTTCTGCAGACATCGTTCAATACCGAATCAAGGAGGACTGGTTCTTTGATAAAGAACGTTCTGTTATGGATCGTAGAATAATTGCCATTGCACCGGTTCGCTATACCAAAGAAGTGGTCAACGGCAAAGAACAAATCACAGGAATGGAAGAAATGTTCTGGTTGTACTTTCCGCATTGCAGATATGTATTCAACAATTATTACGCATACAACCCGCATAATGACGCACAGTGGATGAGTTTTGATGATCTGTTTTGGAAGCGTATGTTCCATTCTACCATTTACAAGGAGAGCAATACGTATGATCGGAATATCAGTGCTTATCGATTTGGTATTGATGCGCTCCAGGAGGCGGAAACAATTAAAGAAGAAATCAGAACAATCGAACACGACGTTTGGTCATTCTAAGGAGCTTTCCGGTAACTTTTGCATTACAGCAATTAATTTCGGATTTTAGCAGGAGAATCTAACATGCTGTGAATTGGAGAGTTACATGCGATAATGAGGGGGGGGTAGTATTCGCCCCTTTTCATAGTACTGTTCTTATGTTTCGTATCTCCTGAAATTGTACAATTACAAAATCTTATAGATTCAGCCTTCCAATTCGGCGTTACAAGCGTGCAATCTATTGATGATGATTTAGCGAATGGATTAAGCTTCTACGATTTTGATCAGGATGGTTGGGATGATCTAACAATACCTGCCGGAACTGATTCCATAGTTTTTTATCGCAACGATAACGGAAATTTCATTTTTTGTTCTTGAAGAAACGCTACAAAGTATTCATATACAGATGGATGTAGCGCCAGGTCTTTATCAATTCAAATCCAGTTTTGGAATCTCGTTGATTACTGTTTACGACTGATAGTCTGTTACTTTTCTCTTTCAGTCTCATTCTCCTGATACAAACCAGAAAAATAAAGTATCATGGCAGGAGGAAAAGAAACCCCAAGACAGAAGATGATCGGAATGATGTATCTCGTCTTGACCGCATTGCTCGCACTCAACGTTTCAAAATCGATATTGGACGCGTTTGTGGCAATCGAAGAGAACATTCAAAAAGCAAACATTACGGAGGTGTTCCGAGGCGACGACAAGCGTTCGGAATTAGTAGAAATCTCGGTAGACAAAACCAACAAGGTTCGGGCAGCGAAAGCGAAGAAGTACCTGGAAGTTGTCGATGACATCGATAAAATGACAGCAGAACGCATTAAACTCATCGATAAGGTGAAGTTGGAAATCTTGAAGGAATGCGGAGAAGATGTCAGCGCTAAAGGAGATATGGCAATCATCACTATTCCTTACGATGCGACGAATGCACTGTGTACTCCTATTCGTATGAATCTGGATCGTGTCGAGGGAAAAGACAAGTACGATGATCCCATGCGTGTAATGCTTGGTCCGGATACGGATATTAAAAAGCCAAAAGGACGCGGAATGGAGATTTGGAAATCCATGTTGGGATTCCGAAAAGACATCACTGAAATTATTGCAAGTAGCCGTGTAATAACGGATAAAAGCGGTGCTCTAAAATTTGATAGTAAGTTCTCTTTTAAGGCGCCAGATATTAACAAATTCAAGAATCCGCAAGACCTGAACAATCAGATTTCAAAAGCGGTGGAAGCATCGAACGTACATGTAGATGACAAGGACGTATTGATGGAAATTTATCGTTCTCTTTCGAAAGAAGAGTACAGCACCGTGCATGAGGTAGAGAATGTTCACTGGGTAGGAAAAACCTTCGATCATTCGCCTTCCGTTGCAGCGATTGCTTCGTTGAGTTCATTGCAACGAGATGTATTGTCGGCACGTGCAGCAGCTATCGCCCACATTCGTTCCAGAGTGGGAGGAGGTGATTTTACCTTCAACGAAATCATGCCAATTGCTATTGGTCCTGAAGTAGTTAATGAAGGGGAAGATTTTGATGTCTCTGTACTGATGGCGGCTTATGACACGGATAAAAAACCACGCGTTACGATGAACGGAGAAAACATTTCGGATGTTCGCGATGGAAAAGGAATCATTTCGCTTAATGGAGGATCAGGAACGATGGAACTCAAAGGAACAATCGCGGTACAGAATAAACAAGGCGTATGGAAAGAGCGAGAATGGACAAAATCCATAATGGTAATGAAGCCTTCAGGTTCTATAGAGCTGCCGGAGTTTAATGTACTTTACAAAGGTTACGACAATATCGTAAATGCAACTGCCTCAGGCTATCCAAATACGAACTTGACTGGATCGAATGTTTCCATTTCGAAACGTGGTAACGGATATGTGGTGAGACCGAATAGCACAGGTACGGCAATCCTAAACATTTCAGGTAAAACAAAGGATGGTAAAACGGTTCCTTTGAAAAGAATGGAGTTCAAAGTAAAGCAATTGCCTTCAGCTGAACTCTACTGGGGAGGTCAACGACAAGGAGGCAGAATTACTACTGCCGGGGTATTGATTGCTAAACTGGGTCCTGGAATTCCCTTGAATGCAAAATATACTGTGCAATCATGGACTGCTACTTCGACGGAAATGCGTGGAGCGCCAGTTGGAGGAGTAGGAGGAAACCTTGCATCAATAAGACAAATAGCCAATCTGATAAATCCAGGTGGAAAGATCATTATAACCGCAAAAGTGAAGCGACCAGATGGAGTAGTTGAAACTCTGGAAGGAGTCTGGACAAAATAAATACAACTCAACTTCTACGAAGAGCCTCCTTTTTCAGGAGGCTTTTTCATGTATCTTTGCGGCATGATTCAATTAGACAGCGTTAGCGTTCACTTGCCTCAAGGGTATCTCTTCAAGGATATTTCCGTTCAAATCAACAGCAATGACAAAATTGGCCTGGTTGGTAAAAATGGAGCCGGAAAATCCACCATGTTGAAGCTAATTGCGGATCATAACAAGCCAACAGAAGGAGCAATTCACAAGCCGAAAGATTGTACCATTGGTTTTTTGACGCAGGACATCGTTTTGGATACCACGCAAACGGTATTTGATTACCTCGTGCATTCCAATAAGCAATTGAAAACCATCAAAGATCGCATTGATGAGATTAACGCGGCATTGGTAACCCGAGAGGATTACGAATCGGAGGGGTATTTGGCAATGCTCGATGAACTTAACGACTTGAATCATGAGTTTTCTCTAAACGAAGGATTTCAATGGGAGGAAAAGGTCATCAGTACTTTGATCGGACTTGGATTCAAGGAAAAGGAATTGCATCGAAGTTTGTCTACTTTCTCAGGAGGTTGGAAAATGCGTGCGGAATTAGCGCGAATCCTGGTGAATCATCCCGATGTAATTTTGCTCGATGAGCCTACAAACCACCTGGATATTATCTCAATTAACTGGTTGGAGAACTACCTGAAAACGTATGCGGGAGCGGTCATTGTGATCTCTCACGACCGATTATTTCTGGACAATGTCACCAAACGAACGCTGGAAATTTCAGGAGGTAGGATTTTGGATTTTGCATTTCCCTATTCCAAATACAAGGAAGTCCGTGCGGAAGAATTGGAGCGTCTGGCTCAGGCAAAAAAGCAACAGGACAAAGACATAAAGCATACTGAGGAGCTCATCAATAAGTTCCGTGCGAAGAAGAATAAAGCTGCATTTGCGCAATCACTGATTAAGAAACTGGAGAAGACTGAACGTATTGAAGTAGAAGATGATTCTATTCCTTCCATGAAAATCGGATTCCCGTTAAGTGTTCATCCCGGAAAATGGGTTCTGGAACTTGAAAACATGGGGAAAGCGTTTGGTGATAACCGACTTTTTGAAGGGGTGAATATTACGGTTGGACGCGGTGAGAAAATTGCCTTGCTTGGAGCCAACGGAACGGGTAAATCTACCTTGTTGAAACGCGTCATGAACGAATTGGATGGCGAAGGAACGGTAACGTATGGTCATAATGTGAACATTGCTTATTTCGCGCAAGATCAGACCGAATCTCTGGATAAATCGTTGAGCGTTTTGGAAACGGTGGATCAGGTAGCCAAAGGAGAAATTCGCAAGAGCTTACGAAGCGTTTTGGGAGCCTTCTTGTTTCAGGGAGATGACGTAGATAAAAAAGTATCAGTGCTTTCCGGAGGGGAGCGAACGCGTTTGGCATTGTGTCAATTGTTGTTGAGTCCGTCGAACTTCTTGATTCTCGATGAGCCTACGAATCACCTTGATATTCAGAGTAAGGAAGTACTTAAGAATGCTTTGAAGAGTTACGAAGGAACTTTTGTTGTGGTATCTCACGACCGTGAATTCCTCGATGGATTGACCAATCGTATTTGGGAAATTGAGGACAGAAATCTTCGTATTCATCATTTTGATGTAAAAGAATTCCTGAAACGGAAATCTGAGCAACAACAGCGTTTAATGAAACCGGAAACAAAGGCTGAACCAAAACCTGAGCAAAAAGAGACGAATTCTAAGCCAGCGCTTTCTTATCATGAGGAGAAAGAACTTAAGCGTCGAAAGAACAAGCTGAAAAATCAGGTGAACAAGGCAGAGCAGGAGATCGAACGTTTGGAAAAAGAGATTGCCGAAATGGACGAAGTCATCACCGACCTTAACTATGATGATAAAGAAAAAGCGGAATCTATTCTAGGGAAATATCACGAATTGAAAGAAGCCTACGACAAGCAAATGGGACTTTGGGAAGAAGCTACGGAAGGTTTGATGGAATTGGAAGAGTAGGGGGGTAGAAGGTTGTAGGTAGAAGGTGGAAGGTGGAAAGTGGAAAGTTACCTTTCACTATTCACTATTCACTAATCACTAATCACTTTCTCCTCTTCCTCGCTGCTTTTTTCTGTCTACGATTGTTTTTTCGGATGGATTTCTTCGCTTCTTTGGTTTGCATGCTCCAGAATCGTTTGTACTCTTCTTTCTTAATTTTCTTTTGAGCACGCGCCTTTTTCTTTTTCTCTCTGGCGAGTTCTTTTTGAACATCATCGTTCGCAGGAGGCAAGTCACTGGATTTGCACGACTGAACTCCCACGGTCAGCGTGAACAATAAAACACCTATGATTATCGTTTGAATCTTCATAACTTTACACTACTATCAGAACGATATGAAAGTACAATTTATTTTGGGGGCATTGATGGTTTTGTTGATCTCGGGTTGTAAGGTTAACAATAATCACCCGGTTCCTAATGTACCATTTGATATTACCATCGACATGACTCTTCCAACCTACGATGATTTGATGGGCGTTGGAGGATATGCGTATGTCAATGCGGGATCTCGTGGAGTAATTGTATATCGCAGAGGAATAGATGATTTTGTGGCTTTCGATCGGCATTCGCCAGCAGATATTCAGGGAGTTTGTGATCAGCCTTTGACTCCAGACGCTAACAATTTCCTATTGTTGAATGATACGTGTAACAACGCGCAGTTCTCCCTTTATGATGGATCACCAGTATCGGGATCGGAATACGGTTTGCGTCAATATGCGACGGGCTGGGGAGGCGGAACAACGCTTCGTATTTATAACTAATCTATCTTATTACGTTCATTTCATCCTAAATCATTCCGTATTTTTGTAAAGGATAAAAAGCATTATGAACGAGATTACCGTAACAATAATTGACAGAGAAGGAGTAGCTCACGAATTGGTTGCACCAACAGACATGAACATGAACATCATGGAAGTGTGTCGTTCTTATGAGCTTCCGGTGAAAGGAGAGTGTGGTGGAATGGCAATGTGTGCTACATGTCAGTGTTATTTGGAATCAGACACTGAATTGCCGGAACAAAGTGATGACGAACTAGACATGCTGGATCAGGCATTCCATGTGGAAGACAACAGCCGTTTGGGTTGTCAGATTCACATCTCAGAAGAAATTGATGGGATCGTTTTAAGATTGGCTCCTGAGGAGTAATCAAAAAACGTATCCGACCCCAATATTCAATTGTACGAATGATTGATTTCTTCGACGTCGTACGTCATTAATCAAATACAATTCTCCGGGAGCTGAACCAGTAGTTGGTTTCTGGTTTCTCACGAAATTCATGTTGTATCGAAGACCGTAAGTAACAACTATTTGTTCTGTTACGGGCGTTCTCATGTTGATTTGATACATTACTGTGAATCCCGTATAGAATTTCTCATAGTCAACAAGACCGTTTTCAATTGGTGTAATAATTGAATCGTTGAAATTGTTCTCCACAAAAAAGAGATAGTCGCGCTCAACAATAGAAGCACGGGTATATCCAACGCCGATTTGATGACTAAGTCCAATTGGAAGCAGGTTTCCCCTGGAAGAGAATTCCAATTTCGGCATGATGGTCATGGTTTGCAGTCTCAATTTCTCATGACGCAATGGATAATTATACGATCCGGGTCCGAATGAATTGTCGTAAACCAGGTCGACGTATTCGGGTGCACTCAAAACCTGACGTTCCAATCCAAATTCAATTCCCATTCCTACCTGGTTACTAAAAGCGCGGGCAAGATTTACACGTACGCCATAATCCAGTAAGTTTCTAGAATCAACCAGGCTGGTACCCTTCGCTTTGTAGTAAGTTCCATTGCCATTGAACCAATTGCTTACGAGTGGCATACTTCCCATTGCCTGGACTTCTAAAATTGTCTTCTTTCCGTAAAGCCCAGTGTTCTGACTAAAGCCAACGAATGGAAGCAAGACGATTAATAGTAGAAAATACTTCATTAGTTGCTTTTTAATGAGTCAAACAAACTGTAAATGTGTGCTCCGATAACATGTTTTCGTAGCGTACTTCGGAAATCGTGGCTTAGTACACCAACAACTTCACCGCTCTCCAGGCTCATTACAATCATGTTAATTTCTGCCTGATTCCCCATAAAGAACTTAATTGGGAAGTACACTGGAATTGAAGGGAAGAACATAATCGCATAAAGCGTTCCCATGGTAACGAAATCAGGAGCATAACCATGAGATGCCACCGAGTACATTACGTATGGAGTTCCGAATTTTTCCTGCACATTATTCACCAATTGATAGTCTACCGGGAAGGTTGTGATATCGGAATTATTAGCTGATTGCTCGAGGTAGTTCATAAGGATACAACGATCATTATACGATTGTGTTCCTTCGTCTTTTATTGTTTCCCGATCAAGATGCGCCACTTGAATCCCCGCTTTTCGTGCGGCAAAATCAATGCTCTCATGAACGGCTTCCTGCGTTTTTTCTGATTTGACAAACTTAATTCCAGATAGACCGTATTTCAGAATAATCGGTTCCATAGAAATGAGGTAATCAATATTCTCTTTTGCAGTAAATCCTTCTTCTTTCTCTTTTTTCTGATCGTAGTAATAACGCTCTTTAGCAGTCATTCGGCGATACGCTTCCTCTTCTTCCTCTTGCTGTCTGAATACCTCGCTATACTCTTCATATTTGTCCAAAAATGCCTGATCGTTCATGAGGTCAGGAATGAGGTAGACTTCGAAATCGGTAGTATCAGGACCAGCGGCTCCATCCGCAGAACTCTTTCCTTTGATTCGGTCGTATTTGCTTAGTCCTTCAGAAGTAACTTCCTTTTCTGTTGAATCTGCCGGAGCTTCCTCCACTGTTTCGGGAAGGTTTTGCAAGTAGGCTGTGTTGAAGCTCACATTGGCATAATCAGCCAAGTCGAAACGATCTGTATTCGCAGTGGTCCAGATCATTTTGTCGTAAATCGCACTGATCTCTTTGTCCTCGGGAAACTTCTGATAAATGGTAGCAACTTGCCGAACACACATGGTAATCAACTGCGATTTTGACATCTCCTTGATGAAGTGGTGTACGTTGGCAGAAGCTCCTTCCAATTGCGATTTTCGATCAACAACGCTAAAAATGGAGTTATCCAATCGGTATTGCAGAATTCCCTGCCATGCCTGGGCTTTCATTCGCTGCAAGAACATGCTTTCCGGAAAATTTTGTTCCAGTAAGAAAATAGAGTAGAGCGCATCGGCGTATTCTGCTTCATGCACATTGATTCGAACTACTTCAAATCGGGCGATGTTCCGAACTTCTTTGAAACGTTCTTCCCCTAATTTAAACACATCCGATTTCCAGTTTCTGATCTTGTCAATCTCTTTCTCAATCTGATCCTTTCGGGTTTTAATGTTCGGGTGAGAGCTGCGGCTGTCGTCTTCGTCTTCAACGGCTTCGATTTCATATGGCTCAGCTGGGAAAAGGTATGACGGTACGAAAAGTGAATCAAAATCCTGGAAGTATGAATTCGGTACTTGTACTTCGTCGAAAGGAAGGTAGGAGTATAGTAGAACATCAAACGTTGGGACAATTTCATCTTTGGAATATCCTGCGTCCGCGTACATTTCCAATCCAAGCACATCTGCTTCCAACTCATTGTCTTTGGAGTGGATACTCATTTGTTCAATGCTCGCAGATCGGTTCTCACGCTTGAAACTGTACGACTCCAGTACATGTTCTTTCTTGTAATGCGCAATCTCGTGAGCCAGAACGTAGGCTAATTGCGCTTCACTGGTGATTTGAGACAATAATCCGGTTGTAACGAATACAATTCCCTGTTCGGTTGAAAAAGCGTTGGTAGCGTTCGATTTAATAGTGTAGAAACGTAACTCGCGGAACAGTTTCTTTTCCTTAACCATTACCTTTTTCGCGACTTCCTGTACGTATTTGGTAATAGGATCACCATAAATAACCGACCCTGAATGCATCAAGGCGTCGACCATATAGTTGGTATTGGTGAAAAAGGCTCTTTTCTCACTAGTCGACATATCGGTCATGTTTTCCTCCATGTCTTCTTCCAATTTCTCATACGTACGCATGGTGAAATCTTCAGGAATAGGACCCGAGGACAATAATGTCGTGTAATTATTGTAGTCGATCTGAGCGCTGACATTCAATGCCAGAACTGCCATCAACACAGACAAAACATGTCTCATATTTTGGTGTTTTGTGGTTATTTCAATGTTACCGGGATCTTGCAAACAGGAATCGGTAGCATTTTATGCTTGTTGGCATTGTGGAACTTTTGGTAAATCTCCAAAACTTCTTTCTGCCGCTTGTTCAATTTTTTAGGGTCACCGCTGAACTCCATGGCCCATTCCAACTCAGGATAGCTGGCACCAATTTGATCTTCATCGTTTCGATCGTCGTCCCAAAGTCCATCGGTAGGTTTTGCTACAATGATTTCAGGAATCACGTTAATTTCTCGAGCCAGATCCCAAACATCGGATTTTGTCAAATCAGCAATTGGATTTAAATCCACACCACCATCTCCGTATTTTGTATAGAAACCTACGCCAAAGTCTTCCACCTTGTTACCAGTTCCAGCAACCAGACAGCCTTCCGCTTGACCGATACCGTACAAAGTACTCATTCTAAGTCGGGAACGTGAATTTGCCATAGCCAATCGATCTTCCTTTGCCTTTGCTGGAATGATGGATTCAAATGCTTCAAATACCCCGGTCAGGTCGATGTCCATTCCTACCACATTTGGGAAGCGCTTTTCCAAATCTGCAATGTGATTCATCGCACGTTCGTATTCTTCGCTTGATTGCCGAATGGGCATGCTCAGAACAATAGTTTTCTTTCCGGTTTGTGCGCACAAAGTTGATGTAACAGCAGAATCCACACCACCGGATATTCCGATAATAAAACCAGACAGCCCGGCTTTTTCACAGTAATTGCTTAGCCAGGCTGTAATATATTTTGCTACTTCAGGAGTATTCAAATCCTAGAATAAGATAGAAAGCTTGAACATCAATTGCGATTGACGAGCCTGGTTAGAGAAGTTAACGTCAGCTCCTTCGTTGTTATTCACAACTGAAGTAAACAATGTTGTTTTGTTCGCATCACGATCCAGGAACAATGGTGTAAATCCGTAGTAGAAACCGATTTCAGCAACCAAACACGTTGAACCAACAAAGTTCCACTCAGCTCCACCAGCAGCACCAACTGCAGATTTGAAGATCAACATTTCTCCGCTTGCTTCCATGTTCTCCTGAACAACAGAAGTAGGCGTTCCAATTGGAATTTCAGGATCTAAATCCACCCCAGTATCGTTGTATTTGTTTGAAAGTAAAATGCTGTTACGCAATCCAAATTTTCCGAAGTAACGGAAGTACCCGATGAAGTTCGTGCGGAACATCAACATTGTTGGAATGGACAAGTACGTAGCACGCTGACGGCGTTCGATCAATTGAAACAACTGAGGGTTTGTAGTACTTGCCACTTCTCCTTGCTGAAGGATTTGCTTGTCATTGTACCAGTAATAAACCGGACTTGTTCCGTTACTGAAGCGAAGACGCTCAAAATCAAACTCAGCACCTGTTGTGAATGCGATAGTTTCTGTCAACCCAATGTTCACGTTGGCTCCCAATGTGATATCAGCTCCTGCACCTAGGCTAGCCATTCTTGTTGTTCCCATTTCCTGGAAGTTCATTCCCGGTCCGAAAACAAGTCCTGCCTGGTATTTTTTCCCAGCAGCATCCTGCGCCATAGCAGAAGTTGACAAAGCAACCATTGCCAAACCAAATAAAAGTCTTTTCATTACAGATAGATTAATGTGTTGTGTTACCCAAAATTAGTACGTTTTCTTAATTTTGGTATACGAAATTAGTGATTAATGTTGACTCGAAAAAACCTTTTTTTACTTCCCATTCTTGGTGTTTTGCTGCTTTCATGCGACCGTAATCCACTGGATGTTGATGTGTCGGATGTGAAGTTGAAGATCGCGTATGAAGATATGCGGACAGCAATACATGATTATCAAGGAACTAAACTTATGAATACGCATAAGCGGTACAAGAAGGAAATTCCGGATATCTACAATTACTTTTTAGGTGCATGCATGGGATTTCAGGAAGATTATTCGGATTCAACTTTCGAGGCTTCCATGAAGAATTTCCGTCAGGATGAAGGGGTAAAGCTTTTTGAGGGCGAAATAGATGCAAAATTCGGTAAACTTAAGCCAATCGAGGAGAAACTTACGGATGGTTTCAAGCATATCAAGTATCATATGCCAGAGGCAAAAATGCCATCTCACATTGTTTTCATGAACACTTTGTTTCGATCGAGCGTATGGGTTACGGAAAATGAAATCGGGATTGGTTTGGGGAATTATCTGGGACCAAAATCTAAAACAGTGCAGAAAACGGATCCAAACGTCATGTACCAATGGATGCGTGAGGCCATGCGAAGAGAATTTCTGGAGCGCGACGTTGTAGAGAATTGGGTGCGCACGCATTTGGTAGAAGAAGTAGATTTGAACCTTGCCAGCGATTTAATTTATCACGGTAAAGTGATGTATCTGATCAAAGCGGCATTTCCTGAAATGAGTGATCGATTGGTGCTACGCTACACAAATTCGCAATGGAAATGGGCGGAAAAGAACGAACAGGCATTTTGGGATTATCTCATGCAAAACCAAATGTTCTACAAGAACGAAGAGATTACAAAGATGAATTTGTTTAATGCGGGTCCAAAAACTCCCGGATTGCCCATTAAAGGATCTCCGGATCGCCTTGGGAAATATCTTGGATACAAGATTGTCTGCGATTACATGGACGAAACAGATGCCACCGTGGCACAAATGATTAAAACAGATTACAAGAAAATTTTACAGAAATACAAACCTGAAGATTAGATGGAAGATAAAATAGTGAAGACATCAAAAGTGTCTGTGGAGGTTGGATTGAATGAAAACAATCTTCCAATTAAAATGCGTTGGACTGCTCCTGATGGATCGGTTGAAAATGCGCCAGCGAAAGCAATGTTGTTGTCTTTGTGGGATCCTACGCAGAACAACACCATGAAAATTGATCTTTGGACCAAAGACATGTCAGTAGAGGAGATGAAACAGTTTTTTCATCAGACATTGTTGACGTTATCAGATACGTTTGAGAGAGCTACCGGAGAGCACAATATCAGTGAAGACCTGCGCGATTACTGTTATCATTTCGCTGATAAAATGAACATTTTGCCAGAAGAGTAATGATTGAGGGAAATCTTCGAAAAATGAAGACTTCATTGAATGATGAGGTCGAATACAGCCTGATGTTATCCGAAGAAGTACGCATGAACGATTTCATTGGTAGTTCTCTGAAAATTGAATTCACCGGTACTATCAACTGTACCAATTGTGGGGTGCTCACGAAGAAAACTTTTGGTGGCGGATTTTGCTACAAATGTTTCACAACAGCTCCCGAGTCTTCGGAATGTATCATTCGACCTGAATTGTGTCGAGGTCATTTGGGAGAAGGTCGTGATCCTGAATGGGAGGAAAAACATCACAATCAACCGCATGTGGTTTATTTGGCTGCATCCAGTGCGATTAAAGTTGGCGTTACACGGGCATCACAGGTTCCAACACGTTGGATGGATCAAGGAGCTTCGTCAGCGGTAATACTGTGCGAAACACCAAATCGCTATGAAGCCGGTAGGATAGAGGTAGCCATGAAATCCATGTACACGGACAAGACTTCGTGGCAAAAAATGTTGAAGAACGACATTGACAAAGAAATTGACTTACTGGATGAAAAATGGTCGCTCGAAGATCAACTGCCAGGAGATATTTTGGATTATTTCTCCGATGATGAAACGCTTTGGGAACTGAATTATCCGGTGCTTGAGTATCCAACGAAAGTAAAAAGCACCTCTCTGGACAAAACGCCGATTATTGAGGGGATTTTAAAAGGAATAAAGGGACAGTATCTGCTCTTCGAAGGAGGAGAGGTCTTCAATGTACGCAAGCACTCAGGATACCATGTTCAGATTTCTTAGCCTCATATTAATGCTTGTGTCGTTTCAGATAAACGCACAGAATTGGAACTGGACCGAATTAAGTCCTATGCCTTTCCGAACATCCAATAATGCGGTATGCGAGGCTGTAGTCAATGGGAATGAATACGTGTATTCTTTTGCCGGAATTGATACTTCAAAAGTGTATTCTGGAATTCACAATCGAAGCTTTAAGTACGATGTAGCTGCAGATACCTGGACGGAGATTGCTCCGCTGCCTGACTCCATGACGAAAATAGCCGCCGCTGCATCTTATGTGAATGGAAAGATTTACATCATTGGAGGATATTCTGTACTAGCTAATAATAGCGAGATTTCATCTGACCGGGTTCATATTTATGATCCCGTTACCGACACATACGAAACGGATGGAGCTACTATTCCGGTCCCTATCGATGATCAGGTGCAATGTGTGTACAAAGACAGTTTGATTTTTGTAGTCACAGGATGGAGCAATTTTGGGAATGTTCCGGATGTCCAGATTTACGATCCATCCCTGAATCAATGGCAGAGCGGGGCATCTTTGCCTGTTACGTATCAGTATTTGGTGTTTGGTGGCTCCGGTTATATTTTGGGCGATACTTTATACTATCAAGGAGGTGCGGCAGGTCAATCATTTGCAGCAAGAAAACATATTCGAAAAGGATATATCAATCCAAACGACCCAACGGACATTGCCTGGGACCTAATGGGGGAGGCACCTGGAGATCCGGGATACAGAGCTGCATGTAGTGGAACGGATAATCGCGTTTTTTGGATTGGAGGTTCACCGGTATCGTATAATTACGACGGAATTGCGTATAACGGTTCAGGAGGAGTAGATCCATCAGCGCGAATTCTTCATTTTAATCCTGCGGATTCAATGTATTTGGATGAGGTAAGTCAACCATATGGTGTCATGGACCTACGTGGAATTGCCAAATTAAGCAACGACCGCTGGATAATATGTGGCGGTATGGATACCAATCAAGTGGTTTCTAACAGGACGTTTTTGCTCGAGAGCAATAGTCTCAACGTTTCAGAAAGTGAAATTGATGCATTAAAGATTGGTTATCATACTAACGGAATTACGATTAGTGCTCCACGAATGAGTGCTTTTGAATTGCTTGAAGTTTCAGGAACACTGGTAAAGCGATTCGAACCATCTTATGAAATTCAGATTAATAACGACGATTTAGAAGCCGGAACGTATTTCATTCGTTGGAGTGGTGGGGTGCAATCGGTTCAGATTCGTTAGTGATCTTCCGCTATGCTTTGGTGATCGAATTGGAACTTGAATTGTGTTCCATTTTCCTTATTGATTTCGTAGGAGCCATTTAATTGTTCCGTCAGTGATTCAATCAGCTCCATTCCGAACGATTTTTTGCTTCTTTCTTTCCAAATGCCGTTATCTCTGTAATCTACAATCACCTTGTTGGCTCCCTCGAACCTGATATCGATGTTAATTGCCGGGGTGTCAATTTTGGCGAATGCATGTTTTAAGGAGTTTGATATCAATTCGTTAAATATCAATGCGATGGAAACTAAAGATTTAGGATGAACGTGATTCAACTCACAAGCCACGTTGAATTCAATGGACTTCTTAACTTGGTACGAACTGATCAAATCTTCGGCCAGCGACTCAATGTACCCCTCCAGATCAATTTTTGACAGGTTTTCCGAAAGATACATGCGTTCGTGAATGTGAGCAATCGATCGAACCCTATCGATTGTTTCATCGAACTTGTTTTTTGATTCGTCGTCCTCTATTTCATCCGATTGTAGTCGAAGCAGACTTGTAATTACCTGAAGATTGTTTTTTACTCGATGATGAATTTCCCGAAGCATCACCGTTTTTTCCTGATTCTGAATGGCAACTGTTTGGTTCTGTTCTTTCAATTCCTGATTCACCGAACGAAAGTCATTTTCTGCTTTCTGAATTACCTTGATAAATTGAAGGATGAGGAAGATTACGAGAATGACGCAAATCACAAAGTTAATGCCTAATCCCACCAGCTGCGGATTTCCGATATAACCAACAGTTGTTAGGTTATCATTCAGGAACAGGAAAATGAAAATGACAATTCCGATGGCATTCGTACTCAACACAATTACTCCCCATACTTTTCCTAGCATGAAAAAGGTGTAAAGCGAGATAATCAAGATCCAAAGCGCATCAACCATGTGGTATTCATGCATAAAACCGAAGAGGGTAAACTGACATAAGACTGTTCCCAGAATGGTAAAGAAACCTGAAACGAAAGGATATTTCCGAGTCTTTTTCAAAATGATTAGAAATCCGAAAACAGAGACCGCTCCAACAAATGTAGGAGCGTACGCAGCCTGACCAAATATCAATAGAAGCGTACCAAGAAAAGTGAGGGCGAAAGTCATGAACGCACATACGCGCCAGGTTAAGCTAAACCGTGCAAGGTCGTAGTAGTCCGTGTAGTCTGTATCTGGAATTTTAAATGGGTTCATAAATGAACGATGAGTAGTACGCACTAAGCTAGCAAATTAATCCAGAAGTCTCGAACTTTTAAAACAGCTGTTATCTTTGCACCATGGGAAAAGACAAACTGCGGCGGTTTGCGGCTGTTAAATCGTTCGATAATTTTTTTGAACCTGTGATCAAGGAGTCATTTCCGATGAAAGGAAAATGGCGATCTACCTATTTCAAAAACAACAATCCAATTGTTCTGGAATTAGGATGCGGAAAGGGAGAATACAGTGTAGGATTGGCTAAACATTATCCGGATCGTAATTTTATTGGTGTGGATATAAAGGGCGCCCGTATGTTTATTGGTGCAGAAGAAGCATTGAATAATGGAATGCAAAATGTAGCATTCCTAAGAACCCGAATTGATTTCATTACCGACTATTTTGAAGAAGGAGAGATTGATGAAATCTGGTTAACTTTTTCTGATCCTCAACCTAAGAAGCCACGAAAGCGATTGAGTTCACCTCTTTTCATTGAGCGTTACCGCAAAATTCTGAAACCCGGAGGAATTGTACACATGAAAACCGATAGTGATTTGTTGTTTGAATACACAGAAGAACAAATCAAGTCGGAAGGATATAAATGTCTCGAATTAACCTGGGATTTATACGGAGAACTTCCTGAGAATATTGATCCAACAACACGCGAAATTTTTCACATTAAGACGCACTACGAGAAATTGTTCACGGCAAAAGGTGCCACTATAAAGTACTGCAAGTTTAAGATTCACTGATTCATAGAGAATTTTGATTCAAAGAAGAATAATTCCGATGATTCGGTTCATGGAACTTACGGCAACCTAATTATGCTACACGTAGTTTTGCCAGTTTGGATTTGGAGAATTGTGCTTTTGCGTAATCATACGTCACACGGAACTCCGACTCATCTTTGGAAGGAAGGTCATACATCGCTTCGTTCAGAATAGCTTCACATATAGAACGCAATCCACGAGCTCCTAATTCGAACTCAATAGCTTTCTCTACGATGAAATCAAAGACTTCTTTATCGAATTTCAATTCAATGCCGTCTAATTCAAACAAGCGAACGTATTGCTTAACCAATGCGTTTTTCGGTTCCGTTAAGATGCGCTTCAAGCTTTCTCCGCTCAATGGCTCCAGATATGTTAATACCGGGAAACGACCAATCAACTCAGGAATCAACCCGAATGATTTAATATCCGTAGGATTTACGTATTTCAGCAACGCTTCTTTCTCGACTTGCTCTTCATCAGATGAAGAGAAACCAATTGTTTGGCGGTTCACACGATTGGCAATGATATTCTCGATACCGTCGAATGCTCCTCCACAAATGAAAAGAATATTGCGTGTATCAATCTGAATCATTTTCTGCTCCGGGTGCTTTCTTCCTCCCTGAGGTGGAACATTTACCGTAGCTCCTTCCAGTAGCTTCAACAATGCTTGCTGAACTCCTTCTCCGGAAACATCTCTTGTAATAGATGGGTTATCGCTTTTACGCGCGATTTTGTCAATTTCATCAACGAATACGATTCCCTGTTGCGCTGCCTCCACATTGTAGTCAGCTGCCTGTAACAGTCGCGAAAGAATGCTTTCAACATCTTCCCCTACGTATCCTGCCTCAGTAAGTACCGTTGCATCCGCAATGCAGAACGGAACATTCAGCATTTTAGCAATTGTTTTAGCAAGAAGTGTTTTTCCGGTTCCTGTACGTCCAACCAAAACAACGTTGGATTTCTCAATCTCCACTTCATCACCCAAATCAACCTGATTCAAGCGTTTGTAGTGATTGTATACTGCAACAGATAATACTTTTTTTGCGTCGTTCTGACCAATTACGTAGTCGTCCAACTTTCCTTTGATTTCTGCTGGGCGCAAAACGTTTACCACGTGATCACTGCTTTTGGGTGCAGTGTAAGAAGATTCTTCTTCTTTCACAATGGCATGTGCTTGTGAAACACAGCTATCACAAATGTGACCTGTAACACCAGCAATAAGCATATTTACCTCTGAACGAGATCTTCCACAAAACGAGCAACTTGCTTCTTTCTTCGACATAATTTGTTTTGTCAAAAAAGCCCTGACTTCCGTTGTACACGGATGGTCAAGGCTCCTAGTATTCTACAAAGGTAGTTTATTTGGCGTTGCGAAGCAATACCTCATCTACCATACCGTATTCTTTCGCTTCTTGCGACGTCATCCAGTAATCACGATCTGAATCTTCCCAAACCTTATCGTACTCTTGTTTTGAGTGGCTTGCGATGATATCATACAACTCTTTCTTGAGTTTCTGAATCTCACGCGCCGTGATTTCGATATCGGATGCCTGACCTTGCGCACCACCCAATGGCTGGTGGATCATCACTCGCGAGTGCTTCAAAGCAGAACGTTTTCCATCAGCACCTGCACACAATAGAACCGCTCCCATAGAAGCTGCCATTCCTGTACAAATAGTAGCTACATCAGGATTGATGTACTGCATTGTATCGTAAATTCCCAATCCAGCGTAAACCGACCCACCTGGTGAGTTCAAGTAAATCTGGATGTCTTTTTTCGGGTCAACTGACTCCAAGAACAACAATTGAGCATTAATGATATTGGCTACCTGATCGTTAATTCCAGTTCCTAAAAAGATGATGCGATCCATCATCAAACGGGAGAAAACGTCCATTTGAGTCATGTTCAACTGACGCTCCTCAATAATGTAAGGAGTCAATGAAGACTCAATGTAATGCTCCATGTGCATGCTGTTGATGCCTTGGTGCTTCGTTGCATATTTTTTGAATTCGTTTGAATCGAACATAGTCTGTATTTGTGTTGTTAAGAACGTTAAAGCTAAAAACAAAGTTGGGAATGACAATAGATTTGAATTCTGAAAAAACGTTAATTGGGAGGTGTGTTCAATCCTCGTATATTTGATGCTATGCGACCGGAAGATATTCGTGATAAAAGGGTCTTGCTATCGCCATTGAATTGGGGAATGGGGCATGTTTCACGCTGTATTGGTTTGATTCATCAATTATTAGATCAGAATAACGAGTTTGTTCTGGCTTGTAATGCAGAGCAAGGAGCAATTTTCAAGGAGTACTTTCCTGCAATTACCATTGAGAATCATGAAGGGTATCCATTTGAGTTTGGAGGAAAGGGAAACTTTGGTTGGGATCTGACCCGAAAACTTCACAAACTTAAATCTCGATTAAAGCGAGAGAAGGGGGAAACCGAAGCACTTGTGAAGTCGTATGAGATAGATGTGGTCATAAGCGATCATCGCTATGGATTCTACTCCAAAGATGTCACGTCCATTTTCATGACGCATCAATACAATTTACCCGTTAAGGGATTGCAATCTTTGGCAAATAGGTGGCACAGAAAACGTTTGCGACCTTTTGATCATTTGTGGATTTTGGACTATAAGGACAGTAAACTTTCCGGCAAATTAACCGAAGGCATTAATGATACTCGCGCCTTGTTCATTGGTCCATATTCCCGTTTATCCGTTTATGATGCGATTGAAAAGAAAACAGAAGAAAACGTGATTGTTGCGAGTGGACCAAAAGTATATGCACAGCAGTTCGCCTACGCAATGGAACGGCAATATCCAAACGCGTTGTTTATCAGTTCAGAAGATATTTATCTTGAACCGGAGACGAAAAGAATTTCTGGAAACTGGAAAGAGCAGGATACAGCCATTCTTAACGCGCAACGACTTATATCCCGCTCTGGTTATTCCACTATTATGGATCTTGAAGTATTAAAGATTCCTGCACTGCTTTATCCAACTCCGGGACAGGCAGAGCAAATTTATTTACACGAACGACTTACGGATTGTTCTGAATATACTCCATGAGTTCGTCACGATCGCTTTTATGCGTGAAAGAATCCACTACGACAACGTAATTATCTTTATCTGTCGTTTGCTCATAAAGTTCCTTCGCCATGGTGAGTTTGTTGTCATCAAACGTAAATCCATCAATAATTGTAACTACTTGTGACGAAATAAAGCAGAAGTCTTTTGTTACCAACCTTGCACGACTTAGTTTTTCGTCTTTGAAAGACTGGGCTTTGATCGCGTCTCTCATTTCTTCAGCCTGAGCGTTTGTTGCTACATTCTGACAAATGTTTACACTTGGAACATTCGGTGTATTGATGATAATTCCGTCTTCCGTCACGGAACATCCATACAAACATCCTAAAATTAATGCGGTGTAAAGAATTTTCATGGCGTACAGTTTTAAGTTCAAAGAGGGAATTTCAAGAATCTTGCCAAAGTTTGTTAGAGAGGAAAGAGGAAAGAGGAAAGTGGAAAGTGGAAAGTGGAAAGGCAGAGGACGAATGGACTCCTACAAAAGAAAAAAGTACGCTTCGATGGTCTCGGCGTACTTTCTTCACAAAAAGATGAATTGTATGATATGAGATTTAACTCATTAAGTCTAGCGATTATTTATACACTCGCTGTGTTGTTCCGTCACTATACAAACGAATTTGAACTCCTTTGAAGTTAGCGTCTACCTTCTGACCAAGCAAGTTGTAAATTCCAACCAATTCTACCTCGGTCATTTCACGATTGTCAATTGAAACCACTCGTGTGTGTTTTGTTTTTGTACCGTCGTTATCGAACTGAATCAAGCGGTAAAAGTTTATATCACTCTCGAACGTTACATCGATCAGTTGGTATTCATTTACTTGAGTAGAGTTTCCTACGGCGTCAATTGTACCAACCTCTTTCCAGTTTTTACCATCTGTGCTGCGCTCCACTAAGAAATAAGCAGCATCTCTTTCACTAACAGTGTTCCAATACAAAAGATTCCCTTCTGGTGCTTCGATTCCTTTGAATGTTCCTATTTCAACAGGCAATACTGTAATCGGACAGTTGGTTGTTGTGGAATCTCTCATTAGTAATAACCAGGCTGCATTGGCAGCATTGTTTGGAGTTCCTGGTGTTTGGTTTCCTGCAACCGTTCCTGAGCTCCAGTTCGATACATCAAATGGATCTCCATCGTTAAACCAGCCGGCCATTCCCCCTCCTGAACCTGTAAATAGCTTTAAGTTGTCTGGTCCTCCTGTAATTTCACTTGTACCATAAGACACACCGTGATAGTAATCTCCGTTTGGCAATCTTACCTGAATAGCATCCCCACCATTACGCAAGCTCAATGCTCCCCAACCTGTCAATGGCGCTGTCGCATAGGTGCAAGGCGTGTATACAGAATCAGGTGAAGAAGATACAGGTAGTGTAGTACAACGTTCAAAAAGTGTGCTTGTATGTGGAACAACGTATAATGAATCGTTATCTGCATCCGTTGGGTCATCTGCAGGTAAATCTGCATTGGCGTCATCTTCGTTGTAAATTACGATTACCGAACCTACCGGGATGTTTGCCCATTGTGCTGCTGTAGTGAATCGGAAGTGTCCCGGAGCAATTCCTGAAGATGTTCCATCGTAATCAGCAGGGTTTGTAAACGTTGCGTTATTGTCATCCAGAATGTATCCTCGGATGTCCACAGTTTCACCACATTCACCTGCTACAACAAACTCGTAATACTCTTTACTTCCCGAAGGACCATTGGACCATTCGTTGATGATCAATCCTGTAGCTGGCAGGGAAGGGAGACAAGCGTCATTTTGGTTGATTGTAAATGCAGCGCTGCTTGTACCAATCGTAGAAGGGCTGTCTGAAATAACCCGTATTAAATATCCTGATCCGCTGTCCATTGTGGATGGGATTGTAATCGAAATAGAACCTGAGTTTGCAGTCGATGTCAACGTACCAATCACTGTTGGACTTGCGAAGCTACCACTGGCATCAGAAAGCTGTGCTGTGTAAACGTTTCCTCCTGTGAATGTTCCAGTCGAAGTAAATCCAACTGTTCCGGTATCATCTGTGGAAGTGTTACACTCTACATCAAATGGCGCAGTACTTACCGCTCCGGTTGTAATGGTATTTGTTGGTGTAGAACATGCAGGGCAAGTCGTAGTGTGACTTCCTATGTCTGAAAAGTCTGAAGTTGACTGTGTAGATGTCCATTCAGTGGATAGTGTGGTAAAAGATGTACTACCACAACTTCCTGTAGGATCCGGAACCCCTGTACATACGGATGCATTACGAATGTACCCGTTATTCTGTGTTCCGTTGGTACCCGCTGCAGTCCATTGTGATCCGGGATCACAGCCGATGTCTCCAAATACATCCAGTACAGTTGAACCATCAAATAAATCGTATGCGTCGTCTCCATTGTGATTCAAACTACCACTTGTTTGATCAGCGAGTGCTAAAAGTGCTGCTTGCGAAGACGAGTTACAAATAACATAAGTTCCACAGGCTGTTATTGTACCTGTAAGCGCGATGGAGGTTGGGCTTGAAGAACCGTTTGTGTAGCGTCGTAATGAGTAACCAGATAGGTTAATGTCTGATGCAGTTGTATTGAAAAGTTCGATACACTTATCGTTTGAAGCCCCTTCCAGGTATTCGGAAATAATGATTTGTGAGTTCCCCCAATTGGAAAGAGAAATAACTATTGCCGAAACAAGCAAGGTAAAATATCGGGTTGAATTAGTTGAACGTTTCATAGTAATAATTGACTGGTAAATTGTAAGCTGGAGTCTTTTCCGTTTTGCACGGGGACGCGAGTCCAGATTGCGCCAATAATTACCTTCGCTCGTAAAGCATGCTCATCGGCATATTGTATCCTATTACTCTGATCATCTTGTCTTTAGTAGGCGTTGTGTCTACAAAATTACCGCATTGAGGTGGATATTCAAAAAGCCATATTAAGGGAATGTTAAGTGATTCCATGAGGAAATATTGGCTAGAATGACGAGTGGAAGATTGGTAGTAGTATAAAACGGTTTAGTTCTATTTGAAGGTTTTATTCGTCGAAATAAGGTGAGTATTGGTTAGAGTTAATAGGCGGCAAATAATAACACAAGGTTAATACAGCTAAAAAGTGCAGGAAGCACACAATTTTGACTAAACCGTTTAACTATTTGTGGTCTGATTACCATAAGGTTGTGAAGTTTTGGGTACAAAAAAAGCCCTGACGAAACCGTCAGGGCTTTCTAGTATTAGAATTCAAAATTACTTCACTAGTGCAGAGAATGTAGCGTCTTCTGCATATTTCAAGAACTCACGATCTTTCATTGCTTTCGCTTTGTAAGATCCGTCTTTAGCGATAGCGGACTTCAAGTTGCTAACTACAGCTGAAAGGTTGTCTTGACGAGCAGCAGCAATTGCTTTCAAGTAAGCTCCCTGAGCTGAATCAGCATCGTCGCTGCTTCCAATTGTTCCGTCTACTGCGGATGCATTTCCGTTCAACAACTGCGCCAGTGCAAGGTTGAAAGATGCGTCCATTTTTCCAAGGTTGCTTACAGCATCACCGTAATCTCCATTTTGGATATTGATGATTCCTTTGTTGTAAGAAACTTCTTTCGCAGAACCTGCCTGAGCCAAGAACTTAGATGCTTGAGCGCGATCTCCTTCTACGATAGCAACTGCTCCAAGGTTGTTCTTAGCAAACTCGTTTTCCTGAGCGTTGTTAGATTTCTCAAATTTCGCTTTAGCTTCAGACATTTTGTTCATTTCGAACAATACAGCTCCAACGTTGTTAGATGTACGGTAATCGTCTGGGTAACGCTCTTCAGCGATTTTGTATACTCGAAGTTTTTGATCAAGGTCTGTGTAAAGGTTAGCACAGAACAACAACTCTTCAAGGTTCAATGTGTCAGGCTTAGTCTTAGAGAACTGCTTCATTTCTTCATCAGAGAATCCAGTCTCGTTGTACATAGTCAAGATCTCAGCACGACGCAATTTAGGGAAGATGTTACGATCAAGGTACGTAAATGACTTTCCTAGGTCACGCATTTTTTGCTCACGTGTATCAGGGTTTTTCTCCTGATCCAAGATACGAAGTACCAATTGCTTGTCACTTGCATCCATTTTGTCGTCAGCTTCCAACTCACGCTTAAATCCTGTGTAGTCCTCTCCTGAACCAGTCAATGAGTAATCACCAGCTTCTTGTCCTTTAGTGTGCTCAGCTTTCTTAGCAACTTTCATAGCTGCTTCAGAACCTGTTGTTGCACGATCAGATGACAAGTTTGTGTTTTTTCCTGTTTCACCCTCTGGTGAAGCGTGTCCAACAACTTTGTAACCTGTAACCTCGATTTTCGGGTTCTCGTTTGCCATTTCAAGGAATGACTGTAGGTTTTTAACGTCGTCATCGCGCATTTCAGTAGAACGAACTTCAGAACGTCCTTTCAAGTAATTGATAACAGTTAAAGTGTCTTCTGGAGTTACACGCTCGAACTGATCTTCAGCGTAGCGAACAACAGGAGTCAAGTTAACCAGGTAAGGAGTGATGATACAAGCATCGCAAATCTCTGTTGCTTCAACTTCACCTTTCTCTTTTTCTCCTTTATAGATTTTACCAGTTACCACCAATTTGGCAGTTTCCATGTCTGCTTTGTAAGGAACTTTGTCCGTGTAAGTCACTTTTCCTCCAGCTTTGTACTGGATAGCGTCTCCACTTCCTGTTGCTTTTTCTCCTTGAACGCGCAATGGCTTCAATGAAGTGCTTCCTAGAGTTGGAGTGAACTCAACAGCAGCTTTCTTGTTGATTGATTTTTCCGGGAATGTAAGGTCTACTGTAATCTCAACTGAATCTCCGTGCATTTCTAACGGGTCAGGATCACATGCGTAATCGACTTCTTTTAGTAGTTTACAACCGGTTGAAAAACCACCGGCAACCACTAGAAGTGCCAATACTTTGATGGTTTGCTTTTTCATAGTAAGTATAAATTCTAAATTTCTGCACAATAATAGCAATAATTTTTCTATTGATTCGCGGATTATTGAAACGTAGAAAGATTATTTGCTTTCGTAGAGTAGGACTGCGGATTCGTCGTTACAAACAGCCATTATTTGCTTAATCGTTTTTCCGGTTTTTGGATGGATGAAATCAGGGGCAATTTCAAGTAGCGGAAGTAGTACAAATTTTCGATTTTCAATTTGCGGATGCGGTATGACCAATAGATCGCTATCCATGATCAGGTTTCCGTGCGTAAGGATGTCAATATCAATCACTCTCGAGGTATATCCGTCGGTTGCTTTCTGAGTCCGGCCAAGATCAGTTTCTATTTGCTGGAAGATTTCAAGTAGTTCTAAGGAGTCTTTATCTGTTTCCAGTGAAGCGCAAATATTGAGAAATTGAGCATCGGAATCAAACCCCCACGGCTCTGTTTCATAGTAGCCGGAAACTTCTTTTATCGGAGAAACATTGGATGCTATTTTTTTTAGTGCCTCCTGAATGTATTTCTCTCGATCTCCTAAATTGCTTCCTAAAGAAAGATAGACTAAGGTGCCCATTGAAATGTTTCCATCAATTTTTCCAAATCCTGCTGAAGGTAATCTAACGTTGGACGCAAGGAATCGTAATTCGGTGCGAAATTGAACAATACCTCGGCATATACGAAATGCTCTGTGCTATCTGTCAGGTAGAATTGGAAAGGTGTTGCCACATCTCCCTCTAATCGGAATAATGTTCCAAAAACGCGGTCATCCTCACGAATGATTGTTTTATCAATGATGTTGGTTGCTTTTGTTTTGTGCAGGTCCACTTCATCGTTGGCGTTATTAATATAATACGAAAGCGACTCGTTCATGTCCCAATAGCGGAAATACACGGTTCCATTCATTGGTCCTAGTTGAATTCGTCGATGACATTGACTGTTTGTGTCTCCCGGAGCCTTTTCAACGGAATACAATTCTGCCAGATCAAATTGATAATTGCACGAATCCCGGTAGGTTTTATAGGTGTGGTCCGGTAATTCTGTTCTTAAATACGAGGGTGGTTTTGGAATTGGTGTATCTTCCTCACACGACGTAAACAACAATAACAATATTGGGATGATCAGAATTCCTGACTTCATACTTCTTTCGTTTCTTCTAGTTTGATGGCTTTTACCATCTTGATTCGCTTTTTATCGCTGGATTCAACAATCAGCTGCAATGGTCCAATGGTGACCTGTTCGTTGTTTTTCAGAATCCGTCCTGCTACTTCAACGATTAATCCGCCAATAGTTTCAGTTGCTTGTGTATCGATTTCCAGATTTTCTTCCGAAATGTTCAATACTTTGTAGAAATCGACAAGTGCCGTTTTTCCTTCAAAAAGGTATTCGGAGTCGCTGATTTTCGTGTAAATTAATTCGTCATCGTCGAACTCATCTGTAATCTCTCCAACAATTTCTTCCAATACATCTTCTAAGGTCACGATACCGCAAGTTCCTCCGTATTCATCCACTACCATGGCAATGTGGACCTTCTTTTCCTGGAAATCTTTCAGTAAGTCATCAATTTTCCGATTCTCGGTAACGAAGAAAGGTTTGCGCACGAGCGATGCCCAATCAGTTTCCTTTTCATTTTCAGAGTTCAGGTAGGGCAACAAATCTTTGATGAACAATACACCAGCAATCTTATCGAACGATTTTTCATACACCGGAAGTCGTGAATGCCCACATTCAAGAATCTTTTCAAGGACTTCCTCGTAGCTATCGGAAATTTCCAGGGCATGAACATCTAATCTTGGACGCATGATCTGTCGTACTTCTGTCGATCCGAATTTCACAATTCCCTCCAGAATTCGATGATCATTATCGTCAGTGTCTTCTTCTTTTGTAAGTGCAAGTGCCTGCTCTAGTTCGTCTGTGGAAACATCAACTTTCCCTCTGCCCATGCGTCGTTGAATCAATGAAGTTCCTGAAACCAGCCCCAATCGAATCCATGAAATAGGAGGGACGTTGTTTAGCCTGTACAGTGGACGCGCCATCATTTTTGTGAAGGCCAGGGATCTTTTGTTTGCGTAGATTTTCGGTACAACCTCACCAAGAATCAATAAGGTTAGTGTGATGACTAGAAACTCGAATAAAAACTCAACTGTTGGATTCCATCCGGTATTTTCAAGAATTCCTTGAAGAATTGTACTCGAAAGAATTACAATCGCGACGTTTACGAAGTTATTTGTAATAAGTATAGTCGCTAGTAATTCCTGTGGTTTGTCCAGTAGTTTGTTGACGAATGCAGCTCTTTTACTGGTATCGTTTCTCAAGTCTTCTTTTTCAGCCGGGCTTAAAGAAAAGAAAGCGGCTTCAGATCCGGAGACCAATGCTGACATTGCAATGAGTAGTAGCAGTATTGCTAGGAAGACATAGTCTTGAACTCCGCCGAATCCTGCGGTAGCAATATTTGAATATGAAACGTAACTCGAGGGGTCGTCCATGTTTTGCAATCAATTAAAATGGCAAATCGTCCTGATCCTTGTTAATGATATCATCTACTTTCGAAGGAGCCTGGGGAGTTCCTTGAGAACTGTAAGGAGCTTGCTGTCCTTGTTGCGCCTGATCGTTTCTGGAACTTAGAATCGTTAATTCATCGGCAACGACTTCAGTAGTGTAGCGTGTGTTTCCTTCTTTATCTTGCCAGGAGCGCTTTTTTAGTTTTCCTTCTACGTAGACTTTAGTACCTTTTTTTACATACTTCTCAACCACTTCTGCCAATCCGCGCCAAACAACGATATCATGCCAGTCGGTATTTTCAATACGTTGACCTGTATTTCGGTCTGTGTAAGTTTCTGATGTGGCTATGGGGAAGTTGGCGACAGTTGCACCGTTTTCCAAATGGCGAACTTCCGGATCTTTACCGAGATTACCAATGAGAATTACTTTGTTTACGCTTCCTGCCATAGGTTTGAATCTGAGATGATTAAATTAAAAGTACAAAAAATTAAAATTCAAAGGTATGCTTTTCCAGATAACGGTCGATAATCCGTGGCAATGGAAAATCTTGAATGTCTCCTGTGTTAATGGTTGTGAAGCGTTTATCGATTTTCTTAGGAAAGCCTTGAATTGTATAGAATTTGGCATGAATATGTTGGTGACTCAATTTGTGAATCACGGTTTCTGAAATCTTCAAACAATTATCGGGAATGGCTTCCCATTTTTCCGATTCCGTTTCTACCAATGGGAACTGATACAATTGCTGCCAAATTCCTTTCTCTGTCCGTTGTTCTATAAGTGTCTTACCAGAATCGTTGTATATGAGATAATGAAAGTAACGATTCCGAACCTTCGTCTTTTTTGATTTAACCGGAAGTTCAAGATGTGTTCCTTTCGCTCTTGACTCACAGATTTCATTGACCGGACAGAACATGCATTGAGGTTGTGTTGGAGTGCAAACCAATGCCCCGATTTCCATCATCGCCTGATTGTGATCTGCAGGATTGTCTTTCGAGATGATGCTATCGGCCAGGATCTGAAAATCTTTTTGACCTTTTGTGGAGTCAATAGGAGTGTCAATATTAAAAGCACGACTCAGGAATCGATATACATTTCCGTCAACTACAGCTCTGGGTTCATTAAATGCAAACGAAGCAATGGCAGCGGCGGTATATTTTCCAACTCCCTTAAGCTTTATGATCTCATCATATGTTTGAGGGAAAACACCATTTAGTTCATCTCGAATGTACTTTGCGGAGAAGTGGAGGTTTCTGGCACGACTATAATATCCCAGACCCTGCCAATCATTTAAAATATCTTGTTCGGAAGCGTTCGCTAAATCGATTACGGTGGGGTAATGATCAACAAATTTTTGGAAATATGAACGACCTTGTTCTACCCTTGTTTGTTGCAAAATTATCTCAGATAACCAGATAATATACGGATCTGACACACTGCGCCAGGGAAGCTCACGTTTGTTTTGTCTATACCATTTGGTGATTAATGGGGAGAAATTCTGCATTCAGAGAAAATCGGAGAATTAATTGCCGTAAAATTAAGTAATAAAGGATACAGAAGCGTATTTTTGCCGTCAAATCAAATTTTAAACACCATAAAAATCAATAAGATATGACGAAGGCAGACATCGTTGCAGAAATTGTAGAAGAGACGGGACTAGAGCGTGCTGAAGCATTGAAGGCAGTTGAGGCTTTCATGAACTCTGTTAAGGGATCTCTTTCAAAAGGGCAAAATGTTTACTTGCGCGGATTTGGAAGCTTTGTAGTTAAGGAACGTGCTGAAAAAACGGGACGAAACATCTCGAAAAACACGGCGATTATCATTCCCGCACACAATATTCCATCATTCAAGCCAGCAAAAACCTTCGTAGAAGAAGTGAAATCCAACGTTAAAGTGGGTTAATTAAATGATCTTAACGATTTGAAAGAAGTTTCAATTCGTTTTATTACTTTTGCACTCTCACTTTTTTAGTGAGGGTGTTTTTTTATCCTCCTAAGAAGGACTTTGACTTGAAATAGAAGTTTAACAAAATATATAGAGATTATGCCAAGCGGTAAAAAAAGAAAAAGACATAAGATGTCTACGCACAAGCGTAAAAAGAGACTAAGAAAAAATCGTCACAAGAAGAAAAAATAATCTTCTTTGAAACGTATTGAAAGCTTAGTAGGCAGGGCCTGCTAAGTTTTTCTGTTTTATTAACTAAATAAGGCTTTCGTGAGTTTAGAACTAGTAGTCGATGCCCGAAACGGTGGTATCGTGCTTGCCTTACTCGAAGACGGAAAACTTATTGAGTTGCATGAAGAGCAGCCTGGAAAGAACGAATATTCTGTTGGTGATATCTACCTCGGAAAAGTTCGTAAAGTAGTTCCAAGTTTGAATGCTGCTTTCGTTGATGTTGGCTATGAAAAAGATGCATTCTTGCATTATTTGGACTTAGGCCCACAGTTCAATTCATTAAACAAGTTTTCCCGAGGTACATTAAAAGGTAAGCAAAACGTAGCCGATCTTCTTTACTTCAAAGGCGAGAAAGACATTCCCAAGGATGGGAAAATTAATGATGTCGTTTCTTCGTCAGCACCGATTTTGGTTCAGGTAGCCAAAGAGCCCATTTCCTCGAAAGGACCGAGGTTATGTGCCGAAATTACCTTAGCGGGACGTTACCTGGTATTGGTACCGTTTTCCAACAAAGTGTCAATTTCTCAAAAGATCAAAGACAATGAGGAACGCGCACGATTAAAAGAATTAATGAATGCCATCAAGCCGAAAAATTTCGGTGTGATCATTCGAACGGTAGCAGAAGGAAAAAAGGTCGAAATGTTGGATCAGGACTTAAAGAACCTGGTCAACAAATGGAAGAAAATGCATGCCAATCTGAAGGAGGCTAAGCCACCTTCGCGCGTATTGGGAGAAATCGACAAAACGTCGTCAATCCTACGTGATTTGTTGAATGCAGATTTTACTAACATCCATGTGAATGATGATGAGATGGCGGATAATCTCCGCGAGTATGTTTCGGATATTGCTCCGGGACGTGAGAAGATCATTCGTCATTATGATGGCAAATTGCCGATATTCGAACGCTTCGGAATCAACAAGCAAATCAAGTCGTTGTTTGGTAAGAAAGTGCCGCTTCCAAGTGGAGGGTATTTAATTATTGAGCACACTGAAGCAATGCACGTGATCGATGTAAACAGCGGTAACCGAAAGGGCGCTGACGGTCAGGAAAGCAATGCTTTGGCAACGAATACAGAGGCAGCAAAGGAAATTGCCCGTGTGTTGCAATTGCGTGATATGGGTGGGATTGTCTGTATCGATTTCATTGATATGCACGATCGCGCTAACAACAAATCACTGCATGAAGCTTTGAAAAAGGCGATGTCGAACGACCGGGCAAAGCACAATATCCTACCTCCATCAAAATTTGGTGTAGTGGAGATTACGCGTCAGCGCGTGCGTCCTGAAACAGACATTAACACTTCAGAAACATGTCCAACGTGTGGAGGAACGGGAGAAATCCAGGCTTCCATCCTATACGCAGAAGAAATTGAGTCAAGTCTGGATCATTTGATGAAGAATGGTGGAGGTAAGAAGTTGACGCTTCGCGTACATCCATATTTGGAATCGTACTTCAAAAGAGGTTTGATTTCACGTCAGATGAAGTGGTACTTGAAGTATAAGAAATGGGTGTCGATCCAACCGGATTCTTCGAATCACCTGCTTCAATATTCATTTCTAAACGAGAATAAGGAAGAAGTTGCGCTCTGATGACCTCAGGGCGCAAATATTCCCTCTTGGAGGCAAAGACCAAACTGGAGGCTCTTTGCGCCTACCAGGAACGCTGCTCCCAGGAGTTGGATCGTAAAATGCGCACGTGGGGCCTGGATCAGGAAGATCGTGATGCCTTACTCGCGGATCTCATTTCCAATAATTTTTTGAGTGAAGAGCGCTTTGCCGAAGCTTTTGTTTCCGGCAAGGTGAATATCAAACGTTGGGGTAAAATCAAGATCCGTCAGCACCTCAAGCAGAAAGCCATCTCGGATTATTCCATCAAGAAAGCACTGGAAGGTATCGAGGACGAAGTCTATTTCGGCAATCTTAAACGACTCACAGAACATAAGTACTCCACACTTAAAGGACCAGACGATTACAACAAGAAAGTGAAGTTGTATCGGTATTTATCCGGTAAAGGTTATGAGACGGAATATGTGAGAGAAATCGTTGAGGAAATAATGAATCATGAATAAGAAATAATGAATATTGAATAAGGGGCATCGAGCTAGCGCTGTGTTAAGCTTGCCGAAACATCGAGATGGTAGGGTTTAGGGGAAGAAAGTTGAGGGAATAATGAATTGATTTAATCACTGAACCACAACACTAAACGCAGTATCAGGTAGGTTTACGTTATCCAATGTGATTTGCTTCGTGCCCGGAACTGCGAAAGAATGCTGAACGGCAACGCTATCCCATCTAACTTCCTGAGTACACATGACACCCGTTTGTTCTTCTGCAAAAGTCTTAATGATTAGGGTTGAATCCGTAGCTTCTTTCTCGAAATGATGATAGGACTGACAGCCGTTGGTGAGTACGTAAATGACCTGTAGATTGATATCGTCTTTGACATTTATGGTGTCATTCGCTAAGGAATAGCTGTCCATATCGATGCGGATGATTTCGGTGCCTTGTATCGGTTGCTCTTCTTTGTCACAAGCGAAAAGAAGGACAAGAGCCAAAAGTGGTATGAAGTGTTTAGGTCGCATAATGTGAAGTTATGGAAAATTCTAAAACGAATTCTCAAAAAATCCCAACGCTTAATCAAACACACTTATAAATACGCGTGAAAGGAAGCAGATTTGAGTCATTAAAATCTGTGTTATGAAGTATTCGTCCAACGCTCAATCAAGAATAGGAATTTCTTTCCCTATCGTATTTTTTATTTTTTGTTTACTCGTTTCTATTCTTGCATCTTGTGGGAATTCGTCTCCTGAGATTATCAAGGTAGATCCACATTATCGTGAGTATGTTTCCGGATACACTTCTGGAATGGTAGAACGAGATGGTGCCATTCGCGTGGAGTTGGTCGATCCTATTCCCAATGATATTTCAGATAAAGAATTACAAAAATACTTTAGCGTTTCTCCCGAGATCGAAGGGAAGGTGGAGCAATTGGGAGAACGAGTAATTCGCTTCATACCTGATAAGAGATTACCGTCAGGGCAGTTTTTTACTGCAACCCTGGATCTTGAGAAGTTTACCAAAGTAAAAGAAGGCTACGAAGAATTTCAGTTTCAATTTTCAACATTTAAGCAGGAAGTTAGTGTAGAAGTTGATGGATTGAGACCATATAACAGCCACGAAATCCGATACCAGAAACTTGTTGGGTCTATTGAAACACGAGATTATGTCGATGAGAAGCACATTCGAAAAACCCTAACAGTTCTGTTGGATGGTAAGCCGATAAAGTATTCCTTAGAGCATGACTATGGTGGCGAATACATGTTTTACGTGGATAGCATCAAGCGAATAGATGAAGCGCGCATGGTTACCGTTCGTTGGAACGGAAAGTCCATTCGGTCAGATGACAGAGGAGAACGCAAGATTAAAGTTCCAGCCTTAAATGATTTCTCGGTAACCGCCGTGGAAGTGTATGATGACGAAGATCAATACGTTGAAGTGGAATTCGGAGATCCTATCAAACAAGGTCAAACATTAAGCGGATTGATTCGCATTGAGAGCAAATCGGACAGTAGCCAAATTACGGGGCTTACATATGATATCGATTTCAACATGGTTCGGGTGTACTTACCAAATCGTCGGGTAGGAGATTTCTATGTTCATTGTGAGCCAGGAATCAGAAATACGGCCGACGCCAAAATGGTGAAAAGCGTGAAACATCTTATACATCTGGAAGCTGCAAAGCCGAAGGTTCGATTGATCGGATCCGGATCTATTCTACCAAATTCACAAGGATTGATCTTTCCATTTGAGGCGGTGGCGTTGAAAGCAGTAGACGTTCGCATCATCAAGATTTATGAGAAAAACGTGCATCATTTCCTACAGGTAAACAATTTGAATGGAGATGATGAACTGTCCCGGTTTGGGAAGATTGTTGCCGAGAATAAGGTACGATTGGACTATGATAAATCAATGGATTTGAATCAATGGAACCGTCATGTAATTGATTTGGAAAAGTGGATCAAGGCGGAACCCGGTGCCATTTACGAGGTTGCTTTGCGTTTCAACAAATCGTATTCGACGTGTGAATGTAACGATGAGAAAGAGAAAGATTTTCGGAAAACAGCAAGTGAGGGTTGGAACGAGCACGAATGGCACACCTGGGGCTTCGATGGCTACTCTTCATGGGGTGGATATAAAGGAAGATCTCCATGCGACGACAACTATTACTATGGGATGGCAGTGCGAAGAAACATCCTTGCTTCCAATATTGGAATGATGTTCAAACTTGAGGTGGACAAGAAATCAACAGCCTTTTTAACCGACATGTTAACCGCTGCACCAATGGCGAATACTGAGGTTGCATACTATGATTATGTAGGTAAGTTGATCACGAAGGGGCGCACGAATTCTGAAGGAATGTTTACGAAGAAATTAAAGCGCAAACCATTCCTGATGATCGCGAAGAGCGGTCGTCAGCGAGGATACTTAAAGCTAAGGGATGGCGATGCCAACTCTATGAGTAAGTTCGATGTCTCTGGTGAAAATGCACAGGAAGGAATCAAAGGATATCTCTATACCGAGCGAGGTGTTTGGCGACCGGGCGACTCCATCTACGTAAACTTCATGTTGCAGGATAAGAAGAACAAGCTGCCAGACAATCATCCGGTGAATTTTGAATTGAAAGATCCATCAGGGAATACTTTGTATGATATCAGTCGAAATACGCATGTGAATGGAATCTATACCTTCCGCGTTGCCACCAGAGCCGATGGTAAAACAGGGAATTACGAAGCTGAGGTTGTTGTAGGGAACTATCCCTACACGAAATTATTGAAGGTAGAAACCATCAAACCCAACCGATTGAAAATCTACCTGGATGCCGATGCCGCCAATCAAGAAGATTCCAGTAAAATAAGAGCAGAATGGTTGCATGGTGCAAAGGCAGATGGATTGCGTGCGAACGTAGAGTTACAATTACGTCCGATGCGAACATCTTTCAAGAAATACAAGGACTATCATTTTGATTCACCGATTAGAAACGGAGGATACCAGGAATTCACGGTTTTTGACGGAGAATTGGATCAGAATGGGGTCGCAACGTTCTCTAATTCCGTGGCGGATATTTCCGAATCACCGGGAATGCTGCTTGCGAATTACGTGACGAAAGTTTATGAAAAGGGAGGAGATTATAGTATTGATCGAAAGACTTCAACGTATTCGCCTTATGATACCTACATCGGGTTTAAAGCACCAAAAGGTTCTATCTACGACCGCACGTTGGAAACAGCGAAAAATCATACGTTCAAATTTGTATCCGTTGATTCCAAAGGAACGCTTCAGGGCAAGCGAAAAGTACATCTTCGCATCTACAAAATGGACAAGAATTGGTGGTATTCTGGTGATAGAAACGTGACTGCATACAACTATCAGGAATCAGCAGTATTGTTCAGAGATACGATGTTGTACACCTACAAAGGCAAGAAAGATTTCACGTTCAGTGTGCCGAAATACGAGTACGGTAACTACCTGATTGTTGCAACCGACGAAGAAAGTGGTCACGAAACAGGGCAGATTGTACGTTTTGATTGGTCGTATTGGAGTCGGGCAAATCGCAGTGACGCTTCCAAGGCAACCATGTTGACGTTCACAACAGATAAAAAGACGTACACAAAAGGGGAGACGGTTCGATTGAGCATTCCTTCTCCATCAAATGGACGTGCATTGGTATCTGTGGAAACCAGTGATCGCATCGTGAAGAAATTCTGGATCGAGACCAAAGAAGGAGAGACGATTCATGAGTTCGTGACGACAGCCGATATGGCACCGAATGCATTCTTGCATGTCACAATGATCCAACCGCATAACAGCACAAAAAATGATCTCCCAATTCGTATGTACGGAGTGATGCCAATTATGGTCGATGATCCTTTTACGCACTTGCATCCGAAGATTACAATGAAGGATGAGATTCGTCCAGAGTCAACAACGAGCATTAAAGTAAGCGAGGAGAATGGTCGTAAAATGTCTTACACATTGGCGATTGTAGATGATGGTTTGTTGGATTTGACGCATTTCCAAACGCCACAACCGTGGAATACTTTCTATGCAAAAGAGGCATTGGGAATTCAGACGTGGGATATGTATGACGACGTTCTCGGTGCGTATTCAGGAAGTCTTGATCATCTATTGAGTGTTGGTGGTGGAGCCGGAGCAATTGTAGGGAACGGTCCAAAAGCAAATCGATTCCCGCCAATGGTACGATTCCTGGGACCATTTGAAATTCCAGCCGGCGGATCAAAAACGCATAAAGTGGACATTCCATCGTATATCGGTTCGGTACGGGTGATGGTAGTGGCTAGAGACAAAGAATCGTATGGAAATGCGCAGAAAACTGTGAAGGTGAAAAAACCGCTTATGGTCCTCGCAACAATGCCGAGAGTATTAGGACCAGGAGAAACATTCTCGCTTCCGGTAGACGTTTTCGCGATGGAGAAACATATCAAGAATGTGAAAGTTACCATCGAGAGCAACGACATGTTCATTAATGAAGAAGCAACGTCCAAATCGATTGAATTCAGTCAGGAAGGAGATGAAATTGTTGACTTCAAACTGAAAACGAAAGAGAAAATCGGTCTTGGCAAAGTAAAGATCAAAGCGGTTTGCGGGAATGAAGTAGCAACACAGGAAATTGAAATTGATGTTCGACCTTCGAATCCATATACGTTTGATACGCAGGAATTCCAGTTGGAAGGTGGCGCGAGTGCTAACGCGGAGGTGCTATTCGACGGGTTAACGGGAAGCCAGGAAGCTACGGTTTCAATATCAACTGTGCCGCAGATGAACCTGGAGAAACGATTGAAATACCTTGTTCATTATCCGCATGGATGTGTAGAGCAAACCACGAGTTCCGTATTCCCACAGTTGTATTTGACGGTGCTGGAAGAGCTTTCAAAAGAACAGAAAGAAGTCATCACCCATAACATTAAGGCAGGAATCGAACGATTGCAATTGTTCCAGAATTACGAAGGTGGATTTGCGTATTGGCCGGGAGGATCAAGCTCCAGCGACTGGGGAACAAATTATGCCGGACATTTCTTACTGGAGGCAGAACATCTTGGCTACAAATTGCCACCTGGATTGAAAGATCGTTGGGTTTCCTACCAGAAAGATCGTGCCGCAGAATGGAACAATTTCAGTTCTGGCAATGGAGCACAATTAACACAAGCGTATCGATTGTACTTGTTGGCACTGGCAGGAAGTCCGGATGTAGGAGCTATGAACCGATTAAAAGAGTCAGGGAGCTTAAGTACGACTGCTTCCTGGAGATTGGCGACAGCCTACGGAAGAATCGGGCAATTGGAAACGGCGCGTGAAATGACGAAAAGTTTGCAAACCTACGTTCCGGCATTTACCGAATTAACAGGAACGTTTGGATCTGAAGTACGAGACAGAGCAATCATTTTGGAGGCTCAAACATTGCTGAAACAGCAACAAGGAGCTATGGAATCCATGAAATATCTTGCTCAGAAAATGCGTTCTGATGAATGGTTGAGTACGCAGGAAACCGCTTATTCACTGATCGCCATTGGAAGGTTCTCCAAGACCAGTTCGAACAATGCGAAATCGACCTTCTCTCTTTCAGTAGATGGAAGGTCAAGGACCGCAAATGTTGGTAAGAAACTGGTGAATCTGAAGATTTCAGAGAAGAGTGGAAAGCGATCTCTCGTCTTGAAAAATACTGGAAGTGCATCTTTATTCGTTACAGTAACAACGAGAAAGATTCCGAAGGTAGGCAAGGAGAAGAATAAGAATTCGAAACTGAAAGCCACTATTTCGTACCAGGACATGGACGGTAAAAGTCTCGATCCAACCAAAATCAAACAAGGAACGGAGTTCTATGCCGTGGTTCAACTGCACAACACTACCAACATGAATTACAGGGAGATGGCGTTGAATCAAATATTCCCAAGTGGTTGGGAGGTGTACAATTCCCGAATGTTTGGCGGTCGATCCTCTGGTACTAATATTGTTTATCAGGATATCCGGGACGATCGCGTACTTACCTACTATTCTTTGGATGCCAATAAAAGAACAAGCATCAAAGTCCGATTACACGCCACGTATAAAGGAAAATTTTATTTGCCTGGAGTGTATACAGAAGCCATGTATGATCATACGATTCATGCGCAGCGCAAAGGGCAATGGGTTGAAGTTATTTGACCGCCACTAAGATGAAGTCCTGGCGTATCCAAAGGTAGTATTGACGCTCTGTAGTGCTGATAGACGTCATTGGTAGGAACAGTTTCGGGCGAATGTTTCTGCATAGAAGTTTAGGTTAACCGGCGGATGCGCCCAGGCGCTATTTGGAATAATGAATAATGAATGTTGAATTATGAATGTTGAATTATGAATTGAGAATTATGAGATAAGCACACTGAGCGAAGCCGAAGTGTGAATTATGAGTGTTGAATCATCAATGAGGAACTATAAATGTGACATAACGGTCATCGAGCTAGCGCTGTGTTGAGTTTGCCGAAACATCGAGATGTGAGTTATGAATGACAAACTGAGAGTTTTTCAAGGTAGGAAGGACAACAAAGAAGAATGAGAAGTACAAGGAGCAATATTGTTATTGGGTTGGTTTGCTTAACCACGCTAGCCGCTTGCAACCAGGACAGGGAGCAGAAAAGCTCTTCTGTGCTTCACACAACTCATTACGAGATTGGCAATGCGGTAAAGCTTGATTCGGTTGAGGTTCAATCAAAGGTTGATTCCCTGGTAAAACGTGCAGAACTCGATTCTTTTCTGGTAGATTATGAGGTTGTGAGACGAACCGATTCCCTTTTGTCGCGGGAGTGTGATTGGTATTGTTTGAAAACTTTAGCTCATTTTGATACTAGCTTGAATTGTGCCATCTCCATTGATTTACCAAGTTTGGATTCATGGAAAATTAATACGGAAATCAGGAAAGAACTGTTTTCCCAAAGAGACGCATATCTCGAATCCTTGAAACTAGAAAGAAGCAAGAATGAACATTTCTTGTTTTTAGATCAAAAGTATAAAAGTGAGTTTCAAGCGAAGTTGATTTCAGCATATCAGGATTCCAGCCTTATTAGCTACTGTTTTTCTGTTTACCACTACACTGCGGGATCACCGCATGAATTGCCAACGCTTTACTCGTACAATTATGATAGAGCGACGAAAAGGCGAATTGAATTCAACGACATGTTTGAAATTGTATCCAGTGAAGATTCTTTGCTTCTCATAGATATTGTGAAAGCTTCTTTCAGCGAGAGTAATCTTGACTTATCAGAAGTCTATGAATTTGATTTTAATGTAAATAAGGATTATTTGGTCTTCAATTTTGATGCTTATGAAATTGCGGGATATGTGTGGGGAACACCGCGTATTCCAGTAGATAAGGAAGCAATACTGGCGAGGTTTGGAAGGAGTAGTTTTTGAATGTTGAATTATGAATTATGAATTATGAATTGTGAGTTATGAATTGAGAATTATGAATAAGCACACTGAGGAGTTGTACTGAACACTGAAGGTCGCTGAGCTGTTCCCCTGAGTTGTTCCCCTGAGCTTGTCGCCGTGCCTGACGGCAGGCAGGAAGGGTGCCGAAACATCGAGATGTGAATTACCGAACGAATTAGTTTAGAGCGACACTTCGAGAGCCTCAGCGATCGCTCTTACTTTAAAACGCGCTCTAATCTCACACTCAATACTTCTTAATGGTTAGGTATAGTTCTAAAAAAAATCCCCGTTGAGATTCTCAACGGGGATTTTGTATTGTGAAGTGATCGCTTATTTGATGATCACTTTTCTAACTGTTTCATGCTCTCCAGCAAGAATCTTCAAGAAGTACATTCCTTCTGGCTGATTCAATTGAACATTTTGAGAGAATGCTCCCTCAACAGTTCCTGATTCAGATGACCAAACAAGAGCACCACGAACATCTGTCAATTCAAATGCTACGTTCATACCTTCGTTCAGGTTAATGTCGATTGTGAATGAACCGTTGTTCGGGTTTGGATATACATCCAATGAAGCGAACATTGGCAACTCATCAACACCTACAGTATTTGCATTCATGTTTTGAGTACTAACATCTGTTCCACAAGGACCAGTCACTGTCAATGTAATTACGTAATCACCAGTATCTGCGTAAATGTGCGTTGGATTCGGATCCGTTGATGTGTTTCCGTCACCGAAATCCCACAAGTAGCTTGTTGCATCAGTTGAAGTGTTCGTACACTGCGCAGTAAGGAATGAAGTAAACAAGTCGAAGCCTGCAACTGCATCCGGAATGTGCTGAACAACTGTTGTTGGATTCGCCTGACCACAAGCTGTCGTGATCAATACTGACAATGTTCCTTCGTTAAATGCTGTAACCGTTGGAGTCGTGTTTCCAGTATTCCACAAGTATGATGTTGCATCGTTTGTAGGTTGCCATCCACCTAGAACAATGGAATCACCGTTACAGTACCAGAATGTATCCTCTGCGAAAGCTAAGTTTGCCAACCCAAGGAATTCGTCTGCTCCGATGTCTGGAGTAACTGTGTCACGTGTCTGACCATCGAAATCAGTTGTCAACCATGAGAATGGAATCGCTCCAGCATCAATGAATTGATCCTGACATGTGTGTAAGTCTTCCATAGTTGTAAAGAGTGGATTCAAAGTATCTGAATCGGCTCCGTAACCAGAAGTAGCTTGCCATGTATTTAGATCAGCAATTGGCATTGTGAAGTAGAACTTCGTTCCGTTTGGAGCGTAAACATTGTTATGGTTTGACTCAGCAATACCATTGTTAATGTACAATCCGTATCCAGGTCCCATATTACTGAAGATGTTATTGTACACCTTGTTGTTTGTACCTCCGGTAGCATAAAGCGCTCGTGATGATGTTCCTGCAGACTGCAAGTTAACACTGTTGTTCACGATCAACTGGTTCGAAGATCCTGTGAAGTAGAATCCGTAAGAAGTACTGGTAACATTTGTGTCTCCTACATGAATCATGTTGTTGTAGAATCGTCCTTCGTTTTGAGCCGTTGCATCACAGTTTGAAGCGTAGATACCGTATCCGTACTTCATACCACGAACATCATTTCCGTGTACACGCGTCGCTCCGTCACAGTAAACCATATACACACGGTAAATTGATCCTGTATACAATGTTCCTGGAGTGAACGAGTTGTTGGAAATCTCAATATCTTCCTGGTAGTACAAGTGCGTTCCTCTGTAGAAGAAATCCTGGAAAGTGTTGTTGCGAATCACATTTCCTTTCTCAAGAGTTGTTGTGTTGTCTCCGTAAAAGTACATGGAGTACGAACCGTTTTCAAATGTGTTACCATCAAATACGTTCATGCTGTCAACTGATCCACCGGAACCAGAGTAAATTAATGCGAAGTTGGTAGAAGTTGAAGACACAGGGTTAGCTGTCTTGATTACGTTACCATTCCACTCATTGAAAGAGGCACCTCCTGTTACTTCGAATACACGTCCGTAAGAAGTACCTGAATTCTGGAAAGTAATGTTGTTGAAGTGGAAGTAATCTGCGCCATCGATCTGAACAACGAAGTTATCGTTTGTCAATGTAGATGTGTAATCAACAGTAACCATTGTTGGATCGTTGTTTTCACTTTGGAAAGTCACGGTGTTAGTCGCATTCATTCCGGTAACTTCAGAAAGGATGAATTGCTCTGCATAAGTTCCGTCCTGAACGTTCATTACTACTGGTCCACACACTCCAAATGTTGCAAGTGCCGTAACAGCTTCGTTGAATGTTAAGAAATCACCTGTGGCACCGATGGTGTACGTACCGTTTAATCCTGTACTTATAGTAACTGTTGTTGTATCGTTTCCATGACCAGAAGTTGGTTCAATTACACCGTTTGGCAATCCTGTGTAAGCAGTTAGTACATCACCATCAGCATATGCAACACTTCCAAGGTAAACGTTCTCAGTTGCACCTGGAGCAAGGCTACCCGTCCATGCAAGAGTTGTTTGCGGTGTAGCATTCCATTCCCAATCGATGTTTACTGAAGTCAATGTGTCTGTTCCGAAGTTTGTAAGTGCTACTTCAACAGAGTCGTTAAATGTACACGTTGGAAGCGATGGGTTGATCATAGCAGTAACACCTGCATCTTCAGGAAGTAGATCATAAATGTTTACATCGTCGATAGCTACATCACTGTAGTAGTTTGTTCCTGTAATGAAACGCAAACGAATAGTTACAACACTTCCGGACCATGCTCCCAAACTGATTGACGGCGATTGTTGCCAGATGTTTTGGTTGTCTGTCCATGCAGGAACGATATCGTTTGTCCATGTAACACCGCCATCAGTACTCAAATCGATGTGAAGTGTTCCCATAGTTGATCCGTACATATGGTACCAGAATTCGAATTGAACATCGTTTGTTCCTGTAAGATCAATAGTTGGAGACAAAAGATTTGCCGTTTTGGTTGGGTATCCCGTACCGCTACATGAAGTTTCTACGTATAGATATTTACCTGCACTGTTTCCTAGTGTGTGGTCAACAGAAGGTCCTGTCGTAGAGGAAGAAGTTCCTCCGACATCTGTGAGCCAATCAAGGTCATCACCACCGGCGTTGACCCAGTTCTCAGAAAGAGCACACGAGGCTCCACAGCCTGTGCCACATGTAGTAAACCCTTCGAAGTCTTGTGTGTATGGGAACGCAGTAATTTGTGCATTCACTCCACTCACAAAAAACGCCATAGAAAGGCATAACACTAAAAAGCGTAATTGATTTTTCATAGGTTAAGATTTGGTAGAAGACAATTAGTATATCTTCCAGTTTAAACTAGTGCAAAGCTAAGGACTTCATCTTAGAAATAAAACCAATAATCGATCAAAAATGGTTGTTCGTCTGGTTGAACTCTTCGAATTCTAGAATTAGAATGTTACAACGCATCCAACATTTTCATCACGTCTGGTCGCTTTCTCACGGATACAGGAATCAGACTACCATCTTTCATGTTGAGATGTCCTCCTTCCGATTTTACGTATTCCTTGATTTGACGCGTATTCACCAAATGCGATTGATGTACACGGAAAAAGCCCTGATCCGAAAGCAAATCTTCAAATTCTTTCAAGGTACGCGTCACAACGATTTGATCACCGTTTTTGAAGAAGAAGGTCGTATAATTGACACTGCTTTCACAACGAATGATAGTTTCTATTTCCACCACCTGAATTTTGTCCTGAGAGTGCAACGCCAATCGTTCGTTGGGTTTTTGGTGATTTTTCAGTCGGTCGTTGAGCAATTCGTATTTGGCAGATTCGTCAACTCCTGACTCCCGGAATTTTTTCAAGGCTTCCGTTAATTCGTCCGGATCGATTGGTTTCATGAGATAATCGATCGCGGCATAACGAAAGGCTTTAATCGCGTGTGCATCGGAAGCAGTAATGAAGATGATTTTGAAATCTACCTGAGGCAAGAGATCCAACAAATCAAAACCGGAACCATCTTGCATTTGAATGTCGAGGAACAAAATATCCGGCTTGTTGTTCTTCAGCAATTTTGCGCCTTCGACAACTCCCGTAGCTTCTCCAACAACCTCAAAATCCTTAGCGTAAACGGATAAATCTTGTTTCAGCGTCGTTCGAGCCTGTTCAATATCGTCAATAATGATAGCCTTGTAACTCATATCAATTCAGTGGTAATCGTATTATTATTCGTGTTCCTGCCGGCTCACCATCTTCGTACAAATCTACAATTTCAAGTGGAGTGGCAATTCCTTCTTCTTTCAAGTGTTCTAATCGATCTGTGGTAACTTCCAGCGCTGTCGATTTATGATACGTTTCCTTGCTTTTTAAATTCAATTCGGCTGCTTTTTCACGACCGATTCCATTGTCTTCCACCACGCATTTCAAGGTTCCTTCGCTTTCCGAGAAGTGAATTTTGATCAAGCCGGATTTTTCTCCTTCTGGCAATCCGCGCATTCCGTGTTTGATGGCATTTTCGACAAACGGTTGCAATATCATCGGCGGGAACGAAATGAAATCCTGTTCCATGTTTTCGTCCACTTCAATCGTATAGTCGAAGCGATCGCCATTACAGAATTGTTCAATCAGCAAGTAGTTTTCCAGCGTTTGAACCTCCTCTTCAAGCGTGATGCTTGTTCTGCGGGAATTGTCCAGAATTTGACGCATCAAACGAGAGAATTTTGCGAGGAAATAACGTGCTTCCGTTTCCTTTCCGGTTCCAATCAAACTTTGGATGGAGTTCAATGCATTGAAAATAAAGTGCGGATTCATTTGCAGACGCATTGCCTTTTGTTCCAACTCCAGAAGGTTTTTCTCGAACTCAACCTCGCGTTGTCGAATCCGGGCATTTTTACGAATGCGTTTAATGGTGATGAAATAAATCAACAAAAGAAGCAACAGAATTCCCCCGCCAATGGAAGCGCGGAACCAAATGGTTTCCCAAAAGGGTGTTGCCACGGTAAAATGGTAGGAAATGGGTTGACTCCAAACACCATCCTCATTGCATGCTCTGATTTGAAATTTGTAGGTTCCTGGGTCAAGGTTGGAGTAGACAATGCTTCGATCCTTGGACAAAGGCGACCATTCAGAGTCAAATCCACTTAATTTCCATTGATAGCGGACCATATCAGGACGTCTCAGGTTGATTCCCAGGAATTCAAATGAGATGTGATTCTCATCATAAGAAAGGCGCAATGGATTCTTCTTTGAACCGAGATTTTTTTCTTTCGATCGTTCGCCGGAAATGGATTCGTAGAACAGTTTTATGTCCTTGAACGAAAGCAATGGAGGCACAGGATTGCCCGCCAACTCGTTCGGGTTGAATTGGCACAAACCGTTAATCGTTCCAAGCCAGATCGTTCCGTCTTTATCGAGCCAGGATGAATTCTGACAGGTCTCTACACCGCTGAATCCGTCTTGCTTTCCATAATATTTGATTTGTTGAATGCTGCCATTTTTTCCAAAGACGATGTAATCAATGCCTTTTTCCGTTCCTGAGATTATGTTGCCTTCTTTATCAACTGCCAACAAGTAAATATTGTCGGATTTCAGTCCGTCTTGTTGCTTGAATATGCGCACTTTCGGTTGATAGGCTTTCGTTGAGAACATATTCAATCCACCATCGGAGGTTCCTACCCAAAGGCGTTCCAATTTGTCAAGTGCCAACGTTCTGATTTGATTGGAAGAAAGTCCTGTTTTTCCCGCATGGAAAGTTGCACGCATTTTTCCCTGATTCGGAAAGAAGCAGCCCAATCCGTCGTTTTCTGTTCCGAACCACAGATATCCTTGTTTGTCGAATTGCAGGGAGGTCAGACGATTGGATGGAAGACCGTCCAGATATCCCCATTTTGTGATGACGTAGTTATCGTTTTTCGGTTCTACTTTGATCAATCCGTTACCTGCGGTCGCAATCCAGATATTTCCTTTCGGTCCTCGCTTGATTTGCTTGACATAAACTCCCCGAAGTCCTTCGATGGCTTTAAATTCTTCGTTCTTATAAATGTAAACCCCTGAGCCATCTGTTCCGAGCCAAATAGTTCCATCCCTGTCCTCAGCACTCGATTTGACCTTAACATTGATGAATCCATTCTCACTCGTGAAATTCTCAAATTTTCCATCTTTGAATACACTTACTCCGCGTTGTGAATTTCCGATCCACAATCGGTTTTTGGAATCGCGCATGACCGAATAAATGAAATTGCCCGCCAATCCCGATCGCGTATCAAACGTTGCGAATTGTTTTCCAAGGAATTGACAAACGCCACCACCGGAAGTTCCGAACCAAAATTGATTTGTGTTGTCCTGAAGTATGGATCGAACATGATTGTTACTCAAACCTTCGGATTCGCTCAAGGTGGTGAAGGTTTTTGAGGATTGATCGTATTGAATCACGCCGCTTCGAAGTGTGGCAATCCACAAGTTATCCGATGGATCAATGAAAATATCCAGAACAGTTTTCCGATACAGCTCCATTTGCAAATCGACCCGGAAATAATCCTTTCCGTTGTAACAGTACATTCCATCGCCATACGTTCCGATCCAAAGGTTGTTTTTGGAGTCTTTCGAGATGCATGTAATCGCATTTCTCATGTATCGGGAATCATCCCCGCAAAAATGTGTTCGGTTTCCTTCTAATCGATACAATCCGTCATTGGTTCCGTACAATAGGTTGCCATTATACTCTATGATACTTGATGCATCCGGTTGGTCCAGCGTGGTAATTTTTCCAAAACTCAACGATGTTTTTGTCAGGTACAAAAGCCCCTTGTTGGACGCCGCACGAATGTCTCCATTGTCTAGAAAGATGATATCGCGCACAACGGTATTCTCTGCAAGTTTCAGCGCATGCAGATTGCCGTCTTCGTAGAAAGTAACGCCGTCATTTGTCCCAATCCAGATGGTATTGTCAGGACCTAATTCAATGCAATTGATGTAATTATTCGAGAGACCGTCCTTCGTGGTGAATGTCTTGAATTCTACACCGTCAAAAACAGAAACACCGCCGCCTCTTGTTCCCAACCAAATCGTACCCGAAGGACTTTGACACATTGCATACACCTGTGATTGCCCCAATCCATCCTCCACATTAAAATTGCGGAAGTTGAATTGTTGTCCGAAAGTAATGCCAGACAGACTCAGAAACAGAACAATGATGTAAAATCGAAACACGGTGCAGGTTTGGATAATCAAAGATACGAAACGGATACAATTCCATTTGATACGAATAATCAGAGGGGCAAAATTCTCCGTTGGGTTGGAGTTACCTTCGGTAAAAATCGCCCCCATGTCAGCACACGCACTCTACGGATTTCTGATCGTACGACGTCGTCGAAAAATATTGCGTCGTAAGTGGTATCTCTTCTCATTCTGGGTTTTCCTGGTTTGGTATGCCGACTGTTTACCAGATGAATTGTTTCAGGACAGTACCTCAACGGTATTATTGGACAGCGATGGGAATTTACTCGGGGCACACATTTCAGAAGACCAACAATGGCGGTTTCCGGAAAGCAAAACGGTTCCGTACAAATTCAAAACGTGTATCGTGCAATTCGAGGATCGCAAATTTTACGATCATTGGGGAGTAAGTCCTAAAGGAGTTGGTCGGGCGTTATGGCAAAATATTAGTTCGGGTAAACGTGTAAGTGGAGGAAGTACATTGACCATGCAATTGGTGCGATTGATGCGAAAGAATCCGCCAAGAACGTATTCAGAGAAATTATACGAAATGATTCTCGCTACCCGCATTGAAATCCGATATTCGAAATCGGAGATCTTGAGAATGTATGCATCACACGCTCCATTCGGAAACAATGTGGTTGGGTTGGATGCGGCAGCCTGGCGATTTTTCGGAAGACCAGCGAGTCAGCTAAGTTGGGCGGAATCTGCAACGCTGGCTGTGCTCCCAAATGCCCCCGGATTGATTTATCCAGGGAAGAATCACGATTTACTCCGAAATAAGCGAAACCGACTTTTAAAACGATTGCGTAAAATCGGGAAGATAAGCGAAACTGAATACCGATTGGCATTGTTGGAACGATTGCCTGAGAAACCTCATCCGTTGCCAAATGCAGCGCCACACTTGTTGCAAAAATGTATTGCAGAGGGAAAAAGGGGCAAGGTGATTCGGACAAACATTCGTTCTAAAGTGCAGAAAGAGGCAAATTTCCTGTTGGAGAATCACGCACAGTTACTACGGGAAAATGGCATTTTCAACGGAGCCATTATGATTACATCTGTGGAAACAGGTGAAGTGATTGCGTATGTCGGAAATGCGGTGGGATCGGGAAGCGAACATGCCAATCAGGTGAATTGTATTGATGCATCGCGAAGTACCGGAAGTATTATCAAACCCTTGTTGTATGGGAAGTCACTGGAATCAGGAACAATTGCTCCGAGCATGTTTTTGCGGGATGTTCCATCAAGGTTTGGGAATTTCTCCCCGAAGAATTTCGCTGGTACTTTCGAAGGATTGATTCCTGCCGATGAGGCTCTTTCAAGGAGTTTGAATATTCCAATGGTGCATTTACTACAACAATACGGATTGACGAAGTTTCATCGAAACCTAAAGCGTATGGGAGTTACAACGGTTCGTCGCAGTGCTTCGCATTATGGATTGAGTTTGATTTTGGGAGGAGCTGAAGTAAATATGTTTGAATTGAATCAGGTATATACGAGAATGGCACAACAGCTGAGGTACAACGAGGTTTCTCAATTGCAATTATTTCCTGGTGAAGAAAGAGTGACGTCGGAATTCCCAATGAACAGCGGAAGTATTTACGCAACATTCGAAGCGATGTTGGAAGTGCGCAGACCGGATGAAGACAACAATTGGCATCTTTTTGATTCTTCCCGAAAAATTGCCTGGAAAACCGGGACGAGCTATGGATTTCGCGACGCCTGGGCAGTTGGGGTGACTCCGGATTACGTAGTAAGTGTTTGGGTTGGAAATGCCGATGGAGAAGGGCGTCCGGGACTTACGGGAGTTCAGGCGGCAGCACCTATTCTTTTCGATATTTTTCAAACGTTGCCAGTGAAAACCGAATGGTTCCAACGACCGGAATCCGATATGGTTGAAGTGGAAGTTTGCGCAGTGAGCGGGCATCGACCTAATGAGAGTTGCGAAAAGCATGCAAAAGTATGGTGGCCAAAAGGATCGCTTCAAACCACGGCATGCCCGTATCACCAAAGAATACATTTGAATGCCAGGGGGCAACGCGTGAATTCTTCCTGCGCCAATCCTATGGAAATGACGCATGCTAATTGGATGATCATCGCTCCAGACGTGGAAGTGTATTACAAGAAACATCATCCTCTTTACAAGCCGTTGCCGCCATTTTTATCTCAATGCGAAGGAGCGAATGCTTCCAATGCTTTGTCAATTTTGTATCCTGATCCCGGTCAGAAAATCTATTTACCCATTGGCTTAGATGGAGAGCAACAATCGACGGTTTTTAGATGTTCTCATTCCAATAAAGAAGCGGTGTTGTTCTGGCATTTGGACGGACAGTTTGTTCAGCAGACATCCGAATTTCATGAGATTGTTCTCAGACCTGACGTTGGAAAGCATCTACTTGCCGTTTACGACACCGAGGGAACCAAAAAATCGATGTGGGTAGAAGTGGTTGCCGCACGGAAGGAGGTTAATTAATAATGAATATTGAATAATGAATAACGGTCACTGAGGCACTCGAAGTGTGAGTTATGAATTATGAATGTTGAAGGACGCACATTGAGCGAAGCCGAAATGTGAGTTTCTTGATGAACTAGAATTAATGCACATTTCGGCTTCGCTCAATGTGCCAGATTGTACTAAAAAACTGCCAACCTCCAAAAGGCCGCTACTTCTTGTTCGTCTTCATCTGGATAAGAAACCCGAACCGTGTAGATGCCTGCTGCATTGGGAGAAGGAAGAACGGCATAATTGGCATTGGGAATAAATTCAGAAAGGACTTTACTTCCTCTGGAATCGAAAATTTCCACGGTAAACGATGGTTCCCGGTCTTCTTCCAATCGAATGGTAAATGTGCTTGATGGCAGCACAGGATTCGGATAACAATTAATGGTATCGGGTTCATTGGATTGAAAAACGTCTCGGTTGAAATCCAAAAGGTGCAATCCATACTTTCGGTCAGATACAAGAATTCGCTTCGATGGAAGTTGTGAGTAAATCCCCCAGGCTCCATTCATTTTGAAGAGGTCTTCGTTGTCGGGGTAAGTATCATAATGTCCGATTTCCTGCGGTACTTGCGGTCGGATGTCGTAGACACGCAATCCTTCATTGTAGTATGCTACAAATGCGTATTCATCCGTGATCATGACGTTGTGAGGTACGTTTCCATCTTGCGCATTGCTAGAAACTCTTCCTCGAACTGAAATTTCATGATTGGCATTTACAGAACAGGATTTCACGGAAGATCCGTTGGTTTCATCTGCAAAAACGTATTTGGTTCCATCCGGACTTAACCAACCCTGGTGATTGTATCCCTGATCCTGATAAAAATCAAAGTTCTGCAAGAATGTAGGGTTCGCCGGATCACTGAAATCATACACGCGTACTCCATCAAAGCCACAATTCAGATAGGCAATGTTGTCTCTCACATAAACATCATGAACTTCCGGAATCCCGCTCGGACCTTCGTACAACAAAACAGGATTTAAAATATCACTGATCGAGTAGACCTGCATCGGAATCATTGGTTGCAAGATGTCATTCACAGAAGGTTGTACGGAACACGCATACATCAATTGGTTCGGTTCATCGATAAAAAGGTTGTGAACACGGGTGAAGCTGGAATCGTTTTCATAAATCACATGTACGGAATCTGGCAAATACTGTAAATCCACAATTTGAAGACTACTGGTTCCTTCGTCACACACCATGAAAGCGTAGTTCTGATAAATTTTGATATCCCGATGAACCACGGATGGATGAGCGAACTTACCCGAAACGAAATCCAACAATTCAAAGGAATTTTCATTCGAAATCCGAAAGAAGTGAACGCCTTCCGTTGATCCCAACATGGCGTATTCTTCCCCGTTCAATTCGTACCCCCAGCAATCACTATAGCGCAGGTCGTTAAAACCCGGAACTATGTCGTCGTCAGTCCAGTTATCAAGCAATTGAACATTGAAGTTGCTTTGGGCAAAAGAACACAATGGAAATAAAAGCACGAAATAGCGCCACATGAGAGAATCCAAATTTTGTTAAGGTAAAGATAAAACAAAGCTTTTATACCGTTATTGCAGGGTATTTCATTGGCTATTATTACTTATTTTAGCGTTCACTTAAAAGAGCGAAGTGTCAGATTCTGTCATCATAATTCCCACATACAATGAAAAAGACAATGCCGAGCGTATGGTGCGCAAAGTCATGTCTTTGGAGAAGGAATTTGATATACTTTTCATTGATGATGCCTCTCCTGACGGAACCGCAGATATTATTCGATCGCTTCAGAAAGAATTCGAAGGGCGGGTGCATCTGGAGGAAAGAGAAGGAAAGTTGGGCTTAGGAACAGCTTACATTCACGGATTTAAATGGTGCATTTCAAAAGGGTATGACTTCATTTTTGAAATGGACTGCGATTTCTCTCACAACCCAGACGATTTAATTCGATTGTATAAAGCTTGTGCTGAAGACGGAGCAGATGTTAGCATAGGTTCCCGATATGTTCGTGGTGGAAAGGTGAAAAACTGGCCCATGAAACGCATTTTGATGTCTTATTTTGCCAGTGTGTACGTGCGCATGATTCTCTGGATCGGCATAAAAGATACCACGGCTGGATTTAAGTGTTACAGAAGAAAGGTATTGGAAACCATCTACCTCGATGGTGTTACATTCAAGGGATATGCTTTTCAGATTTGCATGAAGTATGCGGCAATCCGACACAAGTTCAAAGTGACCGAAGTTCCGATCACATTCATTGATCGTGAATTTGGTGAATCTAAAATGTCAACAGGAATTTTCAAAGAAGCATTTTTCGGAGTTTGGAAGATGCGCAGAATGAAACTATGAGTACAACATTATTGAAAGGGGGAACCCTGATCAACGAAGGCCAGAAGTTTGAAGCAGATGTATTGATCAAAAATGGTCGCATCGAGAAAATTGCTAACTCGATTGATGGATCGGAAGCGAGTGAAGTGATAAACGTGGAGGGGAAGTACGTAGTTCCCGGATGTATTGATGATCAGGTGCATTTCCGCGAACCCGGATTGACTCACAAAGGAGATATTTATTCAGAATCGCGTGCTGCAGTTGCAGGTGGAATTACTTCGTACATGGAGCAGCCCAACACGAAGCCGGCAGCACTCACCATTGAGGAATTGGAGAAGAAGTACTCTCGCGCAAGTGAAGTGTCGATTGCCAACTATAGCTTCAATATGGGAGCTTCTAATGATAACCTTGAAGAGCTGAAGAAAGTCAGCAAGAAGAACGTTTCCGGAATCAAAGTATTTATGGGATCGTCTACAGGAAATATGTTGGTGGATGCTCAAAAAACACTGGAAGGTATTTTCCAATTGGATCATCAATTGATTACACATTGTGAGGATGAGGCTACGATTAAAGCCAATCTTGAAAAGGCAAAAGAGGAATACGGAGAAGATATCCCAATGCGCATGCACCCAAAGATTCGTAGTGAGGAAGCATGTTATTTGAGTTCATCTTTCGCGGCAGAATTAGCCAATAAGTACGGAAGCAGATTGCACATTTTCCACTTGAGTACAGCGAAGGAATTGTCCTTGTTCCGAAATGATATTCCGCTTTCTGAGAAGAAAATTACTTCAGAAGTATGTATTCACCATTTGTGGTTTGATGACAGCCAGTACGATACAAAAGGAAGTCATATCAAATGGAATCCGGCGGTAAAAACTGCGGCGGATCGTGAAGGACTTTGGGAAGGATTGTTGGATAACCGCATCGATGTGGTTGCTACAGATCACGCGCCGCACACTCTGGAAGAGAAAGACAACAAGTATCTAACTGCTCCTTCCGGCGGACCGTTGGTTCAACACGCTTTGATTGCCATGTTGGAAAGAGCCAGTGAAGGAAAAATTAGCATGGAACGTGTGGTTGAGAAAATGGCGCATGCCCCTGCTGACTTGTTCCGGGTGGAAGAACGCGGTTACTTGCGTGAAGGTTATTTCGCGGATATTGTTGTTGTTGATCCAAATGCGAAAACCGAGGTAACGAGAGAATCACTTCTTTACAAATGTGGATGGTCGCCTTTCGAAGGAGAAACCTTCAATCACAGTATTGATCGAACATATGTTAATGGAAACTGTGTTTACGCCAACGGTAAAATTCAAACAGATATTTCTGGTAGCCGCCTGACTTTCGATCGATGAGAATCTGGATTTTCATAGCGTTATTTGTTGCGAGTTGTTCACCCGGAGTGGATCGTAAGGAAGCACCTGAAAATTTGATCGAGAAAGACAAAATGGCTGACGTTCTGACGGAATTAATGAAGTTAGAAGGTCATGCCAATGCACAGTACGTTCAAGTAACACGATACGAAAAACTCATTACGGCATCTGCTGATTCCTTGTTCAAAGCGAAAGGAGTTTCACCCAAACAATTCGAGGAGTCTTTTGAGTATTATGCCCATCAGCAATCGGATTTAGAAGAGATTTACGAAAAAGTTCTGGACAAGCTAAATCACGAGATGACAGATCTGGAATTGAAAGAGCAGAAGAAGAAAAAGTAGGCTCCCTAAATTATTTGGTTTAATATCTCATCATTTCCTGACATGTACCTTGGTACTGACTTCAAGATAATTTTCGGACCTTAAATCTTCAACACGACAACGAACTGTAATTGGATTAACTAAATTAGGTGTAAGCGTAAATCGTGCTGAAAATTGTTGCAACATTTTCTTTTGATCTTCAGGAGTTACTTCCTCGAATAGATTGTCATTTACAAATATTACCTTACCATTTCCATCGGTGAAATCTAATGGAACATACGGAGTTTCAATTCCTTTAACTTGATTGAATAGAATGTGGTAATCTCTGTTAGGCTTGATGTACTTTGATGTCAATACTGTTCCTGAAGCAGCATCCCATATCGCTATTGGTTCGCAATCGGCACCTTTTTTACTAACGGTAATATTGGGATTTGGAACTACTGTAAATGGCATTGTTGCTGTTAAGGTCCCATTTCCTTTCTTATCCTTGATTTCGATGAGTATTTCGAAGGAAGTCCCCGCATCTTCTTCGAATAAAGCTTCGAAAAAGGCCGATATCTTGAATGGGTATTCTTTTGTGCCTTTGTCTCCAAGTACATTTTTGGAATCTATTACAATGTCACCGCTATCGTTTTTGATTGTGATATCCATGTGAGGATAGGCGCGCTGGTTCTTGCGTTTAAACCCTTGAGCATCAATAAAGTTTATGGTAACTTTTTCTCCATGATAAAATTCATTCCTGTTGACTTTTTTACCATTAATTTCTAGTGTTACTTTGTTGCACTTCAGTCCATCGCCCTTCACATGTAGTTGTGTTTTTGGGAAGGTTTTGTCCATTTCGTAAAAATTGCTGTCGCACCCAACGAAACAAAGAGCAAGCAACATAAATGGAATGAGTTTCTTTGATGTCATAGATTATTTCTTTCTATCAGGATTGTTCTTCACAAAAGAACTCCAACTGGAAGATTTGGATTTGTTGTGTTCTCCCACACCTTTCGAATAGTGATGACAAACGGCAACGGCAAGACCATCGGTAGCATCGAGGTATTTCGGCATTTCTTCGAACTTCAATACTTTTTGCAGCATTCCGGCAACTTGTTCCTTGGATGCGGCTCCTGATCCCGTAATAGATTGTTTGATTCTACGTGGAGAGTATTCCTCAAACGGAAGATTGTTTGCTAGGGCAGAGGCAATCGCGACACCTTGAGCACGTCCAAGTTTCAACATCGATTGGACATTTTTACCGAAGAACGGCGCTTCAATAGCCATTTCATCCGGCTTGAATTCTTTGATGAGCCCATCCATTCGATCGTAGATTCTTTTCAATTTGTCGGGGTGTGTCGGGAGCTTTTGCAGTTGAATCACACCAAAATTGATCAATTTCAATTGCTTTCCCTGCACGTGGATGATCCCGTATCCCATTACCGTTGTTCCCGGGTCGACCCCTAAAATTACCTTGTCTTCTGAACTTGTCATCTGTCTCTAAAACTAGCGATTTCCGCGCGAATGTTGCTTTTTACCGAAGGATTGGTTGTGAGTTTTGTGCTATATTCGACTATCGAAACCGAGTTACGACATACAAGAAAACCGAGAACGCAGTTGTTTCTTGTGCTGAAAGTTTTGCTGTTTTCGGGAGTTTTACTGCTGCTTTGGTATCAATTGAACGGCGTAAAAGCGGAAGCCTGGAAAGCATTTGGTGTGAAGAAACCGCTCGCATTAGCCGGAGCTATTCTACTTGTCGTACCGAACATCTGGCTGGCGTATCAGAAATGGACGGTAACGCTAAAAGCCATTGAAATTAAAACGGATCAACGAACAAAAATTCATTCATTTTTCGCTGGATTAGTGACTGGACTTCTTACCCCAAACATGATCGGAAATTTCATTGGTCGCTTTTACTATTTCGAAAAGGAACATCGTGCAAATATTACAGCCTTTACCGTTTTGTCGAACCTTGGACAATTTCTGGCAAGTATGACTTTTGGTGCTGTTTCCGTAGTATGGATGGGCGAATTGTTGGTATGGAAAGACGAAGCACGATTGATGTATGTTTTGTTGATAGTGGTTGTCGTCAGTTATTTGTTCTTCTTCTACGTTGATAATTTTCTTCGCTTTTTCAAGCGTATGAAGTTTGGCGCCTCGTTCAAACATTTATTGAAAAAGAGCCCATGGATTCGAACGCAGGTTTTGTTTCTCAGCTTCGGAAGATTCGCAATTTTTACGCTTCAATTTTCATTAATGCTGTTAGCTTTTGGTGCCGAATGGAGTTTGGAGTTAATCGCCGCAATCTGGCAAGTGTACCTGTTAACGATGATTGCTCCCTCATTGATTTTGGGTAAAGTAGGAGTGAAAGAATCCATTGCGTTGTTTGTATTGTCCACATTGAGCGTGAATGAAATCACCATCCTTTTCGCTTCGCTCTCCATTTGGTTATTGAATACAGTTTCGCCAGCTTTACTTGGATTAATAATTTGCCGCAACAGAACATGGAAACAACAATAGAGTGGATCAACTATTTCCTGTGGGGCTATGGAATCTTTTTTGCCCTGGTTGCTTTGTTCGGATTTTCCTTGCAACGAAACAAGGAGCGAGGATACTCTGAGGGCGATAAGATTTCTGCGAATGACGTTACGGTATTGATTCCATTTCGAAACGAAGAGAAGAATTTACCAGCGCTTTTAGAGAGCATTCAGAATTTGTCACGATTTCCGGCGGAGTTCATTTTCATCAATGACCATTCGGAAGATGATTCGGTGGCGGTGCTAGAAGCGAGAATGGAAGGTTTCCCCATTCGAATTATACATGCTCCCGATGGCTCAGAAGGGAAGAAAAATGCTATTCGTGAAGGAGCAAAATTGGTTGAAACAACTTTTACTTTGACCTGGGATGCTGATGTGGTGGTAGATGAAAACTACTTCAAAGCGTTGGAGCGAATGTCAGAGGCTGATATGTATGTTTTACCAGCAATTTTTTCTTCAAAAACATTCCTTCAACACCTATTCACCTTCGACGTTGTGGTTGCGAATGCTGTCAATACGGGATTAGCAGGATGGAGAAGACCCATTTTCGCTAGTGGAGCGAATTTACTGTATCGTACCGAAATGTTTGAACGCCTGGACTCAATTGATCGACACGGGCATATTTCCAGTGGAGACGATACGTTTTTATTGCGAGATTTTACCAGAAACAAGGCTCAGGTACGTTTGAGTTCAGAACCGGAATTAGCCATCAAAACTCCTGCGCCAACAACGTTTCGGGAATATTTATCCCAACGATTACGATGGGTGAGCAAGACAAATGCATTGGGTGATTGGCTCAATACCTATATCGCAGTCAAGCAAGTATTGTTGATGTTGGCGTTTGTGCTCCTGATTCTTTGGACAGTAATGCAAGGATTCTGGTTCGGATTGATTTATCTTGTTGCATGTAAAACAATCACAGATTTTCTGGTGTTCAGCGCATACTTTAAGCAAATCAAACGTCCTGGATTATTGTTGATGCTGCCATTCGCCGAATTGTGGTTCCCCTTGTATTCAATTCTGCTGACCATTTTGGTCCCATTCTACAAACCTAGTTGGAAGGGAAGAACGATTGTTTCGAAGTAAATCAAGTACACTGAGCGAAGCCGAAGTGTACTTTTTTACTTCGTAAACACGTGTTTGTAATACGGATATTGCGAATCTCCTTTTTGAAGTGGTAAGTGCCAATCGCTGGTAATCAACGTGTCTTCGTTTACGCATCCCACAAGAGAGTCCTTTTCCTTGTTGTTCGGCAGAATTTTGTACTTGTAACTGTTATTCAATTCCAAACACAATCCTGATTTGAATTCCGGAAGTACCAGACGATATTTTTCTTCTTCGGAATTCTTGATCTGGTAGATTTTTCCTTTTTCTTCAATGCGAATACCGTAGCTATCAGAGTAATTTGACGCGGGAATGATATTCGTCAAAATGGTGTCGTTAGCACTGTCATATGTGTATTCAATCGAATATTGCCAGTTCCAAGTTCCTGAAAGGACAAGGCTGTCTTTTTCTAGTTTGTCTTTGATACATGAAGTAAGTACCAGCATCAATATTGCAACGATTGAGAAATATTTCATAAGTGAATTGTTCGTGTTAAGAGAAACAAGTTAGAGTATTGAAAGGTTACAGAAGTATAAATGTCTTAACTAAATAAGTTCAGATTTATTTTTTGCAAATACCAGTTATTTACAATTATCTATTTAGCCAAATAGCTAAATTGAGTAATTTATGAGAAGAATTAGTAACAAAAAAAGGCCATCCTTTCGGACAGCCTCAAAATCATTTTCAATATTCTTAGAACGGCAAATCGTCATCATCCGATGCATCTGTACCTCCTGAAGGCATTGGTGAAGCCGCAGGATCCAAATTCATATCAGATGGTCCTCCTTGTGGCATTCCCTGACCCATTTTCTCAATACGCCATGCATCCAAAGTATTAAAGTACTTCACTTCCCCCTGAGGACTTGTCCACTCACGACCACGCAAGTTGAAAGAAACTTCTACTGTTTCTCCCTCTGTCATTCCGTCAAGCATAGAACATTTGTCCTGCACTGCCTGAAACATAATATCTTGCGGGTACATCGATGAAGTATCTGTTACAACAAATTCGCGCTTTGCAAATTTCTCGGTAACCTGCACCGTGTCTTTTATTACTTTAATTTGTCCTGTTAATTTGAACATAATTGCTACTTAGTTTATGGTTGTTGTTTGTGTTGTCTTATCCATTATTGAATGCCAATAAAGTCATCCAAGCTTCTTCCAGTTTGTCTTCTTTTAGCAAAGCTTTCGCTTTTACGTGTAGTTCGTGTTCCAACTGGGATGCGTTGCCTTCTAAAGATACGAATAAATCGCTCAATTCCAGAAGTTTGTGTTCGTTAACGTCCGTTTCGTTGGGCAATTCTACAATTCCAGCCAATTGACCCAAATCGTTTGCAGATAGAATTTCACTTGAACGAATATCTTCAGGAATGGCATCGTATCCAATTCCAACGGTAGTAATTGGTTTGGTGATTTCGAACATAGAATTCTCATCAGCGCGACAGTACCAATTTCCTCCCATACGTGATACCAAATCAATTTTCTTTTGATCGATCAATCCGTTTCCATCCAATAAATCTTCACGGATATGAATGCGTTGTACCTCGCACATTACAAGGTTTCCAGCTCCTCCCTGATCACCAAGTTCTTTCACTTCAAATACCGTACACTCGAATTGAACGGGTGCTTCAGCAACACGTTTCGGGCGAATGGTTTCAGAAGGAATTCCGGTTAACCCAGACTTAACAAATTCATCTACGTTGGGATCAAACGGAGAACTTGCAAGGCTCATTTGCTGCACCATGTCATAATTCACTACGTTGATCACTACTTCAGGAACTACTTTTACATTATTATAGGTGTCCTTGGTTGTATTCGTTCTACCACTTCTTGCCGGTGAAAAAATCATTACCGGAGGATTGGCACTGAATACATTAAAGAAACTGAACGGTGCCAAATTATCGTTCCCATCAGCATCCACTGTGGAAGCAAAGGCAATAGGACGAGGTCCGACAGCACCAAGTAAGTGCTTGTGAACCATTGGGACAGTAAGATCTTTAGGATCGAAGGTAACCATATCGTTCGTGCATTAAATTGCGGTACGCAAAGGTAAGAGGAATTCAGCCGTGCATCAAGACGATTTTCGCTGACTTATCCACAAGTTATGGACACTGAATCCTGCTATTATTTTCAAAAAAAATATAGTGCTAGGCGTGTTGATTATTTAAATAAATCTATATCTTTGCAGTCGCTTTCAGCGGAAAGCTTACGGTTAAGAACCGGTAATTCCATTGGAATTAATGAAATAATGCGGGTGTGGTGAAATTGGTAGACACGCTAGACTTAGGATCTAGTGCCGCGAGGCGTGGGGGTTCGACTCCCTCCACCCGCACAAAAGAACAATGGTGTAAGATCGTCTTATGCCATTTTTTGTTTAAACACGATCAAAGACAAGAGTAATGAATGTAACTCGTCAGGATGTAGATGCGTTGAATGCAACACTTACGGTGAAAGTAACGCCGGAAGATTACGAAAAGAAAGTAAACGATACGTTAAACAACTACCGTAAAACTGCCAAAGTGCCAGGATTCCGTCCGGGACACGTGCCAATGGGATTGGTGAAAAAACAATACGGTAAAGCTGTTCTTTCTGAAGAATTGAACAAGGTTGTGAATCAATCGTTGCAAGAGTTCATCGCAGAGAACAAACTAGATATTCTTGGTAATCCGATTCCAACAGAAGGAGACGACAGCTTCACTGGAGATTTTGACAATCCAGCGGATTTTGAATTTACCTACTCAATTGGATTGGCTCCTGAAGTAAATGTGCCACTTTCCGGAAAGAACAAATTCGACTACGTTAAAGTAAAAGTTGATGACGCTTTGATCGATAAGCAAATTGAAGACTTGCAGCGTCGTTACGGAAAATTGGTTTCCGGAGAAGAGGTAAATGACAAGGATATGGTTTTGGCTCAGTTTGTTGAGTTGAATGATGACGAGTCTATTAAAGAAGGAGGAATCCTACACACATCGACAGTTTCATTGGAATTCGTTACTGATGACAAAGTGAAGAAGTCATTGATCGGAAAGAAAGTTGGAGACAAGTTGGTGGTAAACCCTACGGATGTTTCTCGTGGAGGAGCTGATACCGCTGCCATGTTGGGTGTGAAGGAAGACGAATTGGAAGGGCTTTCTGACAAATTCCAATTGACAATCAACGAAATCAAAGTGATGGAGTTGGCGGAATTGAACGAAGAGTTGTTCGATAAGTTGTTCGGACCAGGAAACGTAACTGATGAAAAGTCATTGCGTGAGCGCGTAAAGAGTGATTTGGACGGAATGTTTGTGAATGATTCAGATCGAATGTTGACACGTTCAGTTTATGATAGCTTGTTGGAGAAAACAGAAGTTGCATTGCCGGATGAGTTCTTAAAGCGTTGGATTCAGATGTCGAATGAGACTGAGATCACAATGGAGCAAATCGAAGCGGATTACGACAACTACGCGAAAGGTTTGAAATGGCAATTGATTCAAGGTGCGATTTTCAAAGCGAACGACATTAAATTGGAGAACGAAGAAGTTATCGAGTTCACAAAAGGATTGTTGGTGAGCAATTACGCACAGTACGGAATGCCAGCTCCAGCGGATGAAGAATTGACGCAGTCAGCGATGCAGGTATTGCAAAATCAAGAAGAAGCGAACCGTGTTTACGATATGTTGGCGGAGCGCAAATTGACTGCTTACTTCAAAGAAACTGTAAAGTTGAACGAGAAGGAAGTTAGCTACGACGAATTTACAGAGATGGCTTCTAAATAAGCTATTCTAAAGAAATAATGAAGCCCTGGCAGAAATGTCGGGGCTTTTTTGTTTTAGATCGTTTTGAAGTCACCTTCCTAACATCAAAAACTCTGGAGACGTTTTCTCTTTCAACGGGCGATTTCCTGTAGAACTGCAGAGCTGCTTTAAGGAAGAAGCATCAGAATTATTCCAATACTTTTTGGCAGAAGCGTCAAAAAGTATTCAAAAACCGCTTTCTCGTCTTCAAGCCGCTCAGGAAAATTCGTTATGTCGGTGTTTTCATCATAAAGAACTCAGACACGTCTGAAATCAGTACGCTCTTCCTATGGTCGAGCTATCCGCTTTATGGAAAACTCTCGACACGCCTCTTTTCCAATCTTCGCTTTGGGGAAGACGAGAATATCCGAATCAATTTAGATAATGGAACGATAAATAATTTTTCTCCCGAAATCAGACGAACCATTTGCAGTAGTAACAAGTTGGGAACTGAACATTGCTGTAAGCTCGAGTGGCTAAAGCCTCAGCTAGTGTTAGCTTTTCAGGTAATGTAAGCCAACCTTGCGGTGCAAAGCAACTACCTTTAAATGGTTCTTGATTTTTTCGCCCTTTATGATCAAGCAAAAAGGGCAAGCAAAAATATTCTGTCATTAAATAGGAGTTGGCTTCTCGACAGGCTCGAAGACCCATTGATTCTTTTTAAAAGGTCTTCGAGCTTGTCGAGAAGCCCTTTTTACGGTTTGCGAATTATAGCCTCCAAAGACGGATAATCAATCTTCGAATTGTGACGGGGATCTCTTGGAATATCAATGAATTCGATTTCATCAAAAGGGATATTCGTGCATTTTTCCTGAATCAGTTCTTTATTTGCCGTTCCTTCAATCGCTAGTACAAGCTTTTCGTTGAGTTGTAGTAACGTCCCCATTGTTACTCCGGAAATTTGCTGTAGCTGATTTTCAATAATGAATGGCGACAGAATCGTATCATTATGATAGATCAATTGCTGACATCTTCCCGTCAGGTACAACTGTCCATCCATTAGAAATCCTGAATCACCCGTACGATGCCAAACGGTATCTCCAACTACAATCTTATTCTTTTTGAACGCCTCCTCGTTGTTGAAATAACGTTTCAATACATGCGGACCAGCTACGATGATTTCACCGATAACGCCAGGTTCCAGAGAAAGCGCATCCAATTCAACTTCAGTCGCCGTTGGAATTGCATCCTCTGTAATTTTGATGATGCGTAGTTCGGTCTTGTGGTAAATGTGTCCAACTGGTAATCCTTGCGCTAATTTTTCTTCGTTGTCGATCAATTCTGAAGCTTCAATCGAGCTAATCGGTTCCGATTCCGTTGAGCCGTAGACAATGTTCACTTCTGCATTCGAAAAGGCGTTCTTTAACAATTTTGCTTGAGAAGGGAAAACAGGGGCTCCACCCGTAAATACCTTCTGGATGTTCTTAAAAGCACTGTGATATTGTGACTTTTTTGCTAATTGCTCCACTATAAATGGAGATGCAGTGATTCGATTTACCTGGTGTTCCTTTATCTGCATTGTAAGCTTGTGAGGTTCCATAGTTTCCGGTTTCGACATCTTGAAATCAGCAATAACGGAGGTACATCCAACGCCAAGATTCACAAACAATACAATGGGCAGTATAGGCATATCCACATCTTCTACTTGCGGATCGATTTCGTCAATCAATGCATCGAACTGTTCTTTCAAAAATCCATGCGTTCGGTCTGCGGCTTTTGGTCTTCCGGTGCTCCCTGTTGTAAAAGTGATGAGTGCTGAATCATCATCGGAAACCTGTTCAATTTGAGTCGTGTTTGAAAGTTGTTTTTTCAGCGCCAACTTAATGGGAATGCGTCGCAATTCTTTCGAAAACCAAGCGAAAATTCTGGCTTTGGGAACGCCAATAAATCCTTTACAATCCGCAATTTCGCAACACAGTTCCAATCGTTTTTTATTCACCCATGCATCCAGGAAAACGGCTGTCGCACCGCAGTAAAACAATGCCAGAACAATTCGATACAAATCAACGCTCATTGGAACGAAGACCAAAACACGATCTCCTTTTTTGATTCCCTTGCTTCTGAAGTAAGCAGCAGTTTCCAGCACATCTATTTGTAAATCCGAGTAGGAAACGCTCTTCTTCGGATCGATGATAGCCAGACGATTCGGGTACTTTTCTGCGGCATCAAGAAATAGTTGGGAAATATTCATAGCTCAGTTCCAAAAAGAGTGTAAGACTTATAATGATCTCCTTCGTAATTGTTTGAAATATTCACCGAATGATTGTCATGAATCATTAGGGCGTGAATAACGCGTTCGAATTTCCGCTTTTTGGCAATCTGATAGGTTTTACCGATGATGTACGCACCAATTCCTCGAAGTGGTGTTTGCTTTTTCCGAGCCAAAGATTTGATAATAAGCGTTTTTCCTGACTGATCTAGGTAGTCTGGAATTGAAAAGGAAATTGCTTGAATTTCACCATTTTCATCTTCTACGATCCAGATCAACTCGGGATCGAAGTACTTTTTCAGTTGACTGTATTTTGCTATGAAGTCTTCCTCTGCGATGGGTGTAAATAGAAAGTTTTCGCTGAATGCGTCATTATTGAATCGAGCCAATTTTGACAGATCTTCTTCCAGGTTTTCCAGATCGATGCTTCGGAATTTTGCTCCGCGCTCATGAAAGTAGCTTTCCATTCTTTCAATCTTATCCTCATGGAATTCTAGTTGCGTGTCCAAATTGGAAATGTAATTTGCCAATGGTTCGAATCCACAATCTTTCCAAAGTTTTCCGTAGTAATCGTGGTGATACGGTTCCATGAAAAAGTTTGGGTGATTGTTGTGGTCACTGAATCGATAGTTGTTCCAGGTAGATCCTTCCATTGGACCTACAACATATTCGAACCCTTCTGATTTCGCCATGTCCATTGCTACAGACAAGAGGAATCTAGCGGCTTCCAAATCATCAACACTTTCAAAACTTCCAATGCTGCAGGCTTTTTTTTCATTGACGACTAACCCTGGTTTTGTATACAAAGCGCACCTTGCAATAGCTTTACCTTCTTCCTCAATTACCAGGCAAACAGATAAATGCTCTGATGGAACGGGATCGTTACCCAGTATAAACCGCTGACTATTTTCTGGATAGAGGAGCTTTGGTAAATCGCTGAAAAGATGAAAATTGTCCTTGTCTGGAAGTGTTTCGATGATGTTGAATTTACGCATAGTTCAAGTAGTATTCAGCCATGAGCAATACAATTGTCGCTGCAAATGGGATGGTGAAGTTGTCGTATCCGCCGTGAGAAATTCCTTCGGCAAAAGCGGTGCAAACAGCCAGAATCAGTGCGATAGAAATGGCATGTACAACAGAATAATGCTCCAGTCCAATTAGAAATGAGAAGGAAAGAATCAGAGCTGCCCCCATGAATGCAAGAGAACCGCTTAATGTTTTCTTCTGACCAAATGCACTGTACGGTTTGTAAGGATATTTCTTTCCGACGTAAGCTGCTACGGGGTCGCATAACGCAAGGGTTAAAATGGGAATGTAGTACAAGGCAAAATTATCGAAGTGATTGTAGTTCAGGAAACATCCGTAAACGATAATCGGGTAGAGGATACTTCCGGTGGTTTTGCGATCTACGGCGTTAATGGACGGCAGTAATTTCAATGGCCAACTTGCCAGAAGAATCACGAGAAAGCTTCCGCAAAGTATAAGAACAAACCAGTGATTGCTGAGCATGGGCGGGAAGAGCAATGTTAAGACACCGGTAAAAATGTGAACGATTTTGCGCGTTACTTCGGCGTGGTAATTGAACTTATGATAGAGCAATTCCGCTATAGCAAATAACACCAGAAATGCAGTCCCTAAGATTCCTATGTTGATCCAATCGGTCATTTGATTCGCTTGTCAATTTGAATTCCCATGTAGAAGAATCCATTGTCTTTTTTAATTAATGCATCGGTCAATTCAGCTTCGCTTTCAATATCGGGAATGATGTCATGAATTTTCCTTGGCACCATTAAATTCCAATAGGCAAATCGAGCATTCGGAACGCTGTTATCCGCCAGATTTTGTGCTACGTTCTGAAACAAATCCTTCGGCATGTATTCGAAAATATTGGAAAGATTGAATTTCGAAAAGTTCTGATATTCTGCAAATGCTTCTTCTGCCAACCCATTGAAAACGACCAATCGATCTAATTTCGATTTGATTTTTTCGAAATTTTCTTTGCGAGCATAGTGCGGTAATTGATCGCCAAAATTTCCTTTCATGATGAAGTGCAGGAAGTAATTATTTTGAGCGTTTGTATGACTCAAATGTGCTGCTGCTTGCCCCAAAATAAACTCAGAAACAACGACGTCTACTTCTTTTAGAAATGCCGGATCACGCCCAAACCGTCCCATGACGAACTTGCTGAAGAATAGCTTGAACAATAGTCGCCAACGTCGGTTGTTCCATTTCTTGTGAAAGAAAGATGATTGGTCTTCCGAAGACTTCTCTTCAAACAGTCGATTGACCCGTTTTCTCGGGTGTACGAGTGGTAAGATTTTCTTTCGGAAGAGTTTAAAGTAGCGTTCGAACTTTCCCTGATAAATTACGCCTTCGGAAATTTCTTCTTGTCGTCCGCCCCAAAAAGTTTGCAATTCAGGCGATAGCGATTGCTTCACCTTTTCGAAGAGTTCCAATCTTCGGGAAGAATCTGCGAATCCCAAAAACTCAAGGAATTCATCATAATTCAATGTTGCAAAGGCGGCTTTTTTTAGCTCGATGAGGTTCAGCTGAACAGGATTGATATCCACCGCAACAACCAATTCAGGTCCTTGTGAAAGTAACGAGAAACTGTTATCTCCAGCAGAACCGATCGAAAGTACGCGATCGTTTGAATTGATTTCTAATCCTTCGAGAAGTACATCGGCATCTTCCCAGCAATTTGCGTAGCGGATGTAGTCGTGTTGTACGTTATTTAATTGTTCTTTCATAGAAATTTGCGTCTGTAGGTCTCTGTTTTATTGGAATATCGGAATATTCCGATTAAGCGATATTCAAATATTTAGTTATTGCCGATATAATTTCGTATTTTCTATAGTCATTCCTTCACCACCTGTATCTCCCCGGTACTCCCATCCATTATCACTTCATCTCCCGTCTTCAACGTCCTCAATAATCCGGTCACACTCACAATACACGGAATTCCCATTTCCCTGGAAACAATTGCCGAATGACTCAACAAACTTCCGCGTTCGACAATAATTGCCGATGCCGTTGGAAAGAGCGTCACCCAACCCGGGTCCGTGCTGGAAGTAACCAAAATGTCACCATTCAAGGAATCAATTTCGTTTGGATCTTTCACCACCCGAACTATGGCTTGAACACGTCCGGGACAGCATCCGATTCCTGATAAATCACCTTCGATTGGTTCCATCTTTTCCGTTGAATAAATGTACTCATCGGAGAAGTTGTTCCCGTACGTGAAGAATCGTTCTTCAGGATCTCGTTGCTCATGATAGGCTGCAAATTCCGATTTACGATCAGCGATGATAGATTTGATGTTTTCCGGTAAAGCTCCTGTTTGAAGTCCGAGGATTTCATCCAGTTCCAAATAGTAAACATCTCTTGGGGTTTCGACGATTCCTTCGGCTGCAAGTCGTTCGCCCAAATGTGTAAACATCGTACGAACCATGCCAAAACCACGCGTTCTTTCGTAGCGCAAATTCTCCCTGTTGCTCACTAAATCGCGGGCTTTTTTCAACGCATATCGGAACCACCAACGTTTGATTGGCTTGCCTTTCAATTTCGCGTTGATGCGATCTTCGGCATTTTGGCGTAATTGGTCCTCAATATTATCCGTTCCCTGTCGCTCAGTGATCCCTTGTTCCACATAAGATTTAATCACCTTGACGAATAAAGTCGGGTCTTGTCCGTACGAGATGGTTTCCAGCTTCAATTCTCCCACACAACGATTTCCAAAAAGTTGAATGTACGTATCAATTTCTTCTTTGATTTTCGGGAATTGCCCGTTCGATAATGCCTCCCAAATTTCCGAAGGCTTGTAATTCGTAAAAAGGGCTTTGGATTCCTTATTCGCAGAAATGTTTCTTGAGATGGACATACTTCGGTGAATCGGTTCTACTGAAATGATATCCTGACTTCCACATAAAAGATCGTTATGGATGTTTGGTTCTTCCGGACACAATTTCCCAGTCTGTTTTTGCAATATTCCAAACCAAATCATGGCGAAGAAGTCATTAATCAAAGGTGCCTTCCATTTCAGCAAAAGTGTTTGTTCGAATCTTGCATAGTGCGATGCAATTTCTTTTGGTGACATGGTGCTGTAATCCAGTGCTTGATACTCCGACATGATAGTTTCCAGTTGGGCCAGGAAACGATCACGCTCTTTCGGTAAGCGCCGTTGTAAGCGAATCATTTTGAAGAGCATACCAATGATGCGCATTCGAGCCAGACCTTTACTCATCCGATAGTCTTCATTCAACTCGAAGCGCTCTTTTACTCCCATCATATTCTCCATGAATTCGGCATTGATGGAGTAGCCAGGAAGCATTGCAAGCATTTTGTACCAGCTCAGAAGATTGTAATAAACGCGACCTCGAACCAACCCGAGTGTATTCGCGAAAACTTCTTTGTGACGATCGATTTCATGTTCTTTTACCCCCAACAAACCAACAAATTGACGGTACACCATTTCGTACATTTTGATGATGAACGAGTAGGTGAGTGGTGTGGTAATTCCCGGATACGATTCGATTATATTACTGTTGTCCCAAAGAATATATTCTCCTTCCGGTTTGTTTCCTGCCGCTGTCACTGGTCTTGTTTGAAGCAGATACACTTTAGAATCTACCACGGCGAATTCAATGTCTTGAGGATTTTCCAGATGCTCATTCAATTGATCCAGAATGCGTTCTATTTCTCGAAGTTGTTTTTCGCTGAGACTTGGTTCGTTTTGTAGATCGTCGGAAACTTCAATAGTAACGACTCCATTTCCATCCGTTCTACGAACCATTTGATGCGTTTTGGCCACCAAAGAAGATTCAATTCTATCCGCGTGCACGTGGAAAGTATCGGCATTCAATTCACCAGAAACCAATCCTTCTCCCAATCCATACACAGCGGAAACAACCTTCTCATTGGTATCTCCGGATACAGGATTCAAGCCGAAAGCAACTCCTGCTACCTCCGGTTCAAGCATTTCCTGAATCACAACTCCGATTCCAAAATTGAGAGGAAGATTACTCCCTTTTCTGTAGGTGATTACGCGATCGGCTACTGTAGATTGCCAAATCTTGCAGATGTGTTTTTCCAGTTGATCAAACGGAACGTGCAGGAAGGTTTCAAATTGACCTGCAAACGAAAATTGTGCTCCATCTTCATCGATGGCGGAAGATCGAACGGCGTAACTTTTGGATTCCGCATTTTCTCCGAACCAATCTTTGATCTCTTCGATTATGTTTTCAGGAACGCTAGCATTCAATAAGTCCGTTTTGGCTTGCTCAAGATCTTCCGGATTCGAAAGTTGATTCAGAATAACTGATTCAGGAATCACCGACCACTTTGGAACGGGAATTTTTTGATCGTCAAGAGCAAATAAGTTCTTCGCTTTTCCGCCAATTCCATCCAGATTTCGATTTGTATGTGTAATTAGTGTTTTCATGATAGTAGTGCGGTTAGCATTGGTATTCCACCAAGTGATAGGTACATCAAAGCTGTCCATCCAGCAGAGGCGTATTCAATGTACTTGCTTCCTTTTTTCGTTGGATTTTTCAGGAATAGAATCCCGGGTAATGCACACAGGCAATAACAAGCTCCCAGAATTGCAAAAGCGATCCAACCGTAATGTGCGTAGTTCGTGGCACCGATGGCTAGTCCTAGTGTTACAAACATCAAAATCAACCAGATAATTACACCTCCTCTGGTGCCGTACATCTTCGTGTAAGAAACAACGCCTTCTTCCTCAGTTTCAGGTGTTCGAATCTTACGACCGAACTCAAGAACCAATCCATTCATGTAGGAAACTGCGAAAAACCATGCGAGTCCCCAATGAGGTGAATCACCACCCAAAAGCCAATCCAATCCGCTGGCATAAATATCGATAAGCGGAATGATCACCATGTGCGAAGTGATGTATAGAATCTGTCGTTTTTTCAGCCATTCCGGAACGAAGAATTCTACGCCCATTAAAAGCAAGTATCCTAATACGATTCCGTACAAATAGAGCATTTCCAATTGGAATATTGCAATGACTGCAATTTGCGTTAAACCTACGATCCATCCAACGGTTCTGAGTTCTTTTAGAGAGATCAAACCTCTTGGTACGGGAAGATAGGTGCGGTATTTGGCATCGTCTTCTTTGTCTTTGAATTCATCAAAAATTCGAACCAGGAAGAATAGGGTGATGGTAGCGAAAACTCCAATTAAGAAATCTCCAATCGGAATGAATCCTTCCTCTCCACGGCAAATGCGTGAGTATGAAACAGCAGAAAAAGTAAAAGCGCTGATCATTACTCCGTGTGCCAAAAACGGAAAACGTTCTTTTTGATAGGTTAGAAACCTGCGAAAAAATGATTGCTGATTCGGATCCATCTTACTTACGTCCTAATTTTTCGTGTGCTGTTGTGAAGTGATCCACAGACATTGCTGCTGCAATTGACAATTCTCCTGCCAGGGCAACAGCACAACAGATTTCGGCAAATTTCCGAGCATTTCCAACTCCGTGGCAATCGATCATTTCCAAACATTCCTTCTGAGTTGGAAGACTTGTTCCACCACCCACAGTTCCTACAATTAGTGAAGGTAAAGTGAGAGAAACGTACAAATCTCCTGCATCTGTGGCCTGCATTCGTGTTACTCCAACGGAAGACTCAGAGATACAAGCAACATCCTGCCCACAAGCGATAAACAATGCGGTGAGTCCGTTAGCAACGTGACCTTGTGCACCGATAGAACCACTTTGTGTTACGGCTAGCGTAGATGAGATCCAATATTTTTCAATTTGTTCCGGTGTTGTTTTGAGAACTTCCGCAACAATTTTTCGAGGTAAGGTGATTTCAGCAGCCACTTTTTTCCCGCGTACATTAGAGAAAGATAAGGCAGTTGCTTTTTTATCACCGGAGTAGTTGCTTTCTATGTACCACTCGATCGGTCTGATTTCGAAATTTTGGAAAATGTATCGACAAATACGATCGGTACAGATAGTCACCATATTTTGTCCTGCAGCATCTCCGGTATAGAATTCAAAGGTCACAATTACACTGTTCCCTTCAATATTGGAATTGACTTCATTCAATCGGGCAAAGCGACTGGTTTCTGAAACTACTTTTTTGATGTTTTCTGTGTTGTCGTGAACCCATTTGATGAACATTCCCACCTCTCCGATGTTTCGGAATTTGAAGAAAGGACTTCTTTGTACACCTTCCACCAAACAAACGGAAGTAACGCCTCCGCTAAGTCGACATGCTTTCATGCCACGGTTATAAGAAGCAACAAGGGCTCCCTCCGTTGTAGATAGAGGAATATAGTAATCTCCTCGTGCATCTTTTCCGTTGATATACAAAGGTCCTGCTAATCCGATGGGAATTTGCGCCATTCCTACAAAGTTTTCGATGTTTCCTTTTAGCTTTTCGCTATCGACATCTGTAGAATAAGCACTGATGGCTTCCGTAGATTTGTTCTTTGCTTTGAGGAAGTCCAAACGATCTTGTGTAGCATTTACTTCGGAGCTTGTATTGTATCCGTTGTGATCTAATGATGCGATTTCTTCCTTGGTTAACGGTGTAAGATTTTTTGAAAGTGCCTCAATGGTTTCTACTTTCTCCCTCTCGTGCAATACCTGGTTGATATATGAAATTGATTTGGCCATAGCGTGGTTTTTCTCGATTGTAGTTCTTAAATGTATCTATAAAAATTCAGTACTTGTTTACGATACAAATCTAATGGTGCTTCTTGCGTGATTGAGACGGAATATCGCAGCTTACTTTTTTGAATTTGCGAATTCCGCAATTGACTGAATCGACCTCTTTAGAAAATTTTTTTCGTCCTCAAATTCGCGCCGTTCATGGTGAATCTGGTTCGTTCCTACTCAAATGAAAATTAATTTGTAACAATTTAAGTGCTTGAAAGTCTTACGGATAGAAACATGAATCTTTCGCCAAAGTAATTTAAGTGCACGGCTTCAGTGAAGGAACGAAAATTTGAGAGTTATGAAAAATGTAGTATTAGTATTGTTCGTAGGATTATTATCAATCACGTCATCATTCGCAGGAGAAAACCCGAAGTTGGTTAAAGAAATTCAAAGAAAAGTTAAGGTTGATCTAAGTGGAATCAAGCTGGAGAAATCAAAGGAACATTTCGTTGTAGTGAAGTTCAAAGTAGTTAACAAGGAGATTGAGATTTTGAACCTAAAAGGATCAAAGAAAGAGTTGACAGATTTGATGTTGGATGAGTTGCAAGAAATGTTCATCACTTCTGATGCGGATCCGAAGAAAATCTACCAGTTCAAGTTTAATTTTTCTCAGGAATAAAAAGAATTGTCGTTTGTCACAGCTTCGGCGCAGTTACTGAGTTAAATGTTTGGCTCCCCCTGATTTCGATTAGGGGGATTTTTATTTTAACATGGTTTGCATTCTTTCCGAAATGCTATCCGCATAGAAAAGCGGACCGCAAATGTGGCAGGAATCAATAGCATAAAATGATTTCGGTTCAGTAGCACTTTTATACATTCGCTCACCGTTCGAATACGGCACAGTTTTGTCGTTTATGCTGTGAACCACAAGTAATGGCTTGGTCAACTCGTTAATGATCTTCTTTCCTGAGTACATCTCTTTGACAAAAATGCGGGCTAAAATCGGAACGCGATCTGCGGCAATGTCCTTATGAGAGGAAAATCCTCCTTCGGTTACTACTCCGTCAATTTCATCTTGAAATTCGGTGCCAATTACTGTAGCCAAATGTCCGCCAAGAGATTGTCCGTACACAATTATTTTATCTCCCGAGAATTCTTCTTGTTTTTGCATGAATCGAAAAGCATTGCGTCCATCTTCCAAAACATTGGGTCGCGTTGCTTCTCCGTCTGAAAATCCAAATTCGCTGTAATCGAAAAGGAAAACTTTATATCCTCTTTCAACATACGGCTCAGCAAGTTGATATTGATAAACCACATTTCCTGCGTTCCCGTGAAGGAAGAACAAAGAAGTGCCATTTGAACTGTCCGGAATCATGATCCAGGCATTCAGGTTACGATCGCCACTTTTAAAGAAAGTACTTTGAATACTATATCCTGGATTGTAATTGTTGGAATCGAGGTAGAAGTTTGGCTCAGCCTGTTTGTTAAAATTCAATCTCAAAGTGTCGCCCAATTTCGACTGGTATTGCGTAAAGGTAGAGTCTTCCGTGAGTTCGTACGGGAAGAGAAACATATTGTTAAATGCGCACCCGCTTAACAAGAGAATTGAAATACAAATGATTAACCATCGAAACATATGCGAAAGTAAGAAAAGGGAGACGGAATGGGGATAAAAATGCTCACACCAACGAAAAAAGCTACAGAGTGACAATGCAATCATTGTGTCATGTAGCTTAATAATAGTGAATAGCCGTTAGGCGTAATGCCTTTGGGGACGCGTAAGTTACTAATCTGCTTTGTTTGAAAAAAGGGCTTAGAGCATTTTACGTATAAATACGTATTAATTTCAGTATATATACCTATATCGAACTAGGGTAGTTACTTAGTAGAAAATAAGCATAAAACTTGGAAAAAACTAGTAAATGCAAAGAATCAAGAACGCATTCCGTGCCTGTCCGGCAGGCAGGTTTGCGTTGAAGCAATTTGGCAGATTAAGCAAATCCCCCGTGTTTAAAGCGAAGTAGCTCGAATTTCCTATCCTAATAAATTGTCAACTCATAAGGCAATCGCATCTGGATGCCATTAAAGTCTTCCAATTTTTTGATTCGAGCGTACCATTGACGTAATTCTGCTGGCATTCCTGTGTCCTCAATACGCATATTAGCATCCGCATCATCCAGTTCTTCCAAAAGCGTAGCCAATGGATTTTCCTTTATCAATGGATAGTACGCTACTTTTCTCGACTTAATTTTGGCTTTTTTCACAGCATAGTTGATTGCGTCTTGAAGTCCACCAAGTTTGTCAACTAAACCTACGCGTTGAGCATCACGCCCCGTCCAAACACGTCCACGAGCAATGACATTCACATCATCTTTTGTAAGTCCTCTACCTGTTGCCACACGCTGCAGGAATTGACTATAGATATCGTCTACTTCTTCCTGGACAATCTTCATTTCGCGTTCGGTCAATCTACGATTGGTAGTCATTGCGCTGTGCTTGTTTGTCGTAACACGATCGAAAGTGATGCCCAATTTGTTCTCCAACATGTCACCAGTATAAGGAATAACTCCAAACACTCCAATGGATCCAGTAATAGTTGTTGGTTCGGCAAAAATTACGGAGGCAGGAGCAGCTACATAATATCCACCGGATGCCGCAACATCACCCATGGAAACAATGACGGGTTTTTTCTCGTTCGTGAGTTTGACTTCACGCCAGATTTCATCACTCGCTAAAGCGCTTCCTCCAGGACTGTTTACACGGAAAACAACAGTTTTAACCGATTTGTTTTCACGAGCTTTTCGGATCAATTTGCAAATTTCCCGAGAGGTCATTTCGTCACCCGAAGTACTTATTGCTCCCTCAGCAAGGATGACGGCAACATTTGGATCTTTGTCATCGTCGTATTGTTTCTGATCTTTTTTGAATCGATTCTTCGCATACTTTGCAAAAGACATGAATTCAATATCGCTTGATTTCTTTAGTTTCAATTTTTTCGCAATGATTTTCAAGACCTGATCGCGGTATTTGACACCTCCGATCAACTTCTTCTTAACCGCGTCGCGCACATCTCGAACTTCAGCTTTACTCGCAATGGAGTCCAATTCAACTGTGTTCAGACCTTTGTCTTTCGCAATATCCGAAAGCATGTCATTCCAAAGTCCATCCATATACACCTGTGCCTGATGTTTCGCCGAGTCACTCATTTTTTCAAGGAAGAAAGGTTCCACTGCGCTTTTGAAATCGTTATTGGATCCACGAATTACCTGCATTTCTACATCCAGCTCATCTAACATCTTTTTGAAAAACATTCGCTCACTTCCCAATCCTAAAAACTGCACGTTACTTGTTGGGAAACCGTAAGATTCATTCGCAGCAGTAGAAACATAAAGTGCTTTGGTACTGATGTATTCGCCCTTATAGTACGACACGACAAATTTCCCGGAAGATTCAAAATCATTAATAGCCTTGCGCAATTCACGAGCGGATGCCAATCCACAACTCAAGCCATCAATCTCCAAAAAGATACCCTTGATTTTTTTGTCCACTTTGGCTTTTTTCAGACCGTGAAGAATGGTGGCAAGACCTACCTGATCGTTAACAGAAAGCGTATTCGGATCAAAGGATGTGTCTGTACGTTCTCCGATAGAGCCGTCCAGTTTCATGTGAAGTACCGTTTTGTCTTTTACTTCAAAAGGAGTATCCGCAAAGAAGCTTCCAATGACAAGAATCCAAAACAATAGACCTCCAATTGAAACAACTGCTGCAGCAATAAAACTTGGCCAAAATATTCTCCAGAATGATATTTTTTTCTTCTCTGCTTTCTTCTCCATGATACGCTTTTAGTTAATTCTAAAAATAAGGCTCATTCAAGGAGTTATCGGTGTAAATTACATCAATGGTTGCAAGGTAAGATGGACGCTGATAGACAGGTATAAACGATATTTCCGAATTTCATGTGAAGTCCGTATCTTGCAGAAAGCTAGAACTAACAAAGAATGAAACAATTTATACTCTTGGTTACCCTGTTGATTGGGACCACCGGATTTTCTCAGAATTATTCAAAAGTTAAGATTTACACCGATGCTGCTGGTTTGGTAGAATTGGCGGAAATGGGCTTGGCTGTCGATCATGGGGTGTGGAAGAACAACACCTTTTTTATCGGGGATTTTTCTGATGCTGACATTGAAGCTTTAGAGGGAAGTCATTTTGAATACGAAGTTGTAATTGAAGATGTAAAAGCCTATTACGCGTCAATCAATGCGCTTGAAGCGAAGAAGAATGTGATTTGTGATCCTGCTGCTTCAGGAGGAACGCATACGGTGGAAACTCCTGTGAATTTTGAGGTGAACTCCAGTTATGCCGGATTTTACAAGTATCAGGATATGTTGGACGCCCTTGATTCCATGGCTGCCATGTATCCGAATTTGATTACTGCGAAAACTGCTATTCCAGGCTTTCTAACGCACGAAAACAGGGATATTTTTTATGTGAAAATCTCTGACAATGCTACGATGACTGATGATCCTGTAGAACCGAATGTTTTGTATTCATCCATTCACCATGCGCGTGAACCAATGAGTATGTCTGAGACCATTTTTTACATGTGGTATTTGTTGGAGAATTACGCATCAGATCCTGAAATTCAATACATTTTGGATAACACCGAGTTGTACTTCGTTCCGTGTATTAACCCCGATGGTTACATTCACAATGAGGCGAATGATCCAACTGGATTTGGAATGCATCGTAAGAATAAGGCGCCGGTTGGAACAAATAACCCAGGTGTGGATTTGAATCGAAACTACTCATACGGTTGGAATACAACTGGTGTTAGCGGGAATCCAAACAATGATACTTACCCAGGGTCTGGACCATTTTCTGAACCGGAAACACAAGCAATGAAGTGGATGGTGGAAACCTATCATTTCAAAACGGGAATGAATGCACATTCTCATGGAGGACAAATGTTATTCCCAATTGGAACGACATCGGCAGAGTTTGCTGATCACCATGATTATTTCCAGGATTTAGCAGATCATATGGTGAAGTTCAATGGATACGAGGCGATTAAATCTTCCGGATTGTATCCCGCGTCTGGAGATTCTGATGATTACATGTATAAGGACAGTATTGGAGTGAATGGAAAAGATACCATGTTCGTAATGACTCCGGAGACCGGAACAGCTTTCTGGCCGGCTCAAAATGAAGTGGTACCAACCTGTGCAGGAATGGTTTGGCCAAACCTACGCATGGCGCATGTGACACACAAATATTTGATTACCAATGAAACCGATGCGGCATTGATAGAAACGAATACCGGATATTTCCATCATGAAGTTAAGAGATTGGGCTTTGAGTCTGGACCTGTATACGTATTAATCAACCCGATTCAGAACATTCAATCTGTCGGATCTGCAATTGCGCATGATATTCCGTGGCACACAACGGATGAGGACAGTATTTCCTATGTACTCGATCCGGCAATCAATTTTGGAGATGAAGTGATCTACGAGTTGGTAACGGATTATGGAGCCTGGCAACATCGTGATACGATTACGAAGATTTACGATCAATGGGTTGTGATAGCATCAGATAATGCTTCCAGTACCGCTAACTGGACGGGGTCATGGAGTTTAACCACGGATGAAGCGTATTCGCCATTGACAAGCTTCACGGAAAGTGACGGGGCGAATTACGAAAATGATGACAACAAAACGTACACGTACAACTCAACCGTGGATCTCACATGGGCGAACGATGCGATGGTAACGTTTTATGCAAAATGGTCCATCGAAGCAGATTACGATTACTGCCAATTCCAGATTTCAACAGACGGTGGAAACACGTGGGAAGGTCAGTGTGGATTGTACACTGTAGAAGGAAGCAGTACGCCATGGAATGGAAGTGTTCAGCCAGATGGAGAACCTGTATGGGAAGCAACTTCCGGTTGGGTTCAGGAACAAATCAACCTAAGCGATTATCTAGGTCAGATGGTGCAGATGCGTTTCCAGTTTGAATCGGATGGAGGCGTAACGCAGGATGGTTTCTATTTTGACGATTTTGAAGTATCAGTGGAAGCGCCTGTTGCTTTGGAAGAGCTGAATGGTTTGCAATTGGTGGCAGCACCGAACCCAGCCGACGAATCCTTAATCATCAGTGCGCCGAATGCATTTTCAGGAACTTTAATGTTGTTTGATCAATCCGGGAAATTGGTCTACGAATATGCTATCGACGGCGAGGTGAAACAAATTGAAGTACCAACGGCACAGTTGCCTGAGGGAATTTATGTGGCGCGTATCGCTGATCGATTCTCAGTTCAGCCAGTGAAGGTGGTTGTGATGCATTAGTAATCACTCGCATCTCCACAAGGATTTTTGCCTGCATTCTAGCATTAACTCAATGTTTGTTCTAAATCCTTTCGTCCCGAACTAGAATGCTTGATTTATTGTTGAATAACAATTACCCTCCGAATGAATTGTCCGGTTGTGGCTCTTACAAAGTATACGCTTTCTCCCTCATTAAGTGTAGTATCATCTAAGGCAGTGTATCTAGGTTATCTACTCCTTTTTCAGGAACCTAAAGGTATTGATTGAGGTACCGTCAGAAACAGTGATAGAGTATTGACCAGGCTGTAGATCAATTAATTCTATTGTGGTTTCTGAGCCAAACACAACGTTTTTCTGTATCAGCTTTCCAACTGGGTCAAAAACGCTTATCTCGAATTGATCTTCTTTGTCAAATTCTAAAACCACCTGATTCTTACAGGGATTTGGGTAAATACTGGCGCTGATACTTAAAGGTACAGTCAAGCCTGCAGTATTTATGTATGTTATTACTAACTCGGGATATAAGAGTGGATCGGCATTGTCTATAGAAGCAAAAGCCATTCTACGGTAAGATGTTTCATCTTGTAGTTTAATCATAAATCCGTCATATGTACCTGGACTGGAAACCATGTTTTGGACAAGTGCAGTTACGTCTAGCGAATAATTTTGAAAACTGGATGTGCTTGCAGGGATAATTACTTCAGAATTGGATGTTGTTGTTGGTTGATTGTTCCATGTGATCCCCGTCTCTGTCCATGTAGATGTGACAGCTTGTACTAAACAGGCGTTTGAACCACCAGCGTATTCATGACCGTTCGGATAGACTGTAGAGTTCGGGTCAGAGTACAACGTGAGATCGGCACTTTGAATGAGAGCAGTTGATGGAATGCTTGATAAATCAAATGACAGTAGTGAACGATGTACAACGTCATTTCCGCTGTTTGTCCATGCGTGAATATTGTTTAAAGGGTAAGTTCCATAATTCGTATTGTCACCAGTACCGTTATAGGATCTAATCATGGCGTCCTTTTCAGGATTAAAAGAAACGGTAGTTTGGCCAAAACTAAGCAATGCAGTTGTTAATATTCCAATTAGTGTACAGATAAATATTTTCATAAAAATGATTTTAGTTGATTCCTAAATCACAACATTTCAACTAGAATTCTGTTATCTCCTAGTTGTTTACTGATTAAGAAAATTGAGTTATTAGAATTGTAAAGAAATATTGATGCTCGAGATTTCTTCCCCGTGGAAATTCCGCTGATTTTTGAAGACAATATTGTATTTCCCTTCAAGATTGCTCCAGAGATGACGCTCTTGCCAGTTTGAAGTTTCTCTGAACTGATTGGCATATCAATAAGCTCTGATTTGATACTTCCATTGTTTGTATCTACTTGTATAGCACAAACTTCACGTTTCTTGGGGTGAATGATTGCTACTGACAATTGGTCATCCTTTGAAACACTCATTTCCCCTTCTGGGTTGTAGTATTTTTGAGTAGCGGATTTAATATTTGAATTGTCTTGTTCAAGAAATACCTTCTCTTCCCCATCCATTTCTACGATGTATAACCAAAAACTTTTTTCTCCATATCGGCTGTAATACAGGGTATCTTTCTCAAAATGAATGTGCTCGGTGGGTAACGAAACAGAATTCCCTGGTTTCGTTACAATAGTTGATTCTACAACATTGTTTTGGTCAACAGATATAAGGTTCATTACGATCTCTTTTCGCTTCTCTTGGATATCTACAAAGCAGTACTTTCCATCATTTAGTCCCAAGAAGGTTAGGTGGCTGGAGAAAGAGGTAGAGATCACCTTTTTGTTCGTTGGAAGTACAATTTCTCGAGTTGACTGATGTTTTAAACTTTGATCGTATTCAGATGCATAGATAACATTGGGGTTTGAAACGGATTCGGTCACCATTATAAATTTCCCTTCTTCGAAAATGGCTCCTTTTGTATACATTCTGTTAATCGGAAAATTCGACATAAGATCGATTGATTTAATCTGCCCATCTTCAGGAATTGAGACTACTTCAAGGAGGTCGGTTCCAGTTTTAAGTAGGTAGAGGTTTTTTCCATCAGTTGAACTGATTATATCGAACCTATCTAGCTCAGATGTGGTTTCATCAAAAGGAATATCAATTTTGATGTCTTTTTTCCAGACTAAATTTGCCTGATTATCAAATCGGAGAACTTCCCAATTCCCTGATGCGATATCTCCGCTAGCTGCTAGTGGTGTCGTAACAATCACAAAACCGGATTCATCCATATCATGGAAATATGCGATTTCTTGTCCATCAGCAGTACTTATTTCTTGTGCATGCACTAGTCCAATGATAGAAAGGAAGATTAGAGAAAGATATGTAGACATATTAGTTGGTTTTGATGATTTTCTGAGTAATTACACTGTTCGGAGATTTCAATTGAAATACATATGAACCAGAACCTACTTCGTGCAGGTCGATTTGTAACTCTTTTTCAACTACTTCTCCTTTAACAACTGTTCTTCCGTATATATCTACTACTGCATACTGACTGCCAATATGCGATTCCAGATTGTACACACGAAATGATGATCTAAATGGGTTTGGATGCACTAATACATTACTTTCTATATTCTCGTCAACAGAATTTGATCCTATTGGGTTTTGCGTATGAAGAAGAAAGCCCGTTGCAGGTTGAGAGCCAATTGAACCATCGAAATCATAGGTTTTTGTGATTAGTTCGGTTTGTAAATCCATAGTCAGTATAGTCCCCATACTTGATGAACCGCCATCAGTACATACGAATATGAGGCTGCCATTCGATTCGATCACTTCCTTCGGTTGGGTTCCAATAGGAAGGTTTAAGTTCGATATATGTGTGCGTGATGCTGTACTTGGATCAAATTTGAAGATGGAACTTACAAATGCACTTCCACCTGTTACTCCATAAAAGAGGCTATCAGAAGCGAGAAATAAAGTAGTTGTAGGTGGTGAGGGTAATGTTGGCTCACTGTTGAAGTGGTATTCATTTACAAACGTATCTGATGCAATGTCATACGAGAAAATTGTTCCATCTGTAATATTGGTTGGCGTCCAGGTAGTAACGCCGTAGTATACATCGTTGTTATACTTGGCCAATGTACCCAAGCTCCCGAAACCATCAATAGACTCATTGAAGTTGTGTAACGCCGTATATGTTCCGCTGGAAAGGTCATATTTAAAAACCACACCATCTCCACTCAATCCGCCTTGAACTGTACTACCGTAGATCACTCCACCAGGCCCTTCAATCAGACCGGAAACTGGCCCACCACCATTAATACCATCGAAAGAATGTAAGACGGTATAGGAATCTGCCTGTAAATCATACTCAAAGACATTCCCCCAATTAGGAGTTTGCGCCATACCCTTATTGCATCCATAAAGATTTCCATTGCTGTGTACGAGCAATTCGGATTGACTTCTGATACCAATGGTAGTATTGAAGTCCACCAACTTTCTGAATGTACTGGAATCTGGATCAAACTCAAACAGTATGCCTTCGTTGAATAGACCTCCAGAATGCGTTGTAGCATAAAACTTTCCGTTATTCGCTTGAACAAGTTTTGAATGACAATGATCTCCACCATCAGGACCATTGTTATTGATTAGTTTCTTTCGAGTTCCTGTGTTTTCATCGTATTCGTATATCGATCCCTCACCTTCTGTTCCACCAAGCTCACAAATACCGTAAAGGCGACCATTGAGCTCGCACATTGTTCCTATGGGATTTGATCCCCCGTAGTATCCTGTAAAAGGAACGTTGAGAAAATCAAATTCTTCCGTCAATGTATTGTTTTGAGGATCATACTCGATAATCGTCCCCGCTGAGCTAAAATTTCCATAACATGTCGCTAATAAGGTGCCATTAATGCCTTCGATAAACTCACTTCTAGGTTTCGCGCCACTCGTAGCAACAACGATGTCATGTTTCTTTGTAAAGGTCTGTGTGTTGATATTGTACTCATAGAGAATCCCGGTATTCTCCAGGCCTCCTTCACGTGTTAGGCCATACAATTTGCCCGAGTTATTGTACTCAAAGAGACCGGCATTAGGGAATTTTCCATCGCTGAAAGCATGTACATAGGTTACGGAATTTGTTTGAGGGTTGTATTGATAGATAGCCCCTCTGTTATTTGGTCCTCCGGAAAAAAGTGATCCGTAAACATTTCCGTCACTCGCTTTAATTAACTTTCCAACACCATTAGCTCCCGTGTTGAATCCAAAATTCTCAATAACCTCATAAACACCTGTAGATATGGTATATCTAAAAAGGACCCCCATATTAAAAGAACCACCGCCGCCGGTTGTACCTAGTATTGTGTCATTGTTCAATTGAAACAGCGCACTTTGCGGGAACTTACCTGTGGCCGATTCAAACTCGTGTAAAATGGTCAACGCATTTGTTTGTGGATCGAACGAAAAAATGGTTCCATCCTCATTGGCTCCACCAGTGTATGTCATTCCATAAAACAAACCATTCGAAGCCAATAATAAGCCACTTCTTGGGCTTGCTCCATCTGTAGATGGACCACTAAACCCTTGCTCAAATGAATGCAATACTTCGTAGGATAAAGTTATAGGGTTTAATCTGAACAATACGCCGTCCTCGAATTCGCCTCCTCCAGAAAATAGTCCATATAATAGGTTATTCGGGCCAGAGGTTAAGAAACTCCCATTCGGCAATCTTCCTTGATTGATTTTGAATGAATATTCCAGCTGAACGTCTGATCCAGTTGAGTCGATTGAAAATATTGACCCCCTATCGTATTCTCCTCCCTCTAGAGTAGTGTTCCATAATCGTTGAGAAATTACCGCATCCGGAAGTAATAACAGGATCAAGTTAAATACGAAAAGTAGTATTCTCTTCATAGGTAAAGTTTTAACCAATTTATCTCATATCCGTTTGTCCGCACATACAATACAGCGGTTTGGGACGAATGACACTTAAATAGATATGAACGAAATTTAGCATGACTATGACTGGGCTCGGGGGGAGCCAAGTAGCAACGGCATTCCAACTATCACAGGTTGAGTATGTTTTTTTTCGTCCCTATATGAGAGTCGTTTATCCCTTGATACCATAAAGACAGGTGTTTAAGCCAACTTTCTTCCTTATTTTTATCTAAAAACTGGATTTAGTGAAGCCAATTTCAACTTGCATTTTTATCCTCGTTTATTACTTTTCCCATTCTCAATTTGGCTCACCTAATTGGGAAAGACTTACTATTGCAAATGGCCTTCCTAGTAATGAATGTTATCGAGTTATCGAGATAGAAGAAGGTGAAATTTGGTTCGCTACAGATAACGGTATTGCTGTATATGATGGTTATGAGATAGTGGTTTATGACCAGGAGGAGGGGCTTACTGATAATAGTGTGCTGTACTTTTATCGGGAGAGAGAAACAAAGCGAGTTTGGTGCATCACTATGAATTCAAGAATATGCTACTATGAAGATGGCCATTTTCACCCATATAAGCATAACGACATCATCAAGGAGCAAATCAAGTCAACCGTGATAACCGACTTTGCGATCGAAAATGGCACTATATATATAGGTACGCCAAACAAGGGAATCCTTATAATTGAACCAAACGGCAGTTTCAAATATCTTGATACCAGAATCCAACACTACAGAAATATCTTGCAGCTGAAGGATGAAGGAGTACTCTACTCGGGCTTAAGTTCCACCAAACACGATAATATTCTCGTAAAGACGTTGAAAGGGGACAGTTTAATTGCAAATTATTCTTCCACACCCTTTCCACACATGCAATCAAGGCAATGTGAGATACCCGGTGGGCATGCAGTGACAACAGCTAATGCGATAATTGTTATTCAAAATGGAAAGTCAAATGTCCTGACATTAAATAAAAATCAAAAACCGATATACATAGATTATGTGGCCAATTCATTGTGGGTTGGGTTTCACAACGGTGGTTTACAACAAGTTAATATAGATAAGGACCCTTACTTAACAAATAATCATCTCTTAGCAACCGAATCGGTAAGTTCTTTTTACAAAGACAAATTCAACTCTTTCTGGGTAACTACCTTGGATGGGGGAGTTTATTTCACGAATAGCCTTGACCTCAAAAATGTACAATTTGCGGATCTGGTGAACAATCAATCGGTATCAAGTATTCTTAAAAACAAGGACCATCTCTATCTTGGTTTATCTTCTGGCCAAGTAATCAAGTATAATACAACAACGGGTGAGTCGTACTTGGTCATTACTGAAAAGGGACTTGAAGTAGCTGCCATGTACATGGATTTCAGTGATAACTATATCTTGGTTGATGCGAATCAATTCAGTAAGATAGATCTGAATACGAACCAAATTTCCAGACTGGGAGAGACGTATAATTCATCCACATTTGACGTAATTACTAAAGGCCCGGATAACGCGGTGTATGTAGGTAACTATACTGGTCTTTCTAAAATCGATAGGGAAAAGCTGAAGTCAATTTCGATAGAAGATAAGATTAAAGAGTACAGAGTTACAGATGCGGTTATCCATAAGGATATGCTGTATGTTTGTACATCGTTCGGTTTAGGTACACTGGATAAAGACAAGATTCGACTCCTTGATCTCCCTGATGACCTAACCAAAATTGCGTCTTTCGATGGTTTTCTAGTTGCATCATCACGCTCTGGTTCATTATATCTGATAAAAAACAACAAGGTAGTCAGCAAGTTTGGTGGCTTTCGAGATGAACGGATAGTTAAATTTCGTGTTGCGCAAGGGAAGCTGTGGGTAGGTACAAATGACAAAATATTCGTATCCGTTGGTAATATCTCCGAATTAGATTTTAACCGGATTGATTTAGGGGCAAATGAATTGTTCGATGTCCGTGACTTTATAGTTGATAAGAATGCCATTTACATCGCTAGTAATAACGGAGTCAACATATTGAAGTTAGGCACTTCACGGAATAGTAAGCATCCTTATAAAGTGTTGTTTACAAGTGCCTTTAATCAGAACGTCTCAATAGGTACAAATCGGTCATTCCCGTGGTATCAAAACAGTATTGAGGTTAATTTTAAGACAAATTCTTATGCCGTAAATCAAAGTGTACTCTACCGATATAAATTAATTGGCAGAGATGAAAATTGGATAACTACATCAGATCCGAAAGTAAGTTTACAGGGACTTAAACCTGGGGCATACCGTTTAATAGTTTCAGTTCAATCCCCGACTGGAGATTGGAGCAGATCGGAAGAAATATTTAGCTTCACAATACGGCATCCTTTTTATCAAACGTCTTTGTTTTACGGCATTGTGACGGTATTACTTTTGTCACTCGTATATTTTGTTTTTAGGATTAGAATTCTGAGCTTCAATAAAGAAGTTTTCACCAAATTGATGCGTTCCTTAATCAATAAGATGAATAGGAAGAATGAAATAACTATTTCATTGAAATCAATTGCAAATGGAGTATTGTACAATGTTAAGACGAGCGAAATAGTTTATATCCAGAGTTCGAGAAATTACTGCGATGTTCACTTGAAGGATAGGAAGTTAACTATTAGGTCTAGCTTAAAGGACATCCAATCTAGATTGATAAAATTAGATCCTTCGTTTATACGAATTCATAAATCTACAATTATCAACTCAAATCATGTGGGAGGTGTTGGGCATAAAAAAGTAGTAATGTCTGATGAAACTACTCTTGCAATTGGCAGGCAGTACAAAGAGTGCATGAAGTTCTTCAAGAGTTGAACGATTACTTGTTCTTGCACCATACCTATTAGACGAAAGAGGACAAATTTCCTTACCCATGCATGGTTTCGCTTTTCCCGTACTTTTTCATCAGGGTAGCTTCAAAATCAAGGAATTCTTGCCAGCGCGATTCAACATCGATTCCATCGCCATATTTTCGGGCAAAATTCAGGAAAGTGGTATAATGACGCGCTTCACTTTCCATCAGACTACGGTAGAACTCGCGTAAATCGTCATCATTGATTTCCTCAGAAAGAATTCGGAATCGCTCGCAGCTTCTAGCTTCGATCATGGCAGCAAACATCATCCGGTTTACGAATTGATTGGCTCTGGAGCCTCCGGAATTTCGCTCTTTCAGATATGCCGCCAAATCGTTCACGTAAGGATCTTTTCGCTCAAACCCGAGTTTCATGCCACGCTCAATCATTTTCTCATGTACCATTCCGAAATGTTCCATTTCTTCCTGGGCAATTTCCGTCATTGCCTGAACCAAATCAGGGTACTCGGCATATTTCACAATCACAGAGATCGCGTTGCTGGCTGCTTTTTGTTCGCAGTATGCGTGATCGGTGAGAATTTCTTCAATGTTCTTTTCGACAATATTTACCCAACGTGGATCCGTGGGCAGTTTCAATCCTAACATGTAACTGATTTTGTGGCAAAGTTAATGCGAACAATGCGTTCTTGCACGAATTTGTCGGAGTTTATTGCTGTTTTCCGCATCGAAAAAACAACAGTAGGTTCGTTATAATTCGATTTTAAGAATCTCTGTACTCTTAGCCGAGGCAATGGCTTTTCTTGACACGCAAAGTTCTGGCACCCAAAGAACGTGTCGGTCATCGACCAAAACTTGCAATTGTTGCTTTTCAATACTGGTCAGTTTCGCATCAGAAATGACATCAGATACGAGTCGTGATCCCTCCATGCCAATCGGGTGAATGCGATCTCCAGTTTGCACCGGACGAAATTGCAATTCTCCTGAAATCAAGTGTCGATCTAAGTAGAGAGTGCTTTTATCAAACCTTTCCGGAAGGACTTCAACTTGTTCGATTTTCGGTTCCAATTTGGGGATGGTTGTTTCGGATAAAAACGAGTAGGAATCCCCCTCAAAAACGACTTTGTAAAAGGGCGAATTTTCATTTGGCGTAAGCTTCACACCTGTACCTTTATGATTCAGTTTTGTCCAGGTTTCTGCAATACCGATGGGCTGACCCAATTGTCTGCAAAGCTCAATCACTTCGAATGAATCGAGGCTCTGAAAAGTAGTTGCAGACAAAGTTTTCTTTTCAAGAATATCATCAACGATTGTTTTGATTTTTTCCTGAAGTTCCGATTGTTTTTCCTGGAAAACTCGTGTGAGAATCTGCACTGATTCGTCCAGTTCAGGAACGGATTTTCGAATCTCTGGTAAAACGAGATTTCGCCATTCGTTTCGCGTGTATTTCAAACTTTCATTGCTGCTGTCCTCACGCCAGGAAATGCTCTTCTCTTCTGCATAAGTTCTGAGATCGTACTTAGAAAATGCTAGTAGCGGTCGCAAATAACAACCTCTCTTTTCTGGCATTCCCGCCAATCCCATTACACCAGAATTTCGTGCCAGATTCATGAAAAATGTTTCCGTTTGATCTTCCTTATGATGGGCAAGAAGAACAATAGTGTTTGGTGTCGTTCGCTGCAATGAATCGAAGAAAGCATAGCGTTGCTCACGGGCAAGTTCCTGAAGGTTCCCTCCATCTTTTAATTGAGATTGAAGGTCGATTTTCTTTACATGAATTGGAATGGACTTTTCCGTTGCCAATTGTTCCAAAAACTGCTGATCGCCTTCTGATTCCTTTCCTCTTAATTGATAGTTGACGTGTGCTATTTCAACCGGAGTTTCCATTTTCAGACAAGCGTGCAACAATACGGTAGAATCGAGTCCACCGCTGCAGGCCAGAATGATGCGTTGCGGATTATATTTAGTAAGAACGTCATCGATATGTTGTTCCAAATCAACCATGATGCATCCGATCCAGAATCGTTTTAACTTTCGTGTTGCATTCTTCGTATTCGGCTTCCGGATTCGATTGAATGGTAATTGCTCCACCTACGGCGCAAGACAGGTACTTTTTCTCTTGATTGTAGATCAAACTTCGGATGACAACATTCAAATCGAAATCTCCATTTGGGGCGATATAACCAATGGAGCCGGAATACAATCCACGACGAAAGTTTTCGTGTTTCTCGATGAGTGAGACCGCACTGCGTTTTGGTGCACCTGTCATGGATCCCATGGGGAACGTTGCTTTCAGAATATCGAGAAATTCAACGTCCTGGCGGACATCACACGAAATAGTCGAAATCAATTGATGCACTGTGTTGAAGGAGTATACTCCGAACAATTCGTCAACATTCACCGAGGATTTTTGGGCTACGCGGGATAAGTCGTTTCGAACGAGGTCTACAATCATAACGTTCTCTGCGCGCTCTTTTGGATCCTGCAATAATTCCTTCTTAAGCCGAGTATCTTCTTCCGGGTTATTGCTTCGTTTGCGTGTTCCTTTGATCGGTTGAGAGATCAACCGGGCACCTTCCTTTTTTAAAAATCGCTCGGGACTTCCACAGAGCATACAGAATTCATCAATATTTATGTAGGCCGAGAAAGGAGCTTCGGTAATGGCATTTAATCGGAAATAGGCAGCTTCAGGATTCTCCAAAGTAAAATCGTCATCGTAGAATTCCTGACAGAAGTTGACCTCGTAGATATTACCGTATTGGATTTCATCTTGTAGCGCTGCTATAGTTCGGAAGTATTCATCTTTCGATGTTCTCGTTTTCAGGTCAGCATTCCATTGAAATGGAGCATCTTTGGACTTAAAGAAAGCATCAATTTTCGCATCAACTTCAGTGGTTCTTTGTCCTTGTTCGAACTTGAGAACTTCGTTCTGACTTACTTTCGCAACAACTTCAGGAACCCATAAAAATGCCAAGGGTAACCCTGAGAAATCAGGATTTGAAGACGCTGAATCCAGAAATGCATTTTTCAAATCGTAGCTCAGACCGAGAAAAATATATTCGCCGGAATGTTGGTCTACGAATGATTGAATTCGTTCGATCTCAGACGAATCATGAATGATCAATCGATCTGTTTCTCCAAGTGCCAGCAATGAATTGTCATCATTACCGTTGAGATATGCCAACGTTGACTTCACGGCGTAAAAATACGTTTATTTTGCTGGTAGTTTCGGGTTTCTCAGATCGGTGCTGGACATTATGATTTGGTTAGCACAACAAGCGGTGGTGTTGCTGTAAAGCACTCATCGGAAACGATGGGCTTTTTTTATTCTTTTTGAAATCGGAAGGTGTACCATTGTTTATCCATTCTGATTTTCACGAAATAAACACCTGAAGCTAGAGATTTTACAGCAATCGAGTCACAATTGTCGTTGAATGCTAGTAGCTGTCCGTTCATGGTGTAAATCTCAATCCGCTTCGGAACCACTTTTGTGTTTAATACATTGAGTCTGGTTTGCGTTGGATTGGGAGCAACGTTAATTTCCGGCTTTTCTTCATTTTCTGGAACGGTCAATTGACAGTATGGATTTGTACTTCCTGGATAGTAGGCATAGAAGTCTATTGGGGAATCCCCAGCGTAATATCCGGCCGAATAACAATACAAGTAACTAATTTCAAACTCCCTGACGAATGGAAAGAGCGGGTGTCGAGTACTGCCAATCCCTTTGATCCAACTATCGCCATTGGAAAAATGGAAGTGCGGAACCAAATGACCGTTCAAATCAAAACTTGTGATATTATCTAATACTGCAGGACCGAATCCATTTTTATGGTAAGCGGTATCTCCAATTTGCAAATCGTAATCATACAAAAGATGAAAATCTTGCGAGTAATCACCTTCTAATTCTCCGTACAAGTATTCGATTTTTGCATAAACTTTGTTGCCTTCCATGATGATTTGTCCAACAGGAGCAGATGTATAAATAGTCAGGGTGTCCTCTAAGCTAAAATTATAAGTGCTAAAGGAAAAGAACTCCCATTGTTGACCAGGTGGATTATTTATTTCGTAGGTGTAATATTGGTAACCAGCTTCTAAATTAGGCAGAAGTGAGTCATTTTGTGCTGTTCCATTGAAGGAAAGGAAGGTGAAGAGTAAGTAGAGTGATTTCATCGTGGTGCTTGGACATAAGAAGTTACGAATAAAATCTTGCAAAAACTAGTACCGTGCCTGTCCGGCAGGCAGGTTTTTGCGTTGAAGCTTTTTTGATAATTCCCGCAATCCCTTTATTTCACTGGCTTAACGTAACGATTTACCCCTTCCTGTTTTTTATCATTCCAATATCGACATACACAGCAAGCCTATTCTTCAACCTTATACTCCAAAGAAATCTGTCCTGTCATGCGATAAATCTCCAAATACGTATCCATTCGATTATAAATATTCTCATAATGTTGAATCAACGTATTTCGGTAATTCGATTGAATTGTAGCCAGGTCAATTGAATTAATGGTTCCTCTCGCAAACCGATCTTCTGCCAATTCGAATGATTTCTTCGCGTATACCAGATTTTGTTCAGAAATACTTACCAATTGATTGCGCACTTCGTACAATTCTAGCAGGTTCTTCAACGAATTTGTTAAAGTAAGCTCCATAGATTTTGTGGTGATCTCAGCTATCTCCTCTTGAATTTGCGAAACCTCCACCGCACGTTTATTCTTCCAGTTGTTGAAAAGAGAGTATCGTAAACTCAAGTTCCCGTAGTACACCAGATTTTGCGTTTGTGCACTTAACAGACCTTCTTGAAGTTCCTCGAATCGGTTCCAACTAGGATTGGCACCAAGTTGAAGACTCAGTGTTGGATACAAGAACGATTTTTGCAATGCTGTATTTGTTCTCTGTAATTCAATATTGATGTATTGGTTCTTCAGATTTTGGTTGTTGGCAAGCATGGACTCCATAGCAGCTTCAGAGTCAATTAACACTTCTCCGATGTCCAACGGATCTGTTAGAACAATGTCTTCCGCCGTGGAAATCGTGTCATTCATGAGGAGCAATAGGTTTCGAACCGAATTTGTGTAAGACAATTCCTGCAAAATCAAATTGGAACTATCTGTCAGCATTTGATTTTTGAACTGCATCAATTCCAGTGAAGTACCACTGCTATACTCTTGTTTCAACTCGTAATAAGCTACACGATCCTTAGAGATGTTGAATACTTCGCGCAACATTTCAGTCCGTGCATTGTGTAATTGTGCGGTGTAATACGCCTTTAAAACATCTTGAATTGCCGTCTCCATAACAGCAGTTGCATTATTAGAACTTTGCACTTCCAGTTGTTCAAGGCGGACTTTCGACATTCGAACAGCGAACCCGGTAAAGATGTTGTAATTGACATTTACGGATGGGGCAATGCTTTGCGACAAAATAACCCCGGGAGTAAAGGTGAATGGGTTGTTTCGGTTGTCCTGGATACTGTTGTTCTGACCAATAATGATATCCACGGTAGGGAATGCACCAGCTTCTCCCCAGCTATTATTTTTTTGCCCAATGACTTTCTGAAGATCTGCCATTTGAACATCGTAGTTATTCTGGAGAGCGATAAGCACAGCATCGTTAGCCGAAAGCTCTGTTTGCGACCATGCACCAAACGTTAGAAAGATGCAGACGATTGTATTAAATAGGATCTTCATTTTCTTCAATTTGTTTGACCTCCTGATCAGAATAAAACTCCGGTTCTCTACTCAAACCTTGCTTTCTCTTCGTGTTTCGAATGATCGGTTCTACAGATGCCGGAATAATGCTCCATTGTCCGTGAATCAGGTTTCTGTATCCAATTCTACCGGCATTCCAGAAAAGAATCGCAGCAGGGTAGAAGACAAGTATGAAAATGGTCCCGAACAATACACCAAAGGCGATGGAAACAGCTACTGGAATCAGGAATTGCGCCTGCATACTGGTTTCAGACATAATCGGCAGTAGTCCGGCAACAGTGGTTAACGACGTCAATAGAATCGGTCGGAAACGTGATTTGGCGGCTTCTACTGCGGCTGTTTTAACATCTTTTCCCGCTAATAATAAGTCGTTGTATCGATCGAGGAATACAATGGAATCGTTCACAAGAACTCCAATCAATGCGATGATTCCAAAGAAGGAGAAAATTGAAACCGAAATTCCTACCAATCCGTGACCGATAATTGCACCGCCCAATCCAGCAGGGATCACCAACATGATCAGGAATGCGTTGCTCAAACTGTTGAAATGCAGTGTAATGATGATAAACATGATCACCACGCCGATTAACCCTGCAACTTTCATCGAAGCTGCAATTTTACCTTGACGTTTGGCTTGTCCTAAAGGAACGGTCTTAACGGACGGGTACTTGTTGTAAATATCTGGAAGGATATCATCATTTATAGCTCCATTGATCTGTGCAACCATATCCGGGTCAGTGGTTTCTGCATCCAACGTAATAATCCGCTGTCCGTCCAATCGTCTTAACGTTTCCGGAGCCCGACTCATTTCAAAATCGGCAATTGCCTGCAGTTCTACCTCTGTTCCTTGTATGTTGCGTATTTTCATCCGCTTCAAATCGAGAAGGGAATTACGATCCTGCTTTTTGAATCGAACCCAAAGTTTCACTTCATCTTTACCGACAATTACACGCTGTGCTTCATCTCCAAAGAATGATTGACGAATCTGGGTGAGAACTTCTCCCTCCGAGAAACCATAAATAGAAGCTTCCGGACGCAATTTGACTTCAACTTCGTTTTTACCCGGAGGCATGTCATCTTTCACGTTGATCACGCCATCCATATTAGATAGTGAATCTTTGATCTCGTTGCGAGCGCTCATCAAACTGTTGTCATTCGAAGAGGTGATTCCCAATTGAATGGGCTTCCCGAATCGCTTTTCTCCACCCACATACACACTTCTGGCGAGCCTTCCTTCCGGTGTTTGGCGTAATCTGCGATTGATTCGGTTAATCAATGTGTCCACAGGTGTTTTTGAGTTCTCTCCATCAAAGAACACGTTAATCATTCCTGTGTGGTTTCCAAATTGACCAATGCTTTCAGAAACACCAATTGTACTGATGTAATAGGAGAGGAGTGAGTCACCGGTTTCTTCAATAATGCGCTGGTTTTCTTCTATCAGAATTTGCGTTGCGCGTTCCTGAAATTCTTTGGTCTTGATGTCGCTGTCTCCCGGTGTGTATGCCGCTTCAATTGTGAATCGATCCGGCTGTATGTCCGGGAAGAAGGTGAAATTGATCAAACCACTTCTGAACATGGCAAGTGCACTGATTACAAAGGCAAAGGGGATGAAGAAAGAAAGGTAATATGCTTTGAAACGGATACCTACAACATGTTTAACGGTTTGCGCAAACCAACGATCACGAACGAATTTAATTCCCTTATCCGCCGATCCTCTGAGAACATTTTCAAGAGGAGATTTAGTGAATCCAACGAGGAATACAATGGCTCCGGTAATAATTAGAACGAATGGAAACAAGAATCCTGAAAGCGAATATTCATCTGGAATAAGTCGTGTTCCAATGAAGATGATGACGAATCCAGCAACCAGGAAAAGCAATCCTTTCAAGTAGGAGAAGTTTACTTTTTTATTCTCAGAAAGTACATTGTCATGTCCAAGGTGACCCGGAAGTATGATAAATGCCTCGAATAGTGAGAACGCCAGACAGGCAATCACCACAAAAGACATCTCCTTAATCAACTCCATTCCTTCCACAAAGAAGAGTATAGAGAAGGCGACGATGGTGGTCAGAACGGAGGTGAAAACGGGTTTTAAAACTTCCATTGTTCCGTCCAGAGCGGCATCTTTCGCTTTTTTGCCTCGTTCGAAATGGGTGAATATGTTCTCGGCAATTACGACTCCGTCATCTACCAGGATTCCTACTACGAGAATCATACCGAACAAGGAGATCATATTGATGGTAATACCATACATGGCTCCGAAAATGAACATCCCAAGGAAGGAAAATGGAATTCCGAAGGCCACCCACGCCGATAGTTTTAGATTCAGGAACAACCCAAGGAAGAGTAGTACAAGTACCAATCCCATAATTCCGTTGCGAGTCAGAAGGTCAATTCGATCTTCCAACATTCCATTGAACTCAAAGAAAATGTTGAATTCGAAATCTGGATTTTCCGCTTCGAACTTCTTTTTGAACTCATGCAGTTCCGCAGTAATGTCAGAAATATCCTGTTCCGGGGTCTTCTTTACCTGGAATGATGTAGAAGGGTTGCCATTGTAAAGAGAGGTTTGTGACTGTTCTGAGTACGTAATCTCAGCATCTGCAACATCTCCAATATGGATGATTTCTCCCGTTGGTGTGGTTCTCAGGACGATGTCCTCTATATCCTCTGTATTGGTAGAACGGTTGTTGGAACGAATATTAATTTCCTCCATTGATCCCCGCACAACTCCGGTGGTGATGTCGATATTCTTGGTGCGAATCGCGAGGGCAATTTCATTCAGTGAAATATCGTATCGAATCAGGTCCTGTTCTCGAGCGCTGATGACAATTTCCTTATCGGGGAATCCGGATTTCTCAATTTCCGTAATGGATTCCGTGTTCAACAGAGCCGTTTCCACATCGTTTGAGACATCTATTAGTTCCGCGATGTCTACGTCTTTGTCTTTGGAGGATACACCTACGAATGCCACGATACTTGCCATTCCGATAGCTTTCGGCATGGTGACAGTGGGTGGTTCAATCCCCGCAGGGAAGGAATTAATGGAATTTACCGCATTGTCGATGTCGTTGAAGAGTTGCTCCATATCGGCATCATCTTCCGCAATCACTGTTATTTGGGCGAAATTTTCCTGGGAAGACGACCGGATTTCATCAATACCGTTGAATCCACGAATTGCCTGTTCAATTTTAATGGTGATACCTTCCTCCATTTCAGCAGGAGAAGCTCCGGGATATGCAACACTGATGATAACTCGGTTGGGATCTTCTTCAGGAAAAAACGAGCGATTGGTATTGAACAAGGTGAACAACCCAAACATGACGATGATCACAATTGAGGCATTCCCCCAAATTGGTCGATCAATAAAAAACTGAATTAATCGTCTCATCTTCTACTTGCGTTCAGATTTGTAGATGATATCCATGCCCGGTGCACCAGTTTGCTCCAAAACAACTTCCTGACCGTTCTGAAGACCTGTTACATAAACCGTATCTGGTTTTCTACTTTTCAGATCTACATCGATATAGGAAAGTTTATCGCCTTTCAGAACCAGTACCTTGTCGTCTTTCAAGGCTCGCCTTGGCAAAGCAACGGTTTGTTCATCCGAGATGTAATCGATTTCTACATTGAGATAAAGTCCGTTGTAAACGCGTTCTCCTTCTACTGGTTTCACGGAGTAGTATACATCCGCGGATTGCGTTCTTTGATTCACAACATCCGAAATTCGAATGATAGCACCGGTGGCAATTAGCTTGCCGTTTGGATCTGTGAATCGAGCTGATTTTTGTGTTTTGTATTTATCGAGGTCGTCCAGAGATACCGGAACTTTTAATTCAAATTCGCCCGTTCTGGCAATTTTCGCAATTTGAACTCCCGGGTTCACTATTGATCCTGGTTCGGAGTATACTTCGGTCACTGTTCCTGAGAATGGAGCAGTATAAAGGTACTTCTCGTAGCGATGTTCTTGCGATAGAATGTTGTAGTATTCGGAATAGACATTTCTCGACGCCCAGAATAATCGTTCTCTTTCACTTTTTTCCAATGGGATTCGTGGTAATGGAGAGTCTCCTTTAAGATTTAACATAAATCTCTCCCAAATTTCTTTTCTGTTGGGGAAGTCCAGCGAAAAATCAGCCATAGATTGCGAAACGACACCCAACAACGCCATTTTTCTTGAGATAATTGTTGCAATATACTCTGAAGCTTCAATTTTGTAGAGTAGTTCTCCTTTTCTGAAAGAAACACCTGGCTTCAATCTTTTATCCCCTTTGAGCAATTTTCCCTGAACCTCAAACGACACCATTAACTCCGTATTTGGAGAAACCTGCCCGTACGAATTCAATGGAACATTGTGTACTTGGTTCTTTACGACGGTTGTCGGTACGTATACCGTTTTGTTTTCCTTGGTTGTTTGTTTTTCATACTCCTTGGCATTCATCAGTATTGGAATATACATGGCTCCGGAAATGAATAGGGCAATGCCCAGAAGAATGATTTGACTACGTTTCATGCAGTACTAATTGATATTTCATGTAAAAGTACAACTTACCCGGGTATTTGTTCACGAAATTGATCAAATCTGATGGAATGTTCTATGAAAGGTTCTGTCACTGTTTAAAGGGGAATGTGAATAACTGTTGAAAAAAATGTGAATAACGTATTTTTCACACTTGATTTTCAAGGTTAAGCCTTTGTTAACTTTGTGTTTAACAATTCAACCTAAATTCATGTTCGGGTCAATTCTAAGGAAAAAGGTATCTGATGACAAGTTAGCTAACGTGTTCATTAACGGTCTGTTCCAGACAATTGATGAAGGTTTTCCAGTGATAGCTGATTTCATCAATGATGATCCGGCATTTGTGACCTCTCCTAACATTGCGCCAAATAACAACTACGAATTCTCATTAATTGTAATTGTTGGAAACTTGTCCTTTTTGGAAAGTGCTTTCGAACCGGAGCAGGCGAATCGCGTGGAAACGTTGGTATATGAAAAGCTGGCGCGTATTTATGAGATGGAGTTAGGTGAATTCAAACAGTTGTTGAAAGATTACAAAACTTTAATGTGGCGATTGAATCATCCTTCCAAGAACATGATTTACGCTATGTCAAAAACCATCTTTGATAAGTATACTTTGTATAACTATCAGGATGAATATTTTAAGCGAATGCAATCACCGAATCCGCTTTTCCTTAAAAGAATGGATGAAGTTATCGAGAACTTCATTTGGGATTGGGACGCATTTTTCCGTAAGTACAAACTGGACTAGGTCCAAACTCCAAGTATAAATTTCTCTAATTCTGAAAATAGCTCGTGAGGGCTATTTTTTTGTTTAACTATCAACTACGTTGTCTTCGTGAACAAAACCTGGGCTGTAGAGTCTCTTTTCTTCTCCCCAATCTTTTGCTCTTTCCTTTTTACGATTGAGGTCGCTACGAGCTTCTTCGTCATCCCAATTTCCTTTTAGTTTATCAGGATTCATTTCGTGAATTTCTATCTCTTCTGTGGAAAGCAATTCTGCTTTTACATTTTTTCTATAGGTATCTAGAGCTCCGGCTTTCGCTTCGTTCCACTTTGTTTTTGACTTATTCAATGTGATAGAGCCTTCAAAATTGGTTCCTTTGGCTATAACAGGAACGCTCTCCAGGGCACGATTTGAACTCCACCTGTTTTCTGTGAGATTACGCATTGCTGAGCTATTATTCAGGCGCTCTTTAGCTTGATCGTTTTCATCTCCTATGAGCAGAGTAACTTCCTCGTCAATGATTTCTCTTGATTTTGGAAGTGTCAGTTCTTCATCCTCTTTAATAACTTCAATTTTAATGTTACCTGGATCTTCACCACGAATTCCTTTTCTGTCAACCGGCAATTCAAAGGTTGCTGCCCATTCGTTTTCGGCAGCCTGAGGCCATGCTACAACATTCCACATATTGTCCGCTCCTCCCCATTCTCTTTTTACCAGGTGCGCACCAATATATTTTACGCCATCTACCATTTTATTGATTGGACCAGCTTGACTGTTTTTAGCTCTTTTTCCCATTTTCACATCAGTTTTCAGGGCTGGACGTGAAGTTTCGGCTTCTGCAACGTCATCTTCTATTAGATCGTACTTTTCAGTAATTAGAGCTTTCTTTCGAAGGTATTCGTCTGTTGTTGATACGTCATCGATTTCTGTGATGACTCCGTCTAACTCCTTAACACCATATTCCTCTCTTAAGTCACCATACATTGCGCCTCTTGCTCTGACTTTGGCTGTTTGGTAATCTTTATCCCCTTCTTGACCTTTTGTCTTCCATGTTTTCTTGGCGAGTGACATATTAATGTCGCGAATCACACTGTATTGTTTTAATTGGGTAGGCGCATTTTCGGAATTCATAACTTCCTTTAGTTGGGTTTGATGCCCATTTTGAATGCGATTATTATTGAGACTATTTGAGTGCTCACTAATTTTACTTGAAGCCTGTGCTACATTTGAATTTGCAGCGCGACTGCTATCCTGGCGCTTTTCAACGAGTGTCGATTTCATCTTTTTCTAACTGAGTGAATAATGAAAACCCTTTGCAGAGAAAGGTATTTCATAACAAAGTAATGAAAAACTATGTCTTTTGGTTAATTCTGAACTAAAATGAAGACAATTCTGTTCAAAAAGCAGTGATATCATTCCGTATCAAATACACCTCAACGATTATTCTTGAAACCAATTCAAGATCTATTTCTTCTTTTGGGATTAAAAGTCTGTATTGCTTCTTTTGGGAAAGAGGTGGTAGCTTTTCCAGGATGTTCAATTGTAACAAAACCTTGCGCACCAAAATTTTGCCTCCATATCCGTATTTGAATGAATTGTTGTTGATGCCATTTTCCAGTTCGGAAATCCGATGCAGCATTTTGTACGTCTTATGGAAGTACTTGCGCAATTGTCTTTCCCGGGCTGGCGTTAGTTCATCACCATGTAACACTTCTCCCGTGTACTTCGCCATGGCATTGAGTTCTTTTAGGAACTGTTTGCGTTCTGGGGTTCCGGAAATGAAGATGGGATTTGACATGAAACTTTAGCGAATATCAGAAATTTTTCTCATCAAAGCACCAACCACACTATGAACTGGTACGTCTACAGGAAAAGCTATTTTACTTGAATGAAGAATTCTAATTGTTCCTGTAGAAATTTCATTTTCAGCATCTTGTTTGTGCCAGTATTGCTTCTTGCGTCACCGGTATTTTCCCAAAGTGAGCCTTCAAGTGTAGTTTATTCACGAATTGGAATTTATGAAGTGTCTTTAGGGTATCAGCATCGACTCAATTCTGCAATTGGTATTGGATTAGAAGCTGATTATCGACCTGCATTTAAGGAATCATCTTACAATAATATGCAATGGGGATCCTGGAGTGCATCGCAAACTGGATTTCGTTTCAGACCCCTGGTGAGTTTTTATTCTGAAGACTGGGTATATTTTACTCTGGCACCTTCCTTTCGATATTTAACCGCTGGTGAATTGATATATGACCCTGGGAAATTTGGAGGTTCAAACACTTCAGATTATGCGGTGTATTCTCAAATCACTCAAGAGTACGGGGTGAATTTCTTCTATAATCGTCCTCTTTCAAATAATCCATGGTTTGAGTACTATTTTGGGGCGGGGGTGAGTTTGAAGAATATTGAATGCCATTACAGTATTCAGGGATCATTTACCAATCAGCAACCTTCGAATGAAATTAGGCGGTCAAGGTATATCCTTCCTTCCATTTACGTGGGGATTAAATTGAACATCTTTTCCTTTGGAGAAATAGGGGATTGAGATCAGAGTTCATTCCTAACGTACACCACCTTCTTCGTCTCGAAAAACTCTTCATCAAAGAAATCAGGGATATCAAAATACTGAACTGCTTTCTTTACGGGCACCATCTCTTCGGATAAATCGCCTCCTTTTAAGTACAGGATGCCATTTTTGAAATCGTTTTTATGCTCTTTCAAGAATTTACCCTTTGTCCAATTGAGGAATTTCGGCATGGCGGTAACGGCTCGACTAACAATGAAATCGAATTGTTCTTTAACCTTTTCAGCGCGTTCATGAATGCCTCGAACATTCGTCAGTTCTAATGCTTTTGCAACCTCATTCACCACTTTGATTTTCTTACCGATAGAATCCACCAATAAGAAGTCACATTCCGGATACAAAATCGCCAGTGGAATTCCGGGAAATCCTCCGCCTGTACCAATATCCAGAATTTTAGAACCGTCTTTGAACGGCATTACCTTTGCAATCGCAAGGGAATGTAAGACATGTCGTTCGTAAAAATTATCGGTGTCTTTTCTGGAAATAACATTGATCTGGCTATTCCATTCCTGATACAATCCTTCCAGAGCTTCAAATTGAGAACGCTGTTTGGGAGTAAGATCGGGGAAATAATGAAGAATCAGTTCGATGCCTTCCATTAGATGGTGTCTTTGGTATTTTCCATCATGTTTGCAAGAAAATCACGTGCACGGAACAATTGTGCCTTCACGGTTCCGAGTGGAAGATTCAATTCTTCGGAAATCTCTTCGTAGCTCAGTTCTTCGAAATAACGCTTTTCTACAAGAATGCGATAGCGTGGTTTCAATTTGGCTACAACTTCACGCATCATGATTACTTTCTGCTTGTGTTCCATTGTTTCCTCAGGATCACGCGTGTTGCTTTTAGCGTCAATTTGAATGTGTTCTCCATCGTTTGTTTGAATCCCAGTATCCATTGAGGTTACTTTGATGCGTTTCTTACGAATGAAATCGATACAGTTATTGGAAGCGATTTTGAAGAGCCACGTTGAAAAGGCATAGCTTGGTGAATACTGCTCCAATCGACGGAACGCCTTTCCGAAGGCTTCAATGGTTAAATCATCTGCGTCATCGGTGTTTTTCACCATTTTCAGCATCATGAAATAAATGGACTCACGATAGCGATCCATGAGTGCAGCGTAAGCCGACTGATCTCCGTTGATGGCGCGTTCCACAAGTTCCAAATCTTGTTGTGCCTTATCCGATAAGTGATCTTTGTTCACCATTTTTTTGTGTCGCTCTTATCGCTGGTGTAGTAGAAAATGGGCGTTACGATAGCGTAAATAACATCTAAAACCGGCAGCCACGCGATAAATTTCGTTGCTCGCAATTTCTTAAAGGCATTCCCGAGAATGATCCATTTCCAAATGAATACGAACAGATACACTGCAAGGCTAATCCAAAGGAAATTGCGATTGAAACACAAAATAACAAAGGAAGCAGTAAAGATTAACAGGGTCAGCGGATAGATTCCTAACATCCATTTTTTAATAACCTTGTATTTTTCTGCAGTTGTGTAGTGTCGCGCTTTCTGACGGAACAATTTTGCCCACGAAGATGCACCATCGGAAAAGCAATATGAATCCGGATCGATATTGATCGTGTAGTTCCGCTTTTTCGCCGCATCCTGAATGAATAAGTCGTCATCTCCGGAAGACAAAGCATAATGCGATTTAAAACCATTGGCAGCTTCGAAAGCAGATTTCGTGTATGCCATATTACGCCCGATTCCCATGTATGGAATGCGTGCTTTCGCGAAAGAGAGATAATTTATGGCAATCCAAACGGTATCAAATCGAATGAAACGATTCAGCATTCCTTTTTCATGGCGGTACGGACCAAATCCTAAGACAATCTGCTTTTTCTCACTAAAACGGCTGGCCATACTTCGAATCCATTGGTTTGAAGCAGGCTGACAATCCGCATCGGTAAAGAGCATATGTTCATGTGTAGCTCCACGAATTCCAATGGTGAGCGGCAATTTCTTTCCGTATTTCAGATGTTTGTTCCGTTCTACTTCAATCACCTTCAGATTTGGGTACTCTTGAGCAAAGGCATCCAGAATGTATCGTGAATCGTCCATGCTTTGATGATTGACAACAATCACTTCAAAATCAGGATAATCCTGTTCTAAAATGAAAGGTAAGTGCTTGTACAAATTGTCCGATTCATTCCTGGCAGCGATGATAACCGAAATAGGAGGGAGGTTCTCAATTAATTGCTCCTTAGAAGTTTTATGAAAAGCCAATCGGGTATAGATCAGAAGGATAAAAAGCAGGTGCAAAAATGCAATTCCGCAAAATCCAAAGAAGAGATAGGTGCTCCAGTCATCGTAAAATTCAGGAAGAAATTCGGGCATTCAAATCACTTTGGCTACAAAGATGCAGCCTTTCTCAAATACATTTATCTTTGCGCGGGTTAATTATCAACAAATTTATGCACTTCGACTTACTTCACACCGACGATAAATCCAATGCGAGAGCCGGTGAGTTACATACCGATCATGGCGTGATCGAAACTCCGATTTTTATGCCGGTTGGAACCGCAGGTAGCGTGAAAGGTGTACATCAGCACGAGCTAAAAGAAGCGGTTGAAGCACAAATAATTCTGGGAAACACGTACCATTTGTTTTTGCGTCCGGGATTGGAAGTATTGGAACCAGCAGGAGGATTGCATAAATTCATGAATTGGGATCAGCCTATCCTTACCGATAGCGGAGGATACCAGGTGTATTCATTGTCTGGAGCAAGAAAAATTACCGAAGAAGGTGTCCGTTTTCAATCACATGTAGATGGAAGTTATCACTTCTTTACACCGGAAAAGGCAATTGACATCCAAAGAAGCATCGGAGCAGATATCATCATGGCTTTTGATGAATGTACGCCTTATCCCTGCGATTATGAGTATGCAAAAAGCTCCATGCATTTAACACATCGTTGGCTCAAGAGATGTTTCAATCAATTCGAGAAAAACGGACCTAAATACGGATACGAACAAGCACTATTTCCAATCGTTCAGGGGAGCGTATACAAAGATTTACGAACAGAGTCTGCCGAAACAATTGCATCACATGATGCTATGGGAAATGCCATCGGAGGATTATCCGTAGGTGAACCGGATGAGGAGTTGTACGGAATGACTGACCACGTTTGTAGTATTCTTCCGAAGGAAAAGCCACGATACTTGATGGGGGTGGGAACTCCGGTTAATATTCTGGAATGTATCGCCATGGGAATTGACATGTTCGATTGTGTGATGCCATCCCGAAATGCACGTCACGGAATGTTGTTCACTTCTGAGGGAATCATCAACATTAAGAATAAGAAGTGGGAAAAAGACTTCTCACCAATAGATCCGAATGGAACGGCTTATGTTGATACGGCATACAGCAAAGCTTATTTAAGACATTTGATCCGAGCGAAAGAAAATTTGGCGATTCAAATTGCTACAATACACAATTTATCCTTCTATTTGTGGTTAGTGAAAGAGGCCAGAAAACATATTGTGGCTGGAGACTTTGCTACATGGAAAGATCAAATGGTACCGAAATTGAGTAACAGACTCTAAATGCTATCCATTCTCGATAAATATATCATCAAGCGTTTTTTGCAAACGTTCTTCTTCATTTTTGGGGTGGTGATGCTTTTGTCCATTGTTTTTGATGTTTCTGAGAAGCTGTCTTATTTCCTGGAACGGAATGCTACCTGGACCGAGGTATTATTCGATTACTACATCAGTTTCATCCTCTATTTCGGTAACATGTTCTCGTTCCTGATCATTTTCATCAGTGTGATCTGGTTTACAGCTAAAATGGCGAGAGATACGGAGATCATTCCGATTCTGAACAGCGGAAAGCCATTCGGAAGATTCGTTCGTCCTTACATGATCACGGCGACATTACTGATGTTGATTTCGTTGCTCCTGAACCATTTTGTGATTCCAAATACCAATCGTTTGCGTTTGGATTTCGAGGAGAAATACTACCGCGAGCAAATGTTTGTGGACGAGTACCATGCGGAGTATCCCGGCGGACAAATTGTATATTTCAAGTCGTATAACGCGATGAACGACCGAGCTATGGGATTCGTTTTGGAACAGGAAGATGAGTCAGGTCAGGGAGTCAAGTACTTTATTAAGGCGGAATCGGCTCAAAATATTCGTGGAACTGACAAGTGGATTCTACGAAATTACTACGAACGGATTCATGGCGATACCAATGACATTATTCGCGATGGACTCAGAAAAGATACCACGTTTCAGTTTCGTATAACGGAAATTGCCCAGCGGGAAAATGTTGCCGAAACGATGCCGTATTTTGAACTGAAAGAATTTATTGAGCGCGAACGAATCAAAGGGTCTTCCATGGTGCCGTTGTATGAGATAGAGTTGTACCAGCGGACTTCAAATCCATTTGCAACTTATGTTTTGGTGCTTATAGGAATTTCCGTTGCCAGCCGTAAGCGACGTGGAGGAATTGGAATTGGATTGGCAATCGGAATCTTAATCAGTTTCATGTATATTTTCGCTATGAAGGTGGTAAGTGTAGCGGCAACCAATCTTGGCTTCCCAGCCTATTTCGCCGTGTGGATTCCAAATGTCATGTTCGCAGGGTTAGCCTATTTCCTCTACAGGCGGGCAATGCGCTAGTTGGGATAAATAAATTGGACCGTCTAATTAGTCCAATATGTCTAATTCATCCAATCTTCCCAATCTCTCTAACCTCTACTGCTCCAAAGGAATTTCAAAAGAATAGCGACTTCCTTCACGGGAATGCGTTCCTTCCATTTGCTCGGTGAGAATTTCAATGAGTTCCAATCCAAAGCCGCTTTCTTCAGTAGGTTCCAGCCATTCTCCATCATCCGAGTATGTCATATGGATACATCCCTTTTCTTTATCACTGGTCAATTGGATCTGAATCTTTCCTTCAGATTTCCCACTGAACGCGTGCTTCATGGAATTTGCAACCAGCTCATTTACGAGCAGCCCCAATGGAACAATCGTTTTTAAGTCGGCATATTCTTCATCCGCCTTGAGGTTTACGTGAACGAATACATGTTCTTCTGAAAGTGAGACTAATTCAGCTGTTAAATCCTCCAGGTAATCACGAATATTAATTTTCGAAGGTTCCTTCTCCTGATACAGTTTTTGGTGGATCATCGACATCGTGAGAATTCGATTGATCGCTACGCTAAATTGTTTTTTTGCCTCGTCTGATTTGATTTCAGAACGTTGCATTCGAAGCAAGCTGATAATAATCTGGAGGTTGTTTTTTACACGATGGTGTACTTCTTTTACCAACGTAATGTTCTCCTTGTTCTTGGATAAGATCTCCTGATTTTGCTCCTCCAGGTTCTGATTGAGGACTTTTAATTGATCTTTTGTGTTATTATTAAAACTAACGTATTGATTTACCAGGTATGTGACCGTGAAAAGTCCCAAAAGTATCTCAGCATATAAGACGATACGCTGACTAAGGTCATGATGCTCGACAAGACGGAAGTGTGTGTTGAATCCAAACATGACATAATAACCAACCCCAATGCAATGGAATAATAGCGTTGCCCGACCTGCCTTTTTTCCTAAAGTTGTGAAGGAGAAAATTATAGTACTCAGAATCCAGAGGAAGTCGGTGTAATGTGCTGTATCAAGAAAGAAATTTAATGTGAATTCTGTCATGAGACTCGCAGCGACTGCATATATCCAAAACACTGGCTTTGAGATCCTTGTCCGCTTCATGTACACCAGGGAAATTGAAGCAAGCGTCACGACAACCCAATAAACAATAGCTGATTTCCAATCAATTCGAATAACGAGAACGCCAAGAATGGCAAATACAAAGCTGAAGAGTAAACTCAGTCGCCAGGCCATTAAAAAACGTCCTTTTTCCTCAAAAGAAGGAATAGCACTTGTGTCTGGAGTAAATAGGCTCATCTCCGCCAAAAGTAGTTATTTATCAGTATTTAATAAATTTTTCAGACCCATGCAGCGTTTCTGCAATTCGCTGTATCTATTAAAGTATAGTAGAGTAAACCTGAAAAGGAATTTTTGGGTAGTAGTAAGCAAAAGGGGAGTAGTGATTTCTTGTTGCACGATGAGAGAAACACGTACTCCTCTTTTTGGTTGACTTATCGAAAAAGTCGAACCATCAAGAATCTACTGAATCCACTGCAACTTATTCTTCTCCACTTTCATTCGGGCAAATCCAAAAGTAACAGTCATGGTGTTTCCGGAGATTTCCTCTACCGTACCGGATTGCTTGGTAGCTACCAGTTTCACTTTTGATCCCACTTTGATCTTGTCCCGGTTGTATGGATCTTTTTCTTTAACCGGACGTTTTTTCTTCTTGCTTGTCGATTTTCTGGCGGCAGCAGCTTTCAACTTTTCCGCATTTTTGGCTTCCTCCGCCTTAGTGCGTTCAACCGCGAGGTACTTTCGGACTTCCTCCATCAAAGGTTGATTGATCGTCTTCTTGCGTGATCTTGTGTTGTAACGATCGATAAAGGTTTTCATCTTTTTACCCATGCGAAGCAATGCTTCGTTAGACGTTTGTTTCGATCGCATTTCTTTGATCTTACGCTCGTAGTATTCCTTCTGATCGGTGTATTCGTTGAGTGCTTCCTGCGCGGTTTCCTGAGCTTCAATATGCTCCTTGTTCAAACGTGAGAGATAGTTCTTCTCTTTTTGAAGTGAATTCAGCAATTGATCCATTTTCACTTTACGATCGTCCAGTTTCGACTTCGCATCTTCGATTAATTCGTCGGGAATTCCGTTAATTTTTGCGACTTCAAACGTAAATGAACTTCCCGGTTGCCCAATATCCAGTTTGTACAACGGTTCCAAAGTTTCCGTATTGAATAACATGCAACCATTTCGTGCGTTTCGAAGTTTGTCTGCCTTCAGTTTGATGTTCGCATAATGCGTGGTAATCACGCCGAAACTCTTTTTGGTGTAGATGGTTTCAAAAATCGACTCTGCCAATGCTCCGCCCAAATCAGGATCCGACCCTGTTCCGAATTCGTCGATCAGGAATAACGTGTGTCGGTTTGCCGTATCCAGAAATTGCTTCATTCGTTTAAGACGATAACTATACGTACTCAGTTCATCCGCGATGGATTGATTGTCGCCTATATCGCTTAAAATATTTCGAAAGAAGCACATCACACTGTTTTCATGCACGGGAACCAACAATCCGGATTGCAACATTAATTGCAACAACCCAACGGATTTCAAAGTGATGCTTTTTCCACCTGCGTTCGGTCCTGAGATCACGAGCATTCGTGAAAACTTATCCAATTGAATTTGCTGTGGAAATGTGTGCTTTTTCTGTGCTTTGTTGTTGCGCCAAAGAATCGGGTGAAACGCGTCAATCAATTCTATTTGCAACTCATCCGAAATTCTCGGTCGATTGCACTCAAGCGCCATTGCCAGACGCGTTTTCGCGTTCACGAAGTCGAATTCCGTTAGAATGATCTGATACTCTTTGATCAATCCGATGAATTCGTTCAGTTCTTTGCGCAGAATTTGAAGAATGCGGAAGATTTCTTTTCGCTCATCATCCATCAACATCTCCAATTCATTGTTCAACGCAATGTTGACTTGCGGTTCGATGTATGTCAATGAACCAGTGTTACTCGATCCAACCACAGATCCGGGAATCTTCCGTTTGTGCGAAGAAAGCACGGTCAAAACGCGTCTGTCATTGATAAACGTTTCTCGCGTATCTCCCAGAACACCATTCTTTTGGAGTTTCCGTATTTCTTTATCAAAATTCTGATTGATCTGCTTTCGAACAACTTTGATATTGGTTCGAATGGCATACAATTCTGGTGAGGCGTCATCCTTAACCTGACCACTGCGATCAAACACCTTTTCAATCGCCTGGATGATTTCTTTCGTGTAGTACGCGTTTTCCAGCGTGTGGGACAGCAGCGGATATTCTTCTTCTCGCTTATCGAAAAAGTGAAGTAAGTCATTCACCAACCGACTCGCCATGTGGATGCGCATAAATCCTTCCAGGGCAATCGAAGCATTTTCAATCGGAAGCAATCGGATTTCATTATCCAGTTCCTCGAATTCAAGTTGTGGAAATGTTTCTCCGGTAATTCGAATCTGTTGGAATTCAAATGTTTTATCCAGTTGATATTGAATCTCTCCGAAATTGGGAATTGGTGCCAATTCTTTCAGTCGATTCTGGGCAGTTGGCTGTTTTGCATACTCTTCCGCCCACGAACGAATCGTGTCAAATTCCAAATCAGAAAGCGTTTGTGCATCTACTGCCATGCCGCAAAGATACTGCTTTCCATAATTCCCTGAGTACGATTTTGATTCCTCAATGGAGCTGACCTGAAATCCAATTTGCCCCGGATGATGACCTTTAAATGCTTCCTGAATTTCGCGAAATTCTTACTTTTAGCTCAAAGCAAAAACATGCAGATAATTTCATTCAATGTAAACGGCATTCGTGCTATTGCCAAGAAAGATTTTCATAAGGATATTGCCTCAATAAATGCGGATGTGGTATGCATTCAGGAGACAAAATCAACGGTGGATCAAGCGAGAGAGGTTGTAGCGAATTTGGAAGATTACCATTACTACGGAAACGAATCAAAAGCGCGTAAAGGATACTCAGGGACTGGAATTTTGACAAAGATCAAACCGATTTCTGAACGATACGACATGGGGATTGAAGAACACGATCAGGAAGGGCGTGTAATTGCTCTGGAATTTGAAGATCACTTTTTAGTGACAGTGTATACTCCGAATTCTGGGAACGACTTGAAACGATTGGATTACCGCCAGGGATGGGATGCCGAATTTTTGAAATATCTAAAGAATTTGGAATCGGAAAAGCCTGTAATTGTTTGTGGTGATTTCAATGTGGCGCATAAGTCTATTGATTTGGCACGTCCGAAGGCGAATTATAACAAATCGGCCGGACACATGCAGGAGGAAATTGATGGAATGGATGCTTATACTTCGAATGGATTCGTCGATACCTTCCGATTGAAGTATCCCGATGCTACAGAGAAATATTCCTGGTGGAGTTACCGCGGAGGCGCTCGAGACAGAAACGTTGGCTGGCGGATTGACTACTTTTTGGTGTCGGAATCAATTCAGGATCGCGTGAAAGATGCCTTCATTTTGATGGATGTTAAAGGATCAGATCATTGTCCTGTAGGCATTTCGATTGAGTAATTCAATTCACTTGTAGGCAGATGGTTTAGGAACGTTTTATTTACTTATAAATCACGAGCCGTTTCGAAATCTTATTCTCATTCTGATCTCGGACTGTGACCAAATAATCGCCTTTTTCGTATTCTTTGATGCGTAGTTTGAATCGGTTGTAGCCCGAAGCAATGGCAATCTCAATTTCTTCAATGATTTCACCTTCCCGGCTCATGACCGTCAAAAAACCTTCACTGGAAATCATCGAGTCATAGGTGATGTTAATCTCTTTGTGAGCTTTTCCTTCAACGGGAATCAACTGCATATTTTTTAATGCTTTCCGCGTGATGAATGCACTGTCTAGTACCGTTGAGTCCTGGAATAAATCAACGCGAACAAGACGATAATGTTCCAGTACACCTTCGGGAAAATCGATCAGCGAAGTTTCGTATGTGTTGGAGCTATTGTGATCTCCAATAGAATTAAACGATGTAACTGGGGTCCATTCCACCTTGTCTAACGACTTCTCAATCAGAAAGGTTTTTCCGGCTTTTTCCGAAGTAACAACAAACTGAACGTGAATCACTCGGGAAGATAAGCGAACATCGAATGATTCTAATTGAACATTTGATAGGGTGGAATCTGAGTTGGAAGCACTGGCGGAAGTCACTGATGACAGTGCAAATAAAGCTAGTAGAAACAAGTTTTTTACCGCGTGCATAATTTGGTTTTGGAGCGCTTAAGCATAGCATGGTTTACTCGCCCTTTGCTGTTCAAAAATATGCCGGAAACCTTTACGGTGCAAGGAAAACACTGTGATAATTGTGTTAAAAAACTATGATGTTCTGAGCGTAAGTGAATTACCATTCAATATTACTTTCGAATCACCAATCGTTTGGAAATTTTATTGCCGTATTCGTCACGAATTGTTACCAGGTAATCGCCTTTTTCGTAGTTTTTGATATGCAATTCAAAGCGATTGTAGCCTTCCGAAATAGAAACATCGAATTCTTCCACAATTTCACCAGATCGTGCCATCACTGTTAGGCTTCCTTCCGAAGAAATCATAGAATCGTAAGACAATGTCATTTCTTTGCTTACCTTTCTTTGAACAGGAATCAGCAACATGTTCGTGAGTACAGGACGATTGATATTCACACGATCCATTTCTGTTGCATTTCCGTTGGCGTCTACTCTAACAATGCGGAAGTATTCGTTAACTCCTTCTGCAAAATCGATTTCGGAAATTTCGTAGGTGTGTTGTTCATCGTGACTTTTAATGGAAGAAACTTTTGTAACTGAGGTCCAATTTTCCTCATCTAATGATTTTTGAATGAGAAAGTGATCTCCAAGTTCCTCAGAATCGACGCTCCATCGAAAATGAATGATACGAGCGGATAAGGTGGCTTCGAGGTTGTTGAATTCAATTTTTGAGGATGTGCTATCTCCTTCTTCCTCAAATGCATAGGCAGTAATACTTACAAAAAGCACTGCGAATATCAATGATATTTTTCTGAAGGATTGAAGCATAGTTTAATTAGTAGTTCCTCTGTATGCATAATAAGTTACTATATACTAAACGGTTTAGCAAATAAAAACGTTGCGAGTTATTCACAATGGAAATGTTAGTAATCAACGAAATGAATCTAAGAATGAGAATCGAGCAGGATTGAATGAAAATTCGGTAGGGTTGGTTGAATAGGAAGAAGGTAGAAGTGATAGGTTAATAGTTGGAAGTGATAAGTTAACAGTTAGAAGTGATAGGTTAACAGTTAGAAGTGGTTGCTTCTATTTCAACTCTCCAATCTTTGTTATGCGCCCTTGTACTTTATCGCCAATTTTTACGTCGATTTTGGCATCTAGTGGAAGTAGAAGGTCTACGCGGGAACCAAACTTGATGAATCCAAATTCCTCCGCAGCTGTGACTTCCTGATCTTCCCGAACGTAATAACAAATGCGTCGTGCAACAGCCCCGGCAATTTGTCTGAAAAGTACTTCCTGACCGTTGGCATGTTCCGTTACGATCGTTGTGCGCTCATTATCAGTGCTGCTTTTCGGGTGCCACGCTACCAAAAACAATCCCTTGTGATATTTCACGTATTTAATGATTCCAGAAATCGGATTGCAATTTTGATGCACGTTCATCGGAGACATGAAAATGGAAATCTGAATGCGTTTGTCGTTGAAGTATTCGGTTTCTTCTACTTCTTCAATCACCACCACTTTACCGTCTGCAGGACAAACAATATCATTGGCGTCAAATTTTGGTTCTCTTTTCGGAATGCGGAAGAATTGCACCACGAGATAGAACATCACCAATACGCCAACGGACAATAACAAGAACAACCAGAGCCATCCTACCGCCAAATAGAGAAAGTAATTACCGACCTGAATAGCCGATAGAATCAATAGCGCAACAAGAATGATGGTATATCCCTCGCGATGGATTTTCATGGATCAAATTTGGTCAAAGATACGGATAAATGGAAGCCCAGGCCATAAAAAACGGTACCGAGAAGAATACCGCATCGAAGCGATCCAAGATACCACCATGCCCCGGAAGAATGGATCCGGAGTCCTTAATTTTCAGTGATCGCTTAAACATAGATTCGTACAAATCACCAAGAATCGCGCAAGGTGCAACAATTAGTGCGGCTCCGATCCAGAAGCCCAAAGATTCATTCGTATCGAAGAAAGTTCCTATTAAAAAACCTACGATGATCGTCATCAAGACGCCGCCCAAAGTTCCTTCCCAGGTTTTCTTTGGTGAGATACGCTCGAAGAGTTTTGTTCTCCCGAAAAAGCGTCCGGTTAAGTACGCAAAGGTGTCGTTGGTCCAGATCAACATGAACATTCCTCCGACTTTCGGCATGAAGAACCCTTCCGTTGGGCGCAGATCATTGAAGTTATGATCGTCGAAGTTCATTTCTGTAATAAGGAAAAAAGGAAGTACGATGTAGAAGATTCCCGCGATTTGAATCGTACTGTTCAGGATGGGATTTTTCTTTCCGCGCCATAATTCCGTCAGCATCATGATTAGAATTACAGGAACGAGTAAGGTGAATGCAGCAACTGGAAGTATTCGATAGAGACTGAGTACTGCAATCACGAAAATGGTTACCCCAATACTGGTTCCAAGGCGCCAATCAATTTCGATAGTTCGATGAGAGGAGAAGAGTTTGTTGAATTCTACGAGTCCGAGAACCATGAATGCACCAAAAACGACGGTAGCATAAAGATCGTCTAGTAGGATAGACCCTAGAATCACAGCAACAAAAAGCGCTCCGGTAATAGATCGAACGACCAGATTATTCATGCGTCAAATTTAGAATTTCAAGAGCGTTCTCCATGTGTTCTTGTTGCACTTTAAGGTATAAATAGCCAAATGCCTGATACGAAGAATCCCGCTGATCAAAAATCACAGCGGGAATATCTGCTTCGACTAATTGCATGTGTTTGATACGAACAATGTATTCGTCACGCGATTCAAAAATAGTAACCCATTCAGGCTCCCGGATCAGTTTCGTCCGTAGCGCCGTCCACCGGTTTTTCATTTTCCGAATCAGCCTCATTCGCATCTTGCTTTTCTTCTTTGTTCACTTTGATGTCGTCTACACGAGGAACCTCTGGTACTTTTACCGGTTCATCTTCAACAACCACAGCCTCTTCAACTGGTCCTTCGGTCGAAGTATCTTCTTCTTTCTTGTCCCAAGGACGTTCACCGAAGATGGCTATCAAATCCTCTTTGAAGATAACTTCTTTTTCGAGGAGTTTGTTGGCTAACTGTTCCAATTTCTCCTGATTTTCTCGCAAGAGGTTCAATGCTCGATCGTATTGAGATTCGATCAATTTGCTTACTTCCTCGTCAATTACGTGAGCCGTTTCATCAGAATAAGGCTTCGTAAATTGGTTTCCGTGTGGATCGTAGTAAGAAATGTTTCCAATCTTATCGTTCAATCCGTAAACAGTCACCATCGCATATGCCTGCTTGGTGATTTTTTCCAAATCGCTCAAAGCTCCCGTACTGATTTTTCCGAATGTCAATTGCTCTGCAGCACGCCCTCCAAGAGAGGTACACATCTCGTCCAAAATCTGTTCTGTTGTCGTGATACTTCGCTCTTCCGGCAAGTACCAAGCTGCTCCTAACGAGCGACCACGTGGCACGATTGTCACTTTTACCAAAGGATTAGCGTACTGCAACAACCATGAAATTGTTGCGTGTCCAGCCTCGTGGAAGGCAATTGCTTTCTTCTCTTCCGGAGTGATGATTTTGTTCTTTTTCTCTAATCCACCGATAATTCTATCAACAGCATCAAGGAAGTCCTGGCGTTCCACCATTTTTTTCTCCTTACGAGCAGCGATCAATGCAGCTTCGTTACAAAGGTTGGCGATGTCCGCCCCAGAGAAACCTGGTGTTTGACGTGCAAGGAAATCGACATCAAGATCTTTTTCCAATTTCAATGGCTTCAAGTGTACCTGGAAGATTTCTTTACGCTCGTTGAGGTCTGGCATGTCTACGAAAATCTGACGGTCAAATCGACCTGCACGCGTTAAGGCATTATCCAAAACATCGGCGCGGTTCGTTGCTGCCAAAATGATTACCCCGGAGTTGGTTCCGAAACCATCCATCTCCGTTAAGAGCTGGTTCAATGTGTTTTCACGTTCATCATTGGATCCGAAACTGTTGTTTTTTCCGCGAGCACGACCAATTGCATCAATCTCATCAATGAAGATAATTGCTGGTGATTTCTCTTTTGCCTGCTTGAACAAGTCACGTACACGAGAGGCACCGACTCCTACGAACATTTCTACGAAATCAGATCCGGAAAGCGAGAAGAATGGAACTTTTGCTTCTCCAGCCACTGCTTTGGCCAGCAATGTTTTACCTGTTCCCGGAGGTCCTACCAATAGGGCTCCTTTTGGAATTTTTGCTCCAAGTTCTGTGTATTTTTTCGGATGTTTCAGGAATGCTACAATTTCTTCTACCTCTTCCTTTGCTCCTTCCAATCCTGCAACATCTTTAAACGTTACGTTGGTTGTTTTTCCATTCTCGTAAACTTTCGCACGGGATTTCCCGATGTTGAAAATCTGTCCTCCGGCACCGCCGCCACCGCCACCGGTCATACGGCGCATCACGAACATCCAGATCGCCAAAATGATGATCAATGGAAGTAGGAAACTCAAGATTCCGGAGAAGTAATTCACTTCTTCATCCGTAGATGGCATCACGCTTGGGATCGGTTTGTTGAATTCTTCGCCTGCCTCTTCAGTTTTTGCTTTCTCTTCTTCGATTTCCTTTTTGATTTCCTTCAATTCACGTTGGAATTCACCAGCATCTGCCAGTTTACAACTGAATTCAATAGGTCCGCCACCCAAAGAACGTCCTTTTTTCAAGGCATCTTTTAGTTTGGCGTATTCAGGTTCTTCACTTTTCTTGACAAAAGCACGTCCGTCTTTAGTCAATGTGAAATCCACCCGATCACGGTTAATGATCACCATTTCATTGATGAAATCTTGCTCCCATAGTTGAACTACGACATGTTCGTTTTTTAATTCAACATCTGAGCCAGAAGACATGAACAATTGGACACCAATAATGGCAACTCCAATTGCTGCGTAAATCCAATAAATGGAAAATGGACTCTTCTTTTTGTTTTTCTTATCGCTCATTTTAATTAATTAATCAAGGTTTGGTACATCTACTCTGACGGCGTCGGCCCACAAATCTTCCAACTCATAAAAGGCACGTGTTTCTTTGTAGAACACATGCGCAACCACGCTCACGTAATCCAAAAGGACCCATTCACGGTTGCTTTTTCCTTCAACGCTGTAAGGTTTCTCTGACAATTCCTTGCGAGTATGGCGTACAACAGACGAACTGATACCGTCTACCTGTGTCGAAGATTCGCCGCTACAGATGACAAAGAAATCGCAAACTGCATTGTGAATTTCTCTTAAATCGAGTACCACAATATCCTTAGCTTTATTTTCCTGCATTCCCTCTACAATTGCATCGCAGAGTACTTGCGAGTCATCTTCTCTCAACTCTTTCTCCATGTACGTTTTTTATACCTTTACAAATCTAACTTTATATTTACAGAAAACCAGCCGAAATCGGTTGAACTGTCAATAATCCCTATGCAGGAAATCGGTCGTTCCATCATCCGTTTGGAATCTGTAGATTCTACGAACAATTATACTGCCAATCGTGCTAGAAACAACGATTTGCGCCATGGTGCTGTTATTTTGGCAGTAGAGCAAACGGCGGGTAAAGGGCAGATGGGCGCTCATTGGCAGTCAGATGCGGGGTTAAACCTGACATTTTCGGTGTTTTTGAACAACGTCAATCTGTCAGTAGAGCGTCAGTTTCTTTTAACAAAAATTGTGTCTTTGTCACTCGTGGATTTACTCAGTAATTTCGGCGTTTCGGCGAAGATTAAGTGGCCGAATGATATTTATGTCAACGATCGTAAAATTGCAGGTGTTTTGATCGAGAATGTCATCCAGGGAAAAACGATTACACGATCAATAATTGGCATTGGATTGAATGTGAATCAGCAAGATTTTGGAGCATTGCCAGCGACGAGTTTATCTCTGGAAAAGCAAATGCATTTTTCATTGGACGATGTGCTGTTTTCGTTTATTGCTGCGTTTAACAATCGGCTCAAAGAATTGGAGTCTAATTCCTTACATAAAGCATATCACCAACTGCTGTATTGGTTGAATGAAAGACATCAGTTTCGAGACCTCCATGACGCATTCGAGGGGGTAATTCTCGGAGTTCATGAAAACGGGAAATTACTAGTTTCCAGAGAGGGAAAAGAACAAGAATTTAGTCTGAAAGAAATTAAGTTCCTTAGCTGAATTGCTCCACCAATTTTGTGGACATGTAGTTGAAAAGATTCGTCAGCGGTTTTTCAACCATCATTTTCAAAAATGCATTCACCTGACCATCGAAAAGAATATATCCTTCCGTTGTTGTTCCATTTTCGTTCATGAAGATCGTCAGTTTAAATGGAAAGGGTGATTTCTCACCAGACTTCATGTACAATTCATTGGATCCGTTATCGCCGTCTTGTAGCAATGAGATGGTAATTCCTCCCTGTACTTTGAACGAGCAACCTTCTTTTGTTGCTTGAAAATCAGAAATCTTGTCTGCTGGTAGCAGGTGTTCCATGTTATTCGAATCACCTAAAAATGCCCGAACAGTTGCCTGATCTGCATTTACAACTACATCGTTTGCTTTGATTTTCATACTACTTATTCCATTCTTTTGGTGCACGGCGCCAATCACTCAGGGATTCCATGTCGTTTTCTGTAATCCAATCGTTTTTCAAGGCTACCTCAACAAGGGTGTTGTAATCCGAAAGTGTTACATAAGGACATTCCGCATTGGCAAAGTTCTCATGTGCCAAATCGAATCCATAGGTGAAGATGGCTACCAATCCGCGTACGTCTAATTTCGCATCTCGCAATGCTTCTACGGCTTTCAGGCTACTTCCTCCTGTAGAGATCAAATCTTCGATCACCACAATTTTCTGACCTTCTTCATAATACCCTTCGATCTGGTTTCCCATTCCGTGGGCTTTTGCTGAACTTCGAACATAGATAAACGGCACACCCAATTCTTGCGCGACCAAAGCTCCTTGTGCAATTCCTCCGGTTGCTACCCCTGCAATTGCGTCCGGTTTACCGAAATGATCGATAATAGCTTCCGAATATGCCTGACGAATGAACGTACGAATGTTCGGATACGATAACGTAACCCGGTTATCACAATAGATAGGAGAGTTGATTCCCGATGCCCAAACAAAAGGTTCATTTGGACTTAACTTTACTGCTTTGATTTGTAGCAAAAATTCAGCTACTTTTGAGGCCTTGTCAGTGTTCAAAATCATGGGTGCAAATGTACAAAGTTTTTATTGATCAGAAGCCTGTAGTGTTCATCGAAAAAGAAGAGTTATCCACACAAAAAATCGTGGAAAAGGCTAAAAATGTCTCGTGTATCGACGACCTGAAACCCTTACTTAAGAAGGCTTCTATTAAATCCCCGGTATACTTAACAGCAAAGAATCCGGAGAAGTCTTTTAATTCCTTTTTTGCAGATTTTAAAAAGATTGATGCAGCAGGTGGAATTGTTCAGCGGAAGGAAAAGTTTTTGGTTATTAAGCGTAAGGGACTTTGGGATATTCCTAAAGGAAGAATCGACCGTGGAGAGAGTGCTGAAAAAGCATGTGTTCGCGAAATTATGGAAGAGTGTGGCATCAAAAAGCCTTCAATTGTTCATCCTTTGTGCGAAACGCGTCACTGCATGAAATGGAACGGTCAGCCGGCATTGAAACGTACTTATTGGTACATGCTGACTTATGACGGTCCGAAACAAACAACTCCTGAAGTAAAAGAGGATATCACCGAAGCGGTATGGATGTCACGAAAAAAAATGATCGGTATCCGAGAAAATACATTCGGATCGGTGAATGTGGTTCTGGATGCATTTGAGGATCGCTACCCTGAGTAGTTAAGAATTATGAATTATGAATTATGAATGGGATTTCGAACGCTGAGGATCTCGAAGTGTGGAAATCCTATGATTTGTTCAGAGTAATAAATCATAAATATTGAATCCTAAATCATGAAGTGTAGGTCTTCGAGCTTTGAGGTTATCGAGCCTGTCGAGATATCGAGAAGCCGATTTTAACTACTAATTTTCGCTCCCATCTCGACACTTTGGTGGATTCAGCGCATCGCAGGCTTGATGTCCGTTATTCAACATTCAATATTCATTATTCAACATTCATTATTCTTAAAGAGTACTCCCGGACTTGCCTGAGCTGTTGGCATAATCACAATATCATTTAATGTTACGTGCGGAGGTCGTGTTGCGGCGAAATAAGCTGTTTCCGCGATGTCTTTCGCTACCAATGGCTGATATCCCTGGTATACTGAATCCGCTGCGTTTTGATCTCCTTTGAATCGTACCACGGAGAATTCCGTTTCAGCAGCACCCGGAGCAATATTGGTCACTTTAATTCCATGAGAAACCAAATCGATGCGCATTGCCTGAGATAAAGCATCAACTGCATGTTTGGAAGCACAATAGACATTTCCTCCAGGATACACTTGTTTTCCAGCGATGGATGCGATATTGATAATCTGAGCGTTCCCGTTTTCCTTGAGCATTGGAATTACCGCTTTTGAAACGTAGAGCAATCCTTTCACATTCGTATCAATCATGCGTTCCCAATCATCGATTATTCCTTCGTCAATTGGACCTTTCCCAACTGCTAGCCCTGCATTGTTGATTAACAGGTTCACATTGGAACGGATTTCCGCTGGAATGCTGGAAATTGCATCGTTCACTGCTTCGTTATCCCGAACATCAAAACACAAAGTCAAAACGTTAACTCCATGCTGTGATTCTATTTCAGCCTTTAATGCAGACAATCGTTCTTCACGGCGTCCTGTGATGATTAAACTCCATCCGTTAGCCGCGAATTCATGGGCGCATGCTTCGCCAAATCCTGCGGTTGCTCCTGTGATTAAAGCAGTATTATTCATGTGTTGATGTTTTTGTCTTCGGTTGATAGAGTATTCCTATGATGATCAAAATAGCGATATACACCGGAATTCGATAACGTGCGATGGCTCCCAGCACCGGGGTTGTCCAGCCAATGATTAGTGAAAGTAAAAAGGCAAATAGAATCAATCCGGCAATGCGAATGCGTTCTTGTTCCGATAATTTCTTTCGGCGTGCAATTGCCCAAATCAACGCGCTAAAAAGGAGCACGGTTTCAATAAATGCGATCCAATTGAGTGCTCCACCAGGATCTCCTGGAATTGGTCGAATAAGGGAATGATACAATGCCTCCGGGATGTTTTTGATCAATTGCGCATAGGAGTTGTTGATCGGGGTCAGTGGAATGAATCCATCTGATTGCGTGTTTTCGAAATACTTGATCCACCTTTCTCCATTTTCTTTTTTCAAATGAATGGGAACAGGATCGGAAATCTGTCCGAGCTTTAAGATCTGAGCGTTCAAATCGTGTTTTAACCAAACGGTATCGTGATCCTGATGCAACGAAGGAATCTGATCGGTTCTGAAATAATAGAAGACGCTATCTGCATAAACGTGCAGCCCGCCGCGCCCAACCTGAACGAAATCAAACTGCTTTCGACTGATGGTTTGAATGGCTTTTTCTCGTGGTTTTGGAAAGGAAACGAATGCCAGGGTTGTGAATAATCCAAGAATTAGCAATCCTCCCAAAATTTTGAGTTTTGGAAGCCATTTTGTCGCTGCCAGGAAGAGCAACATTGGTATCAACATAAACATTACGTAAGGCTTGAAACCTAACAGGAGTAATCCTCCTATTATTCCGAAAATGACTTTCTTTCGAAGAGTGTCATCATGAAAAACTCCACGTAAAAAGAGTCCCAATCCTAATAACATGAACGGTTCTTTCAGAATACTTGAGGACCAGAAGAAAACACTCGGTAGCAAAAGCAATGTCCAGAATACAACTTCTTTTCGAACCGCAACCATTGGTTTTATGGTTATGTACAATTGCTTCACTCCCATCAATCCCACGAAGCAGCAAACGAGTGCATGAATGATCTCTGAATTGAAGCTGATGAAATGAATCAGACTGTGTGCACGAAGAATGTTTTTATTGTCATTGATTAACGATTGAGCACCGACGTCCCAGTGTGTGGTTTCTGGAAGATAGGTCTCAATCAGTGGTTGTGTTTCGCCAATTCCGGTGAGAAATTTAAAGTAGGTGATCGGGGACTCCCAGAAAACGTGATTCAGCATTTGACTTTCGCGCATGAAAACGCCGGCATCTTCACTCAAAGTTCCATGACCAAGAACTTGTGTATACACAAAAAGGAAGCAGAACGCCATTCCAACTTTTAAGGCGAATGCAAGGGCAAATGTCCACGGGTGCAATTCAGGAACGGACAGCGAACGCCAGTAGCGCAGTCCCAAAATGAACATCAGAAATAGTACAATTGTGTACAAAATCACGCGTCGGAATTTCCGGCTAATTTAGTCATAATTCGTACTAAGGTGTCACAATGTCCAACAATCGCGGACACTTTGTCAGGATTCCTCCGATGGCACAGTCATTGACTTAGGCAATGACACTAATAAATTGAAAAAAGATGAAATCAGGTCAGATTAATGTGCAAACGGAAAACATTTTTCCAATCATTAAAAAATTCTTGTATTCCGATCACGAAATATTTCTTCGTGAGCTAGTGTCAAATGCGGTAGATGCGTCACAGAAGTTGCGCGTTCTTTCTTCGAATGGAGAGTATAAAGGCGAGTTGGGTGATTTGAAAGTGGAAGTGCTTTTAGATAGCGAAGCGGGAACTTTAACGATTCGCGATGCCGGTATTGGAATGACGGATGCTGAAATCGATAAATACATCAACCAAATTGCATTTTCAGGTGCTGAGGAATTCGTAAAACAGTACGAAGGAAAAGAAGGAGCCGAGCAAATTATCGGACACTTTGGACTTGGATTCTATTCTGCATTTATGGTTGCGGATAAAGTGCAAATTCGAACGCTAAGTCGTCAGGATGGTGCGCAGGCAGTTCAGTGGGAAAGTAACGGATCACCGGAATATACCATTCAAGAGATTGAAAAAGATACGCGCGGTACGGATATCGTATTGTTCATTTCTGAAGAGTCGAAAGAATTTTTGGAGAAGCCACGTATTCAGGGAATTTTGGATAAGTACTGTAAGTTCTTGCCGATTCCGGTATTCTTCGGAACAAAAACGGAATATCAGGACGATCCAAATGGAGAAAAGGATGAAGATGGAAAGGTAAAGCGTGTTGCAGTTGACGTTCCAAACCAGGTAAACAATGTTTCTCCGGCATGGACGAAAACTCCTGCAGACTTAACCGATGTGGATTACGGAAACTTCTACGGAGAGTTGTATCCTGGATCAATGGATTTACCATTGTTCAATATTCACCTGAATGTTGATTATCCGTTCAACCTGACTGGAATCTTGTATTTCCCAAAGATTTCTGAGAATGTAGAGGTACAACGAAACAAGATCAACTTATACTCGAATCAGGTATTTATTACGGATTCAGTGGAAGAAATTGTTCCTGAATTCCTGACACTTCTTCACGGAGTTATTGATTCACCGGATATTCCATTGAACGTTTCCCGATCGTATTTGCAGAGTGATGGCAATGTGAAGAAAATCTCTTCTCACATCACGAAAAAAGTTGCCGACAAATTGGCAAGCATGTTCAAGTCAGATCGTGAAGATTTCGAATCGAAATGGGAAGATTTGAAGATTTTCGTTCAGTACGGGACATTATCAGACGAGAAGTTTGCAGAGAAAGCGAAGCAGTTCACGTTGATGAAAGACACTGATGGAAAATATTACACCATCGAAGAATACAAAGAGAAAGTTGAAGCACTTCAGAAAGACAAAAACGATAAGATCGTAATGTTGTACACGAACAACGTGAACGAGCAATACGGATTTGTGAAGAAAGCAAACGATCGTGGATACAACGTTTTGGAATTGGCTGGTCCTTTGACTTCACACTGGATTGCTAAAATGGAGCAAACGTTTGAAGGAATTTCCTTTGCACGTGTAGATGCAGATACTTTGGACAAGTTGATCCAGAAAGAGGAAGAGATTCCATCGAAATTGTCCGAGGATGATGAGAATGCATTGCGTCCGATGTTTGAAGGTGTAGTGAACAAAGAAAAGTTCACGATTCAGTTCGAAAGCATGCACGCGGAAGATGCACCGATTATCATTACTCAACCAGAGTTTATCCGTCGAATGATGGAGCAGCAGGCAATGGGCGGCGGTGGATTTATGGGTTCTTTCCCGGAAATGCATAATTTGGTCATCAATTCAAATCATGAGAAGATCAGTCAGATCCTGAATACAAAGACGAAAAAGTCTCAGGAGCGACAGGTAAAACAGTTGACCGATATCGCGTTATTGTCGCAAGGCATGTTGAAAGGCGAAGAATTAAACGCCTTCATCGAACGAAGTATCGAGTTGATATAAAAAAATAACCTGGCTGTCCGTCTTTTGGCGGACAGTCTAATTTTAGGAGATTGTATAGTATTTTATTTGCCATTGCAGGCTATTTTTTGTTAGGGAATTTTTGGGGTGGACTCCTTGGATTTATTATTGGTGGTGGAGTAGACAATTACCGCCGAATCCAGGGGGCTGCGCAGAGAGCAAACGGAGGTCAGCGTGTTTCTCCTGAAGAGATGTTCCAATATTACCAGCAGCGTTCCACTTCGAACGATGTTCCTACCATGTTGATGGCGCTTTCTGCCGCTGTAATGAAAGCCGATGGCAAAGTGCTGAAATCAGAATTGAACTTTGTAAAATCGTTCTTCAACCAGCAATTCGGACCGCAATTTTCGCAACAACACTTACAAACTCTTAAGCGATTCTTAGATAGCAACGAGATTCCATTGCAGCGCATTTGCAATGATATTCGGATGAGAATGCAGCCGGAAGTGCGCGTTCAATTGTTGCACTACATGTTTGGAATTGCAAAAGCAGACGGCGATGTATCTCCAGCTGAAATCAATGTGATCGGTCGCATTGCAGATATGTTAGGCGTTTCCCGTCAGGATTTCGAGTCAGTAAAGAACATGTTCTACCGAAACGTAGATTCAGACTACAAAGTGTTAGGTGTAGAACCCGATTCAACCGACGAGGAAGTAAAGAAAGCCTACAGAAAAATGGCGATTAAATTCCACCCGGATAAAGTGGCGCAGATGGGTGAGGAATATCAAAAAGGTGCCAAAGAGAAATTCCAGAAAATTCAGGATTCCTACGAAGCGATTAAGAAACGTCGCGGGTTGAAGTAGGAAAGCGCAGCTTTATGAATTATGAATTATGAATTATGAATCATGAATATTGAATCATGAATCATGAATTATGAATCATGAATGTTGAATTGTAAATATCGCACATAGAGCAAGAGAAAGTAGTACACTGAGCAGTTCGCCTGAGCCTGCCGAAGGGTGTCGAAGTAGCCGAAATGTGCATCACTGCACCTTCCCAATAGAAAAAATAGTAGGCTTCTTACTTAAATCATAAGCTTTCTCGCGCCAATCTACCACTGACATCGTTTGAATATTTTCGTCGCCCAAGGTGATGTTGGAAGCGATGGAAAGCATCGTAACGTCATTCAATTCATTTAGCAGGTCCTCCAACACATTCATATTTCGAAATGGAGTATCCATGAATAAATGCGTCATTCCTGTTCTGCGTGTGTCTGCTTCGAAATCGCGCAATTTGCGGATGCGTTCCTTACGATCTTTGGGCAAATAGCCATGAAATGCGAATTCCTGTCCCGAGAATCCACTTCCCATTAATGCCAGTAAGATAGAAGAAGGTCCGACCAATGGTTTTACACGGATTCCATTCGAATGCGCAACGGCAACTATTCCTGCACCGGGATCTGCCACTCCAGGACAACCAGCTTCGGACATAATTCCAATATTTTCTCCTTTCAACGCAGGTTGAATGAACTTTCGATACTCAGATGGATCCGTCTTTTTGTTCAGGATGAAAAACGTTGAATCATCAATTGGGAATTCTCGGTCCAGCTTGCGCAAATAGCGTCGCGCAGTTTTGATATTCTCCACAATGAAACAGCGCAATTCAATCGTCTGTTGAATAACATCAGCTGGAATTACATCATTCGCATTTTCCCCTCCAAGCAAGGTTGGAAGCATATAAATTGTTCCTTTCGTCATGATTTCAAATCAGAAATAATCTTTGAAGTTGCTTCGTCCAGCATATTAAACACATCAATAAATCCTTGATCACCTCCGTAGTAAGGATCGGGAACAGACATGTTTTCACCGGGATAAATTTCATTCAAAATGAGTTTGACTTTCTGCTTGTCCTCCTCGTTTCTAGCAAGCTTGAACATATTATCACGATTGCTCTCATCCATGGCATAAATCAAATCAAAACGATCGTAATCTGCCTGAACGAATTGTCTTGAAACAAGATCATCAATAGGAACGCCCATGTCTTTTGCCGTAGCACGCATACGGCGGTCTGGAGCTTCGCCAGCGTGGAACCCGGAAGTTCCGGCAGAATCTACTTCAATGTCCAGACCTTCCTGTTCAACTTTAGCTCTTAGCAAGCCATCCGCCATGGGAGAGCGACAAATATTTCCCAAACAAACCATCAAAATTTTCATGGTGTAAAACTACAATTCCCTTCAGTGTCCGCCTAAAAATGTTCAATCATTCTAACGAAATATTCATTGTATGCAGGATAATCAAGGAAATTTTCCAACCGTAACCGATTGACTTCCGTTGTTTTATATGTAAGAAGCAACTAAGCGAATATATGAGACAGTTAAAAATAGCCAAGCAAGTGACTAACCGTGAGACGGCGTCACTTGACAAATACCTACAGGAAATCGGACGTGTCGAACTGATAACGGCTGATGAAGAGGTACGTCTCGCGCAGCGTATTAGGGAAGGGGATAAAGTAGCGTTGGAGCGATTAACAAAAGCAAATCTGCGATTCGTAGTTTCTGTTGCCAAGCAATATCAAAATCAGGGAATGTCATTGCCGGATTTGATCAATGAAGGAAACATGGGACTTATTAAAGCGGCGGAACGTTTTGACGAAACCCGCGGATTTAAGTTTATTTCTTACGCAGTTTGGTGGATTCGTCAATCAATCTTGCAGGCGTTGGCTGAGCAGGCAAGAATTGTGCGTTTACCACTGAACAAAATTGGAACAATCAACAAGATCAATCGTGCATATTCTGAATTAGAACAACGTTTGGAACGTCCGCCATCAGCTGAGGAATTGGCTGAAGAGTTGGAAGTTTCTGTAAGCGATATTCGAAATTCCATGAAGAACAACGGACGTCATGTTTCTATGGACGCGCCGCTTGTTGCCGATGATGAGTCATCATCCAGCATGTACGATATCTTGCCAAATGACGCATTACCAGGGCCTGAGAAAAACTTAGTACTGGAATCGTTACGTAAAGACATTGAACGATCACTTTCTACCTTGACTTCCCGTGAGGGAGATGTGGTTCGTTTGTACTTCGGATTGAATGGGAAACATCCTATGACATTGGAAGAAATTGGTGAACGATTTGAATTGACGCGTGAGCGTGTAAGACAAATTAAAGAGAAAGCGATTCGTCGATTGAAACATACTTCCCGCAGTCGGATGTTACAATCATACCTGGGCTAAGCGGGATCAACATCTATAATCGAGCGAATTGACTTATTATTAGGAGCGCTAAAAAACTCATCCATGATGAAAGCAATGCGCTCCTTTACTTTTTTATCATTCGCATCTCGTTCAATTTTCAGCTTAATCACTTTCAAATACTGATTGTAGATTTTCTTCACCGTTGGGAATTCCGGTCCCAGCACCCGTTCCTTAAAGATTTCACGAAGTTTGCCTGCTAACTCAGTTGCGGCACGGTTCAATTCATTTTCATCCCGGTGCTTCAGTGTGATGTCAATCATTTTGTAATACGGAGGGTAGAAAAAGTTCTTTCGTTCAATGATCTCAGCATCGTAGAATCCAACGAAATCATGTTGCGTGACCTTATCAATTACCCAATGATCAGGATCTCCGGTTTGTACAATTACTTTACCTCGTTTATCGCGTCTTCCAGATCGACCTGCTACCTGCGTCATCAATTGGAAAGAGCGTTCAAAAGCCCGGAAATCGGCTCGATTGAGTAACATGTCGGCATCGAGAATTCCCACAAGGTTTACATTGTCAAAGTCCAATCCTTTGGTAACCATTTGCGTTCCAATGAGGATGTCAATGCGACCGTTATCGAAATCATCGAGAATATTCGCGTATGCATTTTTGGATCGCGTTGTGTCCAGATCGAGACGTTTTATCACCTTATCAGGGAACAACACCGACAAATCATCTTCAATTTTTTCCGTACCAAACCCAATCATATTGATTCGGTTACTTCCACAAGCCTTGCAAGAGCCAATCGGTGGAGTAGTGTAGCCGCAATAATGGCATTTCAAACTATTGCTGTGTTTGTGGTACGTGAGGGACACATCACAACGCACACATTTTGGTGTCCAGTTACAGACTTCGCACATCCACATAGGTGTATATCCTCGTCGGTTTTGGAAAAGAATCACCTGCTCTCCGATACTCAAATGCTCCCTCATGTTTTCCATCAGGAAGTTTGTGAAATGGGATTGCATGCTTTTCTGCTTGCGTTCCTTTCTGACGTTGGCGATGAGAATTTCCGGGAGTAAGTTTGCTCCGAAACGATCGGTCAATGATACCAAAGCATATTTTCCCGACTTAGCGTTGTAATAACTTTCAATGGAAGGCGTGGCAGATCCCAGAACGATATTCGCTTTGTGGATTTTGCTCAAAACAATGGCGCAATCACGTGCGTTGTATCGAGGAGATGGATCGTATTGTTTGAAGGAGGATTCATGTTCTTCATCCACGATGATCAATCCAAGGTTGCTGAATGGAAGGAATACCGAAGATCGAGCTCCTAAAATGATGCGGAATTTATTCGGGTCGTCATCCAGAACGTGATTCCAGATTTCTACGCGTTCGTTTTGATTGAATTTCGAGTGGTAGACACCAATTTGATCGCCAAAATAAGCCGATAAACGTTGGATCAACTGTGTAGTTAATGCGATTTCAGGAAGTAAGAATAAGATCTGCTTGCCTCTGTCCAGATGCTCCTGAATAAGTTGGACGTAAATCTCTGTTTTTCCAGAACCAGTAACTCCATGGAGTAAAACAACCTTCTCATCGTCAAAACCAGCGCGTGTTTCTTCCAAAGCGACTTTCTGCGATGGAGACAACTCCTTGAACGCAGTTCCTTCGTATGGATTACCTTCCAGACGGGAGACTTCCATTTTTTCCTGGAAGAGCACTCCTTGTTTCTCTAAGGTATTCAGTGACGATTGCGAAACGCCTTCTTCTATCAATGTTTTTCTCAGAACGACTTCCGGTTCTTCACTTCCGGTTTGAATGTGTCGAAGAACGCCCAATAGAGCATTCAGTTGCTTTTCTTTGCTTTTAATTCCATCCAGTTCACCAATGAACGCTTCCAGAAGTTCTTCATTTTTGAAGTCTTCCGTAAGCCCCACGAAGATCTTGGTTTTTGGGACGAACTTTTCCTTCAGTTCTTCCAGTGAAATAACGGCTTTTTTATCGATCAAGGCTTTTATAACCGGTTGAATGGTCTTGATGCCGACAATCTCCGAAATCTCCTTCAAATCCAGAACTTCCCTGATCTCTAACGTGTCCAGGATATCCAACTCACGTTCGGTAAAGAACCTTGGATCTTTTTGAAAATCCGGGTGCAATACAATCTTTGTTTCGCTGGCTAATTTGAAATTGGACGGAAGCGCCGCATTCATTACATCACCAATCGGAGCCATGTAATACGAAGAAATCCACTTCCAGAAACTGTATTGATTCGGGTGAATAATCGGACGTTCGTCCAGAATGTATTCAATAAGTTTCGCCTGGTAGTTTTCGGGAACCGTTTCGTGAATTCGCGTAACAATTCCTGTGATTCTCTTTGACCTTCCAAAAGGAACCACCACACGAGCCCCCGTAAAAATGGCATCGTTCATATCGAACGGTACACGATACGTGAATTCGTTACGAATGGGAACTGGAAGAATGATGTCTACAAAAAGCGTTTTCCTTTCAGGCATTCGCTAAAGGTAGAAATTGAACCGATCAGTTACAAGCCCAAGGCTGACCTTGAATAACATCTAGCGTTTGTTGACTACAGAATAAGTATTGCCCTGTAATTGGTCCAACACATAATTCCATAGTTGAGTTACGGTCGATACAACGCGTATTTTGGTTAACACCAACCATTGGGTGATACACTCGGTGTGTGTAACGCGAAGAGAACAGTCCGATAACCGGATGATCGTTTGTCGCTGTCAAATTCGTAAATGTTGGCTTGTTTTGGGCTAATGAAGAACTTGGTTGATTCACCAAAATGTAGTTATACAAGTCTTCTGAACCACCAACAATTTCTACGGTAATTCCTTCAAGGTTACGGCGTGTTACTGCTGGGTTTCCTGCCGCACATGCACTCGCAAGAAGGTTGTAGAAAGTCTCTCCCTGTCCTGAGAAGTTTGTTGTTGGTCCTGTTCCCGTCTGAAGTTCTCCCCAGGTCCAATCAATACGTTGGATTGTTGAATCGCCTCCAGCGTACTCCTTGTAATCGATCAAAATCTTTGTATTTACAATTTCTGAGTTTCCGTGTGTTACGAACATCGGAGTAGAAACGTATTGTCCTGTAGAAACTGCGTTTTCCGCGAACTTGAACTGATAGTTTGGTGAATCGGTGGATGTTGAAATACCTGTAACAATTTCTGTTGATCCAAGTACTTCGAACTCCGAAGACTGACCTTCATTGATCAAAATTCGCAAGTTGTATGTAGCGGTCGAGCTTAATGGACCATACGTTGGAGAGTCACTATTGTCTTTCCCTCGTGTATAGAATGCATATGCTTTTTGATCCGGTGCGTAGAATACTCCGTTCGTTTCTTTTGTATCAACAATGGTGTCAAACAAGGTCCACGTTCTTCCAGTAACTCCACCGGAAAATTGTTCGGTAATTGTTGCTGTAACTGTTGGGAAGTAGTTAGAATCTGGAATTTGAGAAATCTCCAGAGAGTTTCCAGGACCAATAAAAGCTCGGGTAATCTTAATCAAGTGAATTGAATCCGATTGATCGATCAAGCCATATACTACGGCAGTTTCGGTAAAATCACCAGAAACCTTTATGTCTTCGTTACATGAGCTGAATCCGAAAACCACCAACAATCCGGCAGTTAGAAGAAAGAGAGTTTGTTTCATTTTTTTCATAAGAGATAGCGTCAAAGTTACGAAAAAGAAGTAGATCAACTTTCCCGTTCAATCAATCAGAAATGTAGTTGAATCAATTACTAGTCCTTCACCTTGTTCATCCCCATCGTACGCAACATCCAATTTGGTAAATGTTTACCTGGTTTACGGTTTTTAAGATGGATATACCAGCCTAGTTTTTTCATGATTGGAACTTTGTGTGTTTCCACAAATTCGATCCATGTTCCATCCGGATCTTCCACATAAGAGAAACGTCCTCCGGCTTCTCCCATATCAAATGTGTCCGAGCTATCCACTGTGAACGGGAATCCTTTTTCATTGCATTCTTTTTGCAAAGCGTCCATTCCCTGAACATCGAAACATAGGTGAATGAATCCCCAATCTCCCCAATATCGGTTGGCAAAAATTGATTGAGCATCATCACGATCCAATGCCTGAACCAATTCTATCTGAGAAGGTCCGAGCAATCGGGCGAATGGTCCTCGGCGTGCACTTTTGTGTGTCAATAAAACACGACGTACTTTTTTATTTCCTGCAGGTAATCCGTTCAAATCATCAAAAACACCCGTTTCATCGTAAACGATTGTTTCGTATTCCAGAATATCCTGATAGAGTGGTAAAGCTTTGTCGATATCGCTAACACCAATCATGGTTCCGGCTGCACCACCACATTTCGAAGGATGTCCTGTATTTTGGAACCAGCCTTTTCCTTCCACGATATTGAAAATGTTTCCGTTTGGATCTTTTGCGAAGAAGGATTTTTCACCGTTTGGCGCTGTTTGAAGATCGCCCAGAATTTCCGCTCCGTTCTCCTTGAAGTAGGTATAGCTCGCTTCAACATCTCTCGATTTGATGCGACAAGCGTATAATCCGAAATCTCCTAATTGAATGTCAAAAGTTGCCTTTTCTGTAGGTCTCGATGTGTACTGCCAGATTTCAAATCCGCCGCCACCGTCCATACTCAAAGCCAAAGTTGCGGTTCTGGATTGTACTTTGTCTCCGGTATAGCGTGTCATCAAGGGTGCATCAGCTGCCTCTTCAAAAACACGAACATTTACTCCGAAAAACGTACGGTACCATTTCCAAATTTCCTGAACGTCGGGAACTCCGATTCCCATTTGCTGAATTCCGCAGATGATTTTTTCCATAGCTAACTTTTGAGTTGGCAAATATACAGTTCCTCATCGAATAGCGCGCTGGTTGAACAGCACATATCCCATACTAAATTGGAAGGAGAACGGCGTTTCCTGCATCGGGAAATAGTTGGTCGTAAATCGGATTGGACCAATAAAACTGTGGAAAATCACGGATGCTGATGACATGAGCGTTGCATTGTCCAGGTTGCTTTCCAACCCAAGGCTACCATCCGAATATTCGATCAACTGCATGAATGGCTGAAAGTAGTATGCGTCCAATCGTATATCAATCACCTTTTTGATCGTGAAGATCGTGTTGAGTCCCGCTGAGGCGTACTGCGGAGAGCGGTATTCAGGCAGGAAATACGTTTTTGCATCAGGAACCAATGAGAATTCTGTCATGGACAAAAGCGATGCTGTATAATTTGCAAATAAGGTTTGACTATTCGATACCATTTGTCCGCGAATCCCCAGATGGAAGAAGGGTTCATCAACGAGGAAGGTTTGGAAATCCAGACGCATATTGATCCATTGATGATAATTTTCAATGTCAAACGGTAAAACGGAGGTAGATCCAGAAAGTGTGCGTTCTTTTCCGTTCACATATCGGAAAACGAAGTTGAGGTAGTTCCCTGAAGATGCAAACTGCTTGCGATTGAGCGTGTTGTGAGTAAACTTGAAATAGGCAGAATATCCATCAAAATTGGTAATGTCGGCAGTATCTGCACTGGTAAAATCTTCAATTTGGTAATAGCTGTCGTCCAATCGGAACATTCGAATTCCTGCGGTAGCCTTGAAAGTATTCGTTACTGGTACGCTGATGTTTCCTCCGAGATAAATTTCGTTCTGAACGAGGAATGAAGGTTTAACTTCTTCAAAAAAAGTGGCGAAGCTTCGGAAGTAATCCCATCGATTCAAAACGAAATACCCTGAAATAGAAGTTGGATATACGGCTGGCAGATCTATGGTAGATTGAGCCTTGGCAGAACCATAAAACTTACCGAAATACGATTCAACTTTTGTTTTCGTACTGATTTTTCCAATGGATAGAAAGGTCAATCCGGCGTAACCTGTATTCACTGGTCGGGACGAAATATGACCACCGATATCCAATTTGAAATCGCGTGCTTTGCGCACATTGACATCCATTTTATAGGTGCTGTCGGAGTTTTGGGTAAGCGTGGGGTAAAGGAAATCGACCTGAGGAGCGGCATACAGTCGATAGTATCGCTTTTTCAATTGCTTTTGATTCAGGATCTCATTTTTTCTCGGGCGAATTAAAGATCGTTGTGCGAATCCTATTCGTTGTTTTTCAAAATGACTTTCTACTTCCGAAACTTTTAGTTCCACTTCATGACTTCGGAACTCAGTTCGCCGGGCTGTTATAGTGTCGGAACTGGATTCTGCAGAGACATAAATCCGGATGGAATCGATATATGCAATGGTGGCGTCGTAACCGCTTTGTATTGCGTCCATCGCACTTTTTTTATCAAAGGCAAAAGAAGAAACATCGGTTTGCGGTTCAATTATAATTCCCTGTTCGCACGGGAGTTCAAACTTTGTGTGACTTACCAACATATTAGTCACCTGTCCAATAAGGTCGTCTTCCGTCGGTGGATCAGCATTATAGGAAACATTACTACCAATAATAAAATCCGGATTGAAATCAGAGTACATTACGTCTGCCGGGAAGTTATTGTACAATCCACCATCAAAAAGCAATACGTCATTTACCCGAATAGGGTAGAAATAAAATGGATAGGTCATTGAAGCACGAACGGCTGCGTTCAAATCTCCATTGCTAAACACCATGGGACTTTTCTTCTCAATGTCCGAAGCGACACAACGGAATGGCACAAATAGACTATCGAAGTTTTTATTGCGAACTGCAGAAACGGTTCCCAGTAACCGCATCATTTCGAAATCCAAAAATGCGGATGACGTAAAGTTGGTTGGTAGCGATCGTTTCAGGATACTGTCTTTCGAAAATGATAAGCTTACCATTCCTGCATGCGATTCTTCGTCGCGTAAAACAAAACGGTCATTTCTCGGGAGTTCCCCGCTGGCCATCATTTCGAAGTTTTCGTTTAAAACAATTGCTTCGATCTCTGAGGGACTGTATCCCGCTGCATACAAACTTCCAACCAGAGCGCCAGCCGATGTTCCGGTGATATAATCTATTGGGATGTTTTTTTCCTCTAATGCCTTCAGAACTCCGATATGAGCAAGCCCGGTAGCGCCGCCTCCACTTAACACAACACCGACCTTTTCCTGTGCCATTGTAGTAGTTGCCAGGATAAAAGTAAGAATGGTCAGGTATAGCTTGTTTGCGCCCAATTTCGTTCTTTTGTACGAAAATACGGATATTCCGATAAAAGGTTTGGTATGAAGGATGCGAGCGGTTCAGATAAATCATTGATAATTACAATGAAAACGTTTTTTGGTTTTGAAGAAGTCCTGAAGGAAGAACTCGCCGAACTTGGATTTCCGGATGGAACGAAACTTAACCGCGCGGTACAGATCACTGGAAGCTGGCGCGATGTCTATTACTTGAATGTTCATTTGCGATGCGCATTGTCTGTGTTAGTGGAAGTGAAGAAATTCCGGATTCGCAACGAAGACGATCTGTATACACAAGCCATGAAGATTGACTGGACCAAGTATTTTGATGTTCGCAAAACTTTTGCTGTTAAAGGAGCCGTATTCTCAGATTTTTTCAAGCATTCTCAATATCCGTTCTTATTGGTGAAAGATGCCATTGTGGATACCTTCCGTAAGAAGTTGAATGATCGACCGGATGTGAATGTGAAGAAACCGCAGGTGATGTTTGATGTGTACATCAACAATAAGGAAGTAACGATTTCATTAAACACTTCCGGAGCACCCTTGTTTCAACGTGGATACCGCGACGAAACAGGAGTAGCACCAATGAATGAAGTGGCAGCAGCGGGATTGATTCGAATGTCTGGTTGGGATAAGAAATCAGCATTTATAGATCCATTCTGTGGATCAGGAACATTTCTGATTGAAGCAGCGCTGATGGCAGCAGGATTACCGGCTACTTTGGAGCGACATCATTACGCATTTAAGAACTTCGCGAATTTCGATGCGGACATTTGGGAAGAAATTCAAAACGCCATTCCGAAACGAATTACAGAATTGCCTTGCTTGATTGTTGGTTCGGATAAGAATGCTGAAATGGTGATGAAAGCACGCCGAAACCTTCGAAGATTACCAGTAGGGCGATTCGTGAAGGTAAACGCGGATAGTTTTCAGGAAGCCAAAAAACCGGCAGAATCAGGTGTGATGATTACAAATCCTCCGTACGGAGAACGAATGGGGGACGAAATCGAAGAGTTGTACGAAGAATTAGGCGATTGGATGAAGGCGGAAATGCAAGGATTCAATTGCTGGATTGTTTCATCAAATATGGATGCGTTTAAATTCGTTGGTTTACGTCCTGACAAAAAAGTTAAAGTTTACAACGGAAGTCTGGAATGTTCTTTCAGAAAGTACGAGATTTACTCAGGTTCAAAGAAGGCAAAACATAATCAGCCGAGCGAATAATTCCCTATCTTGCCTCACCAAAGCTGATAAAGATGGAAATCGTAAGAACGGTAGGGAGTGGACTGAACAATAAATTTGTCATTACCAAACCGGGCATTGCGGATACGCATGCCGAAATTACTTATGGATCGGGTTATTTGATGATGGTCGAAGATCTTGATTCTCACACAGGAACTTTCGTTAACAATCGAAGAATCAAGGGCAAGAAAATGCTTAAGCCCGGCGATATTCTTTGTTTTGGTGATCATGTTTTCCCGTTCGAAGAGCATTATCCCGAAATGCTTAAAACGCAATCCACTGAATCCGAATTGGATTCCGGTCCAGACGATGGAGAGCCGGAAGATGTTTTCGCTGAGAACAAAGCACGAAAAGATGAAGTGCTTGCGGGGTTGAGAGGAATCAAACGCTTTATCTACGCATTGCAATTTCCAAAAGACAGACAGCTTCTGCAACGTCTATGGATGTTGGTAATGGGGTCGATAATTTTGTTGTCACTTTCTTTACCGTGGCTCTCTTGGTCCAATCCATCCAGTGGTACATTCTTGGTAGATGATAAGTTCGATCCGATGTCAGGTATAAATATGATTCTGGATTTATTTAAGGTGGAAATGTCTGGAGCACCGATGCTCTATATCCTATTGTACGGAGTTACCATATTGATCTTCTTCGGAACCATTGCGGTCATGGTTTGCTACCTCCTGTATGGAATGAAAGTTTGGAAACCAAAAAACTTATTGGTTATTCGAAGGCTTTCCCAGGTAGTACTTATTCTTTTCGGAGTAAATTTCTTGCTGCAATTCTTCCGCTATGTTGGTTATTGGCTGGATGGCGATAACGCCTTGGTTGTCACCACAGATTTATCGAGAAGTGGACTTTCTCAGGCGCGTGTGTACATTGAGTACATCGGAATAGGCTATTGGATCTGTGGGTTTGCGATCATTCTTGCTTTGCGATCAACAAGAAATGGACTTTGGCGAACAAACTTTTCTCGAAAATGGGCGCCTTTGAGTTTTTCTTTTTGGTTACCAATTCTATTGCTTCTGGCACTCGTACATCAAAGTGCCGGGGTTTTCCAACGAGAAATGAACACTGATGATAATAACCTGGGGCAGGGGAATAGTCGAAGCTTTTTTAATAAAGAAATAAAAGAAAGATTTGTTATAAATGGTCCGGGGATGGCAAATACGACTTATATGTATTTGATTCGTGAATGGAAAAATGATGAGAGCAAGCGGAATAGTTTGAGGAACCGAAACCTGGTAGATGATGATAAGACCAAAAGAGACACCTATATGGCAGGAATTTGGCTCATGCTTCATGGGATTCTTGTTGTTTCCATAGTTCAATTGTTCCGAAAGCAAATACGCGGAACCACCACATTGGTGTTATCTTCTGCACTCGTCTTTCTCTCGCTCGGATTGTTCTTTTTCATGTTCCAGTTAATCGAATTGATTCCTGACGCTGCGTTTAATGTTATGTCTTTTTCGGTAAGCTATGGATGTTACATTGCGATCCTCGCTGCTTTGGGGATGTTGGGTGAACAGTTCTACTTCTGGACGAATCGAAATGAAAGAAAGGTGACGAAGGAAACGGAAGAGATGATTGATGACGGGTTGTAGTGGATTTTTCAATTACGTTGTTTAAAATGTTCTGCTAAAAATCTCAAGTAATCTAGTAGGTAAAGGCTTCTAATAGCATTTATCTTATTACCGAAGTGGATTGATTGACCGTGAAGTACTTTATGTCTGTTATATGTTTTTCTGACGAATTTTTCATCGTCAAATGCTTCGTTATTTCTTGTTTTTACAGTTAGTTCGTTTGAAGGAATACCTAGTTGTTGAATTGTGGCATCAAAAAATCCGTCATATTTATTTCCAATGACATCCTTTAATTTTAGCTTACCTTCGGTACGAGACATTTGGTAGAAACTTTGATTCCATGTGTCGTTGCAAATGCCATCCGCCTGTGAATATGCTAAGGTAACTAGACCAAAGTATAACTCACTGTCAAATAATAATTTCATCTCATCCCATAGCTCGTTCCTGTCAGGAAACTGTTTCTTACACTTGATAAGTATTGAACTAATTGTACTGTTCGATGGTTCCTTAATTCGTTTTTCGAGTGTGTCCAGATTCTGATACTTAGTTAGTTCTATCATTTCATCAACAGGCAAGTTTTCCAAAATATCGGGGCTAATATACCAGCCGCGCTCTGTTAATCTTGTAAGACGTTCGAATAGATCAAAATTGAATTTTGTGATGCTTATTCTGAGTTCGTCAGATGATGGAAGTTTCCACATCGGAGCTTTAATGTCTTTAACTGATTCAGCAAATTCTCTTTCTATATTTTCTAATCTTTCCACTTCCTCTTTAGGGTAGTCATGGCTGGGATTAGTGCGAATTTCGTGGAGCGCATCAATTATATATCCAACTGAGTCTTTTACGTTCTTCGCTGGAGAGATCTTGTATTTTGTCATATCAGTTTATTAATACAAAAAAAGGGAACCATTTCTGATTCCCTTCTCAAATATTCATCAATCGATTAACGATTCGCTACATCAACGTAGTCACGTTCGTTAGCACCTGTGTAAATCTGACGCGGACGTCCGATTGGTTCGTTGTTCTCGATCATTTCTTTCCATTGTGCAATCCATCCTGGAAGACGTCCGATAGCAAACATTACTGTAAACATCTCTGTTGGAATTCCGATCGCTTTGTAGATGATTCCAGAGTAGAAATCAACGTTTGGATACAAGTTACGCGCTTTGAAGTACTCGTCTTCCAAAGCAACTTGCTCTAACTTCTTCGCGATGTCCAACAATGGATCATCAACACCCAATTTCTCCAATACTTCGTCACATGCTTTCTTGATGATTGTAGCACGTGGATCGAAGTTTTTGTATACACGGTGTCCGAATCCCATCAAACGGAACGGATCTTCTTTGTCTTTCGCTTTCGCTACCCACTTGTCCAAATCTCCTCCGTCTTCGTGGATCGTTTGCAACATCTCGATAACCGCCTGATTCGCTCCTCCGTGAAGTGGTCCCCAAAGTGCAGAAATACCTGCGGAGATAGAAGCGTACAAGTTTGCGTGAGATGAACCTACAACACGAACTGTTGAAGTAGAACAGTTTTGCTCATGATCAGCGTGAAGGATCAATAATTTGTTCAATGCAGAAACTACTACCGGATCTGGCTCGTAATCACCAGTTGGCATTCCGAACATCATGTATAGGAAATTTGCCCCGTAATCCAAATCGTTCTTTGGATACATGAATGGGTGACGCATTGCATTTTTGTATGACCATGCTGCCAAAGTTGGCAACTTCGCGATCAAACGCTGAATTGTCAAATCTTTTGCCTCTGGAGTTCTGTTTGGATCCAAAGACTCAGGGTAGAATGTAGATAGTGAACAAACCATCGACGCCAAAATTCCCATTGGGTGCGCCTGTGCTGGATACGCTTCGAAGAACTGCTTCATATCTTCGTGTACCAACGTGTGGTTCGTAATGTTCTCACGGAAGTTGTCCAACTCGTCTTGCGTTGGAAGCTCACCGTAAATCAGCAAGAAAGAAACTTCAAGGAAGCTTGCATTGTCTGCTAATTGCTCAATCGGATAACCGCGGTAACGAAGAATTCCATTTTCACCATCCAAATACGTAATCGCACTTTTTGTACTTCCTGTATTCTTAAAACCAGAATCCAAAGTAATGTAACCACCAGTTGAAGCTCGAAGCTTTCCGATGTCAATTCCTTTTTCTTTTTCAGTTCCTTCAATTACAGGCAGTTCGTACGACTTTCCTCCTAATTCTATCTTCGCGATTTCACTCATTTTTCTATCTAAATCTTATCTGTTTATTCAGTTCGGTCGCCTAAGATAATACACAAATTCATTTCTATCAAGACTTCCTGTGAATAAGTATTCTACCTATAAATTTTCCAGGGTATATTCATACATCATTCGGAAGAGGTGATTGCGTGTATTCCCCCCGAAAATTCCGTGGTTTTTGTTCGGATAAATGAACAAATCAAAGTCTTTATCCGCAGCAACCAATGCGTTTACCATCTCCATCGTATTTTGATAGTGAACATTGTCATCACCGGAACCATGAATCAAAAGGTACTTTCCTTTCAATTTGTCCACATGATTGATGGGGGAATTGTCGTCGTAACCTGATGTATTTTCATCTGGAGTACGCATGAATCGTTCTGTGTAGATATTATCGTAATAACGCCAATTGGTCACTGGTGCAACCGCGATTCCCATTTTGAAGTAATCGGCTCCTTTTGTCATAGCAAGTGAAGTCATGAATCCACCGTAACTCCATCCCATGATTCCAATGCGTCCCGGATCAACATACGACATCGTTTGTAGTTCTTTTGCCACGGCGATGAAATCTTCTGTTTCCAGTTTTCCGAGTTCCAGGTACGTACTTTTCTTGAAGGCTTCACCTCGGCGCATCGTACCTCGTGGATCAACAGAGACAACGATATAACCACTTTGCGCCAATAACTGATGGTACATCAGGTTGAATCCACCCCAGGAATCAGAAACGGTGTTGGATCCAGGTCCTCCATATATATTTATGTAAACAGGGTATTTTTTACTCGGATCGAAATTCGCCGGTTTGATCACCCAGCCGTTCAGTTCCGTTTCGTGTCCCTTAAAGGTTACAAATTCCTTTTTGCTGAGGTTGTACGGCGCTAGTTTATCCATCAATGCCTTGTTGTCCTCCATTACCGTAATCTCTTTTCCTTTGCTGTTGCACAAAGTGAATACTGGTGGTGTATTGGCAGTAGAGTACGTTTTGATGAAGTATTTCATTCCATTGGAGAATTCGGCTTCGCTTGTTCCGTGCTCTTCACTGATGCATTCCTTTTTCGATCCATCCAATTTGATCTTATGAATCGTTTGGTACAACGCTCCTGATTCTGCCGATGAATAATAAACAACGTTCTTAGCATCGATACCGTAGCAGTCGATTACATCCCAATTTCCAGATGTCACCGCACGTGATTCTCCGTCAAAAGTCAAAGCATAAATATGATTGTATCCGTTTTGCTCGCTTGTTCGCAAGATGGTATTGCCATCGTCCAAAATCAACAGGTTGTCATCAATTTCAACATACGTTTTTGAAGTCTCTGTATAAAACGCCTTTGTTTCTATTTTTCCGTCAGTAATGGTCATCAAATGGTATTTCAATTCATTCTGGTGACGATTCAATGTCTGCAAGACCAACTTGTTTTCTGTTTTCGACCATTGCATTCGTGGAATGTACTCGTATGTTCCGAGATCTATATCTGTTTGATTGTTTCCGTCAACTCCAATCACATGTGCAGTTACTTTTGAATTATCTTCTCCAGCTTTCGGGTATTTGAAGGTGTAAAGGTCCGGATATAAAGTGTTGAAGAACTTCATGGTGTATTCCTGCACATCCGATTCATCAAATCGCATGAATGCAATCCATTTGCTGTCGGCTGACCATCCGTATCCTTTGGTGATTGCGAATTCCTCTTCGTATACCCAATCGGTAGTCCCGTTGATGATTTTGTTCTTCTCGCCATCTTTCGTCAATTGTGTCACTTTCCCTGAAGCAATATCCTTTACGTACAGATTGTTTTCGAAGATGTAAGACACCTTTTTTCCATCGGGGGAATATTCTGCCAGTGTTTGCGGTTGACGTTCAGAATCCAGCGGTTGTACTTCTTTCGTGTTTAGATCGATTAAGTAGTAAACAGCGCTATAACTTCTTCTGTAGATAGCTTGCATTTTTGTCGAAATCAACGCTTTTGTTTCATCTGCATTGAAACTGTAATCATCCATTCCGATATCCTTCAATAGTTCAGCTGGGATGATTGTTTCACCTTCTCCTTCGTAATCCGCGAATTTGTGTTTGGTTACTGTCAGTCCTTCAGAGGTTCTTGTTGTCTTCGAGAAGTAGTTGCCGTCATTCATGGATCTAAACCCAGATACAGAAGCCGGATAGAACTCATAATTCTTCCAGATTTTTTCAACAGTTATTTTCTTGTCTTGTCCAAAAGCAACCGAAAAGCTGCAAATTGTGATGAAGAGGATAAGGTGTTTCATGATCGATTTTAAAATTTCCGACTAAAAATACAGATACTTTTTTCCACTAAACCGGATTAGCCCGAAAACATTAACCCATTGTTAATATTTAATTAGTGTTATCAGAGAGTTTTTGTCATACATTTGCATCGAATCGACCTTGTGTTCTCCTTGATATCGATACTCGATTGAAACCACAAAGTCGTGCAACTCACAGACAATGAACTAATGCATTTACCAACATCGGTGAGTATTGACATTCAAAGATGTAAACTACTACAGAAGGTCGAACTCAACGACCGTTTGCATTTTTTCGTTGAACCTATAGTTAATTCGTAACACTTATTTAATTGTTTTCAGCTATGAAAAGAACATTACTTTTTTTAGGAACTGTTTTTATGGGCGTATCAGCATCTGCTCAGGATTGTTCCGACCTCTTCATTTCAGAATATGTTGAGGGATGGTCTAACAACAAGGCTTTAGAAATTTATAACCCGACAGATCAGCCTATCGATTTGTCACAGTACTTTGTTGCTCGTTACAACAACGGGTCTACATCTCACACTTCTGCAAACACAAACTCAATCGGAATTGAGCTTGTAGGAACTTTGGCTCCTTACGATGTGCACGTTGCAGTTATCGACAAGCGTGATTCTTTGGGACAAGGACAGGAAGCACCAGTTTGGGATGAGCTTCAAGCTCTTGCTGACGAGTTTTACTGCCCGGTATACGGAGATTCTTACGCAATGTACTTCAACGGAAACGATGCAGTAATTCTTTACAAAGGAGATGTTACAGACATCGCTAACGCTACACCAATCGATGTATTCGGTAAAGTAGGTGAAGATCCAGGACCTGGTTCAGGATGGTCAACTGACTTCCCATACAACAACGAAGCTGGAGTAGTAGTAACTAAAGATCACTCATTGATCCGTAAGTCTGCAGTAATGACTGGACAAACGAACCCAATTCCATCTTTCTTTAATCCATTGGCTGAGTGGGATTCTATTCCTGCAACTATTGATACAATTGGATTTTCTCAAGGAAACTGGGGTACACTTGGATCTCACACTTGTGATTGTGCTGTAGGAAGCGTTGATCAGGCAGCTGCTCAATTCAACGTGAACATTGCTCCAAACCCTTCAAAAGGAGTTTTCACAGTAAACAATATCAACGCGTACCAAAACGTACAGGTGATCAACTCTTTGGGACAGGAAGTTTATACTGTTGCTAACAACGGACAGACTTCAGTAACAATTGATCTATCTAATCGTCGCGGAGTTTATTTCGTAAAGCTTACCGGTAAAGGAGAAGCTGTTACACGTCGCGTAATTATCAAATAAGATTTTTTCATTGGTCCTTGACTTCGGTTGAGGACCTTTTTTATTCATAGGCAATGAAAGCAATTCTTGTTGTTCTTGCTTCGTTTCTTACCGTGGCTTCGTATGCACAAAAAGGAACGTTGAGTGGAACCATAACAGACAATGTGTCAAAGCAACCAGTCGTAGGAGCGAAGGTTGTTTTCTCTACTGAGTTTCGTGCAATTACGGATTACGATGGAAACTATACCATCGCCGATATGCCTTACGGAACTTATGAGGGAACTGTAACAATGCGCGGATTCGATACACTGAATATTTCAGTAGAAATCAATCAGCCAGAAGTAACCAATGATGTACTTATCGGAGGAAGCCAGGAACTTGACGAGGTAAAAGTAATCGGTAACATCGCCGAGGATCGCAAAACTCCAGTTGCGAAAACAACATTGGATGCAAAATCTATTCGTGAAGAACTTGGATCGCAGGATTTACCGATGATTTTGAACTCAACTCCAGGGGTTCACGCTACCGAGCAGGGTGGTGGTGACGGAGATGCTCGAATTACTATCCGAGGATTCAACCAGCGTAACGTTGGGGTGATGATCGATGGTGTTCCTGTAAACGATATGGAAAATGGATGGGTGTACTGGTCAAACTGGTTCGGTTTGGACAACATTACATCTCAAATTCAGGTACAACGTGGATTGGGTGCTACAAAATTAGCCATGCCATCCGTTGGAGGTACCATGAATATCCTGACAAAGAACACGGGTGGTAAAAGAGAAATCACCGCACGTCAGGAGTATGGAACTGGAAACTTCCTAAGAACTTCAGTTTCGTATAAATCCGGAACCTTGAATAATGGATGGGGAGTTTTGTTCTCAGGTTCATACAAGCAAGGACAAGGATGGGTAAATGGATTGACTACACAAGGTGGATTCTATTACCTGAAAGTTCAAAAGAAATTAGACAAGCACGTAATCTCATTAAGCGGATTCGGAGCTCCACAGCAACACGGACAACGTTCGTACCAGCAAGGAATTTCTTACTGGGATGCTGAGTACGGTAGAGCTATGTTCGAAGGAAGTGATGAATTGTATAACATCATCACACGTTACCGTAGCGACGGAGATTACAATGCATACATTCAAGGATTGCAATCGCAAGGTTTGGACGAGAACTCTGTACAACAATACATGACGAATTATGTGGATACAACGGGAGCTGAAAACCGTGGAGTCCAATTCAATGAGCATTACGGATACAGAACAATTGATGGTAAGCGTCAGCTTTTCAATGAGCGTCGTAATTATTACCACAAACCGCAGATTACTTTGAAGGACTTCTGGAAGGTTAACGACAAATTGTCGATTTCCAATATGGTTTATACTTCCATCGGACGTGGTGGAGGACAACGTTACTTCAACTCAAGTTCTTCTATCATCGTAGACGAAGAAGGATTGATCGATTGGGATCAGATGGTTCTAAACAACCAGTTCACAACTTTCGGAGGGCAAACGTTCCCAACTATTGATGTGTTCTACGATCCTGAGTTGTTGAAATCATCTCAGATTTTATCAGCTTCTGTAAACAACCACTTCTGGTTAGGAGGATTGTCTCAGTTTGATTACGAGTACTCTCCACACTTATCTTTCGCTGGAGGTTTGGATTACCGATACTACAAAGGAGAACACTACAATGAGGTGTTGGACCTATTAGGAGGTGATTACTTCGTAAACGGACAGAATCAGAACGCAGAGTCTGACATGAAAATGGTTGGAGACAAAATTGGTCGTCAGCCTTGGCACAACCACCGTGACGGATTGGTACAATGGGGGGGCGCCTTCGGACAAATGGAATACTCCAAAGGTGTTTGGACGGCATTCGTAAATGCTTCCGTAGTTGCGAACTTCTACAAAGGAATTGATTACTTCCGCGGGAAGCAGTTGGTTCTTGCCGATACGATTTTGGAAATTGGTTATGACGACGTAGTTACACACAATGGTCAAACGTACGATCGAAACTCTTCAGGTCTTCGTGATCATCAAACGGATTGGGTAAACAAAACAGGATTTACCTTCAAAACTGGTGCGAACTACAACGTTACCGAGAAGCAGAACGTTTTCGTAAATGTTGGATACTTGTCGAGAACACCGATGTTCAATAACGTTATCGACAACCAAAACAACCGTGTGTTTGATACACTAGTAAACGAAAATATTCTGGCGTTCGAATTCGGATATGGATTCCGTTCGAAGAAATTGAGTGTGAACGTGAATGGTTATTACACGACATGGACTAACCGTCCGCTTCCATTTGGATTGTCTGTTCAGGATCCACTAGATCCATTGGAAGTGATTGTAGTAAACATTCCAGGAATGGATGCACGTCACATGGGAATCGAGGTAGATGCTGCTTACAAAGTACATAAGACAGTAATGATTGAAGGTATGGCAAGTATCGGAGATTGGATCTGGAACTCAGCGGAAGATATCGTAGTGTATGGAGATACGATTACGTTCGATGCGCGTGGTGTACACGTTGGAGATGCAGCACAATCAACTTTTGCAGCCTCTGTTCGTTGGGCTCCGATAAAAGGAGGATATTTGAAATTGAAATACACATATTTCGATCGCTACTTCACGGATTTCGATCCGATTTCATTATCAGGATCCACTGCAGGACAAGATTCATGGCAAATGCCTGATTACGGAATCATGAGTTTGCACGCAGGTTACCGCATGCCAATTGGTGATAATACATTAAGCTTCCGAGCGAATGTGATCAACTTGTTGAATACAAAATACATTCTTGACGGAAGAAATAACAGCAACTTCGATGAAACGGAAGACAACTTTAATGCACAGTCTGCATCTGTATTCTTCGGACAGGGAATTCGTTTCAACGTATCCCTTGGATTTGAATTTTAATTGAGCTTAGAAACAAACATAAGAGTATGAGAAAAATAGGATTAATCATTGCAGTGCTTGCGGGAAGCTTCTTCTCGTTCGCGCAGCAGAATATTGCCGATGCACGTACATTCGGTATCGGATCCACAGTTACGATTTCAGGAATTGCAACGAACGGTGGAGAATTAGGACCAATTCGTTACGTCCAGGATGGTACAGCAGGATTGGCATGTTACGGAGGACCAATCACAAGTGTGAATGAAGGTGACTCAATTACAGTTACAGGACCACTTATCGAGTTCTCAGGATTGTTGGAGGTTTCCATTGTACAGAGTGTAACAGTACACAATCAGGCAATCGTTCCACCAACTCCTTTGCAGATTCCAATTACATCAGCGGGAGAATCATTAGAGTCTCAGTTGGTTGAGATTGAGAACGTAACATTTGTTCAGTCTGGAAACTTTTCAGGAAACACAACTTACCAGATTACTGACGGTCAGAATCAGTTGGACGTTCGTGTAAACAGTGGAACAAACCTTGTTGGTACAGCAATCCCAACAGGTCCGGTAACAATTACGGGTCCATTGGGACAGTTCAACGCGAATTACCAAATCGTACCACGATCTACAAATGATATCGTTGCTTACGTAGCGCCTTTGTATGAAATCAACGTATTGTTGGACGGATCTACAGTTCTTCACACATCTGATTACTTCATCGGAAACACTGCTTCACTTTCAGTGGAGATCGAAAACTCAGGAACACAGGATTTGATCGTTTCCGGAGCTACTTTTACAGGACCAGATGCTGGAGACTTCAGTTCAAACATCGGAACGCCAACAATTGCAGGTGGGTCTTCTCAAACATTCACTATCAACTACACACCTTCAAACACAGGTTCGCACTTTGCTACTTTGGAGATTGCTTCAAACGATGCGGATGAGAATCCATACATCATCAACTTTGAAGGAGTTGGAACGGATAACCTGGCAACTGAGCCAACGTCTAACCCAACAGGATTGACATTCCCAACAATTGAAGCGTACACGTTGAACGGAACATACGCAGCTGGAACCGGAGCAACAAATTACCTTGTTCTTTGGAAAACAGGAAGTCCAATTACAGGAGTTCCACAAGATGGTAACACATACTTGCGTGGAGATGTTGTAGGAGATGCGAAAGTTGCTTACGCTGGTGCAGGAACAACGTTTACACCACGTGGAGTTATCGCAAACCAGGATTACTACTTCGCAGTGTATGCGTTCAACGGTTCATCAGGATTTGAGAACTACCAGACTGCTTCTCCAGCTACGGCAAACGTAATGAGTGGAGGAGAAAACATCGGAAATTACTACGGAAGTATCACAGCTGCTTCACCAACATTGCATACAGATTTGCAGACATTGATCAACCCGCACAACGAAGTAACGTACTTCTTGTACAAGTTGACAATGATGGATCAGTTTGAAGTTCGCGATACAACAGGTGGACAGTCATTCGTTGAATGTGTTTACTCTGGAGAGCGTTTCGTATTCGACGATCCATTCGATTGGACAGCAACGGGATACAGCCGCGAGCACACTTTTGCTCACTCTTGGATGCCAACATTCCCAGCGGATAACCCAGAGGAGCCAGAGTACAACGATCAACACAACCTATACCCTGCGAACCTTGCAGAGGCGAATTCACCAAGAAGTAACTTGCCATTGGGAGAAATCGATGGTACTGTTGTAGATTCTTACCTTGAGGGTGCTACAGGATACAGTGGGGCACAATTGGTATACGAACCAAGAGACAGCCACAAAGGAAACGCAGCACGCGCAATCTTCTACATGGTAACTTGTTACGGATTCGAATTGACAGGAGTTGCTAGCGCTGACGATCAGGATCAGGATTTGTTGAAAGAATGGCACTTCAACGATTTACCAGACAACCGTGAGATTGCACGTCACGAGTTTATCTACAACCAGCAGGGTAACCGTAACCCATATATTGATTCAGTTGCTTTCGCATGTTTCGTTGATTTCGATGCTTTCGCATATGACGCAACAAACTGTAACCTTAGCGTAGCTGATCAAATTCAGAACAGCCTGGTTGTTTATCCAGTTCCTGCAAACGAAAAAGTGTACGTTCAGGTAAATGGAACAACTATTAGTAGTTACGACGTAATCGACATGCAAGGTCGTGTTGTAACATCTAATACAGATGCAAATGATGATGTAGTTATCTTCAATACCGACGATTTTGAACCAGGAAGCTACATTGTAAGAGTTGTGACGCCATTGGGTGATGCACAGCGCAAAATGATCATTGAATGATTCGCAATGTTGTCATAGCATTAATACTCGGAGCAGGCTTATGGGCCTGCTCTGATGTTTATAACCTATCTGCTGAAAGCAATTCGGTTAATATCGATGACGAGATTCAAACAAACGCGTCCATTGATTCCATGATTGCTCCGTATCAAACTGAGTTGTCTGCTACGATGGATGAAGTAATTGCGTTCGCTCCAAACGATTTCACGAAAGGGCGTCCCAATGCAGCATTGAACAATTGGTCAGCAGATGCAATTTTACAACACGAACTCAGAATGCATATTCTTGATTCGATTCCACATGAACGCATCATGTGTTTGTTGAATGTGGGAGGCTTGAGAAGTCCGATCAACTCAGGAGATGTAACGGTAGGTGATATTTACAAGCTTATGCCGTTCGATAACGAGGTTGTATGGGTTGAAATGCCATGGGAAGCCTGCGTTGACATTGCTGATTATTTGGTTAAAAAAGGAGGAGAACCTCTGGCAAATGCAATTTTGTACCAGGACTCCTTGATCATTTCCGGCTTGCAAGAACCTGCTGAAACCTTTTGGGTCATCACATCGGATTATCTTATGAACGGTGGTGACAAAATGAATTTCTTCCAGAAGAAGGTAAGTATGTATTACGGAAGCGGATTGATGCGCGATGCGATGTTGAACGAAGCGACTTTTCAGGATACGCTAGATTTTGATAACGAACCACGAATTCAGTTGTGATGAACAGAAGAGATTTTTTACGAAATACAGCATTGATCTCAGGAGGAACCATGATTGCTCCTTCATTGTTTGCTCAGGACGCTCTTGGATCGAAGGCTTCAAAAAGCAATAAGATCACCATTCTTCATACCAACGATACGCATTCGAATATTGATCCATTCCCTGAGAATCATGCCAAATTCCCTGGGCAAGGAGGTGTATCTCGTCGTTTCGAAATGATTCAGAAGATCCGCTCGGAAGAAGAAAATGTATTGCTGTTGGATGCAGGCGATATTTTTCAGGGAACACCATATTTCAACATGTTTGGCGGTGTGCTGGAGATGAAGTTGATGACCAAATTGGGGTACGATGCCGCTACCATGGGAAATCACGATTTTGACGGTGGAATAGATGGATTCAAAAGTGCCAAAGAACACGCTGAGTTTCCTTTCCTTTGCTCGAATTACGACTTTGCCAATACAGAGTTAGACGGACTTACAGAACCGTACACCATTTTCGAGAAGGGAAAATACAAAGTCGGAATTTTTGGTGTGGGAGTAGAATTAGACGGACTTGTTCCTGACAACAAATACGGTGAAACGGAATATCTCAATCCTGTAGAGACAGCAACAGATTGCGCAGCAAAGTTGAAAGAAGCTGGCTGTGACCTAATAATTTGTCTTTCGCATCTAGGATATGCGTATGAAGATAAAGAGCGCATGTCGGATGTGAATCTGGCGCGCCAAACCAAAGATATCCATCTCATCATCGGTGGGCATACGCATACATTCCTGGAGAAACCTGTAGAGGAAACGAATGCCGACGGAAAAACGGTTCTAATCAATCAAGTAGGTTGGGGAGGAATTAACCTTGGACGAATTGACTTTCATTTCGAGAAATCGAAGTTTGAGCAAGAAGAGTTGATTTTGGTGAAGTAGAGGAGTTGGTAATTGGTAGAAGGGAGAAAGTAGAAGGTGGAAGGCGTGGCTATATACCTTCAAACTATAACTTTAAACCACCAACTTTCAACCTACAACCTTCCACCTATAACTTTCAACCACCAACAACATAAACGTTAAATCACTACATTTATCCAACCATTTTGAACAGGAAGACGTCAAGGTCGTAAACATTCAAACACTATGAAATTATTTGCTTGCCTATCCGCTTTATTAATTACTTCATCGATTTTCGCTCAGGACGAGATCATTGTAATTGATCGATCTAAAACACGTGTACGGACACAACGTGAAATCAAAAAGAACGAAAATATTCAAGTCGTGAAATTTGCTCCATTGAGTTTATTTGACGGTGAAATTTTATTCGGATACGAACGTCAATTAACAGCTAAAGGAAGTTTCGATGTGGAATTAGGACCTACAATCTCTAAGATTTCCTTCGGAATCCCTGGACATATTGGTAATTCGTTTGAACCAAGTGTTGGTGAAACGAGCGGAATGGGAGTTGTTCTTGGAGCAGCATATCGCTATTACCCGTTGGATGAAACAGAAGCGTTGAACCGCTTTTATGTTTCGCCGGAGTTCCGATACAAAATGTACACCCACTCAGTTCAGGATTACTCAGGATTTGTAGAAGGCGTGCAGCGCGGAAATGAAACGATGGCTAATTTCTTCTTCAATTTTGGATATCAGTCGTGGTTGTCTGAAACATTTTCTTTGGATTTCTATTTCGGAATGGGAATTGGAAATTACTCCAGCAGAGATTACTACGCAGAGAATTTCTTCAATGGAAGTAACTGGGAGTACCGATGGAGAGAAGAAAATCGATCTGGAGCACGTTATGTGTTGAATGCTGGAATTAAAGTCGGAATCGGATCGAAATAGATCAAACGTACCAAACGGTTTTACCGAAATTATATCCCAAACGCGTCACGAGATTCTCGAGGCGCGTTTTGCTTTCCGGGTAGATCGCCAATAGCAATAAGTCGCATCGACATTCTGCTGGATCTTCAATTTTAATTCCATTCACAGGAGCAGCGTATTTTTCAAATTCATGGTCGAACCAATGAATATCGTAGTGCTCTTTCAATTGCTCAACAACGAGTTTGCCTTTGGGACCTGCTCCGAAAACTCCCAGCGTTTTTCCTTTCTCTGTCTTCCGGAGCCAATCCAGCTTAAGTTTGAAAAACGAAGCTTGATCGTATACATCAGAATTACGCGAAGTTCGTTCTGGATGCTCACGCCAGAAGTGTGTAATGACATCCACCGTACTAATTTTATATCTGTGCTTCTTCCAAAGAAAAGTCATGTCGTAATCTTCGGGATATTGCAATTGTTCGAAAATGCGATCTTCTCGCAAATATTTGGTGGGGGCTAACCAATTCGGCGAAGCAATTACACATTCCCGATAAACGTGATCATAATGGTCTTTCTGATCCACACGTTCGTTCAGCCAGTGCTCGTATTTTTTGTATCCCTCAGAGACCACAAAGTCCGAGAAGTATTGAACTTTCCCTGTTGCAATGCATCTTCCTTTTTCCGTAGCACTCAATAATGCTTCTAATTTGTTTGAAGGCATGATGTCATCAGCATCCATTCGTGAAATGAAGTCTCCCGTAGCTGCATTCAGTCCTGTCTGAAGTGCCGGAATTATCCCTTCTCCAGAATTCATGATTATTTGAATCCTCGAATCTTCAAATTCTTCAATCAACCTTGCTGTTTCATCCGTGGAATGATCATTCACTGCAATCAATTCCCAGTATTCATACGATTGATTCAGAATAGACTGAACTGTTTCTTCAATCCACGGTGCAGCATTCCGAAAGGGGAGGAGGATGGAGATTTTCATTGTTTCGGAGCGTTCACCGGAGCTTTTCTCATGACCATACCATCGAACATCACCTCACGAGCCTTATAGTTTCCCGTATTTACGATAAGCTCGTATTCATAAGCGCGTTCAGCAGGAATATAAAGCCGCTTGCGTGATGGCTTTTCCTCGTCGGGATTCTCAAACCAATAGATTTGCCTTTTCTTATCGATCAGGTGGATTCTTAGCTTTTCTACAGTGTCGTCATATACTTCTAGATCAAACTTGTGGGTATCGGCATTTTGCTGTTGTGAAATTATTTTGAATGGCATGGGACCATCCATATACCATTTGATAAAAAGACTATCTGTAAGAATTCTTCTTCCCGCATTACCGAAGTCAGATGGTTTGTAGATGTAATACTCTCCGTTTAGTTGGTACAATGGAATCCAGTTTTTCGGAAGTCCAGATTGAGTATTTTCATTGAAATCGGCAGAACTGGTTACTCCTGTGATTCCATAACTTTCTAGTGAGCGAATATTGAATTCATGGAATTGGAAAGATGTCAACCAGGAATAAAATTTACTGGTTCGATCTTTTTCAATGTACACGTAGTTGTAATCTACCCAGCCACTTTCCAGAGTGTCGACTTCGCGTCTTAAGAAAAGAGTGTCGTGGTACAAGCTTAAAGTGGTAATGTTATTAGGATCAGAAACGGTATCCGACGTGATGGAGTCCCTTTTTACCAAATCATCATCAGCAACAACTGCGCATCCCAGTACTTTGTCCTCGGTCATCAGGTTATACGCGTACAAGATGGAACCTGTAACGACTAATGCAATAAGAACGATTATGATCTTCATGGTATTTGAAGGTACTAAAAAACCCTGACCTCAATGAGACCAGGGTTTGAATCTTATTCGTGTTGCTCTTACAAGTGAATCACTTCGTCGTAAGCAGCAGCTGCAGCTTCCATCACCGCTTCTGACATTGTCGGGTGAGGGTGCACTGTTTTAATCAATTCGTGTCCTGTAACTTCCAGTTTGCGGATGGCAACGATTTCAGCGATCATTTCAGTAACGTTAGCTCCGATCATGTGACCTCCTAGCAACTCACCGTATTTTGCATCGAATACCAATTTCACAAATCCTTCTTTCGCTCCGGCAGCACTTGCTTTACCAGAAGCTGAGAATGGGAATTTACCAATTTTCACGTCGTATCCTGCTTCCTTCGCAGCAGCTTCAGTCATACCAACAGAAGCAACTTCCGGAGAACAGTATGTACATCCAGGGATGTTGTTGTAATCCAACGGCTCTGGATTCTGTCCTGCAATTTTCTCAACACAGATAATTCCTTCGGCAGAAGCAACGTGTGCCAATGCAGCGTTCGGAAGTACGTCTCCAATTGCGTAGTATCCAGGGATATTTGTTTGATAGAAATCGTTCACCAAAATACGACCGCGATCTGTAACAATTCCTACATCTTCCAATCCGATGTTTTCGATGTTCGCTTCAATTCCAACAGCAGAAAGAACTACATCACAATCGATCACTTCTTCTCCTTTCTTTGTCTTCACTGTAACTTTACATCCGGTTCCTTTGGTATCAACTGACTCTACAGAAGAATCTGTCATTACCTTGATCCCTGATTTCTTGAAGTTCTTCGCCAATTCTTTCGATACGTCCTGATCTTCAACCGGAACAATGTTCGGCAAGTACTCAACAATCGTTACTTCAGTTCCGATAGCATTGTAGAAGTAAGCGAACTCAACTCCGATAGCACCTGAACCAACAACAACCATTTTCTTCGGTTGTTTGTCCAATGTCAATGCCTCACGGTATCCGATTACTTTCTTACCATCCTGTGGCAAGTTTGGCAATTGGCGTGAACGAGCTCCTGTTGCGATGATTACACCTTTATCAGCAGCGTATTCAGTTTTCTTTCCTTTATCGTCTGTTACTTCAACTTTCTTTCCAGCTTTGATGATACCAGTTCCCATGATCACATCGATCTTGTTCTTCTTCATCAAGAACTGAACTCCTTTGCTCATTCCTCCGGCAACATCACGGCTACGTTTCACCATAGCACCGAAATCAGCCTTACCATCTTTCACGCTGATTCCATAATCAGAAGCGTGGTTGATGTATTCGAATACGTTGGCACTTTTCAAAAGCGCTTTCGTTGGGATACATCCCCAGTTCAAACAAATTCCTCCAAGATTTTCACGTTCAATGATGGCTGTTTTAAGCCCTAGTTGTGACGCACGGATGGCAGCTACGTAACCTCCGGGACCACTTCCAACTACTATAATATCGTAACTCATATTATTTGAAATGTATTTCTGTTCTAAAATTTTTAGGCTTCGCGAAGGTAATCATTTTTTGGGTTTCAAGGATGTTCATCAGTTGGGGGAAGAACTATTTATTGATGCATTTTCATCGTTGGGAAATGGTATCGCCACCTTGGAAAGTTCTCACATCGATATAGGAGTAGATTTGATTCTCTTTGAAGTGAACCTCTTAAAAAATTACAATGAAAACTACAGGTCTACGAATCGGAATTGTCACAATGATTGTGCTATTCCTATCATGCATGGGCAGTTTTGTCTTTGCCAACGGAACTCCAACGGGAGATCCCATTTTAGAAATCGATAATCAATCTTTCAACGGAGTTTTCGATCCCGGGGTAGGACATTTGATCACAAATGACATCACTGAGTTGATGTGTGAGAAAGTGGAAGTTGATTTTATCGGAATTGAAATCGATGCCAGCTCCGGTTCTGGTCAGTTGCTATTAGCCATCTACGAGAATGGGAACTTGCTTACGCACTCAAGCTTCCTGACAATTCAAGGTGGAGTTGACGAATTGGTTGGATTCAACCCGATGTCGACATTAGAAATGCATGCTTCGAGCGTATATACTTTAGGAGTAATGTACTCCAGCCCGGATCCGGTTTATTTCAAGATTACGGATAACCCAACACATCTTGGATCGCTTGATTACAACGGATTGGCGACTTCTATTGACATGAATTCAACTTTCCCAGTGCTTCCATCTTCATTGAATGGTGTGGCAACTCACGACTTTAACCTTGGTTTCCGTATTCAGGGAACTTCAACTTCTACGCACACAGATGCAACACTTATTGTTAACTCTTGCGGTGAGTACAATGCTCCATCAGGAACGGCAACGTATACTTCAAACGGTACATATACAGATGTAATTCCAAATGCTGCAGGATGTGATAGTATCCTTACACTTCACGTGTCTATTAACGAGCCTGTTTACGAAACAGAGCATATTGATGTTTGTTCGGATTATACCTGGGCAGAAAACAACCAAACGTATACCACGAGTGGTACATATTACACGCAGTACGTAGGAGCCAACGGATGTGATTCTGTTCGGGTCCTTGATTTGGTTATACACAACGGATCGAATAGCATTTCTCATGTATCTGCTTGTGAAATCTACACGTGGCCAGTGAACGGACAAACGTATACTACTTCAGGAGTCTACACAGAGACGTACCAAAATGTACTTGGATGTGATTCTGTAGTAACACTGGATTTGGATATCGGTTACCCGGTGTTTGATGTTGTGAGCGAACAAGCTTGTGGTTCTTTCTACTGGGAAGAGTCTGGAGAGACATATACTACCTCAGGAACATACAATGTTTTCAAGCACGTAGACGGTCAACCGTGTCCTGATTACTACCAGTTGAATTTAACGGTACATCCTGAAGCAACCATTTCTCAAAGCGAGACGGCTTGTGGATCATACACATGGCCTGTAAACGGGAACGTATATACGAATAGTGGATCGTACACAGGGTATATCTCGAATTCTACAGGGTGTGATACGCTTGTAACTTTGGATTTGGTAATCACTGAGCCTGTTCAATCAGAAGATGTAATCTTTACGTGTGCAAATTCTTACACTTGGGTGAATGGCGTGACGTATACATCGAACAACAATACAGCAACGATGACGTACCAAACGGTGAATGGATGTGATTCCATTGTGACTTTGGATCTTTACTTCCAATCAACTCAGGACGCTACAGAAACAGTGACTTCTTGCGGACCTTACACATGGATCAATGGAGTGACGTACCTACAAACTCCAACAGGAACACCGCCTAGTGTAACGCATACAAACAGCCATGGATGCGATCAGATTACTTACTTGAATTTGACTATTCTGGAGCCAACATCTGGTACGCAAACGGTAACTGCGTGTGGATCGTACACATGGATCGATGGAAATACGTACACAAGTTCGAACAACACAGCAACACATACATTGACGAATGCAGCAGGTTGTGATTCCATTGTGACTTTGGATTTGACAATCGCACCGATTGACAATTCAGTTTCTGTAAATGGATTGACATTGACAAGTAATCAACCAAACGCACAGTACCAATGGTACGAAGACGTGAACGGATTGCAGATTATTCCTGGCGCTACCGGACAATCTTTCACTGCGACTCAAAATGGAGCGTATGTAGTCGAAGTAACGCAGTCAATATGTACTGAAACTTCCAATGCGATGCTTATTGGATCAGCGGGAATCACAGAAGATGCAAGATCTTTGGTAACGCTTTCTCCGAACCCATCAAACGGGCAATTTAAAATCAATGGAGATTGGGTTTCAGTTGAGTTGTATGATCTGACAGGAAGAGCAATAGCATTGGATGCAGACCCTGTGAGTAAGCGAGTAAAAGCAATGGATGTTGCGAAAGGAAAATACATTTTAACGGTTCAATTAGAGAATAGTGATATAGTGGTTTTAGATGTTTTAATAGAGTAAGCTGATAGCCGTTAAGTGATAGCGCCGTTGAGAGAAGTCTCAGCGGCGCTTTTTGCATTTATAGAACCCCGTTTTCGCAGTGAAATCGTTCATAAGAACTATTGCAACGTTGGGAAATTCAGGTAAGCACAACGAAAGTTAGAATGGGGTCAAACGCCTTGATATAAGGAACTTGTGAGCAAATAAAATAATCCTCTTATGAAAAAGATGTTACAACCTCAGTCAATTAACAGCGCCTTCACGCTGCTGTTAGCTTTAATCGTCAGTGGCTTCTCCTTTGCACAAACTGAAATTTTATCCGTAGACCCAACATCCTTCAATGGGTCAATCGGACTTCCTTCAAGCAGTACCTTCGCTGCTACTGAAGTGGAGAGTCTTGGATGCAACAAGGCAGATGTCACTTTTATGGGAGTGGAAGTAGATGCCAGTTCAAATTCTGGTACTATCGTTCTCGGACTTTATGAAGGAAATCAATTGATTTATCAAACAGATCCTTTACAGGTAACTGGAGGTATCGATGAATTAGTGGGTCAAAATCACCTGCCAGGAGTTATTATGCAGGCAAATACACCGTATCATGTTGGTGTTATTTCCCATACAACTTCTGGTCATATTTATTTGAAGACAACCAATGTACCCGTACATCAGGGCTTTACCGGATTTGCTGGTGGATTCTCATACTTCAATACTACGTCTTCGTACCCTACATTGCCTAATCCATATTCGGTTACAGGTGCATGGGCATTCAACATTGCCTTCCGTCTGGATGGAAATGTTAGCACAACAAACACCTTTGCGCATATCACGGAAACGGCTTGTCAATCGTATACTTCCCCAAGTGGAAATTACACATGGACAACTAGTGGAATCTATCAGGATACCATTCCAAACGCAACGGGGTGTGACAGCATTCTAACTATCGACTTAACAGTAGGACAACTGAGCACGAACTGGGAATATGTTTCAACGTGTAATGGATATGTTTGGCCGGCAAATGGAATCTACTATGCTTCCTCAGGGATTTTCACGCTGTATTTCACAGATCAGAATGGTTGTGATTCCATCGTGAAGCTCGATTTAACCATCAATAGTTCATATTCGGCAACAGAGACGGTTTCAGCTTGTGATAGCTATACCTGGCCGTTTAATGGAGCAACGTACACATCAAGTGGGGTGTATACCGACACTTTGACTTCAACACAAGGATGTGACTCCATTGCCACTCTGGAATTAACGATTGGACATTCGAATGGAAGTTCTCAAACGGCAGTGGCTTGTGATAGCTACACGTGGCCAACAAATGGAATCACGTATACCTTATCAGGAACATTCTTGAGCTTGTTCACGAATGCATCCGGTTGTGATTCTATTGTTACATTGAACTTAACAATCAACAACAGCTTCGAACAAATTGATGATGTTAATGCTTGTGAAAGCTACACGTGGGGAGTGAATGGAACAACGTATACCACTTCTGGTGTGTATACTGAAAACTACACTACGGTACACGGGTGTGATTCCGTTCACATTTTGAATCTTACCATCAATTCTCATACAACTGGAACAGATGTAATCGTTGCTTGTGACGCCTACACATGGATAGACGGCAATACGTATACTGCATCGAATAATACGGCAACGCATACCTTGACAAATTCCGCTGGATGTGATTCCGTAGTAACATTGGATCTGAGCGTGTATTACAGTCAGAGTGCGGTTGAATCCGTAGTTTCTTGTGGTCCGTACACATGGATCGATGGCAATACATACACATCAAGTATTACTGGTCCAACGCATACATTGACAACGTCTCAGGGATGTGATTTTGTGAAGACACTGGATTTAACAGTTCTCACTCCGTCAGCAAGCGAAGAGATTGTGAATTCATGTTTGCCTTACACATGGATTGATGGAAATACATACTCAACATCTAACAATACAGCAACGTATGTGCTTACCAACGCTGCAGGTTGTGATTCGGTAATCACATTGAACTTAACGATCAATGATGTGAATACCAACGTTGATTTGAACGGGAATGTATTGACAGCATTAGCTTCAAATGTACAGTATCAGTGGTTGGAATGCGCTGGTGATATGATTGAAATTCCGGGAGCGACAAATGCAACGTACACTGCTGCTCAGAATGGAGACTACGCCGTAAGAATTACAGAGGGGCAATGTGTAGCCACTTCAGATTGTAAAACTGTAAGCGTTGTGAGTCTGGACGAAATGGACAATACTTCACTCCAACTATATCCGAACCCATCTAACGGTCAGTTCCAAATCACGTTTGATGGAGAATTGCAAGCAATTGAGTTCATGGATATGTCCGGAAGAATATTGAACGTTCCAACTGACATTACGACAGGATCAATCGATGCAACAGATTTGGCATCAGGAAAATATTTAGTTCGTATAACTACCATTTATAACGAAACCTACATCAAAACTGCTTTAATTGAATAAAACGGAAGGCAAGCAGAAAAGTGTATAATTTGATAGTTTGTACGCGAAAGGGGCCGTCTTTTAAGACAGCCCTTTTTTTGTTTTAAAGACTTAAAACAACCTTGTTGACTGTTTTGATGAGTGAATTGATGTAATTCTGCGTCACTTGATTTTTCATTTCCTTATCCGTTGGAAAGGGCTGTGAATCCAAATCAACTCCAGTTTCAATATTTTCAGGCAAGGCTAAAATATCACCACTTTCCAGCGATGCATATTCATTGGTATGTTCAACTAAAGATTCTTCTGTTTCAGAATGAATTAATTTTCCATCTTCCACGTCTGTAATTATCCTTAAATTTGCAGCATCATTCACAATTTATGGAAAGTACAACACAGCAAGTTGCAACAGTAGAACAGGCAGTCGAATTAGGATTGCGAGAAGACGAATTTGAAATGATCAAAGGAATTTTGGGGCGTACTCCAAATTTCACTGAAACGGCGGTCTACTCAGTTATGTGGTCAGAACACTGTTCTTACAAAAACTCCATTTTCTGGTTGAAACAATTGCCAAAAGACGGTCCGCACATGTTGGTAAAAGCAGGTGAGGAAAACGCCGGATTGGTTGATTTGGGCGAAGGAGTTGGATGTGTGTTCAAAATTGAATCGCACAACCACCCAAGTGCTTTGGAACCATACCAGGGAGCTGCAACGGGAGTTGGAGGAATTAACCGTGACATCTTTACGATGGGAGCACGACCAATTGCTCAGTTGAACTCACTTCGTTTCGGAAACATCGAACGCGATCGTACGAAATGGTTGGTGAAAGGTGTTGTAAAAGGAATTGGTGATTACGGAAACTCATTCGGTATTCCAATCGTTGGAGGAGAAGTTTTCTTCGATGATTCATACAATACAAATCCATTGGTGAACGCATTCTCGGCTGGAATTATCGATCCTTCCAAAATGATTTCAGCTACTTCGGCAGGACCAGGAAACCCGGTATTCATTGTTGGTTCATCAACTGGTAAAGACGGAATTGCAGGTGCGGCTTTCGCATCAAAAGATATTACAGAAGATTCAGCAGATGATCTTCCATCAGTTCAGGTAGGGGATCCATTTATGGAGAAACTATTGTTGGAAGCAACAATGGAATTGGCAGAAACAGATGCTGTTGTTGGAATGCAGGACATGGGAGCGGCTGGGATTACGTGTTCGTCTTGTGAGATGAGTGCTGCCGGAGAGAACGTAGGAATGGACATCCACCTGGATAAAGTTCCAACGCGTCAGGAAAACATGCTTCCTTACGAGATTTTGCTGTCAGAATCGCAAGAGCGAATGTTGGTGGTAGTTCACAAAGGAAAAGAACAAGTTGTAAAAGACATTTTTGATAAGTGGGATCTGCACGCTGAGGAAATCGGTGTGGTGACTGAAGGAGGTCAGGTTCGTTACTTCATGAATGGTGAAATCGTAGGAGATGTTCCTGCAGATTCATTGGTTCTTGGAGGTGGAGCACCAGTATACGAAAGAGAATATACAGAGCCAGCTTATTACGAAGAATACAAGAAATTCAATATCGACGATGTAAAGCAACCAGATGATCTACGCGAAGTAGCATTTAGCTTGTTGCAACATCCGAATATCGCTTCCAAGCGTTGGGTATACGAACAGTACGACTCAATGGTAGGAACGAAAAACATGGCAACGAATCGTCCGGCAGATGCAGGAATCGTAAACATCAAAGGAACAGATCGTGCTTTGGCAATGACAGTAGATTGTAATTCACGCTATGTGAATGCCGATCCGCATGTTGGAACAATGATCGCGGTATCCGAAGCAGCACGTAACATTACTGTTGCGGGTGGAGAACCAAGCGCGATTACGAACTGTTTGAACTTTGGGAACCCATACAACCCAGAATCATACTGGCAGTTTGTTGGAGCGATCAAAGGAATGTCTGATGCTTGTCGTAAGTTTGAAACGCCAGTAACAGGAGGAAACGTTTCTTTCTACAATCAAACGGTAACGGATGGAGTAGAGGTGCCGGTATTCCCAACACCAACGATCGGTATGATCGGTGTGGTAAACGATAAGTCGAAGATCATGACCTTGGATTTCAAATACAAAGGCGATTTGATTTTCATCCTTGGACAGTCTCACAATGATATTGGATCATCGGAATACGTAGCTTCGTACCACGGAATTAAAGAAACTCCGGCTCCATATTTCAATTTAGAGGAAGAATATGCGTTACATCAGGTAGTGAAGGGCTTGATCCAGAACCAACATATCAACGCAGCACACGATATCTCGGATGGAGGTTTGTTTGTAGCCTTGACAGAAATGGGAATGCCAAACGGACTTGGTTTCGACATCGTTACAGATTCAGAAGTACGAGAAGATGCCTTCCTATTTGGAGAAGGACAAGGACGTGTTGTAGTAACAGTGAACGAAGATCAGGAAGACGAATTTTTGGAGTACATGATGGGCTCTGGAATTAGCTTTACACTTCTCGGACACGTTACCAAAGGAAAGATGATGGTAGACGATGAGCACTTCGGATTTGTTGAAGAGGCACGTAACCTATACGAGAGCGGACTTGCGAAGCACCTCGAAAATTAGTAGCTTGGCGTCATAATTCGCGCCAGCGGAAATTAGATTATGCAGTATAACACAACCAGAGGGAAGCTTCTGCTCCCGGAATATGGACGTAATGTTCAAAATATGATCCGTCATGCGATGGATATCGAAGATCGTGAAGAACGCCAGCGTGCGGCTCAGGCTATCATTGAAGTTATGGGGCAATTAAACCCGCATCTTCGTGATGTCGACGACTTCCGTCACAAGCTTTGGACACACTTGTTCATCATGTCTGATTTCAAACTGGATGTGGATTCTCCTTACGAAATTCCAAAGAAGGAAATGCTGGACGAGAAGCCAGACTCGATGGAATATCCGAAAAGTCGAATTCGTTACGGTCACTACGGGCAATACACTCAGAAGATCCTTGAATCTGCCAAAGAAATTGAATCGGAAGAGGAAAAAGCATACTTAACAGGGCAGATGGGGAACTTCATGAAACGCCAGTTCCTTTCTCATAACAACAGTGCTGTTGAGAACAATGTAATTGCCGAACAGTTGAACGAACTTTCTCAGGGAACTCTAAAAATTGAGAATCCTGATGAGTTGATCACTACTAAGCAAATGCTGAAGACAATCACTCCACAAAACACCAATCGTCGCGGTGCAAGCAACCGTAAGAAGAAGCAACAGAAGCGTCGTCGATAGGACATGTTTTGTTGGTGAAAAGTTGAAAGCTAAAAGGTAAAAAAAATGGGGCTTCTCGACAGGCTCGAAGTCCCAAATCTATGTGATTTCAAAAGTGAAGGCCTTCGAGCTTGTCGAGAAGCCGCAGTTCAACCTTCCCCTCTATAACTTTCCACCTTCAACCTTCTCCCTACAACCTTCCACCATCTCACATCACTAACGTCATCAAGTTGAAAACTTTTCACTACGTGAACCTGCATATCCCTGTTCATTAACTAGCTTCACAGAAGAACAATAATCAACGATTTAAATGGCATCATTTGAAATTCACGGAGGCAAACCATTGAAGGGAGAATTAATTCCTCAAGGAGCCAAAAACGAAGCGTTACAGGTACTTTGTGCGCCACTACTTACCCCAGAAAAAGTAACTATTTCGAACATTCCCGACATCGTTGATGTCAACAAGCTGATTGGTTTGTTGCAAGCCATGGGAGTGAAAATCGAAAAGGTGGAAAAAGGAACCTACATCTTCCAGGCGAAGGAAATCAATCTGGAATACATGCAAACGGAAGATTTCAAAAAGCGTGCAAGTTCGCTACGTGGTTCCGTAATGATTGTAGGTCCGATGCTGGCTCGTTTCGGAGTCGGATATTTGCCGAAGCCAGGTGGAGACAAGATTGGTCGTCGCCGTTTGGATACACACTTTGCCGGAATGATGCAATTGGGTGCGAAATTCAACTACGATGCCGGTGAGCACTTCTACGCCGTGGAAGGAAAGAAATTGAAAGGAACGTACATCCATATGGACGAAGCGTCTGTAACGGGTACGGCGAATATCATCATGGCGGCTGTTCTGGCAGATGGCGAAACAACCATTTATAATGCAGCATGTGAGCCGTATTTGCAGCAATTGTGTAAGATGTTGAACAGCATGGGAGCCAATATTTCCGGTATTAGTTCCAACATGTTGACAATAAAAGGAGTGAAGAAATTAGGTGGTTGTTATCACCGCATTCTTCCGGATATGATTGAGATTGGCTCGTTTATCGGTTTGGCAGCTATGACTGGATCTGAAATCACGATCAAGGATGTTTCCTGGGAGAATTTGGGAATCATTCCTACGATTTTCCGTCGTTTGGGAATCAAGATTGAGAAGAAGGGAGATGACATGTTCATTCCGAAGCAGAAATCTTATGAAATTGAAACCTTCATCGATGGATCCATCATGACCATTGCCGATGCACCGTGGCCAGGGTTTACACCGGATTTGTTGTCTATCATCCTGGTAACAGCAATTCAGGCGAAAGGAAGTGTATTGGTACATCAAAAGATGTTCGAATCGCGCTTATTCTTCGTCGATAAATTGATCGATATGGGAGCGCAAATCATCTTGTGTGATCCACACAGAGCAACCGTAATCGGAATGGATCGTAAAACACAGCTTCGTGGAATCCAAATGACATCACCGGATATTCGTGCGGGAGTTTCCTTGTTGATCGCGGCACTTTCAGCCAAAGGGAAATCTACCATCCACAACATCGAGCAAATTGATCGTGGATATCAGGACATCGATATTCGCCTCAATAATTTGGGTGCGGATATTCGCAGAATAGGATAAAACTAGAAATCATATAGAAGAAAGGCTCGGAGTGATCCGAGCCTTTTTCGTAACTTGCACTCATGTTTAAATCGTCATTATTCATGCTCATTCCTATGCTGTTTTTCCTTAGCGGGATGAAGCATAGTTCTCCTTTGACAGGAGCGGAAGCACCGGATTTTGAACTGGAATCGCCTAAAGGGAAAAAGGTCAAATTGTCCAAATTGAAAGGCAAGATGGTTTTGATCGACTTCTGGGCATCGTGGTGTCGACCGTGCCGTGCAGAAAACCCAAATGTTGTGCAGGTGTATGAAAAATACCGCAAGCGCAAATTCAAGAATGGTAAAGGATTCGAAATTATTAGTGTTTCACTGGATCAGGATGAAAGCAGATGGAAAGATGCAATCGCCGCCGATGGATTAATTTGGAAAAATCATGGTTGGGACAAGGACGGAGTAGTCTCAAAACTCTACAGCGTATCCACCATTCCGAAAGCATTTTTAGTAGATGGAGATGGTAAAATTGTAGCTTCGGGCGATGCCGTTCGTGGAATGAATTTACATCTTACCTTAGACGGCCAGTTAGATAATTAATCAATTTATGCGTTACAAACACATTTTAATGGTCCTGGCGATTGTCGGGTTCACGACAAATTCTCAGGCACAAATTAATGGAGATCAGCTAGGAGCATGGTATATGTACTTCTTCAATCACGAGTTTAAAAAGGATACTCGTTGGGGATTCCAGGGAGACGTTCAGTTCCGAAACTGGGATTTTGGAAGCGATTTGGAACAATTGTTATTGCGTGTTGGGGCAACGTATAGTCCGTCGAATGCGAATGTGAAATTCACCCTCGGATATGGAAACATTACCACGGGAACTTTTGGGGATGACGATGCAACGGTTAGTGAAAGTCGCATTTATCAGGAAGCCTTATTTCCAGTGAAGTTCGGAGATCGATTTTATACCAACCACCGATTTCGTTATGAGCAGCGTTTCGTCGAGAACCAAAACTTCCGAACACGGTATCGCTATATTTTCTTCATGAACATTGCTCTGAACAAAAAAGCCATGGAAAAGGGAACTTTCTATCTCGCGCTATACGACGAACTGTTCATCAATGGAGAACGAAATATAGGAAACGGCGTAGATGTCGAAATCTTCGATCGCAATCGTTTTTATTCCGCTTTTGGTTATGTAATCGAGAAAGGAATGAAGGTACAACTGGGAATTATGCGACAAACAACCAATGGTTGGAGTAAGAATCAGGTGCAACTAAGTTTTCATCATAAATTTTAGGAGCGCATAATTTTTTGTTTCCTCCAAAGCCTTGAATTCACTGGAAATTAAGTTATTGTGATTGTTGGTTTTACTCAAACAATCGTTACCTTTTTGGAATCCTAACATTATAAGGTAAAGACTTAAAATTCAAGCCATGAAAATTTACTATTCCATCGTCCTGGGAAGTTTGATCCTTTTCGGGTGTACTACAAGTGAAGTTGCACAGAAAGAAAACAAATCAAAGCAAGAAGATAAAGAAGAAGTTGCCACCGTCATTGAACCGATGAGTTTTGATGAAGGCGCAGAAACTTATATCGTCAGTGCGACAGAAGCTGATACGATTTTTGCTCCAACAGGAAGTACTATTCTTTTCGAAGCCAATTCGTTCGTTGATTCCAATGGAAAACCAATCAAAGGAGATGTAAAAGTAGAATGGCAGGAATTTCACTCCATCGGAGATATCATTGCTTCCGGAATTCCAATGAAATATGATTCTGCAGGTGTAGCCCACGATTTCGAATCGGGTGGAATGTTTACCATTTCAGCAAGCCACAAAGGAAAACCAGCAGAGGTTGCTCCGGGAAAATCCGTAGAGGTTAATTTGGCATCGTTGCAAGATACGCCATGTTATAACTTCTATGAATTGGACGAGAAAACAGGAGATTGGGACTACAAAACCACTAAGAACGGAGATAAAGTGGACGAAGATGTTGCTCAGGCAGATCAACCTTCAAACGAATCAGGAACCATTTTTGAAATGGACCTGAATACACACAGTTTTCCCGAATTGGCGAATCAGAGCATTCTTGGATGGAAAGCCACAAAGAACCTAAGTTCTAAGGAACGTGGTTGGATCAGACAAGCGTCATCGAAAGTGCGTATTGCGAAGCAGAACCCGGATGGAACATACCAATTGGAAGTGAAGGACAAAAAGGCTTCCAAAACGTACAATGTTACTCCGTATACCGAGGAGCAGGCAATGGCTGATAGCCGTGAGAACGAGAAAGTTCTGGAAGAAGCTGCAAATGAGTTGATTGCATACCAGGCGCGAGTAGCTGCTGGTAAGGTGATTCGTAGCATCGAAATTACAGGTTTTGGAACCTACAACTGGGATGTGATCAATAAGCGTGAAAACTCACTGCCTTTGTTCGCGAAATTCCATTACCCGAAAGGAGTGAATGCTGATTTAGTTACACTAAGATTGATCTCTCCAGACGAAAACTTCGTAGTGATGTACAATTCTACCGAAGATAAAATGTTCTCATTCGATCCTGACAAACGTAATTTGCTCATCGGAATTCTACCAAACAATGAAATTGTAGCGATGTCGAACTCAGGCTTTGATGACGCCCGAGGGAAATCCAAAGGATCTGAACATACATTCACACTGGAGAAAACAGGATTGAAATTGAAATCTCCAAAGGACATCATGAAGTATATGAATCAATTGATTTAATGTGCGAATACTCTTAACATTATTTCTTGTTACAAGCATTTTCACTTGCTGGTCGCAATCGCCCCTGATTGGAATTAGAAACGGCGACTGGGTCGTCATCAAAGGAACTTCCCAGATAAAACTGCCTGCGGAATACTATGATCTCGGCAATTTTGATCAGCAAGGGTTTGCTTACTTTGCTTCGAATGGTAAATACGGAGTTATTGATGCGGATGGAAACGAAGTTGTTGCTCCACAATACATTCGTATGCAATCTTTTGGCTGGGGGATGTTCGGAGGAATTGGAGAAGAGTCAAATGCACTGATAAATCTTAAATCAGAGCCACAAATTGATTCATGCCAACGATGGAACATCATTGATAAATACTGGACGTATTACTTTGTATCAGGTGAGAAAAAACTGATAAACTTTCCATCCGGACGCGTCATCGACATGGATAGCACTGTTGAAATTTCCAAACAAAGTTTGGGGTACGCCTTTGTTAACTACGATGGCGATGAAGTCCTATACGATCCAAATGGTTCGGAAGTCGACCTCAAAGGAGGCTATGCAATCCTTCAGGATGAATACGTTAGGCTGAAAACTGCCGCATCACACAAGCTCATTTTGGTCAATAACGATTCCTATGAATTGCCACTGAAAACAACCGATTTCAAGTACGATGGAAACTATTTCCAGTATTCTGTTCCAAACCGAACTGTACGCACCGATCTCTTTGGTAAGGTGCTGATGGATGTTCCTTACGGCAAAGTGAAAGATGCAGGATTCAATCGATTTATCTTCACCGACAAAGATAAGTCAGGCATAATGGACGGAAAGGGCAATGTCCTGGTTCCAGCGAAATATTTGTTCATTAACCCAGGTAGAGAAGGATATTTCGTTACGCAAATGAGTGGCGTAGGCTTGTTGGACAAATCCGGGCGTGAGGTTGTCCCGTGTCGGTTCGAATCCGTACAAAAACAAGGCAATCTTTATATCGTAGAATCCAACGCAGGTTTGTTCGGTGTGTATTCGGCAAAAACAGGTCAAACCATAGTTTCTCCAAAATTCAAGAAAATCACCATTTCCGACGATCGAATCCGCGGGTGGTTCGGAGAAACTTTACAAATCATATTTTACAATTCAGACCATACGATTGAGAACAAAATCACATTGAACAATACGGTGAGTCGCTATAAATTGGCAAGTGATAGTCGCGGAAGTTACGATCCAAGACTATTGACAATTGGTTGGTTTTTTGAAGAAGAGCCAAAGTTTGACGAAGAAGGATTCAACATTGGTTCTGTTCAGAAATGGGGAATCAGGGACGCCGCTGATAGCGTGCTTGCTAACCCACGGTTTAGTACTCCGAAATTTGTTCCCTCTGCTGGATTTAGCCTCATCCCAATGGGGACTCGAAAAATGGAATTCATGGGCGGAAGAGCCAAGGATAAGAAGATCTTCAATGCCATCGATTTGAATACCGGAAGAATGATGCAGGGCGATTTCATCGAAGTAGATACAACGGATGCGCTCACACGAGAATATTTGCGCTTTTCTTCCCGTCAGGGCTTTGGGTACATCACACAAGACAACAAGATTCATCGGGTTTTTCACTTCGATCGGGAGAACGACACTTATTTGCGCATTTCAACTTCTGAAACAGGCGAATACGAGAAACAGGACGACGATGATCATCGGGAGGCTATTAGGTTAAGTACGCACCAACTAAACAATCCTGAAAGTCCGAGTTATCGTACCTGGAAGTACCGAAAAATGGAATACACACACGTTGTTTTGAAGGAGGCTAAATGGAACTTCCTGACACCAACGGGAGGAGAGTTATTTTCAGAACCCTTCGATTTTGCAGATCGATTTTACAAGCACACGGCAATTGTCAAAAAAGAAGGAAAATGGGGCGTAGCAAACAAAGACTCACTCTTTATTCCTGCTGTTTACAATTCCATTGAGCGAATGAAAGAATTCAATGATACCGTCTTCATTGTTCGAAAATCTCAAAAAGGTTTAAGAATATTGGACAGCAAGGCGAATCAATTGGGACATAATATAACCAGTGTCAAAAAGGCGATGGGTGAATTCGCAATTGTTCAGGCTAATAAGAAAGAGTTGGTGCTGAACAGTAAACATGAGGTAGTTTCCTCTGAAGGAGAACGATTCCGCGCATTAAACGATCGCTATTTCTTATCCCGAATCAAGCGCAAGTCGAATATATTTGATTCCGATGGGAACCTGATGGCTGAAATAGATGCGAAAGCCCGTGATGTGTTCTTTGATCAGTTGGTTCTGTTTCGGGATGGGGCGCGTTTCGGATTGACCAATGATCAGGGAGATACGCTTACTCCAAGTTTGTACAAAAGCATTGAAGTGTACGGAGATTTGATTCTGGCAGAAGGATCTGATACGCGTATCTACAATGATAGCGGAGAGGAGCTTTTCGTTTTTGAATCAGAGAAAATACTGATCGATTCTGTGACAAATCAGATTGCTGTTTGTGTTGGAGATAAAGTAACTATCTATGAATCAGACGGTACAAAAGTAACAAAGGTGAAAGGCATCGCTCCGGATGTTTTCGTAAGCGGAATGCTCATCGATCTAGGGAACAAGGGAATATCCAAGCCTATAAAAGAAGGAGCAACAACCCCACCGGGAGGAATAAAAAGTATAGTTAGCGCAGGAAGGTCCGGGTTTCTTTTGGAAACAAGAGGTGGATGGAAGGTCGTCGATAGAGATTGGAGTTATCACGAAGAAGTAGGACGAACGGCTTTCAAGCGTTGCAAGTATTTAGGGGAAGATGTCATTTACATCAACTATCCGGGAAATTATTTCTTTTCAGTACGTTATGGGAAGCACTCGTTTGATGGCTCACCTGTAAAAGGATGTAATTCGGGATTCGTTCTGACACTGTTAAAGGAAGAGCAGAAATATGTCTACCTGACGCCCGAAGCAGAGAATTTGTTTGAACAAAAATTCCGTAAAGCAACACCATTTAGTAATTCCCATGCAGCTGTTAAAATGCGCCGCGGATGGACCATCATTGATGCCAATGGAAGAGCAAAATCACTGGATTCATTCGGAGAGATTAAAGTGCACGGAAACGGTTTGTTCTCAACGCAAAGTTCATCCTTACACGGATTAATTGACCATCACGGAAAAGTAATTCTGGATACCGAATACGAACGAATTGAAATCTTACACGATGAAGTTATCCAGGCGGTGAAGAAAGGAGAGTTTTTCTATTTCAAATTAGACGGAACTCCAATTCCATACTAAAAGAATGACCATCCAGAGTTTTTTATCGGTTGAATACCTTTTTATGACACTATCTGGTTTTGCCTGACTATTGAGGTCCAATCTCTCTGGAATATGCCAACTTTTCACATCAAATGACAAATCTTCTGACATCCTGTCCGTTTTTCGCTATTGGCAGTATCTTTGCCATCTTCGAAACCGGAAAAAAGCAATAATGACAGAAGAAAACAACGTACAGAACGAAGAACAAGAGAACGTACAGGATCAAACAACGGAGGAGACTGCAGCGGAAACTCAAGAAACTCAGGAAGCTCCAAAGGAACCTACTATGGAGGATAAGTACAACGAGTTGAACAACAAATACCTTCGTATTCATGCCGAGTTTGATAACTATCGTAAGCGTACCAACAAGGAAAAAGTTGACTTGATCAGTACAGCGAATGCAGGAGTATTGAAAGATTTACTTCCGGTATTGGATGATTTCGAACGTGCCATTGCCAACAATGAAAAGGCAGAGGATATGGATAGTGTGAAAGAAGGGTTTAGCCTGATTTTCAACAAGTTTGCGTCGATTCTTCAATCAAAAGGATTGAAAGAAATGCCAGCAGTTGGAGAAACATTCGATCCGGAATTGCACGAGGCAATTGCAAAAATCCCTGCTCCAAAGAAGAAGATGAAAGGAAAGGTGGTAGACGCCGTTGAAAAAGGATATTACCTCAACGATAAAGTAATTCGCTACGCAAAAGTGGCAGTAGGAGAGTAACACATAGTATGAGCGACAAAAGAGATTATTACGAAGTATTGGGCGTTTCGAAAAGCGCTTCAGATGCCGAGATAAAGAAAGCCTATCGTAAGTTGGCTTTGAAGTATCACCCTGACAAAAATCCGGATGATGCCGAAGCCGAAGCGAATTTTAAGGAAGCTGCTGAAGCTTACGAGGTACTAAGCAATCCTGAAAAGAAACAACGATACGATCAGTTCGGACATGCAGGCATGGGCGGCGCCGGAGGTTTCGGTGGCGGTATGAACATGGACGATATTTTCTCTCAATTCGGAGATATTTTCGGAAGTGCTTTCGGTGGCGGAGGCGGTTTCGGTGGTCCGCGTGGAGGCGCTCGTGTTATAAAAGGATCCAACCTTCGTGTTAAAATGAAGTTGACGCTTCAGGAAGTCGCAGAAGGTGTTACCAAGAAGATCAAGGTCAATAAATTGGTCAACGTTGACGGTGTTACTTACAAAGATTGTCCTACGTGTAACGGAACAGGTCGCATTACGCGTGTTCAGCAGACCTTCCTTGGAGCAATGCAAACACAGACCACTTGTAATACATGTCGGGGAGCCGGGAAAACGATAGATAAACGTCCGGCTGGAGCTGATGAGCAAGGATTGAAACGAGAGGAAGATGTCGTGGAAATTGAAATTCCAGCGGGTGTTGAAGAAGGAATCCAATTGAGCGTTACCGGAAAAGGAAATGCCGGACCTTTCAACGGAATCCCGGGAGATCTGATCGTTGTAATCGAGGAAATTGAACACGAAGAATTACGCCGTGATGGTCAGCATTTACATTACGAGGCATATATCAATTTTGTAGATGCTGTTTTAGGAGCATCGATTGAAATTCCAACCGTGACAGGAAAAGCCAAAATTAAGGTGGAAGCTGGAACGCAAAGTGGGAAAACACTTCGCTTGAAAGGAAAGGGACTACCAGTTTTGCAAGGATACGGACAGGGAGATTTGTTCGTTCACATCAACGTTTGGACACCGAAAAAAGTATCTAAAGACGAGAAGGAAATGCTCGAGAAACTTCGTGAAAGCGAAAACTTCCAACCAAAACCAGATCACAACGATAAAGGATTCTTTCAGCGAATGAAAGACATGTTCCACTAACATGAGTTTTGCCAAAGGATCGGAAGAAAAAAATGCGTCCTGGGAGAAATATCTCGTGACGGTCATTATTACCATTGGCTCCCTGTTTATCGGATTAATCGTTGCAGCGAAAGGAATGCAAATTTTTGCGGATGGTGATCGTCATTCGTGGTCTGCTCTGGAGTTTGCTATCAATTTGTTTCCATACGTACTGGCTCTTACGGGGTTGTTGGCAAGTATTCATTTCATTCATAAGCGTCCGGTCTTATCGGTCATTACTTCTCGTAAAAAGTTCGATTGGAAACGATTCTTCTTTGCCGCAGGATTGTGGTTGACCTTCCAGATCGTTTTTATGGTGTTGGCAAGATCATCAGGAGCTCCAATCGTTTATGATTTCTCACCTTCAAAACTTTGGCCGCTGTTATTAGTGTCAATTACTTTATTACCCATTCAAACGGCATTGGAAGACATTTTCTTCCGTGGATTTCTATTCCAGGGAATAACCAAAGCAACTGGTAAGGCTGGAGCTTCCGTTTTAGCTGTTGCCATCATATTTGGGTTAATACACTCAGGAAATCCGGAAATGGATGCCCTCGGTAATATCGCACTGATCTACTACATCATTTCAGGTTTGTTCCTCGGATTGCTGGCTCATTTCGATGACGGTCTAGAACTCGGTATGGGATATCATTTCGCTAACAACTTCTTCGGTGCGGTGATTTTAACGAATACCTGGCAAGTCTTTCAAACAAGTGCATTGTTCACCGATTATTCAGAACCGAATTTCGGATGGGAACTATTGATCCCGCTTCTAGTGCTACAACCAGCCATGCTGTACGCATTCTATCGCATTTACCGATGGAAAAATCCGCTGAAAAGAATTTTAGAGTGAGTTGTAAGTTCTCATCTTGATTTACGTCTTCGTATATTAGTCGCACTTTTAATAAAACGAACAATAGAATGAAGACATATTACGATCCGGAAGATTTGAAGAAATTTGGAAACATCAGTGATTTCCAGCCTAAACTAGGAAAGAAATTTTTCGATTACTACGGAAACGTGTTCGCTGACGGCGCACTTACGAAAAGAGAAAAGTCGTTAATCGCTTTGGCAGTGGCACACGCCATTCAATGTCCATATTGTATTGATGCCTATACGCAAGATTCCATGGAGAGAGGATACGATGAAGAGCAGATGATGGAGGCTGTACACGTTGCAGGAGCCATCCGAGGAGGAGCATCATTAGTTCACGGTGTGCAAATGATGAATAAATACAAAGAGCTTTCAATGTAATGGAAGTACTTACGCATAAATCGCTAGCGGCGCAACATCACGAATTGTCAGAAAGAGACAAACAATTGAGATTGCTTCATGAAGCCGGTTTAACTCCATTTCAGGATAAATTATCAGACTCAGGCTTGTACCCTTTGAAACCATTGAATTTGGATATTTTCCAGATCAATTTGGGGAAGATGTGCAACCAGGTTTGTAAGCATTGTCATGTTGATGCAGGACCAGATCGGAAAGAGATCATGACCCGTGAGACGATGCTTGAGTGTTTGGATGCAATCGATAAATCAAACTGTACTACGGTGGATTTGACGGGAGGAGCTCCTGAAATGAATCCGGATTTTCGATGGTTTGTAGAGCAACTTTCATCAAAAGGGAAGCATATCATTGTGCGTTGTAACCTCACGATTATCGTGGCAAACAAGAAGTACAACGATTTGCCGGAATTCTATAAGAAACACAACATCGAGGTAGTTTCTTCACTTCCATATTTTAGCTCTACCAAAACAGATGCACAACGTGGAGACGGAGTTTTCGATCAGAGTATCCGAGCCTTACAGATGCTAAATGCTGTTGGATATGGTGTAGAAGGTTCCGGATTGATTTTAAATCTGGTCTACAATCCTTCAGGGGCATTCTTACCTCCAGATCAATCGGAGTTGTCGGGAACTTTCCATACGAAATTGAAGGAGCGTTACGACGTAGTATTCAACGATCTTTTCGCCATCACTAATATTCCAATTAGTCGATATTTGCAATACCTCGTTGCAAGTGGAAATTACAACGGGTACATGGAAAAACTGGTCAATGCGTACAATCCAATGGCAGCAGCGAACGTAATGTGTCGCACTACGCTTTCTATTGGCTGGGATGGTCACATTTACGATTGCGATTTTAATCAAATGCTTGATTTGAAAGTAGCAACCCAGGGACAACACCTAAGAGATTTCAATGCGCAGGATTTGCGTGAGAGATCAATTATTGTAAATCAACATTGTTACGGCTGTACGGCAGGTGCCGGTTCAAGCTGTGGCGGAACAACAACTTAATTCAGATGAAATCATATCTAGATACAACGGTCGATGTTTACCGGGAGGCAGCATTGACACCTGACGTAGGACTGTGCTGTACTACGACACCTGTTTGGGCGTTGCCTGAATTGGACATGCCGAGCATCATGTTAGAAATGAATTATGGATGCGGAAGCACGGTAAATCCACGCGATTTAGTGAATGAACCAACTGTTCTTTACGTCGGAGTAGGAGGGGGAATGGAAGTATTTCAATTCTCGTATTTCAGCCGTAAGAAAAGTGGCGTTATCGGAATTGATGTGGTAGATGAAATGATCGATGCGTGTAAAGAAAACCTCAAAACAGCGGAAAAAACAAATCCGTGGTTTAAGTCAGAGTTTGTTGATGTGCGCAAGGGTGATGCTTTGAATCTTCCTGTTGAAGACAATGCCATCGACGTTGCAGCGCAGAACTGTTTGTTCAATATCTTCGAGAAAGAAGATTTGAAGAAGGCGATTGCTGAAATGTACCGCGTTTTGAAACCACACGGTCGATTGGTATTGTCAGATCCTGTTACAGAAGATCCAATGCCGGAATCATTGCGAAATGACGAACGTTTGCGTGCGCTATGTTTGAGTGGATCACTTCCCTTGAATGAATACATCAAAATGTTGACTGATGCCGGATTTGGAACGATTGAAGTTCGTGCAAAGCGTCCATATCGCGTTCTGGATCCAAAACACTACGACACAGACAAGATGATCTATCTGGAAAGTGTTGAGGTGTGTGCGATCAAAGATCCGGTTCAAGAGGACGGACCTTGCGTGTTTACCGGGAAAACCGGAATCTACTTCGGTGACGAAGAGTACTTTGACGATCAAAAAGGTCATACTTTATTGCAGAACCAACCTTTGGCAATTTGTGATAAAACAGCAGGAGCATTGGCGGCGTTAAATCGCGACGACATCTTCATTTCAGAATCCACGTATTTCTATGATGGAGGAGGATGTTGCTAAAAGATAATAACTAGAAAATGAAAGGACCGTGTATCATTTGAGCACGGTCTTTTTTTATGGCTATGGCACAACTTTTGGTATTTTTAGAATCAACCGAAAAACTATGCTTATGCGTACTCTATTACTACTCGCCGTGTCGGCTTTGTTCCTGGCACTTTCCAGTTGCAAGCACTCTTATCGAATTACGGTAAAGGAACCAGCTGTCATTCCACTTCCTTCAGACACTAAGGTAATTGGTGTTATTAATAACGTAACGGATGTAAACAGTCCTCAGAAACCCTTGGCGGCAATTTTGAATTCTGCTGAATTGAATGGAAATGTTGCAGCTGCTGAAAGAGCTGTGGATGGCGTTCTACGTGCATTGACAAACTCACGGGACATGCGCGGTGAAATCTTTGAAATTGATTCTTCGCATTTTGATTCAAGTGGAAATTTGGATTGGGCAATTTTGGATAGCATCGCTGCCGAACAAGGTATCGACGGTTTTGTGGAGTTGAACGAAATCAGAACGGTTTCTCCAATCGGAGGTACGATATTAGCAAATGCTACGGGGCAAACCCGCCATCGATTGACCGGAACCATTTTCATGAACGTTCACGTTGTAGCCACAGGGGAGAATTTCGAACGCAATTCCGCGACGAGAAGTTACAATATTCCCATTTCGGGATCAACGAATATTATTGACTTAATGAATGATCTGCAACGCAGACGAGAGTTCTACCGCGCCTTGGGATTCGAACTTGGGTTTGCCGTTGGGTCGATGATTTATCCGAACTGGGTTTGGGTCGGTCGAAAGTATTATACAAGAGGAACTCCGGCGATTAAACGCGCGAAACACATGTTACGTCAGGGAAATTGGGATTTAGCGGAACGTACGCTACTCAACGATGAAGAATATCACAAGAGACGAAAAAGGGCGCGTGTGCTGTTTAATCTGGCATTAGCGAACGAAGGTCAGGGCGAATTGGACAATGCTATCCTTTATGCAGAAAGAGCCGCTGCAGAAGGAGGAGGGAAACTCGTAAACGAATACTTAATGACACTACGAAACCGTAGAACCCAGATGGAAATTATTCAAGAGCGTAACGCCGCACACTAGCGAAACTTTCGAGCATAAAAAGAGCCGGTAGTTGAATCATAAAAATACCGCACATTGAGCCATAAAAAACCGTGCATTGAGCGGAGTCGAAATGCACGGTTTCATTGTTTTTATTATTCCTACTTCTTCACAAAAGTCGTTGCGTAAGAGCTACCATCAGACATTGTAACTTTCACAATATATCTTCCATTGGATAAATGTGCTACGTCAGTTGTTGCCGACGTGATTTCCTGAATGAAAGCACCCGTGTAAGAAATCAGTTCGATACGTGCGTCTTCGAATGTTTCAAACGAAGAAATGGTAATCTTATCCGTTGTTGGGTTCGGGAAAACTGCTACGGTTTCCTCTTCGATGTCCAATAATCCCAACGGAGAACTTCCTTCCACAATTGTATGTGATTCGTTAATGTTTGGATCGTGGAAGCTATCCACATGTCCGCTTGGCCACTGAACGTGTACAGAATCGATAGCCGTTGCTTGTCCTAACCCGAAATGTGCGTTCAAGGTCTGCATGTTACGGAATCCTTGTCCACTTCGGATTTCACGAATTTGCTGTCCCCAATCACCGTAGATAGTAATTCTGGATCCAATTCCGTTTCCGTTACTTTCCACTCCCTGGAGAGAAAATTTCACCCAGTTGTTATTGTTTCCATCGTTGTAGAAGATGTTGTTTCCATTTTGAATATCAAGGAAACCATCATTATTTAAGTCACCAATTGGACCATCTCCCATATTGTAACTGGCAGCGTAGAAAGTCAAATCACCATTTCCGAAAAGCATATGTCCACCAGCGTAAACATCGCAAAATCCATCGTTGTCGAAATCATATGAAATGTGCTCGATGTTGAGGTTGAAATGGCTATCCCAACCACTACCAACAGTAACATCTGTGAAGGTTCCGTCTCCATTGTTACGCATTACTTTGTGGTTACCGTCAGCTGTAGAGCTTGCTCCAACAACGATATCCATATCACCATCATTATCGTAGTCGTTTATCGCTGAAGACCACGTTTGAACCGGATCATACAAGTTTGCAACTTGCGAAACATCGGTAAACACACCATTTCCATCGTTACGGTGCAATTCATTGTATTTCGCCGTACTTGTACCACCACGACATTTAGCGATGAATAGATCAGGGTCACCATCGTTATCGTAATCTGTCCAAAGCGACCCATAATTTCCTCCTTCACTGTGATCTCCCATTCCGCCTTGATTGTAGTTCAAGACGTTGTTTCCATTGTTGATGTAGAACACATTCGGGTCTACATCGTGACATACGAACGCGTCCAGATGTCCATCGTTGTTAATGTCAATAAAGTTGGATCGTTGAGAGAAAACATACTCCGAAGTGTAAACTTCAGTGTAATCTGTTCCGGTTGCATTTGCATACATGAACTGCACACCAATACCATTTCCGAATACCAAATCGTTAAATCCGTTTCGGTCAATGTCTCCGGCAGCCATACTCCATGAAGGCTCAAACATAATTTGAGGAATGGTGTAAATGTTATTCGTAAACCCACCTGTTGTTTGCTGATAGTTAATTTTCACCTCTGTAGTATCAATGGTAACAATATCATCAAGATAATCTCCATCCATATCTACTACACAGATTCTATATTTTCCAGCCAAACCGGGCACGTTATCAGCAGTAAAACTGATAGGTGGTGTTGTAGGTGGCACATAAGGATACTCCGTTAAAGTAAAATCAAATCCTTCAGCACTCCATCGATCATCAAAGGCGATGTAATAAGTCGTTCCTTGCAATGCAGGAAAGTTAGAAACGGATAGGAATCCCGATCCAGAATCGTCGTCACCATCATGACAGGTTAATGCACCACATGTTCCGGTATAGACATGAAATCGTGTGTCCTTACCAGTATTAATGGCTAAATCCGTACTTACCTGCACGGTGTAATCTTGTGTAGGTGTGTAAACATACCATTCGGAAGCAGATGCTCCGACACCGTTTGGCGCACAAATCGGATCAGGAATTTCCGGTCCTTCGAGGCTGTCAACAGTATACGTTCCTGCAGTTATCGGAATAGCCGTAGCGCAGGTGGTTTGTCCTATTGCCAGCGAGGAAAGCAGCAACAAGGAGAGTATTAGAGTTGTTTTCATAGTTTTGGGGTTTAAAAAGTTGTAGTCTAGTTGCAATCGTCATTTTCGTTGATCCATTGTTCTAATAAATCAACAGCTTCAGTATGTACCAGTGAACGACCTAGTAGCGGCATTCGAAGCGCTTCGTCAGTAGTATTCATGCGGAAATACATCACCGATCGATCTTTGTTTGCTGGTGCAATAATATTGATCAACGCAGCATTGATAAATTCATCTGGATCGATACAAAGTCCCATGTTAGCTTTATCGCTGGTTTCACTGAATGCCAATCGGATTGGGCGGTAATCGCAGTGACTGTTCTCACCGTGACAATGCGCACAATTCATATCTAAGTACGAGCGTGTTCGCAAATCAATGGATTCTGTTGGGTCTTCCCAATTTACAACCGATTCAATATTGGCTGGAAGAGGACCTTCCAAATATCCTACGGAAACCAGTTTTTCCAATTGGTTCATGGTTCCTTCCGCATAGTTGTAATCTGTGTTCAGGTTTTGCGGTTTCGGACCAATTGGAATGGGTAACTCATTGCGCTTGTGACAGATGAGGCATTCGGTTTCTGAAGGGAAACGGTAGTCGGTAGTTCTCAAATTCTGATTTTCATCCAACCAGGAAATGTTTTTGTAGCTACCATCCATTTCTAGATACGCTTCAGTTTGTTCGTCGTTCCAGATGTACTCACCAAAGATCCATTCGTTTTCCATTCGAATCATGATACGGGTTTCGAGAATTTTCCGCTCGTTCGAAGGCTGCATGTCATCATAATAGAAATTCTTAATCAGAGCTGTTCCAACAGGCATGTCAAGAATGCTTCCGTCGGTATCATATGTTGCGCTTCTTCCTTCAGGCATCCATATCCAGCGTTTCTTAAGAGCGTAGTCAGTAAAAAGAGAACTTGCTGGTTTGTAAGGGATAACACCTTCTGCAGGTTCCTGATCTTTCATTTCTCCGGTAAAAAAGCCATATTCCGACAAAGTGGCGTATGGTGCACCATCAAAGTACGTCACCGTACAATTTGGAGGGGCTGAATCAACAGGTTCCATTTCCTCTTTCTTACAGGAGACGAAAATGAAAACGAAGCTTGAAATACCAATGAGCAGTAGGGAAGGGATTCCAAAGCGTGGGGTCATAATGCGTAGTTTTGCTAAGTAATATAGGAAATAAAGAATTCAGATCAAAAAGAAATTCGACGTACGAATGAATGTTTCCGTTCAATTGATACGAATCCTATTTGACGCGTTACATCTGTGTATTTTATTATCTTCACCCTATGATCGAAAACTTGTTAGAAGTTCGCAACATTCGCAAAAGTTTTTTCCGAAAAGAAGCGCTCAATAACATCTCTCTTGACGTAAAAAAAGGAGAAGTCTTTGGACTGCTAGGTCCTAATGGCGCTGGGAAAACAACTCTTATTCGCATCATCAACAGAATTATTGAAGCCGATGAAGGATCGGTACGATTTGATGGTCATTTGATGGAGGCAAACGACCTTCGTCGGGTCGGATATCTTCCTGAAGAGAGAGGTTTATTTAAGGATATGACGGTTGAAAGACATGCCCTCTTCCTTGGAAAGCTTAGAGGTTTGGAGGAGAAGGATATTCGCAACAAAATGGAATTCTGGTTCGATACTTTCCAAATGAACGATTGGAGAAACAAACGTATCGAACAATTATCCAAAGGGATGGCGCAGAAAGTACAATTCATGTGTGCTGTTTTGCACGAACCTGATTTGTTGATTTTGGATGAACCTTTCAGTGGATTCGATCCGGTAAATGTTGAATTAATTAAGAAACAATTGATCAACATGAGAGCCGATGGAAAAACGATCATTTTGTCTACGCACAACATGAAAAATGTTGAAGAGATATGTGATCGTGCCGTGTTGATTCACGAAGCAAGAAAAATTGCGGAAGGAACAATTTCTGAATTGCAGGGAGCCCAAAAAACAGGACTTTTCGCCGTTCGATTCCGAGGAAACATGTTGACTTTCGTTAATGCCTTGTGGACAGGTTTCGAGATTTACGATAAAACGGAACATGGCGACAATCGATTCACAGTTCGTGTAACAATGAGAAACGATAGCTCTTTCGATGATTTGCTCAAAGTGCTGATAGGGCAGGTAAGCATAGAATCCGCATGGGAAGTAATGCCCACGATGCAGGATGTATTTATTAACCTTGTTCAACCTGTAAGTCATGAGAAATAGTTTTTTAATTGCCTTCCGGGAATTTCGCGCAAGAGTTTGGTCCCGATCGTTTTTAGCCATGTCCATTATCGGTCCTTTGGCTGTTTTAATTTTCACTTATTTGATTTTCGCATTTGGTGATGAAGGACAACAGAAATGGAATGTCCTCGTAACCGATCCAACGAATGCAATGGAAGGCAAAATAATGCCGGGCAAAGACAAATCCATAACGTATTCATTTGCGAATAGAGAAATTGAACATGAAGAATTTCGTGATGGTGCACGTTACCAGGAATTCGATGCAATGGTTGAAATCAACCGTGCGGTACTGGAAAACAAAGTGAGTCATGTATTCTTCCGCGAGATTCCTTCCACCCGATTACGTACCAAAGTCCAGTATCAGATAGAACGCCGATTAGAGGAGGTGATCGCCAACGAGAAATACGGAATTTCGGTTCAGCGTTTCCGAAAAATCAAGCAGCCACTGACTATGTCGTTTGTAGATTTGAGCGATCCTTACGGTCAATCAAATAGCTTGAACGGCTGGGTAGGATTTTTCCTGGGTGGAGTCATCATTCTCTTTATTGGATTGTTCGGCATGACCATTCTCAGAAGTGTGGCACGAGAGAAAAGCAATCGGATTGTTGAAGTGTTGATGGGAACGTGTTCTCCACGACAGCTAATGACCGGGAAAATTCTCGGAGTAGGACTAAGCGCCATGGTTCAATTCATCGTGTGGATGGTAATCATCGGCTTTGGTTTGTACTGGATGCGGGAGACTTTGTTTATTGATCTACTGGATCCAAGGAACGGCAATTTTGAAGAAGCGGCACAGCAAATGCAAAATCAGTCGTATGCAGCGAAGCAGTTTTCGTCTATTGAGTACAACCGTTTCGTAGATCTGGTTTACAATAAGATTAACTTCTCATTGATGCTTTCGTATTTCATTGGGTTCTTCATTGGAGGGTACTTGTTCTTTGCGGCGTTCTTCGCAGCACTTGGAGCATCTATGGGAACGGAAAGCGATGGACAGCAATTTGTGTTGCCACTTGTGTTTATCCTGTTAATTGCCATTTATTCCGGATACTACACGATGAATTATCCAGGAAGCACACTGGTAGAATGGTTGCAATATCTGCCATTTACATCTCCTGTCGTCGCCATGGTGAAACTCGCACAGGGCTACGGAGAAGACGGATATCAGATCTACATATCTATGACCATTTTGTACGCAAGCGCCATTGGAATGCTTCTGATTGCGTCAAGAATCTACAAAAACGGAATTCTCCAGTTTGGTCATCGTTTGCGATTGGTTCACTTGTTAAAATGGTTGAGAAAAACGTAGCATGAAGCAAGCCATTATTGATCTTGGTACCAATACCTTCAATCTGTTAATTGGCGAAATAATTGACGGAAAATTGGAGGTCTCCTATGTAACTAAAGAGGCAGTAATGTTAGGCATGGGGGGGATTACTCAAAACAAAATTTCCGACGAAGCTATTGTGCGAGCCAAAGAAACACTCCTGCGATTTGTAAAAATAGCGCATGATTATGGTGTAGAAGATTTGGTTGGGTTCGGTACAGCGGCAATGCGCGAAGCTGAAAACGTACAAGACTTGTTAGATTGGGCCGAATATGATCAGGGCATAGATGTTCACGTAATTTCAGGAGATTCAGAAGCGAAACTAATATATGCAGGTGTTTCCCTTTTGCATTCTTTTGACGAGAAGGGAATGATCATGGATATAGGTGGGGGAAGTAACGAATTCATTCTGGCCGATAGTTCGGGACTGTTAGAAGCGCAAAGCTTCAACATTGGTGTTTCACGACTGTATCAAATGCTGGGAGAACCTGAGGTATTGACTCCTGAGATTCAAGTAAAAGTAGATCGAATTTTTAAGGAAGAAACAAAGGACTTCTTTGATAACAAGTTAGTGCGGCATCTCATCGGTGCCTCTGGAAGTTTTGAAACCTTGTATGAGATGATCAACGAAGAGCGATATCCTGAGCATCCAAAAATGATAGAGTTGCCAATGGACAAGGTTCATGCAATTATTGATTGGTCTTTGCGGGCTTCGTTCCAGGAACGCTTGGAAAATCCCTGGATCATCCCAATGCGTAAGAAAATGTTGCCCTTCGCAGCATACTCTATTTTGTGGGTAATGGAAAAGCTTGGTACGGAAAAACTGTCAATTTGCCCATATTCATTGAAGGAAGGAGCATTTACATTTGATTTAAGCTGGCCAAGGCCGAAAAGTGGAGATTCCTGAGAATTTCGTTCTAATTAACTTAAAATCTGGAACAAGCAAGCTGTACATTAAGCAAGACAATGCATTGCTTCAGATGGAATAGAAATGTGAAGAATTTACCCTCTGGATATTGCATTTAACTTCGTTGCTGCTTCGCGGTCGACTCCGCTCAATGCGCTATTATGTACAACTATCGAAAAGTCTGGGAGTCGAAGCGCAAAACCTGTATTTCTGCTTATATTTAACCCTCAAAAAACAACCTGACATGAGCAAGATACTTGTAGTTGACGACGAAAGAGCCATTCGAAGAGCATTACGCGAAATTCTGGAATTTGAGGAGTTCGAAGTGGACGAGGCAGAAAACGGAAAACAAGGATTGGATAAAGCCAAGGCAGAGCAGTACGATGTAATTTTCTGCGATATCAAAATGCCGGAAATGGACGGTATGGAAGTGTTGGATGGTTTGTTGAAAGCGAAAGTAGATGCACCCGTAATCATGATTAGTGGTCATGGAAACATCGAAACGGCGGTTCAGGCAATTAAAAAAGGTGCGTTTGACTTCATCGAGAAGCCATTGGATCTGAATCGAATTTTGGTAACTATCCGAAATGCGAAAGATCGTAACGTATTGATTGAAGAGAAAAAAGTTCTCAAGAAAACGGTTCGGAAGTTCAAAGGTTCATCGATTATCGGTGAAACGGAAGAGATCAATGGAATTAAAGACATGATCGAGAAAGTAGCGCCTTCCGATGCTCGTGTTTTGGTGACTGGACAGAACGGAACGGGTAAAGAATTGGTGGCTCGATCGCTGCACGATTTGAGTGATCGTAAAGGAAGTCCATTTATCGAGGTGAACTGTGCGGCCATTCCTTCAGAGTTGATCGAAAGTGAATTGTTCGGACACGAGAAAGGAGCCTTTACTTCAGCGGTAAAACAGAAAAAAGGAAAATTCGAATTGGCATCCGGTGGAACTTTGTTCCTGGATGAGATCGGAGATATGTCGGCAAGTGCACAGGCGAAAGTATTGCGTGCTTTGCAGGAAAATGTGATTCAGCGTGTTGGTGGAGAAAAGGACATCAAAGTAAACGCACGTGTTGTTGCAGCGACAAACAAAGACCTTCGCAAGGAGATCGAAGAAGGAAATTTCCGTGAGGATTTATACCATCGATTGGCGGTGATTTTGATTCACGTTCCATCCTTGAACGAGCGTCGCGACGATATTCCATTGTTGGCAGATCATTTCATGACAATGATTTGTGCAGAGCATGGAATTTCTCGTAAATCTTTCGAACCGAAAGCATTAGAAGAACTTCAGAAAATCGACTGGACAGGAAATATTCGTGAATTGCGCAACATCGTGGAACGTTTGATCATTCTTTGTGGTGATGAGATTACTGGCGATGAGGTGAAAATGTTCGCTAATCCAGGGAAATCCTAAATAAAATTCAATTCCGTTCGTTTCAATACTTAGGCGGATAACCGCGCAAATTACTAAGTACATGCAGCATGAAGAGAGGAATTAAAATCGCTCACTGGGTGGCAACCGCTCTGGTGTGTCTGTTGATTGGTGCATCAGCAATGACTTATCTGATACGGTATGAGGAAGTAGTTGAAACGTTCCGATTGAAATTGCATTTTCCGATTTGGTTGGTGTACCCGATGGCTGTTGCTAAAATTTCCGCTATTGTAATGTTGCTCACGAAATTCAATCGTACGCTCACTGAATGGGCATACGCTGGCTTGACATTCAATATGCTTCTGGCAGTTGGTGCGCACGCTTCATCAGGAGATTCTCAATATATCTACCCAACAGTAGCTTTGATCCTCGTTTTAGGATCGTATTTTACATGGAAAAGAATGGTAAGCTGGAAGGATTAGAAGTTGGTGAAAGCCATCAATGAATCCGGCTCCTCTAAGCGGAACATATTCGCTGAGACCATGTCCATAACTGTCGTGTGAACGAGAACGTCACCATTCAACCATTCCACTTCAGTAGAATCAGCAGCCATTTCAGCCACAATGTTCGGGTCCGCATTGAAATCACGCTCCATCAACGCACGATGTGCATACACGCGAATTACAGGCGATTCATGCGTTAGTAAGGCGTTTAATTCAAATTCATTCGCAGCTTTGCGCAAGCGAGAATAATGATGGTACGTTTTGCACTTCACCATGCCTGCAGCTCCTGTAAATTCTTCCGTAATTTGTTTTGATTCTGCCAATTCGTTTGCAAGAATTCCGATATGCTGTTGGTGTCGAAGTGAATCGTCGGCATTTATCAATTCCCATTGAGCTAGTAACTCGACTTCTTCATCATCAATAACACCATCTCGTGCGCTCAAAGAATAGGTCTTTACGACCAGCGCCAAAATAATAGAGAATAATGTTAGCAATTTGAATTTCATGTCCTTACAAATCTTCCAACAAGATCTTCGAAGCGTCTACTTCCGTACCACCCCACTCAAGTACCGTAAAACCATCTCTTTGCATTTTTGGAATCTGTTGAGATTCCAGCGAAGGATTGTAGTCGTCAGGTACCGCCGCCCAAATCATGTAAAAACGTCCGATTTCGGCTGGTTTCGGGCTGATCTCCAATGAAGCAAATGCATCACACACCTCGTTGAAAAGCAAGTAAATATACAAATTACTTTTTGTTTGAAGGATGGGACCCCAGTAGGTGATAAAATCAGCGCGTTCTTCACTCGTCATCCCGAACTTTTTCATTTGCATTTCCAGGTAACCGATGGCCTCTGAACCTGAGAGGACTTCCCCTTCGTTTTTAGGTATTATTTCCGAAGGAATATCTTGTTCCGATTCCCAAAAAAGGTAACGATAGGATTCATCACCACGTCTCAATGTTCCATCCGGATCACAGGTAAAATTCCATTTTTGCCCAATATCCGGATAAGTGAAGGTAAAATCTCCAACGGGGTTCACATCGACAGTTACATCGACCGTTTCTTCAGGGTACAAATAAATGACAGGCTTTTTCAAGGCTTCATTCATGAAAGATCGCTTAAAATTGATCCGGTACAATTGTCGGTGCTTTTCCTCAATAGAAAGCTTCATGTATGGCGTCTCCGAATATTCATCCCCGGCATAAAAACGAAATGTGTGTGAACCTGGAGTAGACATGACTGCCAGGGTATCGCCAGCGGAATAATCGTAGTACAAATTCTCTCCGTTATCTATCGAGTAGATAAGTTGGTTGTCACGAAACAATGTTTCCAGAACACTTAAGTCGAAAAGGTACAGCGCTTCATTATTATTCAAAGATTGATCTACGCTGTCGTAAACCAGAGTATACGGAGCAAATTTACCGGGTCTGGATGCATTCGCTTGAAAAGACGCGATACATAGTAGAACGAAGAGTACATTTCTCATAGCGTACGAATCATTTTAGTAGATGGAAGCTCTTGCCCTCCCCATTCCAAAACAGTAAAACCGTTACGATTCATTATTGGAATTTCCTGTGGAGTAGGGGCAATTCGCAATTGATCTACGGGCTGCCATATTATATAAATTCGATAGATATTGTCTGGGGTCGGAGTAATTTCTAATTCTCCGAATTGATCGCATTCTTCGTTAAATTGGAACTGCAGGAAGACATCGTCGTGTGAAGTCATTCTCGGTGCCCAAAACGTGATGAAATCGGCTCGTTCTGTCCCGTTCAATCCCGCTTCTGTTAGTTTTTCCTCTAGAAATTCGGTGACGTTTGAACCAGAAACAGTAAATCCAACGTTCAAATCATTTTCTTCAATCGATAATCGATCTGATGCTTCCCAGAAAAGGTAGTTGTACGATTCTCCATCCACCATGAGTTTCCCGTTCGGTGATGCCAGGACATCCCAGCCATCATTGTACTCTGGATAGGTAAAGGTGAATTCTCCTGCAGGTTCTACATTCACCTGAACATTTTGCTCTTCTTCAGGATATAAATAAATGACCGGCTTTTCCGTCATGATCATAACTTCCGCAGGTGTGAAATAAACGGAGAAGTAATATTGTTTGCCCGCTTCAACATTGATATTCGTGTACTCTTCGTAGTATTCAGATGAGAAGTAGAACTGCAATTCGTGCCACCCCGGAGTAGTCTCTATTGCCAGCGATTCTAAACCTGTGACCAGTGGAAATTCGCCAGCTTCTCCATCAATGCTGTAAGCAATCGAAAGGCTGGAAAGGTCATTGGCATTCGGGAATTTGAAATAGGCAATGCATGTACTGTCCAACGATGGATCTTCGACAACCGAATCTGGCGCAAGAATTGGAAATTCTAATTCTGCTACCTCAGCAAATGAAATGGAGGAAATCAGTAGTGCAGTAAAAAGGATGAGCTGTTTCATAGCGCTGTATTAGGTTGATAGTTGGAAATCTGTCCGCCCCATTCTAAAACCACGAATCCGTTTCTTTCAAACTGAGGAAGAATTTGCGGTTGAAGGTCAATGTTTCCATCAAGAGCGGACATGAATATATAGAATCTGTAGATATGATCTGGTTTTGGACTAATATTAAGATCAGCGAATTTGTCACAGGTTTCGTTCCATTCAAATCGAACCAGGTTTTGATCGTTTGCCGCCAGTTTAGGTCCCCAGAAAGTGATGAAATCAGCGCGTTCTTCAGAGGTAAATCCAACTTCCTTCAACTTTGCCTCCAGAAAAGAAACGGCTTCTGTTCCAGCGACTACAAACCCTTCATTCACATCTATTTCCTGCAAATGATCGGCTTGCTCTGCCTCCCAAAACAGATATCGGTACTGCTCGTCCTCAATGGTTAATGTTCCGTTTGGTTGAGCGGTACATTTCCATTCGTCTTTATATTTCGGATAGTAGAACGGGTGTTTTCCATCGTGGATGTCCACGGAAAGCGCAATATCAGTTGCTTCTTCGGGGTAAAGGTAAATTACTGGTTTGAAAGTTATGATTGGCTCTTCTGGCAATCGATGACTTAGAATCACCTGATAAATCAGTTCCGTTTGTCCAGCAATATTCAACATTGGACTGAATGCCTCTGTGTAATTCTCATTCACATAGATTTGGAACGAGTGGTATCCCGGTGTTGTTTTAACGCTCAGCCTTCCCGATTTCAGAGGGCGAAGAAACTCCGTTGAATCCATACTAAAATGAACGATAGCACTGGTGTCTGCTGGCATCAGGTTTTGTAAATCGAAATGAAATATGGCTTCATCTTCATTAAGTTTCCCATTGTAAATCGAATCTACTTGAATGAAGTTCTTAACCCTGTAAATCGGTTTGAAATCAACGTAGACTGGACCGCCGTCAATTTCTTCTTGCGCCCAAATTCCTGTAGTAGTTAGTGTTAGCGTGGCGAGAGCGATTATAAAGTTTCTCATAGTGATAAAGTGTTTGAAATTGTCGGGATTTCCTGACCGCCCCATTCGATTACTGTAAATCCATTTCTGTTGAACGAAGTGAGTTCCTGCTTTTCCGGAATGTGATTTCCTTCATACGATCCCCACGACATATAGAATCTATGCAAATTTTCAGGAGTCGGGGAGATGTCCAATTCAGCGAACATGTCGCAATCGGCATCCTGATGGAAAGTAACGAAAACCTGTTCGTGCTTTTGCATCTGAGGTCCCCAGTAAGTAATGAAATCGGCACGTTCTGTAGCTGTAAATCCAACCAGATTCAATTTCTCTTCAAGAAAACTGAGCAAATCATCCTTGTTTACCACAAAGCCAGCTGTTTCTTTCGGATTCAGGGCATCCATTTCTTGTTTCGATTCCCAGAAGAGGTAATGGAAAGTTTCTCCGTCGATTTCCAAATCACCATTCTGGTGCATGGTTCCCGTCCAGCCTTCGTTATACTGTGGATAGGTAAATGCCATTTCTCCTTTCGGCGACACGGATACTTCAAAGTTCTCTGATGTCTCAGGATACAGATAAATGACGGGTTTGTCTACCATAATCTCGATTCCGTTAGTCAGCGTTGTTCGCACAGAATAGTAATGTTTTTCGCGTTTTTCCAGCGGAAGATTATGTGAGTACAACTCGAAGTATTTGTCGTTAATATAAATGGTGAACCGATGACTTCCCGGGGTCGAGGTGTACTCGAAGACTCCTTTTTTCAGTTGAATCGTTTCGTTAGCTCCATCATCACAACTCAAGGTAATTTGCGTGGAAAGATCTTCTTTTTCGAGTCCGGTAAATTTGAAACGATAAACACCCATTCCTTCTGGTAATGCTGGTGCAGGTTCGGATTTTTCGAAAGTAAAAGGTGCGGCAATACGCTTCTCTTCAGCAAGGGAAACCGCTGAAATTAAAAGAAATGCGAGGAACAGATAAGTAGTCTTCATCATCAATGTTTTCCTACTGTACAAAAATGATGCAGAAAGGTTCAGGAGAGAGAAAAGATTGTTAGAAGAAAGAGAAAAGACAGCTTGACGATTTGATTTCTGGAAGAATTAATCCTCCCTCATTGAGGAGGGATAGACTAGATAATGGCAAGAGTCGATGATATCTCGAAAATTACGAGGAATAGCGCATTGAGCGTAGCCGAAATGTGCGTTTTGCCAATTTACCTACTTGTACCTGTACGAATGAATTGGATAGTCTAATCCGTCCAATTCATCTAATCTATCAATAAAACTTACGATTTAAAATCTCCTACCCAAGACTCTCCTCAATCTCAGCAATGGCAGCTTCCAATCCATCTGGATTTTTTCCACCAGCAGTAGCAAAGAACGGTTGACCGCCACCGCCACCTTGAATGTGCTTGGATGCAGAGCGTACTAAATTTCCAGCGTGGATGTCTTTTTCCTTCACCAAATTGTCAGAAGCGATAACGCTAAGGGTACATTTCCCATCAGCTTTTCCGCCAATGATTCCCACAAAATTATCTACTTCACCTTTTAATTGGAACAAAATATCCTTGATGGAATTTCCGTCCAGTTCTACGGTTTCTGAAAGCAATTGAATTCCGTTGTGTTCTTTGATCGCCGATTTCAATTCGGATTTTACTCCTTTGGCTTTCTCTTTCTTCAACTGTTCAATTTCTTTCTGTAATTGAGCGTTCTTTTCTGTCAAATCCGATACCGCTTTAACGATATCCTTTGGATTTTTCAAATGTGCTGAAAGACAATCCAAGAGACCTGCTTTTTTCTTGTAGAATGCTTCTGCCGTTTTACCGGTAATCGCTTCAATTCGGCGAACACCAGCAGCAACAGCTGTTTCATGCGTAATGATGAACAATCCGATTTCTCCGGTTGTTTGCACGTGTGTTCCACCACAAAGTTCTACCGAGTCACCAAATTTGATTACGCGAACTGTATCACCGTATTTCTCACCAAAAAGCGCCATTGCTCCCATTTCCATGGCAATTTCCATCGGAGTATTTCGCTTTTCTTCCAGCGCGTGGTTTTTGTGAATATTCGTCTCAACAATTTTTGAGATTTGCTCCAATTCTTCATCGGTTACTTTCGAGAAGTGCGAGAAATCAAAACGTAAGTATTCAGGGCTAACCAATGATCCTTTTTGTTCCACATGTGTTCCGAGAACAGAGCGCAATGCTTCGTGCAACAAGTGCGTTGCTGTATGATTGTATGCTGAGGCTGTACGAAGTGACGCACTAACCACAGCGTCGAATGAAGCTTCCAATTGTTCAGGAAGTTCGTTCATCAAATGAACAATCAGGTTGTTTTCTTTCTTCGTATCAAAAACAGAATATTTTGTTCCGTTGAATTCCAGATATCCTTTGTCTCCAACTTGTCCTCCACCTTCAGGGTAGAATGGTGTTAAGTTGAAAACTACCTGATAGAAAGACTTCTTCTTCTGCGTTACCTTTCGGTACTTTACGATCTTCACATGTGTGTGCAACAAATCGTACCCGACGAACTCCTGTACGCTGTCGTCGCGCAATACCACCCAATCATCCGTTTCGATGGATGTCGCTGCTCTGGAACGATCTTTTTGTCGGTTCAATTCCGCTTCGAATCCGGCTTCGTCTACCGTTAATTCGTTTTCACGGGCGATCAAAGAAGTTAGGTCCAATGGGAAACCGTAAGTATCGTACAATTCAAATACGACGGCTCCATCGATGGTTGTTTTGTCCGTCTTTTTTACCTCGGCAATAACGTTGTCAATTCGACGCAATCCTTGTTCCAGTGTGCGGAAGAAACTCTTCTCTTCCTCTTCAATTACTTTGTGAATCAAGGTTTGTTGCTGCTCCAATTCCTGGAATGGATTCTTCATGAGATCCACTAGAACGTTGGACAAATCAGCAAGGAATGGCTCTTTTAAATCCAAAGTCTGGTAACCGTAACGAATGGCACGGCGAAGAATACGACGGATTACATATCCTGCTCCTGTGTTTGAAGGCAATTGTCCGTCAGCGATAGAGAATGCGATCGCACGAACGTGATCCGCGATTACACGAAGGGCAATATCTGTTTCTTCGTTGGTTCCATATTTTACTCCAGATACTTTTTCCATCGAACGAATCAAAGTCTGGAACAAATCTGTATCGTAATTCGATTGTTTTGCCTGCAAAGTCATTGCCAGACGTTCCAATCCCATTCCTGTATCGACGTGTTTTTCTGGAAGTGGATCCAAGGAACCATCTGCCTTGCGGTTGAACTCCATGAATACGTTGTTCCACACCTCAATTACTTGTGGATGATCTTCGTTTACCAACGATTTTCCATCTACCTTGGAACGGTCTTCTTCAGAGCGCAGGTCCACGTGAATTTCAGAACAAGGTCCACATGGTCCGACTTCTCCCATTTCCCAGAAGTTGTCTTTTTTCGATGCAAGAATAATTCGATCCTCATCAACATATTTTTTCCAAATGTCGTAGGCTTCCTGATCGACAGGCAAATTATCGCCTTTATCTCCTTCAAAAACCGTCACGTACAAACGATCTTTTTCAATACCGAAAACTTCCGTTAGTAGGTCCCACGACCACGCAATTGTATCTTCTTTGAAGTAATCTCCAAACGACCAGTTCCCCAACATTTCGAACATTGTGTGGTGATAAGTGTCAACACCTACTTCTTCCAGGTCGTTGTGTTTTCCTGAAACACGCAAACATTTCTGAGAGTTGGCAACACGACGATTTTTCGGAACGGCATTTCCAAGGAAATAGTCCTTGAATTGGTTCATTCCCGCGTTGATAAACATCAATGTAGGGTCGTCTTTTACCACCATCGGTGCGCTAGGGACAATCTCGTGTCCTTTGGATTCGAAGTAATCGAAAAACTGTTGGCGTATCTCTGAAACTGTCATTGTCTAGATTCTTTCTTGTTCTCAATAGAGGGCTTCTCGATGTTTCGGCAAGCTCAACACAGCGCTAGCTCGAAGTCCTTCTGGATGAGCGAATTATTTTAATTCTTGTTTGTAGATTGTTTGAGTTGGGAAGGCGAATTCAAGTCCGGCTTCGTTGAACTGCTTCAAAATTTCCAGGTTGATTTCCGACTGTGCTGTCAGAATATCATCAATGTTTCGAATGTAGTAGATCAACATAATTCCCATTGAGAAATCTCCCCATGCATTGAATGAGATCAATGGATCGTCTGTTACTTTTTTATTGTCCAATACGATTTGGCGCAACATCTCCATTGCTTTTTCCATGTTTTCAGGAGTGGTATCGTATGTCAAACCAAGATTGATCACTACTTTTCGTGTCGGTTCCAATGTTACGTTCTCTACCGGATTATCGCTAAACTGACCATTCGGAACAGTAATCAAACGTCCTTCCAATGTACGAAGACGCGTACTTCGGACACCGATTTCTTCCACGAAACCGTCCATTCCGTTCACTTTGATGCGATCGTTCATTTTGAAGGGCTTGTCCAGGAAGACCATGATTCCACCGAAGATGTTTTTTACAGTGTCCTGAGCCGCAAGTGCCAAAGCCAAACCTCCGATTCCAAGTCCTGCGATCATCGCTCCAATATTGAATCCACTATTGCTGAGTGCAATCAGAATTCCCATGATCCAAATGATGGCAGTAACCGTTTTTCTAAGGATCGGTAACAATTGATCGTCGAAATCACTTTCTGATTTTTCAACTACCGGAACCAGGTATTCTTCTACCAAAGCATCCAGCACACGTGCCACGAGCCAAGTGACGTTCAGAATGAAGATGATCATGAAAATCGTAGCGAAGAAACTATCAACGCTATCGGTAAAGTGCAATCGATTAAATCCCCAGTAAAAACCGAGAATCACAATTCCATAAACTACAGGCTCTTCCAGTTTGTCGACAAGAATATCATCCAGACTTGTTTTGGTTTTTGCGGCAAAACTCTTTACCACCCCACCGATAATCTTGTACAATACTTTCCCAATGATCACCGCTCCAACGAGAATCGCAAAGGAAACCAACCAATCATATACCGAATTCGGTCCCCACATATCACGCATCCATTCAGGCGTCCAATCCGGGAATTTCCCTGTTGACCCATAGTGTTTTAACTTCATGAAATATTGAACCATAGCCAAGTTTTTTTTATTCAACACGCGAAGATAATGCTTCCTTTTATGAATCCATGGAGCAATGGTGTATTATTACTATATTCAGGGCTCAAAAATTCGCTACTATGAAAAAAACAATTGGTCTATTTGCATTGGCATTTATCGTTTTGACGGCTTGTGGACCGTCGTCAAGAGTTTCTGAACCAGAAGATGTTGCCGATCAGGTAATGGATATCCTGGAAGATTTGGATGATATGTCCAAAGAAGATTTTAAAGAGCATTTCTTGTCTCTTGAGGAGATGAAAGAACTTGCTGAGGACAAAGAAGTGATCACAGACGCTGATTTGCGTAAGTCAATCAAGAAGAGAAAAGAGTCTGATTACAATGAAGACATTGAAAAAGGATTTTCTCGTATCATCGAAAGAGGTTCTGAGTTAAAAATCAAATGGTCTGATATCGAGTTTGTAGATTTCGAATATGAAGTTGAGAAAACAAGAGGAATGAAAGCTTGCGGAGGTCGTGTGATTTTCAAGAGTGGAGGAAAGAAATACTCTGTTCGTTCTATGTCGATTTACGATGGATCCGGATATTGCTTGATGCAAATTTCCAGCCCAAGAAAATACAGAGATTAATACTCGATGCGACGTACGCTGTTCTTCTTCCTGTTGTTCGTTATCGGTTCAGCGGGATGTAATTCGAAAGAAAAAGTTTCCGATCCAGAAGATATTGGTCAGCAAGCGATGTCCATTCTGGAACGGATGAACGATCTTACACGCCCTGAGTTTGCGGAGCACTTCATTTCGTGGAACGATCTAAATACACTTCTTCCGGAGAAGGTACAAAATGATGAGGAAGCAAAGCGCGCTATGTTCTTTCCTACTAAACAGGAAATGAAGACGCGCTACAACTTTATGCACCGTAGATTAAAAGCTTTAGGTAAGCGATTCGGCATAAATTGGGATAAGATTTCGTTTGTTGCATTCAGGCATAAAACGGAGAAGTTAGGAGACTTGACTTTCTGTTATGGCCAGCTAACATTTAAGTATCGCAGTACGAATTTCTCTATTGAAACTACGTCGATGTATGATGGTTCTCATTATTTCCTTTCCGGGTTATCAGGGCTTCGGGAAGAATCATAGCCTGCCGTTTTAATCTTCTTTAACAGGCAGAATCGAAGAAACGACTTATTTTTGCAGTCGTGGCCAAGCAACATTTTAAATACAATCCCAAAACACTTTCTTACGAAGAGGTCAAAGTAAGCTTTGGTCGTAAAGTGTTTCGTGCGGTACTTTGGTTGGCTCCTAATATCGTGGTAGCCGTTTTACTTACCTTCCTTTTCACGCGTCAGATTGATTCGCCTCAAGATCGGGATGCTCAGGAGAAATTATCACGTCAGGAACTCGAATTAAAGCGATTGAACAGAGACTTGGATGTTTCACTGAAGGCGTTGAAGGAAGTCCAGGGGCGTGATGAAGAGATGTACCGAAAGGCACTACATGCCAAAGCTTTTCCGGAAGAGTTGCGAATGATGGGAGCTGGTGGAAGCGATCGTTATGCGTATTTATCTGATCTTCCCAATTCCAAATTGCTGAAATCTACCTCAAAGAAACTGGACGCTTTAGAGCGCACGTTGTATGCGCAATCGCTTTCGTTTGACGAGTTAGCGAAACTGGTACAGCAAAAAGAGCAAATGGTTCTATGTATACCATCTATTCAGCCTGTTCGAAACTCTGAGTTGAAACGACCGATTGGTGGATATGGAATACGAATTGACCCTATTTACCGAACACGAATGATGCATTCCGGATTAGATTTCACTGCGGATCGAGGTACGGAAGTTTATGCTACAGGAGATGGCGTAGTAGTGAAGGTGGAAAGCAAACGATGGGGATATGGGAAAAGCATTATCGTTGATCACGGCTTCGGATACAAAACGCTTTATGCGCATTTGAGCAAATTTGAAGTGAAAGAAGGTCAAAAAGTGAAGCGAGGCGAATTGATCGGGTTGATTGGTTCTACTGGAAAATCTACAGGACCGCACTTGCATTACGAAGTAATTAAAGATGGAGAGAAGGTAAATCCAATCGGTTATTTCCATTCAGACCTTACACCAGAGCAATACGAGCAAATGCTTGAAATGAGTGAGAACTCGCACGAAGCAATGGACTAAGTCAGGATTGAGGGAGAGTGTGAGTTTTGAGTCCTTTCAACCTTCTACCTTCAACCCTTTACCATATCAAGCTCTATTCCTCATAATACTAAAGAAGTCAGAGCCAAAACGCATCAACTCACCTTCCATTTCCACGTATGTTAAGCGTTCTCCGCAGATTGGAGAGAAGAACAATTCGAGATAGGGTGCGCCTTCCGTCCAAAGTTGAATTTGAACAAATCCAGAACGTTTTTCTGAATCTAGCTGTGTTTCGCAAGAATGACAGAAGAAATCTACTTTGTCGCCATTTTCAATAATAAGGTTGTGATTGGATTTGTATCCATACACGCCGGGCTGCTTGGAAAGTAATAAAGGAGTCTTACGATGGTCTTTGTAAGCGACTAAAAATTCGATTTGATTTTCCTTATTTAATTGCGCCTGACAGTGCGGACAATGATAATTGAAATTAGCTAACATAACAGAAGTTCTTGAAGATTAACGGACTATACATAATATAACGGAATTTCTGAATTAGAAATTGCCCATGAATATCTTCTGTCTTCCAATTATCAAATACCGATAGCCTTTTGAATAAACTGACAGTTTGACGTTTTGTCAGTCTGTCATCCGCCTGTTTTTTCCCGAAAACCGCTCATTTTGTCATAAAAATGTCAGAAAAACCCAATGGCATAATCATTGACTTAAGGGAGGCAGATTAACTGAAACAAAATTTTACAAAATAAAATCATGGGAAAAATAATCGGAATTGATTTGGGAACTACGAACTCTTGTGTCTCTGTAATGGAGGGGAGTGAGCCGGTAGTTATCACAAACTCAGAAGGAAAAAGAACAACACCTTCGGTTGTAGCGTTTGTTGATGGTGGCGAGCGCAAAGTTGGAGACCCTGCAAAACGACAGGCGATTACCAACCCAACGAAAACAATTTACTCTATTAAGCGATTCATGGGATCAACATTCGACGATGTTAAGTCGGAAGTATCTCGTGTTCCTTACGAAGTAGTAAAAGGCGACAACAATACACCACGTGTGAAAATTGACGATCGCAACTATACGCCACAGGAAATTTCAGCAATGATTCTTCAGAAAATGAAGAAAACTGCAGAGGATTACCTTGGACAAGAAGTTACTGAAGCGGTTGTAACAGTACCAGCATACTTTAACGATTCTCAGCGTCAGGCGACAAAAGAAGCGGGTGAAGTTGCAGGTTTGACAATCAAACGTATTATCAACGAGCCTACAGCAGCAGCTTTGGCTTACGGATTGGATAAGAAAGGAGTAGATCAGAAAGTTGTAGTATTTGACTTCGGTGGAGGTACACACGATGTTTCGATCCTTGAATTGGGAGACGGAGTATTCGAAGTATTGTCTACAGATGGAGATACGCACCTTGGAGGTGATGACGTGGATGAAGCGATCATAAACTGGTTGGCAGCTGAATTCAAAGCTGATGAAGGTTTGGACTTGAAACAAGATCCAATGGCATTGCAGCGTTTGAAAGAAGCAGCTGAAAAAGCTAAAATCGAGTTGTCATCTACGACTTCAACGGAGATCAACTTGCCTTACATTATGCCAGTAGATGGAGTGCCGAAACACCTTGTACGTACATTGCAACGTTCTAAGTTCGAGCAATTGATCTCTGAGATCGTTGAGCGTACAATTGCACCTTGTCGTTCTGCATTGAAAAACGCAGGATTGTCAACTAGCGATATCGATGAAGTAATTTTGGTAGGAGGATCAACACGTATTCCAGTAATTCAGGATGCAGTGAAGAACTTCTTCAAGAAAGATCCGTCAAAAGGAGTAAACCCGGATGAGGTAGTTGCCATTGGTGCTGCTATCCAGGGAGGAGTATTGACAGGAGAAGTGAAAGATGTACTTCTTTTGGACGTAATTCCTTTGTCATTGGGAATCGAAACAATGGGAGGAGTATTCACGAAATTGATCGATGCGAATACAACTATTCCTACGAAGAAAAGTGAAGTATTCTCTACAGCATCTGACAATCAGCCTTCAGTAGACATTCACGTATTACAAGGTGAGCGTTCAATGGCGACAGATAACAAGACATTAGGACGTTTCCAATTGGCAGATATTCCGCCAGCACCACGTGGAGTTCCTCAAATTGAGGTGACTTTCGACATCGATGCGAACGGAATCATGAACATTTCAGCGAAAGACAAAGGAACAGGAAAAGAGCAGTCAATCAAGATTGAGTCTTCTTCAGGATTGTCTGACGAGGAAATCGAAAGAATGAAAGCAGAAGCAGAAGCAAATGCAGATGCGGATCAGAAGAAGCGCGATGAGGTGGAAATCATCAACAAAGCTGACTCTTTGATCTTCCAGACAGAGCGTCAATTGAAAGAGTACGGAGACAAAATCCCAGCGGATAAAAAAGCTCCAATTGATGATGCTTTGGCAGAGTTGAAGAAAGAATTCGAAGCGAAAAACATTGAGAACCTGAATCCAGCAATGGATAAATTGAACGAAGTGTTCCAGGCAGCTTCTCAGGAAATGTACAATGCAGCAAACGCTGAAGGCGCAGCCGGAGGTGATGCAGGTGCAGCTGGAGGAGACGCAGATGCTGGTAACCCTGAAGATGAGGTGACTGATGTTGACTTCGAAGAGGTTGATGAGAAATAATCGCCCAATAAAATTCAAATAAGAGAGTAAGGGATGTTCGAAAGAGCATCCCTTTTTTGTTGAATAATCTGAAATAACTTTCGCAATTTTACAAGGTGAATTCTTATCTGAAAAGACCGAGCCCCCTGATGACTTCCGCCACGTCTCGTTGGTTTGTAGTGCTGGGGACGAGTATTTTCGTGTTCCTCTTTTTATGGGCTTTTCAGCCTTTTGGTTTGTTCAGACAGTTCATAGTTTCTCCAATGGAAGCAGCCCTTGGCTATGCGGTCATTACCTTTTTGGTTATTACACTGTATGTTTTCGGTTGGAACAACACTTTGGCTCGGTACTATGGGGAGCGTTGGACGGTTGGCAAGCACTTAGTTGTCATTTTCGCGAGCGTTTCTTTGATTGGAATTGTAAATGGGTTTTATGTCCTTAACATTTTAAATGAGTCGTATCTGGCACAGAACGGTCCCGTGGGTGTTTATGTTATGCAATTTGTCTATACGCACGCAGTTGGCTTGTTTCCGGTAGTCCTTGTTTTACTCATATTCGAAGTAAGAGAAAGAAATTACTACGAACAACAATCTGATTTAATTCAAACGACTTCATCTGAAGGAATTGTTCAGGAAAAAATGCTCATCGAGATTGTCGGCGATAATTCCTCCGAACGAATTGAAATACAGCCCTCAATGTTTTTGTTTGCACGATCTTCCGGCAATTACGTAGAACTGCATTACCTCAATGGGGAAGAAACGTCAAAAGCACTGTTGCGACTCACACTTACCGGGTTAATGGATCAGCTTACGGAGCACCAGGATTGGATTTTTCAAACACATAGAAGTTATGTGGTCAATTTGAGATCCATTGAACATGTCGCAGGAAATGCTCAGGGATATACACTGATGATCAAAGAATCGAATGAAGGTATACCTGTTTCAAGAGGAAAAATCGCTGCATTTAATGCTGTGATGAATAGCATTTAACCTTGTCATTCGTCCCAAATCCATGTATTTTGCACCAAAGCGTTGCAAATCATCACATGCCTCAAAAATCAAATCCGAAAGTATTTAGGTTTGCTTCAAATGAAATAATCTCCAGATGATGAAATACCTATTAATTCTATTTGCACTTCTGCCTCTTTCAGCATTTTCACAATTAACCCAGACCATTCGAGGCGTGGTCATGGACAGATACTCTGAGGAAACCATTCCCGGGGCCAAAGTTTTCCTTTTCGGAGCGAAAGATACCTTAAAGCAACTCAGCGATATTGACGGTGGCTTCCGCTTCGAAAACCAACCTGTGGGACGATATACCATTGTCGCCAGCTTTGCCCAGTATGAAGACGTTGTTCTATCTAACCTTGAGTTAATCTCATCCAAAGAACTTGTCCTTGAAATTAAAATGACAGAGCGTGTTGTGAGAATGGACGCAGTGAAAGTCGTGGCGAAGCAAGAAGGAGAAACCATTAACAAGTTGGCAACAATTAGTGCCAGAACGTTCTCAGTTGAGGAAAGTCAGCGATATGCCGGAAGTAACAATGACGTGGCCCGAATGGCGCAGAACTTTGCAGGTGTTCAGGGAGCGGATGATTCCAGGAATGACATTATTATTCGAGGGAATTCACCTTCTGGAGTCTTGTTTCGGATGGAAGGGATTGACATTCCAAACCCCAATCACTTTGCTCGATTTGGTACCACCGGAGGTCCGATTTCCATGTTGAACAACAACGTTTTGTCGAATTCAGACTTCTTCACGGGAGCCTTTCCTGCAGAATATGGAAACGCCCTGGCGGGAGTGTTTGATTTGCGTATGAGGAAAGGGAACAACGAGAAGTTCGAATTTATGGGGCAGATGGGATTCAATGGTGCAGAAGCCATGATGGAAGGTCCGATTTCCAGAAAACGTAAATCGTCTTTTCTTGTGAATTATCGCTATTCAACTCTGGAATTATTTGAGTTGATGGGGATTTCATTCGGAACGGCTGCACTTCCCAAATATCAGGATGCAAGTTTTAAATTGAACTTTCCATGGAAACGCGGATTGACAAAGGTTTTCGGAGTTGGCGGACTGAGTAACATCAACATTTTGTCATCGGATACGCAAGAGGAGAACGATATCTGGGGAAATCAAGGGAACGATATTTACTTTACTTCCAATTCCGGGGTTGTGGGAGTTTCTCATAAGCAACGAATCGGATCGAGTTCGTTCATCGAAATTCTCAGTAGTATTCAAGGTGCCTACAACAGGGTCCGCAATGATACGCTTGATTTGAACAATGGAACTCCGTTCGCCAATTTCTACAGCAATTCAGTTATTGGAAGGCAAACAACAGTTGTGAATTATCAGAACAAGCTATCGAGTCGACACCTCATCAAGGCTGGAATCATCAACGATATCTATTTGCTGAGCTTGTCTGACTCCATTTATCGTGCTCCAATCGATGGATTTGTTCCAATTCGCGACTTCAGCGGAACTACCAATTTAATTCGCGGACACTTCCAGCATCGGTTTGGAATCACCGAGAATTTGACGCTCGTAAGCGGTGTTTATTCACAATTACTTACGCTTGGAAATCAATTGGCAATTGAACCACGCGTTGGTTTGAAATACCGAATGAAAAGCAATCAACAACTTTCCGCTGGATTAGGAATGCACAGCCAGATGGCACCAATTGAAGTGTATTTCGAGCAGGTAGAAATGTCCGATGGAAGCCTGAGAACTCCAAATAAAGAACTTGGTTTTACTCGAAGTGCGCATACCATTGTTGGATATCAGAAAGGATTTAACAACGGTATTAAATTGAAGCTAGAGGGATATGGACAGTATTTGACCAATGTTCCTATTGAGTATGAATCGAGTTCGTATTCGTTGTTGAACTTTGGAGCTTCGTTCGTTACAGGAACTCCTGATAGCTTAACCAACGGTGGGTTGGGATACAACTACGGAATTGAGTTAACCTTTGAAAAGTCTTTGAACAAAGGCTTCTACTTCCTGATCTCGGCATCTTTATTTGAGTCGAAATATCAGGGAAGCGATAAAGTTTGGCGCAATACAGCCTTCAATGGAAATCATACTCTGAATGTTCTGGGTGGATACGAATTCCGATTTGGAAAGGATGATGGGAAGTTCAAGACTGCCTTAACTGTGGATGCCAAATTTACATGGAATGGAGGCGCGAGATATACAGAGATTCTGATTCCGCAAAGTCAGGCAATTGGTGAACAGGTATTGGATTTGGACCGTGCATTTGAACAAACATACGCCGATTACCTGAAAGGAAACCTGAGAATTGCCTTCAAGCTGATCGGGAAGAAAACAACACAGGAATGGGGAGTAGATCTTCAGAATATTACGAACAGAGACAACATTTTTTATCAGGAATACAATGCATACGCTGGACAAGTACGCACAATTTATCAGAACGGTTTCCTTCCGATTGTGCAGTATCGTATTACGTTTTAAGGACTGATTTAGGGTGAATTGGTAATTTTTTGATTCGATTAAAATCGCTAGAAGCCTTTGTTGGTGAGGTGTGTGGCGAAAATGCCAAAAACCTTCAACGCAAACCTGCCTGCCGGACAGGCACGGAATGCGTTTATGATTTATTGCATTTACTAGTTTTTGCTGAAATTAATCTTTAACTTATTAGACAGCACTAAAAAGGTCGCTCCACCGAGCGACCTTCTCACCAATCAACTGTACTTCGTGTAATTCGTACAGAATTACTTAAAAACTATTGTCGCAGAACTTTGCTTGTGCTCAGTCGTTGACCTTTTCTACCTAAAGCGTGAATGAAGTACATGCCTTTTGGATACAGGCTCAAATCAATATCTTTTGTAGACTCATTAATTGCTTCTTGCAGCAAGATTGTTCCAGTGATGTCAATCAGTACAACTTCGGCAATTTGATCTTTGGAAACTTCCAAATGAACCACTCCTTGTGTTGGGTTTGGATAAACGTTGAATACGAATTCTTCCTCGATGTTCAATCCTAAAATGGTATCTCCAACAGTGTAACAGATGGAATCACATACTATTTGTGCGCTATCATAAGCCGTCAAACACACATTGTAAATTCCTTGAGGAGATGCCTGATAGATGAAGTTTGGATTGTTCGTATCGTAAACGAAGTTCCACATAGCATCGTAAATGATCCAGTGGTACATCACAGCACCTGAAGCGTTCCCAGAAATTGTACCAACAGAATCCATAAATGCACCCGACGATGTCAGACATCCTGATCCGCCTCCACCACCTGTGGAATCCATTACCGTAACGGTATAACAAGTGGAATCACAGAAGTTTTGAAGACTATCGTACGCCGTTAGACAAACATTGTAGTTTCCGTTTGCTCCCGGATTGTAATTCAAGTTAGGGTTGTTTACATCGTACAGGTAATTCCATGAATTGTCATAAACTGCCCAGTTATACATAGCTGCTCCGGAAGCTGTTCCGATGATCGTTCCATTTGCGTTAGCATAAGCGTTGGATGTAACGTTACATCCTGTACCTCCGCCACCTGTCGTGTCTGCCTGAACGAAAATAGTATCGCAAAAAGCATCCTGACATTGTGTCAAGCTATCGAAAATGGAAAGACAAACGACATAATTTCCAGTTGCCGTGTACGTGTGTGTTGGGTTAGATTGATAAGAGTTTCCTCCGTCTCCAAAGGTCCAGCTGTTGAATAATCCTCCGCCAATAGAAGTGTTTGTAAAAGTAACCGTACCGTTGTTTACGGAATAGGTAAAATCAGCCTGGCATTGCGCGGATGCCGTAAGGTAAAGTCCGAAGGACAATAGTGTAATAATTAACTTAGTCATAATAGGGAATTTGAATGTTCTTATTATGTAAGAGACACGCCGTTGCAAAAACGCTGCACGGGATCGAAAAAAAATCAGAAATTGTATCGGAAACCTACGCGAATACCATAGTTTCGGAACTTTGATCCAAACGGTAAAGTAGTGCTGGAGCGATCGTTCAACCCAAATCCAACGTACGGTTCAATGTACAGGATAGACTTAGTTCCGATGAAGTAACTATATCGCAAAGCAGTTCTTGCTGAGAAGTTTACTTGACGGTATGCTTCCATAGTCGCAACTGTATTTCCATTTTGATCAATTAAGATTTCACCGGTACTTCCCGTGCGAATTCCAACTAACCCTGTAAGGTTAATTCCTAGTTCAGATTTTGCACCCAAAGGAACATGGAACATCACGCCTAAAGGAATAGAAACCTGACTTACGGTACTTTTGAATTGCGCTTGATGGTCAGCGTACAACTCCGTTTCAATTGTGTCCACAATATAAACAGGTTGCTGTGTGACGGAATCGATGTACCAACCAGTAGTGTCATAATTATAAATGGTAGAAACAGTTAACCAGGCATAATCCTGAGTGGCGTTATTCTGCGAATATTCAAGTCCTGAATGGAAAGAAAAACGCTGAAACGGTTGATAGTTGAATCGAAGGAATGCTCCCATACCAGAATTCTGGGAATAAGCCGTATTCAGTGACTCTTGCAATTGAGCATCACTTGAAGTATGACTCATATTGAATCGGGAAAGATCTGCGCCACCTTCAATAGACCAGGAAGGTTTCACTTTTTCTTTTTCGTCGATCAAAGAATTGTTTTCGTTTGAAGGTGCAGTATTGTTTGAAGCTTCATTTGTATCTGCTTTTTCTTCATTGGCAGTCTCCTCAGAGGCTTTTTCAGCATTGTTCTCTGAAGCTTCAGTGGTGCTTTCTACTGTCTTTTCTGCATTGTTTTCAGAAGAGTTATTCTGAGCGACATCTTCCTTTTCATCATTTCCTTTCACTTCTGAATTACCATCGCTGTTTGAGGAATTTGTATTCGCATTCGTCGCATTCGAATTGTTCGATGCATTTGTTGCGATCTCGTTATTACCTGATGAGTTACCAGACGACTGGTTCAAGTTTGAATTGTTCGCAGATGTGTTCGCGCTAGTATTCGATGTGTTGTTCGATGCAACGTTGTTTGAATTGTTAGAACCAGAGTTTGACGCCGTGCTAGAATTCTGTGAGGAATTTGATGCATTCGATCCAATAGATGAACTAGTCGAATTGGACGCATTAACATTTGACGCACTAGAATTTTGATGGTTAGTCGAGGCTTCTGTATTTCCAGATCGGACTGCATCTGATAATGGAGAATCCTGCTGATCGTACGCGTTTTCCTTTTTATTGGATTGTTGCGTAGTTAGATCGTTAGCATTTGCACCTTCTTCATTCGAAGTAGTATTCGCGGCAACAACAGATGATTGGGCTGCATTCTTATCATCGTTGTTATTCATCAGAAGGAAAGTAAGAACTCCTGCTCCGGTAACTCCAACAAAGAGTAATGCCATCCACAGATAAAAGAATTTACCTCTTCCTCCGGCTTTTCCGCCAATGTTGCCTTCGATTCCAGCCCAGGCGCCTTCCGGTGCAGCCATGCGGAAACCATCTAGTTTTTCCCGCAAGCGCTCGTCGCTATTTTTAAAATCGTTATTCATCCTTGTCCTACTTTTTGCAATGCTCCCACCTTTTCCATCAAAGCTACCCGAGCGCGTGTTAATTGCGATCGCGATGAACTTTCGGAAATATTCAGGTGTTCGGCAATTTCCTTGTGACTATACCCTTCAATTGCATACATATTAAATACCATGCGATATCCATCTGGTAACTGGTTGATCTGGTGCATGATTTCTTCCGCACTTAAATGATCAATCGCATCGGCATACGTCTGTGCATCCGGGCTGTAGTCGATATCGCCGTCGTCAATGCGCCGTTCTGATTTTTGATAATGTCGAATTGCGCAATTCACTGCGATGCGTCGCACCCAGCCCTCAAAAGATCCCGATCCATTAAATTTTGCCAGATTGGTAAAAACATTAATGAATGTCTCCTGCAACAAATCATTCGCGTCCTCTGAATTTTTCGCATAGCGATAACAAACGGTGTACACCATTGACGAGTGCTTCTCATAGAGCATTCGCTGGGCATCCGATTTGTTTTTCAGACAACGACGGATCAGTTCTTTGTCAGAGTATTTTTTCACGCTTATAAATATAGATGCACGTTAATCCAAAAACGCTGCATGCATGGGCAATTTTTTTTCAGTAATTTTAATTTCAAAGTCAAATTGATGAAAATTGTACTGTTTTTCCTAAGTTTTTCACTTTTGTTCTCTTGCAGTAATAACAGCAGTTCCGGGAGTTCTGATGATGAATCAAAGTCTTCCGTCTCATCGAGAAGAAAGCAACATAAAAAATTATCTGTAACTGGTGATGGTACGCCACCTAAAACGGCAATTCACAAAGCCTGGTTGGTTTGTAGAGACAAGGGAGAGGATGAATATGATGTTCCGCATTACGATGTTTATGTAGAATATGACAGTACTTCACATAAAGTAGGCGAGTGCAATGCATGCGCACCACTGGATCTACAGAGTTACCACGATTACGATATTCCCAAGGAAGCCATGGCGGCAGTCGGAGGTTGGTTTGCCGGGGCTGGCGATTATTACTACGTAATGAAAACAGAAGACGACGGAATACGCGTGTTCGCAGGCTGGCAGGATGAAGGACAAATGGAAAATAATGATACAACGTTCCACTATAAGAAAGTCTATGAAAAGCACCCTGATGGCGAGCACAAGTTCTTTTAAAAGCATTTTATTTCTCTTTTTCTCACTAACATCTTTCGCTCAGGGAGATGTGGCAATCGTTTCTTCCCAGAATGAGAACCTCAAAATTGTTGATCGACCTGCGCAATTCGTTCAGTTAGCACCTGTGAATTACGGTTCATTGGATGAAGTAAGAAAGAATGGGAAATTGGAATTATCCATTTCCATGCCGGGTGATATTACAAAGAAGGTGGACAACTTCATCAACCGGGTGAAAGGCGAGGAGAAATTGAATCCCTTCGATCCGCTGGATTTGGATATTACCGTTCATTTCATGCATACTGATAAGGAAGGAATCACGGATACAATCAAAGGATATGGATTCTATTATCAGGAATTTAAAAGAAATAATGACCTGAAAGGTTGGGGTGAGATCCGTGATGTCACACATTCGAATTTCCGCGTTCGATTTACACCGCAAAAAGTTGGACAGTGGAAGTGTCAGGCATATGTCACAGCAAAAGGTAGCGATGAAACATTGATTTCACCGATGTTGGAGTTTCAAGTCGTTCGTTCAGATCTTCCTGGATTTCTTGAAGTAAGCGATAACAACCACTATTTGGAAGTGGATGGAGAACTGTTTCTTCCACTTGGAATGAACATGCCAACGCAAGGAGGTCCGGTAACAGGATTTCGAAGTACAGGAGCCAATCCAGCTGAATATGCGACTTATTTAACGAAGCTGGAAGAGTTAAGAAACGCCGGAGGAACGTACTTCCGATACATGACAACTCCCTGGACTACAGAGGTGGAATTTGAAATTTTGGGCGATTACACAGATCGATTGACTCAGGCATGGGAAATGGATCAGGTAGTAGAAAAATGTGAAGACATTGGATTGCGCTTGCATTGGGATATGTCGTACATGACGCAATTGACATATATCGGCGTTTTCGGATTATACTACTGGGACTGGACCGACGCCAGAGATTCTATGTGTACGTGCAAATTGCTACCGAATTGGTTCGATAACGATATTGGCTTTTGCTATCATACAGATGAGAAATACGGCGTAGAAACAGTAGATGAATTCCTGACAAGCAAAGATTTGATTCGTTTCTATCAGAATCGATTGCGTTACATGGTGGCCCGTTGGGGATATTCGACGCACATCGGGGCTTTGGAATTGTACAATGAAATCAACTATTCGGGAGTGCTTTTCGGATTGACGGATGATTGCCAACTGGATCAGGCTTCCCAATACAAACCCTACTTCAACGACACTTCATACGTTCGAAAATTGAGTGATTGGCAGATTGAGATGGGGCGTTTTATAAAGGAAGATTTGCAGCATTTGGATCATCCGTATTGTGTCAATTTTGGTGGTGCTCCAAACTACGCAACTCCTGAAGAATATCCTTACGAGCCTGAGGACGGAGCTTCAATGGCTTGCGGTGATGTTGCGTATTTCTCGGAGTATGTTGATATTATGAGCTACAACGATTATTACCGTTGGCCGAACAAATTCGAGTATCAGCATGAAGACCTGATCAAGCTAAAAAAGTTCGCAAAGAAGCAGAAATTCACAGAAGAAGACTACGAAAAACCGCTAATCTACAGCGAAGTAGGAATGGGAATGCACGGTTGCGATGATGTGTTTACCTTCCGTCAATTGTACGTCATTAGCCCGTTTACCGGGGCAGCCGGACCGGGAATGCCGTGGCATTATAACAACAACATGCCGGAGTACGATAGCATTCAGCGAAGAGAATTAGGCTGGGGAATCATGCCCGTTGTAAAGGAATTCTTTTCTGATGTTCCGTTGAACCAGGGAGACTGGATCTCAGGATTTGATTTGCGCAAAGATCAAATGGCGGAACTACACTACCTCACGGAAGGGAAACGAGCACAACGAGCGGTTGCGGTAATCAACAACAGAACCGTGAACCGATACACGATGCGCGAATCCTGGTGTGATGAGAATCCTGATAAATGCGATTGCGATTTGCAGGATCGTGAACTGGAAATGTATCCGGATATTTACGAAACAGCGCAAGCTTTCGATTGGAACGATAAAAGAGGGCTTGGAGGTCAAATGCTGAAAGTTTCAGGAATGGAATTCACCAGTAAGTACACGATCGTGTTTTACGATGGGATGACGGGTGATTTCGTCATGGAGACTACGAAATGGTCGGATGCCTTTGGGAACCTGAAATTGAAGTACCCTGAATTGGCAAATGTTCCCGATAAAGAAGGAGGAGCAGCCAACGGTTCTATGTTGCTTGTAAAGATTTTCAAGAAAGATTTGGATTCCTTTTCTACCGTAGTAGAATAATTTTCTGAAATCAAAATCACGTAGACGTGTGTTTTGAAAAGCGTCCTTATTTGGAGGCAACAGCACATTTTGCGAATTGAACGGTAGTCCTGTTTGATTCTGGCAAATTCTTGAGTAGGATGGAAGCGTGAAGTTCATCCAAACATTGTCATTTTATTGCCATTTTGAGGCGTATCGAGTACGTACCTTTACTAGTGAATCTTTATTGTGTTAGGTAAACTCTGCGGGCTTTAAGTCCTGGAGTCGTGAGGAAGAGGAAGTTTAACAGTTTCACTAGAGAGTATATGGTTCTTCCAAACGATTAAACGCCGATCCATTCCAACTGGATCGGCGTTTTCTGTATTCGGAACGTTTTTGTGCATTGCTCTTTTTCGTACTTTCACCTGCAATGCCAAGTTTCGCAAATAAGGTAAATTGGACAACCTGGGGTTTTTGGACCATGTACGCTGTGGTTTTCGTAGGTATTGCCTACAAAGCGTTCACAGTTCCAATTACACACGATGAGGGCTGGACCGTGATTAAATACCTGGACGAATCTGTTTGGGATATCATGATGTATCCTGATAACTGGCCCAACAATCACATTCTTAATACCCTTCTGGCTAAGGTATCCGCCGGAATCTTTGGTGTAAGTGACTGGTCCGTTCGATTGCCCAACCTGCTTTTCTTTTGGGTGTATGCAATTGGAGTCTATCGATTCTTGCGCATCATTTTAAAAGGACGCAATTTTCTGATTCTGGCATCGGCAACTCTTTTCGTTCTAAGTCCGTATTTCCTGGATTTCTTCGGATTGTGCCGCGGGTATGGAATTTCATCGGCGTTAACCATGCTTTCGGTTAGTTATTTCACAACTGGCTACATCCTCCAAAAGAACAAACATATTTGGATGGCATTCGCTTTCGCATTGATTGCCAGCTACGCCAATTTTACGGTGCTTTTATATTTCGCGACTTCCTGTTTGGCGGCAGCGTTCTATTTTATGGTGTACCGAAAAAGCTGGTTAGAAACATTTAAAAACTGGGGAGTTCAAATGGGCGTTTTCGCCTTGTATGCGTTGTTGATCTATGTGCCGATCTATAAAATGAAAAGCACCAACCAGTTTGAATTCTGGACATCAAAAGGATTCTATGAAGAGACCGTTTTTTCCGTGATTCACAATTCGCTCACCGATTCATCTTTGTACACCAATCACGAAATATTTGCTGTGTTAGCAGTGGTTCAAACCATCGGATTATGGCTCTTCGGGATTCTTAAAGTCTTTCGTTCGCGATCATTGAGATTGGCGTTTCAAAGTCCCGTTGTTATAGTTGGAAGCTTACTATTGGTCACTGTTGGGATCAATCTATTGCAAACTTCCGTATTGGGCGATCCCAATTTGAATGGAAGAACTGCTTTATTTCTGTTGCCGCTGTTTTTATCATTGGTGGTTTGCGGAATTGCGTATTTGCCTGCCCAGAAGAACCGTTGGATTTCGATCGCTACAGGAAGTTTTTTATTGCTCGTAACGCTACAACATCTCTCCATGAGTTACCGTCCGAATAGTTTCAAAGAATGGCGCTATGATGAACACACGCACAAAGTAATTGCCTATTTGGAGTCCAATAACGAAGCTTCGCATGCACAGACATTAAGCGTTGATTGGTTGTATTACAATTCGTTCGAATTCTACGCGAAGTTTGAATCAAGTGACAAATGGATGTTGTTCCCTCCAAAAGATGAGCTCTCGGTAAATCAGGAAGCCGATTATTGTTATGTCCCGGAAAGTATGGTTCTTGAATTGCAGTCCAATTTTGAAGTAGTAAAAACCTACGAAGGAGGACAAACCCTTATGAAAAGCAAAAGAAAGCTCGACTAAAGCTCGATTTGAACGTTTTCTCCTTCCAGCGTTTTCAGATGTGAATCCATGTCAAAATCGATGTTGTCGAATGTTTGGGCGCGTTCTACGCTTTGTTTCTTCCGTTGAATACTGCGTGCAAAACGACGTACGCCATCCTCTGAATCGATAATCAATCCCGGAACAGGAACACTTTTTCCATCTTCATTTTTCGCGACCATGGTGAAGTAGGAAGAATTGCAATGATTGATTTCTCCCGTTTGAATATTCTCTGATTCTACACGCAATCCAATGACCATGGAAGTACGCCCTGTGTAATTTACGGAAGCCTTCAAATGCAGTAATTCTCCCACGTTAATCGGGTTCAGAAAATCCACTTTGTTTACTGACGCAGTTACGCAATAGTTCCCCGAATGTTTGGAAGCACAGGCAAAAGCAATTTGATCCATGAGCATGAGAACGTATCCACCGTGAACCTTACCTCCAAAATTGGAGTGTTCGGGTGTCATTAGAAGTGACATGGTGATTTGAGACTCTTGAGCTGTTTTGAATGACATGATTGTTAATTAACTCCAGATGTAAGTTACAAAAATGTTGCTTCGAAGGTGTTACCTGGGACGGTTTCTTATACCCCGACGAACAATGACACGTTTAATTTTTGAGAAGTCAATTTCAGAATCTACGGCGCTGTATGAAGCTCGGTAATCGCAATAGCACTCGCATACCTCACTGTCTTCTTTGGGTAGATAGAGAATCTTCAATGTAGATCTACGCACTATATGCTGCAAATCGAATTCCAGACAGCATTCAGACACAAAATCAAAAGTGACGTTAATGCTGTCTTTGGTGTTAATGTACTCAACGTTATACGGAAGAACGGGTTTGTTAAGCTCTGGTATTACTTCACTTTCATTTGATCGCAGTTCGGGGTGATTGCATAATTCAACGACATTGTAAGAACTTTCTTTAATTACCCTGGAGGTACGATTGACGTCTTCCCCTGAACAACCGATTAGCAAAAACAATGCGGGAAGAACAGTATATATGAAAAATGAGCGGAGCATAGCTTTCCGTTAATCAGCAGTTGCCTTCGTTGCCATTATTGATTTGAATGCAGTCCGATGCGATTTCCTTCGGTGTCCAATACCTGGGCAAAAACTCCAAATTCACCTATGTCTGTTCTTGGAACGACAATTTTTCCACCAGCGGCTTCTACACGACCTAATTCGTTCGAAAGATCTTCGCATGAAAAGTATGCCGTAGTACCGTCTGCACCTGGACTTGTTTGTTCCGACCACATAATACATCCTGCAGAACCAATTTCTCCCGGCGCACCAAACATGTACATTTTGCTGTCGGGCATTTCGATATACTCGAATTCAAGGTTAAATACACTAGCGTAGAATGTTTTCGCTCGTTCTAGATCTGTAGCGGCAATTTCAAGCCATTGAATAGGATTACTCATATGTAAGGTTTTAGGTTAACATTTCGACAAGCTTAATGCAAGCGATCAGAAAGTTAGGATTTTTTCAAACAATTCTTTCCAACGGCAGGTTATATGGATCAAGTTTCTCCGAATTGGATTCTACTCATACCATATACAGGTCGCTTCAGTTTGGATTCAAACCCGCTGAAACACCCAAAATGCATGCAGGCAGTGGAAGAAGGTAAATAGGATCGAGAGAGAAATGTAGATCAACGTGGTGTTTTTGATCTTAAAGAACGATTCACGACCGACTAATCCAATACCGACAAGCCAAAGAATTGGTGTGAAAGCTGGTGCCATAAATCCAATAGCACTTTGACTCCAGTTGCTTTCTGGGTAATACATCAAGATCAACCAGGAAAGATAGTACAAGATTGCGCCTATGACATACATCCACAATCCTATGTGTTGACTTTTTGTTTCTACGGAGAAGACTAAAAAAGCAGGAATCACCATGATAATGATGCGAAAAATGTTTTCCGTAGTTCCAATAAATTGTGGGATGTCTTTCCAGAAGATTTCAGGTTGATAGTATTTGGGAAGTTCAGCCGCAAACAGCAAGTTCCACAGTAAAATGGGAATCAGGAGCCAAAAACAATTTTTCAAATACTTTGTCATCTTTTGACCTTTTCAGGAGCATGGTTGTAAAATAGAAAAACAACTTGAAGATGAGTGGATTGCTGAAAAAGAATCCTCTTTGATTTTCACTACTTTTAATTTATGAAAACACTCCTGTTCCTTTTATCTATTGTCCTCACTGCGAATGCTTTTGCAAACGATGGTGCTTTTTTCGCTTCAGGAAACCAGTTGATTCCCATCGAGGAATCGGATATTGAAATCTCGAAGGAAATTCTGACAATTGAGCGGGTAGGGGACTACCTGCATGTGACAGTGGATTACACGTTTGTGAACAATGCTGAAGCGAAAGAACTATTGGTTGGATTTGAAGCGAAGTCTCCCGGTGGTGATGTGGACGGAACACCTATCGATGGGCAGCATCCGTACATGAAAAATTTCTCCGTTCTGGTGAATGACCAAATGTTGCCGTATGAAGTGTCCCTGGTGAATACCGAGACGTATTTCGTGAATAATTCGATGGCATCTTTGTCAGAAGAGGAGGCTATGGGAGACAATTTTGATGTTAACAATCCGAATTTCTATTACGTGTACCACTTCAATGTCCGCTTCGAGCCTGGGGTTAACAAGATTATTCACAAATATCAGTATCGAATTTCCGGATCGGTGGAAATGGACTTTGAATTCGATTACATTCTTACGGCAGCCAATCGCTGGGCGAATAAACAAATTGATGATTTCACCCTCATTCTGGATTTGGGCAACTATTCTGAATACTACGTCTCTAGAAATTTCTTCTCTTCATTCGAGAATTGGAAAAATGGCATTTTTCTGGAAGGCGACAATCTTCCGTATATGTTCGAAGACACGGCTCCGATGTATGTATTGAGCAAAGAAGGTATTCCAACCTTTCATCAAACCAATTTTCATCCGGAAGATGAACTCAGGGTATTTGCTCCCCATCAGCATTACGTTTTAATGGCAGAATCTTTCGATTACAAAGAATTGGAATTGCCCTACAGCTCTGGTAGTGTATCGAATTTGGTAACTACGACAGATGAAGTGTCCTACAAGATTTTGAGAAATTTGCCTTATGCCCGACGCGGTTATGTTTTCAAGACAAAATCTATTCAGAAGTACTACGAAAAAATGCCATGGTACCAACCCGATCCGAAGTACGTTGCGAAGCCTGAATTACTAACTGAGGAAGAACAAGAATGGTTGAAGTTACTCAAGGAGAATCATGAATAGTTAGAGGCAGGATTCATATTTTTTCAAAACGCGCATAGCTCTCAATGTATTTATCCGGCTGGGTTTTCCGGCTTTTTCCATAACGAGATGTACTTCTCCCGGATGAGCTGCCTGCATGTTCCATGTACCATCTTTGTTTCGCTTTTTCAGAAGAACTTCTAACGCTTTTTTCATTCTGTGATCCCATTCTCTGTTGGCATATTGGAAATAATCCAACGCTCTGAGAATATCGTACTTCCATCTACCTGGATACGGTAATTTCAGAAAGTCTTTGTGAATGATTTCTCCCGTTCTATCCGATAAGAAAAGCCTGTGAATCAGAATGAACTCTTCAGCGCTTTGAATGGCTTCGGAAATGTCCTTCTTTCTGTAATTATGACCAGCTTTTTGGAACTCATTCAATCCCTCCAATACTGATATGGTGGAATGCAGAGAACTGTGCGTTGCGCCGCTTCGTGTGGTTCGGCAATTGAATCCACCGTCGGGCATGATTTCATTGAGTAAACTATCGACTAAAGATTCCAATTCCTTTTCGGGGAGCTCGAAATACGATGCATAGTTCAGGAACATACCATTGACGCAAACATCGCTGCGATGAGCTGTAGATGGTCCCAATTGAATTCCTCCGTCTTCTGCTTTGAATGTATTCAGAACTTGCTGAATGGAAGCTTTTGCCAGTTCGTTTCCCGGATTTAAATTCATGTTCCGAAGATCGAGTAGGGTATAGTGCGTAGAAATCCACTTGGGTTGATAGAATCGATCGCCCCAATGTCCCTGAGGCTTGCGTTTCGATAAAAATTGCATTCCCCAACCTTCATTCGCGATCTTGTCTTGTAGGTCTTTTCGATCTGTATCTAACAAATCACGGTAGGTTTGGTACTGCACCGAGACATCACCTTCCAGCAACCAATCTATGATTTGTTTTCGGGTCATTTATTTGAAAATCCGTAAGTAATAAATCCTACTCCAATCAGCATTCCGGAAACCGCTGGAACGATCAGGTAAATCGAATAATTTTCATTCCAAACCATGCTGATGAATACCAATACGGAACCAAAAACATAGATGCCGCTGGTAATGAAGCCAAATTTTTGTCCCCAATTCGTTTTTTTGAGAATTCCGTAACCTGTAAATATGGAGAGCGGTCCCGTGAGAATAATGTCTGCCCACGGAATCAGCACTTTTACCAGTTCGTTTTGATCGAAGATACTCCCATCTCCCCAGGTATAAAATCCTCCTGCAATCGCAAAGATCCCTGTAAGTATGAACAGTATTGCGAAAAGTTTCGTCATTGGTTGAAGTAATCTCTTACCCAGGCTTTCACTTGATTGTCAGTCATGCTGTCGGCAGATTTTACCTCTGATACTTTTTTATGCAGTTCCGCATTCGAATTAGATATTTCTGAATGGAGTTTTTGTCCCATTTCCGCAGGACCAAAAATCACAACGTTGTCGGCACTTTTTAATTGATCCATAATGCTTTGGAAGAATCGTTTTTCCTGTTGCTTCTCTCGTTCGGTAAATTTGCTGTCCTGAACTACATCTTGAGGTCCACCTTTTACTCTGGTTCCACTTCCTCCACCTGGATGAAATTCTTCAATGGAAGAATCAATTGTGTGAAAGTCTTCAGAACCGTCTTGGATTGTTACAATTTTAGCGGTTCGTTTATCAATCCAAATTCCAGTTACATTTTTCATAATAATAGCTTTAATTAGTGCGAAGGTTTGCAGCTATGCACCCAGCCGCTTATTACAATGTAAGCATTTTAAAGCTTGAAATGAAGCAGATTAGGATCAACTTTCTTTCTTTGGAAAAGATTGCAAGAAAAGAATTATCGGTTCCTGACTTAGCGGCTATCAACCGATAATTCTTTTAGTGTTTTATTCTGTCCGGTGGGACGAATCCAATTTAATAGGGCGCTCCAAATCCATTATTTGATAAACCGAAAAGAACGCAATGTTCGTAAGGGGGACCTAGCAGATAATGGCAAGGTGCCCAGCGTGTTCCTTGCGCCATAGCGGTCGCCCAAAACAACGGTTTCGTGCTGTTATCCTGGAAGTTACCCTTTAGTCGGGCATGTTTTCAGTCCGAAAATGGCATAAAGTGGACAAAAACTAACTAAGCTTGTTAGTACAAATATGCCTGCTGCCACCAATAGAACGATCCCCAGTGTTCCCGGAATAATATTGGTAAAATACAGTACGCCAATAATTGCAGCGATTAACACTCGGATAATTCGGTCTGCTGTTCCCATGTTTTTTTTCATAACGGATACTTTTAATTAGATAAATACTGAACCAGTAGAACAATGCCTGTTATCAATGCCATGCATGTCACACAAACGAGTAAGAGCTTTACTACTTTATTCTTCATGATTTCTTTTTATCAAAAGTATTCATGGTTTACATGCTGTGCAGTGACCATAGTCACCACTACAAAATTTCTATGCTATTTGAGTGTTGTTTCACCAGATTCTCGGTTTCCAATTTTTTCATTGTTCGGCTAATGACTTCCCGAGCCGTTCCTAATTCATTGGCGATCTGTCTGTGAGATATTTTAATTGGGTTATGATTTGTGAGTTGGACCTTTTCCTGTAAATAATCGAACAATCGTTTGTCCATTTTGTCGAACAGTACATGATGAATCGTGTCTAGTAATTCGCTGTAGCGCAAATTGTATTGTTGAAAGAACAAAGCATTCATTTTCGGGAACTGTTTTGTCCAGCTAGCAACTTTATCCACAGGAAGCAATAGTGCAGTAGTATCTTCTTCTGTGATCGCAAAAACTTTGCTTGGTTCGTTTTTTAAACTCGCGGCAAATGACATAACACAAGTCTCCTGAGGTCTGATGTAGTACAACAAAAGTTCCCGATCGTTGTGCCTGGTAAAAACCTTGATTAGTCCATCTATTACGATTGGAATGACCTTTACGTATTGCCCTTCTCTGAGTATTTCCATTTCCCTGGGAATATCTTTGGTGATTGCATGGGCAAGGATCTCCTCGACCAGGTCAGGATCTAAATGAGCGAGTGCTTCGGATATTTTCGTGTTTGTTGTCATTCTTTTCGGGATTCAATGATCATGTCGATTAATTCATCTGTTTTCGACTTAATATCACCATCTATAGACGTAAAAGATTCCAGGTTGCTTGCAGAAATTCCATCAAATTGATTCATATCTCTTGCATCCAACACTTTAGTATCATATCCCCAATTGCCTGAATCACCGTTTGTAGTTGAGAAATCCAATCCTTTCATTCTTGTCATGATCAGAAAATCAACATCAACCTTCTCAAGAATTTTATCACAGTGCTTTTTATCAAATACGCCCAGATATCCTGTTCCTTGCATTTTCTTCAACGGAAAAGGTTTGAGAATAATACTGTCGTCTTGATCCAAATAATTCTCCAGAGAAGGGTTCAAATCTCCCATTTTCAGGTTGTACTCATATCCGTTTGAACAAGGGAGTACCATCACTGTCAATGGTTCCGGGATGGTGTCCTGAGCATCAATTGTGTCAATTTCTTCTTCTTTTGGAGGAAGTTCCTTTTCAGAAGTCGGCTTTGAGTCATTTTCAGAGGAGCTTTGCTGGCAGGAAGCCAGAAAAAATAGAAAAGCGATTAGCCAAATATATTTGTTAGTCATGTTATTCAATTAATCATGTCGTTCGTACTCCCGACTCAATTCGTTATTAGCACACTCTTCGATTGAGCATGATCATAGATCATTGCACAAATTTTTGATGTTATTTCGTTTGAGTTGACATAATGAAGTTCAATGTGATTTAATCTTAGTGCGTGTTATTAAAGATAGGAATGATTTTTCAACCTTAGTTGATATGGTGAAGGGGGGGGGAGATGCTTTTTAGATGTTGTTAGTGGTATTCAATATCTGTTTAGCACGAGTTGAAAGTGATTTGTAGTAGGCATGATCTTCAGAAATCTGTTGAATGGACTTACCATCAATGGGGCGCAAATTTGTTTCATCATACAAGCTACTTTCGTAGATGATTGATTTGATTTTTGTTTGATTTTCTTCTGTCGAGCTAAACTGAGGGGCGCTAATGTACTTTTCAAGTTTAGTGATCAATAAATCTCGAAAATCTAACCCTTTATCCCTTTCATTGTAGAATAGGAGAGCTGAAAGGGTTGCAATCTCATTCTCATTTGATGAATTCAGAGCGCACTCTACAATTTCTTCTTGTGTAGGTTCTGGAAGTTTGAGTAGCACTGGCTGACTACCTCCATGATATTCAGTTTCGATATAAAACTTACGCCACTGATTTAGTTGTTCATCTTGATAAATTGTCGTCCAGCCATCATCAACCACTTCAATAACAGACCAACTTTCTACTCTGGTAGTTATTTCATCATCATTTGTAAGGATGTGGTTTGTCATGGTCAATTACTGCTAACGTTTTGACGCTAGGAAAAGTAGGGCTTTTCTCGGACATAATTGTTAGCCCTATTTTTTTTAGCGGCTGTTATAAGTACTTCTTTTAAAGAGCAGGAACATTTTATATTCTCCAATCCTTAATTGATCCTTCAACGAGCGTTCGATTATAGTCTTTTCTTAGTCATTAAACACATAGAAACATTGAATATGAGTATTTGTTGCAATTATTGTAGATGGCTACATAGGTATTAATACTCAATTTGTTGTGAAAACTACTTTGTTGCTTTAATAAAATGTATTATTGATTAATAATGGAAGAGCGAGAACTTAATTCAATTCAAGATTTTTTTCTTTTCGTAGAAGAAAAATCCAAACGCCATAAGGTTGCTCCAATATTTAGAGGTGTGAGTAATTCAGAGTACAAACTTTTACCTTCTATTGGTCGAGAAAAAAATCAATCTAATGAACCAATAACAATAAAAGATGAACGGACTATGCTGGAAATATTTAAACATAGAGCATACCCGTTTATAAAAGAATACATTGACAACGAATTTGAATTGTTGTCGATTGCACAACATCACGGTCTTCCGACTAGATTATTGGATTGGACGAGGAACCCATTAGTCGCTGCTTTTTTTAGTGTTATGAAGCCTTTTAGTCAAAAGCAAATTGATAGTAATCAGTATTCTGCCATTTATTGTTATTATCCTGAAACTTGGGCTAAGCTAGAACAAGATGTTGGGCCATTTGATATTATTGAGATAACTCGATTTATACCAAAGCACTGGGACCAGAGAATAATATCTCAGAATGGTCTTTTTACTGTGCATCCAAACCCTTCTAAAGAGTTTGATTCGAGTAAGTTAGAGAAGGTACTTATTAGCCCTGCAATTCGCCGAGAAATTAAGTGGACTCTATATCGGATGGGGATTCATGATGGGACTTTGTTTCCTGATATTGATGGAATATCGAGACATATTAAGTGGTTAAGAACTGGTGAGAACGTTAAATGATTTTTGAGAATAGAATGAAAGAACAGATAAAGATCGACTATTTGAAGTTACCGACAGATGAATTGTTGGAAAAGTTCGGAGAAGGAAGTCATGTCCCTGGGTCAGGCAGTGCTGCAGCGTTTTCGGGACTTCTAGGAATAGAACTAATTCGAACTGTTTGTAAATTATCGATTACTAGAACGGAAAAAAAGTATTTTGAATTAAAACCAGAATTTCAAGAAATATTAAGATTAGTTGATGAGGCTAAAATTGAGTTGATAGCCTTGTTTCAAAAAGATGCGGAGTGCTTTAACATGGTTAGTATTAATAGGGTTAAGCGAGATCAATATAAGAAAACAGGTAATGAAAAGCTCTCGGCAAAACATGCAAGAATTGAAAATGACCTGATGAAACAAGCTACGGAGATACCTATTGAAATAGCAAAAGTCTGTCTTAGAATGGTTGACTATGGTTTTTTTATTTTTGAGAAGGGGTTTCAATCAGCAAGAGGTGATAGTGGAGTTGCAATAAGTAATTTACTCTCTGCTACTTCAGGTGCATTATTTGTTACTCTGTTAAATATAAAAACTAGACGCAAAAGCAAATGGATCGAACATTTAAGAAAAGAAGCTGAGCAGGTAGGATTACAATACAACTCTAAACAGAAGCAAGCTCTAAATAAAGTTTTGGATTTATACAAGGAAGGAATAACATCAGAAGATTATCAACTTAAATTAAGTTTTGATTGATGACAAATAGAAGCAGGTTTGTCAAACAGATAGAGAATATTTGTAACTCAATTGGAGCAAGTTTTAAAATTCTATCGGATGGCTGGATTATACAGATTAGGATGAATAACAAGAACAACTATGTTTTTGGATATAGGTTTCCTCATAACGGAGATACAACTTCTAGATTGTGTGATGATAAAGCAGCAACATCAGAGGTGTTAAGTAATCATAATATTCCCTGTGTGACACATAAATTAATTCATAATTATATGGACTTCTCTCAGAAAGAAGGAAATTGGAAACGGTTAATTACCTTTTTTGAAGATCAAGGTCAGGATATCGTTGTTAAGCCAAATAATGCTTCGGGTGGAAGTGGTATAGTTAGGGCAAGGAGTTACCCGGAATTGGAGATTGCAGTTCACAGGTTATTTGAAAAAAATAGAACTTTCAGCATTTCACCATATTACGAAATTGAATCCGAGTATAGATTAGTTTATCTGAATGGCGAAATAAGATTATTGTACAGAAAGAATATTCCGAAAATTATTGGGGATGGTAAGAAGAATGTTTTTGAGTTAGTAACAGAAATTAATGAAGTCGTCAGTACAAGTATTCATAAACATTTGAATGAAGTTGGTGTAAATTTGAATGATGTGCTTGAAGAAGGGCAAACCGTTGAACTTGGTTGGAAGCATAACTTGGGAGGTGGAGCCATAGCAGACCTGAATATTGATGATAAACTCATCGAAAATAACCTGAAAGAGCTCGCCGTGAAAGTTGCCAAAATTCTTTCATTGAAATTTGCTTCGATAGACATAATACAAACTTCTAATCAAGAGCTTAAGGTTATAGAGGTTAATTCGGGAGTCATGTTAGTAAACTTTTCCGCAATTAGTAATAAACACTTCAAAATTGCCAATGAGATTTACAAAGAAGCCATTTTGACCTTATAAAGACGAAGCTTATTTCCCCAAAACCATATCCCAATAAAGTTCCTTTAACACTTCACAAGGATTAACGTCTATCGCCAGAGCAATAGCGTATTATTCTTCTGCTATCAACTTCGTGCTTTCATTTGAACTCAACTGCGATAAACGAGCCTGACTGATTCCAGTTCCTGATTTGTAACTTCCGTTAACGGAACTGGAGCAATATATTCTTTGAAGGATTTGAGTGCAGCGGCGTAAACCTTAATTGTATTTTCATTATATCGTCTTTGACGCGAACAACGAATTAAATCATCGATTTCATTCATTGTTGTATGGTGAGGTTAGTGCTTTCCTATTTAAGTCAATGGAAATTACCAGATACTCGAAACAAAAAAAATACTTAAGACTATAAAGATTCTGATTGTTTATGAATCTTTCTTGTAATACTCTCGATTCGCTTTTCTTTGGTTGAAATAAGCTACGAAGAGCAGTGATAGCGGGAAGAATGCTATGATCAAAATCCACTTTAAGATGGTTGAGAAAATATTCATGTCGATATGTTAACGCCCATTCAATATACAAAAAGCCCCGACGTTTCCGTCGAGGCTTCCTATACAGAGTGCTTTGTAATTTACTTCTTCACTGCGTCAACAACCGCTTTGAATGCATCCGGGTGGTTCATTGCAAGGTCTGCAAGAACTTTACGGTTTAGCTCCATATCGCTTTTGTTAACGAGCCCCATGAATTGAGAATAGCTCATTCCGTGCTGACGTGCTCCCGCGTTGATACGTGTGATCCACAATGAACGGAAGTTTCTTTTCTTTTGTTTACGTCCTTCGTAAGCGTACAACCACCCTTTTTCAACGGCGTTCTTCGCTACTGTCCAAACGTTTTTTCTACGTCCAAAGTATCCTTTGGCATGCTTCATCACTTCTTTACGACGTGCTCTTGAAGCAACATGATTAACTGATCTTGGCATAATGTTCTGTTTTTTAATAAAGAGCGCTTCACTATTACAGAAGGCTTGTGTGCTCGTTACTTGGTTAACTAATTAAAACCTGCTTGATAATTCCGGAATCCCGAAATTACTTCATGCACATTTGTTGTTTAATGTTCGACTCGTCTGATTTGTGAACCAACCCAGAGTGTGTCAAGTTACGCTTTTGTTTTTTCGTCTTCTTTGTCAAGATGTGACTCTTAAAAGCGTGCTTTCTTTTCAATTTACCGCTTCCAGTAACTGTGAATCGCTTCTTAGCACTGGATTTAGTTTTCATTTTTGGCATCTCTATTCAATTTAAGTTTGCGCTCTGTATAGCTTCTTTATTCAAAGTGGAAAGTAGAAGGTAGAAGGACTCTTTCTACTTACAACTTTCAACTTTTCTCTAATTCATTTTTATCCCTCAGCTATATCGCCTTGTTGGGCTCAGCTTCGGTCTTCAGTAACTGCGTTACTTCTTCTTCGGGTTAATCATCATCGTCATTCGCTTACCTTCTAGTTTTGGCATTTGTTCTACCACTCCGTAGTCAGCCAATTCCTGGGCAAGTTTCAACAACAAGATCTCTCCTCTGTCTTTAAATACAATCGTTCGACCGCGGAAGAAAACGTATGCTTTCAATTTACTTCCTTCCTCTAAGAACTTCTTCGCGTGAGCCAGTTTGAAGTTGAAATCGTGATCGTCCGTGTTAGGACCAAAACGAATCTCTTTCAATACAACCTTGCTCTGCTTTGCTTTCAGCTCTTTTTGTTTCTTCTTTTGATTGTAAAGGAACTTTTTGTAGTCTAGAATCTTACAAACCGGTGGATCCGCTTTCGGAGAAATTTCCACTAGATCCAATCCTTCCGCCTCTGCTTCACGCAGTGCGTCACGGGTGTCCATGATCTGTGGTTCCTGTCCTTCACGAACCAATCGAATCTCACGAACGGTGATCTTGTCATTGATGCGGTGAAGTATTTTCTCTTCTCGCTTTTGAAAGTTCTTCTTCCTAGGTCTTCTCATTAAATTCTTAAACGTTATGTGTTAATTCCTTTTCAATCGCTTTATTCAATAGGTTTGCGAACGCTTCAACACTCATAGCTCCGAGGTCTCCATCTTCAACTCCTCTCTGGCGTACAGAGACTTGATTTGCTTCAAAATCTCTTTCACCAACGATGAGCATAAACGGAATTTTTCCGAGCTCCGATTCGCGTATCTTCTTACCTACCTTTTCGTTACGATCGTCAACGAATCCGCGAATATCGTAATTATTTAAGAGTTTTAAAACATTTTCAGCGTATTCATTGTATTTCTCTGAAACCGGTAAAATCGCTACCTGATCCGTAGTTAACCACAATGGGAAGTCGCCCGCACAGTGCTCTAACAAAACTGCTACGAATCGCTCCATAGATCCAAACGGTGCACGGTGAATCATAATCGGGCGATGTTTCTGGTTGTCAGAACCAGTGTATTCAAGATCGAAACGCTCCGGAAGGTTGTAATCTACCTGAACTGTTCCCAACTGCCATTCACGACCAATTGCATCTTCTACCATGAAGTCCAACTTTGGTCCGTAGAACGCTGCTTCACCGTATTCTACAACTGTCTTCAGTTCTTTTTCAGCAGCCGCTTCAATGATTGCTTGCTCTGCTTTATCCCAGTTGGCATCCTCTCCGATGTATTTATCTGGATTGTCGGGATCTCTCAAGGAAATCTGTGCTTTGAAATTATCAAAACTCAAAGTCTTGAAGATGTACAAAATCAAGTCGATTACCTTCTTGAATTCGTCCTTCAATTGCTCTTGTGTACAGAAGATGTGTGCGTCATCCTGAGTAAATCCGCGAACACGTGTCAGTCCGTGCAATTCTCCACTTTGCTCATATCGATATACCGTTCCGAATTCAGCGTAGCGAACCGGAAGATCTTTGTAAGAGTGTGGACGTGCTTTGAACATCTCACAGTGGTGTGGACAGTTCATCGGTTTCAATAGGAATTCTTCTCCTTCAGCCGGAGTATTGATCGGCTGGAAAGAATCTTCTCCGTATTTGGCATAATGTCCAGAACAAACGTATAATTCTTTCGATCCAATGTGCGGTGAAATCACCTGGTCGTATCCGTGTTCTTTTTGTGCTTTCTTCAGGAAGTTTTCCAATCGCTCACGTAATGCAGCTCCTTTGGGAAGCCACAATGGCAATCCTTGTCCAACGCGCTGAGAAAAAGTGAATAAATCCAATTCTTTACCGAGTTTTCGGTGATCACGAGCTTTGGCCAATTCCAACTTCTCGAGGTATTCGTTCAGCTCTGCATTCTTTGGGAACGCAACTCCGTAAATACGTGTCAACTGCTTACGATTTTCGTCACCACGCCAGTAGGCACCAGCGATAGACGTCAATTTAATCGCCTTGATATGTCCTGTATGTGGAATGTGCGGTCCGCGACAAAGATCTGTGAATTCTCCTTGTGTGTAGAAAGTGATGTCTCCATCGTCCAGATCTTGCAATAATTCCAACTTGTACTCGTCGCCTTTATCTTCGAAGTAAGCAATGGCATCGGCTTTCGAAATTTCCTTTCGGATGTATTCGTTTTTCTGCTTTGCCAATTCCTTCATCTTCTGCTCGATCTTCGCAAGATCTCCCTCATGAATCTCGTAATCCATAAAGTCAACGTCGTAGTAAAAACCGTTTTTAATCGGAGGTCCGATTGCCAGTTTTACTCCCGGATAATGGAACTCAATTGCTTCTGCCATAAGGTGAGCGCTTGAGTGCCACATGGTCGATTTACCTTCGGTGTCGTTCCAGGTTAGTAATTGCAAGGTGGCATCCGATTCAATCGGACGTTGTGCATCTCTAACTTCGCCGTTTACTTTCGCGGCGAGAACGTTGCGGGCAAGTCCTTCGGAAATGCTTCGTGCAATATCCATTGCTGAAGTTCCTTTTTCGACTTCCCGAACTGAACCATCGGGTAAAGTGATGTTGATCATTAATTCTAAAATTGGTTTAAATCAAGCGTCAAAGATAGTGATTTCCAATTCCAGAAGAGGATTCAGTGGATCATTTTTATGGGGTGGTTTGTATGAGGATTGGGGAGGAGGTGGAAATGCTTGGGGTTAGGTGGGGTTAAGTGTGATTTGTTGATTGAAAAATGCTTTATTCGAATATTGGGATATCGTAATATTTGAATATAGCAATATCGGAATATTCCGATTTAGAAAATCAGTTTTTTCTAGTATTTCTCATTTCAATTCCCTATTTCATAGTTTCAACAAAAAAAGCGGAATCCTCTCGAATCCCGCTCAACACAACAATTTCGTTCTTACTTTTCTCCAAATACAATTACCCAGTAGTATTCGTATGGACTATTCGGATCGTGAGCTAATCCAATTCCTACGGATTTGTTGTCTTCATTGAAAAGTTTGTCGTAAGAATCGTCAGAACCAACCCATTTCAAATAAGTATTCTCTACAGATGTAGTTCCGGCTGAGATATCCTGCTGATAAACATTCTTCTTCCGTTGGAACTGAGAAATGCGTTCCTGGGCATCAGCGATGAAAACCAGTTGTCCATCAATACGATCATAGCTATCATTCATGGTGTATTCCTGACCTGCCATGTCGTTAGCGTGATATCTGGCAGCTCGGGCCAAATCATTGTCCCATTTCAATTCCTTCATGAACAATTCACGACGCTCTTCATTGATCATTTCCATTAGTTTTTGCTCCTGAATTTTATTCGCAGAAGGGGCTACTTCGTTCCCCGTAGCCAGTCCAAAGTATCCTGCACCTTCATGATTTGCGGGAGTTTCGTTCTCTATTCCTTCTTCTTCATTTTGTGGTGTTTGAGTATCTGCCAACCCGGAATTTGGGTCTTCCACAATGATGATCTTCTTATGTAGCAACAATAGATTATCGCATTTGCGATCCAACTTGCCAGCCAATCGACTTAAGTCGCTGGAATCCAGGTCCAACATTAAGGCATCAGTGTCTTTGCGCAATTTCAGAACATATGCACCCCAGTTCACCTTGCTCATCATGTCCAAATCGCCTAATTCCTCAAATTTTGTAGCATATCGCAACGATTTACTCATCATCATGTAGCGGGTTTTTATGCTTCCATGGGTTTTCTGTTTTTCGTTAAATACGGCCGCAGCGAAATAGAACGGCGAAGGTTTTTCCGGTGCACGCTTCATAATTCGTTGAGAAACGTGTACACATCTCCATTGATCCGCTTCATAAATTCGGTTCAATCGATTGTATGTCCAATCTCCGGCTGTAGCAGCCATACTTAGGAACAATGCGGCAATTAAAAGCGTAAGATTTTTCATAGTTTACAGTTTTACATGTTTCTATGTATGCATAGTAATATCGTGCCAAAAAGTGTTAATGAGATGTTATTTCGAAATCGAAAGAATAGGTAAATGTTGCAAAAACTTGCTCAGTTCTGTTAAGAGCTCAGGCGTATTTGATTCTTAAATTTCGGGCGCTTCTACGTCATAAATTCTTCGTAGAAGAAGCTAAATACTGTGCATTTGAGATTCTATAAATCTCCTTTCCTGATCTTGACCCCACTATTAATTCTGGGGGTATTGTTTGGTGAGCTGATCGAGTTTTCGCTGGACGTGTTCTTTATTGCTTTTGTAGTCGTTTCGACAGTTATTCACTTGATTCGAAGGAATAAGCAGTATTCGCTGCCGTTTTTTGTGATCACCATATTACTGCTTGGAGCTGTTCTTATTCAACAGGTGCGCCGTCACGATGGTGAGATTACTTCCGGAAAAAGACCCAGGATTGCTCGGGTAGTGGAGGTGGATCAAGGGGATAAAGTCTGGAAAAAACACATTCTTCAAATAGAAAGCGAAAAGCAGAAGGACGGTTGGACATCTATCGGTCAGGAGGTGGTGATTTACAGTCAGCATAGACTTCGACAGGGAGATGTCATACTTTTTCGTTCCGAATTGGAGACTATTGAGAATTCCGGGAATCCGGGAGAGTTTGATGCAAAAAGCTACTGGAATTCGGAGAATATTTCGAAAATGGGATTCATGGGAGAGGAGGATTTCACCTTAATCGATTATAGATCTCCTGGATGGTATACAACGGTATTTGACGATACAAGAAATTACCTCACTGAACTAATTAGCAATTCTCTACCAGAGGAAGAAGCTTCGTTGGCGCGGGCGCTCATTTTAGGGGACAAGAGCAAATTGTCTGGTGAAACCCGGGAATCGTTTGGAAATGCCGGAGCGATGCATGTACTGGCAATTTCCGGATTGCACGTTGGGATTATCATGTACTTGCTTTTCTTCATACTGAAACGTGGTCATCGGTGGATTTCAAGACGTGCAGCCGTAATTATAACACTTGCGTTCCTGTGGATTTTCGCTGGTGTTACGGGCTGGAGTCCATCTGTTCTTCGTGCTACGTTAATGTTCAGTTTACTACTTATCGGACAGCAATGGGCGAGGTCAGGTAATCCGATGAACACCTTGTTTTTCAGTGCGTTTGTCCTCCTGCTGATGAATCCATTGTTACTTTTCAATATTGGATTCCAGCTTTCCTACGGAGCAATGCTCGGTATCTTCTTGTTCTTCGATAAAATCAAGGAATTGGTCAAAGTTCGAAATAAGCTGCTCAAGAAAGCCTGGGAAGGAACCGCATTGGGGATTGCCGCGCAGATGTTCACGATTCCGATTGTCCTCTATCATTTTCATCAATTCCCCAATTATTTCTGGCTGACCAACCTCGGGATTATGTGTCTGGCAGGAGTGATCCTCGCCGCAGGATTGGTCTTTTTTGCGCTTCACTATGTCCCGTTTTTGAAGGTGTTGCTCGCCACAATTTTAGGCTGGTCCTTGTTTGCCTTGTTGCAGTTTGTGGAATGGGTCGATTCACTTCCCTATGGCGTCGCAACTGGGTTCGAATTAACTCCTTACGAAGTGATTTTGTTTGTCGCTTTGATGATCTTGCTGCTTTCATTTTATCGAAGAAAGATGTTGCGCTATGCGTCCATTGGTTTATTAGTGTTGATGATTGGCAGTTGGCAATGGGATAGATTTCATGCTGGTGAGGAGAGTGAAATCGTCATTTTTAATAGTAATTCGCCTGTTATCGCTTGCAAACACGGAGGTAAGATTCGGACTTTTTATGTTGGCAAGAAAGACAAGGCAGATCGTCTGGTAAACGCTTACTCGAAAGTAATGCCTGGATCGTATCAATTGGATTCCCTGGCAAATGGAATTACAACCGTTCAAATGGGGGAGAGAGCATTACTCATCCAGAAAGATGATGATGGAATTTTCTTGAAATATGGTCGTAAATCAGTTTATGTTCGAATGGGATATCAACTTCCCGATGGAAAACCAGATATTATTTTGGATATGCCATATCTTGAGAGCAGATCTGAACACTTAAACCTTTCTAAAGGAGCTTTTAGAGATAATTTGTGATCCAGTTTCTTCAACATTGACGAGCTCTTTTGTTAGTTAATTAACATATCGTGTTAAAATATTCATTGATAAATTGTGAATGATAAAGGGCAAGTATTTTTGTCGTCAAAGAACAGCGGCTTAGGTAATTTAGAGGTTGACAAAACTCTAGCGAAACGCGCATGCGATTCAATTTAATACTACTTATATCTACCTGGTTTTTCCTGCTTAACGGATTTGGACAGACGTTTACTGATGTTGCCGGTATCCAAAATGTAAGTTTTATCCAAAGCATGCCTCAGACCTATGCGTCTGGAATATCATTTTATGATTTTGACGAAGATGGTTGGGATGATTTGACATTTCCTACCAATTCAGATTCCATTCTTATGTATCGTAATGTCAATGGTACATTTCAGCAGATTGACGCTTACATTCTTTCCGTAGGAAGTATCCGCCAAATCGTTTGGGTGGATTATGATAACGATGATGATCTGGACGTATGTATTTCCTATCATGATGTAGGAATTCGATTGCATCGGAACAATGGCAATTTCGATTTCACGGATGTCACAGGGAGTGTGGGATTAACCACCCAGCCGTTCCAGGCATACGGTTTTGCTTTCGCCGACCCGGATACCGATGGTGATTTGGATTTATACGTTGCTTCTCATGAGATTCCAGGGGTATTTGTGGCTCCACTTCCAAACTTATACTACGAGAATCAAGGCAATGGAACGTTTATCGAAAAGGGACAAGCCTTAGGGATTGATAATGGCTATCAACCGAGTTTTATGCCGGCCTGGTTCGATTATGACAATGATAACGATTTGGATTTAGCAATCATCAACGATAAGGAATACTGGATGGATGCCCTCTACAATAATTCGGGTGGAGTATTTGAAGATACCGCTGCATTCCTTGGATTTGAAAATAACGGGCACAATCCGATGTCATTGTCCGTTGGGGATTACAACAACGATGGTTATCAGGATGTTTTCAAAACAGATGTAGGAAGCGACGTGCAGATTAATGGAGTTCCATTGGATCATAAACTATATCGCAACGAAGCTGGCGTGGGCTTTACGGAAACTGCGCAAGGCAGCGGATTGGACACCAACATATTTGCCTGGGGTGCGCTCTGGGTGGATTATGACAACGATTGCTATGAAGATTTGATGATTGCTACGGCTTTAGGAACCGGGGTAGAATCACTGCTGTTTAAGAACAATACAGGAACTGGTTTTACATTGATGAACGATTCGATTACGGGGAATTTGGCGCATACATCCTATTGCCCGATCAAAGGAGATATTGACAACGATGGGTTCTACGATGTGGTTATCCTGAATGAAATGGCAGATCCCAATGTATTGTTAAACAGTGGTAACGGTAATCATTTTATCAAGCTGGATTTAGTCGGGAATTATTCCAACAAGCAGGCAATTGGAGCAAAGATCGAAGTGTACGCCAATGGAGAACATCAAACACAGACCATGTTTTGCGGAAGCGGCTTGTGTGTTCAGAATTCACAACACAAAATTTTCGGTTTGGGATCGGCAACTGTAGCTGATTCCGTGATTGTCTCCTTTCCAAGCGGAATGGTCATGAAGGAATACAACCTTCCTGCAGATTCCAATTATGTGATTTACGAACAAGTGACAGAAATTGTAGATTTCAATCAGGGAATAAATACGGTGTATGCTTGTCCCGGAGATCAATTTACCGTCGGGATAGAAGGCTTCATCAATTATGAATGGAGTAATGGAAGTCAGGATTCATTGATCACTGTGCAAAATACAGGTTGGTATTCCTTTGAAGCGACCAATCAGGCAATGGACACCTTATTCGTTTCCAATTCGGTGTACTATGTTTATGAGTTACCCATGAGTATTGTTGAAACCGCTAGCGATCCAGGTTGCGGTCAGGCAACTGATGGTTCAATCGATTTGATTCTTACTCCCATTCAGATCGTGGATAATGTGAGTTGGTCCAATGGAGATTCGGGAACGAGCATAAATGGTTTGTCAGCAGGATCGTACTCATACACGGTAACAACGAATTATTCCTGTACGTATTCTGGTTCAATTTCACTTCAGAATACACTTGTATTTACAACGCAGGTATTTACCGAGCCTTATTCTGATACATCCATGGGATCGGCCGATTTTTTCATGTGGGGTGGAGTTGCTCCTTACACGTTTGTTCTGGACGGCGATACGGTTTCCGCTCCGATAGAGAATTTAATGCCTGGGACTTATGACATCTGGATTACAGATGCAAATGGCTGCGTGGATACGGTAAGTTTTACCATTGCCAATACTTCCACAGCAGATTTGATGTCAGAAGAACAAAATTCCCTTTGGGTTACGGTTGATAACGGACAGATTAGAATCACATCCCCTAACATGGAAGACATTCAAACCATCGAGTTATTTGACATGATGGGAGCCAAAGTTTTGGGTAATGAATCGTGGAGTTATGATGCAAATTCTCAAAGTTCGATTCATAGAATCGATGCACTTGCCAAAGGAATATATCGCATCGTTTTGACCTACGAAAACTTCCAGGAGTCTTTCTCTATCTCGGTTCAGTGATCATTCGGTCCATTCTTTCAAATGTTATTTATTTCTTAACGCCCTATCTCTGGCACACCCTTTGAAATATCCTTCGTGAATTTAAAAACCAAGAATTATGAAGAGAACAACTACACTAGGAATTGCAGTGATGACCGTTCTTTTCTTTACGGCGTGTAAAAGAGAGGAATCGATCAACATTGATCAGAACAGAATTTATTCGAATTATACTTACGAGTACAACGCGGATAACAACCGATCAACCATGACAGCCGTTTTCCGTATGGACAACAGCGGTGGTCGTAAAATCGAATTGAGTTACCCGGCTCGAGTTGATTTCAACGGCGAAGGTTTGGCATGGAGAGGCGCTCTTGGTTCTTACCAATTAACTACGAATGGATTGTCGAACGGAGGAAGGTTTAACTACCATGATTTAGATGGCAATACGTACACCAACGATGTGCCGGAAATTACTCCAACCGAATTACCATTTGGAATCACGAGTATCAGTCAAAGTGGGAATTTTTTCCTTCCATGGGACGGACCAGCATTGAAAGCTGGAGAAACCATTCGAGTTCGAATTAGTGCAGGAACTTCGCGAACGTTTACAACTTCAATCGTGGGAGCTACGCACATAATTCTGAATCAAAACCAACTTGCAGGATTAACTCCTGGAAACGGAACGATTCAAATTGAACGCGAGTCGTATGCGAATCTGACTTCTTCCAATTTATCTGGAGGTCGTATGACAAGCACTTACAAAAGTCGACGCGTATTCATCAACATTAGCAACTAATCAGGATCAAAGAAAAGGCCTTCAATTACCGGAATTGAGGGCTTTTTCGCTTTACTCGCCAAATGTTTTAGCGTTGTAACCAATTGATCCTGAACAATTATAATCATTCAAAACCATAATTATGAAATTGAAATCACTGGCATTGACCGCTTTACTATTGGGAAGCACATCAGCTTTCGCACAATTGACGGTTGAGGATAATGCGAACGAAAGAACCAACGGATTGAACGATGGGCGAGAAGAACTTACCTACTCATTTGAAAATGTAACGGATTACAAATTGATGCAAACAGGAAAGAAAATCCTTTTGGAAGGTACTGGAGATTCCGTGAATCTGGGAGTATTGGCACCAGGGACGTATCACATGATGTACGAGCGAGAAGACGGGAAGATGGTTCTTGACCGATTTGAAGTCGCGAAGAAGTAATTCAACAACAATCTATATAGATGAAGCCCCAGCACGAGAAGTGTTGGGGTTTTCTTTTGGTTTAAGGTGAGTTCAGAATAAATTAAGAAAAATTCTCAGCAAAAACTAGTAAATGCAAAGAATCAACAACGCATTTTTGCGTTGAAGCTTTTTGGCGTTTTCTCTGAAACTCTGATTCAACAAGCATCTTAGAAGAAAATCCACAAACAAGAAATTTTGATTCTCCCAATAAAGACAGGTTATTTTCAGCACTATTTAAAAATATCTGTCTCTGCCTTGATTTCTTTCAGGGCGGAGATAAGTATATCTATATCCTCCTGCGTCACATATGCCTGAGTAGAAAGACGGATATACACCTGATCTCTCAATTTAAACACAGGAATCTCAATTTTGTACTTCTCAAAAAGCTCTTTCTTCAATGGTGCTGGATCGTCAATCGGTAATGGAACACTCGCAATTTGACCTAAAAATTCATTGGAAATAGGGCAGAGGGGAGTGGCACCGAAAAGTTCACACAAAACCGGATAGTTCTTTCGCAGCAGTGCTTTACTTCGATTGGAAACCTCCCACCAATTGTGCTCTTCCATGAATTTGATTGAAGCCGGAATCGTTAAGAAAGCGGAGTAATCACGGGTTCCCTGCAATTGATGGTAGTCAAGGAATTTTGATTTCCCCGGAAATTCAGCATCGTACCCCCAGCTAATGATAACAGGATCAAAATCATTTTGAACTTCAGGTCGAGCGAAGAGAAATGAAGATCCTTTCGGAGTCATCATCCATTTGTGGCAAGCTCCCGTGTAAATGTCGGCTTGTAATTCGGATAAATCCAAAGGAATATGTCCCGGTACATGCGCCCCGTCGACAATTGTCAAGAGTCCTAGTGATTTTGCGCGTTCGCAGATTTCCTTTACCGGAAAAATGAGCGCTGTCATACTGGTAATCTGACTAATGAAAATCGCTTTTGTATTCTTGCTATAACCAGCGAAGAAATCTTCAATCATCTGCTCTTTTGAAGTGACAGGCAATTGAATAGTTTGCTGAACGTATTTCGCCCCAGCTTTCTCGCAATAGTATTTCCAGGTTCGATCCAATGCTCCGTATTCCTGATCTGTGGCAAGAATTTCATCTCCTTCTTTTAAATCGAGGCTTTTGGCAATAATGTTAATTGAATACGTCGGATTAGTAGTGTAAACCAAATTGTCAGGATCGCAATTGATATACTTCGCAAGTGCTTCTTTCGATCGCTGTAGTTGCTCGTTTCCTTTATTTACAAAGAAGTCAACAGGATCGCGTTCCAGAGCCAGTTGCCAACGTTGGTAATCTTCAAAAATGGGCTTGGGACAAGCACCAAAAGAACCGTGATTTAAATGTCGGTATTCAGGATTGAGAAGGAATATGTCTTTCAAGTTTGCCATGGGGGCAAAATACGGAAATTCTTTATTCGAGACCTAAAACTTCCAGTCCTCTTAGAAGTCGATATACCTTGCGACGTGTAAGGTCGCGCTGTCGAACAACCGGACTTTCGAATAGTGCAATTGCCTTCTCCTGGAGTTGTTTCAAAATGGTCCGTTCCATTTCGTTGAGCGAAGACTCTTCCGAATCCATTCGTACCGACCATTCTGGAATTTCGAATACGCGGAAATGGGCGTAGATGCTAAATATGCGTTCCATCGTTTCGATATCGTCGTTCAGATTCTTGTTCAGGGCAGTGATGTTCAGAATCTTGTCTTCTACGATAGGCTTAAGTTCCGACTGAAGCTCTTCACATACAGATGGTCTGGTTACTTCATAGAACGCGTTGAGGGCATCCAGAAGTGCGAAATCTTCCGTAATTACGATATCTTTGACAGGAATTTGTCGATAGACCTTGTCAACCATGGCTTCACGACGATCCATGAAAGTTGGAGATACATTAATGATCAAATAGGAAAGAGTAGAGAACTCTTTTTCCGCCGCAGTTCCGAGCGAAGTAAGGTAGTCAACAGTTGTATATCTTACCAGTTCCTCAACACTTTCAAGCGCCCGAATATTGTCCATGGTAGCCATTTTATCGGATACCAAAGAAAAAGCTCTTCCGGTTGGTGCTAAATGATCGTAAAGACCGATGCTGACAACTCCATAAGGAGCATTGGTGTACCCTTTTCGTTCCGGGTTATTCGTAAGCAAATCCAGAAGAATAACATCACTGGTATAAAGTGATGGCGTCTTGAGTTCAAGGTCCAGATTGGTCCCCTGATAGTTCAGGAAGAAATCACGTGGAGCTAATCGATACGAAGTTTCTGAATCTTCCTTGAGTAATTCCTGTAACCATTGTTTGAAAGGTTCGGTTTCACGCTCTCTATCAACAAAAATCGGTTTCTCAGATAGGAAATCGAATTCCTTATTCTTGATGGAGGTATTCAAGTCGTCTGTGGTTTCTCGTAGCATTTCCCAGTACCATGAGGCGTTTAGCAAAGATGTGTTGATTACGACCACATCGCTTCGAGTTCCAAACTTTATTTGTTCGTAAAGTAAGGGATATGTGTCCTGACGGGATGAAGTAAATAGCAATCCACCGCCTTCGCAAGAGTTCAGGTTATTAAGCGCGAACTGTCGCCACGCTTCGTTGTAATACAGGTTTTTCTCATACAAAGCTTCCAGAGTTGTGGCTTTGATTGATTTTGCCAACATCCAGAAATGCATGTATTCGTTGCTTCGTGAAAAATTGACGTCGTCCCCGTTTACTCCAATATAATCCGGGTATTCTTGTTCCAATTCCTGCCAGTATTCCAATGACTTGTTAGCCGCTTCTTCAAAGTATTTCAATTGAGTTGATCCAACTTTCGCATATCCTTTGTCCTCAAATAAGCCGCTGAGGTCTATGTAATTTTGCGTTACTCCAGGGTGAGCTGCTTCGGTTGCTTCGTAAGCATAACTTCGTGCCAGGATTTCCAGATCTTCCGCAGTCTTCACAGGGTATTGACGCAACAAAGCGCGGGTATCTTCAATCCACCCGTTGTAGCCGTAGTACAAATTGAAATCGTAGAAATCTGCTTGCTGATAATTCGTTTTAAATTCCTCTGGAGGTTCTGGTCCAAGTCGTCTGTCACTGGTAAATTCAGATGCATCAAAGATTATGAATTCAGCATTGTTTCGATCCCAAACTTTCACGTATTTCGTAGGACCGTCTCCCTCAAATGGGGTGGCGCTCAAGTAATAACCTTCAGGTTTCTTTGCTATTCCGTAAAAGCACTCGTCGCAATACGAGTCGAGAGAGAGCATGATGTGCGTGAAAACTTCCTCAAATCCGGGGAAATTCTGACGTACAAATTCCCGTTCAGGAATGGCATTTGCAAAAGAAAGTTGGGCGGATAAAACCGTAAGAGTAACTAAAAGAAAACGCTTTAAAATCATAATTCAAATCTACCGGAATACTGGAAACAATCGTGCCAAGTATTGTTAACAACGTGAAATCTCAATTCCATTACAGCTTTCTTTGAGCTATCAGAAAGATGAATCCTCCGGCAAAGTACATAACTATGTCAATGGGATCACTGGTATATTTTGCATCCTGATTGGGCAAGTACCATTCAAAATAAGCGGAGACGGCAACAACCTGAAGCAGTACGTAATACCATGGGATTCTGATCAAGCGATCGTTTTTGAGACGTCGGATGAGAATGAGAGCAAACATGCACATGGCGGGAACGAAAAGCAAATCGGTAAGATACCACCGAAGAATACCTGTGGTGCCGAAGATGTATGCCCATCGAACCAGGAAATACAAAGTCATGATGGCGAGAAACAATAATATGTCTCTGTGTTTAGCCATTAGGTGAAGCCGCAAGCCAGGCAAAGAAGGAGGCAATGGCAACAAAGACTACGCCTATCGTGTACAATACCTGGTACAAAACGCGCAACAGCCAAAATCGGGAATTCTTCCAATTCTCAATGAACTTATCGAATTTTGTTGGAGGGCGATAGCGACGTTTTTTTCGTTCTTCTTCTCGCTTTTCTTCAATGATTTTCGGTGACAGCACCTCGCCACAGTTGACGCAATAGTCTTCGTCTTTGTTCCAGGTTTGGCATCTTGGACATTTTCGTTCTGTCGCCATATTTTAAAGATTGCTGAAGCAAAGATACAATGCAGAATGATTCAAAATATGACGTAGGTCAGGTCGTACTTATCAATTCTGAAATATGTACATTTGTATATGCCTACATTCTTGAAAAATGTCTTCCTATTTGTTGGTTTCCTAGCAGTTGCCCAGACAACGTTGGCTCAGGATAAGAAGAAGTTTTCTGATGAAGAATACAATTTCCTCTACTATTTTCAAGGATTTCAGGAAGTCGAATTTTCTGACCCTTCATTGGCAAAAGTTTATGCAGATTCCTGTCTCTATTGGGCGAGAAAAACGAAAAGAGATGATTACGTAGGAACGGCCTTTCAGGTGAAAGGTTGGTACGAGGAATCAAAATCCAGATTCAAGCCAGCACTCGATTACTATTACAAGTCGTTGAGTTATATGAAAAAGGCAAAAAACGATCAGGGAATCGGTGATGCCTATGGGAACCTTGGAAATGCTTACTACGCGTTGAACGATCTCACCAAGTGTTTGGAAATGCAATTGCTTTCGCTGGAATACTACGAGAAAATTCTAGCCAAAAAACCGACTGGTAAAAAGAGAGAAGAAGCATTGTCCGGGCGTTACATCGCGTTGCACAATACAGGTGACTTGTACCTGGAAATTGAACTTTTCGAGCAAGCTGACGACTATCTCTATGAAAGTTTGGAGTTCGACAAGAAGTACGGAAGTCCAAAGGATCTCGCTATTTCTTACACTACGTTGGGGGCAATGTACAAAGCCTGGGATAGACCGGATAGTGCAGAGTATTATTTTGTCAAAGCGATAAACATTGATGAATTTAAGGAACAATTGGACGAATACTCCAAAGCTATTCTCGAATATGCCACGCTGAGCGGAGTTTCCCTTCCTCAGCAAAAGCGCTCAGAAATGGCAAGGGAAGCATTGGACAATACGCGGTACATGGAGAAATCTGATGAGGAAGTGAAGGCGCTTATCAAAATCAGTGATTACTTCTTCGATCAACTTTCAACCGATAGCTTGAGTAATATGTTGCGCGATGCATACACGATTATCCAACGGGAAGATTTACAGAGCCTGACGCCTGATTACTTCCGAATGTATTCGCGCTACAACTCACGATTAGGAGATTTTGAGCAGGCATATTTCGCTTTGGATAATTACCTGGAATTGAAAATGGTTGCAGACGAACGCCGACATACGCAGGATGTTATTGCGGGTGGAATTCGTTACAAATTACAAGCGCAGTTCGAGCAGGACAGTCTCCAGCAAGTAAACAATTTTGCAACGGAGAGAACGGCGTATCTTGAAGATATTGCAGAGATTCAAAACATTGTATACCTCAGTGTGATTGGCTTCATTTTGCTGATTTCATCATTGATTTACTACGTAACTTCGAACCGCCGAAAAAATCGAATGAATGCGGTTTTGGTAGAACGCAATCAGTTGGTTCAGGAGCAAAAAAGCATAGTTGAGGAACATAACAAGTCCATTTCCGATTCCATTAATTACGCCCGACGATTGCAATCTGCGTTGCTGCCAACTCCTGAGCAAATCAACAAGTTTTTACCGAACAGCTTTTTGTTCTTCCTCCCAAAAGATGTCGTAAGCGGCGATTTCTATTGGTTTGAGAATCGTGGCGATTGGTGTTTCCTTGCGGTTGCCGACTGCACGGGGCATGGAGTTCCCGGCGCGATGGTAAGTGTGGTGTGTAGTAACGCATTAAATCGATCGGTGAAGGAATTTGCACTGAAGCGACCGAAAGATATTCTCGACAAAACCCGTGAATTGGTGCTGGATGCCTTTGCAAAGAGTACGGAAGAAGTGGCGGACGGCATGGACATCTCTTTGCTCGCCATAAATATTCCGGGCAAAAAGGTGATTTTTGCCGGGGCGCACAATGGACTTTGGTTAATCCGCGAGATAAATAAATCGAATGAAATCCCTGAAGGAATCCGGGTTCTGGAAGGGGAGAAGCACATGTTGCTGGAATGGAAAGGCGATAAACAGCCGATAGGTAAATTTGAAGAGATGAAACCGTTTCAGGAACACGAAATTCAGTTGGAAGAAAACGATCAACTCTACTTGATGTCCGATGGTTACGTCGATCAGTTTGGAGGTCCGAACGGTAAGAAATTCAAATCCGTAGCACTCAAGAAAACCTTATTGGAACATGCCGATCAATCGATGGAAGCACAGCGTGAAAATATTTCCGTTGCTTACCACTCATGGAAAAAAGACAACGAGCAAATCGACGATGTCTGCGTACTAGGCTTCAAACTTTAGCAGTCCACCTTCTACCTTCCACTTTCTCCCTTCACCCTTCAACTTTCAACCTTTCCCCTTCTAACTCATAACTCATCACTCATCATTCCCAACTCCTTCGTCATCCACAAATCACAGGCGTAATGCCCAGAATTTCCCATTGGGGCACAAATTCTTTCGTATCCAACCGATTCATACAATCCAACCGCCTTACTTAATTCCGGCATAGATTCCAGGTACATTTTCCGATATCCCATTCTTGAAGCAGTGTCAGCGCAGAGATCGAGAAGCGTTTTTCCAATGCCTAAACCACGAGAGCTTTTTAAGAGATATAGTTTCACAAGTTCCGCACATCCCTCCGGCAGTCCATTAGTAGGATACACGCCGCATCCACCAACAATTTCCTCATCTATTTCTACTACATAGTACACCGAATTCGGAGTTTGAAATAGTTCGTAAAGTTGATCAGTCGTTGGATCAGTATACACGGTTCCGGGTTTGTTCATGCCATGCTCTTCCAGAACAGATCGAATGACTGCAGCCAGAGTTTCATTGTCCTCAGGCTGGATTTCTCGAATCGTATAATCCATTATTTGATAATCACCGGGAATTGTTGTTGAATCCCTTCTCCTTTCACATTTAGTAAATACCAACCAGAAGCAAGTGCCGAGGTTTGAATTTCAGTTCCGTCACCTTTCAAAACAATCTGACCTTGAGCATTTAGCAGTGTGTATTCCGCTTGATCAATTCCGCTGATGAACAATTGGTCCTGTGCAGGATTCGGGTAGATTGTTACAATTGGTTTATTAGAATCAATAACGCCCAATGAACTATTTGATCCCGGAAATTCAATGTAAGACGAATTTGTTTGATCGTGGTGAATGGTAATATTTGCAGTGTTCCCAGTCCCCGCTTGATACATCGTTCCACCATCCTGCAAATTCACGTTCCAACGCGTAGAACTGTTTCCGGAAATGTAAATCTTAATGCGATGTCCGGATTTCCAGGTGTAATGTGTGAACGGTAAATCAACATCAACGGAATAAACCTGACCAGGAGTCATGAAAGCTTCATCCGCCTGAGAATAACCATTTCTGAATCGAACGCGCTTGATTCCATCGTTGATTAACATACTACGACCATCAGGATACACGTCTACCAATCGAACTACGATATCACAATCCGGTTGATCCGATGAAATGTTCAGGTGCGCTACAGCTTCTCCAGAGATAGTGGCGTCGGCGTAAAGAACACCCGATTGAAAAGTAATGACATCATTTCTTGAGTCCAGTGATACCTGATCATAGGGTCCCTGATCCAGCCCGGTAGACAAAGTCGCTCCTCCGATTGTTGGCGATGGATTTGATGGGTCCGAAATAAAATTCGTTGTGCTAATTCCAGTGTTGTTGGTGCTTAAGATTCCGGCATCATTCAGATATAAAATATCACTTAACGGCATGTCAATCGTTGCATTATTCGAAGTCAGCCATGCATCTTCACCCATGTTGTAGTAGGTGATTTTATCCGTCGCGTCCCATCCGTTGGGATCATCCAACAAGTAGAAATCGAAGAAATCCAGTGCCATATCGTTGTTCACATATTCTGCGTTGGGATAAGTCAATTCCCCTTGAATCGAACTTCCGACAAAAGCTATGCCTGTTCCTCCATGCACCCACGGACCAACTAACAACCATTGTTCGTCCTGAACGCTAACAAGTGCTGAATTTCGACATGCTTCGTACCATTCCATCATTTTGGTAATGTTGTGATCGTACCATCCGCCAATTTGCAATGTGGGAATGTGAATGTCCTGGGGATACCACGAGCCGCTTGCTGAAAATTGCCAGATCGAGTTGAAATAAGGGTTTGCCAAAACGATGGGCGATAATCCGTATCCGAGAGCATCCAATTGCTGTAATCGAGCTTCTTCCAAACAGCCTCCATAGAAATAACTGTCGTAAGCCTGATGCGGATGCGCGACTACAGGTACGGCACAAGTATGATTGGGATGCTGCTCTCTTGCCGTAAGATACTGCACTCCTCCAAGTGCTGAAGGTCCCCAGGTTCCCACACGATCCAGATGCCAGGGCTGCTGAACGATCCAATCGATAATGTCGTAACCGTCTTCCCCTCGTTCGAAATTTGAAGTGTTTGCACCACTGGAGCCGTAGAATCCGCGCCAATCAACAATTACAAATGCGTAAGGCTGAGAATCAAGATTCGTCCCAATTCCCAAAGGCATTCCTGCCTCGAATAAATTCTTGTTGTATGGAGTTTGTATCAAAATTACTTCACAAGAATCTGCTCCTGATGGAATGTATACATCGGCAGATAGCACTTCTCCATCGCGCATGGGAATGGAAATGTCGTCATACGTAGGCGTCAATTGGGCGATTGCTGAACCAGTGATAAAAAGGGCAGTAAAAAGAAAGCTGGTTTTCATAGGCATAGATTGATACTCAAATGTACAACAAATTAAAGGTACGAGTCAAACTGCCGCGCTGGAAACCTGAGAGATAGCTTATCTCTGTGAGGTGGAGTTATGCTGCGCTGTCTTCAATCGGTTTAATGTTATCCAGTTCATTACTTTTTTGAAGGCGTTCTTCCTCAAGGTCATAGTCATCTTGCAAGCCAAGCCAGAATTTTGCACTTGTTCCGAAGAATTTAGAAAAGCGCAATGCAGTATCTGCCGTAATCCGACGATTACCTTTTAGGATTTCACTAATTCTGGTTTGTGGAATGAAAGTATCCTTGGCCAATCGATATGCAGTTATGCCAAGTGGAATCAAGAATTCCTCTTTTAAAATCTCCCCGGGATGTATGTTATCTAGTCGCTCCATAAACCTATGATTTAATGATAATCAACAATTTTTACTACGTAAGCATCATTATTCAGCCATTTAAATATGATTCTCCATTGATTATTAATACGAATACTATGGTATTCTGAAAGATCACCTTTAAGCCTTTCCAATCGATTAGCCGGGGGGATTCGTAGATCATTAATATCAATAGCGTTATTCAACATTCTAAGCTTTCTTCGGGCTACATTCTGAATTTCGCTGGGAAGTTTTTTCGATCGAATACCGTTCCAAATTTTCTCGGTCTCTTTATCTCCAAACTCCTTAATCATTATAACTGTCTTGCGTTACTAACGTCAAAGGTAAGCATAAATTGTCTGCACTGCAAGAATTTCCAGTAACATCGCTTGTTCAGACCATCCTTTCATCTTAGAAGAATCACCAATACTCCCACTGTTAATATCTCTTTCGTACAGTGCGCCTAAGTTTCGCGTGATTTTCATTACTTTTGTGGCGCTTTAAAAGCCTCGTTCTATGGAAAAAATTGCACCGTATATTCCTCAAAATAAAGTTCGTATTGTAACAGCTGCTTCCCTTTTCGATGGGCATGATGCAGCGATTAATATCATGCGCCGGATCATTCAATCCACGGGTTGTGAAGTAATTCACCTCGGACATGATCGATCGGTAGAAGAAGTAGTGAATTGCGCCATTCAGGAAGATGCTCAGGCGATTGCCATGACATCATACCAAGGTGGACACAACGAGTACTTCAAGTACATGTACGACTTACTCAAGGAAAAAGGAGCCGGACATATCAAGATTTTTGGTGGCGGCGGCGGAACCATTCTTCCTTCCGAGATTGAAGAACTGCAGGAATACGGAATCGAGCGCATTTATCACCCGGACGACGGTCGTGCTATGGGATTACAGGGAATGATCAACGATTTGGTTGAACGATCAGATTATCCTGTTGGAAAAGATTTGAATGGTGAAATCAACCACATCAAAGAGAAAAGCGCTCCGAACATCGCTCGTATTATCTCGGCGGCAGAAAACTTCGCTGAAGAATCAAAGGGAATTTTGGATGAGGTACACAAAATGGCAGATGCTGTGCAAATTCCGGTATTGGGAATTACTGGTACAGGTGGAGCTGGGAAATCATCTTTGGTAGATGAATTGGTGCGTAGATTCCTGATCGATTTCAAAGACAAGTCAATTGCCGTAGTTTCTGTCGATCCGTCAAAACGTAAGACGGGTGGAGCATTGCTTGGAGATCGAATCCGTATGAACTCCATCAAAAACGATCGCGTATACATGCGTTCTTTAGCAACTCGTCAATCCAACCTGGCATTATCAAAACACGTGGCGGAAGCAATCAATGTGTTGAAAGCTGCAGAGTACGATTTGATCATTCTCGAAACTTCAGGTATCGGACAAAGTGATACGGAGATTTTGGATCATTCTGATATGTCATTATACGTAATGACGCCAGAATACGGTGCGGCAACACAATTGGAGAAAATCGATATGTTGGATTTCGCCGACGTTATCGCTCTGAATAAATTCGATAAACGTGGAGCTTTGGACGCACTGCGTGATGTGCGTAAACAATACCAGCGCAACCAGCAGATGTGGGATGCGGATGTGGATTCCATGCCGGTTTACGGAACAATTGCTTCTCAATTCAACGATCCGGGAATGAACACTTTGTACAAGGTGATCATGGATAAATTGACGGAGAAAACAGGAGCAAAGCTGGAGTCTACCTTCGAGATTACAGATGAAATGTCTGAGAAAATCTTCGTAATTCCACCAGATAGAACACGTTACCTTTCTGAAATTTCTGAGAACAACCGCGCCTACGATAGATGGGTAGAGGAGCAGATTGCCGTTGCAAACCGATTATACGGACTACACACTTCGATCGAGTCGATGCAAAATTCTACACTGGAAGACAAAGATCGCTTGGTGAAGGGATTGCAAGAGGCATACGAGTTGGAAAAACTCAATTTTGATCCAAAGAACATGGCGATCATTGAGAGTTGGGAGGCAAAGCGTCAGAAATATAAAGACGAATTGTTCAAGTTCAAGGTTCGTGACAAAGAGTTATCGATTAAAACACACACGGAATCCCTGTCGCACACGCAAATTCCAAAAGTGGCAACACCAAAATATTTAGGCTGGGGAGATATCCTTCGTTGGTCATTGCAGGAGAATGTACCTGGTGAATTCCCTTATACATCTGGTCTTTTCCCATTCAAACGAGAAGGAGAAGATCCAACGCGAATGTTTGCGGGAGAAGGAGGTCCGGAACGTACCAACAAGCGTTTCCACTATGTAAGTTTGGGAATGCCAGCGAAGCGACTTTCAACTGCATTTGACTCAGTTACTTTGTATGGAAACGATCCGAATGTTCGTCCGGATATTTACGGTAAAATTGGAAACTCAGGAGTATCAATCTGTTGTTTGGATGATGCCAAGAAATTGTATTCAGGTTTTGATCTTTCTGATCCGAAGACGTCTGTTTCCATGACAATCAACGGTCCTGCGCCTATGCTTCTTGGGTTCTTCATGAATGCAGCCATCGACCAGAATTGTGAAAAATACATCAAGGAAAACGAGATGGAAGCTGAGGTTGAAGCCAAAATTGCTGAGATCTACAAGAAGAAAGGAACCGAACGTCCACGATACAACGGAGATCTTCCGGAAGGAAACGATGGACTTGGACTGATGTTGCTGGGCGTAACCGGAGATCAGGTTCTGGAAGCATCAGTTTACAATCAGATTAAAGCGGATACCTTAAAGCAAGTACGTGGTACGGTTCAGGCAGATATTTTGAAAGAAGATCAGGCACAGAATACCTGTATTTTCTCTACTGAATTTGCATTGCGCTTGATGGGAGACGTTCAGGAATACTTCATCAACAATGGAGTGCGAAACTTCTATTCCGTATCCATTTCAGGATATCACATCGCCGAAGCCGGAGCAAATCCAATCACACAGTTGGCATTCACACTGGCAAACGGATTTACGTATGTTGAGTACTACCTGAGTCGTGGTATGGATATCAACGCATTCGGACCAAACTTGTCCTTCTTCTTCTCCAATGGAATCGATCCGGAGTACGCTGTGATTGGTCGTGTATCCCGAAGAATTTGGGCAAAAGCTTTAGCAAAGAAATACGGAGCAAATGCACGAGCTCAGATGTTGAAATATCACATTCAAACATCGGGTCGTTCGTTGCATGCACAGGAAATTGATTTCAACGATATTCGTACTACATTACAGGCGCTTTACGCGATCTACGATAACTGTAACAGCTTGCATACAAACGCATACGATGAGGCGATTACAACTCCAACGGAAGAGTCTGTGCGTCGTGCCATGGCAATTCAGTTAATTATTAACCGAGAGCTCGGATTGGCGAAGAATGAGAACCCGTTACAAGGTTCATTCATCATTGAAGAATTGACCGATCTTGTGGAAGAAGCAGTATTGTCTGAGTTCGATCGTATTACAGAACGTGGAGGTGTGCTTGGTGCCATGGAAACAATGTATCAACGCTCGAAGATTCAGGAAGAGTCCTTGTACTACGAAACATTGAAGCATACTGGAGAGTTCCCTATTATCGGGGTAAATACCTTCTTAAGCTCCAAAGGATCGCCAACAGTACTTCCGAAAGAAGTAATTCGTGCTACAGAAGACGAGAAGCAATTCCAAATCAACATGTTGGATGCATTGCATGAATCATACAAAGACGAAGCAAGCGAAGGAATTAGATTGGTGCAACGTGCTGCAATTCAGAACGAAAACATGTTCGAGCAATTGATGGAAACGTGCAAGTATGCATCCCTAGGGCAAATTACAAGTGCATTGTTTGAAGTAGGGGGGCAATACCGCCGAAATATGTAATCAAAAAGGTAGATTTTGGTTTGGTGCTAATTGTCTAACAAATTAGTGCTGAACCGTTTTATATCCAACATTTAGTCAAATTCTCAATAGAAAGTGCGAAATTAGGGCTTCTAACATTTAACTTTTCTATTATGAGTAGACTACTACTTCAAATGCGCATGGCTTCTCTCGTCGTGTGTATAGCACTAGCCGGAATCGGTTATGCTCAAACTTATACATTTACTACTGGCGGTGCCACAGGTGAAACTCCTCCAACGCAAGTTCAAATGGATGCAGCGTATGCAGGAACTAACCTCGATGGTAACGTAACGGTTACAGCAGGAATTCAATATTGGACAGTTCCTACTACTGGGGTCTATACAATTGAGGCTTTCGGTGGACAAGGATACGGAGCTTTTGGTGGGCGTGGTGCTCATATCTCTGGTGAATTCTCATTGACTGCAGGGACGCAATTGAAAATCCTTGTAGGACATCAAGGTGGAGCTTACCTGAACTTCCCACAAACTACGTACGATAATCAGTACGGAGGAGGTGGAGGATCCTTTGTAACCGATATGGCAAACGCACCTTACGTTGTTGCCGGAGGAGGTGGAGGAAGTCACGCGGCTTCATTCTTGCCTGCGGCTGATGGACAAGCCACAGAAGCTGGTTCCGCAGGAGCTGTAGGAGCATTGACTGCTGCAGGAGGAACTGCTGGTTCTGGTGGACAGTCAGCTTCAAGTGCAGACGGTGGCGGTGGTCTTTTGACTAACGGTGGCGGTCTTGCAGGAGGGCAAGCATTCGTCAACGGCGGAGCTGCTGGTGTCGATGAAGGTCGCGGTGGATTCGGTGGCGGAGGTGGAACCTCTAGCTGGAACAACTATCGCGGTGGCGGTGGTGGTGGATACTCCGGTGGTGGAGGAGCCAATAACAACAGTTCTACAACATGTTGTGCTGCTGGTGGTGGCGGTGGTTCTTTTAACGGTGGAGCAAATCCCGTAAACCTTGCTGGTGTGCAATTGGGAGATGGTCAGGTGATCATTTCATTGAACTGTAATCCTGGCGTTGGAACACTATTGGCTGACGTTACGAACCTTCCTGATTTAACTGAGGATTGTATTTTGGAAACATGGACGGCACCTACAGCAACAAACGATTGTAATGCAACGTATACTGGAACACCAGATGTTTCACTTCCAATCAATACTGTAGGAACTACGGTTGTGACATGGACGTACGATGATGGAACAAACATCACTACGCAAACACAAAACGTGATTATTACTGGAATTGACACTGCTCCTCCAGTACCAGATGTAGCAAACTTGATTACATTCTCGAACCAATGTTCATTTACTCCGGCAACACCTACAGCGACAGACTTCTGTCAGGGGGTAATCAACGGAGTGCCAGATGTAACGTTCCCGATTACTACGCAAGGAACTACAACGATCACGTGGACATACGACGACGGATTCGGTAACACGGCAACGCAAACGCAGGATATCATTATCAATGACGTTTCAGCTCCATCTCCTGATGTAGCAACATTGGAAGATTACACTGGATGTAACGAAGCAACGCCAGCAACTCCAACTGCATCGGATAACTGTGAAGGAACGGTTAATGGCGTGCCGGACGTTACCTTCCCGATTACAACACCAGGTACAACAGTTGTAACATGGACGTACCAGGATGCAAACGGAAATTCAGTTACTCAGACGCAAAACGTAAACGTGTCACAAATTGACTTGACCGTTACAGCTACAGGAACTCAATTGTCAGCAAACCAAACTGGAGCACAATATCAGTGGATCGATTGTGGAACTGGTCAGCCGATTTCCGGAGCAACAGGTCAGGGATATCAGCCAACGGTTACTGGTGAGTATGCAGCAATTGTAACTACTACGGATTGTTCAGATACAACGGAGTGTGTTCTTGTAGATTTCACAGGTATCGACGAGTTGAACAGCGATTACATCAACATTTACCCGAACCCAACGAATACAGGAGTATTCACAGTGGATTTCGATGGTGCGATTGATCAAATCATCGTTGTTGATGCTCTTGGAAGAGAAGTTGCAGTTTCAGTTGATCTTTCAACGGGAGTTGTGAACGGATCAAGCCTGGAAGCAGGACGTTACACTGTTCGCGTTTTCGCGTCAGATGCAGTGTACTCTAAAGGATTGGTTATTATCGAGTAAATCTCGAATTTATATTCTCTCAAACCCTGGCATCCGAAAGGATCGTCAGGGTTTTTTTATGTCTTAGCATCAACAGATTACAAATTCAACAGAAGAAATGCTCTGCATGCATTGTGAATAACAGTAAAATTATCGTTGGCAAAAAAGCGGAACGATAATTGATTTATTGTTGGGGTATTGTTACATTGAACCTCTAAACTACAAACACATGCTTAAATTCTGCGTTGTACTTGCGCTTAGCATAACTACTGCATCCTTTGGTCAAAACCATGAGGAAAATTTCACTGCCATTAATACCATTGATGAAGCCGAAGATTATGCCAACGGTTTTCGTGAAGTTTTCACAGGAATTGTGCATATGGAGAAAGACGTGATCTTCTTCGATGACATCGATACAAGCCAAATGGACAGTTACGTAGGGACGATGCATAACACCATTGGAAAACGAACCAAACTCATTCAGGATACTTTATTCAACATTGTAAAAATTCAGGTGATCAAATTTGATTTGACCAAAGTGTCGCAGGAAACTGCCGAGATTCTTATGGGACAAATGAAGAAACTTTTAGATCGTGGAGATTCATTTTGGGATGTGAAAAAGCGTTTCGCTCATACATCTGCGAAATTCTCCAGTTCACCACAAATTGTTGAGGAAGTAGCCAGTCAATACGTTATTTCTGAGAAACAGATGATTGAAGGCGAGTATTATCAATGGGAACGCGCTGGAGACAGTATCGGATTTGTCATAATTGATAAAGAACCGCACGGTGTTCCTGGATTTTATACACTTTCATTTTTAGATCGCAACGGCAACTTCTAACATTGCCAGATTCCTTACGATTGGCGTTAATTTTGTAGCTTCGCTCGATATGCGCCTCGTTTTTGTACAGATATTTTTCTTGATTTTTGCCAATACCTCCTTTGCACAGGATTATCTTTCTCGCGCAAAAGAAATTCGAGATGTGAGTCAGGCGCAAGCATTTGCCGACAGTGTTCCCCAGATAGTTTTGGGATTTATGCACGAAAAAATGCCAAACGAAGATTATCAATCTCGTAAGGATGAATTAAAATCAGGAGATGCATTTGAATCAGGATCTTATCACGTAGTTATAATCGATAAAGGAGCAAAAGACATCTATCGTTTTCGGGTACTTACAATGAGTAATCAGGTTTCTCCCAACGCGAAAGCAGAAATAGGACATGTTTTTGAAAAATTGGAATCTGGTACTTCATATGAAGAATTGTTCGAGAAGTATGCCCAGAATAGCGGACCAGATAAAGAAGTTTATGGCGATGTCGGTTGGGTCGATTTGGATTATTTCACTGAAAGTTTTCAATCATCGGTAAGAGGCAGAAAAAAGGGCGATACATTTCTTGCAGGCGACGATAATTCGGGATGGTACAACATTGTCGATATGACGCATAGTCCTAAAAAGATGAAAGGGCATTATGTGCTTCTCATTCCAAATACCAACCCTAATCCTTATTTGGAATCCATAGATCACGGGAAGAATATCTCGAAATTGAAATCTAAGGAAGACTTACGACAATACGTGAATAAGCATCCCGTGGATGTTCAATTCGAATTAATGAATAATGCTTCTAATGCTGAATTGTACGCAGAATTTAAAGAGCTTTTGAAGAAAGGCAGCAAGAAAGAAGTCAAGATTGAGCAAAATCAGAGAGTCTATCAATTCGTTTCAGATACCGCGGTTCAGCTTCTTTCCATTCAGTATGTCTACCTCGATGGTTCGAAAATTTCCAGGGAAGAAAGAACGGAATCCATTCATGATATTTACGATCAATTTTACGCCAACGTATCTTTCGATTCTATCGTGGAGCAGTATTGGCCGGATCATAATGGATTAAGCATTCTTCGAAACATTGAATCGGGATTGTTAGCAGACGATTTGGTTGAGAAAGTTAGATCTACGACGGTGGGGCAATTATTTGTGGCACGAGTCGGACAATCGTATTTTCTCGGAGTTCCATTGGAAAAACCGAAGCAATTAGAATCGTTGCTGGTAATTTCCTATCCCAAATTAAAGGACGAATGAACAAACTACTTTTAGTTGCCATCAGCTGGTTATGGGTATCTACCGCCTACAGTCAAACCAATATTTTGCCTACACCATCATATGTCGAGTTATCGGAAGAAGAATTCCTTCTGGAGGATCCAAAACTGACAATAGAAAGTGGTGTATTCACGAAGGAGCAGTTTACAGCATTGGAAACGCATTACATTTCGGTTGGTATTGAAATCGAAGAAAGTGAGGAAGATCCCATGGTGACTTTTTCGTATAGAAAGCACTTGCTCCCTGAGGCATACGACATCAATATTGATGATAAAATCGATATCGCGTACAACTCGTCGACGGGGCAGTTTTATGGAATGGTGAGCCTCATTCAACTCATCGATTATTCTGTTGGTTCGAAAAGCATGTTCTTTCCAAAGGGGAAGATTGAGGATGCTCCCAGGTTCAAATGGCGCGGATTGCACCTCGATGTCAGCCGTCATTTCTTTACGGTAGAGGAAATCAAAAACTTCATTGCAACCATGGCGATGTACAAGTTCAATACTTTTCATTGGCATTTAACCGACGATCAGGGATGGAGAATTGAAATCAAGAAATACCCTAAGTTGACTGAGATTGGAGCCTTTCGCGATAGTACCGTAATTGGACATTACACCGATTCGCCAAGACGCTACAAACACGAGAGATACGGCGGTTTCTACACGCAGGAAGAGGTTAAAGAAGTTGTGGCATTTGCGAAAGAAATGCATGTGAATGTAGTGCCGGAAATTGAAATGCCCGGACATAGTCGAGCGGCATTGGCAGCGTATCCTGAGCTATCTTGTACCGGAGAACAGTTGGGCGTGCCTGGAATTTGGGGGATCTTTGATGACATCTATTGTGCGAAAGAAGAAACTATCGTTTTTCTACAAGATGTGTTGGATGAAGTCCTTGAGTTATTTCCGTCAGAATACATTCACATTGGAGGTGATGAAGCTCCAAAAACGCGTTGGAATGCAAGTGAAGATTGCAAGAAAACAATGTTGGAAAACGACTTGAAAGATGCGCATGAACTTCAAAGTTACTTCATCAAACGAATGGACACTTTCCTTACTGATCGTGGTAGAAAACTCATCGGTTGGGATGAAATCCTGGAAGGTGGACTATCTCCGAATGCAGCTGTGATGTCGTGGCGCGGAGAAGCTGGTGGTATCGAAGCGGCAAAGCAAGGGCATTACGTAGTGATGTCGCCAACAACGTATTGCTATTTCGATTACTACCAAAGCAGTCATGAATCCGAACCACTGGCGATTGGAGGCTATCTGCCATTGGAAAAAGTATATAAGTTCAATCCCGTTCCGAAGGATTTGACCAAAGAAGAAGCAAAGTTCATTCTTGGTGGTCAGGCTAACGTCTGGACCGAATACATTCCGACGTACGATCAGGTCGAGTATATGGTATACCCGAGAGCATTAGCATTGATGCAGAATTTGTGGTGTCAGAAGAAGCCGGAGTATTCCGAATTTCTGAAGGTTTATCTCGACTTCCATGAGTCGTATTTGGAGGGACGTTCGGTAAATCGATCCGAATCGATTCATATTCCTGAGTTGAAAATTGAAAGAACAGAATCTGGCGTCGCTTACTCCTGGTGGGGACTTGATCCCAATGAAGAGTTTGTACTTAACGATGGATATGGAGGTATCCAAAATATTTTAAACGGTGAGAAGGTTGAATTCGACAAGGGAGGAGATGGTCATCATGACTTAACGTTGGAATACAATGGTGACCAACAAATAACGTACACATTACATGATTCAGATAATTTAGGCGCTGAAATAGAAATGATTACGCCTCCACATAAAAAGTACAATCACAACGGAAGTTTAAACCTTGTGGATGGAATTCTGGGAACCGAACGCTGGAAAGGCGATCAATGGCTCGGGTTTAACAAGGAGAAAGTCGAATTCATTATCGAATTAGACACGCTTCAAATGGTGAACGAAATCCGTATTGGTTTTCTGAATCAGAATGGCTCGTGGATTTATCTTCCTGACTCCATGAAAATTTCTGTATCAGGGCGCAACATCCTTTGGGGACCTAGCTTTGAAATGACGATCAGTGGAGACGACAAGGTTATTCGAGAGACACAAGAATTGAACAAGTTGTGTCAATACATCAAAATCGAAATTTTCCCAATGGAAAAAATTCCTGAGGGTAGAGGTGGAGCAGGAAATACTCCCTGGACATTCATCGATGAAATTCAAATATTTACAAAATGAAACTAGAGCTTTGTGCAGCATCAATGGACGCAATTCGACTGGCTAAAAAGTACGAATTCGATCGCATTGAATTATGTCAGAATTTGGAGCAGGGTGGAATGACGCCCTCGCCCGGAATGATTGAATTCGCCCTCGCAATGGGGTTGGAAACGCATGTTTTGATTCGTCCCCGAGCAGGAGGATTCATCTACGATGCCGATGAGGTTGAAATCATGCTTCGTGACGTTAAAGAGTGTAAGGCTATTGGAGCGCATGGTGTTGCCGTGGGACTCTATAACGACGAAGGTTGGATGGATCGCGATACTTTGGAAAAAATGAAACGTTTGGCAGACGGAATGCAAATGACCTTTCACAGAGCCTTCGATGACCTGGTTCGATTTGAGAAAGGAATGGACAAACTCATCGAGTTGGAATTTGACCGAATTCTTACGTCTGGATTGGCTAGAAACGTGGATCTTGGAATCGACAATCTGGTAGATATGCGTGACCATGCAGCAGGCAGAATTGAAATTATGTGCGGCGGAGGCGTGAACGCTTCAAACATCGCACGACTTCGTGATGAAGTGCAACCTGATGCAATTCATTTTTCGGCAACTCAGAAAGACGTTATCGATGAAGATTCCAAATTCCGTGAAAACGTTTTGGCAATCAATGAGAAAAAGTTGGTACGAATCCTGCAGGAATTTGGTCGTGATGTAAGAATTTGACCTAAAATGCGTTATCAGGATATGCGATATTTAATACTCTTTTTTCTCCTTCCGTTTGCCGTGAGTGCACAGGAAGATTGTGGCGATACTCCAGCGTTGAATAAACGCATTGTAGAATTGGCAGATGCCAAAATGAATAAGAAGGTTGGAACAGGAGAATGCTGGGATTTGGCGGAAATGGTACTGGATCAAACTGGTGCCGATTGGGATGGATACGAAGAATTCGGAAAACTCATCAATCACAAAACGGATTGCATCTATGCGGGTGATATTATTCAATTCAAAAACGTAAAAATCACCTGGGAGGACGGCGTTTACACCTACGAAGAGGAAATGAAGCACCACACAGCCATTGTACACGAAGTTCTCGAAGATGGCAACATCATCTTAATTCATCAAAATACGGGACAACACGGACGCAAAGTAGGAACTACACTCTTCCGCATTAAGGATATGAAGAAAGGGAAAATCATGGTGTATCGTCCTCAGGCATCAACGGAGTAATTAGGTGTTTGGTTGAAAGTTGCAGGTTGAAGGTTGAAGGTTGCAGGTTGAAGGTTGATTGCCTCTTTTCATTACCTTCTATTCACTATTCACTATTCACTAATCACTAATCACCACCTTCCACTTTCTACCTTTCACTTTTCACTTCCCCCCAATCTAAACCCTATCCAAAACATAACGTATCAACTCCTTCATAGCGTCTTTATAGCCACTGGAGAATTCTTTATTTGGTCGGTTGGCGATTCCCAGGCAGATCGTTCCACATTCATGTCCCAATGCACGCCCCAAAGCAAACAAGGCTGAACTTTCCATTTCAAAATTGGTAATGCGATGCGCATCGTGTTGGAATGATGATAAGCGATCATTGATATGACTGGTTCGATTTTTCAATCGTAGTTGACGTCCTTGTGGTCCATAGAATCCGCTGGATGTCACGGTAATTCCATTTTCTGTCTGCTCTGAATCCAATAATGAAACGATGGAGTCAGAAGCCTTGGAAATGTAGGTATTTACATTCTCTGGAAAATCCACATGTTTGGCAATTTCCTCGTTAAGTTCCTTTTCATCCGAATCGAATGGTACTTCGTAGAAATGTGCCACATTATCAATGCCGAAAGCATGGGTGGAAAGAATGTATGAATGAACAGGTACCTCAGGGTGCAAAATCCCACATGTCCCGATCCGAATCAATCGAAGGGATTTGTGTTCCGGTTTGTCTTCACGTTTTTCCAGGTCGATATTCGCCAGAGCATCCAGTTCATTGATGGTGATATCTATATTATCCGTACCAATTCCCGTTGAGAGGGCAGAAATACGTTTTCCCTTGTACGTTCCTGTAATGCAATAAAACTCCCGATGCTGAGAGGAATGTTCAATCGCGTCGAAATTGGTTGCAATTAGGTCGACACGAGCCTGATCTCCCACGAGGATAATCGTATCGGCTATTTGATCCGGCGCTAACCCAAGATGATATACTTTTCCTTGTGCATCAAGCACCAATTCTGTAGGAGGATATTGCATATTGTTGATTTGTGTGATTCTACGGCAAATGTCGGAATTAGTTACTTGGTTGGATTAAAATGTTTTGGTTGCCATCACCCCTATCGTCCCCTCATATCTCGACAGGCTCGACAACCGGGGACAGGGGTACGCCCTCCTTCCTTGAGAAGAGGAAACGCCTTGGAGTTTTTCATGAAAACAAAAAAAGGCGCCCGAAAGCGCCTCTATTCAATATTTCTTGATTCGATTAGTTTCCTGTGATACTTCCGAATACTTTCTGAAGTAAGTCAGATACTCGGGCGATAGGATCTTTACGAATTTTGTTCTCTTCTTTTTCTACCATTGTGAACAATCCTGTGATTGCACGACGAGTAACGTAGTCACCCAAATCGGTGTTAATTTGTTCTCCTCCGGTAAATGTCATTGCCGTATTGTACTTCTTAGCTAATGGATCCCAGTAATCAGTCAATTTTACCTTTGAAATTGCCTCGTCAACCTTAGGTCGGAATGCCGTTACCAAATCATCTGTTGTTTTACCTTTTAGGTAATTGGTTGCAGCTCCGTCTCCTCCGTTCAAAATTCCGAAAGCGTCTTGAATAGACATCGATGTAATGGCATTTTTGAAGATAGGTAGCGCTTCTTTAGATGCTTCTTCTGCAGCTCGGTTCAATGTAGTTTCAAACTTTTCTACCTGACCATCCAATCCTAATTCCAATGCTTTCTCTTTTACTTTAATCGCATCTTCAGGGAATGGCAAACGAATCTCTGCATTTCCAAGGAATCCGTCTGTGATAGATGTCAAATCAACGGCATTGGTGATACCAACAGTAAGTGCTTCTTTCAATCCGGAAGCAACTTCTCCTTCCGTCAAAGCTGGCTCTGAAGAACCGTTGTCAGTGGTAATAATTTCATTCGCAGCAGATTCCAAAACATCACATGAAGTGATCACAAGCGCCGCGACTACAGTAATAGGTATAATTAGCTTTTTCATCTTCATTTTTTTCAAACTTACTAATATTAATCAAAGAAGATGCCAATTCAGTTTTCTAATGATTTGTTTTGAACTGATCACTTCTAACTTCTGAATTTTCTCTTGTCATTTCTTCCTTTGGAAGTGGGGGCAAGGGGATGGAAGGAAACATGGAGGAGTGAGAAGTCAAAGGTCAGATGTTTACTTGGTACTACTCACTGATTACTTCTGACTAGTGACCACTCTATTGGTCTTTTTGGCTTACACTTCCTGCCTGCCATCAGGCACGGCGACATACTTCGGCAAGCTCAGCAGGACTGCTCAGTGACCGCCAAAGAACAAAAAAAACGCCCCGGCACTTGAGAGTATCAGTGACCGGGGCGAATATTAGTTCGTTATTCTTTATCGAATCAGATTAATGGTTCCGCTGTATTCCAGTTTATCATCGTTGTAAGGAACTGCAACTCGGGCTACCCAGGCATAAGTTCCATCCTGAACAGGTCTTCCGTTGTAGGTTCCGTCCCATCCAACATTCGGATCACGACTTTCCCAGATGATTTCTCCCCATCGGTTGAAAATGATCAACTCAAAGTTGAATTCATCGATTCCAGCAACTTCTACCTTCCAATTCTGGTTGAATTCGTCACCGTCAGGAGTAAATGTGTTTGGAGCGTAGAATAGTACATCCTCAACAATGTTCATGATGTACGTAATCGTATCTGTACATCCAAGTTCTGTCTCAACCACCAGTGTAATTGGATATTGACCAACTTCTCCCTCAGGGAAAACAAACGTTGGATTTGTGAGTCCACTTGTAGTTGGTGATGAGAACGGGCTGTCCCATGTCCATTGGATAACATCCGGAGACGATTTATCCTGCATGGTTACTGTCGTTTCAAAAATCGTAGCTGGATTGCTGGAGAAATTGAAATCGGCAGTTGGAACTGGTTTCACTTCAATAATGTTCTGCACAGTATCCGTGTAAACACATCCATAGATGGAAGTCACGGTCATAATTAAGTCGTATGTTCCGACATCTGTGAAGTACAATGAAGTAGAGTCATTTCCGGTTTCCAGAACAGTGTAGTTAGTGAATCCGAAATCCCAGTAAGCAGTGGCAATTTCAGCACCATTTACCGAAGTGTTTTGGAATTCAAATACGTCAGGAACACATTTTTCGTACAAGTCAGGAACTGCATTTGGTTCGATTGGTGTTGGGAATGTAATAATCACACACTCCTGATCCGTTGGCGATCCACACGCTTCTGATAAGGTCACACAGTACTCAGTATTCGTTACGGATGGATCAACTGTAATCTGATCTCCGGTACCAATTACGTTTCCACCTTGAGTCCATGTGAATGTGTAAGGAGATGATCCACCTGATCCGGTTACGTTTAACATGATATCGTCCTCAGGACAGATTTGTGTGTTCGGTGTGATGAAGGAAATATCTAGTGCTGGTGGTTCGTTCAATACGGCATTCACCGTAACTGAACATCCGTTAGCATCGGTAATAATGATTTGGTGGGGACCTACAACAAGATCGTTCGCCATGTTTGTTGTAGATGCCGAATTGTCCCATACATATGTATACGGTGCTGTTCCCTGCGTTGCAGTTAAAGTGACCATACCGTCATTCCCACTGTTACATGTCACATCTGACTGCGCTGTAATGTTTACTGTCAAAGGCGGAATTTCAACAACATCAACTACTACCGTACCTGAACACCCAATATCAGAAGTGACAGTACATGTATATTGTCCTGCTGTTAAACCAACTGCAGTTTGCGTAGTTTGTGCTAATGGATCATCCCACAAGTAAGTGATGTTTCCAAGAGGTGGAACCATTTCTGCGAATGCCGTTCCATCGTTTCCTCCGGCACAAGTAACAACCGTAGCCGATCCCTGGAAGCTTGCAGGAGTGTCAGTAACCAAAATACTTGCACTTGCAGTACAACCGTTAGCGTCAGTTACGTTTACTGTATAGTTACCTGCTCCAACTCCTGTCACAGTGGGTGTAGTTGCACCACCAAGTCCTGGCCAGTTGTATGTAAATGGACCGTTTCCGCTGGTTGTTGTCGCTGTAACAGTTCCAATATTCGAGGTACAAATATCAGGAGTCATGGATGCCGTTACACCAGCTTGTGTTACTGTAATCCATGTTGTGTCAGATGATCCCATTCCAACTCCACAGTTATCGATTGCTTCGAGGAAGTAACCAACAGAATCAGATGGAGGTATTGGCACTGGCGTAACAGTCAATGTTGGACCAGTATACGGCCATGTGTTTCCTTGTGTATCTACCCATTGTACACTCAATTGAGGTGTCCAAAGGTATCCTTCGTTCACAACGTTCCATTGTGTATTGTTTCTTCCTGGAACTGTCAGTGCGTCGATTCCACCCGGTGAATGCACACCATGAACTGCATTTCCACTGTTCCATGTCGCACAAATTTGTTTGTCTACAATGTGCGTTTCAATTTCGTTCGTTCCTTCAAAAATCTTAATCTGGCTAGAGTACAATGTTCCTGTACAGCTAAACATCGGTACGTTATCCCATGTCACAACAAAACGTCTGTTTGGAGCAGTTCCATAAGTTGCGTAACTGATCGTTCCTCCGATCCCGGGATTGATATCCTGCCACGGAGCCATAATCGCATTGTGTGTTTGGTTGGCACCAACGTTTGCAATCGGCGTGGTAACCCATGGAGAATATCCGTTAGCATTACCCAAATCAAAAGAGACGTAGTTGTTAGAACTAATCACCAATGAGTTGTGAGTGTTTCCGTAAAAACAGAAGTTAAAACCAATTGGAATGACGCCACTGAAAGAATCATCAGATAGGTTTACTGTACCAGTTCCTCCGAACGGATCCGGGTTGTACGGAATAGGTAAAAGGGTATATGGAACTCCTGTTGATCCAGCACCGTAATTCCCGCAGTCTTCCAGAGTTACGGATTGTCCCGCACAAATGGTAGCATCCGTTCCCAAACAAATGTTTTGGGCAACAGAAATCTGAGAGAAGGTAGCTGTAAAAAGTAGGGTAGCTAGAATATTTTTTGTTTGAAACATATCGCTAGTTGTAGTATTTCTTTGTCGATTGTTGTTTGATAGACGAAACGCGAATCAAATAGTTGCTCGGGTGGGTAAGGTTCTTTGTCTAATAGTTAGTGGGTGCAAAGATAGGGAATTAGCAATGCGACAGTGAAATAAAGACGTCTTAAACCGCACGCTTTAGCATTCCAAATATCAATTGCTTATTGGAATCCTGATCTTAAAAATTGATTACTTTTGTCGCTCGACTTAAAACATTTCTAATGTCAGATAAATATCAAGCTCAAATTGATGCATTCATGGATAAAGTGAAGGCATCTCACGGTCACGAGGCGGAGTTTTTACAGGCAGTGCACGAAGTAGCAGAGGCGGTAATTCCGGTGATCGAAGAAACACCAAAGTACAAGAAGGCGAAAATTTTGGATCGCATTGTAGAGCCAGAGCGCGTAATTATGTTCCGTGTTCCATGGTTGGATGATAATGGTGAGGTTCAGGTGAACCGTGGGTACCGTGTTGAATTCAATTCAGCAATCGGACCATACAAAGGAGGGTTGCGTTTTCACCCTTCAGTAAACTTGTCAATTTTGAAGTTCCTGGGATTCGAGCAAATCTTTAAGAATTCATTGACTACGCTTCCAATGGGAGGTGGTAAAGGAGGATCTGATTTTGATCCGAAAGGAAAATCAGATAACGAAGTGATGAAGTTCTGTCAGTCTTTCATGACTGAATTGCAACGTCACATCGGTCCTGATACGGATGTTCCAGCTGGTGACATCGGTGTTGGTGGACGTGAGATTGGATACATGTTCGGACAGTACAAGCGTCTTCGTAACGAGTTTACAGGAGTTTTGACTGGTAAAGGATTGAACTGGGGAGGATCTTTGATTCGTCCGGAAGCAACTGGATACGGAACGGTATACTTCGCTCAGGAAATGTTGGCTACTAAAGACGACAGCTTCAAAGGAAAAACAGTTGCGATTTCAGGTTCTGGAAACGTAGCACAATATGCGTTGGAAAAAGTAATTCACCTTGGAGGTAAAGTGGTAACAGTTTCTGATTCATCAGGATATGTTTACGCTGAAAACGGATTCCACTCAGAGCATTTGGATTTCCTTATGGAGTTGAAGAATGTGCGTCGTGGACGTGTGAAAGAATTGGCTGAGAAGTTCGGATTCGAATTCTTCGCTGGTGATCGTCCTTGGTCTCAGAAAGTAGATGTAGCACTTCCATGTGCAACGCAGAACGAATTGAATGGAGACGAAGCACAAATGTTGGTTGACAACGGTGTTATGGCTGTTGCAGAAGGAGCGAACATGCCTTGTACTCCTGAAGCGATTGCTGTATTCCAGGAAGCTGGAGTATTGTTCTCACCAGGAAAAGCTTCAAATGCAGGAGGTGTGGCAACTTCAGGATTGGAGATGTCTCAGAACTCATTGCGTATGAGCTGGACACGCGAAGAAGTTGATCAGAAATTGCATGCAATCATGGTTTCTATTCACGAAGCATGTGTGAAGTATGGAAGAAACGATGATGGATCTGTAGATTACGTAAAAGGAGCCAACGTTGCTGGTTTCGTAAAGGTAGCAGATGCTATGATCGATCAGGGAGTGGTATAAGAACCGTCCTTAACTAAATATTTAGTCCCGTTCACCGGTCATTGAGCTTGTCGAGATGCCGAAGTGACGGGACTTTTTTATGCTTTCTAAATTCGGAGGTCGCAAGTATTCAAAGTAGAACCTCTTGTGTTTTGTTGGTCTGAGATATTTATCGCCAGGGACCAAATGTAACGTGAGTGTATCGTTATATTCAAAGACGATTGTATCACCTTTCAGCCTCCATGGTCGAACTTCTTGAGTGGCTATAAAGAAACCGTTCATTAGATGAACTTCGTTATTATCCAGGAACACATATCTGGGGGAGAGATTTGATTCAGCTAGTATGCAATCGAAAAGAATTTCATCTTCATAAAGTTCTTGCATTTCATTAACTATTTTCTTCTGAGCGTGATCGATTTTTAGAGCGATGCGGTTATGTTCCTGTGAAGATTTAGTGTTTTGTGATTCTCCCAGGGCTTTCACGGTCCAGATATCTAAAAAAGTAAGGTGTAAGCTACTTTTGAATCTTAACGGAAGGTCTTTTATTGAATTCACGATTTCAATTGCTTCGTTAATAGATTGGGAAGTGTCAGACAATGATTGCCAAATTCGCTCTCTGTCGTTTTCTGAAATCAATTGATATGATTTCTTCAGGATGAGTTCTTCACTTGGATTTGTGTAGATCTGTGATGAAATTTGATTCACCGACATGTCTTTTTTGCCGCAGGAAGAAATACCTGCAACAAGAAGAAGTAAGAGAAAAAGTAATCGCATGTGAATAATTCTAAAGTATTCCATCCGAATGGTATTTCCCATTCTTGTATACTTTAATTCTGAGCAGAATCCCATCTTCGTCGTAGATATAGACTTTACCGTTCCACAACTGATAGTTTTTGAATTCACCATCGATAATGATTTCATCATCTTTATTATATAGTTTCATGTAGCCATCTGCTTTGAGATGCCCCCCTTTGGCTTTGATAAGATGGTATTTTTGACTAATTCTCACAAAGTTCTTAAAGGTGATTTCCTTCAATCTGGCAGTCGAACCATTGATAGAATTACTGTCCAATGCGAACGAAACCTCTCGTGAATTCGTGTTTCCATTTACTACTGGGTTGATTCCTTCTATGGGTTGGATTGAATCATTTTTCCCTTTGAATGTCGGCTTTTTTATAATCGGCTCGCCACAACCTGAAGTTCCGTGACCTTTCTTCGTGATCGATACTATTTGATTACAACTATCCTTTGAATACGCAACAATTTCCATTGTGTCAGATTTATGTCGATAAACATCGATATGGTCCAAACAGTGGTATTCACGATAATGATAGAAGGAATCCATGATAGCTTCACCATTTTCATCATAGAGACTACATTGCCTGAGCAATCCGGTGTCCCAATAGCGATACAACGTATCAGCGTATTTATTCCTTGAAAAGGTTCCTTTTTCCTTTACGATGCCGTTAGAATAGAACTTGGTATATTTTCCGCTAGGTCGATTGTTCTTAAAATTAGCAATTAGTTTAGGGGTTACTCCATCATTGTGATATTTAATCCAAACACCCTCCTTTCGATTGTTCACATAATTGCCCTCTTCAACTTTTCCTTCAGGCGGATAGTCCATTTCAGGTCGATCTTTTCCGAGATATACCCAGTATCCATTTTTTGGAGGTGGATTGCAGTTGGTGATTTCATCTTGAGCATTTATTGAATGCGAAGATGAGAGAAGTAGAAGAAGCAGTAGCAACGATCTCATGCGTATAAAATACAAATTTTAGCTATCAACAGCCGCCACTTTTCTTTAATTCCTCCATGAACTTTTGCCATATGGCAGATTCTTCTTCAAGGTTGCTAGGATACGGTCCTGCTAAGAAAGTGATGGTTGCCGTCCCTGCATCAAAATCTTCAGACACAATGAATTTGTAAGAGGAATGGCGATCGTCGATGATGTAATCAATCTGCATGTACAGGTTACCGAATACGTTTGCCACATAACCGCTTCCAGAATCGTCATTCTTCTTGTATTCAAGATTGATGGTCAGATTGTCCGTCCATTCCGATTGCGTCATTTTCTTCTCCTTGAATTGTTTTCGAAGGTCTTTGGCAAAATCTGATTGTGTGAAGGTCTTCCAAACCTTCTCCTTCGTTGCGTCAATCGTGATTTCCTCAAAGAAGAACGGTGTTGATTCCAATGCGGCTACTTCATCTGGGGAAAGCAAATCTATTTGTCTAAACCATGCAGAACCATTCCCTCCATTCGGGAAACGATATCCTACAATCGTGTCTTCATCTGCCACAAAAGCCTGAATGATGATCGCGAGCTCTTTGAAATCGGCATAAGGATGCTTAACATACGCAAGAGCAGGTAACTCTATATCCAAAGCTTTGGCTTGAGGAAATTTCTCAGGATCCAAATACATCAAGGCAATTCCACTTTGCGTTTCCCATTTTTCCGGCATTCGCCCCTTCACAACAGGTACTTCATCCAAATTCTTGATGTCCACCGGTTCGAAACCGAAATTATCAGGACAGTACCATCCACCATATTGATGCGGATCAGCATAGGGATCTTCATCGTTGGATTCTACCTTTGCCTCTTTAGTTTCTACTTCTTTTTCTTTCGTTCCGTTCTTAACCTCTTGCGCACATGCAGAGAGTATGGTAAGTGAAATAATTCCTGCTAGAAATTGAGCTTTTGCCATGTGAATTCGATTTATGATTAACATGGGTTAAAGATGATGCATGCCTTTGTTAATGCCAGTTAAGAAGTGTAAAAGAGTGTAAATTGGCTTAATTCATGGGGGCGATATTAATTTTCCTATGAATCTCCAACAATTTCGAATAATTGAACTTCTACCTTTTGTCCACCATTTGTAAACTTCTTGAGCATAATTTCGAATTGCTTGTTGCCACCATTGAACAAAACAGATTTCTCATTAGAATCTAGTACCACCATAGTATCTGAATACGCGTCGTAGTTTAATTCCAAAAGAAAGGAAGGATTCCCAGAATTATAAGTTTCGTACTTAGCGTAAGCTCTGGTGATTCTGCCCTCAGATAAGTAGCAAGGAGAGCCTTCGTCTGGGCAACTCATTTCTTCATTGGGCATTAATTCCTGAGAAAACAGTAGGGTTTTCGTTGGATTTGTTGAAGGTGTAGTGTGTTGATTGTCAGGGTTGTCCTCACCTTCCGGTTTCGTGATAGTTTTTTTGGGCGGTTCCTTTGCTTTACCTTCCGTTTTACCAATTTGCGTATTGAACATAAAGATTATCGAAGCAACTACCTCTAAAATTAGAGCTGCAAAGAGCGCATTGAGATACTTTTTATCAATTCCTTTTATAACGTTAGTGATTCCAAGCAACGTGATTGCAGCAGTAATACAAAAAATTGACAGGAAAACTATGAATAATGGATTTGTCCACATGACTGATCAGGATTTCATTTGTGTACCAATATTATACAAATCCTTTATTGCTTCCAAAGAATCTCTATAACTCCATTAGTTTTTGATGTGGATACGGGGGATGATTACGGTTCGCAGGGCTACCATTGGATTGCTACACTCATCAATATTTAACAAACACAAGAACCTTGTTTAAATTCTTCACAACATATTACCTCTTTTGTTAGCTTTGCTAAAAACACGGACTTATGGCAGTTCTTGACAAAAGAGCAATCGAATACGATCGGACGGGATTTAGTGATGAGGAACTAATTAACATCTACAAGAGATTGATGAAGCCACGGCTCATCGAGAAAAAGATGTTGATTCTATTGCGTCAGGGAAAAATTTCCAAATGGTTTTCAGGTTGGGGACAGGAAGCAATTTCTGTTGGAACAACTTACGCGATGAACAAGGAAGAATACATCTTTCCAATGCACAGAAACCTGGGCGTATTCGTAACACGCGATATTCCATTGAACAGATTGTTTGCCCAGTTTCAAGGGAAAATGTCAGGATTTACCAAAGGACGTGATCGCTCTTTCCACTTTGGAACGCAAGATTACAATATTGTAGGAATGATTTCTCACCTCGGACCGCAATTGGCACTCGCAGGTGGAGTTGGTTTGGCGTCTAAATTGCGCGATCAAAAGAAAGCAACGTTGGTATTCACAGGAGATGGTGGGGCCAGTGAAGGCGATTTCCATGAAGCTTTAAACGTAGCCTCGGTTTGGGATTTGCCTGTAATCTTCGCCATTGAAAACAATCAGTGGGGATTATCAACTCCGTCAAATGAGCAATTCAATTGTGAGCAGTTCATCGATAAAGGAATCGGATACGGAATGAAGGCCGTTCAGGTAAACGGGAACAACATTCTGGAGGTAATTTCTGTGATGCGTGAATTGACGGAAGAAATGCGCAAAGATCCGAAACCCGTTTTGTTGGAGTTGATGACATTCCGAATGCGTGGACACGAAGAAGCTTCAGGAACAAAGTATTATCCGGAAGGTTTGCAGGAAGATTGGGAAGCTTACGATCCAATTGATGCGTATACCGCATTTCTTAAAGGGGAAGGGCTGCTCTCAGACGAACTGGAAGAGCAAGTTGCAAAAGACATCAAAAAAGAAATTCAGGACGGTTTGGATATTGCCTTCGCAGAAGAGGCGATCGTGCCAGATGTGGACGCTGAATTGGAAGATATTTATGCTCCGTATGAGCCGGTAGAAATTGAAGCAACAGGAAATAAAACGGAAAAACGTTTTGTAGATGCTGTTCAGGACGGACTACGACAAGCCATGGAACGCCACGATGATTTGGTAATCATGGGGCAGGATATTGCCGAATACGGAGGTGTATTCAAAATCACGGAAGGATTTGTAGATCAGTTTGGAAAAGAACGCGTGAGAAACACACCGATTTGTGAATCAGCCATCGTTGGTGCCGGATTGGGATTGTCCATTGCTGGAATGAAAGCAGTGGTAGAGATGCAATTCGCGGATTTCGTAACGTGTGGATTCAATCAAATTGTAAACAATCTGGCGAAAATTCATTGGAGATGGGGGCAAAATGCAGACGTTGTAGTGCGCATGCCAACCGGAGCCGGTGCTGCAGCCGGACCGTTCCACTCACAAAGTAACGAAGCGTGGTTCTTCCATACACCAGGATTGAAAATTGTTTTCCCATCAACTCCTTACGAAGCAAAAGGACTTTTGGCTGCGGCAATTGAAGACCCGAATCCAGTGATGGTTTTTGAACACAAGTTCCTATACAGAAGCATTCGAGAGGAAATTCCAGATGATTATTACACGGTAGAAATCGGGAAAGCTCGTACAACGAGAGAAGGAACGGATCTTACAATTGTTACCTATGGATTGGGAGTTCATTGGGCAAATGAATACGCCGACAATCACTCCGATCAAAGCATTGAAGTATTGGATCTTAGAACATTATCACCGTTGGATACCGAAGCAATCTATGCTGCAGTTCGTAAGACGGGTAAAGTGATTGTTCTTCATGAAGATTGCATGACAGGTGGAATCGGTGGTGAAATTGCCGCATTGATCTCAGAAAACTGCTTTGAGGCGTTGGATGCTCCTGTAAAACGCGTTGCATCATTGGATACACCAGTTCCATTTGCAGCAGATTTAGAGCAGCAATTTTTACCAAAAGAGCGATTGGATGCAGCCGTAGATGCTATCGTTAATTACTAAACGGATTACATATTCTTAACGATCTTACGGATCTTTGTAGGTATAGGGTATCCCAATTGCAATTCGATCAACTCAAATACATTAAGTTGACTTTGCGTGATAACTTCAGGGGTTCTACTTTTGTCTTTTAGGAATGCTTGTACCACAGTTCGCCTGTTACCATAAAATTTGGCTACTTTGTCAATATCTATTCCTAGTGGACTGCTATCCGAATTAATTTCCAGTTTTGTCATTTTCTGTGAATAGTGGTTGCGTATTTCGAAGATACGGATTTATAGGGGATCTGAACCCGGAATTTGTACGTGATTTTTTGCAACAATTACCTGATGTGAAGCTGCGGTAATCCCTTAGTAGTTAAAGAAAAGGCAAAAAAAATCCCCTGACATCCGAAAGGTTGCCAGGGGCGTTATTATAAATACAACGAATTAGTCGCTAATTTCTGTGTATCCTGGGTATTTTGATTTGTTGTAAACAAACTTTGAATCAGGAACTGAAGGGTTTGCTGTGTACTTCGTCAATTTGTAGGTCATACGAGTACCATCCTTCATTTTTACAATTACTTTTTTCAATTCTTTGCTCGTTTTCGAAACATAGATCACGATAGTGTGGTAATCAACACTTCCCGCGTTCTTAGGATATAAGTAGATCATATCTACTTTCTCCGAACCAATTGTAGTTTCCTTCCCGTATTTGTTCTTGAAACCGCTTTCCCAAAGTGTCATCAATTTTTTAGGGTTCAACATCTCGTCATCATCCTCATCGGCATCTGTGATGTAAACCGTTTTCTCTTCTTTGATTACAGTCCAGGTCTTTGTTCCATTAGAGATGATCGTATTATCTCCGAAAGAACCATAGAATTTATCGCCTTTCACCCATCCTTTTCCCGTTTCATTTTCGTCGGTTCCGGTACTGGAGTTCTTGATGTTAACGCTAAACTCAATGTAAAAGGACTTATGCGATTTCATTTTTTTCGAAAGCTCATCAAGAATGGCTTGAGACTTCGCGTCCTGTCCGAACGAAGCAAATGAGACTAAAGTAAATAATGCAAGTAATAATTTCATTTCATTCTGTTTTCTGTTGCAAATATCTAAAATTGTGCCAAACTACGGATTAGGAACTTCTTCGTTTATTTTGTTCAGAATCATCTCCAATGTAGCCGCGTCAATATCGTGTTTTCCCTTAAAACGATGGGTGTCAAATCCCTTTTTTATATAAAATTTAACCAATTCCGTTTGTGATTGCTGGTCGTAATACTCGTCCTCATTTCCAATAACAAAGTACTGATTCGTTGCACGCTGAATTTCTTCGTCGGGCTTTAAATCGGGAGGAAAAACGCAGCCCCACAAAATCATGGCATCAAATGTAACAGCCCCCTTATGATACCATCTTGCTGCCGTTGCACCACCTTGTGAGAAACCAAGAATCAATTTGCGTTTCGGATTGTATTTTGTCGTAATATGCGCATCCAGTTCATTCAACCATTGGATATTATCAGCAATATCATCTTCGCGTGCTTCTTTCGTCATCCAGGATGCCCCAACACGTCCGCTTGAACCTTGTAAATAAAATCGGTGCATGCCTTCCGGCGCCACAACCAGCATCTTGTCATACAAGCCTCTGAATTTTCGGATGAAATATTGTGCTTGCTGACCGTACCCGTGAAGAACATACAGTACGGTATCAAATTCGTTAGAATCTGAAGAAAGCTCGAACCGGAATGTCTTGGAGGCGATGAGTTTTTGTTCCATGCACGACAAAGATAATGCTTATTTTTCGGCGCGATTATTGCTATAGAACCTGTTTGAAAACGGAGTTAGAACGTGCTTTTGAAACACTTCATATTACTTATTTTTTTGTCGATTTTACCTGGCTTGTCTTATAGTCAGGAGATTACAGTTGTAGATCGGTTGACGCAAGAGCGCATTCCAGGCGTAAAAGTCTTTTGCACATCTTCGGATCAAAGGGTAATTGCCAATTCAGAAGGTCGTTTTCGATTAGAGCCTTTCAAAGGTTGTGATACCCTTCAAATCATTTATCCCAATTATGTAGTTGCAGAGTTTGCCTATTCCGATCTCAGAAATATAGTTACGGTGGAACTGGAAGAAGTGCAATTGAATGTAGACGGTATTGAAGTTTCAGCCTACCGTTGGGAGTACGATGCCAGGGAGATTCCAAACAGAATTACTCCGATTGATGTAAAGAACGTAACGCTAGAAAATCCGCAAACAACGGCAGATTTATTGGCATCCAGTGGATTGGTCTATGTTCAGAAAAGTCAGTTAGGAGGAGGATCACCGCAATTACGTGGCTACGGAACGAATAGAGTTATGTTGGTAGTCGATGGAGTTCGAATGAATAATGCCATTTTCCGATCTGGTAACCTGCAGAATGTTATTGTAATCGATCCGCTTTCTCTGAGTGATGTGGAAGTTCTTTTCGGTCCGGGGTCAGTGATGTTCGGGAGCGATGCCATCGGAGGAGTCATGGAGTTTGATACGAAAAAAGCAAGATACGCTCCGGATAGCACAAGTAAGTTTGTGCAGACCAATTTGTTTTCCAGGTACAATTCTGCGAGCAATGAAATTACTGGTCACGCTGATTTCTCATATGGAACAAGCAGGTTTGCGGCAACTACCGCTGTAACGTATTCCTTATTCGGAGACTTAACAACCGGAGCCAATGGTGATAGTATTTTTCTACGTCCCACGTACCAATTGGGCGATCAAACACTGGTGAATCCAAATCCAAGGGAGCAAATAAAATCAGGCTACGACCAATTCAACGCATTGCAAAAATTCAGCTTCCGCCCGAAAGACGGAATCGATTGGGAATACGGGTTTTTGTATTCAACGAACTTTCAGGATGTCCCAAGATACGATCGTTTGATTGAAGATGCCGACGAAGATGGACAGTTGGATTTTGAAGAATGGTACTATGGACCGCAGGAATGGATGATGCATCGCGTAGCGTATAAAAATGCCATCAAGCGAAGGGTGTATGATAAGATGCGAATGGTTGGTGCATACCAAATGTTCAAGGAAAGTAGACATGATAGACGAATGGGAAGTGATAATATCCGTCGTCAATTCGAACGCGTGGACGCATTTTCATTCAATTGGGATTTGGAAAAGGAATTGGGGGAACGAACCGATTTTTTCTATGGATTGGAATCTGTTGTAAATAGAGTAGGGTCCAACGCTTATCGTGAGTTCGATGACAATTCAAGAACTGTAATCAATCCAAGATATCCGGATGGTTCTATTTGGCAAACGCACGGAATTTACGCAAACATCAAGCATCATCTGAACGAAAAATGGATTGTAAATGCCGGAATTCGGGCAACAATGTTCGGCGCCAATGCACAGTTCGACACAACCTTGTTCGCATATCCCGTGACCGAAACCAGCTTATTGAAACTTGCTCCTAGTGGGGGAGTTGGTATTGTGTACTGTCCAACAGCGAAGACGAAATGGTATTTCAATGCATCCAATGGATTCCGTGCTCCAAACATCGACGATTTAGGCAAAGTTTTCGACTCTGAACCCGGAACTGTTGTGGTACCAAATACCAACCTATCGGCTGAACATGTCTTTTCGGGTGAAACGGGATTGGTTAAGGTTTTCGGAGCGAAGCTGAAAATTGATATGGCAGTTTATGCAACGTATTTACAAAATGCCATGGTACGGGAACCATTTCAGTTTAACGGGCAGGATTCTATCATTTACGAAGGCGTTCCAAGCCAGGTATTAGCGATTCAAAATGAAAGTCATGCCTACACCTATGGCGTTCAGGTAGCATTGGATTGGGCTATTGTAAAAGGATTGACTTTCGCATCTACATTCAGTTATCAACGCGGTTTCGATTTTATAGAAGACAGTTCAGCATACTTTCCAAAAGCACAGGTGGCTCCTACATTTGGAAGAGTTTCTCTACGTTACAAAACACGACAGCTTCGTGCGGAGGTCTATTGGGTGTACAACGGAGAAGTAGGACATGATCAATTTCCACTGACAGAGAGAAATGAACTTATTTATGCCTTAGACGAACAAGGACGCGTATACAGTCCTGCATGGAGCACTTTGAATGCAAAAGCTTCTTACTTCTTCAATAAGCATCTTTCCTTGACGCTGGGAATTGAGAACATTACGGACCAATTGTACAGAACCTATAGATCCGGGATTTCCGCAGCAGGAAGATCGTTCATCTGTTCAGTGAAAGTGACATTCTAAATCTAAAAGCAAAGGATGATATTCATCATCCCGTCCATCTTCCACTTTCCACCTTCTCCATCTCTCCAGCTACCAACTTCTGGGTATTTATCTAATCTACCGTTTTGTGGGTACAAATTTTCAGTATCGCTCATAGATATTTGTACTGTAATCAAAGGATGACCATTCGATTGAGTAGCTACGATCCTCTCTTTTGATTTAAAGTGGAATCCGAAAAACTTTAAGAGTAGGGAACAAATTATTTATAACAATACTATGAAAACAGAAAAAGTAACACTAGGCGAAATGGCACTAAGTGAAATCGTAAGAGAACAGCTTATGGCAGAAGTAGGGGAGAAGGTTAAGTTGAAATTGAAACTTGACGGTGAAGATAGAGGATATTTGGGGACAACAAAACAGAGTGGAAAGAATTTCATCTGTGATTTGAGCAAGGAAGAAGCAACAGTTTTTCTTGTGAAGAAAACGAAGTATTCTAAAGATGGATACAATACATACGAAGTAACAAACGGGAAGCAAAAAGGGCGTTGGTTAGATTACCATTCGGGAGCTGGAAACGGTGAATTGTTTGCGGAGTCTCATTCGTTCTTTGAGTTCGATATAGCAATTTGGCTGGTAGAAGATAAAACATTGTACGCTCTTGCTGGAAAAGAAGTGAAAACTCCAGTGCGTGGAGAAAAAGACAGTCCTATACCATTCGTGTCGCTTAATGGCGTGTATAAAACGTTTGAAGTAACGGAAGAAAAACAATAGTGTCAAAAGAAGCAAGTGATTGGGGTGTGTATGCATCCCAATCATTGTTTAGCATTACTGAAAGTAATTATATGAACCGAGTTATAACCTTTACCTGATTGCGTATTTGATCTTTTCTGGTAGGGGGCGATTGATTCGTCTCAGTTGCTACATTCTCCCTCTCAACCTTCAACCTTCATCCTTCCACCAACTCAACCCCTCACTTCTGAACCACAAAGTATTTCTTTGCACTAGGCGAGTAATGCCAACGACGAATTTCCTTATTCGAAGGAATGATAGTCGGAGAGTAGTAATACGTTGAATCCAGGTTAGGAACAATCATTTCTTCCAGTTGAGCCTCGTATTCAACAATATCATTGAAATCGTTTACAGTACCATCTTCGAAACGGATATCGTAGGCTTCTGTATTTTCAGTTCCGAATCCGTCAAAAATCACAGACTGACAAACTTCAACCGGGACACCTTGTGAAATCGTGAAGAAATTTCGACGCTGCATGTTTCGAACGCGATAATCTACGTAGAAATCCATTTGACCTGTTCCCAAAACCTTATCGAAGTTAACTTTCAGAGGAAACATTGGTGAGGAAGGCACAACGACAGCATCAGAGATCTCTTCGGTAACTCCATCCACAAAAAAGAAGTGATTGTAGTAACCCATGTAACCGATTTCCTGCATCTTTTCCTGCATATTTTTCTCAATTGCTTCATTGAGTGCACGGTCCAATTGATTTACTGTAATGAGGTAGTCATTCTGTCCATCTCCGTTCAAATCCATGGAATACCAGGTAGAATCGAATTTATCGGCAGCGGTAATTCTGAGTTGACTTTTGATGTGGACGCTCACTTTTGTTTGCAGGTCAGTAGTTGTAACTTCCTCATCAGGCTTGGGTTTCGCCGATGGAGTTTCCTCATTTTCGTCGGCACACGCCGTTAAAAAAATCAATCCCGTAAAAATCAACCAGTACTTCATAGAATCAAAGATAGTGCTTTGTGTGAATTGTGTTACCTTCGTTTTTATGCAGGTAACAATAGAATCTAGTTGGAAAAAAGCACTGGAGAACGAGTTCTCAAAACCGTATTTTGAAAGCCTCGTCGATTATGTTAAAACTGAATACACTAAGCATCCAGGGAGTATTTTTCCAAAGGGAAATCAGATATTTCGGGCGTTTGATGCTTGTCCGTTGAGTGAAGTGAAGGTGGTTATTCTTGGGCAAGATCCGTATCCAACAAGAGGTCATGCACATGGATTGTGTTTTTCGTGCGAGTCTCATGTTCGTCCATTGCCGAAAAGCTTGAATAATATTTACAAAGAACTGCAAAGCGATTTGGGAATTGAACCTCCAACATCCGGCGATTTAAATGCATGGGCAGAACAAGGGGTATTATTGCTCAACGCAACGCTAACAGTCCGAGAAGGTCAACCGGAAAGCCATGCGGGAAAAGGTTGGGAACTGTTCACTGATGCCGTTATTCAAACGCTGAATGATCAGAAATCCAATGTGGTGTACCTACTTTGGGGAAGCAAAGCACAGCGAAAAGCAGAGAATGTAGACTCCAACAAGAATCTGGTCTTACGTGCCCCGCATCCATCGCCTCTATCAGCCCACAGAGGATTTTTTGGATCCAAACACTTTTCTCAATGTAACGCCTACTTACAACAACAAGGACTAGAACCAATTCAATGGTAAGGCATTCATTTATCAATATTCAACATTCATGATTCAATATTCATGATTCAATATTCATGATTCAACATTCATGATTCATTATTCAATATTTATGATTCATGATTCATCATTCCAAATTCATTTAAGATTATCTTTGCGCCATGAATTTACAGAACGACTTAATCCTTCGCGCTGCACGCGGTGAGTCCATTGAAAGATACCCGGTATGGTTAATGCGTCAGGCAGGTAGAATTCTTCCCGAATACAGAGCCGTTAGAGCATCGTTATCAGGATTTAAAGAATTGGTGGAAACGCCCGAAAGAGCTGCAGAAGTTACGATTCAACCCGTTGATTTACTTGGGGTAGATGCAGCAATCATCTTCTCTGATATTTTGGTGGTTCCTGAAGCTATGGGACTCGAATACCAAATGATTGAAAAGAAAGGACCGTGGTTTGAGAAGACGATCCGATCGCAAGAACAACTGGATTTACTGGATAAAGACATCGATATCGTAGATCGATTAAGTTATGTTACCGAGGCGATCAAGATCACGAATAAAGAATTGAACGGTCGCGTTCCGTTGATTGGATTTGCCGGTGCTCCATGGACAATCTTCTGCTATATGACGGAAGGACAAGGATCCAAAACGTTCTCAGAATCCCGTAAGGTTTTATATACAAATCCGACTTTGGCACACGAGTTGCTAACTAGAATAACGGATGTAACCGTTCAGTATTTGAAGGCGCAGATCGAGGCTGGTGCACACATGGTTCAAATTTTTGATTCATGGGCCGGAATTCTGGGTACAGAACAATACGCCGAATTTGGTTTGAAATATATCGAAATGATTGCCAGTCAGATAGACGAAGTGCCGGTGACCTTGTTCTCCAAAGGTGCATATGCATCAATGGAAGCACTTGCCGCATTACCGTGTAATACAGTAGGTCTTGACTGGAATATGGATATGCAAACCGTTAGAAATGCAGTTGGAGAAACGAGAACTTTACAAGGGAATCTTGATCCATGTGCACTCTACGCGTCACATTCAGAGGTGGAACAACGCACGAATAATATGCTGGATTCTTTTAAAAGTAAAAGACATATTGTTAATTTAGGCCATGGTGTTTATCCGGACGTTGATCCTGAAAAGGTGAAAACATTTATACAAACAGTAAAAAGCTATGAAATTCAATACTAATATGAACTGGAAAGCAATTGTATCATTCTCTTTTGTAGCCGCAAGCTTCTTTAGCTTCGGTCAGGAAGGAGAGAACCTGGTACCAAACGGAAGTTTTGAGTCAAAAGAAAAGACACCAAAACGTCTGGGATCTATTGCAAATGCCAAAGGTTGGTCTTCTCCAACAGGTGTTCGGGCAGATTATTTCGTGCCGGGAAAAGTGCCGGATATCAATACTCCGGATAACAAATACGGAACGGAAGATGCTAAAGAAGGTAGTAACTACATCGGGTTGACGGTTTTCTCATACGGGAATAAAGTACCAAGAAGTTACGCCATGACGAAGTTGGAGGCTCCAATGAAAAAAGGGTTGAAGTACTGTGTTAAATTCAACGTTTCGTTGTCAGAATCTTCGAAATATGCGAGTAATAACATCGCAGCTCGATTCACAAACAAACCATATAACACAGAGGCAAAAGTGCCGATGATTACAAAAGATATGGACGAGTTGTTGATGCACTTCGATAACGATCTGACAATTCAATCAGCACGATACAACTGGTCAGAGATTTGTGGTGTGTACACTGCATCAGGTGGAGAAAAGTACATCACGCTTGGAAACTTCTTGTCTGACGAGGATACGAAGTACGAGCGTATGAAGAAAGATCCTACTTCTAAAGCTAAAATCATCGTAGCAGCATATTACTACATCGATGAAATCTCAGTGACGCTAATCGACGAAGAAAACGGTGAGAAGTGTGATTGTGCGGTTGAAGAAGCAGGAGATTCGTATTCAGCTTTGATTTATCAGCGTGCATTTAACATCAACGAAGATATGACGGACGAAGAGCAAATTGAAGAGCACGAAATCTTCTTCGCATTCGGTCGTAACGTATTGAGTCCGGAAGGAAAAGAATCGTTGGATTTCATCGCTGAGAAGTTGAAAGCAAATCCTGAAATGCGTTTGGAGATTGCAGGACACAACAACGAAGAAGAAGATACGGTTGGTGAAGAGAAAGACAAATATGCAAATATGGATTCGAAGCGAGTTGCAGCGGTAATGCAATACCTTGTTGATCAGGGAATCCCTGCAGGTAATATGTTGTCTTCACAAAAAGGTAGTACCGAACCGCACAAAGCGGAAGAAGGCGTTACCGACGAAGAAATGGTACAAGCGATGAGCCGCCGCGTGACATTCAAAGTCCGCTAGGAATCATCTCCCAAATATTAAAACCCTGACATCTTTTGATCGTCAGGGTTTTTTGTTTCCAATCTCTGGTTCAACCTTGAATTCCAGGCACACTCCAACGGAGCCGCAGTGTTCGTTATTCCATATTCATTATTCCTTATTCATCATTCAAAATTCATAATTCATCATTCAAAAAGTGTGAATTTCCTGTTGATAACAAATGTTAAGCTGTTGAAAATGGCTCCAAAATTCCGTATCTTTATTAGGAACAAACAACGTTGCCTATGTTTGATGATGATAACCACGAAGGCTTTGAAGATGGTGAGTTGAGAGCTGATCTGGAACGATTCGAAAAGCATTTAGAGGGAGAATTTATTGGCTTTCTGGATAGTGATAGATGGGAAGCAATGATTGATCATTTTCTAATTTCGGGTCAATATGCTAAAGCACTGAAATGTGTCGATGAAGCCCTGACTCAATTTTCCTACAACACAACCTTACGATTAAGAAAAGCACAAGCTTCTTCAGCAATGGGAAGTTTGAAAGAAGCCGTAAACATTCTAACCGATTTGGAGCGGGAAGGGATCATTAGCATGGAGGTGCTCTTGACCAAAGCTTCCGTATTCAGTCAATTAAAAGATACGAAGAATGCCATTCGATACTTTAAGGATGCATTAGCGGCAGCTGCTCCTGAAGATCAAGATGAAATCTATCTGGATTTAGCGGTGGAATACCAAAATGCCGGAGAACTTCAACGTGCTATTAATGTACTTCGTGAAGCGATTGGCAAGAATCCTTCCAACGAAGGTGCGATATACGAATTAGCGTTTTGCTACGATCAGAAGGGAGATTTTCAGGCCTCAGTTCAATGCTACTCGGATTTTATTGACAACAATCCATACTCATTTACGGCGTGGTACAATTTGGGGAACGCCTATGCGAAGAATGAGGATCTCGAGAAAGCTGCCTGGGCTTACGACTACTGTTTGCTTATCAATGATGGCTTTGGACCTGCTTATTTCAATCTAGGACATTCATACCTGACCCTGGAACGATATACTTCTGCAATCAGCAACTTTGAAAAGTGCATGGAGCTGGATGGAGACGATCCGCTTGCCATGAGCTATATCGGCGAATGTTACGAGCAATTAGGGGAATTGGAGCGTGCTAAGGAATATTACAAGAAATCGCTTGAATTAGCGCCTATGCTTCCTGATGCCTGGTTGGGATTGGGAATTGTAGAAGATTTGGAGGGAAGAACCCGAGAGGGGATTGTCCTCATTCAGAAAGCAGCCGAATTAGATCCTGAGAATGCAAGTATTTACCACGTGTTGGCTGGTGCATACGAAAAACTCGAGGATACGGAAAATGCCCTTCAGAATTACCAATTGGCACTGGATTTAGAACCAGGAGATGAAGACTGTTTGTTAAATTATATTGAATTATTATCGCAGGAGTCGGTTCAGGAAGCACTGGATTTCCTGGAGAAATTTGAGGAGGATAATTCCAATCGTTTGATTGGAGTGTTGAAGGTCAGCTTGTTATGGAAGTTAGGACGCGCTGCTGAATCGTTAAGCCTTTATAAAAAATGCCTACTGGAAGATCGCAAAACAGCCCTGCAGATTTTTGATTTTGACCCAACCTTGAAAAACGTTCAGGAATTCTTAATTTTGGGCGATCAATAAACAACCTATGAATTTCAAACTTCCATTCATACCAGAGCGCACTGCTAAACCTAGAAAAGCAGGTGTTACCATGATGATGGACAAAGGCTTGAGCCTTCGGGAAACCGAGAATTTTATCGAAGCGAACGTACACATTACAGATATTGTAAAATTTGGATTTGGTACTTCGTACGTAACGCAAAACCTTGAAGAGAAAATCAAGCTGTATCAGGAAGCTGGAATTCGTCCATATTTTGGAGGTACTTTGTTTGAAGTTTTTTACGCCCGTGGTGAGTTCGAAAACTACTTGCGCGTTTGTGATAAATACAATCTGGATCTCGCTGAAATTTCAGACGGTTCCATTATCATCAATCACGATGAGAAGTGTGAATTGATTCAGAAAATGGCGAAGGACCGCACGGTACTCAGCGAGGTTGGTTCTAAAGATTCCGGAATCCTGATTTCTCCTGCAAAATGGATCAAAATGATGTCCACAGAATTGGAAGCAGGTTCATGGAAAGTGATTGCAGAAGGTCGTGAATCAGGAAATGTCGGTGTTTTCCGTCCAAATGGAACAGCACATACCATGTTGATCAACCGAATTATTGCGAAAGTAAATCCAGAGGATATCTTATGGGAAGCACCGCAAAAGAACCAGCAAGTTTGGTTCGTTAAATTGTTTGGGGCGAACGTAAACCTTGGAAATATTGCTCCAAACGAAATGATTCCTTTGGAATGTCTTCGTCTTGGACTTCGTGGAGATACTTTCTTTGAATTCCTTCCGGATGATTATGCGGAGCGCTTGAAGCAAGTGAACACCGAGGAAGAAGATCAGGAAGAATCTTAAGATATGTTTCGCAAGGAGAGAGAGATTAGCGGTCACGCTGGCGCCATTTACTCCTGTACTTTTGATGGAAATTATATTTACTCGGGTAGTGCCGACAAATTCGTAGCGCGCTGGATTCCAGATGAAGGTGTTCAGGACAAGTTTGCCATCAAATTCGAACATTCCATTTACGCGGTAGAGTTCGCTGCTCCTTTTCTCTTAGTAGGTCGTTCTGATGGAGGGTTTCACGTCTTCAATGCAGAAACACGAACGGAAATTAAGTACTTCACGCAGCACACGCAAGCCATATTTTCCATTTCTATTAATCAGCAAGCAGGACATTGCTACGTTGCCGATGCAGACGGAAATGTGAGTGTCTGGAATCTTTCAGATTGGGAACTTTTATTGTACCTCCCATTGGATTGCGGAAAGATTCGCGAGATTGCCGTTTCTACAGATGGTTCAAGAATTGCTGTTTGTGGTCAGGATGGATACGCTCGAGTATTCGATACGGATAATTTCAATGAAATTTTTACGGTAAAAGCGCACAAAGATGGAGCTACAGCGGCTTGTTTTGATGGTTCCAGCAACGATGTACTAATCACCGGAGGAAAAGACGCAATGCTCCGATTGTGGGATTTACCATCAGAAACATGTCTCAAAGAAATCCCAGCGCATAATTTCGCCATCTACAAAATTCTACAGGTCGGAAATACGGTGATCACAATCAGCAGGGATAAAACCGTCAAGGTGTTTTCAAGTGATTTGCAATTCATTAAAAGACTGGATCACAAAGAAGGTGGTCACAAGCATTCGGTTAACGATGCGGTTCAACTTGACGAGAATCGATTCTTGACATGTGGAGATGATTCCAAAATGGTGATTTGGTCGCGTTCTGAATCATAGAACCGTCGTTAAATCAAAGAAGTTTACGCTTCAATCAGCGGAATGAAGTTCGGCTTTGACTCATCAATTATACTCGCTATACTAAGATCAAAGACGTACTTATGAAAGCTATTGTAACCACTATTTGCTCGTTTATTTTCATTTCTGCATTCGGACAAACCGTAGATTATCTGGATCACAATAACACGAATGTAACCCTTGAACGCGAGGGAAGCTTCTTTCATGACGGAATGAATTATTCGTCGGGATTTGAAGTTCCCAATGGATCAGGACATCATTATGTTGGCGAAACTCGATTCTATTACATCGGAAAAGATGCCAATGGACAAATTCTGGCATCAATGGGAGGTACAATCAGTCTTGGTTCCGATGTAGCCAACGGACCTTACTCAACGAGTCCCGCCACTACTACTGCACATTGGAACAATAAATCGTATCAGATTTGTCAGGAAGAAATTGATACCTATCGAATATGGTGGGAGGCATGCGTTCTTCCGAATCCTCCAATTCCTTGCGCAAGTGCACCAGTACCGTCAAATGCAACTTTGACAAGAATCTATGATTGGCCAGCACACGGGGATGTGAATTTGGGTGAGGCTTATTGGTTGGCGCCGTTTTACGAATATAATAGTGATGGAAACTATAACCCAGACGACGGAGATTACCCAATCATCAAGGGGTGTTGTGCCACATGGAGAGTTGAAAATGATGCAGCTCCGTTGTACCACGAAATTTCTGGAACGGATGCCCTCGGAATTGAAATGCAGCATATGACCTATCAATACCAAAATTATGGGCTCTTGAATGACGTCACATTTGTGGAGGTCATTGCAATCAATAGAAGTAATGAAACCTATTATGATTTTTCATATGGTATCCAGACCAATATGTTTGTTGGAGATGCTGCAGACGACTACGTTGGCTCTGATTCATTGAAAAACCTCTATTACGTGTACAATTCCAGCGACATTGATCCGGTATTGGGTGTTGATCCCGGAGTTATTGGTGTTGTTGCTTTGGAGGAATCGCTTTCAAGCGTAATTAATTATAACACACAATTTTTCATTGGTGATACATGGAACTTAATGAATGGGAATTATCCGGGCGCTATTGACATTCTTGATCATCAAGGCAATCCAACTTCTTTCTTATATCATGATAATCCGAACCTTCAAGGAGGTTATAGCCAGGAAGTCCAAACCACTGGGTTTGCACCAACGCAATCTTTTATTGCATCTAAGAAAGGTGTTTACGCGCCAGGAGATACATTGAAACAAACATTTGCATTTGTGTACGTCAACGCAGGATCACGTTTGCAAAGCGTTGATGCGATGTATGCCGCTGCTGATGAGCTTCACACATTCTACGATACAATTGCGAATGCGCAATGTCAAGGAGGAGTTTTATCTACGCTTGAGTTAAACGAGCCTCTGGAGATACAGCTTTCACCAAATCCAGCATCAACATCAACGGAATTGTTTGTGGATGCGGAAGGGGGGGTTGAGGTAAGTCTTGTTGATTTAAGCGGTAAATTTATTCGCCAATTCTCAGGTACAAAATATGTCGAAATGGACCTTTCCGGAATTAAAAACGGAGCCTATTTGGTTCAAATTACGACAGAGCAAGGTGTTGCAGTAGAGAAGTTGATTGTGGATCAGTAGGGGGGAATTGATAAAATCCTAAAAATTTATTAGGCACAAAAAAAGGTCTGACAAATGTCAGACCTTCTTTAGTGGGAACTACTGGATTCGAACCAGTGACCCCCTGCTTGTAAGGCAGGTGCTCTAAACCAACTGAGCTAAGCTCCCTTTTTCTGATTCGTTTATCAGATTCGGTGGGCAAATATACGTGTGTTTTTCGTACTGGCAAGGGAAATCATGAAAAAATTTAGAAAAAATCACTCAACAGGAAAAAGCTTCCTAACGCAACAATTGTGTCCTCTGGATTGGCGCATTGTTTCGCATCTTCCAGAGCTTGATTTGCATCAGCGTAATAAGCTATTGATTTCAAATTAGTTTCATCAAAAAAGGACTTTAATTCTTCCTTTGTCAGGCTTCTAGAATTGCTGAATTCCGTTGCATACACCATGGAATCTTTCGGGAAAATTCCGGCAATTTTTTTTACGTCTTTGTCTTTACTCGAGCCATAAATAATGTGCAATTTCCCCTTCAAATCGGATGAAATTACGTCAAGAGTGCTTTTTATTCCTTCAGGATTGTGCGCAACATCGAATATTACGGTTGGATTCGATTGCATGATCTGAAGACGTCCCGCATAACCCGAGTTCTTTGAAACGTTCTGAATTCCCAGTTCTATATTTTCATTTGATACGGAGTAGGGAAGGAGCTGAATTGCTTCTACAACACAGGCAAAGTTTTCTTTTTGATACGGAGCTCGGAAATGTTTATCAAACGAAGAACCTGTTGAAGCTTTGGTAATCTCTGCATCTACTTCTTTTGACTTCCGTTCAAAGACATCATATACTTCCGAACAGGCTTTTCCGAGAATGACCGGAACTTGTGGCTTGATGATTCCTGCTTTTTCTCCTGCGATTGCCTCTAATGTATCTCCTAGCATGTCGGTATGTTCCAGACTGATCGAAGTGATGATGCTTAGATCTGGAGTGATAACATTCGTTGCGTCCAATCGACCTCCTAATCCTGTTTCAATAATGCAGATATCGCATTTCTCCTTCTGAAAGTGCTGCAATGCCATCCCGAAGGTAATCTCGAAGAAAGAAGGGGAGAAGTCTAATTCTGAATCGCGGATATCGTTTACGAAAGTTTCAACATCGGCTTCAGGTATCGGAGTTCCATTCACTCGGATGCGTTCTGAAAAATGCACGATGTGCGGGGAAGTAAACAATCCAACGCGTAATCCTGCTTCTGTTAGAATGGAGGCCAGATAAGATGATACCGAACCTTTTCCATTGCTTCCGGCGACATGTACAAACTTTAACTCCTGCTCGGGATTACCAAGATGTCTGAGTATTTTACGCGAGTTCTCCAGTGTCGGCTTGAATGCTTTCGAGCCAATAATCTGATACGAAGGAAATTGTTGAAAGAGCCAATCAAGGGCTTCCATCGCTTACAACGATTTGAAGTTCACAGTATATGTCAACGTTTGGATCGTTGCTCCAGGAGCTTTTGAGTAACGCACCTGACTTTTCACTAATGCGATCACTTTTCGGATAATGCGCTCGTCAGAAGTGGTCGTCTTCGATTTGATATTCTGAACATCCACGACATAACCGTCTGCATTTACACCGACTTTGAAATAGAATTTCGCATCGTAGTTATACTGAATATCGTTCGAATTTACGTGCTTCAATACTTTTCGGTTGGTCATTCCTCCGCTTCCTGGACCGCCAGTTCCCGGTCCGCTATCGTTACCAATACCAGTTCCATTTCCAGTTCCGTTACCTCCGCCAGTTCCTCCTCCAAAACCTCCCGAGAATGGATTATCCACGTTATTCCCTGATGGAGGGTTGTCGGAGTTTTGCGTCGTGGTATTGTTCGCATTTCCTGAATTCACTACAACATTAGAGTTGTTATTCGTGATAATCTGCTCGGTTACTTCCGGATTGTTTTCGGGGTCATTAGAAGGATCACCTCCGCCGCCGCCAGCAACGATAATATCTTCTACGATTGTATGATCCAGTTCTGCTGCTACTTCAAGATGTAAATCCTCTGGTGGCGGATCTACTACTTCGTATTTAATCAACCACATGATCAGGAATACCAATAGCATCGCGACTACAGACGTAACCAGTCCGATGCGTTTGTCTTGCGTATTTACTATTGGAATTGTTGCCATATCGTTATTTTTTATAGGCCAATGCCGGCTTCCATTGCTGAACGTCTGCGTAGGCCATTACTTTAAACACTGCTTCATAATCTGCAAGTCTATGCCCTTCGATTCGGAGCGTTTGTTCTTGTCGCTCTTCCATCATTGCATTCAATTCAGGAACAATGTCTGCAAACTCTGCACGCGGCTTGTCAACGTCTCCTCCTGGCATCAATAAATATCCGTTATCTTCAGTAATAACAACGGTTACTTGTTGAATATCCTGAATAGGATCCATCTCCGCGTCATCTTTTGGTACGTCAACTACCATCGTATTGTTACTCATCAAGCTCATTATTATGAAAAAGATTAGTAACAAGAAGACAAGGTCAGTCATCGAGGCCATTCCGCCTTCGACCTTAATCTTATTGTTTGATCTTAAATCCATAACAGATTATTTGCTTGGTTCGTGCAATAGGTCCATGAACTCCAATGCATCATTTTCCATTTGATACACCAAACGTCCGATTCTCGCTACAAGGAAGTTGTAACCGATGTAAGCAATAATACCTACAATCAATCCTTCAACCGTTGTTACCATGGCAGTCATGGTTCCCGGAGCGATCGTTGAAACGTTTAGTTCATTGGTATTCATCAAATCAATAAATACCATAATCATACCAATTGTTGTTCCAAGGAATCCGATCATCGGTGCGGCACCTGCTGCAGTTGCAAGGAAACTCAATCGTTGTTCCAGACGCATAACTTCCAGCTTACCCGTATTTTCAATCGAAGCAGATATACTTTCCATTGGTTTACCCAATCGGGAAATTCCTTTTTCGATCATACGAGCGGAAGGATTGTTGGAACGCGAACAGTAGTCTTTTGCGGAATCCAGTTTTCCATCCATGATGTAATCTTTGATCTTGGCAAGGAAACCAGCTTCTTCTTTGGATGCTTTGCGTAATGCAAGGTAACGTTCTACGAAAATGAAGATGGCATAACCGAGCATCAATGCCAATAAAACGTTAATGAATAGTCCGAACATACTTTCGCTCGCTTGAACGATGATGTCCCAGATAGATTGCTCAACAACGCCATCATTAGCTTGATCGCCTGTGACGTCCATTTGGAGAGGTAGAGTGAAGTTCATAGTGTTCTAACGTTTTAAAAGTTCAAATTATTATTTCAAATACTGTTCCAATTATCCGAAGAGCATTCCTTCGAGTAAGTAAACCCCAGCACCAGCGACATATCCGATTAGTGCGAGCCAGGCAATATTCTTAAGATACCAGAAGAATGAAATCTTCTCCATACCCATGGCAACTACCCCTGCTGCTGAACCAATAATCAACATACTTCCTCCTGTTCCAGCTGAATAAGCAATGAAATGCCAGATGTGATTGTCGGTACCGAATTGAGTTACATCGAACATACCCATGGATGCTGCTACCAATGGAACGTTGTCAATTACTGCGGATCCAGCCCCTAGCAATAGAATGAAAACGTCGTTGTTCATAGCACCTTGAACGTCCTGACCGAATGTAAAAATCAAACCAAGTGATTCCAATGCGGCTACTGTCATCAAGATTCCAAGGAAGAATAGGATGGAAGGCATCTCAATTTTAGAAAGCGCTCCGAATGTTGGTGAGCTGTGTCCACCGTGAGCCTGATCGTGGTTTACGTCTGTCATGGAGAACTCACGAGCACTAATTGCCTCAGCAACCAACGCTACAATCGAAAGTGATAACATCATTCCAACGTAAGGAGGCAGGTGTGTTACTGTTTTGAAAATTGGAACGAAAACGATCATTCCCAATCCAAGGTATAACATCAATGGACCTTTAGAACTTCCTCCTTCTTCCTCTTCCGGTCGCTCAAATTCGCCTTTGAAGACAGGCATGAAACTCGCGATCGCTGTTGGAATTACCATACAAATGAACGAAGGGATAATTAAGAATTCGATTAGTTTCAGCGTGGTTACTTTATCTCCCATCCATAACATCGTCGTTGTAACGTCTCCAATTGGTGACCAGGCTCCACCTGCGTTTGCAGCAATGATAATCATACCGGCGTACCAGATACGAAGCTGTTTGTCTGAGATCATCTTACGAAGAATCGTAATCAAAACGATAGTAGCTGTAAGGTTGTCAATGATTGCGGATAGGATGAATGCAAGAATACAAACGATCCATAGAAGTGTCGATTTTTTCTTGGTACGAATAAATCCTTTAATTGTAGCGAAACCATTAAAGTGATCTACGATTTCCACGATTGTCATGGCTCCTACCAGGAAGATCAGAATCTCACAGGTTTTACCGAAATGGTGTAATAATGTTCCTTCCAGAAGGTGCAGACGATGCTCATGTCCCATTCCGTCAATCGGCATCAATTTGGCGTCATGGCTATTGAACCATTGGTCGAATCCATCAATACCGAAAGCAACAGCTGCCCAGGCAATCGCCATCATCATCAACGCTGGTACCAGTTTGTCAATTTTTATGCTGTGTTCAAGCGTAATTGCGAGATATCCTAAAACAAAGACTACAACAATAAACATTTCCATAATTAGTAGTTTTTAGAAGTTTTATAGTTTAAACAAGTTGATTTAATGCGTGTTCAAACGCTGTTTTCGCCACTCCTGTTTTATTTGAGTTAATTGAATATGTATTGTTGAGTGCTTCGCGAATAATATTGCTTGTGTCTGAGAAGATTCCTTCGTCCGTAAGTTTGTCCAGATCATTACTCATCAAGTAGGCAAATACACGAGCCATTCCACAGTTAGAAATGAAATCCGGAATTACCGTGATGCTATTATCTGCTTTATCTGCAATCGGTCCGAAGAAGATTTGAGGATCTGCAAACGGAACATTTGCTCCTGCAGAAATCACCTCCATTCCTGAGTTAATCATTCGATCCAACTGGTCTTCTGTGATCAATCGAGAAGCTGCACAAGGAATGAAAACTTCGGCTTTCAAGTCCCAGATTTTGCTGTTTACTTCGTCGAAAGACAACATATTCGGGTGATTCAATGCGTTTCCATCTTTTGTCAGGAACAACTCACGAATTTCTTCCAAAGTGAATCCATCTTCATTGATCAATCCGCCTACGCGGTCAATAATACCAACGATTTTTGCTCCCATCTGAGCCAGGTAATAAGCTCCCGCAGAACCTACGTTACCCCAACCTTGAACAAGAACACGTTTTCCAGCAACTTCGCCACCGTAGATGTCGTAGAAATGCTTCACAGATTCAGCTACTCCGTAACCAGTGATCATATCAGCAACAACGTACTTGCGATCAACATCTGGTGAATATTGTGTGTCTTCAATTACTTTCAGTACTCCCTGACGCAATTGACCAATACGATTGATTTTTTGTGCATCGCGAGGTTGGAAATGTCCGTTGAAAACTCCTTCCTGTGGGTGCCAAACACCGCAATCTTCTGTAATTGGAATTACTTCGTGAATTTCGTCCACGTTCAGGTCTCCACCAGTTCCGTAATAATGCTTCAAAAGGGGAGTAACGGCTGCATACCAACGACGTAAAACGCCTTCTTTTCTAGGGTCTGTAGGGTCAAAGTTAATTCCTGATTTTGCTCCTCCGATAGGCGGTCCTGCGACAGTGAATTTCACTTCCATTGTTTTGGCAAGTGATTCTACCTCTCTCTTATCAAGTCCTTTACGCATTCTGGTTCCGCCTCCAGCTGCTCCGCCTCGAAGTGAATTGATAACTACCCATCCTTCAGCTTCTGTTTCGGCGTCTTTCCATTCGAAAACGATTTCTGGTTGTTTGTTTTCGAACTTTTCAAGTAAATCTTTCATCAACTATTGTACTTTTTTAAGCCAAGCAAAGTTAACAAAGTTATCGAACCGCAAAATCGTTTCAAACCGACGTTATACACGAGTTACAAACAAGCTTATGGGTATTTATTAGGGTTCGTGAAGAGTTCCCCCGCGAACATTAGTGGAAGCGCCTGTTACAGAGGCTAGACAGTTAAACTTTCCTTCCAGAAATCGAACGCCTAGAAATGCAAAAATTAACGCTTCCTTAAAATTGACTACATCTTCTTCCGGTATAATGACTTCAATGTGCCTGTTTCGAAGCTCTTCCATGAGAAATTCGTTAAATGCGCCTCCTCCGGTGATGAATAGTTTCTGCACTTGATGATTCTGACAGGTTCTTGCAATCTGATCTGCAATATGATGAACGCAGGTGTGCAATCGGTTTTTTGGGTCTTCTATTTTATTTAGGATGGGGGAGAAGACAGTATCCAACCATTCGGTTCCTAGAGATTTTGGTGCTTTTTGATGGTAGTATTCTAGTTTGTTGAGTTCGGCTAGAATCTTTTCGTCCAGTTCTCCGGAACGAGCAATTTTCCCGCCGTCATCGTAAGGATATCCAAGTTCTTGAGTAATGGCATTCAATGGTAAATTTCCCGGGCTAATGTCAAAAGCAATCGTGTCGTTGCCAGGAATGCTAATGTTGGTGAATCCTCCAATGTTCAGGTAGGCGTTTGCTCGGTTTCGAAACAACATTTTATCACCAATAGGCACCAACGGAGCTCCTTGTCCACCAGAAATCACATCTCTCTGTCGAAAATCATTGATGACAGCAATTCCCGTTGCACTCGCTATCGTTGCGCCGCATCCTATCTGCACTGTATATCCTTTGTCTGGCTGATGGAACACCGTATGACCGTGAGAAGCGATAGCATTCACTTCACTTTTGTCGAAATCACTGTCCTTTAGAAATTGATTAATGCACGTTGCATAATGTTTTCCTAACAATTTATCCAGATGAAATAATTCTGTAGCGGGTAGTTCTTTTGAGTTTTTCAGCAGTCGCAATAATTCTTTTGGGTATTCAAAAGTTTTGGCGTTCAGTATTTTATACTCGTATTGATCGTCTTGAACTACGTCAATTTCACATAAAACAAGGTCGAGACCATCCATAGATGTCCCTGACATAGCGCCAATTATTGTGTATAAACTCATGCTGTTTAAAAGTAGAAAAATCACACAAAATGCGTAAATTTGTACGCGCATTTTCGCAGAAATATAACGAACCAGAATATGAACTTTGACTTATCAGAAGAGCATTTAGCAGTTAAGGAAGCAGCGAGAGATTTTGCTCAAAACGTTTTGAAACCGGGAGTTATCGAGCGTGATAACGAACAGCGTTTTCCTGAGGCTGAAATAAAGCAACTTGCAGAACTAGGATTTATGGGAATGATGGTGGATCCAAAATATGGTGGATCTGGAATGGATACCCTTTCTTACGTTCTTGCAATGGAAGAAATTAGCAAGGTAGATGCATCTACTTCTGTATGTATGTCCGTTAACAACTCGCTAGTTTGTTGGGGATTGGAAAAATTCGGATCAGAAGAACAAAAACAAAAATATTTAGTCCCATTGGCAACAGGTGAAGCAATTGGTGCTTTCTGTTTGTCTGAACCAGAAGCAGGTTCTGATGCAACTTCTCAGAAAACTACTGCTATCGATATGGGAGACCACTACCTATTGAACGGTACAAAGAACTGGATTACTAACGGTTCATCTGCTTCAGTATACCTTGTGATTGCACAAACGGATGTAGAGGCTGGACACCGAGGGATCAACGCTTTCATTATCGAAAGAGGAATGGAAGGGTTCGTTGTTGGTGCGAAGGAAGATAAAATGGGAATCCGTGGTTCTGATACGCATACATTGCTTTTCAACGATGTAAAAGTTCCAAAGGAAAATCGTATCGGTGAAGACGGATTTGGATTCAAATTTGCCATGAAAGTTTTGTCTGGTGGACGTATCGGAATTGCTGCACAGGCTTTGGGTATCGCAGGTGGAGCTTTGGAGTTGGCTACTGATTACTCGAAAGAACGTAAAGCATTCGGAAAAGAAATTTCTAAGCATCAGGCAATTGCTTTTAAGCTGGCAGATATGGCTACTGAGGTAGAAGCTGCTAAGATGTTAGTATATCGTTCAGCATTGGACAAAGATCAGGGAAGAAACTACGATCAGTCAAGTGCAATGGCGAAAATGTACGCATCAAAGGTTGCTATGGAACAAACAGTTGAGGCTGTGCAAATTCACGGTGGATACGGATTCGTGAAAGAATACCATGTTGAGCGTTTGATGCGTGACGCGAAGATTACGCAGATTTACGAAGGAACAACAGAAGTTCAGAAGATTGTAATTTCTCGAAATTTGTTGAAGGACTAGAGAGATTTGATAATACTTTGTGATCCCGTCAGAAATGGCGGGATTTTTTTGTTCGTTAAAGCAATAACTAATTATTGCAATAATGCTTTAATGCAAAAACGCATTTTTACCAATAAGGGAAATAGATGAGAATAAAGTGTGACTTACAACTCCTCCACCAACTTCTCCAACTGAATCCCCCTCGATCCTTTCAACAAAACCAAAGAATCGCTAACACCGTTAGATTTAAAGTATTCCAGGGCATCGTCAACTGTATCAAAATGTTTCAGAATGCTTTTCGAAGAGATTTTTCCGAATTCCTTCCCGACACTGTACCCCTTTAAATCATGTGCTTCTACTAGTTTGCCAATGCGTTCATGTTCGATCTGGGAATCTTCTCCCAACTCTCGCATGTCTCCGATGATGAAAATTTTTGAGTTATGATGCATCATCTGGAAACTGTCAAGCGCTGACTTCATGCTCGTTGGATTGGCGTTATAACAGTCCAGAATCAATGTATTCTTATCGGATTTATAAACCTGAGAGCGATTGTTGGTTGGTGAGTATTCTTCAATAGCTTCAGAAATATAGGAGTTCGGAACGTCGAAAAGGCAGCCAAAAGTGATTGCTGCTAAATAATTTGTGAAATTGTATCCGCCAATCATTTTACCAGTGATGGGGGTAGAGTGGTAAACGCCACATGACCATTCCATAGTTACAAATGGCGTTAAGGCTACCAGTTTACCAACTACAAATTGATCCTGAGTTCCGAATTTGACAACCTTCACATCTTCAGGAAGGGCGTTGTTCAGTATTTCATCATCTCCGTTCACGACGATTGTACCTTTCTTGATGGATACGGCATCGTACAGTTCTTTCTTGGTCGTGAGCACGCCTTCAAACGATCCGAAGCCTTCCAGGTGAGCCTTACCGATATTTGTTATGATTCCATAGTTTGGTTCAGCAATTTCGCACAATTCCTCGATATCTTTCAATCGGTTGGCTCCCATCTCAATAATGGCGATTTCATGTTTTTTGGTAACTCTCAACAACGTCAAAGGGACACCAATATGATTGTTTAGATTTCCTTCGGTAGCAAGAACATTGTATTGTTTCTTCAGAACTGAATAGATGAGTTCTTTTGTTGTTGTTTTTCCATTACTCCCGGTAATCCCAATGAATGGAATGTCAAACTGATTCCGATGGTGATTGGCGAGTTGTTGTAAATAACGAACACTATCCTCAACCAAAGTCATGTTTGCATCCTCCTGATAATACTCTTCGTTGTCGACAATTACATGGTGCGCACCTTGATTCAATGCTTCCTTTGCAAAAGTATTCCCATCAAACTTGGCACCTTGAATGCAAACAAAAAGGCAGCCTTCAAATATCTTACGGGTATCAATGCAGATGCCTTTGCTCTGATAGAAAGGGGAGGTGAGATGTTGTTCCATGGAACTAAAGTAAAAAAGCCCCGACAAATCTGTCGAGGCCTTTTCTTTATTTTTCAACGTGCGTCTGTTCGATAGCGCGTTACTTTTTCTTTTTCTTTTTTCGTCCGTAGTTGAATCCGGTAGGGGAACCAACTCGATCCATTGCACAACGGAATCCGATAGCGTCTGTAGACTGATCTTCGTCTAAGAATCGACGCTGACTTGGAGCCAACCAGTATGCACGATCTTTCCATGAACCTCCTTTGTATACACGTGATTTATCAGAAATCAATGTAGTTGGCCATGAAGTACGATCTCCTGGTTTTACCTGACCACCGTCCAAATCGTACTCTTCGTGCATGCTTTGGTACATGATCAAGTTCGGGTCACGAGTCGCTTGATTGATATCGTTCTTGCGCTCATCGTTTGCATAGTAGATAGAGCTCTCGATATCACCATCAAGGTAATCGATGTAATCATCACGACGGTAATTCAATCGTCCAATGTTTTCTTCTTCTGTTACGTTACGGTATTTCAATTTTCCTGGAGTATCAATTATGTACTCACGGAATCCGTCACGTAGGATTGTAATTGCTTCGAAAGCATACTCTTCACCGTCTGGTCCTTCACGGAACTCATCTGTAAAGATCTCATCGAAAATTCGGTCCTGGATAAGAGCAGAAGCTTCAATGTAGTGCTTCTCGTTCTGCCAGATTAGTGCCTGATCGATTACAGCGTTTATATCTGCAAGCAATTGCAATTCGATAGAATCTTTGACCTTTCCATGTGATACATAGAATGGATCCGGAGCATAACCTTGCTTCACCTGGTTACGTGAACCGATGTTTGAAGACAATCCAACAGGAATTACTGTGTCGTTAGGATCGTGGTTGTTTGCTGAGATACGTTGGAAACGGATACGCTCAAACTCGTTCAGGTACTCTTTCATTCCGTGAATATCGTACTGAACTTGCTGGTTACGCTGCTCAATTTTTCCTTCGTTGTTCAACAATTTCGTCTTAAATACATTTCCTCGGAAAGGACGGAACTCATCGTAATCCTCACTTGTCAATGGACGGTAAACATCTTTTACCCACTCAGAAACGTTTCCAGCCATGTGGTAAAGACCGTAATCGTTTGGCCAGTAAGATTCAACCGGAGCAGTAACGTCGGCACCATCATTTAGGTTACCAGCAACCCCCATGTAATCTCCACGACCACGTACGAAGTTTGCACGGATTTGACCTGTAAACTGTGCTTCGTCCTGACGAACCCAGTGTCCATCCCAAGGATAGATGCGACGCTCATCAATGTTTTCTGTTCCTGCCTGAAGGTTTCCAATCAAACCAGAAGCAGCGAATTCCCATTCAGCTTCCGTAGGGAGGCGGTAACGTGGCAGCAAGATTCCATCTTCCATACGTACTTGACGTCGTCCGAGTTTTCCTTTTGCATCTACGTTATCCGGGTTCAAGTCTTCAATATTCTTAACCAATGACTCCTCATCGTACTGTCCTGCGTAGTAAGCATCTGTATTGTACGCGTTTTCGTTACGCTGATCGTTGTTGAATTTGAAAATCCCTTCACGAATCAAGATGTACTCATTCACACGGTCTGTACGCCATTTACAGAAGTCGTTCGCTTGCAACCATGAAACTCCTACTACAGGGTAATCACGGTAAGCTGGGTGACGCAAGTAGTAATCTACGTACTTCTCGTTATCTCCCAATTTAGAACGCCAAACCAAAGTATCCGGCAATGCATTCTTTTGAACCATTGGATATGATTCTCCGTAAGCACGACCAATCCAGTATAGGTACTCCAACCAGTGGAAGTTTGTTACCTCCGTTTGGTCCATATAGAAGGACGATACTGTTACACGTGCAGGGCGGTTGTTCCAATCGAACATAACATCTTGTTCTGTACGTCCCATAGTGAAGGTACCACCTTCAACTAGAACAAGTCCCGGACCAGTTTCCTGATCAACAAAAGGAACTTTTTGGAAACCTCCTTGCTTCGGGTTGTTGTAATCCCAACCAGTTACACTGGAAGCTTCACGCGAACACGATGCAATCACAAAAACTCCTGCTAACGCAACAGCTATGGCTTTAAAAAATCGCATATTATTGGTTTTGGTTTTCATCTTTATTTTCTTTCACAATCACTATTACAACGATTGCATTTTATTTTCGTTACAGTTTTCTTTTAGAATGACGGACAAGAGATTGTTTTAAACGATGGCGGCTTGTCTTTACAGTTCAAAAGCATTCCTAATGAAACCTCGTGAGAACCTCCGGAAACTCCATTGTTCAAACGAGATACGGTGATGTCGTAGCTATATCCCAATCGGAATTTACCAGTATCCACACCAATTGTTAGAATGAATGCATCTCTATTACGGAACCATGCACCAGCGTTGAATGCTCCATACTGTACGTAAGTACCGAACATCAATTCCTGGAATCCGTTTTGGTATTGGTAGATCACGTTAGGCATGATCGAAGTAACATTCTTGTATTGCGATTTAGCTCCCAATGGAATTTTAGCTCCCATGTGTCCTGTCATTCGAATTGGTAAACGCGAAGACCCGATAATCATTGATTCATCAGGACGATTCAAGTGGTGTGCTGCAAATCCGAAGAAAAAGTGTTTGTTATAACCAAGGAATCCGGCAGACGCATCGAAGAAATAACGACTTCCTCCACGTTGTACATCTCCTGTTTGGTAAATAAATCCACGACGCGGATCGATCATATCTCCAAATGTCAATTTATCCCAATCCAAAAATTTGTTGAACATCGCTGCACGTGCTCCAAACATCATCTTGAATTTTCGGCTCACATTTAAGTGATACGAATAAACAGCTCCCAACATGGACGTGAAAATAGTTCCTTGTCCTTGCTGATCGTGCATGGCAATTACACCAAATCCTCCAGAGATATTTTTGAAGTACTGATCGTACGACATACTGTAGGTTACGTAGTTACCTGTCAAACTAGGCCACTCGTTACGGTAGTTCACGGCAAATCTCGGGCATCCGTGTGAACCAGCAAAAGCAGGGTTCAAGTAGATGGGGTTCGCATAGAATTGTGTGAACTGTGGATCTTGACCAAATGATACGAATCCTGTCAGGCAGAATGCGCTCATGATCAAATATGCTTTAAATGTCTTCATCAACTTAGGTTATAGACTTTGTTGAGTGTAGTTTAACGGTATTCTATAAACAAAGTTACAAATATTGCAAATTGAGTATAATATTCAAACAATATGTGCGTTTTTTTGTCTGGTCAGAAGAATGATCTGATATTTGTTACATGAAAACTAATTTTGGTTTGAAGAAGCTACTAGTAAGTACAATTGTACTTTTCATTTTCTGTGCAGACGCAATGGCACAGTCGCAGTCGGAGACGGTTTTAATAGAGTGGGAGGCGCCTGTAGAGTATCAGTATGGAGAAGAATACTTCAAAGTACCTAAAATTAAAGGACAATCTCTGGATGGATATTGCCCCAACTTTTTTTACAAAGAGAAGGTTCAGGGGGCGTACGGAGAAATTGCCATCGAATCCTATCAAACGCAAGCAGCAACCAGCGCAGACAGAAAATACATCGAACAATTTCACATTGTTGTTCCTGAATCACTCTCAGCGGATTATAAGGTTACGAATCAACTGTCGGAGAAATACGCGGTGGTTAATTTGATGCCGTTTGTTAAAGAGAATGGACAAATCCGTCGAATTACATCATTTGAATTATCAAAGCTGCCAGGAAATCTTGCAAGTAAACCTTTCGCGCCGAAATACTTCTCGAACTCAGTTTTGGCTCCCGGAAATGGTGATTGGTATAAAATTTCCATTTCAAGAGACGGTTTTCATCGTATTGATAGAGACTTCCTCGCATCCATGGGAATTGATGTAAACAATCTTAATCCACAACACATCAATATCTATGGTAACGGAGACGGTCTTCTGCCACAGTTGAACTCGGCTCCTAGAACAGATGATTTGGCTAAGAACGCAATTCAGGTTGTTGGAGAGTCGGATGGTTCGTTTGATGCGGGGGACTACATTTTATTCTATGGCTGGGGTCCGCATCGATGGTATGCAAATGGAACAACTGATTTTTACCAGGAGCGCCACGTGTATTCCGATGTGTCAACATATTTCATAAATATCAACCCGAATGGAACGCCGTTGCGTGTTGAGAATGTGTTTAATTCGTCTGATCCCGTTACGCATACTGTAACTACCTATTCCGATTACCGGGTTTATGAGCAGGATTATTTGAATCTTGTTGGTGGTGGAAGTCGTTGGTATGGTGAATTGTTTGATGAAGGTCCGGGATTAACACGAACATTTTCGTTCAGCGTACCGAACATTGATGCTTCAACTCCAGCGAATTTCGAAGTTTCCATGGCGTCAAGTACGAATTCGAGTTCAGGAACGGCTCAACGATATTCAATTAACGGGAATCAGCTGTATGATGCTTTGTTACCTTCTGGAACAGATTTCGGGCGAAGCACGGTTTCCTTTGACATGCCGAATCCAACAACGGTGATGCCACTTCAAATTGAGGTTGTCAGAAACTCTCCGGATGTTTTGACTTATCTGGATAAGATCACGTTGAATATGCGCCGTCAATTGGTGTTCTACAGTTCGGAAATGCAATTCCGTGATTTGAATTCGGTAGGAACTGGAAATGTTGCGGAATATCAAATTCAAAGCGTTCCAACGAATGGTTTTGTTTGGGAAGTTACCGATCGACATGTTCCTTGGCGTGTAGATGGAACTAATTCTGCAGGAACGTATACTTTTTCTGCAAATTCGGATGAACTGCGCACGTTTGCGGTATCTAACGGAGTTAATTTCCACGTTCCAACTGCTGTAGGTCAGGTTCAACCTCAGGACTTGCACGGGTTGCCTCAAGCCGACTACCTCATAATTACGCATCCGAGTTTTGTTTCTTCTGCTGAACGATTGGCAAACTTGCATCGTGCGAAAGGATTAGAGGTGCATGTAGTTCGAACAGATCACATTTACAATGAATTCAGTTCTGGAATGCAAGATGCTACCGCTATCCGAACCTTTGCGAAAATGTTTTACGATCGTGGAGCAATTACTCCCGGACCGAGATTGAAATACGTTTGTCTCTTCGGAGATGGAACCTACGATCCAAAGAACCGGGTTCCGAACAACAACAATTACATACTTACGTTCCAATTCGATCAGGATAACAATTCCGAGAATCACATTGCCATGATGCCATCCGATGATTACTACGGAATTCTGGATAATGACGAATCGATTTCAGCTTCTGATTTGATTGATGTACATGTCGGACGAATGTTGGTTTCTGATGTGCAGATGGCAAAAGAGCTAGTGGACAAGGTAGAGCACTACATGAACAATGGTTCGGGCATTTATTCTACATCAACAACGAATTGCAGTAACGACGATTATTCATCCACTTTTGGTGATTGGAGAACGACATATGCACTTATTTCGGACGACGAGGAGAGCAATTATTTCCTGAATTTCGATGTGGAGCCTCAATACGATTATGTGAGCGATACATTGCCAGGGTTGAATTGTATCAAGATTTACCAGGATGCTTATCCACAGGTTACGACTGCGGGAGGTGAGCGATATCCAGAAGTAAATGAAGCAATTGATTCGAGAATTGAGCGTGGTGCACTCGTAGTGAATTATGTTGGGCACGGCGGAGAAGTTGGATTGGCTGAAGAACGCGTTGTAACGGTTCCAATGATTCAGGATTGGCGTAACATTGATGTGATGCCACTCATGGTTTCCGCAACGTGTGAATTTACCAAGTTTGATGACCCGGATCGTGTTTCAGCGGGTGAATGGGCTTCTTTGAATGCTTTCGGAGGGGCAATTGCGCTCATGACAACAACCCGATCGGTTTATTTCAGTGTGAATACGAATATCGGTCAGGCGTTTATTCGTGAGGTGTTCCAAAGAGATTCTTCAACGATGTTGCCAAGATCGTTTGGTGAAATCATTACAAGAACAAAGAATGAAGTAGGAGGAAACAATAAACGAAGCTTCACTTTGATTGGCGATCCTGCGCTTCGATTGGCATTACCTAATTTCTCAATTGTTACGGATAGCATCAACGGGCAGGCGGCAGGAGCTGTAACGGATACTATTAAAGCCTTGAGTAAGGTTACTATTAAGGGTCATGTTCAGGACTTCAATAGTCAATTGATGTCTGGATTTAACGGTGTATTGTATCCAACAGTTTATGATAAGCCGAGACAACAAACAACATTATCGAATGATGGTGCAGAATCCCCGCCATTCACTTTTGAAACGCAGACAAACAAAGTATACAGTGGAAAAGCTTCTGTCGTGAATGGAGCGTTTGAGTTCACATTTATCGTTCCCAAGGATATCAATTATGCGATCGATTTTGGGAAAATCAGTTATTACGCTGAGAATGGAACAACAGATGCGTTCGGATACGATACTAGCTTCTTAATCGGTGGTTTGGACCCGAACGGAATAACTGATAATGAAGGACCAACTATTGATTTGTATATTAACAACGAAAACTTTGTCAGCGGTGGAATTACAGATGAAACGCCAATTCTAATCGCGGATGTTTTCGACGAAAATGGAATTAATACTGTTGGAAATGGAGTAGGACATGATATTGTAGCGATTTTAGACGGAGAAACCGGAGATCCAATTGTTTTGAATGATTTCTATACGGCAGATTTGGACTCATATCAAAGCGGGCAAATTCGATATAACTTCTCAACACTGGAGCCGGGTCCACATACCTTGTCTTTGAAAGTTTGGGATGTTAACAATAACTCGTCAGAACGCAGCATTGAATTCGTGGTTCAGGAACAAGAAAATATTGTTTTGGATCATGTATTAAACTATCCAAATCCGTTTACAACGCACACAGATTTCTACTTCGAACACAATCAGGTTTGCAGCCAATTGGATGTGCAAATTCAGATTTTGACCGTTGCCGGGAATTTGGTAAAAACAATTAATGAAACAGTTCAAACTCAAGGGTTCAGATCGGAAGGAATTGCCTGGGATGGTTTGGATGATTTTGGTGATCAACTTGCAAAAGGAGTGTATGTATATCGCTTGAAAGTACGCACGCCAGACGGCGAAATTGCTGAGAAAATGGAAAAATTGGTGATTTTGCGTTAAGCGTCACAATAAAGGGTAACTATATACGTATATTTGCATGTTCAACATTTAAGAAATGATGATTAAGAAACTTCTAGGCCTACTATTTATTACAGGTACAACAACTGCAATCGCTCAACCAGATGGATCTGGGAGTGGAACTACACAGGATGATTTGCAGTTAAATACAATTACAACGGCAATGCCATTCATGTCCATTACACCCGATTCAAGAGCTGGTGGAATGGGGGATGCAGGAACTGCTTTGAGTGCATCATCAACGTCCATTTATTGGAATACATCGATGATTAATTTTGCGGAAGAGCGCTCTGAAATTAGTGTTTCATACACACCTTGGTTGCGTCAGTTGACGAATGATATTCACTTGTCTTACGTTTCAGGATATTACAATATCAACAAGCGTCACGCAGTAGGTGGAGCGCTTCGTTATTTCTCTTTGGGAGAGATCACATTTACAAGTGCTCAGGGAGATGTGCTACGTGAAGACAAACCGAATGAGTTTGAAATTACCGGAGGTTATGCCTTTAAGTTGAATGAGAAAATGAGTGTTGGATTGAATGGGAAGTTTGCCTATTCAAACCTAACGGGAGGATCAGTAATTCCAGGGGTTGATACTAAGCCAGGAATTGTTGGTGCTGCTGATCTATCGTTTACATATTTCAATCCTGATGCTCGAATCGGGAAAACAAAAGGAGATTACGCCTTTGCGGCAACAATTAACAACATTGGTAACAAAGTTTCTTATTCAAGTCTTGCAACGCGAGATTTCATTCCGATGAACTTGAAAATTGGTAACTCTTTCAATGCGAAATTTGATTCATACAACAGTTTGACTTTCTCATTGGAATTGCAAAAACTATTGGTTCCAACACCACCAATCTACGATGCTATCGGAAGTGATATTGTATTGATTGCAGGAACGCCTTCTGATGATGTTGGTGTGATTGCCGGGATGCTTCGTTCTTTCGGAGATGCACCGGGCACTCCTGTGAAAGACGAAAACGGTGATTACGTTCAAAATGCTGATGGTTCGTATCAGATTGTTGGAGGGTCAAAGTTCAAGGAGGAATTGACCGAGATTAATATTGCAACAGGTTTGGAATACTGGTACAACAACACTTTGGCAGTTCGTGGAGGATTCTTCTACGAAAGTAAAAACAAAGGGGCGCGTCAGTACTTCAACTTCGGAGTTGGGTTCAAATACAACAAATTCGGAATTGACATCTCATATTTAGCAGCGTTGCAACGTCTGAATCCATTGGCGAATACGCTTCGTTTCACACTTCGAATGGCTCTTGGAGGAAATTCAAGCGCAGACGACAAAGAATAATTGTGAATATTCGAATTGGATACGGTGTTGATGTGCACCGTTTAGCTCCGGGAATCCCATTATTTGTTGGGGGAATTGAAATTCCTTCTGAAATTGGTGCCGTCGGTCATTCTGATGCAGACGTGTTACTTCACGCAATTTGCGATGCGCTTCTAGGGGCTGCCAATCTGAGAGATATCGGATACCACTTCTCCGATAAAGACCCAAAATACAAAGGAATCGATAGTAAAATCTTGCTCGCTGAGGTAATGAAGCTCATTGAGGCGAAAGGTTATTCAGTGATCAATATCGATTCAACAATTATTTTGGAAGCTCCCAAAATGAATCCGCATATTCCTGAAATGCAGAAGGTAATCGCAGGTCTTTTAAAAGTAGACGTAGATGCCGTTTCAATCAAAGCTACCACACACGAAAAAGTGGATTCGTTCGGTGAGGGAAAAGCCATTAAGGCTTATGCAGCCTGCTTATTGAGCAAGTAAGTTTTATTCACTGTTCAATTTCTACCTGATTTCAGGTATTTTTTATTTCTACCTGTTTTCGGGTAAAGCCATCCTCTATTATATCAGCAATTTTGACTTGTCACTAACAACGCTGCAGCAAAGATTCAGTTGACTGGTCCGGTAATTACCAATTAACAAAATCACCAGAACATTTAACTATTGGTACCATGGAAGTATTTCATGGCTACTATAAATACTACAAATTATGGCAAATTTTAAGTCCACAAAATTCATTTTTACAACAAAGCAATCAGAGCCATTACACATTACTAATGTTATGACCTACGGAGTAGATGGTTGGGAACCATTATCTGTTGGTCTTCCTCCGCAAGGAATGGAAAACCAGGGGATTGGATGGTTAGATTACTACTCAAAGGAAATCAGCGAAACATCAAACGGTGCCCTGTCAGTTATGATTGATTCAGAGATCGTGAACAATGTTCCTTATGCTTCAGATAAAGCAAGCTTGTTGATTTCAGTTGACGGAAGTAACCTTCATATCGATATCCACAAAGGAGGAGGTATGAAAGCAACTGGGACCTTCGGGAATAAATCGGTAAAATTCGATTGTGATTTCAATGATACCGGAGAAGTGTCTTACATCGAATGTACTCCAGCTAAGTAATTGAAGTATCAATTAACAGTTGAAGGGCTGCCTCGTTGAGGTGGCCTTTTGCATTGATTAGAGTGCCTGGTGCTAACACTTCTTTAGCGAGATAGTTGTTATATTTGCTTATCAAACGAGGAAAATGAAAGTAAACCCAAAATATTCTACCAAAGAAGCATTATTGGAATTGTACAACAAGCCCTTGCTAGAGCTTGTTTTTGAAGCGGCAACGATACATCGTCAGTATCACAATCCACGTGAGGTTCAGATGTCGTCGTTGTTAAGTATCAAGACCGGAGGATGTCCGGAAGATTGTGGCTATTGTCCTCAAGCCGCACGTTATCATACCGATGTTGATGCGCACAAATTGATGACTGTTGAGTCTGTTGTGGAGCAAGCAAAGAATGCGAAAGCAAACGGATCTTCACGCTTGTGTATGGGGGCTGCGTGGCGCGAGGTACGCGATAATCGAGATTTCGATAATGTGATCGAAATGGTGCAGTCAGTGAACGATTTGGGAATGGAGGTTTGTTGTACGTTGGGTATGATGAACGAAGAGCAGGCGGTGCGTTTGAAAAAAGCCGGATTGTTTGCGTACAACCACAACCTGGATACTTCTCCTGATTACTATGATGATGTAATCTCGACTCGTGAATACGAAGATCGATTGAATACTATTGATAACGCTCGAAAAGCAGGAATTACTGTTTGTTCCGGTGGAATTATCGGAATGGGAGAAGCTGTAGAAGATCGCGTAGGGTTGTTGTTGAGCTATATGCAAATGGAGAATCCGCCAGAGTCAATTCCAATCAATGCATTGGTGGCAGTGGAAGGAACGCCGATGGAAGATCAGAAACCGATTGAGCAATGGGAAATGATTCGAATGGTGGCTACAACACGTATCGCATTCCCTCAGTCGATTGTTCGTTTGTCTGCAGGACGTACTAAAATGAACATGGAGGCGCAGGCATTATGTTTTATGGCTGGTGCAGGATCGTTATTTGCAGGAGATAAGTTGTTGACAACTCCAAATCCGGAATTCAATGAGGATATAGAAATGTTCAAAATCCTTGGATTGGAAATGAAGGAACCATTTGCTGATGGAGAACAGCCAGTTTCCGAGTCAGATCCAATTATTGAAGCGCGAAAAGAAAAGGAAGCTGCCAGAGCTAAAGAACTCGAAGAAGCTCGTGCGAAAGTGAAGGATGAAAACTTTGCTCCAAGAAAAGTGACAGTGGAAGGCTAATTGGACGCCAAACTACATAAGAAATTGTCGGACAGACAGGAAAAGGGGACATTACGTTCCCTTTCTTCGTTTGATGGGTTTGTAGATTTCTTCTCGAACGATTATTTGGGCTGTGCGAAATACGCAGCTGCGGATGTATCGATTTCCGGCAGTACAGGCTCTCGATTATTGTCCGGTAATTCGGATGAGTATGAGAAGATCGAGAAGCAATTTGCAACGTTTTTTCGATCCGAAGCAGCATTGCACTTCAATTCGGGATACGACGCCAACCTGGGAATCTTCAGTACGATTCCTCAAAAAGGAGATACCATTCTTTACGATGAATTGATTCACGCAAGCGTTCGGGATGGAGTTCGTTTGAGTTGGGCGAAATCGTATTCTTTCCGTCATAACGATTTGGATCATCTCGAAGAACGCTTAAAAAAGGCCGATGGAGCTGTTTATGTGGCGGTTGAATCGCTTTATTCTATGGATGGTGATCTTGCTCCACTGAAAGAGATTGCAGCTTTGTGCGACAAGTATGATGCATACTTAATCGTTGATGAGGCCCACAGCGGAGGTGTTTTCGGAGAATCGGGTAGAGGACTTATGGATCAATTAGGATTGAAAGATTTGGTATTTATGCGCCTGATCACTTTCGGAAAGGCGTATGGTTCACATGGGGCAGTAGTTTTATGTGATGCTGATACGCGTCAGTTTCTGATCAACTTTTGTCGTTCGTTTATTTATTCGACCTCTCTACCTGTGACCGTCGTTGAGCATAATTTCAAAATTGCTTCCAGCCCTGGTTTGAAGGATGGAATAAATCGACTGCACATCATGATAAGGCGCTATCGGGAACGACTCGGAGAGGTGAATTCAATATCAGATCCGGATTCTCCTATTCAAATAATTGAAATCGGTGATGTTGATCGAACCAAAGAGATTGCCGAGAGATTACAAAAGGAGAGAATCGCTGTAAAACCCATCTTTTCACCTACGGTTCCCGAAGGGAAAGAACGATTACGCATTTGTTTACATGCGTATAATACTTCTAAGGAGATTGATCAGTTGGTGGAGATAATAAGCTCCGCACGCTGAGGTTCTCGCCGTGCCTGGCGGCAGGCAGGAAGCGTACGATTAATAAAACTTGCAAGCTTCATTTAACTTCGTTGCTGCTCCGTGGTCGAGAGCCTCAATGTGCGCTTTACGGTAACAAAAAAAGCTGATCCATCTGGACCAGCCTTTCTTTTATCTTTTGTCTTTTAGTCTTTAATCTAAAAGCCTTATTTTTTCGTATCAACTTCAACGGCAGCCATTTCTTCAGACTGGTATTCTCCAGCATCCAATTTGGTTTTCATCTTAGTGAACGTTTCGATCGTGTACTGAACATCTTCCAATGTGTGAGAAGCTGTTGGGATCAAACGCAACATGATTACATCTTTCGGTACAACCGGGTAGATTACGATTGAACAGAAAATGTTGTAGTTCTCACGAAGATCGAACGTTAAGTTTGTCGCTTCGGCAAGATTTCCTTTCAAGAATACCGGAGTTACTGCTGAGTTGGTTACACCGATATCAAATCCAGCATCAACCAATCCTTTTTGCAATGCACTGGCAATTTTCCAAAGGTTTTCTTTGTGTTCTGGTTGATCGCGCAACAATTCCAATCGCTTACGAGCTCCAACTACCAATGGCATTGGCAATGACTTTGCGAATACTTGCGAACGCATGTTGTAACGAAGGAATTCAACGATATGCTCTTCAGCACAGATGAATGCCCCGATAGACGCCATTGATTTCGCGAATGTTCCAAATAGAATATCGATTTCGTCGTGAACGCCTTGCTCTTCTCCAGAACCTTGTCCGCGTTCTCCAACAGTACCAAATCCGTGAGCATCGTCAACGAACAAACGGAAATCGTATTTTCCAGACTTACGGAATTCAACAATTTCTTTCAATTTTCCCTGGTCTCCTGCCATTCCGAAAACTCCTTCGGTAATAACAAGGATACCTCCTCCGGTTTGCTCAACGTTTTTCGTAGCACGCTCCATCTGCTTATCGAAGCTTTCCATGTCGTTGTGCTTAAATACGAAACGTTTTCCGGCGTGTAAACGCATTCCATCAAGAATACATGCGTGTGATTCGCTATCGTAAACAATTACGTCGTTACGATCTACTACGCTATCAATTGCAGAAACCATCCCTTGATAACCGAAGTTCAAAAGGATAGTGTCTTCTTTTTCCATGAATTCAGAAATCTCTGCTTCCAACGCTTCATGCTCGCTGGTTTGTCCGGTCATCATTCGAGACCCCATTGGATATGCCAATCCCCATTCCTTTGAAGCTGTAGCATCTGCCTCACGAACTTCTGGGTGATTCGCCAATCCAAGGTAGTTGTTCACTGACCATACAAGGCACTCTTTTCCACGGAAGATCATTTTGTTTCCGATCTCACCTTCCAGTTTCGGGAAAGTAAAGTATCCGTGAACTCCTTTAGAGTATTGTCCTAATGGACCTCGGTTCTTCTTGATTTTGTCAAAAATGTCTTGAGCCATAATCTGGTTTTCAAAAAAGAGGTATTGTTATATTTTTCCTGAACCCCTTAAATTCGGTACAAAAGTACGCTATTTTCCTTTGGTCGGTTTCAAATGGAGGCTTTTTTATCAACACAGGTTTGTCTACGACTGGGATTCAGCATGATTTTGAGCTGTAATTTCTGAGAGGTAAACCCCGAGCATAATCCGTTCAGTACAATGAATTCGGAATTTCCTCAATCCTCAACGTTTTTTCAACTATCCGGAGCTTATGACCGTTAAATATTTTTGTCCAAAAGATATAGGAATGAGGCAATTGCAGCGCATCCTAACTCTAATTCGCGTTTGTTAACGTTCTCGAAAACATCACTTGGAGCATGATGGAAATCAAAATACCGCTGAGAATCAGGAACGAAGCCAAATAATGGAATGTCTTCGTATTCGTCGTGCAAAGGACTGATATCCACTCCGCCATAGCCAGGATCGAATATGTGCAGTTCGTAATCAGTGAAAAGCGGTTCGAACGATGCTAACATTGTCAGGTAATCCTTATTCCCGTCGCATGTGAATCCACGCGGTGCAAAACCTCCTCGGTCGCTTTCCAATGCTGCAATTTGTTTTTCTCCCTTTTCCTTCACGATTTTGGCATAAGAACGACCTCCGTAGTTCCCGTTTTCTTCGTTCATGAAGAATACCAATCTTAATGTATGTTTCGGTTTGTAGTCGAGTTCTTTGAGGATCCGAAGTGCTTCCATGCAGTGAATAACGCCCGCGCCATCATCATGAGCTCCTTCACCTGTGTCCCATGAGTCAAGGTGACCTCCAAATGTGATGATTTCATCAGGATTATCAGTTCCCGTCAATTCAGCGATCACATTATGCGATGTTACGTCCGGGTAACTCTGACAATCCATTTCAAGAACAAATTCCAGGGATTCGTTGGCATCGACCAATTGTTGAATTGCTTCTGCATCCTGTGTTGATATTGCCGCTGCGGGAATTTTGGTGATGCTATCAGCGTAGTGCATGGAGCCAGTATGCGGATGTGGATCAATTGGCAACCCTAACGATCGTATGATTACAGCTTTGGCGCCCTGTTTTGCTCCTTCAACTGCACCATTCCCTCTGATTGGGTAACATCCTCCATAAGCCCGAAAAGTAATGATCTCCTTTTCATTCATCGGTTGATTGATGAATACGATTTTACCTAAAACTTCTTCCTTTGATGCTTCCTGCAGTGCGGTTAGTGATGGAAATGTAATCAAATCTCCCTCCATTAGTCCATTTGTTCCAATGGAGCCTCCCAATGCCAGAAGATGCAATTTCATTAATTCGCCATTTTCACGGCGAACCCAGCCTGCTTCTTTCGTCCCTCTTTCCCAGTGTGGTACAGTAATTTCCTGTTTGTAAACGGTGTCGAATCCGTAAGATTTCATCTTTGCCTCAGACCATTCAACTGCCATGGCAGCTTCCGCAGATCCTGTAATTCGTGCTCCGATGTCCTTGCAAAGACTTCTCAGGTCCTCGTACGAATGACCTTTGGACAATGCTTCGTCGTATGCTTTACGGATGAAAATGGAATCGTTCTGGGATTGAGCTTTGACAGGTACAGCTAACGTCCAAAGAACGGAGAGAATTAGAAGAGACCGCATATGATTGCTTTTACGTGTCAAAAATAGTGAAAGTATTGTTGACGGATTATATGGAATGGTAGGGGGAGAACAGGGTGGAATTGGAAGTTTTTGAAAATAATTGAAATTCAAAAAGGGCTGTAAATATTTGATTTTTAGTTGTTAAGGCAAAAACTAATAAAATCAAAAACGCATTTTTGCGTGTAAGAAGTCCGAGAATTACTAGGAATACTTCGCGAGATTAACTATTTTCTAAATACCCGAAAGCACTTCCCGTATCGCCACACATTTCTTCAAAATCCCCTCCAGTTTATCCAATTGAAGCATCGTATACGGATCGCTTTTTGCCGTTTTGGGATCTGGGTGAACTTCCATGAACAATCCATCTGCGCCAGTTGCCACAGCAGACAAGGTAATTGTTTCGATCAATTTTGGATCACCGCCAGTAACACCTTCCGTCTTGTTCGGTTTTTGAACAGCATGGGTGCAATCCATAATAACGGGCGCTTCCAATTCTTTCATGCGAGATATCGACGTTGCATCTACGATTAAATCGGAATAGCCGAATGTCGTTCCACGTTCGCAGAGCCAAACTTTATCATTTCCGGTAGATCGAACCTTTTCCAATGGGAACACCATTGCTTCAGGTGACAAGAACTGTCCTTTTTTGATGTTTACACCACATCCGGTGCGTCCGGCTGCAAGAAGCAACTCCGTCTGTCGGCACAAGAATGCAGGAATTTGGAGGTTGTCAACGAATTTCGCAACTTTTTCCGGTTCGTGACTTTCGTGCACATCCGTAATTGTTTCAACGCCAAGTTCTTTACCAACATTCTGAAGAATTCCCAATGCCAGATCATCACCGATGCCTGTGAATGAATCCAAACGAGATCGATTGGCTTTGCGGTAGCTGCCTTTGAAGATATAGTTGATTCCCAAACGATCACAAATCGCCTTTACTTCGCGACCAATAATGAATGGCATTTCGTCGTCCTCGATAGCACAAGGTCCGGCAATCAATGTCAATTTATCAGGATACTTCATTTTTCGCTTTTTTTCCAAGATAGCCGCTATGATGGCGTTTGGCGTATTCTTCTTTTGTAAAATCTATGGCTTTCATCAACTGTACCACAAGGATGTCTCCAACCACTGTCATAACCGTTGTTGAAGTAGTTGGTGTTAAGCCCAATGGACAAACCTCTTTTGGTGATCCGGTGCAAATAGTGATGTCACAATATTCGCTTAGTTCTCCGTCTGGATTTCCTGTCAGACCGATGATTGGCATTCCTTCGTACAAGCGCTGAGAAAGATGCACGAGGTCCAGAATTTCATTTGTTTTTCCAGAGTTGGAGATTAGGAATAGCACGTCATCCTTCTGAAGCATACCAAGGTCTCCATGTTGCGCTTCGCTTGGGTGCAGGAAGATTGCCGGAGTTCCTGTAGATGATAAAGTTGTGGCGATATTGATTCCAATTTGTCCAGCTTTACCCATTCCACTAATGACAACCTTTCCAGCTTCTTTATGAACTTGCTGGAGGATGCAATCTACTGCCGCTTCGATATTTCCATCCAATGGAATGTTTCGAATTGCCTCAATTTCCGCTTCAATGATGTTGCGCATTTCTTCTTTCATGTGATTGTAACTGTCTTTCAATCGACACATGGAAGCCGCAAGTAAATGATAATCTTCACACTTCGTGTAATAAGCAGATTATAATTTGCGTGCTCGTTTCATGCTCGTGCTTTTTCAACGCCGAAATTATCCAAAATCGACCAGTTGACCGAAATATAGGAAGGTTTTAATTGTAAAAAGGATAAAAGAGGGAATGAAAAAAGAAGAAAGACAGGCTATACGATCTAAAAAGTCTTTGAGCGAAGCGGTCTAGAGTCTTGGAGCAAAGCGGTCTTTAATCTTTTCGCGCAGCGATCTAATTCCATCTTTCGTTTATCTTTGCTGAAAATTCGAATTACATGTCTCTGAAATGTGGAATCGTTGGGCTTCCAAACGTAGGAAAATCAACGTTGTTTAACTGCTTGTCGAATGCAAAGGCGCAATCGGCGAATTATCCTTTTTGTACTATCGAGCCAAATATTGGAACGATCTCCGTACCAGACGATCGACTGGAAAAGCTAGAGTCCCTGGTGTCTCCTGAGAAGGTTGTTCCAACAACAATGGAAATCGTGGATATCGCAGGTTTAGTGAAAGGTGCATCTAAGGGTGAAGGGCTTGGAAATCAGTTTCTTGCTAACATTCGAGAAACAGATGCAATTATTCATGTTTTGCGTTGTTTCGATGACGGAAATGTAGTGCACGTAGATGGTTCGGTTGATCCGGTAAGAGACAAAGAAGTCATTGATACGGAGTTGCAGTTGAAAGATTTGGAAACAATCGAAAAGCGAATTCAATCGTTGAGTCGAGTGATCAAATCGGGAGACAAAGACGCAGTTAAAGAACATGATTTGGCAAACCGAATTAAAGATGCTCTTGAAGGAGGAAATTCTGCTCGTACTGTAGAAATTGACGAAAACGAAGCGCCGATTATGAAGTCGTTCCAGCTGATAACATCTAAGCCGGTAATGTACTTGTGTAATGTCGATGAAGCTTCTGTGAAATCTGGAAACGCTCATGTAGATGCGGTAAAAGAAGCAGTGAAAAATGAAGATGCTGAGGTATTAGTGATTGGAGCTGCTATCGAATCGGATATCATGGAATTGGAGACTTATGAGGAGCGCCAAATGTTCCTGGATGAATTGGAGTTGGATGAGCCCGGTGTAAACCGATTGATTCGTTCTGCGTACAAACTTTTGAATCTGGATACGTATTTCACAGCAGGAGAAAAAGAAGTCCGCGCGTGGACAATCAAGAAAGGAATGACAGCGCCACAAGCAGCTGGAGTGATTCACACAGATTTCGAAAAAGGATTTATTCGTGCCGAAGTAATGACGTACGATGATTTCGTAAACTTTGGAAGTGAATCTGCCGTGAAAGATGCTGGTAAATTCCGTGTAGAAGGAAAGGATTATGTTGTTTCCGACGGAGATATCATGCATTTCCGCTTTAATGTTTAATTTTAATTAAGAACTCAAACCAAACATATATTATGACCATCGCAGCGAATGATCCGAACTTGAAATCATGGATCGAAGTCTCTGAAAATTCAGATTTCCCTATTCAAAACATTCCTTTTGGAATTATTAAAACATCGGAAGGTACTCGTGTAGCTTCTCGAATAGGAGATAAGGCAATTGATTTGTTGGCGCTTTTCGTATTGGGATATTTGGATAATCTTCCATTCCAACGCAGTGATTTTGATACCGATGCTTTGAATCCAATGATGGAGAAAGGAAAGCAGGGGACACGTGCATTGCGCAATCGTTTGTCGAAGCTGTTCAGTGAAGGTTATGAAGATTTGGAAAAGAACGAACACCATGTTCAGCAGGTTTTAATCGACGTGAATGATGTAGAAATGTTGATGCCTGTAAAAGTGGGAGATTACACCGATTTCTATTCAAGCGAGCAGCACGCATTCAATGTTGGATGTATGTTCCGTGACCCAAATAACGCATTGTTGCCAAACTGGAAACATATTCCGGTTGGATACCATGGTCGCGCTTCTTCAATTGTTGTTTCGGGAACTCCGATTCACAGACCAAAAGGGCAGCAGAAGCCAAGCGATGACGAACCACCAGTGTTTGGACCGTGTAAATTGTTCGATTTTGAGTTGGAGATGGGATTCGTTACGTACGAAGGAAAACCTTTGGGAGATTCCATTTCAACAGAAGAAGCAGATGATTACATTTTCGGAATGTGTCTCTTCAATGATTGGTCGGCACGTGATATCCAAAAATGGGAGTACGTTCCACTTGGACCATTCCTAGCGAAGAACTTTGCATCGCACGTTTCTCCATGGATCGTGACTTTGGATGCTTTGGAACCATTCCGTGTTTCAGGACCAGTTCAAGATCCGAAAGTGCTACCGTACTTGGAATACTCAGGAGACAAGCACATTGATATCAATCTGGAAGTATCGATTACACCAGAGAACAGCGAGGAGAAAGTTGTAGGAAATTCAAACTACAAGTTCATGTATTGGAACATGAATCAGCAATTGGCGCACCATACAATCAACGGTTGTAATGTGAGAAATGGAGACATGATGGCTTCTGGAACGATTTCCGGACCAGAAGAAGGTCAGTTTGGTTCCATGTTGGAGATTTCCTGGAAAGGAACGAAGCCAGTTGCCATGCCTGACGGATCAGAGCGAAAATTCATATTAGATAACGACACAGTAATCATGCGTGGATACAGTGAAAAGAACGGTGTTCGCGTTGGGTTCGGTGAAGTTTCAGCAAAATTACTACCGGCAAAATAAATGCAGGAAGACCTCAACATTGACCTTGAACAAGAACGCAAGGAAATTTTAAATGCCTTCCGTGGATTGCTTCGTGCGTTAAAGAATCGAAGTAAGGAAGATACACAGCGCATTCGCAAAGCCTTTGACGTAGCTGTTGAAGCACATAAGGATATGCGTCGTAAATCTGGTGAACCGTATATTTTTCACCCGATTGCCGTTGCACGCATTTGTATCGATGAAATGGGGTTAGGTCCAACTGCTGTGGTTTGTGCATTGTTGCATGACACGGTGGAAGACACGCATATCACGCTGGAGGACATTGAAGATCTTTTCGGTCATAAAGAGCGATTGATCATTGATGGATTGACCAAAATCCCTGAAGTTTTTGATGAGAACGCATCGGTTCAGGCGGAGAATTTCCGTAAGATGGTTCTCACGATTTCCGATGACATTCGTGTGGTGTTGATCAAACTAGCCGATCGCTTGCATAATATGCGTACGCTTTCGTCCATGCGTCACGATAAGCAGGTGAAAATTGCTTCGGAAACGACATTTCTGTATGCTCCACTTGCACATCGATTGGGATTGTATTCCGTGAAAAGCGAGTTGGAGGATTTAGCATTGCGCTACACAGATCCGGAGGTGTATCAGGATATTGAGGACAAACTGAAATCAACCAAAGATGCGCGTAATCGATTCATTAGAAGGTTTACGAATCCAATTCGTGAGGCATTAAGCCGAGAAGGATACCGCTATAAAATTAAGGTAAGAACGAAGTCTATTTCTTCTATTTATCGTAAGATTCGAAACAAAGGAGTTCCCTTTGAGGAAGTGTATGACATTTTCGCCATTCGAATCATTCTGGATACACCCGAAGAACAGGAAAAACCTGATTGTTGGCGTGTTTATTCCATCGTAACGGACTTCTATCAGCCGAGTCCTGATCGACTACGTGACTGGATTTCAACGCCTCGTGCGAATGGTTATGAATCCCTGCATACGACAGTAATGTCGCCAACCGGAAAATGGGTTGAGGTTCAGATCCGAAGTGATCGTATGGATGAGATTGCCGAGAAAGGATTGGCGGCTCATTATCGCTATAAAGAATCGAAAACAGACGAAAGTAAGTTTGATCGCTGGATTGCAGAGATTCGTGATCTTATGGAGAATCCGGATGTTAATGCGATGGATTTCATTGACGAATTCAAGTTGAATTTGTTCGCTGAGGAAATCTACATTTTTACACCGAAAGGAGATCTACGCGTACTTCCAACCGGGTCTACCATTCTTGATTTTGCCTACGATATCCATACAGATATTGGCGATAAATGTATCGGTGCGAAAGTGAACACACGCCTGGTTCCGTTGAGTTATCAACTCCAAAGTGGAGATCAGGTCGAGATTATCACTTCATCGAAGCAAAAACCAAATGAGGAATGGTTGCGCATGGTGGGAACGGCTCGTGCGCGTCAGAAGATTAAATCCTCGTTGAATGAAGAGCGTAAGCGAATTGCAGCGGATGGACGGGAAATTTTAACGAGAAAATTCAAACAATACAACCTTCGATTTGCCTCTGAGAACATTACTGTTCTGGAAAAATTCTATAAAATTCCGAGTGCTACTGAATTGTATTTCCAAATCGCAAAAGGTAAGATAGACTTGACCAAAATGCGGGAGCTGGAAAGCAAGGGCGGGTTGTTGCAGTTGGAAAAGAAGAACAACGTTCGTAAAAAGAGCGTACATCCCGTTTCGCCATTTGCTAAGGTTGATAAGTCGGATACGATCATCATCGGTGAAAACTTTAAGGATATTGAGTATACGATGGCTTCTTGTTGTAGCCCAATTCCAGGAGATGATGTCTTCGGATTTATCACGGTAAACGACGGAATTAAAGTGCATCGATATAGCTGTCCGAACGCAGAACATTTGATGTCCAAAATGGCTTATCGTTGTATCAAAGCCCGCTGGGAAAGCTCTAAGCTTAAGGAAAGTCTTGCATCTATAACTGTTTATGGAATCGACCGCATTGGATTGGTGAACAGAATTACAGAGATCATTTCGAATCAGCACAATATCAACATGAAGTCGATTTCCTTTGAAACGAATGATGGAATTTTCGAAGGATCGATTAAAGTTTTGGTCTACGATACGGAACACCTGAAATCACTTATGCGCAAGTTCGAGCAGGTGGAAGGTGTACAGCGAGTTGTACGGCAGAGTGAGGAATAGGACATTGCGAGTTTGGGCTTCGAGAACCTCAGCCCACAACGTCTGTGTAATGTATAATTGTACCGAGTTCGGCGGCGACTGAGGCTCTCGAAGTCAAGCCGAATCTAATCAAACATACTCAGGAAAATATCCTTATTGTACATTCCTCCTTGGTTGCCACTAACATTTTCCGAGATTACATTCCAGCACGATAAGTGCGCCAGTAGATTTACCTGGGAAGTGGAAAGGTGCAATTGTCCGATGGTTTCATAATACGGGAAGTGTGGGAATGCGCCCAAATCTCCCGCATCAAGTTCCAGTTTGATTTCGTCTTCCAATTGATCTTTGAAAGCAGCGACTTCAGAATTGATTACCCATAAGATCTTCTCAAGCGTGTATGCTTCAACGCCAAGGTGTGGTTGTTCCATCACTTGTACATTTTCCATCTTCCACATCACCGTTCCACCTTGTTTAAACACGTCGTATAACTCCATGGTGAAATCAATGAAAAGATCCGGATCAAATACACGGTCATAAGCGAACGTCGCGTAGGAAGCCTTCTGAAGTTTATCGCCAGGCTTGTAATTTTCAGGGAATCGTTCCCATGGAAGGTAGTCTTCCTCCAGGAATCCTGTTTTCGTTTTAGGCTGATATCCAAATAGAACCGCAATTTGTTCTCCAACAATTACCTCCTCGTTTTTTTCGTCCCAACTGATTGGTGTAGAACCATTAACAAACGCGATGATCGATCCAAACTTACGTCGAAGCAATGCTGTAATTGCAGTGTCCTCAAGGTTTCCGCCATCAGCGAAGTGATATTGCTGTGATGGTTGAGAAGGATTCATTACCGGCCAATAATACTCTTTTGGAACGATGCTTTGAACTTCTTCCGGCCATTTCGTTGCTTGCAACAAAGTCTCCGCAAATGCCGCGCTACTCAACCCGGAAGCAGTATGCACCGAAAAACGATTTTCAGGTTTTACCACGCGGATTTTGTCTCCGGAAGGACTCGATTGATTTTTGGACCCAAATCCCAAAGGATCGATATAGCCACCTCCCAGATCTGTTTCGTTCAACTCCGATTTCGGGAAAGAAGGAAGGATTCCTGCCAATTGCTGTGTGCTTTCCATTGGGAATAACTGGTCCGATCCTTCTTGAGGTGAGATATTGAAGTTTACAATTAATTCAGGTCGTCCCGGTTTAGGAACATAGAAATCGTCAATGGATAATTCAGGATTATTGGGTTGGATGTTGTTCTCGAACCATTGCAATGATTCCGTAAAGAATTTTGGTCGTCTTACATTGAAGAGTTCAAATGGCTCAAAAACATATTCTCCGATGATGCGAACCCAAAGATCATCGGCTGGAACTCCACTCACGTACAATTCTACGGCGCGAGAAGCCATTTTTACTACTCCGAGGTTCGTTGCAGCATTTCCCATATTGTTCGGAGAAAAACGATCCAATGCAGTGGCGACTTCTCCGTGATATAACAATGTCAATTCTTTCGGATTTCCAACTGGAGCCCCGAGAAAGTTATCATCGTCAATGTATTCTGGTAGATAGGTATAGAGAGATGATGCCCAGGATCCTCCCGATACTGCAGAAATAGCGGAAACCTGGTCCAATTTTCCTAAATGTTTCAGTCCTCGGAGTTGTCCTAACGTGCAGGAAAGTGAGCGCGATCCGCCACCGGAAAATGCCACACCGACACCTGATCCGGATGATTGATACTCCCTGTACATATTAACCGTGAAGTAATTTTTGTTATCAGAAGTATTTGGAGCAGCAGTTTCCATAGTGCTCGTTGCTTCTGCTGAATCTTCGCTTTTCGAGGTAGGAATTGCGTTTTCAGCCTTCTTTTTACGTTGTTGCATGATTAGAGCAGCGACAGCCCCGATACCAGCGCCGATTAGTGCCCAGATAAGGATATTTGAGTCCATAAATAGTGAATAATAGTTGTGCCACAAGGCGGTGTAATAATACAACAATTGCGTCGAATTAAAACGCTTTGAATAAATTTCAGGTATTTGTGCGGATTTCGATGCGTATTTGTGTCAGGCAGCTCGGATTGGGTCTAATTATTCGGGGCGATTCTTATGGAAAATAGACTTACTCTGAATCATACTAGCGATTTAGCATTACAACGAATATGGGAATTTGAATTTTTCACAGTTAGTGAATTATTCTACCTTTAATAAGAATATTTACATACGAACTATGAAAAAAAGCTACCTTCTTTTAGGATTATTGACATTGCCGATGGCACTACAAGCGCAGGACCGCGTTTCTGTCGTAGAAACATTTACTTCATCGACATGTCCTCCTTGTAATCCGGGAAATCAGACGCTAGAGGCTATTTTGGGGAATGGTCAGAACGATAACAATACTGTTTCTATTAAGTATCAATTGGATTGGCCAGGAAATGGAGATCCGTACTATACTGAAGAAGGCGGAGACCGTGCCGATGGTTACGGGGTTTCCGGTGTTCCAGCTTCGTATTTGGATGGACAAACAAGCTTGAATCCTAACAACCTGGTTCAGGCAGATTTGGATGCAGTGCACGCAGTTGCGCCAAAAGCACTTATTTCTGGTGTGTATCAAATCGACGAAGCAACACAGACTGTTTCTGTGGATATCGATGTAGAAATGTTGGAGAATACGCCTCCGGGAGTACGTCTTTACATGGCGATTTTTGAATACGAGACAACAGGAAACGTAGAATCGAACGGAGAGACGCAGTTTGAGCACGTAATGAAGAAAATGATCAATGGAGTAGGTGGTGTTGTGATGTCACCTATGTTGGCAGGAGATACGTATAACTGGACAGGATCGTACACTTTTGAAGGAAACTATCGATTGCCGGCGAATGCCAACGATCCAATCGATCATTCTATTGAACATAGCGTTGAAGAGTTCTCTGATTTAGGAGTAGCGATTTGGGTACAGACCTTGTTGGACCGAACTGTTTATCAGGCGGCTTATGCTGTTCCTGGAGTTGTTGGATTGGAAGAGAATGTGAATGCTATTGCTTCCGCTGAGTTGTATCCAAACCCGACTTCAACAAATACAACGGTAGCAATTCAGTCAATCGAAACGCAAGATGTTACAGTGGAGTTGATCAATGCTCAAGGACAAATTTTGTCTACGGAAACATTGAACGATGTTCCTGCGGGACGTACAACGCATCTGTTGAACACTGCAGAATTGGCAAATGGAATGTATACGGTTCGTATTTCTTCTGAAAACGGATTGGTGAGTAAGCGCCTGGTGGTACAGCACTAGAAAGCTGAAAGAAATTATTTAAAACCGTCGCATCTCGACTCGGCTCGATGATCGGCGGTTTTTTTGTGCTTTCGAGTCTCCTTCTCCGATCCCCAAAGGGATAACTTGACAGTATTGGTACGATGCCCAGCGTGTTTTTTTCGACCGCAAAGGCGCAAAGAATCTAAACAGTGATAGCGCAGGTTGTTTTGTGGTGAATAATTTGGAGTTTGACATTATCTGGTTAATCGCTCTCAGGAAGGGGAGGTTTTGAGGAGGTCAAGACACGGAATTTATTTCTCAGAAGTATCTCCTGTCTCTCCGGTATCGTCAGATTCCTCTAGCGAAGGACCATCTTCCGGGATTGGCGCAAGAATCTTTTCTCCTAACAATGCTTCTTTGCTGATGGGGCGTAGATTACCTTTCCAGATGAATCCCGGAACAAATTGTTCGTCTTTCACGATTTGCTTCATTGGGTAGAAGGCACCATCGGGATCTTTCAAATAAGCGATTCCTACAATCTCTCCGCTATCCAGATCAACCCGGATATCACTGGAGTAAAGGCGATTCATTCCCTTTCGATGTTTGACAAGTGTTGTATCCGTTTTTTCTTCCTCTTCAGGATACGCTATGGTCATGGCATTACCATATACATAAGCCCTGTGCAATTCGTTGTCTTTAAAGCTTGCCTTGATATCGTTTCCGTGAATTTGATTGTAGTATTTCTCCGGCTCGATTTCCATCAGAATGGTTCCTTTGTCATAAATCAGAACGGAATCAATAATACTGTCACGAACGATCATTTCCATAAATCGCCCTTTCATTTCTGATTCTTTCGCCCAGACGATAGGCTCGTTGTACAGTTCAATTCTTTCCTTCGATTTGTCGTATACCAAACTATCCGATACCGATTGAAATTTCGAGGAATAGGTAGCAGCGCCGTAATATCCTTTGAGAATATTGGTTGAATCGTCTTTGTAATTGTACAAAGTATCGGCATGAATGTGTAGTGTATCGCTCTCCATCATCTTGGTGGCGATGGCGTCTCCTGTCAACAAGGTGTAATGCATACTATCCGAAGCAAAGGCATAATCTCCAGTGAAGGCGAGATTCTCTTTGGAGTCCATGTAATATACATTTCCCACTCCTTCGTACGTTCCGGATTTAGCCAGGTAGAGTAGGGTGTCTCCCGAAATGTAGGTAGAATCACGACTGATCCAGGCATTGCTACTCAATCGTCCTTCTTCTGTACTGGTTCGATACCATCCTGATTCGCAATACATCAATGCATTTTTCGCTTCGATGTTCGTAGGACCATAGAAATACGCCGTTTGTTCGTACGCCATATATTGCAGAGTATCCGTCGTCATGCGCATGTCATTGCCTTCGTACACAACGTTGTTGCTAAAGGCAAAATTCTTCGATTCCGGGTAATAATACCCCACACGACTTGTCAGTACTTCACGGGTTTTTGATCCTTCAACGCGTCCTCCTGAGAAATAGGAAGCCTGTCCTTTATCGGCATCGTAATCGAGTTCGCGGGTAGTTAATTTATATTCCTGATCACGAACCCGGACATTCCCTTTCAATTTGGCTTTCTTTTCTTTACCGTCGTAACGAAGGGAGTCACAGAATAAGTTCAGGGTATCCCGCTTGTTGATGTGTACGTTGCCGTACGCCCAAACCATTTTTTGATTCTTATGATAGATTGCTGAGTCGCAGAACATCAGATTGCCCTGATATTTGAAGCTGACATTACCTACAAGTGTGTGCAATCCCGTTTTGCCATCATAGCGCAATTCATCCGACCCCGGAAGCAATTCCAGGACGTTTTGCGCCGACGAATCGGGTGCAATGAAAAAAAGTGCGCCGATAAAGAGCGCACTTCTTACTATAGATATTTTTGCTATCAAGCGAGCACTTTTTTGTTTGCTAACGTCTGTGTTCTGTCCGGTCCAACCGATACAGTAGTTACGGGAACTTCCAATTTTTGTTCCAAATAACGCACGTACGCTTTCAATTCTTCCGGAGCTTCTTCGTAGGAAGTTAACTTCGTTAAGTCGCAGTTCCATCCTTTGATATCCTCAAATACCGGTTGAACGTCCATGTCTGTAACGTCGTAAGGGAAGTAATCGTATTTCTCACCATCGATAATATAGTGCGTACATACGCGAATCGTTTCGAAGCCATCCAGAACATCTGCCTTCATCATAGAAAGCTCTGTTGCTCCGTTGATCATGATGGCATATTTCAATGCTGGTAAGTCAATCCAACCACATCGACGCGGTCGACCTGTAGTTGCTCCGAATTCGAATCCATCTTTGCGGATTTTCTCCCCAACTTCATCGTGTAATTCCGTAGGGAAAGGTCCGCTTCCAACGCGTGTACAGTACGCTTTGAAAATCCCGATTACCGATCCGATTTTCGTTGGTGCAACTCCTAATCCAGTACAAGTTCCTGCAGTTACAGTGTTGGATGAAGTTACAAACGGATAGGTTCCGAAGTCAATATCCAACATGGTTCCCTGAGCTCCTTCTGCAAGGATTTTCTTTCCTTCCTTCATTGCGTTGTTGATGTACTGTTCGCTATCAACAGCAGTCAATTCTTTCAAAGAATCGATTGCTTTCAACCACGGACCTTCCAATTCGCTTAGGTCGTACTCGAAATCTTCGTATCGACGCAACATTTGCTTGTGTTTTTCCACAAGAGCGTTGTATTTCTCCTCAAATTTCGGAGAGAAGATATCTCCAACGCGCAATCCGTTTCTACCTGTTTTGTCCATGTATGTTGGTCCGATTCCCTTCAAGGTTGAGCCGATCTTATCTTTTCCTTTTGCAGCTTCCGATGCGGCATCCAGAATTCGGTGCGTAGGAAGGATCAGGTGCGCTTTTTTGGAAATGATCAAGCGAGATTTGTAATCGATGTTGTACGGTTCCAGTTTTTCAAGTTCTCCCTGGAAAATCACCGGGTCGATTACCACACCGTTTCCAACAAGGTTCATCACTCCTTCACGGAAGATTCCTGATGGGATAGTGTGCAATACGTGTTTGATGCCTTCGAATTCGAGGGTGTGCCCAGCATTCGGACCTCCCTGAAAACGAGCAATAATGTCGTAGTTTGGAGTAAGTACGTCGACGATTTTTCCTTTTCCTTCGTCGCCCCATTGTAAACCGAGTAATACGTCTACTTTCATTTACTTAAAGTGTTTGATAGCTAATTCTATAGTTGGGTAGATGGTGTATACCTCATTGAGTTTCGCGATGTCGAATATCTTTTTGACATTTCCATCTATGGCTGCCAAAACGAGTTCACCGTTCATGATGCGTGCTTTGGTGAGCGTTCGCATGAAGAAACTGATGCCCATCGAGTTGGTGTGTGTAAGGTTGGCCAAATCGAAAACAATGCGGTAATAGTTCTGATTCAAATTCTTGAAGACTTCAGCTTCGAGAGCGGCAAAATCCTCATCTGTGGTAATTTTCCCGTCTAATGCATAGACAATTACCGGATCATCGATATGTACGTCAAATTGTAAGTTCACTTACTTTGGATTGTTGTCGTCTTTTTTCACTCCGTAGAAATAGAGGGAGTGATGTTGAATTTCCACACCGAAGATTTCCTCAATGGTGGATTTGATATTTTGAATCCGTGGATCGCAGAACTCCAGTAATTCACCCGTGTCTGTAAGAACGATGTGATCGTGTTGTTTGGATCCGTGGGCTTTTTCGAACTGTGCGATATTCTTCCCAAACTGGTGCTTGCGCACTAAATTACAAGCAAGTAGTAACTCTATGGTATTATAAAGCGTTGCGCGGGAAACACGGTAATTCTGATTTTTCATTTCGATATACAATGATTCGATATCGAAGTGACCGTCGTAATTGTAAATTTCTGCTAGTATGGCGAAGCGTTCCGGCGTTTTACGGTGTCCGTTTTGCTCGAGATACGCAGAGAAAATACTCTTGACTTTCTGTTGTAATTCTTCTTGACTCATGCCGTGAAGGTAAGGGACAAAGTTACGGAATTATTAGCGATTGGTTTATACGTAATTGGCTTAAAACGCGGGAGTTTTCAACAAGGTTATTAATAGTTTGTTTGGAATAAGGAATAAGGAATAAGGAATAAGGAATAAGGAATAAAGGAATAAGAAAAAAGAAATAAAGAATAAAGAGTAAGGAGTAAGGAATAAGGAGAAAAGCACATTGAGCAAGAGAAAATAGTACGCTGAGCACTGAGTTCATTGAGCCTGTCGAAATGCCGAAGTGCACTGCTTTCGATCTCCCGAAATGTGAATTGTCAGTTATGAATGATGAATTATGAATTATGAGTTATGAATGTTGAATTATGAATTGCTTCCTCGGATATTGAGGGCTTGTGCTGAGCGAGTCGAAGTATCTCGAAATGGGAATTGTAAGTTATGAATGATGCATTTCGGCTACGCTCAATGCACTATAAATTTTGGAATACAGTGCCAATCGTGGAAGAGGATCTGTTTTTGTCTGCGCTCTATGCACAAATGAAGGCAACAAAAAAGCCGGTCACTTGTATCGGTGCCGGCTTTCAATATGATTGAGATGTTTTCTACATCATTGCTTCTAAGATTTCATTGCGGGATTTACCTGCTTTGAAGTGTTCGATTACAGTTGCTTCGATTTCATCGATGTCATTGCTATCGAATCCAAGGGCAATTCCGTATTTGGTTGCCAATGTTTCTTCTGCCGGATCAACTACACCATCGATACAAACCATTTCCACAAATTGGATGAAACGATCGTAGCGCTCCTCTTTCGAAACAGGTGGTACCATAGGGTATGAACTAGGGTTGTTCATGATTTCCTCAATTTGCTCATCAGTCAATGCAAGGCGCTTTGAAATTCGCTTCAAAAGGTTTAGTTCTGATGCGGCAACTTCACCGTCAACACGAGCCAACATCACAAGGTTGTTAAATAGTCCTTTGTGCGCACTGCGCTCTCCTGATTCAAAAATTTGAGCAATTGTTCCCATTATGTACTTAAAAAATTCCGTGCAAAGATAGTGATTTCACTTCCCCGACAATAATGATTACAGATTATTTTCGATGTGCTGAATCAAGGCGTGAATTACCTTAATATGAATCTCCTGAGCTCGGTCAGCATACTCCGAATGTGGCGCTCTTATTTCAACGTCGCAACGTTCAGCCATGGCTCCACCTGTTTTCCCGGTAAGTCCAACAACCAACATTCCTTTCTTTTTGGCTGCTTCAATCGCGTTGAGAACGTTCCTGGAGTTTCCTGAGGTGGAAATTGCTAACAATACATCACCCTTTCGTCCAACTCCTTCAACATATCTTGAGAAGATGTGATCGAATCCGTAGTCGTTGCCAACACATGAAATATGACTGGGATCTGAGATGGAAATAGCGCCAATTGAAGGTCGATCATCACGAAAACGTCCGGTAAGTTCCTCAGCGAAATGCATCGCGTCGCACATCGATCCACCGTTTCCACAACTAATGATCTTACCTTCGCTTCGAATCGCTGAAACCATTATGTCGCCTGCTTTCCCGATTTTTTCGAAATTTTCTTCTTTGTTAAATTTTTGCAAAATTTCTAAAGCGTGCGAAAATTGGTCTGCTATTTGATTTTTACCCATCGAAACGATTTTGTCACAAAATAAACAATTTAAATAGCAGGCGGCAAAATATTGAATTGAACTTGTTATATTTGAAAACTTGAGCTGGGGCTCAATAAACATGCTAAATATGAAAAAAGGATTACTGTTTCTGTTCTTTGGAGTACTACTATCAACAGCGGGTTACTCGCAGAATTGTTTTTTGCGTTTGCAGAAGGCATTTGATGAGAGAGGTGCGAATGCTGTTGCTGATGACATGCACCGCCATGTTTACATTAGCTTCTTCGAAGATGGAGGTGCGCGTTGTGTTCTTGGGAAAACACGTGTAGAAAACGGAAAAATTGTATCTGTATTCTTGCAATACGACGATGATACGTATGAATTGATGGATGCGAAATTCTATAACATGAAAGGGCAGCCACCAGTTATCATTAACGGAATTTCAGAGATGATTAAAACTGCTGACGGTGAAAAATTCAAAATCGTATTTATCGATCAATTGAAACCAAAGCAGAAAACGTTGAAGGAAGTTGAACTTCCAGACGATTTGTAGAAAATCAAACAAGAAAATAACTTCCCGTTCCACACTGTGGGACGGGATTTTTTTTAGTACATGTATCAAGACAAAGTCATTTGGATTACGGGAGCCTCTTCAGGGATAGGGAAGGCTTTGGCACATCAATGGGCGAGCGCAGGTGCACACCTGGTTCTGTCAGCGCGTAATGAGGAAACATTGGAGGAATTGAAAGCAGCATTGCCGAATTCAGATCGACATTTGGTCTTGCCATTGGACCTTGCTGATTCCGGTAATTTCGTTCAATTGGCTACTACGGTGGTGGAGAAGATGGGGAAGATAGATATTCTTGTAAATAACGGGGGGATGTCGCAACGTTCTGAGGCGCATGAAACACCGCTGGAAGTAGATCGCCGAATCATGGAAGTGAACTACTTCGGAAACATCGCCTTAACCAAAGCCGTTTTACCATATTTCCAAAAACAACAATCCGGACATTTTTTGGTAATCTCGAGTATAGCCGGGAAATTCGGGTTCTTCCTCCGAAGCGCCTACAGTGCATCTAAACACGCTCTGCATGGGTTCTACGAAAGTGTGATGCTGGAAGAAGAAAAGAACGGTATTCTGGTGACAATCGCCTGTCCGGGTAAAATCAATACAAACATCTCTGTGAATGCGCTCAACAAGTCTGGTGAGAAGCATGGAGAAATGGATCACAACCAGGCAACTGGTATGTCTGCGGAGGAATGTGCGCATCAATTAATAAAAGCCGTTTCGAAAGGGAAGAAGGAAGTGCTGATTGGAAACAAGGAGATTAAGGCAGTGACCTTGAAGCGCTTGTTACCGGGAGTTTTCTGGAAGGTGATTCGGAAGCAATCGGCAACTTAAATAATATAGAATATTGAATAAGGAATAAAAAATCAACTATTCATTATTCATTATTCATTATTCATGATTCATGATTCATGATTCAATATTCATGATTCAAGATTCCCCTGTGCGTTCGTAATCTTGTTTGCGTTGGATGAATTTGCGCACTCGATCCGAAGAGAATGCAATACTGATGAGGATTCCAAATTTCGCTGCGATGTACATGAATGGGGAGAGTCCGTTGAAAATCTGCCAGAATCCTTCCAGGCGCGAGGTTACTTCCAGATCGCTTCCATACAGTACTGGAATTGGGAATTGGAAGAAGGCAATCTCGATGACAGAAGAGGCAACTAATGCGTTGAAAAGCAACAATCCGTATTTGCGAATGTAAATCTGATTCGAGGAAACCAAAATCACAACCATACTTTCGATCAGTGTAATTGTCCCGAAGGCAAGACCGTTCATTGGTCGAATCAACTCCATGGTAATCATGATAATTCCGATAAGCACCAATAGGGCTGCATTAAAGCGGAAAATCCGAATGCTTTTCATGTAGTTTTCGAATGCCATTTCCACGCTTAACAATTTACCTCGACGGAGCTTTTCGGTTTCACTCATTTGGTTGGTGATGTGACGAAACTGAGCCGAGAAGATGGAATCAAACAACCACTTTCTCTTTCTTCTATCCTTAACCTGCTCCAGTATTTCGCTGGGAAACAGACCTTCCACGGCTTCAGAACGTCCCTTTTTCGCTAGTATATCGAGTTCAAATTGTGTCATGTTGCTTAACGAGCCGTAAACGGCATTTCGAATGAACATAAAAGTAGATGAAAAGTATTTACCCTGAAAGATATTAACATGTGTTATAGTTATCGCTACTATAAGCTTTTGTTTATGTGTTGGTTTTTAGCTGTTAACAGATGTTAATAAGTTGATTTGTTGACAGATACCTACTTCGAAGTCTAGACTTCTTCTTCATTTCAGGAAATGTTTCAATCGGGTATGATTGGAATTTAGTCTAGCCATATAGTGCTAAAGCTCCAATCGCTGCGGCAATAATGGCAAAAACGAGTACGATACGAATTCGATCAGAACGCTTGTTTTTCTTCAGGCGTGCTTCGTGTTCGATGCGTTGTTCTTCTGTAAATTCTCGTTTTTCAAATTTCACATTCCTCGATAGTCGTGGTTCTTTGGATTCGGACGGGGCTTTCCTGCTCGAAGGAAGAAGATCCTTGTTTTCCTTCATTTTGCGCTTTGCGCTTTCCATCATAAATCCACCAAGAGAATCCATAGTTCGAAGTTCAAATTAATTGTGACGAGGTTATTTCAATTATTTCAAATATGAGATTAATAGGTGTAATCACAAGTATTTTTACCCTTAAACAGTGCTGACTTTTTATTGAGGTTGTGTAATTGATTGATCTAAAGTGAATTGAAGATATTAAAAAAGCATTGTTTGTTGATTCTATCTTCCGCGTTAGGGAAAAGAACATTTTTACATATCTTCGTTGCACAAATAATTCACACTATACTCATGAACAAAACGCAGTTAATCGTATCAATATTTACACTTCTTTGTTTCTCACATTTTTCCAATGCTCAATGGACGCAAAAGGGAGCTGATGTGTATGGGCAAACTTCTCAAGATATGTTCGGGTTTTCGGTCGCCATGTCTCAAGATGGATTCATCATGGCAGTTGGTGCACCGGAACATTCAACCTTGAATGGAGAAATGGGGATGGTTCGTGTTCATGAGTGGAGCGGAACTGATTGGGTACAACGCGGTCAGGATCTTGTTGGAGATGTAGAATGGAATAAGTTTGGAACTGCTGTAGCGTTGTCAGATGACGGGACAATTGTTGCTATTGGTGCACCTGGAATTGAGACTTTTGATCCAAATAAGGGTACAGCAGGAAATGTAAGAGTTTATTCATGGAACGGTTCTAATTGGACACAATTAGGTAGTACGCTTACTGATTACGGAGACTTTGATTTGTTCGGTGCTGGTGTCGCATTATCATCTGACGGAATAAGATTAGCCGTTGGGGCTCCAAGAACAAGTGCAGGAAATATTCAGGTTTTTGATTGGGACGGAAATGATTGGGTACAAATAGGAAGTACATTGACGGGTAATCAATCGGGGACCTTTTTAGGAAGATCGCTTTTTCTTTCTTCTGACGGTCTTACTCTAACCGCTGGAGGTGATCGATTTAATGGTAATACAACTGCGGGCGGGGTTTACACATACGAATGGGATGGAAACGATTGGGTAGAAACTGCAGATCAAATAGATGGTGATGTAGCAGAGGATCAATTTGGCCGTGCAATTTCCATGTCATATGCAACCGATACATTGATCATTGTAGGAGCTCACCAAAATGATGATAACGGAAATAATGCAGGGAAAGCAGTTGTGTTCAAGCGCAACGGTAATGCATGGACGCAATACGGATCAGCAATTTTGGGTGAAACAGCCAACGATTGGTTGGGATATTCTGTCGGAATCTCAGGTGATGGATCCAGAATTATAATTGGATCACCACGATATGCTGGAAATGGAATGATTGGTTCAGGACAAGTAAAGGTTTACGAATGGAACGGAACCGACTGGCAACAATTTGGCAACGATATCTATGGGGTTGCTGCGAGTGATGAATGCGGTCGGTCAGTAGCATTAAATTATTTCGGAAGGATAGCAGGCGTAGGCGCTCCATTTAATGATGGTAATTGGGTAGATGCTGGACAAGTACGAGTGTATGAAGATGGCATTCAGGGATTAAACACTTTGAATAATGCGAACGTAAAAGTGTACCCGAATCCGGTACATGATGTACTGAACATCGAAGGTCTGGAAGGGGAGAAGATGAGGTATTCTATTATTGACCTGGCAGGAAGAGTTGTTCTTTCTGGAGAATTGCAGAATGCATCAATTGAATTGTCAACGTTGAAAACTGGGGTTTATACGTTGCAGTTAGAGGGCGAGAATGGAGTTGTGACGGAGGTGTTGGTGAAGGAGTGAATTTGTCTTAATGTGTTTGCTCTTCGGATTCGATTTCTTTAATTCTTTGATGAATTAATAGTCCCAATGAATTGGAAAGGCTGTTAACATCTTGCATCATTGATCTTATTATTTCGAACTTATCTTGCTCTATTAGTAATTTGTAGAATCCAAATTCTTCACGCTGATAATCTCTATAGTAGTCAGAAAAAGTTGATGGAATTCTGCGAAGTTTCTCTTCATCATTCCATGCATTCTCAATGAACTTGTTAGAATAATTATCGTCTATAAACGAATGCGTTCTGACTAGCAGTGATGCGTAGATTTCAAGTGCATTATTTTTTTCAATAGAATTAATCTCATCAATAACAGATCGAACAATTTTTTGAAGAACATTCATTTGTTCAATGGCTTGATTGTTTGCGAGGTCCATTTCAGGCAAATTAATTCATTTCAGACCTGAGAATTCTGAGATTTTTATCAAGTTCTGAAAGAGCGGGAACAATGGATTCAAAACCTGCAATTATTGAATCTCTATTTTCTTTCCAAATTGCACTTTGCACTAAACCAGGTTCGATTCTCAAATAATCGTTGTAAACATCTGTTAAAGTGTGGCTAGGGTTGAGGGTTCTTAAAGCAACTTCCCATAATTCCTGATCTATTGGAAACTGGTATCTATTCTGGTAGTTCAGTAGTCCGTTTTTCTTATTCTGAATATATAGGGATAATTCATTACTATCGATTCCCAAGTTTTCAATATATCTTAGATGTTTCGAATAGGATTGAATGATTTGTTGAATTGAATCAACTATTAGTTTTTGGTCCATGGTATTGTTATTCTAGATGTAATATTACTATCAAATTCTGACATCACACTTACGTTTTGATAGTCCCTTCAGACCAAAGGCATAAATATTTGCTCATAACCTCCTGACAATTGGATGCTATAATACTCACTAGCCATGTCAAATGAGCTATCAACTAAGGTGTGGTTAGCCGTTCCGCCTTTCCAAACATAAATCCCTCCGTTTGATACAGAGTATTCAATAATATCCTCTCTGTAAGAAAAAAACGTGGTAATGGTATTTTTTCCTTCTAAAGATTAAAATTGAAATCAGTTGACAACTTTTTAAGAATCCTAGGGATTATTAGAGAATCTTGAAAGAATTCAAGTCGGTCTTTAATTTTTTTCTTGAGCATTTCAGAAACAGCCCAATCGGAGCTGAATTTCTTTAGATTATACCTGTAATCCAAGTAAAAATTTAGATAACCAAGAATATTAATAATATCCTCATGGTTAAGTTCATCATCTTCCAGAATCAATTGTAAATCTGAATCGATTCTTTCGAAAGCAAATTCCTCACCATTTTCCAAAGCGAAGTTCAAAAAATCTATATACGTAGATGAAATATCATGATCACCGTAATCTCTGTTTCTTACAAAGAATTCATTCTTGCCCAAGAGAAAATCTCTGGTTTTATTCTCTTTAATTGCTTTTTCGTAATTATTCATCACTTAATTCTTACAACGTTATTTTGACCGAAGAAATTAACGAAAGTCGTCCAATCATTATTATGAGTGAAATTACCTGAATTTGATAAAACCGCTTCTGAAGTCCCACTTTTTGTATACCCAGCGGGAACCCAGTATCCAGGATATGCCCCTCCTTCATTTCCAGTTGGAATGTCAAAACTAAAGCTGGAGTTTGGTTCAATCGTCACAAAATAAACTTCATCATTAGGTTTGAAATAGTTAGAACCTAAATCTAATTCCTCTTCCAATATTTGAGTGTTTTTCCCGGAGCTATTATATTTATTAATGACATCGTCCATTTCACTTTTCAATCCAACAAATTTTCTGTCTGGCATTGATGAATACTTCAGGTTGTAAATATCACTTCTTCGAATAACGAAGCCTCCTCCTTCTTGATTAAACCTATTAATGTGTGCATTAATATAACTCTGATCCATGTATTCACTTGGATCAGGCCATTTCCCGTTTGCAGTGGTTAGTTCAAGTTCGTTGAATTTATTAATCTTGGCGAATTTTTTACCGTCTTTGGTTTTGTAAATAATTTCATCAATTCCATCTACAAAATCAACACCCGCATAGTCCAACCTGTCGTGGACAGCCTTCATTTTTTTTGGGAGATTTTTGCTCTTTCTGAAAGTAGAAGTTGATTTAAGAATATCATCAATACTTCTAATTCTTGTTGCTCGGTGTGTTTTAAAAACAGATCGTGTTAATCTTGCACTGCGAACAACTTTAATTAGAGCAGCAGGTTCAAGGAAATTTTCTACAAAAGTGATGAAGAACTCTAGTCCGATGTAAAATGCAGACTCCGTATCATAACGATTTATATATTGAACATTATGTTCGAGTAAGTTGATTGGTTGCCCTCTTCCTTCCTTTTCTACGATGGTAACTGCTATCCAATTGGGTCCACTGCTTCGTCTTAGTTTTTCCCTGGCAATGAGATCGTACATTGAGTACTCGTAATTATCAAATGCACCAAGCGTTTTTAATACGGCAATTACATTATGTCTGAGCAAAACATGATTGGACATTGCTCCATAGTAATCCGACTTTACGCTTTGAATCCATTGCTTGGCAAGGATCATATTGGGAGTTTGAGCGTACTGAGCATCTGAATTTTCTACTGCCTTGTACAGATCATCGATATAATCAACTAATTCGACAAGTTGCGGGTAATCATCAGCTGTCCAGCTTTTAAAGCTCGGAATGTCATAAGTGGTATAATCAATTGAATATGCGTTATACCATTCCTCTACTGGCCAGGCTGGATTGGTCCAAAGATTGACTTTCGAAATTATCGAATCTTTATCTCTGGCGTGAAACCAATTGTTTCGAGGGAATTCTTGTTCAAATGCAGCGACGCTGTATATATTTAAGTCTTCAAATACTTTCGGTATTAAAGTAAGTTCGTCATATAGCATACCCTCCTCATTGACACCTATGAATTCGTATGTATTGGATGGGTAGTCATAGAAGGTGTAAAGGAAATTCGCGCCATTTGTGGAGAAGTAATCAGCCAATTCGATTAAGTCCGATTCGTTTGGTGCCTTGTCCTTCAGCTTGTAGTATATCTGAGCCCCACATCCTTGTGACATGTTGAATACAGCGTCTGAAATCTGGCATTCGCTGCCACCATCCACAATAGTATAATTACTGTTTTTAAACCCTGGTGGCAGCTTTATTAAAGAGCTTTCGGAGATTGGTGCGTAAGGTGGAATTTCAATAGCAACAACTCGTTCTGCCTGGCACCCTTCGTAAACTTCAATATGATCGTTCGGGTGTGGTTGACCATTGTGTATCCAAATGACGGATTTCGAAAACACGCTGTCAGTTGCTCCGGGCATTGTAAACTGATAACCATGCTGATTTATATACTCGACTTGAGATGTGGAAACTTGAGTATTATTTGGTGCTGTTATATTCCACCAGGTACTTAAACTATCTACAGGTAAATAACCTCTTGAGACGGGTTGATCTGTTGCTGTGAGTAATGTGATTACCGCCTCATATTGTATTAAGTCTTCTGTTTGGAATCCGAAAATACGTCCATATTTATCGAAAAGGACTTGATTAATTCGACCTCCACCAGTTTGATCAAATTTGTAGGGGTATCCGTTTAAGAGGAAAAAGGCCTTGTCTTTGTGAGATTCGTCAATTGGTGTCCAGGTAGTTTCATCTTCATAGAATGACATGTATTCCTGCCACATATACATCACATCCTCCACATCATCCCACAAGCTAGGCGCCAAATCAAAATCTCGCAACTCCTTCCACTGTGCTTTCGTCAGGTTTACGTTCTCAACGTTGGAGTTGTAATCCATGAGGTTATACGTAGATCCCTGATCCGGACCGCTAAATTTCCATGAGTGCTCAAGTCCACCCATTCCGTGCGATAATTCATGGGCGTAAATCGCATAGTCGTTACCTTTAACGAATCCAAGTGCTTTCCCCTGAACCATATATCCCTGCACCGCGGGATCTTCAAAGTCAGGAATGACAAACAAGTAATAAGCGTTGTTGTTTTTCTGAATGCTTGTATCGCTGAAATAGGCATCTCGCAAATCGCGCATGTCTTGCGAGTAGTCCGTCATTACCGTGAGGTCTTGAGGAACTGCGATTTGTTTGGTCGGAGTGAAGGTGGCATCGTTCCATTGCGGAGCAACAGTTACCGTGATTTCCAGATTGGCTTCCTTCAAGGTTTGATCCAACTTGGATTTTAGCTGACCAGCATCAAGACTCGTGTTCGCAATAGGAACTACCACCAATTCGCGTTGTTTCTGCTTGTAGACATGAACATTGAGCTTTCCTAAACGCTGGTTCAGATTGTTATACACGTAGATTTCATGTCGACCTTGAGAGGAAATGGGAGAGATGGTGACCGTAAATGATTGCGTGGTCTGTCCTCCCCCTGAACCTTGAGCGGAGCCGAAAGGTGAATAGTTTAACGAAGTTTGATCGTCTAGCTTGAAGGTTGGAGTTCCGCTGAATGGAATAGTTACATCGACTACGTCTGTTTCATCCTTACCAATCGATTTGTTTGCCACGAAATAATAGGTGGAATCGGGTAGTTGGATGATTTCGTAATTCTCATGCCATGCCATGTGTTCCTTGGCATCAAAACCAAAAGCTTCGTAATTACTTTGAGCAAAAATTGCCACGCTATCCGCTGACACATCCAAATGATCGTTTGACGGGTCGAGATACCCTTCTACGGTAATGGTCCCATTCGGGTAGATTGTCCATGACATTCCGCTGTCATCGTGAATCACAATTGGGTAATCTGGTGGATCGAATGAAAAAGGTAAGGTTTGTCCATCAACAACTACCCATGCAGTATTAGTGGTAGTGTCAACCCATGCCGAATCAACTGTTCCGTCTACGTAAATCGGATCAACAAAATCCTGAAGTTGTTCGTGAAGCCATGCATCAACACCATCGGTTGTCACATCAACACGACCGTCGCGCACCACGTATTCGTTGTCGATAAGAACATTCTCGAAAGTTACATTTGCTCTCGCTCCACCTAAAAATTCCACTGGAATCCATCCTTGACCACCGTAGCGACCTGGTTCGTATTGAGGAATGGCTTCGGTGATGTTCATCAGGAATTGTCCGATTTGCACCTGATCACCCACCTGAATACTTTCATGAGGTGTGAACTGATTCGGTCGGAATGGCATTTGTTCATCGCCACAGGCATAATCCACGGCTGCCGGAGTTGTGAACGTAACGATAGGGGTTGGATCACTCGTAAAACTTCCCGCCATTCCTGAAACGCGAACTTCATACGTCGTCTCTGGAGACAACTGGTACATCAATTTATTGAGTGCGATAACCGTGTCGTAGTGCCATGTTGGATTAGGATGCTGAGCATCGGGTTGCAAGCGATATTCGATAAAATAACGTTCGTATGTCGAGAGTCCTTCTCCGGGAGTATTGTCCGTAACAGTCCAGCTGGCTGTTCCTTTGAATTGTGTATTTGCCTGTGCATTCAGAACGATATCCAATCCATCGACCAGGGTTTCTTCCAGGGACTGCGCTTCACCAAAGTTGAATTCACAAATGCCGGAATATCCATCGTTGTCAACCATTTGTCGCGGAATTCCATTGTCATATACGATTGCCTGAACCTGCCAGATGTACTTTTTTCCTACCTGTAGATTTAAATCGAAAAGGTTGATTTGAATCGTCTGGAATGATGTAGTAATGCGCTCAATCAGTCCAATTTCGTTCGAAACCTGAATGGCGTAGTTATTTGGATCGACGACCTCGTACAGGGAATACGTGTATTCAATTTCGGCTCCGATTAATGGGGAGAATGAAGTTGCAGGTGTCCACTGGAAGGTATGGAACATCAGATTGGTATCCAAAACGGAACCGCAAGCCATAGGGAAGAACTGCGGCGGTTGCATGCGTTGGATATTGAAATAAGTACATTGATTTCCGCCAATGGTTGTCAGGGTTCCACCGATTCCATAGACTTCGACACACAATTCCACCTGACCTTCCGGCAAGTTGTTTAAATCGAGAGAAGCATCGGACTTGTTGAGGTTGCTTTCGAAGAAATACGGCTGTAAATCGATTCCCGTAATGACGTTGGAAACAAAAGGCTCTAATTCCAGAGGAGGGATGCTGTTCGGTTCTGGTTTGGTTTCAATCCACCAACCGTTTCCTTCCATTCGGATGCGAAGTTTGGCGGGAACAGCCGTTGCATTTTGATCCGTTAAGGTCACCAATACCTGTAAATGGTTGTTCTGATCGCTGAAATAAGACAAGTAGTTATTCGCAAACGGTTCCATGAAGGTGTTCGTCTGCACAGGCCAGTTCCATTGTCCGAAAGACGAACTACTTATGAAGAGAAGTAATATGGATAATAGTATGCGCATTAGAATTGAAGCGAAATATTTGTAATTAAAGTCATGTTCTGAGTTCCGTTATTTCCGGCAACTGGAAGTCTATCCGTGAAAGCACCGTTCAACGACATGCTCAACTTCCCGTACTTTTTGTCCCACCATTCAGGATTGAAACGCAATCCCAGGCGGTAATTCATTACGTGGTTTTGGAGATTTGAATTCTGAATTTGTTGGTTGTAAGTAACCCCAGAATTTACTCCCAGTTTCCATTTTTTGAATCGTTTGGAAGCATTGATTCCCGGACCTACGTAGGTCGTAGTATTTTCTGCGAGGACACTATGATTGGCGTTTGCGCTCCAACCAATGGAAACACCAGATTTGGATAAGGCAATTCGATGCATGAATACGCCATTGTAGATATTCACTGGTAATGATGATGTGTCCGCATTAACATTGAATCCAAAAGCTCCAGCATCTTCCAATCTCCCTGTAATGTTTTCACTTTGAGCATAGGTTCCGGTTAATGTCAGATTTTGCTTCGTGCTATCTCCAAATGCGTAGTTCAGAGTGGAAGATAAATTTTGGGAAACCTGATAATAATTTAGCGTATCACCAATAGGGTTAAAAAACGGATCGGCACTTGGGTTTCTTCTCGTAAAGAACGACATGTTGGAGTAGTTGGCAGAGAAGTTCAATCCTTTGGCAATCATAGCGGAGACACTCGCCGAACCAATCCAGCGTTTACTATCCGAAGCTTTTAAGTTGTCGAGATTATTTCGCTGATATCCGGTAGATACGTTGATGTTTACCTTTTTCTTGAAAAGCGAGAGTGATGGATTCAATGTGATGTTTTCCAAATCGTTGTTGAAATAGACTGCTCCCAGTGTAGCGTAATCTGGATCGATTAGTTCGTATTTTGCCCCGATTCCAAACCACTTGTATTTGTAATCGATGGAACCGTTGTATGCGTTATTGAATTCCGTTGTTTGATTTCCCTGAACCAATCCGTCTAAAAATTGTTGCTCTCTTGTTGGATCGTTTGCAAGTATGTCCTGCGTTAGAAGGCTGGAAGCCGCTTCCAGATTGATGGATAGTGAATTCGTCGGTCGGATACTTGATTTTACCGAGAGCACAACGTTGTCACGAGCCGTTAATTCTCCGGTTTCCGGAAGGAATTGAATGGAAGTAGCATCGTCATAAGCCTTAAAACTGATGACTTCAATGTTTGTTATCTTTCCTTTATAACCTGCCGAAAAACCGAATCCATAACGTTGATAGGAAACTTCGGATTGATTTTGAGCGATTGCATCGTATTCTACGGCTTTTTTAATTCTACCTCCGAAGGCTTTGAATTGCCATTTCTTAGGGGTGTATTCTACTCCTGCACCCGCAAAGTTGAGTCCCTGAAATGTGTATGGAGATAATGACATGGAAGTAATTCCAAGGTGTGCTTTCCAGTTTTTATAGGTAGGATGAATCGCCGTCATGTTGAACGGTTGCGTAAAGCTTCTTCCGGCATTTGAAAAGCTGAAGGTGAAAGGAAGTGAGACATCCAGAATATTCACGGTAACATTTCCGGAAAGTACCCAGGTAAAAGGATCGCGAAATTGTTCAATTCCCTGCGCTTGATTGGCAACCAGATTGTAATTCACACCACCATTAACCGTAACCATATCTTCTTCACCAATCTTCTCCAGATTTTGCGAAAAAGAATTCACAGAGATCAAAAAAGCGAATATGAAAAGGCAAATTCTCAGCATCAATTCTTCAATATCAATAACTGTCTTGCATCGTATTGCCCGACAAAGTGAATGACATAATTACCTGTAGCCGTTCCGATCGGAAAGCTGAAGTTCTCCGTGATGATCAATCCGGAACCTGTTTTGGTCATGGTTGGAAGCGATTGTCCATCCAATCCATTTACGAAAATGGAATAGTTTTGATTTTTTCCAAGTTCTGCATTCAGTGTGAAATTCCCGGTAGTAGGATTCGGGGAAACGGTTAGTTCAATAATTCCCCAATTGCTTGCAGCACTATCCAAATCTGGCTTTGATCCAAAATAAACGGTGCTCGTATCACTGTATTGACAGCTATCCAAATACCCGATGAGTGTCACATCGTACCAGCCTTCGGTATTAATGGTAAAGGCTATTAATGAGTCGGTATCTACAATGATGGTAGCGTTTCCGGGAAGAATCCAATCTAAGGAATCATAAGCAGCTGATGTACCAAAACTAACGGCTACTGTCGTGTCTCCCAAATCGCTGTATGTCGGAATCAGAAAATCGAGTGGTGGACCATCATTCGAAGGGGCAACGGTTTCATTGAAAGTATAAACGCAGCCAAGATCATCACGAATGTAGATGTCAATTGGTCCTGTGGCAACACCATTGAAACCAGGTGTTGTTTGCCAGTTAATTCCATCCAATGAGTACTCGTAGTTGCCATTTCCGCCGAAGATAGAATCGACCTGAATGGTTGCAGAGGCTCCACACCCGGCAGAAGAACTGAAATATGGATCAATTGGTGCTGTAATCAAAATCGCTGTTGTATCATATCCGATACAGCCAGAGGTAGTTTGCACGATTACTGATATTTCTGTGTCTGTTCCGCCAACTGCTGTTCCTGAATTGGTTGTAGATCCGTCAGACCAAAGGAATGTTGGTGTTTCACCCGTATTGATAATTGGATTGGCAACGATCGAAACAGATTCTCCTGGACAAATAAGGGTATCGGAAATCAAATTGACCGTCATATCCAGTGTTTGACTTACCTGAACTGTGTCCGTGATCAGACATCCGTTCGCACCCTGAGCCTGATAGTAATATTCGCCAGGGGTAGTGGCAAGAAGTGTATCGTTTCCGGTTTGAACTCCAAACTGATCCAACCATCCTTCAATGGGATTTCCGGTGTTGATATGCACTACTTCAGCCGAAGCATCAGAACAGTTGATGGACGGACTGCCTGAATGAGGAACCATAAATGGTGGGTCGAGATCAAAGTAGATTACTGCATTGAAAGTTTGTGGGCAGCCAGAAACATTGTGAATGGTCTCGAAGGCATAAACCTGGGTATTATTTGTCATCCCGGCAGAATCCGCTATTGTAATGGTGATATTGTCCGTTGCTGTAGATGTCCATGTTGCTGTTCCATCAATCGCGGTACAGGTCAGGTTTAGGCTGGGTTCATTACAGGAAATGGTGTCCAACGGAAGAGTGATAACCGGATATCCTGAAATTTCTCCAACCGCCTGCGATTGATTGTTCGGAACGCTAATGCTGAGGTTGTTTTCGCAGCCGTTTTGGATACTGGTATAATAGGCTGTAAAATTTAAGGAGTCATCCGAATAAATGAAAAATGGATTGGGTAAGGGAACCAATGGATCATTATCGTATTCCCATGAGATATTGAGACCAGCAGTCACAATGTTGATTTCAAGAGAATCCACGTTACAACTCATTTCTGTTGGTGTAAGGACAATATCGTTGTTGGGGACAGTTGGGATGGCAAAGTTCGTATCCAACCATGTAGAATCTACCGAAGTACATCCAATCACGGGTTCAATCACCGTTCCGTAATAGAATTCTTCAATAAGCCCGACAACGGTGGTGTCTCTGTACAAGGAATCGCTGTTTACTGTTCCCAATGAGGATTGAATCTGATAAGAAACTCCAGCAGTGGCAGAATTCACAGCAATCCATCCAGAATCACTGTAGCAGTTTAGGAATAGGGTGTCCGCCATAGAAATGTCAGGCAAACCTACAATTTGAATATTCACAGATTGGCTCCCGCCATGCTGATAATCGATGGCTGAATTACATGTGTTGTATGGGGAGACTGTCAGAGTTCCATTGGTCGTGCCCGCTGGAAAATAAACTTCAATTGAATTGGCATTATAGGCGTTGATGTAGTTGTCCGAGAGTGCCTGAAAAGGAGAGGTGGTTCCTGCAATACGGTATTGTGCTCCTGTTCCTGAGTATTCCCATCGATATCCTTCGGTAAAGTCAACCTGTGGAATGGTATACGTTGCAATATCCTCTTCGCAGACTTGCGTATCAGAAGAAGTAAATCCTTGAGAATTTTGAGGAGGTAAGCACATCACAGCTAATCCGTTTCGGGGTTGACCGTTGACAGTTGTGAGATTGTCTGCAAAGACGAATAGTTTGTCTTTGGCTACTTTCATTTTCTTCGGACGATGTCCTGAAGCAATGTAGCTGTACCAATTGTTGTTCATTGGAGTTGCCAACTGCGGTTGAATCTGTGCGGTTCCTATTCGGTGGTACGTGTTGATTTCATCCGTTTCGCCTATAAAAACAAAATTTCCATACGTCTCAATGAACCCATTGGATAAAGAGCCACCGTTCATCATTATAGTTGGTATCTGATTTCCAAAAGGACAATTGAGCATGGTTCCGTCTAACTCGTAGATCTGGATGCCTTCTCCGCCACTGTATTTTGCTCGTCCAATGATTAAAGTATCCGTTTCTGTTTCATGAACTTTGAAAGTGTATGGATATCCGATGCTACATATTGGGAATGTGGTAATGTAAGTTCCAGAGGTTGTAAACCGGTCGAAGCCTTGTTCTCCTGACAAGTAAAATTCGTTATTATAGAACTGCCCCTGAAAATGCTCCGCACTTATATAAGTCTGCGAAAATGTTAGCATGAACTCATGGTAGACCATTGCGTTTTGAGCCCCATTAAAACATAAAATTCCGCCAAAATCATCGCTGGTATAATTGGTGAAGGTACCGATTACTGTGTATTGACCGACAGCGACTAGAGAATCTCCGCGCCAGGCAAGATCGTTGACTCTATCTGTGGGATCAAGAACATCTGTAATCTGAGCATTCCAGGAATTGTTAACAATATAATTCGTGTTAAATGGCCCTACTAGTGGCTCTATTCTGCGCATCTGACACAAGTAATTCCGAGTTACTCCATTGATTGTTGTGAATTCACCACCTAAAAACAAGCGACTTAACCCGTCATTTGGAAAACTAGCTGGAGTCTGACGCAACGCAAGCGTTCGAATGGCTCCATTGATAGATGTAATCGGATTAATTGGAGATACCGTGAATGTGGCAGCATCAATAATAGCTAGATTCTGACGTGCTACACCTTGAATGGAGGTAAACTCGCCTGCAACAATGTAATCGTCGTTGATGGCGTCGTAGATTACGTCATATACTCGTCCTCCCGGGTTCAAATCCAGATTGTCAGTCTTTAGTGTTTGAGCGTAACCAGAAACACTTGAAAGAAAAAGCAGAAAGAATAGTGTAAGTTCTCGCATCAGCACATTTTAGCGGGTGGCTAATATATAGAAAAATGACAATACTGCGCAAAAAATGCACTACGATGGGATCGAGTTCAACAATTTCTAATTATTATTACAGCCGCTATTCCGCAGGAAAGCTCTGAGTACGTATGAGATTTTTACTTCTTTCAATTGTCACATTAATTTCACAGTTGTCTGTTTCTCAACAGGATACAACGAGTCAGGGCTTGTACAACAAAATCATTTCGTTGGATGAGACAATCAGAAATGATGTTTCGAAACAAACGTCGAGTTTCAATCCAAATGATGACGCAACACTTCCAATAGGTATTGTTCGGGAGATTGGAAATTCGAAATATATCGTTTGCATTGACAGCGCCTGGTTTACTCCAGATGGAGCTTTTTTCAATGTTTACATGGCGATGATGCCGCCGAATTCCGATAAACCCATTGCCTTCGCAGCAAAAGGAATTCAATTCAATCCAAAAGGAGTATCAGTGGCTGGAGGAGCCAAGCTTCAATTGGTCACGCAACAAGTGGTGAATATCGGACCGAAGCTACAAATGGTTTTTAAAGACGACGGTCAGAATTTCGTGGAATTTGATTGTAACGGCTACAAAATGGCAGGACTCAGCATCGATTTTGTTTTCGATTCAGAAAGTTTTGAGAATGCCAGTAATCCGAGTTTGCCTGTAAAGGCATCCATGCAAATGACCGCAACGGATTTGAGTGATATTACCTATCAGCTACAGTCTATTACACCATTCCGTTTAAAAGGAGCAAAGGATTTTGTCTTTAGTATGTCGAACATTGTTGTTGACTTAAGCGATGTTTCAACCCCTTCGGGCATTCCTTCTCAATACATTAATACGGCAAGTTTACCGAATGGATTGCCATCCTGGACTGGATTTTATGCGCAGAATATCTCCGTAAAACTTCCGCAGAAATTAGAATCTCCTAACAATCCTGCAACGACCATTTATGCCAACAACATGATCATTGATGATTCTGGTTTGTCTGGTCAATTTGGTGCAACGAATGTATTGACGGATGGTGATATGAGTGGTAAATGGGGCTTTACTATTGATGACATATCCGTCGATATTGCTCATAATACCCTGGTGGCAGGAAACATGGATGGTGTTATTACTGTTCCTCAATTGGACGATACTGATTTGATCTACAATGCCAACATCTTCCAAACGCAGGGAGACAATAAAGTAGCCTTTAATTTCACCGTTACTCCATCGGATACGATTGAACTTTCACCGTTCAAATCGAAACTGAATATCAGCCCTTGTTCTCAAATCAACATTGCATCTGTCGGGAATGAATTTTTACCGTCCGCGATATTAACAGGGGACTGGACAGTGGATTTCCAGAAGGCCAGATTCAATGGGATTGCTTTCCAGAATTTGCATTTGGAGACAACGGCTCCGTATATGACGAGCGGAACTTTTGCGCTTACGTCCAATAACAATAATGGTCCGGGCAAGAACTTGTTCGGTCTTGGTGTGTCTCTGAACAGTGTAGGATTAAGTGTTTCGCCACAAGGTCAGTTGCAGTTCATGGCTGGATTGGGAATGAACCTTGGGTCGGGACAGAATACTTTCCAGGCTCAAACGAATGTAAGAGTGATCACAGATCTTGGTCCCGGTGGTGATGGACGCGATCGATTTACATTCAATCGATTGGCGGTTGATGATATTGCCATTAGCGCGAGTACAACTGCATTCAGTTTGTCCGGTGTAATTTCGGTTCGAAATGATGATCCTGTTTTCGGTGATTTGTTCTTTGGTAGTTTGTCTCTGGATCTAAAATGTTTACCGGGACCAATGCTGGTTTCAGCAGGGTTTGGGAAACTGAATGGAGATAAATACTGGTTTACCGAGGCAGCAGTTCCAACTAATATTCCTATTGGAACGGGGCTTTATATTAAATCCATTTACGGTGGAGTTCAAAAGGGAGTACTGACAAATCAAACGAATCAACAGATGCTTTCCAGAGCTGCAGGAACTTTGCCTCCTCCTTCAAATGATGGTGTGGTAATTCCATTCACCCCGGATCAAAACCAAGGGTTGACGTTCCGTGCGGGAGTTGGAATGGAAGGTCCTCGGGAAGAGGCATTTAATGGGGAGGCATTATTGGAAGTAGCCTTTAACGCCAATGGAGGATTTCAATCTATTCAGTTTCTCGGACAGGCATACATGATGGTGAAACGTCAAGATCGATTTAATGCCAATGCCAAGAAAGTATATGGTGATATTTCCGTGCTGTACGATCATGCCAACAAAGTTTTCGATGCAGGAGTCAATGCACAGATTTTATTCCCCGGAACGCTTACAGGAAACCTCAATATCGTTTTGCACATAGACACAAATGATTGGTATTTCTGGTTGAACAATCCTGTGAATCGCGCTAGCCTGAATTTGGTGAATATCTTCTATGTCAACACCTATTTCATGGTTGGGACACAGATCATGCCTATCCCACCGCCACCAAGCTACGTGACAAACCTGGTCGGTGCAGGCTCTATCGGAACGCTTGACCCGGCAGCACTTGGAAATGGAGGAGGATTCGCGACCGGAATGGAGTTCGGTGTCAACTTCGGAGGAGAATTCCCGAAAACGACAAAATGGCGAGGATTCGTTCAGGTTAATGTTGGTGGAGGCTTCGATGTAATGTTGTTGAATGTTCAAAATGCGCATTGTCAGGGAAGCACAGAACCAGTTGGCGTGAACGGATATTACGCAATGGGACAGGTATATGCCTTCCTTGGAGGTTCATTCGGAGTTAGGAAGTACAGAGATAACGGAGATTTAAAGAATGAGTACAACCTCGGATCGCTTCAGGTAGCAGCTTTGCTCCAAGGAAAACTACCGAAACCATCATATGTGTATGGCGCTATCGGACTTCAGGCAAATGTGCTTGGTATTATTAACTTTTCATTCAATGCAGATGTCGAATTTGGGACGGATTGTACGCTTGTGGGTATTTAGTGCCTTGTTCATGCTAGGTGCTGGTCATGTTAATGCGCAAGATTTCAAATCAGTGTCTAAGGTTACGAATGATACCATTTGGATCAAGTGGCTTCCAACGGATTACAATGCATTGGTGAAATTGAAGAACGGTGCGAAAATCACTCGAATAGAAGTGAATTCTGATCAAAATCTTGCGTCACAGGATTACGCGAATGGTAAACAATGGACCATAGCTCCTATACAAGAACGATTTGATGCTCTTAACCGTCAAGATTCCATTCAGGATCGAATGGGGACTTTATTGGATCCCATTGTATCGCCTGTTCCTGCAGAAGCGCAAAATTTTGCATTCGGATCGGTAATCATTGAGAATGTCACGCAGCCTTTGTTCCAATTCGAACTTGGGAATTTCATTGCTGATGATTCGTTCGAAAAGAAAAAGAAGTACGCATACAAGATTGAAATTTCCGATGCAGAACCTTTGTATATTTTCGTTGATGCTTCCCAACAAACCGAATTTTCAAGTCCTTTGATTCAATTGGAATTGGATCAGAAGAAAACTGTAGTGTGTTCCTGGGATTTGACTTCCATTCGAAAAGAGTCTTTTGCCTTCGATATCGAACATTCGATTTCAGATACCAAAAACCCGAAGCGATTACTTAAAGAACCGTATTTGCCATTTAAATCTGAGTTTGAAGAGAATCAAAACGAGGCAGAAATACGACATGAAGATCCAGAAAAAGGAAAGATGCATTATTATCGGGTGATCGGTAGGGATGCCTTTGGAGCTTCAACGAATGCTTCAGAATGGAAAGGAATTTATGTTCCGAATCGAATTGATGCATATCCGAATATAGATTCAATATCTGCTGATGGAACGAAGCGAACAGTTCATGCAAATGTTCAATCCGAACGGAATTCTCAGAATTTCAAAATTAGTCTGGTTCGTTCAGCTCTACGTGATGGTGAATATCAACCAATCAAAGAGGTTGATTTGAAATCGGGAGAAGAGATATTTTCGATAGACACAGAAGTGGATCAATTATCTGGAGATGCATTTTACTACAAGGTTTTGCTGTACAATGAAGACGATACTGTAGCTTCACAGCCTTATTATTTCTTCACATTGGATCAGGAAGCTCCGGTTTCTCCTCAAGGACTAGAAGTCGAGATAGATTCAAACGGTATTGCTCGTCTGCAATGGACACAATTGGATGATCAAGGATTACTTGGATACCGCGTGTTCCGTGGAAATAGCAAGAGCGAGGAGTTTGTGGAAAGAACAACTGAGTTGTCCCTGGAAACTTTATGGATAGATACTTTAGCTTTGGATAATTTGACCAGTGAAGTGTATTACTACATCCAGGGAGTGGATAACAATTACAATCAAGGTGCACATTCTGATACTGTAATGGGATTAAAGCCCGATACCATCGCTCCGGTCTCCGGTTTGATTCGAAAAATCGCCATGGTTGAATCTGGAATTGTGCTTGAGATCACTCCGTCGACGAGTTCAGATGCCGTTTCAAATGTCCTGTATCGTGGAGCTGTTTCATTAGGAGAAGTAGGAGAGGAGTATACGGATACGAGTTTGGTGCCCGGTCAATTTTATACGTATCGAATTGTCACCAAAGATCGCAGTGGAAACAGCGCCGAGTCCAAAGAAGTGTCTCAGAAATACGAACCCGGTTTTCGTGCTGCACCAGCAGGCTCCATTCGAGCTGATTTTCAGGGTAACTATATCGAAATCACATACGAACTTCCTCCATTGGAAATCTATTCAGTTCAGATTTATCGAGCTAAGAAAGGAGAAGCTTCACGCCGTTGGAAAACCATCCACAACTTGGAGCAAACGTCCATTCAGGATCGTTCGGTGCGAATTGGTGAAACATATATCTATCAAGTGAAATACATCACAAAAGACGGAATTCATAGTTTGCCTTTAGAGTTGGAGGTGAGTTATTAGAATTGAACAGTTCTATCTTGCCAATGGTTAATAAACATAGTTAGTGATTAGTTAAAAGCTTTTGTAGAACATAAATAGTTTACGCTCTTTACTTAGATTTTTGTGTTTTTGAATTTTTACGGTTATGTTAATAACTTATCTATTAGGGGGATTAAACGAAACACGCATTGGTTGCACTTGTATTAAGGTATGATGTATTCATTGAAGACGGCTGCAAATATTGCTGGTAGAATCTGGAAATTGTTACGAACGAATAGGGCTATAGATAGTGAGATGGAATTTGACTTAGGTATGATGTACGTTTCATTGATTGCTGAGGCTGTTCAATTTGAGATGGAATTTGCCGTATGCAACCTAAGACTTTTTGCCGAAACTAATTGCGAAGAACTACAGTCCATAGTCGCGCGGAAAGCCTAATTTTATTTTTCTACCCATCACAAAAATTAAACTATGCAAAGAGGGCAACGATTATGGACTAGGGAAGAATTGATATTGGCAATCAATCTCTACTGCAAACTTCCTTTTGGAAAACTTCACAAAGGGAATCCGGAAGTTATTGCGTTGGCACAACTAATCAACAGAACTCCAAGTTCCGTCGCCTTCAAATTGGTAAATTTTGCAAGCCTTGATCCAAGCCTACAAGCAAGAGGAATTAAGGGGGCTCAAAACTCAAGCAAATTAGATCGTGAAGTTTGGAACGAGTTTTACCTGAATTGGGAAGAAGCAGCTTTTGAAAGTGAAAAGCTCCTTGCATCGCATGCCTCTACCTTACATCCTGAATTAATTTTGGATTCCTCGGAAGGAAAAGAAAGAAATAGTATTGTAAAAGTGCGGGTGAATCAGTCGTTCTTCCGAACAACCATTTTAGCGTCCTATAATTACAAGTGTTGTATAACAGGAATCAATCAACCAGAATTGCTTGTTGCTGGTCACATAAAACCTTGGAGTCTTGATGAAAAAAACCGTTTAAACCCGCGAAATGGATTAGCGATGAATGGTTTGCATGATAAAGCATTTGAAACTGGACTTATCACCATTACTCCAGATTACAATATTCTCGTTTCAAATAAACTAAAAAATAGCAAAACTGATTCAATCCAAAGCTACTTTTCAAAGTATGACGGCAAAAAAATAATCCTTCCTTCCCGATTTCTTCCTGATCCAGAATTCCTTAAATATCACAACAATGAACGGTTTGAGCACTAATCTGAAATTCAATTATTTATATCGTGATGCGGGAAATTACAAACAATTCGGTTTTGTTATATTTTCCAACCCTCACGATTTAACACCGGAACAAGCAACTGAAAAACTCCTCCCAAATCTAATAGATGAAGAATTTTTCGATCCGCTAATAGTTAACATTCCGCTACTAGAGAAGTATGACTTTGATCCGGAACTGGATCACGGATGGTACGAATTTGAACTTTTTTGCGAGACAGGTGAATCCCCCACAGAATCAATTATTGTCGATGATTTTTTAACCCTATTTAGATAAAAAACTTTCTCCACCTGTGTGCACAGTCGGGGAACAAATGAAATCTACCCCGACACCTTTGCCCTGAAACAATTAGTTCAAATCGAATGGCGATACAAATCATTAACTTCGACTATCTAGAAGAATTCAAGTGGGAACTTCTGGGATTGATCTCTACCGAACTTAATCGCTTTGCGCCAATTCCAGCGAAGTATTTTGATAAGGACTGAATCATAACCACTTTTTCTTTTACCAAAATACGGTTTCCTTCGCTGATCAAAAATAAAAAAGACCGGATACTATGTGTATATGTTTAATACTCCACAACCTCCATTACCAACCGGAAACCGCGCTCGGCACTTCCGGAATCTTTGCCCTCGTAGAATTGGCGTGTAGTCACCATGCCATAATAGCCCGTATCTCTCCAGCTTCCACCTCGCGTAACACCGCTAGGGTCTTCCGCTTTTATTTCGGTAATATCGTGTGAGAAGAAGTATAAACTATCGCTACGCTGATACCAGGCATCAACCATTTCTTCCACATTTCCAGTCATGTTATACAAACCATAACCATTCGGATAATACGATTTCACCGGAGCTGTAACACTTGAGACATCGTTGAGGCTGCCGGCAACGCCCATGTTATCACTATATCCGCTACTTAGAATGCGAACTGTGGGTTTGTAAGCAGGTTGGGTAGAATCGCTTATTGCTGCATAATTCCTTACCCAAACGGTATCACGATAAACGGATGCTTGTGATATGTACAACATATTCGCCAAGCGCTGCCCCTCAGCATTACGCATGTACGGTCCTCCCCAGGGGAAACTTGTTATTTCCAGTCCGCCGCGAGCTGCTAATTCCCATTCTGCCTCAGAAGGCAATCGGAACTTCACTTTCTGGAAAGATTTTTCTTCGTCTGGACGTGCATTGTATTGTTCGGTCATCCATTCGGCATAAGCAACTGCCTGATTGTACGAAACGCCAACTACCGGATAATTCTGGTAGGCAGGATGACGTAAATAATATTCTGCAAATGGTTCATTCCATCCACCTTTACCTCGCCAACAGAGGGTGTCGGGAAGAAGGGATTTGACCAAAGTTGTGTCTTCGGAATCCATAGAAAGCACGTAACTCATATAATCCAGATTGCTGACCTCGCATTGCATCATATAAAATGGATCAATCGTCATCATCTGCACGCGAGTTTGGTTCGGTTGATCTCCGCTTTCGGTGCTGTATCCCATAGAATACGTCCCGGATGGAATATAAACGAAAGGGTATTCTTTGATGAATTTTTTCTGCAGTTTGAGTTGATGCTTGAGCAATTTTTTAGTCTGAGAGAAGCTGGAAAATGCCAGGAGGATTATCAGTGGAATGGTAAGAATGTATTTCATATTTCTATAAATCCCGACGGGATGAAATGTTACATTTCAAATGTATCAGCACATTGAGCGGGGTCGAAATGTGCGGTTTTAATTCACAATTATTTACTCATAATTCACATTTCGGCTACGCTCAATGTGCATCCTTCCTTATTCAATATTTCATTATTCAACATTCACATTTCTATTCCATCAGAAGCAGTGCACTTCGGCATTTCGACAGGCTCAATGAACTCAGTGCTCAGCGTACTACTTTTCTTGCTCAATGTGCGTCCTTCCTTATTCAACATTCAATATTCAATATTCATGATTCAACATTCCTTATTCAAAATTCATGATTCCGAGTCAGCTCCTCCGCTTTCTCCATATGCAAATCGCGTTGAAGAATTACGTGCTGGATGGTATAGTTGATGGTATGATCAGGTAGAACCCCACGATTCCTGGTTTGTTGTTTTTTTCCTTCGCCGAATTCGATGAGGTAACGCGGAATACCGATTTCAATTCCAGAATTGGGTAATTGAACGTATTGTTTGGATCCGGCAGCAAAAGCTTCGTAGCGAGATCCCGATTCTTCACCAATTAAAATGGCATTGGAATGTTCTTTCAGGTATCGGGCGAGTGTACTGGCAGATGAAAAAGTTCCTCCGTCTATGAGTACATAAATCTGACCGTCGAACGATTTTTTCTTCTTCTTTCGGAATTTGTACGAACGTACTTTGCCCTCCCAGGAGGTTGATTTTCTTTGAAATCGATCTTCCGGTTGATTCTCCATGACATAAGGCATGAGCTCCTGTGCCATAACGAACAAGCCACCGACATTTCCACGAAGGTCGATAACCAAATTGTTGACATTTTCCAGACGCAGCGAATCGAATATGTTTTTGTAGAATTTACGAGCCTTGATTTTTTGAGAGCTTAATTTTTCTTTGTTGAAACTACGCAGTGTAAGCAAGGCGTATTCTGACTGGATATCTAAGGAATACACCGGGTTCTCTTTTGTTTTGGAAGGACGATTGGGTAAAATATACTTCCTGAAATTCGCACGTTGTTCTTTACGCTCCAACGCTTCTATGGAAACGGTTTTTTCCTTTCCGGATGCGTTCTTAAGTGTTACGCCGAAGTAATCGGATTGATCTACAAAGAAGTAGAAACTATAGGGGAAACTATAATCCAATTCATCCAACACATTTGTAATAATGGCGCCATCGGATGGTGTGCAGAAGTAAATTTCCTGCAATATTTCAGCAGCCGATTTCCCATTGATTCGCGTGATTTCATCTCCAGCTGTAAGCACTTGCTCGTTCGAATAATCTTCTTCCACATACAATCGGTGATCAATCACTTTTACATTGGCTGGAAAATAAGCATATGCATTATTGGAGATGCCTTGATGAATAGTGTCTGTCCAATTCCCGAGACTGTAATGACCTTCTCCTGCCATTACGCACATACGACTTACTTCTTTAAAATATTCCAGATACGAAAGGCTATCTTCCCGATCAGCAGCGATGATAGTTTCGGCTGATTTTTCAAAATTTGGAGCGAATTGATTGATTCCGGGTTGATACTCCAGAATCTTCGATTTCAAAAAGGTTAAATCTTCTCTGACTTCCTCTTTTGAGATGTCCTGAGCGAATGAAAATCCACTTAAAAGTAAAGCGTAAAACACTGATTTTAATCTCAGTATATCGATAGGTTTCATAAAGGTAAATGTACAACGAGTAAGTCTGAAATACAATTTCATGGCATCAGATGTCGAATGTAAATTAATGTAAATTGAGGCAAATATGCCCGATGCAATAAGAAGGAACCTTAGATTTGTGGTATGCTGAACGTACGTTTCTTGTTTTTCATTTTGATGATGTTTTCTGGTTTTGTCGCGCATGCGGATCAATCGATAGAGGAAAAATATCGAGCTGCCGCGTCAAGAAAAGCTGGGGATGAAGTCTTGCTCATGGCTGGTGATAGTACGTCGATAGTGCAGTCTGTGACGCAGGAAGGCAATCGCTACACCATAGAATTTGCTTCTGAGTTTAGTTTTTTGCCCGTGATTTTGACAACGGTTGTGGACAGTGTAATGAAAGGTGCTAGCATTCAGGAATCTTATTTTTTGGAGGTTCTGAGTTGTGATGATAATTCCATTGTGTACAATTCTCATACAGCTGGATATCAACAAGGAGATTCACTGGATATTGAAACGTGCGGTGTGCGAGAATATCCGAAAGCTTGTTACAAAATCGCGATTACTTTTTACGATGCGAATGGAGCAGTCGAAGAGGAGAAGAAGGAGGCAGCCGTTGTTTCTTCATTCGATATATCGGACCCGTATTCGTGGTTTTTAATTGTAGGTGCAGGATTGCTGGTGCTGTCGGCGTTCGCGTACTTCCAAAGAAAAAAACAGCAGGCAATTGCAGATCACATTATTCCGATTGGTGGATATATCTTCGATCAACGAAATATGCACCTTACTTTTAACGGGGAAACGGTTGAGTTGACCAGCAAAGAAGCCGATTTGCTCTTCTTGCTGCATTCATCCAAAAACGAAACGGTGGAACGCGATACCATTCTTCGGATTGTTTGGGGAGATGAAGGCGATTATGTAGGGCGTACCCTGGACGTTTTCATTTCGAAATTGCGCAAGAAACTGGCTGATGATCCGGCTATCAAGATTACCAATATTCGTGGAGTAGGGTATCGACTGGTAGTGGACGTTCCGGTAGGATCGTAGTTGCTAAACGCAGATTTCAATTTCTACTCTGGCTCCATTCTGACTACTGAATTGCATCGACCCGTCGGTTTGTTTGGATTTGGTTTGTGGGGATATGGGCTAGTTTCGTCGAATCAATTGGCTTGTTCGTCTTTATTTATTCTTGAAGACAATGTCCTTCCAAACTGGAAATTTCAAAGAATAATTCAGCGAGACAACTTTCGTTTTGATCGCAACTGCGCAGGTGATGTGTATAGTTAAAGTCAACCTGGTTCAAGGGGAAGCCTTCTGTTTTGAGAAACTTTTCGAATTGAATCAACCGTTTCTTTGTGAGTTTCTTACTTTCATTCGGGTGCGAGTACAATTCAATCTCCAGACATATCTTAGGGTTGTCCTCAAGCAATTCGCGATACATGGTTAAGTCAAAGGGGAGGTGTGTTACGCTACCCATTTCAAACAAAACTTTTGGAGGGGCATGACTAACGGTTTGGTATACCAGTTCTACATCTAGGTGGTACTCTTGAATCATTGGTGAAGTGACAATGATCAGGTTTCTGGATGGATCATGATGTCTGGCTGAACCATGGATTTCTAATTGGTCGCCTTCTTTTGCATCTACGGACAATTTGTACTTTCCATTCGCATCGGATGTAGAAATTTTGAGCGTATCCGAGCCTCTTAAGATGTATAGACTTGCATTGGGAACCGGTGTCATCGTGTGCAATTCCTTAACCATCCCATCGATATAAATAGTATGGGGGCTCTCTGAGTCTTGTCCGAAAACAAATCCAGAAAAAGCAGTAGTTATAAGAATTAGCAGAATCGATTTCATATCAATGCTTCGTGCAATTACCTCAACGAAGCTTGAGTTGTATTATTGTTTCATAAAATCAAAAGGCCCCGCCGAAACGAGACCTTTATTTCATTATTTCGTCAGCTCTATTTCCAACGTCCTCAGAGTACACTGATTTTATTCCCATGTAAACAAAGGTCGGTGTCCCATCAATTCGTTTACTTCTTTGCGAACGGCGGCGATGGTAGCGTCATCTTCAATATTCGTAATCACACGATCCACCAAATCAACAATGGTTGCCATTTCATCCGCTTTCATTCCGCGAGTCGTAATTGCTGAAGTTCCAACCCGAATTCCAGAAGTTACAAATGGTGATTCCGTATCGAATGGAACCATATTCTTGTTAACTGTAATATCTGCCTCGACCAATCGGTTTTCAGCATCTTTTCCAGTTACTCCTTTAGAACGCAAATCGATCAACATAGAATGATTGTCCGTTCCGCCAGAGATGATTGAATATCCTTTTGCTACAAACGCGTCAGCCATAGCCGCGGCATTCGCAATGACTTGTTTCGCGTATGATTTGTATTCATCTGACAACGCTTCGCCAAAAGCAACTGCTTTGGCGGCGATCACGTGTTCCAATGGTCCACCTTGTGTTCCAGGGAAAACAGCTGCATCCAACAACGCTGCCATCGACTTCGGGTTTCCGTTTTTCCATTTCAGACCGAATGGATTGTCGAAGTTTTTTCCCATCATGATAACACCGCCTCGTGGTCCACGTAATGTTTTATGCGTGGTTGTCGTCACAATATGACAGTGTTTCAACGGATCAGTCAAAAGTCCAGCAGCAATTAGTCCAGCTGGGTGAGAAATATCTGCAAGAACCAAAGCTCCAATTTCATCAGCGACCTTTCGAATACGTTCGTAGTCCCAATCGCGACTGTAAGCAGATGCTCCACAGATAATCAAATTCGGCTTCTCACGACGTGCCGTTTCTTCTAGAATATCGTAATCTACTCGTCCGGTTTCTTTGTTTACACCGTAAAAATGAGGTTCGTATAACTTTCCGGAGAAATTTACTGGTGAACCGTGCGTTAGGTGACCTCCATGAGAAAGATCAAATCCCAAAATTTTCTCTCCTGGTTTCAAGCAAGCCAACAAAACAGCTGCATTTGCCTGAGCTCCGGAGTGTGGTTGCACATTCGCCCATTCCGCACCAAATAATTTTTTCAATCGATCGATTGCAAGGTTTTCAACCTCATCTACAACTTCGCATCCACCGTAGTACCGTTTACCGGGAAGTCCTTCCGCATACTTATTCGTAAGTACGCTTCCCATTGCTTGCATTACCTGATAGCTTACGAAATTCTCCGAAGCAATCAATTCAATTCCATGCAGTTGGCGCTGCTTCTCGCGCTCAATTAGGTCAAAAATAGCCGTGTCCATTTCTTACTAGTGTTCGTTTGATAAAATTTCTTACTTATTTCGGTTAATTCATGTTCTTATTCTAGAGAGAAATGAATTTAGAATTAAAGATTGTCTATTGAAATTGAGGACTCGCAAGAAGTCTTGAAATTCCTTCATCAATTCCTATAAGGTCTCTGCCAAGTAGTTCTTTCATTTTGGTATTGTCAGGACACCTTCTGGTCATGTCTCCATCTTTTAGCGCGGGTAAATGAACTATCTTGGAGCTACTGTTAGTCATGCTAATTATTTTGTGAGCGAGATCGAGAATTTTAATTTCGTTTTCCCCTCCAATATTGATTACATCATTCACAACCTTATTTTCGTAAAATGCATTTAGACAAGCCTCTACGTTGTCATCACAGTAACAAAAGGTTCTTGTCTGTGAACCATCTCCATAAATAGTTATGTCGTCACCTTTAAGAGCCTTGAACAAAAATTTTGACATTACAAAATCATCGCTCTGATTAGGACCGTAAGTGTTGAAAAATCTGAATATGGTATAATCTAGCCCAAATTCTTGCTGGTATGACCTCAAGAAGGCTTCTCCAATATTTTTGACAACTGCATAAGGCACTTTCGAATTAAGTGGAGTTGTTTTCTCATGTTGAGGTAATTCGACAGGTTCTCCATACACTTCGGATGAAGAAGAAAAGAATACCCTGTTCACACCAGTGCTTTTTGAAAGGCTCAGGATGTTTTTGAAACCTTCAATATCGTTCAATACCTTCACCGGATTTTCTTGAGTTCTTTGAACCCCTACGAGCGCAGCATAATGAAAAACGAAGTCAAACTTTCCTCCTAACATTACCTCCGCAATTTCTCTATAATTGTTCACATCAGCTTTAACGAATCGCCAATTTAAATTTGGTAAATGATGGGGTAGTTTGTTTTTGCTTCCTGTCGACAGATCATCAACAATAACAACGTAATTGTTTTTATCTAAGATCAATTTTTCGGCTAAGACGCTCCCGATAAAACCAGCTCCTCCTGTTACTAATATTCTAGTCATTCTCGCAAATTTTAGCAAATATCGTTTTTAAAAGTAGATACTTTTAAGATTACCATCGTTTAATTATTGACAATTTATGGGTGATGCTTCCTGTTTCGTGGTGGATGATTCCATCCTTTGTAAATAAGTCTCTTCGCACATGACCGCTGGCGTGAAGAATGTGTCCTTCGTCGTCCAAAATCCCAACGTGTGTGATGTTGCCTTTTTCATTGTGAAAGAAGGCTAAATCTCCGGTTTCGATGTCTTCAAATGCCACTTCCGAACCGTCCAGAACTTGTTGTGAAGCGTCTCTGGGAAGGTTGATGTCAAAGAATCGATAAATGGCTTGAGTATAACCAGAGCAATCGATCCCGAACGGTGTTTTTCCTCCCCACAAATAAGGTGTATTCAGATAGCTTTCAGCACAAGCCCACATATCATCGAATGTAGTCGTAGATGCATCCAACCATTCAAATGTGTCGTTGCCGATATTGAAGGTATCAACTCCCGCAGGAACGAAAGAACCGCGACAGATCCATTGCTTTCCCCATGGGGTTTGCAGTAGTCGTTCCCGATCTTTTGAAAAGTCAAGACCTTCCATCCATCGACGCATCTCTTTGTCGGTTAATTTTTTGACGTGTTTTATATCGATCCAACCTTCGTAACCATCTGCAACGGAACTGATTTTCGCCCACGGAGAAACAATTTCATGAACGGTCACAACTTCACCAAAGAGTAGCTGCGTCACAATTTCACTTTGATCGCGATTTTCGGCACGAACGGGTGAAATACTGACGAAGCAATAACCTTGATTCATTATTTTTTCGGAAAGTTTTTGTGGGTAACCAGGTTGATAATCTGTTGTACGTGACGCTGGTTGTGATAAACTACAAACAGCAGTGCATCACCCAGACGTAATCGAACAATTTTAGAGATGGAAATAGGAACTTTGACACGACGCAAATTAACCGTTTGAGCCTGTTCAATCAAATCCATCATTTCTGATTGATGCTGCAAGAAATCAGCTACCTCAGTTCCTTTAACCAGTTCAGGGTGAAGCGTCGGATTCTGTCCTTTCGGTGCGCGGAATTTACGCTTGACGTTTTTCACCTTCCCCAATTTCATCGATTTCCAGGCAGATCGTCCCAAAGGAGAACTCATGAATTCTTCCTTTGTTGAGGTAAATCGCGTTGTTTCAATTTTTGAAATGATGGTAGGATGGTAATAAGCCGCGTATTCGTTCAAATGAGCCAGTACTTCTCCAACACTCCAAATACCAGGGTTTGGTCGCCATTTCATTTGATCATCAGACAATTTCGAAGTATACTTCTTGACATTGTCAATGTTCTCCCGAGTGATATTAGTAAGAATTTGAATTAAGTCTGCGGTTGTCATTTTCCTCCTTCTGGATTCAAACAAAAATAGTTAATTCCGTTAGAATAGTTGTTAGAAGTGAAAAGTAAAGAGTGAAAGGTCAATCCTTCCTTACTTCACACTTTTCACTTCTCACTTATTACTCTTCAGTCATCTCACTTTTCACTCCTCGATACAAAAGAATAAACGAAGTTTCGTTACTTTCGCAACAAACCGAATTATCCCTGTATATGAGCCAGCAACGACCGCTGATATTGGTGACAAATGATGATGGAATTTCCGCAAAAGGTATTCGTACTTTGTTCGAGACTGTGCGTGAGTTTGGAGATGTGATTATGGTTGCTCCTGATTCTCCTCAATCGGGAATGGGACACGCAATTACAATTCATCATCCATTGCGTTTGAATCCAACAGATATCTACGGAGATATTACGGCATTAGCATGTACGGGAACTCCGGTTGATTGCGTGAAACTGGCGATTTATGAAGTGATGAAAAGAAAGCCGGATTTATTGGTTTCAGGAGTCAATCATGGATACAACACTGCAACAAATGTTTTGTATTCCGGGACAATGTCAGCCGCGGTTGAAGGTGCGATGGAAGGGATTCCTTCGATTGGATTTTCCCTTGGATCATACGATGCAGACGCTGATTTTTCAGGAACAACTGATGTAATTCGATCTGTTGTACGGGAAGTATTGGAGAATGGGATGCAGGAAGGCGTTTGTCTGAATGTAAATATCCCACCAGCCTCGGAAGGTCCAGTAAAAGGAATCAAAGTTTGTCGACAGGCATTCGCTTATTGGGCAGACCGATTTGAAAGCAGAAAAGATCAATTTGGGAAACCGTATTACTGGATGACAGGTGATTTCGTAGATCAAAAGCCTGCGGACGATACGGACTTGCATTGGATCGAAGAAGGATATGCAACAGTGGTTCCAACACAATTTGATTTGACCAGCTATTCGGCCATTAAAGAACTTGAAAACTGGGAACTATGAATTTGAGAAATTGGTCCAAAGAACACGTTATTGGAATGGTATTCGGGATATTAACTCCGATTGTTTTCATGCCATTGGTGATCTACTTATGGGCGGTTTGGCAAGACTACACCTTCGAATACATGTGGCGTGAGTTTCGCTACTTCCCGAACCCGAGAATCAAAATGATCACGATTTCTATCATTTTTAACCTCTTTTGGTTCTACCGATTTTTGAATAAGGAAAATTGGCAACGTGCGATGGGTGTGATCCTTGGATCATTGGCTTTTGCACCGTATATCATCTACATCAAATTTTTCGCGTAAATGAAGCTTTACGTCATTGCGGGAGAAGCATCAGGAGATCTGCACGGAAGCAATCTGATGCAAGCAATTCTTGACGAACAACCGGAAACCGAATTTCGATTTTGGGGAGGGGATAAGATGATCGCCGTTCAGGACAATTGTGTTAAGCATATTCGCGATTTGGCATTTATGGGATTTGTGGAAGTTCTGATGAACATTCGTACGATTACCAAAAACATGCGATTCTGCAAAGAAGATATCCTGGCGTATCAACCGGACGCTATTGTGATGATTGACTACCCTGGATTTAACCTTCGCATTGCTGAATGGGCAAAGGAACAGGGGATCAAAGTAATCTACTATATCTCTCCACAAGTCTGGGCATGGAAACAAAATCGGGTGCATAAAATCAAACGCGTAGTGGATAAAATGTACGTGATTCTACCGTTCGAAAAAGCCTTCTACCAAAAGTTTGATTACGAGGTGGAATACGTCGGTCACCCCTTGCTAGATGAAATCACGAAGTACGATTTTGAATCGGGTAGAGAAGCCTTTCGAAAGAGAAACGGACTTAGCGATAAACCAATTATTGCCCTCGTTCCGGGAAGTCGACAGCAGGAGGTGAAAACCAAATTGCCGATCATGGTTGAGGCTACCAAAGGGATGAACGACTATCAGTTAGTTGTTGCCGGTGCGCCTTCATTGACTAAGGAATTTTATCAATCTGTTCAGAGCGATGTTCAGGTAGTCCACGGAGAAACGTATGAGTTAATGTACAATGCCACTGCAGCCCTGGTAACTTCAGGAACAGCAACGTTGGAAACAGCTTTGTTTAAAGTTCCGGAAGTGGTCTGTTATAAAGGCAGTCAAATCTCCTACAGTATCGCAAAACGCCTGGTGAAAGTGGATTACATTTCACTGGTGAATCTGATCATGGAACGAGAGGTTGTAAAAGAACTTATTCAAAAAGATTGCAACCCAATTCAAATTCGTGAGGAATTAGATCGTTTATTAAACGACGAAACCTATAAATCGCGATTGCTTGCCGATTATGACGAACTCCAGCAGAAGCTAGGTGGAGGTGGGGCAAGCGAAAAAGTTGCACAATCCTTGTTGAAAACTATTACAGCATAACCGAAAGTCGGTACGTGCACGTTGTAATTTTGAATCCATGCTTCGCATATTAATGCTATCGATATTGCTGTTGGCTGTCAGTGCTTTACGCGCTCAGGAGATGCGTATTGGTATCTTTCATAGTCTGAACATGCGCAGTATTTCATTGAGCGCAAACGAAGGAAGTTACGAGGTGTTTGTAGATACAACCTCCCTGGGAATGTTGGAATCAGTGAATGTTCAATGGAAAAGTAATGGTGTGGCGGTGACCAACAATGGCATGGTACAGGTAGTCGATACCTTATTATTGATTAAGCAGAACGAAACGGCTTCCGTTAAACTCAAAGGAACATCACCAGTAACGAAACAGCATTTTTACGAGGACAATTTTGAAATCACCCGTGGTCCAAAAGGACTTCGTATTGTGAATCGGGTTTCAATGAATAATTATTTGTGTGGTGTCATCGAGTCTGAAGGTGGGGGAGGACGTCATCTAGAGTACTACAAAGTTCAGGCATTAATGAGTCGAACCTATGCACTGAAAAACAGGAATCGATACGTGGAGAAGTACGGGTATCAATTGAGTGATGGCGTAGATTGCCAGGCTTACCACAATAAATTGCGTTATACCCCAGCTATCCGTCAGGCTGTAGAGGAAACAGAAGGGATGGTTTTGGTGGATCAGAACAACAAATTAGTGACTACTTATTTTTCGGCTAATTCGGGAGGTCAAACATGCGACGCAGCCTACGTTTGGAATTCATCCGTTCCTTATTTGATACCTTTCATCGATACATTCTCTATGCGCGGACGACAGGCAACATGGACCAAATCAATCGACAAATATGCGTGGAGAAATTATCTAAGAGATCAATTTGGAGTTACGGAGGCAGAGTACGGAGATCTCATTTACAATTTTCAATCTGAGGATAGAACTGCCTTTTACATTCACCCTTCTTTGGGAATTCCAATGCGGGATTTACGTTCCAAGTTCCGATTGAAGTCGGCGTATTTCAGCACAAGGTTAGAAAACAACAGGGTGATTCTAGACGGACGCGGATTTGGTCATGGTGTAGGCTTGTCTCAGGAAGGAGCTATGGAAATGGCGAATCTGGGGTATGATTACACGCAGATTGCAAGATTCTATTTTCACAACGTCAAAGTCCTCGATTCCCGGAGAAATCAGTTTTTCCAACAGACTGGATTTGGATCGGAGTAGCCCTACTTCAAGAGCCGATGATTTTTCGAAAATTACGAGGAACAGCGCATTGAGCGTAGTCGAAATGCAATATACAGGTTCATTATTCACATTTCGGGAGATCGAAAGCAGTGCACTTCGACAAGCTCAGCGTACTACTTTCTCTTGCTCAATGTGCGTTTTGCTAATATCTAGGATGTTGCCTCGGAAGGCTGGGGGGAGGACACTAAAAATTTATTGAGTCTCCTACTTAATCTCCTTCAACAAAGACAACTGACGTGCTTTCCCAGCATTAAACACGGGATAACACAAAAAGTGCTTCTCCACAGGATCTGCCAGGGCCGAAATATTCAAATTGTCCGAAGCTTTTGAAACTTCCAATGTTTCCCCGGTTTTCATCAATAGATTGATGTGCTGCGAGGCATCATTGTAAGCACTGTTGGTAAGAATATCGTTGTATACGAAGTAGCGCGTTTCTTCCTGAGAGATGTCCAATTTCTCCATCACTTTTTCCCGAACTGCTTGCTTATCCTCTTCAGAGAATTCGCCTTTCGACACTTTGATTTTAAACAGTTTTCGTTCAATTAATCGACGTGATAATGTGCTCAGAACCTTGTCTTCGTGGAATTGCCACACCTTAATGGCTCCAAGGATATCATAGTCATCGAGCTGAGCGAACAAATCCAATACTTCCGGTTTCTGTTTGAAATCTTCAGAAGTCACATCATTTGACAGGAAGTAAGAAAGTGCCGGGCTACAGAAAATATCATTCCCAGATTGTTTCAACTCCTTGGCTCTGCGCAACACATGGATGAGCATAAATTCTGCCGCTACAACCGTTTTATGAAGGTAGACTTGCCAGTACATCAATCGACGGGCAACGAGAAACTTTTCGATGGAGTAAATACCTTTTTCTTCCAAAACAAGGTTTCCATCTACTACATTCAACATTTCGATAATGCGATCGCTTCCGATTTTTCCTTCACTCACTCCTGTGTAGAAACTATCCCTGTTAAGGTAATCCATGCGGTCCATATCCAATTGACTGGATACTAGTTGATACAAATACTTCTTCGGATAACGATTCTGGAAAATCTCTAAAGCCAAATCTAACTTGCCGTCATATTCCTCACTTAATCGTTCCATGAAGAAAATGGAGATGTCTTCGTGATGCACACCTGTTACGATGTCGTGTTCGAGAGCGTGCGAGAATGGACCATGACCGATATCATGCAAAAGAATTGCCAACAATGCGGCTTCTTCTTCGCTCTGAGAAATTTCGTGTCCTTTTCTTCGGATAGTTGCGATGGCCTTGGACATCAAATGCATAGCGCCAAGAACGTGGTGGAAACGTGTATGCAACGCGCCGGGGTATACAAGATGTGTCATTCCCAATTGCTTGATACGTCTCAGACGCTGCACGTACGGATGCTCAATGATGTCGAAAATAAACTCCTTAGAGATTGAAATAAACCCGTAAACCGGATCGTTAAATATTTTCTTTTTGTTATTGGTACCGTGTTTTGGTTGCAATTGCATACTTTTAATTCCAAATGTAAAACTAACAAATATCAGGCTTATGCAGGTAAAAATCCTTTGGGCAGACGATGAAATAGACTTATTGAAACCACACATTCTGTTCCTCGAATCCAAGGGTTATGAAGTCGAAGCAGTGAACAATGGTTCCAGTGCTGTCGATAAGAACGAAGAAGCCGATTTCGATATCATCTTTCTCGATGAAAATATGCCCGGTATTAGTGGTTTGGAGGCGTTGTCCCGTATCAAGAAAGCGAAGCCGCATGTTCCGGTTGTGATGATCACCAAAAGTGAAGAAGAGCACATCATGGAAGAGGCAATTGGTAGTAACATCGCCGATTATCTCATTAAACCAGTGAATCCGAACCAAATACTGTTGGCGCTTAAAAAGAATCTCGACAAAAGTAAATTGGTATCGCAAACCACGAATTCGAACTATCAGCGTGAGTTCCGTGAATTGGGAATGCAGTTGAACAGCCGATTGGATAAGGACGAATGGCGTGAAATTTACGATCAATTGGTGTATTGGGAATTGAAGCTGGAAGGAATCGAAGACAGTGGAATGCAGGAGATTCTTAACATGCAGAAGAAGGAGGCGAATGCTCAGTTCTCACGTTTCATCGAAGATAATTACCTCGATTGGGTGAATGGAGTAGAGGAGTCGCCACAGTTGATTCATACTTTATTCAAGAAGGAAATCAACCCGATGTTGAATGATGAAGACATCTTTGTTTTGGTGATTGATAATCTTCGTTACGATCAATGGAAAAAGTTGAGTCCCATCTTCTCCAAATACTTTTCGCGACAGAAAGAAGAAATCGTTTATTCCATTCTTCCAACTGCGACTCAGTATGCTCGAAATGCCTTTTTTGCTGGTTTGATGCCGCTAGAAATTCAGAAGAAATATCCGCAATACTGGAAATCCGAAGAAGATGAAGGAGGTAAAAACAACTTCGAGGCAGAATTGCTTGAAACCAACTTAAAACGCCTTGGAAGGGACGTAAAATGGAGCTATAACAAGATCACCAATCTTGATGCAGGGAAAAAGCTGGCGGACAATTTCAATCAACTGCTTGGTAATCGACTGAATGTGATTGTTTGGAACTTCGTCGACATGCTTTCTCACGCAAGAACTGAAATGGAAGTCATTCGCGAATTGGCTGATGACGAGTCTGCTTACCGATCATTAACGGTTTCCTGGTTCGATCATTCTCCATTGCATGACATTATCAAAAAAGTGGCGGATTCCGGAAAGAAATTGGTCATTACTACCGATCACGGTACGGTACGTGTGAGTAATCCTGTGAAAATTATGGGAGAGCGCAGTACGAATACCAATCTTCGTTACAAAACGGGGAGAAATCTTTCGTACAAAGACAAGGATGTATTCAAAGTAAGTGATCCGCATGAGGCATTTTTACCAAAATCCGGGATCTCATCAGAATACGTTTTCACCCGAGATAACGATTACTTCGTATATCCGAATAATTACAACCATTTCGTGAAGCATTTCGGAGATACTTTCCAACATGGTGGGATTTCATTGGAGGAAGTACTCATCCCTTATGTGGTTTTGGAGCCGAGGTAGTGTACAACCCAGGTTTCGCGGTTGATGGAGTACCCGTAAGTAAAATGGTTCGCTACGATCACAGTGGTAATTTACACGAGCGTATAACATACGGACCGAATGGGATGGCAGAAAAGAAGGAGACTTTTGAAGATCAGCCTTAAAATTCAAAGGTGATTCCTCCAAGAAAACGCATAGAAATCGGTTGTCTCTCAATGCTATGAACTTCTTTGGTAAGTCCACCGGAAAATTGGGCAAAAGGTCCCATTCGAAGTTTTCCTTTTCCGAATAGATAGGACATTCTTGTGTTCCAGTGAATGACGAAGTTTGATACCGTTCCTTTTGTCAGATAGTTCGTAGTTGATTCTCCACCGTAATAATTTCCATTAAACGATTCGATCTTAGTAAAGACGGTTCTCCCTTCGAATTCCTTGTGAACAACACCTCCAAAGAAAAGTCCCGTACGAATGTTTAGCCCCTTTCCAATCTTAAAAATGAATGGGGTAAATTCAAATCCAATTACGTGTACATAAGAATCGTAATATCCTCGAGGAGGAGCTATTTTTTCACTACCTGATATGCTGAAATTGCTACCATAAGTAAGGTATGTCATTCCCACGCCAAATTGCACATTAGGATTTTCTTCACCATTCTCAGCAAAATTTTGCTTGTAAAGTACCGATGCCATTGTTGATAGCCGGGTGCCACCGAAACGCGACCAAGGGTCTTTTTTCCATAATCGGTACTGACCTACTCCTCCTGCAACAGAAACTTCAAATTGTTGCGCGTTCGACAGAAAACAGAAAAAGCTGAATAGAAGGACTAGTAAAGTTCTCATGAAAGTAGTTTGCCATAATAACGGTATTTGGGTCAAAAAGGTTAAGGTTTGAGAATCAGAACTTAAATGTGAAAATGTAACTTTTCGCCTCTTTTTTAGTAAGAAATAAGGATGAACAAAGAGAAATCATATCACATTCAATCCTTAAATGATTTACCAGGAGTTGCCCGACAATTCATAGAAGATTTCGGACATCGGAAAGTATTTGCCTTTGATGCTCCAATGGGATCAGGCAAAACTACCTTAATTCTCAGTCTGCTGAACGCTATGGGAATTGAGGATGCTGAAGGATCGCCCACGTATTCTCTTGTGAATGTATATGAAAGTCCCATGTATGGCAAAGTTTATCATTTCGATGTGTATCGATTGAAGGATGAAGAAGAGGCGTACGATATTGGTGTTGAAGAAATGCTCTATTCAGATGGGATGTGCTTCATTGAATGGCCCGAGAAAATCGAATCCTTACTTCCTGATAACACGATTTGGTCGTATATTCGTAGAAACGACGATGACACCCGAACTTTAACCGTACGCGCATGATTACAGATCCGGAACTAATTAAACAGTTGATGCAACAGGGAAGTTTGTTGCCTAAGGAAGAAACTTTGGAAATCGCTCGTAAAAAGGGCAGTCTCTATATCGGAATTCCCAGGGAAACTTCATTCCAGGAAAAGCGTGTAGCGTTGGTGCCGGACACAGTTTCTTTATTGGTCGCTAACGGACATCGTGTAAAAGTGGAGTCGAAGAGTGGTGAAGGCGCTAATTTCACTGATAATGATTACAGTGAAGCGGGAGCTCAAATCGTTTATGATACCAAAGAAATTTTCCATTGTGATTTAATCTTCAAAGTGGCTCCACCTTCAGAGGAAGAAGTGGAAATGATGCGCGGAGATCAAACATTAATATCAGCATTACAGATTTCTATTCAACCGAAGAAAATCCTTCAGGAATTGATGCGCAAGAAAGTAACTGCCATCGCATGGGATTACATTCGTGATGAAAGTGGTGTATTCCCGGTTGTAAGAACCATGGGGGAAATTGCAGGAACTTCAGCAGTTTTGGTTGCGGCTAACTTACTCACTGCGTTCAATGGAGGTAAGGGAATGATGCTCGGAGGAATCGCCGGGGTGCAACCCGCAGAAGTGGTGATTATCGGTGCTGGCACGGCAGGTGAAAGTGCTACACGTGCCGCCCTTGGATTGGGGTGTTCCGTGAAAGTGTTCGACAACTCCATTTCGCGTTTACGTCGATTGCAGAACGATCTTGGATCGCGAGTATATACTTCAGTAATTCAACCAAAAGTATTGGCAAAATCACTCATGAGGGCTGACGTTGCTATTGGTGCTTTACGAGCTCCTCTGGGACGAACTCCGTGTGTGGTTACTGAGAACATGGTTCAAAATATGAAAGACGGGTCGGTCATCGTTGATATCAGCATTGATCAGGGAGGTTGTTTTGAAACGTCGCGTGTAACCAGTCACGATAAACCAACATTTGAAGAACATGGCGTAGTACACTATTGCGTTCCGAACATCCCTTCAAGTGTTTCCAGAACGGCATCCTTTGCACTGTCTAACATTTTTTCTCCCATACTGATGAATATGGGGGCTTGCGGAAGTCCAAAAGACATGATCGTGAAAGATCCGGGATTCCGTAGCGGAGTATACATCTACAAAGGAATTCTCACGAGTGAAGTCCTTGGAAAAGTATTCGATCTGAAATACAAAGACATCGAGTTACTCTTGATGGGAATGAAATAATTCATGAAACATTTACGCTACTACGCACTCTTTTTGAGTTCCCTTCTTCTCGTTTCTTGTGGAAGCGATCAGGAAAATGAAAGTCAGGAAGAAAATCAGGAAAATGAACCTGTTCTAACTACCGAAGATGATCTCGAACACGATAGCAACGAACCATTTCTTTTCCCTTTTGGTCTGGAAATAGAGAACCTGGAACCTACAGGATATAGAGAAGGTTGTGGAGGTGATTGCTGCTCTGGAACCAAAGTTTTGGAGAAAGGTGAATACACACTTTTTCTGGACACGACAGATTGTTGGGAATATGGTTACACGGAAAAATACTTGTTATATCGTGGAGAAGACTTGATCGCGAGTCATGAGAAGTCATTTGACATGGGGGAATATATGGAGGATTACAACCTCCGACACCGCATGGAACGCACCATAGATTTCGAAAATGAGAAAGTATTTGTTCGAAGAGATACGGTTCGCAACGATGAGGAAAAGTGGATCAATAAATACTTCGATAAATTGGATTTTTCATCTGGTCTTAAAGATGAGGTTGAGAAATTTATATTCGATCCACGAGAGCGCTATAGCTTTACCGATGAACATAGTGTCAATCTGAATAGATTCGGTGATGAAGGAAAACTTTCTTCAGTTTTCTTGTTTCATAGTTTGTCTTCTCACGATTTTGATATTGAGGTTATCGATGCCTACGCACTTCAGGAAGTTTCTGATAGAGAAGGTGTAGGAATTCCGAAAGATGCCGTTTTTGCGTATTCCACCTGGTATGCGGGTAGTGGAGATTTGCTTTATGGGAAGTTCAATGATGGTGTTCTTCAGATTTATCAAAGTTGGGAAGACGAAGCATTATCCGAAATTCCACCCTATGAATTGCTTTTAGAGGTTGATCCCGAATTAGAAATTCCATCCCCGGACCATTATATCGTATTAGATCCGAAGAATGGAGGGAAAAACAAGTTAATGCTGGCGATGAATGATGTAGACAGGGTGCTCTATGCAAAGTACGAAGGTCAATCGCGCCATATCGAGTTGCAATTCAAGGAAGATAACAGCGAGGGAAAGAGAATTGAGATCGTTTACGACGAGCTAATTCACGGAATACCAAATGGAACCTATACGCATACGCACGATGGAATTTGGGATTACGTAACCTACAAAGGGAAGAATGGGAAAGTGGTCAAATTTGTCATCAATCATTCATTGACATCACCAGAAGATAGCGGAACGTATCGCGATCGTCCTTTGTTCTAGAACTTCCGAAAAATCCCAAACGACGGTGCCTGAGCCGAAAAACCTCTGACGGAGTTAAATTCCAGATGATCAACCTCACCATAGTAAGGCGTACCCACACTCATGCTCAGTGCCAGTTGAACATAAGTAAGCGGATTCAGATAATATTCTACGGAAACCTGCGGAGATAAGGCAAGTTTGTATCTACCTCTATCGAAAGGTTCTTCTGCTTGTCCAAGGAAAGGGAACAAGTTGAGCGGAGTAATCTTTTCATTTAAATGGAATATTCCGGCATTAATTCCCCATGCAAAGCGCCAATTCGAAGAGTCTCGTCTCCAACGTCCTTGATATCCAGCTTCAAAAGACAAATATACCTTTGATATCAGGGGCTTGATGGAAACCTGTTTGTTGTAATTTCCGGCCACTCGAACATTTAACAGGTGATCGAACTTTGTTGTTCTTTTGAAATTGTAACGCATCGATCCAGAGAAAAAGTAGGGTAGATTTTCATTGTCTCTATCCGGTACAAACCGGTTCAGCGTTGCTCCGGCTTCCCATTTGGTGGAATCGGCATTTTGACTCAATCCATCCAGACTGAGCAAAACACAAGACAGAAGCACTATTAATTTTCCTTTCATAGGTATCGTTCAGCACAAACATAGTAATTCTTGATACCTTTGACTATGCAATTGACGCCATTGAATCTTCCCAAAGCTCCTCTGCAACTCAAACGAAAAGAGGACGTGGTGTACGTAGATTGCCTTATCCGCCGGAAAGAACTGGTTTTAACGCCCGAAGAATGGGTGCGCCAACACGTTTTGCACTATCTGATGGAAAAGGGTGTTCCGAAAGGTTTGATTGCCTCGGAGGTAAGTCTGAAATACAATGAACGTTCGAAACGTGCCGATATCGTGGTGTACGGTAAAGATCAAAAACCAAAGTTCATTGCAGAATGCAAAGCCACCGATGTTCAGCTCACAGAAGCCGTGTTCCGACAAATTGCCGCATACAATCACACGCTACAGGTCGAATACCTTATGATGACCAATGGAATTCAGCATATTTATGCGCACATCAATCTTGTAACGGGGAAGCTGACATATCTGGAGAATTTCCCGCAAGATTTGAAGCTCTAAACCCGCTAATTGCGTACCTTCGTAGGTAGTTCACAAACTTTTAAAAAAGGAGTAACATAACGGATCGTTTTGGTTCGTTTCTTTGACCAAATGGGGATGGAAGATCAATTAATACAGAACAGAGAATTAAGTTGGCTAGCGTTTAACGATCGCGTGTTGCAGGAAGCCATGGATGAGAACAATCCGTTGATTGAACGTGTACGGTTCATGGGGATTTTCTCCAATAACCGTGATGAGTTTTTCCGTGTTCGCGTGGCCTCTGTTAGTCGAATGATGGAACTTGGGAAGAAGGCAAGAAGCAAACTGTACAATGATCCTGAAGAATTATTACAACAGATTTCAGACAAAGTGGTTCAACAAGAATCTCGATTCCTGAAAACGTACAAGTCGCTTTCCTATTCTCTTGGAAAAGCGGGAGTACACCTCGTAGATAATAAGACCCTTACCCCGGAACAAATGGAATTCGTTCTTGGATACTTTAAGGAGAAAGTGCGACCGGCATTGGTTCCGTTGATGTTATCCAAAAGATCGGCTCCGGCACTTACAGATAAATCTTCGTATTTAGCCGTACGAATGGAAATGGAAAACGATGAAGTGAACTACGCACTGATTGAGATTCCTTCGCGTATTCTACCACGTTTCCTGGTACTGCCGGAAGTCGACGGTCAGCATTATGTAATGTTCCTTGATGATGTTATCCGGTTGGGGCTCTCTCAAGTATTCAAAATATTTCCATACAAACACATCAAAGCGTATGCGATGCGTATGACGCGAGATGCCGAGTTGGATATTGATGAGGATATCGATGAATCAGTATTGGAAAAGCTTTCGAAGAGTGTAAACAATCGAAAGAAAGCCCAACCCGTTCGATTCGTTCATGACAAGCACATGCCAATGGACTTATTGAATTTCCTGATCAAGAAATTGAAGTTAAAAGGAAATATCATTCCGAGTGGACGTTATCACAACCTCCGCGATTTCATGGGCTTCCCAGATTTTGGATTGAAAGAACATTGCTACGAAAAGTGGACGCCTTCACGTCACCCGGAGTTAACAAATAAAGAAAGCTTACTGGAAGTATTGTCGCAGAAGGATATCATGCTGAATTATCCATTCCAGTCCTTCAGTCACACGATTGATATTCTAAGAGAAGCAGCTATTGATCCGGCGGTACAGGAGATTAAAATCAATATGTATCGCGTTGCATCCAATTCAAATATTGTGAATGCGCTGATCAATGCCTCGAAAAATGGTAAACGCGTTACTGCAATAGTTGAGTTGCACGCACGTTTCGATGAAGAGCATAATATTCTGATCTCCAAGAAACTTCAGGAGAATGGAGTTCGTGTAATCTTCGGTGTGGAAGGATTGAAGGTACACTGTAAGTTGATTGTAATCACAAGAAAAAAGAAGGAAACCATTCAGTATTTTGCTCACGTTGGAACTGGTAACTTCCATGAGAAAACAGCGCGTTTATACACGGATGTTTCCCTTTGGACTTCCGATCCGCGTATCTCCAAAGAGGTGTACAAAGTATTCGATTTCTTCAACGCAAATTACAAGCGTGGCATTTACCGAAACCTAATCGTATCACCGTTCAATGTGCGTCGTAAACTGACCGATTTGATCGAAACAGAAATGCGGAACGCACGTGTCGGTAAAGAAGCATATATCATTATCAAGCTCAACAATCTTGTTGATGAAGAAATGATCGAAAAGCTGTACAAAGCGAGTCAGGCAGGAGTAAAAATCCAGATGATCATTCGTGGAATCTGCTGTCTTATTCCAGGTATTGAGGGCGTGAGTGATAACATTGAGGTAGTGAGTATTTTGGACCGCTACCTTGAACATACACGCGTTTTGGTGTTTGGAAATGAAGGTGATGAGATTATGTACATCAGTTCTGCCGATTGGATGGGACGAAACCTGGATCGACGCGTTGAGGTTGCTGCTCCTATTTACGACGATGGAATTAAGGCAGAAATTCGCAAGACGCTGGAGTTCCAATTGAACGACAATCAGAAAGCACGCATTATCGACCAGGACCAAGATACGAACGTTTACAAAGAAGGTGGCATTGAAAAGATTCGTTCTCAGGAAGTAACGCATAAAATGTATGCCGCGAAAATGAAAGGGGAGGTTCTGGACGTAAAGATATAAGTCTTTCATCTCTTCATAATGTTAATCATTTGTTGAAAGATTCCGCCAGATTTGCCTCGTTCCAGTAAGAAGAACTTGTAATATTGTGATATGCAAAGATACGCTGCCATCGATATTGGATCGAACGCTATACGGATGCTTTTTGAAGAGGTATACGAGCGTCCTGAGGGAGTGTCGTTTAAAAAGCTGTCTTTGGTTCGATTGCCCGTGCGCTTAGGGGAAGATGCTTTTGTTCATGGAAGAATTAGTGAAAAGAAGCGTCAGCAACTCATCCAAATGGCACATTCCTTTAATTACCTATCAACGATTTTCGAAGTTCGCGGATATCGTGCTACAGCTACTTCTGCCATGCGCGATTCAGAGAATGGTAAGGAAATTATCAAGGAGATCCTGGAAAAGACCGGAGTCAACATTGAGATTATTGCGGGCGAGGAAGAAGCGAAAATCTTGTATGAGGGAATTCTGAATACCGGAAAAATCCGAAACAATGAAAGCTACATGCTCATTGACGTCGGAGGTGGTAGTACAGAGATCAATTTCTTTGTTAAGGGAGAACGTGTTGCATGGAAATCATTCAATTTAGGAACCGTTCGATTGAAAGAAGGAATTCAAAACGAAGAAAGCTGGTCAAAATTCGATTCCTGGATTCAAAAGAAAGTAAAAGAATACGCACCACACTACGCGGTTGGAACAGGTGGAAACATCAATAAATTGTACAAGCTTTGCGGTCATTCCGATTGGGAGAACCTATCGGATGACGAAATAGAAGCAAAGTTGGAGTATCTATCTGGCTTCACCCAGGAAGAAATGGTGAATACCATGGATATCAAACCCGATCGCGCCGATGTGATTTTGCACGGTGGAAGAATCTACTTGCGTGCCATGCGTCAGGGAGGCATCAAAGAAATGATTGTTCCAAAAGTAGGATTGGCAGATGGTCTAATTCGAAGTCTGTACATGGCCGATGTAAAAGAATTGGCCGAATCCTGAGTTTCATTCACAAAAAACGGTCCGACGTGAATCGAACCGTTTCCAAACTAACTAAACAAATTTATGCGAAATGTGAAAGCGCTGCAGCAGCGTTATCCTGGTATGTCTCGTTTGTAAGTGGTTTGTAGATCGGAGCCTGATCGACAAGATCCCCAATTACTTTTGATTCAGCGCTAGCGTAAAACCTTCCGGTCTCGTAACGTGTTGAATTCACAGCATCCACGTAGCGTTTCGCTCCTTTATCTACCTTGTGCGCCATACCTCTTAATGGCATTACAATTGGCATCATAATGTATTTGAACATGAATTTCGCGAATCCACTAATACTGTTCGTGATACTTGTTCCTTGAGTTGCTCCCGGACTAACCGAAACGAATCGAATGTTCGGGTGTTTTCGCGCCAAAGACGACATCCAAAGCGTTCCGATGTATTTCACCATGCCGTAAGACGCAAAAGCATCGAATTTTTTATCAAAGAACTGTCCGTTCAATACAGAGATCATTTCTTCTGTGGAATTTGACTTCAACGATGGTTCAGGAATGCTCATTTTCTTGATTCCACGAGCAGCCTCAGAACTTGCAAACATGGCTACATTGTTCAGTTTATTCTGGCTCAGCAATTCATCCATAAGAACTTTATGTCCCAGAAGATTTTGGGCAGAAATGGCATTCATTCCAGAAGATTTAAGTTTATCCGGGTTGTTCCCGCCCATACCTCCGGCGTTCATAACTAATGCATCGATAGGTTCTTGCAAGTGGCTTACCAACTTCTTCACCGAATCCTGATCCGTCATGTCCATCAGGACAATCTCAAAGATCTTTCTTCCCGTCTGTTGTTCCAATTCGCGCTTTGCTGCTTCGGCTTTCTGTGGGTTTCTACAGGCAAGGTATATGCGCTCGATTTCTTTTTGAGCAGCAAGTTGGCGTGCAGTTTCTTTTCCAACTCCTGCGTTTGCTCCAGTGATTAATACTGTCTTATTCATAACCAATTATTTTTATTTGTACCGATTGGTCAAATATATGTTTTGTTTTGGACTGAACGGTACAGTATTTATTTTTTTTATCTTTGAGGTATGCCAAGAGTGAAATTATTTGATGAAGAACAGGCGCTTTTGAAAGCACAGCAGCTTTTTTGGACGAAGGGATATGAAGCCACATCTCTGACGGATTTAACACGTCATTTGGAAATTGGTAAGGGTAGTTTTTACGATACTTTTGGCAGCAAGCAACAATTGTTCGATCGCTGTCTCTCCAGATATAGTTCTGATGGAATTGTTCAAATGGAAACCATTATAGAAAGCTTTGATGATCCAATTGAAGGTTTGCGACATCTAGTGAATAACCACACGAAATTAATGCTGGAAAAAATGGAAGGAAACGGGTGTTTCATGGCAAATTCCAGTGTAGAATTGTCAAAAGAAGAGAAGTTACGACCACATTTTCAAATGCACAATGCGTCTGTTAAGAAACTTCTGGCAGACTATATCAATAGGGATCCATGGCACATTGATGCCGAGGTTCTTGCCGATGTGCTCATTATGCACTTTACATCTATCAGTGTGATGTCGAAGTTTATGGAGGACTCCGATCGCATCCGAAAGGTGAATTCCTTGTTCATTCAGAACTACCTGACCCGAAAATAGGGGGATTGCCTAGATATGGGCAAGAGCCGATGATTTTTCGAAAATTACGAGGAATAGCGCATTGAGCGTAGTCGACCGCGAAGCAGCAACGAAGTTAAATGCAATATAATATGTTCATTATTCACATTTCGGGAGATCGAAAGTAGTGCACTTCGACAAGCTCAGCGTACTACTTTCTCTTGCTCAATGTTCGTTTTGCCATTAAATAGAAAATCACCAAAATAGGGAGGCAGTTTTTTCCCAGGTTAAATGTAATAATCCACAAAGACGCATATTGATTTGGAAACAACAGGCACGTCTCTGCGGATATATGGTTAGGAATTATTTCTTAAGTGTTCTGTACCACTGCACCATTGGAATTGGTATTGGGAAGAATTCGCCTTGGGCCGCAACTGCAGTGAATCCGAATTGAAATGCGCTGCGTTGACTGGAATGCCAACGAATACCTGGAATTAATAATGCCAATGCCGGGTCTCTTCGCTGTACGGTTTGTTCAACGACGTCATTTTGATTTTCGTCCCAAACCGATTCGGTTACTGTCTCCATTTGACCGGGTAATAAAATGAAGGAATCGAATACCAAACTCACTTCCGGAGCAATTTTTACCATCCCCGCAACACTAGCCAAAGCGCGACCAGAAGGACCACTTCCGTACCAAACAGCACCGTAACCTCCAGAGATTGCAATATTACTTTTTCTGCTTCCGAAAGAAAGTGTGGCAAAAGGAAGTGCACCTCCCCAATCAGGAGCAATCCAGGTTCCCGTTCCGACCAATCCACCAACGGCGAATTGCGTTTTCTCTCCAAGTTCCCAGGATTTCTTAACAGTACCAATTATCGGCATACCAATCCATGAGGTCATGATTCCCACGCCAAAATTATTGCCCAATCCAAATTGGAAATCCGGACCGAATAAATTCCATTGGACGTAGTGCTCGCCTTTTTTAATGGGCAATCCGTTCGTTGTAATAAAATAGCGAGTAGCAAATGGATCATCGCCCACATATTGACCTCGGTTGTTGTAGTTGGTCTTATCAACCTCTATAATTTCTTTAATTACGTGTTGTGGAACGTAAAACTCGCGACCATCTGATGTTCTTAGCAGAATTTCGCGGGCATCTTGAGAAATGATTTGCCCAACAAGTTCCTGACCGTCAGTTTTAACGATGCGATAAATCGTAGAGTCTTCAACAACGGTGGTCGAGTCCTCCTGAGCAAATGCAGCTCCGTAAGTCAATATAATTAGTAGCGAGAATAATAATGTTTTCATGACGTAATTTTGGTGTAAAACTATGTGTTTGGCTTGGGTGCAAAGTACTCAATTTCGCAAAGCAAGATTCCTCATTTGCGCATTTCGCAAATTAGTAGAGTTGCTTTCATTTAGGGCAAGATGCCCAGGGCGTTTTGTCAACCAGGAAAGCACAAGAATATCATGAGAATTATCAGACCTGCTCCAGCTTAAATTCGGATGTTTTGTGGAAGGTAATATCCGGGTAATCCTGTTCTGCCATCGTCAGAAGGAATTGAGTCTCAGCGAGGAATACCAGATTGTCTTCTTTGTCTTTGGCGATGTAGCGTGTTTTGGCGCGTTTGAAATCTTCTAGTTGCTTTTCATTGTCAGTAGTGATCCAACAAGCTTTGAAGAAGTTCTTCGGTACAAAGCGACATTTCGCTCCATATTCGTGCTCCAAACGATAATTAATTACTTCAAACTGAAGTTGTCCAACGGTTCCTACAATCTTTCTGTTTCCGGGCTGTTGGATGAATAATTGGGCTACACCTTCATCCATTAACTGGCGAATTCCTTTGTCCAATTGCTTGGATTTCATTGGCTCCAGGTTTTCCAACTCCATAAACATTTCCGGTGAAAAGCTTGGGATTCCCTTAAACATGAAATTCTCGCCTTCATTCAGCGTATCACCAATTTTGAAGTTCCCCGAATCGTATAAACCAATTACATCTCCCGGATATGCCTCGTCGATGACGCTTTTGTCTTGTGCCATGAACGACGTAGGGTTCGGAAACTTTATCTTCTTGTCGAGGCGTACATGTTTATAGAAAGTATTGCGCTGAAATTTTCCTGAAACGATGCGCAAGAAGGCGATTCTATCTCGGTGCTTTGGATCGAGGTTGGCGTGAATTTTAAACACAAATCCAGAGAACTTGGAATCAGTTGGTTCGATTTTGCGAACATCTGTATCTCTTCCTCGTGGAGCAGGGGAGATTTCACAGAAGGTATCCAATAGCTCCTGCACCCCGAAGTTGTTCATTGCAGAACCAAAGAATACTGGAGCCAGTTCTCCAGCAAGGTATTCCTCCTGATTGAATACGTCGTACACACCTTCAATCATCTCTACTTCTTCGCGCAATTCAGCCGCCGGTTCTTCTCCGATTAATTCATCCAATTGTGGATCGCTTAAATCCTGAATCGGAACAATTTCATCGGAAATCCCCGTTTTATTTGCCTGGAATAAATTCAAGTTCTCGCGGTACAAATTGTAAACTCCTTTGAATCGATCTCCCATTCCAATTGGCCATGTAAGCGGACGCACACGAATATTAAGTTTCGATTCCAGCTCATCCAACAAATCAAAGGATTCCTTACCATCGCGGTCCAATTTGTTCACAAAGATGATTACTGGTGTATTTCGCATACGACAAACTTCCATCAGTCGCTCTGTCTGCGCCTCCACACCGTTTGCAACGTCCACCACGAGGATAACACTGTCCACCGCCGTCAAGGTTCGGAATGTATCTTCAGCAAAATCCTTGTGACCGGGCGTATCCAGAATGTTGATTTGCTTTCCTGAGTAATGGAATGCCATTACGGATGTAGCAACGGAAATCCCACGTTGTTTCTCAATTTCCATGAAATCCGAAGTAGCCGTTTTCTTGATCTTGTTGTTCTTTACGGCTCCTGCACTTTGAATCGCTCCACCAAAAAGCAAAAGCTTTTCCGTAAGCGTTGTCTTCCCGGCATCCGGGTGAGAAATAATACCAAAGGTGCGGCGTTTTTCGATTTCGGCAATGTTGCTCATGGATATAATTTATGGGAGGCAAAGGTAATGCAAATAAGACAAAAGACTTGGAGAGAAAGGATAAAAGACTTGAAGACAAAAGACGAATTAGGTACATTGGAAAAATTGGATTGCTGAAACAATCTCATTTGTCTAATCTTTCCAATACATCAATCTATTATAGATCGAACATCTTTCATCTTTCATCTTTTCATCTTTTCCTCTTTGTTCTTTGATCTTTATTCTTTTAATCTTTGTTCTTCTTCATTTCTTACATTCGTCCTGAAAATTTTAATCATGCAATACGATTTAACCATCCTTACGGATCGCCGGTATGTGAACCCCAAAGAAATAGACGTATACACGCAAAATGTGCTTGACGAAGATCGAATGTTGGCAGAGGCTTGCGAGCGCCTGGGAATGAAAGTTTATCGTACGAATTGGGACGATTCAAACATGGATTGGAACACGACTAAATTTGTTGTTTTCCGCACCACCTGGGATTATTTTGAGCGATTTCCGGAATTTTCGAAATGGTTGGATGAAGTTCAGACTCAAACGAAATTGATCAATTCTCGAGAGTTGATTTTCTGGAATCTGGATAAGCGATACCTCGTTGAGATGGAAGGAAAGGGAGTTCGAATCCCGGCGACTATTTATTTGGAAAAAAGATTTGAGGAGTCATTGGATACGGTTGTCCAAAAGTCCGGCTGGAGCAAGCTGATTTTGAAACCTGCTGTTTCCGGTGCTGCGCGTCATACGTATAAGTTCGATGCTGAGAATGCCTCGGAGTATGAAGCAATTTTTTCAGAGTTGATCGCTGATGAGAGCATGATGCTTCAAGAATATCAGGAGCAAATTACATCAAAGGGAGAAGTATCGTACATGCTTTTCGGAGGTAAATTCAGCCATGCAATTCTTAAGAAGGCAAAACCGGGTGATTTCCGTGTTCAGGATGATTTTGGAGGAACTTTGCACGAATACTACCCTTCTGAAGAAGAAATAGAATTCGCCGAATACGCATTGGCTCAATGTCCTGAATTGCCTGTTTACGCTCGCGTAGATGTGTTCTGGAGCAATCAGGATGAACTTGTTCTGGGAGAGCTAGAGTTGATCGAACCGGAATTGTGGTTCCGAAAATGTGATACTTCAGCGGATGCTTGCGCAAAAGCGATACAGTCCTTTATAGAACGGAACTAGTTGCAGTAATTCATTAGGTAACTACTGGCATCCTTCTGACCCAAACTTTCAGCTTTCTTCATGTCTTCGCGCGCTTTATCCAGATACCGCAATTTAATCCATGGTTTCGTTCGAAGGTGGAATTTTCACCTCAGTGGTAAGCATTGGAGCAGCATCGAAGTCATCCACTTCCATAAATTCAACCAAACGAGAGAGGGAATCTTGAAGGTTTTGTAGCTCGGATTCGTCGAGTTTTTTCAACTTCGCCTCCAGTTTTTCATGGAGTATTCCGGGAACCGCATTGATCGCTTTTTCACCAAGTGCCGTTAGGTAGATGTACACCGATCTTCGATCACCTTTGTTGGGCAATTTGGCTAAATATCCTTTCAGTTCCAATCGTGAAATGATCCCCGTAATGGTGCTCGGATTTAGTTTCAAATGAAGTCCGATGTCCTTGGCGGTGGAGCGATAATCTTCCTGAGCGCTCAGGTAATTCAAACACAAATATTGTGGGATGCTCAATCCATGTTCTTTTTGGATTCTTTTACTCTCCACATTGATGGAGCGCACCATTTTTCGAATGTTTATGAGGATTTCCGTGTATTCCATTGCTTAAATATACGAATAGTCGATTGGAATGATCTTATTAATAATCTTCAGGATTGTGCGCCATTCGGAACCAACTTACTCCGTCAATGACAATTCTATCGAGATAATCGTAATCTGGTAGTGGGTCTGCCTGAGTTATCTTGAATTTGATCTTTCTGCGGTACTTTTTGGTGGTAATTTCACCCCCGACGATTTCGTATTCCGAGCCACATGAACCCGTTGCTTTCTGCAATTCTCCACCTGAAATATAGGTCAGGGAATTTATCTTGATTTTGACAACGCCCTTTTTGAATTTATACGTGCCCGATTCGGTGATCAGACTATCTCCGCAATCCATTTGGTTGTGGTTGTAGTTCACACGACCATCTTCGAAAAATTGATAGTTGGTGGCCCATCCCGAAGCAATCATAGGCATGTTTTCCTGCCAAATTCCGATGATCTGAAAGGAAGTGTCCTGAGAATAGGAACTATCTGGAGTCAGAAAAAAACAAAGTGCAATTGCTGTCAGAAAACGCATCATAGATCGAAGGTTGAGCTTGTACCGGAAAGATACAAAAACGATCCAAAAGCGTTCAATCAGGAAGAGCTTCGCAAGTGATTTTTCTTTCTTCTACCAGGGAAATGATATGGGCTTCGGAGAGTGAATCCGTTTCCACTTTTAAGACATTGTCGATATCTTCCAGATCCAGGTGCCAGCGGGAAATCCCTGGGTGTTGGCTCATCGCTTCCGTCAACGAGGTAATTGATTCGTTATTATGAAGCACTGTACGAAATATGTGAATATGGCGTGGCATCAGCATTTCTTTTTCTTTCGTTTTTTGAATTGATCTTTCTCAGCGTCGTAAGAGAATACCTTTTCCAGTGGAACATCGAAGACGTGCGCCATTCGAAATGCAATCTCCAAAGTAGGGGAGTACTTGCCTTTTTCAATTGCTACAATGGTCTGTCTTGTCACTCCAACGGATTCGGCCAACTCTTGCTGAGTCATCTCATCCTTGAAGAACCGTAATGTACGTATATTGTTCGTAATGTGTTCTTTACTCATGATTAAATTCCGTTTTTGTAGTAGTACAATTTGGACAGGTCAGACACCAAACTTGATAGCAATCCAGCCGAAAGTAGAATGATAAACATATTTGCGATTGATTGTCCCATGGCAAGTGGTATCAAACTTCCAATGAATCCCATCATGAACAAGTGGTGACTGTTCCTGTCGGAGCGCATTTCGATTTGTTTGTCGTAATCATCTTCAAATTCCGGGTCTTCGTCTTTGTGAACTTTCGACATAATCATATAGAAAATGATGTAAGAAACGATTTTCAATACGATGGTAACTCCCATCATGATGAGCATGAATTCTCCCCAGAACGATGGTTCGTGAATCTTTGGAAGATTAACATCCCCATAAATCCCGAAGGTGTAAAGAACATAGCCTCCCATAAACAGAATGGTGGTGATTAAGTTGAATACAGCTTTTTTCTCTTGAATAGACATTTTTGTACGTTTAAATTGACTAATGGTTAATTATTTATGACACAAAGTAAATAAAAATATTCTTAATGTAAAAAATAGTATACATTTATTTAAGTAGTAAATTATGAATTATGAATTATGAATCATGAATGTTGAATTATGAATTATGAATCATGAATGTTGAATCATGAATGTTGAATCATGAATGTTGAATCACAAATACTGAATTCATTCAATAAAAAAAGCCACCTAACATCAAGATGCGGTGGCTTTAATTTAATTCGTATTGGAGTTACATCTTTACGACTCGTTTGGTGGCTACGAGCTGATCGTTGGATGTCAATTGAAGCATGTAAACTCCTTTTGCAAGGGAATTTTCCAATGTCAATTTGTTGTTTTCTGATAATGCTTCTTTCATTACAATGCGACCCGTAGCTGGTTCGATAAGCGTTACAACTACATCGTTGTAATCACTGTTCCAGCTAATATTAATTTCATTCGTGAACGGATTCGGATATACCGTTACATCGTTCAATGGAATTTCAGAAATAGTTGTCACATCGATGATGGAATCACGCACAAAGAAATTATCGAAACCACCTTCAGCAAGGTGTCCACCGTTGATGTCCATAGCGCGAACTTTCACCTGCATGAACGCAGTTAATGGAACATAATCGGTAACTCGAACTTCTTTAAATGCCCATTCGCTCGCTTGAGGATCGTTGAAGATCGCAAAGTCGATTACTGCTGATTGCGTTCCGTTCGAAAGTTCAATTACGATAGAATCGTTCGGTGCTCCACCTTGACCTCCATCATTGAAGAACCAACGCTCAAACGACATGTACGGATCCTGATATGTCGATAAGTCAATGATAGGAGAAGTCAATACTGTTTCTCCATCGTCGATGTCATCGCTTCCGGCTTGACCTCCGCCATTTCCAGTTACGTATGCCATGTTTCCGCAATCGTCTGAGTCAATTCCAGGATTTGACGCCTGGTTTTGATACGTAGTTCCGTTTGGTACTCCACGTTCCCAATCTCCAGTTTGTGGGTTACCTGAAACGGTCCATCCTAAATCAAGATCGAAATAGTCTGAATATCCTTCTTCCAAAACGTATGTGTATGGTCCACCGTTCGAATCCAGAAGTTGTCCGGTCAAACAAATAGTGTGGTGTCCCCAAACACCAATAGTCACGTCGTAGACATCAGAAAGGAATCCCTGAAATTCGAATTCACCCAATCCATTGGTCGTTGTGGTCAACGTTTGTTGTGAATTGCTAATAACTACCTGAGCATTTGGAATTGGATTTCCGTTATCATCTTCCACAACTCCTTCTAGTGTAAATGTGATTTGCGGAACCAATTGTACATCCTGAATCGTTGTTTGTCCGCTCGTCAATGTAATACCAGTGATCGTCTGAGATACATAGCCCAATTTTGAATAGGTAACATCGTACGTTCCAGCTGCAGCAACACCTGTCTGGTAATCACCCGATATGTCTGAATTGTCCACAATGCTAGCAGCCGTAATGTCTACAGTTGCGTTGTTTATAGGATTGGTTGTTGATGCATCCGTAATGTTTCCTTCAAGAAATGAAGCTGCTGTATATGTAGGATTCAGTACAAAACAACCATTTTCAATATCGCTTGCGATAACATATCCGGAAGGTAGGTAAGGATAAACTCCCCAACATCCATTAAATCCACCGCCTGAAAAACCAGGAGATGTATCATAGAATCCTACTTCTACCAGATTGCCTGGGTTCGAGCAATCATGAATAGTTACACCATCGCGGTAGTAAGAGGTTACGAGAAAGTCTGTATCGTATACGAAAACATTGTGCGGAATTACATTCTGACCCGGGCTAGACTGAATTCGATCTAACTCTACAATGTTATTGAGGTCAGATACGTCATAAGCTGCAATGTATGCATCTTCCACTTCGTCTGTTGTGTAGAGTACATTTCCGTCATCTGAAAGCCAAACGTTGTGGGCGAAAGTACTTGGCGTATTTTGTGTAGCCATAGTAGTACAATTGGCTGGGTTAGAAACATCGGCTACTGTGAAGAATCCGTCGTTAATGGCACCGCCCCAAAGTGTATCGTTACGAACATAAATGTCGTGCATGTAATAATCGTCGTAAACTCCCAGTTCAACAGGGTTCAACTCATCTTGTGTTAAATCAAGGATGATTGCTCCTCCCTGACCGTAATTTCCGCCTGTAATATAAGCGCGTCCTGCAGGGATATCAATGAAGATGTTGTGAGCTGTCGTAAATGGGAAGTTGGTTCCAGTGAATTGATATACATCTCCGGCTGTAATTGGTCCGGGAAGATTGCTCAAATCAATAATTTTAAGTCCGTTTCCTCCTTCGTTGGTGATATACGCAGTTGTTCCGTAAACCTTCATATCTCTCCAAATGGTTGTAGCACCTGGTGAGAAGAAAATTTCCGTTGGGTTTGTTGGATCTGTTGTGATATCAACAATGGATGTCCCATTTTGATTTCCAACGATTGCGTATTCATGACCTGAAGGATCAACATATCCCCAGATGTCGCTACAATCTCCACGAGTTCCATTGAATTCAGATTCATAATCTAATTGTCCAACGAGACTAAGATTTAATTGCGCGTTTGCTCCACAGGCTATAAGGAGAGCCAGAAGCACTTTTGAATAAAGTTTTAGCATTGTACAGTTTGTTTAGATGCCCAATTTACGGAAAAACCGATGAATTTCAGGAATAAAAAATGATGAGTGGTAGGCAAGCTGAGGGCTATTGCGAACAGCTGAAATACACCCGCAGCTGACCGAAGCTATTTAGTCGATGAATATTCAGTGTTCATCATATTGTTTCTGAGAAGTGGAGGATTGAACCATTTAAATATTGAGTGATTTTGAAATATCTGTATCAATGGATTATATTTGCAGTCCTTAATTGAAAACGCTCACGTGGCGGAACTGGTAGACGCGTGCGCTTGAGGGGCGTATGTCTTATGACGTGGAGGTTCGATTCCTCTCGTGAGCACTTAACAAAAAGCGGATCATTTTGGTTCGCTTTTTTCATTTTGTTGATTTCAGGGGCAAGTACAAAATTGGGGGAATTAAACATGGATTGCATTTTCTGTCTTCCGTTAGGGACTGCGACAAGCTCAACACAGCTCTGATCAAAACAATTCTCAACTGCTTCAATACTTTTTGGCAAACGCGACAAAAAGTATTCAACCGAGCTTGCGAGTTCATGAAGACCATTGAAAACTAATACGCCTGAGTAAAAATCGCTTTTGCGCACTTCCAAGCCGTCAGGGAAAAAGTAATATTTCGGTGTTTTTATTTAAAAGGGTCTGACGCGTCAGAAACAGTACACCTGCCTTGATGGCAGGACTTCTGCTTTTAAAAAACACACGAAAGATCCCTTTTTCTAATCCTGACTTCGGGGAAGTCCGCGGGTTCTTGAGAACATAAATTCCGGTATAAACGAAAGTACTTCCCTTAAGAATTTTATGAAAGCCTTGATTGTTTGAAGTGAGGTGTTTTGTTCTCTGTAGATAAATCCTTCCCAACTTTTTGGTGCTGATCCGATTCCGGGTACACAACTTGCCCATTTCCTCAGCTACGTATAAATACGGATTTTATTGGTGATATGTACCCAATTTCATTTTTAGCTATCCGTGTAAAATACAGGTGTTCAGGGCTTTGTGAGATTTTTTGCTTGTTGTAATATCAAGGATTCGTAATAAAATTCACCATTTGTTTGTAATTTCATGCATTGAATTTTGCATGCTCCGTTAAAGTGTATTAACTGGCAACCACCTACTTCTAATCGCTTCGGGTTAAAATAGTATGCTGTTTTCAGAATAAATGGAACAACCGATAAAAATTGCAATCGCAGAAGACCATGAGTTACTGCGCAAAGGACTGGTTTCTATTCTTGGCTCTGAACCTCAGTTTGAAGTGGTTTTTGAAGCCCAAAATGGAATGCAAATCATGGATGCTTTGGAGAAGTCCAGGCCTTCTGTCTTGTTATTGGATCTCGATATGCCTTACATGAGCGGAATTGAGGTTTTGAATGAGTTGGAGAAGGGATACCCGGACGTTAAGCCAATTATGCTGAGCATGCACAACTCAAGGAATTTTGTGTTGCAGTGCTTGATTCTTGGTGCAAGAGGATTCCTCGCAAAAAATACCAATGTTGAGAAAATTATTGATTCGCTTGAATCAGTGCATAAATACGGATTTCATATCAACGACGATCAATCGATGGTGTTTTTAGAATCTGAAGTGCGTAGAAGAGAAATTGCGATTCCTACAGGTTGTACAGCTGATTGGTTTCAAGACTTGTTCAAAGGGGACTCCGTAGATTTACTCGTTGAAAAATATCAAGTTAACCCTGATTGTATCAGGTCTTTTTGGAGCGATTTCCAGAGTTCTCTGGTAAATAAGCGACTGACGTAATTATTGTTAGTTCAGGTGGAATGCGGTGAAAATCGCAACGAATAAAATCGCTATTTGCAAATCTTCGTGCAAATCGTCCATTTCAACATCTATGTTCCAACGTTCGTAATTCTCGTAAAAAACTGTTCGCATGGTTCCATCGGCGTCGCCTGAGATATCCCATCGTTCATAATCATCATGAAATGTAGTGCGTACCTGGATGGTTTTACCATGACCTTGAATTTCCCAGCGATCCCAGTCATCACTGAAAACAGTTCGCAAGGTTACATCTCCAATAGTCCAGCGGTCCCAATCTTCCGAGAAATCGGTACGGATATTTGTTCCGGAACACGACCAATTGTCCCAGTCGTTGGTAAAACTCGTTCGGAAATCAAACGATTCGTATGTCCATCGGGAAACATCATCTGTAAATACTGTCGTGAGTTGTTGAGATTGCGCTATAAAGCCTATCAATCCCAATATTCCGGTAAGAATTAACTTTTTCATAGGTGTTTGAATTGCTGGAATTACTGCATAAATCATTCCATTACATAATCACGTTGGTTTCCTTATCGAAACGTTTGTAGGAAACAATCACGGCTAAAACGGCTAACGCAATCATTACTCCGAAACTAATGAGTAACAAGTTGAAATCCAAGGTTCCAGCAATAAGTTCTTTGGTGGCAAGCACGATATTGACCACTGGAATTGCCGCTGTAATGGCATCCAACTCAATCCCCGGGAAGAATCCTACCATCGCTGGCAATACCATGACAATGTTCAATGGTGTAATAATGCTTTGCGCCTCTTTGAAGCTTTTGGCATACACCGCAATTGGAATCATGGTTCCCGCAAAGAAAACGGTTAATGGGAAGAGCAATCCGTACATCATTAATATGAAGGTCGGGCTTAAAATTTCGTGAATGATGTTTAGTAGCTGCGGGTCTTTCACCAGATCGAATACCTCTATTGACAAGAACAATCCGAGTAGGGCACAGGTAGATGCAAGAAGTCCGGAAAGAATAACAACTCCCATTTTTCCGAATAGAATTTGCCAGCGACGTACAGGCGTGGTGAGCAAGGTTTCTATCGTTCCGCGTTCTTTCTCCCCCGTAAATAAGTCGATTGCAGGATACATACACCCCAGAAATCCAAATGCGATGAAGATGTAAGGAAGAATACCTCCAGCCAACTTTCCGATCATTTCTTTACCTGACGCAACGTTTTCATATTGTACCTCGATGGGTCTTAGTTCAGATTCCTTCAGATCCATTTCTGCATAGCGTTCCTTTTTTGCCAGGGTCTCAATCGAATTAAGATAGACTTCAGCTCGATCACGCATTCCCATATCCGTGGCGTTGAAATAAACAGTTACCGGAGCCGGTTCTTTCAGTGTCATGTGGCGGTCGAAATCGGAAGGCATGTACAATCCAATTTGAATGGAATCCGACCGGATATCTTCGAAAAGAGCAGCGGTATCTTCATACATGATGATTTCCCGATCACCCAATTCCTTTGGAAGTGCGTTCAGTTTGGATGTGACGTAATTATCCGGAGCTCCTACAAAACCAATGTTTACTTTCTTCTCGGCTGCCTCCTCGGTGAATGAAGACGAAACGCCCACGAAAATATTGAGAATGATAGGGAAGACCAACGTCGGAATCACCAACATCATTATTAAAGTACGACGATCGCGCAACGTGTCTTTGAGTTCTTTTTTGAAAATGGTAAAAATCATGTTGTTGCGTTTTGATGATCGTTAACTATTCGAATGAATTCTGCGGTAAGATTTTCAGCTTGCATTTCTTGCTTGAAGGAATCCATGGTTCCGTTGAACAACATTTCTCCTTTGTGGATGATTGCCAGGTCGTCACAAAGCAAATCCACTTCACTCATGATGTGGCTGGAGAAAATGACGGTTTTTCCTTGCGTGCGACAATTTCGGATGAGTTCAATGATGTTTTCGGCAGTGATGACATCCAATCCACTTGTGGGTTCGTCAAAAATGACCACTTCAGGATCGTGAATCATCGTTCTGGAAATCGAAACCTTTTGCTTCATCCCCGTAGAGAGCTTACCGATACGCTTTCCTTGAAAATCATGCATATCCAGCAAGGTGTACAATTCCTCTTTGCGCTGCTCAAACTCATCATTTGGAATCTGGTACAGATCGGCGAAATATTTCAATACTTCATTTGGCGTCAATCGGGCATACAGTCCAGTAGATCCGGTGAGAAAACCAATTTTCTTACGTGCTTCCTGGGGATATGCAACAGCGTCAACCCCTCCAATTTTGATACTTCCAGAAGTAGGTTTAAAAATGGTAGAAAGCATACGCAATGTTGTCGTTTTACCAGCACCATTTGGTCCCAGAAGAGAAAATACGCGTCCGGGTTGACACGTAAAACTGACATCGTTAACCGCTTTTGCGACTTTGTCTGTGGTATTGAGTTCCTTGCGTTGTTGTCTCGTTAGAACGAATTCTTTTCGCAAGTTGAGCGCTTCAATCATGAATAATGCATTTGCCGTAAAAGTACGGAATACGGCAAAAAAATGTAGTTTTAAATTATGGCATATGACGAATACCTACAGGAACGGATCGACCGCATTTTAAGCGAGAAAAAGATCCCTCATGAAGCGAGAAAAATGATGGGAGGACTTTGCTATATGATAGACGACAAAATGTGTTTCGGAATCGTGAAGAACGATTTTATGGCTCGCGTAGGAGGGGAGCAATATCCAGTGTTGATTGAGAAAGATGGGGCGCGCCCGATGGACTTTACAAAACGCCCCATGAAAGGTTATTTGTTCGTAGCTCCCGAGGGAGTCGATCGTGAGGATGATTTGGAATTCTGGATTCAGCGCTGTTTGGATTTTAATCCTCAGGCGAAATCAAGCAAGAAAAAGAAATAAGATGCGGTAGAAGTCTGGCGAGGTTTATTTACCAATCTATCTTTCGCTCGGTTATTTCCTGCTTTCTTCCACAAGGATTTCAGTTCCTTCAAATTGTATTTCTGAGTACAAAGTAGATACCAAATCTCCCAACTCATATACGTTTTTGTAACCATAACCATACAGGTTGATGTATGTAGGAACGTTTAAAGCCATGGTTAATGGAAATTGTTTTGGTCCATTAGGAAGCGATTGCAATTTCATTGTTTCCATTTCAATTGGACTAAGAGATTTTGTTGGGAAGAACAATTCGTCATCCAAAATATTGTTGTTACAGTAGATTAAGATACGCGTGTTTGTGTCAGGGATCAAACGTGCAAGATTTAATAGGGTGAAATCTGAGAAACACAGGTGTATGGCACCCTTAATGTGCTTGGCATCATACATGGCTTTTGAGCGTGTGTCCAGAATAATGGTATTCGGTTCTTGAGACATTTGTTGAAAATCGTTCCATGAAACCAATCTTTCAGCCCGATGATCTCGAACTTCGTGAGCTAATTCCAGAAAGCGATCAAAATTGACGTATGATGCGTTTGGGAAAATGGTGTCGGTAGCCGGACTGGACTGTGCATTGTCTTGAGCGTTCGTGGTTAGAGCAACTGAAAACAATGAAAATAGGATCAAATATTTCATAATTAAAAGTTTGTATGTCAGTTAATACAAACCTTCAAGGGAAACGTTCAATTTATTCGCAAATACGTCCTTTATGCTCTCCGGCGTGATAATGGGCATCTAGCTGCCGCAGCTCTTCGACAAGCTCGGGTGATGGTTCTTTGTTTTGGAGTTCGGTTAAATCCGGTTGACCCGCATCGACCCAGGCAGTATACCAAATGGAACCAACCGCGAGAATGGCTTTGCGTAATCGGCGTTCAACCATTCCATTCATTCGTCTGTGATACTCCTGAGAAAACTCATACGAGTACACTTGAACAGTCGTATTTCCGCGTTTTTCATAACTGTATTTGGCATCCGGATCGAATTCTTCCGTTAACTCCTTTTCAATGCGAAGTACTGAATCTACCGCCAAATGGGATTCTTTTACACGTTCCCAAATGAATGCTTCAATATCATCGATGTACTCGGCCTTACCGATAAAATAGTCGTAATCTTCAGCGTTTAATTCTACCAGGCGGCTTTCCCACAAACCGTGAATTCCTTTCTGTCCGGTCAATTGCCCGTTGTAGTTTTCTGTTGTATGCAAAGGAACATGCGCATCACCGATGTAATGTCCAATATCCGCGGAATATTTGAGGATGAGGTCAATGTTTTTTGATTCGAAAGCCTTCTGTAGCTTGAATTTCATCACTTTGATGTGCCATGGGACAATTCCGTAAGCTTGAAGGGTGTCTTCTGAGAATTTTGCGACAGCATCTTTCCATCTTCTTGGAACCACTTCAAAAGGATCTTCTCCTTCAGCGACGTAATGATCGATATCAATGTAGTGACGTTGTGCTTCACCATCAACGGCGTATCGTCTTTTATCAGGATCTACAGCATGGTCCGTGATGTACTCCAGATGTTCTTTGTAAAAACCGAACATCGGTGGAGGTAAGGTGAAAACGGCAATTCTATTAATGCGTTTATGTCCGAAGAAGCCCCAACGTTTTTTGAAGTCTCCTTCTTCCTGCATACTGCTCTGTCCTATAAACATGAGCGGCAGCAGAACAAGAACCCATTTATATTTTAACCAGTTTGCCATCTTCTAATATCGGAATCACATCCGTTTGGTTCGGAGTGAGACAGTATTTGATATCGTCGTTTAAATTTAAGTTTTTTAATCGTCTTCTGTGTGAACTGGATTTCAAATAACCCAATGGGTTCACCCATGCAGAAAGGTAGAGGTATTTGGCGGCGATAGATGAATCTTCATCCGATCTAAATTTCCCAGTCCCCAAAAGATATTCTGAAATGGCTCCGGCGCAGATTGTATCTTCAAGGTTGAACTTATCCTGCCAACCGGAACACAGACAGAGGGTATTTTTGTTTTGTTCCTCCAGCCATTGGCACAAAGCATCTAAATTCAACAAAGACCCTACAACCACAGTTGGAGCATCGCTGGCAATGGAAAGCGCTTTGGTTCCGTTAGTAGTAGAAAGTACCACTTCCTTGCCTTTCAACTCTTCCTTCATGTAAGAATATGGCGAGTTTCCAAAGTCAAATCCTTCAACAATCTGACCTTTACGTTCTGCACCTACCAGGTATCCTTTTTTCTGATATTCTTTTGCTTCTTCAATTGTTGCGACCGGAATAATTGACTTAATTCCGTTTTCGAAAGCAGCGCAAATAGCTGACGTAGCGCGAAGAACATCAATAACTACAACGATATCATATTCTCCTTTAAAATATTCGTACTGACTTGGTGTGAAGCAGACTTCGATATGTTTCCTTTGATCCATGGGGACGAAAATACTGAATTGTTCGAACTCGATTTTTTTTCGAAATAAAAAGTTGTTAAGAATTCAATGTAACAAAATCTGTTTAGTAGGGAGCATTTAAGCCATTCGTCGAGCCAAAACAAAAAAATAAGTATAAATGCGTATTGTTTATTGCTTTAATTCTCACTACGTTTGATATACCACGAACCACCAAACATGGGATATTTTATTCTCAATAAAAGTCAAGAGGGTTTTTACTCTTTTACACTTCAAACCGAAGAGGACGAAGCTATATTGGATAGCGGAAACTATGAATCTAAAAAGGAGGCTGAAGACGGCATAGAATCGATTCGTACCATAGCTTCATTTTCTAGTCGTTACAATCAAAAACGTACGCCTGATAATCATTTGTACTTTGTGTTGACCGCTGCGAACGATCATGTTGTAGGAACGAGCAAGTATTACGCATCCAGTGACACGCTTGAAGCAGATATTGATGCCGTAATGCGACTTGCGCCCCTGGCAAAAATTATTGATCGAAGTTAACCGAATTGTCCTTTGCTGTATCTTCTTCTTTCTTGAAAATCTTCGCATCAGCAATGAATGTTCCAATGGGTAAAAGCGAAGCAAGTAAGCTCCAGAAAATGGTGCTAAACTTCCATTTTGCTTCTCTTCCGTATACAACGACCCAAAGGCAATAGGCGATGAATAGCACACCGTGCGCCATTCCAACAATGCGATTCGGCATTCCCATATCGTACATGTACTTCAGGGGAACGGTTACTGCAAAGAGTAAATACGATATTCCTTCGGCAATGGCCAGTAATCTCAACTGACCTAGTAATGTTTTGTAATTCATTTCAATTATTTCTTTTCGCCTTTATTGACTTGATCCAACTGTTTTTGAAGTGCGAACAATTCATCGCGTAGACGCGCAGCTTCAATGAAATCCAACGATTTCGCCGCTTCTTCCATTTGTTTTTTCGTGTACTTGATGGATTTTTCCAATTGGTCGGTAGACATGTACTGAACAACCGGATCTGCTGCAATTGAAGGTGTTGCGATTGAAGCGTAATCGGTAGGTCCATCCCCATCCGCAACTTTGGTCGATTCCAAAATCTTTTCTTTCGATTTCTTCAACGGTGTTGGAGTTATTCCGTGCTCCTTATTGTAAGCCTCCTGAATTTCTCTTCTTCGAGCAGTTTCGTCGATTGTTTTTCGCATGGAATCAGTGATTCTATCTGCATACATGATTACAGCACCATTGATGTTTCTTGCAGCCCGACCCACTGTTTGAACAAGGGATCTTTCATTTCGAAGGAATCCTTCTTTATCAGCATCCAGAATGGCAACCAGGGAAACTTCCGGTAAATCCAAACCTTCACGGAGGAGGTTTACACCAATCAGTACATGGAAGTCACCCAATCGCAATTGTCGCAATATTTCGACCCGCTCAATAGTGTCAATATCAGAGTGAATGTAACGACACAAAATCCCCAATCGATCCAGATATTTTTGCAGTTCCTCCGCCATTCGTTTGGTCAATGTGGTTACCAGCGTTCGCTCGTCCCGATCAATTCTGATTTGAATTTCTTCGATCAGGTTGTCAATCTGGTTGGCACTCGGACGTACATCAATAAGTGGGTCCAAAAGACCAGTTGGTCGAATAACCTGCTCTACCAAAACTCCTTCCGATTTCTGCATTTCGTAATCGGCCGGTGTTGCAGAAACGTACACTACCTGATGCAACATGCTTTCGAACTCTTCGAATCGCAATGGGCGGTTATCTACAGCAGATGGTAATCGGAATCCGAAGTCAACCAGATTGATTTTTCGGGCGCGATCGCCTCCGTACATGGCACGAACCTGTGGAATTGTCACGTGGCTTTCATCAATAACCATGAGGAAATCGTTTGGAAAGTAATCCAGCAAGCAGAAGGGGCGCTGTCCCGGCTCTCGTCGATCAAAGTAACGAGAATAGTTCTCAATTCCAGAGCAATATCCCAATTCTCGGATCATTTCGAGGTCGTATGTAACCCGTTCTTTCAAACGTTCGCTTTCTTCAATTTTTCCTTCCTGTCGGAAATTCGCAACTTGTATTTCGAGGTCCTCACCAATTAGCTCAATCGCCATTTTTGTTGTTTCCGGGCTTGTAACGAAAATGTTTGCCGGATAGACGCTAATGTCTTCATGGTGTTCAATCACACTGTTATTCACCGGATCAATGGAACTGATCGATTCAATTTCATCTCCCCAGAATTCGAATCGGATGGCATGATCAGCATATGCAAGATAAACGTCTACTGTGTCTCCTTTCACACGAAACATTCCTCTTTGGAACTCGTCATTGGCTCGTGAATAAAGGTTTTCGACGAGTTTGAAGAGAAACTTATTTCTGGATACAACATCACCTTTTTTAATGTGCATGATGCTGTTTTCAAATTCCTGCGGATTCCCAATTCCATAAATACATGAAACGGAAGCTACAACGATGACATCTTTTCTTCCTGATAGCAGCGCTGATGTTGCCGAAAGGCGCAATTTCTCAATTTCATCGTTGATGGAAAGGTCTTTTTCAATGTACGTTCCGGTCACTGGCAAATATGCCTCCGGTTGATAGTAATCGTAATACGAAACAAAGTATTCGACGGAGTTATTTGGGAAGAATTGCTTGAATTCGCCATAGAGCTGTGCTGCCAAGGTCTTGTTGTGCGACAAAATCAAGGTAGGTCGATTGATTTCCTGAATGACATTTGCAACCGTGAAAGTTTTTCCACTACCTGTTACTCCGAGTAGTGTTTGATCGGTTACGCCATCGTTAATTCCATCTACTAATTCTTTGATTGCCTGGGGTTGATCCCCTGTTGGTTCGAATTCCGAAACGAGTTGAAAATCCATGATGTAAAAATACGGAATCGTGGGGTAGGAGGGGGCTTTGGGAAGGGGAATTATTAACTATAAAATAAGAATTTAAAGGGAAGAATCCTAGCATTTCGTTAAGATCAAAAACGCATTATTGCGTTGAAGGTTTTTGAATTTCAACGTTAATTTGGCTTGAAAAGCCCATGGTCCCTACCAATTCCATCCATCACTCTCAATGCAAGAAAAATCAATCTGAACACTTTTGAAGAGTCGCAAAGATGAAAAAAACTCCCACTTTTCATGTTTATCGAATACCATCAGACTCTGCCACGTCGAATTTCACGTACCTACAAAAAAGCTATATTTGCGCGAAGTGAATCGCAAGTTCGCGACGCTTATTTCTAAACACTACAATGGATTACATTTGGTTGATATTAGGACTGGGAGTTCTGGTTTTTGGAGGTGAATATTTGGTGAAAGGAGCCGTAGGTTTTTCCTCTGCAATGAAAATTTCTCCATTGGTGGTCGGGATGACAGTTGTGGCATTTGGAACTTCTGCACCCGAGCTTTTGGTGAGTCTTACCAGTGCAGTTCAGGGAAATGCGGAAATAGCCGTCGGAAATGTTGTCGGTTCAAATATTGCAAACATCGCTCTGGTTCTCGGTGTTACCGTGCTTATTTTTCCTGTTGTCGCAGATCGAAATACGAAAAGAATAGATCTTCCCATGATGATCGGGGCGACGTTCATGTTCTTCTTCTTTGGTAGAGATCTTGAATTCGATTTGTTTGAAGGCGTTGTGATGGTTTCTATCATCATAGCTTTTACGTATTTGCTCATTAGAAATGCACGTAGGAAGAACGTTGTAGGGGAGGACGATGATTTTTCTGAGGAAATGAAAAACCCATCTTACTGGAGAGCATTGTTCTTCTTGCTTGTGGGGTTTGTAGGGCTTTATTTTGGGGCAGAATGGTTTATCAAAGGCGCTGTGGGGGTTGCGGATGTATTGCTTTCTGATATGGAACCAAGTCAACGAAAAAGCATTATTGGAGTTACCGTTGTCGCATTCGGTACTTCAGCACCAGAGCTGGTTGCTTCATGTGTTGCCGCATATCGAAAACAAACGGATATTTCTATTGGTAACCTCATTGGATCGAACATCTTCAATATTCTTGTGGTGATTGGAATCACGTCCATTGTTACGCCAATTCCTGTAAAGCGATCAGTTGTTGAATACGACATGATTTGGGTCATTGGTATCGCACTCATGCTGGTTGTAATGATCGCCATTGGTAGTAAGATTGGGCGATTGAAAGGAGCAATTCTGCTTTCTACCTATATCACATACATCACGCTGATAGTACTCAAAGTGCAAGGCGTTTTTTGATCTCAAAAAAACAGCGAATCCGCATTCGAAATTGGTCGTGAATTGAAATGGTATACCTAACTTTGCTTCACAATCCAACCGAATGAAAGTATACAATAACATTCTTGAAACTATTGGTGATACACCTCTTGTACGAATCAACAGAATCACCAAAGATGTAAAGGGAACCATCCTTGCAAAAGTAGAAACAACGAACCCAGGAAACTCCGTAAAGGATCGAATGGCTTTGCAAATGATCGAAGATGCGGAAGCAGACGGTCGATTGAAGCCTGGAGGGACCATTATTGAAGGTACTTCCGGAAATACTGGAATGGGATTGGCGCTTACGGCAATTATCAAAGGCTACAAGTTGATTTGTGTATTGAGCGATAAGCAGAGTAAGGAGAAAATGGATATTCTTCGTGCTGTTGGTGCTGAAGTTCATGTGTGCCCAACGAATGTAGAGCCAGATGATCCACGTTCATACTATTCGGTTTCAAAGCGATTGGCAACGGAGATTCCAAATTCATGGTATGTAAATCAATACGATAATCCATCGAACGCGAAAGCACACTATTTGACTACAGGTCCTGAGATTTGGGAGCAAACGGAAGGGAAAATCACGCATTTTGTAGTCGGAGTTGGAACTGGTGGAACCATTTCAGGAGTTGGTAAATATTTGAAAGAGAAAAACCCGAACATCAAAATTTGGGGAATTGATACTTACGGTTCCGTTTTCAAAAAATACCACGAAACAGGAATTTTTGATGAGAATGAAATCTACCCTTACATTACAGAGGGAATCGGGGAAGATATTTTGCCGAAGAATGTAGACTTCAGCGTTATTGACAAATTCGAAAAAGTAACCGATAAAGATGCTGCTGTTTACCAACGTCGATTGGCTAAAGAAGAAGGAATTTTTGTTGGAAACTCGGCTGGTTCAGCAATTAAAGGTGTTTTGCAATTACAAGACGAATTAACTGAAGACGATGTAGTTGTGGTATTGTTCCATGATCATGGTAGTCGTTATGTTGGAAAGATGTTCAACGACGATTGGATGCGCGATCGTGGATTCCTTGATGAGGAAATCAAAACTGCGGGAGCGCTAGTGGAGAAGCACGAGGATAAGCCGTTGGTTACTGTTTACGGTGAACAATTAGTGTCTCATGCGATCGACAACATGCGCAAGTACTTCATCTCTCAAATTCCAGTTGTTAAAGACGGGAAATTTGTGGGGTCATTGGATGATTCCAAAGTATATCAATTGTTGGTAGAAGATCCTTCATTATGCGATGTCCCGGTTTCTTCTATCATGCAGCCTGCATTTCCAGTCGTGAAAGCTGATGCGTCTTTGGAAGAAGTTTCAAAGTTGATCAACAAGGATAACTCAGCGGTGTTGGTTGAATTGAAAGATGATCAGTACCACATCGTTACCCGTCAAGACGTAATTTCTGCTATTGCATAAAATGATCTTCCAGGATCAAATGAATCGTGAAGTCCGGTTGGAGAATCCCCCGGAACGAATCATTTCTTTGGTACCGTCTCAAACGGAATTGCTCCATGCCCTCGGTTTGGAGGAAAAGGTCGTTGGCATTACCAAATTTTGTTTGCATCCGGAAGAGTGGTATCGAAACAAACCTCGGGTAGGAGGGACGAAATCGGTCAATTTCGAGAAAGTTCAGGAACTTGCTCCAGATCTCATCATCGGAAACAAGGAGGAAAACGAGCAAAGTGATATCGAAACATTGGAACAACAATTTCCGGTGTGGATGAGTGATATTTTCAATCTGGAAGATGCACTTGAAATGATCCGCAGGGTTGGTGAGTTGACTGACACCGTCGATCGGGCAGAAGAACTGATCTCCGAAATTCAAAAAGGCTTCAATGATTTGGAGCAATGGGTATCAGAAAATATCAAGGAAGAGCTTTCAGTAGCCTATTTCATTTGGAACGATCCAGGATATTGTGCCGGAACCAACACATTTATCGACGATATGTTGCGTCGTTGCGGACTTCGGAACTATGCGCAAGAAGATCGATATCCTGAATTCAAGGAAACCAACAAATCACCGGACTTAATTTTCCTTAGTTCCGAACCATTTCCCTTCAAGGAGAAACATTTGAAAGATTTTCAGGAAGAGTTCCCAGATGCAAAGGTAGCTTTAGTAGATGGAGAAATGTTTTCGTGGTACGGATCTCGATTGACGCTTGCTCCAGCGTATTTCCAGAACTTATTGAATCAGATTACTTCGAATCAGGAACTTTAGCAGTTCGTTCAACGGCCATTTGTCTTCGTTCAAAGCAATTTTTCCTTTAATGCGATACTTATTTCCAGAAATCGGGGTCATTTTAATGTTCAATTTCTGAATTTCATTAATGAATGCACTCACAGATTTAAATTCATTCGTAAAGACCAGAATGCCACGAATAAAAGGATCGCCTTCTACTTTTAACAAGTGCCTTGGAGAACCGGAAATCTCAGCTGCTGAAGAGTAGGAAGCATTGGAAAGTTTTGTTCCTTCCAACGATTTTATGGCAATAGTGGTGGCATTTTGCTGCGTAATCGCGTACTTCATCGATAGAATATTGTAAACACTCTCGTTCGTTGTCTGGTCTTTCGAAATCAGCTCAAAATCTTTAAAAATGGAATCTACAACTACCGCTTCTTCGAATTCAAATGCGCCTGCCATATAGGGCAATCCCGCAATGCTGGGCTCGGTGACAATCGTAGCTCCAAAATAGTTCAGTGAAAATTGTTTAATCGCTGGGATTTCAATTCCTAAAGTCTGTAATCCTTCTTGAATCCGCACATTCAAAAATTCAGGGAACCATTTGGAATGAATGTGAAATCCGCCTTTATACTTTGCCAGATTCTTGTAGTTCAAGCCATTTTCTGATTCGAATTCCCCGTTGAACAGTAGCTGATTATCCTGAAAACTAACACCAATATCTGTAACAGCTGAATTGCCTTCCTGATACCAAAGTGAGATCAAAGAATTTCCTTCCGGGATAGGATGTTGTCGCAAAAATGACGTCTGTTTGGAAAGCATTTTATTCGCTCGCTCCTTTAATTGATCATTTGATAAATCTCCTTCCAACTGCATTAAAACAAGTCCTACATCATCAGTCGATGCGATGGCTCCATTCTCATCAAGGTATTTTGGGAGGTTTCTGTTAAACACCCTTTTATCCCAAAGATTGAAAAGCATTCCTGAAAACTGAGTTCCGTTTTCTTCGAGGCGAAATAAAATGATATCCGAATCAAATGAGATTCCCGTAGGTTTCAATTTTCCTTCCGAAGTAGTTGGAATTTTATCTTGTGTCAACTCCTGTAAATCTTTGTCCTCACTAATCAACAAAGAAGCGAGCAACTCTCTGGTTAGTACTTTTCCATCCAACCGATATACGCTGGTGGCATTTTCAGGAATGTAAGCAGAGTTGTTGTTTTCAGAAGCTTCGAAGCTGAATACGAGAACAGCATGTACGATCCACATGGCACCGAACAGTGCAATAATGGAAAGAGCTTGACCCAGCTTAGAAAGTTTCTTCACAGTTCAAAAATAGGGAATTCGACACTAGCTTGATTCCAACCCATTGAAATTCTTTACTCTGGCTTTTTCTGTCAATGGCAACGGAGAGTTTTTGCAGAATGAATACCTTTGCTTCATGAGAAAATTCTACCGGTTCTTGTTGCGTCTTATGGGATGGAAGATCGACGAAAAAACACCAGAAAACATCAAGAAATGTGTGATTGTGGTGGGGCCGCATACGTCCAACTGGGACTTTATTATCGGTAGGTTGGCATTCAAGTATTATGGAGTCAAAGCCAAATTTCTCATTAAGAAAGAAGCGTTCTTTTTTCCTTTCGGATTTTTTCTGAAACGCATGGGCGGAATCCCGGTAGATCGCAAGAAGAATAATAACCTGACGGATTACGCAGTGCAGCTTTTCAAGGAGAACGAAGTTCTGTTCTTAACGTTTACACCGGAAGGTACTCGGAGTTACAATCCGAATTGGAAGAAAGGTTTTTACTACATCGCGCAGAAAGCCAACGTTCCCATCTACATTGCATATATGGATTACGAGAAGAAAATTGGTGGATTCCACAGCCTTTTCGAACCAACGGGCGATGTAGATGCCGATATAGCCTACATCAAAAGTGTTTTGTCAAAATTCAAGGGAAAGTTTCCTGAGAATGGAATTCGGGAAGAGTAACCTATTTTTTCAGCGTGCCTGTTTTCTTGTCAAATCCGTAAGGACAGTGTTTACAGCCAGATTTGCAACAATAGCCTCGTTTTAGGTGGTATTTTTCCGTGAAGATGATGAATCCTTCCGGGCTCATGTAGTAATCTTCATCCTCCAGTTTCGATCGCTTCGAAAAACCACTCATGTCATCACTCATAAATGCAAAATTAAATGATATTTGCCACATGATCGATCTGTTTGATACATCGCTTTCCATTTTGAGTCCCGTTTCTGATTCTTTGCTGGAAGAACATGGAGTTTCTCTTCTAGTGAAGCGTGATGACCTCATCGATTCGGACGTTTCCGGTAACAAATGGCGGAAGTTGAAATACAATGTATTGCAGTGTCAGCAGTACAAGAACGATGGGATTCTCACCTTTGGTGGCGCTTATTCCAATCACTTGGTGGCAACGGCGGCAGCTTGTCATAAAGCTGGATTGAAATCGGTGGGAGTGGTACGTGGAGATGAATTAAATCCGGACAGCAATGAAACGTTGAAGAGGTGTCATGATTTCGGAATGCATTTGCATTTTGTTTCCCGGGAAGAGTATCATCTTAGAGACGAGCGCTATTATCATGAAGAATTATTGAATGAATTCCCGAACTTATTCGTTGTTCCCGAAGGTGGAGCGAATTACTGGGGAATGATTGGCTGCCAGGAGTTGGTGAAGGAAATCAATGAACCTTTCGATCGAATAGTGGTGGCGCAGGGAACTACTGCCACAAGTTGCGGTTTGGTGATGGGATTGGAGGAGCATCAAAAGATTTCGGTTGTTCCGGTATTGAAAGGATTTGACAGTCTGGGAGAAATGCGAAAGTTATTTGGAAAATCAGGAATTGATGCTGAAACTATTGACCAATTCCTCTCGAAAACAGAGGTGTTGGATACATTTCATTTTGGTGGCTACGCGAAATATGATGACGATCTAATTCAATTCATCCGGGATTTCCATCAGAAACATCAAATCAAACTGGATCATGTGTATACCGGAAAAGCGATGTTTGCCCTTTGGAACCAAATTAAGCAAGGTCGATACGACGGTGAAAGCATTGTCTTCTTGCACACTGGTGGACTTCAGGGAGTTTCCGGACTGGAAAGAAAATTAAACGAGAAATTGTTCAATTAGAACAAAAGATCAACCAGCTGTTTGGCTTCCTTTACATCGTGAACGCGCAGAATAGAAGCCCCTTTCAACAATGCTACGGTATTCAGTGCTGTGGTTCCGTTCAAGGATTCTTCGGGTGTAATGTCCAGTTTTTTGTAGACCATTGATTTTCTTGAGATTCCCACTAAAATGGGAGATTCCAACAGTTGAAAGTAATCCAGATTGTGTAGTAATCGATGATTGTCTTCCAGCGTTTTTGCGAATCCAAATCCGGGATCGAGAATTACATCTTTCACTCCCGCCTTTCTCAGCAATTCAGTCTTCGCGGAGAAATAACCAGCTATCTCGGCAAAAATGTTCTCATAATTCGTAAGGCTTTGCATGGTCTGCGGTGTGCCGCGCATGTGCATCAAAATGTACGGAGCTTTGTATTTTGCCGCAATCTGAGGTAAAGACGAATCATATCGAAATCCACTGATGTCATTGATGATTCCAGCACCTGCTTTCAAGGCTTCTTCCGCCACTTCCGATCGGAATGTATCAATCGAGATAACGGCTTCCGGGTGATCTTGTACAATCTGCTCAATTGCCGGACAAACACGATCAATTTCTTCCTGAATTGAAACGTCATCAGCACCCGGTCTGGAGGAGTATCCACCGATGTCCAAAATGTCCGCTCCAGACAATAACATATCATTAACACGTTCACGCAGAGCATCCTGTGAATTCACCGTACTGCCCGCATAGAACGAATCCGGCGTCGTGTTTACAATTCCCATAACTTTCGGAATCCGCAAATCGAGTAGCTTGCCGCGCACCGAAATGCTGGATTTCCTACGAAAAATTGTATCTTCAACACCTAATTTTTGCATACGTCAATTCATGAGTAATACGAACACCGAATACGCAAATGTAATCAATGTTTGTCGAGATATTTTCACAAAGAAAACGAAGGACTATGGTACTGCCTGGAGGATCTTGCGTCCAAGTTCATTAACGGACCAATTGTTTATCAAGGCACAACGCATTCGTACCGTTCAGGAAACCGGGGAAAATAAGGTCGGAGAGAACATCGAATACGAGTTCGTAGCGATTGTCAATTATTGCATCATGGCAATTATTCAGTTGAGAGAGAAAGATTTAAAAGAATTGGAACTTCCGGCTGAAATGGCAACAGAACTTTATGATAAGTACGCTCAGGAAGCGACAGAATTAATGCAAAAGAAGAATCACGATTATGGTGAAGCTTGGCGCGATATGCGTGTAAGTTCACTTACTGATTTGATTCTTCAGAAAATTTACCGCGTCAAGCAAATTGAGGACAACGACGGAGCCACACTCATCAGCGAAGGCATTGATGCCAATTATTTCGATATGTTGAATTATTCCGTATTCGCCTTGATTCACCTGCACGTAGGACAAACTGCTTAGTATGAAAGATAAAGTCACAATAGAAGGACGTTCGTTACTCTTCAACGTCGGATTTGTCATTTTAAATCTCATTGGATTGACCTTCGTGGTTATGGGATACCACGAAAGCGCTGGAGATAATTCCACACTCTTCAAGTCTATCGGTGTTATATCGATGATGCTGAGTATCGGTGGGTTAATTGTTTTCCGTGGAAAAATGCTGATGTCCAGTGTGTCCAGAGTATTGGTTGGAGGACTGTTCATCGTTTCAGGTCTTGTGAAAGCAAACGATCCTGTTGGATTTTCCTACAAGTTGGAAGAGTACTTTGAAGACGGAGCCCTGGCATACAGAATCAAAGAATGGTTCGGCGCTCCTGGGTTCTCATTGGAGTGGTTCATGGAGCACGCGTTGTTGCTCTCAGTGCTTATTTGCATTTTCGAAATCGTACTAGGGGTTCTCACCATTATCGGTGGGAAAATCAAATGGGTCTCATACCTCATGATGGGGATGATGGTCTTCTTTACATTCCTGACGTGGCACACATCTACGTGTGATAATCAAACGAAATTCCTCGATCACGATACGTATGTTCTAAGCAATCCGGAAGAAGCCTATACAGCTAACATGAAAATGGAGGCAGCCAAAGCTGAAAAGGCAAAAGCGGATAAGCACAAACCAATCAAAAGTGCCAAAACAGGAAAGCTGTTGAAGTATGTTCCTCAGGTATTTGTGGTTTCGAAGAACAAAAGCGAGGTAGTTATTGGTGAATGGAAAACGCCGCAATGTGTAGACGATTGTGGATGTTTTGGTGATGCTTTGAAAGGCTCTGTGGGAAGATCATTAACACCTTCGGAATCGCTTTGGAAAGATATCATTTTGGTGTACCTCGTTCTTTGGATCTTCCTGGCACAATGGATTGTAAAGCCAAATACGCGCAAGGAAAACCTGATCATGGGATCAACTTCGATGCTCGTCGTGATTTTCTTCTCATGGGTGTTCGGTTGGTATTATCCGGTTCTTTTTGGAGGGATTTCCATCCTCGTAGCACTCTGGAGTTTGAGGGCAGATCATCGAAAACTTGGAAAGTTCTGGGGGTTATCCATGTTGATTGTATCACTCGGCTTGTTACTGATCAGTTTCAACCTGGTTTACGGTGTCCTCGATTGGGGAATCATTCTGTTTGCGATCCTGTCTTTGACGGCAGCTTTGATAGTGTTCTTCATTGGTGGAAGGGTTCTTGGAAATCATTGGGGAAGTTCTTTGGTGGTGATCAATCTTTGCTTCTTCATGGTGATTTATGTTCTCATGTATGAACCAATCAAAGACTATCGACCGTACGCGGTTGGTTCCAACATCGAGAAGAAGATGAGTGACGGAGTAGAAGGGCAGTACGAAAACATTCTAATCTACAAGAACACCACGACCGGGAAGCTGAAGGAAATGACTGAAGATCAGTACATGGCTTCCAAAATCTGGGAAGATTCAACGTGGGTGTACAAAGATCGAATTCAGCGTACGATCGTTGAGGCGATAAACCCTTCGATCATGGACTTCAACCCTACGTTGCAAATTGCTGACATGTCGGACGACGAGCGAAATTGTGTTCTGGTCAAAAACATCCTGGACACTACGGTAACTCAGTCACTTCGTTTCATGAATTTAACGTACAACGAAGAAGAGCTTGTCCCAATGGAGGAATACGTTCCAGAATATTATCCTGAAGAAGAATATCAATTATTGGACACACTTACAGCGATGGATCCGAACGTGACCGAGGTTGCGATTTTAGACGGAATTCTCAAAGCGGATAAAATTGTGATGGTTGTTTCCAAGAAATTGGGCGACGGAAGCTGGGACGCAAGCGTAGACAGAATCAAAGCAATTCAAAAGGCATGTGAGAAGAAGAAGGTGCCGTTCATCTTCATCTGTAATGCTTCTCCTGCTGACATTGTTAAGTTCAAGAAAAAATACAAACTGAACGTTCCGATTTTCTCTATGGACGAAATCGAATTGAAAATAATCGCTCGATCTAACCCTGCAATGTTGGTGTTGGAGAAAGCCGTGGTGAAAGCGAAATATCCGCACAGATCCATCCCTACAGTAGAAACCTTTAAAGACAAACACCTGAAATAATGGCGCAAAAAATCGTTGCCGGAAACTGGAAAATGAACCTGAATTTGAATGATGCAAAAGCGCTCGTTCAACAAGTAAACCAACAAAACAATCGTGAGGACGTCACAGTGATGATGTTCCCTCCAGCCTTATTCGTTGCGGATGTTGCATCGGAAGCAAATTCCATCAAAGTAGGAACCCAGAATTTCTACTTCGAGGAAAAAGGCGCTTTCACTGGAGAAGTGGCCATTGATCAAATCAGAAGTGTCGGAGGAGAAATCGCATTGATTGGACATAGTGAACGCCGTGCCATTTTTGGTGAAACGGATGCTTTACTGAAGCAAAAGGTAGATGCCGCAGTAAGCGCAGGATTCGATTTTATTTTCTGTTGCGGTGAACCATTGGAAGTTCGTGAAGCTGGAACACAGGAAGATTTCGTAAAAGCCCAGTTGGATGCGGCATTGTTTCATCTCCCCAAAGAAGCCTTCGAGAAATCGATCATTGCATATGAGCCGGTTTGGGCAATTGGAACAGGGAAAACAGCCAGTTCTGATCAGGCGGAGGAAATGCACGCAGCCATTCGTTCATGGATTGTTGATAAATACGATGCAGAAACGGCAGAAAAAGTCTCCATTTTATACGGTGGAAGCTGTAACGAAAACAACGCGAAGGAGTTATTTTCTTGTCCGAACGTAGATGGTGGGCTAATAGGAGGCGCCTCTTTAAAAGCTGATGCATTCTGCGCTATAATTGATTCGTTTTAATGGACACACTTGAAGTTCAAATAACACTTAATCCGAAATCGCCATGGAACGAGATTCTTGTGGCCGAATTAGCCAATCTTGGTTTTGACAGTTTTGTTGAGACAGAAGAGGGGGTAACAGCGTATGGTGATGCAGGACTGGATCATCAGGCAATTCTGGAACAAACGAGTCTGTACAACGGTTTCGATGGCAGTTTTCAGGTAGAAACCAAAATCATCCCGCACCAAAATTGGAATGCGCAGTGGGAAGCAGACTTTCAGCCGGTGTATGTAGAGAATTACGCGTCCATTTTGGCGCCTTTTCATGATACTTCCGATGCTCCCGGATTAATTGTTACGATTCAACCAAAAATGTCGTTCGGAACAGGACATCATCAAACTACATGGATGATGACAAAAGCATTGTTCGAGTTGGAATCCATTCCTTCTAACGTATTGGATATGGGAACGGGAACCGGAGTTTTGGCAATTGTTGCCGAAAAGTTAGGGGCAGAACGCGTTTTAGCTGTCGATATAGAAGAGTGGTCAGCTGAAAATGCCGCAGAGAATGCTGAAATGAACAATTGCACGAAAGTAGAATCGGTTTGGGGCGACGTGGACAAAATCCCGGAGGAACCATTTGGATTGATTCTTGCTAACATCAATAAGAACGTACTCAAAGCTCAGATGCCGGTGTACAGCCGAAACCTTGAGGCAAACGGGACGCTACTACTCAGCGGCTTTTTTGAGACCGATATAAAAGAGATGGAAACATTTTGTCAGGACTATCAACTGGTTCCTGTCAAGCGATTCCAAAAGGATGAATGGGCAGCCATTCAACTGAGGAAATCAAACTAAAACACAACAACATGCGCTGTAAAACCCTGCTAACACTCGCAATTCTCGGATGTGCTTTTCAATTGTCGGCACAAACCTTTTCACAGGACAGAGAAAAATTCATCAAAGAATACCAAAAACAGGTAAACGAGTTTGGGTCGAAAGAGACGCAAAAGTTGGTCAAAGAGAAATTAACACCAATGCTTTTGGAGTCTTCAGACTTCCCGGATCGCTATTTCACAACGATGGTGAACACCTGTAATGGACTCATCGAGAAGCGTTTCGGAATGGATCCCGAGGTGATTGCTTATGTATTTTCGGTGTATTCATTTGTTGCAAGAGACCTTTCCGAGACCAGTTATGATGCATGGCAATCGTCGGTTGATAAATTGATCGACAACAGAAACAAAGACAAACTGAGCAAGTTCCTCGAATTTTCCGAGGGATTTTTTGGTGAAGGAAGAATTTCTGAATCCTCGGATTTTAGCTGGTACTATTTGGGAGGAACCTACGAATTTGAAGTAAAGAAGAATGCCGTAGTTAAGTTCTCTGGAGGGGATCTCGTTTGTAGAGTAATTACGAACAGAAATACTTCGAGTGAACACGCTGTAGATAGCATTCATGTGATTGGAACTACGGGAGAATTTGATCCGGCATTGAAGAAGTGGAAAGGAAATGGAGGTAAAATTACCTGGGAACGAGTAGGGCTGGATCCAGCTCAAAACTATGCAGAACTCAAGCATTTCAATATTTCCATGAAGCGATCTGCTTTCAACGTGGATACAGTGGCTTTGACTACCAGCTACCTGACAAATACTATTGAAGGACGATTGGCAGAGCGTGCAAACAAGCGAAATGAGGACGATCCACGATTGTACCCTCAATTCCTCTCGTTTAAGCAAGACGTCGTGATTGAAGATGTTGCGGAAAATGTAGATTATGTGGGGGGATTTGAGTTGAAAGGTGCCAGCTTTTATGGAACAGGTAACGATCGAAATCCTTCGAGAATTGAGATAGCAAAAGACGGAAAGCCATTTATTATGGCGAAGGCAGAGCAAATTGTAATTGATAAGAAACGGATTCATATCGAAAGGGCAGAAACGTCGCTCTACCTGAATAATGGTGATTCCATTTATCACCCTGGAGCCGATTTTAACTATGATCTCGAAAAGAATGAAATTCAACTGTCCAGAACAAACAAAGGAATTGGTCAAGCTGCTTTTCAGGACAAATACCATCAGTTAGAGATTTATGTGCCTAAGATCATCTGGAAGGTAGATGCGGAGGAAATTCATTTCTCCTACGAGTTCGGTACCAGTCCGGAACAGCGAATGGCACGTTTCGAATCGAGTAAGTTCTTCGATGAGCGCTTGTACGATCGTCTGCAAGGACTTTCTTCGGTGCATCCATTGGTAGCCATTGCAAATTACTCGTACAAGTACGATGAAGAGACCATGAAGGCTGGAAAAGCCGCATCGGCATTAGGCTTGACGAAAGAACAAGCGGCACCAATTCTGATCCAACTCTCCAACTTAGGTTTTATCAACTACGATACCGAGCGCGACTTGGTGCACGTTACTGAAAAGTTGGTGACATTCGTAGAAGCGAAAGCCGGAACAAAAGATTACGACAATATCATATTTGTGTCGGATCAACGACCAAAGACACCGCCTCAATTGGAAGGTAAAACGGATATCGAAATTAAGCGTGATGAATACCTGAGTTTCCTTGATTCTGTTTTCACTGACCTGAACAACGAGCGCAGAGCAATGACCGAATATGCTACAATGGATCTCCCTACACTCAAATTAAAAATTCAGGCGGTAGATCGCGTGGGAATTTCACAGCGCAAGAGCACAACTGTAGTTCCCGAAGGTAGCGAAGTAATGGTGAAACAGAACCGTGATTTCGACTTTGGAGGATGGGTATTCTCCGGTAAAGTAGAAATCAATACTGTTGCGGCAAATTTCACCTACGACGATTTCACCATTAGTTTATTAGACACCAAAGAAACCGTATTTAGCGTTGATCCAATCAAGCAGGCACATGGACCGGGACCTGTCCGTATGAAAAGTGAAATACAAGGGGTTTCAGGTAAGCTGATTATCGATCACAAGAACAACAAGTCTGGTAAAAATGATCTGTTCGACATGTATCCACGATTGATCGTAGAGAACGAAACGCGTATTTACTACAACGATGAGAGCATTTATCGTGGGGCGTACGACAGCACACGATTCTACTACACGGTAGAGCCATTTGTGAAAGATTCACTACATAAGTTCGTGAGAAATGAATTGCGCCTGCAAGGTGAATTGACATCTGCAGGAATTTTCCCTAAGATGCAACAAGAATTGAAAGTAATGCCTGATTATTCTTTCGGTTTCAACACCAAAGCACCAGCCAGTGGTTATCCATTCTATGAATCGGAAGCTAAGTACGACAATATCATTCTTCTTTCAAATAATGGGTTGCAGGGAGCAGGTAAAATTGATTTCATTCATTCTACTTCCCAAACCTTGCCGAATTCACTATTTGCATTCTTGCCGGATTCAACCGTCGGAATTGTGGACTTTGTGAACCAGCCGCATGATCAGGCAGTGGAGTTCCCGCCTGTGAAATCAAGTGAAGCGTACATTTCATACGTGCCGAATGAAGAACTGATGCGTGTTCGATCGTTGCCACAAAATGATCTTGAATTCTTTGAAGGTGAGTCCAAATTGCGTGGAGGAATTGAAATCCGACCAGAAGGAATGACAGGTAAAGGATTGATGGACTTGTCCAGAGCAACATTGATTTCTGATGATTTCTCCTTCAAACGTTGGGATATCGATGCAGATACATCCTCTTTTGATCTCAAGAATGAAAACCCGGAAGACGGAGATGAAGATCCATTAGCGTTTAATACGACCAACGTTTCGGCACATGTTTCCTTTAAAGATCGTGTTGGGGAATTTAACTCGAATCAAGGTGAGTCAAGAGTGAACTTCCCGGTGAACCAGTACATGTGTTTGATGGATAAATTCAAATGGTACATGGATAATGCCGAGATTGACATGGAACGTGCTTCCAATAAAGATATCACCATCGATCAGGGCGTTGACTTGAAAGGACCGAACTTCTATTCAACACATCCAAGACAGGATTCTTTGCAGTTCATGGCGCCGAAAGCAAAATTCAACGTTCGTAAGAAGGTTATCTATTGTGATGAGGTAGAGTACATCGATATTGCAGATGCGCGGATTTCACCAGATAGTATGAAAGTCATTATTCGCAAAAAAGCGAAGATTGATAAGTTCCAGAATGCAACAATTGTAGCCAACTATATCACCCAGTACCACAAATTCGATCAGGCAGAAGTGGAGATCAAGGCGCGAAGAGATTACAAAGCTTCTGGTCGCTATCCGTATTACGACATCGACAGCAATGTGTACTACGTAATCATGGAGAATATCAAGCCTGATACCGGCTACCAAACAACGGCGTCCGGAGTGGTGAAACAAGAGGATAACTTCAAACTTTCGCCTCAATTCGATTATTATGGAGATATGTCCATTGCGGCAGCGAATCCACTCATTACGTTTAAAGGAGCAACGCGAATCAACCACAATTGTGACAAGTTCGACAGAAACTGGATGGCGTTTACATCGGAGATTGATCCGAAGAACATTCAGATACCGGTAGGTGAGAAGATGAAAAACCTGGAAGGACGTTCCATTTCGGCAGGAATTGTCTGGCGCGATTCACCATCAACCGATAGTTTGGAATTGTATCCAACGTTCTTATCTGCTCTAATCGACCCGAATGATCCAATTGTAATGACTGCGAATGGATACCTGCAATACAATCCGGATGCAAAAGAATTCCAGATTGGTTCTCAGGACAAATTGATCAACCGATTGGAAGTTGGAAACTTCATTGCCTTGCACACGGAAAGCTGTTCCATGAATGGAGATGGAGAAGTAAAACTGGGAATGGATTTCGGAGATGCTGAAATTGATGCGGTTGGAGTAGTAAACTACAACCAGTCGACTGGAGAGACGTCGATGAACATTACCGCTCGAATGAAAATGGCATTGGACAAAGGAATCATGGAAGATGTGGCAAAACGCATCAATGGTTTGGAAGGATTGAAACCAGCTGACTTCAACTCGACAACTCTGGAGCAGGCGATTCGTACCTGGGATGATACCAAAACTGCCGATAATTTCAAGGCGAAGTTCCTTGGAGGTGAAGAAATCAGAAGGGTTCCAAAAGGAATGAACCACTCCATGACCATCAGTGGTATTCGATTGAGTTCGTATTCCGGATTCCAAACGCATGGACTGATTACCAACGTGCAAAGTGCAGTTTTGGTGAATATGTATGGTGAACCTGTAATGAAATACGTACCTTTCCGCGCGTTCTTCCAACAGATTTACTCAGGAGGAGGAGGCGATGCCTTCAATTTGTTGATCGACATTCCAGGTGGAAATGATTACTACATGCACTACGGAATGAACAAGAAAGACGGAACCTTGTCTATTCTTACCGGAGATGCTGAGTTCAGCGGAGCTATCAACGAAATGAAGGACGATAAACGAAAAACCAAAAACTTTAAGTTCGAATCTACGAACGATACCTTCGATAAGGCAGCGTTCATGGATTTGTTCACACAATGATGATGGATTATTTGCTTTTTGCAATTGCTGCGTATTTTCTCGGGTCTATTCCTACAGCCGTTTGGGTTGGGAAAATCAGGTACGGTGTAGACGTTCGTGAGCATGGAAGCAAGAATGCCGGAGCAACAAATACCTTTCGTGTTCTGGGAAAGAAACCAGGCATTGTAGTATTAGCCATCGATATCTTTAAAGGATTTACAGCTGTATTTCTGCCGTATGTCGTGGGCATGGGAGAATATGGCAGTGATGAGTTAATTCATCTTCAGCTAATCACTGCATTGTGTGCCGTTGTCGGACATGTTTTGCCTGTTTTTGCCGGATTCCGTGGAGGGAAAGGAGTTGCGACGTCTTTGGGCGTGATTATCGGAATTCATCCACCTGCTGCCGCTATTTGCCTCGGGATCTTTTTGATTGTTTTTATATCGTCCAATTTTGTGTCGCTGGGAGCCATGATGGCAGCTTGTTCATTTCCCGTACTTTTGGTAACACTTTTTGGAGTTCGATCTCCCTGGTTGATAGCATTTAGCATCGTTTTATCCGCTGCGGTGATTTATGCGCACAAAAAGAACATCGGCCGATTGCTGAGGGGAGAAGAAAACAAAATGAACCTTTTTAAGAAATAATCGTACTATTCTCTTCAGGGTATGATTGCCAATGAACGAATTTGAGAGGGTATAAACATAGTGTATTTGTCCTCTTCTTGTTACTGAGCGCCAGTGTTTTTGGTCAAAAAGTAACAGAAGAACAGAAGGAGCGAGCCAACGAATTGTTCGAGAAAGAACAGTACGTTGAAGCAACCCCTTTGTTCCTACAAATCCTTTCTCTGGAGCCGAAAGTAGCAGATTGGAACTTCAAATATGGCGCATGTTTACTCTACAATTCCGGAGAGAAAAAGAAAGCACTACGGTACCTGAAGTACGGTGTAAATACCGAAGGGACAGACAGTCGCGTTTTCTATTTCTATGGACGAGCGTTGCATCTCGATTACCAATTTTCGAAGGCTAAAAAACAGTATCAGTTATACGCAACCAAACGACCGAAGGTAGATAAACGATATCCGGTTGAACGCGAAATTCGTATGTGTGATAATGGGCAAAAACTCCTCACAACCTTCACGGATATCATTGTAACGGACAAGGTGCAAATTTCCGAAACGAAATTCTACGATATTTACTCATCCTCCCGCACTATCAAAGGTTCCATTACGGTAAACCGCGATTTTCAAACGAAGCTGGACAAGAAAAAAGGACACATCCCGATTGTACACTATGGACCCGATGCGAAAATGATTTTCTACAGTAGTTGGGGAGATGATGAAAGCACAGGGAAAGATATCTATCAAAGGATCAAACTACCGGATAATTCCTGGGGAAAACCGCAATTGGTTCGAGGGAATGTCAATACCAACGAAGATGAAGATTATCCCTTCCTGCACTCAAGTGGGAAGTTCCTTTATTTCAGTTCCAAAGGACATAACTCCATGGGAGGGTATGATATCTTCATGAGTCGTCTCGATCCCAATACGAATTCTTTCGGACCGCCGGAAAACGTCGATTTCGCCATCAGTTCACCAGACGATGATTTGTTCTACGTGGTTGATTCAACCTTCACCAATGCATATTTTGCCTCTGCTCGATCTAGCGAGAAAGATATGCTGCACGTATACAAGGTGAAAGTGGTGCGAGTTCCAATTCAGGAGGTGATTTTGATGGGGAATTTTACCTCTGATATCAATCCTGAAGATCAGAAAATAAAGTTGAGTATTCTCAAGAATACCAATGGTGATGAGTTGATTAAAATGCCAATTACCGCCGAAAAAGGAGGACGTTATTCCTATGTGTTTCCGCAAGGAGGGAAGTATGATTACGTCGTTGAGGTGGATGGTTCCGGCGATGAGTTCAAATTTACCATTGAATTACCCTTCCTCGATGAATTCCGACCGCTCAAGCAAGAGATCATTCACACAACGGAAAACGGCAATGAGATTATTCGTGTAATCAATAGGTTTGATGAAAGCGTGGAAGGCGCCGAAGCCATTATTGCTGAAGTAATCCGAAAAAAATCAGAACTAGACGTCAATGTCAATCAATTCGATTTGGAAGCCATCGAGAATCAACAAAATCTGGATGGATTGCTAACCGAGCTCGGATTTGATAATATGACCTTGCGCGAAGTGGCTGGTCAATTGGGAGAACTCCAGAATTCTACTGCGAACAATAAGGAAATTACAGATCGAATCACCTCCAATGTTTCTTCGGAATTGATCGCGAAAACAGAACGCATCAAAGAGTTGGATCAAATGGAGAAGGAGCTTCGTGCTTCCGCCGAAAAGGCAACAGATCCGGTTGCGAAACACAAATTGCTGACCGAGGCAAGTCAGAAACAACAGGAAAAAGAACAGTTGATCAAACAAGTGCAAGGATTGGAAACGTTAATTGCCGATGTTGATGAATTGGGCAAAAATGCGGCCGATCCTGGGCAAATGAAACAGGTGCTCGATAAGTTTGAGAGCCTTCGTAATGATGATGAGGAAAAAGCCCTGCAATATTTGGTTTCTGAGAAAAATGTGATCAATCAGGCGAAATCGGGATCTCCAAATCAAATCAAAGATGCCTACACAAAGGAAATTTTACAGGCACGCGCCGATATCAGGGAGGCAGACGATCGCAGAACGGAGTATCGAAATTCGGTAGAAAAACTCCATGCTCGGATTGCAACATTGGAACGTCAACGAGATGGAGCCAAGCGAAAAGAACAGGAGCGCATTGATCAGGAAATTTCCGATACCCGACTAGACATAGCCAAACGTGAGAAGGAAATAGAACGATTGACAAGCCTGATCGTTAGTAAAGAGCGCGAGTTGGATGCAACCGAAGAACGATTGGCAAGTTACCAAAACGCCTTGTCGACAGAGGAGAAATCGGAAGTTGATCCAACAGAAGTTGCCGAGGCGAAACAGGCAGTTGAAGCTATTTCAACTGAGGAGGAATTCAATTATGATACAGCTCTGGCAACTCTGGAAACCGAGCATCCTGAGATCAATGGAGGAGACCCAATCGTGGACTATGCAGCCGAAATCGACAAGAAATACGAAGACGACAAAGCGGCTATTCAAAACGATCCTTCGTTAACACCTTTGGAGCAGGCTTCGCGTTTACTCGAGAACAACGAGACTACATTACAAACGGTAGACGAACAAATCGAAGAGGTTCAACAGAAGCTGGAAGAAGGTGAAGACGAACGATTGAGAGAACAAGAAGCTGCATTATTGGAGCAGAAACAGGCGCTGGAAGAGGAAAATGCCGATTTGGTTGCTGAAGAACAACGATTGAAAGAGCAAACTCCGGATGCTGCACTATCTAAGGAAGATGTACTCGCCGAAGTGGCTCCGAATTTATTGCAGGAATTACAGCAAATTGAACAAAACAACAATCTCTCCGAACTGGAACGTTTACAGGAAGAACAGCGCGTTCGTGAGAATTTAAGCGCTTCACTGGAGTCAGAAAATAATGCCTTGTTGAATACGTTGGAAGTCAATCCAGATGACGAAGCTGCAAAAGCCAAGCAAGAATTAGTTCGTCAGTTGATAGCTGAGAATGATTCAGCGATTTCGGAAGTGGAAACGGCTATTGCTGAAATGCCAACTCCGGTTTCAGTAGATATCACAGCGCTTGATGTTATTGCTAACGTTGATGGGAATTATCAGGAGGAGAAATCAGAAATTCTTTCGAATGACGATACTCCATTGGCACAAGAAGAAGCATTGCTTCAGTTGAACGAGAAACTTTTGGAAGATCTCGAAAAAGAAGCAGAAGATGTTGGTAAGGAACTTGAACGAAATCCGGAAGATCCAACCTTGCAAGCGAAGGATAAGGCATTGCAGGAAGCCATTGCTTTAACTGAGACGGAAATTTCAGAAAACAATCAAAATATTGCGGCTTTATCTACCGGACCTACACCTTCTACAATCGTTACCGCAGAAGAAATGCTTACAGAGGTGGCGCCAAATTACGAGCAGGACCGCGCCTCTATCCAAAACGGAGAGGGAACGGGTAAAGAGAAGGAACAGGCGTTGAAATCGTTGGAAGAAGAAACCCTCGCTGACCTTCAGAAAGAGCAATCCAAATGGCAAAAACGCGCCGATCGTGATCCTGAGAACGAAGAAGCTAAAGCAAAGGCAGAGGCATTAAATCAAAGTATCGCTGAACGACAAACAGAAATTGCGACCATTGACAATAGAATTGCTGCATTGGATAACAATACAACAGCTCCAACTACATCTGTAACGGCAGAAGAAATGCTTACGGAAGTGGCTCCAAATTACGAGCAGGATCGTGCTTCCATTCAAAACGGAGAAGGGACGGATAAAGAGAAGGCAGAGGCATTGAAAGCTTTGGAGGAAGAAACGTTGGCAGATCTTCAGAAAGAACAGTCCAAATGGCAAAAACGTGCCGATCGCGATCCAGAGGACGAAGAAGCCAAAGCGAAGGCAGATGCATTGGATCAAAGCATAACTGAAAGACAAACGGAAATTGCCGCTATCGACAATCGAATTGCTGCACTGGACAATGCTACTCCGACATCAGGAAGTGTGACGGTAGAAGAGGTTATGGCAGAAGTGGCGCCGGAGGTGAGCAACGAATTGTCGGATATTGATGCTACCAATGATTCAGAATCCGTTAAGGCAAGAAGAAAGGCTAGTGTAATCGCAAGTGTTTTAGAAACCCTTGAGAAAGAACTGGAGAATGTCGAGAAAGAATTGGACCGAAATCCGGAAGATGAAGGGTTGAACTCCAGAAAGGGTGCCATTGAATCAGCTATTCAGGAGCAACGTTCGATCCTTCAGCAATTACAGGAAACTGCCGTGGAACAGTTAACCGCGGAGGAGAAAGAAGCGCTGATCTCTGAAGTTTCACCTACATACACAGAAGGTGCAACTAGCGGAAATGTTGACCAGCAAATTCAATCAGAGAAAGATTTACAGGCTGCATTAGAAGAGGAGATCGCTGACAAAGAGAAATCGTTGAATCGTCGTTATTCGGTATCCGTAGCCATCGAAAAGGCAATTCAGGAGAAGTTGTTGGAAGAAAGCCGCGAACGTGAGGCAAATCTGGATTCCAATACCACAAGTCCAGCTTCTGCTGCTGAGTTTATTGCAAGCATCCGTGAAGATAACGGTCAGGAGGTAACCAATGCATTGACGGAGGAAGCAACTGATTTAGAATCGCTTCAAGCGCAGGAAGAGACATTGGCTGCTTACGAAACATATCTGGATCAGAAAATTGAAGAACAGGAAGCGAAGGTCGAAAATGATCCGACAACTGAGAATCAGGAAACCCTGTCTTGGTTGGTAGAGGAGAAGGAGCGTGTAGCCAAGAAGCGTCGATCAATCAGCATTTCTATCGGAGAGTTAGAACAAGTGGCAATTACAAATCCTGGAGATAATCAGGAATTGAACGAACTCAATCAGGAAGAACAACGGATTCGTGATGCTCAACAAGCTGAAGACTTGTCCAATGCGGAGAGAAAACAACTGGATCGGGATTTACGCGAGGTAACTGAGCAACGTTACGCCATTGAAAACGACGAGGCGAAAGCAGATTTGAATGAGGCGAAAGAAACTACGCAGGAGATTCAAAATGATTTGACGGCAAGAGTGGATTCTGATAACGAGATTGTACAGCGCACTCTGGAACATGCTGAAACAGAAGAACAGGCAATTGCAGAAATTGAGGCAGAAGCCGCAGATGCAGATTCTGAAGCCGAGAGAAATTACTTGCTCAACGAAGCAAAGAAACGTCGCGAAGCGCTTAATGATGATTTGAACGATGCACTCGTGACTTCGAAGTTAGCTGCAATTGAAGAGCAGTATGATATTGCTACGATGTCACGACCTGAACTGGAGAAGAAGAGACGTTCGTACACTATTCAATTGGGTGAAATTACCCGTGAGATTGAAGGCGTGAATCAAGAAATTGCTGAAGCCAAACGTAAAGATGTTCCGCCTTTGGAAACGCATCGATCTGAGTTGATAACGCGAAAAGAGCAAATTGAAGCGAGACTCAAACGAGTGAACGAACAACTTGGTCAAGTGGAAGAAACGCCAACTGCTTTGAATGAAGGAGCATTGGAGGAAGAAATCTCATTCAGTGAAGAACGTGACATTGCGGCCTCGGAAGAATACGAACAATATCAAAAGGCAGCAGTTGAAGCGTTGATGATTGCCAACGAAATTCGTAATTTAGAGCAGGAATTGGCTTTGAAGCGAAGCGACTTACAACGCGCTGTTCAAAATAGAGAGCCGGATGCCGTAATTCAGGAAAAAGCGGCAGAGGTTCAGGCGTTGGAAGAGGAAATGGATCGCTTGGAGATTGAATTGACTCAGAAGAAGTTTACGGCAGATCAAGCCCTTCCGCAAAATGAAGACGAAGCAATGAAGATGCAGAATTTGGTAGCGCGTGGAATTCAACCGCTGAAAGTTACGGCGGTGGCAACGGCGCTCATGCAAATGCCTACTACAGGGTTCGCAATTGATACAGAATCCGAACGTCCGAACAACGGAGTCACAGAAATTCCAGTCGGCGTTACAAGCCCTCAAGGTTTGGTGTACCGAGTTCAGGTGGGTGCCTTTGCCCGACCATTGCGACCAGACGTCTTCAAAGAATTCAATCCTGTTTCCGGGGAGAAAATCGAAGGGACCAACATCACACGATACATGGCTGGGTACTTCTCGAGCAGTGAATCTGTTGTGGGGGCTCGTCAGCAAATTAGAGACCTTGGTTATTCCGACGCCTTCATCGTTGCGTATTGTAATGGAGAACGCATCACGTTTGGAGAAGCACGTCGTCGTGAAGCCGCTGGAATCTGTGTTCCAAAACGAGCGGAAGAAATCATGATCGAAGTGGCTGAGAATACAGCGAAGAATTTGAATATTCCTGTAAGCTCGGAACCGGAAGTATTGCCGGAATGGGCATACGCAAAATCTCCTGGAGCCGCTGATTCCGATCCGATTGAGAAAATGGAAGGATTATTCTTCACAGTTCAAATTGGAGTGTTCAATCGTGCGGTATCAGATAAGGAGTTGAAGAACATGCCGGATATTTCAACCTTCCGATTACCAAACGGTCAAATCAGATATAATACCGGAATGTTTGATTCTGCCGAAGAAGCATTACCACGCCAAAACTTCGCACGGAAGAGTGGAGTTCAGGGAGCATTTATCGTAGCTTATTACAAAGGGAAACGTATTTCAATTGGAAATGCCCGCAAACTGTTATTAGAGTACGGAGAGTCCATTTTACAATCTCGCAAAGAATTGGAACCAAAAATTCCGGATACGCCAATTGTTCGATCGGATAGTGTTCGTCAGGATGTAATCGAAATTATCCCAATGGAAGAATGGGAAAAACGCGTACAGGTGGTGACTGAGGCTACCTTCGATGAATTCCCGAGAGACATCCTTAACCGATACAATGCGGAAGGATCGTTCTACTACGATGAGAAGGACAAACGTGTAAAATCAACGATCTACGAAAACGAAGATTATTTGCCTAACCTGTTCAATTTCAGAGATGATGTAGATACTGTTTATTTGGAGGAAGGTCTTCTGGATGATCAGAAAACCGAAACCATTTATTTCGTGTTTACCGATTCATTGGTTCCGGGTGCATTCATGGACTGGATGTTACGTTGCAATTACAGAAGAACTATCAATCGCACGTTCAGAGGCACAGAAGTTCGTATCTTTGGAGTCGCAGAGGAACGAATGGACGCTATGATTGAACGTATTCGTTTGTTCGGTGTAGAACCAGAAAAGATATTGGACGAAGAGTAAGCCTGACTTACATTGATTTAAAATGATCATTATGAGAAATACGGACACAGACGTACTGGAGCAAGTTGAAGTAGTAGAGGAGACCGTTACTTCCAAAAATCTCATAGTTTTTAATGACGACGTAAATACGTTTGATCATGTAATCGAATCATTGATTAAGATTTGCAAGCACGATCCAATTCAAGCCGAACAATGTACATGGCTCGTTCACTACAAAGGAAAGTGCGACGTTAAATCTGGAGACTACGAAACGTTGGAACCAATGTGTACTGGTCTTCTGGATCGTGGTATTTCTGCAGAGATTCACTAGTTCTCATTTTCCTGTCATTTTCCGATTAGACAATATCGGAAATCACATGCTTTCGTTAGGAAATCCGTAGATTTCTCTTCTCTCTAAAAGCGACATTTTCACAGTGTATAAGTAAAACTCTTTCGGTGGAGATAGGCATAATGTCAGTCTGTTTTTTCCGATTGATCAAAATCCTCGCTCGTGAAAACTGTACTCCGTGACATTAAAATCAGATACATCATCGCCGTATCGGTCATTGCCTTTCTCGTCATCTCCGCTTTTGGCGTGAATAGCTCCATAATCTCCAGTAAATCCAGAGACGCAGAAGTAATCAATGCCTCAGGAAAACAGCGGATGCGCACACAACGAATTTTATGGCTTGAACAAGTCCTGATAACTAGTTCTCCTGAAAACAGGGAGCAATGGGGATTCGAACTGAATCAGTTGTTAAACGACCTGGAGAAAAGCCATGAGACTCTTATTTCTCGTAGAAATGAAATGTCAGACGACCAAAGGCAGAACTTTTTTGGTGGTTATCCTTCACTGGACACAGATATAAAAGCGTTCATCAGGGACAGAAAGTACAATTTGGCGAATGCTGGAACTGATGCAAGAGAAATGAAGCTTTCGGAAAGTAGTCGACTGCTGGAACGTTTGGATAGGGTTGTAAAACAATATGAGCAAGAATCGAACCTCAGTCTGGAAGCGCTTTATTACTCAGAGCTGATCATCACGGTTATGGCACTGATTGTATTATTGATTGAGTTGGTCTACATTTTTATACCCATGCGCAATTACGTCAAGGATGCGTTTAACAGCGTTAAAAAAGAGAAGCAAAGACTAAGTAATAGCCTGGAAGACTTGAGAGAATCACAGCTTTGTTTAATCAAAGCCAAAGAAGAAGCCGTTCGTGCCAACGTTGCAAAATCTGTTTTCCTTGCAAATATGTCTCATGAAATCAGAACGCCGCTGAATGCCATTTTGGGGAATGCCCAGCTTTTGGAAGAGAGAAGCAGTGTTGTCGATGAAGACAGGGAAAGTGTCAATGCGATTAAAAATGGAGGTCAGCATTTGCTAACAGTAATTAATGATATTCTGGATCTTTCAAAAATTGAAGCTGGAAAAATTGAGATTCATGAAGAACCGTTCCATTTCAAAAACAGCATCAATGAAATTGCGGAGATGACGCGAGCACAGGCAGAAAACAAAGGGCTTTACCTGAATGTTCAATTCTCTGAGAATACTCCAGAGGATTGTGTAACGGATGAAAAGCGAATTCGCCAGGTACTGATCAATTTATTGAGCAATGCCATAAAATTTACGGAAGAAGGAGGTGTTAACGTTCATGTAGAGGCTGAGGAGAATCAATTATTTATTCGCGTCCAGGATACCGGAGTGGGAATTGAAAAAGATCAATTGGGATCAATTTTCAATTCTTACGAGCAAGCCGAAGCAGGGCGAAAGAAAATAGGAGGAACTGGATTAGGTTTAAGTATAAGCAAGAAATTGGCACAACTCCTCGGAGGTGATATAGAAGTTGAAAGTGAGCAGAACGTAGGAACCACATTCACGTTTTCATTTCAGTTTGATGAGGTGGAAGGTGAGATCATTTCTGAAGAGACTCTGTTATCAAGACGCGTTGTAGGATTGAAGGATACCTTAAATGCTCCGAAGATTCTGATCGTAGATGACGTGATGGCGAACCTGATGCTTGCGAAGTCCATTTTGAAGCCGATTGGTTTTCAACTAGAAATAGCCGAGAACGGTAAGTTGGCCCTGGACAAAGCCGCCTCATTCCAACCTGATTTAATCTTAATGGACATTCAAATGCCGGTAATGGGAGGAATTGAAGCAACGACAAAACTTCGGGAAGACTCAGATCACAAGGACACACCAATTTTGGCTATTAGTGCTGGTGTTTTTGAGGACGAATATCAGAAAATCAAAGATGCAGGGATGAATGATTTTCTAGCGAAGCCGTACATCATCGAGCAGATGCTTTCGAAAATTCAGCACTATCTGGGCATTGAATATCTCTACAAACACAAGGAATCTGCATAATCCATCGAAATCAACTTCAAATAAAAGGTTTTCGGTTTGGTGTTTTCCAGAAATTACATTTATATTTGCACCCGCGCTTGAGGAAAGCACTCACGCGAAAAGGCCTCGTAGCTTCCGCCACAGCGGACACGCAACTGAATACTGCGCCTGACGGCAGGCAGGGAGCACGAAAGTCGAAAAATTAAAATTTCTAACGTGAAGTTTTATACGTATGTGCTGAGAAGCACTACTTTTGAAAGAAGTTATGTTGGTTTCACTAAAGACATTGACTCGAGGTTGAAACAACATAATGCCAGACGAACAAAATCAACAAAGCCATTTAGACCATGGATTTTGTTGTTTTATGAAGAATTTGACTCCAAGGCTGACGCTATTGATCGTGAAAAATGGTTGAAAAGCGGAGTTGGAAGAGAATATATAAAGAAAATAATGGCCTCGTAGCTCAACTGAATAGAGCACTTGATTACGGCTCAAGAGGTTTCAGGTTTGAATCCTGACGAGGTCACTAAATCGGACAACTGGTCAATTTTGACTGGTTGTCCTTTTTTTTGCTCCTTTAGAAGCCGCGCCAATTCAGCGATTGGGGCAAATATGGAATTTATTCTGTTGGTTCGAACCCCCTTGTTTTGTTGCTCAAAAACAATTCCATCAGGAAAGATGAGTTTTTGCAATTTTATTTTTTCGTAAATATCCCCATTCTCCCATAAAATAAGGGGTTTCAGGCACACCTTGAGTGTATAGTCAAGGCATTTTTCAAGGTTCGAACTCTGAATTTGGGGTTTAGCCCCTTTTGGTGCTAATTCGCTCATCTCTTCTCTGTACTTTTCGGTGAACTTCTGATACATGGCGCGATCAATTTCTCCAATGGCGAAGCGTTCTTCAAGGGTGTCAAGTTTCTTTTGAACCTCTGTTATTTGCTTTTTAAGCGCCGCATTCTTTTGTCGGGACTCTGATAGGATGGAATCGTAGAAAGTCTCCACAGCGGCTTTTATTAGCGGAATATCCTGCTCATCGATTCTGAATAGTGATAGCAGATCAGCGAATTGTTTGTGCATCTTTTTTGCGCTCACGTTATGCTTGCAACCTACGGTTCTGCATTTGTAATAGTACAGCCCTTTGGATTTTACTTGGTATCCTGTCATTGATTTTCCACAGCAAGAACACTTGGCAAATACCTTGAGCGGAAGATTCTCATCATGCTCTCTGTGCGTGAGTGGATGGTTGGTTTTTCGATTGTCGGCAACAACGTTGTTTACTTTTAGGAAAATCTCGCGACTGACGAGCTTTTCATGCCTTCCCTCAATAACTTCTCCAGGAATCATTTTTGAGACCAACAAACCGCAATAATATGGGTTTGCGAAGATTTCATCGAGTCTTCGGTTGTCGATCTTCATACCAAAGTCTCTTAGCTTGCGCACAATGTCGGTATTGCCCATTCCTTCTTCTGCTTTCCAATGAAATGCCTTGCGAAGTAGTTCTCCCTCTTTGTTGACCACGATCTTCTGATGGATAGCCTTTCCTTTGTTGAGATTTGTGAATCCTCTTGGCGGCATTCTTGGCGTGTAGCCTTTTCGGATGAGTTCTGACATTCCCGTAATGGTTTTACTTCTTCGAAGTTCGTTGTCCATTTGGGAAAATAGAAATAGGATATTCTGCTGAAAAGACCCAGCGGAAGTTGTAGGGTCAAGTTCCTGTGTAACAGATAGCGTTACCACTCCGTATTGACGAAGTAAGTCATCCGCAATTTTGGCACCGCCAACTCCTGTTCTTGAGAATCGCTCGTAGGAGTAGACAATAATTCGACTGATGTTCTTGCTCTGCTTAATGAATTTGAGCATTCGCTTAAACTCTTTTCGATCATCTGTTTTTGCTGATTCATGTTTACCTCCAAAATAGTTTACCACCGTTAAGCCTTTCTGTTTGGCGTACAGCTGGCAGTACTTGAGTTGTGATTCAAGTGAGGTATTCTCTTCCTGTGAAGAATGCGAAACGCGGGTATAAATAACCGCGTTCGTTCCATTTACTTTTATGCTCGTATCCTTTGCAGCAAAGGATTTAAATAATTCTAAATCGTGCATGATATTTTGTTTAAATCAAAAATAGCAGGGGGTAACACAACCATCCCTGCTATCGGTGCTAAGAAGTGCTAAGAAACCGCATTTAAAATGATGATTCTGAAAGGTTAACTTCAATTACTAGCCCTGCGAAAAGACTAATCTTGTCTAGCAATTCATGATATTGCTTTTCATTTATTTTGCAGTACTTCTTTATTTTCCGAATGCGACTGAAGGGTACACGCTTTTCGAGTTCTCTTCTTGCTATTTCTACTTTATTTTTAGTGATCATTGGTAATGAATTTGGAAAAGGACTTTTCGGCTTGATTGTAACCATGATTATAGCGTTTCTCAATTAACTTTTTGTTTGCTACTAGTGAGTTACCTAAGTCAACCTCCGGATTCGGATTGACAATTAGGGCATCAAATGCTTTTATGGGTTGTTTAGAGCGATTAAAAAGTGTTATTTCATGATCCCAAGCTTCAGCTTGCTTAACTAAGTTATTTATCTCTAGAAGATGATCTAAATCGTTTTGAAAAATCTCGTTTAAGGCAATATCTTGAATGGATCTGGATAGTATCGCCCCTGCGGGCTTGTTATCGTATGATTCCTGTTTTGTTTCCTGAGAGTGACAATTAATTATGATAATCTGGTAATCATGTTCTTTATCTTCATTGATTTGTCGAATCACATCTTCAAGTGGCGATATATTTCTCACTCCGCCATCTACATTATTCTTGGAATGAATAATTTCACTTTTTGTTTTGAATGTTATTTTCGGTACTGGTTTCCAAACTAACGGGATAGATGTGGAAGCCAAAACTGCATTAAGAAAATCATTCTCTGAGACAAAGGAGTTTTGTTCCACTGAGTGATATTTTCCTGTATCAAGCGAAACAAATCCTGAATAGAATTTGGTTTCCTTGATTTTTGAACGGTCGAGGTAGAGGTAAAGTTTTTGTTTGAGAGGAGAATTATCTGCAATAGACCTAAATTCTTCATAACCTTTTATGATATGCTTTCGAAGTTTTTTGAGAGTTTGTTTTGTGATCCGAGATCTATGTTTTTTCGAAAAAAGCGCTAGAAACTTGTCTTTAAGTGACAATTGAGTTTTAAAGTTTGGAATCAATCGCTTACAAATCTTTTTAAGGTTTGGTTTAAAAGTGATTTGGTCACTTTGTGAGTATGTGTCAATGAAATCGGAATTATAAATTTCAGAGGCTCCGTGAAGTGCGATTCTTTTAAGCCATAAATAGTTTAATTGTTCAAGTTCATTCATGGCGATAAAAGCACCGTTCAGAGCACCACCACTGACTGAAGAAATAATATCAAAGTGCATTTTCTCATCTCCAGTGATTCGTTTCCAATTATCGTTTAAATAATTCAAGACTCCAAGTTGGAAAGCAGCTTTGAACCCACCACCACTCAATACAAGAGCATATTTTTTGTTTTTATTCATTCGATTCTGTTTTTGAATATTTTCATTTCACTCCCCGCATTAAATCTGCCGTATTGAACGGCAATTCCTTTTTCGGGAATTTCAATTACTACATCTACGTCATGCTGGAATTCATTACTTCCTCTAAATAGTCCCGACTTTGTGGTTTGAAATATATATATGAAGGAAGTAGAAGGATACTGTTCTTTGAGAAGTCTTAAATCTTCAACTGTCAAGTTGTAGTGATTAACACTATCAATGAACACAAAATCATAGTCAGAAAGGTTCGATGGTAAACTGCCAACTGTGTCTAAGTTTGGGTGAGCGGCATTTTGTTGTCTTAACTTGTCTTGAAGAATTGCGGAAATCTGCTCTTCAGCGGCAATGTAAAGTACTCGTCCATGATTCTTAGCAAGGTAGGATGCAAAGTCAATAGAAAGAAATGATTTGCCCATTTTCGGTCTACCGAAAATCATGGTAGTGAAACCAGGTGAAGGATTACCTATGAAGTCTTTCCACTTTCCTTTGAAGTTTAAGGTATCGAACTTTAAGGCCATGATATCCATACTATTCATAACTTGATCCTTTGGAATAACAGATAGAGACGAGTTTTGAGTAACTAAACCTGATAAATTTTGACTCAAGACTGGTAGGAATACCTTTCCAATTCTTTTATCATTGATAAATGACTTTAGAGTTTTTTTGACTCTTTCAAGAGTATCAAACTGTTTTTCTCCTTTATGAATCCGTCCAGAATTAATGGCCTTTTCAATGCGATTAAGGAGATTTTTTGCCTTGGATACTTGGATCAGTTTACCTTGGATGTTTATATACGATTGTATCAACTTGATTGACTCTAGCTCTTCTATTTTTCTGAGAATCTCTTTGAAATCTCTGAGTCTTTTTTCAGGGACCTTAACCAAAGCTTTATGAGATGCGCTTTTAAAATTTTCGAATAATTCAATTAAACTTTTTTGAATCACCTGAATTTCATTTGCAAATTTTGATGTCTTTCGAATTCGTTTTTGTCTTATTGATTTTTGAAGAGCGTTGATAAAAAGGCGAATCTGATTTTGCGTTTTTACTTTTCCATTAAGGTTAATGTATCTTTGAATGAACTTTAGTTCATCGGAAAGAGCCTCTACTTTTTGGTTTCGAAGGTTTGTTTTTTCCTGTTTTTTCAGTTTGCTTTTCATCTCGTTAATCACCGTATTCGGGATTGTCAACGGGTATTTGTTTTCTACCCCCATGAGTCCATCATCTGCAAATGAATAGTGTTTGTTTTTTGTGATAATTAAACTGTCAAGAAATGATATATCAAGAAACTCCGAGGCCTCACGAAGTTTCTTGGTCATTTTTTTATCACTTTCGCTTGGGCGTGCTGTACCCGATGGGTGATTATGTGCTACAATTATTCCTGATGCAGCAGCTTTCAAGGCACTTGCCATAATCAACTTTGCGTCTGCGATAGTAGCTTCAATACCACCAGTGCTATGTCTATAAAATCCAACAGGGACATTACTACGTGACAAGAATAATACAAAGAAGCTTTCTCGAAGTTGCAAATCTTTGGGGTCATACATGGAACGAAAGACTTCAGCGGCCGAAAAGGAATCTGTTATTTGGTTTAGATTCACAGCACTTTTTTTATCTAGTTTTAATGTGATTTCGGGTATTTTGAGTTCCGTATTTCGCTTTCTCATGGGAGTACTTTTTTTATTTTGTTTGACCCCGTTTAGGGATTTTGTAGCTTTTAGGCAAGTGGTTACGAGAGTGACCAAATTGGGACTTACAGCATTGCCCATGAGTTTACTTCTTTGAGTATCTGAGAGTTCAATTGTCTCTCCGCCAACTATAGCATGCCTAGTCCAATTGTCGGGAAATCCTTGAAGTCTCTCAAGTTCGATAGGGGTTAGTTTTCTTATGCTGGCCTTAGTTTGAATAAACAAGCCAGAACTATCGGTGGTAAGCGTAGGAGCCTTTCCCATGGGAGAGTATACCTTTCCAGCTTGGAGGCTTTTGTATACTCTTCCGACAACATTTAGTTTTTGCCTTTCTTTGATTTCTTGAGTCTTTGCTGTAGATATCTGGATAGGAAATACTTGCGGGGGACTTTTCGTTGTAAGATGTCCGACAAGGTAGATACGCTCTCTATTTTGGGGTAGTAAGAGGGAAGAATTAAGCAATTGCCATTGGCAGTCATATAGCCCAATTTCGGAGATTGATCTAAGGACTGTTTCAAAGTCTTTGCCCTCGTTTGACGAGAAGAGGTTTCTAACGTTTTCAAAGACAAAGCAATCGGGTTTAAGCCACTTGATAACTTCAATTGCTCTAAAAAAGAGCTTGCTTTTTTGACCTTGAAGTCCTTTACCGTTTGAAGCCACCGAAATATCCTGGCATGGTGAGCCAAAAGTGATGATATTTGGTCGTTCGATCTTTTTAGTCTTGATCTTTTCAATTTCTCCGACATGAATTGAGTTTTTAAAATTATGTTGATAGTTGCCAATCGCATACTTGTCTATCTCCGAGAAGTAATGCTTTTTGAACTTGAATCCAGCCTGCTTGAGACCAAGAGCGAAACCTCCTGTGCCGCTAAATAGGTCGAGATATGTTAGTTCTTTATCAAGCATGTTACTTCAACTTTTCTTCAAGTAGGATGATGTGATTTTTTAATCGCTCGTTATCCTTTTCGAGCTGTTCGATCTTTTGGTCTTTCGAGTCCTCTGGAGTCATTACATCTTGAAGCACTCCGATGTAAAAGGCAACACTAGCAAGCGCACTAAACACCGATAGCCTCCAAGTCATTTGAGGGTAATCTCGTTTGACTTCTTTGATTACTTGTTTGATTTCTTCTTTCATTTTGCTCGTTGTTTATCCGAAGGTTGCTCTAAAGTCTGCTAGGCGGCGAAGCCAGCCTCGCCCGTTTGCCGAGAAGGTGGACATCTTCATAAAGTCCTCTGCACGTCTATCGCACAGGAGGTTGAACCATTTGCGTTCGTTCACCTTGGTGATGTATTGTTTGAAATTTTCGACGATCTCGGACTTTGTGATATTGCTATCAATAATGCCCATGATCTCTCGCTGGAAGTTTGCTAATCTGCGCTCCGATCCTCCGAGTCCAGAACCCCATGCCCAAGTGATGATCACAGCTTGGATTCTAGGCAGGTGCTTGATACGGTGCAACGGGTAGGGTTTCATGTATCCTTCCAGTAGGATTTTGAGCCACAGTTGCTCGGACATTTCAAAGAAGTTCTTTGGTGTAACGGCGTATCCGATTTTCTTTGCGAGTGAAACAAAAGTGGAATAGGTAATCCCTTTATTGGTATGCCAACCTGTTTTACCATTGTAGCTCCAGGGAGCAGGGTTTGAGGATGCGGTATCTGTAAGGGCTCTTGAAAGGCCGCCTTCCCAGCGTTCTATAAATGGAATGAGTTTGCTTATCATTGTTTCTTTTTTGAATTGTTTGGCTACAATGACTCCAAGGGTCAGCGCAGCGGCTGTCCCAAAGAGCCAGTAGTGGAGATTGTCCTTGTTGATTTTCATTTCTTAGGCATAGCGAATGTCCGAGGCGTGTGTGTAGAGCAGTTTTCCGTCAAGGGTTCTAAACTTGACTACTCCTTTTTTCGCACCGATCCAATCGCCGAGAATAGTGCCGCTGGGAACTTTCAAGGACTGTTTAGCGTCATTCCAAACCGTTGTATTCTTGATTGATTTGATGCGCCCTTCAAACCCGCTTACTCCTTTCAGTGACCATGTTGAGCCGCTTAGTTTTAGTCCCATTCGGAATAAATGTCCATTTAGAACTTTCTTGCCCCAGTCCGATTTGAACTTGTGGAACAGGCCATTGACAAGCGTTCGTTTCGCACCATCATACATCTCTCTTGCCTTGAAATAGCGGTTAACGTCGCTGTAATCACTCGTTGACTTCATAAGAGAAAGAAGCTCACGAACCTTGCTGAACTTATGTTTTTTGATGGCGTAATGAAAAATGTTTGACATTCGAAGCGGATCAAATCGGCGTTTAGGTTCTGAGGTTTTCGGTGGAGAGGAAGGTGACTTTGTGTCCTCTTTTTTTCCTTGGATCAACTCACGGTATTTATCCTCGAAAAGAATGCTTGGGAATCCAGCGGCAATGATGGCTGCCTGAGTTATTGGTCCAAGAACTCCGTCAGCTTTTAGCGTTGCTCCGTGCTTTGCATTTAGAGCGCTTTGAAGTGCTGTAACGAGTGGTCCACGACTCCAGAGTTTCAATGGGAAACTGCTCGGTGGCGTGTACGATCTTGTTGGCGTTGCTTTTGGTTTTGGTGTTTCAGGCTCCGGCTCCTCATCCAAAGTATCAAATGTCGTTTTGGGTTTTCCGAGGTATTGATAGGCAGCGTAGGCTCCTATTCCAACAACTCCAACACCGAGAAGTATATATCCTATTTTCATGTGTCTGAATTTTTAATTCCGATACTATCAGTTATCGTAAATACTGTATGGCAGCTTTTTGATGTAGCGTTTGTAAAGCGCGTATGGGTCTTCGTAATCGTCAAGAAGGTCTTGGATCATGCTTACACCGAATGTTTTCTTGTATTCGTACTTTGTGATGCGATAGGCTTTGATCGAGGGGATTTCCATATATACTGCCTTAATAGCATCACTATCCGTTCCCCAAAAAAGTCCCATAGAGCGATAGCTCAATGCTGCATGGATGCGCTTTGCCCAATTCTTAAAGTGCTTTTTGGTCAGGTGAATCCCCTTAACCTTGTCGTTCTTGGGCTTTGAATCAATTATGGCAAGCATCTCAGCGGATTCGGTGGTACTGAGATCGGCGTTCAAGTCTTCAACCAAACTCGCCCCCTTGTTTTGAGCCGAATAGGATTTGATGACCTTGTTCCAATCCTCTTTGGTAGGGATCGCCCGAAGGGTTCTTCGAAGCAATACTTCATCTGTTCCGATTCCCCAAGGAGAGTCGTTGTAGAGCGCATTTTTAATTTGCAATGCCCACGTAGCGTGCTTGTCTTTTCCGTAGCCTTTAGAAGTCTCTTTTTTGGAGATTGTTTTTCTAACGCTATTCGAGAGGATTTTTCCCGTAATAACAGCAAGCACTCCAATCCCCAACCCGATGCCAGTCCACGTGACTACTTTCTGTTGGGAGGGGGTCAATGAAGACCACCCGAACCTTTGTTTTTTCTCACGCACATCTTTCTTTTGATCGATCAGTTGATTGTCCAAAAGGTTTGGATTCGATTGTATGAGTGCTGTGCTGCTTTTTGTTTTCATTTTGCGTTTCGGTTTACACGCCTAAGAATTGTTTTGCTAGAGCAACTTTCTGAGGGTCGTTTTTAACGACATGGGCTAGTGCTTTGAGTGTGTTCGCGTCCAATGCTGCGAGTGCTGCAAGGGCATTTGCTTTTGCGGCTGCATCGCTTTGGCTTCCGCTGATTGTGATTCTGAATGTGTGCTTACTCATTGTTTTTTGTTTTTAAGTCCTGCTTCTCTTTCCTGAAGTGCCTCGGATACTTGTCCGATCAAATCTTCATGGCGCGCAAGACGAATGATGAATTTGATAATGCCTTTGGTCTGCTCTGCGCCATACTCCTCTTCCATGGCTTGAATCATCTCAAGGTTCTCGGCATCGATTGCTGGCTCCATTTCTACTTCAGCCCCTTGATTGACACCTCCCATTCCGTCTTGATTCTGAGCAGGAGCCTGCCCGTTACCGAAGCGTTGCATGATTGTTCCAAGAACTGGCCCCACGTATTCTTTGAAGCCCTCCATATTCGATCTCTTGAATACAGAGCTGTTCTCCTCCAATGCACTCTTGAGTTTGATGTTCTTCTTTTTCAGTCGCTTGACTTTATCCTTGAGAAGCAAGATTTTCATGTCCTTGGCTTGAGAAGCAAGGGCCTGATCCAAGCGATCATCCCTTTGAACTCCCGAAATAGACTGCTGGGAGGAAACAATGAACTTGTAAGTGTTACAGTTCGGGGAGTTTCCATGGTAAAGGCGAACTTGCACTTCTTTGGTCAGGTCATTGAAAAACGCGCTGTGCGTATCGAACAGATCTGCATTGCTTGTTTTTGGAACGACCGTTTCGCCATCTACAAGAATGGAGTAGTTCTTTGGCTCTCCACTTTGCTCAAAGTTTTCGAGCAGACGTTTGATTCTTTCGAGTCCTTCTGTCGAGTATGGCTCAGTTGAGACTCTCGATCCATTCGAGCGCGGTACATTTCTTGATTCAAAATCTAATGGTTCTAATTCCATGATTACTTTTTGATTTTGGGTATCACTTGAAGCATCTTTATGTCAATAAAGCCTGCCGTGATGTTGGTAATTGTTGTCGAGCCGCTATGGACATGCTGCATCTCGGTTATTCCGATATCAGCAAGGTCATAGACTCCTGTTTTGCTTTGAACCTTTATTCCTTTGGGAACATCAATCACGATGAAAAGGTCATTGGCTCCTTTGAGAACTCTGCTCTCTTTTCCGTCGATTCTTAGGTGTTTGTAGCGAAGCAAATAGTGCTTTCGTTTAAGGCCCAAATCGCGCATTTTTTCCTCTGCCACTTCAGTGGCCATTCCCTCTGTCATAGCTCTGAGTATAAATAGATTTCAAGGGTGTAGCCCTTCATGTATTTGTTAGAGGTATCCTCGAAGTAGCCTTCAATGATGGTTTGCTGTACAGCAACATTGATATCAAGCACTTCAGGTCTTTGTCCAATGATCCAAGCTCGATTCGAGCTTAAAAAACCAAGGTTGGGATACCTTGCCATTGTGCTGGTTTCTCTTAGGCTTTCTTTCACGTTCTCAGCGTAGAATACATCTCGCTTATCCGAGCATCGAAGCCAAAGCGACCCCTCGAAAGGCATTCGTGGTTCAGGTTGATTCGTGTGTCCTGTAAAGCCTCTTGAATGAATCAAAGGAAGAATCCCTGTGATGCGCTTGATATTGGATGGAAGTTCAATTCGTAGCTGCATCTTTGCTCCAGGCTTCGGGACAACAACAGTATGTACCAAGCGCCGAATCATTTCTTCACTTTTGAAAAGAAGTAAAACGATACGCGGTAGGGACTGAAAGATGCGAGTGGGTGATCCTCGTCTGTGAACCAGATATCAATGCGTCCGTTCCCTTTTTCAACCATACCTACTTTTGCCATGCGTTGATTCGGTGGAGTGGAGGTGCTTGATAAAAGCATCTTGCTCTCGAAGCGATCCGGAAACAACTCCTGATCATTTACTTGGATTTTCTGACTTCCCCGATAGTAAAGTTTCTCATCGCTATCTGTGGTCACAGCAACTCCGTACAGAAAACAGGCGTTTCGATCCAATTCGAACTCTCCTTTGATTGTGGCATTCGGACGGTCGATTAGCATATCGAATCGCTCCTTTATGATGTCGTGCTTATAGCTCATTTTGTGTCGTTTTTAATGAAGGGAGCGCATGAGTACTTGCGCTCCCATGGTACAGAAGAGAGAATTATGGAGTGGTCGCTGTTCCGTCCAGGGCAGCGTAGAGGAACTGTCCGTTTGGAATTTGGAACTGTGTCCCAAGTTCTACCACAAACTCAATTACCTCCTCATCTTTGATAAGGCGTGGATTGTCAAGTTTGTAATACCCCCATTGCAACGTGTGATCATTGTCTGTCACAAATCGACGATTCGATTGGTTTTCGGGAATGATCTGCTTTTTGTTCGCTTTCAAACTGAACTCACCATTGGCAATCGCTGGGATGGTTGAAATGGTGCGGAAGTTGATCGCTTTGTTGGCTTCCGGGTCAGTTAGGTTGGCAGTCGTTCCTGTAAGAAGGATGATGCCTGATACAAGGAATACTGAGTTCTTTGGAAGTTTCGCATTCGAGATGTTACGAACGCCTACTTCCTTGTCATCTTGCGGCTCGAACATCTTGATTGTTTTCGAGGTGATCTGTTTGATCGAGTAGATCGTCCAGTCTGCAAGGCGTAACCCCCCTCGAACGAGTTCTGCTTTCACGTGCTTTGGAAGTTGTTTGAAGTACTTCTCCATTTCGGCGCGTGATCGGCGCGATCCACGGATTTGGCTAGAAAGGCGTTTGATGGCACGAATTCGCTCCTTTGGAGCCATGTTTCGTGTGGCGCGATCCAGCTCGTCTACTCCGTAGAGTTCACCGACGTAATTGTACTCGCTCTCTAACATTTCATCAATCATAATTGTTGGTATTTATAGCCCGATTTGGGCGTAGGTTATCCATTAGAGCCGACTTTCGACCCTTCATTGGTGTGCTTGGTATGTGGTGTGATTTACATGGCGTTGAAGTCGATCACTTCAGGTTTGAGCTCCTCGTATTCGGTGTACTCATCCTCATCGCCCTCTTCGTCTTCATCAGGATCTTCATCGATCTCTTGTTCGAAGGGTTCGATATCGTTTAGGATTTCCAATCGACGCTCCTCATTGAGTGCTTGCTGCTCGATTTGCTGATCTGCAAAGTCATCGTAGATATCAAGCTCATCAAGATTGACGCTTCCGATTTCTGCTGGATCACCACTAGATGGCTCCTTGTCCTTGATCAGGTTTCCAAGGTAAAAGGCATGGATTAGGTTGTCCTTGAAATCAATCATTCGGGTTTTTACGCCTTCTTTGACTGATCCAATGCTGATTCCGTTCATGGAGTTCTGCGCAGCAGCCTGACTATTTTCATATCCTTTCGCCGCTCCGTAAACCATTGCCGAAAGGCCGAAGGTTTTGATAAGGCCTGTTTTGTCGCCTAGGAGGTGTCCTCCGAGAGTTACGAGCCCACCAGCAAGTACTGACCAATATCCGAGCATTGCACCAATTCCTCCTCCTGCTGTGGCAGCCAAAAGATCAACTCCTGTTTTGGCTAGCGATGGAAGGAATTTTTTCTTAGTATCCGTATGGATATATTTTTGAATGGCTCCCTTCGTGTTTTGCCCCGCTCTAGCGGCAGCATTCTTTACTTTTTGCTTTGTTTTTTTCATGTTAATGGGATTTATGACAGTTCAACTTCTTGGATTTGTGGGGCGGTTTTTCGAGCCGTCGGTCGTCGCGTGGACTTCTTTCTCGCAGTAGTTTTTCGTTTCGGTTTTCGCTTTGGAGCAGCCTTGGCTTTCTTCTTTGGCTTCTTGGTTGTTACTCCTGATAGGGCTTGCTTCTTTTTCGAAGTAGCAGCCTTATATCCAAGCCAACCAAGAAGTGCTATTCCAGCTCCGATGCCTGCGGTTTTGAGTGGGTTCTCTTTGATCCATGCACCAATTCCGCCCGATCCTTCGGTTTTTTCGCCTGTATCTAATGGCGTGGAGTCAAGCACCTCACCTTCGGATTCGAATTCATCATCCAAATCTTCTGCTCCAGCTCCAGAGCGAGACATCATATCGAAGTTCTCACTTGTTGGAAGAAGCTGCTGATTGGAATCTGATACATAAGCAGGGTCCAGCATTTTCATTTGATCTCCAGCATTTGCTTGCAGTCTAGTCAGAGCCTTGAGACTAAATTTCCCTGACTTTAGTTCTTGCGCTTCGGTGTTATCTTGAACTTGCTGTTGAGTTGCCTCTTTGGAGCCGCGCTTAAAGAGCGATCCCATTTTTTTAAAAACATTCATCAGTTTACCGATGAAGCCTGCGGCGGCGGCAATGGCAGCGGAGAGTGTTACGGAACCAAGTCCATTGATTCCCTCGTCCATGATTCCAGACTCTTCAAGGTCCATTGCAATGATTTCTTCTCCAAGTACGTCTCGCAAATCATCATATTCATTTGGGATACTTGATATAGAACCAAGACCGTTAAGACTCACCATTCGGTTCTTGTTTCCCTTTCCTCCAAGAATTGCTTTTCGAAGGGCATTTTTGTCTCCACCTAGTTTGTGAAAGGTGCGCTCCACTCGGGCTAGGACTTGCTTTACGGCCGCGTGTTTTTGCGGCTCCATATTTTTACTTCTAGCTTGCGTAGGATTCCAGTAAGCAAACCGCAGCTTGCTTGCCGCTCCCATGATGTTGAGTTTCATACTTGCAAGAATTCCAGCGCGCATTAGTGCCGTTACAGGGTTTACCTTGGCTATTTTGCGACCAAAGTTCTTCACGCGTTGTTTTACGCGTTCTTTGAGCGGGGTTTGTCGCCGAACTGCTCGCTTCTGTTTTCGGGCAGCTTTTTTCGCTTTTCGTTTTGCCTTTCGCTCGGCACGTCCGTTCAGTCCGTCAATTAATGCCCAGGACTCATCCAATTGTAAGTCTTCGGCATCGATTGGGAGATCAGTTTCGTAGAGTACTTTATCGCCCAGCTCATTGTGCCGCTGCTGCTGAACGCCGTCTAACATGTGTAATTCCATTTCAATGTCTTTAATTTCTGTGTAGGGTGCTTCTGTGTTGAAGTCATGCACTACACAGTCGATGATGACTTCTTTTCCTCCTTTAGTAAATGCAACAGGATAGATATGCTCAAAGTTTTCCGCTTTATTGCGCCATAATCGCATGACAAAAGGAATGTTTAGATTGGTTAGAATCGAACCAATAAGAACTGTAAAACAATCACAATCAATGCCTCTCGCTCTATCGTGCCATGATCGTCTTGGTGTTCGAACTTGCTCGGTTCGCTTTCTATCCAATTCGTATTGAATGTGTGAGTAGCAAAACTCCCATATTCGCTTGCAGGTCTCTTTTACATTTCCTGTATCAAGATGCGCTGCAATGGCCTTGGTTTGGGATAGAGTGGTGGAAATCACACGCTGCATTAATTCCACTGTATCGCTTACAAGTGCCTTTTTTTTGACAACGTAATCCCTGACTCTCGCTTTGGGGAAGAACTTGTCGTAAAATCGCCCGTCTTTGATCTTTCGCTTGCTTGAAATCATCGCTCGCTATATTTCAATCGTTTGCCGATCATCGTAGGGGATATTTGCCAGAGCAGTAAAAATGGTAGTGTTCACTTCTACGGTCATTTTTACCTTCTGTGCGCCGCCATTTAGACGGTCTTTGAGTGCCTTAAAAAGGTCGGTGCCAAGACTGACCATTGAAAGGTAGGGGATCAGAATTCGGGAAGTAATTATCCCTGTCTCTGAGTAGGCTCCAATACGAACTCTGTCATTCGACACACTCTGCTGCTGACTGGTGTTCATAATATATGGAGTGAGAGAACTGGAGGCAAGCAGCGTACCCTTGTGAAATAGCTTGATTAATGGTATGGCCATTTCCATCGCACTCGCCGAAGGGTTTTTGATGTTGTAATCCACATGTAATTCTACTCCCTGAGTGGATAGCTTATGCACACGCGCACCAAGTGCTACCGCAGTTTTGTTCTCTGCTCTTTTCAGGTTGTAGACATAGCGGATCAAAAACGCTGCGATGCCTCCAATGATGATTCCGTTTACAAGTTTCATTTCTCTAGTTTGTCGAGGCGTTTTTCAATGCCCTCTGTTTTGGTGTTTAGTTCTCCCATCTTTGTTTTGAGAGATCGAACGGTCTTTGCCGTTGCTTTGAAGTCTGTGTGAAAGTCGCGGATGAAATAAACGCAGACTGCCACAAGAAGACTGTTAATAATCAGTAATGCTTCCATAGTGTTCCATTAATTCGGACATCCATTCATCACTACCATGCTCATCATTTACCGCACCTTCATCAATCGCTGTATCGCTCTCGCGAATTGATCGAAGAAAATTTCTAATCTCTTTGAAGACCATTGAGTGGAATTCGCAGAATTGCTTAATGAGCAGAAAGGGTGAGTTTGTTCCAAGTGACTTTCGAATGTGTGCATGTTCACGCTCTGCTGCTTCGATGTCACATCCAAGGATTAATCGAATTTCGCTCGCACTAATTAACCTTGGGTCGTATTTATGAATAGTGTCTATCATTTTACTTAATTTTTTGTGGGTGCTTCAGCCCGTTTGCTAATACAAAGTTCGGGGTCTTTTCCCGCTACCTTGGCGGTGTTTGGGAGGACATGGTGGCGGAAATTGGCGGAAATTGGCGGTGTTTGTCGGTCAGTTTTTTGACTAATTGAGCCAAATTTGATAGGAATTGAATCCAGTCCGATTTTGCTCGGAAGACCGTTTTTTTGACTCAATGGATAGGTTTATCTCACGAAGAAAATCTGCAAGAACATATCCATGACTTCGCTCAATTATGCATACGACTGCCTCAAATAATGCCTTGAGCTGTGTCACGCTCAAATTGTTCTCCTTGGATATGCGCTCAAAAGAGTACTTTTTGATAAGGCGATGATGCAGCAGTTTTAAATGACCGTCTTCCAGATCACGGCGAAGTGTCGTATCTGAGCTGATCCAAAGTGCTAGTAGGACATCAAGTCCAGTTAGTTGATTTTTCATGCTCCCCGGATTTCGTTAATGTACTTGATGAGTGTTGCCTCATCGATGTCCCAGAACTTGGCACAGTCGAAAACTGTCACGCGTCCTGTTTTCTTGTCAAACAAATCTTTGATCAATCGCATCTCACGCTCTGCCGACCGAAGGGAGATTCCTCTTACAGCCATTATATCCGAAGCGAACACGAATATTCCTCCTTTTACTATCATAACTCTTGATTTTGTGGTTCTCCATTTAAGCTCTGAAATGATGCAGGCACAGGCAACGAGGGTGGTTTACATTTGATGGGGGTGGTATGCAAAATGCGAGGGTGTAAGTACGCCCTCGCATTTTGTAACATTTCGCCTGTATTCCTTGTCTTACAAGGTAGTTGTATGATTTATAGACTTGTATAAGCCTGTTAATTAGTGTCAAAAAAAATGTGACATTGGCGTAATTTTTGCATTATGTTAACAGAACATTATGGGGGAAATGCAAACGAAATACGTGCCGTTTGCGTTATTAGAGTACCGAACTATGTCTGCTGCGAATTTTAATTTTCTATCACCAAAGGAGCTAATCACTAGGTATCCGCAGGTTCAACTTCTTGGTTGGACTGAGGCGAAAATTATGCTATATCAACGCTCATTTTTATTACTCGGGCTTCCAAGTACACGCTCGAAAGAGTTCCTAATTGATGAGTTTGATTTCGTAGAGCTCATCAGGCATACCAATGAAATATTAGAAGCCCATGTGGTCAGAACTAACGCGACTCAATATTGCATATTCGATTTACTTACTCCAGGAGAAATCGTTGTTGAACATCCTCAAATCACATCGCTTCTCGGCTGGGATGTGTCTAAAATTGGTTCGTTTTACTCAGGGAGATTACTTTGGGGACCACCAAATCCGTCAGCAGGTAGAAGTAATAAGATCACTAGAAGAAGTTTTGAGGCATTGCAGAGAAAAGCGCAGAAGACTTCGCTCAGAAGAGCGTTTTTAATTGATCGGTTCGCAGGAGAGTCCTTTTAGTCCTTTAACAGTTTCTGATAACGCTTGTCGAACTCCTTTCTTTGAACTGGACTATGAAAAGACATCGATTGTTTTTCGTTGCCTTCATATTTGATCTCAGCGATGTGCCAATGAATGTCTTGATTCTTTGAGCGCAAAATTTCACGCCATTGAACAAGGTTCTTATCTGAGCTAAACTCGAAGGTTCTGGGAATTCTGCCCTCTATTTCCGAAGCTCCCTGTTGGATTAGAAAAACGATCATGTCATCATCAAGGCTTGAGTGATCATCTCCAAGAATAGGGCTATATGAAAATAAGTAGCGTCTCATCTGTGCTGTGATGCAAATGTAGGGTATTGATTTCGCACAATCAATACGTACATGTACGGTATTTTGCCGTTTATACTTAAATGACGGCTGCTAAATTAATTAGTTGCCATTCTGCATGTTACACCATAAATATATAATGCTACACCATGATTTTGAAACTTTACACCATGAATTTGAAATCGAAGTATGTCCGTATGTCCTGATCTTTGTCCTGTACTAGAATAACCTTACAGGGTTTTACAATATTCCTAATATAGCCTAGAAACTTGAAAAACTAAATACTGAATTGTCCTTGCAACAGTCTCTTTTTTCTTGACTGGAAATTTACAATTGATGTTTAATTCCCGGTTCGAAAAATTGGGAACTATCTCAAAACTTATATTGAGCGAGGCTTAAAACGAACTCACGTTAATTAGGTTCTCCTCTTTCATGTTCGTCGATAATCATTTGAATCTCGGATTCCGGAAGATCAATAATAGAGGCAATGGTTTTGGCTTTCATGCCTATTTCATACAAACGTACAACAGATTTTGATAAGCGAATTATCAAATTCTTGCTTTCTTCTTCCTTACTCCATAAAGAATCCTTTAAAGCAGTTGGAACTTGAACAGATGCCGCAACAATTTCAAGTAATTCGGAGTCTAGGAAACTAAAATAAGATTTTTCCGAAATGATCATGTGATCCCAAATAGGAATCGAATGATATTCTCCGAGAACTACCATTTTTCCTGTTAATTGTCTAACTTCATCATTCGGCTTAATATTACCCGAAGGTTGATTGTGAACGAGGACCAACTGGAAGGCATCTTTTCTTAGAGCAAGGTTAAATACATGACGCGGAGTTATCTCTTGAATACTATTCCCACCAAATTGTAGTAATTCGATGAATAAAATTTCATGAGTGATATCTAGACCAACAACCCAGAAGTGCTGTTTTTTTTGATCGATTTTTGATGATCGCTTTAACACTCTGACCATTACCTCGAAAAGGTCAACACCATTTAAAATCCTGATTTTGTCACTGTTGCTAAGGTTAACGTTCATGGTTTGAATTTAAACAAATAATTCGCAACATATAAATTAATTCTAAACTAAAGACGATTACTTACTTCTAAGTAAAAGTCTTTTCAAGTCTTCAAGGTTACAATCAGTTTGGATGTTTCAAATTGAGGAGAAACTAGTTTTGGTTCTAGTTTTTAGTTTTGCAGTTTAAACAAGATTTGATTAGTGCAAGAATGAAAAAAATGTTTCAAGAATTCTTAACACGAGAAATGTATTTTTCGTTGTCAAGAAAAAATATGTGGATTTTTGCTTTAGTAAGTCAAATGACAGTCTTTTTGACATTATTAATATTTGAACCCTTCCGAATTTATGAACACCCTACACGCTATAAAATACTCTTGTCTTTCAGTTTTTCAATGGTTCCAACTCTAGTTATTGTAGGTATTAGTTGGTTTTACCTTCGAAATCCAAAACGGAAGAAAGTATATACGAATGCCGAGTTTTTGGTTATTTTTATAGGAGGCCTGTTAGTATCAATCTGCGTTGTAATCGCATTGGCATATTTCATCATGATCGTATTGTTTCATGATCATTTCCGATGGCCTAAGGGCTTTACGTTATCATTAGTTTCCTATACAGTTGTATTCGCGCTGATAATTTTTTTTATAGCACGCAGCCTTGATCTTTTTACTTTTTTTCTGAAAAATAAGAGAATAGAAGAAGGGACTTTCAGAAACGAAAAATTAGAGATTAATAGCATTAATTATTACTCATTAAGCATACAAAACATATTATTCATTGAATCGGAAAACAACAATTTACGTGTTCATATCTGCAATGGAAATAAAACAGAATCCGTACTTATCGAATACTATACTCTAAAAAAAATTGAAGTTGACTATGGATACCCAAAAACTAGTCTATTTCGTTGCCATAAATCCTATATTATAAATATATCCAATCTAGATTACATCCGTGGAAATGCGCGCTCAACCGTAACCAAACTAAATCAAGGATTTGTTATTCCGGTGTCAAGAAACAGGCGAGATTTATTGATTGAAAGCGTAAGAAATAACAATAGGTAGTTTTTCCCATTCACCACATATTCGTCCCATTGATAATAAGGTGTTGAATGTCTGATTAATAAGTCATACTTCTGCAATTTACTTTTTATTAAAAATTCACCAAGTTGGATTTCAAAATTGAGGTGTGATGGGCGGTTTTATTATGAACAAAACAAATTACAAGGAGGTTAATTCTTGTGATATCAATTCAATATTCTCTAGTACAGGGATGATTCTTTATTTAATTGACTCTGTAGAGTCTCAAGAATCTCAGAACAAATTATCTGAGAGTTCTAGCTTTTCTTTGATTCATTCAGGTGCTAAATGGACTGTACCAACCGTGTTGACAAAATCAAGTCTGGCAAAAATGATGCCGCCCTGTTTTAAAGAATATGTGTTGAACGTTCTGGATAAAGCTGTTATGGTTAAAAGCATTGCACCAGTTGAATTTAGTTTAAAGATATGTACTTCGTTAAAAGTGTATTCACCAGATTATTATCAATGCCATATGAGTTTTGATTTTAACCAATACGGTTTATATAGAATCCTCATTATTCCATTACGGAAGAAAAGCAATGACTCTTTCTGGTTTCATATTGTTAAAGCAGGTGAGTTTGATGACAGCCTTAAAGAGTTTATGTCATCCCTTTTAACTCCTCCTTGTTTGGGTTTTACAGCAAAGCAGAAAAAGATTTTCCGACTAATTCAAAGTGGGATGACAACTGACCAAATTTGTCGCGAACTAAAAACTAACAAGAATAATATCTATAAATATTTCGGAAGAATGAAAGAAATACTTAGTGATTTTTTTGAGATAGAATTTGACAAAATACATGACGCAGCTTTTTTTTACCTCAAATGTTTCGGAAAAGTATAGTTTTCCTATATAAACATACCACTCTGGTATATGCTGTGATAGTTGATGGTTATTTCTTTGATAAATGAATACAAAAATATACTACTATGAAAATATGGTACACATTTTTTACGTCAATTGTTTTTTTCTTTTGTGCAAAAGAAACGTTTTCCCAAGCATTTGGCGATTTTCCATACGTCGAGACTTTCAGTTCTGGTGTTCAGCCTGGAGATGTGAGTTTGTTAACACCTCAAACAGGTGTTAACTCTGCAACTTTTACTATACAGGGATTGCAATTGACAGACGCTGTAAATGATCAGTTTGGAGCGGTATATATAAATAACAGGCAGTTTAACTCACTTAATGGTATTGAACTAGAATTCGAATTCTCGATGTTCGGAGGAGCAGGAGGAGCTGATGGTTTTACCGTTTTTTTATTTGATTCTGCGGTTGGAGTTCCCACCATTGGAGGTCATGGCGGTTGTCTCGGGTACTTTTACAATAGAGCGGACGAATCGTTCTCTGGGGATAGACTAACAGGGTTATCAGGAGCGTATCTGGGTGTTGGTCTAGATGGTTATGGTAACTTTAAAAACGCATTTTTTCAGGATAATGCCAGAAAGAACGGAGTTTTCGGTGGGAGTTTTACCGCCGACGACAATTGTGTAACCCTGCGAGGAGCTAAAGGTCAAGTAATAGACGCCTCAATCGGTTTAGGAGATGGGTATACAGGATACCCTGTACTAGTATCACAATCAACCCGCAATTATGCGGTAGGGAGAGCTGAGCTGGACGATGCTACTGGAAATTACAGTTTCAGTGGAGGCTTGATAGATGACTTTACCTTGAAGACTGCGACTTTTGGAGTTAATGAATCTAATTCTGATTACAGAAAGTGTTTTATTAGTTTGATTCCACATCCCGTGGAAGGTTTTTATGTGACTGTTAGAATTCAGCACGGTAACACAATCAGCACAGTAATTGATAACTATTGGTATAAAGAGACACTGACATACACTGAAAATACCAATCCAGATGTGTCAGACTTCATTTCATCTCCAGTTCAGGGGGCAAATACAACGCACGTATTAAATGCTACAGTTCCCAACTCTTTTAGAATTGGCTTTGCCGCAGCAACTGGAGGTCAGAATAACATTCATTTAATTAGAAACCTAAAAATTACGTTGCCGTATTCCGCAGGAGCAGAGTCAGATACATTGACGTATTGTGGAAATGGTAGTCCTGGCTTTGTTTCTCCATTCTTGAATGATAGCGCTTATGTAGGACCTATTGGGGGGCCACCTACAGCTTCTTCAATTAATATAAATCCTGGTTCCTTCCAGTTTGTAGATTCGGTGGGTGGCTTTCTTGGACAAACGTTGGTAATTCCTGGGGAAGGTACGTGGTCTTATGATTCTACAACGGCTCAAGTAGAGTTTCAGCCAGTTGTTGGCTATACAGGTAACTCTTCAGTTAATTACAGTGTGTCAGGAAATACCGCACCATACAATGATGATGCCTATAGGAATACACCACAAATTATTACAGCGCAATTCGGAGCAGACTCAGATGGCGATGGCGTCGCAGATTTGTGTGACCTAGATGATGATAATGACGGGATTCTGGATACCCTTGAATGTTACGATATTGTTTCGCCTGATACTGCTGTTAGTAGCTTAGCCCTACCTAACCTGGAGAACAGTCATGATGGCGTGCTGAGTAGTTATGCAGGAAATACTGCTGAATCAATAGATAGTATTGAGTATTCTTTTAATTCACCAGTTTACAACGCGACAGAAATGCACATTTATAATAATGGTGGTTCTGTTTTGACGGATGGACAGTCTATTGGAGGAATTGGTAAGATTAATTTTTACAATTCAAGTGGTACGTTAGTGCATAGTATTTTGAATCAATCAATTCCAGAAGGTGCAGCAGGGAATCCTTACACCATTCTATTGCCCCAGTTAGAAATTGCGTCTATAGAACTTTTAAACATTACCGGTACTCCAGGTGGGTATAATGGTATTGTGTGGCGCGAGGTGCAAGTAGTGGGTTGTCAAACTGATACGGATGGTGACCTCATTACGGATGATCGTGATTTAGATAGTGATGGCGATGGTTGTAGTGATGCTAATGAAGCGTATGCTAACACAAGTGCTGATAATGGAGACGGTGGTCAATATAGCACCGAAAACCCAACATTATCTGGAGGAGGTGTAAATAGTAACGGTTTAGTAATTGCAGCAGGTGTTAATGGAACAGGTGATGCTTATACAACTCTTCCTGCAACTATTAGTAGTGGTGAATACGCACATCTACAAGCAATTAATCTTACTTTGGATCAAGCTCCTGTAGATGTAACAAACTCTTGTAATGGCGCTACTGTTTCATTTGACGCAACAGCTAGTTCAACGGTATTGTTAACTGATCCTGTAACAACAGCAAGTCCGGATATTTCTTATCAATGGCAGGTTAGTACAGATGGAGGAAGTACTTTTACCGATCTTGTAGGTGAATCAGGAACAACTTCAAGCGGTGTTGCAACAACACTTTCGTTAGTTGCAGATACCTCTATGAATAATAATATTTATCAGGTACTTTTATGGAATGAAGCGAACATTTGCGATTCTATTATTGTTTCTGCATCTCTAACTTTTGATACCACAGCACCAATATTTAACGAAGCATTACCGGCTGATGTAACAGTAGAATGTGATGCAGTGCCAATTTCTGATGTCTTAACTGCTACCGCAAATTGTGGTCCTGTTAATGTTCTATTTGTAGAGGATACTTTAACTGGTAGTTGCCCGAATAACTATACCTTAACACGTACTTGGACGGCTGAAGATGTTAATGGTAATCAAACAGTACACACACAAGTGGTTACTGTACAAGATACTACAGCACCGATCTTCAATGAAGCATTACCAGCAAACCTTACTGTAGACTGTGATGCAATACCAACAGCTGATGTGTTGACAGCATCGGATAACTGTGGAACGGCAACAGTGGTGTACAACGAGACAACCACAGCAGGTAGTTGTGCAAACGAATACACCTTGACACGCAGCTGGACAGCAGAAGATGTATGTGGCAATCAAACCATCCACACACAAATAGTATCTGTGCAAGATACCACAGCACCAGTGTTCAATGAAGCATTACCAGCAAACCTTACTGTAGACTGTGATGCAATACCAACAGCTGATGTGTTAACAGCATCGGATAACTGTGGAACGGCAACAGTGGTGTACAACGAGACAACCACAGCAGGTAGTTGTGCAAACGAATACACCTTGACACGCAGCTGGACAGCAGAAGATGAATGTGGCAATCAAACCATCCACACACAAATAGTATCTGTGCAAGATACCACAGCACCAGTGTTCAATGAAGCATTACCAGCAAACCTTACTGTAGACTGTGATGCAATACCAACAGCTGATGTGTTGACAGCATCGGATAACTGTGGAACGGCAACAGTGGTGTACAACGAGACAACCACAGCAGGTAGTTGTGCAAACGAATACACCTTGACACGCAGCTGGACAGCAGAAGATGTATGTGGCAATCAAACGATCCACACACAAATAGTATCTGTGCAAGATACCACAGCACCAGTGTTCAATGAAGCATTACCAGCAAACCTTACTGTAGACTGTGATGCAATACCAACAGCTGATGTGTTAACAGCATCGGATAACTGTGGAACGGCAACAGTGGTGTACAACGAGACAACCACAGCAGGTAGTTGTGCAAACGAATACACCTTGACACGCAGCTGGACAGCAGAAGATGTATGTGGCAATCAAACGATCCACACACAAATAGTATCTGTGCAAGATACCACAGCACCAGTGTTCAATGAAGCATTACCAGCAAACCTTACTGTAGACTGTGATGCAATACCAACAGCTGATGTGTTAACAGCATCGGATAACTGTGGAACGGCAACAGTGGTGTACAACGAGACAACCACAGCAGGTAGTTGTGCAAACGAATACACCTTGACACGCAGCTGGACAGCAGAAGATGTATGTGGCAATCAAACGATCCACACACAAATAGTATCTGTGCAAGATACCACAGCACCAGTGTTCAATGAAGCATTACCAGCAAACCTTACTGTAGACTGTGATGCAATACCAACAGCTGATGTGTTGACAGCATCGGATAACTGTGGAACGGCAACAGTGGTGTACAACGAGACAACCACAGCAGGTAGTTGTGCAAACGAATACACCTTGACACGCAGCTGGACAGCAGAAGATGTATGTGGCAATCAAACGATCCACACACAAATAGTATCTGTGCAAGATACCACAGCACCAGTGTTCAATGAAGCATTACCAGCAAACCTTACTGTAGACTGTGATGCAATACCAACAGCTGATGTGTTAACAGCATCGGATAACTGTGGAACGGCAACAGTGGTTTACAACGAGACAACCACAGCAGGTAGTTGTGCAAACGAATATACCTTGACACGCAGCTGGACAGCAGAAGATGTATGTGGCAATCAAACGATCCACACACAAATAGTATCTGTGCAAGATACCACAGCACCAGTGTTCAATGAAGCATTACCAGCAAACCTTACTGTAGACTGTGATGCAATACCAACAGCTGATGTGTTAACAGCATCGGATAACTGTGGAACGGCAACAGTGGTTTACAACGAGACAACCACAGCAGGTAGTTGTGCAAACGAATATACCTTGACACGCAGCTGGACAGCAGAAGATGTATGTGGCAATCAAACGATCCACACACAAATAGTATCTGTGCAAGATACCACAGCACCAGTGTTCAATGAAGCATTACCAGCAAACCTTACTGTAGACTGTGATGCAATACCAACAGCTGATGTGTTAACAGCATCGGATAACTGTGGAACGGCAACAGTGGTGTACAACGAGACAACCACAGCAGGTAGTTGTGCAAACGAATACACCTTGACACGCAGCTGGACAGCAGAAGATGTATGTGGCAATCAAACGATCCACACACAAATAGTATCTGTGCAAGATACCACAGCACCAGTGTTCAATGAAGCATTACCAGCAAACCTTACTGTAGACTGTGATGCAATACCAACAGCTGATGTGTTGACAGCATCGGATAACTGTGGAACGGCAACAGTGGTGTACAACGAGACAACCACAGCAGGTAGTTGTGCAAACGAATACACTTTAACGCGCAGCTGGATAGCAGAAGACGTGTGTGGAAACCAAACTATTTATACACAGTTTGTTATGGTTCAGGACACCACTGCTCCGGTTATTACAGGATGCCCTGTAGATACCTTAATCACTTCTGAGATGGATCAGTGTGGTGCGATTGTAACATGGAATGAACCTACTGCAAGTGATGCTTGTAATATGGCATCATTAACATCTACTCATACTTCAGGAGATTTCTTCCCGGTAGGTTTGACAACAGTAACCTACGAAGCCGTTGATTCATGTGGAAACATGGTGCAATGCTCTTTTAATGTTACGGTTCTTGATGAACAGAATCCTGATGTGTCGGTTACGGTGGATTCTGTCTATTGTGAGGGGGGTGCAGTTAACTGGAATGTGCAGGTCGAAGATAACTGCGGTGTTCAAGATATTTCCTCATCACATACAAACGGAAGTGTGTTTCCTGTTGGAAATACAAGTGTAAGTGTCACTGTAACGGACAATAGTGGGAATGACTCTACTGTTACTTTTACTGTTGTTATTGCTCCACTTCCTGAATTTGAGGTATCTAATACAGTTATAAACGGATGTGTCGGAAGTGATGTAGAATTGAATGTGTTAAGTTCGTCAAACTATTCATATAGCTGGTATTATCAGAATGTATTGATTGGTTCTGATTCTGCATACTTGATAACATCTGCTGACCTCGATGATGAAGGAGTATACATAGTGGATGCGACATCTAGTTATGGGTGTATTAGTAGCGATACCCTAAGTGTATTCATGGAACAATGTGATGTAATTATTTACGAGTCTTTCTCCCCAAATGGAGATGGAGCTAATGATGTCTTTATTATAGAAAATTTAGAAGGATTCCCTGGGGCTAAACTCTGGATCTACAATCGTTGGGGAACTGAAGTATATTACAATGACGACTATCACAACGATTGGGATGGAAGGTCTCAGAGCAAGTATAACATCAATGGAGATGAGCTTCCTGAAGGTACATATTTCTACATCCTTGATTTAAATAGAGATATAAATATTTCTGGTTTTGAAAGAATTCGTAAAGGGTACATATACTTGAAACGATAAAGTGATTTAAGAATAAAATTTTATTGATATGAATCAATTAAACAAAATGTTAGTTTTTGTGTTCCTCGGTGTATCACAATTGAGCTATTCTCAACAAGGAATTCAATACACTCAGTATCTAGACAATATGCTATTCTATAATCCTGCCTATGCTGGAAGTCGTGATATGATGAATTTCACAGCACTTCATAGACAACAATGGGTAGGGTTTGAAGGGGCGCCAATGTCATCTAGTCTCAGTATGCATAGTCCTTTGAAGTATGATAATCTTGGTCTTGGGTTTAGCTTTCTAAATGATCGAATCGGACCTATAAATAGGAACTGGATAAACTTAGATTTCTCCTATTCTTTGAAGTTTAAAAAACACGATGGTCGTCTTTCCTTTGGACTAAAAGGAGGACTGAATATGCTCAATGGCGACATTGCAGCCCTCACTAAGTATGAGCAAAACGACGATGTTTTGAATGTACGTTTACAAAATGAGATAACCCCAAGATTCGGAGCGGGTATTTATTATCACAGTAAAAGGTGGTTTATGGGTCTTTCCATTCCTCAAATCAATGACGGGAATTCTGACTTTTTAGAACAGCGCCACTATTATTTTTCTGTTGGGGGGTACATAAATGCTAGTCGAATGTTGAAAATTAGACCTAGCGTTATGCTTAAAGTAACAGATAATGCACCATTTGCATTAGATGGATCGTTGGCTTTCATTTTCTATGATAAGCTATGGTTGGGAGTTAACTATCGCTTAGAGGAAAGTTTTGGCATAATTGCCCAATTGCAGATTAGCAATCAATTCAAAGTAGGATATGGATTTGACCTTAGTACAACTAAATTGATGGGATACAATTATGGGTCACATGAGATATTGCTTTCATATGATTTGCTTTTCAAACAAAAATCAATCAATTCACCACGTTATTTCTAATTGGATACTTATGTTTTTAAGAAAGTTATTATTACCAATACTTGTATTTATTACAGGTTTAGGTTATAGCCAAAACACCCGTTTAAAGTATGCAAATCGAATGTATGAGAATGAAGCATACTATTTTGCAGCGAATGGATACGAAGATGTTTTAGAGCGAGGAAAAGACTCTTCGCAAGTCGCTGATGCGCTGGCAGATTCATATTATCGTTCAGATAATCTAGAAAAAGCAATAGAATGGTATGAATTTAAGCAGAATAAATCCAGCTTAACAGAAGAGGAATTAACAAGACTCGCACTATTGTATAGAAAAGCAGGAAAGTATAGTGAATCAAACGAAGCTTTTAGTGACTTGACCACAATCTCATCAGGTTCTTTCGCTAATGAACAAGTAATCGGAACAGAAAACTTGAACGAGCTACTAATAGACGATAACTCATTTTCTGTAAAAACTCTTGATGCAAACGAATCGGCATCGGAAATTGGAGTGTGTTATCTGGATTCAAATAATGTTGTTTTAGCAACGAATAAGCGGAATAGGTTTGCTTCAAAACACTTATTTAGTTGGACAGGCGACTACTTCTATGATTTGTACAAAGCAGAGGTAAAGAATGATGGGCAATTAGGAAAATTGAAAAGGCTAAAATCGAATCTAAGTAGTAAGTTTCATGATGGACCAGCATTTTACAGCTCATCTAATCAGATGTTTTATTTTACACGAAATAACGTGGATGGCAAGAAACGAAAAAGCGATACAGATGGGAAAACGCTTCTAAAGATTTATGCCTGTGCATATGACGGTTTGAAATTCGGTGAGCCAAAAGAATTAAGCATTAATAATGATGAATACTCAACTGCGCATCCTACAGTTAGTGAAGATGGGAAATATTTGATTTTCGCTTCAGACCGTCCTGGCGGATATGGAGGAATGGACTTATATTATGTGGAACTGGATGAAAGTGGTTTGCCAAAAGATGTGGTCGTTAACCTGGGAAATAAGATTAACACTAGTCGAAATGAAGTTTTTCCGTTTCTTAACAGTAAGAATAACATTTTAATGTTCTCATCAGATGGTCATTATGGTCTGGGAGGACTTGATATCTTTTGTGCAGAACTATCCGAGAATAATAGTGTAAATACGATCCAAAATCTTGGAGTTCCGATAAATAGTAAAAGTGATGACTTTGGTTTTGTTAATAATAAAAATCAAACTAAAGGTTACTTCTCATCCAATAGATCTGGCGGTGCAGGATCCGATGATATTTACTATTTCAATCAATTTAGAGCACTTGGAAATCATTTGTTCTTGGAAGGTATACTGGTTGATCAAAATACTAATGATCCAATTGAGGGTGGGTACGTTTATTTGTACGACCATCAGAGTGAGATTATTGATAGCGCGCTAAGTCGTTCCAATGGCTATTACTCTTTTTCGATAGAAAAACCTCAGGAAACGTTAAAGTTGATAGGTGACAAAGCAGGTTACGCATCTGTTGAAGACTATCAAAAAATTGTAAAAGAAACTAACAGATATAAAAAGGACTTGTATCTAACCCCTGTTGCTAAATACTCTTTCTTTGGTATGGTAAGGGATTCAAAGACAAGTGAAGTCTTGAATGATGTACAGGTAGTTCTCATTAATAATGAGACATCAGAAGTATACGATACAATAACAACATCGGGAAGCCATGAGTTCCAGACCGATTCAATTTTAGGATTATTGGGAGCTGATATAGATTATACATTTAAGTATAGCAAAAATGGTTATGTCTCGAAAAGTGTAAAGAAGAGTGATATTTTGGATCAAACTAGCATGAGGATTCCTGTTAGTGAAACACTTACTCCAATTGTTGAAGGTGTGACAGATCTTAATGATGTTATTGAAATAAACCCTATTTATTTTGATTTAAACAAGTATAATATACGACCGGATGCAGCAGTTGAACTTGATAAGGTTTATGATTTAATGGTTGAAAATCCAAATCTAGTAATTGAACTTAGATCTCATACCGATAGCAGAGGGAGTAGTTCTTCAAATATGCGTTTATCTGATAAGAGAGCTAAATCTTCCGCGAACTATCTTATATCAAAAGGTATTCCAGAGAACCGCATCAAGGGAAAAGGATTTGGAGAATCGCGCTTGAAAATCAAGGATTCAGAGATAAATAAAGCTAATTCTGAAAACGAAAAGGAAAGATTACATCAATTGAACCGAAGAACTGAATTTATTGTAGTTAAAGCAAAATAGCGGTTATGGAATTTACTGATAGTTTAGGGAATATTTGGCAAGCATTAACTTCTGGGGTGAGCGAATGGGGACTTAAGTTAATAGGTGGTGTTTTTGCACTTGTTATAGGGTTATTCTTAATTCGCATGTTCATGAGAGCTATAAACAAAGCTTTTGAAATGAGAAAGGTTGATCCGACATTGAAGCCTTTTCTAAGAAGCCTTTTCGGAATTAGTTTAAAAGTTCTTTTGTTTGTCAGTGTTGCAGGGATTGTAGGAATACCTACAGCTTCTTTTGCTGCATTGATTGCGGGGGTAGGAATTGCAATTGGTGCTGCTTTCAATGGGTCTTTGGGACACTTGGCATCAGGTGTTATGATTCTTGTTTTTAAGCCTTTTAAAGTTGGTGATTTGATTGAAGTGGATGGAACATTGGGTGAAGTTAAAGAGATTTCAATGTTCGTTACCATATTGGAAACATTTCAGAATAAAACGGAAATTATTCCCAACAGTTTAATCACAGGAAGCAAGATTACTAATATTACCCGAAAAGGATTTCTCCGTGTAGATTTGTATTTCAAAGTACAATACGATGCTGATTTAGATGGAGTTTTTGATATAATATTTGATACGCTTCGTAAAGATGAAAAAGTTTTGCTAGACCCTGAACCTGCTGTAGTACTAAATGACGTTGGAGACTATAATGTAGAAATTCTTGTCATGCCTTATACAGAAGTTGACAACTATTGGCATGTATTCTGGAAAACTCGAAAAAATATTCTTGAAGCATTAAAGAGTAATTCTTTTGAAGCACCAATACCGCAACATGTGGTTAGTATGAAAAACAATTAGTAAGATCAGTAATAACAAACAAAATTCCTGCCTATGTAAAAAAATAGATTAATCACGAGCAAAAATTCTTCCTCACCTACTCTCCTTATTTTTATTTAAAACTAGAAAATGAAGAATTTAAAATTTCTCCCTTATGTGTTGTTTTTCTCCATGATCAACACTATTAACACGAGTTTTGCGCAAACTACACAACAAAAATTTGAGATAGGCATTCATAGTGGTTTAAACGATTATTACGGTGATCTCAATAAAGAGTTTTTTGATTTTGGAAACGCATACCGTGGTATTATTGGTGCATCTTTCATGTACAACATAAACAGTTGGCTTAATACTGGTTTGAGTGCAAACTACGGAAAATTTGGACACCACTTAAGTCCAGTTGATGGTCAGTTAGGTATGAGTTCAAATATGTTTCATGGAAATGCACAATTACGACTCAAGATAAACAATGATGTTTGGCTGAAAGAAAGTTCAAAATGGCAGCCTTACCTTTATTTGGGAACTGGACTTTCTTACTATAAAGAAGATCAGTATTACTATGGTGCTCCACTGGTTGTACCTGGAACCGATTGGACGGCAAATGCTGGATTAGGTATAAGCTACATGTTTACCAAGTATTTGGGAATCAATTATAATTTCAATTATTCTTTGACAAATCATGATAAACGAGATCGCGTTTCTAACGATGGAAATGATCAGTTTATGCAACACACTCTTGGCATCGTATTTCAATTTGGAAAGAAGAATAAGAAAGATGCTGACAATGATGGCGTTGCAGATTATGAGGACAAATGCCCAAATAGTGCAGGAACTATCGAAAATGAGGGATGTCCGGAAATAGACGATTCAGTTAAAGAGGTAATGGAAAAGGCTCTTGAGGGCGTTCAGTTTGAAACTGGAAAGAATGTGATTCTGGAAAGTTCTTTTGACAAACTTGATGCTGTTGCTGAAATAATGAAGTCAAACAAAGCTTACAAGTTAGATATTAATGGACATACAGATAATACCGGTTCAGCAGAAACGAATATGGAACTTTCTTTGGCACGCGCTAAGGCGGTAAAAAAATACTTGCACGAACGTGGTGTTAATTTAAATCAAATGAATGCGCAAGGATTTGGTGAGTCAGTTCCAAAGGCTTCCAATGATACACCAGAAGGTCGCGCAATAAATCGAAGAGTTGAATTCGTAATTCACTATTAATTTCTTTAACTACCTTAAAAATTAACAAAATGAAAAACTATATATTCTTGGTATCTGTTATACTTTGTACCAAAGCAGCAATAGCTCAATCTAGCTTTTTTTCATCGGAGAGAATGGATAACCGTGTTTTATTCTCAACGGGGTATAATGCGCTGTCAAACGCACCTATAGATATTTATGAGAACATAGATATGAACAAATCACGCTTTTTCGAGATAGGTTATCTTTTTAATACGAAACTATTTGAAGGCACTAACCGATACCACTTAAATTATGGGCTAGCTGTAGCTTTCAATAATATTCGAATAAAAAATGGATATTATTATGAAAACTCTGATTCTGATGCTATTCCAGCATTTAATTCGGATATTGATCTATCGAAGTTTCGAAACACTTTTTTCCAAATTCCAATTCATATGGAATTCGATTTTACTTCAAAGAAAAGATTGAATTCTGATAAATTTTTTGAACGAGGTATTAAAACTGGAATTGGAGGTTTTATAGGATTTCGCATGAATACAAAACAAAGGTTGGAATATAATACAAATCAAGAAGATGTGTTTCAAGATGACTTTAGTATGAACAACTTTAGCTATGGAGTAAGCTCATATGTAGGTTTTAGTTTTATAAGCCTTTATGTGAAATATGATGTTCAAAATATGTTTAAATATAGTAAATCAAGTATACACCCGAACCCGCATAATTTTTCTTTTGGCTTACGATTTGACTTTTAGAAAAATAGCTGTCCTGATATTGGGGAGCATCACAGAAATCCGTTTCAGAATAATTACTTTACAAGCAATTAATGATTGATAGAAATATTTGAGCAAATATAATTCTTATAAAAAAATAAAATATTATGATAAATTCACAAATTGTAAAATTACTCATTCTAATTATCAGCTCTAGCTTGTTATTCTCTTGCAATAAAGAGAATATCATTATTGATGATAAAGCTTCTTCAGGAAAAATGAATCTTGAACCATTTAATATTATTTCCATTGAAGAATATATGGATAAAAAGAATCAAATCAACTTTGAAGATAAAATGAGTGTTATTGAAGTTGAAAATTCTGTAGATCCTGAAACCAATGAAGAAATTGAATATCTTTTAAGAAAAAGACATATACCAGTACTTGTTCAAAGTAAGGAAGCATTTAATTCCTTGGAAAAAATAATTGGAACCAATACCAAAAATGATGTAGTTGCACTGATTTATAATGCCCCAGGACAAGGTATTACTACCGAGTATTTTGAAGAGGTAGATATAACTATTAGTCAAGTCGAAACGACATACTCTCCTACTTCAGAATTAAAGCCCTTTGAGAAACTTTCACAAGAAGAAAGGGAATTGTTAAAAGGTGTTCTTGGAGAGGATAAAGATATTATAAAAGAGTATAATGCATTATCTGTAGAAAAAACTGAACCTAAAGTTTCCGAGAAAGTAAGTAAAAGCACAAGGAACAAAATTGATATGGAAAAGGCAAGAGAAGCATTTGTTAAAATATTGAATGAAATTCAACTCATTTCTAGTGAAAGTTTTGCTCGTCAAACTATTCAATCAAATCTTTCTGAGTATAGAATTAGAACGATAGTTCGGCATTTAAATAGTCGTTTTCAACAAAGTGGAACAGGTATGGACTATAGAGTTATTACACAAATAGCTGAGGGTTCGTATGTAGGACATGAAGAAACTAGACTATTTATCAACTCAACAATTCTTGGTAATCCTGGGATTTCAGTTTACCCAGTATCTAAAGAACCAGAAACACCTAATACTTTTCCTTATGTATACGACAGATATAGCGGCATATTAGAACGTTTTGAACCTTCTATTTCTGTTAGTAGCATGTTCGATCAAGAGAACTATGGTCCTCTTCAGGGAAGTGTAGGAAGTGGTTCATACTCAAGTTCACAAAGAATGGGAATCAAACTGAAACCCATTGATTATGAAAAACTCGTTGAAATAGATTTTTCTATGGGACAATCCTATTCCTATTCTATGCCTGATTATTACTTTGAAAATCATTCGGCTCTTGATGGTACTTTTTCTAGAAAAGTTACGAGTTGGAAATGGAGACCTGGAATGTGCGCCAGAGGGGAATATAATGGAGGAAAAGGGCTGCTATATAATACTCATTGGGTAACAGATGGAACTGATTTATTTGTTCCAGTTGATCAGTTTCCATTACCTATGAGACAGACAACTAAGAATGATGTTCATATAAATGTCTCTGCACCAATCTCTAACGTTGGTCATATTGAATTAATAGTTCATAATATCAAAACAGACATTAATGATATTGAAGCAGGGGCTTTCAGTTTCTTTTTAGGCACTCCATTTGTTCATAAAACATGGTTACAACAATATGAAATTAATGCTCCTTCCTTCTTTTTAACACCTTTTGTTTAAACAAATGATGAATATGGAAGCACTACATTAGACTGGAGGGTCAGAAAAGATCATATTGCTAAATAATACATTAGCAGAATGACAGTATCCCTTCTACCAAGTAGGTATATTAAAACACTCAAAAAACGATTAATGCTTGATTATCCTAATCGAGCATTAATCGTTTTGAGGTAGTAAGTCATGAAATTTATTGACTTGTAGTTGGGTATAATCTGGAGCACTTTGTTTAGCCACTCAAATGGGGTAACATCATTCTTTTTACATGTGGCGAAAAATGAGTAGAACATAGCAGCACGCTCAGTGGACTTGCTACAAAAAGTGAGACACTAAGTTAAGCTACATTTTTCAAATTATGTTGTTTTTCAAATTCTAAAATTGTCAAGTTATTTAATGCTGAATGTCTTCGATTGGTGTTGTACCATTGTAAGAACCCCTAAAAGTCGAAGCGTTTAAAATTAGAGAATAACGCTTAAATTTAGGGAAATGAAAAAATCAAGATTTTCAGAAACACAGATCATAAAGATCTTAAAGGAACAAGAGTCAGGAAAAGCCGTTAACGACATCTGTCGGGATCATGGCATTAGTCAGGGAACATTCTACAACTGGAAGAGCAAATATGGTGGTATGGAGGCTAACCAACTGAAGAAAATGAAAGAGATGGAATCCGAGCTTGCCCAGTTCAAAAGAATGTACGCTGACCTGGCTTTTGAGAACAATGCACTTAAAAATTTCATCGAAAAAAAGCTTTAAGGCCTGTCGATAAGAGAGCAGCTGTAGGATATTTGGTAAAGGAAGAAGAATTAAGTGTCCGGCGGGCCTGTATAGCAATCAATCGGAGCTTATCGGTCTATTACTATCGTTTCAAAGAAAAAAGGGAAGACAAGGTGATTATCGGTGCACTTGAAAAACTCGCAGAAAAGTATCCGACCTATGGATTTAAGAAGATGTTTCATTTGCTTCGTGCAGAAGGACATTTATGGAACCATAAGCGCGTTTATCGCATTTATGTAATGATGGGCTTAAATATTCGAAGAAAGCGCAAGAGACGACTTCCGGCGCGTGTGAAAACACCTCATATACTACCGATTGAGTGTAATGTTACGTGGAGCATGGACTTTATGCAGGACTCCCTGATCAATGGAAAGTGCTTCCGCACGTTTAATGTGATTGATGATCACAACCGTGAAGCACTCATGATTGGTATTGATACATCCATGAGCGCCAGACGCATCACAAGGGATCTGGATCGACTTATTGAATGGAGAGGAGCTCCACAGGTTGTAAGAGTGGATAATGGTCCTGAGTTCACTTCAGCTGTGTTTGAAACCTGGGCAAGAAAGCACAAGATCAAATTATGTTTTATACAGCCAGGCAAACCAACTCAGAACTCACTCATTGAACGCTTTAATGGGAGCTATAGAAAGGAGGTGCTCAATACACATCTTTTCTACGAACTAAACCAGGTGCGCGATCAGACACAGAAATGGCTGTGGGAATATAATAACATCAGACCACACAAGTCACTTGGGTATAAATCACCGATAGACTTCTTAAAGGAGCGAAGGAAAGCGCGCTTTCCTTCATTGGTTATTGATAAACATTTAATGGAAAATACTACATGTATTAGTGCTTCGCATTAGGGGAGTCTTACAACTGCTTTAACATTTAATAAGTATTCAAAAAGCAAAATATGAACCTACGGACGAATGGACGGTGGGTGAGTCAGTAATTCTTGACGATTCTGATAAAGCAGTCATATTGACAAAAGAACAAGCGGACAAATTAAATAAAGATGACCAACAATACTATTTAGATAACAGAGATGAATATAATTCTGACTTTCTGAATAAGTGGATTGGAAGTGCAACTTTGAGTTCTTCAAAAAAAGATTCACAAGAATATCTAAATGACATTGGAAAATCTTTAACTGAATTGTCAATAGATTTTGGAAAATTAATAATTCTTGGCGATTGGAATACTCCTTGGCTAAATCAACAAAATGACTATCCACCAGTTGCAAAAGCAATTGAATTTCTAAATCAAAAAATTGATAAAAATTTCAATGGTGGATTTATATTGGATTCAGATGAAATATTAGAATTTATACCTCATTTGTTTTGGTTAACGAGATGTAATGCAAGTTTACCAGAATTCATGATGGCTTTTGAGGATTCAAATACTGTAATTGGAATTTGTAAATATGGAATACTTCATCTTGAATTTTATGAAGAACAAGAACGAGAAAAATTGATGAAATTTTTCAATGACAGAAAATTTGGAGAAATTGACAGATGTAATGACCTTATTGAATTTGATAATTTTAAAGGGAGAAAAATAAAAATCAGTAGCTAACACTGTATATGAAATCATAGCCGCCTATCGGCACGCTTCATATACTAATCGTTATGGGTAATGAAGATTACACCTGACATTGGTTAAAATGACAAACTCTAAGTTTTTTTTTAAATGGGTTTTGCCAATCGCTATCCCTCTATTTGCCTACTTCAGCATTGGGTCTTTGGTTGATTCCTCAATTGATAAAGAGGAACTAATTGCGATTAATGGTCAAATTGACAAAATTGAATACTACGAATCAACTTCTCGTGGTGGCTCAAATACCAACATGCGATTACATTTAAGAAATGGAAACACCTATAAAGTCACTTATGAGTGGGAGGATAAATTCAACGAAATTGAAGCGGAGTTCGAAAACTCTGATGAAATACAATTGTTTCATCGAAATTCAAACCAAACATGGTGGAGACTTGGAACTAGTGACATCCTTTATCATTTAGAGATAGGGAAAACCATCATTATTGATATTGAAGAAAGACAATCAAAGTCTAGAACGGTTGGAGTTCTTACAGGATTTGTGACTCTAGTCGGTTTAATCATTTTGATTGCTAGATGGCGTGGTCGTCGGCAAACAGCAAGGTGATATCCATAACATAGCCTCATGCTTCATGCCGCAAAAGTGTTATATTCAAGAGGCGGCACGAAAGCGTAGCTTGAAACCGATAGTTATAATTAAACCAGAGACAGCATATAGTTTTATTCAATGCAAGAATAGATACAATAGATGTTGTCTATGAGGTGTTCCGACTAGCTTTGACTGATGAATTAAAACCGTACGATATGAATAACGCACAAAAAGGAAAATGCCCCGTGATGCATGGAGCAAACACAGAAACGCATAAAAACGTTATGGAATGGTGGCCAAATGCCCTTAATCTGGATATTCTCCATCAACATGATACTAAAACAAACCCTCAAGGTGAAGGATTTGACTATAAAGAAGAATTTGAAAAACTCGATCTTGAATCCGTAAAAACGGACCTAAAGAACTTAATGACTGAGAGTCAAGACTGGTGGCCTGCAGATTGGGGACACTATGGAGGATTGATGATCCGCATGGCCTGGCACGCTGCTGGAACGTATCGTCTTGCAGATGGACGTGGTGGAGCAAATACTGGAAACCAACGTTTTGCCCCATTGAATAGCTGGCCGGACAACGCTAACCTGGATAAAGCAAGAAGATTGTTATGGCCGATCAAAAAGAAATATGGTAACAAACTTTCCTGGGGTGATTTATACATCTTAGCCGGAAATATGGCCTACGAATCTATGGGATTCAAAACATTTGGATTTGCTGGAGGTCGTGAGGATATATGGCATCCTGAAAAGGACATTTACTGGGGTGCAGAAAAAGAATGGCTAGGAAAAGACCGTTATGGAAGTCACATGGAAAGTGAATCACTCGACAATCCTTTGGCAGCAGTTCAAATGGGATTGATTTATGTAAATCCTGAAGGCGTCGACGGAAATCCTGACCCAATTAAAACAGCACATGATGTTCGTACCACTTTCAAACGTATGGCAATGAACGATGAAGAAACAGTAGCACTAACTGCTGGTGGACACACCGTTGGAAAAGCTCATGGTTATGGAGATGCCAATGCTCTTGGACCAGATCCAGAGGGTGCACCTATAGAAACACAAGGATTTGGATGGATGAATCCTAAGGGCAAAGGTAATGCTGAAGATACTGTAACAAGTGGCCTTGAGGGTGCCTGGACGAGTACTCCAGATCGATGGAATCATACATACTTCAAATTGCTACTGGAATATAATTGGGAATTAAAAAAGAGTCCTGCCGGAGCATGGCAGTGGGAGCCCATTGATATCAAGGAAGAAGATAAACCTCTCGACGCTCATCGTCCAGGTGTAAAAGTTAATCCAATGATGACGGATGCGGACATGGCGATGAAAATGGATCCAGAATACCGAAAGATCTCCGAGAAATTCTACAACGATCCGGCTTATTTCGAAGAAGTATTCGCTCGTGCCTGGTTTAAATTGACTCACAGAGATCTTGGACCGAAAAGTAGATACCTCGGTGCAGATGTACCTCAAGAAGATCTTATCTGGCAAGATCCAATTCCAAAAGTCGAATACACACTTACGGAAAACGAAATTACTGATTTGAAAGCGATGCTATTGAACTCAGGATTAACGAGCACAGATCTCATCAATACAGCATGGGACAGCGCACGAACATTCCGGGCTTCAGATTATCGAGGTGGAGCCAATGGTGCGCGTATTAGACTAACACCACAAAAAGACTGGGTCGGAAATGAACCGGAAAGACTTCAAAAAGTGCTAGACAAGCTTACTGAGATCCAATCAACCTTAAAGAAAAAGGTGAGTATAGCTGATTTGATAGTTTTGGGTGGAAGTGCAGCAATTGAAAAGGCGGCAAACGATGCTGGCGTAAATGTAATAGTTCCTTTTAGCGCTGGTCGAGGTGATGCCACGGATGAAATGACGGATGCTGAATCTTTTGAAGTGTTGGAACCTCTACACGACGGATACCGAAACTGGTTGAAGGATACGTACGCTGTAAATGCAGAAGAGTTATTGCTTGATCGTACACAACTAATGGGATTGACAGCACCTGAAATGACTGTATTAATTGGTGGAATGAGAGTTCTTGGCACAAACCATGGGGACACAAAGCATGGTGTCTTTACAGATAACGAGGGAGTACTCACAAATGATTTCTTCGTTAATATAACTGATATGAATTATAAGTGGCAACCAATAGGTGCTAACACGTTTAATATTGTTGACCGTAGTTCGGGAGAAACTAAATGGACAGGCACAAGAGTGGATCTTATATTTGGTTCAAACTCAGTTTTACGTTCTTATGCGGAATACTATGCTCAAGATGATAACAAGGACAAATTTGTACGAGATTTTGTCAAAGCATGGACAAAAGTAATGGACGCAGATCGTTTTGATTTAAAATAGGATGTAGCTAGCAATGTATAAGCGGCATTGAAACGGTCGCTTATACTTGATCGCTATCAAAATATCTTCTCAAATCTTCTTCAAAAAAGTTCGACTCTTGTCCTGTTGGGGTCACAAAAAGCTCCCATATGGGGGCTTTTTTTGTTTCTCGACGGGTTCAAACCTGTTTGACCTGAAGTAAATCAAGGATTTACGAAAGCACTGACCGAAGGGAAGCTAATCCTGAGGAGGTCACAATTAAATCCAATCCGGTTAGGATTGGCTTTGTTTTTACCCAGAACTTCCATGTTTATTGGGGTTCAATGAGTTTATAAAGGTTCGAACTTTTGCTAAAATTGGTTCGAACGGTCCGGTTGGGATATAGAAAATATAAAGAGGTATCTTTAGCGGATATAAAACGCCATGGCGTTTATCGAGTTGTTATACACAATGAAGGTTTGGGTGCGCCACATTCGAGAGATGCCCAGAGTAGGTATCACCCAAACAAGGTTTAAAGAGCAGGAACATATCATATAGTTGTTGCTTCGCAACTACAATTTGATTTAATAGTCTTCTTTTTCTTAATGAGCGCTCTCCGAATTGACAATCTCCAATAAACTATTGTAGCAGGCTTCTGCGAACGGCTTCATCGTTGCTGTAGTGTGCGTCACTCCCACCGTTTTGCACTCTTGCATATAGGTAACATATAGCCTGCACCAATCGTACTCAATTTCTCCGTCAGGCACTTTCATCAGGTTCGCCACTATGTCCAAAATTTCTAAGCAATGCTTATTGGATGCGTCCATGCCTAGTTCGTCAAGTCCGAGGACGAGTTGGCTATGCTTTAAGTCTTGTTGGATAAGGGAAATGATTAAATCTTTGTTGCTCATGGTTCTCGAATTATTATAATATTACATCATTTTATATTGATCTAAATTTATAACACAAGAATTAATTACACAAACTTATTGATGTTATTATATAATTTTTAGATGTTTTTCGTCCACATCCTAGTTATATCAAACACTTATCTTTAGCTAAATAATTAATAGATTTAACGGATTCGCAATTAAAAATGGCTAGAAAGGCAATAAATAGACTTAAAGTTGTTCTCGCAGAGCAAGGCAGAACCAACAAGTGGTTAGCTGAGAAGTTAGGCAAGAATACTGCGACCGTTTCTCGTTGGTGTACAAATGAAATGCAACCGTCCTTAGAAACATTGACAGAAATCGCTGAGGTTTTGGGCGTTGATGTTAGGGAGTTGTTGAATAGGACGAGTTAATCACTTAATAGCTTTTTCAACTCTTCTAAAGTTTTTAACTGTTTAGAGGCATCATCTTCATCAAGAAATTGATTCATTAAATGACTCAACTTGTCATTTTCCATCGTTTCTGACTCCCATCCAAATACGTGTAGTTTTCTATTCAATTTACACGCTCCAATTGTAAAATGTCCTTTTTTACTTTTATCAACGTATAGTCCATCAACAATTAGTATGTGATCGTCATAATCATCAAAATGAGGATGCACTATTAAAAAGGAATTTTTTGACCTTGGGTAAAGCTTTCTAGTCGCTCCATTGGTCATAGTCTGTGGTACAACACCTAATACTTCTTGTTCACGCTTGATTTGATTACAATCAGCACATATTACACATAAGTTATTTGGAGTAAAAATGAAATCCAAATGCAACGATTTTGGGACAATATGCTCAACATGGCAGTTATGCACGGAAACTAATGAAACAACCTGTTTACAATATGCACAATTTCCGTTTTGCTTCTCTTTATAATAATCTCGGATTACTCTTCTAACAGGTAATAGATCATCATCCCCCCAAGATAAATGGCTAAAGTTTGTCGATTGCTTTTTGTTACTTATGATTTGTTCTATGTTGTCATCATAGACAATAGGTTCTTGAATATCAGCCATAAATACCCAACAGTTTTTCGATTGACAAATACAGGTTATATACAGGATCGCTTTCTTCCAAATATTGACTTTGCTCCCTCAAAATATTCAGTTTGTCCAAATCCTCTTCGTCGAACATTTTTCTTCTGCTAACCTTCGTAAAAATATTTAACGCTATCCTGCTCAAATATTCGTTTTTATATCCTGGGGAATCAAAGATATTCGCTAATTGAAAATCAGCGGAGTGATTGATATATCGATTAGCATCTCTCAGCTCATCTGACTCCATTGATAGTATGAAACAGTTTTCAGTATTTAACCTTGAAATAATTTGAGGTGAATGGGTAGCAATAATAAAATGACAATTTTCATAGCTGTCAAAAGTCTGAATGAGCATTTGCATATACTTCTCTTGCCATTTCGGATGTAAACATACTTCTGGTTCATCAATACACACAAGTGAATTATTTCTGATTTTACTCGATATTCCTAGTATGCTCAACATCACACTTTGCTCTCCAGAACTTGCTTCACGTATCGAAAACGTTCCAGATCCATCCAATGCCTCTAAACCAACATCACGAAGCCTTATCAACCCTGACTGAATAAGAAACTCTAAATCTTCACGAATAAACTCATCGTACCCATATTCGGAATCAATACCGTTTCCATGTAAAACCAATTCAATGTTTGACCTAAATTCTTGATCAATTATTCGTCGACTAACTTCTCTCAAATACCATAATTTCTCTAAGTCAATCTCTCCGTTTTCTAATAAAAAATATCGCCTGTTAAAATTTCGGAAAAGTCTAAAATTACTTCGATCAAAAATCAACATTGGATCTTCAATTTCTAAGAATTCCGAAAGCAACTTGCGAGAGGAAGAAAGACTAAATTTTATCCTCATAAATTCTTGATAGCCCAAATAGTTTAATACTCTGGAAATCCCTTCAAACTGTCGATGGTCTTTTCTAATACTTTCGACAAGTCCCGCAATTATACTCGACAAATATGCTACTCCAAAATTTAAACTATGCAACCCTCTAAGACCTAAATAACTATAGCCATCAACATGATTATGAGGTCTTAATATTGGAAATTTATCAAAAGGGCTAGTAGAAACGGCAATTATCTGATCAATCTGTGAATTCAATATCACTTCTCCTCTTCTTGAATGGCGAAAACCTAATTCAGAAGCTCTAAACATAGACTCGCTTTGTACTTCTGTCAATAAGTCTCTTACGATTGAAGATAATAAGGTGCTTTTGCCTGTACCATTTTTCCCAACTAATATTGTATAGGCATTTCGTCGTCGCCTCAAAGACTCCATGTCTAAAAAACGATATTCTCGATCTCTGTGCAAATATCTTTCTATCATTACATATGATTGATTAGAATGAATTTAAAACCTTCCAAATTTACTTATTGAAAAAACCAACCACAATGCGTATTTCTACTCAATTTGACTACGCAATTGTTGCAACAAATTCCTGAATGGTTAAGAAAAAGAAGACTAATATGAGCGAACGCTCGTTGAAAAATCAATAGAAGTGTGGAGAATATGAAATATTCCTGCTCTTTAAAAGAAGTACTTATAACACGCCCTAAGCGTTATGCCGAAAAGTACTATATTCGAGAGTCGGCACAAACGCCTAGCGCCGAACCGTTATGCTTAATGAAAAATATAGGATGGAATATGAAGGAAAAATATCATTCCCTGTAGTCCTTAAGAAGAAAACGATCACATACAAATCCATAATCGGCTTATGCGCCCTACTTTGGCTGATTACTTTAATCTTTCATTATGAAGGCAGCTATTTAAAAGAAACTTTATTTTTTGTTAGTGCATCAACCTCAATTGCTGCCTCGCTTTTCATTGACATTAGGTCCTTGCGAATTAAAGAGTTTAAGACCATTGGTAAAATAACTCTCACACAAGATGAATGTACCCTGGAAATTGATAATTCAATTCAGAAATTTAAATCTCAAGATTTACAAAATCTTGAACTCACAATTAACGAAACATCTCGTGACCCGAAAGGTTGGATGGAGGGTATATGGGGAATCAATAAATTGAAAGATGGCATAAAGAACTCCATTTCCTTCACAACTCGTACAAATGAATATTATCTCATAAAGATTTTTGTACGTGACATACTGACGATAGATTCACTAGATATTTTCTTAAAACACTATAATACTCCTTTTCAATTAAAAAGAAAGAATAAAGCCATAAAGTCAATTAAAACTGAGCATTACATGGACTACCCTCCTGAATATGTAAACACGAAAAGTAGACAAGCATAACACCGCCTATACTTCATGCCGAAAAGCTTATATTCGAGAGATCGGCACGAAAGTATAGCCGTAAAACGTTACACAACATAATAAACAAACATATCACAATTCATGAAAAAACGAATTTCACTATTATTTATATTTTTAGGCTTAGTCCAATTAGTAAACGCTCAACAAACAACCGAATCTATTTTTGATAAGACAGATGCCTACTTAAAGGAAACTATTGACAGCTTGCAAATCGTTGGTCTTAATTATGCAATCTTGATTGATAATCAAATTGTTCACACGAAATCTTTTGGTTTGGCAAACGCACAGTTGGAAGTTCCAATGACAATTGACAAATCTTTTCCAGTTGCCTCAATTTCAAAAATGTTCAGTTCAATTGCTCTACACAAATTATTGAGTAAAAATAATAGGAATGTTAATGAAACCGTAGCGGATTTTCTACCGAACAGAAAAGACTTACCAGAATCGTGGCAAAAAGTTACTGTTAAACAGTTATTATCGCATACCTCTGGTATTCCAGACCAAATAGATTATAACATCTTTTTAGCACCTGAAAGTGAGAAATCTGTTATTGATGCTTTAAAGAATAAACCATTTAGTTCTGAACCAGGAACGGAATCGAAGTACAATGCCACGGGATTTTTAATAATTCGCGCCATCATAGAAGAATTGGCAAATGAAGATTTTGAGTCACATATGAAAACTGAGTATTTCGAAAAATACAATTTAAGCTCAGCGAAATATGGTGGATTTAAAAAGGTAATTCCAAATAGAGTTACTTGCTACCAAAATGTAAATGATGATTTAGAAATGTTTCCTTTAAACTATTCATCACCAATGTTTGCAGGTGCAGGCTTGAATATCTCTATAATTGATTTAGTAAAATGGTTTCAAATACTTCAAGAGGAACAAATACTAACAAAAAAACAGCTCGAAAAAATTTGGACACCAATCAAACTAAATGATGGAAAAGATGGGAGTTTTGGATTAGGTTGGGAGTCATACAGCCTTCAAGGTGGGTATAGAATGGTTGGGCACGGTGGTGCAGGAATTTCATCTTTTAGACATTATTGGAATGAACTAAACAATCAAAATATTACAGTAGTCTTGTTGACCAATGGAGCATACGACTGGAAGATAAGACCAAATCAAATAAACTCTATCATTGCAAGTTTAGTACTAGAAAATGAATAAATTACGTTGTGTAACAATAAATATACGTAATGCGGGGCGATTTGGTAAATTTGAACTTTAAAACATTTAATAAACAGCATAGCGGTTTGATAGTGAAGTGCCTTGAAATCCCGCACTACGCATATTCGAGCCGTTATACTGCATTTAGAAACGAACGAAAATGAAATCAGAAAGTGTAAAAGTTTGGATTGATGGAATTAAACCTGAGCACGGTGCAATGGCACAAAAAGTAGACAGTTTAATAAAAGAACTGATTCCAGAAATTCAATTTACAACCAAATGGCACAAACCATCGCAACCACTTGGAGTGCCTTTCTATGGACTTTTGGACAAAGGTTGGATGATAGCGATGTGGTCATTTAAAAATGAATTTGCAGTTGGTTTTATTGCAGGAACACTTTTAGACCCTAATCCACCCGTAACCAAAATGTCAGGACCGTGGAATAGGAATTCTGAATACAAAGCGAGAAGAATTGATATTAAAAACGAATCAGAATTTGACGAGAACTTGATTCGCTCCTGGATTGAACAAGCGAAAAAACTACCAGGATGGTCAAAAATTGAATAAAAAACGCAGTACAACAACACCTATACGCAATGCCCTTCGGGACACTGCGCATAGCCAAACCGTTATCAGCAACTTCAATTACAATGAAGGAATGTTTCATGATGTGAACGGAACGATTACTACCAAGATCAATACCACGGGTATGAACATGGAAGTAGTCTCCAAACTGCAGATGTAGCTGAATCATTAAGAGTCGAACGAAAAAATGATTAAAGGTGCTTTTATGAGCACCTTTTTTTGTTGGGATGATCTAACTCCTGCAACAAAGATTCCATAGCTATTTCCAGTGTAACAAAAGGCACACTAAATCCCTCCTCTTACCCCTACTTTAGACTGAACCTTTAATTAAGTAGTTATGGAAGATTTAAATAATATCGAAAGAAAAGAAGAAGAGATCAGTATGCCACGAATTGGTGATCCTGCACCGGAGTTTAAAGCAGTAACAACTCAAGGGGAGATCAATTTCCCGCAAGATTACCAAGGAAAGTGGACGATCTTGTTCAGTCACCCTGCAGATTTTACCCCGGTATGTACTACAGAGTTCATGACCTTTGCACATCGTGAGAAAGAATTCAATGACGCGAACTGTGAATTGGTTGGATTGTCGATCGATGGTCTGTACAGCCACATTGCTTGGTTGCGCACGATTCAGGATAAGATCGAGTTTAATGGTATGAAGAATGTGGAAGTGAAATTCCCGCTGATCGAGGACATCAAAATGGATGTAGCGAAGAAGTATGGAATGATTCAGCCGAACGAGGATACAACGAAAGCTGTTCGTGCAGTATTCTTCATCGACCCGAAAGGAATCATCAGAACGATCATATACTATCCATTGAGTCTCGGAAGAAACTTTGATGAGTTGTACCGCGTATTGATCGCACTTCAGGCGGCAGATGAATTTGATATCGCAACACCAGCAGACTGGCAACCGGGAGATGATGTGATCGTAGGTCCTGCCGGATCGTGTGGAACGGCAAAAGAACGAATGGAAGATACGGACATGGAATGTGAAGACTGGTTCTTCTGTAAAAAGAAACTTGATAAAGACACTGTGCTAAACGCAGTGATCAAGAACGCTTAATACTGACATGCAAAGCGATGAAAGCGGTCTCGTTGAGGTCGCTTTTTTTTTGGATTCGATTTTTGTGGACAAGTCGATGTGAGATCTCCCTTTGCACCATTTTCAATTTAGTAACTTCGAAACCATCGAACCACGTGTACACGTGGATTTACTTTGCATAAATGAACGATGTACTGAACAAGTCCAAAAAGAAGAAAAAGAAGCGAATTATTCAGATCGCTCTTCTTTCGGGTACGGCAATCTCGCTTTTCTTTGTTCCTTGGTTATTAGTGAAAGCGTGGATCCTTCCCCTGCCCGATTCGATCCAGGCACAGGCTGATCAAGCTGTTGGTCATGGATTTGATGGCGTAATCGTCTATGTAGACCAGGGAGGTCAAGCACCGAAGTTTGCGACTTCCGGTTGGCACAATCGAAAATCAAAGATCCCTGCGAGACCCGATGCCTTATTCAAGATTGCCAGCATTAGCAAACTATACGATGCCGTGACTGTGACGAAACTGGTCAAAGAGGGGCGCCTTTCTCTGGATAGAACGATCGCCGAGTATTTGGCTGAATTGAAAGGAAGAATTGAAAATGCGGATCAAATTACCCTGAGGCAATTGGTACAGCACAGAAGTGGCATTCCCAATTTTACAGATACGCCGGATTACTGGTCGCACCCGAAGAAAACATACAAAGAGAAGCTCAGGTTGATCCTTGATAAGCCAGCCAACTTTAAGCCCGGTGAGGATTACGAATATTGTAACACGAACTACCTGTTGATAAACAAAATAGTGGATAATGAACTCGGGTATGACCACTTTGAATTCATTCAGGAAGAAATTCTGAAACCGCTTGAGCTTGAGCACACCTTCGGATCGCTAAAAGAAGTAGAAATGAAGGACGTGATGAGTGGCTATCATCAGGGGCATCCCTTTGATCTGAAAACCGATGATCTGGGAATGTTAGCCACGGCAGAAGATGTAGGTACATTTTTACGCGCATTGAACGATGGATCAGTGTTTGAGCCGGGTGAAAAGGATATATATATGTCCATTTATGAGCTTGAACATTCAGGCTGGGTCCCAGGATACCAGAGTTTCGCGAAATATTACAAGGATCTTGATGCGGTGATCGTCACCTTTTACAGTACGACTGATCCTGACCTCATCCTGTGGAATCTGGCTGAAATACTAAATACACGATTCAAGAAAATAGTAAGCCGGAAGGCTTCGAAGTAATACCTAAAAGCGATATCCCACATTCAACTGAAAACCTACATTGAATCCTGTTTCGCTTCCCGGTTTAGTTTCTTCGACATGGCTATACGGATTTTCACTTCGCTGCTTGCGGAGATACCCTCCTGCAGTGACGTTTGTGCCCAAATACACTTTTTTAAATAAGTTTACATCGAAACCGTAACCGGCATTATAAAAGAAATAGCGATCCTGCTGTTTGAAATAGGTGGCTCTGTCAACATTCATGTAGGACAGATGTGTGATAAAGTACATGTTGAACTTCTTTTCCCTTCCATTCGGAAAGAACAGGTAGTTCAATTCACCACTCCAGATCTTTTGATCTTTTCTGAGAAAGGGGTTTGTTCCCACACCTAATTCAAGCTGGTGCTTATTTATGGCGAGCACAGCACTTGGTACCAAACGCACCTGCATAACTTCTCCGTTGACCGCAGAATTCAGTTTTACCCCAAAACGACAGTTGGATTCCTTCTCTTGCGATCTCACCACAAAGGAAGAAAGAAGGATCAATAGTATTAGTACATTGCTTTTCATGTGCTTAGTTATTTTCTAAAATTTTGATAAGTCTGCCGTAGACACGCTCCAATTTCAGCCAGTACATACTTGTGCTACTTGTATTCACAAATTGCACTACGACTGCATCCAAACCAGGGTGGTAGCGGGCGATACTGGTATATCCATTCAACCAACCCGTGTGTTCGTATTTGTACACAGAAGTGTAGATCTCTTGCTCCTGAGCCGTAAAGAGTGTTCCGTCGATTAAGGATCTCAGGAAAATCCCAACATCTTCCGCAGAAGCGACCATCGATCCTCCGGGTTGCGTGTGGTCTTGTGATTTGAAGTCCTCGTCATACCCTTTGTAATAACCACTCATTACTTTAGTAGAGTCTGCATCTGAATACAGGTTGTAGGTGTTCTCCAGTCCTAGTGGTATTAGTATTTCATTGGTAATGTAATCGTGATGGGTATACCCAAGTGTTCTGTCCAAGATCTCCCCTATCAGAAGATAATTGGTATTGGAGTATTTATACTTCTTATCAGGTGCAAAATCTGCCCCCTGATCGTAGATTAAGGCAGCAGTTGTCATGTAATCTGCTGTATTGCTCACGAAATCTGGATGATAAACGTATTCAGGGATGCCGCTTCTATGCTGCAGCATCATTTTGAGTGTGATTGCTTCAGCGTTTTCAATTCTTCCGCTTACTTCCGGAATGAGTTCGATTAAGGTGCTGTTAAGTGATAGTTCTTCACTTGCGACTAACTTGCTTGTGGCTGCCGCGATATACAATTTACTGATGCTTGCGATCTTAAATAGTGCATGAGGATCACACGGCACTTTATTCGCTCTATCCTTCCATCCTCCACTGTAAAAAGAAGATTCTCCACCTTGATTGACGTAGACAATCATTCCGTCAAATTCCTGCTCGCACATTTTATCTACTTCTTCCTGTATTGAACCTGGGATATTAAATAGGTCTTTTGAACAAGCGGAAAGAATGCCAAAAGTCAAAATACCGCCGAGAAATAGGATTAATATCTTGGGTAGATTTCGTGTTTTCATGTGAATATCAAATTATCGGTTCAAAGGTAAACTTTTGAAAACTATTAATGATCAGCCGGCTGAATTGCGGGTGTGCACTGATAACATCGCCTATGCTTCATGCCTTTTATCCCCTATATTCGAGAGTCGGCACGAAAGCATAGCCGAGAACCGTTAGTAACAATTGAAAACCGCTGTATGTTATTCTCCAAATCCAGACAAAAAAAGATACGAGGGTTTCTTTATGTGACAGCACAAGACAACTTGGAGTTGTTTGAAACTCCCATTGGAAGTAAGTTCATTAAAGCTAATCGTACTCCTCCATGGCTTGTTGTCAATCATACTCTAGACGAAATTATTGTTACGAAATGGTCTGGAAGGCTTTTAAAAGTTGAAATACTTGATCAAGCCAATGAAAAAGACTTGAACAAGGGCTTAGTACATGATATTTGGTATACAAGAACTCTAGGCGTTGAACTTCTTGAAGAATTATCCACTGAAGAACTTTTTAATCCTGAAGGTAAAGTGATTACCCAAATTCTTGATTTTGCAAACAGTATGGATGAAGATCAAGTAGCTTATTTTTGTCAGTTCGAAATAACCAGGGCATCTGAAATATACTCCCATACTTGGAACAAATGGTTAAAGAATAAAGACCCTCATTCGATTCATTTGAATCAAGATCATTCTCGGACATTAGGAATATTTCCGAACAACTCACGAAAGACGATGCACCGAAGTTTTTCAGTTGTATCAGATATTGTTTGGAATCGAGCCAAGGAAGTTTTAGGAGAAAAAGCATATACAATTGATAAAGAAGGTGAATATATTTTAGACAAGTCTTGGTCTCACGCTACCGCAATATTAAGACACGCCACAATGGCATTTCATGGTCAAGAACATCTAACACAAAATGAAAAAGAAGTTCTGCTTAAACCTTGGAGATCTGTTACTAACATCACCTAAAAAGCATAAGGGTTGTATGCTTCACAACATAAATCTTGGTAGAAAATCATTCTTATCTTTAAAACTCAATTCTAGCAAGAAGTCCTTACGACTTCTTAGCTGCAAAACGTTAGTTACAATGACGCCCATAATGAAACATTTCACTTTCTTAGCTCTAATTCTTTTTTATACGCAGACCTGCATTGCAGAAGAGATCAATATCAATATTGAATTCAAGAATGCTCTCCTCGAACACATGCCTGAAATTGATCGTAACAACAACAAGAAGATTTCACATCGTGAGGCTGAATCTATATCCGAAATTCGATTAACTAATGTTGGACTAACAAAAATCGAAGGGCTCAATTCGTTTCCCAACCTTAAGAGATTGATCTTGACTAGGAATGAAATTGAGAGTATCTCAATTGTTGGATTATCAAAACTTGAGGACGTCTATTGCCTATATAATAAGCTGAAATCAATTACTTTGGATAGCTTACCTTCCTTAAGAGAATTACGAATAAGCAGTAACAATCTTCAGCAATTAGATTTAAGTAAAGTCCCTACAATTGAACATCTAAGTTGTGGATATAACAACATCTCAGAGCTTGACATCTCCCAACTTAAAAACTTAAAGGTCTTAGGAATTGTTCAAAACAAAATAGAACAAATTGATATTAGCCAGAATCAAAAACTTGAAACATTCCAATTTCAAAATAATCCCATGACTGAAATGGATATTTCGCAAAATCTAAACTTGATATTTGACAGCAAGTTTTCTTGGGATCAGAAAATCAAATTAATAGCAACGGACGGTCAAATGGAAGCAATATTGAAAGATGCTGACGAAGAGGCGAACTATCAAGGTCCTCCTCCAGCTGCTGTTGCTGATTCAAGTAACATGCCCCTTATTCTTGAAGTTGCCAAATCATGTCATTATGAAATGTATTACGAACATTACAAAGATTCCATCATAGAATATTACGCGAATAAAAATGGATGGAATTCAAAAAAAATAAAAACAATTGAAACTAAATTAGCCTACAAAACTCCTTCTGAGTCTTCATATTACAATGCGTACGCTTTTAGATCAAAAGTTGAACTTGAAAAGATTAAAGCCTATAATTTATCCTTAAACAAAAAGCAACTGAAAAACCTCAAATCATTCACCAATGAGGTTATTATTCACAATATGATCAATTCTTTAGACTGGGCATGTAAGAAATATATTGATTGACAGTTACTAACATTACCTAAAAAGCATAAGGTTTTGTGCTTCGTTACATTAACATTGGCAGAAAATCATTCTTATCTTTAAAACACAATCTCAGTAAAAAGTCCTTACGACTTTCTAGCTGAGGAACGTTATATAGCATAGACCATACAAACCATGAATAATATTCAAAAAACGCTATCCGCACTATCAATAATATTACTGATCAGTTGTTCTGTTAATAATGATGAACCAATAAACGCAATTACAGACTTAAAAAAGTTTAGCCATTCAGCTGCTAAAGCGAAGTATCAAAAAGTTGTACCTATAAACAAAGAAGACTTGTACGGAGACTGGACCATGATTAGCTCATTCTTCACAATCAGCAATGGACAATCAGTAACCACATTTCAACTTGAAGGAAGGAAATATACAATTAATGAGGACGGTAGTTTAATAATGGACAATTCTGCATTTGGGTATGGTAAAAAAAACAGGGACTGGAAACTAAAATCTAAGAACACTGTTTTTGATGATGGCATGGAATCATGGCACGTGAGAATCAAGGGAGATACAATGGAATGGATTGAACAACTGGGTGAGGATTATTCATATTTTGTACTCGTAAAATAGTACGCTATATAACATCAACTAAAAGCCACGGGCTGAACAACCACATCCGACATTTTGGCAAGCTCAATGCGGTGAAAGCCCGCGTCTCCTAGTTGAGAACCGTTATGGGTAATTATGAATAGACACTTAAACTACATGCTTCAAAATGGGTACTTTTTGAGAGTAAAGAATGTCGCAATGCGAGATTATCTTTTCTATGGAAATAGCGTTTACTTGGAATTACAGCACATTGAAGGATTTGAAAATGATTCAACATTTTTTCAAGATTTTGACATTACCCCTCGCGACTTAGTTCTAAAAATAGAGAACGCCAATGCTACTGATAACGTTTCAATTATATTCGGTTTCAACCAATACATTCAGGAGCTCTCACCAGCAACACTATCTTTCAACAATAAGAACTTTTTAGAAATTGATGTACATAGTGGTACCGATGGCGAAGAAGGGTGGTCGAGTTCTTTTGGAGAGTTCAATTACACCAATTATGAAATTTACGCAAAGAATACGGACGGTTTGACCTCAATCAACCATCAAAATTCTTCCGGTTTTGCCACTTGCAAAAATATTCTTGAACAAATTCAAAATGTTGGTATCCCTACCTACATGAACCCTTTAAGCGATTTGAATTTTAATCGGTTAAAACGAATGTTGAAATTGTGCGTAAAAGAAGGACTCGAAGAATCCATACAATTGTTAAAAAGCTATTACTTCTACCATTTTGAATTGGAGTACGAAGAGGTTAGGATACTAACAATCCAATTTATAGACACCGCTAATCGAGTAATTAACACCCATAACATCAACTAAGATCCACGGGCTGAACAATTACATTCGAGAAGCCCGCAGCTCCTAGTTGAGAACCGTTATATGCAATGAAACCAACTCTCAACCAGAATAGAACAACCAATGTGTGATGCGTGCTTCAACAAAGAAATCCCAAGATTCATTACACACGATGAATTTGAGAAATTTGATCTTGAGTTAAGCAAGAAAATCAAACCACTTTCAGAGTCAGGGCTTAAGTATCTAGGAGATTCTCGATTTGCTTTTGATATGGGTTATGGTAAATATCTTTGTCAAGATTGTAAAACAGAATGGTGGTATTCAGAACCTAATCAAGCATGGCGTGGATTTTTTGTTCGTAAGGAAAATGGAAAGCACGCAGTTACAAAATATCAGCACGATCCAAAGAAAAAACCATATGGATGCGTTGTAGTTCTGGTAATTATAATTGGTTTAGTATGGTATCTGCTAACGTAGTTAAGTAGATGCATATAACAGCACCTACACCCCATGCGGGTTTATGTTTCATAAACCCAATATCAGTTGAAAAACAATTCCTAACTTTAAACTAAACCTTGGCAGAAATCCGCACGTGGCGCAGCTACCGAACGTTGGCAGCAAAGAAAAGCAGAATATATTAGGTTAGACACTGCATTAGGCTGGAAATTTTATTATTAGCCGTTTTGGTTAGAATTATGCGTCTTGATCTTATTCCTTCTTCCAAACCATATTAAAAAACCAGTTATTGGAAGAGAGGCAATTGTTAAACTAAGTAAACACATGAGGATTTTTCCAGGTAAACCTAGAATTCCACCAACATGAATATCATAATTCATGCGCATCAAAGTATTGGCAAAATTAGCCTCATGGAGCTTTCCATAATGATGATCTACTGACTTGGTTTCCAAGGTCTGCTGATCAAAGTACAAGTAGTCGGTTTTCCAATAAGTCGACGCATCAGGGTTTGCATTTGCTGCGATGCAGTGGGCGCTGTCATGCGGTATATGTACTTCGATCCACTCCGCATTTGGATAGCGCTCATTCATTTCGCCCCATACTCTATCGATTCCTGGAGCTTGGTTGTTAGTTGCAATCAACGATGCTGGCTCGTAATATTCTACATATTCATCACCCCCGGAAGCAAGGGCATAAACAGAATCTCTAAACCAGTGAAAACCCCACATAAGACCCGTAGTAGCAAAAAGTAGCGCAAAAATCATGGCATAGAAGCCGAATACACTATGAAGATCATAATTCTTCCTTCGCCATTTAGCATTCCATTTAATTTTAAACTTTTGCTTTTTGTTGTTCTTATTTCGTGGCCACCAAAGAAATAAACCAGAAACTATGATCAGGAGAAATATTAATGTTGATGTAGCAATTATTGGCACACCAATTTCGTGAGGTAACCAAAGGTTAAAATGTCCCGATAAGATCCAACCAAAAAAACTATTCTTAACATCGAAGACTTCAAGTACTTCGCCGGTATACGGATTGATATAAACAAAATCATAGTATTCTTCCTCGAAACTGTAGTATATCACTTTCGCTGATCGATCACCGCTGTGATACATCACGGCATGTACGTGCTTATTTGGATTTTTGATATTGGCCTTAGCGATTAAATCAGATGGAGGTAAAGCCTGTTTTTCAGATGTCTGTATGTGTCTGAATTCCTGCGTTAGGTCGAGGATTTCTTCTTGAAAAGCATAAATAGCTCCGGTAATACTGACGATAAACACTATTGGCCCGGTAATCATACCGAGCCATAAGTGTACTTGCCTAATAATGTGTCGAGTTGCTGACATATTAGAACGTATAACCAAACTTCAAAGAAACTGAGCGGAGCTGTTGAGGATTCACGCCAGACCATCCCGAATAGTACTTCGTATTCATAATGTTATTCAAACGAAGGGAAATATCAAAATTCGATTGACGATAGAATAACGATGCATTTAAGATCTGATAGGCAGGAAGGGTAAATGTTCCAGAAACAGTTCTATTCAATGCCAAGTGCTCACTAGCGGTGTTGCCGCCAAACCCAAATCCAAGCCCCTTGAACTTTGAAGTTGGAATGATGTAACTCGCCCAGAAATTGATCAGCTGTGAAGGTCCTGCTTCTTCAGGTCTAAGACCTAAATAACCATTCTCTGGATTATCCTCCGTAACCTCAGCATTGTTCAAACTGAATCCAGCCACAATATTCAATCCTCTTAATGGATTAGCGATTAAACTCAGTTCTATTCCCTGACTCAACACTTCGGCTCCTTGTAACGTATTGTTTACATTTTCCGGATCCTGCATCAATTTATTCGAAACGGTTATGTTATAGTAACTAGCTGTAAAGGATACTCTGTTTTTCCAAATATCCGTTTTCACGCCAGCCTCATACTGATTAGCCTGTTCCGGATCAAAAGTTTTCATGCGAACATTTGATCCATCTGCGTCCGCAACTTCTACTGGTGCTACATTGGAGAAACCATTCATGTAATTGGCAAACAAAGCAATCTTATCTTTAACTGGCTGATACACTAATCCAAACTTTGGAGAGAGTGCGATCTGACTTTCGATCTCATCTGTTGTCCAATAAGCTGTTCGGCCCTGAAAGTTATCCACGCGTAAACTGACCATTGCGGAAAGACTTGGCATGAGGTAGATAACATCCGAAAAATAAGCACTCATTACACGGTTTGTAGCATTAGATTGACCTTCAAATGAACCAACAAGTAAGCTATCAACTCCTGTTCGCGATAAAATGCCTGAATCTTCTTCAGTAGTAAGGTTCACCATTCCATTGCCAACCCATCCGGTGCTGTTATTAATAATATTAGATTGATAATAATCCAAGCCAATAACCATCTTGTTTCTCATCTTTCCGATACTAAAGTCACCTAAGAAATTTTGTTGAATATCAATAGCCTGAGTTTCGCCGTTTCTTCTTGAAATGTATCTGTAGAAGGATTCTCCATCACTCAAGTCCCATAAATAATGATAGTATCCGTTCGTTGTTGCTATACTGCTGGAAACTGCCGTCTGAGAAGTCCAATTCTTATTGATCTTATAAAATGCCTGCCCCTGAATACTAAAAGTCTGATTTTTCATGGTTAGGTCATTTGATGTATAGGAATTCTTATAGTTACGTTCGAACAGATCCATTTTATCGAATGTCACAGGAACGTATCTACTCAAGAAGATCATTGGAGCGTTAGCACCTACTGAATGATTGAATTCAGTATTCACGAAAAAAGTAAGTCTGTTATTCGCCTTAAATTTAAAAGAAGGCGCCATGTAGTAAGTACGCTGAAATCCTGCATCCTGAAAACTATTTTGATTATTGAAGGCTCCATTTAGTCGTATACTTGCTTTCGGATTGATTGAATTATTAAGGTCGATTGTTAACCTATTCAAACCAAAAGAACCGAGCGTATAAGAAAATGCGCCACCGTCGCGATCGTATGGCTTTTTCGTGGTTACATTTATCAATCCTCCGTATGAAATGGCAGGACTTCCGAAAAGGGTTCCTGATGGTCCTTTAATTATTTCTATTGATTCCATATTTGCCGGATCAACTGCTCCATTGGTTATACTCGGCAGTCCATTGATCATGGTGGGCTGAACTGCGAAACCGCGCATCGAAAAATATTCAGCACCATCTCCTCCTCTTCCCGTGGATTCCCATAAGCGGGTAATTCCTGTAGCATTTTTTATAGCATCGTTGAGGTTTGTTACGTTTTGCTCCTCTAGTAACTCGCGTTTTACTCTATTGTAGACTTGTGGGTTTTCCAGATCTTTCAAAGGTAATTTTGCGACGGTAAATGTGGAATCGTCTTTAAATATGTTTTTCTTTTCAATGGAGACTGAAACTTCTTCTATCTCTTGGACCTCTTCCTGTGCTATTAAGTTATTTGAGCATAATACAGACAAGAATATTGATCCTAAAATGAGTTTTCTATTCATCGTTTTTTTTAACAAAAATCACTATTTAGAATAATTCTAAACAATACCACTTTTATGGTATATCGAATAACTTAAGCTTCAGCAACAATCTTACCTCATTGATATACTGCCTTTTAAAAACATTTGACATTACTGGATAATAATGTAAAATACCATGAATGTGGTATGGAATAATGAAATTTTAGATAATATTTTGCTACTAACACAACCTACACTTCATGCCGCAAAAGTGTTATATTCAAGAGGCGGCACGAAAGCGTAGCTTGAAACCGATAGTTATAATTAAACCAGAGACAACATATAGTTTTATTCAATGTAAGAATAGATATAATAGATGTTGTCTATATGCTGTTCCGACTAGCTTTGACTGATGAATTAAAACCGTACGATATGAATAACGCACAAAAAGGAAAATGCCCCGTGATGCATGGAGCAAACACAGAAACGCATAAAAACGTTATGGAATGGTGGCCAAATGCCCTTAACCTGGATATTCTCCATCAACATGATACTAAAACAAACCCTCAAGGTGAAGGATTTGACTATAAAGAAGAATTTGAAAAACTCGATCTTGAATCCGTAAAAACGGACCTAAAGAACTTAATGACTGAGAGTCAAGATTGGTGGCCTGCAGATTGGGGACACTATGGAGGAATGATGATCCGCATGGCCTGGCACGCTGCTGGAACGTATCGTCTTGCAGATGGACGTGGTGGAGCAAATACTGGAAACCAACGTTTTGCCCCATTGAATAGCTGGCCGGACAACGCTAACCTGGATAAAGCAAGAAGATTGTTATGGCCGATCAAAAAGAAATATGGTAACAAACTTTCCTGGGGTGATTTATACATCTTAGCCGGAAATATGGCTTACGAATCTATGGGATTCAAAACATTTGGATTTGCTGGAGGTCGTGAGGATATATGGCATCCTGAAAAGGACATATACTGGGGTGCAGAAAAAGAATGGCTAGGAAAAGACCGTTATGGAAGTCACATGGAAAGTGAATCACTCGACAATCCTTTGGCAGCAGTTCAAATGGGATTGATTTATGTAAATCCTGAAGGTGTCGACGGAAATCCTGACCCAATTAAAACAGCACATGATGTTCGTACCACTTTCAAACGTATGGCAATGAACGATGAAGAAACAGTAGCACTAACTGCTGGTGGACACACCGTTGGAAAAGCTCATGGTTATGGAGATGCCAATGCTCTTGGACCAGATCCAGAGGGTGCACCTATAGAAACACAAGGATTTGGATGGATGAATCCTAAGGGTAAAGGTAATGCTGAAGATACTGTAACAAGTGGCCTTGAGGGGGCCTGGACGAGTACTCCAGATCGATGGAATCATACATACTTCAAATTGCTACTGGAATATAATTGGGAATTAAAAAAGAGTCCTGCCGGAGCATGGCAGTGGGAGCCCATTGATATCAAGGAAGAAGATAAACCTCTCGACGCTCATCGTCCTGGTGTAAAAGTTAATCCAATGATGACGGATGCGGACATGGCGATGAAAATGGATCCAGAATACCGAAAGATCTCCGAGAAATTCTACAACGATCCGGCTTATTTCGAAGAAGTATTCGCTCGTGCCTGGTTTAAATTGACTCACAGAGATCTTGGACCAAAAAGTAGATACCTCGGTGCAGATGTACCTCAAGAAGACCTTATCTGGCAAGATCCAATTCCAAAAGTCGAATACACACTTACGGAAAACGAAATTACTGATTTGAAAGCGATGCTATTGAACTCAGGATTAACGAGCACAGATCTCATCAATACAGCATGGGACAGCGCACGAACATTCCGGGCTTCAGATTATCGAGGTGGAGCCAATGGCGCGCGTATTAGACTAACACCACAAAAAGACTGGGTCGGAAATGAACCTGAAAGACTTCAAAAAGTGCTAGACAAGCTTACTGAGATCCAATCAACCTTAAAGAAAAAAGTGAGTATAGCTGATTTGATAGTTTTGGGTGGAAGTGCAGCAATTGAAAAGGCGGCAAACGATGCTGGCGTAAATGTAATAGTTCCTTTTAGCGCTGGTCGAGGTGATGCCACGGATGAAATGACGGATGCTGAATCTTTTGAAGTATTGGAACCTCTACACGACGGATACCGAAACTGGTTGAAGGATACGTACGCTGTAAATGCAGAAGAGTTATTGCTTGATCGTACACAACTAATGGGATTGACAGCACCTGAAATGACTGTATTAATTGGTGGAATGAGAGTTCTTGGCACAAACCATGGGGACACAAAGCATGGTGTCTTTACAGATAACGAGGGAGTACTCACAAATGATTTCTTCGTTAATATAACTGATATGAATTATAAGTGGCAACCAATAGGTGCTAACACGTTTAATATTGTTGACCGTAGTTCGGGAGAAACTAAATGGACAGGCACAAGAGTGGATCTTATATTTGGTTCAAACTCAGTTTTACGTTCTTATGCGGAATACTATGCTCAAGATGATAACAAGGACAAATTTGTACGAGATTTTGTCAAAGCATGGACAAAAGTAATGGAGGCAGATCGTTTTGATTTAAAATAGGATGTAGCTAGCAATGTATAAGCGGCATTGAAACGGTCGCTTATACTTGATCGCTATCAAAATATCTTCTCAAATCTTCTTCAAAAAAGTTCGACTCTTGTCCTGTTGGGGTCACAAAAAGCTCCCATATGGGGGCTTTTTTTGTTTCTCGGCATTTGCCAACCAAGGTTGAATAGACTTGCTGAAAACTCATATTATTCAGAATGAACTTTGTCTAAACTCAACAAATCACACATCACAATCAATACCATTCTCGATGGTTCATCATTCCATGCAAGAATGATATTTGCAACTTGGTTGCATCAATAGATAAATTTAACTTTGCGGAACCATTTTTACTAGAGAAATGGTACGGATTGGTCACAATCTCGAAATCCTTTTACAAATTATTAATTCTACTTGAGAGAAGATGAATATTAGAATTTTGATACTCCTGACATTTTTGATAAATGGCTGCTTATACGCTCAAACCATTACAGGAAAAATCGAAGATGCATACCAACAGCCCATTCACGGAGCTGCTATTCTGAACAAGAAAACAGATTCCCATACGCACTCCAATGAGCACGGTGAATTTGCTTTGGATAATTGTTCTCCTGGAGATACATTGAAGATTTCATTCGCTGGTTATCAAATAGAGTTAATTGTCATTGATAACTTCAAGGAACCATTGCAGATCGTTCTTAATGAAAAAATTGTCATTCTCGACGAAGTAAATATCTCCCCAAAACTGAACGCGCTTCACATCATTACTGATTTTGATATTCAAGCCAACCCGGTAAATTCCTCGCAGGATATTCTAAGAAAAGTCCCTGGGCTCTTTATTGGACAGCATGCCGGTGGAGGTAAAGCAGAGCAAATATTCTTAAGAGGATTTGATATCGATCACGGAACAGATATCAACATCACAGTCGACGGTCTTCCGGTCAATATGGTTTCTCATGCGCATGGTCAGGGATACTCCGATTTACACTTTGTTATTCCGGAAACGGTGAACAAAATTGATTTCGGTAAAGGTTCTTATTATGAAGACAAAGGCAACTTCACAACAGCCGGTTATGTAGATTTTCAGACGAAGAAAAAACTGGATAATAGCTTGATCAAGATGGAAGCAGGTCAATTTGACACCTACAGATTACTTGGGATGTTCAAACTGGTCGAAAGCAGCAAGCACAACGCTTATGTGGCTACCGAGTATTTGTCTACCGATGGATATTTTGAAAGTCCTCAGAATTTCCATAGAACCAATTTGTTTGGGAAGTATGCAGGTAGGCTTACAAGTACCGACTACCTTGAAGTGTCGGGTTCGTATTTTGACAGTAAATGGGATGCGTCTGGTCAAATACCGCAACGTGCTGTTGATAGCGGGTTGATTACACGTTTCGGAGCTATTGATGATACAGAAGGAGGTACTACTTCACGAAGCAATCTAATGGCAAAGCACCGAAAGATCATTGGTGAAAATGCTTCCATTACAAGCTCGGTTTACTTAAGTCATTATGACTTTGAATTGTATTCGAACTTCACATTTTTACTTGAGGATTCCGTCAATGGAGATCAAATCCGACAAAAAGAAAACCGCTTGATTTATGGTTTGAATTCCGAATACAGTCGTACCGTTTCGAAAGAAAACTTCACGATAAACTGGAAAGCCGGAATAAGTCTGCGCAATGATCGAAGTAGAGACAACGAACTCTCGCGCACTGCGAATAGAATTGAAACACTTGAGCGACTGAGGTTGGGTGAAATTACTGAAACAAATGCTGGAGCGTATCTTAGCACTACTATCGATGTAAAGAAATGGACATTCAACCCAGCTGTGAGAGTTGATTATTTTGATTTTCGATACAACGACCATTTGGACTCCAATTACATGACACAAGCTCAAACCAAAGGAATTGTCAGTCCGAAATTCAATATTCTATACAACCCGAATAAAAAGGTGCAGTTGTATCTTAAAACGGGGAAAGGATTCCACTCGAATGATACAAGAGTAGTGGTAGCTCAAGGTGGGGAAGAGATTCTTCCGGCGAGTTATGGAGGGGATATCGGTTATATCTGGAAACCCACTCCAAAGATGCTATTAAACATGGCGTATTGGTATATGCACCTGGAACAGGAGTTTGTTTATGTGGGCGATGCCGGTATCGTTGAACCGAGCGGGCAAACTAGTCGTCAGGGGATTGATTTGAGCTACAGATATCAGCCTTTCAAATGGTTGTTCTGGAATCTTGATGCAAATTATACAATCGCACGTTCCATTGATGATCCAGAAGGGCAGAACTACATTCCACTGGCGCCTGATTTGACTTTAACAAGTGGTCTGAATGTGAATTTTGAATCAGGATTATACGGAGGAATTAATGTCCGACATATGAAAGATCGTCCTGCGAATGAAGATAATTCAATCGTGGCTGAAGGATTCACCATTGTAGATTTGAACGCTGGATACCGATGGAAAAGCGTGAATTTTGGCGTGCAGATCCAGAATCTATTCAATACGGAATGGAACGAAGCACAATTCGCAACGGAATCAAGACTGGAGAATGAAACAGAATCTGTCGAAGAAATTCACTTCACACCGGGTACGCCTTTCTTTTTGAAAGCGTCTATCCAATACAACTTCTAGAATTTGCAATTTCATCTTCTCGGGATGTACTTCATTCTAAGGGAAAATTGGTAACTTCAACCTGTAACTAAGTTGCGTTTTAACCTTGTTCGGATATCCTATCAGAAAAACATGAGAAAAGAGTACAATCGAAAAGAATTTCTTGCTTTCCTGGGAAAAGCAGGTATTGGTCTGGCAATAATTCCCCCTTTCATGGTGGGATGCAGCAATGCAGACTCAACAGATGCACAGGAACAACTTAATGAAGAAGATCTCGAGAAGTTGAAAAAGCTTGTTTTGGAGAACCTGACCGCTTCAGATCAGGATGATTTGTTGCTTACCAAAGGACTTCACTACGACGTGTTGATTCGTTGGGGAGATGCAATCAACTCGGAAGATACTTTCGGATTCAATAACGACTTTACATGTTACATTCCACTCGATGAGAAAAATCCAGGCGACGGATTACTCTGGGTAAATCACGAATACATTGATCCACTTTTTGTTTCCGGGTTTGACAGATCGTCGAATGAAGATCCGTTTGTGTCCAAGACCAAAGAACAGGTAGATAAAGAAATGTACGATGTAGGTGGAAGTATTGTCCGAATTCGTGAAGAGAACGGCAAGTGGCAAGTGGTTGAGAACGATCCGCTAAACAGGCGAATCACTGGTAAAACACCAATAGCAGTCAATTGGGATACTCCGGTAATGGGAGCAACCACAATGATTGGAACCCACAGCAACTGTTCAGGTGGAATTACTCCGTGGAAGACAATTTTGACTTGTGAAGAAAACTACGACTCCTACTATGGCGAAAGCGAGTATGATGATAATAACAACAAAACGCACGTTCCAAGTTACCATGCCTGGGAAAAGTTTTATGATTATCCACCAGAACACTACGGATGGGTTGTGGAGGTGAACCCGTTGACGGGAGAATGCCAAAAACACATCGCACTGGGAAGATTTGCTCACGAGTGTTGTACACTTCAGGAATTAAGCGACAAACGAATCGTGGCGTACACTGGAGACGATAAGAACAGCGAACACCTTTACAAATTTGTTTCCTCCAAACCAGGATCACTGAAAGAAGGAACACTTTACGTAGCCGATACTGAAAATGGAAAATGGCTCGCCCTTGATTGGGAATCGCAGCCCGTGTTAAAGAACAAATTCAAAGATCAGACCGAGGTACTTGTAAGGTCACGTGAGGCAGCAAAATTATTGGGAGCAACGGAATTGAACCGTCCCGAGGATATCGAAATCGATCCAATCACTGGAGGTGTCTTTATTTCATTAACGAACAACAAAGAGAAAGGCGATTTTCACGGTTCCATTTTAAAAATTGAAGAAACCAACGGAGCATACGACTCTTTAACTTTCAAGGCTTCCACGTATATGGCTGGAGGAGAAGAAAACGGATTCTCATGTCCGGATAACTTAGCTTTTGATATGTCTGGAAACCTTTGGATCACATCCGACATGTCAGGAAGTTCCATGAATAGAGAAGATAAACCGTACATGCCTTTCAAGAATAATAGCTTGTTTGTGATTCCGAGACACGGAGAAGATGCAGGAAAGGTATTCCGGGTTGCATCGGCACCAAGAGATGCGGAGTTAACAGGTCCATGGTTCTCGCCAGATGGTAAAACCTTGTTCTTAAGCGTTCAACATCCCGGTGAGCAAACAACAGATTTAAATAATCCTACCAGTAAATGGCCTTTCGACGGAGATAACATCCCGAAGCCATCTGTTGTTGCCATAAAAGGCGATTTGATCGAGAAAATGAACAAGCTAAAACAACTTTCGTAAGATAACATGTCAACAGCTAAAATTGGAGTGCTCACCGTTAGCGATAGGGCAAGTGCTGGTATTTATGAAGACATCAGCGGTAAAGCGATTATAGAAACCATGAATGCATATTTGACTTCTGATTGGGAGGAAGTATATCAAATCGTTCCCGATGAACAGAAGGTCATTGAAGATGCGATGATTGACATGGTAGATAGCAAAGGTTGCTGTCTTGTGGTAACTACTGGTGGTACAGGTCCTGCAAAAAGAGATGTTACTCCTGAGGCAACGGAAGCCGTATGCGACCGAATGATGCCCGGATTTGGAGAGCTCATGCGGGCTGAATCCCTGAAATTTGTTCCTACAGCCATATTATCACGCCAAACCGCAGGATTGAGAGGAAGTAGTTTGATCATCAACCTTCCGGGTAAACCAAAATCTATCAGAGAGTGTCTGGATGCCGTATTCCCGGCAGTTCCGTATTGCATCGACCTCATGGATGGTCCTTATTTGGAATGTGACGAGGGTGTCATAAAACCATTCAGACCGAAGAAGAAGTAATTTCTTTCGCAAATTTGTGCCTGCCCCATTTGTAATAAACACTTCGTGTCAGTTCAATGAGTGTTTGTAATTGATTGATATATAGGTTGTAGCGAGTGGTTGGTCATCCTGTTTGTTTCATCTTCAGGTGGCGAAACCAGCGAATCGCGATAGGGGAGGTTTTTTCTTTACGAAAAGATCGCTACTTTTAAACGCTAAATACCAATCTAACTGATCACTTATGAAACGTCATGTTCTTGTTTTGGCAGCATTTCTAATTGCCGTAACAGCTAATTCTTTCGCTCAAAAATTTATTCCGGAACCTGTTAGTGAATTCGTTCCATACCGTGTCGCAGAAGCCATTGCATCTGATGACCAAATGGAAATCCTGAGACAAATTGAAAAAGTACCTGAAAACGATTCACTCTATACAGGACTTTTGGTTTCGAAGTCTAGTGCGCTCATCGAATTGGAACGCTACGACGAAGCCATAGAAGTTTGTAACGAAGGATTGACCAGATCGCACAGCGAAAACGAAGCGGATTTCTACGTGAATAAAGGTGTTTGCTATTTACGCACTGAGGATTACACAAAAGCATTGGAGAACTTTGAAGAGGCCTTAAAGTCATATCCGAAAAACTACCTCTTGCTTTACAATAGAGGTGTCGCATTCAGAGGTTTGGAGAGACATGGAGAAGCAGCAAAGTCGTATCAGGAAGCAATTATTTGTCATCCGACACATGCCGGAAGTCATTTGAATCTTGGGTTGATTTGTATGCAACAGAATCTGCTTTCTCAGGCGATGATGTGTTTCAATACCTATTTGATTTTGAATCCCGATGGACCAAGATCATTCTCAGTATTGAGCATGTACAATTCACTTATGAGTGAAAAGTATGATGAAGAGATGATCGAAATGGATGAGCCGTTCAAAGACAGTGAAAGTTTCGAAGAAATAGACTTGCTGATTTCCAATTTTGCATCACTAAGCAAAAGCTATAAAATCCCGAACAAAATCAATCTGGCGTTGGTGAAACAAAACCACGCTATGATGAGTCAGCTTAAAAACTTTGAAGGCAACGACGGTTTCTGGGATCGTTACTATGTGCCACTTCATAAATACATCTTCGATAACGGACTCTTCAATTCGTACACGTACACGGTTTGTTTCTCCGTAGAGAATACGAAGTACAAGAAGATGGTCAACAAAAAAATATCGGATATCCGTGATTTCATCGGGAATTATAGTTCTCAATGTCAGTTGACTTTCGGTTCAGGTGAAGAAGAGAACGGATTAACGCCATTCACTGTGTACGAGAATAAAGTACCAGTGGCTATTGGATATTTGAAGAATGAAATGCCTGAAGGAGAATGGAAGTTTTATAGCGAGAAAGGGGCTTTGAGAACGGAAGGTTTCTTTGAAGAAGGTAAGAAATCAGGTTTTTGGAAGCGTTACGATGCAAACGGAAACCTGACGGAGACGAACAACTTTAAGAACGACGAACTGGAAGGAGAAACACGTTTGTACCATAGCAATGGAGCTTTGCACCGATTGATCAACCTGAAAGAAGGAAAGCGTCATGGTGAATTGAAAGAATACAGTCCGGCAGGCGCTTTAATAGATGTATCTATTTATGACGAAGGTGAACTCACTGGAGTGGGGATTGCATATCACCGTCGCGGTAGTGAATCTAAGGAATATGAAGTGAATTACGTTGATGGGGAAGTAGATGGTAAAGTAACGCGCTATTACCCTGATGGTAAAATTCATGAAGAAAGATCTTACAAAGAAGGACTTCCACACGGAGTCTGGAAAAACTACTTCCACTCAGGTAAAATTTATGCGGAGAAAGAGTTTGATGAAGGCGAGCCTTCAGGGAAATACACTTCATACTTCGAATCAGGTCAGATAGATGAAACAGGAAGTTATGTTGATGGTGAAATTGATGGAGTTTGGTATTCGTACTTCTCGGATGGAACACTCTACGAAGAAACTACTTTCGACAAAGGAGATCGTGTAAAGAACAAGGTATTCCGAAGAACTGGAGAGATCTTGAACGAATACGATTACACACGAGGAAACATCGTTGCATACCGCTATTTCGATAAGGAAGGAAATGTATTCCATGAGAACAAGAAAAAAGGAGGCGAATTCTTCCATGAAGGTTTTTCAGGAAATGGAAACAAGTATTCAGAAGGATTGTACGATGTAAATGGAGGTAAGGTAGGTGACTGGAAGTTCTATGCAACGGACGGATGGCTCAAAACGAAAGAATTCAGAGATGATGACGTATTGACCAAAATTGAACGTTACCATGAAAACGGAAAATTGCGTCAGGTTGAACCTTACGATGGTGATACGCTTTCAGGACACTTCAAATCGTACTACGCGAATGAGAAAATGGAATCTCAAGGGTGGTATAAGCACGATGAGCGCGAAGGTGAATGGCGCGAATACTACGCTGACGGAACATTGAAGCGTATCGAATACTACAACAATGGAAAGTTATTCGGTACAGTGAAAGAATTCGGAGTTGATGGAAAACTCTACATGGAATATGTGTATTTCAATGGCGATTTCGAAACGGAGCGCTATTTCGATGCAGAAGGAAACAACTTCCTCACAAACAACATTCTGTACAAAGAGAAAGATACGGTACTCATGGCCAAGTATGCCAATGGTCAACCAAAGAATGTCTTCCAAATGAAGCATGGTGTGAAAGATGGAAGCTACAAGAACTACTTCTTCGACGGTTCATTGCGTTCAGAAGGATCATACCTGAACGGACAGGAAACAGGATCATGGAAATGGTACCATGAAAACGGAAAACTTTCAACAGAAGGACAGTACGTTCTGGGAGAACGTCACGGAACATGGAAATCGTATTACGACAATGGAAAGTTGAAGGATGAGCGCACGTACAATTACGGAACAATGACTGGAAACCGTAAAGAATTCAACGATAAAGGTGTGATGATTCGCGAAAGAAACTACGATGTAGATGGAAGTCTTCACGGCAAATACACGTTCTATAGCGAAGATGGAAAAGTTCAGTTGGTGCGTGTATACGAATTCGGAACTTTGATCGGTTGGACATGCGAAGGCCCTGATGGAAAGTTGAAAGAACTTACACCAATCAAAAACAATACAGCCGAAATTGAAGCAACTTTCCGCAATGGAAAGGTTTCCAGAAAATACACGATGCTGAATGGTGACTTCCAGGGAACGTACGAAGAATATTATTCAACAGGGCAGATTCATGACGTTCAGTCGTATGAAAATGGATTCACACAAGGGGAATACAAAGCCTACTATATTGACGGGACTTTGAAGCAGCGTACGCAGTACAACTATGGCGAGATCCATGGTAAATCTGAGCATTTCCATTCCAACGGTAAATTGAAGGAGGAAATTCAATACCTGAATGACGAGCGCAACGGATCGTATAAGAAGTACGACAAAACAGGGAAGTTGATCCTTGAGCGCACGTATTTTAATGGTGACATTGTTTCAGAAAAGAAGTATTAGAAAATGAAATTGTTGACGCTTTTATTGGTTCTTCTTCCTTCGCTCTTATGGGGGCAATTTTCAGAAGAGTACACGAAGTACAAAGAAGAGTTTCCTGAAAAGGACATGATCTATTTGCAGCGAAATCTGCAGGTAGTGGTTGAATCGGATAGTGATTCATTGAAAGTTTCATCCAGTATCGATGAAGAATCACTTCTTTTAAGCAACCGCGCACAGTTCTTTACGGAAGATGAAATATCCTATTCCAACTTTTTCGAAGTGGATAATATAAAAGCGTCGTCTTTCAAATTTGAAAAAGGGAAGTACCGCGAGTCCAAAGTGAAAGATTTCGCTCATAAGGATGATCTATCCGGAATGGCATTTCACGATGATCAAAAGGCGATTAGTTTCCGATACAGCAGTCTGGAAGAAGGTTCAAAGACGAAATTGTCGTACGATGAAGAAATCAAAAATCCTCGCTTTTTACCCGGTTTTGTTTTTGGAGGATACTTTCCGGCAGTGAATTCCAAATACACACTGATCGTAGACAAATCCATTGAAATGAAATTCTACACCTTCAATATGGAAGGCGTTAAGATTGAACACACCAAAGAAGAAAAGGGGAACAATGTCATCTACACATGGAGCTGTCAGAAGGAACCAACGTATGATATTGAGTCCAAAGCTGTTAGTGGACGATTCTTCCTTCCGCAAATCTTCCCGGTGATTCTGAACTACCCAACGAGTGAAGGAAAGAAACCCTTACTCGGAAGTCCGGCAGATTTATACCGTTGGTATCAGGATTTGGTGGGGGAAGTAAATACAGCCGATCCGGACCCTGAAATGGTAGAGTTGGTAAAGGAAATTACAGCGGACAAGACCACAGATCTCGAAAAAGTACGCGCTATCTATTACTGGGCGCAGCAAAACATTAAATATGTAGCGTACGAGTATGGTTTGGGAGGGTTCATCCCGAGAGAGGCCAATGACATCTTTGAGAAAAAGTTCGGTGACTGTAAAGACAATTCCAGTATCATGAAGGAAATGCTTGAAATTGCCGGAATCGAAAGTCATTTGACATGGATTGGAACGCGCGATATTCCCTTTAGCTACAGCGATTTCTCTACACCATTTGTAGACAATCATATGATTCTTACCTATATCGACGGTGAAGATCACTACTTCCTGGATGCAACAGGTCGATTTTTATCTCTTGATTTTCCATCAGGGTTCATTCAAGGTAAAGAAGCCATGATTGGATTGGATGCCGAGAATTTTGAAATCTATGAGGTGCCGGTAATTGAAGCAGATCGAAATGGTTATGTCGACACAACAGAAGTAAGAATAGAAGGCGATAATCTTGTTGGATCAGCGCATGGAATTGCCAAAGGATATTTGAAACAGGACTATTTTCAAGGGCTTGAAATGCACGAGACGGACGATCGTAAAGAATGGTTCTATCGTGAGAATTTCCGAAAAGGAAATAACAAGTTTGAGATGAGTAATCTCAAGGAAATGCACAAATACGACTACGATCGGGACTTTGAAATCACCTACGATTTTGTTATTGATGATTACGTGGTACAGAACGAAAATGAATACTACGTCAACCTGAACATGTCCAGGCAAGCCGAAAAACAAAAACTGGACAAAGAAGACGAAATAGACAAGGAATTCGATTATACCCGGTCGGGCAAATACCATACAGTTTTAGAGATTCCGGAAGGATATACAGTGAATTATATTCCGGAAAACCTGGAAATCAAAAGTGATCTCTGGGACGCCTCCATCAAGTATGAACAGGTAGACGGTAAAATCCTGTACTCTTATGAGTTCCGCGTTAATTTCATCCGATTGGAAAGTGAACTTTTTGAAGAATACAACGATTTTATCAAGCAATTAAGTCGCGCATTTAAAGAATCTATAGTCCTGGTTAAATAAAAGATTATGAAGAAGTTATTACCCTTTTTGGCATTGATGCTATTATCCACTCAGGTCAGTGCTCAAGACATCGAATCAATTGAATATGACTGGGATGAAACACCGGCATTTGTGGTTGCCGATACGGATACAGCTGAAACCGTTGGACTCAAGAAACATGTCATTAGAGAGTTTATTGTAGATGAAACTGGACTTTCGGAATACGTGGTGGAACATTCAGCGATGCTGTTGAATTCTGATAATGCCATTGAGAGATACAACAAAGTGACATTGCCTTTTGATCTGTCCTCCGAGGTTCACAACACAAAGGCACGTGTAATTTCTCCTGAGGGCGAAGTAAAAGAGTTGGACCAATCGGATATTTTGACAGCAGAGGATGAGGAAACTGGAGATAGCTACCAGTACTTTGCATTTGAAGGCATCAAGACTGGAAGTATTGTAGAGTATTTCTATGTACTTCAGACGTATCCATCATACCGTGGATCGCGTGCATTTATGCAGTATTACTACCCGGTGAAAGATGTGACATTCGAGTTGTACGCGCCCAACTATCTGGTTTTTGATTTCAAAAGCTACAATGGATTGAACGAAGTGGAACTGGATACTTTATACGAAGGTGCAGGAAACCGATGGATGGTACATGAAGACTATGTGCCTCGAATTCCAGACGAAGAATTGGCAGATCAAAATGCACACCGAAAGGCTTTGATCTATAAATTGGATCGCAACGAAGCCAACGGGTTGAAGGAGATTTCTTCATACGGAAGTTTCTCCGAAGACGTGTATGCCTTCATGTTCACCGACCTCACTAAAGCGGATCGAAAAAGTATCGCAAAATTTGTCAAGAAGTTAGGCATTGATGAAGGACTTTCTGAGAAAGAGAAAATTCGTGCGGTGGAAGATCATTTGAAAGAGAACATCCACGTAATTGACGTTTATGACCCTCAGTTCAATGAAGTTGATTTCATTCTTGAAAATAACTTCACTACTGAGAAAGGATTCACTCGTTTCTTCGCTAACTGTTTGAAGGAATTGGACATCAACTTGCAAATTGTACTAACTACAGATCGCACTACCTTGCCTTTTGATCCGGAATTTGAAGGAGCAACTTTCTTGAGAGAGTATTTGTTCTACTTCCCGAGTATCAAGCAATACACGGCACCAGCGTATTTGGTTTCCAGATTGGGCTATCCACCATATGAATACACGGATAACTATGGACTTTTCATCAAAGAAGTTAGTCTCGGAGATTACCAAACAGGAATCGGGAAAATCAAATACATCGATGCGATTCCGTACAAAGACAATTTTGATAAACTTATCGTCGATGTAACTTTTAGCGATGAGGATCCTTCGGAAATGGATTTGAAAATTGATCATACCGTTGGAGGATACTACGCAATGAATATTCAGCCAATTCTTCACCTTGTGGACGAAAGCGATGCCGAGGAAATCACTGATGGACTTATTGATTTCATCAACGAAGATTTCGAAGTAACGAACAAAGAAATGACGAATGGAGATGTGAGTTCTTTCGGAATTAAACCACTACAAGTTAAAGCTGAGGTAACTACCGACGCCATGGTAGAAAGAGCCGGAAATAAGTTTTTGTTCCGAATCGGAGAACTCATCGGACCACAGATGGAGATGTATCAGGAAAAAGAACGTGAGTTACCTGTTTCCAGCGCGTATGGTCACCATTACGATCGCACCATCCGATTTACAATTCCTGATGGATACACTGTTGAAGGCTTGGACAAGCTTGTAATCGACAACCAGAAAAGTATGGGAGAAGATGGAGAAGTAGATTTCTACTTTGTTTCTTCGTACGAGCAGGAAGGAAACGTTGTGACGGTTTCCGTAATTGAATACTACACAGAACACGAAATTTCACCGGAGAACTACGAAAAGTATAGAAGCGTTATTAACTGTGCGGCAGACTTCAATAAAATCAAGTTGGTATTGATTAAGAAGTAAGGGCACATTCCTCGCTTAAATAACCTTTCCTGATTTCTTTCCAACTCCAACAGGAATTGCTTCCTGGTAGTTCACCAGAGTAGTTGGTCAGGCTTGATCTTTTAAAAAGTCAAAAGAATCGTTTAGGTTTTGGATTGAAATAGATTCGTCCGCATTACTATTCAATTGGCGATACATCTTATCCTGGTAGAAAACGTAGAACCAGTTTTTCTCGTTAAAATCAAGGTTTATTTTCGTGTAAATTGCATTTGAATGTTTACATACCTTATGAACGAACTCTTCAGTAGCTGGTCGTTTTCCCGAAAGGATTAAACTCAATTGCGTTTGAGAAAACTTGATATCGTGTGCGAATGATTTTCTCGTTTTGTACAACAGATCAACATAAGATGAAATATAGGTGTAGAAGGCAGACTTTAATTCTTCAGTACTGACTTCCTCTTCCATCATTAACTTCAATTGATAAAGATTTAGCATTAGTGCATCTTTCTCGTTTTCCTTTGAGAAAGCGTTAAGTCGTGCACGCATTAATTGGTCGCTATTATCTCGCTTCATCTTTTTAGAAGGTAAACGAGAATCAACCAGGTCTTTATAATCTTCGATATTTAGATTGTCTTTATTCATACTCCTTTCCTAATTTTAGTAGATCAATTCCTTGCACGAACATAGAGATCCCTGCTTCTTTGAAATAATAACTGTCTCTATAATGATTCCTCAGTTCAGTTTTTGGGATCAATGAAATACAAGCCATATGACCGTATTTTTTGATTGCGACTCTAGCCGCAAAGCCAATAAGATTCCCGGCTACTCTATCGAACTTCTTCTGAATGCCTGTATTTTCTTTCGAAGCTCCGAGAAGTCGAATCTCAACACGAGATTCAATGTCTATTTCGTTCAATGAGACCAATCCCAGTATTTCTTCTGTTTCGGCTGTTACTAGTTTGTAAACATCATAACTTTTTTCTGCACGCCAGTCGAAATGAAATGTTCTCTTGCCAACATTTTTATAATCAGACTTTTCCATCTTGCTGATTTTAACGTCAACTTCAATTCCTGTGCCTGTTTGTATAACGTGCATATCCTACTAAAGATACAAAAAATGCTTCAAAAAATTTCCTAAATTGTAAATAGTTTGCATTTTGGGAAATAAGTTGCTAAAACAAACGCCCTTGATTACTCTCTAACTCCAACAGGAATTGCTTTCGCTGCAATCCTCCGGCATAACCCGTTAGTGACTGGTCAGATCCAATTATGCGATGGCAGGGAACGACGATAGCAATAGGGTTCGCTCCATTGGCGGTCGCAACTGCACGAATGGCTTTAACATCGCCTAAATAAGTGGCTTGTTCTTTATAGGATCGGGTAGTGCCGAAAGGAACTTCGAGTAATGCATTCCAAACACGCTTTTGAAATTCGGTTCCGTGTAAATCCACTGGGATTTTGAATTCCTGAAGGTGTCCATCAAAGTATTGATTCAGTTCATTTTCCAAATCAATATGTTCCTGAGTTTTTTCTTCGATGCAAGTCAATCCCTTCAAACCAGACGGTAGTTCAAGTTCTGACAGAGCAGAGAAGGAGAGGAGTGCCAGACCTTTTTCTGTGAATCCGGCAGTTAAATCACCAATCGGACTGGGAATTATCGAAAGCTTTAGGGTTTTACTCATCGTATAGCGGTACTCCGTTGGAGTCTGTGGTCAGAACCTCACTCATAAAATCGAAGAAAGGGCGCATTGCCTGGAAAGCCTGATCTAATTTATCGGCAAAATCAGGAGCCAAAACTTCTTCATCTGTAAAATTTTTGGAGAAGATGAATTGTTTGTATCGAAGCAGGTCAATGTCTTTGTGATCCGGATCAAATCCTTTTGGAGCACGTTTCAATTGCTCACCTTCCAAAGTTCCAAAAGTGTCTACAAAGGTCTTATCTGCGAGTATTTCCCGAAGTTCCGATGCATCTGTTGCAATTTCTTCTCTGATTCGTTGAAGATCTTCTTTGTTCGGTCCCCAGAATCCTCCACCTACCATAGAGTTTCCTCCGGGCTGAACATGGAAGTAATATCCTCCGCGACGCAATTTTGAAGCACGTTTGAATCCACCGCTCCAATGTGTTTTGTAGGGACTTTTATCCTTTGAGAAGCGAACATCCCGATAGATTCGGAAAAGACTTTTCTTTCCTGACTCAGTTTCAATAACATCGTGCTCGTTTAATTTCGCCAAAAGATCATCTGCGAATGCGATAACTTCTTTGTGATTCTTTTCGTAAATGGGCTTGTTTTCCTGGAACCAATCACGATTGTTATTTTTCTTAAGATCCTCCAGGAATGTGAGGTTATGTTTTGAAAGTTGTGCCATGATGCTTAATTAGAGCATCTAATGTACCAATCGAGATATTCTAACGCAACTTTCTAATGACGAAATCAACGCGGCGGTTCAGGTTCTCATCCTCCTCCGTCTTTTCCGGCCATTGTTTCGGACATCTATTGCTGTATCCTTTGTAACTCAATCGCTCGGGGGGAGCACCTTTATCCAACAGGAATCGGTATACGCGATGTGCTCTCAAACGGCTCAGGCGCCAACCTTCTCCACAGCATACGTGTCCTCTGATGTGCAAATGAAGAGTTGTGTCTTTGCGAATCCAATCTGCCATTTCCTCCAGCTTGTATTGATAATTCATATCCACATCAAATTCACTACCAAAGTAGGGCATGTAGAATTCGTAAACGCGTTCATTCTTTCGTAGAGCAGTATCCAATTCCATTTCCTGGGTATGTCCGATTGACACACCGCCCAAAAGCAGGAATATGAATAATAGAATTCGCATGTTTATTACTTCGAGTATATTACATCGACACGCCGATTTTTAGCTCTGTCTTCTTCTGTTCGCTCCGGCCAGACCAAAGGAATGGAATTGCTGTAACCTTTGTATGAAATTCGGTCTTTCGGCACGCCACGTTTCAACAAGTACTTATATACATAACGCGCGCGCTTCGAACTGATACGTTTATTACGTCCACAACATACATGGCCACGGAAATGCGCCTTAAGTTCCGGATACGAAATCATCGTTCTGTACAACTGATCCAATACCGGAAGACTTTCCTTTTTCATGATGCCTTTATTTCCTTCGAAAAACAAAGGGATTGGAATTGGAGTATTCTCAGGGATCAATTCGTATTCAGGAATTTCTACGAAGAAATCAGTTTCTTCCTTCGGCGTATGAATTAATGTTCCGAGGCTGTCCTTCTCTTCAGCTGTAGGTTCAACTTTCTCCACTGTGTCGAACTCCTGATTTTTCCAGGCTTCATTTACGCTATAGTAAATATCGACGCGGTTCCAATGTACTGGAGTGAAATTGATAGCAATGCGTTCCGACCCAAAACTATTCATGGTGACATCAGCACTATCGGCGTCCAACTTGTTTAGAACAGTTGTTAGTCTTCTGGAAGCGATTGTCTTGCATTCGGAAGTAGATGAGCCCTCGCAAAAAGCATTGATTTCAATTATTTGATAATCTCCTTTGGTAAATGAAGATTTCAGGCGATCAAGAATGAACCCTGAATACTCGGTCAATTCCGTGGACTTCCCAATGAAGTATACGGATTGCAATTCCACGCGTGCATTCGCCTGGAAGGAGATCATAGTTAGTAGGAGCAACACCCATCTCATGCCCTCCTTTACGCAAATACGATACCAAAGGTTACAAAAAAGCCCCTGGCATTGCGACTATACGCAATGATCCAGGGGCCAATAGTAGAAGGCTATTGCTCTTATTGGAAATCTTTCAATGAAATTCCTCCGTTTACAATGCGCTCTTTTACAGTTCCTTCCATAGAGAAGCCGCTTACGCTTAGGCTTTCTTTTTGATGGAACATAAATCCATTTGATTCTTTATAATCACTGAATGTCATGATTACCTCTGCTGTTTCGCCTTCAGCTTCCTGAATGATAAGCAATCCAGCTTTCAAATAGTTTTCAGCATTGTAGTAAGCGAACATTTCATTTTCGCCATCGTTCATTTTTACTACGTAACACATGTTTCCGTTGAACTCTTCCATTCCTAACATTTCGTATTCCATACCGGAAGTAGCGTAGTTCATTTCAGGAATCAAACCAACAGACTTTTTCTTCGCTGCAATTTCTTCTGCGGTCAATTCGGATGCTCCTGTTTGCATGTTTGAAGATCCTCCTTTCTCACCATCGAAATACTCTTTCTGCATCGCCATTCCGTTGTATTCCATTTTCATTCCTTCACGTCCGTCGTTTGCCCAAACAGAAGTTTTCTTCATCGTTCCTCCAGGAATTTGTGCACTTGAGACTTCAGTAATGACTGTCATATCCTTGAATTTTTTCAATTTCTTGGTCAGTTTCTTACCTGTTGTACCCATTGCTACGGCATCAACATGCTTATTGAACAATTCTTCAGCGGAAATATCTGCTGCTGCACGTTCAACTACTTCGTTTCCGAAGGCATCCATGCGCTCAATTTTACCATCGGAATCGAATTTCACCAGGCGATCTACAACTTCTTCGTTCCCGACAACAACGATGTTCGCCTTGTTTGCTTTCATGTACTTCTGTGCAACTTCCAAAATATCTTCTTTAGTAATTGCATCCAATCTCTTGAGATATGTCTGGTAGTAATCTTTTGGTAAATCGTAGCGGGTAATGTTCAATGCAAAACGTGCTACAGTAGCAGGGTTTTCCAACGAACGTGCAAATCCACCGGACATAGATGCTTTGGTCAATGCCAATTCATCATCTTCTACCAGCCCTTCCGTGATGCGTTCCAATTCGTATAGGATCTCAGTAATAGAAGAATCAGTCACTTCATTTCGGAAGTTTCCTCCAGCCGAGAACCAGCTTCCGTCAGTTGTGATTGTTACGCCTGAACGACATCCGTACGTATATCCTTTGTCCTCACGAAGGTTTTGCATCAAACGGTTTCCGAAAGCTCCTCCACCCATGATTCCATTCAATACACGAACTTTAAGGTAATCCGGGTGAGACGGTGTTAAATCTATTGGGAATGAAATTGAAATTACCGATTGAACCGCTCCCGTTTTATTTACGAAAATCACACGGCTTCCATCATTGCTATTGGCTGCAGGAAGGTTCGCATCATGTGCTTCTGCTCCTGACCAACCTTCGAAGTACTTAGAAAGTGTTTTTCCAATTTCATCAGCATTGATATCTCCTACAATCACCAGGTATGCTCCTTTTGGAGTGAACGTTTTCTTGTAGTAGTTTTTTACTGCTTCCAACGTGATGTTTCCGAGGGTTTCTTCCGTCATAACTTCACCGTAAGGGTGAGAAGAAGGGAAGTTTGCCACAGAACGTGCATTTGCCATCATTGTTCCCGCATCAGATTGTGCCGCTGCAAGATTTGATTCATTGGCTTTAATGATACGATCAAACTCTGATTCAGGGAAGTTCGCATTCATCAATACATCTGTCATCAAAGTCAACCCCATATCCATGTGTTTTGTCAAACAAGACAAACGGAGGGAATTCTCATCAGCACTTAAGCTGGCACCAATGTAATCGATTTCACGGTCCAAAGCGTCTTTCGATCGTGTACTTGTTCCGGACATAATCAACGATCCTGCAATTTCTGGAAGTCCAGCCATGTCACCGTAAGTCTTAGGAGTGTTCCCCATTACCAGGTTGAATGAAACACGTGGTAACTTGTCGTTTTCAGAAATGATCACCGTCAATCCGTTTTCCATTGGGAAGACTTTTGAGTCTTCGATGTTAATTTCAGGTGCAGGACCAGCCTCGGGGCGAACCGAACGATCCAATTGTGCCATTCCAAGTGTTGGCAACAATAATCCTAGTGCTATAATATATCTTTTCATAATGTCTTTTCTAGAATTCAATTATTTCTCTGGTTCGTCTTCCTTTGGCAAGTAATACAAGATTACCCGAGCGTCTTTAGTCAGGTATTTCTGTGCTACTCGCTGAATGTCTTCACGTGTAACTTTCATGTAACGCTCTAACTCAGTATTGATCAAACCTGCATCTCCGAAATATACGTGGTTGTTAGCAAGATTTTCTGCGATTCCTGCAACTGAAGCGTTTGAAGAAACAAAATCATTTTCATACTGATTTCTAATCTTCTGGAACTCATCTTCACTTACCAATTCGTTTTGGATTTTTTCAATTTCCACATCCAAAGCATTCTGGATTTTGTTCAGCATTTCCATGCTCGTTAGCTCTTCATCAATTTGTGCAAGAGCAGCCATCATTCCAATTCCGGCATCTTCCAAACCAAAGTTGAAAGCAAATGCGAATTGTGCCAATTGTTGCTTCTCTACAACTGATTTGTTGATTCGTGAGGAAGCACCACCAGAAAGAATGTCGTTCATCATTTGAATCGCGTACATGTCTTCATGAGTTTGATCCGGCAATTGATACGCCATGAACAAACCTGGTAGTTGGATGTTATCGTATACCGTCTTGGTGCGTACTTCAGACAATTGCTCCTTTGCTTTTTCTGGTCGCGGAATATCGATTTCTGTTCCGGAATACTTTTGCAAAAGCACCTTTGCCTCCTTGCTGGATGGATTCATGAAGTCGTTTTTATCGAAATCAGATTTGGGAACACGATACTTTGATTCAAATTCTGAATCTGCAAGAGTCACAAAATCGCGGTATAAGTTAATTGCCATTCCTTTCGGAACAGAACCGAAGTATTTGTCAATCCACTCTTTTGTTTGTTCAATATCGATGTCTCCAGCAATAGACAATGTTGCATTTGAAGGAACGTAGAACGTACGGTAGAAGTTGATGTAGTCGCTTTCCTGTGCTGCATCCAGGTGTTCCATGCTACCGATTGGCTGCCATTTGTACGGATGCTCTGTAAACATCGTAGCAAAGATGTTTGTAAAGAATGTTCCGTAAGGAGTGTTGTCAACTCGCTGACGCTTTTCTTCTTTTACAACACTTCTTTGTGTCTCAACACCTTCGTTATCCACTTTGGCGTGTAGCAAACGCTCACTTTCCAACCAAAGTCCTAATTCCAATTGGTTCGATGGCAAGATTTCAAAGTAAAAAGTTCTGTCCTGAGAAGTGTTCGCGTTCAATGCACCACCATTCTTCTCAACCAATTCACTGTATTCACCACGATCGATGTTTTCCGATCCTTCAAATAATAAGTGCTCAAAAAAGTGCGCAAATCCTGTTCTGTCTGGATTTTCATTTTTCGATCCAACGTGATATAGTACGGATACAGCCACGATTGGAGTTGCTGATTCCTTGTGCAAAATCACGTGCATTCCATTGTCAAGGTCGTATTCAACGAACTCTATTTCTCTTTGCGAAAAACCTGTAAATGCGCTGCAAATCAGGAGTCCCGTGATGACTAAGTGTTTCATTCCTGGTTAATTTTAGATGATGCAAAGAAAGGAAAAAGTGTTCATTGGAGCATTTCTTTAGGATACGCGGGCATGATGCTTTACAAACGGTATCAGGCTTATTCACGTTCCAACCCTTACAAAATCAGAGTTTCAGGTTGGTCTGAAAATTGCTACCTTTCCGTTATGAAGCGAATTCTCCTAGTTGTACTACTTTTTTCTGCGGCTCCGGGCTGGAGTCAGAGCGTTCTACCAATGTTAGATTTCAATAACCTCATGAAGAGTTTTGAGAATGGGGTTTACCGAAGTATCGGATTGCAACCGGTAAGAGAAATGAAATCAGGGGATAATGTGGTGGGATACTACGATTGGCGAAACAATCTCATGGTTCACAACGGAGGAAATCCAGAGCAACTAGCCAATGTTGAAGCAGATTATACTGTATCCGATTTCTTGTTGACATGGAAGATTGCTACAACACTTAATCTTTGGGATAATGGCGACAAGAGAACATTGTCGTTCCAGGTTGGTCAGTACGTTGTCACCGACAGTCTCGTTGTTTTCCAGGATCTCCGATACAACACGGTAAATGTATATTACAATGGAGAGGTACACGAACTCATTGGGACGTCCTTCGATATGCACATGCCTGAATTTGTAGGGGAGAATATTATCGCCTTCCGTGACAATGGAAATTTCTACAAAGTCTTTTGGCGTGGTCAGATTTACGAATTGGATGTCTGGCATCAACCTTATGTTTTTCATGGCGGGACCGACATGGTAGCGTTTAATGATCCCATCAATGGGACGTTTGCGATTTTTGAAAATGGACAATTCCTTGATGTAGAAGGATTTCACATGAATAATTATAAGGTCGGAAATGGATTGGTCGTATACGAGAACCTGAATGGCGATTTGATGATGTATCGAAATGGTGAAATTGAGCAGTTGTCCAATTTTGGAGCATCTACATGGGAAGTCCGCGACAATGTTGTCTATTGGGTTGAAAATGGATTTGCCTATGCCTACATCGACGGAGTGCGAATTGATGTGGCAAAATATGTTCCTAAAGATTTCGAACTGAAGAACAGTACTTTAGCCTTTCGGAATTTGATGGGTGGTGTAAGCGCGGTTCAGGACGGAAAAATCATTGAAATCACCAATCAATTGGATGCCCCTTTCGAAATTTACGGCAATTCGGTTCTCGTTGAATTGTTCAATAAATCCTACATCGTACTTCAGAACGGACGGAAATACCAGCAATAGGTCAGTTTGAGGGTGAGTGCTGAGAGTGTGTACTGAGAGTGCATCTCCAAATGCTCGATGTAGCGACTTCCTGGATAACGGCAAAACGCACATTGAGCAAGAGAAAGTAGTACGCTGAGCTTGCCGAAGTGCACTGCATTCGATCTCCCGAAATGTGAATAATGAACCTGGTAGGTTGCATGTAACTTCGTTGCTGCTTCGCGGTCGACTACGCTCAATGCGCTATTCCTAGTTATTTTCGAAAAATCATCGGCTCTTGCCATTATCTGGTTAATTGCCCTCGATGTACTCTTGTGCTGAGATGTTCTCCTGAGCTTGCCGAAGGGGGCCAAAGTATGCCGAAATATCGAGATGGTACCATTCTGAAAGTTGATATTCCAAATAAAAGCAGATTGTCCCTATTCGACGTCAAGTCTAGCGTCTTTGAGCGAAGCGGTCTTTCGTCTATCAGTCTTTCCTCTTTGATCGAAGCGGTCTTTTGTCTATCAGTCTTTCTTCTTTGAGCAAAGCGATCTTTCATCTATCAATCTCGTTTCCAAATTGTAGATAACTTTTCGCATTTGTTCATTTAGAAACCGCTAATACTGCGTATTTTTGAAGTCCTAAAATTGAACGAATGAATAACTGGTTTACAGTCAAAGTAAAATACACGAAACAACTTGATAACGGTGCGCTTAAGCGCGTTTCAGAACCCTATCTTCTTGCAGCAATGACGTTCACAGACGCTGAAGCAAGAATCTACGAAGAATTGGGTGCTTTGATCCGTGGAGAGTTTGCAGTAACGGGAATTGCCCGAACAGAAATTCACGACATTTTCGCATACGATGATGCTGAAGTTTGGTACAAAGCCAAAGTAAAGTATGAGAACTTCGATGCAGATTCAGAAAAATCGAAAAAAGTAACTCAAAACTTCCTGGTTTCAGCACACTCGGTGAAGGAAGCATACGAACGTTTGCAGGAAAGTCTTCAGGGCTTGATGGTAGATTTTGAAATCCCATCAATTATCGTTTCTCCTATTGTTGAGATCTTTCCTTTCCAGGAAAATTTGGATCGTGAAATTAGTCGCCGCCCTATTGAAGAAGTGGAGGAAGAATTAGAAGAAACTTCCGGTTCAGGTGCTGTGTTCTCTGCGTCAGGAACTGATATCGATGATGAAGACGAAGAAGATTTCTCAGATGAAGGAGATAGCGAAATAGAAGACGATTACGAAGCAGAGGAAGACGAAAACGAAGACGAGGACGCGTAGCGTTCGATAGAAGGGAATCTAAGGATGACCTTCAGCCAGTACATAAGCAGGATCTAATTTAACGCTAGCGAATGGCAGATATCAAGAAAATAATGGATGCATTTCGTGATGGACATCACGAATTTGAAAACGGTCACCTGGAGAGTTTTGAAGGAACTGATCCATACGAACTTTTCAATGTCTGGACGGAAGAAGCAGTATCCAACGGAGAGTTAGAACCCAATGCTTACGTGCTATCAACCGTAAGTGAAGATGGACAGCCATCATCACGAATAGTGTACCTCAAGGATAATATTGACGGGAAGTTGGTGCTTTACACGAACTACAGTAGTTTGAAGGGAGGTGAAATTGCAGAGAACTCAAAGGTTTCCATGCTCTTTTTCTGGCCAAAATCATCACGTCAAATTCGAATTCAAGGAATATGTTCCAAGGTTCCAACGGAAGTAAGTGATGCGTATTTTGCTACCCGACCTCGTGGGAGTCAAATTGGTGCATGGGCATCATATCAAAGCGAATTACTTTCGAATCGGGAAGAATTGGACAATCGTTTCAAAGAATTTGAAGCAAAATTTCCAAATGAAGTACCACGTCCGGATTATTGGGGTGGTTACTGGATTGAACCAACACAATTTGAATTCTGGCAAGGTCGACCATCACGTTTGCACGATCGAATCGTATTTAAGTCGGAAGGTGCTACATGGAAAATTGAACGACTCAATCCATGAGTGCATACGAGATTTATCCTAGAATCCATACGTTTTCGAATGGAATGCGTTTGGTATACCTTGAGCGTAAGGCACTTGTAGCGCACCTCGGGGTGATGATCTTAGGTGGATCTCGCTACGAACGTCCGGAAGAAGAAGGGCTGGCACATTTTCTAGAACATTGCATCTTCAAAGGAACTCAAAAACGGAAAGCGCTGGATGTGTTCTCTGATTTAGATTCGGTAGGAGGCGAACTTAATGCCTACACGAACAAAGAGGAAATTTGCATACATACTTCGTTTCGTAAAACACATTTCGGAATTGCTTCAGAATTGCTCGGTGATATTGTTCAAAACGCCTCTTTTCCCGAGGATGAGATCAGCAAAGAGCGAGAAGTGGTTCTTGATGAAATTATTTCCTACCTGGATACACCTTCTGAACGCATTTTCGATGAATTCGAGGACCATGTATTCAAAGGACATTCTCTAGGGTACAATACTCTCGGAAACAAGAAGTCAGTGAGTGGATTCCGTCGGGAGCATTTGAAGGATTATATGAGCCGTTTTTTCAAGGCGCCGAATATGGTTTTGTCTTTTGTGGGAGATTTACCTTTTGAAGTAGTGATCGAACAATTGGAGGAAGATTTCGGATCAATGAACGGGGGAGAAGTGACGGATATCGTAACCCAACCAGATCCATTCGAGCCCTTTAAAATCCGTGCGAAAGAAGCCAACTTCCAAACGCATACGGTCATCGGAGGTCAGGCACCATCCTATCATGATGATAATCGTCGTGCAATGACACTTTTGACAAATGTTTTGGGTGGACCAGCGTTGAATTCACGGTTGACATTGCTCATTCGGGAACAATACGGATATGCTTATAATATTGAAGCTGGGTACTCATCCTTCTCTGATTCAGGCTTGTGGAGCATTTACATGGGAACGGATCGCAAGTATTTGGATCGCGCTCTGGAGTTAATATATCAGGAATTGGCAATCATTCGTGAGCAGGGACTTTCCGAGAAGGAATTACAACAAGCTAAGGAGCAATTGAAAGGGCATCTGGCATTGTCACTGGATAGTAACCTGGAATTGATGTTCAGTTTAGCAAAAAGTGTCTTGATTCACGGAAAGGTGGATTCGGTGTCGGAGATTTATCGTCAGATAGATGCTATTTCCGAGGAAGAAGTAAGCGAGGTTGCGAAAACACACTTTGACCCGAAGCAATTGGGCGAGTTGATCTTTGAGTATTAGTTATCTGATAAGAAATCTGAATTCCACTAATTAAAGATTTCAAAATTATCTAATCTGAGCAGAATAATTCCCACTTATTTCTCGATAAATATTTTCCCCAACCCATACTAAGAATTTTACGTTTGAGAAGTAAACTCAAACTGCTTGTAAATGAAAACGCTACTATTCACATTCCTACTCCTGTGGGGATATTCGGTCAATGCACAAACCTATTTCCAGTATTTTGACGGGGCTGATACTATCCCTTCAAGTTCTGTAATCTTCTATATGGATTCTCTTGATTCCAACAACCTTTGGCAAATTGGGGAGCCGCAAAAAACACTATTTAATAATGCCTACAGCATTCCAAATGTTTTGGTAACAGATACTCTGTACCCATACCCAACAAATGATACATCCCGCGTTTATGCCAATGTTGAAGCGCCTCAGAAATGGTTTGGAATTTGGGCATTTCAATGGGAACAAATGATCGATTTTGGAGATGGAGACGGTGGAATTGTAGAATTCTCTGTGGACGACGGAACAACATGGGAAAATGCATTCAACAGCCCTTATGTCTATAATTTCTTTGGCTACAATCAACAGAACTATGGAATAGTTGGTGGCGACGAAGGTTTCGTTGGAACCGATACAAACTGGCAAAATATCTGGATTTGCTTCGATGTTTCCTGGTTGGGAAGTATGCAATACGATTTAAAAATGCGTTACACCTTTATTAGTGACAGTGTTGGAGGTGTTGCTGTTCCAAACGACGGATGGATGATCGATAACGTTGTTTCTGAACAAACATGGGTGCATACCATTAATGAGATCAAGCCAAACGATTATATGGAAGTCTACCCAAATCCAGCAGATGATCGCATCAATATCGTTACGGAAAAGAAAACTGAATTCCATATCATTGAACAACTGTCCCTGTACGATATGAACGGTAGACGTGTACGTCATTTCGAATACGTTCCGACAAAATTCTTCGTTGATGTTGCCGATCTTCCTGAGGGCAATTACATCCTGGAGGTACAGACCAATTTCGAGAAAAGAAGCTTCGACGTCATTGTTCAACACTAAGGCATGAAGGCGACAATCGTTTTCTTCCTGGTTGGGGCGGTATTTCTATCGCTTCAAATAAAAGAGGATGGACCAATTCCGGTGCACATTGAAACTCCTTTGGCATTTCCTGAGATGCCCGTAAATGAAAGTAATCCATTGACGGAAGAAGGAATCGAGTTGGGACGACGCTTGTTTTATGATCCCATTTTAAGTGCGGATCAGACCTTTTCGTGTGCCAGCTGTCATCAACAGGAATTTGCCTTTAGCGATGGACAAAAAAAGAGTATAGGAATTCATGGTGACACCCTTTTGAGAAATTCACCCGGATTGTTCAATCTTGCGTGGTATCCGCAATTATTCTGGGATGGAAGGGTGAGTTCGCTGGAAACGCAGGTGTTCGAACCTGTTCGAAAGCACGATGAAATGGATTTGAAATGGTCCGTCGCAGTGAAAAGAATCAAGAAAGATAAGGTGTATCAAAAAATGTTCGAAGCTGCATTCGGATCCAAAACCATTGACAGTGTGAAGGTGGCTCTGGCAATAGCGCAGTTTGAGCGTTCCATGATTTCCGCGAATTCAAAATTTGATCAGGTATTGCGAGGAGAACGCTATTTGACCGCTTCAGAATACAGAGGATTCGTACTAATGAACGACCAGAATAAAGGTAATTGCCTGCATTGTCATACGTCTGATGGAGATGCCTTAGGGACAACCGGACAAATGGTCAACAACGGACTCCAGAAATATCAAATGGATGAAGATTCGGATATTGGACTGGCGGCTGTTACCAAAAAGAAGAGCGATTTGGGCAAGTTTAAAGTGCCGTCCCTTCGAAATCTCGTTTTTACAGCTCCCTACATGCATGATGGTCGTTTTGAGACCCTGGAGGAGGTTGTCGAATTCTATAGCGAACAAGTAGTCCATGCTCCCGAAACAGATAGTAGAATGGCTCACGCCAAACGTGGTGGAATGCAATTGACCGATCAGGAGAAGAGAGACATAGTCAACTTCTTAAAAACAATGTCAGATAGTTCCTTTATCAAGGATCCAAAATATGCTTCGCCGTTCCCATAAGGGATTTGGCGATTGGAAGAGTATCCTAACCACAAAGGCACAAGGTTGCATGACCGGTAATAATTATAATGTGCGCTTTGTGTCCTTGTGGTTAACACTCTCCCTGTTCGAAAATCGTATCTTCGTCGCAGATGAACACGATCAATCTTAAGCTTCTCAGTATCATTTTAATGGTTTGGGCGAACAGTACAGTTGCCTTATGTCAAAAAAATGACTGGCAGACGGATAGCACGTACATCAACACCCACCTCTTTGATAATCCGGATTCAGTGCTGAATCTTTGTAACTCCTGGTTGAGGTCAACGCGAAAAGGGACGAAAAAGTATGCACTTTTGCTTTCTCGAAAGGCTGTTGTTGATGATATTCAAGGGCGTCCGGGGGAGGCTGTAGATGGTTTCATGAATGCCATTGAAATTCAAACGGAAAAGAAAGATTCTGCCCAGCTTTCGTTCAGTTACAACAATTTGGGGATTTGTCAATTTTACATGTACCGCTATGATGAAGCCATTCGGAATTACCGAAGTTCTGCCAGAATTGATAGTCTGATGAACGATTTGAAAGGTTGGTCAGGAACAATGCTAAACATTGCTATCATTTATTCGAATCAGGATAGGTGGGACGATGCTTTGTTTATCTATGACGACGTTCTTGGTCTAATGCACGAAGTCAATGATTTCAGTCTTGATGGTAGTATTTATTCGAACCGTGCAAAAATACTAGTGCTTCAGAAAGATTATAAGGGGGCTTTGCTCAGCTTGAAAAAAGCACGTTCTGCCATTCTGGAAGGAAGTGATCCATCTCCGAAAATGACAATGGAAGTTATTGCGTCAAATGCAAATTTAGGACTGTTGCGATTTGACGAAGCGCTTGCAGCTGCAAGAAGAGGAATTAAATACGATTCGGGAAATAGTTACCCCGAGCGTAGAAGTCACTTGTATGAATGCATGTCACATGCTTTCTACGCGAAATCTATGATTGATAGTGCTAACTATTACAACGATTTGTTTCAGGAAATTCGAGATTCTTTATTTACTTCCGAAACTCAGGCAGAATTATCAGAAATTCAAACCAAATATGGGCTGGTCAAACGAAATAAAGAGTTGGCAGAGTCAAAACTGAAACAAGCACAGTACAAGAATAAATCCATTCGGAATGCACGTGATGCAAGTGAGAATCGGGAGCAACGAAATTTATTTATCGCCATAACCGCGGTACTTGTTATTGTCGGTCTGTTGCTATGGATCGTACTTCAGAAAAGAAGAACGGAACGCATGCTTCTTCGGGAAAAATTGCGTTCGAAAGAACAGTTGGTTGAGCAGAAAGAAGCCTTTTTGGGAGAAATTCACCATCGCGTACGCAACAACTTACAGATGGTATCAAGTATGTTGGCAATGCAGGAACGATCTCTGGGTGATCGGAATCTTACGTCCATCCTAGAGGCAAGTAGGAGCAGAATTGAAACCATGAGTTTGATTCATGAACGCTTATACAAGAACACATCTGGTCGTTCCGTTGCAATAAATGAATACGTTCAACAATTAACAGATCAAATCTTAGTGGCATACTCAGATCAGGAAGTTGAAGTTGACTATAACATTGCCGACATTCAGTTACATATCGATTCAATTGTCCCAATTGCATTGATTTTGAATGAATTGATTACAAATAGTCTGAAGTACGCTTTTCAGGAAGGTAGTGGTCGTATCGGAATCAGCATTGAGGAAAAGGAGAGTCAATTAGTTTTGGATTACTATGACTCAGGTCCTGGATTCAAAGAGGTTGAGCCGGGCTTTGGAAGCCAGTTGATGCAATCACTTTCCAGGCAACTTAAAGCAAAGAGGCAACAAGGTTCGGAACCTGATGGGTTTCATCAAAAATTCTATCTTTCACAATACAAAAAAGCAGAGGAATGAAACGAATTGTCATTGTGGAGGATGAAGCGTTGATAGCGGATCATCTTGCGTTATTGTTGCAGGATTTGGGCTACGAAGTGATCGCTATTGTTGATGATGCCAATGACTTATTTGAATCTCTCAGTGGCACTAATGTTGATCTCGTTTTGCTTGATATTCAAATCAATGGTGCGTTGGACGGGGTTGATATTTCGCACATCCTGAATAGTAAGTATGAGATTCCATTCGTTTTTATTTCTTCTAACACTGATGATAAAACGCTGGATCGTGTAAAACATACCAATCCCGCAGGATTTATTTCCAAACCCTTTAAGGTTGAACAGTTAAGAAGTGTTCTGGCATTGATTCCATCTGGTGAGAAGCCTACAAAAGAGGTTGCGCTCGAATCACATTTTTTTGTAAAAGATGGTTTAGGACATGTCCGTGTAGCGTATGAAGACGTTTTGTATGCAAAAGCTGATGACAATTATACGCACTTGTATACATCGGATAAAAGATATGTGTTGAGTGCCACTTTGAAAAAGACGGAAGAACAACTGGCGTCGTATGGGTTTGTGCGTTGTCATCGTTCCTATTTGGTAAACATTAAGAAAATTGAACGCTTGGGAGGGAACTTTGTTCAAATTGGCAAAGATGAAATACCCGTAAGTGAAAGTTTGCGTAAGAATATTTTGGAGCGTTTGGATCTATTCTGATTCACGTACAAAAACGTGCGATTCACGTAAAAAAACATGGCATTCGCCAATTAAAATTTCTGCAACACATAACCAGTAGTAGTTTTCTGTCAATTATAAATTGAATCAGATGAAAACTTTACAACTTATTATTGCACTGGTTTTGCTTCTATTTTTGAATTTGGAGGTGAGTGCACAGAACTATCCTGCAGATCCATCCGTTGTTACGATTGCAAACGACATGAAAAAGGATGAAGTGACAACACAACTTCTTGAATCCTATGGCTACGATCCATCTTTAATCAACAAAGGAAAAATTCGGCTGGCCAATAAATCGGAACTTAAAGATTACTTCTACACGAAATGGTATTGGAGGTCGGATGATGCTTACAAAGTGTCATTAAATAAGAATTACAATGATATGCGAAGTTTTTCAATGTTTTTGGAGACTTCAAAGGACGCTAAGGGAATATCTCACAAGATCTTCTTTAAAGTTACGTATACTCGCAGAACAGCGCAGGACTTTGAAGATAACAAATGGAACTACGATTATATCATGTTGGATCCTATTGAATGTGAAACCTATGGTTTGCCGAAGCTAACAGATCAAGAACGTCAGCAAATGATGATGGAATATATCATGGCAAATCGTACAACAAATGAAACCTTAAAAAATCCTCAGCATCCGGTAAACAATATCATTAAGATTGATTCAGTGATGGCATATTCGCATAGTTACGAATACTATAAAACGGTTTCAGCAAACAGATTCCATTGGGGGTTAAGTATACTCGGGGAGTACATTTCGGATAAAACCTCAGAAGGAGGGGCAGAGCGCGTAATTCGTGACTATTTCATTATACCTTTTGAAGCGACCTACAGCAACGGAACTTACAATCTCCGTCCGTTAGATAAAGGCTGGGTGAAAAACTATACCGATCCGGATGCTCCGGGATTTGATGCGGCGTACAAAGCTGGTTTGGTTCGAGAAGCGCAAGATTTTGTTGATGATCCTCAATGGTTCGAAACACTTGCAGATCGCTCGTTTGAAGAATTATTTCAGAAGAAATACAAAGTGGATCAGCCAGTAGGTAGCGAGGCTTTTATTGAAAAGCGAATGGCAGAGATTATCGAAGCATTAAAAACATTGGAAAATGGTGATGGGGATAAAGCCATGAAGACATTGAAGCCTTTCATGGACCCAAAGAATGCAGATGCTCTGGCGAAGTCTTATGGAGATTTAATCCAAAGTTTTACAGATAAATTGTGTTCGCTGGAAGTTGTACGAACTCAGGATGAAATACCGTATGGATATGAGTTCGGAGACACTGAGGGACCGTATATCGATTTTGCCATAAGCATTACACGAGAAGGTGCACGAGACAAGGAGACCAAAAAGAAGTATAAAGAAGCCGGAATGTCGTCATCAGTTCTAAAATCAACAAGCCGGGGTTCCGAATATGGAAAGCTATCGAATAAATCGTACCGTCAGAAATTCAAACTTGTTCTAATCGACAATAACTGGTATATCAACCAACCTGCAGATCCGAATGAAGTGAAGATCGCTTTTTAAGATCTGATTCAACGTGCAGAAATGCACAAGGAAATGGTCGCATCTTTTTGTGTGACCATTTTTTGGTTAAACTTAATTGTATCGGTGGAGGTGCTTTTTTGGATCATTCTTAACCAAACTGGAACCAGATTCATGACGAATTCTAAGTAACTTTGCGTCATGGAAATCCGCCCGGTAACTTCAAAAGATTCCCCACACGATATACAACGCCTGTATGATATCATGATCTATGCGTACAAAGTCACGGAGGTGGAGATTTGGGGCGAGGATTACAAGCGTATGCTTCCAGATGAATTTAATCAGATTATTGAGCAAGGAGAATTGATTGGCGCCTGGTTTGAAGACCTTCCTGTAGGAAGCATCCATACATATCGACTTAATGATGATACCTACGCTTTCGGATTGTTTTCTGCCGATTTTGCTTTCAAAGGGAAAGGTATTGGACGTAAATTGATTGATGCCGCAGAGAAAAAAGCCATTTCGAATGGAGCCTCATTTATGGAGCTGGAGATTTTACGTCTTAAAAACAAAACATTAGAAGCTAAGGAAGGATTACGAAGTTGGTACACGAGACTCGGTTATGAACATATTTCCACCCAGGATTTTGTAGATCGAAAGCCGCATAAAGCAGAAAAAGCGGAAAATTTTATTGCACCTTCTGTGTTCGATTGTTATCGAAAAGTGCTCAAATAGCTTTTTTTTCAGATCAAGACCTCAATTTTAAGCTAGTTTTATCTCTGAATTATGAAATTTTCAAATCAACCCCTATTTTTTTAGGGGTGTGTTGATAAAAATTCGATTTTTTTGAAAGTTACCCCCTTATTTTTGTTGTAGATTTGCAAAAAAAAACTTTTCCTCATGGCAAATCAACGAATGCAAGCGTACTACGATGTTCTTCATCGTCAGCCCAAACCAGTAGAGTTTGATGGTAAAATCTCTGAAATCTTCGGAGAAAGCGTATTTCACATGGAAGTGATGCGTGAATACCTTCCTAGTGAAGCGTATAAGTCGATGAAACAAGCCGTACATGATGGAACACGTTTGGATCGAGCTATGGCAGATCAGGTAGCTTCTGCTATGAAAGATTGGGCAATTACGAAAGGTGCTACACACTACACGCACTGGTTCCAGCCGCTTACGGGGGCTACTGCAGAGAAGCACGATGCATTCTTCAAGCCAGTAGGTCCGGGAAAAGCAATTGAGCGATTTGATGGAGATTTGTTAGTTCAGCAAGAGCCAGATGCTTCTTCATTTCCGCACGGAGGAATTCGTAATACATTTGAGGCACGAGGATACACCGCTTGGGATCCATCGTCGCCAGCATTCGTAATAGACAAAACACTTTGTATTCCTACTATTTTCATCGCCTACACTGGTGAAGCATTGGATTACAAAATGCCATTATTGAAGGCTTTACATGCTGTAAACGAAGCCGCAGTTGATGTTTGTCAATACTTCGATAAAAACGTAAAAAAGACAACAGCAACTCTAGGTTGGGAGCAAGAGTACTTCCTTGTAGACAAAGCGCTATATAATGCACGCCCCGATTTGATGATGACAGGAAGAGCATTGTTCGGACATGCTTCTGCAAAAGGACAGCAGTTGGATGATCACTACTTCGGATCAATCACACATCGTGTTACTGGATTCATGCGAGATTTCGAAAGAGAAGCAATTCGTCTGGGAATTCCTGTTACAACGCGTCACAATGAGGTAGCGCCTAACCAGTTTGAGTGTGCGCCTATCTTCGAAGAGTGTAATCTTGCGAACGACCACAACCTTCTTTTGATGGACTTGTTGGAGAAAATGGCGCGTAAACACGATTTCCGTATTCTTCTTCACGAGAAACCATTTGCTGGAGTAAACGGATCAGGAAAGCACAACAACTGGTCATTGAGTACAGATACAGGGGTGAACCTATTGGCTCCTGGGAAAAATCCAAAGAGCAACCTTCAGTTCCTTACGTTCTTCGTGAACACAATTAAAGCAATCCACGACAATGCTGATTTGTTGAGAGCTTCAATTGCAGGTGCAGGAAACGATCACCGATTGGGAGCAAATGAAGCACCACCAGCAATTATCTCAACATTTATCGGGTCTCAATTGACAAGCTTGTTGGATAGCATTGAGAAGAATGTGAAAGCAGGAAAAATGACTCCTGAGGATAAAACGGAATTGAAACTCAACATTGGTAAAATTCCTCAAATCCTTTTGGATAATACGGATAGAAACAGAACATCGCCGTTTGCCTTTACAGGAAACAAATTTGAATTCCGAGCGGTAGGTTCTTCTGCAAACTGTGCATCCGCAATGATTGTATTGAACACAATTATGGCGAAGCAGTTGAAAGAATTCAAAGTATCAGTTGACGCACGAATCAAGAAGGGAGACGCGAAAGACGAAGCGATTTTAAAAGAATTGCAAAAGTTGATCAAAGAATCCAAGAAAATTCGCTTTGAAGGAAATGGATACGGAGAAGAGTGGGTTCAAGAGGCAAAAAAACGCGGACTTTCCAACTTGAAAGATTCTCCACGTGCATTGCAGGTTTGGAGCGATGAAAACGTAGCAAAACTATTCGATGAGTTGAATGTATTGTCTCCACGTGAGTTGGCAGCACGTCAGGAAATTGAATTCGAGAACTACGTGATGAAACTTCAGATCGAAGCACGTGTAATGGGAGAAATGGTGCAAAACTTCATTATCCCGGCAGCGGTTGAATACCAGAACAAATTGATCAAAAACGTTCAGGGGTTGACTGATATTCTTGGTGCAAAAGCTGGAAAAGAAGCTTCATCCGGACAGATTGATATCATTCGTCAGGTTGCAGATCACATGACCAAAATGAAATCGGAAAGTGATGCAATGTTAGTTGCTCGAAAGAAAGCAAATCTTATCGAAGATATGGAGGAGAGAGCAATTGCCTACTGCGATACAGTGAAGGTTCACTTCGATGAAATTCGTTACCACGTAGACAAACTAGAGCTACTAATTGACGATGAAGAATGGAGACTTCCTAAATTCCGTGAAATGCTCTTTACGAGATAAAATGGAATAAGAAATAAAGAATATGCCGCTGTTATTAACAGCGGCTTTTTTGTTCCCCGATTGTTTTTTATGCTCGCATTTCGGCAATCTCGACAGAACTGCTCTGCGACATTCAGTGTTTGCATAATTTAATATTGGTAAGGTACACTGAGCGAAGTCGAAGTGTACTATAAGATTCTAATTTACAATACTTAAATGCACATTGAGCCCAACCCACCAGGCATAATATTCATCAATCACAAATCATAAATCATACTTCATCATTCAAAATTCATCATTCTGATGCAGCGTTTTTGAGTCGAGCGGTATCTAACAGGTAGAGAACTTGCAAAACCTGTACAATGAAACTGCTTATTACCTTAATTCTACTAGTCTCGTTTTCTGTTGCCGGACAAAACGTCAATAATATTTGGTACTTCGGAGACGGGAACTTCCTCGATTTCAATGCCAACATGAACAATCCTGTGCTGACGGGACAAGGAGCGGAAATTGCCACGCCAACCACAACTTATTGCCAGGAAGGTTCATCAACGATGTGCGATGCCAATGGAGATTTACTTTTTTATAACAACAGTGAGAACGTATTTGACAGAAACTACAATCTCATGCCGAATGGAGGAGGGTTGATTGGAGATGCTGGAACATCAGCTCAAACACTAGCAGTTCCCAAGCCGGGGTCGAACTCCATTTATTACGTATTCCACATGGATTATGCCGCAACGAATCCAAATCCGGGATTGTTTTATTCCGAGGTAGACATGACACTAAATGGTGGATTCGGTGATGTAACCGCAAATAAGAATGTTTCATTGAACACTGGCGCTTGCTCTGAGCAGTTGAAAGCGATCACAGCCTGCAACGGACAAGACATTTGGGTGATAGCGCATTCCATGACAGGAAATACTTTCTTTGCTTTTCCTGTAACGGCAACAGGGGTAGGAGCAGCGGTAACGACATCTATAGGAACGAATTACGTAAATGCATTTACTGGAATGAGTTACATGACTTGTTCACCTGATGGAAGTAGAATCGCAATAACCGGAGACATGGGAGGAAACCCTTCCATCGAACTATTTGATTTCGATAATCTTACCGGGAAACTTTGTAATCCTCAGTACGAGCAGCTTCCAGATTTTGTAGGCGGTTACGGAATTGAATTCTCTGCAGATGGAACCAAGGTCTTCGTGACAGCATTTCAATTGCATCAATTCGATCTTTTGACGTCCAATTGGTTTACATACCCACCTATGGAAATTGGTGGTTCCATCATGCGTGGACCAAACGATAAAATGTACATCGTTGCCGGATGCGATTGGTACGATCAACAAGCAGGACAAATGTTCTACGCTCGAGATATTCACGTGATCGATGATCCAAATTTGGTAGGTGTTGCAGCGAATCTTCAATTGAATGTGTACAATACGCCAAGAGAAGCAGGACTCGGTTTGCCATCATGTTATTATCCAACCCAAACTGCAAACACATGTGATCCAATGACGCCAATGTTCACAGCATCGAATACGAACATTTGCGAGGGTGATTGCATTACTTTCAACAACACCAGTACTGGAGCATCCATCGTTTCCTACGATTGGACTTTCCCCGGGGGAGTTCCAGCCAATTTCACAGGACAAAACCCTCCTCAGGTGTGTTTTGCCACGCAGGGAACTTATGATGTCGAGTTGACCATATCAGATTGTGCAGGTCTTACAGAAACAACGACAGTACAAATTGTGGTAAACGATTGTTCAGGACCACCAACGGCAGATTTTAACGTGCCAGCACAAATTTGCGCGGGAGAATGTCTGAATTTTACCGATTTGAGCTCTGCGAACACAACTCAATGGAACTGGACCTTCAACGGTTCGTTAACGCCAAATTCAACCGATCAGAACCCTCAGAATATCTGTTTCGATATTCCGGGAATTTATACCATTGAACTGGAGGCTTCCAACCCGAACGGAACAGATGTGCATCAGGAAATTCTGGAGGTGCTTCCAAGTCCAGATGCCGGTCCAGACCATTTCTACCAATATTGCGAAACAGAACCCATCATCGATTTGTTAGCATTGTTGGCAGTCGGTACCGATCAAACAGGAACATTCGAAGACATCACGAATTCGGGAGGATTGATAAACACAAATTTTGATGCTGCACTTAGCGGACAAGGTACTTTCACGCTTCTGTATATTTTGGACAACGGTCAATGCGCTGATACAGCGGTATTCGAGTTATTTATCGAAGGGATGAACGCAGCAGGGTTTGATGGCGCGACTACTGTCTGTGATTATGACAATCCAATAGACCTGTTCAATGTCATCACAGGAACGCCACTTCAAGGTGGAACATGGTCTCCATGGCCGATCAGCGGGACGTCGATATTCGATCCTCAGCAAGATGCACCTGGAGCGTATACTTACATTGTTGCGCCAGTGGTTTGTAACACAGATTCATCTATTGCCACAGTGAACATAACTTTCGTATCAGATGTTGTAATTGATCCGGTTGCAACTTTGTGTGCGAACAATGGAACGCAGCAATTGACGGCAAACGTTGCGAATGGAGCCTGGAGCGGAAACGGTGTCGATAATCTCGGGATTTTCAATCCGGCTATTGTTGGATCGGGTACGTATATCATAGAGTATTCCGTGAATGAGGATAACTGTGTGGCATCGGATACAATCGCCATTGAAGTGGCACAAGAACCAACCTTAGATTTAGGACCGGATGAGATCATTTGTAACGATGAATCTGTTGTGCTGGAAGTAATGCTGAACCCCGGAGATGAGCTATTGTGGAATGATGGAAGCACGGATCCGCAATATCCAATCAATTTAGCTGATTACGATCCGAATGAGATCATTTCAATCAGTGCAGACATTACCAACTTCTGTGGAACCGCGAGCGATCAGATAGTCTTTGAAATCGAGGATTGCGACATCTACCTGTACGTTCCAAACGCCTTCACGCCGGATGGAGACGAGTTGAATCAAACTTTCCAGCCAGTAATTACCGGGGAGAACATCAACAGCTACGAATTCCGAATTTACAACCGATGGGGACAAACCGTATTTGAGTCTCAGGACGTGAATTATGGTTGGGATGGAACCTACGGAGGAGTTTTAGCACCGGATGGCATCTACACCTGGACTTTAATGTTGAACCGCACAAAAAGCGATCAGGTGGAAGTTATTACCGAAACCGGGCATGTAACAATGATGCGATAGAATAACAGGTGATTTCCTTGATAAAGGCAAACACTCACCACGGAGGCACAAAGAGCGCAAAGAGGTCATGAAGAGCCTGGGATTTGCAAAGAAGACACCGTGTCTGCCGACAGGTAGGAAGGATTATGACAAAGTCATAATCTAGTGCACTTCTTGGAAGCAAGCATATCAAGCAATTCCTTGTGTCCTTTGTGCCTCCGTGGTCGACAAAACACTAAGGGCATCTTGCCTACTCCATCAGAAGCTATGCTTCTTCTTGCTCGATGTCCGTTATTCGTAAGCGCATTGAGCGAAGTCGACCGCGAAGCAGCAACGAAGTTAAATGCAACTTGCTATAGGTAGGAACGGTATTCCTTATTCAAAATTCATCCTTCTTAAGGCAATTCATAAGCCCCAATATCAGGACTCACAACATCTCGTGGATTGACGCAGATATCCGTTCCAGGGTTCATGCCAAGAGTGATTCCGAAGGAATTGTCAGCAGCTCCATTGAGCGGAGAATTAGTTGCCCACATGTAATCCATTCCGCTGATATCATTGAAGAGAGGGCTTGAATTCCAAAGGTTTCCGTTGGTGTAGAAAGCATCCGTGAAAGGAACGTCTGCACGAATTAGATTTCGCTGGAAATCCATAACGATAGTTCCTTGAGTTAAGGTGTCCATAGCTACTTCGTAATCACCATTTCCGTAAATCACGCTGTTCGTAATCGTTCCTTCATTGATTGGACCAATAGTGTCATTGAAATAATTCGTGATTCCGATAGCAGCTCCAACATTATCGCCTGTTCCATAGCTGAGTAAATGACAATGGTTGAAGTTAAAATCACCGCCTCTGAGCAAAAGGAACGCATGAATTCCATTATCAGAAATCAAACAATTCTCACCTTTAATCTTTGCTCCATCGTAAATAAATGTTCCGTAACGAGAACAATTTTGAATGATCGTATTGCTCAATTCCAGCGTGTAACTGCTATTTCCAGGATCTTCACCAAACATATGGATTCCCGAGATTCCATTCTTGATTATAGCGTGATCAATAGTACTTGGCAAGGCTTTCTCAAAGTAGATTCCATAATACTGACCAGAAACTTCGTCGTATTCCGATTCCAGTCGATCTCCTTGCAGTGTTACAGGGTCAGTCTTCGTACCTTGAATATGCAGAGCTCCCTTAAATACGTAAATCAAAGAATTGTTGTGCAGATAGATGTCTGTTCCAGCCGGGATAGTCAGCGTTTGCCCTTCATCAATTCCTGCGAATCCGTAGACAACATGGGGTTTATCATTTGGCCATACCCCCGAATTGACATCGTTATAATGGAAGTAAGCGTCTTGTCCCCAGGCAGCCAGAATCACGTATTGATCGGTTCCGTTCGTTCGGAATCGGATGCTGTCCTCAACGATTAACGGCAGTGTTCCTCCATTCGGGTCGAGCGTAACTTCAACAAAAATCCAAAGGCTGTCATTTCCTTCGATTTCCAGATTGTTGTGCATCACTCCTGAAATCCCGTCGACATTAATGCGGAAAGGGGAATTTTCTCCTCCCATCAATTCAATTTCATCAACCCGCAAATTCTGATTGCTACGATTGTAAATCTTCAAGCGTTGTGTAGTCGATCCAACAGTTGTGAAAACCGTATCAAAAACAACGGTATCAGCTGAAAAATCAAGATTTCCTTCAGAAAAGAAAGTCTCTTTTTTACAGCTGGTTAACTGTGATGCAAAGAGCGCCAGAAGGGCAAATGGAATTAAAACGGCTAGTTTCCGCATAAGTGTTGTACTTTCGTTGGCAAAGTAACGCAAAAAGAATAAGTTTTATTTTATCGCAATTAATACTTTACAATTAAAAAAGTTTACATATCTTTGCCACCCGATTTTAAGGGAAAAGAAACATTGTTATGAGAAAAGATATTCACCCGGAAGATTATAGATTGGTAGTATTTAAGGATATGTCAAACGACTATTCTTTTTTGTGTCCTTCATGTGCAGCGTCTAGCGAGACAACAACATGGGAGGATGGAAATGAGTATCCATTGATCAAATTGGATATTTCTCACAAGTCACACCCATTCTTTACGGGAGTTGTTCAGTTTGTGGATACAGCAGGACGTATCGACAAGTTCAACAACCGTTACCGTCGTAAATAATACAACGTACTATAAAGTTGAAGACCATTCCTATAGGGATGGTCTTTTTTTGTTTGTAGCTACCGAATCAACGAATATTCAATTTCTGGTGTCGAATTTGCAGTAATAGCATTATAAGTAGGTTCGAACAACTATCTTTACAACGCATGAAAATGCAAAAAACCATAGCAATTTTAGTGATGTTGTTGCTGTCGGCAACTTCATGGGCAGGTCGTATTGAAAAAGGCTACAAGGCACTTTGTGTCTTCGATTATTTCACAGCCAAGAAACACTTTACCAAAGCATTAAAATACAACGAGTCTCCCGGAGCACAGGGATTGGCTATTATCTATTATCGAGACGATAATCCTTTTCACAATTTCGATTCTGCATTGGTATACATTGAGCGATCCATTGCAACTTTTGATATGGTAAAATCCAGAAAGAAGTTGAAGTATGCAGCTTGTGGATTCACCAAGGACAGTCTCTACGCTTTACGACAAAGTATCAGTTCGCATTTCTATCAGGAAGCCTACGAATCTCAATCTGTTCAGAGATTGACAAATTTCATTGATCGTCATTCATGGGCGAAGGAAATCTCTAAAGCGACGCGATTGCGTGATTCTCTGGCGTTCTTTAAAGCCGTTGAGGTAAATACCAGCGTTGCCTTTAAAGGATTCATGGATTTATATCCAAACAGCCAGTACTACGAATTAGCTAAGGATAATTATTACGACGTTCAGTTTCTTGAAAGTACTACCGATGGATCTCTGAATTCCTTTACCGAGTTCATTCAGGAAAATCCTTCGAGTCCAATGCGAGCTGAAGCCGAGACCAAAATCTTTGAATTATCGACCATTGGAAATACTCCAGAGGCATACGAGCAGTTTATTCGCGATTTCCCTAACAATCCCAATGTTCGAAGCGCATGGTGGAAATGGTATCAACTGGAGCTTAGCAATTATTCTACAGATGTAATCGCTTTCTTCCTCGATAGCACTGAGATTCCATTTCAAGATGAATTACTGGAAGATCGATCCTTGTTCGATGTGACTTTACTTCCGTTCGGAAAGGATGGAAAATTCGGCTACATGCGTAATTCTGGCGACATTCAAATTGCTCCTGACTACGATTATGGTTCGTTTTTCCAGGAAGGACTGGCAATTGTTGCGAAAGGGGAGAAGTATGGCTTCGTGAATAAGCGGGGAGATCTTCAGATTCCATGTGAATTCGAATCTGCAAGTGATTTTGTGAATGGACTTTCTATTGTAGAAAAGAACGGCAAAATTGGAATGATTGATCGCAATGGAACCTACATTTTCGAGACCATGTACGATGATCTCGGTCTGCTTTCTGAAGGATTGTCGTACGCGATGGTAGCAGAGCGTTATGGTTATTATAATGTTGCTGGTGAGATGGTGATTCCGCATTTGTTTGATGATGCATACGACTTCAAAGACGGTGTTGCGAAAGTAGAACTCGGCGGGAATCAAGGATACATCGACTCTACTGGGATGTTCTACATTCCGGCAGTTCATGAATCGATTGAACGCTATCAGGATACCTTATTGGTATTTAGCGATGAAGGTTTGTATGGAATCATGAATCTCGAAGCGCAAATCTACGTTGAACCACAATTCACATGGATCAATCCTTTGAGAGAAGGTTATGCTGTCGCCGAATTAGAAGGTCGTATCGTATATCTGGATTCCGTGGGGACAATCGTAATCGATAATGGATTTGAAGTATTTCCCAATTATCAGCTAAAAGGAGAGTTCCACGATGGTGTAGCGGTCATCAAAAAGAAAGACAAATACGGTCGAATCAATAGAGATGGAAAAATCATCACCGATCCCAAATTTGAAAACCTTGGACTCGGTAAGTCGGTATATCCAGCCAAAAAAGATGAGAAGTGGGGATTGTTCAATGCTCAGGGAAAGACAGTAGTTTCAGTTAAGTACGATGGAATTTTCAGTGCGCCGAACGGAACTTTTGTCGTGAATGTCAATGATACCCTCGGAGTTATTGATGCATTAGGCAATGATTTGGTTCCTGTGGCGTTTGAAGCCATAGAACACATTAAGGATGATTTGTTCCTGGTACGAAGCGGAGGATTGGTTGGGGTTTATCGTAACGAAGAGTTGATAGTGCCCGTAAGATACAATCAGATTGGGCTTTTTAGCGAAGAATACCTATTTTTAAATAAGGAGGGATCACTTGCCTATTACGACCTCGTGAATGGTAAGCTAGTTGAAGTCAGGGAATAAATGTTACAAGCACTCGATAAATACAAATTTGGATTGTTGGCGGTCGTTTTGACCTACATGATCATTTTAATGTATACGAACACTGCTACCTTCGACTATATTATCCAGCGCGATCCATTTCTGGCAGAAACCACTATTGAGGATAAGGAAGAGATTTTGGAGATTACTCCTGATGACATTGAAGTTCCGGAAGATTTCAACTACAATGCTGATGTCAAGAATATTGCTCAAAGCAAAAACGATCAAAGGGAGTCTTCTTACGACGATTACGGTCCGCCTAAATCATCAGAGGAAATTGCTCAGGACATAAAGAATCTGGAAGCTCAAATGAAGACTGAAGCAGGAGGTTCTGCCGAAAGAGCGAAAATTCAACGACTCATCGATCAACGAAAAGAGCAACAGGAACAAGTAAAAAAAGCAGAGAATAATTCAACGCCCTCAACTCCTGGTTCTGATAAGAAATATGCCGGATTCACCATGGTTGAGTGGGATCTTGGCAATCGATTGGCACACAACAATAATATCGAAGCAATTCGAAATCCTGGTTATACCTGTGGAGACGGCGCTAATGGTGTTGTTGTGGTTGATGTAAAGACAAATCACAATGGCAATGTTATCTCAGCGAAATACAATCCTTCTCGTAGCAGGGGAGCAACCAGTTGTATGATTGAGAAAGCTGTAAAATATGCCAAGCTCTCGCGTTTTGAGTATAGCAATAAGGCCAGTGAGCAAACGGGTTACATCAAATACACGTTCGTATATAAGTAATGCCCAAAACAATCTCAGGAACGTATTTAGAACTGGCAACATCCTTGCCATTGAAATCGAGCGATAGCTTGTTCATCGCTTCTGATGTTAAACAATTGGCTCTGGATGCCCGAGCTGAAGGAACTGCTTTCAATGCAAATGCCTTCATTGAATCCTTTCAGAAAGTCCTTTCCGACGGAACACTATTGATTCCAGCATACACAGATAACCTTAAAAGCGGAGATACTTTCGATCACGCTAAATCGAAGCCAACCACAGGAGCTTTATCGAACAAAGTGGGAAGACGCAAAGATTTCCTGCGATCTAAAGATCCATTGCACTCTGTATACGCGTGGGGAAAAGGTGCTTCGGATATCGCAGAAATGGATGGAGACAGCTCTTTGGGAGAAGGTAGTATTTTTCACTGGATGCACGATCAACGTTCTAAAATGATGTGTATCGACGTTCATTTTCAAAACAGCCTTACCTATGTGCATTTCGTTGAGGAACAGCGAAAGGTGAAATACAGAAAGCCCTATCGTTGGACAATCAAACGGATTTTCAAAGAGCATTCAGATGAGAAATCATTTGTGTTTTACAGTCGACAGCCCTGGGTACTAACAGATTTGGAATTACTTCAAAACAGAGCAATAGAAACGGGCGTAGCGCAAGTATTTCAATTGAACAACGCCCAAATCTTGTATTTCGATATTCTGGAAATGCATCAGCTCATTGAAGAAATGCTCCAGAAAGGCGAAAAACTGCATCGTGTTAGCTTGATGCATTTTGCAAAAGGCATTGCGAAGAAAATCCTAAAGCGTTAGTTGAATTATTTCGGCTTCTCGACAGGCTCGAAGACCTAAATGAGTGTATTTGATAATTGCGAAGGGACTTCGAGCCTGTCGAGAAGCCCTTCATTTTATCAACAACCTTCCACCAATTGCTTATTTTTGCCCAAAACAAATCGCATGAGTGGAATTGACTGGAAAACCGTTAAAGAGTACGAAGATATTACCTTCAAAATGGCAGATGGAGTAGCGCGTATAGCGTTCAATCGTCCGGAGGTGCGTAATGCCTTTCGTCCGAAAACGGTAGATGAGTTGTTGGAAGCGTTGATTATCTGTCACGAAAGTCAGGAAATTGGTGTTGTGCTGATTACCGGAGAAGGACCTTCACCAAAAGATGGTGGCTGGGCATTCTGTTCTGGAGGAGATCAACGGGTTCGTGCGAAACGTGGATATCAAGGATTGGATGGCGTGAACAAATTCAATATTCTCGACGTTCAACGACAAATCCGTTTCATGAACAAGGTGGTTATTGCTGTGGTTCCAGGTTGGGCTGTTGGCGGTGGACACTCGCTTCATGTGGTTTGCGACATGACTTTGGCAAGCGAGGAACACGCTATTTTCAAACAGACCGATGCAGATGTTGCTTCGTTCGATGGCGGATTTGGTTCTGCGTATTTGGCGCGTCAGGTCGGTCAAAAACGAGCGCGTGAAATCTTCTTCCTTGGGTTTGATTACTCAGCACAGGAAGCCTACGAAATGGGAATGGTCAACAAAGTTGTTCCTCACGATGAATTGGAACAAATAGCTTACGATTGGGCACAGGAAATAATGACGAAAAGCCCAACGGCGATCAAAATGCTCAAGTTTGGTTTTAACCTTATCGACGATGGTTTGGTCGGTCAGCAAGTATATGCAGGAGAAGCTACACGATTAGCCTATGGTACCGACGAAGCAGAGGAGGGGAGAAACGCCTTCTTAGAAAAGCGCCAGCGTGATTTCAGCAAGTTTCCGAAGTTTCCATAGCTATTTAGATACACCAAAATCGATTGCGAATTCTAAATTTTCAAGATCATTGAATTGAGCCTTTTCCGATGGTTTAAGAGTGAAATGAACCTTTCCCTGGACTGAAACTACGTATTCGCGTGATATGTAGTCTTCTACCTCATCTTCATAATAAGTAAAAAGTGTTGGAACGGATAAGCTAAAAGTGCAGCTGAAAAAACTAAAATCCTGAATGATCTTGTAGTCCTTTGAGTGAATTTTAACGTTTTCAATTAAGCCAGGTTGGACTAATGACATTAACTCAAAATTTACAATCTGGTTCTCAAATTTGAATTTAATTTCTCTTTCTATTATCGGGTAGATGTCCTCAAATAAATCTTCATAAACTAAGCGTGCTATTTTCTCTTTCTTAACATTTAAATAACTCCAGAGTTCTAGTTCTTCCTCTACCAATTTCTTGTTTAATTCACCTACGTTTAGTATCAATTCCTTGGCCGATTGATAAGCTATCATATTTGGAATTTCTTGTTTAAGTGTTGGGTGAAGGTCCGAGTTTGAATCGTTGTAAAAATCTCTAACGTTCGCAGACAATAAATAGCAATGGTCAAGATTATTTTCAATGACAAATTTCTTAATTGCCAACCAAATCATGCAGTCGCGAAATTCCTGTTTGTTTTTAGAGAACGGTTTAATATGATTAATAGATCGGTGCACAACTTCTTGAATATCGGATGGATCAAATGTGATTCTTACAATGAGTGAGTCAAGTAGGTCGTCTAGATCAGATTTAAACAACTTGATTTCACGCTCAATATCGATGTTAATCTCAGTAATCGGCTCGGCGGTTATTTCGTTTAATTTCGCCCAAGCTCTATGATAGTTTTTGTAATGATCTGTAACACATCTTCTGTAATTATTGATTATTTCTTCGTAGACAACATCAGTTATATACAAGTTTACTGCTCTCATATTTGAGAGGTTAACTAGGGCGTTATTAAATTCTTTCCTTAAATATGGGTCCGTGAAAAAAATATTTGAATCAAGAAATATGTGCGGAGTTTTTTCCATGATTGATTTTAGTCAGTGTGGATTAAAAGAATGCGAATTAGGTCACTTAAAAGTAACATTTTTGACACAAAAAAAAGGCGACCTCCCGATAGCTATCGGGACAGATCGCCTATTTTCCAGTTTCATTAAAGACTAAGCCCTAACTCGTTTGTTTGACGAGGTTTGCTCTACCTCCTTACAATCTTATTTTACTCGGATTCTTTGACCGATTTGTAATATTGATGTTCTTGTCAATCCGTTCAATTGGCACAACGCGTCAACAGAACGTCCGTGTTTCGCTCCGATTTTAGAAAGTGTGTCTCCAGAACGTACAATGTGATACGCCGCTCCTGATGTTCCTTCTGCACTTGTTTTTGCCAATGGAGCCGCAGTTGCATGACTGTGATTGTGATCGTGCTGTTCCTGATCGAATTCGTCGGTATCGTAACACTTTTGCCCACGTCCGTTTTTCACAACCGTTGCCAAATCCAATGTGTCCGTTTTCAAACAGTAGTTCTCAAAATCAAACACAAAATTCGGATCGAAGGGAACATAGCCATAACGAATTTCGAAGTGTAGGTGTGGCGAATAAGAACGACCTGTTGATCCTCCCAATCCTACCAATTCTCCCGCTTGAACAATTTGGTTTGGCTTTACTTTAATTTTCGACAAGTGCGCGTAAAACGTTTCCAATCCGTTCGGGTGGCGTACAATTACAAGATTTCCAAACCCTCCAGAGTTCCATTTTGCATAGCGAACCTTTCCTCCAAAAGCAGCTACAACATCTTCACCAACTTCCAACGGAATATCAATTCCTTTGTGGTGACGACGACGTCCACCGAATCCTGATGTCATTTCCTTTTCAACCGGATAAGCATATCCAAGCGTTGAATCTGTTAATGCAATAATTCCTTCAGGGCTAAAACCAGCCGGAGGATATTGGAACGTAACCTCATTGTTCCAGCTCTCTGTGTATACCTTAGCTGTATCGTAGAAAGAAACGGAAACTTCTTCCACAACTTCATTAGAATCGGCAGGGTTGTTCGTTGCCGAAGCAAACCATGGCATTGAAATCAAAAATAGAACGAGCGTATTTCGCATATCTGAAGTGCTGTTTGAGCTCGCAAAACTACCTAATTTTCAAGGATCTCCAAGCAGCGGGTTTCTAAAATTCGTTAAAGAACGCCCTGAATACGTTAAGGTTCGGTTAAAGTTCGACGAGTTTTAACCCTTGTTAAGAATTCGCTGGCTAGTATTCTTCGCGGAAGGTTAAACGAACACCAGCGGATAAATTGGGCAAATCTCCTATGGGAGCACGCAGGAATTGATCAAAACGATATTCAGCAAATATGAATCCCCAATCGTAGCCTAATTGAGCAAACACAGAGAAATCGTTGTATCTGTGAAGTCCCTTGGAAGATATCTTGTCGTTGCCAGTAACCCGAGCGTAGCGGGCAAAGTAGGGAAGACGGTAACGCGCACCCAAAGCAAGCAAGCGACTTTCCTTGACATAGATAGAAGTAACCAATCCGAGGTTAATGTCAAAGGTTGTGAATCTTTGTTTTTCGTGCAAAATGGTTGGATCTTCCAGGTCTTCACGTACGTAATTTGCCTGAGTAAACCCGAATCCGAATTCGTACCCAAAAGCAACAGGTTTCGTCAGTAACCAGTCATGCCCTAGGATGTAGTCAAAAGAGTAATTGTTCAGTAAGTTCGGGTTAATTCCGTCATAATCAATTCCCCGGCTGAACTGCCAGCTGACTCCCAGGTAAATAGGTGAATAGAGCGAGTCATAATAATTAAAGTAGTAATCATTTGTATAGGTGTTGGGATTATATTCCGTACCTACATAAGTATTGTTTCGAAAATAAATGGAACGTACTTCATCTTCCAGAATCTCAATTTGCTGACCGTAGTGGTACACAGAATCACATGAATAAAAAGTGATATCATAAAATCCAGCAGGAATGTTCTCAAGCGTATCGATCTGGCGGAGACTCTTAAAGTTTAAGGTGGAATCCCCATTTCTGAGCTGAACATTGTACGTAGCACATTGAACGTCTTTTACAAAATCTACATTGGTAGCCAGGCTTCCTGTTTGAGCTGAAACCAGTTGGAACAAGAAAGTAAAGACGGTTAACGATATCAGGTGTTTCATATGTATAAATGTAAAAAAAGTGCCTCAGGAAACCCAAGGCACTTTCTTCGAGTATGTTGTCTTGCTTACTTCTTGAAGTTGTCAGCAACAATCAAATCTTTCGTTCCGTGAGACCATGAGTAGAATCCTTCACCTGTCTTAACGCCTTTTTTACCAGCGGTTACCATATTAACCAAAAGCGGGCAAGGTGCGTATTTCGGATTTCCGAATCCTTCGTATAATACTTCCAAAATTGCCAAACAAACATCCAATCCGATGAAGTCTGCCAATTGAAGTGGTCCCATTGGATGCGCCATTCCCAGTTTCATTACCGTATCGATTTCCTCAACACCTGCAACTCCTTCGTGCAATGTGATGATTGCCTCGTTGATCATTGGCATCAAAATTCTGTTCGCTACGAATCCCGGGTAATCGTTTACTTCAACCGGAACCTTGTTCAGTTTCTTAGAAGTCTCCATGATCAATTCAGTCACCGCATCGGAAGTATCGTAACCACGGATAATCTCAACCAATTTCATAATCGGCACCGGGTTCATAAAGTGCATCCCGATTACTTTGTCCGGACGAGAAGTCACAGCGGCAATCTTTGTAATCGAAATAGAAGATGTGTTTGTTGCAAGAATTGTTTCAGCGTCTGTCAATGCGTCCAAATCCTTAAAAATCTTCAATTTAAGATCTACATTTTCCGTAGCTGCTTCAACTACCAAATCCACACCTTTTACACCTTCTTCAATTGAAGTGAACGTAGTAATGTTATTGAGTGTGTTGTTTTTGTCGTCCTCACTGATTTTTTCCTTTGCAACCATACGATCCAAATTCTTCGTAATCGTTGCCATTCCTTTATCCAAAGAGGCTTGCGCAATATCAATCAATGCGACATTATATCCAAACTGAGCAAAGGTGTGGGCAATTCCATTTCCCATTGTTCCTGCTCCAATAACTGCTACGTTTTTCATATACTGATTTTTTGTGATACAAATATAGCGTTCCGATGGGATTAGTAAGAGGCTGAAGGAAGGAACTTGATGACAATTTTGGTATCTTTATTGTAGTATTCGGAAGTAAAAAACGACTATGAAAACGTACGGACTTCTTTTATTGTTCCTTGGTGTCTTCGCGCATCAATCAATGGCACAAAAGGAAAAAATCAAAATTAAGAACGAGATAGTTACTGTAGACGGGTACGATTACGTGCAATGGAAACGTGATATTACCGGGAACGCGGTATCGGTATATGAGTTGGGTTCCGGAGAAGAGATCATTTTCTTTCGATGGTTGAGTTACAATACCTCTTCCGATAATGATCCTGCTAAGAAGGTAAGCTGGATTGAAGTGAAATTTTTAGATGAGAGTTTAATCTGCGAAATAAGCTCGATGGGGCAGAGAGGACTGATTCGTTTCATGAGAGATAACAACTTGATCGTGAATGGAGAATTAAATGCGGAAGCTGCGGAGAAAGTAGTTCAGAAGTACGGTACAAATTTCTCCGATAATCGTCCGAATTCCGTTATCATCATCAATAATTAGATGCCTGAAATTCCCGAGAACATCGTTTTTTATGATGGCGATTGTGGTTTCTGCAATCGATCGGTGAATTACGTCCTGAAGCACGACAAAACAAAATCCATCCATTACGCAAGTTTGCAATCGGAGGTAGCGAAGGAGATTTTTCTGAGCAACAATTGGCCGGAAGCTGATTTAAGCACTTTCTATTTCATGCGGGATGGGCAATTGCTTGGTAAATCCAGGGCAGCTTTCAAGGTGTTGAAGTTTTTCCCCTGGTATATGCAATGGCTCCAAATATTTAGAATTTTCCCTGTGGGCTTTCGTGATTGGGTGTACGATCAAATTGCTAAACGCCGTCGAAGAATCTCGAAAGGGTATTGTGTGATGCCGGATGAAAACGAGAAGAAGTTGTTTCTGAGTAGGTAGTAGTTAATATTCAGGATTCAGAATACAACATCTTTCTGTGCTCTGGCTTCGAGTTGCCTCAGCCAATGCTATTCCTCGTTCAGAATTCATAAATCATCATTCATAAATGATCAATCCTTATTCATCCACATAATCCTCTACGTAGCGAATAATGGCCCTTGCGATGTCCTTACCCGTAGCCGTTTCAATTCCTTCTAGTCCGGGAGAAGAGTTTACTTCCAAAATCATCGGTCCGTTTTTAGACTGTAGCATATCTACACCGGCAATTCCCAATTTTAGAACACGTGCTGCTTTCAATGCTGCTTTTTCCTCGTCTTCTGTCAATTGAACAATCTCGGCAGTCCCTCCACGATGCAGATTCGAACGAAATTCACCATCCTTTGCCTGTCGTTTCATTGCACCAATTACCTGACCACCAACAACGAATGCACGCAAATCTGCTCCTTTGGCTTCTTCAATGAATTCTTGAACAATTACACGGGCTTTCAATCCCTGGAACGATTCCAAAACGGATTCCGCTGCACTTCTGTTCTCCGCTAAAACAACGCCTACTCCCTGGGTTCCTTCCAGCAATTTGATAACATACGGATGCGGTCCTACCTGATCCAAAATCTTTGAGGAATTCTTAGAGAAATTCGTAAAGGCTGTTTTCGGCAGGTTTAATCCAGCTCTGGACAAAATCTGAAGCGAACGCAGTTTATCTCGTGAACGTGTCAAAGCCTGAGATTCAAGGGAAGTAAAAACTTTCATCATTTCAAACTGACGTACCACTGCAGCACCATAAAAAGTAACCGAAGCACCAATCCTGGGAATAACGGCATCCACATCATTCAGCGGATTTCCTCTATAGAAAACCATTGGCTTTTTCTTCTCAATGTAGATGTCACATTTTGTATGGTCCACAACTACCATCTCATGTCCACGTTGTTCTCCAGCCTCCTTAATTCGAGAGGTAGAATACAATTCCGGATTGCGCGATAAAATGACAATTTTCATATTGCTTCGGATTGATGAATTTGAGTGACGTCGACAAGAAATTTCTTTCTAAGAAAACGTCGCCCTAATAAAATCGGATAGTTCATATTGCTGCGATCAGTCAACGTTAATCGAATAGGGTGTTTTTCACCCAATACTTCGATAATCGTTTTGATCATGTAACGCTCTTCTTCTTGTCCATTCGAGCTTCGAACCTTCACAGATTTGAAAATTTCAAAGGACAAGGTTTCTCCTGTGTAATTTGGATGTTCCGGATCAAGAAATACGCAGGAAACAGTGTCGCCGTTAACCGAGATTTGATGGCAGTGAATGCTGGATGTATAGGCGCCTGTATCGATTTTTGCTTCGATATTCGACAGGTTCAAATCGGCAAAACTCACCCATTCACGACGACCAATAATAATGCGTTCTTGATGCTTCACTTTAACAAATTCGGGCACCGAAAGTAGAAAAAAAATAAATCGGGGATATGCCTCCATTGTTATCATTACATCAAGGAAGCAAACAGTAGAATTAACAATAAGGTAGGGTGGAAGAAGTAACCTAAATTTTTACCAGTTTTTCTCTTAAGATTTGACCGCTATTCAAATGAATTTCAACTGTATAAAAGCCGTTAGGTTCTCCAGAAAGATCGTACGATTTCATGTGCCCTGAATCAGCATCGGTAACGAGTTCTTTTTTACTACCACTGGAGTTGATCAGGAAAACCTTATGAATGGAATGAGATTTAGGAACTTCCAGAGTGATGGAAGCGGAAGTTGGATTCGGGAAAATATTTAATTGATTTTCCTGGATAATGTCTTCAATGCCGACACTGAAATTGCAATTGGAGCCCACTTCTACCACATTATTGACCTTAAAGGAAACTAGCTGATTCCCGCAATTAAGAGCGTTATTGACAGTTTCAAAAAGTCCACGATGCGTTCCAATGCCCTCGATTAGGTATCCTTGAGTTGTTCCATAGTTCGTGTCTGAGACGAACATTTTTTTACGTTGGCTTCCGTTGATGAGAACCATTTGAATGCTGTCAATAACTGTTGTTAATGACCAATGGTAAGGCGACCATGGAAGCGTGTCACCAACATTCAAGCTGAAATCGTAAAGCAACATTTCGCTAACGCCATTCTCCAAAGTGTACAATTTCGAACCATCTTGTCGGATGAATTTGAATCTGTCATTGAACGTATATCCACCGCTTCCGCCTAAACCTGATGAATAATAGCTTCCACGCTTATAAACCACCTGCCAATCTTCACCATTGATTGTTGAATCACCATTCAGGTAATAAACGTAGTCCCAATTTTCTGTAGTACCTTGTCCATCATAGCAAATGCGTGCTTCTAACCACTTCGGATTATCAGCAAAATAATCGGGGACCTGAGCTTGCCCCGAAGTGCTAACCAATAACGAAATGACAAAAAGAATCCGAGTCATTGTACGACTATTTTTGTTTGATAATCCTCACCGTTTTCAAAGCTGAATCGAAAAAGATAAACTCCTGATGCCAGCTCCTTGGTCTGGATGAAGCTCTTCCCTGTTACATTGTTAAAAGAAGTGGTTTTTAGCAACTTTCCGGCAGCGTTCGAGATATAAATCTTTTTCAATACTCTTTCCTCTGGTACTTCAAAACGAAGTTTGCCCTTTACAGGGTTGGGATGGATGTTTAGATTTAATGCTACTTCCAGCTCTTCCATGCTTGCCTCAAAAAAGCAATTCGTACCGATTTCTATTTGCCCGTTCAGGCTGAAACAATTGAACTGATAGCCGCAATTCGGTTGCTCGCAGGTAGGTTCGAAAAATCCACCCGGCCAACCAACTCCTTCGATCATGGAACTAAAAGATCCTGTTGTGGTCTCGGTAAAGAAGTACTTATTGCGCTGCTGTCCTCCCAAAGTGATCTGTTCAACACTGTCGAGAACGATGTATCGATCGCAAACATTATAGGATACCGGAAAAGTATCGCCCACAGCTACATCAAAATCATAGAGCAAGGTATCGTTGGCTCCGTTCCATAAATACACATGGTATCCATCTTGTCTCACAAGGTAGGCGAGGTCGTCATACGTAGTGAAGGGACCGCACGCCGGACCTGTTGGACCAGCTGCCAATTCAGACTGTCCACGCTTGTAAAACTTCTTGTAAGCAACTGTATTAATGATGGAATCACCGTTGATATAATACACGAAATCCTGGTAGTCAATGCAGCCATCAAACGTACAGGAAGACGCTTGATTCCATTCAGGATTGTTCCCAAAATAGTCTGCTTGTGAATACGAACTAAAAGCGGTTAGAAGAAGGACAAGTACCAGTTGGAATTTCATGGTTTGAATTTGATCCTAATGTACGACGTTTCTTTGAAATGCACATTCACCGGATATTTTAACAATTTTTTATTGGTCTCGTAGCCTTTCTGTAACCCAATAGTATGATTTATGAGACTATGTTTGTGATTCAGGATTACTTGATTATCCAGAACTGTTTGGTGACTTTTGATCTTGTATAAATTAAGCAATCAATGGCGTTTATCTTATTCTTTACTGTTCTCATTCTAACGATGAACAGTTACGTGGTTTTTGCTACATGGAATCATTTTGGCGATGGACAATGGGGACTAATTTGGCGATTGTTCCTTGGATTCATGATACTTTGGGAGATCGTTACGCTGTTTGTGATGAACTACCAGTTTCGTCCGGATTATGGCAAGGCAAGCGTAGCTTCGAATTTATTCATGGGAGTAACAATGTCTTTCCTGATGGCGAAACTGTTTCTCATCCTGTTCCTGTTTGTGAATGATGCTTATCGTCTGATTCGATGGCCCATTGAAAGTGCCGTTTCTGATGATTCCATTTCTTTCGAAGGACGAAGAAAATTCATTACCAATTTCGGGTTGGTAACGGCTTCGATACCATTCGTTGGAGTGTTATACGGAACATTGAAAGGAAGATACAGTTATAAAGTCTGGAAGCAAAAACTAACTTTCAACGATCTTCCTGAATCATTTAATGGACTTCGAATTGCGCAATTGTCGGATATTCACGCTGGAAGTTTGGACAATCCTGATGCGGTGCGAGAAGGTCTGAAAGAATTGATGAGCCACAAACCGGACATGATTCTGTTAACCGGAGATTTGGTAAATAACTTTGCTTCAGAAATAAATGATTACATCGAAATTTTTCAGGAAGAACTAAGTGCACCTCTTGGGATGTTCGCGGTTATGGGAAATCACGATTATGGTGAATACGTCAATTGGGATTCCGATGCAGATCGCATGAAGAACATTTCGGAAGTTCAGGATCGATACAAAGAATTAGGTTTTGATCTCTTGAACAACGAATCACGAAAGTTGGAAGTGAATGGAGAATCGATCAATGTGGTTGGAGTCGAGAACTGGGGTGGTGGAGGCTTCCCTAAATACGGAGATTTCGATAAAGCCATTGAGCATGTAGATTACGACAGTTTTAAAATTCTGTTGTCGCACGATCCAGATCATTGGGATTTGAAAGTGATGGATCATGACATGCACGTCAATTTAACCGTTTCCGGTCATACGCATGGAAGTCAAATGGGTATTGAAATTCCGGGATGGGTAAAATGGTCTCCTGTGAAGTATCGCTACAAACGCTGGGCTGGATTGTACGAAGAAAAAGATCAATATCTGTACGTCAATCGCGGATTTGGTTTTATCGGCTATCCGGGGCGCATCGGTATCTGGCCAGAGATTACGATTTTTAATTTAGAAAGGAGTTAGGTAGAAGTTAGGTAGAAGTGAGAAGTCAGAGGTGAAAGGTGAGAAGTCAGAGGTTAAAAGTGAAAAGTGTAAGGTGAAAGGTTAAAGGTTAAAAGTTAAAAGTGAAAGGTGAAAGGTGAAAAGTCAGAAGTGAGAAGATAGTGTGCTGTCATGTGCTTCCTTTCCGTTTGTTTCCACAAGCTGGGCAAAATGATGCTTGAGGTGTTCGATACGGTTTTCCACAATTTTCACATGGTGGACCGTATTGGCTGATCCTGTGATGCATTATCGCATTGGGAACAGTTTCTTTAAAGCCTGTCACGGATTCATAATATTGGAGTAATGGTTTAAACCGATCCTTAAGCGGCATTCCAGTTTTATTAAACGCATCACCGTACATTTTACTTGCAATGGCGAATTCGTCTTCGTCAAGCATCGGAATTTCCATTTTACATCTCCAGCACCAAAGCATTTTCATAATTCTTCTCTAGGTTTATTTATTGATTCTAGAGGAATTGCTCTGCATAAAGCGCGGTCAACATTGTACGAATAGATTTCTTAGCAAACTGAGCCAACTCATTCTCATGGTATTCTGGTCTTTTGAGCAGGTCAGAATCGTCAGAAGGGTTTTCTACGTGCACCCAATTGTTTCTAAACTTTCTTAATTCGTGTAGTTCAGTTTTCAAACCGGTAGGCAACAATGATTTCTCAATCAAATCGTAAAATCCCCAACGTTTAGACTCTTTTGGATCGAAATATTCATATCTAAGATGTGATTCTATTGCCGCTTGGCATGAAAGTATTGAGGATAAGTTAGCATCAGCGCAAAAGGCAGTTTCGGCGTCTTTGACCAGAAAGGTCGTCCATTCCGACAAAATAACTCCTCCTTTTAAAAGTTCATTGTCAAGATCGATAATGTACTTCCATTTATCTTCTTCAGTCATTTAGGTTGCGGTTTTCTATTGCACTTAACTAAATAGTATAAAACAGTCCACTTTTCCACTAGTCACTTTTTCACTATTCACTTCTAACCAATCACCAATCACTAATCCACTGTTCACTTCTCACTAGTCACTAATCACTACTAACTAATTATGAAACGTCTTAAAAATCGAAATCAACTTCTCAGGAGGTAACATGCCGTTTTCGTGTTCTTTCATGGCTTTCAATACCTCATCTGTGGCGCGTGGAGCCAACCCCATACGAATTCCAATCTGTCGAATATGCGTCAATTCCTCCTCGGAAACATTCTGGTCTACATTCATCATCAATACCAATCGTTGGAACTGCACAATGCGATCCATTTCGTTTTTCGGAGGTGTAAATTCAATGTATTCGTCAAATAGTCGTTTGAAGTCCTCATCACTTACCTCCAATTGTTTGGCAATGGCGTAAAGGAATTCAAATTCAGCGGTTCGTAGGTCCTTATCTGCTTTAGCAAGTTTGATTAATTCGGAAAGCAGACTTAGTTTTTCTTTCAAGGAATGGTTCATGATTCGAAAAATAGCAAAGTTTGACGACATGTTTCCTCCAATGCTTCAGGCATTTTAGCTTCATTCCACGGATGGGAAGCATTGAACGTATGCTGCGAGTTTTCAATTACGGCAAGTGGCGTGCCGGTCCATTCGGAGAGTTTTTCTCCTTCCGATATCAACACAGAAGTATCCTCCTGCCCGTGAAGAATCAGACAAGGCTTCTCGTTCTGTTTGCAGTGATTCTCGATGTTTAATCGATCCCGATTGTCGTCAAAATCCAGAAACTGGTCAAAATGATGGGGCAAATCCTGCTTCGTTCGTCCATTTCTGGTATAGCGATAGGTTTCGGTTTGCCATTTTAGTAATTCCGTTTGGGGAGGAAAGCGTTTTTCAATAGAGCAAATTCCTGCCCATGAAGCCCACTTCGAAATTCTCGGATGTCCCGATTGCAATGCTACAATTCCACCGCCTCTGGAATGACCAATCGCGTAGATTTCAAATGCTCCAAAGTCTTTCAATTTTTTATCTATTGTCTCTATCACACACTCGAAATCTTCCAATTCCTTCGAGTAACTATTCTTCGAAAATGCTTCCGTATCTGGAAAGTCAATTGGATTTTCCGTCGTACCGCCATTATGACTCACGTTGTACTTCACAAACCCGTAGGAGTTATCAACAAAAAATTGCCCGGCGAGGTTCCAGCAGCCCCAGTCCTTAAATCCCATGTAACCGTGAACAAATACAATGAGTTTCTGATTCCAGTCCTTCGGAATCGTAATATCGTAAAGACTTTCGCGGTTATCAGCTCCTTTGTAAATCGTGTTTCTTTCGTCGATCAAATGCATAAAAAAACATTGTTTCCGTTGAAAATAATCAATCTGTTTGGTACGCAAAGAAATTGTGCAAATCTGCTACCTATTTCGTGAAGAATTCGACGTTTCACGTTCATTGAAATGGCTATATTTGCCCACTTAACACTGTTACCGACTATGCGGATTTTTCTGTCTCTTATCTTACTGGTTCTCTTGGGCTGTAGTGATTCCTCGGATTCGCAGGTTACAGGCGGAGAGTTTACCGTGCATTTTGAGAACACCAAAGATCACGAACTTGCGAAGAAGGTTGTAGCGTTTTGGAAAAGTGATTCACTCATGACTGGAAAACCGCAAGACGTACGTTTGAAACGAACGAATGATGGTTATGATCTCTTGTTGATTTCAAGTAAAGCAAAGAAAGCGTCAGATTTGACATTTGATGATATTCAAGCACTTACAACACTAGAGGAACGATTGCAACTGCGCGTCTTTAAGGATAAAAATGTTTCCATTGTCATTTCCGATGAAAACTTTAAACCTTTGTTTCGTCCAACTAAATAAATAATAGCCGGTAAAGATGATTTTCCTCGAACAAAATATCAAAGGAATTTGTGAGCGACACGGACTCGACTATGTTGACTTTTTGGATGATCTCGACGTAGATCACCCGAACGATTTGTCAATTTACGATCTCGAAACAATTGCTGAGGAATACGAAATAGATTTATCCGCACTTCTTTTCAAGCATACATTTCCATCGGCTGAATTGAGAAAACGACTTCAAAAGATCCAGTTATTGATTCTGGATGTAGATGGCGTTATGACTGACGGAGGTTTGTATTTCACCGATGAAGGCGATCACATTAAGAAGTTCGATGCCAAGGATGGAATGGCAATAGCGCAGCTTACCAAAAGAGGCTTCCAAATCGGAATTATATCGTCTGGATTCTCGGGAACGGCGGTAAAGCGAAGAGCTGACATGTTGGGAATTCAACACTGTAGCGTAAACAAAGAGTCAAAATTAACGCGCTTACAAGATATTTGTACATCTTTGGCGATTGACCCAAGTCAGGTGGCGATGATTGGAGATGACCTCAACGACCTTGAAATATTTGAGGTCTGCGGATTCTCTGCTTGTCCTGCGGATGCCGTACCGATGGTAAAAAACAAAGTGGATCTTGTGTTGAGTGCAAAAGGAGGAAAAGGAGCCATTCGCGAATTTGTGGATGAATACTTATTAGAAGAACGATTGAAATAACTACTACATGGATACTGTGAAATTGGGAATTATTCGAGAAGGGAAAGTACCACCAGACAAACGTGTGCCGTTAACACCGGAGCAATGTAAAAGCTTGTTGGAGGAGTATCCTAACCTGGAAATTTTGGTACAACCAAGTCCCATTCGTGCCTATACAGATCAGGAGTATATCGATGCAGGCATTCCAATGTCTGAAGACCTGAGCGATTGCGATGTCATTATTGGAGTGAAAGAAGTAAATATCGAAGACTTGATTCCGAACAAGAAGTTCATGTTCTTCTCACACACTATTAAGAAACAGCCATACAATCGAGATTTGCTTCAGGCGATCGTTGATAAGAAGATTCAATTGATCGATTACGAAGTATTGAAAGATACATCCAACAAACGGATCCTCGGATTCGGTCGTTATGCCGGAATTGTAGGATGCTACAACGGTTTCCTCACATACGGATTGAAACACGGGCTTTACACTTTGAAACCAGCGCATGAATGTCGTGATAGAAAAGAGGTAGAGCAGGAATTGAAAAAGGTGCAATTGCCCCAGAATGCGAAGATCATCCTTACCGGATTTGGTCGGGTAGGGCATGGAGCACGCGAAATATTGGCACAACTTCCAATCAAAGAAGTAGATCCGGAAGTATTTACAACTCAGGAATTTGATGGTCCGGTGTTCACACATCTTGAAGTTTGTGATTATTACGCGAAACGCGATGGAGGTGCATTTGATAAAAAAGAATTCTACGCTGATCCATCTTCGTACAAATCAACATTCTCACGATTCCTGAGTCATGCAGATATGTACATTCCTTGTCATTACTGGAGTGATAAAGCAGATTTCATCATTACCCGAGACGATTTGAAAGCGAAGGATGTTCGTTTGTCGGTAGTTGCAGATATTTCCTGTGATATTGATTGCGCCGTGGCATGTACGATTCGCCCGAGTAAGATCAGTGATCCGATTTATGGATACAATCCACACACGGAAAGTGAAGCTGATTTCAAGGAGGAAGGTGTCATTGCGGTGATGGCCGTGGATAACTTGCCTTGTGAGTTGCCGTTGGATGCATCCGAAGATTTTGGAAGTGAATTGATTAAAGAAGTTTTGCCGTCATTGCTAGGCGATGATTCCGATAAAATAATTGCCCGCGCAAGTGAGACAAGTTTAGAGGGCGGGTTAACAGAATATTTCTCATATTTGGAAGGCTATTTAGCCGGAACCGAATAAACCATGGAAAAGGGAAATAAGAAAATCATCAGAGGCTGGGTCATGTACGACTGGGCCAATTCAGTATATAATTTGGTGATTTCCTCCGCGATCTTCCCCATTTTCTACGACAACGTTACCAGAAAGCGATATATCGTCGACAAAGCGAAGATCTCCGAAGAACAGCTTACGTCATTGGAGCATCGTGCAGAAACGGAGACGGGTTTCGACTATGATTTATCCAGAGTTACCGAACACGATTACGCCATTGATACGCTTGGAATTACCGAGCAGCAGTACGATGCCATTCCATCCACCTTTGATGCAGCCAACGCAACAGTAGAAATTTTCGGTTCGGAAGTTTCGAATTCTGTACTGATGTCCTATGTTTTGTCGGCATCCTTTTTAGTCGTATCCATTCTCTCTCCAATGTTATCTGGAGTAGCCGATTACTCTGGAAACAAGAAGCGATTCATGCAGTTTTTCTGTTACCTCGGAGCGCTCGCATGTATTTCATTGGTTGGATTTGCAGATGCTCCAATAGAATTGGGAATGCTTTCCATTTTCCTTGCCAGTATTGGATTCTGGAACAGTTTGGTTTTCTATAACGCTTACCTGCCCGAAATTGCCGAACCAAAAGACCACGATAAGATCTCTGCACGCGGATTCTCGATGGGGTATTTCGGAAGTATGATTCTATTGGTAATCTGTTTGGCTATCATCATGTTCATCGGAGCAGAATACACAAAGTATTGCTTTATCCTGGTAGGACTTTGGTGGCTTGGATTCAGTCAACTGACGTATCGAGTATTACCGAACAATCCTTATGGTAAGAAGAAAGAGAAAGGCGTCTTAAGCAAAGGGTTTAAAGAGTTGAAATTGGTATTCGGAGAGTTCAAGAAAACCAAGCGATTGAAGCGTTTCTTGCTAGCGTTTTTCTTCTACAACACAGGTGTGCAAACCGTAATGTTGATGGCGGTGCTCTTTGCTAAGAAAGAAGTGGATTGGGGACCGGCAGGAGGAGATACAGGTCTGATTATCGCCATTCTTTTGATTCAAATTCTTGGAGCTGGAGGGGCATTCTTAATGTCACGAATCTCAGGTCGTTTAGGAAACATCAAAACTTTAGGAATCTCCGTAATGATTTGGATCGGTGTCTGCGTGGTAGCGTACTTTGTTACTTCACCATTCCAGTTCTATTTCCTTGCCGCAACGGTTGGTTTGGTGATGGGGGGAGTGCAGGCACTTTCGCGCTCGACGTATTCAAAACTGCTTCCTGAAACTGAGGATCATGCTAGTTATTTCTCCTTCTTTGACGTTACAGAGAAAATCGGAATTGTCCTTGGAACCTTCGCATTCGGAATGTTCGAAATGTTGACGGGTTCTTTGCGCTCTTCGGTAATTTCGGTGGCAATATTCTTCATTATTGGATTCATCCTTCTGTTCTTCGTTCCTCGAATGAAGCTTCCTAGAAAGGGCGACGAAGATGAAGAAGTACATGTTTCTGTACTTTCATAATCAGAACTTTACTGAAATTAGTATTTTCGAATTCGAATAACCAAATACACTAATTATGGTAACTGAACAAGGTAAAACGCGTGCAATTGTAGCGCACATCACTTTAATCGGCTGGATTATTGCCGTAGTACAGAATGGAGAAAAGAAGGATGATTATGCAAGTTTCTACATCCGTCAAATGCTTGGACTGGTTCTTCTGGGAATCGTTTGTTCAATCCTTGCGATTATCCCAATTATAGGATGGTTGCTGTATCTTGGAGTTGTTGCCCTTTGGATCGTTAGTCTGGTACATGCTACCAGCGGCGAAAAGAAAGAAATCCCGGTTGTTGGACCACTATTTCAGGATTGGTTTAAGTCGTTGTAGTTTTTTTGGGTGAACTAGTGACTAGTGATCAGTGATTAGTGATCAGTGACTAGTGAATAGTGACTAGTGATTAGTGATAAGTGACCAGTGAAGATGTGAAAAGATTTGGTACTCAGAAGAATTCAAATATCCATTCACTTTCTTCTCACTTTTCACCTTTCACCTCTGACTTCTGACTTTTCACCTTTCCATTGTCTTTCATCTTTCATCTTTCATCTTTTCGCCTACATATCCATCACTTCATACAACAATCCCGAAACTTCTTCCCACTTCCGCAAGGGCAAGGCTCAAAGTGACGGACGGGCTTCATCTTTTCGACTAGTTTTCGGTCCGACATTTCATGTTCAAAGATGTCTTCCAGGACATGGTATACCTCCGGGTGGTTTTCTTCCAGTAGCTTGGGACGCTCAAAGAAATATTCGGCTATGACAGCCATGAACTCTGCACGATTGGTTGCTCCGTATTTGTTGATATCGCTCTGGTTATCCAGAATCTCGTCAATTTTCTTGTCGATGAGGTGAATCCAGGGAATAACACTTTCCCGATGTAAAAGACGTTCCGGGATGCCATCAATGCGTCCATCTGCCTTGTCAATCAAGTGGACAAATTCATGAATGGCAGTATTGCGCTTATCTTCTTCGTTGTCAAAGCCGATGTGCAAGGCTTTCCGGGATAAAATCATTTTTCCATCCATATAGCCATAACCAACCATTCCGAGTATTGCGACATCTTCAACGCGCTGACCTATGTTGTGTTCGAAATCAAAATGAGCAGGGTAGAGGAGTACCTCTTTCAGGTTGTAGTATTCCCATTTCGGAAAGGCAAAAATTGGAATAATCGCACTGGCTCCAATCAACAAACGATCTTCGTCCTGAACTTCCGTTTTGATTCCGGTGATCTCGGTAGTATTCAGAAATTGAAGCACGCGTTCTTCGAAATGACTTTTTTCATCGTCATACAGAGAGCGGTAAAACTGAACTTTGTCCGCTAAGAATTTGCGCCATTCCGGTGTAAACGCGTTGGCAAACTTTGGAGTGCTTTTGGATCGAAAGAAATCAAAGAACCCCACAAGAAATTACTTTTTGTAAAATGGAAGCTTCACTACCTGTGCCTTCAATGATTTGTTGCGCACCTTGATGAAGATTTCAGAATCAACCTTGCTGTTGTCCAAGGTTACGTATCCCAATCCGATGGCTTTTTTCATAGATGGAGACATCGTTCCTGAAGTAACACGACCGATAATGTTGTCATTAGCATCAGCGATTTCGTAATCGTGGCGAGGAATTCCGCGATCAATCATTTCGAAAGCAACTAACTTTCTCTCAACACCATTTGCTTTCAATGCTGTCAATCGATCTTTGTCTACAAAATCAGCGTCTTTCTGCAATTTTGTGATCCATCCCAATCCAGCTTCCAATGGAGAAGTAGTGTCGTCAATATCATTTCCATAAAGGCAGAATCCCATTTCCAAACGCAAAGTGTCGCGAGCTGCCAATCCAATGGGCTGAATTCCGAAGTCTTTTCCTGCTTCAAATACTTTGTTCCAAACTTGTTCTGCTTCGTCGTTCTTGCAGTAAATCTCGAATCCTCCACTTCCGGTATATCCGGTTGCAGAAATAATTACATGCTCGATTCCTGCGAAATCTGCCACTTCGAAATGATAGTATTTGATTGCTGACAAATCAATGGATGTCAACGATTGCATGGCTTCAACAGCTTTCGGTCCCTGAATCGCAAGTAACGAGTATTCATCCGACAAATTACGCGTCTCAGCATCGAACGTGTTGTGTTTTGAGATCCAATCCCAATCTTTCTCAATGTTTGAAGCATTTACAACCAATAGGTATTGCTCTTCTTTGATGCGGTAAATGATCAAATCGTCCACGATTCCACCATTTCCATTCGGCATACAGCTGTACTGCGCACGACCAATTTCCATTACGGAAGCATCATTAGTCGTCACCTTTTGAATCAAATCTAACGCTCCGGGACCTGTCAATAAGAATTCTCCCATGTGCGAAACATCAAATACACCAACAGCTTCGCGAACAACTTCGTGTTCAACGTTCACTCCTTCATATTGTACAGGCATGTTGAATCCTGCAAATGGCACCATCTTCGCGCCTAATTCTTCGTGTATGTGTGTTAATGCTGTGTTTTTCATGATTTGATGCTATAAATTTCGAAGCAAAAATAAGATTAAACCGATTGTAGAAAAGAAGCAACCGGAAAATTCACGCTTATTCCATTAATTGTACAAGTTCTTTACCGACTAAAGATCCAATGGCAACGCCCATTCCTCCTAATCGAACTCCACAATATACATTTGGTTGCAATTCTTTAATAATCGGCTTTTTTGTATCGCCAACCCCCATAACTCCAGCCCAGGTGTGTTCAATGGTGAAAGGAGTGTCGGGTAGTATCACTTCCTTTAATAAAGTATGCAGCGATGTTTGGATGAGTTCTGAAGTAGCGATTTCAGTGGTCGTTTCTCCTTCAAAATCCAGATTTCGACCTCCGCCTAATAGAACACGCCCATCAATATTTCGGAAATAGTAATACCCTTTTTGGTAGTGGAAAGTACCTTCAAAAGGCAAATCATCGATCGGATTCGTGATCAATACCTGTGCTCTGGCGGGTGTAATGTCATCTTTTGGAAGAAACTGTTTCGCAAAACCATTGGTACAAATCGCAACATTTGCTGCTTTTATTTCACCCAGATTCGTTGCTACGATCACTTCATTATTCTGGGAAGTAATGTCGTTCGCAGTTACTCCGAATAGCACTGAGATTCCCGCGTCAACTACCCGCTGATAATATACAGCATTCATTTTCGAAGTGTCAATCTGACCTTCAAGTCGGTTATTGAATCCACCAGAAACGCCTTTGAATCCAAATTTATTACTCACCTGATCATCCCAGCGGTAGACATTTTTTTCTCCTGAAATTTTCTCCAAAGCAGCGTTAAATTCAGGGAGTTGATCCAGTATTTCCTCTTGAATATCGGACTCATCGTCACGAATTAAATCCCATGATCCATTGGTTTGAAGGTCCATGTTTTCCGCTCCAATGATTTCCTGCAAATAGCGCAATCCTTCCAGGCGAAGTGCTACCGTATCCCAAACAGTCGTAGCGTCAAAACGCTGTAAATCATCGGCTAACTCGGTCGGACTCCCAAAACAAGCAAATCCTGCATTCTTGGAACTCGCACCAGAAGGAAGTAATCCACGTTCTAAAATCAACACTTTTGCACCTGGATTAGAACGCTTAAAATGTAGTGCTGTACTGTATCCAACAATGCCCGCACCAATGACAATTAAGTCGCAAGAATCAAAGAAGTGTTTTCGCTCCCAATAACTGAATGTAGCTCCGTTTAGCATAATCATTGTAGCCCCAAATCGGAACTATTTTCGCATATTTGTTAATTAATTCGATCAAATTTAAACCATTTCTGTAACTGGTTGTACAGGATAACGTTTAAATAGAGAGGCATGAAATATTTTATACTCGTTTTCGCGTTGTTTACGGCCATTTTAGGATGGTCGCAGGAACACCCTTTTCAATTTAAGGGGAAGGTTACCAATCAGGATAATGGTGCCGCTGAAGGTGGAGTTACGGTTAGTATTGAACAAAATGGCGGAAATGTTGCCTCATCTACTTCTGCTTCAAATGGTAAATACAATCTTGTAAGCAATATCAATTATGGTACGCCATTTTTCGTGGTTTTCCGAAAAGGAGGAATGGTGACCAAAAAGATCAAATTCGATTTCTCAAAAATGAATGAGGAGGATATTCCGCCAGGAGATTACCGACCTGTTGAGAAGTTGGATATTGAAATCTTTGCAGAGCGACCAAATGTCAATTTCGATTTTCTGGAGACAGAACCTGTAGCAAGTTTCGATTGGGATACACGAAATTTCCAGCCTCGTTTGGATAGCGGTGCCGCTGATGCTATGCGAAAGAAGATCTCGGATTTATTGGCTCAGGCCGAAAATGAAGAAGCTGAATTAGAGAAAAACTATGCCGAAGCGATTGCGAAGGCAGATGCAGCGTATGATCAGGAAAGCTGGGAGGAAGCGCTTGGTCACTATGAAAAAGCCTTAGAATATAAACCAACCGAAAAATATCCATCCGATCGAATTGTAGAATTGGACGTGCTGATTAATAATGCCAAAAAGGAGGCTCTTGAGAAAGAACAAGCACAAGGCGAATACGATGCTTTGATCGCAGCGGCAGATCAGTTGAGAGATCAGGGAGATTTGGAAACAGCGGTAAAACGCTATGAGGAGGCATCTTCGAAAATGCCATCAGAGCAATATCCTAAAGATCAAATCGAGGCATTACAAGCTCAAATTGAGCAATTGGCTAAAGAGCAAGAAGCCCAAGCAGCGTATGATGCAGCTATTAAAAGAGCCGACATCTTCATGGGACAGAGTAGTTGGAAAGCTGCTCGTGATGCATACCAGGAAGCAACAGAATTGAAGCCATCAGAGCAATATCCAAAAGACAAGCTTGCTGAACTTCAGGCGAAATTAGATGAAGCAGCTGCCGCAGAAGAAAAGAAAAAACAGTACGATGAAGCTATAGCCGCTGCAGACGCGGCCTTTGATGCAGAGGATTGGAAAGTAGCGAAAGAGAAGTACGAAGAAGCATTGAGCATTGAATCGGCGTCTTCCTACGCACAAGGTCGTTTGGATTTTGTAAATGACAAGCTGGAAGAAATTCTTGCCGCTGAAGAGCAAGCAAAGAGAATCGAAGAGTTGTTGGCTTCAGGGCAGCAAAACATCGACGACAAGAAGTATGAGGATGCGATTGCCAATTACGACGAAGTACTCGGATTGGAAGCTGAAAATGAAACGGCAAAAGAAAAGAAAGCAGAAGCTGAGCAATTAAAAGCTGATATGGAAGCCAATGCTGCAGCCGAGGCAGAGTTCAATGCTTTGGTAGCAGACGGTGATGCTGCTGTGGGAAGCGAAAACTACGAGGAAGGAATTTCCAAGTACAAAGAAGCCCTTGCAATCAAAGGAGATACCGAAGTAGAAGGCAAATTAGCCGATGCAGAAGCGAAGTTGGAAGCAATAAAGAATGCGGAAGCCGTTAAAGAACAATTTGAAGCACTGATTGCCGAAGCGACTTCATTGATGGAGGCTGAGAAACTGGAAGATGCAAAAGCGAAATTCGAGGAAGCAGGACAGTTGGATGCAACCAGCGAAATTCCACCGGCGAAGATTGCTGAAATTGATGCATTGTTAGCAGATCAGAAAGCTTCGGAAGAAAAACAAGCGAGTTATGATGCGGCAATCGCGGCAGCAGACGAATTGTTTGATGCTGAGAAGTGGTCTGAATCAAAAGCGAAATACGAAGAAGCATTAACCTTCGCGGAGGATCCATCGTATGCGGATGAAAGAATCGCTGAAATCAATACGAAAATTTCAGAGGGAGAAGCTGCGGCGGAACGCAAACAGAAGTACGAAGAAGCCATCAGTGCCGGAGAAATTGCTTTAGGAGCTGAAGACTACACCACGGCAAAATCGAAGTTTGAGGAAGCGTTAACATATACAGGCGAACCAGATTACGCTCAGGGAAAGATTGATGAAATTGATCAGATTCTTGGTCAGCAGCAAGAAGTTGCGACTTTGCTGGAAGAAGGGAAGTCTTTGTATGATGCTGGTAGCCTGGAGGACGCTAAAGGTAAGTACGAGGCTGTTTTAGCAATTGAATCAGGAAATGAAACGGCACAAACGGAGATCGATAAGATTAACGCTGAATTGGCGGATCAAAAGAGTGCAGCAGAGAAAGAAGAAGCCTTCCAGAAATTGAAAGAAGAAGGTTTTGCCTTGGCGGATGAAGAGAAATACGACGAAGCAAAATCCAAATTGAAAGAAGCGCTTTCATTGAAGGAAGACAGCGAGGTGCAGGCAAAGATTGATGAAATCGATGCGGCTCAGGGAGATGCAGCATTGGCGGCAGAAGTAAATAGCCTGATCATGGATGGTGAAGCATTCTACGGTGAGGAAAAATTCGAAGATGCCAAAGCTAAATTTGAGGAAGCACTTTCAAAAGATGCTGGAAATGCCGAGGCACAAGCTGGTTTGGACAAAACCAACAAAGCCATTGAAGATGCGAATGCATTGGCAGATCAGGAAGCACGTTTTGCAGAGCTAAAAACCGAAGGACTTAGCTTAAAAGATCAGAAGAAATACGAAGAGGCGAAAGCGAAAATCAATGAGGCACTTTCGATAAAAAGCGATACTGAGTTAGAGAAAGCACTGGAAGATATTGCTGCGGCGGAAGAACTGGCACAACAACAGAATGCCGCAGACGCAGAATTCAACGCATTGTTGGATGCTGGTGATGAGTTGGTGAACAACGGTCAATATGATGAAGGAATTGACAAGTTCAAAGAAGCGAAAGAACTGAAATCAGATTCAGAAATTCCAGATCAGCGTATTGCAGAGGCAAAACAGCGAATGAAAGACGCTGAGGCACAGGCAAAATTGGACGAAGAATATCGAGAGCTAATCAACAAGGGAGATCAATTGGTTCAGGAAGAGAAATATCTTGAGGCAATTGAAATGTATAATGCGGCACTCGAGAAAAAGCCGTCGGAGCAAGAACCCGTGGACAAGGCAAGGAATGCCGAAGAACTTTCAAGAAACAGTCTTTCAGAAGAGACCAAGCAATTGGATAAAAACCTTCGAATCACGGGAGAGAAGATCGAAGCAGGAGATTACGATCGAGCTAACTCGATATTGGATTTGACAGAAAATCTGGCAAAAGATTTTGGGCGTGCTGCGGAATACGAGAAGCCAATCAAGGAGCTCCGTGATCGTGTTAAAACCTACAAAAAGCGCGATGCTGACTACGCAAAACGCATGGAAGATGGTCAAAAGCTTTTCGATGACAAAAAATACGAGAAGGCGCTTGTAGAGTACAAAGCGGCTAATTCATTGAAAACTGAAGAGCAAGAGCCTAAGGATAAAATCTCGGAAATCAACGGTATTCTATCAAACCTTGCCTCTCTGGAAGAACGAGAAGCTCTTTACAAAGAGTACATGGATAAAGGGCAGAAGAAGCAAGATGGAAAAGATTTCGAAGCGGCATTGTCAGCCTTCCAAAGTGCACTTTCAGCCAAAGAAAACGATCAGGCAGCGCAAGATAAAATCGACGAAATCCAGCAGATTCTGGATGATATCGCAAACAAGAATGCAGCAGATCTTGCCCTGAGAAATGAGTTCGATGCGAAAATTGCGGAAGCAGATGATTTGTTCGACTCTCAAACGTATCTCGATGCTAAGAATAAGTATGAGGAAGCTCTGGCGATCATTCCAACAGATTCTTATGCTCAATCACGAGTAGATGAGTGTGTGAAGCGAGAAAGAGCGAAGTCAAATGCACTATTTGAAAAGCAATATCAAAAGTTGATTCAGGCAGCAGATGCCAACTTTGAGGATGAAGATTACGAGAAGGCAAAGGAGCGCTATACGAATGCTGTCACTATGAAAGGTGATGATCCTTACCCGAAAAAGAAATTGGCAGAAATAGAAGCAATTCTGAACCCGGCAAGCGTAGCTTCTGCTGAGTTGAAAGACCTTGGAACACCAATTCAAGGATCTTTACTGGATGGACAAGCGTTGTTCGCTCAAGCTGATGAGGAACGTAAGAAAGCCGAGCAAACTAAATTGCAGGCTAAATTCGATAAGTCGAAAGAAGGAGTTGATGAGCGCAATGCGCAAAAAGCAGATGAACGTGACGATGCCCGTCAGGAGTTGGTGCAAGCGCTAGCTGAAGCAGATGCATATTCTGATGTGGCAGTAATGAAGCAAAGCGAGAACGCTGATATTTTAAAAGCGGCTCAGGAGGAGTTAAGTGATATTGAAACGGATGATTCCAGAATGGATTACAACGTAAATATCAGTGATCAGGAACAATTAACCAACATTGCTGAAAGTGTAGCGCTTGAGTACGGCGAAGATGTGAACGTCTACCGTGACAATTCTGAAACGTTGCTTACCTACGAAGTAGCATTGGAAGATGCCTTCAGAGCAGACGCTCAAAGTGACTATAGCAGCAATATTACTTCTGATGAAAAGCTGACAACGGTTAAGAACCAGGTGATCAGCGAGAATATTGACGATGAGAAAGAACGTGATGAAGTACGAAATGACGTAGTCGCTATCGTAGCTGATGTCGATGCGGAGAATGACGTTCGTAACCGAGAGGACTTCGAAATCAATCATACTTCACAAACAGTAATTGATGGTGTTTACCAGAAAGTAGATTACAAGACTGCTGAGGACACGAAAATTTCCGGTGACAACAACGAAGAGGTAAAAGCTATTAATACCGAAATCGAAACGGCAAATTACGATTTGGGATCATCTGAATCTGTTGATGTTTGGGACGCTAATTTGGCAATTGTTGATATTGAAAAGAAATATACAACCAAAGCCAAAGAAGACGAGGAATCAATTATGCAGAATGGCGTTAAGTTGTACGATCTTGAAGAAGAGATTAACGACAGAAACGATGAACAAAATGCAGACGAGCGTACCTTTGCCATTCAAGCCGATGTGCAGATTCAAGCTTACGAAGAAAAGACGCGCGCCAATATGAGCGGAATGGATGACAACCGCGTTGAATCTGTAGAAGTGTTGAAAGACGGAGAAAAGGAACTTGCTGATGCTAATGCGGAGCGAGCAGGGAAAGATTTGGATCAGGCGTATTCGAATAAGGATATCATCAATACTCAGGTAGAAGTTAATAGTGATATCAGCGATGAAGATGAACGAATGGGAGTTCAGAAGCAGGTTGATAACATCGCATTGGAGAACGACGAGAACACCAAATCATCCACAACGAAACAGTCCAAGAATCAGGAGTTATTAGGAGATTCAAAAAGAGTGACAAATCGTGATGCTCAGGATCGTGAAGACGCCAATAAAGACGAGTTATACGATAGCGCGAGCAAGATTAGCAAGGTTGACAATTCTCCTGAAAAGAAAGTGAAGGTTGCTAATTCTCTGGGAGAAGAATATCCGGAAGGAGTAACTGAAGAAAACTTCTCTCAAAACGATCCAAATGGATTAATGGTCGCTGTGGTAACTCGAAGAGTCGTTGTAATTGACGGACACGCTGATGTTTACGTTAGAACTCAGTCACGAGTTGGTATCACATATTCTAAAAACGGAACAGCTGTAACAGAACATGTTTGGAACTCTGAAACACAAGGTCCTCACCTTGTTACTCATACTAAGTAGCCTGATTGTAGGGTGTACTTCAAATAATTCAGATCAATCAACGAAAGAAGGATGGAATGAAATCCGCGGGAATACGCAGGGGACAACCTATGGTATTATCCTGAACGATCCTAAAGGAAATATTACTAAGTCGGATCTGGATTCCATTTTACATGATTTCGATATGCTTTTCTCCAGCTACATCGATAGCTCGGTTATCGGGATGTTCAATGGTGGCTTTGACACAGTGACTTTCATGGATCACACCGGGCAGTTCGAAACGTTAATGCGAAAAAGTCAGGAAGTTTGCAGGTTAACCCATGGAGCTTTCGATCCGTCTGTTTATCCTTTGGTGAAAGCCTGGGGATTCTTTGGAGATGCTTTGAGTACACCTTCTGATTCCAAATTGGATTCCCTGAGAAACAATGTCGGTTTCAATAGTTCCAGGTATTTCTATGCAAACAATCATGATGGAGCCGCAGGATTCAATGTTTTATTCAAAACCAATTCAGAATTCCGCATCGACTTCAACGCTATTGCGCAAGGTTATTCGGTGGATGTGTTGTCAGCCTATTTGACGCGCAAGGGAATCAAAGATTATTATGTTGAGATTGGTGGGGAAATTGTCGTTCACGGAAAGAACCGAGAGAACAAAGATTGGCGCATTGGAATTGACTCTCCAAATCAGAAGGAAGGCAAGCGTGTGCTGGAGAATGTGGTCAATATCTCAAACAAAGCAATTGCAACCAGTGGAAACTATCGTAAGTTTTATGTTAAAGATGGTGTCAAGTACGCTCATACGATCGATCCTAATACCGGAAAGCCGGTTCAGCATTCGTTATTGAGTGCAACTGTGATTGCCAATTCCTGTGCAGAGGCAGACGCATATGCCACGGCATTTATGGTCATGGGGGTGGAGAAATCAATGAAGTTTGTTCAATCGCATCCAAAGCTTAGACTTGATATTTACCTTCTCTACGATGATGGTTCCGGAAACATTCAGCGTAAAATGAGCAAAGGTTTCAAAAAGTACCTCAAGTAGGTTTTCCGCATTCCGCTGTGTGAAAGTGTTCGATTCCACCCCGGAATTGCTGGTGGTTTCTGTGTATTTTTCACGAAAAGAAATCATGCGGTCTTCAAGATTATTTCATGGTGTATTACTGGCAAGTCTTCTGACTTTTGCAGTTATTATTGTACGCTACTATTGGCAGACAGAGCAATTGGAATCCATTCGTATTTTGCCGAGAGACCTCATGTTCCTATTTCTTTGTTATGTTCTCGTTCAGGTATTGAAGCGATGGTTGTTTAAAAGCAGAAACTGGTGGGATTGGCTGTATTATATCGGGCTGGCATCAGCAATGCTTCCCACGTTTATGGCATCTGAAGAGAGCGCAGTTTTATTCCATAACATTACCGATTACGGAACGATATTTCTTATCCTCCCGGTACTTCTGGATTTTTACACATTATTGAAACGAAAAGGATGAAAGTTCATTTTATAGCTGTTGGTGGTAGCGCCATGCATAATCTAGCCATTGCGCTTAGTCGAAAAGGAATGCAAGTCACTGGTTCGGATGATGAAATTTTTGAACCGTCAAGATCACGCCTGGACCGAGAAGGGATTTTACCTGATCAAATTGGTTGGAACGCTGAAAGAATCACAGATGATCTGGATGCCGTCATTCTTGGGATGCATGCAAGAGAGAACAATCCGGAGTTAATCGCTGCAAAAGAAAAGGGGATTCCAGTCTATTCGTATCCCGAATACCTGTATGAGCAAAGTAAGGACAAAACGCGCGTTGTAATTGGAGGTTCTCATGGAAAAACAACCATTACTTCAATGATTCTTCACGTGGTGAACGCATTGGATCTCAATGTAGATTACATGGTTGGAGCGCAGTTGGAAGGATACGATTGCATGGTGAAAATAACGCCTGACGCACCCATCATGATTTTGGAAGGAGATGAATACCTGAGCTCACCTATCGATAGACGTCCGAAGTTTCATTTATACAAGCCGGATATCGCCATCATTAGTGGTATCGCATGGGATCATATCAATGTGTTTCCAACTTTCGATAATTACGTAGAGCAATTCGATATTTTTTGTCAGCAGATTGAGCCAAACGGAACATTTGTATTCAATTCTGATGATGCAGAAGTAGCAAAACTAGGGGAGAAGTACAAGAGCACCGTAAATGCTGTTTCTTATGGAACCCCGGATTATGAGGTTACCGATAACGGAACTTTAGTGCATTTCGAAGGTAAAGACTACCCAATGAAAATTTTCGGTGCTCATAACCTTCAGAATTTAATGGGAGCCATGCGTGTTGGAGAAGCTATGGGGATCTCACCAAACGATTTTCTCGTTGCCATGCATTCTTTCACCGGAGCGGGCAAGCGTTTGCAAAAGGTGACTGAAACCAACGGATTTACCATGTTCAAAGATTTTGCTCATTCTCCTTCGAAGCTTCAAGCTACAACAAAGGCTGTAAAAGAGCAATATCCCGACAGAGAGGTGATTGCATGTATGGAATTGCACACATTCTCATCCTTGAAAAAAGAGTTCTTGCCAGAGTATGAAGGAGCAATGAATGCTGCCGACGATGCCTTAGTGTATTTCAGCCCGGAAGTGGTGGCGCACAAGAAGTTGGAACCGATCACGAAGGAACAGGTAGCTTCCGGTTTTGGTGGAGAGGTTCAAGTCGTGAATGAAACGAAAGATGTTCTGGATTTCATTCATTCGCATGACTGGAACAACAAGGTGTTGCTGATGATGTCATCCGGTAATTTTGATGGGATAGATTATGAGGCTTTGGGAGTGGAATTAACCGAAAAACTTTGAAGAAAAGACATTGGTTTCAAGAATTCATAAAGGTCAGCTTGATTTTGTTTGTAATAGCAGTAATAATTGTTGTGCTGATTTTTGTTGGAATGATCATTGCCTACACGCTCGAAGATGAAACTGGATTTCGATGAAAAAAGTCATTAATACACACCCTCTTGCATCGTTAGTCTTAGTTGGCTTGTTGCTGCGATTGATCTTGCTGCCATTCACTCAGGTCGTGGATGCTGATGCAGTCACCAGAATCTTCATGGCGCAGGAATGGTGGGAGAACCCTATCTGGATTTCAGAAGGAGTTTGGCCGCCCTTGCACCAATACTTTTATGGGGTCATAGTTGGGATTACCGGCGATCACCAAACAACGCCAATATTGATCTCGATGCTCCTTTCTTCTTTATCGGCGATCCCGATGTATCATTTCATTAAGCGAGAATTTCATGAACGTGCCGCATTTTGGATTTCCTTGGCACTGGTACTATCTCCAATACTTTTCCGAAATAGTTATCATACGCTTTCAGGAACACCGTTTATTCTGCTCCTGTTGCTTTGCATGAACTCTTTGAGTAAATCATGGAGAGAAGATAGTTTGAAAGCAGCATTTTGGGCGGGTGTGTTCATGACCTTAGCTTGCGGATTCCGCTACGAAGGTTGGATGTTGTTTGCTGTATTTACGGGCTTCGGAGTGCTACAAAAAGCCTGGAAAACAACGGCTGTTTTTTGGATTGTTGGAATGTTGTTTCCGGCATTTTGGATGATTGGAAACTACCTGGCACATCAGGATTTCTTCTATGGTCTATCCGGAGCATACGATTGGAATATTGTTAAAGAGGGAGTCAATTCGTATCTGCCAAGAGATATTTTACTTCTCCGATGGTTCTTTTTTCCGGCATCCTGGCTTTTTCTTTTCTCTCCAATTTTGGTGGTAGTCTTGTTGATCGGGATGTTCAGGTTAATTCGAACCAAACAATTTAATTGGCAAAAGTGGCGCTGGGGAGGTGTGTTTTTGTTTGTCCTCATCGTGTTTGTCTATAAAAGCCATAACGGAACTTTATTAACGCAGCATCGATTTACAGGAACCTTAATTGTATTCTCGCTCCCAATGCTCGCGTTGCTTTGGCAATTGGAGAGCAAGCTTCTTTTGTGGATCACGAAAATTGGGATTCTTTCATTATTACCGCTTTCTATTTTTTGGGGAAGACCGAATTATGCGAAAGTTTTTCCTGACGGTACTTCAACACACCATGCGCTCGGACATTTTCGGGATATTTCATACAAAGGATTAGCGGGAGTTCCTCGTTTGCACGATCAAAGCGTGGTGAGTTTAAAGGAAACCTTGACGAAGAATCTGAAGGAGAACGATGGATTGGTTATCGACTTTATCAATTGGGAGTCTTCGTACTATTTGGCACTAGAGTCGGGAGTGAACAAGAAGCAATTGTTCCTGGTGAATGGGGCTTCCAATGCACAATTAGACGTCTACAACCTGAGGTTAAGAGTTCAAAGACACAATAGAGGTGTCTTGCTATTCAAGAAAGGTTCAGCACTTCATGAATTATTTTATAATGAGAGGATGGTGGTATTCTACAACATGAACTTAGTCAAGGTCTTCGAGTCTGATAAGGTGGAAATTTACAAGTACTATTTAAAAACGAAACATTGAGATGCATTTTCGTCCTGTGTAATTATGGGTAAAAGATAATCTTTACATCAGCTCTTGCATTTCTAAGTTTTGTAATCTGCTCTTCATCAATAGGGTTTCCTTTGAGAACAATGCGTTCAATATTTGGTATAGAATACAGACAAGGAGGAATTTCAGTAAAATTATTATAACCAATATCCAATTCCTTAAGATTCTGAGCATTTTTCATTTCTTTCGGTAAACTCGTCAGCTGATTGTTTCTGAGGTCAAGGCTCTCAAGATTCGTCAGGTCACCAATTTCATGCGGCAGAGAATTTAATGAATCATTACTTAAGCTTAAATATTTCAAGTTCTTAAGTGATGATATACACATTGGTAACTCACTGAGTGGGTTAAACCCAATAGTTAGTGATTCTAGTTTTTCAAGATCGCATATTTGTTTTGGAAAGGTTTCAAATTGATTCTTTCTTAGATTTAAGACCTCCAATTTTGGTAAGTTTAACTTAGGTAATTCTTTCAAATTATTATTACTCAGGTCTAAAGACTCTAGTTTATGGCAGGAGATTTCCTTATTTGATAGTCTATCAAGATTATTGCCAAATAGAAATAATTGTCTCAAGTTAGGTATCTCCCAAAGGTATCCGATTGACTTTGAAGTAAGATTATTACCATTCAAATAGACGACTTCAAGGTATTTAAGTTCAGTAATCCTTGATGATATTTTCTCTAAATCTGAGTCTTGAACTGCAAGATGCCTAAGTAATGAATCTTCATAAACATAGTCTGGTAAAGTCAAAGATGTCCCACCTGCCGAACGATATACAGTTGTCTTCGGAGGACTTTTATCCTTTTCTCCACAAGAGATTAAAAAGATAAGTAAAACTGATATAATATATAGGTGTTTCATCTATTTAAATTGGAAAGGATTATTCTTGTATCGATGCTGTAGGTATTTTGCCCATTTTACAGCTCTCATTGTTGATTGACTACCTTCATAAGTAATTGTCTTTTCGGTAGGTTTTCCTTCTGTCGGAAGAGAATGGGCTTTACTCGTATCAGTTCCAAAGAATTCAGCTTGCTTAATACCTCCTTCCCATCCCCAATTATATCCCAGTTCATTGAGTCGTTTTTGCGCATTCCCTCCGATATGACTCCATCCATAATTATAATCAATAGTTCCAAAACCTGAAAACATTTTGTAATATTCCGTATAACTTGGAGTTTCTTTATCAATTAGCCATGACGCCCACAAATTCTTCTCAATCATTTTTTGGAAAAGAGCCCAGTTAGGTTTTTCATTAATTGTCTTTGAGATAACATTCGCGCTATACCACCTAAAGATGCTGAGCATTAATTCTACTCTATCAGTAGTTGCCGGTGATTTTTGCACATCACTAATGATTTGACCAACGTAAATGTTTGTTTGGTCTGTAAAAAGGTCTAGTTTGGCTTCTATTTCACGGTAAAGATTATCAGGGTGTACACTTACCAGAGCATCTGTAATCGGAGGTTGGGCTGAGGCAAGAGCGATTTCTCCTGCAAACCCAGCCTGGACAGCATCTTCAAGTCCAGGTAATAAAAATTTTGCAAACTTAGCCGAAGTACCGAAAGCTTCTCCAATCCAGCCGAGAGACCCCGCGGTAATCATTGAAACAAGAATCCATAACTGTTGTTCTTTCTTCTGCGATTCTATTGCATCCTTCTTTAAGGTCTCTTGAAACTTATTCCATGCTTTTCGATAACGCTCCCCATACTCACGCATGTGAATTTTAAAATTTAGAAGCTGTTGTGCTAAAACCGAATCCTTAAAAACCTGAAGGTCTTGTACTGCTGATTGCTGATTATCAATCTTGGATTTCGGGGCGTTGAGGTTGGTTTTATTGGTGTCAATATAAAACATCGACCAACCTGCTCCGGGTGCTGTGAGAATTTGGCCAGCTGCATTTCTATAGTGTACCTCCATTGTCCTAACAATAACCTTATTAGGATGCTTTTCGTCTCTTCCTACTAATTCTAACGTTGATCCTTTTTTCATGAAGTAATTTCCTACCCCAATGCCCTTAGGGTCCTTAACACCTGCAGGAAAAAGATTGTTCTTGTAAGGGAGTAATACTTCCGCATCTTGGTGTATTGTAAGATTGTAGTACCTCCGATGTTCAGGAGATATTGCCTGGCTAAACGTCGCTGTTTGTTGAGGTTGCATTCCAGTGGAAAAATCCATTTCACTATGAGATAGTCCAGCCAATGCCTCTTTTCTCATGTTTGCGGCTTCAGCAAAACTTATCGCTTGTTTTGCAACTTGATTTTGTTGAGCATTTGTGTTTTGATGAACCGGAGGGGCTTGTTTTTCTAATTTCATTTAGTGGTTATTATATCGGTTATAATCAAACCTACAGAAATGGAGTTAAAAATAAAAGCGTATATATACGTGAAAAATTGCGCACATCTGCGTAAATATACGAAGTTTTCGAATCCATCTTTTCAATAGGAATTTCCCTTGATTTCCTTTTCAGGTGGTTTCGGTGCAGAGTGGCTAAGGAAAAGAATGAATGGATATCACATCACACGACTAAAATGCTCAGACTATTTTAACCTTAATAATATTCACAGGGCAGGCTTCTGCCGCTTTTACGTTGTTATCATAAGTTTCGTGGTCGTTCGTGCGAAGTGTATGAAAACCACGTTTGTTCTCGGCGTTTAGCAGAGTAGCTTTGCCGTCTTTTTTCGACATGCGCCATTGATCATACGCCAGTTCAACGCAATAATTGCAGCCGATGCACTTGTCTCTTTGATGCGTGATTACAACCATTAATCAGTCACTTCTTCCGATGGAACAACTTTGTATAGTTTGTCAGATGCACGAATCACTTCATCGATGGTAAAAGTAACTTCCGATCCGCGTGATGCAACATCAACTTCCTGATCATCAACCCGCATGGATTCCACAGTTGTTTCAATTACCCCGGTTGTTGGTCCGGTAATGAGAATCTGATCTCCTTTGCGCAATTGCTGGGCTTCAATTTTAAACTGCCCGATTTTCGCTTTCGAATAGTAATGCATGCCTTTCCCGAGGAATACTTTCTTCTGAGTTGCCTTGGAACCGCTGGCATCCGTCCATTCTCCCAATTCCTGCCCCAGGAAATATCCTCCCCAGAATCCTCGGTTATATACTTTTTCCAACTCAGCCATCCATTCGGCTACTTTTTCCTTCGTGTACGTTCCTTCTTTTAATGAATCGATTGCTTCGCGGTAGCATTTAATTACCGTAGCAACGTATTCTGGTGCACGTCCACGCCCTTCGATCTTCAATACGGAAATTCCAGTATTCGCCAGTTGATCCAGGAAATCAATGGTACACAAGTCTTTTGGAGACATGATGTATTCGTTGTCCAGTTCCAACTCGTGACCGTCTTCCAGATCGATTACTTTGTATTTTCTTCGACAATTCTGCACACAAGCACCTCTGTTTGCCGAGGAATTTGTTGTGTGAAGACTTAGGTAGCATTTTCCGGATACTGCCATACAGAGCGCTCCGTGTCCAAATACTTCGATACGTACCAACTCACCATTCGGACCGCGAACATCTTCCTTAACAACACCTTCGCAAATCTCCTGTACCTGGCGCAAACTCAACTCGCGTGAAAGAACCATTACGTTTGCAAACAATGAATAAAACTTCACTGTTTCTATGTTCGTTACGTTTACCTGCGTTGAAATGTGTACGTCGACACCTTCGGATTTAGCGTAACCAATGACTGCCTGATCAGAAGCAATAATGGCGGTAATCCCTGATTCCTTAACTCGCTGAACAATGGTCTTGATTAATGACAAATCGTGATTGTAAATGATCGTATTTACCGTCAGGTAGGATTTTGCACCGAATTTTTCGCATCGTTCTACAATCTCCTCAAGATCACCAAGGGTAAAGTTCATGGTAGCACGGGCGCGCATATTAAGTTGGTCGACCCCGAAGTAAACGGAGTCAGCGCCGTTTTCAAGTGCAGCCTGTAAAGAATCAAATCCTCCTGCCGGAGCCATGAGTTCAATTGAAGTATTCATATACGATCAAAATGGAATAAACCGCGAAGTTCCTAATATTTCTTTTATCTCTCAAGGACTTTTGTGATTATTTCCGTGAGTCTTCGCTGAAGCTTCGGTAAAAGCGTTGCGATCTTAACTCGAGCTTAGTAGATTATATCCTGTCGATTCTCATTTCAATCACTGACTTACATCATGTTTTTATGAGCGATAATTGCGCACCTTTGAGTGAACGCTTAAAACATATAATTAGAATGGGACAAATAGTTGACATTACACCAGGAGAAATCAGCATCGCATTTGATGCGCCGAAGGCAGGAAAGATAAGTTTAAAAGAGATGGGAGTTACAGATGAGCAATTGGTCATCGAAGGAGGATTCTTGCGCTTGGTTTTCAACTTGTCAGGAATTGGAGAACACCACTATTACCAGATGCCGACGGTAGAATTGGCTTACGCAGAGAACTGTTCGGAAATCCACTGGCAGTGTGATTTTAACGATGAAACAATTCTGGATACTATGGATCATCATGGTCATACATCTGTATTGCTATTGAACCGTAAGAAACTGGAATCATTGGAACACAGACACGAAAACGTATTGGTTGTACACGGAGAATTTCCTGAGCCAGTGCATTTAAGTGCGGAAAAATCTTACATCAACTTCTTTAAGTAGAGACTGAGTTAATAAGATAGATGAGTTACAAGTTCAAAGGGTAAGCCGAAAGGTTTGCCCTTTTTTTAGTTGAATGCGCTACCTGAGATTATTACCAAGGTATTCCGAGTGCATTTTCACGATAGTCGAGTTAATGAAAACACCAATTTCGCTACCCTTAATCTTCTTTCCTTCGGCATTTGCTTCAATCTCGAGGTATTCGATGTTTCGGTGCTCAATATGATATTGAAACTCTCCTGTCCCAGTAATATTAAATGATTCAAATTCACCTTTGTAGTCGCCCAGTTCTGCAACGGTCTCAATCGTGAAAAAGGCTATTCCATCACGAATGTCTGTAAAAATATACCGATACTTTATTGCCATGGAGGGGGCTGATGGACCGCCTACATTGTTAATGGATTTCGTAATCTCTGCAGTGTCGCCAATAGCCATTTGAAACGAAGGAATTCTTGATTGGTCGTAAAAGTTCTGCATTCCACGTTTCATACGGAATTTCCAAACTGAGTTCATCGCAGAGCTACTTACCGAATCTATGGAGTAATAGTTGTTCTTATTAAAGCCATGAACTGCAAGGTCTTCGGAGTTCTCAAAGTATTTCCCTGTAGTCGGATCTTTCATTTCTAACGTATCGTAAGTAAAGACGAAAGGAATCCAGTTTTGATCGGTTAACGCACCATTATAAATATGATTAACATTGATTATCGTGTCGTAATGGTCGTCATAGAAGATTGTTTTCTTCTGGGGATCATTTTCATCGTAGACTTTGACAATAGTACTTTGGAATGTCTTCGAATGAACCTTGTAATGGGAATTGGGAAGATTCAAGGCAGTAATAGAAATAGAATCCTGACTGTAAACGGAATTTACTGCAAGAAATATCAGGATGAACAGTCGAATTCTCATAGTCCTACTTAGAAGGTGGGTCCAGCGTTTCCGGTCGCCTCGGTGTTCTGAAAACAATACGACGATAAATAATCGTAATGAAAATGCTGTTCATTGCAGACATTACAATCAATCCTAAAAGTGTCAATGTCATTGTGGATGAAGCACTCAAAGCGCCTCTGGCATTGTCCATCGCTTGTTTTTTGATCTCTTCTTTCGAGAGTACTTCAAACTCTGGATTTTCTTTCTTGATTTTCGCCAGACCTCCGGGAGAATTCAAATCATTGTCAATGGCATACTCGCGTTCTGCCAATTTATGCTCATTGTATTCAGGGTGAATTTTAGCGTAATAGAAGTACAGAAAAACACCAACGATAACTGCATAAGGAACTCCGGCAGTCATTCCGTTTTTAATGTCCCGAAGCCCGGTGCTTTCTTCCGTATCACGCATTTTTTGCAAGAACAAACCAACACCAATGGCTGCTATTAGCAGGAACAGGTTGATTAATACCAATGCTGTGATATCATAGCCATCTTGCTGCGTGTAGAAGAAAATCATCTTCACAATAATGAATATTGCTGAACAAATTAATCCGGTGAGAACGGTTACGCGCATCTTAGCTATTCATTGTTACGAGGAATTCCTCGTTTGACATTGTGTTGTCCATTCGTTCTTTCAGGAACTCCATCGCTTCTACAGGGTTCATGTCGGCAATAAACTTGCGGATCAACCAAACGCGCTGAAGTACGTCTTTGTCCATCAACAAATCTTCTCGACGTGTACCTGAAGAGATAATATCGATCGCTGGGTAAATACGACGGTTGGAAATCTTACGATCCAACTGCAATTCCATGTTACCTGTTCCTTTGAATTCCTCAAAGATTACTTCATCCATTTTTGATCCTGTTTCTGTCAAAGCAGTTGCAAGGATGGAAAGTGAACCTCCGTTTTCGATCTTACGAGCCGATCCGAAGAATCGTTTTGGTTTGTGAAGTGCATTTGCGTCAACCCCTCCCGATAGTACTTTACCAGAAGCTGGTGAAACCGTGTTGTAGGCACGAGCCAGACGTGTAATGGAATCGAGTAGGATACACACATCGTGTCCACATTCAACCATACGTTTTGCTTTCTCCAATACCATGTTGGCCACTTTTACGTGACGATCTGCTGGTTCATCGAAAGTCGAAGCAACTACCTCTGCGTTCACAGAACGAGCCATGTCAGTTACCTCTTCCGGACGCTCATCGATAAGCAATACGATCAAATATGTTTCAGGATGATTTGCCGCAATAGCGTTAGCTACGTCTTTCAAGAGCATCGTTTTACCCGTTTTTGGCTGGGCTACGATCATTCCACGCTGACCTTTACCAATAGGAGCGAAAAGATCCATAACACGTGTAGACATTGTCTCTTGTGCGTGTCCTGTCAATTTGAATTTCTCATCCGGGAACAATGGCGTGAGGTACTGGAAAGGAACACGATCTCGAATGTAAGATGGTGGTCGACCATTGATTGACTCTACCTTTACCAATGGGAAGAATTTCTCTCCTTCACGTGGAGGTCGAATCGTTCCGGTTACTGTATCTCCAGTTTTCAAACCGAATAATTTTACCTGGCTTTGAGATACGTAAATATCGTCTGGGGAAGGAAGATAGTTGTAGTCGGACGAACGTAAGAATCCATATCCGTCAGGCATTACTTCCAATACACCTTCAGCTGCTACAATTCCAACGAGGTTGTATTTTTCCTCTTCTTCTTTTGAAATCTGGCGCTGATTGTTCCCGCTGTTTCTGTTGTTTCTGTTTCCGCGGTCGTTACGATCATTGCGATCATTTCGATCATTTCGGTTGCTACGTCCGCTGTTTTGATTCCCTTGTCGATTTTGATTTTGTCCTCTATTCTGACCTTGATTTTGTCCTTCGTTCTGCCCCTGGTTTTGAGGCTGATTCTGCGGAGTTTCTGCCTGAGCTGGTTTGGCTCCAACTTCTTCTGCTTTCGCTGCGGCTTTTGCCAAAAGTTCCGATTTAATATCGGCTTTTTTCTTTTTAGGTTGAGCAGTTTCAGTTGTTTCCGCTGAGCTAGTCGATGCGTCCCCTTCTTTATCTCCTTCTTTGAATAGGCTCGGTTGACCTTCAGCGTCTTCGCTCATGACTTTGCGACGAGCACGTTTGCGTTTTGGTTTTTCCGCTGGCTCCGAATCCGGTGCAGCCTGAGAGTCGTTTGAAACCGACCCAGTAGCAAGAAGTTTTTCTACTATTTCACCTTTTTTCAGTGAAGTAGCATCAACTCCTGCGGCTTTTGCAATTTCTCGTAATTCGGCAACCTTTTTGCCTTCCAATTCTTTTTTGTCCATAAATAGGGATGTGAAACTAAATCTTGTTGGGTAATCTAATTCTGAGAATTTCAGCTTTGCTACTGATGAGCAAATCGTGGTACAATGATACGAATTATCTTGAACTGACCAAATTTCGCATTCAAGAAGTTCTAAACAATGAAACTGTGGAATTCGTTATTTATTGCGGCAATTCGTAATTCTTCATTCAACATTAATAATTCAATTCGCTACATTTACGGCTATGAGAAAATTGGCTTTGCATTGGAAGATATTGATTGCCATGGCACTAGGCGTTGTGTGGGCAATTGTATCAGGATATTTTCATTGGAACGACTTCACGAAGGATTGGATTGATCCATTTGGTAAAATATTCATCAATGCGCTTAAGTTAATTGCTGTACCATTGGTGCTATTCTCCATTATTACGGGAGTTGCTGGAATGGGAGACCCACGTTTGCTAGGGCGAATAGGAGGGAAGACGCTGGGATTGTATCTGGTTACTACTATTGTCTCTATTACCATGGGACTGCTTCTTGTGAATGTTTTACAGCCTGGAACGATATCTAATGAGGATACCCGGATCAATCGAAGGTTACAATACGAAATTTGGGCTGAGAATGCTAAAGTCGATATCAAAGATGGTCGACACGAATTAGAGTCTGCAACTCCGGCGCAAATTAGCAAGGCGGAAAAGGCGATTGATGAGTCAAAAAATTCGGATGAATACAAAAAAGCCGAGGAAAAACGAGCCAAAGCAAATGCGGCTAAAACGGGTGATGGACCGTTGCAACCATTAGTAGACATGGTTCCGAGCAACATAGTTGTGGCAATGGGAGACGGACGATTCATGCTTCAGGTCATCGTTTTTGCCTTGATGTTTGGTTTTTCACTGGCGTTATTGCCCAAAACCAGCAGGTCGGAAGGAGTGGTTAACTTCTTTGAGGGAATGAACGATGTCTTCATCAAAATGGTGAACCTCATAATGATTGCAGCCCCGTTCTTTGTGTTCTGTTTGATGGCAGGTGTATTGGCACGTTCGGCTGATAGTCTGGATAAATTGCTGGAAATCTTCGCTCAGTTGATTGGATATTCATTGGTAGTAGTACTCGGATTGGCAATTCTAATGTTCCTGTTCTATCCTTTGTTGCTTCGCATTTTCGGCGTCCCGATTTCCTATCGAACGTTCTTTAATAAGATGAGTCCAGCGCAATTTCTGGCTTTTTCCACCAGTTCCAGTGCTGCAACCTTACCATTGACAATCAACCGTGTAACCAAAGGATTGGGAGTTTCCGAGAAATCAACGGATTTCGTACTTCCGATTGGAGCTACAGTAAATATGGACGGTACATCTTTGTATCAGGCGGTTGCGGTAATCTTTCTGGCGCAGTATCACGACGTCGATCTGGACATCATGCAACAATTGGGTATCGTTCTTACGGCTACTCTGGCTTCGATTGGAGCAGCAGCAGTTCCTGGAGCAGGATTGATTATGCTAATGATCGTTTTAGAGTCGGTTGGATTGAATCCAATGTGGGTGGCAATCGTGCTTCCGATGGATCGAATTCTGGACATGTGTCGTACAGTGATCAATGTTACGAGTGATGCTACCGTTTCAGCCGTCGTCGCGAAGACCGAGAAAATGGAATTTGCAGAGATTGATCCGGAAGAGACTGTTTCGTAGTAACAAACCTATCAAGATGGAAGCCATTTGCGGCCAGGTTTCCGATGCAAATGGAGATGACTAATAAATATCAGAAACCTCTCACGGTCGATTAACTTCCATCCCGACAGATTCACCTAATTAAAGTTGTTTCACAAAGTCTTCTTCCCGGAGTTTGTACTTGCGGTGTATTTCTTTGTTTCTGGTTCGAATGAACAGGAATTGTTTTCTTACGGTTGTTGGGCAATTCCCCAGAAACGTATTTCCTTCTAGTTCCGTCAGAGGGCGTTCGCTTATAAAAACAGTGTCACCGGAAGAGGTAATGGCTTCAATCATTACGAGCATATCCGGGCAACATACCTTTTTAACATGCTTATAAACGACTTTGCGGCCTTTGTTCCGTTTCGATTTTAGTTTTGCTCCCTTAAATGGACAGTTACAATACAGGGTCACGGACTCAAGGTGCATCCCTGTTTTTCGTTTGACTTTAAATCTCGCTCTTCGATATTTAACACGACGTGGTTGTTTTGGTGGACGTCTATCGCAATTAAGTGTCCTACTTCCGGATAATCCCAATTCAAAGTAGGTTTGACCATCTACAACAACAGGTTTGAGTTCATCGCGAGATGTTTCCTGCCATGTGCCGTCTTCTTTTAATTGCCACAGGGTCATGCCATCCGTTTCGCATGTTTCGCGTATGGGTAGGTAGAATTTAACTTCAACCCCATCGCAGATGTCAAACTCCACCATTCCGGCTGAAATCAATACTTCGCCATCTTCAGACATCGTATTCAAGCCGGCTTCTGCCATGGATTCGGCTGAATAGATTTCATTGATTTTAACGCAACCAGGGTTATTTCGATAGGCACATAAATTGATCTTGTATTTTCCTCCATTAGGGAGTTCAATCAAAGTGTCTGCCTCGGAAAGTTCAGCTGGTTCTTCAATAACAGGTTCAACCGGTTCTGGAATCGGCTTTAATCGAATCAAAATCTGAACCCGTCGATTCGCTTGTTTTCCCTCTGAAGTAGCATTGCTTTCCCTCGGTTCTGATTCCCCCACAAATGAACTCGAAAGGAGATTTTCAGGAATCCCAAGGTCAGTAAGAAGATCTTTCACTCCTTGCACACGATCTTTAGAAAGATTGAGGTTGTAATCTTCGGAAGCATCGCTATCCGTATGTCCGATTAGGGTTATTCCGGAAATATCAGCGACAGAAGTGTTTTTAAACAACTCACGAATATTCTCCTGATGGATTTCCTTGATGTCCGATTTGTCGGAATCATATAATACGTTGTACTCAAAATCTTGAGCGGTTGAGGTGATAGTTGTAAAAGAAATTAATACGAGTGCAATAATTGCTATTACCATAATAGAAGTTTTTAGTCGGCTGGTAGGAGCCTCCTTTTTCTATTAATGCATCTCGAGAGCAAAAGGTAACCGGAAAATGTATTTTTTTATTTTCAACGTATGAGAAAATGATCTCGTTTTTCTATTAAACATGCTTCAAATGAATAAAAGATTGTCTTCTGTTTCTTTGTTTTTATTAGCTATTCCTATCCTGATGATGCAGCTAATTGGTTCATGTCAGCAGGGAAAGCATGCCGATATAGAAGTAGGAACATTTTTAGAGGGAGACACCCTTTACACTGTTCGTCAACATGGGACGATGTGGAATTGGGAAGAGAAAATTCCTAGTGATTCAAGCGCTCATACTTTTGTCGATATTGACAAGGATGGGGTCAATGATATCAAAATTTGGATAAGACATGAGCCATGGAGTCCAACACCACATGTTCAATACAAATACAAACAAAAAATAGAATGTTTGGATGATCGTTTTTATGTGGCGCAAAATGGTAACTCTGGAAGCAAATTCTTTAAAAAGGGAGAATTAATTTCTCGAAAGGAAGAGTGGAACAAGGAAGCCTCAAATATTGGCGGGCTGTATATTGGAATTCGCATTAAAGATTCCGGACACGATAAGTATGGTTGGCTAATCTGTGAGAAAATTGGTTACGATAGGTTCTGCAATTTCCGATATGCCATAAATCACAGCGGGAAGATTTATGCTGGACAGACCGAGTAAAAACGCTATTGTTGCGATTCACAATATTCCTTGACCGCAAGCATGTCTTTCTTCAAGGATTTCTCTAGCATTCCTTTGATCATACGAATGGACATTCGGGCTAAAAAATTACTCGGAACTGCTGTCATAACCAATCGCAATTGAACGCCATCTTCTTCTGCTTCCGTAGAAAAAGTCGAGTCCCAGGTAGTGCCTCCAGCTTTGGAAACCATTCGAATGTGGGAATTCTTTTCCTGATCCATGATTTGCAAAACCGTTGAAGCTTCTCGTTTCCCCATCAATCGGGTTTCCTTGAAGCGTGTTCCCGGACCGGATCGTTGTTTTGTCAGAAATTCAATGGATTTAATGTGAGGAACCGCCTCCATAAATTTCTCGGGAGTGGAAATCGTCTCAAACACCAAATCAATCGGTGCATCTATCATTACAGTTTCAGACCAGACGCTCATAGCAGTTCATTTTAGGTTAGTTCAATTTTTCCTTCAAGTACATTCCTGTGGCACTTTCTTTACAATTCACCAATTCTTCTGGAGTTCCTGAGAAGACAAGTTGTCCACCTGCATTTCCTCCGCCAGGACCAAGATCGATAACAGTATCAGCACATTTGATTACGTCGAGATTGTGTTCAATTACAATGATCGAATGTCCGGCGGCTATCAACTCGTTAAATGCGATGATCAATTTATTTACGTCGTGAAAGTGCAATCCTGTTGTTGGTTCGTCAAAAATGAACAGGGTAGCAGGGCTGGATGTTCCTTTTGCGAGGAACGAAGCCAGTTTAATTCGTTGTGCCTCACCGCCACTGAGGGTGCTAGATGCCTGTCCTAACTGCAAGTATCCTAAACCAACTTTTACCAGTGGTTCAATCTTCGCTGCAATTTTTTGTTCTATCCGACCTTCCGCTGCATTGAAGAAATCGTAGGCGGATTGAATGTCCATTTGAAGGATATCCGCGATCGACTTTTCTTCGTATTTAACATCTAAGGTTTCAGCTTTGTATCTGGTTCCATGGCAATTTTCGCAGGTCAATTGTACATCAGCCATAAACTGCATTCCAACGGTGATGACACCTTCTCCTTCGCATACTTCGCAACGACCGCCTTCAACGTTGAAACTGAAAAATCCTGGTTTGTAATTGCGTGTTTGAGCCAAAGGTTGACGAGCGAATAAATCACGGATATCGTCGAATGCCTTTACGTACGTAATCGGGTTCGATCGAGACGATTTTCCAATAGGATTCTGATCCACAAACTCAATTGCTTTCACGTGTGCAAAATCTCCAGAAATAGATTTGAAATCTCCTTGCTTGTCTCCGTAAATGTCCATTTTTTTTCGAACAGCAGGGAGCAATATTTCTGAAACCAGAGTAGATTTCCCTGATCCACTTACGCCAGTTACACAAACCAATTGATGCAATGGGAAGTCTACATCGATATGCTGTAAATTGTTTTGGCGCGCTCCAACAATGGAAATCTTATTCTTTCCTTTTCTGCGTTGTTTTGGCACCGGGATTTCTTCTGTTCCTGTTAAATATTTTGCGGTAAGACTGTTTTTTGCCTTAATCAACTTCTTGTGTGGTCCCTGAAACACAACTTCACCACCATAAATTCCAGCTTTTGGACCAATGTCGAGAATTTCATCCGCAGCCTTCATGATATCTTCCTCGTGCTCCACTACGATAACCGTGTTTCCGAGCTCTCGTAGTGATTTCAATACGCTGATCAATCGCTCTGTGTCTTTCGGGTGCAAACCAATAGATGGCTCATCCAAAATATACATCGAACCTACAAGGCTACTTCCTAATGATGTCGCAAGGTTGATTCGTTGTGATTCTCCACCGGACAATGAATTGGATTGTCGGTTCAGCGTCAGGTAACCAAGACCCACTTCATCAAGGAATTGCAGTCGATTGATAATTTCAGGAAGAATTCGTTTGATGACCTGGGCATCGTATTTACCGGGCTTTAAGTTTTGGAAAAAATCAAGGCTGTCAATAACTGGCATCAATACAATATCCGTAATGGATTTCCCATTCACTTTCACATAAGAAGCATCTTTTCGCAGGCGTGTTCCGCGACAATCAGGGCATTCGGTCTTCCCACGATAGCGGGATAACATCACGCGATATTGAATCTTGTACGATTTACTCTCAACGAATTTGAAGAAGTCGTAAATTCCTTTCACGCCTTTTCCTCCATGCCAGAGTAGGTCCAGTTGTTCATCATCCAATTCCGCAATAGGTCGATGAATAGGGAAGTTGTGTTTGGATGATTGCTCTATGAATCTATCGCGATATTCGCTCATCTTGTCTCCCTTCCAGGCAACAACCGCTCCTTCGTATAGACTCAAATCTTTATTCGGAATCACGAGATTAGGATCAATTCCTACCACCTGACCAAATCCTTCACATGTTTTACAGGCACCGAATGGATTGTTAAATGTGAAGAAGTGTTCGCTGGGTTCCTGAAATTCCATTCCGTCCAGCTCAAATCGATTGGAGAAATCGGCCATTTTATTGTTCGCGATATCGAGAACGAAGCAAGTTCCATTTCCTTCTGCAAAAGCCAGAGCAACGGAATCACCGTATCTGGAAACGCTATCTTCATTCGCGAAGTCAATCTGAATACGATCGACAACCAATAGAGCAGAGGCAATGTCTTTCGGCGCTTTTTCAATGACATCTTCTATCAAAACGAAAGCGTCGTTATGGTACAATCGGACATACCCTTGCTGTTTCAGGATGTCTAATTGGCGGTCGTTTCCGTATTTTTCAAATCCTTCCAGTGGAGCAAGAATAACGGCTCTGGAACCATCTTCTAATGTGCGCAGGTGATCGACAACATCTGTTACGGAGTGCTTTTTGACTTCATTCCCGGAAATAGGGGAGTAGGTTTTGCCAATTCTTGCGAAAAGAACCTTGAGGTAATCGTAAATCTCCGTACTCGTGCCAACTGTAGAGCGTGGATTGTTCGAAGTTACTTTCTGCTCAATAGCAATCGCCGGAGCAATCCCTTTTATATAATCAGTCTCGGGTTTGTTGAGTTTGCCAAGGAACTGTCGTGCATACGATGATAAACTCTCTATATAGCGTCGTTGTCCTTCCGCATATAACGTATCAAATGCCAGTGACGATTTACCCGAACCAGATAATCCGGTGATGACAGTAAATTTGCCATGCGGTATTTTGACGTCAATGTTTTTTAGATTGTGAACGCGTGCGCCCTTAATTTCAATTTCCTTCTGCTTCAACCCAATAGTTTTTCTCAAAGACATAAAGATAATAGATATTGGAGGGGGATTAGCTGAGAAAATGTCAAATATTACAATTGACCGAAGAATTATCGACTGCAATAGATATACCCTAAAGTATTGGATACCATACGTTGGGAAGTCGAATAAAGGCATTGGGAAATGATGAAGCAAAAAAATATTCGAAAAAATCTACTTTTACTACCAACCCTTTTGGAGAAGGCTCCGTTTAGGGTGTGTACGAAGAAAAAATACTCTACTTGTTTGGTAGTCTATTTAATTTTCGTATATTAGATATTCAATTCAATTATTAAAACGCGATAGCCTATAGAAATAACATTACTCTAAACACAGTTTGAACTCAGGATTTAAACTATTAAAAAAGGTAAGTTATGGCTATGGAAAACATCGACGATCGCGTTCTTGTTAGCGCATACATTAATGGAAACGAGCAAGCATTTGAGACTTTGCTCATGCGTCACAAGGATAAAATTTACCGTTTTATTGCAATGAAAGTTCGTGACAACGCTTTGGCGGAAGACATCTTCCAGGATGCTTTCATCAAAATTGTGAACACATTGAAAGCGGGTAATTATAATGAAGAGGGGAAGTTTTTGCCATGGGCTATGCGCATCGCACACAACCTGGTAATTGATCATTTTCGTAAAGCCAATAAGGTGAAGATGATTTCAGAATCAAGTTCGCAACGCGATGACTTCAACATCTTCCATACAATTAAGCAGGACGATGAGAATGCTTTTGAGTCTTTGACACGTGAAGAGTTGGAAGATCAAATGGTAGGATTGATAGATCACCTGCCGGAATCGCAACGAGATATTCTAATTATGCGTATCTTTAAAGAAATGTCTTTCAAGGATATAGCTGAAATGGAAGATATTAGCATCAACACGGCACTCGGAAGAATGCGCTACGCGTTGATTAACATGAGAAAATTAATCGATCAACACAATTTGGTCGTTCATATTTAAGAAGTTGAAAGTGGTTGTTGCTTTGAGATGAGTCCACAATAACTTTTAATGTAGTAAGTATAAAATCCCGGTGTGAGAATGCCGGGATTTCTTTTTGATAAGGTCTTCGAGCTTGTCGAGAAGCCGGTAGATTCAAATAAGTTTTGTTGCGATACTGTGCATTTCGACAAGCTCAATGTACAGTAGTGGAGTGCCTACTCCTCAATCCGCATGTGACGCTCTTTCTTGTCTTCGTAGATGTCTTCCAGTGTAACAAGAATGGCCGTTTCTTCCACGCTTCCAAAGTCTGGGTTGACCGCCGTTCCGAACGTTTTCATCGTTGGGGAAAGGTTCATGTAAATATTCATCAAAGGAGGAATAAACTCGCCGTGTTCACGAACAAATGAATTCAATTTCTTAAATCCTTCTTTGAAGTCAAGACCTTCGAGAATTGCATCGAAAGCAGCCTTGTCGTATGATTGTTGCAGTTGATGATGTGCACGCATTAAATTTTCCTTGTCCGGGAAATAATGATGCATGAAGTGAAGTAGGAAGTCACGTGCTTCAGAGTTGTACGTTGGGTACATCGTCACCTTTCCAAAGAAATATTTGATCTCCGGGTGATTCAAAACAACAGCTCCCAATCCATCCCAGATATTGTCTAATGCGAATAGTCCTTTTCTTGGGTTTACTGCAGGCTGAAAATTCGGTTGTACCCAGCTGCGTCCCAATTCAATAGTGTTGGGAAGGTAGCGTTGCACAAATTCGTCCTCAAACTGGAAATAATTAGCAGTGGATAAAGCCAATTTATCATCCTCTCCATTCAAAACTTTGGAGCAAAGAATGTATCGATATCCACCGATGATTTGTTCGTCTTCCGGCGACCAAACAATTAACTGATCGTAGCAGTTTTCGGAAGTGTCGTAATCATCCAGATCTATTGCTTTTCCTGTTCCTCCGCCTGAAGCACGGAAGGTTACCTCTCTCAAGCGACCGATCTCACGGATCACGTTGGGCGCATTGTGAATATTCACCGCGTAGATTTCATTCCCTCCCTTGCGCGTGTGTCGTAAGAAACGTTCTTTCGAAAGTTCTTGCTTCAAAACCGCTATGTCAACCGGATCGATAATCTTATCCATGGTTTAATTCTTTTCGTAAATCGTAGACTTTTTCTTTAATCTCCTGCGCCATGTCCTTGTCGTCAACAGCCGGATCCAGTTCAGTGGCGCGAATTGGTTCACCAACAACGAATTCAAAATGACGATTGCGTTGCTTGAACAATTCATTGGCAAGATACAACATTTCAATATTCGTCTTGATGCCAAGTTTTCCACGAAGATTGGAAAGCCCATAGAAAAACTTTGAGAGACGTCCGTCAATGTATATCGGAACGATGGTTCGATCAAATTCTTTCGAATACGTCACGAAAGTCTTTTTCCAAACCAAATCTTTGATTTCCTTTTTTTGTCTACGACTCACAAGTCCTGCGGGGAAAATACAAACAGCCTCATCCGATTGGAAAAGCTCCTTGATTTGTTCCCGAACATTTGATCTGTTCTTGTTGATTTTATCGACTCCAAGGAACATTTCTTTCATCGGTTCCAGATTCATCAAAAGATCATTCACGATGAACTTTAAGTCTGCTCTATGGTTCTTCAATGCTGAGACGAGGATCATTGCATCCATTCCGCCCAAAGGGTGATTCATCGCAAGAACAATTTTCCCTTCTTTTGGGATGCGTTCGATGTGACGCACATTTATGGTGATGTCAAAATAATCTACCACTGCCTGGCACCATTCTGCATTCTTTAAATCGGCATGATCTTCAATAAAAGCATTGATTTCCGCCTGATGCAAAATATGCTTCAAGTAGTTGATTACAAAGCGAGGCGTGCGTTTCAGAGTCTTGGGATTCTTACTCGCTATCAGCTTTTCAACATCAATAAAGGCCTTGTCTTTCATGTCAAACGCGAATTTACGGCATTCGCTTCATGTAGCGAGCAGGAGCTGATTGAAATTATTCACATTCTGCCTTTCAAAAAACACGTGTTTTTCAATGAAATTGCTTCTGCCTGTCTGGACTTTATTATAGCTTTGTAGTTTGTAATAAACGCAAGCAAAAGAAATGATAGAACTATCCGAACGACTGCAGTCCATGGAGGAATCTGCAACGATTGCAATGTCTCAAAAAAGTCGGGAATTGCGCGCTCAGGGCAAAGATGTAATTTCTTTGAGTTTGGGGGAACCAGATTTTCATACGCCTGAATTCATTAAAGATGCTGCGAAGCAGGGTATGGACGATAATTATACGACCTATACGCCTGTTCCGGGGTATTTGGACCTTCGTGAAGCGATTTCCAGAAAGTTCAAACGCGATAATAACCTGGATTATCCAGCCGATCAAATTGTCGTTTCTACTGGAGCAAAACAGTCCATTGCGAATGTCGTTATGAGTATCGTGAACCCGGGAGATGACGTGATTATTCCCGTTCCGTATTGGGTTTCATACCGCGAAATTGTACGTGTTGCTGAAGGAAATGTGGTAACTGTTAGCGCTGGAATCGAAACAGATTTCAAAATTACAGGAGCGCAGCTTGCAGAAGCGATTACGCCGAAGACGAAAATGATGATTTTCTCTACGCCTTGTAATCCTACCGGGTCGGTGTACAGCAAGGAAGAATTGAGAGATTTGGCTGATGTCATTAAGCAGCATCCGCACATGGTGGTGATTTGTGATGAAATCTATGAACACATCAATTTTGAGTCGAAACATGAGAGTTTGGCACAGTTCGAAGACATAAAAAATCAAGTAGTGACTGTGAACGGTGTTTCCAAAGCCTGGGCAATGACCGGATGGCGTTTGGGATATATCGGAGCAAACAAAGAGATTGCGAAAGCTTGTGGTAAAATTCAGGGACAATTTACGTCTGGTACTTGTTCAATCACGCAACGTGCAGTTATCGCTGCAATGGATGCTGATCCGAGTGAAGTTACATCCATGGTAGAGGCATTTGCTTCCCGAAGAACTTTGGTGTTGGATGCCTTAAGTGAAATCGAAGGAATTAAAACAAATGTTCCGGGCGGAGCATTCTACGTTTTTCCTGATGTTTCGTACTTTTACGGTAAGGAATTCGAAGGGCAAAAGATTCAGGATGCCAACGATTTAGCAATGTACCTTTTGAACGAAGCTTTGGTGGCTTTGGTGTCAGGAGAAGCATTCGGCGATCCAAACTGTATTCGTATTTCTTATGCCGCTTCCGAAGAAACATTAACGGAGGCGATGCGCCGTGTGAAAGTGGCGCTTGAAAAGTTGAAGTAATGGATATATCCACCATATTTTCAAAATTCGAATCCCTACGAATTCTCGTTATCGGCGATGTCATGATTGATGCCTACGTGGAAGGAAGCGTAACGCGCGTCAGTCCTGAAGCACCGGTTCCTATTGTCAATTTGAAACATAGAACACGAAGATTGGGAGGGGCCGCTAATGTAGCCTTGAATCTTGCAGCACTTGGAGCAACACCTGTTTTGACCAGCATCATTGGTGATGATGAAGGGGCGAGTGACTTGCTGAACCTGATGGAGGAATCCGGAATGGTTGTTTCCGGAATGGAGCGCAGTGGCAGTCGAAAAACAACGGTAAAAACACGTGTGATTGGAAATCATCAGCAGTTACTTCGAATTGATGATGAAATCATCGCTCCGTTGACAAAATCGGAAGAAGATCAGGTAATTGCCAATGTTGCCCGACATTTGGACGAAATTGATGCGATCATTTTTGAAGATTACAACAAAGGTGTTTTAACGCCTCGTGTAATCCATGAGGTTATTGAAATGGCACGTGAAAAGGGTGTTATTACAACGGTGGATCCTAAGAAAGAGAACTTCTTCGAATACAAAAATGTAACGATGTTCAAGCCCAATTTGAAAGAACTCAAAGAAGGATTGAATATTGATGCTGAATTGGTTCCGAAAGAAAATGTATTTGAACAAGCCATTTACGCAATGGAAGACAAATTGCAGAACGAAATCAGTTTTGTAACGCTTTCAGAACATGGCGTGTTTATTCAGAAGTCTGAATCAAAGCATTATGTTCCGGCTCACATTAGAAATATTTCGGATGTCAGTGGGGCAGGAGATACAGTAATTTCCGTGGCAACGGCTTGTTTGGCTGCTGGAATGGAGATTAGAGATGTAGCCGAATGGGCTAATTTAGCGGGCGGGTTGGTCTGTGAACGCAGTGGCGTGGTACCTGTCGATAAGCAACAACTACAGACCGAAATTGAGAAATTGGAAGAAGCATGAGGATACGCGACCTGAGAGAGCGGATCAATTTGTTGATTTATGATTCAAAGCCGGGTGTTCTTGGAACACTGTCCTTTTTGAACGTTCTTGTGTCGCTCACTGCTATCGGTGTGCTTATTTATCTCTATGGTTTCCATATTACTCCCGAGACCAGAGCGATGTGTTTCTCAATCATTCAGGCGAGTTTTGGGTTCTATATTGCTCGCTTCATCATTAAGTTAATCTACGATTTCAATCCTAAAAAATTCATCAGGGATAACTGGTTTGAGGCGATAATTATTTTCATCCTTCTTGTTGAGGGAGTCGCATACAATTTCTTCAATGGTGTCATCCTGGAGCCTGTTTTCCAGTCGATTGGATTCAATGAATTTGGTACAATTTCCACGATTTTCGTTCAGTTGTACATCTTTATCATCATCCTGAACAACCTCTTCAAGCAACGAAACTTTAAGCCCTGGATGAAGATTCACCCGGGTTGGTTGTTCACCATTTCCATCTCTCTAATGACACTGATCGGAGGGCTGTTGTTGATGCTTCCAGAGATGTCGAATGTAGAAGGAGGATTACCCTTCACGGATTCACTTTTCTTGTCGATGTCGTCGGTTAGTGTGACGGGGTTATCCACCGTTGATATTGCCGAAACACTCACGTTCAAAGGGCAGGTGGTAGTTTTGATCCTGATCAAATTGGGAGGTTTGAATACCATCGCATTTGGAGCCTTGATGCTGGTTGTTGCGAAGTTTGGTGTAGGTATCAAGTATCACGAAGTAATTGAAGATTTTGTCAATCGAGATTCCATTTTGAAAGCGAAATCAATGTTGGCGAAAATTGTTCTTTGGGCAACAGCTTTCGAAGTAATCGGAATCATTCTGTTATTCATCGGATTTGGAAATCAAGGGGTGTTTGCCGATTCCGGAGAACGGTTTTTTCAGGCGGTTTTTCATGGGGTCTCCGGGTTCAATAACGCAGGATTGTCAACTCTGGAAGGCGGACTCATGCACCCAGATGTCATTCACAATACCTTCATCCAAACGATCATTTTGATTTTGTTCTTCCTTGGAGGATTCGGGATGATCTATGTATTTGACGTATTTGAAGTTCGCAGGATTCGACAGCGAATGAAAACCCCCTGGAAGAGTTTCGAATTCGGAACGAAGATTTCCTTGTATTTCACATTGGGCTTGTTGCTACTGGGAGCGGTCGTCTTCTTCATTTTCGAATGGAACGGCACCATGGAAGGTAAAAACTCCCTCGACATGGTCGTTACAGCTTTCTTTGAATCGATGACAACACGTAATGCCGGATTCAACGTTGTGGATACTGCCGAGTTAAGCGTACCTGTACTTATCATATTCCTGTTCCTGATGTTTATCGGGGCTTCTTCCGGATCAGCCGGTGGGGGTATCCGAACATCGACCTTTGCCATCATGTGGGCTTCCGTACTTTCGACAATCAGAGGTAAGAAACACACGGAGTTATTCAAAAGAACGATTTCCAACGATCTCGTTTTAAAGGCCTATGCGATTTTCCTATTCTTTATTATCGGAAATATCATCGGACCATTCATCCTGGCAATCAGTGAAGCAGACCTGCTTGCATCAGGGAAATACGACTTCATGGACCTCGTTTTTGAACATGTTTCGGCAGCCAGTACCGTAGGTTTATCTACAGGAATAACCTCAGAGTTAAGTACAGTTGGTAAATTTGTACTAATCGTTGCCATGTTTATTGGTCGTGTTGGAACACTGACTTTAGCATATTTGGTCGGAAAACGTGTTATGAGTAAAAATTACAAGTACCCTTCCGGACATACCATGGTGGGTTGATAAAGTGAAGATGATGGAAGAGAAGAAAGTGGTGAAGCCATACAATGATCGTGATACCTCGAAGAAAGAGGAAGTCGCAACAATGTTCAACAATATTTCGAAGCGTTATGATTTTCTGAATCATTTCCTTTCGCTTGGAATTGATAAAATCTGGCGAAAGAAAGCGATTCGTTTATTGCAGGAAGTACAACCGAAATCAGTACTTGATATTGCTACGGGAACAGGAGATTTTGCCATTGCGGCACTAAAATTGAAGCCTGAGGAAGTTATTGGTGTAGATATTTCGCAAGGAATGTTGGATGTTGGGATCGAGAAAATGAAACGAAAAGGTGTGGACGACATTATATCTATGCAGTTGGGAGATTCGGAGAAGTTGCCATTTGATGACAATCGCTTCGATGCACTGACTGTAGGATTTGGAGTCCGTAACTATGAAAACCTTGAAAAAGGATTGACAGATATGTTACGTGTACTCAAACCGGAAGGACGCGCAATCATTCTCGAGTTCTCAAAACCACGCAAGTTTCCGGTGAAACAAACCTTCGGATTTTATTCTAAGAGAGTTATTCCGTTTCTTGGGAAAACTATTTCTAAGGACAAACGTGCATATGAATACTTGCCAGAGTCTGTAGAAGCTTTCCCCGAAGGACAGGATTTCCTAGACATTATGACAAAGGTTGGATACAAAAATGTAGATAGTCAACTGGTGAGCGGAGGAATTGCCACCATTTATTGGGGAACAAAATAGGTACATGCAAGCAAAACAATATTCATCAAATGCAGGCGTTTCAAAAGCCATGAGATTATTACTCGTTTGTCTTTTGATATCCTCGTATAGTTTTTCTCAGCGCCAAAAGCCGGAGAATTACAAACGTTTCGATGAGAAATTGCTGCATTTCGGATTCATGCTCGGGGGGAATACTGCAGATTTCACCATGTTCCGTGAATTGAATGCTTTTGAGCAGTACAACGTAACATCCCTTACGAATAAATCAGCACCAGGTGGACAATTGGGGATTGTAACTACGATGAAACTAGGTACTCCAGTAGTTCGATTGCGCTTTATTCCGACTTTATCATTTCAGGAGCGAATTCTGAATTATACGTTTATGCCCAACGACACCACGGAAATTTTCAATGAAGAACGCATCAGTTCTACGAATTTGGATTTTCCATTGATGTTTCAATTCAGAACGCTTCGGGTAAACAATTTCGCATCGTATTTTCTGGTAGGCGCACAATACACGCTTGATTTACAATCGCAGCAAGATGCCAGCCAGAATTTCACCGATCCATTTATCAAATTAAATCGCCACGATTACAGCGGACAATTAGGAGTTGGTGTGGAGTTCTTCGCTCCGTACTTCAAGTTCGGAATGGAAGTAAAATATCAGCACGGATTCCAAAATGTGCATGTGAAGGACAATGCAGCCATTGCACAACCCATCGATCGCTTGTATAACAAAGTTTGGTGGTTCTCCCTTATCTTTGAGGGCTAATGAATCCGGAAATCATTCAATTTCAAATGACGCCTGAGCAGGCGAAAGACGACCCATACATCAGGAAGCGTATCGCGAAGGAACTACATCTTCAAGAAGATGCGTTCCAATTTCGCTGGAGAAAACGTTCTATCGATGCACGCAAGAAAGCCATAAAGATTAATGGTTCTTTTGAAGTTATTGGTGCGAAGGAAGCTTTCCCGGAGAATCCCGAATTCAATCCTCAACCAATCGATCCTACTAAGCGGATTGCCATTGTTGGTGCTGGTCCAGCTGGATTATTCGGAGCATTGCAAGCCATTGAATTGGGGTGGAAACCGATCATTTTTGAACGAGGAAAAGACGTTCGAGCTCGTAGACGCGATTTAGCAACGTTGAATAAAGAAGGAATCGTAAATCCTGAATCCAACTATTGTTTTGGTGAAGGAGGAGCAGGAACGTACTCTGATGGAAAGCTTTATACACGATCCAAAAAGCGAGGGGATGTCAGAAAGGCGTTAGAGTGGTTTGTTCATTTCGGAGCGAAACGAGATATTCTGGTCGATGCTCATCCACATATCGGAACGAACGTATTGCCGGGAATCATTGTAGATATGCGGGAAACGATTCGAGAGTGCGGAGGAGAGGTGCATTTCGAAAGTAAAGTAACGCAGTTCATTTCTGAATCGGGACGAATTACCGGACTGGAGATCAATAATTCTGAAGTGCACGATTTCGACCATGTCATTGTAGCTACAGGTCATTCTGCACGCGATATCTTCCAATTATTCAGAGATAACAACTGGGAGTTGAAAGCGAAACCTTTCGCATTGGGAGTTCGAATTGAACACGCTCAGGAATTGATCAACAAAATTCAATATCACGGACGTCAAAGCGACGAATTTCTTCCACCAGCCAGTTATTCACTGGTAACACAAGTGGAGGGAAGAGGCGTGTACTCATTCTGTATGTGTCCGGGTGGAATTGTGGCTCCTTGTGCAACAGAACCTGGAGAAGTGGTGACGAATGGTTGGTCGCCGTCGAAACGGAACAATCCAACTTCGAATTCAGGAATTGTAGTGGAGATTCACCCGGAAGATTTTGACCACCCGGAAGATCCGTTTGCCTGTCTGAACTTCCAGAAATCCGTCGAAAAAGCTTGTTGGGAAGCAGGAGGAAAGACACAAAAAGTTCCAGCCCAGCGAATGGTAGATTTTATCAATGGGAAGAAATCCGAAACGCTACCAAACTCCTCTTATCAACCCGGTTTGGTGTCTGTTGACTTGAATGAAGTCTTGCCTGATCTCGTAGCCCGACGCTTGCGAAAAGCATTCGAAGATTTCGGTCGAAAACTGAACGGATATCTAACAAACGAAGCCGTTTTACACGCACCAGAATCCCGAACATCATCTCCAATTCAAATACCACGAGGCGAAGATTTGCAACATCCGGATGTAGCTGGATTGTATCCTTGTGCGGAAGGAGCAGGGTATGCCGGAGGAATCATTTCTGCTGCCATTGATGGAATGAAGTGTGTGAAGGCGATTGTAGAGGCATCTGCCGAAGATTGATTCCTCTGAAATGTTAAAAACGACGATGTAGATAACAACTTTTCGTCGGAAGCGTTCTTTGACGAAACACTATCAATGAAATCGCTTCTAATAATCCTATTCCTTTTACCTTTAACTCTTCTTTCGCAGAAAGATCATGGCTTTTCCTTATACAGTGTGGATGCTGGAGTTGAACAAAACCGATATCGTTTCGACAGGTTTTCACTTTTCCCATATGCTTCTGATAAGAACGAGCTTGCAAGCACATATCCTTATTTCGTTTACCATCCATTCTATGGATCTCGTTCCGATTCGTGGAATTACTACGCGAATACTACGTTCCGAACCAAATGGAAGCATCAATATCTCGGCTTTGGCGTTAACTACACAAGATATAATTACATGTGGGCGAGTTCGTTTATTGACCAAAACCAGACAGTTATCGACTCTTTTGAGATGGTTTCTTCCGGTGGATCTACGCAATTGTACGTGGACAGCCTTTGGACAGACTTTGAATCCTTGAGTTTTGAGCAACAAGCCATTTCCGCGAATGTTGATTATCAGGTTCGAACGAAACGTACGCGAATTGCCGGAACTTTTGGTGCTGGGGTTCGACTAGGCATGTCGATAAATAAAAATATGGATTACCGTCGTTGGCAATCCTTCAGATATAGAAGAGTAGACGAAAACGGAATGGAGGTTTTGGTTCCTGCCTACCAGATAAATGCTGTCGGACCAATTTATGATGAGACAATTATTGATTCGCAACGAAAACAAATCGAGGCTAAAAGTGCCTTTATTCTTGCTCCCTATATTCCAATTAGTTTTGAGTACACACCGTTTATACATAGGGAAAAACTAAACAGTATGGCTATTGAATTGAGGGGGAGAGCAGGTTATGAATTTCAATTTGTGAAGGGAGCAGATGTTCACTCCAGACTGTTTATGAGCATTGGACTTGGTTTGAAATACTTCGTTGGAAAAGCCCCGTCTCCGATTTGAAGACAGGGCTTTTGTGGTTAGATTTTAGGTTGATAAGGCGAAGCCGGAGACGGCGTATTTCGTTTCGCCTCATTCTCTCTACTTTTGCGTCTTCCACGGAAGAATAAAAGCAAGTTCACAAATAACATGATGCCCAGGTAAATGGAGAAACCTCCTAGTTTTTTACTCAAAGCTTCAATCGTTTCCTGTGCAGAGGTCGGTTCAACAGACATTCTCAAGATGAGGAGGGCGAAGCCGATGTTGAGGAGATAAAATCCCATTTCAAACAAGCGATTGGTAGAAAACGCAATGTCTTCTTTGCCATGGAAAATATCCAACATAAACACGCGTCCGTTTTTGAAAAGGTATCTTGCCACAAATAGGGTGAGTCCTATGGAAACAGGCAGATAAACTGTGTAGGCGGTAACAATGAATTGTGTGCTCATAACTGATTTATTTGGTTAAACATTTATAGATTTTGAATTGTTAGGAGTTCGGAAATGACTGTAGAGTAAAAGTCCGAACATGTTACAGTAATGCATGATCCCTAGCATGAGGATCATTCTTCCGGAATTCGTCGCAGTGCACGCGATTAAGTCTTCAACAGATTGTATTTCCGGCCAGTAGATGATCGAAAGGCTTACGTATCCTAAATTAAGAAGGTAATACCCCAGCAATAGAAGATTGTTGATGCTGTCCACTAAATGATCGTTTTTCTTGAAGAGACTCAACATGTAGTTGCGACCGTTTTTGTGAAAGGTTTGACCAAGGTGGAAAACGACGAAATACATCACAATCCCAAAGGCGATATAACCGATTATATTGTAAGTCATAGCGCTTTCTTTTGATGGTTAATTCTAGTCTTTAGACCCCATCCAAACAGGCTTCCGATAATCAACATGGGAATTCCTCCAATCACAAAGGACATGAGCAGTGTTAAAGGAATTATTTGTAAAATTTCAATATCTCCATGGATCAAAGCCAGGAAAAGCGTGAATGTAAGAATGGTACATACGTTCGTAAGTACGGAAGATTTTATTCCCGCCAGAACCGGGTGCTTGCCTTTCATGGTGATGTCCACCGCCGCTATCGAGCCGAATAAGGTAGAGAAGCCTAAACTGATAACAAACAAAACAAATAAACTTAATACGTCTGTCGATGATGGGGATATATTGGATCCGAACAGTAAGATCACAAAGAGTAATCCAAGAAATCCTCCTGCCATGCCTAAAAGCGCTCCTGTTGTTTTCTCTCTTTCCATATCTATTAATTTTTAAACTTTCAGAAATAATTGAAAATTATAGGTTAAAAAAATACTACACCATTTTTAGTAGTTGACGATAGAACCAGTGTTCATCCGAACGAATGAATTTGTCCATTAAGTCATCTGCTTTTTGGGTGAAGCCGTCAATGTTATCAATGAGTTCCTTAAATTCTTTTGTTTCCGAATCGTTGCCCTCAACATTTTTCACTTCTTCGAGAACCCGCATCATCGGTTCTATTTCACGCTGACGTCGTTGTTTCACAATTTGCCTCGCCAAAGCCCAAATGTCTTTGTCCGTCACAAAGAACTCCTTTCTTTCCCCGGGAATATGTGTTTTTGTAACAATTCCCCACTCGATAAGAGTACGAGTATTCATATTGGCATTTCCTCGGGAAATTTGAAGCTGTTCCATCATATCTTCTGTAGAAATGGGTTCGTTCGATACCAATAACAGTGCATGAATCTGCGCCATTGTGCGATTCACGCCCCAATTAGAACCTAAAGTTCCCCAGGATTGAATGAAATGTTGCTTTGCTTCGTCGAGTTTCATATTTCAAATATATAAAACTTTCAGAAATAATTGAAAGTACATGAAGAAATATTTTCGTCCGGTTTAGAACTTGGATTGTTTCAATCGAAATCAATTGATCAAACCGCCAAAAAAGTCAAGGCGTCTAACCACACAACTTTCCCAGCAAAATTCCGGTAGCTACGGCAACATTCAATGACTCTGCGCCTCCTTTTCCTGGAATATGAATCGGGTGGGTGATTTTTTTGATGAGCTCTTTAGAAATTCCTTTTCCTTCATTTCCCATGAGAAGTATTCCGTTATCGGGAGGTTCTATTGAATGCATGTTTTCTCCCTCCAGCAAAGCTCCATAGATGGGACGGGAATCTTTCTCAAAGAAATCCTCCAGATTCTCATATCTCACACTCACTCTGAACAACGATCCCATGGTAGATTGCACCACTTTCGGATTGTAGCAATCAACCGTATTTTGAGAACAAACGATTTCTGTTACTCCAAACCAATCCGCCGTACGAACAATCGTTCCCATATTCCCAGGATCTTGAATTCCGTCCAAAGCCAATATCCAGCCTGAATTACCATTTTCGATTTCCGGTTTGCGAACTACAACAAGCAGTGAACTAGGGGTTGTCAGGCTGCTGATCGACTTCATGGTTGCGGTGTCAGTCAGGAAAGTAGCTACATTGAAATCAGTAGTTTTATCCGTCGTGACGAGGCATTCTACCAAAGAAAGTTGTGTTGCTAAAATTTCTTGCACCATTTTTGTGCCTTCCACGATGAAAAGTCCTTCCGCATCCCTGTTTTTTTTCAGGCGTAGTGAACGGATCCATTTAATCTTATTTTTCGAAAGGGCATCCATGAATGCTTTTATTAAATTTGCTTGAAGTATCACATTAAGTGCAGCGCACCAAACTTACATATATTCTGCCGATCCTGATTCTATTCGTAGTCGGATGTAATCAGACAAAGTATGTACCCGATTCAAAATATCTTGTCAAAAACAAGAAGATAAAAGTTAAGGGGGACAAACTCGATAAGGACGACGTAGCCTCTATTGTACGGCAGCCTGACAATTACAAACGCTTATGGATCAAATGGAAGCTCAACGCTTTCAATACTTTCGATTCTACTAAAATTGCCGAGAAACGAGCGCGATTGGATATTGAAAACAAAGAAGAGAACCAAAGAAGACTTGAGAAGCAAATTCGCGTCAACAAAAAGCGCATCGCGAAAGCAAAGGCAAAAGGAAAGGAGTACTACACGCACAAAAGCATTCGTCTGAAAGACACCCTGAATCCTTCAAAATTCTTCCGTGAATGGTATAAATACGAAATCGGGGAGGCTCCGGTAATATTTGACAGTGCGGCATTCAACAAAACGTTGGAGCAGATGACCGCATACCTGAAGCAAAAAGGCTATTACTATGGCAAGGCGGAAGGAATGGTGAAATACAAAGAAGGTCATAAGAAAGCCATAGTGAGCTATGTTATCACTACGGGAGAACAATATTTTATCCGAAATACGAAGGTTGATTGCAAGAATGAAGAGGTATTGGAAGCATATAACGAATACGTTCGTACACGACATGACCCACCCTTAATTGATAAGCCCTTCGATTCTGAATTACTGGACAGCTATCGGTCTCGCGTAGCGAAATTCATGCGCGATTCTTCGTTCTACGGGTTCAGTTCCAATCATATTACCTATCTGGCGGATACCTCTCGAGAAGACATGTCAGTTGATTTGACCATTGTTTTCGGGGATCGTACGGTGCGTGCTGAGGCTTCATCAGATTCATTGATTCAAATTCGACATGAGAAGTACGTAATTGATGAGGTTTTCTTCCATTTAGCGGATACTTTGCAATACGACGGAAATTTCGTGGAAATGATGAGCGAAAATGGATTCTCGCTTTATGACGGTCCATTTTTGAATACAGTTGATACATTGGTGTACGCCAAGGAAAAGGGAGGAAGACGTCTGGAGAACCGCGAGGCAACTTTCTACTACAATGGAAAGCCGTTTGTGAAACCGATTGTTCTGGAGTCTCAGAATTTCATGGAGAAGAACTCTAGATACTCCAACAAGAATGCTGAAGATTCCTATGCGGCTTTGCTTCGAATGGACATGTTTAAGGCAATTAAAACGGAAATTGTAGAGCTCGGTACCAATCGCTTGCAGATTCATTACTACATCGCTCCGAAAAAGCGTCAGAGCTATTCTTTCCAGCCAAGAGCGACAAACACCAACGGATATCTTGGGGCGGCAGTATCCATCAGTTATACCAACCGTAATTTGTTCAGGGGAGGGGAGCGTTTGACATTCACCATTTCCGGAGGATTTGAATCGCAACCAGCCATTTTCGACGAGTCTCAGGGAGATCAGGTTGTGACCACAGGGCGAAGCTTCAATACCTTTGAAATCGGTCCTAGTGTTCGTTTGACACTGCCGGGACTCCTTCCGTTACGGAGCAGTGATATTTCCAAAAAGCGCCGTCCTCAAACGATTATTTCAACCGGTTATAGCTATCAAAACCGGGAAGACTTTGAACGCCGTTCCTTCCAATTGGATTACGAATGGAAGTTCATCGTAACCAAAACTTCCCTTTTCGAAGTTGGACTTCCGGGAATCTCGGTTATTCGTTTCGTCAACATCAAAAAATCGGATGAATTCCAGCAGCGACTGGATGATTTGGGAGATTTGTTCTTACTCAATGCCTTCAGCAATCAGTTTATTTGGCAGGATTGGCGATTCCGGTACGAGTACAACATCAAAGAAAAGCCCAATAGAAAAGGGAATGCACAGGTGTATTTCGCTTCTGTTTTTGAACCGGCAGGAAATGTTTTGAGTGTTTTCAGACCGTTTCAGGATACGACAGAACTTGGGCAATATGCCATAAATGGGGTAGGGTATTCACAATTTGCCCGATTGGACAATGAACTGATTTTCTCGAAACCATTCCGTAACGAACGAAGTATCAATATGAAGATGGAAATCGGTGGTGGGATTCCGTATGGAAACACAACAGCTGCACTTCCATTTGATTACAGTTTCTTCGCTGGTGGAGCGAACGATAACCGTGGTTGGCGTGCAAGAACGCTGGGACCGGGAGGATATAAGTACTATTTGGATACCCTTCGAAGTTCCACGCAAATTGGAGATCTTCGTATCGGTGCATTTGGAGAGTTTCGATTTGCCATCAACTCATTCTTCAAAGGCGCTGTGTTTGTAGATGCAGGAAATATCTGGACAACTTCCAAGGATCCGAATCGAGAATATGGGCAGATTTCCCGTGATTGGTGGCGTCAAATTGCCGTAGCAACCGGAGTCGGACTCAGAATGGATCTTGAGTATTTCATCATTCGTGTCGATCTGGGACTTCCGATTCGAAATCCAGCCTTGCCAAGAGGGGAGAATTGGTTCTTCCAGAAAAAAGATGACTTCGAAATAGAAGCGAAGGATAAATTCGGAGATAATTGGTCAGACTTTACACCAAATCTTTACATCCCGAACATTCACCTGGGAATCGGGTATCCTTTCTAAAGAAAGTTATACTTCAAATACGTGCTTACCTCTGTCCATGGAACTTGTACAGGATTATCACATTGACCAGCTGGAGGGTGAATTTCCATCCCATCTTTATACAATCGAATCGTCATTTGCGACCAATCAATAGATGTACCTTCAGAGCTAAGTTCTGCTTTGCAGGTTTCATCGTCTGCGCTGGAAATAATCTCGTTGATGCGCTTCAAAGCTCTATCTTTTTCCTTTGAATCGAATAAATCTGTGTAAGACACTAATTGACCTGTTTCCAGGCTGAAGAATAAGTAGCGGTGATCGGTTTCTGCAAAATCAATACAGTTGCAGATCAGATGCAGTTCCACATGATTTCCTTTTTGTACCAATCCGTAATCACCAATGCAAAAGTCACTTACTTCGGCATCCATCAAGTTGCGTTTAATGATGGCGTTCATCGTATCGGCTACTGCTGGATCCTTGGCATAATGAGCAACAGGATATACCATCCCATTGTCAAATGTTTTGTCGGAAAACTTAATCTGAGACATTGCTGTTCCCGCGAATAGCAACAAAATAATAGTCGTCAAAACCTTCATAACGTATAGTTAGTTCCGTTAAGATACGCAAAATCAAGAAGAAAGGTTACAACTTACTCGTCAACCGTTAAGTTGGCAAATCGAAGAAGTACTGTTTTTGATCCGTGTTTTGGGAAGAAGATGGTTGCTTTTTTATCGGGTCCGCTTCCTTCCAGTTTGATGACTTTACCTTTTCCAAAACGATCATGGCTCACGTTGTATCCAACTTTTAAATCAAGACTTCCGCCTGTTTTGGGCTTGCTCGGTTTTGCCTGGTCCACACGTTTTAGAGAGGGAGATTTCGGGATGCTTCGGTTCAGTCCTCCGAGTCCTGAAGGATTGGCAAAAGTGTTACTCATTCCACCACTTAATGATCTTCCACGACCGCGCTCTGGTGTTTCAAAGTGTAAGAATTCAGGAGCTATTTCATCAATAAAACGACTCGGTTCGGAAGTAATCAGATTTCCCCATTGGAATCGGGAGGTAGCATAGGAAAGCGTGCATGTTTCTTTCGCTCGCGTTACTGCTACATAGAACAATCTGCGCTCTTCTTCCAGTTCTGTTCTGGAATGCAACGCCATCTGAGAAGGGAAGAGGTTTTCCTCCAATCCAACGAGATATACATGCGGGAACTCCAATCCTTTACTCGAGTGAATTGTCATCAGGGTAACGTGATTTCTTTCATCTCCCTTGTCTTCATCGGCATCGGTAAGCAAAGCAACGTCAAGCATAAATTCAGAGAGCGATTTTGATTCACCTTCCTGACGCGATGCTGTAAATTCCTTGATACCCGCCAACAATTCTTCAACGTTTTGATAGCGTTCAACTTCCTCTGGACCTTTGTCTTTGTCCGAACGCATTTCCTTCAATATCCCTGAAGTCTTTGCAATCTCCTGTGCCAGAGTATACGCATCCATTTTATCCAATTGAGCCGCAAAACTTTTGATCATGATCACGAAATCGATCATTTTGTTTCGCGCACCGGTTGTCAGTTGTACAGGATATTTGGCAAAATCGCTGATCACTTCCCATGGAGAGACATTGTAGTTGTTTGCGGCAACAATTACATTCTGAAAACTTGTTTGTCCAATTCCCCGTTTAGGATAGTTGATGACACGTTTGAGCGCTTCTGTGTCCTGCGGATTAGCCGTCAATCGGAAGTAGCCTAGCAAATCCTTTATTTCCTTTCGCTGATAGAAAGAAAGACCTCCATAAATTTTGTAAGGAATGTTCAGTTTCCGCAAGGATTCCTCGAAAGAACGTGACTGTCGGTTGGTACGATACAAAATCGCGAAATCGTTATACGTCAATCCGGGTTCTTTGCTCTTATCGAAGATCTTATTCGTGATTAGCTTTCCTTCTTCATTATCGGTAAGCGTCCTGACTACATTGATCTTCGATCCTTCGCTATTATCGGTCCAGACATTCTTCTTAATCTGATCTTTGTTTCGAGCAATAACACTGTTTGCGGCTTCTACAATGTTTTTGGTGCTACGGTAATTCTGCTCCAGTTTGAACAACTTGAAATCAGGGTAATCCTTTTTAAAGTTAAGGATGTTCTGAATATTCGCCCCACGGAAAGAGTAGATACTTTGCGCATCATCACCTACAACACATATATTTTCAAAAACTGCGGCCAATTTCTTCACGATGAGGTACTGGGCGTAATTCGTATCCTGGTACTCATCTACGAGGATGTATTTAAACTTGTGCTGGTAATGCGTTAGTACATCAGGGAAATCGCGCAATAATACATTGGTGTTGTACAATAAATCATCGAAGTCCATTGCTCCCGCATTGAAACAACGTTGTACATACGTTTTGTAAATCCGTCCCAATTCCGGACGCTTCGCCATGTTATCCTCCGCCTGGATATCCGGATTTTGCATGTACGCATCCGCCGAAATCAAATTGTTCTTTGCAGACGAAATCCGTCCTAAAACACCTCCGGGTTTGTAGGCTTTATCGTCAAGGTTGAATTGCTTGATGATTTCTTTCAGCAAACTTTTGGAATCCTGCGTATCGTAGATTGTGAAATTGCTTGGGTATCCCAATCGATCCGCATTGTAGCGCAAAATTCTGGAAAAAACAGAGTGGAAGGTTCCCATGGTGATGTTGCGTGCTTCACCTTCACCCACAATGTTCCCGATTCGTTCCGTCATTTCACGTGCCGCCTTGTTCGTAAACGTCAACGCCATGATATTGAATGGATCAATTCCCTGTTCCATCATGTATGCGATACGAAACGTCAAAACACGCGTTTTACCAGATCCGGCCCCGGCAATCACCATAGTGGGACCTTCAATATTTTGTACGGCTTGTAATTGACTTTCGTTTAGTTCGTCGAGGTAACTCATTCGGTTTGATGTTGAAAATTCGGGATGAAAGGTTGAATTGATCCCTTTACACAAATTTAGGAAATGTAGAGCTAGAAAGATCACCTTCTACAGATAACTCATCCACAACGACTGTTGAAAAGGTACTTGTCCGATAATTTTTGATTGTAGAACAAACCGATGTAAGGGAGGATTGTAATTTAAGTCCTCCTTTCGGGTTATTTCCGTTTGTTTCTGGGAATGTAAACCTTGTATGGATCAAACTTCTTGATGGTAATCCAGTGCTTCCAGCCAAATGAAAAGATCATTGCTAATGGAACTCCCGGAGTAAAGCTGACAGAGAATTGATCGCGCTCAGTAATGGCGTAGTCATATTCAAACTCCAATCCGTACGGAACAAATTTCCATTGAATATCACCATATCGTTTCGTTTGAGATACGTTGAAGAATCCCGATGACGTATAGCTTTCTCCGAAACGCGTCCAGGAATTGCGTAGAATCAACGTTGGACCTACACCAACGTACACCTTGTGCTTCTTACATTTGAGCAAGTTTAAGCGTGGTCCAAGATGAGCAACTGTTGCCCAGCCTCCCGAGCAATCTGAAAACAATCCACCAATTGCTTTTACAGAAACCAAATCTCGATACACGAATTTTTCATAACCGGCAAATCCTCCGAAATTTGCAACGAACCGCGCACGATCATCCAACTTAAATGGCTGTAGGTGTGCCGTTGGATCACCAAAAGGGTGTATGGTCATTCCGAAGTACTTCAGCGTGAAAGTACTCTGCGCATTAGCCGCGTTCAGGGAACAGAGCAGAAGAACAAGAAGAACCGTAAGTCTCATTTATTTTTTTGGGAAGAAAGGAGCCAAAACCCAAACCATTCCATTCAGGAATACACGCAGGGATTTATGCAACCACATTTTACCTTCATACTTCGATACAAAAGCAGGAGAATTGGCATAATACCAGCGAATAAACGCACGACCCAATCCAAATTTTTGCAAGAACTGATCTCGAAATCTTCTTAGGACAAGGACTTCTTTTGCATCATACGAACCATAGGCCATTGTAGCAATAAAGCAGCCGCTATTACCTGAATTTGAGTTTGAATCACTGGTACCAGAACCCGAATCACTCGTGCCCGAGCCGGAGTCGCTGGCAGCGGAAGAAATAGCAAGAACCAGAATCAAAATAAGAGCTACTATTACACCGATTAGAATAAGGAAAGCAGTTCCAATGGCTCCGATAGCTCCTCGATCTTCTTTACCGTATACGGTCACTTCTTCAACGTCATCAGGAGAAACAACGGTTAATTCATCTTCCGATTCATCAAGATCCAGATTGCCGTCAACACGCACAACCATGTCATCGCGCATCTCTTTGGTTACCGATTCTGTCGTTTCTGAACTAGCCAATTCCGGAGATTCAACACGTTTAGTTTTACCTTTCAGAACATCTCCATCTCGCTCTGTGACTTCAAATTCATACGTTTCATCCCCTTTCTGGAGGTATAAATCGTAGTTATCCATTTTTTCTACAACCTTACGTTTTTTGTAGAAGTCGACCTTTTTGTACGATATCCTTTGATACGGATTACATCCACTGAGCACAATGGTAAGCGCGCTTAGTAATAATATAAATGACTTGCTCATAGTGTATTAGCTATGGCGCGAATATAGAAAATTCTTAACGGTGTGATGCAAGGGGTAAGAAAACATTTTTTGCAGCGAAATTGCATTTTCAGGATAGCTTCTGTTTCCGATTAATCCTTAAATTTGTCGATCCAATTATTAAAGACACAGCTACAAATGAGCCATGGAATTAAGCCCGGTGTGGCAACAGGAGACGAAGTTCAGAAAATTTTTGCGTATGCCAAAGAGAAAGGCTTCGCCTTACCTGCCGTTAACGTAACGAATACGAGTACCGTTAATGGAGTTATGGAAGCAGCTTCCATGATGAATGCTCCTGTAATTATTCAGTTTTCAAACGGTGGAGCACAGTTTTTCGCCGGAAAAGGATTGATTAACGATAACGAACAGGCAGCAATTGCCGGAGCGGTATCAGGCGCACGTCACATTCATGCAATGGCTGAATTATACGGAGCCACTGTAATCTTGCATACCGATCACGCAGCGCGTAAGTTGTTGCCTTGGATCGATGGTTTGTTAGATGCTGGTGAGCAATTCTTCAAAGAAACTGGAAAGCCACTTTACAGCTCACACATGATTGATCTTTCTGAAGAACCACTGGAAGAAAACATTGAGACATGTAAGGAGTATTTGAAGCGCATGGATAAAATTGGAATGACGCTTGAGATCGAGTTGGGAATCACAGGAGGAGAAGAAGACGGTGTGGATAATACAGACGTAGATACATCCAAATTGTATACACAGCCGGAAGAAGTAGCCTACGCTTACGAAGAGCTCAGCAAAATCAGTAATCGATTCACAATTGCCGCTTCATTCGGAAATGTTCACGGGGTGTACAAACCAGGTAACGTTGTTTTGACGCCAAAAATCTTGTTGAATTCACAGGATTACATTCAAAACAAGTACAATACTGGTCATAACCCGGTAGACTTCGTATTCCACGGAGGATCAGGATCAAGTTTGGAAGAAATTCGCGAAGCAATTGGTTACGGAGTGATCAAAATGAACATCGATACGGATTTGCAATTCGCATTTACGGAAGGATGTCGTGATTACATTACTGGAAAAATTGACTATTTGAAAACGCAGATTGGAAATCCGGATGGAGACGATCAGCCGAACAAAAAATACTATGACCCACGAAAATGGATTCGTGAAGGAGAATTAACGTTCATCAAGCGATTGGAGCGCAGCTTCCAGGATTTGAATAACATTAACACATTAGCAGAGTAATTATTCAGAGGTTGGAATTCAGGATTTAGCATTAATTCTAAACCAGAAATCCTAAATCATAAATATTGAATACAAGATATGAGTTGGTTTAAAAGAGAGAAGGAGGGGATCACTACTTCTACGAAAGAGAAGCGCGAAACACCCGAAGGACTTTGGGAGAAGTGTTCAAACTGTAAAACCATCTTTTCGAAAGATGAGTTGGCTAGTATGGCTTACGTATGTAATCGATGTAATCACCACGAGCGCATCGGTTCCCAGCAATACTTCGAAATTTTGTTCGATGAAGGTCAATACGAAGAATTGGACGCCAAAGTAAAAGCTGGAGATCCACTTCGATTTGAGGATACGAAGAAATACACCGATCGAATCAAAACAACTCAGAAAAAAACAGGATTAACCGACGCGATTCGCACAGCGAAAGGACAATTGGACGGAAATACAATTGTTATCGCAGCGATGGATTTCTCATTCATTGGAGGTTCCATGGGGTCAGTAATGGGAGAGAAAATTGCACGTGCTATCGATGTAGCCATCAAAGAAAAATCACCATTCATGATTATCTCGAAATCCGGAGGTGCACGAATGATGGAAGCTGGATTGTCATTGATGCAAATGGCGAAAGTTTCAGGGAAACTTGGACAGTTGTCAGAAGCGAAGTTGCCATATATCTCATTCCTTACGGATCCAACAACAGGTGGAGTTACAGCTTCTTTCGCAATGTTGGGAGATATCAATATCGCCGAACCAGATGCATTGATCGCCTTCGCCGGACCACGTGTAGTGCGCGAAACAATCGGGCGTGATTTACCAGACGGATTCCAGAAATCAGAGTTTGTTTTAGAACACGGATTCCTTGATTACATCGTAGATCGTAAAGAATTAAAGAAAACACTGGCGCTTTCGCTGGAGTTATTCCGATCATAAAATTAGAAGGGAGGCAATGCTTCCCTTTTTTATTGGTTGCAAGAAGTTTGTTGAAAACCTTGTCAGTTCCAACAAAAACGTATCTTTGCACCGTTGTTATCGAAAGTCGATAGCAGTACATAAAAATCATTTACATAAATATTGGCATGTATTTAGACGCAGAAAAGAAGAAAGAAATCTTCAAAAAACACGGAGGATCAGACACAAATACTGGTTCTACTGAAGGACAAATTGCATTGTTCACTTACCGAATTTCACACTTGACAGAGCACTTGAAAAAGAACCGTAAAGATTACGGAACACAGCGTGCACTTCAATTGTTGGTAGGTAAACGTCGTAGTTTGCTTGATTACTTGAAAAACAAGGATATCGAAAGATATCGTGCAATCGTAAAAGAATTAGGACTTCGTCGTTAATTCTTTTAATAAACATCTTGGAGAGGGGACAGTCGAATTCGTTCGGGTGTCCCTTTTTTGGTTAATAATTGGCATTTCGGCTACGCTCAATGCCCAATATTGAACCAGAACTGAGTAGGGGTAAATTGGCGCCTTGAGCGTAGCCGAAAGGCAAAATAAACCCTTAGAATTAATATAGTAAATAGTTAAAAATGAACATAGGAACAAAAAAGACCATCACTACTGGCGGGAAAGAAATTTCCATTGAAACCGGAAGATTGGCAAAACAAGCCGACGGAGCCGTAGTGTTACGAATGGGCGACACAATGATCTTAGCAACTGTAGTAGCTGCTAAAGATGCACGAGAAGGAGTAGATTTCCTTCCATTAACAGTAGATTACAAAGAAAAATTCGCGGCAGACGGTCGTATCCCAGGTGGATTCTTCCGTCGTGAGGCTCGTCCTTCTGAACGCGAAATTCTAGTGATGCGTATTGTAGACCGCGCATTGCGTCCACTTTTCCCGGACGATTATCACGCGGAAGTACAGGTAATGATGCAGCTAATTGCATATGACGGAGTTAACAGCCCGGATGCATTGGTTGGATTCGCTGCCTCTACAGCCATCGCAATTTCAGATATTCCTTTCAACGGACCAATGTCAGAAGTACGTGTTGGACGCGTAGACGGTCAGTTCATCGTGAACCCAACGTTGGAAGAGATGGAGCAATCAGATCTTGATTGTATCATCGCCGGAACAAAAGATAACATCGTGATGTTGGAAGGTGAGATGGAAGAAATCTCAGAAGACGAGATGGTTGAGATCATCAAGTTGGCACACGATGCAATTAAAGAACAATGTCAATTCCAGTTGGATTTGGCAGCAGAAATCCCAACATCTTCTCCAAAACGTGAGTACTCACATGAAGATCACAACGATGAAATTCGCGAGAAAGTTGCTGCATTTGCTTACGAGAAATGTCGTGAGATTGCAAAGCAAGGAATTGCGGATAAAGCGAAACGCGCTGAATTGTTCGGAGGAGTAAAAGAGGCATACATCGAATCTCTTTCTGATGAAGAGTTAGAAGCAGAAGAAGCGTACATTGGAGTATACTTCAAAGAAGCGATGAAGAAAGCCGTTCGCGACACAATGTTGCACGACGGTGTTCGTTTGGATGGACGTCAATTCAACGAAATTCGTCCAATCTGGTCAGAAGTAGATTACTTGCCAACGGCACACGGATCAGCGATCTTCACACGTGGAGAAACACAAGCGTTGATGTCATTGACATTAGGTGGTAAAATGGATGAGCAAATGATCGACGACGTAACGTTCAAAGGATCGGTTCCATTCATGTTGCACTACAACTTCCCTCCATTCTCAACAGGAGAAGCACGACCTATTCGTGGAACTTCTCGTCGTGAGATCGGACACGGAAACCTGGCGTTGCGTGCATTGAAACCAGTTCTTCCAGCAGACAATTCTTACACAATCCGATTGGTATCTGAGATTTTGGAATCGAACGGTTCATCTTCAATGGCAACAGTTTGTTCAGGAACATTGGCATTGATGGACGGTGGTGTTCAAATCAAAGCACCAGTTTCTGGAATCGCAATGGGATTGATCGCAGGAGATGGAAAATTCGTGGTATTGTCTGATATCCTTGGAGATGAAGATCACCTGGGAGATATGGACTTCAAAGTAACAGGAACAGCTGCTGGTATCACTGCTTGTCAGATGGATATTAAAGTAGACGGACTTCCTTACGAAGTATTGATTCAAGCTTTGAATCAGGCAAAAGAAGGACGTGTACACATCTTGAATAAAATGTTGGAGACAATCGCTGCTCCGAACCAGGATTTCAAACCGCATACACCTCGTATCGAGGCATTCAACGTGCCAAACGATATGATCGGAGCGATTATTGGACCTGGAGGAAAGATCATTCAGCAGTTGCAGAAAGATACCAACACTACAATTACAATTGAGGAGTTGGAAACTGGAGAAGGACAAGTACAGGTGATGTCGAACAATGCAGACGACATGAATGCGGCAGTTTCAGCAATTCGCTTGATTGCATTCCCTCCACAAGTTGAGGAAGGAGAAGAATACGAAGGAAAAATCAAATCGCTTCAAGCGTACGGAGTATTCGTTGAAATCGTTCCTGGAACAGACGGATTGATTCACATTTCTGAATTTGCACACGAACGTATCAACAAGATGGAAGACGTTTGTAAAGAAGGAGATTTGGTGAAATTCAAAGTAGTTGGTCGTGATCCAAAAACGAAGAAGTGGAAACTTTCTCGTAAAGTATTGCTTCCAAAGCCAGAGAAGAAAGAAGCTCCTAAAGCTGAGTAAGAGATAGCGTTAGCTATCGAAGACTGAAGCTGAGCCATACAGGCGAGGTGGCTGAGGGAAATATGATACAGAAAATAAAAGCGCGGTTCGAAAGAACCGCGCTTTTTGTTTTAGGAATAATTCTCGGAAAGAGATAGTCGAAGTGCTTCAATCCACGGTTCTAGTCCATCTGCAATTGCTTGCGCATTCCCTCGATATCTCATGTTCAATTCTTCGGAGTTTCTGAGCAAAAACTGAAAAAGAACAAGTTCATCGTAAAGTGTCTCTTGAGAAGCTGTAGCTCGTTCGTCGAGTGAAATCCAATCTAAATACGTTTTCATAGTCTTGTTTTTAAAATTCGAGCCACACCCAGAACTTTGCCACCACAATGCAAGGTCTGGCTGCTCGCAGCAAGTTCATTTCAACCTTTCAGTGGCAGTGGCAAAGTCCTTTCTTCGCGATCAAATGACTTCAAAACAAGACGGGGAAACGAGTTAGAGGAGAGGGAGGCGTTCATTCTAGGAAAGTATTTTGGAACGATATTTGTTAAAAATGTGTTAACGTAGCTAGGAGCTTCCCTTGAAATTATTCTAGATGCACGATGCAATTAACTCACTATGAAAACACTTCTATTTACACTTTTTAGTTTGTTGGTAACAATTGGGTATTCCCAGAAAATGGAAATCTCAGGAAAGGTTCTGTCTGCCGATGGGAAGCCTGTGGAAGGTGCAGCTATCATTAACAAGCATGGGATTTCTTTAGACAGTACGGATGCTAAAGGATCGTTCAGTACAAAAATATTAGCAGGAGAGCGATTTGGCGTGGATATGTCCGGATTTGAGTTGAAATGGATACTTGCCGAGCAAGGGAAACGTGTTTACAATATCAAGCTGGAGGTTAAAGTACAGGAATTTGAATCTGTAGTAATTACCAGACGGAACTCTGAGGAAGCCCTGGATATCAAAAATGTAAACATCATTCATTATCAACCATTAGACGGAGCAATTTTAACGCTGAAGAAAGAGAAACGAACATATTATCTCGGAATGGATAGCCTTCAAAGAGAAGGGGCTAGCTATGCACTGAATATCGAGAAACCACGTGAACTCTTCTTTGATTGTTTTCAAAATGCTTACGTGCTGAATTCACAAACCGCACATCAATTCGTAATCGTGGATTCCGGTTTGGTAATGCTCTCTGAAATCCCAATGGAGCAGTTCAATCAATACATTCGACCATGCGTTGCCAAGTTCGAAGATAGACTGGTAATGGAAGAGCTTAAAAGTCTTAACAAAGAATACGAGCTGGTAATTTACGACGAACAGCAGCCGAGATCTATTTACCATAAGCGAGATGAATACGGGTATCAAGCAGCCTATGAGGCCAGTGTAGCCGTTGGAAAGATGGTTGATCCAAACGATGGAGATACCCTTGTAGATCCTGTTTACTTGCGCAGACAGCAAAGGCGTGGTGTTTACGGAAGGCACGACACAGCAGAAGAGTTTGCACGTGCTCGGGCTGATCAGGCAGAAGAAGAAATGTTCGTGAATCAAGAGGCTAGTGCAACGTTTTATTCTGCTGATTCTGTAATTACAGCTGATCAAAGGAGACCGGAGTTTGGCTCTCAGGATGCATGGAGATCAGCTGGAGATTGGGCGCAAGGAATGGCAGCATACATGTTGTTTACACGACCAATTGATGTTAAGACCTTTCAGGTTGGTGATTTTGTAGCCGTAGTCGATTTTGATTCCAATGTTGTTCACGTAATGGATCATTATGGATACTCCATCAAATCGTCCCTTTTCGACGTACCAGCTGATGTGAAAAATGTATTGCAAGACAAGGCAACAGGTTATTTATACCTATACGTGCGTGATAAAGGAAATCATAAGGTCTATGGACTGGATGCCTTCACAGGGAGCGTAAGTTATCTCAAGAATTTTGGCGGAATGCCTCACACAGAACAAGCCATCATCTACGATGGATATCTTTACTACAAGGTATTAGAACGTGATTTTTATGGAATCAATCGTGTTCGATTACCCAAAATGGAGTTTTTCTCAGAAGTCGATTAGCTCTTGCTCAAATATATATTGAACTGCACAGCCAGATTCCCTTTGGTATCTTCCAAAACAATCGGAAGTATTCGATGTTTGGCCTTCTCTTGAGATGCCCACGGGTCTTCTTCAATATGTGGATCTCCCGAGAAATAGATTTGAGAAATCAACTCCTGATGGTCATCATGAGTCACACGGAAATGAATGTGCGCAGGTCGGTACAATTTCCCATTCAGGTATTTTCCCGGAAGAATTGTTTTGAATTGATACGCACCGTTCTTGTCAGTAGTTTGCTGCGCCCGATGACGGAAATCATCAGAATCATTGTCATAATCACCATTTGTATCGCAATGCCAAATTTCCACCTTCACATTTTCTAGTGGAGTAGTGCAGTCATCCGTGTAAACCAATCCCTTAATCGCCACTCTTGATCCATTCAAACCAGTAAAGGTCATATCCGATTCATTCGGAGCATCTGGTCTGTAAAATGGACCCAAAATATCATTGGTAGTGGCGCAATCTCCCGTGTGAGTTGATGCGGGTAATTCTTCTGATTCCGCATTTCTCTTAACCACGCAGCCCATCGTTGTAATGGCAAATGCTGCCATCGTGCTGTTCTTTATAAATTCTTTCCTATTCATGCATTGGTTTTTAGTGAGTACAAAAGAGGAGAATCAAGGTTCATTCCAAAATCATCAAAAGATGTTAAAAATAGAGAGCCTCTGCTGAAACCTCGGAAAAGAATTCGCGTATATTTAATCAACTTAAACAGGTGAGAACCAAAAATAACCATCTATGGCAAGCAAGAAGTTACTGAAAAAACGCGTTAAAAGAATTGTGTACGAAGTATTGGATAGCTGTGATTACCACATTGTAAATGAAGATCAATCGGCGGAACAAGCGGACAAGTTAATCGATGATGCCGTAGATTTCCACGAAGATATCATTGCACGTATCAATGCTTCCAACGAAGGCAAAGAGCTTAGTCAGATTTCAGCAGAGGTAGACAAGGCCAATGTGGAATTCACAGACAAATTGAACGCTCTGGCGTAAAAACGATCACTCTTAATGAGTAAAACGACCATGAAACATATGATCATGGGGTTGACTGTATTCATTGTAGCCCTCATGATGTTGCTCGCACCTGCTGAAAAATTTCGGTTTTGGGCAACGCTTGGTATTGCCACGCTAATGGTCGTATTCTGGATTTTCGAGGTTCTTCCAATTTACGTAACGGCACTTCTTCCTTTGGTTCTGGCAGTGCCTCTGGGCGTCCTCGATACCGGGGAATTGGCTCAGGCTTACGGACATAAATTTGTCTTTCTCTTTTTCGGAGGATTCATGCTTTCGCTTGCTCTGGAAAAATGGGATGTCCATCAGAGAATTGCGGAATTGATTATTCGAGCCATTGGAAATTCAAAATCCCGAATCTTACTAGGATTCCTCATGGCAACGGCGCTGCTAAGTATGTGGGTGTCAAATACCGCTACCGCACTAATGATGCTACCGATGGCACTCGCAGTTATCGATAAAATTCCACAGAAGAAGAACTCCAAATATTCCTTGTATTTACTCTTATCCATTGCCTATGGAGCAAGTATCGGTGGGATGGGAACCCTCGTTGGTTCACCGCCAAATGTTGCAATGGCAGGGGCGCTTAGCGATACGTACAACATTAACGTAGAGTTCATCGATTGGTTCAAAATTGGGTTCCCACTCAGTATGATCATGGTTTTCCTCGTGTATCTGTATTTCAGAATCTTACTTCGTAAAGAGCGAAAGGATAAGTTGGACGATCTTAAATTCGATAAAAAGCCATGGACAAAGAACCAAATTCGGGTGTTGTTATTATTCGGATTCATTGTAGTGCTTTGGTCATTTAAATCGCTAATTCAGCCGGCATTGGGAATTAAGTATGGCGATGAAATACCCGCAGTCCTCGGTGCAATTCTATTGTTCATCGTTCCAAGTACTTCCAGGTCAAAGGCCCTACTCGAATGGAAAGATACCCGGAAAATGGCATGGGGAATTCTATTGCTTTTCGGTGGAGGAATGGCACTGGCAAAAATGATGGACGTTAACGGAGTAGTGGATGAGCTTTCTGCCGCCTTCGAAAATTATCGCGAACTATCTCTTGGAGTCATCCTTTTGATATTTGTATCCTTCTCTATTTTCGGAACGGAAGTAATGTCTAACCTGGCTCTTGTTCAGGTATTCGTTCCGATAGTAGCTGTTTTTGCCGTAGGTTCAAACGAGTATTCCATTCTTCAGCTTTGTATGCCAGTAACACTAGCAGCGTCCTGTGCATTCATGCTCCCAGTGAGTACCCCGCCAAATGCCATCATCTTTTCATCCGGCCGAGTCACAGTCAATCAAATGGTACGTGTCGGTTTCATCCTGAATGTCGTCGGAGTACTGATTATCACACTATTCTCTTTGTTGTTTATCCGATAATTATCCAAACACTCCAACCTTCCACTTTCAACTTTCAGCCTCCCACCTTACTATTCCTTATTCATCATTCATCATTCATCATTCAACATTCCTCATTCAAACCTTCAACCTTCCACCACAATATTCCTCATTCAACATTCAGCATTCATCATTCAAACCTTCCACCGTGGTATTTCTTACTCAATATTCATAATTTTAGGGTATGAAAGTTTTATTATCTCCAGCGAAGGCAATTGACATGACGAAACGTTTGGGAACTACAGAAGTTCACGAACCCATGTTTATCAAAGAGGCAGACGGATTGATGAAGAAAATGCGCAAGTTTTCCGCAAACAAAATCGGGAAAATGATGCATTTATCGAAGGAGTTGGCCCAATTGAATTACGAACGGAATCAATCATGGGAGCCGTCAACAGAATTATTCGAAGAAACCGGACATGCATTGGCTATTTTTAATGGCGAAGTCTACCGTGGATTAGACGCCCTGACGCTAGACGAAAGTGGAATCCAGGTTGCACAAGAAAAAGTGCGAATTCTCTCTGGATTGTATGGGATGTTGCGCCCTTTGGATGTTGTTCGAGCGTATCGATTGGAAATGGGGACTTCATGGGCAGTAACTCCTGCAAAGAAGAACTTGTACCAATTCTGGGGAACTAAAATTTGCGATGCGTTGAATGCAGAGGAGCAAGAAGTAATTGTAAATTGCGCATCAGCGGAGTACTTCAAAGCGGCTCAATTGAAAAATGTCAAAGCACGTATAATCACACCGGTATTCAAGGATTTAAAAAACGGAGATTACAAAGTGATCATGGTGTATGCGAAGCAATCTCGTGGTGCAATGGCACGTTACATTGTAGATAATAACATTGAAGATCCGGAAGAGCTCAAAGGGTTCAATACGGGCGGTTATCGATTTGATGCCAATTTATCGACAGAAGACGAATGGGTATTTACAAGATAATCCAGGTCATCGAACAGTCCAGAAGTCGAAAAGTCAACCCCATCAAAATTGAACTCTTTCCGTATTGAATTGTACGCTATTAAAACAAATCTATGCGCTGGATATGTGTGCTTCTTGTCGTTTTTCTCCTGGGTAATTACGGGAATTCTCAAGTGGAGTCGCATGAGCCTATCCTTGGTAGTCAGGAGCAGTTCGATAAATGGAGTTCACCACCTTTGTATCAGAAATACGGTCAGGTATCTTCGTTAAAAATTGTCTACGATAACGATACGGAAAAGCTGTACTTCATCTCATCCGAGGATTTCGAATATCACTACGAATTTTGTATGGCAAAATTGGGGTTTCCAAATGATTTAGCCCGATTTAACGATGAAGCTTACAACGACAGAAAAGACCGACGACTTTTAATTGCCAACATCAATCATTACAAAGCGCTCGATAAGTTCGGATTAGAATTGGGACCTTCCGATCACATGAACCGTGAGCATCTTGTCAAGCTCTTTGACGCGGTGAAAAAAGAAGTGTTTTTTAGTGATCGCTTGTATTTAATGTTAAACACAAGCCATGTTGCCAATTTGAATTCCGAAAGCTGGGAGATTCCAACGATCGGTCCAACAGAAATTTACAACGGTCAGCGTTATCAACCCATTTCGAAATATGCGGCATACGGTCGACTCAGAGTGATTCGTGATTGGAAAAAAGAACGGGATTCGATTCGACCGGAAGATATCATAATCATAGAAGATATTCCGCAAGTATTTCCGCTGGTTCAGGGGGTTATCGTAACGCAATTTCAGACGCCTTTGAGCCACGTAACGCTGCTAGGACAAAACCGTCGAATTCCCATTTGTGCATTCACAGATATCTTTAATAATGAGCGCATTCTTGCGTTGGATCAGCAGGTTATTTCCTTTTCTGTGGAGCAAGATACCTTCAATATAGAATTAGCAAATGGTGTAGATCTCAGTAAGATTTGGGATCGCGGGAGACCGATAAAACTGTCCAAAAATGTTAAGGTAGATTCCTTAATTCCAATTCGTTTCATTCGGGAAAAGCACAGCAATATTGTCGGATGCAAAGCGGCAAATTTCGGAGAATTGAATCAATACACGAAAAAAATCGACTTCGCGGTTCCTGAAAGTGCCTTCGCGATTCCGTTCTTTTATTACGACAAGCACATTCGGGACAATGGGATACAGGCTAGCATTGATGCTCTTCTAGCAAAAGATAATCGATCGAGGAGTAGTGCTGAAATCCGAAAGGAACTTAAGGCTATCAGGAAATTAATTAAGGAAGCACCAATTGATTCATTACTAGTGGATGACGTCAAAAATATGATCATGCGCCTGGGAGATTTTCGAAGAATGCGCTTTCGTTCCTCCACCAATGCAGAAGATCGCGACGGATTTTCAGGAGCAGGAATTTACACTTCGAAGACAGGTGAGTTGGGCAATCCGGAAAAACCTATCGATAAGGCTATTTTGAAAGTTTGGGCAAGTCTTTGGTCGTACAACGCCTTCATGGAAAGAGAAGCGTTCAACATGGATCACAGCACGGCTGCAATGGGAATATTGGTGCATCGATCGTTTCCTGATGAAGCGGTGAACGGTGTGGCCATAACTTCGAACCTGTATCGTAACGATTACCTTGGATTTGTGATCAATGCGCAGTTAGGGGATGAGAGTGTCGTTCAACCAGAAGGAGGAATCCAATGCGATGAATTCATTTGCTATCCGGATGAATCAGTATCTATGTATGGGCGTCAGGAAGCAGGGATTGACATCATTAATTATTCCTCGCTAAATAATGGTAAACTGGTAATGACGGAAGAGGAAATACAGCATCTTGCGAATGTTCTGGAGTTGATCAAGAGAAGATATGCACGGACACATTATTCTAAACAGAGTTATTTCAATCTCGCTTTGGATCTGGAATTCAAACTCGATAAGGATACCAGGCAATTGTATATTAAACAGATGAGAATTTACAATCGATGAACAAATTATTGATCTTCATTTTTGGTTTGTTGCCTGCAATGTTATTTGCTCAGGAAGACACGACAGCTTACTCGAGTGAACAATTGAAAATAATCGTTGATAGCATCGATCAGAAAACGAATCAAATAGTTCATTACATTGATTCTGTACGAGCAGTTCTTCAAGCTGAAAGGGATGCGGCGGCATCTCCTGGGGTTTGGTCTTATACTGGATCAACAGGAAAAGATACCGCGTATATTCGAGTTGCAGAACCGAAATTAAGTTTCAGTAAAGTTTCTCCCGCACCTATTGATTTGATCACGCATTATAATGAAACACTCAAAAAGTCCGAAGATATTCATAACTACTATGACGCATATTTCAAAGATGAATTAAAAGTAGATTTATACGTGATTTTACTCAATGAAGAAGGGGATTGGTGCTATTCCGGTTATTGGCGACCCAATGGATTCATTTCAGATGTCATCGAATATGAAATCGGACTCCCTGTCCGAGAATGGGAAAAAGCCTACGGACAATTCAGATTAAAGGAATAACATCCTTCCACTTTCCACTTTCATTTTGAGCATTGAGCGTAGTCGAAATGCAACATTCACACTTCGGCTTCGCTCAGTGTGCATAACTCATAACTCAACACCCCAACCTTCTACCTTCTACCTCCAACCTTCTACTTTCCACCAAACTCCGCACTCTTCTCAATTACCTCCCAGGTATGATCCGCAAGTAATCGAACTGTAGCTACAAACTCAAAACTCTTTTTCGAACGCCCCCATTGATTCGGTGCAATTAACGACAATAAAAAACTTCGATTCTCTTTCTCGTAGAGATGATACACATGATTAATCAGAGGTTCAAAACGCATTTCCGCCCCATAGATAATCTCGGAAATGACCTTTCTATCCTGTAATGCTTTTGCTTGATCCGCAAGAAGTTGCATTTGCTCACGAATTTGGTCCAATTGCATATCGGTCTGATGTTCCATCGCCGCGATTGCTCTCCCTTTCACTTTTCCCTGATCCTCCGGTTTCACCACAGCAGAACCTGTATGATGACCATACTCCAAAGAGTGCGGCGTTTCCGTAATCTTATCCGGATCAATAGGATTTTCAAATTTCTCAGACATAATTCAAAGATACGAAACAACCCAATCCTATCCCAATAGCAAGTTGTATTTCAATTCCCAACGAACAAATCAACCTTCTACCTTCAACTGTCAACTTTCCACTTTCAACCTTTATCCTTCAACAGTCAACTGTCAACTTTCCACCAATATCCTTCCTCCTAATTCACAATTCATAATCCAGAATTCCTATCTTCATCGCAATGAAAAAAACACTGATACCCGAGAGTTTGCATGTAACCATAATTGCTGCGGTAATATTGCTTCTTTATTTGGTAGCGATGTTGTTTCCCGATAACTGGTGGGGACTGCATTACCCGGCTTATCTGGGGAATATGGGGTGGTTTTTCGTATTGTTTGCGATTGGATTCACAGCTTATGGTCAGAAGTACAGCTTGTGGGAGAGTTTTGCGGATAAGAATAACGGAGGGAATCGGTGGATTTGGACCATGGCATTGACCATAATTGCAGGAGTGTTCTTTTATCAAATGCCCATTTTTCTTGATGTATACGGAGATGCATTAACCATAGTCGAAGACCCGAGTTACATTGTTGAAGAATTCGATGAGCGCAACTGGGACGTGATTTTTAGTTTTGATGTGACCAACTTGAAGATAGGAACAGATACTACCATGGGGATTGTGGTATTGCTTTCTCATGTTAAGCAAATTTCACTGTTAGAGTCATTTCAGTACGTAGGGGTGATTAGCGGTATGGGCTATGTATTCTTCATGCTGGCTTCCGTTTACAGGTTAGCCAAAGACAGTCAGCAAAGACTTTTATTCACCTTTATCGTTATTGGAAGTCCGGTACTACTTGCCTTTTGTGGGCATATGGAGATTTACGCACCTGTTCTTTTTGTACTCGCTGCCTTCTGGTACGCATTAATTCGATTTGTAGAAAAGCCAGGCTGGATTAGCGGAGCAGTAGTACTGTTATTGTCCTTGTTGAATTTGAAATTTCACATTACCGGAGCTCTAACACTCTTAGTCTTTGCTGTAGCGGTAATTGTAGTTATTGGTAAGGCAAAAGGAAAAAACTTTGAATGGAAAAATCTTGGAGGAGCTGTTCTCGGTTGTTTTTTGGCTGGAGGATTTTTTGTTTACGCATTTGTCACTAAAAGCATTTTTGGAACAAGACTGTATGACGAAGAAAATTTAACGGATGCCATTTTCTTACCAATAAAAGCTGCTGAATCGCCTCCATACGATCGCTACAACCTCTTTAGCTGGAACCATATATTTGATTACTTCAATATGTCTTTCCTCTGGTCAGCGCCAGCGCTGATTATTATTCTTGTTGCGCTCATCCTGAGAAGAAAGGTCACGCAATGGAACAACCCTCTTGTTTTGATCTCCGGAATTGGGTTCATCATTTACTTTGTGGTATTGTTTGTGTTCAATCCATTACTCGGAATGCCTACGGATTGGGATATTATGAGTATTCCAGCGGTTTCGCTAATTTTCTTCGCAGCTGCTATTGTTGCAGCACAACCCAAAGAGAAAGAAAAAGGGAGATCATACACCTCTTATTTAATGGCTCCTACCATTGGATTGTTTCTAATTGGTTTGTCGGGAATCTTCGTTAATTCAAGTGAGGAGCCTTTCGCAAATAGGGTATTAGCTATTGGGAAGTATAGCTACAAAACGTATTGGATTGGTTCAGTTACACCTATAAAACATGGGTTGGCATTAAAAGATACTGAAGAACAATTTAAGGAATTGAACAGAGCACTAGTTGAACTTGAACCATTCAGTATACAGGGAAAAGATATCCAGTATGCGGCACTTTTAAACAAGATGGGAAACTACTATGAAAATGTTGCCCTGGATACGCTAGAAGCTCACAAGTATTATTTGAAATCAGAATCATTTGACAAAACACTGTTACCGAACATTTATAATTTGACAAGAACCCACGTGGTAATGGGGAATTATGATAGAGCAATTGGAGGAGTTGAGAATTTGATTTTTAACGAATATCCAAGTAAAGTAGAAGCCTTGAGCATTGCAATGAATATTGCAGAAGAAATGCAGGACAAGGATGCATTGATGCGCTATTCGTACCAAATGTTGCAGCTTAAGCCGGATGAAGTAAAAATTATATTCGATTTAACAGTTGAACACTTCTTGCGAGGAGAGTTTGCTGAAGCGCAAAGTCTTGCAGAAGGTCTGGTGCATTACAAACATCCAAGCGAAGTAAAAGCACTTCGTATGGCTGTTCATATCTCGTTGGAAGCAGAGGATTATGTTGCCTCCACTGAATACTGCAAGCGATTGTTGCAAATCAAACCAGAAGATAAATTCATTCAGAAAGTGCTGTATTTATTGAGTACTTCTGAGGATAAATCAAGCATCAAATTATTGTTTAGGCAATCCTAATGTGAAGCTTCTGTTAAGTTGTCCACTATTCTGATTTTCACCTTTTTTAACAAACTTAAAATGCCTATATTCGGCTTCGTAAATTTACAATACCATACCTCTATCTAAATTACTTAAGATGAAAACATTATGGAAGTCGGCAATTCTTGTCGCAAGCGCTATTTTTTGTACAACCCAGGTTAATGCACAAATCGGGAACGAAACTCAAGGTTCTGGATCAGGTGCTAGTTTGACAACAGCAGATTACTGTACGTTCTATGGAGATTCTTCAGGAACGAACACAACATCAGGGTTGAACAACACATTTATTGGTGAGCAGGCAGGTTACTCAAATACCACTGCTTCTGATAACACATTTATCGGTCAGGACGCAGGTCGTTCGAATACTACTGGAACGGATAACGTATTTATCGGTAAACTGGCAGGAGCGAAGAGTACAGCGACTGACAACATTTTCATTGGAACAGAATGTGGACAAAACAACACAACTGGTTCAGATAACACATTCATTGGTGAGGAAGCTGGTGAGGCAAACATCGATGGTCGTGATAATACCTTTATCGGAGAGGATGCTGGTTTCAACAACCTCGGTACCGCTGGAGGGGTCTACGGATCTTGGGAAGGAGATGACAACACGTTCATCGGAAGTACTGCAGGACGTACAAACACCTACGGAGGTCGTAACACTTTCGTAGGAAACGAAGCAGGATATGACAACACCGTTGGTTGGTGGAACACTTTCGTAGGAGATTCCGCAGGTACAGATAACGGGGTTGGTATTTGTAATACAATGATTGGACACGGTGCTGGAGCAGCAACGGAACACGCAGACTACAATACTTTCGTAGGTAACTATGCAGGTTGGGATAACAACAGAACAAACGTTACTACAAACGCGAACAGAAACACATACTTGGGTGCCAGTGCAGGTTTCTCTAACCGAGTAGGAGAGGACAACGTAGTAATTGGTGCCTTCGCAGACTTCAGCAGTACGAGTAGAAGCCGTTGTATTGTCGTTGGAGCAGGAGGTTCTTCAAGTGCAAACGCAACCACTGATGGTGGGTTCTCTATGGCGGATAATAATGACGTCATTGTGATTGGATTTGCAGCCGAGACTAGTGGGCAATACGGTACATACATTGGTCATTACGGTGATAACAACGGTAATTACACAGTAAGCATGGGATACAACAACTTCGCAGAAAATGCTGGAGATTACGGTGTATTGATGGGGTCAGAAAGCTACTTGTCGCAGCAATATAGCGTTGGTTTAGGATATAGAGATACCATAGAAGCAGCTTACAGTACCATTGCTGGTTATGACACTTATTCATCAGGTGCCTATGCTAGTGCCTTTGGTGCGCAAGCTAGTGTAACCGCCGATTCATCACTGGCTATTGGATATCTTTCTTCAACTTCAGGAATTGGTTCCATAGGAATTGGAGGTAGAGCGAATATTTCTGGTGCGAATTCAGTGGGAATTGGAGTAGGAGTAAATATTACAGCTGATAACGAAGTATTTATCGGAAATACATCTTCAACTTCAATTGGAGGAACAGTGAACTGGACAGCAACATCAGATGGTCGATTCAAAACAAACGTTCAATCGAATGTTCCAGGTTTGGATTTCATCAATAAGTTAAGTCCGGTAACGTACAACTTCGATGTTGACAAACTAAATGAATTCAACGGAACTGAAGGAATGGATGCTTCTCAAAAAGCAGCTGGAACGTATTCTGGATTCATTGCACAAGATGTTCAGAAAGCAGCACAAGATCTTGGATACGATTTCTCAGGTGTGAAAGTTCCTGAAAATGCAGATGAGCAAATGTACGGATTGCGTTATGCAGAATTCGTAGTGCCATTGGTGAAAGCAACACAAGAATTGGATGCGAAAATCGCAGCTCAGGATGCACAAATTGAGAAGCAGCAGGAAATTCTTGCAGCACAGCAAGAAATGATGGAGAAATATGGTGAGCAATTGGAACAATACAATGCAGCCGTTGAATCATTGAAAGCAGAATTAGAAGCATTGGAAGTGGAAGTGAAGACTCAGAGTACTGGGATTCAAGCTTTCACAAAAGAGAATAAGTAACCCCTCTAAATCATTTACTTATGAAACGTAAATTGATGACGGGGGCATCCTTAGGATGCGCATTGCTGCTTTCAGCCGCCTCATTTGGGCAGTTGTCAGTATCCAATGCGGAAACTCTCGTAAATAATACAACCGCAAGCGCACAGCAAAACCCGGCAGTTTCTCAGGATACTGCTGGTCGTTATGTTGTCGTTTGGGAAAGCGAACTCCAGGACGGAGATGGTTTTGGAATCTATGCCGAAATCTACAATGCCGATCATACGGTTCGTGTTCCGGAATTTCAGATAAACACAAACGATCAAACAGATGATCAACGCCATCCAGACGTAGACATGGATGTCAATGGAAATTTCTGTGTGGTTTGGCAGTCCAATGAGGATGATGTAGCTTTTGATCAGGAATGGGATGTATATCGTAAAATCTACGATATCGACGGAACTGTGATTGCAGGTCGTTCCCGTGTGAACTCTACAACTTCTAGAAACCAGCAGCGACCTTCAGTGGCAATGAACGAAAACTACGTAGTAGTTGCCTACATGTCGCAGTTCGGAACAGATGCTTATAGCGTTCGTGGACGTTTTTACGATGCCACAACTGGCGCTGCCCTACAGTCTCCATTTGATGTAATGACAAATTCTGGTGATCACGTAGCGCACGTTGATGTTACTATAGATGATCAGGGACAGGCAATATTTGTTTGGCAAACGGATAATCTGGATGGAGATCGTAATGGGATCTTCGCATCTGGATATGAACAACCGAATACACAGGTGTTTAGTGAAGTTCAGGTCAATACAACTACTTCAGCGAACCAGCAAGAACCGGCTGTTGCAGCGGATTCTGCAGGAAATGCAATGGTTGTTTGGTCATCATTTGGTCAGGATGGAAGCAATTATGGAATTTACAGCCGATTGATGACTACAGCAGGTTCGTTCTCAGGATCTGAAGTATTGGTGAATTCAACAACTGCAGATGCTCAGGATCATGCTCGTGTAGAAGCTTCCAGACAAGGAACACGATTCGTTGTTACCTGGACGGATGAAACTGCAGCAGGAGATGGTGGTCAGGGAGTAATGGCGCGTCATTATGAAGCAGGAGCATTTCAAGGATCAGATTCACTTATTAATGCCACAACTAATGGAAGACAAATGTTATCGGACGTTTCCATTGGAAGTGACAATTATGATGCAATTATTGCCTGGCAGGGAGGAAATCGTAAGGATGCCTCTAGTGGAGCAGATAACGATGATTTTGGAGTTTATGTAGCTGCTGCCTCTTTGGTAGATAATACGCCTCCAACTCCAGTTTGTCAGAACATTACAGTGTATTTGGATGGGACTGGAAACGTATCGATTACGGGAACAGATGTTGACGGCGGAAGTACAGATAATGTAGGAATTGTAAGTTACTCTTTAAATACAAGTTCATTTAATTGCTCTGACATCGGTAGCAACTTTGTAGTCCTTACGGTGGCTGATGCAGCAGGAAATAGTGCTGCTTGTGGTGCAACTGTTACAGTATTAGATACAGTTTCTCCTACAGCAGTATGTCAGGATATCACAATTTACCTGGATGGAGCAGGAACTGCATCTATTACTACTGGTGATATTGACGGGGGAAGCTCGGATAATTGTTCAATTGCTTCTCTTGCTGCCTCTCAGACAAGTTTCACTTGTGCGAATGTAGGTGCTAACAATGTTACATTGACAGTGACTGATGGATCAGGAAATATTTCATCATGTACATCAGTAGTTACAGTAGTGGATTCAGTTACTCCAACGGCGGTGTGTCAGGATATCACAGTGTATCTTGATGGAACAGGAAACGCAACGATCACAGGTGCTGACTTGGATGGAGGATCATCAGACAATTGTAGTGGAACATTTACATACGGTCTTTCTCAATCGTCTTTTACATGTGCTGATATCGGAGCAAACTCTGTAACTCTTACGGTAACAGATCCAGGTGGAAACAGCGCTGCTTGTTCTTCTACAGTAACTGTAATTGATTCCGTTACACCGACTGCGGTTTGTCAGAATATTACAGTGTATCTTGATGGTTCAGGAAATGCAACAATTACTGCTGCTGACGTTGACGGAGGATCTACTGATAATTGTGGAGCACCTACATTAGGAATTGACGTTTCAGCATTTACATGTGCGAACATCGGAGCGAATACGGTTACGTTGACAGCTACTGATGGATCTGGAAATGTAGGTTCTTGCACAGCTACAGTTACTATTATTGACTCAATTTCTCCAACAGCCTTATGTCAGGACTTGACAGTTTATCTTGATGGAGCAGGAACTGCAACGATAACAACAGGTGATGTAGACGCTGGAAGTTCAGACAACTGTGGAATTGCAGGTTTGTCACTTTCTCAATCGTCTTTCACATGTGCTAATGTTGGCGCAAACACTGTGACACTTACTGTAACTGATGGATCAGGAAACATTGGAACATGTTCATCAACCGTAACTGTTTTAGATACAATCTCACCTGTTGCATTGTGTCAGAACTTGACAGTTTATCTTGATGGAACAGGAAATGCAACAATCACAACTGGAGATGTTGATGCAGGAAGTATAGACAACTGTTCGATCGCTTCTTTAGCGCTTTCGCAATCATCATTTACTTGTGCTGATGCAGGCGCGAATTCCGTTACGTTGACGGTGACAGATGCTTCAGGAAATATCGGTACTTGTTCATCTTTAGTAACGGTAATTGATTCCGTTACACCGACTGCGGTTTGTCAGAATATTACAGTGTATCTTGATGGTTCAGGAAATGCAACAATTACTGCTGCTGACGTTGACGGAGGATCTACTGATAATTGTGGAGCACCTACTTTAGGAATTGACGTTTCAGCATTTACATGTGCGAACATCGGAACGAACAATGTAACACTCACAGCAACAGATGGATCAGGAAATGTTGGTTCATGTACTGCAGTAGTTACGGTTGCGGACACAACAAGTCCGGTGACACCTACATTATCTGACCTTACGGCTGAATGTTCAGTTACAGCAACAGCTCCGACAACAACGGACAACTGTGCAGGAACAGTAACAGGAACAACAACAGATCCTTTGACTTACACATCGGAAGGAACGTACGTGATCACATGGACGTTCGATGACGGAAATGGAAACACAACCAATGCAACGCAGAACGTGATTATCGATGACGTAACTGCACCAGTGACTCCGACATTGGCTGATCTTACAGATGAATGTACGGTTACGGCTACAGCTCCGACAACAACGGATAACTGTGCAGGAACAGTAACAGGAACAACGACTGATCCATTGACATACACATCGGAAGGAACGTACGTGATCACATGGACGTTCGATGACGGAAATGGAAACACAACCACTGCAACGCAGAACGTGATTATCGATGACGTAACTGCACCAGTGACTCCGACATTGGCTGATCTTACAGATGAATGTACGGTTACGGCTACAGCTCCGACAACAACGGATAACTGTGCAGGAACAGTAACAGGAACAACGACTGATCCATTGACATACACAGGAGAAGGAACGTATGTAATCACATGGACGTTCGATGACGGAAACGGTAACACAACCACTGCAACGCAGAACGTAATTATCGATGACGTTACAGCGCCAGTAACTCCAACGTTGGCTGATCTTACAGATGAATGTACGGTTACAGCAACAGCTCCGACAACAACGGACAACTGTGCAGGAACAGTTACAGGAACAACAACAGATCCTTTGACTTACACAGGAGAAGGAACGTACGTGATCACATGGACGTTCGATGATGGAAATGGAAACACAACCACTGCGACGCAGAACGTAATCATCGATGACGTTACAGCGCCAGTGACTCCAACGTTGGCAGACCTTACAGATGAATGTACGGTTACAGTAACTGCTCCAACAACAACGGATAACTGTGCTGGAACAATTACGGGAACAACAACTGATCCATTGACATACACAGGAGATGGATCGTACATAATCACATGGACATTCGATGACGGAAATGGAAACACAACCACTGCAACGCAGAATGTAATCATTGATGACGTTACAGCGCCAGTGACTCCAACGTTGGCTGATCTTACAGATGAATGTACGGTTACAGCAACGGCTCCAACTACAACGGATAACTGTGCTGGAACAGTGACAGGAACAACAACAGATCCATTGACTTACACAGGAGAGGGATCTTACATCATCACATGGACGTTCGATGACGGAAACGGTAACGCAACCACTGCAACGCAGAATGTGATTATCGACGACGTTACAGCACCAGTAACTCCTACGTTAGCAGATGTAACCGGAGAATGTACAGCAACAGCAACAGTTCCAACAACAACGGACAACTGTGCTGGAACGGTGACAGGAACAACGACTGATCCATTGACTTACACAGGAGAAGGAACGTACGTGATCACATGGACGTTTGATGACGGAAACGGAAACACAACAACTGCAACGCAGAACGTAATCATCGATGACGTTACAGCACCAGTGACTCCAACGTTGGCTGATCTTACAGATGAATGTACGGTTACAGCTACAGCTCCGACAACGACGGATAACTGTGCTGGAACAGTGACAGGAACAACGACAGATCCTTTGACTTACACAGGAGAAGGAACGTATGTAATCACATGGACGTTCGATGACGGAAATGGAAATACTACGACTGCAACGCAGAACGTAATCATCGATGACGTAACTGCACCAGTGACTCCTACATTGGCTGATCTTACAGATGAATGTTCAGTTACAGCAACGGCACCGACAACAACGGACAACTGTGCTGGAACAGTGACAGGAACAACGACTGATCCATTGACTTATACAGGAGATGGAACGTACGTAATCACATGGACATTCGATGATGGAAATGGAAACACAACCACTGCAACGCAGAACGTGATTATCGATGACGTAACTGCACCAGTGACTCCAACGTTAACAGACATCACAGCAGAGTGTACAGCAACTGCTACAGCTCCAACGACCACAGACAACTGTGCCGGAACAGTAACAGGAACAACAACGGATCCATTGACGTATACAGCACAAGGTTCATACGTTATCACATGGACGTTTGACGACGGAAACGGTAACACGACAACTGCAACGCAGAATGTAATCGTTGACGATGTTACTGCACCAGTGACTCCAACGTTGGCAGACCTAACAGACGAGTGTAGTGTAACAGCAACTGCTCCAACAACAACGGACAACTGTGCTGGAACAGTTACAGGAACAACAACCGATCCTTTGACTTACACAGGAGAAGGAACGTACGTGATCACATGGACGTTCGATGACGGAAATGGAAACACAACAACTGCAACGCAGAACGTAATTATCGACGATGTTACAGCACCAGTGACTCCAACGTTAGCAGACATCACTGCTGAATGTACAGCGACAGCAACAGCACCGACAACGACGGATAACTGTGCTGGAACAGTGACAGGAACAACGACAGATCCTTTGACTTACACAGGAGAAGGGACGTATGTAATCACATGGACGTTCGATGACGGAAATGGAAATACTACGACTGCAACGCAGAACGTAATCATCGATGACGTAACTGCACCAGTGACTCCTACATTGGCTGATCTTACAGATGAATGTTCAGTTACAGCAACAGCACCAACAACAACGGACAACTGTGCTGGAACTGTGACTGGGACAACGACTGATCCGTTAACATACAACAGCCAGGGAACATTCGTAATTACCTGGACGTTCGATGATGGAAACGGAAACACAGCAACAGCTACGCAGAACGTAATTATCTCTGACGTCACATTGCCAACAGCATCAAATATCGATACTGCTTATGCAGAATGTATCGGAGATGTGCCAGTGGATGTTACATTGGTAGATGACGAAGCAGATAACTGTGGAGTACCAACAGTAACTTACGTTGGTGATTTAGCATCAAACGGTACTGGATGTGGAGATACTATTACACGTACGTACAATGTAGCGGATGATGCGGGGAATAACATCGATGTTACTCAGATTATCATCCTGAACGATGTTACACCTCCAACGGCTTCAAACCCGGTAACTTTGGATGTTGTTTGTTTGGCAGATGTTCCTACAGCTGCGGGAGCAACCGCATGGGTAACGGATGAAGCTGATAACTGTGGAACACCGACAGTAGCATGGGTAAGCGATGTTTCTTCGAACGGAACGGGATGTAATGATACTATTACCCGAACGTTTAGTGTGACCGATAACTGTGGTAACTCAATTACAGTGCAACAGTTAATAATCATTCATGATGATATTGCACCAGTAGCAGACAATGTTGCTTTGGCGGATATCACGGAAACATGTGAATCGACTCCAACGGCTCCAACGGCAACAGATAACTGTGCAGGGGCGTTGAACGGAGTTCCAGATGTGTCATTCCCAATCACAACGGTTGGAACGACAGTGATTACCTGGACGTATACTGATAACTGTGGAAACACAACAACACAAACTCAAAACGTGACTATCACTGGAGTTGATGTTAGTACCACAATGGCAAGCGATGGAATTACCATGGTTGCTTCAAATCAGAATGCAGGTGTAACCTACCAGTGGATCGATTGTGAAACCAACGCTCCAGTTGCAGGTGCTACGAACTACAACTTCACACCGACATATGGAAGCGATTTCGCAGTAATCGTAACTGAGAATGGATGTTCTGATACGTCAGCTTGTGTGAACAGTACAGTTAGTTTGGATCAAATAGCATTTGATGAATTCATGTTGTATCCAAACCCAACAACTGGTCAGTTTAAGGTTAGCTTCAATGGCGTGATTAAGTCTATTGAAATGATCGATGTTACTGGTCGAATTGTATTGACAGAGACTAGTTTGAACGAAGGATTGGTTGACGCAAGCTTGCTTGCACCAGGTAAGTACATGGTTCGCCTGACAGCGAATAATGGAAACATCCACACCAAACCAATTGTAATTGGTCAACAATAAATTAGAGTCTGATTAAATCAAAAGGGAGTTCGAAAGGACTCCCTTTTTTGTTTCGGTCCTATTGTTGCTGATCACATGAAAGAATAGTGTAATTTTATGCCAATGAGAATTTTCATACTTACCACGTTTTTAGCCCTTCAAGCGGGTATTTCTTTCGGGCAGGATAGTACGGGAACTGCAGAGTGGTTCCGATCCAAATCATTACCGGAGCTTTGTGATACATTTCGTACCGACAAGTGTGCAGGGGGGCATAATTTCCTCGAGATTTATGAGCCGTTGTTTGAGCCAATGCGCGATGATTCTATTCGATTCTTTGAAATCGGAATTCTTTCCGGACTTTCGCATTTAATGTGGGTGAATTATTTCCAGAATGCAGAAGTGTATGGAATTGATATTCGCGATTATTCCAAAGCTGCAGAAGGTTCCGGTATTAAAACCTATGTAGCGGATCAGGCAAATCGAAAAGACCTCTATGCATTTATGCGAGCCAGCGGTGCAAACTTCGATGTCATTTTGGATGACGGTGGACATGCAATGGATCATCAGCAAGTAAGTTTAGGTTGTTTATTTCAGGCGGTGAAACCTGGAGGAATGTTCATAATCGAAGATGTACATACTTCACTCCCGGAGATTTATCAGGACACATCATTTCATGTAAACGAATTGGAAACGAACACAACGTTACTCATGATCGAGACATTCATTCGAACGGGTGAAATTTACAGCGAGTACATGTTGGATGTGGAGGCCGAATACCTTAAGCAGAATATCGAACGAATAGAGCTGCATTATCGCACGAATGAGCGCCACTCCATTGTTTGTATAATTCATAAAAAAGAAGAGGATTGATGCTGTCAAAAAGAAGCTATCTGAGCTTGCTATTGTTCCTGTTTGTAGGATTCAATGTATCAGCACAGGAAGCAAAAAAAAGCGTGGCAAGAATATGGATGGACGCCCATTTGGAAGCCATTAAAAATGATGGATTAGGACCAACAATTCATTCCAGAAATTTATACCAGTTATCCGCTGGTATGTACGACTTGTGGACAGTATTCAAAGGTGACTCGGAAGAAACCATTTTCCTTGGAAAAGGATTCGGTGATTACCCGTGTGAATTTGAATCATATCCCGTTCCTGAAAATCGTGACAGTGCAGTGAATGTTGCAATTAATTACTACGCGTTTCGATTGACTTCTGCCAGATTCGGCGAGTACTCAAGCAAAGGAAGAACTCAGGATATCTTTATTTTTCTTTTCGATTCAATAGGTCTCGATCCATCGTATACAAGTACAGATTATTCCGAAGGATCTCCCGCGGCATTAGGAAATTATCTCGCAGAACGCATGATTGAATTTGCCTGGGATGTTGATCCTGCGATGGAACTGGACGGTTACGAAGGAATCGAATATGAGACCGCAAACCCGCACATTAAACCTAATATTCCTGGTGTTCAGCAATTGGACGATCCAGACAGATGGCAGCCAATTTCTGCACGAGGCTATATTGCTGAGAAAGGGTGGAGTGAAAGCTTGTTAGATTGGTATATTCTTCTGGCACCAACTGAAGACGTTTTTTTAACGCCTCACTGGTCGGAAATTCAACCGTTTGCTCTGAACGAAACACATGAATCGTGGGTGGAAAAAGACGGTAATGATTTCCGAATCTACCTGGACCCCGGAGCTCCTCCGTATACCCGAAATGGTAGTGAAGAATTTGATGCCTATCGATGGAATTTTGAGATTGTGGCAAGATGGAGTCAATTCAATACACCATACGACGAAACTATGATTGACATATCACCTGGAGCAGTTGGACGAACCACTGGTATGTTACCAAATACGTTTGAAGAATACAAGGCTTTTTACAACGAGGAAGACGGAGGAACTGAAAGTATGCCAACACGTGTGAATCCTGTCACAAAGAAAAAGTATCCGAAACATCTGGTGAAACGAGGAGATTACACCCGTTGTATAGCTGAATATTGGGTAGATGGAGTAGGAACATACACGCCACCCGGACACTGGGTAAGTATTCTTCGAGAAGTTAGCGATCATCCTCAGTTTGAAAGAAAGTGGCAGGGGAAAGGAAAAGAACTTTCTCAATTAGAGTGGGATGTGAAATCATACATGGCACTAACGGGAGCACTGCACGATGCCGGGATTGCTGCATGGAGTTCGAAAGTAGCGTATGATTATGTCCGACCGATTACAGCTATTCGATGGATGGCATCATTGGGGCAAGCGAGTGATAGTCTGGCTCCTCGATATCATCCTAAAGGACTCAAATTGATTCCAGGTAGTATTGAGCAGGTAAAGGAAGGAGATCCTCTGGCTGGAAAAAACAACGAGAACGTAGGGAAGATTAAATTGTTTTCATGGCGAGGTCCAGATAGCGTGGAAAATCAAAGTGAGGACGTTGGCGGAGTAGATTGGATTCTGGCAGAGAACTGGTGGCCGTATCAGCAATACGCATTTCCAACGCCTCCTTTCGCAGGATATGTTTCAGGACACTCTTGTTTTTCCACAGCAGCTTCGGAAATCATGACCTACATAACAGGCACTCCGTACTTTCCGGGAGGAATAGCTACGCATACTTTCAAAAAAGATAGCTTCCTGGCCTTCGAGAACGGTCCTTCAGAGGATTTAACCTTGCAGTGGGGAACTTATCGTGAAGCATCAGACGAAACTTGCTTATCAAGAATTTACGGAGGAATTCACCCGCCAATTGATGATATCCGTGGACGTCAGGTAGGTGTTAAAGTGGCGAATGTAGCTATCGATAAGATTAAAATGTTGTTGGGGGAATAGCATTAAGAATTCCACCATTCTGAGATCAGTTCAATAACTTCCTGCTTCAATTCCAGATGAGGATGATGTCCACAGTTGTTTAATAATTCAGTCCTGTGGATTCCGGAATAATTCTTCGAGATGAGATCGAGTTGCTTTACGGTACCATATTGATCATCCGCTCCCTGAATGAATAATCCCTTAGCATTTGACCCTGAAATTTCTCTGGTAATATTCCAATTAACGAAATCTTCCGATCGCCAGATATCAGCCCATGCATAGAACAACGCTTCGGTCTGATCACCATGATATTTTTTCAAACCATCCAATTTCCCAGCTTGATACGCCTCAACAGCAGGGGCAATTCCCGCTATCGTTTCCGGTTCATTAATAACATGCGCTGCCATGGTAACGACTCCAGCAATTCGATCTGGATATTCGGAAGCAAATAACAAGGCAATCGTACCACCATCCGAGTGTCCCACAAGCACAATTTTTCGATCTTCCTGAATGGCGTTCAAAAAAGCAGGAAGTTCTTTCAATGCATAGTTATGCAAATAGTTGGAGTCCCTTTGTTCAGAAAGTGGAGTGGAGGCACCATGTCCCTGACGTTCATAAACGATTCCGGGCAAATTCAAACGAGCGCATAGTTCTTCAGGAAAAGTCTTCCATTGGGCAATGCTACCGAGGGCTTCGTGCAAAAACAACAGAACAGGTCCATCGGCGTTATCAGGTCCAATATGCTTGTAGTGCAGCGTGATATCGTTAAAAGTTGCCTCCATAAAAAATGAGTTGCAAACCTAAGTCTACAACTCACTTGAATTTAATATTTCAACAGTTATTTAACGCGTTCTACGTAAACTCCTGTGCGTGTATCAACTTTGATTGTTTCACCGTTGTCAATGAACAAAGGAACACGAACTTCTGCTCCTGTATCAATTGTCGCAGGCTTCATAGTGTTTGTGGCTGTATCTCCTTTAATTCCAGGCTCCGTGTAGGTAATTGTCGCAATAATGTGCATTGGCAATTCCAACACCAACGGCATTTCTTCTTCTGCATGGAACAAAATGCTACAAACCATTCCTTCTTGTAAGAATTCTGGTTTCTCCACCATAGAGTTTTCGATATTCACTTGCTCGAACGTTTCGCTGTTCATGAAAACATAGCTGCTTCCTTCCTGGTATAGGTATTGGTAATCACGATTTTCAATACGAACCGGCTCAATTTTGTGTCCCGCAGAGAATGTGTGATCAACTACACGACCTGTTTCAATCGCTTTTAACTTCGTACGAACGAACGCAGGACCCTTTCCAGGCTTTACGTGTTGAAATTCTTTGATTTGGTACAATTTCCCATTGTGGTTAATGCACATTCCATTCTTTATATCTGCTGTTGTTGCCATGTTTCAATAGTTATGTCGACGAATATAGGAATTCTATTTTTTTCTTTCAAATCGACGCTATTATAGCCATATTTGTTTTATGACCTGGCAGGATTACAATGAGTTCATGAGTATGGAAGTTGGACACATCGGTTCAACGAGAATTGTGATGGGGGGAATCCTTGGTGCCTTTGGAGTTTTACTGATTACGTTTATCGCTGTAAAGATTTGGAGAAGAACCATTTTGAAGCCGCGGATCATCATGAACAAAATTGATGAGAAACGAAGAATTTCCATTTTTCTGATCGTCAAATACATTGGTTGGGTCTTCAGTGTTCTCATTGCTATCAAAGTTCTCGGATTTAACATTACGCTGTTGCTCTTCGGTTCCGGGGCACTATTGATTGGATTGGGATTCGGTCTCCAAAATATCTTCCGCGATTTCGTGTCAGGGCTTTTCCTGCTTTTCGAAGGGTCGCTGAAGATTGGCGATGTTATTGAGGTTGATGGAGAAGTGGGGCGTGTGAAAGAAATCAACCTGAGAAGCTCTGAAATGGTCACTGTGGATGACGTAACCCTTGTGATTCCCAATTCGAAGTTTGTTGCTGAGCGCGTGGTCAATTGGTCCATGGACAACGAATTGGTTCGATTCGAGATCAACGTTGGTGTTGCCTATGGATCAGATGTTGAGGAAGTATTTAAGTGTCTTGAGGATGCCATGAAGGAGAACAAAGACGTCGTCGCTAAGCCTAAGCCGTTCGTGCGCTTCAAGAATTTTGGAGAGTCAGCATTAGAGTTTGAAATGATATTTTGGTCGAAGAAAGGATTTGTTATTGAAAACGTGAAATCCGATCTTAGACGCGCTGTTTATAAAAAATTAACCGAGAAAGGATTGGCGATTCCATTCCCTCAGAGAGATGTAACCATCAAAGGCTGGGAAAATGCAAATCCATTCGATAAAACAACTTAATCGTGAAAGAATACTGGAATAAACTCTCATTTGGCGAAAAAGCAAAGTTGATCTTCTTCGGAATCTGTGGATTGCTAATCCTGATTTTTGCATTGCTGAACTGGGAGGATTATAAGTTGAGTTTGATCTTCTTCTCTGTAGAATTACCTGTAACCATTATTATTTTGGTAAGTATGTTCGGGGGGTATGCCTATGCACGCATCTATTATGGCTGGGTGAAATCACGAAAGAAAGACAAGGAAATCAGTTTCTTGAAAGGAGAATTGGCGGCAACACGCGAGAAACTCAGAAAAGAACCTTTGGAATTGCAAAAACAGCAAAAGAAAGAAGGCAATAATTCAGACGACAACGCGTAATAAGAGCATGCGAAACGTACTGCTGCTCATCTTTTTAATCGGTTCATTTCATTCTTTTGGTCAGGATAAAGGCGCTATATCTCTGGAAGTAGCCGGCGTTGGTGGCTTCGGATCCATCTCTTACTCTAAAGAATTCAAAAAATGGGACAAACTTGGCTTGGAATATCGAGCTGGACTCAGTTTCGTTCCCATCGATCGAAATAATGGGAATGGATTTATTTTTCCTTTGTTAGTACATGCAACTTATGGAAACGAAAAGCACATGGCTGACGTCGGAATAGGGCAGGCGATTACTATTACAACAAAAGGAAGTGCGTTTATTCGAATGCCAACTTCATTTGGATATCGGTTTCAATCGGAAGGACACTTGTTTTATCGTTTTGCGTACACACCGTTAGTTTCGTACATCTACAATTTTCAATGGGAACATTGGGGAGGTATTACAATTGGATATAATTTCTAGCCATGAGATACACACTAATTCTTCTGATAGTTACGGTGCTTTTCTCTTGCAACAAGAAAGAAAAGTTTGACGGTCCAAACACTTATGCCGATGGTTTTGAAACGTATTCCGATTTCGAAGAATTAATTGACGGAAACAATGAACAGTGGTCCTTTTTTCAATTGACCGATGATCAAAACACAATCACCATTGATACCTCCATCGTTCATTCTGGTAATCAATCTGTTCGGTTTTATGGTGTAGCTGGAAGTTCTGAGGATACGAAGAAATGTAGCATCAACAAGCAGTTCATGGCGTTTTGGGAAGGAGAAACTGTAGTAACTGATTTTTGGTGCTACCTCGAAGGAAACGAAGATATCGATTGGTTGTTCATTTTTGATTTAGAGGAAAAAGTTCCGGTTGGTGCCGGACCAGGAATGCGCCTGGCAATAGTTGATAACAAGTTGCTTGTTGAACATAAATATCCTCAACCAAATATAAATCAGCAGGGGAGTGGTATCGCGTTTCCGAGGGATCAATGGGTGAATATTCGATTCGAAACATTGCTTTCCAGAAAAGATAAAGGTTATGTGAAAGTGTTCCAGGATGGAGTCCAAATTCTGAATGCCGAAAACTGGCAAACCTTACCGAAAGATATTTTGTACGCAAATCAGGGAACCAAAGGCATGTACAGTCAGATAGAGTTTGGTTTAACCGCCAACTCCGATGACAATGATCATGTGATGTATGTTGATGATGTAAGTGTCTTTATCTTACCTTAGTTTAACAAAGTTTCCCTTCTTTATCATGATGGTCATCGGAAGATGCGAAGTCGGGTAGACATAAGATGGAAAGAGAAAAGAGCAAAGACTGTCTTTCATCTTTGAGCGAGCTTGCGAACGGTCTAGTGTCTAATCTTCCACTTTCAACCTTCTACCAAACTATTTCTCCCACTTCTTCCATTCACAAACATTCCGGAAGCCTGTCCATGCATTGGCTTTTTCAGATGAAATGGTATCTCTTGAGAGCACATATTCTACATTGTGTGGCCAACCGCCGCCATAGGTGACATTTTCCTCATCTCCCCATTCTGCAACATTGCCCCGGGTGTTATGAAGTAACGCGAACTTGTCATTCGGATCCAAATAAGTGTCTACCTCCCGGGTTACGAAGATGGAAGTACTATCCTCTCCGCAAGGTGTGTGTGCCAGGTGAAACGGAAGATTGTTCTCTCGCCATTGCTGGTATCTTTTTTCCTTTTTTACATGGAAGTTATAGTCGGTACTGTCTACATAATCCAGAATCATCAAACGATCTTCGTCATTGGGTAAACGATATTCCGGGTATTTCAAATCCATTTTGGGTTGAATTTCTGTGAGATAGCTGGTGTCACCTGTCGAGATCAAGTCTTTGTAATTTCCTGTGAAGTAGTTCTCTATCGAAAAGAAGTTTCCAGGAGATTGTTGGTCGTTAAAGTGGATGATCCCCTTTTTGATCAAATGGTACTCAAAGACGCGATCAGAACGCCATTGACTATAAGCTTTTGCCTGCGCTTGTGTAATCCCGGCAACCGGATGATGACGATAAGAAGGATGTCTCAGGTAGTAATCTTGAAGAACTGTATCACACCCCAATTCACTCCAAACCAATGTGTCAGGAAGCGTGGCAAGGTATTTTTCCGAATCCTTTCCATGTACTTCTTTTGTCCAGTGCATATATTCCAGCCAATTGAAATTGGTGGCTTCCGTTTTATCCACGAGCAGTGCTTCGTTGATAGGAAGAGTGCCGGGAGTGTATTCCGCATGCGGATTTAAAATGCGATTTGATGCACAAGAAGTTACAATTGCGCTCGAAACCAGAAGAAGAAAGAGAATTTGTTTTTTCATATTATTCTCATAATACGACCGATGGAAATTCGTTACAAATCGAGCGTTTCCGGCTACACAGAAACAAATTAAACAATGGAAGTTGTCCGGCACGTTTTGATCGACCACAACGGCACAAAGAATGTAAAAACATCTATAGTACAGGTTATTATACGGTCACAAGGGATTATGACAAAGTCATAATCTAGTGTACTCCTCATAAACCAGCTTTTCAAGCAAAACTTTGTGTCCCTCCTGGCCGCCGGCAGGCATGGTGTGCCTCTGTGGTGAATGTATACTATCTTGCTGTTATCAGGTAAAAGAGGCTGTACACAAGCGGATTTTACTTATCTTTAGGTTACAATGTCACCAACAGAGATTGGCTAGCACATTGACTCTGAAAAGAGGACCCGTACAGTCACAATTTGAAGCTTAGGAAAAAATCTTAAGGTGCGTCTTTGGAGGTAGTATGGAAGGCCGCAATCTATTGATAGAGGGAAACCAAACAGCGGAACCCAGATCACTTTCAGCAAACCTAAACGTGTTAATTGAGGCTTCAATTAACATCCTGTGCGGGTTTTTTATTTACTCTTTTCTGAATAAGCGCTTCAATAATCTTATCCATTGAATCACGAGCTCGATTTGCATTACGAAAGAATCCTTTAGAGACGTAACCAACTATCAAGGGTTCTAACAAAAAAAAGCGGACGCTTCAGTAGATATGGAATGCCCGCTTTAAATATTTTACTTTTCTTGTATTATTCTTTGACCAGACGTTTTACAACCGTGCCAAAGGGCGTGGTTATTTGCACTAAATAAAACCCTGAACTATATTGATTGGTGCGCACTAATATGGGGTGCGAATCCGTTGTTAATATTCTTTGAGTCATGACCTTCCCATTCATGTCGATAATCTCTAATGAAAACGGGGTGCCTTCAGGCAGATCCGATTCGATCCAGATGAGCTCATTTGTCGGGTTTGGATAAATAGCATAATTGAACGCATTGATTTCATCCAAATGTGCAAATGGTGATACATAATAGCCCATTATTGGACGTATGAAAAGAGCACTTGGAATAGTGTCTTCACTCCATAGTCCGCCGGTGAAAACAAAGTTTGTGTTGGTCGTGTATAGATTGTTGGACTGGGACAAATTTATTTCTGTTCCGGCTGCCTCAAAGCACCCAAAAGCGTACTTTCCTGGAGTTAGTATTGTCTCATTTTGAAACTTGAGATAATATTCATTTACCGAAGAACTAATGATTTCGACTTCACTAGTTGCTATCATGCTGGTTGGTGTAGTGCCATCAAAATTATATATGATCCCATAAGTGCTGTCTCCGTCCACTGGTGATTCTAGTCGAATCCAGATTCCGGTAACAGTATCAGTACTCATTATTTCAAAAACTGATGTAATTATTGCAGAATCTGTGGGTGAAACTGAGTATGGAGTGCCAGTAGGGGAGTTGTCGTCTCTAGCAAAAATGGAGTCGTTGACATTAAAGATGAAAGCAGTTGTGTCGTTTGAAGCATCAGAATCATTCATCGCTTGATGTGTTCGAGAAACGGCTATTGCTTCATACGCTCCTATTCCATTTTGAGGGAGAAAATTAAATGCTAGGACTCCGGACGCACCAACCGCTACATTTGTGTCAAATAGAGTACTTGTAGATACGAAGTTGCCATCATGATAGAAATCAACATCAACATACAATGTGTCTACGCTTATGGTACTATTGTTCGTGTAGGATATGTCTATAGCCTCCGTAAATATTTGTGATTCGGGTATTTGCTTGTAGCCTTCTTTCGACCTTGCCGAGGTTAGGGCAACATCCTCGAATGGAACCAAATCCAGCTCGTAACCTACCATTACATTAACAGGGTTACCCTGAACTAAGCCTAATAACGTAGTTTCTCCAGGTATTAAATCTGTGGTAAGAAAGGCACCACCCGCCAGTCCTGTTGTAAGACCATAAGTGCTTGAAATATCTGGAAACACGTCCTTTTCATTCGTAGTTTGTGTGCCTGTTGTTAAATCTAATGCCGTCATCGTTGAATTATTGCCTCCCCCTTGGTGAAACACCCATAAGTAAGGTCCTCCGAAGGAAATCCCATCGTAGGCAGCCCCATACATTCCGGACAATCCGTGTGTGGCATTTGGGATAGTTGAAAGTAAGGTTCCATTCATACTAATGGACTCAATATCTGTATTGAAGTTCCCGATCCAAAATCCGCCATTACCTCCGTCAAGTGTTGGGTCGTATGTCAAGAATCGTGCGGTCACATTGGCAGCGCTACTTATAGTCCCAGACAATGTCGCAGTGCTTGGGTCTACAATATAAATAGTATTTCCAGATGTGCCAAGGTAAAGGAGTGAACCGTCGGTTGTTATTGATCTGGTTCCAGAAATCCCAGGAATGGAAAACTTCTGTATAAATGCTCCGGTTGCGCTGTATCGAAACAAAGTATCGCTGGACCATTGCGACGTCCAGAATTCATTGTTAAAAAAAGCGATGGCCGCTTGACTTACAGAGTTACTAGATGTAGTAATATCACTGGAGAAATCCAAATCCCAGTTGGCCTTGCTTCCCGTGACCATAGTTTCGTTGATATAAGGCGAAACTTCTATCGATGCATCGATAGTGTGTGATTGTGAATAAGCAATGGGAGTGAACCCCAGAGCTAGTAGGAATGAATTGATTAGTAGTTTCATAATGAAGGTTTTGATGATGCTAAAGTTAGACATCAAACTATCCAGCAAACATGAGATTAATCAATAAATAATATGATTGTTGACCAATGATATGCAACGGGTTGTTACACAGAAGTCTATAATAGCTCTTCGATAATCTTATCCATGGAATATCCTTCTGCCTCAGCACGATAGTTTCGAACCAATCGGTGGCGCAGAATAGGCTTGGCTACAGCTTTTACATCTTCGATATCCGGAGAATATTTTCCGTTAAGAGCGGCATGACATTTCGCTCCAACGATTAAGTTTTGAGAAGCACGTGGTCCTGCTCCCCAGGTAATAAAGTTCTTCGTGATTTCCGGAGCTTCAGGACTGTTAACACGCGTCTTTCCAACAAGTTTTACGGCATATTCCAAAACATTGTCTGCAACTGGAATACGACGAACCAACTCCTGGTACTGCATAATTTCCTCTCCGGTAATAATTTGCTTAAGCTCAACCGAATGATCTGATGTTGTTGCTTTCACAATCGCCAACTCCTCTGCATAGGTTGGATAATCTACCCAAATATTGAACATGAAACGGTCCAATTGTGCTTCAGGTAGCGGATACGTTCCTTCCTGTTCAATCGGGTTTTGCGTTGCCAGTACAAAGAAAGGCTGAGGCAATTTGTACGTTTTTCCTGCTGCCGTTACAGAGCGTTCCTGCATGGCTTCCAATAGTGCCGATTGTGTTTTAGGTGGCGTACGGTTGATCTCATCCGCAAGAATAATGTTTGAGAACAGAGGTCCCTGGATGAATTTAAAATTTCGATTCTCATCCAAAACTTCCGAACCAATGATATCAGAAGGCATTAGATCCGGAGTAAACTGAATTCTATTGAAACTCAATCCCAAACAGTCGGAAATAGTGTTTACCAAAAGCGTTTTTGCCAGTCCGGGAACTCCCACCAACAAACAATGTCCACGTGAGAAAATGGAGATCAACACCTGATCCACTACGTCGTCCTGTCCAACGATAACTTTATGAATTTCGTTCTTGAGATCTTTGTAATGCGCCACTAATTGATCAACCGATTCTTTGTCTGACATGTTATGCGGATTTAATTCGTTTTAAATATATACATATAGAGCGGGGAAAAGATCACCACTTACATTTCTTTCAACCATGGATTACGGAAGTTGCACTCCTGATAGTCTTCATCAATACGGATGTACGCGTTATTAATTTTGGATTTAATCCACTCGTTGATGATTCGTTGTTTTTTATCAGCCTCGGCTGCTCGCGTAATCAATGCGTAATCTTGTTTCAAATTGGCACGGTGCGGCTCGGTACGCTTAACCAATCGTACAATTCGAACACCTTGCTTGCGCTCTTGCTGATTTACGTACAAGCTAGGAAGTGAAAAATCTCCCGGTTGCATTTTGTCCGTAAGAATGTAAATATCACGGTCGATTTCACTAAGATTTTCGGCATCCCACATGATGTCTCCAGTGTACGGATTCGTGATTGTTCCTTTGTTTTGTTTGGTTGATTCGTCATTGGAATACTCCAAAACGGCATCCTCCCAAATAATATCTCCGGAAACCAACCTGTTGTAGCAACTATCCAGGCGGAATGCCGCTTGCTCAACGCCAGAATCATCAAACTTAGGCATGATCAAGATGTGCTGACAGATGTAATCGTCTCCTTTACGGTCCAGTAATTTCATGATGTGATATCCATACGTTGTTTCGAAAACTTCTGAGATTTCCCCTTTTTTCAAACTGTATGCTGTTGCTTCGAACTGCGGAACCATCATTCCTTTGGTCGCTTCAATTCGTCCACCGTATTGCGCACTTCCCGGATCTTCCGAATGTACACGTGCCTGGGCTTCAAACGATCGATTTTGATCGACAATTGATGAGCGAATTTCTTGTAGTTTGTCGAACGCTCGTTTTTTATCTGCTTCCGTGATTTCAGGGTAGATAACGATTTGTTGGAACATCATCTGCTGGTTAATCAAAGGAATACTATCCAATGGAATGCCGTCATAGAAGCGCTGTACTTCACGCGGTGTTACAGCAATGTCAGCCGTGATCGTACGCTCCATTTCGTCTGCAGTTAACTGCTCGCTGATCACCTTAAAGAATTCGATCTTAATTTCATTGATTGTTTTCCCGTAGAACTCCTCCAATTTCTGGCGTCCTCCAATTTGCTGTTGAATCACACGAAGTCGTTGCTCCATTTCTGCGTCGACCTGAGCTTCCGGCACGATGATACTATCCAATGCCGCTTGTGTAAGAAGTAGCTTTTGATACAGCAATTGCTCGAGGATTTCGCAATCCATTTCTGGAGTTATTTCTACCTGAGCTTGAATCGCTTGTAGTTTCTGAGCCTGGATGTCAGATAACAAGATGATGTTGTCACCTACCTGAGCTGCGATTTTGTCTATTGTTTTCTGTGAATAGGCACTAAAGGATAGTACCATCAAAAAACTACAAATGAATATTGATTTCATGCTTCTTCTTTAGTTCTTTCAACAGTTTTGTTTCATTTCTTTCACGAATATCATTCAACCGTTGCGAAACGATGATACTCCGAATACGATCTTTCAGGAATTCCAGCGGTGGTGCTTCATCCTTCAATTTGTAATCGAGGATGTTTAGAAAATACCAGTGCGCGTCGTCTGAAAAATACGTCTTAGTTCTATTCAAAACGATATTATCTACATTGTATTTCTCTAACGGGATGTCCTTTGCCAGGTCATCAAAATAGATCCATGCAGAGTCGTCGAAATAATAGTCCTGTGCATAAAGTTTGGCATAAGAATTTATTTCGGCGAGGTCTTTATCATTTTTTAACAGGTAGTTGATATGAACGTTTTCCTCTTTAAAATCAAGCCCTTTAGGGATTTTGAGAAATAATGCTTTCACGATATAATCGTTCAACAAAAATTCATCTTGATGGGCTTCGTAGTATTCCTGAAGCTCTTCATTTGAAACTACCGTATCCAGTGATTTTCGTACGCGCATTTCTTCGAGGTAATACTGTGCCAAATCACCTGAGTAAACACTGGCTCTTAGTTCTATCAGCTTCCATTCGTTCGGATACTTTTCCTGGAGTTCCTGCTTATAGACTTCCTGATTGCACCATTCGGTAACGAATGCCTTGAGTTCTTCTTTGTTCTTGAAGTCGAGCCCGCGATGCTTCATTAGCACGTAGGCGTCGTTTTCTGTTAATTCTGCTTCGCCTACGGTTGCAAGTACTTTGTCGGAGTCCGAACAGGAAACCAATAAACAAAACAGGCTGACCACAAAGCCAGCCTGTTTTAGATATGTCTTATACTTATTTGCCAAGACTGTATAGTACGTCTTCGTTTACGACAATTTTGTGCTTTGCACGAAGCTCTTTTAGCCATTCTTCTTCCAGATATCCCTGGTAATCAGAAGTAACAGCTCCTTTTGCTTCTCCGAATTCTTTCTCAGCCGGTGCTAATACCTCAGCGACACGCACTACAAAGAACTTACCGTCAACTTCGTAGATTTCATTTACACCGATATTTAAGTTCATTCCTTTTACGAAGCTTGTCTTTTCAACATCGAACTTACCGTTACGGTGACGTGTGTTCAATTCACTGTCAGTATTTACCTTTTGTACAATATCAACGATGTTCAAGGTATCAGCCCCATCACTCATTAGAATGGTGTATACTTCGTTTGCTACTTCTTTGGAGTTACATTCGAATACATCTGCATCGTAACGTTTGTTCCAGCGGTATTTAGCTCTGTTGGCAGCGTGATATTCCTTCAAGCCTGTTGTATCCTTCATTGCTTTGTTCCATACCATGTCTGACATGATTTCGTACAATAGGATTCCATCGTGGTACTCAGTAACCAAAGCTCGGTATGCAGGGTACTTTTCTGACAATTTTGATTCTTCATAACCAAGAATTGATTTCTCTACCCACTTCTTGTACTGATCGTCGATCATTGGGCGAATTTCACCTCCTTTACGAATTCCCCGGTAGTTCATTTGTAGGAACAAGGCAAAATCTCTTTGTGAGTACTTCATCTTGTCAAGAATGAACAATGGTTTGTCCTTTTTGATTCCGCTAATCGAAGGATCTTTGTAGAAGCTGGTGTCAACGTTTTCGTAGAACCATTTCAATCCTTTCTTCGACTTGTCTTTGAACTTGTATTCTTTTTTCAGTTTTTCTACGAAAGATTTCTGAGTTTGCTTGGAACGAGAATCTTTAGCTACTCGTTTTTCAAGGCTTGAACGCATTGCATCGAATTCAGGAACCGGATGCCATTTCAATCGCTTAATAATGTGGAATCCATAATCTGTTTGGATAGGAGCAGTGTACTCACCATCATTTGGAATAGCAAATGCTGCATCTTCGTAAGCTGGTAACATACGAGTTGTTGTACCTGTTCCAAACGGAGGCAATTTTCCTTCTTTGTTTACAGATGACGGATCGTCTGAGTATTTCTTTACCAATTCTTCGAAGTTCCCTCCGTTCTGCAATAGTTCGTAGATTTCATCGGCTTTTTTACGGCTGCTTTCAATGGCGTCTTCTGGCTCTCCGGCACGAGCGGAAACGAAGATGTGCGCACTTTCCATACTTCCTCTGGCAGGACGCTTATCAGCTACGTAGATGATGTGGTATCCGAAACGCGTACGGAATGGCATAGAAACATCACCTTTCTTCGTTTTGTAAGCCATGTCCTCGAAAGGATAAACCATTTGGAACGCTGTAAAGTATCCCAAATCACCGTTGTTAGACTTTGCTGATGGATCTTCTGAACCACCTGGACCAGATGCTACTGCTGCGAAATCTTCTCCGTCTAAAACACGCTTTCGCAATGCCATGATACGATTGTACGCTGCCAATGTATCTTTCGGTAAAGCATTTTGAGTTACCTGAACAAGAATGTGAGAAGCTCGTACTTCATTCGCTGTACGATAGTACGCTTCTTCAACCAATTCTTCAATTTTCGTTGAATCTACAAGGTATGGATTCGCTAACTGTTTGGTGTATCCATTTAACTCACGAACCAAATGTGGAACGGTATCGTATCCAAGAGCTTCGGCTTCCGCTACCTTAAGTTTAAACTTTTTGAAAAGTTCCATGTATTCATCCAATGAAGTCTTGTCGTACTTCGGATCGTCATTGTTTTTCAGGTAGATTTGAAGGAATTCTGATTTCGTGATTTCCTTGTCGTCAATAGTCATAATCACAGGGTCGTCCTGAGCCATAACTGTCTGCGTCAAAACCAATGTGATTGCAAGAACCAATAGTCTTTTCATAGTTTGTGTTTTCGTTGATTTTTTCAGATTGCCAAATATAACGTAAGCGAAACGTTAATCGTTTGGTAACGCCAATTATTTTATGCTGTAATTCGGTGCTTCTCGTGTAATCGTAACATCGTGAGGGTGACTTTCATGTACTCCTGCACTTGTAATTCGAACAAATTTCGCTCCTTGTAATGACTCGATGTCTGAAGCTCCACAATATCCCATTCCTGATCGTAAACCTCCGATGATCTGGTACATAACTTCTACCAAACGACCTTTGAAAGGAACACGTCCTGAAATTCCTTCCGGAACTAGTTTTTTTACATCGTCTTCCGAATCCTGGAAGTAGCGGTCTTTAGAACCTTTCTGCATGGCTTCCAATGACCCCATTCCTCGGTATGTCTTGAATTTACGTCCCTGATAAATGATCGTCTCACCTGGTGATTCTTCCACTCCTGCGAACATCGATCCAACCATTACTGTGTTGGCTCCGGCTGCGATTGCTTTTACGATATCTCCTGTGTAACGAATACCACCGTCAGCAATAACTGGTACACCAGTACCCTCCAAAGCTTGTGCCACATCGTTCACGGCTGTCAATTGAGGTACTCCTACACCAGCAATAATTCGGGTAGTACAAATCGATCCAGGACCGATTCCAACCTTCACTGCATCGGCTCCGGCGTCTACCAAATATTTCGCTGCTTCTGGTGTTGCAATGTTTCCAACAATTACATCCAGTTCAGGGTACTTCGTCTTAACTTCTTTCAATTTATCCACCACACCACGTGTATGTCCGTGAGCTGTGTCAATTACTATGGCATCTACTCCGGCATCAACCAGGGCGTCTGCACGTTGTAAAGTATCATTTGTAACACCAACCGCTGCAGCAACACGCAATCGTCCGTAAGCGTCTTTACATGAATTCGGATGCTCCTTCACCTTGATGATATCACGGAAAGTGATCAATCCAATAAGTTTGTAATTCACATCAACAACCGGAAGTTTCTCGATTTTGTTCTGCTGAAGAATATCTTCTGCAAGTGACAGGTTTGTTTGCTCGGAAGTAGTGATCAGGTTCTCTGATGTCATTACTTCTTTAATCGGGCGGTTCAATTTCTTTTCAAAGCGAAGGTCACGATTCGTAACAATTCCTGTAAGTGTCCCAGATTCATCCACTACTGGAATCCCTCCGATTTTATTTTCTTTCATCAATTGAAGGGCATCGGCAACGGTAGAATCTGCCATGATCGTTACGGGATCCAGAATCATTCCGCTTTCAGAGCGTTTTACCTTACGCACCTGCAATGCCTGGGATTCAATCGACATGTTTTTGTGAATCACTCCAATACCGCCTTGCTGAGCAATGGCAATAGCCAACTTTGCTTCAGTTACGGTATCCATGGCAGCAGCCACGATAGGTGTGTTTACTGTGATGTTTCGGGTAAGCTTACTTTGAAGCATAACATCTTTGGGCAAAACTTCGGAATAAGCGGGAACGAGCAAAACGTCGTCGTAGGTTAGTCCTTCTGTAATCTGGGAGATATTCGTAAGAGGCATATGCGAACTTATTTGTGAAATAAATTCTTGCAAAAGTACTAATAATATATCGTTTAATTTCGCTCTTTACGATTATATAACAAAGGTCTCTGAATTAGCGTATAACCATTCCATTATTCCTGTATTTCTGTTAAAGAATGACAAACATCCTGTCGAAAATCATTAAATTCGGTACTATTGTAATAGTATGAAGTTTTATATCACAACGGCATTCGTGTTTTTATTCGGTTCTGCATTGATGGCGCAGGATTCAACAGTTGTTTATTCTGATTCGGCTTTGGCTGCTCTTGATTCCAATTTGGTGCAGTTATCTGGAGTGGTAATCAACGAAGAAACGTTAGATCCACTTTCGTATACAACAGTGTATGATAAGACTCTTGGTCGTGGTGTAATCACTGATTACTACGGATATTTCTCTACAGTTGTTTTCCCGGGAGATACATTGATTTTCTCGTATTTCGGATTTCAAACATCCACTTACGTTGTTCCGGATACATTGCAGGAGAAACGTTATTCTATGATTCACCTGATGCAGAAGGATACATTGAATCTTCCTGAGATTACCGTTTATCCGTGGCCTTCGCGAGAAGATTTTGCCCGTGCCTTTGTAGAAATGCGTCCGTATGATGATGATATCCGTAGAGCGCAGCGTGAGCTATCAGGTGAAAGTCTGGCTTTCGTGGCTGCACGATTGGAAGGAGATGCATCACTGGCATACGGAAATACACAGAATCAATACCTGACGCAGATTTATACGAATCGTCAGTTGCCAGCGAACAACTTGTTCAACCCTTATGCGTGGTCGAAATTGATAAAAGATTGGCGTGAAGGTAAATTGGCGAGGGAGTAATTATTACTCGTAAAAGATTACGAATACATCTTCATCATCCTTTTTGAAAAGCTTCTTTTCTCGAGCGAATTTTTCTACTTCAGAGTGATCTTCCAATTTCTTTAACGTAGTTCTGGTTAATTTCAGTTCCTTCTCGAAATGGGCTTTTTCTGCCTGAAGATCACTCAATTTACTGCGTTGCCCAATGATATTGAAGATATCGTTATCGTCAAGGAATAAGGTGTAGACAAAGAAGATGGTCGTTGCCAGGATGAATTTATTCCGTAAAAGACGCAGTGCTTTCTTCATAAAATCAAAGTTATGGGGAATTGTAGTTGATTTACGCCAGCCACAAAAACATTATGAAGAACGAATTGTGGAATCAGCTATTCCTTTATGAAACGGCGAACAGCTTTTCCTTTTGTTGAAATAACTTTCAGAACGTAAGCTCCTGGTGCAAGACCAGATGTTTCAATTTCGAAAATATTATTCGTAGCAGAGATCAGGGATTCTGTTATAGTTTTACCGCTTAGATCGGTGATTGTGTAGAACAAGGTTTCCTGTTGTTCATCGGGAAATGTCAAACGCAGGTAGTGATCTGCGGGATTCGGCGATAGGATTAACGATGACAATTCGTTTTCCTCAATTCCCAAATCCTGATAGGCAATGGCAAAATGAAGTAAGGCTCCCATGGACGCTTTTGTTACCTGGTATAGATAAGGAATATCCATGTTTGAGATACTGTCATTGATTGAATGTGTGACAATGGATTCGTTCTCTTCGTAGAATCCAGTTACGACGTATCCGTTTTGCATGAATGGTACATAGTCTGATCCGTAGGCGAATGAAATTTCCGTTTGTAGAGTGGAGTAGAGTTGCGTGCAAACAGCCAATTCGTTTGTATAAATATCGGATTGGGCATTGTTTCCATTCGGAGGGCTTTGATCCCGCTCACAGATAATGGTATTATTCGTTTGACCGCCTCGTCCTCCAACCTGATCAATATTGAAAAGCACTTTAATGTCCATGTTGCTCGGGTTGGCAACATTGTCTACATAATGTTCACTTCCTTCCAGACCTATTTCTTCGGCAGAAAAATGAATGAACTTGATAGAGTATTCCGTTGGGATGTCTTTGATTAACCGAGCTATTTCCAGGAGAATTACCGTTCCAGATCCGTTGTCATTGGCGCCCGGACCATTCTTTGTATCGTAGTGCCCATCAATAATCACATACGTGTCGGGATAAACTGTTCCTGTTTTGGTAACTATGATGTTTGTGGTGGTTACCCCTTGTACCTGAAAATCATCTTCAACAATATCTGTATATCCCCAGTCCTGATACTTCTGAATAATCCAATCTTTGGTGTTGTCTAATCCTGCGTTCAACAGCTCTTTTATACCCAAATCCTCAAATTGGTGTAAGTATTCTGTCACAGTGTCTAGATTACAGCTATCGGCCATGGAAGCGTAGAAAGCATCAAAAGTTTGGCTATAAGTCGAAGTTCCCGAGAAGGAAAGAAGAATGGAGAGTATCAATGCTTTCATAAGTAACGTTTGCGAACAATAAAATTAGCGAAAAAAAAGTCCGCTCTATAATTAGAACGGACTCACATATCATTGGGTTGGTGCTTAGCTATTCACGTATTCGTCGTAACGTCTTTGCCATTCTGCATCATCTTCAAACCATTGACCAGCTTTACCAAGAATGTCTTTTGCTTTGTCATCCTGCATACTTACTTTGTATGCTTTAGCCGTTTCGATGATTCCAACCATTAATACTTGTTTGTCAGCCTCACTCCAGCTATCAACACCTGTGATTTCCGGTAACAAGGCATCAGCCTCTTTCCAGTTGGTACGAGCAGTTGATCGATCTTTCGCCTGATACTTACAAGCTCCCATTATGAAGTAAACACCAATCTTATTCTGTGTGATTTTCTTGTATCGACCTGCCCAGGAGTACGCTTTTCGGTAATCTCCCGCTTCGATATCGTTTGAAATACGATTGAATAATGTCATTTGGAATTCCTCCACGAACTCACCAAACTCTTCCAAAGCCTGACCATCGTTTTTCTTAAGGTCATATTTGATCCCTTTTCCTAAGAATTTGATAGCGTCTTTGTAAGCATTCTTGAAACGTTCGTCGTCAGTTCCTGACAAGGAAATTTTGTACAATCCTTTGGCTGCCCAGAAATATGGAACCGGATCGTATTTTGTTTTTTCGCTTGTTGTGTAACCTTCTGCCTTTTTCACCAGCTTTTCGTAATTCCCATCAGCAAAGAGAATTTTAAGGTCGTTGTATTCCTGTGCCATCGCAGTTTGCGAAAGAAGTACGAGACCGATGAAAGTAATAAGATGTCGCATAGTGTTATAATTTGTTTTCAATCGTACATTTCAAATACTGTGCCGAAGCGAAAAAGTTACATAAATGTAGCGAATTTTAACATTCTTAATCAAAGCTCTTTAGTAAGAGGCTTAATATTTTCTGTGCTGCAAGCGAAATTTTCGTTCCCGGACCAAAGACTCCAAACACTCCTGCATCGTATAAATAGTCGTAATCTTGTTGAGGAATCACCCCTCCGGCGATTACCATGATATCTTCGCGATCGCGCTTTTTCAGTTCTTCGATTACTTGTGGAACCAGAGTTTTATGTCCTGCCGCCAACGAAGAAACGCCAAGGATGTGTACATCGTTCTCTACAGCTTGTTTAGCAGCTTCTTCCGGAGTTTGGAAAAGCGGTCCTATATCAACGTCGAATCCGATGTCGGCAAATGAAGTAGCAATTACTTTGGCACCACGGTCGTGACCGTCTTGCCCCATTTTGGCAATCATAATTCGAGGTCTTCGACCTTCCAGTTTAGCGAATTGATCGGCTAATTCGCGTGCTTTATTAAAGTCGTTATCTTCCATAGATTCAGAGGAGTATACACCGTTAATGGATCGAATGGTAGCCTGGTAACGTCCGAATGCGTTTTCCAACGCTAGGGAAATTTCACCTAGAGAAGCACGGGCTCTTGCACATCGAACGGCAATTTCCAAAAGGTTTCCTTCTCCCGATTTTGCAGCTGCTTCCAATTCTTCCAGTAATTGAGAAACTTCGGCTCCATTTCGGTTTGCCTTTAATTCATTCAGTCGATTGATCTGTGATTCGCGTACTTTGGTGTTGTCTACCTCCAGAATATCGATCGGATCTTCTTTCTCCAACTGGTAGCGGTTAACCCCAACAATAATGTCTTTATTCGAATCGATTCGTGCCTGTTTTCTGGCAGCAGCTTCTTCGATGCGCATTTTTGGAATCCCGGTTTCGATAGCCTTGGCCATTCCTCCCAGTTCTTCTACTTCTTCAATCAACTTCCAGGCTTCCTCCACTAGAGCGTCTGTCAATTTCTCTACGTAGTAGCTTCCACCCAAAGGATCCACATGTTTGGTGATTCCCGTTTCTTCCTGAAGGTAGATTTGCGTATTTCTGGCAATTCGAGCAGAGAAGTCTGTAGGAAGTGCGATGGCTTCGTCCAATGCGTTCGTATGCAAGGATTGCGTTCCTCCGAGGGCTGCTGCCAATGCTTCGATACAAGTTCTGGCAACGTTATTAAACGGATCTTGCTCTGTCAAACTCCATCCTGAGGTCTGGCAATGCGTTCTTAATGCCAAAGATTTAGGATTCTCCGGATTGAATTGATTCACCAATTTCGCCCAAAGAATTCTTCCTGCACGCATTTTGGCAACTTCCGTGTAATGATTCATCCCGATGGCCCAGAAGAAGCTCAATCTCGGTGCGAAATAGTCGATTTTCATCCCGGCGTTGATTCCTGCACGCAGGTATTCCAGTCCGTCTGCCAGCGTGTATGCTAACTCGATTGCTGCTGTTGCTCCGGCTTCCTGCATGTGATATCCGGAAATGGAAATCGAGTTGAAGCGAGGCATATTTTGTGAAGTGTATTCGAAAATATCCGAAATGATACGCATCGATGGAAGAGGAGGGTAGATGTACGTATTTCGTACCATGAATTCCTTCAGGATATCATTCTGAATAGTTCCAGAAAGTTGTTCTTGCGATACTCCTTGTTCTTCTGCAGCAACGATGTAAAATGCCATGATTGGAACAACTGCTCCGTTCATGGTCATGGAAACCGACATCTTGTCCAGCGGAATTTGATCGAACAGGATTTTCATGTCTAGAATAGAATCGATTGCTACCCCAGCTTTTCCGACATCTCCCACAACGCGATCATGATCGGAATCGTATCCTCTGTGCGTGGCTAAGTCAAATGCTACGGAAAGCCCTTTTTGTCCAGCTGCAAGGTTACGACGGTAGAATGCGTTGGATTCTTCTGCTGTGGAGAATCCGGCGTATTGACGAATTGTCCACGGGCGAATGGCATACATGGAACTGTAAGGGCCTCTCAGGTATGGAGCCAATCCGGAAACGTATCCAAGATGGTTCAAATCGGATTCGTCCACTTCGTCGTAATAATTCTGTAAATCAATTTTGTCCGCTGTTGTGAACGTTGTGTTTTTCTCAGCAGCTACTTTGTTATTATCTGTCTCGTAAGAGATTTGAGAGAAATCAACTCGTTTCATACAGTTTCAGGTTTTTGAATGGTGTCAGCAATAAAGGCGTTCATTCCAAGATATCCGGGAACTTCGTTCCATCGGGTATTTTTTTCATTTGGATCAGGGAATTTGTTCACACCAATCAATGTCGCACTTCCATTTGCATAGGCTTCCATGCGTTTTGAAGCGGTTGCTTTAACATCAGAAGTGAATTTTACTTGAACCTCCGAGTTGTTCATTCCTCCTTCTTTATCAAGGTTTTGGAAGTATGTCCAGGCTTTCTTTCCGATTTTTTCTGTGAGCTGTTCAACGGAATAACTTCCTCCCGGAGCATCGATCACGTGATGTAAATACGATTCCTCCTTAAGCAATGTGGAAATGTTCAATGCCATGCGTTCGGCCAACTCCGAAGCTCCATTTTCACTGTAGAGGTCGTACGGTAACACAAGAATGGCATCAGCTGTGCTCGCAGCCGACATCGTTTCGGTAGTTTGGCGCAAAAGGTTGGTGTATGGATCTCGCAAGGACTTATTCGTATGACCAATCACCGCCGTAATTTGACAATTGTATGAACACGTATGCTCTGGATTGTATGCTTTGACAATCTTAGACCAAAGCTGTCGGAGTGATCGCAGTTTGGCAATTTCATTGAAGTAATTCGAACCAACTCCCACATGGAAATGTATCTGAGCAGCGGCTTCATCGATTGTGAATCCAGCTTCCATCAGTTTTACAAGCATTTCGTGCCCCGTTGAAAGGCAGAAAGCAACTTCTTGCCATGTATTTGCTCCACATCGTTGAACTCCGTAACCATTAACTACATAAGTCGCAGTTTGAATGTCCCGCATCAAATCCATGAGAGCAGGGTTCATTTCTGAAGTGAGTGCATCAAAGCAAAAAGCAATTTGATTCAGAGCTTTTCCGGCAATCGCAACAATTTGCTGTGCTTCGTCGGAAGAGTCAACTACAAACTGAGCGTGAATGTGTTCCAATTGAACATCATTCAGGACTTTCTTCCAGTCAATGGCTTCCTTGTGTCCGGCAAAGCAAAGCATGTCAGCGCCTTTCATGAGGAGATCAAGTGCTTTTTGATTTGCTTCTTTTTCATCTGAAACGACAATTAAAGCGCCATTTTGCCAATTGTTATTAGCTGTTTTCGATCCACGTGTTGCAGGGAAGGAACCTGGTGTAAGGTCCGCTGAGTTGCGTTCTTCTTTGTGGTAGTAAGCGCGATAATCGATCTCTTCAATCGGATCGATGAAATCCAAAACCGACAATTCTTTGCCTTTCAGATCTTTCACGATTTTATCCTTCCATTCAGCAAGATTTACAGAAGGGAATTTCTGAAATAAATTGTTCATGTACTGAACGTATTTTTAATGTTCAAAAAGTTGTTCAACAGCAATAAAAATTGCTGATCAAAAGTAGTGATTTAAGAGGAGATTGCCGTGGAACAACCGGAAAACCTTTAGGTGGTGAAGTAGCGATAAACCACGAAGGATACGGCATAGAAGATTAATATCCCCAGTACCAATTGCGTTGCAGAGGTGTATCCGCGACGACGCCAGTATAGCCAGTTAATCAATCCGAGAATTACACCTGGGATTAGAGGATAGAGATATAAACTCATACTGGGATTAATCCGAATTGTTGAAAATGATGTGTGAAGTGCTTGCTATGAAGTCGAAGCCACTCTTCGTAATTCAAGTTGCCAAAATAAGGGTGGATGTGGCGGATGCCGGGATTTTCCTTGAAATGCTTCTCGAAACTATTCCAATTCTTTTCGAATTCAGCAATGGCTTCCTGAAGGTTTTCATTTCGATTGGGCAATTTATCTTCTGATCCGAATGGAGCTTTGAAGTTTTTGGGCATCGGTTGATCTGATAACAGAACTTGTAATGCTTTTGGAGCTTTCTCTTCAGGGAATTTAAGTGTAAGTCCCTCGATTTTTCCCTGAGCCATGTCTAATGATTCGGTGATGTGCTCTATCATATCAAGGGATGTCATAGTTCCCCACAAAGGCTTTGTTTCAGGAGTAAGTTTATTGAAGAAGACCAAAGTATTGGTCAGGGTTGGTTCTATGTAATTCATTATTCCGTTTTTCCAACGACAATTTGAAGGCTTTGCGGAACCACGCTCACATTCAATTCTGAAGCAATTTGTGCCGGTTCGCCATCATAATGCGCTACGTTCTTAGACGAACGAATACGAGCTTTCTTAAAAGAAATAGTTTCAGAGTGTCTCGCATGCTGTTTCTTCTTCGAAAAGAATCGATAAACGATAGAAGGAACAGACCAAATAGAAAAAGGTCTCAATACCACCATTTCCAGTTCACCGTCGGTAACATCCGACTTTGGAGAAACAGTGAATCCGTTTCCAAATTGCGACGAATTAGCAACGGTCAATAGGACGATTGGGAGTTTTTTCACTTTTCCGTCTACATCAATTGTTACGTTGATTGGGTTGTATCGAAAAAATTCCCTGATGGTTAAGTAGATATAACTTAAGAATCCACGTTTGCGGTGCTGATCGAATTTTTGGGCAACCACGGCATCCAATCCGTAGCCACCAACTCCAAGGAATGATTTGTCATTTACCTTAACCGTGTCCATCGCAATGGATTTCGAATAGTTAATGCAGAAAATAGCATCCTTAACGGCTAATGGAATTTTCAAATGACGCGCCAGACCATTTCCAGAACCAGTAGGGATGATGGCAAGTTTGGTTTTCGTTCCAATCAAAGCTGTTCCAACTTCATGTACGGAACCGTCACCACCAACCGCACAAACGATGTCAACTCCTTCTTCAGAAGCCTGATGCGCCAATTCGGTAGCGTGCGCTTTTCTTTCGGTGTAAACAATGTCATATTCGAACCGATCCTTGTTGAGATATTTCTCAATCAACGGCGGAATGGTGTTCTTTTTCCCCACACCCGAAATCGGATTTATTATAAAACGAATACGTTCTTTCATTGTTCTGTTCGATAAGAGCCTTGAGCTCAAGTCAGATATAAGTCAACAAGAAACGTGCCTTTTGAGAAAATCCGACTTCGTGTCATTCGATATGTAAAAGTACGTAAAAATGAAGTCGTTATTGAATGAAATTCTCTAAAAGGTTCACTATTTATTGTGAATATCTTCTTTTCTTGATTCAACAGTTGAATCATTGACTGACACAGAACAGGGAATTCTCAAGGTGTTAAAGATGATTATTTGGTATCTTTCGCCTCATGAAAAGTCTATCATTTGGAATTTTGTGTCTCATGCTATTTGCAGGTAATTACAGTCAGGCACAAATTGAGGTTAATACACCCGAAGAGAAAGAAGTAGAGGAGGAAAATGAGATTGATATTCTTCTATTGGAAGAAGTGAAAACGGAGGTTGTAGCTTTTGCTAATTGGTCGAATACCAACCGAGTTCTAAGACCAAATTCCGCCAATGATGGTTTGTTTGGAGAGCCTTTGGGGATTCGTGAAGATGAAAAAAATCTGAATGTTTGGTCGTATGGACTTGCGTTTCGAAGCGATTTACGTAATCGATTTATGTGGCAAGGCGGAATTTCCTGGATTCGTAATGGTGAAACATTCAATTACGAAGCGACGGATTCCGATTCTACATTCGCTTATCAAACTTATTATAATTACGTGGCAATGCCCCTCAAGGTAATGTACAAATATGGTTATCGTGTGCGTTTTTATGGGGGAATTGGGCTAGTTCCTCAAATGTTTTTCTCGTATCGACAAGAACAACAGTGGACCACAGTGAACAATACCCAATTGAGCGAAACGGTGAAGACTCGCAACGGATATAATTCATTCGTTCTGAGTGGAACTATCACAGCGGGAATTCAATTAAGATTCAACAAAGGATCCTCCATTTTTATTGAGCCGGAATATCGATTGCACTTAACGAATTCATACGAGAAAATCGATAGTTATGAGCATTTCGGACGTGCATTCGGAATAAACATGGGGCTCACTTATCCAATTTGGTAATATGAAAATCAAAGAGATAACGCAATACCTGGAAAGTCTCGCTCCGATCTCAAGCCAGGAGTCGTACGACAATTCCGGATTGATTGTAGGAGATGGGAACTCGGAAGTATCGAATGTTCTGATTTCGCTGGATTGCATCGAAGCAACGGTTGAGGAAGCCATTCAAAAGAATTGCCAGTTAATCATCGCGCATCACCCGATCGTTTTCAAGGGTTTGAAAAAGCTGAACGGCAAGAACTACATTGAGCGGACAGTCATTAAAGCGATCAAAAATGATATCGCGATTTATGCCATTCACACGAATTTGGATAACTACCGATTCGGAGTTAATCATGAAATTGGGAAGCGTATTGGATTGAAGAATGTTCAGGTGCTTCAACCCAAAAAAGAAGTGCTTTCCAAACTGATTTGTTATATCCCCGAAGAGCATGTGAACAGCGTTTCTCAAGCGATGTTTGATGCCGGAGCCGGCAAGATTGGTGATTACGATGAATGTGGATTTGTTACAAAAGGAGAAGGTTCTTTCCGACCGAACGATGCGGCGAAACCGTTTATTGGTACAAGTGGAGAACGATCTTCTGTGAAAGAATCTAAATTCGAGGTTGTTTGTTCGAATCATACAATTAACAAAGTTGTCGGTGCGATGCTCAAAGCCCATCCATACGAAGAGGTAGCTTACGAAATCTTTCCGATGTTAAATTCCAATCCGTATGAAGGAAGTGGAATGGTAGGGGAGTTGGAAGCTCCGATGGAAACGACGGAATTTCTGAAACATCTTAAAGAGACATTCAATTGCGGTGTTATTCGACATACTGAGCTATCGTCAGAAACCATTCAAAAGGTGGCTTATTGTGGAGGTTCCGGGAGCTTTTTGTTGTCATCAGCCAAGCGATCTGGAGCAGATATTTACATCACCGGAGATTTCAAGTACCACGAGTTTTTTGATGCAGAAGGTGGGATAATAATTGCCGACATCGGACATTTTGAAAGTGAACAATTTACTTCGCACCGATTAGCCGATATTTTGATGGAAAAATTTGCTACCTTTGCCGTTCATTTAACGGAGGTTGATACAAACCCAATAAATTATTTTTAACTGATGGCAAAAGCTGCAACGAAAAAAGAGGCGTCTGTAGAAGAGAAACTGGACGGTCTGTACGAATTGCAATTAATTGATTCTGAGATCGATCGAATCCGAACTATTCGCGGAGAGCTTCCACTGGAAGTTCAGGATTTGGAAGATGAATTGGAAGGGTTGGATACGAGAATCGCCAAGTTGGAAGAGGAAGTCGCAGCGTTCGAGAAAGATATTTCTGATCGTAGAAACTCGAACAAAGAAGCGGAAATCGCAATTGCGAAATACAAAGAGCAACAAAACAACGTTCGAAATAACCGTGAATTTGAATCTATTTCCAAGGAGATTGAATACCAGGAATTGGAGATCAAATTGAACGAAAAGCGCAGCAAGGAATCCAAAGCAAAAATCGCACACAAGAAAGAAGTTTTGGATGAAGCGAAAGAGCGTCGTGATATGCGTTCAAATGATTTGGCTGAGAAGAAATCTGAATTGGATGAAATCGTTGCTGAAACACAAGCACAGGAAGAAAAGCTTTTGAAAAAGTCTGCTTCTGCACTGAAGAAAATGGATGTGCGTTTGGCAAATGCATACACACGTTTGCGTGACAATGCTAAGAACGGATTGGCAGTTGTACCTGTAGATCGCGATTCTTGTGGAGGATGTTTTAACAAGATTCCACCGCAGCGTCAGTTGGATATTCAAACGAAAAAGAAAGTGATCACTTGTGAACACTGTGGACGTATTCTTGTTCCTTCAACGGAGGAAGTAGAAGCGTAGTCTACATTATAATATTGAAATTAACCGGTCATCGAGCACAGTCGAGATGCCCGGTTTTTTATTTTTAACACGTGAAGTTTCAGGATTACCGTATATCGACAGAAATCAAAGAGCAACTGGATAAATTGGGTTGGAAAAGACCCACGGATATCCAGTACAAGGCAATTCGTCACATTTTGGAGGGCGAAGATGTCATGGCTATTGCACAAACGGGTACGGGAAAAACAGCGGCATTCGCCATTCCTACGCTTCACATGATTCAAACCCGAAAACGCAAATACAGTAAAGGGTATGTGCGCTGTTTGGTAATGGTTCCTACGCGCGAATTAGCAAAGCAAATTGCTGGCGTGTATCGGGAGATCGGTAAAAACACCGGGGTGAAGGTGTTTGGATTGTTCGGTGGAGTAGAGCAAGAGCAGCAAATTCGAACCTTGGATAACGGTATCGATGTATTGATTGCAACTCCCGGACGTATGTTTGATTTGGTTGCGCAGAAAGCTCTGGACTTATCTAGAACGGAGCATCTTGTACTGGATGAAGCGGATTTAATGCTCGATATGGGATTTGCGAAGGATATTCGCGATGTACTGCGATTTCTCCCTAAGAAGCGTCAGAACCTATTCTTCTCGGCAACCATTTCCAAGAACATTAAGTCGTTGGCTTACGAAGTAGTTAGCAAACACAATACTATTCGAATTCAAATTTCCCCGAAGAATCCTGTGGCGAAGAATATCGATCACGCGGTGACTTTTGTTGAAATGGATGACAAGCGTTTCTTTTTAGAGAATCTTCTGAAGGAGTATCCGGAGATGAAGGTTGTTGTATTCGCGCGAACGAAAGTGCGTGTGGAACGTGTTGTGAAAGCCATGGAGCGTGTTGCAATCGAATCGGAAGCTTTACATGGAGGTGTTGATCAAAAAGATCGATTTGCGATATTAGAACGCTTCCGATCTGGCGAGAATCGTGTTTTAATTACGACTGATGTTGCTGCTCGAGGAATTGATATTCCATCGGTGGAGTACGTTGTAAATTACGATTTACCAGATGTTGCCGAGAATTATGTTCACCGTTGTGGAAGAACTGGTCGTGGTAAGAACCGTGGACAGGCACTTTCGTTTTGTAGTGAGGGGGAACGTGAATTACTCAAAGAAATCGAAGAGTACACTGGTGAGAATATCGAAGTATATGATCTTTCTAAAGGTGATTACGAAAGCATTGTCAAAGACACAGACGACGAGACTGATGATTGGCAGGCGTTGTTGAAGCAAGCCAACAAAGAAGACGGTACGGAAGATACATGGTAAACAAAGAGCAAAGATCGCTGCGCTTAAAGAGTAAAGATCGCTGCGCTTAAAGAGTAAAGATCGCTGCGCTTAAAGAATAAAGATCGCTGCGCTATAAGATCAAAACTGATTTTTCTTAAGGTGAAATGAGTCTTTCATCTTTACTCTTCCCATCTTTCATCTTTCATCTTTACTCTTTCTATCTTTTATCTAATCAGATCATATTCACCTCTCTTTCCAATGAAACACCAAATTTTGTTCGAACATCATGAATAATTTTCTCGGATAAATCGTAAATCTGCGAGCCTTCAGATCCTCCATAGTTGACAAGAACCAATGCCTGCTTTTTATGAACACCGTACGTTCCGAAATCCTTTCCTTTCCAACCTGCTTGTTCAATAAGCCATCCAGCGGCTAATTTGATTTTGCCATTCGGCGCTGGATATTGCGGAAATTGTTCGTATTTCTCAGCGATAGCATTCACGATTTCTTTGTCAACAACCGGGTTTTTGAAGAAGCTTCCGGCGTTTCCTATCTCTTTCGGGTTCGGGAGTTTGCTGGATCTGATGTTGATTACCGCATTGCTGACATCCTTTATTGTAGGATTTTCAATCCCCATGGATTCCAGTTCGGTTTCAATGGCTCCGTAGCTCGTATTGATTTGATGCTGTTTCGAAAGTCGGAATCGTACCGATAAAATGATGTATTGTCCTTTCAATGCTCTTTTGAAAACACTTTCACGATAGCCAAACTCGCATTGCTCGTGATTGAACGTGTGAATTTCACCGGATTCAATATGGTATGCTTTCAAAGAATCGAAAGTGTCCTTGATTTCAACGCCATAAGCACCGATGTTTTGCATGGGACTCGCTCCAACGCTTCCAGGAATTAAAGATAGATTCTCAATTCCACCAAACCCGTTTTCAATGCAGCGCATCACGAATTCGTGCCATACTTCTCCGGCTCCCGATTCAACCAATACGGTTTCTTCATCGCTCTCGATGATATCAAACCCAAATACTTCATTTTTGATGACCAAACCGTCAAAATCGCGTGTCAGCAGAATATTACTTCCTCCGCCAAGAACGAGCAATTCGTCTCCGTTACGCTCTGCAAGAATTTCAGATAATTCTTCCGAATTCTTAAAAGTTGCGAATCGTTTTGCTTTGCTGGAAATTCCAAAGGTGTTGTAGGGCTGAAGATCGACGTTGGTTTGAATCATAAAACAAAAGTAAGAGAAGGGGCAATTGCAATTTTTTTTGATCTCAAATTTTACTCACGTCAGAATGTTGTTAATTCCTCCTTATCTTTGAAACATGATGTTGAAGAATGTAGCGCTGGAAGAAGTAAATGCACTCAATCGTGGAACGATGATGGAGGTGCTGGGAATTGAATGTATTGAGATTGGTGGAGACTTTGTGAAGTCCCGAATGCCAGTTACAAGTGCAACAAAACAACCGATGGGATTGTTGCACGGCGGTGCCAATGCAGCACTTATTGAAAGCATTGGATCAATGGGGTCTGCCTTGATTCTGGATCTTTCCAAAGAAGCACCTGTTGGTCTGGAGATTAATGCAAATCACATTTCTTCTGCTACCGATGGACATGTTATCGCTATGGGGAAAATTGTTCATGCCGGACGAAGAACACATCTCTGGCAAGTGGATATCCATCACGAAGAAACAGGTAAGTTGGTCTGTACCGGACGATTAACCATCATGGTTGTTTCGATCGCATGATTGAATGTTGGGACTTTCTGGATTACCGAATTCCCGGAGAGGAAAAGGTTAGAAGAGGTGGGGAGTTCAAAATTCTTGAATCAGGTGAAAAACCTGAAGGCTTTGTGGTTTCTGATTTCACTGGAGAAAAGGTCTATCAATTTTTCGACCATGGAGATAGAAGCTATATCAATCACCCGGATCCGATTGCAACGAAAAGATCAGAATACAGAAAATCGGCTAAAGCTTTTATCGAACATTTAAAGGAACACGGAGGGAAAGCCGTGCTGTCGAGGATCAAAAGTGTTCCAAACCCTAAGAGTAGAGAGGCGTTTTTTGATGCCTTGTGTGAGGCTTATCCGAATGCATTTGTGTACACTTTTAGCAGTAAGTTGGTTGGATATTGGGTTGGTGCAACACCGGAAACTTTAATAGCGTCAAACGATGAAGTAGGGCGGACAATGGCTCTGGCGGGTACAAGGAGGGCAGATGAAGATTTGGACTGGACAGACAAAGAATTTGAAGAGCACGAATTGGTGGCTGATTTCATTGAGAACAATCTTAACGAAGCCAATTTGAAAAATGTGATGCGATCTGATCGAACGGAGAAGGTGTCGGGTCCGGTTAGGCATTTATTGACGGAGTTCTTGTTTGATTTGCCAAAAGGTAAAGAGTGGGAGTTAGCGCAAAAACTCCATCCAACGCCGGCAGTGTCTGGTTGGCCAGTTGAAGATGCTCTCAAATTAATTGAAGAAAATGAAAGGCATGATCGCCGATTCTACGCTGGAATTATTGGTGTGGTAGGAGATCAAACCAGGCTATATGTAAACCTGCGCTGTGCTGAATACGGTCACAATTCAATGTACCTTTACGTTGGCGGAGGTTTCACAAAAGATTCTGATCCCGAAGCCGAATGGGAGGAAACCGAAAATAAAGCTGCAACCCTAATCAACGTCTTGAAAAACGGCTAATTTTGTAGTAGATGTTGACAACGAACAAAACGGGAATCTCCCGATTTATTGAAATTGCGGTGGAGCAGGGAATGCACCATGTTGTCTGTTCGCCCGGTTCCAGAAATGCCCCTTTGGTAATCACAATTGATAATCATCCTGAAATAGAAACGGTTGTTGTTCCTGATGAAAGATCAGCCGGATTCATAGCTCTGGGAATGGCGCAACAATTGGGGGAGCCAGTTGGTGTTGTTTGTACCTCTGGTTCGGCGGTTCTTAATTACTTCCCGGCGGTTGCTGAGGCCTACTATCAAGGGATTCCATTGGTTGTGATGTCTGCCGATCGTCCAGAGGAGTGGGTCAATCACGGTGATGGACAAACCATTATGCAGGAGTTTGTCTTTGGAGATCACATTCGTCGCTATGAAGCCATTTCAGAGTTTGTAAAGGAGGAAGATTATGAACGTTTTGATAATGAAATAGTTGACGCTTTCCGTTGTGCCAAACGTCAATATACACCTCCTTATGGCTTGAATGTAGGGCCGATTCATTTCAATTTTCATCTGTCAGAACCGTTGTATGATACGATAGAAATTGAGCGTCAATACTTACCTCAGATATCAGTTGATCCAATGCTCGATGGGTTGTCCGAAAATCTTAATGAACAATACTTAGAGGATGTCCGAAGGTTACTCTCAGAAGGGTGGGCGAAGAGCAAAAAAAGAATGATTCTTTGCGGGCAGTTACCCCCGAATTCGTCTCTTTTAAATGCTTTGGTCGATTTGGCTGAGGATGCTTCCGTGGCAATTCTGGTGGAGAATACCTCAAATCTGGTTCATCCGAAATTCAATCATTGTATCGATCGCTCGCTAAGTGCTATTTCAGAGAATGAAATCGAGGATTTTCAGCCTGATTTTCTCGTTACTATTGGTGAGGCAATCATATCCAAACGAATCAAGAAGTTTTTACGAGATACTCCTGAAATAGAACATTGGAAAGTTGGCGGAGTGATTGAAAAAATGGATACGTATCGTCACTTGAAACACGCGCCTGATGTGGAGCCGTCAAGATTTGTGAGAGAGATTTTGAAGATTAACGAATCGCAGCACGTTTCACAGTTCGGTTGGCGATGGAAGCAGCGAGACTTTGTAAATCAGGAGAAACTGCCAGAGTACATTCAATCGGCTCCGTATTCCGATTTAACCGTTTTCGATATCATTCTGGATTCAATCCCTGATAATTCGTATCTGCACATGGCAAATAGTTCCGTAGTTCGATATTGTCAATTGTTTGATCCAATTAAAACTATCCGTTATTATGCCAACCGCGGGACGAGTGGTATTGACGGAAGTACCAGTACGGCTGTCGGAGCGTCTATAATTCGAAAGAATGATCTGCACGTATTGATCTCGGGAGATTTGTCATTTTTTTACGATAGCAACGCTTTCTGGAACAATGCTGTGGGAGAGAACTTCCGGGTAGTTGTTATCAATAATGGTGGAGGTGGAATTTTCCGAATCATCGATGGACCCAATTCTACCAATCAGCTAGAAAATTACTTCGAAACGGAGAACAAGGCGTCCGTTGAGGGGATCTGCAAGGCGTATCACATGGAGTATCTGTCCGCGCGAAATCTGGCGGAAGTTGAAGCTCAACTCGTAGAATTACTCACCATGGATACGAAAGGTCGGCCTGCGGTGCTGGAGGTTTTTACTCCAAACACTGAAAATGATACGGTTCTCAAGAATTTCTTCAAACATTTCAAATCCCATTGATTTTTTCATGTTCGCGTTGAATAGTTTGTAATTTTGACAAGAACAATCACCGAAAATGGAACACTTCGAACTTTTATTTACAGCAGAAGGATTAATGTACTTCGTAATCCTTTCCTTGCTGGAAATTGTTTTAGGAATTGATAACATTATTTTCATTTCCATTGTCACCGACCGACTTCCGCCAAAAGAACAGCGAAAAGGAAGAAATGTAGGGTTAAGTCTGGCACTTATTGTTCGGTTGATTCTGTTGGCAGCGGTTTCCTGGATTATGGCGCTTGATACACCGCTCTTTCCAAATACTGAGATCGAGTTACTAGCAGAGTTTTCAGGTCAAAGTATCGTTTTGCTACTCGGTGGACTTTTCTTGATTTACAAGAGTACCAAAGAAATGTATGAGTCCATTTCTGGTGGACACGAAGAAAGTGATGGCAAGGTTAAGTCGTTAAGAGCCGTAATTACACAAATTGTAATCATCGATATTATTTTTAGCCTTGATTCCATTATTACTGCCATCGGTATGACGAATGGAGTAGGGGATGAAGAACATTCTCCGTTAGTGATTATTTATGCAGCCGTGATTGTGTCAATGATCGTGATGATGTTGTTTGCAAAACCGATCAGCGATTTTATCAACGCGCGTCCTACCATTAAAATGATTGCTCTCGGGTTTCTCGTAACCATTGGAGTTGTCCTGGTGGCAGAAGCCTTCGGGGAAGAAATTCCAAAAGGATACGTCTACTTCGCCATGGTTTATGCGTTGCTGGTAGAATTCCTGAATATCCGCATGCGTAGAAATCAAAAGAAAAGAAAGGCGACGGATGGAGAAGAATGAAGCTTTGATGTTTCTTGGAATCTCCGACGTGCTGGAACTAGAAGATGCCTATGAGCAAAAAATCTTCGAATGGAAGAATTTCTTCGTGAATCGTTTTCCGATTCCGACTCTTTTCCGAAGCAAAATAAAACAGCTGGAAAAACTGGATGAAGCCTATGCAGCGCTGGGAGGTGAAGTTATAGAGTCATCCATGGACGTCGCAATTAAACTGGAGTTCAGTTCGGATTTCAAGGAAGCTTTTCATCAGTTTCAGGAACAACGCGCACAGTTGAAGTCAAAATTATTTTCTGCATTTCACGCTTCTGAGGTGATTTCTGTGGTTCAGGGCTTAATTAATCTGACTCAGGCTTATGCGGAAGTTTGGAATGATGAAAATCTTGCAACTACTGGGATTGTGATGAGTAAAGAGCCTGATCCTATGGATTTATTGGAAGCAATAAACGATGCCGGGAAGTCAGGAGTTCATAACATTTCAAAAATAGATGAGTTGCCGGAAGGGCATTTGGTTTTGAACGAGGCGAAACGATTATCTTTGCTGATTAAAAGATGAAAGAATGAGTTCGGATGATGCATATGCAAAGCTAAAGGAGCAATTGGAGCTACAAAGCTGGCCGGATGTCTACTTTTTCAAATTTATTGTCCCAAATGAGCCAACGCGGATTGCCAAAGTGACGGCTTTGTTTGATAACGCTGATGATTTACAATTGCAACCTTCCAAAACCGGAAAGTATGTGAGTATCGGAGCGAAAGAATTGATGTTAGATGTCGATTCGATTATCGAGAAATACAAGCTGGCTGCCAAAATTGAAGGATTGATTTCACTGTAACTATGATTTTACGAGGATACGACATACCAACAATCATAATCGCTACACTTTGTGTAAGTTTAGCCGTACTGATTATCATTATTGCTTACCGGAAATTATTGCAATATTTGGGGAGAGGAGGAGTAAATAAACAAGATTTCTGCGTCTTGTATCCGCTGGAAAAAGATCCAGCATCCGGAGAAGTGGAGTTCTATTTTACGTGCGAAGAAACGAAGCAATATTCTCTCGGAATTCTTGATGCAGAAATGCAAGAATTGAAGAAAGTTAAAGAAGGAGAAGCAACCCGTGGCGGAACTATTGTAAGGTTTGATACAACAAGTCTGTCTAACGGAATGTATTATTTCTGTTTGAAAACATCGAACCAGAAAACCATGAAAAAAATGAACGTTTTGAATGGTTAACATGACAAGATGACAGAAAGTTTATAATGGCAAAGTAATTGTCGATATACTAGAAAATGTAATTTTAGCCCAGCATTGCCTTTGCGAAGCTCTGGTGAAGCGAGGAAGGATTTTAAAACGCGTTCCAAAAAAAAGGAACATAAAACAAAATGATATGGCATTAGAAATCACAGATGCAAATTTCGAAGAAGTAGTAATGAATTCAGACAAGCCTGTAGTTGTAGACTTTTGGGCAGAGTGGTGTGGACCATGTCGTATGATTGGACCAGTAATTGAAAAAATGGCTGGAGATTACGATGGAAAAGCGATTATCGGAAAGGTGAACGTAGATCACAACCCAGGAGTTTCTGCTCAGTTCGGAGTGCGTAACATTCCAACAGTTCTTTTCGTGAAAGGAGGAGAAGTTGTGGATAAGCAAGTTGGAGCAGCACCAGAAGCAGCATTGACTTCTAAATTGGATGCTCTTCTGTAAGAATTAGTCAAAACGTATAAAAAATACCGTCGCATCTCGACTCAGCTCGATGATCGGCGGTTTTTTTATGCAATCACATTTTTTTGACTCGTTCTCCTTTTCTTAAGAAAAAGAAGTCTTACGACTTTTGTCTCTTCGTCTTTCGTCTTAATTCAAAACGTATCTTTGCACAAATTTCAACGCTATGGAATCTTTTGTTCGACGCTTAAAGTACTACGGTATCGGATTCGGTTTGGGACTCGTATTTGTCTTCTTTTTCTTCAGAAACAGAGGCTGTACCTGGACTCCTTCTAACCGTGTAAAAAACACCATTTTGAGTCGAATGATTGTCGTTTCGGACGATACCAAAGAGCAGATGAAGGCAAAAGGGATCTCAGAAAAGGATCTCATTCAGGTGTTAGATGACGGAGATATCGATTTCGATGCAAGTGACAAGCGACGCAAGAACAAAAAATACCTGATCGAAAAAGACGGTGTGAAATACGTCTTTACATTGCCTTTCGAAAGTTGCATTTCAGAAGCGTTCATTGCTAATAATGTCAAAAAAGTCAGCCCGACGAAAGAAGGGAAAGGGTCATTTATTCATTTTCCAAACGATAAAAACCTGGTATTTACGGACAGTACGAAGTTTCTTACGTGCCAGCAGGAACAGCTCGGAGTTATTGGAGATCGCCAGATCTGGCGTAAGATTCGTAAGAATGGCGTACTCGATTTCGCTAAGACCGATTTGAAAACCGGATCGAAACCAGAACATTACATCGAGTTCGTTTGGGATAAAGATACCATTGGAACCAAAATCGTTTGGTACAAAGAGAAGCTCAATATAACTTCCTTCCACAGCGATGACCTTGAGCCTTGTAAATAAAGCTTTTTAAACCAACGATGTTAATAAAACACCCGTTTGTTTTCTCAGAAACCGCCGACTAATAATTACTTTTGATGCATGAAATTTTCAGCTGAGCAAATTGCAGGACTCCTGGAAGGAGAAATCGTAGGAAATCCAACCGTTGAGGTGCATACGCTTGCGAAAATCGAAGAAGGGAAGCCCGGAGCATTATCATTCCTTGCAAACCCGAAATACGAAGAGCATATCTACACTACAGAGTCTTCTATCTGTATTGTCAACAATACGTTCGAACCTTCTCAGGATTTACCTTCTACACTTACATTGGTGAAAGTGGAAGATGCATATGCGTGTTTTGCCAAATTGTTGGAGTTGTACGATACAATGACAAAGCAGGAAGCACGCATTGAGTCGCCATCATATATCGATGAAACTGCCGAAGTAGGAGAGGGACTGTACCTTGGTGCTTTTGCATACATCGGTAAGAATGCCAAAATCGGAAACAACGTGGAAATTCACCCGAATGCCAATATCGGTCCGAATGTGACCATTGGTGACGGAACGGTGATCTATTCCGGAGCGACAGTATATCGCGATTGTGTTATTGGTAAGAATTGTACCATCCATGCAGGTGCCGTGATCGGTGCGGATGGATTCGGATTTGCTCCAAATGAAAAAGGTGAATTCCAACGCATTCCACAAATTGGAAATGTGATTTTGGAAGACAATGTGGATGTTGGTGCCAACACCACAGTCGATCGTGCAACCATGGGAAGTACGGTGTTGAAAAAAGGCGCTAAGTTGGATAATCTCGTACAGATTGGTCACAACGTTGAGGTAGGATCAAATACTGCCATGGCAGCCCAGGTGGGAATCGCCGGATCGTGTAAGGTTGGAGATAATGTGTTGATTGGAGGTCAGGTAGGATTGGCAGGTCACCTTAAAGTTGGAGACCGGGTTAAGATTGCTGCTCAATCAGGTGTCCCAGGAGATATCAAGGACGATGCAACTGTTATGGGATCGCCTGCATTTGAAAGTAAAGAATACAAAAAAGCATACATGGGATTCCGTCGACTTCCAATGATTTTGGAGCGATTGAAAAATCTGGAAGACCAGGTAAAATCGAAAACTAAAGATCATAGTTAATGGCGGAAAAGCAGAGAACGCTCAAAGCTCCTGTAAAACTCGTTGGAGTTGGATTACATACAGGGGAGAAAGTTACCCTTGAAATCGAACCGGCTCCGGCCAATCATGGCTATAGATTCCAAAGAGTTGATCTTGACGAACAACCCGTAATCAAAGCAGATTGTGACCTCGTTGTTGCAACAGATCGCGGTACAACCCTCGAATCGAAAGGAGCCCGCGTATATACAACAGAACACGTATTGGCTGCATTGTACGGTTGTCAGGTTGACAATGCATTAATCAAATTGGATGGACCGGAAATTCCTATCATGGATGGAAGTTCTTCTCCGTTTGTAGCAGCGATTGAATCTGTTGGATACGAAGATCAAAAAGAAGATCGTGTCTATCTTGAGCTAGACGAAAACATTCCTTGGGAAGATTTGGAAAAAGGAGTAGAATTTCTGGCTGTTCCTGATGAAAATTACCGATTAACCGTAATGGTTGATTACCAATCTCCTGTTCTTGGAACTCAGCACGCAACCATGTACAACATTGGGGAATTCAAATCAGAGATTTCTGAATGTCGTACGTTTGTTTTCTTAAGAGAGCTGGAGTTCCTTGCTCAAAACAACCTGATCAAAGGAGGAGACCTGGATAACGCCATCGTTTTGGTAGAGCGTGAGAACGTAAGTCAGGAGGAAATCGACAAGATTGCAAAAGCCCTTGGGAAGGAAGATCATGACATTAAAGTTGATGGTCGAGGTGTTCTGAATAACATCAAACTAAAATTTGAAAACGAACCGGCACGTCACAAGTTGTTGGATATCGTTGGAGATTTAGCGCTGGTTGGACGACCAATCAAGGCGCATATTCTTGGAGCGCGTCCAGGGCATTCAGGAAACGTTGAATTCGCAAAAGTACTTAAGGAGTACATGAAGCGTAAAGAAAAGAATGGGCGTCATTTCGATTTAACAAAAGAGCCAGTATACGACATAAACGACATCGAAAAGATGTTGCCACACCGCTACCCATTCCTAATGGTGGACAAAATCATGGAAATCCATGAAGAGACCATTATTGGTGTGAAGAATATTACAATGAACGAGCCGATCTTTCAGGGACACTTCCCAAGCAATCCGGTATTCCCGGGAGTATTGCAAATCGAAGCGATGGCTCAGGTAGGTGGAATTTTTGCGTTAAGCAAAGTAGAAGATCCACATTTGTACTCTACATACTTCATGAAAATCGATGCAGTAAAATTCAAGCAAAAAGTATTGCCTGGAGATACGGTCGTTTTTGAATTGAGATTACTTTCTCCAATACGCCGCGGTTTGGTAAACATGGGCGGAGTAGGGTACGTCAATGGTAAACCTGTTGTAGAAGCAGAAATGTTAGCACAGGTAATTAAAGACAAAGCATGATTCATAAATTTTCCAATATATCCCCTAAGGCGAACCTGGGCGAAAACGTAACCGTTGAGGCATTTTCCACCATCTATGAAAATGTAACCATCGGCGACGGATCATATATCCATCCCAATGTGACCATTTATCCTGGAACCACAATCGGTAAGAATTGTCAGGTATTCCCGGGAGCGGTCATCGGAGTGCGTCCGCAAGACCTTAAGTTTGAAGGTGAAGAAACGACCGTTGAGATTGGAGACAACACAGTCATTCGTGAGTGCGTAACCATTCACCGGGGAACAAAAGATAAATGGAAAACAACCATTGGAAGTAATTGTCTGCTCATGACGTATGTTCACGTAGCACACGATTGCCAAATTGGAAACAATGTAATTCTGGCTTCTTTCGTTGGACTTGCAGGACACAATATCATCGAAGATTTTGCCATTCTTGAAGGAAAGGTGGGAACGCAACAATTCATGAGAATCGGAGCGCACGCATTCGTTGGTGGAGGTTCATTGGTTCGTAAGAATATTCCTCCATTTGTAAAGGCAGCACGCGAACCTCTTGGCTTTGCAGGTGTAAATTCCGTAGGGATGCGCAGACGCGGTTTTTCTGATGAAAAAATCAAAGAAATCGAAGATGTATACCGCATATTGTACGTCATGAACAACAATGTGTCGAAAGGAGTAGAAGCCGTGAAAGATCAAATCCCTGCTTCAGAAACAAGAGATCAAATCCTTGATTTCATCGCTGAGTCCGATAAGAAAGGAATCATCAGAGGAATGGTTTAGCTATGTTTCATCGTGCGCAAGTGATAACCGTTGAAATTACCGATTATGCATTCGGTGGACGTGGAATCGCAAAAGTCCCGACAGAAAACGGGGATTACATCATATTTGTAGACAACGCATTTCCCGGACAAACGGTCACGGCAAGAATTGCAAAGAAACGCAAGAGACATGCCGAAGCAAAGCTGATTGAGGTAGTCGAGCGTTCGCCAATCGAAAAGATTTCAGACTTTCAGGAAATTTCTGGTGCTCCTTACATTTTCGTTCCAATTGAAGAACAACAGGAGGCTAAGAAAAAATCAACCTTAGAAGTATACCGCCGCATCGGAGGAGTGAAAGATCCGGAAGCAGTATTTGACACGTTTATTTCTTCTCCCGAACAGCATTTCTATCGAAATAAGATGGAGTACAGTTTTTCTTCCATCGAACACGATTTAGAGACGAATGAAGAGCTAGATGATGCTTTTGCATTGGGTTTCAAACGTCGCGGCACCTGGTGGAAAGTTGAGTCATTGAACAAGCCAAGTGGTATGTTTGATGAGCAGTGGGAGTCATTACTTCCTGAACTGCGAGAACTGTTGCAATCAATGGGCTTGCCTGCTTGGCATCCACCACAAAAAACAGGATTCTACAGACACATTGTTGTACGTAAATCCTTCCATCAGGATAAACTTCTTTTAAACTTCGTTACTAGCTCCGTTGGTAAGAAAAAGTTCGATGGTAAAAAACTAGTAGATTTTCTCGTGGACAAACTTGGCGATCGTTTGGCTGGAGTCCAGCATACTATCAATGACAACGTTGCAGATCGTGCAAAAATTGAAAACGGAGAATGGAAATTACTCTATGGAGAAGAAGTCATTGTGGAACGGTTGTTAGGTCTCGATTTCGAGATTTCCATGGAGAGTTTCTTCCAGACCAACCCTAAAAGTGCTGAGCGTTTGTATAACAAGGCATTGGATTATGTCTTCGAAGAAGAAATCAATTCCAACGATGTCCTGATGGACCTTTTCTGTGGAACTGGAACCATCGGACAAATTCTTACTTCACGTAAGTCAGATGTGCGTATCATTGGTGTAGATATCGTGGAAGAGGCAATTGAAGATGCTAAGAAAAACGCCAAACGAAACGGAATAGAAGGGGTTGAGTTTTATGCGGCAGATGTCGGTAAATTCTTACGGGAGTATCCAGATTTCAAGGGAAAAATTAAGACCATCATTCTCGATCCTCCACGTGCTGGAATTGCTCCAAAAACGCTCAGAAAAGTAGTGGAATTGGGGGCAGAGAATATTGTGTACATATCCTGCAATCCTGCCACGCAAGCAAGAGATACAGATACTTTGATGCAAGAGGGTTACAACCTCGAGAAATTATCCTTGGTGGACCAATTTCCGCACACCGGACACATAGAAGCAATCGCCAAATACAAAAAGCAGAATCATGAAAGTTGAAGTGATTTCCATCGGGGATGAATTGCTCCTGGGGCAAACGGTAAATACCAATGCTTCATGGATGGGAATGGCCTTGCGCGAAATCGGAGCGGACATGGAATATGGCACCGTGATTCGTGACGAAGAGAAAGTGATGCATGATGCTTTTCATCGCGCCTTGAGTAGGGCAGATGTTGTGCTTGTAACCGGCGGTCTTGGACCAACAAAAGATGATATTACAAAACGCATTCTTTGTGAGTATTTTGATGATACTTTGGTCGAGAATAGCGATGTTTTGGCGCACGTGAGAGCGTTTTTTGAATCCAGAGGACGCGAGATGCTGGATGTAAACATTTTCCAGGCACACGTACCGGAGAAAGCAACTATTCTTCATAACGAGTTTGGAACGGCTCCCGGAATGTGGTTCGATCACAATGGGAAGGTACTGGTAAGTATGCCGGGCGTTCCTTACGAAATGAAGTACATCATGACGGAACATGTCATTCCAATGCTTCAGGATCGATTTGACTTAGAAAAGCTTTATTACCGTACCATTCAAACACAAGGTATCGGTGAAACCTACATCGCAGATAGAATTGAGGACATTGAAAATGAGATTCGGGCAGATGGCTATGCGTTAGCGTATTTACCATCACCAGGATTGGTTCGTTTGCGTGTGTCTAGTCGTGATACTGAAGAAAACAGAAAGGCGATTGATGCCTACATGACCCGAATCGAAGCAACAATGCCAAAGCATGCTTTCGGTTATGAGAAAGATACTCTGGAGACCGTTGTAGGTGCGTTACTGCGTGAACGTGGGGAAACAGTTACAACAATAGAAAGTTGTACAGGAGGAGCGCTTTCTGCAAGAATTACAAGTATCTCTGGAGCTTCTGATTACTTCAATGGTTCATTTGTGACCTACTCCAATGAAATGAAGACCAAATTGGTTGGAGTCGATCCAGACATTCTGGAGGACAAAAACATCGGTGCCGTAAGTCAAGAAACAGTGGAGCAGATGGCTGTTGGAGGTCGCGAAAGAATGAATGCTACCTATGGAGTTGCTTTATCTGGAGTCGCTGGTCCGACCGGTGGTACGGATTTAAAACCTGTCGGTACAGTATGGATTGCAGTGGCAGGTCCAAATGGCGTTTTTTCTAAGAAATTTATGTTCGAAAACAACCGCGAACGAAATATCCGTCGATCCGTGCTAACAGCGTTAAATTTGCTTCGTTGTGAAATACTTGGATTAAATGGCGAAAAAAGTTTGTAATTCCTTGTGACTTTCCGAATTTATTGGTTTCTTTGCACCCGCTTTTTAGTATAAGTATTAAATAAATCAGAGATGTCAAGAGTTTGTCAAATCACAGGAAAATCGGTAATGGTTGGGAACAACGTGTCTCACTCAAATCGTAAGACGAAGCGAACGTTTCGCCCGAACCTGATCACCAAGAAATTTTATATTCCTGAGGAAGATCAGTACATCACATTGAAGATTTCAACTTCAGCGTTGAGAACAATCAATAAGAAAGGTATTTCTGCATGTGTGAAAGAAGCACGTGCTAAAGGATATATTAAGTAACATTTCCTACGTCAGCCTGCAGTGATGCAGCCGTAGTGACCAAAAAGAAAGAAAATGGCGAAGAAAGGAAATAGAATTCAAGTGATTTTGGAATGTACTGAGCACAAAGACTCAGGTATGCCTGGAACATCTCGTTACATTACTACGAAGAATCGTAAGAATACTCCAGACCGTTTGGAGATCAAGAAGTTTAATCCAATTTTGAAGCGTTACACGGTTCATAAAGAAATTAAGTAATAAGACATGGCAAAGAAAGTAGTAGCATCCCTACAGAAAGGAGGAGGGAAAGAGCATACGAAAGTGATCAAAATGGTAAAGTCTGATAAGACTGGATCGTATACTTTCAAAGAAGAAGTTGTACACAACGACAAAGTAAAAGAGTGGTTCGATAAGAACTAATTTTCTTGACAAAATATTCAGAAAGCTTCTTAATTTTAGGAAGCTTTTTTTGTGCCCAAAAATCATTCATCATGAGGAGTTTAGCATTAGTTCTTTTTCTCTTAGGTTCGTTTCAATCGTTTTCTCAATTCGATTACGATATAGGGCTTGATGGTTTTGATGACTTCCGCATCGGAATGTCAAAGTCAGAGGCGAAAAAACTCGTAGAGCAATCAGACGAGGAACGGACAAGTTATGCCTGGGCTCCGGGGACTATGGATGGTCGCCTGGAGAGTTATAGATTTAAAGATCCGGAGCAAGCTTATTTTCACGGATTGGAAATTGCCGAACTTCAATTGGCATTTGATGATGAAGATGAACTCATAATGATTGTTGTCACTTTGGATAAAGAGCAATTAAATGAAATCGTTAAAGTTCAACTGATGGGCTCCATGGTGGATATGTTTGGAGATACCGATTGCAGTTACTCCGTAGCGTACGATCCTCCACCCGCATATTGCAGCTGGGGATGGGGTGATCCTTATAGGCTCATTGTCTCCGATATGATTGAACCGGGTATGGGACCAGGGGAATCTATGCACTTTGCGTTTATGAAGAACAGTTAGTAAGACAAATAGCAGGTTGTCCAAGCAATCTTGATAAACCTTTCTTAATTTTGAAACATGGCATTATTTAATTTTTTCTCTAAAGAAAAGAAGGAAAGCCTTGATAAAGGTCTTGAAAAAACAAAGCAAAGTTTCTTTTCAAAACTCGCACGAACCGTTGTAGGAAAATCTCGTGTTGATGATGAGGTACTGGATAATCTGGAAGAAGTCTTAATCACTTCGGATGTTGGGGTTGAAACCACATTGAAGATCATCGAAAAAATTGAAGAGCGCGTTGCCAGAGACAAAGTCCTCAACGTAGAAGAGCTAAATACAATTCTGAAAGAAGAGATCACAAATCTTTTGGAGGAAAACAACAGTTCCGACGAAGTAAACTACGAAATTCCAAAGCACGAAGGCGGTCCGCATGTAATCATGGTGGTAGGAGTAAATGGAGTAGGTAAAACAACTACAATCGGAAAGCTTGCGCATCAATACAAATCGGCTGGTAAGAAAGTAGTTCTAGGAGCATCTGATACCTTCCGTGCGGCAGCCGTAGATCAATTGATTATTTGGTCGGAGAGAGTAGGAGTACCAATCGTACAACAAGGAATGGGAGCAGATCCAGCTTCAGTTGCCTTCGATACTCTGGAATCTGCCAAAGCTCAGGATGCTGATGTGGTAATCATCGATACGGCTGGACGACTTCACAACAAAGTCAACCTGATGAACGAGTTGAGTAAAATCAAGCGCGTGATGGACAAGGTGGTTCCTGAAGCGCCTCACGAAGTTATGTTAGTGCTGGATGGATCGACCGGACAGAACGCTTACGAACAAGCGCGACAGTTCTCCGCAGCTACAGATATTACTTGCCTTGCCATTACAAAATTGGATGGTACTGCAAAAGGTGGAGTGGTGATTGGAATTTCGGATCAAATGAAAATTCCGGTGAAATATATCGGTGTTGGAGAGCAAATGGAAGATTTACAAACATTCCATCGGGCAGAATTCGTTGATTCTCTGTTTAGCTAAGAATTTTATTAATTCGACTGTGCATCTTGTTTATTTGTCGAAGAAAAACTCTGAATATTCACAAAGTTTTGACAGTTTGTGAAGAAAATATCCATTCATTATTGAGGTCGTTTTGAAAAAAATGCCCTAAATTGGGGGAAACCAAAAGCTAATTGAGTGTTGTTTAACTAACGCATCACTCTACAGAAAACATCTCAAAAATGAAGACTAGAACACTACTCTCCGGTTGTGTGGATCGGTCGTATGCGGCCAAATCATTTCACCATTTTATTAACCAGCTATCTCTCATTGTTGAGTAGATGCAAGCGTTTTACGCACCTTTTATACTTTACTTATTACATTAAACTTTATTAAGAAACACGAAGAATAAGTACGTCTCTTTCTGTTTGGAATCGGCACATCATCTCAACCTTTTAGCCGTTGACAAGCGTTATAATCTAGGAGACAGGAATTATTTTTCCTATCTTACAAAAGCTAAACTATCTAAATTATGAAACTATTACACCTTAAGGTGGCAAGAAGCTGGTCTTTGCTTTTTGTCTCTTTTCTCTTCTGTTTTAGTGCTTTTTCCCAATTTCATGATACACATCCAAACCATCCCGGTCATGAGCGTTGTACGTTCACCACGATGGATTCGATTCGTCATGCACAAAACCCCGATCTTCAAACCAACGAAGAGTTCGAGGAATGGATTGAAAAGCTAATTGCAGAGAAAAAGAAGCGTCAGGCACAAGGCTTGATCATTGATGGAGTTTACCAAATTCCAATTGTAGTTCACGTACTTCACAACGGTGAAGCAGTAGGAACAGGTCGAAATTTATCTGCTGCAACAGTTCAATCACAGATTGACGTAATGAACGAGGACTTCCGAAGAATCTTTGGAACAAACGGATACAACACGCATCCGGATGGAGCCGATACACAGATCGAATTCTGTTTGGCAAGACGTCGTCCTGACGGATCCGCCTTCCCAGCGGGTGAAGACGGAATTAACCGTGTAAATGCAGCAACGCAGTTCGGTGGTGGACCAACATATGCTACCGCTACTATTGATGGTACAATTAAACCATGGTTTACCGCTACGCAATTTGGTGGATGGGATCCAGCAGATTATATGAACTTCTGGTCAATCGACCTTCAAGGAGGATTACTAGGATATGCTCAATTCCCAACAACTGTACTAGGTGGTATGGGATGTAATGCTCAGAACGTTACTACGGACGGTGTAGTAATGGATTACCAAACAATTGGTAAATCGGCTGTTACTGGATTCCCAGGTCCGTTTAACGAAGGACGAACTGCAACACACGAAGTTGGTCACTGGTTAGGATTGCGTCACATTTGGGGTGACGGTGGTTGTGGTGTAGATGACTTCTGTTTGGATACACCGGAATCAGATGCTTCCAACGGAGGTTGTCCTGCAGGACACGTTTCTTGTGGTACAGTTGACATGATTGAAAACTACATGGATTACACGAACGACTTGTGTATGAACATCTTTACCAATGATCAAAAGATGCGAATGCGAACCGTTCTGGAGAATAGTCCCATACGAGCCTCGCTGATCACATCAGATGCATGTATACCTCCGGCAGTGAGTGACGCATCTATTACAGGGATACTAGATCCGGATGGCGATAATTGTGCCGGACCAATAACACCAACAGTCATACTTAGAAACCGTGGAGCAAGTAACTTGACCTCGGCAACAATTAATTATACGATTAATGGCGTACCAACGGGTACATTTAACTGGACAGGAAATATTGCTCCGGGTGCAGAAAATAACGTTGTACTTCCAGCATTTACTGCGCCATTGGGAGTTCATGAGTTCAAAGCATTTTCAGAGTTGCCTAACGGCGTAATTGATCCAGATCCAACGTATGATACTACATCGATTTTCTTTGCGGTATCAAATGGTATCCAACCAGATTATGTTCAGGATTTCGAGGGTGGTACTTTCCCGCCGGATGTGCGTTGGAGTGTTGACAACCCTAACGGAGATTGTTACGAGTGGGTAGGACAGGCATGTGTTTCGAGCACTGGTGCTTCAAACAACGTGGCTGCGCAAATGACGAATTACCAGAATGGAACGAATCAGGATGAGTACTTATATACTCCTTACTTTATTCTTCCATGTAACGCAACTGCGGCGAATGTATCTTTTGATAAAGCATACCGTCGTAGAATCAACGGTTCAAATGACCGACTTCGATTGGAAATGTCTGATGACTGTGGAGCTACATGGTCAACAGTATTATTTGATCAATCAGGAGGAACTTTGGATGGACCAAACGCAACATCTAATAGCTACTGGATTCCTACAACAGCGGCTGAATGGCAAAACGTAAACATTGATTTATTGCCGTATGTAACAGGAACTTCACAATCAGTTCAATTCCGATTCCGTGCAACAAATGCAGGAAACGGAGGTAACCTTTACGTTGATAATTTCAATTACACAGCGGTTACGCCAGGTGAAATTGAAGTTCAGGTAGCAGGTGTAGATGTACTCGACGGAGGTGTTTATGATTTCGGTGCCTCACCAGTTGGAGGAACGGTTACAGCAACCTTCACAATTTCTAACCCTGGTACATCGAACTTGATCTTGACTGGACCGATTAATGTTACAGGTGGACCTGAATTTGTATTGAACTCAACATTTGGTACTACTACAGTACCTGCAGGAGGAACAACTACATTTAGCATCGACTTCACAGCAAGTGGGGCTGGTCCATTCGCAGGAACAGTTACATTCGGAACAAATGACTGTGACGAAGGAGTATATGATTTCGTGCTTACTGGTTCAGGTGATGTTCAACCTCCAACTGCTGGATTCACAGCTGCTCCAACAGCTATTTGTGAAGGTCAAACAGTTACGTACACAAGTACTTCAACAGGGGCTACATCATATGCATGGACATTCACAGGTGGAACACCAGCTACGGCAACAGGAGTTGGACCACATGTTGTTACGTATAACACAGCGGGAACTTATGGTGCCTCATTGACAGTGACCAATCCTTACGGAACGGACACGGATAACCAAACGAATATTATTTCAGTTGCTTCAGGAACGGGGACACCGCTTCCGATTACAGAAGGGTTTACGGGTGCATTTGCGCCAGCGGGCTGGAGTATAGGTAACGGAGGAAATCAAGCAATTACCTGGACACAAGATCCAAACAACAACGGTAATGCACCTACAGCAGGAAACAGCGCACGACTTGACTTCTTCTCAACAAATACAACAGGAGATCAGGATTCATTATTCGTATTACCTGCGGATTTGACAGGGCTTGTTTCAGCTCAAATGACTTTTGACAAAGCATACGCAAGATATAATGGTACGTTTAACGACCAAATGCAGATCGTTGTTTCTACGGATTGTGGAAATAACTGGGCAATTGTCTTTGATCAGGCTAGTACTGCATTGGCAACCGACCCAGATCAAACTGCAGCGTATACAGCACCAGCAACATGGGTGAACGAATCAGTAGATTTAACACCATACGTTGGACAGTCTAACGTTCAGATCGCATTTGTTGGTATCTCAGGATATGGACAGTACTTGTATATTGACAATGTCAACCTGACTGGAGTAGCAGGATGTAGCGATCCGGATGTTCCTACAGTGACATTTACTCCTGGAACGTATTGTGATGGAGATGTGGTAACATTGAATATTGCAGGAAACCTTAACGATGCTACGCAATGGGCAGTTTATTCTGGATCTTGTGGTGGAACACTTTTAGGAACCACTGCAACAGGAACATTCGACGTGACTTTAGCAGCAGGTTCAAACGATTACTTTGTTCGTGGAGAAGGAGGTTGTGTGACACCAGGGACTTGTGGTACAACTTCAATCACAGCAGGTGCGATTCCAGCAGCTCCAACAGTAACAGTAGTCGACAACTGTGGATCATCAACATTGACAGCAACAGGAACAAACTTGTTATGGTCAACGGGTGAAACAACAGCATCGATCACGGTAACTACGGCAGGAGCTTACACAGTAACTCAAACTGTAGGTGGATGCACAAGTACTAATGGATCAGGAACAGCAGCTCCACTGGCAGTGCCAGCGGCACCAACAGTAACGGTAGTTGACAACTGTGGATCATCTACATTGACAGCGACAGGAACGAACTTGTTGTGGTCGACAGGTGAAACAACAGCATCTATTACAGTAACAACAGCTGGCGTGTACACGGTAACACAAACAGTGGGGGGATGTACGAGTACAAACGGATCTGGAACAGCAGCACCATTGGCAGTGCCAGCAGCACCAACGGTATCGGTTACGGATAACTGTGGATCATCTACATTGACTGTTCTTGGAACAAACCTATTGTGGTCAACTGGTGAAACAACAGCATCAATCACAGTAACTACTGCGGGTGTTTACACGGTAACGCAAACAGTAGGAGGTTGTACAAGTACTCCTGGGTCAGGAACGGCAGCACCTTTGGCTGTTCCAGCAATTACAGCAGGAACAATAACGAATCCATCAGCTTGTGGAAACAACGATGGTTCAATTGTAGTGAACGGATCAGGAACTGGAACGGTTTCATGGACAGGAACTTCATCTGGGAACAGTGGATTAGTAACACTTCCATATACAATTACAGGGTTGACCGCAGGATCTTATGCAATCACGTTTGATGACGGATGTACTTCAAACACTTTGAATGAGACATTAACTGATCCGGCAGCTCCGGCAGCACCGACTGTAACAGTGGTTGACAACTGTGGATCATCTACATTGACAGCAACAGGAACGAACTTGTTATGGTCGACGGGTGAGACAACGGCTTCAATCACAGTAACGACAGCAGGCGTGTACACAGTAACACAAACAGTAGGAGGTTGTACAAGTATTGCCGGATCGGGAACTGCTGCTCCTTTGGCAGTGCCAGCAGCACCTACAGTAACGGTAGTTGATAACTGTGGATCATCAACATTGACAGCAACAGGAACAAACTTGTTGTGGTCGACAGGTGAAACAACAGCATCTATTACAGTAACTACTGCAGGAGTATACACAGTAACTCAGACAGTGGGTGGATGTACAAGTACAAACGGATCAGGAACTGCAGCTCCATTGGCAGCACCGGCAGCACCGACGGTAACGGTAGTTGACAACTGTGGATCATCAACATTGACAGCAACTGGAACAAACTTGTTGTGGTCAACAGGTGAAACAACAGCATCGATTACAGTAACAACTGCAGGAGTATACACAGTAACTCAGACAGTAGGAGGTTGTACAAGTACAAATGGATCGGGTACTGCGGCTCCATTGGCGGTTCCTTCTACACCGGTAGTAACAGTAGTGAATAACTGTGGATCATCTACATTGACAACTTCAGGAACGAACTTGTCATGGTCGACAGGTGAAACAACAGCATCAATCACAGTGACTACTGGAGGGCTTTACACAGTAACGCAAACGGTAGGAGGATGTACAAGTATTGCCGGATCGGGAACTGCTGCTCCTTTGGTAAATCCAACGATTACTCCTGGAACATTGACGAATCCTTCATCTTGTGGAAACAATGATGGTTCGATAGTAGTGAACGGAACTGGAACAGGAACCGTATCATGGACGGGTACTTCATCTGGAAACAGTGGAGTCGTAACACTTCCATACACAATTACTGGATTGACAGCAGGATCATACGCGATCACATTCGATGATGGATGTACATCAAACACTTTGAATGAGACATTGATTGATCCGGCAGCTCCGGCAGCACCAACAGTAACAGTAGTGGACAACTGTGGATCATCTACATTGACAGCAACAGGAACAAACTTGTTATGGTCAACAGGTGAGACAACAGCTTCTATCACGGTTACAACTGCGGGAGTATACACAGTAACTCAGACAGTAGGTGGATGTACAAGTACGAACGGATCTGGAACAGCAAATCCAATTGCGATTCCTTCTACACCAGTAGTAACAGTAGTGAATAACTGTGGGTCATCTACACTGACAACTTCAGGAACGAACTTGTCGTGGTCAACTGGTGAAACTACTGCTTCGATTACAGTGACAACTGGAGGTCTTTATACAGTTACTCAAACAGTGGGTGGATGTACAAGCATCGCTGGATCAGGAACAGCTGCTCCATTAGCGATCCCAGCCACTCCGGTAGTAACAGTAGTGAATAACTGTGGATCATCTACATTGACAACTTCAGGAACGAACTTGTCGTGGTCAACTGGAGAAACAACTGCTTCAATTACAGTGACAACTGGTGGTCTTTATACAGTGACTCAAACAGTGGGTGGATGTACAAGCATCGCTGGATCAGGAACTGCGGCTCCATTAGCGATCCCAGCTACTCCGGTAGTAACGGTTGTAGATAATTGTGGATCATCTACATTAACTGCGACAGGAACAAACTTGTCGTGGTCGACTGGAGAAACTACTTCTTCAATTACAGTGACAACTGGTGGTCTTTATACAGTGACTCAAACAGTGGGTGGATGTACAAGCATCGCTGGATCAGGAACTGCGGCTCCATTAGCGACCCCAGCTACTCCGGTAGTAACGGTTGTAGATAATTGTGGATCATCTACATTAACTGCGACAGGAACGAACTTGTTATGGTCGACTGGAGAAACAACTTCTTCAATTACAGTGACAACTGGAGGTCTTTATACAGTGACTCAAACAGTGGGTGGATGTACAAGCATCGCTGGATCAGGAACTGCGGCTCCATTGGCGATTCCAGCAGCTCCAATAGTATCCGTAACAGATAACTGTGGATCATCAACGTTAACAGTGCTTGGTACAAACTTGCTTTGGTCGACTGGTGAGACAACTGCTACCATTACAGTAACAACGGCAGGTGCTTATACGGTAACACAAACTGTTGGAGGATGTACAAGTGCTCCTGGAACAGGAACAGCAAATCCATTGACAGTGCCGGTAGCACCTACAGTAACAGTAGTTGATAACTGTGGATCATCAACATTGACAGCAACAGGAACAAACTTGTTGTGGTCAACTGGAGAAACTACGGCTTCAATCACAGTGACGACTCCAGGTTTATACACGGTAACAGAGACTGTAGGAGGATGTACAAGTGCAAATGGATCAGGAACAGCTGCTCCATTGACGATCCCAGCTGCACCGACTGTATCAGTAAGTGACGACTGTGGATCATCAACATTGACAGTGCTTGGAACAAACTTATTGTGGTCGACAGGTGAAACAACAGCTTCCATTACAGTAACAACTGCAGGTGCTTACACTGTAACACAAACAGTAGGAGGATGCACAAGTACACCGGGAACAGGAAACGCAAATCCACTTACGGTGCCAACACCTGTAACTGTTAATGAAACAGCATGTGATTCTTATACATGGGCAGTGAACGGTACTACGTACACGACAGGAGGTTCTTACACGGAAACGATTCCAGCGGCCAATGGTTGTGATTCAGTGATAACACTGGACTTGACAATTAATACGTCAACTACAGGAACTGAAACGGTATCCGTATGTGATCAGTACGTTTGGTCTGCAGATGGTAACACGTACACGACTTCAGGAACGTACACAGCAGTTCTCACAAACTCAGCTGGATGTGACTCTGTGGTTACATTGGATCTGACGGTATTCGGAATGCCAACGGTTGATGTAACATTGACTGTTGATACATTGTGTACTCAGGATGCTGACATTTCTTTGTCAGGAGCTACGCCGGCAGGAGGAACTTACTCTGGAACTGGAGTTTCAGGTGGAATGTTCTCTGCAAGTACGGCAGGAGTAGGTGTGCATGAAATTACCTACGAGTATACAGATGGAAATGGATGTACAGCATCAGCAACGGATTCAATCACGGTAAGAGATTGTTCTGGTATCGACGAGATCGAAACGAATGTAGTTTCCATCTATCCGAACCCGACAAGTGGAAATGTAACGTTTGTATCAAACGGTGCCGTGTTAGAAGAAGTAAGAGTCTTTGACAATGCAGGTAAACTGATCGATGTGATTACACTTGATGGAGTGTCAGACAATATCGATATTTCAGATTACGCAAGAGGGGTGTATCAGTTCCAGATTAAGGCAGGAGCAAGTATGCATTGGGAGCGTATTGTGAAGAATTAAATCTTCAAATCATAATAGAGAAAAGGGAGGCTTCGGCTTCCCTTTTTTGTTCAAGAAAGCCACTGTTCTCAACGGATTGTGGATAATTCACTTTTGTTTTTATGTTCAATATTGCTTAATTTGCACACCTAAACTTTACTTAAACTGTAAAACTATGAAAACCAACTCTCTGAAGAGTGCCCTCATTTTGGGAGCTCTCTCCTTAACTATTGGTGCATATGCTCAGGAAAGAGTTCCGGCAAACCAAGCTCTGGATGCTCATGATCATATCACTTACAAGTCGATCGTTGGTCCAGATGGACAGATCCGTTGTCACACAATGGAGAACGACTCGATTATGCGTGCAAACAATCCAGACCTTCCTACACTTCGTCAAGAGGAAGAAGCATTGCAGCAAGAAATTGCAAAATTTAAAGCCGCTCAGGCTAATGGGCAGGCAAAGAAGCTTCAATATACAATCCCTGTGATCTTCCACATCTTTACAGATGGTTCGGGGTCAGAGAATGTATCCGCTGCGCAAGTTCAAGCACAGTTAGATCAATTGAATATTGATTATTCTGATATGGCAGGTAGTACATACCCACAGAGTGCTGATTCAGAAATTCAGTTCTGTTTGGCGCAAGTGGACGAAAACGGAACACCTTTGGCTGAGGCGGGAATTAACCGTATTACTTCATACGGAGACGGACCATTCTCAAATACTGATTTCGAAAACGGAATGAAAGCTGCAACGCAGTGGGATCCGGCGGATTACTTCAATGTTTGGGTAGCCGACTTAAGTGGTGGTCTTCTTGGATATGCTCAATTCCCATCAAACTCAGGTTTGGCAGGATTGAACACAAACGGAGGAAGTGCAAATACTGATGGATGTGTAATCTTGTACACAACTCTTGGTTCAGTTGCAAACCCATTCCCTGGAGGTTCTCCATATAACCTTGGACGAACACTGACACACGAAGCAGGTCACTGGTTAGGATTACGTCACATCTGGGGAGACGGTGGATGTTCAGCGAGCGATTTCTGTAACGATACACCTGAATCAAACGGATCTAACTTCGGATGTCCAACAGTTACCAACTGTGGATCTCAGGATATGGTTGAGAACTACATGGATTATACGAACGATGCTTGTATGCACACATTTACAGCAGATCAGGTAACGCGTATGCAAACAGTAATGTCTTCTTCTCCTCGTCGTTCTACTTTAGGGCAGAACAACGTGTGTAACCTAACTACTGTTAATGATGATATCGGAGTTACTGCTATCAATAATCCAACTGGAAACATTTGTGGTGAGAGCTTCATCCCTGAAGTAGTTGTAACAAACTTTGGTACAAACACAGTTTCATCGTTCACATTGAACTATGATGTTGACGGTGGTACAAACCAAACAGAAAACTGGTCAGGATCTTTAGGAGCTGGACAAACTGCTACAATCACATTGCCATCGCAGACGGCTTCAAACGGTGCACATACGTTCAATGCATCAACATCTTCTCCAAATGGAAACAACGATACGAATACTTCTAACGACGGAGATTCTGAAGCGTTCACATTGGATGGAACAGGTGAGGAAGTGACATTTACACTTGACACTGACTGTTATGGTGAAGAAACAGTTTACGAATTGTACGACGACAACAACAACTTGTTGTACACAGGAGGAAACCAAAACGTAACGTTGCCAGTAACTGCGACTCAAAATACATCAGCTACAGATCCGGGAGTTTACCCGAATGAAACTACAGTTGAAATCAAATGGTGTTTGACTGTTGGTGATTGTTACGAATTCACTATCTGGGATGCGTACGGTGACGGATTGAACGGTTCGGCTGTTCAAGGTTGTAACACGGATGGAGATTACGAAATCACAGATGCTCAAGGTCAGACTTTGGCTTCAATGCAAGCTCCAAACGGAACATTTACATTCTCTGAGACTGCTAACTTCTGTTTGACTGACAACACTGGATTGGGTGAATTGACAAACAACAACTTCATTGTATTCCCGAACCCAGGTAACGGAGTCTTCAATGTAACAATGAAGGAAGCGGTTGCAGGAAACTTCACTGTGTCTGTATTGGATGTTACAGGTCGTGTTGTAATGACAAACGTTGAGAACCAGGATGCGTTCACAATCGATATGTCAGGAGCTGCGGCAGGAACATACACTGTTGCTATTCAAACAGCAAATGGAACAATGACAAAGCGTGTGGTATTGAAATAAGAAAAAGCTATAGCTTTGAAGACGAAAGGTAGGCGAGCTTGCGCCGTAACCTTGAGGAAAAGATATAGACAAATAATTAATAAGGAATGCCTCTCGTTAGTTCGAGGGGCATTTTTTTTCACTATACTTGAGTATCAAAACGTACATCGAAATCCTTCTATGAAAAAACGTCGTATTAACGGACACGGACATATTTTACCGGAACCCAGTGAGATTCCAAAATTTATGAAGGACAAGAAATTGTTCTGGATTGATGACGACAAGAAGTTCATGCGACAAGGTGATTGGTCCCGACCGATTACCGATCCTAGCTTTTTCTTCAATGAAAAGCTTGAATGGATGGAGAAATACGATATCGATCATGGCGTGATGCTCAACCTTTCTCAGGTCTATTGTAATGGATGGGAAAGACAAGATGCAAACGATGCCATTCGATGGCAAAACGATTTTAACGCAAGCGTTCAGGAACGACGTCCAGATAAGTTCACTTGTGGATTCGTTGTTCAGCCTCTTTACGTTGAAGATGCGCTAAAAGAAATTGAAAGATGTGTAGAGGAGCTCAATATGAATCTTCTATGCCTTCCGTCGCACTTTATCAACTCTGAAGGAGAATGGGTATCTACAGCGGATGACGACGCACTTCCTATTTTTGAATTAGCCAACGAATACAATCTTGCTTTGGAAATCCATCCGTATGATGGAGAGAAAATGGTGAAACTCAAAAATGAGTACTGGCGATTCCACCTTGTTTGGATGATGGCACAGACTGCAGACACATTGCATTTCTACGTATTGAAGGATTTCTTGCATCGTTTCCCGAATCTCCGAACGTGTTTCGCTCATGGCTGCATGCTTGGACAGGCAAATTATGGACGTCGCTTGCAAGGATATGATGGACGACCGGATTTGTTCGAAGATGCGCGTGATCCAAGGGCAGCATTAGGGCACCCGAATTTATTCTTCGATACGCTTGTTCATGATTCATACACACTCCAATTATTGAAGACACGTGTTGGAGCATCTCAAATTGTTGCTGGGCTGGATGATCCGTATCCTTTAGGGGAAATGGAAGGAGTGGCGAACTCGTATCCGGGAAGAGTAATTGACTTTGCGGTTGAAGCCGAAATTTTAGATCAAAACGAAGCAGATGCTATTTGGGATAATAATGTTTTGAACTGGCTTGGGAAAACAACACTGTAGCCGAAGCAAATCCGCTTTTTTTTCAATTATCGTTACATTTGCGGCAAATCAATAATAATGGCGCAGAAACAGTCTACACCTCCCGGAACTCGTGATTTTATGCCGGAAATTGTCGCAAGACGACAGTATATTTTTAATACGATACGTAGGTCTTTCGAGGTTTATGGATTTTCTCCGATAGAAACGCCTTCGTTTGAACATTCTTCTACATTGCTGGGGAAGTATGGGGAAGAAGGTGATAAGCTGTTGTTCCAGATATTGAGATCAGGGAATTATCTGTCGAAAATTGATGAGACTCAAGTTACAGATCGTCTTACCACTACCAAGTTTGACGAACTGACTAAGGAAGAACGCGTTTCTTTGAATAGAATCACCGGAGCTATCAGTGAAAAGGCGCTACGCTATGATTTGACTGTGCCGTTTGCACGATTCGTAGTTCAGCATCAAAATGAATTAGCATTTCCTTTCAAGAGATATCAGATTCAACCTGTGTGGCGTGCAGATCGACCACAGAAAAGTCGCTACCAGGAATTCTATCAATGCGATGCTGATGTTGTAGGGAGCGATTCATTGGTTTATGAAGTCGATTATGTTCAATTATTCGACGAAGTTCTGACGAATTTGAATGTCCCTCAGGCTGTCATAAAGATCAACAACAGAAAAATCTTGTCTGGAATAGCAGAAGTTAGTGGTGAATCGGATAAGATTGTAGATATTACTGTCGCAATCGATAAGTTGGATAAGATTGGTCTGGAGGGTGTTTTGAACGAGTTGGGCAAAAAAGGAATTTCAGATGAAGCACTGAGAAAGATCAAGCCACTTTTTGAAATTAGCGGCGATACCCAACAGCGTTTAGCGCAAATGAAATCGTTTTTAGCTGATTCTGAAGTTGGATTGAAGGGAATCGAAGAATTGGAATACATTTTTAAGGCTACAGATGCGCTAGGGTTGAGAGGGACAGAGGTAGAGTTTGACGTGACGCTTGCCCGAGGATTGAATTATTATACTGGAGCGATATTCGAAGTTAAATGTAACGCTGTAAGTATTGGAAGTATTTGTGGTGGTGGTCGTTATGACGACTTAACCGGGATTTTTGGTATGAAAAATATGTCTGGTGTAGGTATATCTTTCGGAGCGGACCGTATTTATGATGTTTTGGAGAAACTGGATTTGTTTCCTGAGAGTGTAGATAGTCGTCTCGACTTACTATTCATCAACTTTGGTGAAGAAGAAGCCGCCTATTGCATGGGCGTGGTGAAGGAGATGAGAAATGCCGGAATTTCTTCGGAATTGTATCCGAAATCGGCAAAAATGAACAAGCAAATGAAGTATGCGAATGATAGAGGTGTGAAGTTCGTTGCCCTGGTAGGGAAAAACGAAATGGAGCAAGGCGTACTTCGAATCAAAAATATGGACACAGGAGAACAGGAGGACATCAAGCCTGATGCACTGGTAAATCACCTGAAAAAAGCTTAAATGAACACATTTGTAATCAATAATAGTTGGGTCACTCTTGACCAAATCGATGTTGTTCTCAAATCGGGGACACAAGTGGTTTTGAGTGAAGAGGCAAAAGAAAGAATATTGCATTGTCGTTCGTATTTGGACGATAAAGTACAGCGTCACGATAAACTCATTTATGGTGTAAATACCGGGTTTGGATCTTTGTGTAATACTGCCATTTCTCCAGGGGATTTGGAACAATTACAACGCAATTTGGTCCTGTCTCACGCTTGTGGAATGGGGGAAGAGGTTCCTGCTGAAATGGTGAAACGCATGTTGCTTTTAAAGGCTCTCGGATTATCTCAAGGGAATTCCGGGGCTCAATTGGGAACAGTGGAACGCTTACTTTTCTTCTTTAATAAAGACATTTTACCTGTTGTATATCAGCAAGGTAGTTTAGGCGCTTCTGGTGATTTGTCCCCACTAGCACATCTTTCTTTGCCTATTTTGGGAGAGGGAGAAGTAAATTATTTAGGGAAACGACGTCCGGCAATGGATGTTCTGAAGCAATTCCAATTGGAACCAATTAAACTGCGTTCGAAAGAAGGGTTGGCATTATTGAATGGTACGCAGTTCATGAGCGCTTATGGATCGTATGCAGTGAGCAATGCACGCAAGCTTTGGATGAAGTTTACAACGGTTGGTGCAATGTCTTTGGAAGGATACGACGGAAGGTTGAATCCATTCCAGGCGAATGTGAACGAAATACGACGACAAAAAGGGCAAATTGAAGCTGCTGAGCTCGTGCGCGAAATCTTGGATGGTAGCGAAATGATCAGCCGACCGAAGGAACATGTTCAGGATCCGTATTCATTCCGATGTATTCCTCAGGTACATGGAGCTTCAAAGGATGCTATTGATTACTGCGCAACGATTCTGGAACGAGAAATAAACGCTGTAACGGACAATCCAACAGTTTTCCCGGATGAAGACGATGTGGTTTCTGCCGGGAATTTCCACGGACAGCCTCTGGCAATTTCAATGGATTTCTTAGCGATTGCCTTGTCTGAAATGGCGAGTATTTCCGAGCGTCGGGTATACAAGTTGATTTCGGGTACTCGTGGGTTGCCGCCTTTCCTTGTAGCAGAACCAGGCTTGAACTCAGGATTCATGATCCCTCAATATACCGCAGCGAGTATTGTTAGTCAAAACAAGCAATTGTGTACTCCGGCAAGCATCGATACCATTGATTCCAGTAATGGTCAGGAAGATCATGTGAGTATGGGGGCAAACGCAGCAACGAAGCTCTATCGCGTGGTGGAGAATTGCTATTCGGTTTTGGGGATTGAGTTAATGAATGCCGCACAAGCAATGGATTTCCGAGAGGAGAAAAGTTCAGAACAGTTAGAGAAGCTTCGTGCTCAGTACAGAGAATATGTTCCTTTTGTACAACAAGATGTTTATTTGCATGAGTTGATGCAGAAGAGTATGAAATTCGTTAAAAATGTAATGCATGGAAGCAATTAATACGATAGAACAAAGACCTAAGCGACCGGTCCTTTTGTTAGTACTGTGTATCCTCAGTTTCGTTTGGTTAGGCTTTGGTGTATTTGGTACTTTGTCCGGCTATGCCAGTGGACCGAGTTCTGCAAAAGAGATCAAAAAAGAAAAAGCCAATTTAGATGCTCAGATTGCAAGCCTGGAAGCACAGGGCGCCTCTGATTGGAAACCGACCATTGAGAAATTCAAAACGCTCATTGTTACCTTGAATCGTAAGTTCTACTACGTACAAGCTTTGAGTATGCTCACATTTATTCTCGGAATTGCAGGGGTTGTCTACATGCTCATAGGTCGTAAAATAGGTTTCCACTTGTACATAATCTATTCCATACTTGCGACGTGTCATTATTACTTCTTCCTGTCGCCAGCGAACGTTCCAAGTGTTCTTGTGATCTTTAGCGCTTGTGTCTCAGCTCTTTTTATCTTCATGTATTCCAGAAATTTAAAATGGATGCGTTAATTTAGGTTTGTGCGTAACTTCGCTACTTTTCTAGCATTATTCATCTTTTCCCAGTGTACCTTCGCCCAGGAAGAGTTACCTGCGTCCGTTGTTGAAGGGATGAATCGGCTTAGAAAGAAAGAGTCGAGGTATTGGTACGAAAAAGACTGGGAAAATCATATGCGCATATGCCACGAGTTCCTGGTGAACTATGAGCAATACCTTGAAGACGACAAAAAAGCGATGTGGAACGTAAAAATTGCAGGTACGTTCATTGAGCTGAAGAGTTATTTACTTGCTGTAGAATACCTGCAAAAAGGAATTCAGTACGCTGAAGGACCGTTGAAAAGCTTTGCTTATGGTCAATTAGGTCGGTCGTACCTAGATCTGGAGGAATTCGATAAAGCAGCAGATAGCTATAAGTCTGCTATTAGGACTGCACAAAGCGAGGAGAGGAAGGTGGCTCATACGAATTCACTCGGATTCGTTTATTTCCAAAGGGGGAATTACACAGACGCTCGTAAAACCTACAACAAAGGACTTCATCTTTTTTCGGCTTCCAACAAAGTTGATTCCATTCAATACGGTATTCTTCAAAGTAACCTCGCTTCGCTGGATTTAGCAGAAGGATTGACTGAATCTGGAATGGATCGTCTTTATAATTTGGAAAAGACCAGTCGTTCTGGAGATGTGTGGTTCCTTGCTGAAGTGTATTTAAAAATGTTGCCCACGCTCATCGAGGATGGAGATTGCAAGGAAACACACCGTGTTTTGGATAAGCTGAAGAATAGTTTAGGGTCTGAGCCAATTTCCGAAGGTAGATTGAAATATCTTGAGTTTGCCATTAGAAATGCTAATTCGTGCCCGGGAAGTACTGATTTGAAGAAGGTTCAGGAGCAATACTTCAGTGTCAGTGAAGCGCTTAAAGAACAGCGAGTAGATCGTCTTATTATCATTGAAAAGTTGCAACGAGATGAATTAAAGCGTCGATTAAAACTGGTTTCAGCCAATCTCAAACTCAAAAAGGAGTCCGAAAAACAGTATTATCGCCTGGTAGTGGTTTCTATTTCATTGATGATTCTAGTGATAATTGGAGCATTGCTTTGGTGGAGGGTAGTAAGATCCAAACAACGTCGAAAGGAAAAGTACTTGAAACTTCGGGAAGATTTCATTCAGGAATCGGCAAGAACCGCTGAGTTGAAGCGAGAAATGGAAGCGAAGGAATTGGAGAACAAGAAGCTGGAACTCAAGCAAACCCTGCAATCCATGAATAACAATGCAACGCTTTTGGAAGAAATTCAGGGCAGACTCAATACTATGAGAAAGCAGGAAGATGGGATTCAGGATTCCATAACGGATTTGATTCAGTTTTTGAAGTCGCATGCAGGAGCTCAAGTAGTCAATGAGGTCATAGAGCAGAATGTAGAAACTATTGGAGGGGATTTCCGTGACCGCTTTTTTGCAGAGCATGGAACATTTACTGCCTCTGAAGTTCAGTTGGTGCTATTGCTTCGGATTGGATTATCAACCAAAGAAGTTGCGTTAATGAAAAGTGTCGAACCAAGTTCGGTGAGAATTTTCAAGCATCGACTCAAATCTAAGCTTGGATTGGACAAAAGTCAGGATCTTACCAGTTACATTCAGAATTACTAGCGAAAACCGCTACTAAACCCTTTTTGTTAATACTTTGTTTACGTTTTTGGGCTGCTTTTTAGTTTTTGTTAATAGCTAGTAAACGGCTTGTGTTGGGTTTTAAGTCAATGTGTTAGGAACTTTGCGGCGACTAACTTTGTAAAGACTAAACAAGATGACTACTAAAGCGCCTCACCTGGTGATTTTCCTCTTGCTAACGTTATGTTTCACTGTTTCTCGTTCCTACGGGCAATCGGCGACAGCGACATATAACGCAGGAAACATCCCAACCTCAATTACATCCTATAGTGCTGCCTGTACAGGGCCAAGCACAACTTTGGTTGTAAGTATTCCGGTCGGAGCCAATGTTACCAGTATTGATATTTCGTACAATTTCACAGCAACTAACGGAGCATGGATGTCGGAGCAACGCTCACGAGTGCACTGTCAGGAAACCGGAAATACCGAAGGAACTTTCAATGGTACAGGGGGAGCATCAGGAGGAACAGAAAGCTATAACAGAACGGGAGTTAATATTGCAAACGGAATTTCAGCAACCGGAACATTGACATTTGAAATGCAGGCATGGAGAACCTGGGGAGGAACAGCTTGTGATCAATTGTACAACTTCATTAACAACAATACCTGGTCTATTACAGTTCACTACTTTGTTCCGGGACCAATGTTGTACAGTTCTTCAACGACAACTCAGGGAAATACCCAAACCATTCAGAGTTGTGACGGTAGTGCAGAAATTATCGGGGTGGAAGTGGTTGCAACCGGATCAACACCAACAATCGACCTCACGGCAATGACAATTGGAACGGCTGGCACATCAAACCTTGCAGAGGTGAGCGCCATTAATGTTTATTACACCGGAACTTCACCGGTTTTTGCAGCAACGAATTTATTGGGAACATCGGCTCCAGCAGCGAGTGTTAATATCACAGGAACCCAAACCTTGCAAATGGGAACCAATTATTTCTGGGTGGAATATCAGCTGATCCCCACATTGAACATCGGAAACAACTTCGACGCGACATGTACACAAGTAACTGTGGGCGGAAGTAACTACACGCCAACCGTTACAAGTCCGGCTGGAAACAGAACAGTTGGGGCGTGTAACCCTGCGCCGGGAGGAATCTCCACAAATCTTCAGACCTGGTTCGATGCGAATTCAGGAACCGTAGGATCTCCCATAACGACATGGAACAACCTCGGTCCGAACGCCAATATCACACAGTTGACGTCCACGAATGGAGGTACCATGTCTTCGAATGATTTAAAATCCAACTATAATAATATTGTAACAACAACGGGTGCTTATAATGGTACGTTCCATGCCGAAGTTTCAGATAGAACACAAGTAATCAGCGGGAATGAAGTGACTATGTACGCTGCATACCAACGTTCAAACGCCCCCGATTTAGTTTTCGAATTTCACGGTTCGGTTCAAACCAATTCTGGGTCAAATAGCGCGAATCAATGGTTAACGTGGGGATTCCGTCACGGAGGATTGGGTTCTTTGTTCAGCAATGGAACTTCACATGTGTACGATAACCCAACAATGGCACAATCGTCTTCAAATTCCAACTTTATCGGTCTTCACGGACGAAGCGGTTCTGCAGGAGGTAATAGCACTAATGGAACAGAGTTGTCATACGGCAATATCGGAACATTCCACGGTGGAGGAAACTGGATGGAGTTGTCCATTGGCTATTGGCCAGGCTACGGAATGTCTCGCGGAGTAATGGAAGCAATTTTGTGGGATTCTCAACTTAATGCCGCGGATCGAAATCGGGTAGAGACTTATTTGGCAATTAAGTATGGAATCACCAAAGGAATGAATGGTACTTCCGTAGATTACGTGTCGCCATTTGACGGAAGTGTCATTTGGGATGTCTCTGCAAATACGGGGTTCAATTTCGATATCGCAGGAATTATGCGAGCTGATGTTTCCGGACTGGATCAACGAAAATCACATTCTACCAACGGAGGAAGTGTTGGTGCGTACAACGACATTGTAACAATGGCACATGGAACGAACTATGCATCTCCTTCAGTGATTTCAAACGATGGAGAAGCATTGCTATGGGGACATGATAATGGAGTGTTGAACAATACAGGAATCGTTGTAAACTACCCAACAGATAACGGCGAGGTAATCCAGGGAATCTTCACGAGAGAATGGAAATCACAGGAAGCGAACAGCCTTGGAACCGTAACAATCGAATTTGATCTGAGCGGAGTCGTAGGTGTAGGAGGAATTTTAGGATCTAATGACCTTCAGCACATTCGAATGTTAGTTGATGAAGATGGAAACTACGCCGTTGGTGCTACTTCCATCGCTCCCACAGCATACAACAACGCAACGGGAATCATTTATTTCCAACATGATTTCATTCCGGGAACAGGAAATCCAATGGATCAGCTCCGAGGATACTACTTCACACTGGGAACAACAAACATGCTTACATCGCCATTACCAGTGGTATTGGGGTATTTGGATGCTGAGAACAACGGATGCGAAACAAACGTGAATTGGTCTACGATGTCAGAATTGCACTGCGATTACTTTATTGTTGACAGATCGAATGATTTGGTAAATTGGGTGGAAGTTGCTCGCGTCTCTGGTGCAGACAATAGTAGTGAAGAATTGCAGTATTCCATTGTAGACAGAGATTTCGATCGCAACGGAGCAACATATTATCGTTTAACGCAGGTTGATACAGATGGCTCTGCAACAATTCTTGGAACGAAAGGAATTCAGGCCGCTTGTGAGAACAACATTCAACCGATTATTTATCCGAATCCTTCTAACGGGCAATTGAATGTCTACACCACCATTTCAGGAACTGTGACTTTGTTTGATGCACAGGGAAGAATTCTAAAAACAGAAATATTGACAGAAGGGGAGAACGTTCTTTCCTTCGACCACCTGGCTTCTGGAACGTATACAGCGTCCATTTTATTGGACAATGGAAAGTTCTACAGAGAGCAATGGGTAAAGATGTAGTAGGTAGCCAAAAGCAAGACTTTAGTAGTTAGTCAGATTAGTTAGTTGTAAAAATCATCTTGCTTGAAGCTCCATTTTAGGTTGAGCGTCATTCGTGGCGCTCTTTTTTTGTTTTATGCAGGGAAACAGAAGCAAAACGCTATCTTTGCACCGTCGAAAGCAGCCTAATGATCACTGAAATCGACTCATTAACAGAAGTTAAAGCAAAATTGAACCCTCATGTTATCAGTAAATAATCTGTCCCTGCAATTTGGAAAACGCGTTCTTTTCGATGATGTAAATGTCAAGTTTGTAAACGGGAACTGTTACGGTGTTATCGGAGCCAACGGAGCCGGGAAATCAACTTTTTTGAAAATTCTTACTGGAGATCAGGATCCAACAACAGGACATGTTTCATTGGAGCCAGGAAAACGATTGGCAGTATTGAAACAGGATCACTTCGCTTACGATGAGTTCGATGTGTTGAATACAGTAATCATGGGACATACGCGCTTGTATGAAATCATGACGGAGAAAGATGCTTTGTACGCAAAACCGGATTTCTCTGACGAAGATGGAATGCGAACTGCGGAATTGGAAGCAGAATTCGCAGACCTTGAAGGATGGAATGCCGAAACTGATGCTGCTTCATTGTTGTCAAACCTTGGAATCGATGAATCTCGTCATTACACGAAAATGGCAGACATGCCAAACGACTTGAAAGTCCGTGTGTTGTTGGCGCAAGCTTTGTTCGGTAACCCGGATGTACTGGTACTCGATGAGCCTACCAACGACCTTGATTTGAAAACAATTTCCTGGTTGGAGGACTTCTTATTAGACTTTAAAAACACAGTGATTGTTGTATCTCACGACCGTCACTTCCTTGATACGGTGTGTTCGCACATCTGTGATATTGATTTCGCGAAAATCAACTTGTTCACCGGGAACTACTCGTTCTGGTACCAATCTTCTCAATTGGCTGCACGCCAGAGAGCAGACAAGAACAAAAAAGCGGAAGAGAAGAAGAAAGAACTTCAGGAGTTCATCGCTCGATTCTCTGCCAATGCTGCAAAATCAAAGCAAGCGACAAGCCGTCGTAAGATGTTGGATAACCTGGACATCGAAGAAATTCAACCATCCAGCCGTAAATACCCTGGAATTACATTCAATCAGGATCGTGAGGCAGGAAACCAGATTTTGAATATCGAAGGATTGACCATGCACTCAGAAGAAGGCGAGGTTCTTTTCAAAGATTTGAGTTTGGTGGTAAATAAAGGAGATAAAATTGCCTTTGTATCTAACAACTCCATGGCATTGACGGCACTGTTTCAAGTATTGAACGGTGATATCCAGCCAGATTCAGGAGAATTTACTTTCGGAACAACGATATCAACTTCGTATCTACCAAACGAAAACCACGAGTACTTCGAAGAAAAACTTCCGTTGATCGATTGGTTGCGTCAATATGCCCACACTGACGAAGAGAAAGAAGAAGTGTATTTGCGAACTTTCCTTGGACGTATGCTTTTCACCGGAGAAGAGGCCATGAAGACGGCAAATGTGTTATCCGGAGGTGAGAAAGTACGTTGTATGCTCTCAAAAATGATGTTGGCGAAAGCGAACTTGTTATTGATGGACGAACCAACTAACCACCTTGATTTGGAGTCTATTACGGCATTGAACAACGGAATGAAAGAATTCCCGGGAACATTGCTATTTACTTCTCATGACCACGAGTTGGTGAACACGGTAGCCAATCGAATTGTGGAGCTTACTCCAAACGGAATCATTGACAAAATGATGCCATACGATGCGTATTTAGCAGATGAAAAAGTAGCAGCGCAAAAAGAGGAAATGTACGCATAAGAACTGCTGCAAGGCATTTCAAATAAAAGCTGTTACAGCGAAACGTCCGTCTTCGAATTTTTGAGAATTGGAAACAATTTCTGTCACATGGTGGAAAGTATCAGACCGGAAAACCACCAATGAGTTGTCTTCTGGTGCAATGTCAATGAAGTTTCCTTCTGAATGATCTTCTCTGCAACCATCTGTGGTTTTCGAAGAGAATAATTGCAGATTCCCTCCAGTAAATGATTTCGACTCGTTTCTCAGGTAATAAAGTACGGTCACTTTCATATTGTTGTCAGTGACGTCCTGGTGCAGATCTGTATAATGTCCGCCAATGCCATGAAGAAGTGAGATTCTTATGTTTGACGTTGAAACGTTATCGGTATTCAGTTTTTGACAGATTAAGGGCAAATTTTCAATGATTTTGTAGCGAAACAGCGAAGTTTCCAATAGCACAGCTTCACTTTTCGATTCGAACATTCCGTTATCTCCAATGGTTACCAATTTGCTGGTAGTTTGTTTTTGTAGGTTAGGAGACTTGTATTCCTTTTGGTTCTCGCATAAGGTTCGAAACAACCTATCTCGATCTGACTGATCAAGAAAATTTTCGATTCTAGCGACTCGCAATGAATCTTGGGTCAATACCTGGATTTCCTTTTCCGGAATGTGAATAGCCATGTCTTTAAATATAATTAATCGAAGTTAATTCACTTGTATATAATTCAAATAGATGTAGCTACAGATCGAATTTATCATACGCCCAGAATGAAGAACAATAGCTCAAAGATGATAACTTTGCGATTATGGTAAAATTTTCATTCTCCGTTCCGCAACCCAACACACAATACATTCATATCGAGGCAGTAATTCCTTCATTGGAAGATAAAACTACCGTACATCTTCCAGCTTGGCGCCCAGGGAGATATGAATTGGGGAACTTTGCCAAAAACATTCGAAACTTCAAGGTTTCTGACGGGAATAACAATGCACTCAAATTCCAAAAGGTGAATAAAGATACCTGGGAAGTAGATTCGGCAGGTAGTGACGAAATTACGGTGAGTTACAATTTCTATGCGAGTGAAATTAACGCCGGTTCCACCTTCGCGGATAAGAACCAATTGTATGTGAATCCGGTGAACTGCTGCGTCTTTACCAAAGAAACATTTAACGATCCAGTTGAGGTATCGCTGGAAATTTCTGACAAATGGGAGGTTGCGACTTCATTAGAGCTCAAGGATGGAAAATGGTATGCTGAAAGCACGGAAGAATTGCTGGATTCCCCGTTTATCGCTTCAGGAATGCTACAACGCGAAAGTTATGAATCGCATGGAGTGACATTTCATGTGTGGTTCAATGGAATCATCAAGCCTGATTGGGATCGATTGATCAAAGATTTCCAGGCTTTCACCGATACACAAATTGCAAAATTTACAGAGTTTCCGGTGAAGGAATATCATTACTTGAATCAGATTTTGCCGTACAAAGCGTATCACGGAGTGGAACACACGAAATCCACGGTTATTGCACTTGGACCTTCTTATGAAGTATTCGGATCATTGTACAAAGAGTTATTAGGCGTAAGTTCACACGAATTGTACCATACCTGGAATGTAAAAACAATTCGCCCTGCGGAAATGATGCCTTACGATTTCACCAAAGAGAATTATTCTCCTTTGGGATATTTGTGCGAGGGAGTAACAACCTACATGGGAGATTTGTTCCTTCATAAGAGTGGTGTTTTCAATCTTGAGCAATACCTGGACGAGATGAATGCGCAATTGCAACGTCATTTCGATAATCATGGTAGATTCCATTATTCAGTGGCGGAATCGTCATTTGACACGTGGTTGGATGGTTACGTAGCGGGAGCTCCCGGACGAAAAGTCAGCATTTATACCGAAGGTTGTTTGCTGGCATTTATTACGGATGTTAAGTTGCTCGAAGCTACGAAGAACAAGTACGGATTGGATGAAGTAATGAAGCGTCTGTTCTTCCAGTTTGGTTTGGAGGGTAAAGGTGTTTCCGAGGAAGATTACAAAGCAGCTGTAGAAGCGGTAGGAAAATTCTCCTTCGATGAAATATTTGATGAATACATTCACGGTACCAAACCATTTGAGTCTTTACTCACGTACTGTTTCGATTATGTTGGATTGGAATTGCAGCACCAACCGGAAGAAAGTTACGCAGCTGGAAGGCTTGGATTCAAATATCTGAATTCGAATAGAGGAGGAGCCATTGTAAAAGCCATGTATCCGGGCGGACCTGCAGAATTAGGAGGATTGATGCTGGACGATGAAATTGTTGCGGTAAACGGTTTGGAAGTAAAGAACAACGTCAACGAATGGTTCAAATACCTCGATGATGAACAAAAAGAAGTGACCGTATTCCGAAAAGGACAATTACTTTCCTTCACATTACCAGAAGTCAATCGTTTCTTCTATAACAAATATTCGGTGAAGCCTGTGAAAGATCCCAACGGACCTCAGAAAGCAGGGATGAAGGCTTGGGTAGGGTAAGTTAGCGGAAAGTAGAAAGTTAGATCATGATCAATGGAATCTATAGCATTAGTTAGATATTAGTATGGATAGTTTCGACAAAAATATAGCAGCGAAAGATCACTTTGAAGTTATTTCGGAGACTATCAGAAGCACAGTCTTTAGTTATATTCCTGCAGGACCAGTATTCGATGCTTTTTGGAATTATCGAAGTAAATTAAAGCAGAAACGCGTTCTAGATTTTTCTGAAAGTGTTAAAAAGGCATTAGAGCAAATTGAGGGTAGTGAGATTGATACAGAGAATTTTCAATCTGATGATTTTATAGATTTGATGGAGTTGGTTTATTCCAAGGTAATGACTACTCGTTCAAGTTATAAGCTGGAAAGGTTTAGAAACATATTAGTAAAACAAATTGTTAAACCACTTGAGCAGCCACCTTTATTCAATAAGTATATCAACCTCTTAGATCAATTGGATGATATTCAAATAATAATGCTGCGCGATATTCGTCCGGTCGAAAGCAAGAAAATAGATAGTTTCATAGTTGCTTTTATGGGGATTGAGGGACCAAAACAACCAGATTCCCATATTGTTGATAGATTTCAGTTTGAAACGGGAAGACTTCTCACTAAAGGCGAACTTGAGTTCTTTGGTAATGAACTAATTTCATTAGGATTGGTAAGAAACCATAGTTCAATAACAACTAATTTGGGCGGGAGTTCAACAAACTACAAAATTCAAATTTCTCCATTTGGCAAAGAATTCCTTGATTTTATAGCCTTTCAAGATTTAGATACTGCCACATAGAAACAAAAAAGCCCCGCAACGCGGAGCCTTTCACTTTTCACTTATTTCTTTTTACCTATTTCTTTTCACTTCTAACCATCACTGAATCTTACCACTTATAGCTCAATCCTAAACTTGGAAGAATCGGGAACTGGTAAATCTCACGTCCGGTAACACGGTTCACGTAGAAGATGTTACGGCGGTTGTATAGGTTCGTTACACTCGCGTTGATTTCCATAATCGTTGAGTTCTTGAATTCGAAACGCTTCTTAACTGAAACGTCCATTCTGTGGTAATATGGCAAACGCTGACTGTTGAATTCTCCAAGGTTGATAGCTACGTAAGAAGGGTTGTTGTTTACGTAATCTGTAGTAACTCCATCCTGGAAGTTTTGCTCTTCAAAGAATCCTGTTGTTGGTGTGAATGGAAGTCCAGAACCAAGGTTCCAACGGATGCTTACCTCCAAATCTTTGTTTTTACCGAACAAGTACGTTCCAACTAAGTTGATGTTGTGACGACGGTCGAAAACAGGACGGTAGAACTGGAATCCATCCCAACGCGTTGAGTTACCGTAAGAGTAAACTCCCCACAAGAACAAGCGCTCGTCAGAGTACTTCACAAGGAAGTCAGCTCCGAACGATTCTCCGTTTTCGATGATAAAGTCTTTCTTGAATACATCGTCAATGTCATTGAATTCCGGTGTATCCTCGTACAACTTGTTGATGTTGATGTTACTCAACTGCGTGAAGTACTTGTAGTAAGCCTCCACGTTCAATGAAATCTTCTTTGTCAAATCGTATTCGAACCCTCCGATTGCGTGCCATGCATACTGCAATCCGTTGTTCGGGTTTCTTTCGTTCTGGTATTGCGTGATGAACGTGCTCTGAACATTCGTTGGAGCTGAAAGCATTCCATTAAACAAGTTCACTACGTCTCTATCAGATGCAGCAGAAGTAAAGTTTTGTGAGTAACGGCCTCCTGAAGCTTTCAAACGAAGTTTCTCGTTAGCATTGAACTTGATTCCCAAACGAGGCTCAGGAGATACTTCACTGTACGTCGCGTACATCTGCATACGAATGGATGGGTTGATTACCCAACGCGTAGAAACGAATCGGTAGTTTACATACGCTCCAATTTCTGTAGTAAAGTTCTTCAACTCAATACGGCGTTGTGCTTCGTTAAATGTTACGAAATCCGTGTTGAATCCACCAAGGTTCAATCCGTAGTTGATTTCTCCCTTGTCTCCAATGAAATAGGTAAAGTCAAATCCAAGGTCAAACCCTCCAATAGAGCTGGAACGACGAATCGTATCAGATTCACTCAAAACTTCATCGAAAACAGTTGCGTAACGGCTACCATTTACGTGACCTTTAATGAATACTTTCGCACCTGTAGGAACCAAAAGGAAGTTCATCCCTCCACCGCTTTGTGTCCAGCTGATGTCAGCAATATCGAATTTTACTTGATCGTTGTTGTGGAATCCGAAAGCGCTTACTTTCGAACGTCCACCACCTTTGAATGTCAATTTACCGTACAAATCAGTAAAGGCAAATGGCATTCCTGATGATTCTCCAGATTCCTCATCACGATTGATGTTCGGATATAAAACCTGAGAAGAACGATCAATCAAACTATGCTTTCCTGAGAATACGTAAGAGATACCACCGGGTCCATCGCTCTTTCCAAGAGGACCTTCAAGTACCAATTTCCCCATAAATGGCGATGCCGAAGCTTTACCGCTGAATTTTTTGTTGTTACCATCACGATAAGTGATGTCCATAATAGAAGAGATACGCCCACCGTACTGAGCATCGAATCCTCCTGTGTAGATGTCTGCGCTTTTTACCAGTTCCGTTTCGAAAATTGAGAAGAACCCGATAGAGTGGAACGGTTGATAGATGGTCATCCCATCCAACAAAATCTTGTTTTGAATCGGCGTTCCTCCACGTACGTACAACTGACCTCCCTGGTCTCCTGTTGTCACAACCCCAGGAGTAACGCTAAAGGCAGCAACGATATCGTTTTCACCACCCGTACTAGGAATTCGTTCCAATCCTTTCTGATCCAACTGGTTGACACCAATAAGTACTTCTCTTGTTTTTTGTCGTTGTTCTGCAGATACCTGAACAGCGTCGATATCTTTTACCTTCGCATCTTTCTTTACTTCGAAAGTGAAATCCTTATTTCCTGAAGATTTCGTTACGGATACGTTTACCTCTTTGATTTCATAACCGAAGGCCATAATCTGAAGAATGTATTCTCCCTTGGCAACGTTTCCAATATTAAAAAGTCCATCTTCATCGGTATAAGCTCCTCCGGCAGCCGTACTATCGGTACGAAGCAAGCGAATTTTTTCACCGCCTAACGGTTCTCCGTCTTCGGCGCTGTAAAGAACCCCACGAATACTGAAATCCTGTGCAAATGAAGCCCCACAAAAGGCTAGAGAAATAAGAAAAGAGTAAAAGAGTTTCATAAGTACTGTTTGTCCGGCCTCGAAGATACGATAATCATCAGAATTAGAGGGTAGCTGGTGAGCCGAAACTATTTAATTGTAGTTCTGATTGATTTAACGGGAAGCGGCACGAAGTTGCTCTTTGGCGATATCCCAGTATTTATCCATGGTTTCCAGAGAACTAGAATCAATTGGAACATTGTCCGCAGCCATTAATTCTTCCATTAACTGAAAGCGTTTGATGAATTTTTTATTCGTTCGTGCAAGTGCATTTTCCGGGTTGACTTTGATAAAACGAGAGTAGTTTATTAACGAGAACATCACATCACCGTATTCCTCTTCAATTTTGTCGTCAGAAGCTCCGGACTCAACTTCTACAGCCAATTCATCCAATTCTTCTTTGACCTTGGCCCAAACATCCTTGCGATTTTCCCATTCGAAGCCAATTCCCTTCGCTTTTTCCTGGATGCGAGCAGCTTTCACCAATGCCGGAAGTGATTTTGGAACTCCTTCCAGAACGGATTTTTTCCCTTCCTTCAGTTTTAGTTTCTCCCAATTTGCTTTTACTTCTTCTTCTGTTGTAGCTTCAACATCACCGTAAATGTGTGGGTGACGATGTACAAGTTTGTCGCAGATTCCGTTTAGCGCATCCGTTATGTCGAAAGCTTCCTTTTCCTGTCCAATCTTACAGTAGAAAACCATGTGAAGCAACAAGTCGCCAATTTCTCCTTTGAGAGCGTCAAGATCGTTATCGATAATGGCATCCGCAAGTTCGTACGTCTCCTCAATTGTGAGGTGGCGCAAGGACTCCAATGTTTGTTTTTTATCCCATGGACACTTTTCACGTAAGTCATCCATAATGTTCAAAAGGCGCTCGAAAGCTTGAAGTCTCGGATCCATTTTTTTGTTTTCAAAAGTACAATTAATCTCCTTAAATTTACGCCATGAAAATGCTTCTGCTTCTGCTTTTTTGTGTCGTTTCGATTCATGCAAATGCCCAGGAAGAATCGTGGTTGGAAGTCCGTCCGAAATTGGGATTTTTAATCGCGCATCGTAGCATTATGGGACACGTGGTCGATGAACACGCAGTCGCAACAGAATTCAGTTATTATTTCAAGGGAAATGGCGAACGCTATTGGCACGAACCCTATAACAATCCTCGATACGGAGTGACAGGGTTTGTTGGAACCGTTGGAAACCGGGATCTTTTTGGAATCTATTACGGTGCGTATGCTTTTATGTCAATGCCATTGATTCACACGAAGCGGTTTACATTCTCTGGTCGTTTGGGGACAGGACTTAGTTTCGCTCCGAAAGTCTACCATCACCAACTGAACAATTTGAGCATTGCTACCAGTACGCATGTCAATGCCCTGGTAAGCATGGCAGTTGAAAGTCGCTATGAATTCGGACCTCATGCTATCAATGCAATTGTTGACATGACGCATTTCTCGAATGGTGCGGCAAAAGTTCCCAACCTTGGGTTGAACGTTCCTTTTGTTAGTTTGGGTTACGGATATCGAATTCGTGAAGCACAGAATGAGATCACTCCACGGTTTTCAGATGTTAATCCGAAGTATTGGGAATTTGGTGCGGTCGGAATAGTTTCTGCGAAGGAAGTGTATCCGGTAGGAGGGACGAAGTATCCGTGCTTTGGATTGAATTTAATGGGAAGACGCTATTTCCGTCCTCAAGTAGGAATGGAGGTGTCTTTGGATTTCATGCACAAAGGGTCGTTACAGTCCTACGCTCCGGATGTTCCAATGAGCAGTGCTGATTTATTTCAAATGGGGGCATTCGTAGGGTATTTGATGCCTTTCTATCGCTTTCACATTATTGTCGGAATGGGATATTATCTGCGCGACAAATATGGATTTCAGGAACCAGTGTACCATCGCGTAGGAATGCGATATGTGTTTAACAATGGGTTGAATATCAACTGTGTATTGAAATCTCATTGGGCAAGAGCAGATTATGTAGAGTACGGAATTGGATATACTTTCAGAAGATGAAATGGTTAGTAGTCATATCAGTAGCTTTCGTTTTTCTAGGTTGTAAGAAGGCCGAAGATCGTCGCTGTTTTAAAAGTGCTGGACCTGAAACCAGTATCACCCGGGAGTTGGATGCTTTCCATGGATTGTTTATTGGTCCGAATGTCAATGTTGTTTTGGTGCAGGATGGTCAGAACAAGGTAGTGATTAAGGGAGGTCAGAACCTGGTCAATTTTATTACTTCCGATATCAACGATGGCGTTCTTCGCATTTTCAATGATAACAAATGCAACTTTTTACGATCATATAAGAATGAAGTGACGGTAGAGGTGCATTACACGGGAATATATTATTTGGAATTTGAAGGAACCAAACCATTGACCTGTCAGAGCCAGATTACCGGAAATAATTTCACCATAGTGATTCGTGATGGAGCCGGTTTGGTGGATTTGGATATGGATTACAACAACGTGAATCTCACAATTACTAATGGGTGGGGAAATTTCGATTTCTCAGGAACCACTGAAACGTTGATTATGAATATTCGCAGTAATGGCTTTGGATCTACGTATGATCTGAATGTGTCCAATTCGATAGAGCTAATCTCGAATACAGCAGGTGTATTGAAAGTAAATACAGAAGGTGCCGATTGTGATATTCAATTGCAATCCACCGGGGATGTTTGGTATATCGGGAATCCGAATTCACTGGATGTTTCAGAAATTGGAGATGGTACTTTGATCGACAAAAATTGAGTACCTTTGTAGAAAATTATTCAGCATGGGAATCGTTCTTATTTCAATTGGTTTATTGGCACTAGCATTCGCCGGTATTGCAATCAAAATTTGGGCAAAGAAAGGTGGGGAGTTCGCAGGGACATGCGCAAGTAACAACCCTTTGCTTCAAGAAGAAGGCGCTGCGTGTGGATTGTGCGGTGCACGTCCGGAAGAGCAGTGTAAAAACAACGACGAGGCAGCAGCTTAAGTACTGCGCTTCAATTGCATCAAGATTTTAAAAGCTTCATCGATATCCTGTGAAGCAACAATTGCAGTGAATTCGTTCGCTGTGGATACCACTTGCTCAATATTGATTCCTTCCCAGGCAAGGTGCTTCATGATGTAATAATATACCCCGTACGTTTCCGTATTCGTTTCAGGAAGTTTTACTGTAATCGAAGAAAGATCTTTCGTGTGTGCTTTAATGCGCTCATTTCTGAAAATCTGCTTCGCATCTTCCGTGAACTTAGAATTGAGAATGTACGTAGTCTCTGTAATTCCGCGACAAACTGTGAAGAAGGAATCCTTATCCTGACGAATCGTTTGAATCAAATCGCTCTGTGCTTCTCTAAGTGAGTCAGAGTTCTCGTAGGTGAAATCAACCAGGTCGCTTCGAACAAGAAAATCACCAATTCCACCAATCACGTTGTTAATTTTGATGTCCAGTTTGTGATACACTCCTGGCGTCATGCGTTTGATAGCCATAACAATCGCACCTTCTTTAATTTCTTTACCCGTAACTTTTTCAATTTCAGGTTTGATTTTACGTGCAAGTGCCGAAATGTTAATGAGGTTTTCGGTCATTGCTTCGCGTAGGAAAGGGCTACGATTAATAATGTCTTCCGTGACACGGCTGATAGAACTCATGTTGATTTTCGTTGGTGTAGCGGCAAATCTAGTGAATAATTTGACTTACTGTTAATTTAATAACAGGAATTTATGCTAATGTTACAATTTTTTTTTCAACCAGCTCAATGGCTAGTTCTAATTGCTCCGATCGCGACATGTTGGTATTGTCAATGACGACTGCATCTTTCGCCTGAATCAAAGGGCTTTCTTTTCTTGTTGAGTCGATTCGATCACGCTCTAACAGATTAGCACGAACTTCGTCTTTGTCGATTTCCATTCCTTTTTCCTTGAGTTCCAGGTAGCGTCGTTGCACTCTGGTTTCAATTTCAGCGGTGACAAAAAGTTTAAGCTCTGCATTTGGAAAAACAACCGAACCAATATCACGCCCATCCATGACCACACCTCCGTTTTTCCCCATTTCACGTTGTTGATCCACTAATTTGGTGCGTACTTCTTTGATCGTTGCCACCTGGGAAACTTGTCCAGCCACCTGAGGTGTTCGAATTTCTTTCTCGACATTTTCTCCGTTGAGATGCAATTCAGGCTTTTGAGTTTCTGGATTTAAACGAAAGGAAAGTTGAATAGCATCGAGCTGTTGAATCAATCTACCACGATCCAATTCGGAGCCGTTGATCCAATTGTTTCTTAGAGCGTAAAGTGTGATTCCGCGGTACATGGCTCCGCTATCGATAAAAACATAGTGTAACCGTTTGGCAAGTTCTCTAGCCAAAGTACTTTTCCCACAAGAGGAAAATCCATCAATGGCAATTACTATTTTTTCTGGACGGGACACCTAACAAAGATAATTGAATTTGTTCATGGTAAATCAAAAGCTTTCAACCAATTCTTATTGTAGAATTAATAGGGTAGGGAGCAAAAAAAATCCCGGTCCGCATGGCGAACCGGGATTGAAATAAAGTATTTCTTTTCCTATTGGAAGTGGAAAGTCATACGAATTGAACCAGCTGTACCGAATACAGTGTTGTTCGCATCAGTATCAATTCCGAAAGAAGAAGACTTAGTACCTGTGTGATCGATAGTTGCGATAGCAGTACCGTCAGTAGATTCCCAAGTTTCAGTCATTGCTCCTGTAGAAGAGAATCCAATTCCCCATCCGAATTCACCACCGATAGACAATTTTGGAAGTACAAAGTACTCAGCTCCAATAAATCCACGGATTCCAAGTCCGAATGTTCCTCCACCACTTTGGCTCAACAAACGTCCGTTTCCGTAAACTGGATCACCATTCAAGTTACCAGTACCGAAATCGTTTGATGTAGCACCTGTAGTTGTCATTGCGTTACCGTACGTGTACGTAGTAGACATAGAAGAGAACGAGATTCCAAGTTCTCCACCGTAGAATCCTTGAAGACGTCCAGATCCTTTACGCCACTCAAGACCTCCAGCTAAACCGATGTTAGTAGTACCCATTTTCCAAGTATCTTCTACCATTGATGGAAGGTTCGGGTACGTAGGAGCTGCAGCACCATCTTGTGCTACCATCGCGTTAGCAGAGTTTGAAGTAAACCCTAGACGAAGAGACCCACGGTATGCCATGTCATCTTCTACGAACAATTTACCAGTAATTGTTTGGTTAGATGTAAGGAAGTTCCATGAAGGCGCTGTGTTAGCGTCATTTCCACCAATGAAGTTTCCGAAATACGTCAAGAAAGGTGTAGCGTCAATACCGATAGCCCAATCTCCTGATTCTGGAGTGTACTGCTTGTCCTGCGCCAATGTAGTAGTAGCTGCTCCTAAGATCAAAGCAACTGTCAAAACTGACTTTTTCATAAAAATTAAATGTTTGGTTTAAATCTAAAGTACTCATCTTTCTCCAAAGAGGTTTCAAAAAAATACCAACATTTCGCAGTTTATAACTGATCTAAATATGTTTTAACGGGTAAAACCCCTTATTAATAGGGCTATTTACGCCATTTATCGAGTTGGGTTGAAAAGGTGATCATGTTGTTGTAACCAGCACGCGAGTTGATCAGGAATCCATAATCCAAACGGAATTTATTGAAGTACAACCCTAGTCCCAGAGAGAAACCTGCGGCTCCCGGACGTTGTGAAAGTGCCAATTCTCGTCTTCGGTGATAATCAAAACCTAAGCGGAAATGGATGTTTTTGGAAATAATGGTTTCTACCTGGTAGGTAAAATGTCTTCCCAGCTTTTCAGCGAAATTGGCTTTCGGAACGGGAATAGTATCACCGGTTAGTGCATCTACTGTCGGTTGGAGGTTGGGGTCATTATAAGTTAGATCCCATTGGTTGAGGTGATGTGCAAGGATGGAAAATCGGAACGGAGCATGTGCCAATTTGTATGATACTGCCGCCTGGAATTCTACAGGCAAGGGCGCTCTGGTTGAGTTTTCCGTATACGCATTGAATTGGAATCCGGCATTTTTTACCAAGGCTGTCGCTGCAAACCCTCGATCTTTATCATAATACGTTCCTGCTACATCTATAGCAGCTCCAAAAGAAGAGTAGTTTTCCAGAGATGAAAAAATGGCGTAAAGGTTCGCTCCAACCGATAATCGTTCGTTTAATTGCTGTCCGTATCCGGCACCTGCAACCATTTCAACAGGGGAGAAGGTTCCTTCATGCGATCCATTTGCCGAGGTTCTTTGAAAAGTTCCGTAACTCACATATTTGACAAATCCGGACATCGTTCCTTTGTCTTTGAAGCCGAAGCCATAACTTCCCATCCCTACATTAATGCCACCGGGCAATAGCGCTTGATTAACGCTCAACATGTTGTGCATTTCCGGATTCAACATAGCTGGATTGGCAACTCCAATATTGATGTCGGCATCCATTACGGAAATGAAGTCGTTTGCCAGACCCATTTGACGCGCATTATACGTCAGGTCCAAAAAGGCAAATGCATTGTTTCCGCCAGTCTGTCCAAATGTGCTCGGAATCGCCCAAAACAGGCATGCAGCAAGGAGAAGTTTCGTTTTCATGTAGATGATTAACGCAAAGAAAAGCTAAAAATTTTATTTCATGCTCGATTTCCCAATTCGATTACTTCCAGATCGTGAATCCGGTCTTTGGTAATGGAAAATCGAAGGATGGTTTTTACCTGGTGAAACCCTTTGTATCCGCATGCTCCCGGGTTCATCCAAAGCATATCGTAATGCGGATCGTTCTTTACCAATAATATGTGCGAATGTCCACAGACGAATAATTTCGGTGCCTTTTCCTGTAGCAATTCGTATGCTGGCTTGGCGTATTTGCCCGGCTTTCCTGCAATGTGTGTCATGAGTACTTCCACGTCCTCGCATTTGAAACGAAGATGCTCGGGAAACTCCTGTCGGACATCCACCGCGTCGATGTTTCCATAAACGCCTCTGGTAGGTTTGAATTCCCTCAACTGATCAATGACATCTACCGTGCCTACATCTCCGGCATGCCACACTTCGTCTACATCTTTGAAGTATTCGAAAATTTTGGGATCGAGATATCCGTGCGTGTCAGAAAGTAAACCGATGCGTTTCATGACGACAAAGATTCTACTTTTTTCGTAGAAAAGCTTTTCACACCTTTTTTCTGCATGAGTTTTTCATGGAGCAAAATATTCGCAACGATTAGTGAGAACCCATACATGGCGTCTTCCAGAGGGATGGTTCCCATTCGAATGTCTGAGAAATGCTCAGGATTATACCACACGATCGGAGCATCAATCCAACTGCCCGTAAGTACACCGTTGACAAATAGAAAAGGGATCAGGCAAAGGAGGTAGGTAATTCCAATTTGCGGGTGATTTTTGAAATTGAACCAGAAATACAAGGTGATGACTGTGGCAACAATGGTTGTTAATGTATACCAGCCGGAAGGATTTTGACTGCTCAGGAAGATCAGGTAGCCCAGTATTCCGAGTTGAACTCCTACGTTCATCCAGCGCCAGTTAATGTTTCGGAAATAGAATTTGCAACACTCATAAACAAAGACGCAAGCAAAGGGAACTACCCAGAAAAACAGAATTTCTTCGATTGGTAGACCGAAAATTGAAACACCGACCAGGTAATCAGGGTTGAAGCCCCAAACTCCTTTTTCCGTGAAAATGACGTCCCAGATCAAAAAAGGGATTGCAATGACGGTACTTGCCAACAAAACGTTCTTCCATGAACTTACAAACCGTACTCGATTATCGAAACTGAGCACCAGTGGGCACATCAGCGTAAAGGCATCCAGTATGAGGTACAGACCTTTCAAGATTTGAAGTATTTACGAGGAACGAGGAGCATCCCAAAGCACTCGCCATCTTCCTTCCCTTGATTTTTATGATGTACTTTGTGCGCTTTACGAATCGCTTTGAAATACTTGTTTTGCGTCTTGTCGAACCACTTGAATCGACGATGGATAAGTACGTCGTGTACAAGGAAGTAAACAGCTCCGTATACCGCAATTCCAGCGCCAAATCCTATGGAGAAATTCGCCTGATACATTACGCCTAGCATAATGCACAACCACGATGGAATGGCGAAAATCATAAAGAATAAATCGTTCTTCTGAAAAACGTGTCCGGTGGGTTTGTGATGGTCTTCGTGTACTTTCCACAAAAATCCATGCATTAGGTATTTATGGGCTGACCAGGCGGCGCCTTCCATTAAAACAAAAGCCAATATCAATGCTGCGATAAATGCGATCATCCTGTGAAATTTAATAATAAGAAAAAGGCCAGCCAAATAAACCACAACCCTGTGGCAGTATTGTTTTTAACGCGGCTATTGAACACGTACACCAATGCGAAGATGAAGGAGAATCCAAACCAGGCAATGTAGTTCTGAATGGGAATGTCTCCACCGCCCCAAGCCCAGAAATCGTATTTGATAGCTACGGGTTCGATGAGAATATCCAGACCAGTGCATAGAACCCCAGCTAACAAAGCCTGCAACCATTTGTTTTTGACAATTCGAATGGCGAGTGAAGAGCTGGTTACCACCGTGGCATACCAATTCATTCCCATTACAATCGGAATTCCGAACAAAGGAAGTCCCAAAGCTTCGCCGTACTGGTATTCTCCAAATAAGACTCCTGTATGAACTCCGGATAATTCAGCGAGATATCCGCCCGTAAAGATGAAAATCAAAGGGAAGAAACCGCGAGGTTCCAGCTTCTCAGAGAAGAAGACAACCGTTCCGCACAACCAAATGTTCATGTAGGTGAGTTTGGCATTTTCAACATCCTGAATAAACAAGATGTATCCAATAATATGGAACAACAGCAAGAGCCAAACCCCGTATTTCTGCACAATTTTCATGGAATCAGTTCACTCACGATTTTGGCAGACCGCAGTACCAGTGGAATTCCTCCTCCCGGATGTACTGTTCCTCCGCAGAAATATAAATTAGAATATTTTGAATTCGTGTTGCCATGACGTTTTACGGATGAGAGCAACGAATTAGAAGCAGGTCCGTACAATGCTCCCATGTAGCTGCCGGAGTGTTCCTGGATGCGATCGCAATCCCACCAATCTTCAAACAAAATATCTTCTCGCAAATCAAAATTGAATTGTTCTTTGAGACGTTTTGCCAGCAAATCCTTCATTTTTTCGCGATACGCTTCATCTGGAAGTACGCCAGCGGGAACGTTTACCATCGTAAACCAATTCTGACCATCTTCCGGAGCATCTCCATCGTGCGCAACGGAGCTAATGTGAATGTATACGGTTGGTTCGTCTGCCAATCTCCTTTGATCAAATAGTTCTGAGAACTCTTTTTGATAGTCTTTCGAAAAGAAAATATTGTGAACGCCAAATTCCTTGATTCCCTTTTTCATCGCCCAATAGAACACGAGGGCAGAGGTGCTTCGTTCTATCTTCCTCCAGCGGTCTTCCATTTTTTGATCGACCAGAACTTTGTTGTAGAAGGTCATATGATCAATTGCACAGATCACGCGATCAGCTTTAACTTCCACATCGCCTGAAATCTGATAGGTTTTGTCGGACTTGGGATGCACCTGCACTTCGGTGTTACAAAGAATTTCTACACCGATTTCCTTTGCCAATGTGATCAACGACTCAACGATGGAACGCATGCCTCCAATTGGAAAATAAGCGCCTTTGTTGATTTCCACGTGAGAAATGGTGCTGTACAATCCCGACATTTTATACGGATTTGATCCGATGTACGTGCCGAAGCGATCAAAAACCTTGACCATATATTCACTGGAAAAACTCTGTTCGTTCAATGTATGCAACGATTGCCGGACTTCTTTCCGAAGGAAATGTTTGTATCGTTTGGTCAGTTCTTTCTTGAAAGCTTTTCTGGCCGTAGGTCGAGGATTAGAAATGAAGTAATCGCCTACTTTTTCGAACAACGCATCGCTTTCTTTGAGATATGCTTCGAACTCTTCTAGTCCTTTGGTTCCCGCTACAGCGGTAATTTGCTCTCGTGTTTTCTCGTGATCCGAGGAAAGCGTAATACTGCTATAATCCGGGAAATAATAGGTGCAGGATTCATCCAGCGGTTCAAAATTGAAATACTCGCGTGGGTTTTTGTCCCAGAGTTCGAAAAGTTGATCGATGTTATTGGGTTCGGTGAATACAGATGGACCTTTATCCCAACGGTATCCCTTCCATTCGAAATCATCGAGTTTTCCACCGGCTCTTGCATTTTTTTCAATTAGCAAGACTTTATCGAAACGCTTTTTTAATCGAATAGCTGAAGCTAATCCACTGGCGCCACCTCCGATAATTACAACATCGTAGGAATCAGATTTCGGCATAGTTTTGCGATCGGTTGTGAACTTCATCGAAAACGATACGGAACCATGCGGTGTAATTCTCAGGGTTCTCTTTCATATCAGCTTCGAGATCTTTCATGCACACATATTTCCACGCTGCAACTTCTTCAGGGTTGATTTTCGGTTCGCCATTGAAGCTTCCAAAAACAACATGATCCAATTCGTATTCCGTTAGATCATTGTCCAATTCGGCACGATAAACAAAGCTAAACTCGGGATTCATTTTGGCTTCAATGCCCATTTCCTCCATCAAGCGACGATTGGATGCTTCCAAAACCGTTTCTCCCGCTCGGGGATGACTGCAACACGTGTTGGTCCATAGTCCACCGGAATGATATTTGGAATTTGCCCGTTGTTGCAACAACAGCTCTTTTTTATCATTGAACAAGAAAATAGAGAAGGCACGATGCAGCAATCCTTTCTCATGGGCTTCCATCTTTTCCATCTGTCCGACTTCCTGATCGTTTTCGTCTACCAGAATAACGTATTCCATACAATTAGAGAATGTTGATTTGGTTTCTTACCATGGATTTCGCAAACACCACCAATTTGGCATTGTTTGGAATGCGTACACGTTCCATAAGTAATTGCTGTGCAGTTTTTTGTTTGATTTTCCGTAGAAGTTTTGTGTAGTACTTATAGCTTACATATACTCCAAATCGTGAGGATTTTGGCAGCATTTTAATTCCTATTAAAGCTTCGTCAAACTCTTTTTGAATTTCATCCTCAATGCGCATTTTGTCTTCCACACTTAATTCTCCCGTAGGGTCAATTCCAGGGAAGTACAAACGTCCCAACTCGTGATAATCTACGCTGTAATCACGTAAGAAATTGATTTTCTGAAAGGCAGATCCCAACTTCATCGCATAAGGCTTCAATTTTTGGTATTCTTCCTCACTTCCGTAGACAAAAATCTTCAAACACATTAATCCAACAACCTCTGCAGACCCCAGGATGTATTCTTCGTATGTCGCTTGCTCGTAATCTATTGGATTCAAATCCATTTCCATGCTGTGCAAGAACTGATCTATTAATTGGCGATCAATGTCATACTTAGAAACTGTAGCCTGGAACGAATTCAAAATGGGATTGAGGGAAATACCTCGTTCCAACGCTTTGTAAGTGTCTTCTTTGAATTCTGCAAGCAGGAGTTCCTTGTCGTGATCGTGGAATGTATCCACAATTTCATCGGCGAAACGCACAAATCCATAAATGGCGTGCACATCATCACGAATGGCTTTGTCTAATGCTCGTACACCAGCGTAAAAGGATGTACTGTACTTCTTAGTAACACTTCTGGATGCCTTGAAGCAATAATCATCGTAAAGTTCTTTCATAGCTCTTTCATTGCAAGGTTAGCGGCAATCTTCCCCGAGATCAAAGCGGGAGGTACACCTGGTCCGGGCACAGTAAGCTGTCCGCAGAAATACATGTGTTTCAGTTGCGATTTGATCTTTGGTTTCAAATTAGCCGTTTGGTTAAGTGTATTGGCAAGTCCGTAAGCGTTTCCTTTGTATGCGTTGTATTCTGATTTGAAATCAGAAACGCAAAAGGATCTTTTGTATATAATGTCTCCCGAGATATCTGTTCCCGTATGCTCTTTGATACGGTCGAAAATAATGTGTAGGTATTTCTCGCGGGTTTCGTTATCATCTTTTAAATCTGGCGCCACTGGAACGAGGATGAATAAATTCTCCTTTCCTTCGGGAGCCACGTCTTTGTCTGTAATGGACGGCGCGCACACATAGAACAAGGGTTTTTCCGGCCATCCCGGATTATCATAAATGCGTTTGCCGTGCATTTTTAAATCTTCATCGAAGAACAGGTTGTGGTGTTTTAATCCTGTAACTTTCTTGTTTACACCAAGATAGAAAATTAATGAACTTGGAGCAAGTTTTCTGGAATCCCAGTAGTTGTTTGTGTATTTGCGGTACTTCTCCGGAATTAGGAATTGTTCTGTATGATGATAATCTGCACCACTTATAACCGCGTCGAATTTGTGTCGCTCTCCGTTAACCCAAATAGCATCTGCATGACCATCAACATCTTCTATGCTCTCAACTGAAGCATTTAAGTGGAAAGTAACATTGTTTGCTTCTGCAATTTTCTGTAAAGCTTTTGCCAATGCACTCATACCTCCATCGGGGTACCATGTTCCAAGGGATAAATCCGCATAGTTCATCATGGTGTAGAGTGACGGAATCTTATCAGGCATGGCTCCAAGAAACAATACGGGGAAGGTAAGGATGCTTCGCGCTTTGTTGGACTTAAATCTGCGGTATACGTCACGTTCTACCGATTTAAAGACGTCCAGTTTTAACGCTTTCGTAAGTGCATTTACCTTCAAAAGTTCACCGATACTTAGTCCGGGGTTTTCCAGAAACTCTTCCACGGCTACCTTGTATTTAATGGAGGCATCGTTTAGAAATTTCTCTAGCTTTTCTCCGCCTTTCTCTTCGAAAGAATCAAACAGCTGTTTCAACTCCTGCATCTTAGCCGGAACATCTGTCTTCTCGACATTTTCCCAGAAAACACGATAAGAAGGGTCCAAACGCGTTAATTGATAATAATCTTCCCGATTTTCTCCCAATTCTTCAAACATGCGATCAATGAGTTCCGGCATCCAGTACCAGGACGGTCCCATGTCAAATGTGAAACCTTGTTCATGAAACGTTTGTGAACGTCCACCTACCTGATCGTTTTTTTCGAAAACGGTCACCTGATAGCCCGACTTGCCCAATTTACATGCTGCGTAAAGACTTGAAAGTCCAGCTCCTATAATGCCAATGTGTTTCATGAATGCTCTGTCTTGAACAAATATAAGAGAAAAATCTAGTTTTGTTTAACTAATTTGTGTTTTTGTTAAACAAAAAGTGATTTTAAGTCTTTTTCAGTTTCTATTAAGCGTGTTTCAGGGGAAAGTTTCTTCTTAAATAAAGAACTCATTGCTCCACTCAACACTAACTGATTGGCGGGAATAATTTTCTCGATATTCTTTATCATCGATTCAAACTCCTTCTCCGAAGACTTTGCAATTAAGCTAGTTAATGTTAAATCAGGCTTAATTTGATCGTATGAGATTTTTAAATCATCGAATGGGGTACTTATTCCCAGGTAGTAAACTTGCCACCCTTCTCGTTTGAACATGTATTGATACACAAGAAGGCTGAGTTCATGTTCTTCATTTGGTGGAAGGAACATGAGAATCTTTTTGTCTACTTTCTTCGGGATTTTTAAATCTGACGTTCTTGCCAGAATAAAACCACGATACAGGTTGGAGAAGAAATGTTCGTGACCAACAGACAATGAATTCAATTGCCATAATTCCCCCATTTTTATTAATAATGGAATAATGGTTCTTGAGAAAAGATGTTCGATGCCACGTTCGTTGTAGATTCTGTTTAAAATATTCAGAATCTTTTCTTCGTCCAATTCAATGACTCTCATCAAGAGTACATCCACCTCGTCATCGTCCCATTTGCGCTCGTTTAAGATGACTTCTTTCGATTTCTCTAAGATTTCCTCATCGGATAAAGCGGCAATTTTCGAGATTTTGAACCCCTTGGTATACAAAAGATTAACATTCAGGAGCTTTTTCAGGTCCTGATCTTCGTAATAGCGTATGTTGGTGTCGGTTCGTTTGGGCGACAAAAGCCCATAGCGCTGCTCCCATATCCTAATGGTATGCGCCTTGATATCAGTAAGGTTTTCAAGGTCTTTGATTGAATACTGACTCTTCTTCATGTTTAACTTATCGACTCGTTTGTTAAACAAACTTAGGTTTTTCTTTTCACGAAACCAATTAATCTACCGTTGATTCTTACTTTTGAATTGTGGATAACCCAAATTTAGACCGTTGGTTGAAGAAGCGAAAAGCCCGTTTGGAAGGGTTGTCTTCTGATGCATTGTTCGACCGTATTCTCGATGGAGATATGCAGGCGCTGAGTGCAGCGATCACCCTTGTGGAAAGCAAGAACGACGCGCATTCCAAGGAAGCGCAACAATTAATTCAGCGTTGTTTACCACACGCGGGAAATGCTATTCGGGTTGGGATTACCGGGGTGCCTGGAGTAGGTAAAAGTAGCTTCATTGAGGCCTTCGGAAAAGTACTTACAGATTGTGGAAAAAAGGTTGCTGTATTGGCAATTGATCCTTCGAGCAGCATTTCAGGCGGAAGTATTCTTGGAGATAAGACACGAATGGCGCAACTTGTTACCAATGAGAATGTATTTATTCGTCCTTCTGCAGCCGGCGATACGCTGGGAGGCGTTGCCCGTAAAACCCGCGAATCTGTAATTCTGTGCGAAGCCGCTGGTTTTGATATGATCCTGATTGAAACCGTTGGAGTAGGGCAATCGGAGACGGTAGTGAAATCTATGGTGGATTTTTTCTTGCTATTGATGCTTTCCGGAGCTGGGGATGAACTACAGGGAATCAAGAAGGGAATCATGGAAATGGCGGATGCTTTGGTGATTACCAAGGCGGATGGAGATAATGTCCGGGCTGCGAATCGTGCCAGTCAGGAATATAGGAACGCCATGCATTTATTTCCGCCGAATGAAAACGAGTGGATTCCACAAGTATTTACGTGCAGTGCGCATGAAGGAACGAATATCGAACGGGTTTTTGAAGTGATTCAATCGTTTGAGAATCAAGTGAAAATAAACGGCTCTTTTGAGGCAAATCGGCGAGAACAGGATAAGAAGTGGTTGAAAGAAACGCTGAACGAAATGTTGTTGCGCGCCTTCTACAATAACGATGATTTGGGGATGGCATTCAAAGATGCCGAAGATCAAATGGCGAAAGGTGAGATTACTTCCTTTCAGGCTGCTGAGCAATTATTCGAATTATACAGAAAGCATGGAAAAATTTAAAATCGAGGGAGATTACATCGAACTCATTGCCTTGTTGAAGGCTACAGGAATTGCTCAAACCGGAGGTCACGCCAAAATGATTGTGGACGATGGTGTCGTTTATCGTAACGGCGAAGTAGAACTTCGTAAGCGTGCGAAGTTAGTTCCCGGAGATAAAATTGAGATAGAGGATATTACTATCGACTTAACTTAATCAGAAGGTTTTCTTAGTTGTTCACTTCGAGAGCCTCAGTGAACGGTTTCGGGTGTCTCAGTGAACGGTTTTCGAGTGTCTCAGTGAACGTCGAGAGTCCCAGTGAGCGATCTTCTCTCTTCTCACTTTTCTCTTTTTTCTTTCGTCCTTTTTCTTTTGTCTTTTCTCTAAAATAACGACTGCACTTCCTCCTTCAATGCTCTAACAGCAATTTCAGATGGTAATTCGCCGATCTCTCCAACAATTTCGAAGATTTTTCCTGATAGATCCATTGCTGTCGCAGTAGCATCCAATTGCTGTCCGGCAAGGTGCACGATTTTCACCGTTTCTTCTTTCGACTTACGCACTAATTCCCACGCTGATTGCGAGATAAACATCTGTTGTGCGATATTGTGTTCGTACTCGTTACGAATAGCTTCCAATAATTGAACTTGCATCGCTGCAGCAGGCATTCCCGGGTTGTTATGGCGCATTACTAAACTGTTCGGGTGAATTCGTTCCATTAATAAAATGGCTCTTTGGTAGGCATCAACACGGTTTGGCAAAAAGAACTTCTGTCGTTCCTTCTTTAGTTCGATCTGTGCATTTCTCATCTCCTTTTCAGATTCACGACGCATAAAGTATACAGCAGTCATTAGAACAGCTCCGGCAGGAACTAAAATCAAAGCGATTTGAAAAACAATTTGTGTGATTTCCATGTTGAGAATTTTATCGGTACAAATATAGAATTCTAATCAGGACAGAAGTAACAGTTTTTTGTGAGTAAATGTTGGTCGATTCATTTTTTGGTGCGCATATTCTTGGTTTCTTTACGTGAAATCGAACGGAATTCATGTCGACAACACTTATAATCACCGTAATTGTAGCCTATTTTATCGTGCTGATAGGAATTTCCTATCTCACTTCGCGCAAAGCGAACAACGATGCCTTTTTCCTGGGAGAGCGGAAGTCGCCATGGTATTTGGTGTCATTCGGAATGATTGGCGCATCGTTGAGCGGTGTTACTTTTCTTTCTGTTCCGGGCGGTGTGGCAGGAGCAGAATTCAGTTACATGCAAATCGTATTCGGGTATTTCCTCGGGTATATTGTGGTCGCTTTTGTCTTGTTGCCTTTGTACTATCGGTTGAATTTGACATCGATATACGAGTATTTGAATCAGCGTTTCGGATTTTGGAGTTATAAAACAGGAGCGGGTCTTTTTCTCATTTCGAGAATCACTGGAGCATCCATTCGATTGCTGTTGGTGGCAATGGTACTTCAGGATGTTCTTTTCAAGGCCTGGGGCGTTCCGTTTGAAGTGACAGTAGTTATTTCCGTAGCATTGATTTGGCTGTACACGAATCGTGGCGGAATCAAAACAATTGTTTGGACAGACACCTTGCAAACGGCGTTTATGTTGGGCTCCGTGGCGTTGACGCTTTGGTTTTTGAGTGGTGAAACTGGTGTAATCGAAGCAAAAGGAACGGTAGGAGCTGTTTCTGAAAGCGGTTATTCACGGATGTTCTTTTTCGATGATTTCATGGCTTCAAATCACTTTATCAAGCACATTTTGGGAGGAATGTTCATCACAATCGGTATGACCGGGTTAGATCAGGATATGATGCAGAAGAATTTGAGTTGTCGCTCTATCCGCGATGCCCAAAAGAACATGCTTTCCATGGCAGGGATCTTAGTTATTGTGAATCTGTTGTTTCTCGCATTGGGAGCTATGCTGTACATGTATGCGGGAGAAAACGGAATTGAATCGGAGAGACCCGACTTACTTTTCTCTTCTGTAGCCATGGATTCTGGAAATACGATGATCGGTATTTTGTTCTTGCTCGGATTGATTGCAGCAGCGTATTCCAGCGCAGATTCAGCATTGACGTCGTTGACAACTTCATTTTCCATTGATTTTCTTGAACTGCAGGAGAAAGATCGCACAGATCAGGAAAAAGAAAGTTTGAGAAAGCGAGTGCACATCGGAATGTCCATGGTGATTGTAGCAACGGTAATTCTAATGTACCACACAACAGACAAAAGTGCCATAAGCTTATTGCTGACCCTCGCAGGGTTTACTTACGGTCCGCTGATTGGCATGTTCTTCTTCGGAATTATTTCAAAGCGATCCATTTCAGACAAAGCCATTCCGATCATAAGTTTGATTTCATTCTTTTCCATGTTTACCATGTGGTGGTTTAGTACCGGTGCCCCGGGAGTTGAAGATGGACAAAACGGTTGGTTGGGACCATATGTTTTTGGCGTAGAGATGATTCTTATCAATGCATTGATTACCTTTATAGGGATGATGATTGCTTCGGCATTTACGACCTCAACAAAAGAAGAAAACCAACCTACAACATGAAACAAATATCCCTTCACGATAACGGAAAACACTTCGATTTCGCTCCTTTCACCTTGACACGTCCGGTGGGCGATTTACGCATGGGTATTTTGACAAATGCAGAACGATGGAAACTACTTCTTCCTGACGCGGAGATAGGATTTACAACGGTTCCTTATTTACAAGGGAAATTTATTAAAAACGAAGGGGTTGAGTTGAATGCGTGTGTGATTGCCTCGAAGGAAATTTCCAGTGCTATTCAAATAGTTCAGCCGAACGAAGGAATTTGGTTTGAGGATATCTGGGTAGCGGGAATGCAGGATGGTAACGCTCGGGTGGAACTTTCTGAGGAACCATTGGTAATCAGACGCCGTTGGGATTTGTATCAAAAGAATGGTGAGGTGCTACAGCATGATTTTGAATTGATTACAGCAGGACGAACTTCACGTCAATTGTCTTCCACGAATACGATTATTGGAGACTCCAACATGATTTTCCTTGAAGAAGGAGCAAAAGTGGAGGGATGTACCTTGAACACTTCCGGAGGTCCAATTTATGTTGGGAAAGATGCAGAAATCATGGAGGGAAGTTTGGTTCGCGGACCTTTTGCCATGAATGAGAACGCAGTACTTAAATTAGGAGCCAAGGTTTACGGACCAACAACGCTCGGACCATATTGTAAAGTAGGAGGGGAGGTGAATAATGTTGTTTTCCAGGCATATTCTAACAAAGGTCATGATGGATTTCTGGGCAATTCTGTCATTGGTGAATGGTGCAACCTCGGGGCCGATACCAATTGCTCGAACCTTAAGAATAACTACGGTTTCGTGAAGGCGTACAATTACCATACGGAAGAAATTGAACAAACCGATATTCAATTCATGGGACTCATGATGGGAGATCACTCCAAATGCGGCATCAATACAATGTTTAATACAGCTACGGTTGTCGGTGTTTCTGCCAATGTGTTCGGAGCGGAATTCCCTCCGAAGTACGTTCCTTCTTTCGCCTGGGGAATGGAAGGCGGTGAATACGATTTCGTAAAAGCGCTGGAAAGTGCCAACAACATGATGAAACGCCGAGGAAAAAAGCTATCTGCCGAAGAAATTGCGATTTTGGAGCATTTGGCAGAGTTGGAGTGAGTTACATTTTAGGTAGGAAGGTATGACGTTTCGACGCTGCTGTTATGCAGTTTTCATCATATAAATCTGTGCAGAAATATGTTTCTAGGATTGAAGTCTCTAAAAATGATGTGTAAAACATCGCCTTTCAGTTTTATTATTTCATCCATAGATTTTACAGGTAATGGCTCCCCGTATTTCTTAGATAAGAATTTGAGTATAGGCTCTGTGTAAGGATATTCAAACGATTCTCTTAAGTTGAATATATCTATTTCAAGTAATGGGATTACGGCTTTACCATTAATCATGATCCGATTGACCTTTTCGTTTTTATCAAAGTCTACGATTATGTTACTGTCGCTGCTTGCTCTGAAATAATTGGGGGCTTCCTTTTCCTGGTAAATCAGATTCTTTAGTAGAAGCTCTGATTTCTCGTCACCCAGGAAGATATCAAGTTCGGTTTTACTGGAGTCCCAAACAAACGCCCTATGTTCGACTTTCATATAAGGTGAATTAAAAAAAAGGTTTCTTTAATGTTTTGCGCTTCAATTAAGGTCTTGTCTTATGAAGTTCCTTTATTTTACTGTGATAAGGTTGTAGTCCGAATGCAATAGTATTTACCATACTCATGTACCAAGGTTCAACATTACTATCAAAAGTTACCACTATTTCTGAATAGTCATTGACTTGATAAATGAAATCAAACATCAGATCGTCCTCCCTCCAATATAATCCTAGCACGTCCCATTTCATATTCTCAGGGTTATCAAATTGTGTACTGATTTTGGATATAAACTGAGATGCTTCAAGAGCAGTTCTTTTAAGTTCTTGAAATTCATCAATAAAATGAGTCATAAAATCAAGAGATTCATCAGACAATTCTCCATTCTCAATTAGAATTCCATCGATTAATATTTTTTCTGAATGCAAGATAACCGTTGTCCACCAGAAATTTGACTTGTCGTTAAGCTCAAATTCTAGATCGTTATGCGCGATTTCTATTTTCATATTTCAATTACTTGCTGTCAGCAACAGTTTAATTAGAATGCACTATTTAAATTAAATATCCCTGCTTCAATTATCATTTCTGCGAATCTAGTACCGTCAATCAAGTGAACCCTTTCCTGTCGAGCTAATTTTATACAATTGTCAGTATATTTTTTTGCAGAAGTAATCACCCATGCAATTCTAGAATAATCGTCGTCCATAGAATCTTTGTTGTTTCTATAATCTTTTATTTGTTCAACTGCCCATTTGTTAGTTTTTGAGTTGACCTTATGAAACTTTACTTGAGCATATATTATCGTTTTGATAGGTTCAAATATGGCAATGACATCTGCATCTCCCTCTTTCCACTTTCCTTTCTTTGCTGGAATGTAAACCTCTGTTGCCCCATTTCTTTCAAAGTAAAACTTTACGAGATTTTCAAACTTTTCAGGAGACAATTCTGTTTCTAAAGTACTCAATACTTTCGGACAGGTTTTCTCAATAATCTCGGAGTATAAATTTATTGGCTTGTTCATGTGGAAAGAGCCAAGTGCTTTTTCAACACTGTCTCGAATATCGAAAATATTGGTGTTTGTCATTCTAATTTTCATTCTCGAAGTTAACGCAGAGTCCGCGAAATCTTTCCTAGAAATTTGCTTAGCGATTGGTTTGACATTCCAGTAAAAACCCAAGTCGATTAGATCGTTTTCTCGATGTAGGACGCTATTTTTCAGAGTGATTGTGTTCTCATTCCAATCTTTTAATCCAGTAATATCTACATCAGCTATCGGGTGTGGTTTTTCCGAAATCAATTCATAAACTGAGAAGGTACCCCAACTGGGAATTACAATTTTATCACCTTTCTTAAATCCATCTATAAATCGCCAGAGATTGTGACGTGTCCTAGGGCGATGTCCCCAACTCTCTTCAACTCTTCTTTCTAAAACTTTCCATCTTTTCTCCCAGGTATCTTCCTTCAAGACGGCGTCAATAAATTTTTGATTGGAAAAATCAGAAAAACCTATGGATAAAATATTTCTATCTAATAGAGGATAAGATACTTCTGCATGATGAGATATTCGGTGAAGCCAATAATTCATAGTGGTGTATTGTGGGGTTCTGTTGTTACTAACTTACATATATAAACACCTCTTTCTACAATATTCACGTAGCAAGGGTTTAAGTGATATTAAGCAATTGTAAGTATTTGTATTGCTACATCTTACAAAATACCAAAACAATTACATCCTTTGCACGTCTACTTATCTTTTTCAGTTTAACCGCCTGTCTGGATGTGCTACATCAAGCCCTTGTCCTGAGCTGTTCTCCTGAGCTTGTCGAAGGGTGTCGAAGGGTGCCGAAGCATGTCGTGATGCGGTGCTGTTGGTAACCTTCCTATTGCAATTGTTTTAAGTCTTGTCTTCCAATGATTGTCATGATTTCTACAATGTCATCATTCATTCGAAAGAAAATACTATCTACACCACAAACACAACGCCTGTATCCTGGTTTAATATAGTCAACAGCCTCAAACGAGAATGGTCTTTCCGCAATGAGGTCAAAGTGGTCGAAAAAAGTGTCGAAATAATTGTTGGCTTGTTTTACACCAAATTTTTTGGTCCCATAGAGGTGAATCCTTATCAAATCCTCTTTGGCTACATTGCTCAGTCTGTATTTACTCATCGAGCAAATCCTTAGATTGCTTCAAAATTTGCGCCTTAGAATCTGATGTAAAACCGCTTTTTTCGGCTTTTTCGAGCTTCATTCTGATCCAATCTATTTGCTTCTGCTGATTGCGAGCCTGACGGATGAGATCATTTACTAATTCACTTTTACTTGAGTACTCTTTATTTGCGATTTGACTTTTAAGCCATTCGTCGTTTGGTTCTGTAAATGAAATACTTTGTCTTCTCATAATAAATGTCTAATGGTGTAAATATACACCAATAACGCATCAATTGCAATATTGTTTCATTCTGGGCTTCATGGTTGCTAACGGTCGGCAGCTAGAAATACGTACGGCTCTTTAACCACGAGTTTTATTTTAAAGTTACAAATGATTTTTTAACCTAGATTGGAATTACGAAGCGTAAGTTCCGTATGCTTTTTAGGTGCTGTTATAGGCAGATCAATTCAAGCGAATGATGAAAAGGTTCGTAGGAATGAAATCTTTAAAAATCACATATAGGTAATCACCCGTATAATCTTCTCTCATTTCCTGGATTGATTTTTTGTCCTTAATTGGGGTAAATCTTTTTGCCAAGTGATTACAAATATGTTCAGTTGCAGGGTATGGCAGATCATAGGCGTCAACACCAATTATTTTATCACCAGCACTTCTTGTATAATAGATATATTCTACGACTCCTTCAGATTCGCCAATCCATATATTCCGGTCCGAGGATAGGTAATAATTCTGTTTATCATTGTCCGATTCGGAAACAACAACACCTGATTTAAGAAGATCTGCCAAATTATCTCCTAATTTGACAGGATCAACATAACAATCACTTTCCCATTTGAAGAACCTTTTTTCTACAAACACAGTTTCGTTTTAAGTTTCAATTTCAAGTATAACGAACAATGGTTTTCGTTGCATATAACTTACATATTTAAACACCTCTTTCTAAAATATTCACGGGTCAAGGGTTTAAGTGATATTAAGCAATTGTAAGTATTTGTATCGCTACCTCATACAAAATACCAAAACAATCACATTTTCTACACATCTACTTATCTTTTTCAGTTTTACCGCATGTCTGGGGGTGCCACATCGAGCCCTTGTGCTGAGCCTGCCGAAGCATGTCGAGATGCGATGCATTGAGTCCGCCGAAATGTCATGTTCTTACAAATGGCATAGCCTTTGAAACTCCTTGTTTGCGTCGTTAAAATGAGAGGATGTGTCAAATACTGACACAATGACGTGAGATTTTAGTTATGAGTGATTTTTTCGATATAATAAACATAGATTTTAGTGCTGGAATGGAAACCGAAGGCGAATTTATACCCTTAATTACAGCAGAGGAGGAAGAGACGATGAATCGTCAGCAATTTCCAGACGAATTGCCAATTCTTCCCCTAAGAAATAATGTGCTTTTCCCGGGAGTAGTAATCCCAATTACCGTTGGTCGTGATAAGTCCATTAGATTGATTCGTGATGCGAACAAGGGAAACAAAACCATTGGTGTTGTGTCTCAGAAGAACAAGGAGGTTGAGTCTCCTGAGTTCGATGATCTTCACAATATCGGGACCGTGGCGCAAATTATTCGAATGCTGAAGATGCCCGATGGAAGTTCAACGGTGATCATTCAGGGGAAACGCCGATTTGAAATGGATAAACCACTTCAAACGGAACCGTATATGAGAGCGCGTGTCCGATTGCTGGAAGAACAAAGAGTCGATAAGAAGGACAAGGAAATGGAATCCGCATTTCAAACCATTCGCGAATTAGCCCTTCAAATCATAGAGGAGAGCCCGAATATTCCTTCCGAAGCTTCTTTTGCCATTGGTAACATTGAAAGTCCAACGTTTTTGGTGAATTTCATTTCATCCAATATGAATGCAGATGTTGCGAAAAAGCAGGATATGCTGGAGGAGTTGGATATGAAAAAACGTGTTCAAAAGGTTTTGGAGCACCTCACATTGGAAGCACAAATGTTGGAAACGCGCAAAGAGATTCAGACAAAAGTTCGACTGGATATGGATCGTCAGCAGCGTGAATATTTCCTGCACCAGCAAATGCGTACCATTCAGGATGAATTGGGTGATAATCCACAAGATCAGGACTTCAAGGACATGCAACAACGTGCGTCTGAGAAGAAGTGGGATGAAAGGGTAGAGAAGTTGTTCTTCAAGGAGTTGGATAAGCTAGGGAGAATGAATCCGCAAGGAGCTGAATACACGGTTCAACTCAACTATCTGGATTTAATGTTGGATCTTCCCTGGGGAGAGTTTACCGACGACAATCTTGATTTGAAACGTGCGGAAAAAATCCTGGAACGCGATCACTTTGGATTGGAAAAAGTGAAGGAACGAATCCTTGAATATCTGGCAGTTTTGAAGCTAAAAGGAAATATGAAGTCACCGATTTTGTGTTTTTACGGACCTCCGGGTGTGGGTAAAACATCCCTCGGAAAGTCTATCGCAGAAGCATTGGGACGAAAATATATTCGCATGTCTTTGGGAGGATTGCATGATGAATCTGAGATTCGCGGTCACCGTAAAACCTACATTGGAGCGATGCCCGGACGTGTGATTCAAAACATCAAGAAGGCAGAAACAAGTAATCCTGTATTTGTACTGGATGAGGTAGATAAATTGGGACGTAGCAATCACGGAGATCCATCTTCGGCTTTGTTGGAGGTATTGGATCCGGAACAAAACAGTGAATTCTACGACAATTACGTCGAGACTGAATATGACCTTTCCAAAGTGATGTTCATCGCTACGGCAAACTCATTGGCAACCATTCAGGGACCATTGCGTGATCGAATGGAGCTCATTGAGGTGAACGGATACACGGTAGAGGAGAAGATTGAAATTGCCAAACGTCACTTGCTTCCGAAGCAGATAAAAGAACACGGAATTAAGAAATCGGATATCTCCATTGACAAACGTACACTGGAGAAAGTAATCGAAGAATATACGAACGAATCAGGTGTTCGCGGATTGGATAAAGTTGTAGCGAAAATTGTGCGTAACCGAGCACGACAAATTGCCATGGAGCAAGAATTCGAAGCCAAGGTTAAAATCTCAGACTTGAAAGAGATTCTTGGTGCTGGTCGTTCCAAAACGAAGTACGCCAATAACAACGTCGCTGGTGTGGTAACCGGATTGGCATGGACGGCAGTTGGAGGAGATATTCTTTTCATTGAATCGTCTTTGACCAACGGGAAAGGAAAACTGACATTGACAGGAAACCTTGGTGATGTGATGAAAGAATCGGCGGTAATCGCGCTGGAATATTTGAAATCGCATTCCGAAATTCTTGGTCTGAAACAAGAAGTATTCGATGAGCGAAACGTACACATTCACGTTCCTGAAGGAGCTACACCTAAAGACGGCCCAAGTGCGGGAATCACCATGTTGACATCCCTGGCTTCATCTTTCACGAACCGAAAAGTGAAAAAGAACCTTGCTATGACAGGGGAGATTACTCTTCGCGGTGATGTTCTTCCGGTAGGAGGGATCAAAGAGAAGATTTTGGCGGCAAAACGTGCGAAAATCAAGGAAATCATCCTTTGTGAGAAGAACCGTCAGGATGTTGATGAAATCAAGGAAGAATATTTGAAAGGACTGACTTTCCATTACGTAACCAAGATGGAAGAGGTGTTGGACATTGCCCTGACAAATCAGCAAGCGAAAAAGTAGATATTCAAAATACGTATTAACTAAAAATCCCCAGCCGAAAATCGACTGGGGATTTTTTTCGTTTTTAAGTTTGGCTTTTATTGCTTCGCAACACGCTCTGTGTAGATTGCATTTTCAGAACCAATCTGTAATACGTAAATACCAGCTGGCAATTCAGCGATTTCAATTGTGTTCGTTCCAGAAGTAATAGTTCCAGCTTTCACAGCTTTCCCTGACAGATCCATCAATTGGAAATCAAGAGTTTCAGATGACAATGAAGTTACATTGATCACATCGGTAGCAGGGTTTGGAGTAATTTGGAACAAGTTAGCATCCAATTCCAATAGCCCGGCATTGTCAATCGTTACATCCTCACAGTACGTATTTGTACATCCTTGCGCATCAGTTACCGTCAAACATACATTGAACGTTCCTGTAGTTGCATAGGTATACGTTGGGTTTTGATCTGTTGAAGTTCCCGTTCCATCACCGAAATCCCATGACCATGAAACTGCGTTTGTTGAAGCATCTGTGAATGTTGCATCCCAGAAACTCACACTTGAACTAAAGCTAGCCGTAGGATCTTCAATGGTTACGTTAATTGTATCACTATTTGTACATCCGTTTTGATCAACAGCAAATGCTATGATGCTTCCTGTAGCAATCACTTGTTCGGTCTGTGAAGTATTCGCTGAAGACGACCATGAATACGATGTAAATCCTGCGCCAGCATCAAGAATGATCGTGTCTCCCGCACAAGCAGCAGTATCAATTCCAAGATCGATTCCAGGAAGCGTATAGTTGGTAACGTCAATAGTATCGGCAGTTGCACATCCATTTGTATCAATTGTATTCACGAAATACTGTCCGGCACCAGCTAAAATCATCTGACTTGTATCTCCTGTAGACCATGTTTGTGTCGAGAATCCGCTCCCCACGCTTAGCATTACACTGTTTCCTGGACAAGTCATTGTGTCTGCTCCAAGGAATCCTGTTGCAACTGGATATTCTGAAACGACAACAGTATCAGAAGAAGGACATCCTCCACCATCAACTACATCTACATAGTATTGTCCCGGTGTATTTACAAAGATTGTTTGTGTTGTGTCTCCAGTGGACCAAATCATTGTTGAGAATCCGCTTCCAGCATCCAGAGTGACGCTTGATTGAGGACAAAAGTTTTCCGTATTTGATGGGAAATTAACCAATTGAACAGTGATGGAAGAAGGTGATCCCTCTGCTCCGAAAGCTGATGAAGGATCGATTTCAGCAAATTTACGTACTCGGATCCAATCCATAGTTATTGATCCGGTTCCTGAAGAAATCCCACCAATTGCCACTTGCAAATCTTCGTCTAGAGCGTATAAGTTATCCGTTGTTGTAATGGCACCAACTGTAGGGAAGTCAGCTCGTAAATCTCCTGTGTTTGCCCATGTGAAAGACCAAAGTCCACTAGTGCTGGTGAATGTTTGAAGTGATGAAGCCCAGTTATGTCCTGAACACAATTGCGATCCACCTCCGGTTACAGAAATTCTGGCTTGAGATGTATTCGCCATTAGACCGTACGATTTCAATTGTGTAGATTTCACAAAGTAGAGTGCTGGCCAGGATCCACTGGTTCCGGTAACCATAGATTCGATGGTGTATCTACTTGTTTGGGGTAGAACGGTGTTTGATAAAACCATACCGCTACCAGACCAGTTAGTTGTGTATTCACCTGCAGTAATTGTTTCGCTGATTGTTCCACACCCGTTTAGGAAAGTAGATTGCGACCCTGAATCAAAGTCTTCGTAGATGTCAAATACACAAGAAGCATCTGATGTTGTTGTTGCATTCACGTTTCCATAAGCCATATGAATTGTTGCTGTACCTGAAGCTGGAATATTTGGAACATTCACCCAGATCAAAGTTGTATCTGTGTTCATGTAATCCTCAATCACATAGCATAATTCGTTACAACATTCATCAATGAATCGGATATCGGAACCATCAAGATTCATTTTTCCCTGTCCGATTAAGGCAGCTGTGTTTACTTGCAGTCGAACTTGAAATGAATTCAGAGCAGATGCGTTAGCATTTGTTACAGTAATTGGTTGTTGATACGTCCAGTTATTTAAACAGCCATTTTGCGCCCAATTGATATTGGAAATGAATAGAGCGCAGAATACCGCAAATAAGAACTTTTGTAGTGTGTTTTTCATATTGTTAAGTTGTTTAGTTGCACGAAACTAGTAACAATATCTTGAACAATATCCCGGGATCAGGAATAAAAAAAGAGACCGCCCTGGGGGACGGCCTCGATTCTGGTTTGTGAGTTGGCTTTCCTCCTCACTTGGGTTTACAGTGTTAGTAAGTTACGAATTTATTTCTTCCTGCGATATGAAATCGTGGCAATAATAATTCCCAGCACCAATCCAATCGTTCCGAACAGCAATCCCCAAAAGAAGCCGTTCTGTCCAGCTGCTTGAATTCTATAATGTTTTGGCTTCGATTCAGCGAGTTTCTTAAGAGAATCATTCTCAGTTTTATACATCTCCAGTGAGTCCAGTTGTGCGAATTGGATGGCATCTGCCTGTTGAAATTGTAGTGCTGCTGTGTCAACGGCGTAGATTAACAAATTCGGATCGATCTTTCCGGTTTCCAGCAAATCCTTGAACATCGGTGAAAACCCGATGAAAATGTCTTCACGATCTTTAATTTTCTGAATCAATTCGGAAAGTGCTTCTCGGTCTCTGATTAACTGGTAGCTCGTATTTTCAAATTCCAGAACATAGATTCGAGCCATGAGGGCATTTTCATAAGTATCGTGTTCTTCACAATAATTCGCATACGTTCGTAGCAAATTGGCAATCACCTTGTTCGGCGCAGGGGTAAATGGAACCCTTGTTCGGATTTGTGCAGCCAGATGGTTTCTGAATCGTGCTTGGTGACCTGAATTCTTTTCCAACAACTCCTCAACGGTGATAATAGGATGACTAATGTACCAACTGGAATTGGAACCATGAGCTATTTTCGCTTCCAGAATTTTAATGTGGATCCACTCGCTTCCGTAATGTGAGTTGGGGTTAATTTCATAGCCTTTTTTTATTTGCTCCAGTGCTTTTGGTAACTGTCCATCCAATTCGTATGCCGTTCCGAGATTGGCAATGATGATATACTCATCTGGATATTCGGCCGCAAGAGGTTCAAGAATGTTCAGGGCTTTTTTGACCTCTCCCAATTTCATGTAGTATAAAGCGATATTGGATTCATTCTTGAAGTCATCTTCCTCCTGACCACGTTTGGCAATCGCTTCTCCTAATTTTCTTCTGATTTCATCTTTGTCGAAGTGGCGATAAAAGTCGGATAAGTAGAAGATAGGCGTATGCAAACGATCGCCGTTGAGCGACATTCCATATTCATTACCACAGGAATAGGCATTCAAGGCAAAGAATGCAAACAGGAAAATCAGGACACTTTTCATACTAGCGTTTCAAGGAGAATGCGAGAGGATAAAAAAAGTAACAAAAAAAATGCCCGATACTTTTAAGGTATCGGGCAAGTATAATTTCAGTGAATTTTGTGGCTTCGGAATATCTTATTTAAGCACAAGTTTTCTTGATAGAATACCATTTTCAGTAGTAATTGAAATCGTATAGATTCCATCTTTTAGCGCTTCTACATTTAATGTGATTGTACCTTCTGTAGCATCGCCTTTTTTGACCACTTTTCCTGAAAGATCAATAAGAGCATACGAGATAAGATTCGTTTGAGTTGATTCAATCGTCACTACATCAGATGCCGGGTTTGGATATACCTTGATTCCTAACATGTTTAGTTCATCCACTCCAGTCATGGTGATTTGGATGCTATCGCAAGCTTCTGATTGACATCCGTGTGAATCAGTTACAGTCAAACATACATTGTAGAAACCAACAGCTGAATAAGTGTAAGTTGGGTCAGTGTCTGTACTGTTAGAGCCATCACCGAAGTCCCAGGCTGAAGTCTGAGCACCTGTTGAAGTATTGGTGAAGTCCACTTGAAGATCCGTCGAAGAAGAAGTGAATGACGCTGAAGCTATACTGTATGGGATTTCTGATTGAATCACAGACGTTGGTTCAAATTCAGCGTGCTTTCTTACACGAATCCAATCCATTCCAATAGATCCTGTTCCACTTGAGATTCCCCCAAACGCAAGACGAAGGTCTGCGTCTTTAGCATAAAGAACATCGTTTGATGCAAGAAGCCCAATAGAAGGGAAGTCGGAGATGATTACACCAGTAGCAATCCATGTGTGAGACCAAATTCCAGATGGGTTTGAGAACGGCAATAAGTTGGAAGCCCAGTTATGTCCTACACAATATCCTGTACTCCCACCTGAAACGGAAATTCGGGCATCAGAGCTATTAGCCATAAGTCCATATCCCTTGCTGTCAGAATCTCTGAACCAATAAAGCCCAGGCCAGCTACCAGTGATGCCTGTTACATCTGCTTCCACTGTATAGGTTGTATTGACAGGGAACACATCATTCGAAACGTACATTCCGGAACCTGTCCAATCCAGTGTCATTTCACCGTTGGAGAATGTTTCGTTAGTAGTACCACATTCCGCTGTGAATGACGCCTGACTTCCAGATTCAAAATCTTCAAAAAGATCGAATGTACAGTTTCCGTCAGATTGAGCTGTAGCTGATGTGTTTCCGTAAAGCATGTAGATAGTAGTATCACCAGATGCAGGAATTTCGTTAACCTTCACCCAAATCGAAGTAGTAGCAGTATTAATGCTGTCTTCAATCCAGTAGCAAAGCGTATCGCAACATCCCATTGTGAAGCGAATGTCAGATCCATCCATATTCATCTTACCAGAAGAGATAAGGGATTGAGTGTTGACTGTTAAATTGACTTGGTGATCGTTTAGAACTGCTGCGTTGCCATTTGAAATAACAATGGGTGCTTCGTATTGCCAGTTTGAAAAACAAGACTGCGCACTTACAGTTTCTGATGCTAGTAGTAGGGTAATCGTACAGATAAACGCCTTTAGTGAAAAATGAATTCCTTTCATGATGATTTTAAATATTTAGTAATTCAAATATCCGATACATCAGTCGGATTTATCAAAAGAATATAGGAACAGCCCAAATCACTTCATTAATGGATGCTTCTGTTCAGGATCAGCGATAAATTCCCTGTCAAATGAGTTTGAATCCGTAGACAAAGGCAATAAAAAAGGGAGTAACCGATGGCACTCCCTTTCATTTCTTAGTTAAGACGTTTAGTCTTCTTTCCAATTCTCGTCTTTTCCTTTGATATACGGAATAGGAACTTCGTTACATTTTTCTTCAATGGCTCTCAATCGAACGATTATATCATCCAGTTTTTTGCGGAATTCTACGTATTCCTCATCACCAATCTTTTTGTTGTCACGGTGTGTTTTTGTAACTCCCGTAGTGTTCCCGAATACCTGGTAGTATACCATTCCGATACGACCTGCGATACTTGGTTCTGTTTCAAACTCATGACTTGATTTCAAACCATCTCCCCAAAGCATAATTTGACAATCTCCCAGAAGGTTTTTCAATGTTTCCACCTCTTTCAAAAGTGTGATGTCAGCATTTGGATAGTTGATCAAAGCGTGTTCGTAGTATTTCAACTTATCGCTTGTCTCGTTCATCAATCGTCCTGCTCCATCTACCTTACGTTTCGATTCAGCAATGGCTTCGCGGAATTCGATCAAGGCATCTACATCCTGTGCAATCAACGTCTGATTGTTCAATCCAACTACTTTGAAGTTTGTTTTCGGTGCAACCTGTGCAATCTCACCGTCTTTCAATGAAAGTACTTCTACGGAGTAATCACCCGGTGCTACCATCAATCCGTTGTCGGCGCTGGAATAACGTCCGGGCTTGGATTGCTTCAATTTGATTGGAGACGTTGTTGTCATTCTCAGGTTCCATTGAACTTGTTGTAAGCCTTTTCTTGGAGAGGTCTTCATACGGCTGATTTCTTTTCCATCCGAGTTACGAATGATCCAGATCAACTGCGCTTTGTCCTCACGCTCTTCTGCACGCAATTCGTCAAAAGTAGGGTAGTCAACAGGTTCTCCGTCTTTCTCCTTTTTCTTAGCATCTTTCTGACGTTTCGATTTCAACGTCTTCTCTACATCTTTCAAATACAAAGAGAACGTTGCCCCGAATTTCGGGTTATCGGCATGCCACATGTTTGCTCCCTGACTTCCCGTTCCGCGCAATCCAAGTGGAGCTGAAGGAACATATTGCAAAGCGTCTTTGATAGGGAAGAGGTGCGCTTCTTTATCCAAAATTTCTGGTGTCACTTCACGCAGTGGTGTGTAGTTGTCCAAAACATAGAATCCGCGTCCGAAAGTTGCAACCACTACATCGTTTTCGCGCTTCTGAATATCGATGTCATATACGGCAATCGTTGGTAAACCAGACAATTTACTCCATTTCTGACCTCCATCCGTTGAGAAGTAACATCCAAACTCAGTCCCAGCAAATAAAAGGTTTGATTTCACATGATCCTGACGAATGGCGAATGCTGCACCGCGCTCAGGTAGATTTCCAGAAACAGATGTCCATGATTTTCCTTTGTTCGTACTTTTCAAGATGTATGGCTTGAAGTCTCCTGATCGGTGGTTGTTGAATACTGCATACACTGTATTTACATCGTGTAAATCGGCAACGATCATGTTTACGCGCGTTTGCGCAGGAACACCAGGGAAGCTTTCGACTTTTGTCCATGAATCTCCACCATTTTCAGAGATTTGAATCAACCCGTCATCGGTTCCGGCATACAAAAGTCCTTGTTGTAATGGCGATTCATCAAACGCGACGATGTTTCCGTAAATCGTTGTAGACTTATTTTTCATTACGGCATCAATAGACCAAACCTGTCCCATTACCGGAAGCTTGTTACGATCCAATTGGCGTGTTAAATCCGGTGAAACTGTTTGCCAGTCATCTCCACGATTCGTACTCTTGAATATCTTGTTGGCACAGAAGTACAAGGTTTTGTTGTCGTGAGGAGAGATTAAAAGTGGCGCATCCCAGTTCCAACGGTACGCTTTCTCACCTTTACCCGGCATTGGTTGAATTGGCGTCTTCTCACCAGAACTTCGATCGTAACGAACAATCCATCCGTATTGTGCCTGTGCGTAGGCAATATCTGGGTTTTCAGGATCAATCGCTGATTCAAAACCATCTCCACCATTCGTGATGTACCAATCAGAGTTCAGGATTCCGGCGTTGTTAATAGTTGCAGACGGACCTCCCATGGAGTTGTTGTCCTGTGTTCCTCCGTAGATGTTGTAGAAAGGAGCATCGTTGTCCGTAGCTACTTTATAGAATTGAATGATTGGTAAGTTGTCGTAGTACTTCCATTCTTTCGCGTGGTTGTACGTTTCGTAGATTCCTCCATCACATCCTACAACCCAGTGATTGGCGTTGTTTGGATCGATCCAGATACAGTGGTTGTCTACGTGCTTTTTGCTTTCTCCTGTTTGTTTGAAGGTTTTTCCTCCGTCTTCTGTGTGGTGCAACCATGTATTCATGGAGAATACTTTGTTTTTATCATTCAAATCACAAATGATCTCCTGGTAGTAATTTCCACTTGTTTTGTAGCCCGACATTTTCGTCCAGCTTTCACCTTTATTGGTAGATCGGAAGAATCCTCCTTTGTCGCCACGCGCTTCAATAATTGCATAAACGTAGTTTGCATCTACAGGAGAAACGGCGATTCCAATACGTCCCATTTCACCAGTTGGCAATCCCTTGTTGATTTCTTTCCACGTTTCACCGCCATCCGTTGATTTGTACATTCCAGATTCCGGTCCACCACCGATGTAGGTCCATTCGCGACGACGACGTTGGTGTGCCGAAGCATATAAAATATCAGGATTCGTAGGGTCAATGGCAATCTCAGCGATTCCCGTGTGTTCTGAAATCTCTAAGGTCTGCGTCCATGTTTCTCCTCCGTCGGTAGATTTGTAAACACCGCGTTCTCCACCAGCGCTCCAAACCGGACCGTAAGCAGCAACCCAAACAATGTTTTCATTTTCCGGATGCACGATGATTTTTCCAATGTGTTCGGACGATTTCAATCCCATGTTTTTGAAGGATTTCCCTCCATCCAATGATTTGTAAACTCCATCTCCAAATGCAACAGAACGTTGGTTGTTGTTTTCACCAGTTCCAACCCAAATAGTTTGGTTGTTTGTCGGTGCAATTGTCACGCATCCAATAGAATAAGACGCATAATTATCAAAGATAGGATTGAATGTAGTACCGTGATTGGTTGTTTTCCATACACCACCAGATGCTGCAGCAACGTACCATGTGTCGTGATTTTCCGGATCAACGGCAATATCTGCAATACGACCGGATGTCAATGCTGGTCCCACCAAACGGAACGACATGGCTGACATTGCCGAACCTATTTTGTCATCTTTGCTTTCATCTTTTTTGTCCTTCTGCGCTATACCACTGAAAGTAAGAGCCAATGCTCCTGCCAGGAGAAGTATTCTTTTCATATTCATAATAGTTTTGGAGCGATCAAGATAGCCAAACTTCGCGCAGGGTCGTGTAAAAAATGACCAGCGGTCGATAGAATTGAGTAACTTAGAAGGAAGAAGAATCGCAGAGATGAAGAAAGTTATAGTGGCCGGGGCGAACGGTTTTATCGGAAGGCATTTGGTGCCAATATTAGCAGAGAAATTTGAAGTAATCACGTTGACACGGCGTCCTGAGGAAATTCCGGGCGGTAGGAATGTCTTGTGGAATGGCAAGACAGTAGGAGATTGGAGTAGTGAGTTGGAAGGAGCCTTCGCTGTGATTAATCTTAGTGGTAAATCGGTGAATTGTCGACACAATGACAAAAACAAAACGGCGATTCTCAATTCCAGAGTCCTTACAACAGAAGCCATTGGTCAGGCGATTGAACAATGTGAAAATCCACCTAAAGTTTGGTTGAATTCTTCAGGAGTATCCATTTATAAAGAATCATTCGACACACCACAGGATGAGACCGCGACAGATTTCGATACCGATTTTCTCGCTGAAGTAACAAAAAAGTGGGAAGCGGCGTGTTTAAAATATGCTCCCGACACACGCAAGGTTTTGATGCGAACTTCAGTAATTCTCGGAGTAGAGGATGGGAGTTATCCCTTAATTGCAAAATTGACCAAACTCTACGGAGGTGGAAAACAAGGCTCTGGAAAACAGTACTTCCCGTGGATGCATGTGACGGATTTTTGTTCCGTGGTAAAAGATGTCCTTTTGGAGAACGATCAAATTTCCGGACCTGTAAATATGTGTGCGCCTGATTTAATTACCAACGGTGAATTCATGGCAGCGATGCGAAAGGCACATAATCGTTCTTTTGGTTTTCCTGCCCCTGCATTCCTGCTGAAAATCGGAAGTGTCATTATCGGTACGGAAGCCTCTCTGGTACTGAAAAGCAGTTATGTGGAGCCTAAAGTTCTCAATGACAACAAGGCAGTATTTCAATTTCCCGATATTCAATCTGCAATAAAGGATTTGGCGAGTCGTTAAACAAGGACAATTTTTCCTTGTTTTTCGTGTAACCTTTCGGTGAAATGCACGATATAAATAATTGGGTACGGATTTTGTTTCCCTCTCAATGCTAAAATGATTCGTGTAATGGTTAAATATTACTGCTCCTTATTAATTCTTGCTTGCTCTTTTACCATGTCCGCTCAGGAAGAAGCCGAATGGTGTCAAGCCCCAAACAAAAAAGCTCAAAAATATCTGAAAGCCGCTGAAGCTGCAAAAACCAGCCAGGAAGCCGTCGATAATTTCAACAAAGCAATTAAAGAAGACGAAGAAAATGCCACTCCTTATTATGAGTTCGCCATGTACGCGTATGAACTTGGAGTAGAAGCATACGATCGTGATCCGAACCCGGATAAGGGAGATCGACTGTTCGCCAAGGCTGAAAAGTTATTCAAACAGACCCTCGAGATTTGTAGTGATTATCACTCAAATTGCTCCTATTACTTAGGTGTAATCCGATATTCTCAAGGTGATATGGATGGTGCCATCAAATGGTTCAAAGCGTTTCAGGCATATGATCATACAGACCGAAGCAAGTATTCATCAGATCATAATAAACGTTTACAGGATGTAGCTGAAGTAGTTGGAGATCTGGAATACGAGAACGAAGTTATGACAACGGAAGTTCCATTCAATCCGGTGGTCGTGAAGCATGTAAGTTCAGGAACGCATGAGTATTTCCCAATGATTTCTCCGGACAATGAGTTGATTTTTTATTCGAGAATGGTAGATAAAGAAGTAACGACTTTCCATTCTGAAACCGTAGAGGAGTTTACCTTTTCGTTCCGTCCTGATTATAAATCGCAGTTTGATACCGGTACTCCATTGCAGCCTCCATTTAATGATGGTTCAGTGAAAAGCTATGGAGCATCTACTTTATCTGTGGATAACAAAGAAATGATCATTTGTGCCTGTAAAGATGAGAAAGTACAAGGGCAGGATTACCGAAACTGTGATTTGTACAGTACTACTTACATGCGTTCCGGAAGCGGAGGTAATGATTACACATGGACACCATTGGAACGATTGGGACCAGAAATCAACACTCCTAATGGATGGGAAGGGCAACCTTCATTGTCTGCTGATGGAAACACACTGTATTATACGGCAAATCGTTTGACAACACGAAATAACGATATCATGGTGGCGAAGCGCAAGCCAGATGGAACCTGGGGGCAAGCAAAACCATTTGATCTGATTAATACGGATGGAAAAGACAAAAGTCCGTTCCTGCACCAGGATAGTGAAACATTATATTTCGTATCGGAATCTACTAAAAGTCGTGTTGGAGTAGGAGGATTGGACATTTTCTACATTCGTCAGCAGCCAGATGGAAGTTGGACGGAACCTAAGAACATTGGTTATCCGATTAACTCAGAGGAAGACGAGTTGGGATTATTCGTTGCACTTGATGGACAAATCGCTTATTTCTCCTCCGCGAAAGGTGGAAACTGGGATATTTACTCATTTGAATTGTACGAAGAAGCACGTCCGCAGTCAGTAGCCTTGTTGAAAGGAGAGTTGAAAGACGAATCAGGAGATCCTGTTGAGGGGGCAACTATTGAGATTGCTTATGAAGGATCGGATGAAATTCAGGAGGTCAAAGTAAACGGAGATGACGGAAAGTATGCAGCGATTGTGAAAACGAAGACGAAGCAAGACGTTATGGTAACCGTAAAGAAAGAAGGTCACGCATTCGACTCCAAGCTGATTGAGAAAACGGAATTCAAAGATGACGACGTAACTATTAAGGGGAATGATCTTGAAGTGAAAGAATTGAAGATCGGTGTGGCGTATGAAATCAACGACATTCTCTATAGTACCGCTTCATCTCAATTAAGTAATCGTTCTAAATTTATTCTGAAAGGGTTTGCTCGTTTCTTGAAGGAGAATCCAAACATTTCAGTGTCTATCGAAGGACACACGGATAACGAGGGTGTTGCTCAGAAAAACCTTGTTCTTTCCGAAGATCGTGCGGAAGGGGTGAAGGACTTTTTGATTTCTCAGGGAATTGATAAGAAACGTTTGACATCGAAAGGATATGGTCAAACCAAGCCAAAAGTTCCGAACACAACGCCAGAGAACAAAGCTCAAAACCGTAGAACAGAATTCGTGATTACGGGAATGTAAATTGGAATTATGAATTTGGAATTATGAGTTATGAATTATAATATATGCACACTGAGCGAAGCCGAAGTGTGTATTATGAAATGTGATTAATAATTATAGAATAACCCTTTCAAAAGGAATGATTGAGTGCAATTAATTCGATAATTCATAACTCATCATTCAGAATTTCAAACGGTCTTCGTGAAAACGAGACCGTTTTTTCATTTAAAATTTCACCTTCGACATATTCAAATCCACATGTCCTTGAATTCCGGGAATCATGCCCTGATCGGAGTATTGCCAATATAAAATTCGATCATCCTGCATACGTTCCGGGCGATCGCTGTAGTTCGCAATCCAGAAGGAGTAATTCCTGAAGTACGGCTTGAAAATGGTCGAAAACATATGGTAGTTGGTGTAAATGATAGGTTGGCGTCCCGTTTTCTTCTTAACGATACCCATCCATCGTTTTACGTCGTTTCTTAGCTTCACAGGACTTGAGCTTTCCTCTTCAACATCAATTACTGGAGGTAAATCCGATTGTTTGGGTTGATAGTGTTTCAGAAAGAAACGTGCTTGTTTCGCTACATCTTTCTCTGGTTTGAAATAATGGTACGCCCCAACGGGAATTTCTCGTTTGCGCAAAGCTTTGTAATTCTCTTCCCAACGATTGTCAACAAGTGATGTTCCTTCTGTTGCCTTGCAGAAAACAAAGGAAATCTTCACACTCGATTTCTTTAATAATCGGCGCCAGTTGATTTCACCTTGATAATGGGACACATCTATTCCATGACTATAAAACCCTGGAGCGAGAGGACGGAAACCTTCGTTTCTTTCATGTGCGGGAGGGCGAAACTGTTGATAGCAAACATACGCAAGCACGACGAGTAAGCCCAGAAGGGTCCCGCCGGCGATGAGTCGAGGTAGGGTATATTTGCGACGCGCCATAGAAGTAAGGTACTAATAAGGTTAGTAATAACCGAAGTTTTTGGCACAAAAAAAGTCCTGCTCGATTGAACAGGACTTTCGTATCGTTGTGCTTAAAATTAAGCGAAAGATCGTTTCTCTTTGATACGAGCAGACTTTCCAGTACGCTCGCGGAAGTAGAAGATACGTGCGCGACGTACTTTACCAGATTTGTTTACTTTGATGCTCTCGATGAATGGAGAGTTAATTGGGAAGATACGCTCAACTCCAACGTTTCCAGACATCTTACGAATCGTAAACGTTTCTGTTGCTCCAGAACCTTTGCGTTGCAATACAACTCCCTGGAACTGCTGAATACGCTCTTTGTTACCCTCTTTAATTTTATATGAAACTGTAATCGTGTCACCGCTTCCGAAATCTGGAAGGTTGTTCGTTTCAACTAGTTCGTTTTCAAGTTCTTTGATAAAATCCATGTCAATAAATTTCTTTGTCTTCTACCCCAATGGGGGTGCAATATTACGAAGAAAATCTGATACAACACCTATTAATGCAACATTTTTGCTAAAAAATGCATCACTTTCAATTCCGGGTTTAGTACGACTCTTCTTCGTTCGGGAAATCTCCGCTTCGAACATCTTCAATGTATCGGTGGAATGATCCCAGCATTTCCTGGAATAAATTGTGGTATTTACGCAAAAAGCGCGGACTGAATTCGTTGTTAATTCCCAACATATCGTGTACTACCAATACTTGTCCATCGACACCGCTACCCGCACCAATACCAATAATTGGGATGGATACTTCCTGAGCAACTTTCGCAGCTAACTCTGCCGGAATCTTCTCCAATACAATGGCAAAACATCCTGCAGCTTCCAATGCTTTCGCATCTTCTATCAATCGTTGGGCTTCATCTTCTTCACGTGCACGAACCACATACGTTCCAAATTTATAGATGGACTGAGGCGTCAATCCAAGGTGTCCCATAACGGGGATTCCAGCAGTAAGAATTCTGGAAATCGATTCCAAAATCTCCTGTCCGCCTTCCAGTTTTACAGCGTGTCCACCGGATTCCTTCATAATTCGAATCGCACTTGATAAGGCTTCTTTCGAGTTCCCCTGATACGATCCAAACGGCATGTCCACTACAACCAATGCTCTGTCAACACCACGAACCACAGAAGATGCGTGATAAATCATTTGGTCCAATGTGATTGGAAGCGTTGTCTCGTGTCCCGCCATCACGTTCGAGGCAGAATCCCCCACAAGGATTACATCAATTCCCGCAGTATCAATAATCCGCGCCATTGTGTAATCATATCCGGTAAGCATGGTGATTTTCTCCCCGGCATTTTTCATCTCCTGAAGCACGTGAGTAGTCACCTTCTTAACATTGCTGTGCACTGACATAGTTCAATTTTTTTGACAAAGCTAGTAATTCGTTTGGTTTTAACCCCGATCATTGAGGCTCTCGAAATGGAGGGCAATGAACAAAAATTCAATTGTCGATGCTATAATTATTCCCCCTTTGGAGGGGGCTAGGGGGAGGATAAGCAACGTGGCAATAAAAAACTGCACAGATTTATTACATTTAGGTAATTACACATTTGATGGAAAGAAAGAGACTTATTCTGGTAGGAAATGGATTGGATTTATCGCTGGGACTGAAGACAGGATATCAGGATTTTGCCTTGTGGTTTTTTAAGGAGGAGTTATTAGAACTAATTAACACAGGGAAAAGAAATGTACACAGTGTTTCGAATGGGAAGATGACTCTACGCGACGCCGGAGGAAATCACAATAGTTTTACGCATAAATTCATTGATTTCACCAATGAGTTAGATGGAATAGGGAATTTAGAGTTTCTTCAGCCTGAATCCTTTAGAAAACGTGGTTTGGAATTAATGCTACGACATCCGTTATATGAGCGATTATTGTTCTGCGATTTATGGGGGGATATAGAAAGATCTTACTTCTCTTGCATGAAAGATATCGTAAATAAGAAATCGGGCACCGATCAATTTCAACGGGAGCAATACAATGTGAGGTTAATGAGAACTCTTAACGAAGAGTTTAGTTTAGTTCGATCTAAGCTAATTGAATACCTTGAGGCAGAGTCCGATCGAATTCAGGAATTACTAGAAACCAAAAGACACTTTAAATCACTCTTTTCAAAAGTGCTAACCGGGAACTCGACAATAAACAAATCTGTTGATTTTGTTATTAATTTCAATTATACCAAAACCGTTGATCTAATTCTTTCAGATCAAAAGACTGGAAATTGGGTCGATAGGATCGATATTCATGGCAGAATAGGTCATGATGAGAACTTAACTCCACCAATTTTTGGCTACGGTGATGACGTCGATGCATCTTACAAAGAATTGGAGGACTTCAATCATTCTGAATATTTCAGATTTTTCAAGTCGCATTATTATTCTCGCGACAGTAACTATGAGCGCATGTTGCAATTTTTAGATAAAAGTATAACTCCGGTCTCAGGTATACCAGAGCCGTTAAAGAAGGAAAGAGCCAAATTTGAAGTGCACATTATTGGTCATTCCTGTGGGATATCAGATCGAACCATGCTGAAAACCATATTTGAACATGAGAATTGCGAAGCTATTTATAATTACCATTGGCGCAGTACGAAGAAGGAAGCGATGAATGATCATTTCGACAGAGATATCAATGTCTCTCGACATTTTGATGATAAGATTAAAAAAAGAGACCGGTTCAAACCGTTTGATTTTAGTTTGAAGTATTAAAAAAAGCTCCGCCTGGTCCCCTTCCATTTCGAGAGCCTCAATGTGCGGGGAGGGGGAAGCTGAAAAATCCCGATATTTGCCGCCATGTCCATCGAAGTACTTCATTTAGACAATCATTCAATAGTCATCAACAAACGTGCGGGTGACATCGTTCAGGGAGATAAAACAGGAGATGAACCCTTGTCTGAAAAGGTAAAGCAGTACATCAAAGTCGAGTTCAATAAGCCTGGAAATGTATTTTGTGGGGTAGTGCATCGATTGGATCGACCGACGAGTGGAGCAATTGTATTTGCCAGAACTAGTAAAGGACTGTCACGACTAAATGAACAATTCCGAGGGAAGTCAACCCGGAAGGTGTATTGGGCTGTAGTGGAGGAAATGCCTGAGCAGAAAGAAGCAACGTTGACACATTATTTGAAACGCAACGAAAAGCAGAACAAATCCTATGCGAGCGATCGAGAAACGGACGGTTCCAAAAAAGCAGTGTTGCATTACAAATGGTTGAAATCATCGGATAAGTACCATCTACTGGAAGTAACGCTGGAAACGGGGCGTCATCATCAGATTCGTTGTCAATTGGCGAAAATTGGGTCAATAATTAAAGGGGATTTGAAATACGGAGCAAAGCGCTCGAACAAAGACGGTTCGATTCATTTGCATGCCCGGGAATTAGAGTACGATCACCCGACGACGAAAGAACGTGTCAAAGTGGTTGCTCCGGTGCCTCAGGACTCTCTTTGGCAGTTTTTTGAAAAGGAAGGATAGTTCCACATCCTACTTCTCAATTTTAATTAGGCTCGACCCCGCATTTGGAAAGTGTTTTTTTACGGTAATCGAATAACCATGTCGCTTTAGTTCACCAACTACGAAATCGTTCAGGTAGTAATAATGGAGGTTCTTGGAGGCAATTCTATCAGCATCTTCACGAGAGAGTTTGTCCTTACGCATAATTTCGGTTCCATAGTATTTCGGCTGTAGCTCTTCCAAACGCATATCATATTCCCAGCATTCAACAACTTGATGAAAGCCAAGCCTGGCAAGGGAATTCAAATCTCTGTAAAACCAGATTGATGGCGAATACAGATAATCAATCCCTACAGTTATTACATCGGGTTCTTTGTTTCTATCCAGTTCGTCTTCGAGATAAGCCATGACGCTTTTAGTACCGGCATCGTATTTCCACGAGTAGCAATGAGTAGTGTTCGCAGTAACAATCGTTTGCGATAGAAATAGAAATGCAATGACCGTAAGAAATCCACTTTGAAGTCGTAACATCGATTTGTCAATTCCACTGATGACAACAAGCATCATAACAGGATAATAGAGGACGGCTGTACGTTCTGTGGGAAAACAAGTATCGAAGATAGCGTGCTGGAGTACCGGCGACAGAATACTCAATAGAAATACCAGTGCTAAAACGAGGTGGTGATCAATCTTTTTGGATTTAACAGCGCGAAAAATATTGATTCCGGAAAACAACAAAGCCAGGAAAAACAGCAAAGCAAATACTATGTCCGCCAGTGAAATATTGAGCTCATGATACGCGAATGTACGACTCAATGATAGCAAGGTATCATGATAAAAACTTCTTCTTCCTCCAAAATATAACTCTCCACGTTCTTTGAGTTCGAACGCAACTGGAATAACCAAATAGAGGAACACTCCGGTCATTGCTCCAAGTGTTAGCAGGCGCAGCCAAATTTTCTTTCCTGATAGGAGGGTGAACAGAAAAAGAACTCCGAGGAAAGGTAAAAAGTAATTGAACGATGTAAAGTTGGAGAGTACTGCCAGCATGCCGAATAGGAGCGCAATTATTCCGTATTGGATTTTGTTTTCACGGTTGTATTTCAATAGAAAGTAAATGCTGGGAAGAATGAAAGAGAGCGCTAGTCCGTAGCCTCTTGCCAGCCCGAAGAAATCGAGGATGAATGGCATTGCTGTGAGCAGAATTACCGGGATATGAGGAGCGTTTGGTTTGAGAAATTTGCCAATTTTCACAGCGTAAACCAGGTAAAGTATGAACCCTAGAACATTCGGCAAACGATATACCAACTCTGATGGTTCAAATACTTTCAAACTTGCTTTGATCAGTACTACATTAAGAAAGTGGTTGTTGGCGCTTGCCCCAAAATTAGCCCAGTCATCTCCGTTGACAATTTGAGAGGTTGTTACTTCATCAAAAGTGAATGACAGGTTGAGTGCTCGAAAAAGAACGTAACCAAACAAGAGAAGGCAGTAAGCGATTATCCCAACCTGTAATGTATTGATCGAGCGGAGTGGTTTTCTCATGCAGGCAATATATAAAAATGCGATCACCCGACGAAAGATTGTGTCAAAGTGATCGCACCGTACCTCAAGAATTTTTATGGCAGTTTTTTGGGCAAAAGGCTAATTAATCAAGTCCGAATTCGCCTTCTTCGCCTTCAGACTGTTGTTGCGCCTGACCTTGACCTTGAAATTGTACTTGTTCCTTATTGCAACAAGGGAAAATAATATTTCGAATTTCATCTCGGAAGACTGTCATTTCCTTCCGCATTTTCTGCTCTTTGTAGTCTTTCCGTTCTTGTGCCAGCCATTCCAGTTCTGAATCAATACGCATTGGTGTGATACCTCTGTTTGAATTGAGTTGTTTCACATCCGCATCTAGCTTTTTCTTTGAAACCGTTTGGAGTTTGATTTTTCCAAGATTCCCGCTTTTGATGTTCAATTTCTTGAAAAGTTCATATCCATTTTCTTTCACTCCTACAACGGCAATATTGTAACGGAAATCATTGTTCAATGGATGTGAAAACTTCCCATTTTTTCCTTCGATTCGCTGATAACTGTTCAATTCATAAGGAAGTACGTAAGCGAATAACTTAATGTATTTTTTTGGATTACTTACTTCGAAAGTGAACTCGTTGTAGGTGATTTTCGCGGTTTTACCGTTCTTCTTGACCGATAACGATGTTCGGTTTGCCGTTGCTTCAGCCACCAGACGATCAATATTTTTTACAGCACTTCTTGCACCTCCGGGAGGAAAACTTCTGCTAGCACTGGTAATGGTGAATCCTCGGGTATATCCAAGCTGTTTGTAGACACTTTTCAAATTGTGCTGAAATTCTTCAATGTAAGCCTGAGATTCACGATTCGAGGTTCGTTTGGCTTCCTCGTTGCGTGATTTCCGTGTTTTCACATCGTGTTCAGATCTTCGGTGAGATTCGGCTTCCTGAAGTTTGCTATTTCGGTTCTTTAATTGCTTGATCGATTTCTCGTAGAACTGCTTCAGGTGTTTCACATGCGGATTCCCGGCTTTTAGTTTTCCAACGTTTTCTGCGGCAAATTTCTCGAATTGCGAATACCCCATGGCAACAAGTTGATCATCACATTCCTTTAGTGATTTATCGATATTACTTGTGTAGACCTCCAGAACTGCATTGCTGCACGTTTCATGAATGACACGCATGCGTCGTTCGAAATCTCGTGTTGCCAGATTGGTATTGTTGAAACCTTTGTTCCAAAAGGCAAGGACGTTGGAAGGGTAGATGTAACCTGGCGCTACCATGACCTGATCAACTCCTTCCCAAATATCAGTGGAATCCGTTTCTGAAAATTCTTCCCAATCTTCCTGAATTGGAATAGCTTTGAAAGTGTTGAGTGATTTACTATCTGCGAAATGAAACAATTTCCTTTCCTTAGAATCAATTCCCATGTCGGTTATTGGTTGAACTTTAGGTTCCTTGATAATGATATCTTTGCTCGCCAAAACATCTACATATTCGAAGATACTCAGTATTTGATCATCTGTGAACGATTGACCATAAACTGGCATTGCTGATCCTGTTAGCGTAGTTCTAGATGCTAGGAATGAATTGGATTCGGCCGCATCCTGCCAATTTCGTACCCAACTGATTAAACCTTCGTCTCCGACACCTTTTTCCCAATAAAGTGATCTTACACCGGCAAGTGCAGGTCCAGTACCTTCTTTAGTTGGATGGTGACATGAGGAGCAAGTTTTGTCCCAAATTTGCTTTGCTTGAAGCATTCTATCATCACACCCATCTTCCTCAAAACTCAAATACAAACTGTCTCTGGATGCTTTGGAAGTCTTCCATTTCTGCTTGTCCAGGTAATTCTCATATCCAGAAGGGTAGAAGTCCAATTCAGACATTGCCACGGGAACTGGAATCTTTTCCAAAGGCTTGGGATCAACCCAATTGATGCTTCCATCGGCTTGTACTTCGCCATCATACAGTTGCATATCGGTTCGGTTATCCTGAATAGGCATCTGCACATACACTCCGACTTTTGGATTGAAATCCAGCGGTTCACCATCGATGGTATAGCCTGTAACGCTAATCATTCCACCTGTTTCCAGCATTTCTCCGTTAGACGTGGTGCTTAATCCACTTTGCATGATGTCAGAACCATCGATAGCTTCCTGAAACTGAACCGCCACAGGATCGTTGTAGGGTTTTCCGTTGTGCATGAACGCTCCTTTCGGAACAGAGATCAATACGCCGTCTTCGGAAAGCACCACACCGCCATCTTCCGGAATAACGAAATACTGTGCATCCAGATCAATCGGTGCTTGTTTGTCAAGTTTGGCTTTCACCTCTTCTGTAAGCACCGGGATCTCATCTTCGCTATTAAATTGATTGTACACGAACAAGCTTGCCGCTGCAATCGCACCTACGATCAAAATGCTTAGTCCTCCTTTGAGTAGATTTTTACGGAAATGATAACGTTTGCCAATCTTTTGGATTTGCTGTCGTTGATAGGCACGTTTCGCGCCATCGTGGACTTCTCTTTGTTGTTTTACCGCATCACGCAAGGTTTCATTCTTTGCCATGCGATCTTCGAAGGCTTGTGCATCGCTTGATGACAACTCTCCGGATAAATATTGTTCTATAAGTTTTGTCAATTCTGGATTCATGATCTACGATTTTAAGAATGAGTAATCATCACTGGAGTCATCGGTGTTTTCGATAACCTCTTTCACCTTGTGAATACAGCGATACTTCTGTGCTTTTGCCACTTTGTCGTTACGTAAACCAAGCTTTTTGGCAATTTCCGACATAGTGGCGCCTCCACCGTAGAACATTTTCAAGAGTTGTTGGCATTTCTGTCCAATCTTAGTAATAGCGGTTTCAATCCGGCGCAACTTCAGTTCTTTTTCCATCCATTGATTGTCGTCAATATCCGGTGTGTCTGAAATTTCATCCGTACGCATTTTTGCATTCTTTCTACTCGCATTGTACCAAATAAACTTGCAGGTATTCTTCACATAGTGAAAAGGGGCAACCGTGAGTTCGAAATCCGGTTCATCAATTTTTCGTGAGAAAATGAGTAATGCTTCCTGAAACACATCCTCGACATCTTTTGTAGGGCAACCCAACGAAGCTAGAAATCGCTTGATATCAGGTAGCTTTCGATAGAGCTCCATAAGCGTCTGGTCTTTGTTGATTACGACTTTTTCCATTTCTGTCATAGTAATTCTTTCCTACAGATGTCAGGATTTTTGAAAGGTAAACTTTTTTAATAATGAATTAAGAATATTGAATAATGAATGACGGTTATAGGACACACTTGTGCTGAGCCGGTTGAAGGTTGAAGGGTGAGTTAGAATACGAAATATTGAGTAATGAATATTGAATAACGGTCACCGAAGTGCCGAGATGTGAATGTTGAATTATGAATAAGAAATGGTGCACATTTCGGCTACGCTCAATGTGCATTATGAATCGTCCTTCGAAGTCTTGTACCTAGCTTCTCAATAGAAAAGATTGTATTTTTACGTCACAATTGCTATAACATGAAACTCACTGCGTTACTGATATCCCTTGTTGCGTTTGCTACGGTTGGATTTGGACAATCACTGAAATGGTCGGCATTTCTGGATACTTCCACCACGTTGTCTTCACCTCGAGCAATCGACCTTAACTCTGACGGTGTTTTGGATATTGTCATCGGCGGTGGATTGGACGGTCAGCCGGAATCCAACGGTGTGAATGCGATTAACGGTGTTGATGGTTCGATTCTGTGGAATTTTTATGCAGAAGATGAAATGTTCGGATCGGCGCAATTCATGGATATTACGAGCGATGGAATCAAAGACGTGTTTGTTGGTGGTAGATATGCTCAGTTTTACGCGATCGACGGTAGTAGCGGGAACATGATTTGGGAATTCTTCCCGTACTCAACAACACAAGCGGTAGATAGCGGATGGTTCAATTTCTACAATCCACAGTTTATTCCGGATCAGAACTCAGATGGAGTAGAGGACATACTAGTTGCCAACGGAGGAAATCATGCTTTGCCGCCTTGGGATACGTTGCGCGAACCGGGATTGCTAATGGTTTTGGATGCAATGAATGGGAATGTTCTGGCAATGGATACCATGCCTGACGGAGAAGAAACCTATTGTTCGCCGACCGTTTTTGAGTTCAACAATGAATTGCACATTATTTATGGGTCGGGAGGAGAGAATGATAAAGGTTCACTTTGGAGAACAACGCTGGCTGATTTAATGGCGGATAACCTGGAGAGTTCGGTACAACTTGTTTCGGACCCTTCTCTTGGATTTATTGCTCCGGCGAGTGTTGCCGACATGAACGATGATGGAGTTTTGGATATTATCGATGTAGCCTATGATGGAACCGTCAGGTGTTTCAACGGAAGTACGAATACCCTTATGTGGGAGGTGGATAATCCCGGAACGGAATCAAGTGCCGGACCAACGATTGGGAATTTCATCGGAGACGCTACACCGGATGTTTTTGGTGTCGTGTACAAAGGAGCAGCTCCTACCTTTACCGATTTCTATCAAATCCTTATTGATGGTGCTACCGGAACTATGGTCTGGAAAGACAGTATTGGAGCAATGCAATATGGTTCTTCTTCTGCAGTTGACACGGATTTAAACGGAAGGGACGAAGCCATCGTATCATTGAATTATCACAATGGAACATCGTTCTCACACCAGGTGTTGAGCATCGACTTTCAGAATGATGTGGTAACGCCAATGAGTATTACAGAGCCTGGAGTGAACCTTGCTACTACAGTTTTGATCGAAGATTTGGACAACAACGGATTCCTTGATTTTGTATACGGATATCGGGCAGATAGTCTGAATCCAATGGGAGATAAAGGCTTTTATCTGAAATGTCTGGAAGGAACGGATGCCATTCCACCTGTGGGAATTGCCTGGGGAGGTTATCAGGGAACTCATAAAGACGGACATTACAATTACGAAGGAATGCCTTGCGGATCCGTTACTACCTCTTCCAACTTTCAGAATATTACCTGTAATGGATTTGGGGATGGAACGGTAACAGTATCTCCGGTAACGGGAGTAGCTCCATTCACATTCTTGTGGAACACTGGAGAAATCATCAATACAATCGATTCCATGGACATTGGGACGTATTCTGTTCTTGTAACAGATGCAACGGGCTGTACCACGGAGAACACGTATACAGCAGTCGATCCTTATGATATTACATTCGGAGGAACGCAACCTCCAACGTGTCCGGGAGGAAATGATGGATTCTCGTACGTGAACAGTTCAGGATGTCCGTGTATGTTTAGCTCTTGCGGGTTCGATTGGGTTTCTGGAGACAGCACGAAAACGGCCACTTCCCTGGTGGAGGGATGGAATGTTGTTACGATTACACACATGGATGGTTGTGTAGTAGTGGATTCTGTCCTGGTTCAAGATGCGACTCCTATTATTGATAGTATGACAGTTGGTCCAATTATTTGTGCATCGGATCCAATGGCGACCAGTTTCGTGAATCTTCATTTAAGCGATTCTACAAATACAACAGTAACCTGGAATTTTGGTGATACGACTGCTTACGTTGATAGTTTGAATTCCGGGATGTATTATGTGAACTTAAACGATACGCTCCGAGGCTGTTTCGGTACCGATTCCGTGGAACTTTTGGCTCCCGACACCTTGTTGTTATCTCTGAACACACTGAATGTCTTGTGTCACGGAGGAGCTACTGGATCGATGGATGCGCTGGTTACGGGCGGATTGTCTTCATATCAATATGATTGGTCGAATGGAGAAACGAGCAGCGCAAATACTGGACTATCTGCAGGATGGTACAGTGTTGTGGTTACCGATTCACTTGGTTGTATCCTCAGTGATAGCATGGAAGTTTTGGAACCAGATGAACTCATTTCGAATATCAATACGTATTGGAACGATTCTATTGGAACCTGCGATGGAGGTGCCGTTGTCGGGATGCAAGGTGGAACTCCGCCGTTTACGTATCTATGGGATGATCCATCCTCAACAACCAATGATACCGTTGTAGGATTGTGCGCAGGAACGTATCAGGTAACGGTAACAGATGACAATGGATGTACTTCTACAGTTGACGTGACTATTCTGAATACTTTGAGTATCGCTGAATTGGACGGAATGGAGATTTCATTGTATCCTAATCCTACCAACGGAATGGTGCACATTGACTTGTCGAACGAACAACTTCTTGGAACGACGTTTATAGTCATGGACAACAACGGACGCATGGTAGCGGAAGGTGAGCTGAAGAATCTGACCAATCAGATTAACCTTTCGAATTTGGCAACGGGTGTCTACTTCATAGAATTGAAAGGAAGTCAGGAAGTATTTCCTGTAGTAAAGGGCTAATTTAAAGTTGTATATACTCGTTGAACACGACTTCAACGCGGCGATTCATTCTTCTGTCATGAGAGGTCAATTCAGGGCTCACCAAAGGTTCTGAGTTGCTGAGTCCTTCATGTTGAAGGCGATCTCTATCAATTCCATTTTTTATCAGGTAGCGATGAACTCTTCTTGCGCGTCTTTTGCTAATGCTCATGTTATCTCCACAACAAACATGACCACGAATGTTCGCTTTCAGAGTAGGATTCCTTTTGAGTATTTCCAACAAGAAGTCCAGGTTTTCTTCTGAAGACTGTCTTATTCTGGCTTTGCCCTCAACAAAGTTCAAATGCAAGTTCACGTGATTTACTTCATTCAACTCCTCTGCTTCGTTTGATTCAACAATAGTACTTACTGGATTATTAGGCTCTTCATCCTGCAGCATGCTAAAACCTTGTAAGGGTTGATGGGTATTCTCCTGAAAGTTATCGTTTGACGCAATGACAGATTCGTACTTTACGAAGTAAATATCTACCCGTTCCCAATTGAGAGGATTAAAATCCAATTTGATTCGATCGTTTCCAAAATTATTAACGGTGAGGTTTTTGTCCTCGGCTTCCAGGGATTTCAAAGTATAGTTAATGCGTTTTTGTGCCAGGCTTTTATCGTCCTTGTTGAATTGCGTATTCTCAGTGTAGGCATTCAATTCGATGAGTTGGATATTGAATTCTTTCATGGATCGTTTCAGCTCTTCCAGTTCCTCGTTGGAATCAGGCTGTAATTCGCTTGTATTCGATTTGAAATAGAAAGATTTCATTTCAACTTTGGCAAAAGTCAATTGCGGAAGAAACGCAAGCAGTAGAGAGAGTAGGGCAAACTTCATAATTGTTGGCGATTGATGGATTTATATATTCATCTGAAAAGAAATGATGAATTCTAAAACAGTGGATTTGTAGTTTCCCAACGCAATTCTGGCGTTTCCCAACGCCATTGATTACTTTCGGAAAAAACAGATTGAATAGTACTAACCCTGATTCACTGAGGTTCGCAAGATGTAACTTTGGTTACGCGAAGAACTTTTTTTGGGTTATACATTTGTAGAAAACAATAAAACAAAGATGGATTACAAAACTATAGTAGACGTAAGAACTGCGGGAGAATTCGCAGGAGGAAACGTGGCCGGATCAATCAACATTCCGTTGCAGGAGATCCAGGGAAGAGAAGAAGAAGTAATGGGATTGGAACAACCAGTTCTATTCTGTTGTTTAAGTGGAGGGCGTAGCGGTCAGGCGACACAGTACTTCAAAGCCAAAGGACTTAATTGTGAGAACGGCGGTGGATGGATGCAAGTGAACGCCCGCGTAAACGGATAGCATATAATTGAGATTTAAGTTTAAATGCCCCGAAATCTGAAAAGATGCGGGGCTTTTTCGTTTGTCGATCGTACATACGAATTACGAATTCACGATTTTATGCATCCGAAGGTTATAATGCGTAAATCCTGAATTTCCGAAAAATTGAGCAGCCTTTGAATTGTCGCTCCAATGGTCCAAACGGATTTCCCGAATAGAGTTCTTCCGGGCGAATGATTCGACAGCTTTCACAAGAGATTCTCCTACGCCTTTTCCTTGAAATTCCTGAAGTACTGCAATTTGGTCCAACTGAAGGAAATTGAAACTGTACTGAAATGCATTCTCGGATTGCTCCATCAGGAAACATAAGGCATAACCGCAGGAAGTTCCATCGAATTTTGCTTCGAAACATACACAATCATCTCGTTCCATCATTTCTTTGATGGCTGCACAAATGGAATCAAATTCGAAAGGTTTGAATTGATCCGGGTAATGCGCATGATGCCAGGACTGAACAGTTTCGTTTAGTCTCGTAATCGTTTCAAAGTCCTTCGTTTGTTCAACAGAAATCATAACGTATTATTTTTTAAGTCCCCCTTATACCAATTGTTGGGGGCAAAGTTTAAATTGGGCGTGAGAATGCCTTCCCTGTATATCGTAATTCATTAGTATTTAGTGGACTTCCGTCCAGTTCCACTGAATCTGGAATAAATAATAAAAGAACTTCAACTTTGTCCTGATCCAGTCGTGCATAGTTCTCCTTCGTACGTATAATGAAGTAATCATTGCGATGACCAGGATAATTGAAAGATGATTCGACACGAAACAGACACCAGTTTTTCGAACCGGATACCGTTATTAATCCTATGCATTTCGCTCTTACCGGAAATTTGGGGCCAACATATCGATTTGATTTCGGAACAAACAAACGTAATTCCAGACCTTCGAATTCAGAGTTGTCAACACCCAATTCCTCTGTTATTTCTGATTGCCCCGACATTCCTGGAACCCAACTAAAAAATTTGAATTGGATATTCCTCCATCTACCTTTGGCTACTTCAAACTCGAATAGCAAAAGCGTAATGAAACTCAAGAATAATGGGATCATCCAGCCTCTTGAATTCAATAAATCATTCGCGGAGGCTGTTCCATATTCGTAGTATAGAATAATATACTCTACAGCCATTACTAAAATCAATCCAATACTCAGGATATGTATTTGATATCTCGGATTAAAACTTCTCGCTAGATAATACGGCGAATTGTTCATGGCGTTGTTGATCATCTGGAACCAAATTGCTGTTGTTCCAACGAAGAAAATAAAGGTGATAATCGAGAGTGATTTTGCAGCAGGGGAAATGAGCCAGAAATCGTAAAATCCATGTGCAAAGGAAGCAGCGAAGAATCCTAGAATGGGAAAAACTACTTTCCAGAACCTTATTTTGGCACGATATCTCCCGAGGATGAATCCATAGGCGACCAAAGAAGCTGCGAACATGTGCATTACTGTACTTAATATGGATCTTCCTGAAATATTCCCTGGTTCCTCGAGGTAAGAGAAGTTTTCCATAAATGCGAACCCCAAAGCAGAAACGGAGGCGTACAATAAATAATCATAGGGCTCTTTTGCTTTTCTGGCGAGGTAAATAAAGGTAATCCAGGGAATCAGCTTCACAATTTCTTCGCCCACTCCAATAACTCCGACGCAATAAATAAAGTCGTTTATGAAATCACCAGAGATAGCAAAGCCCCATGTGAAACGTGCATAATCATAACCAATCCAGCAAAAATGAGTTAAGAACGCTCCAAGTAGAAAAACGATTATTACATCAACCCATCGTTCTTTTCGGAAGATGTCGAGACTACGAATAAAAACAAGCCAACAGATTGAAATCACGAGTGCCGCAAATAACGCAATGAACAAAGGTTGCTCAAACGAAGCCAATGCAATTGTTCCAAGGTAGGGCAGTACCTGTCCTGATTGATAGTATATGTAGCGTTGAATGTTTAATGGAAATTCACTTAAAAAATCATGATCTTCTGCCAGTTTTTCCTTGCCGTAATATGGAGAATTCATCAGGATGGAGAAGCATTTTCCTTGCATGCGCTCCGTTGTTGCTTCCTTTTGTAGTGATTTGGAAAAAGACGCATACGCCTTATCGTACTGTCCCAAATGTGCATAACGGGTGCCATTGATATAATTATAAAAAGGACCATTCTTTAATGGAAGCACCAATTCGGAATCTCTGGGAAAGTACAGTGCGTATACATATGCGAGACTCTGTCGTTGCGTTATGGAGTCTTCAGAGAAGGTGAATTCTTTTAATCCTTCTTTGTTTTCATCAACAATGTAGCGATTGCTGGCTTCTTCAATTAAGGTAAAACGAACCGGAAGATTCTTCGGTTCCTGGTTCATGACATAGTTAAACGCTTCTTGCAAATCTGAATCAAAGGGTTTTTCCAATGCCAATTCAATGATCTCTTCGTTTGTCAGTGTTCGACCGGGCTCCTGAAAGATATTTACAATTAGAATTGGACCTAATATGATGGCTATCAACAGGGCGGGTACAGCCAGTCCAGATTGATACTTTTTGGTGATTTTTGAAGGTCGAGAATAGTTTAAGTAAATAAGCCGCCCAATGAAAACGGCAAAGAAGAAAATGGTTATCATGTACTTATAATATATAAATTCTACGGCAGACCTTCATTCACATTAATGAGAAAAATGAAATGCGAGTTTTCTTCAATTTCGAAAGTGGTTTGAAATAGTTGACCCGGTTAATAATTATGCAATTAAATAAAAAAAGCCCCAACTTTCGTCAGGGCCTAGTATGTTAAAATTGAAACTTCAAGCCTCAATTCTCAAACTCAATACTGATCACGCCATAACCTTCGGTGCAGCTGAGAGAATTGCCTCGCTCGTTTCAGCCTGATATTCCTCGAAGTTTGAAACAAATTTGTTGGCAAGGCTATTTGCAGTCTCATCGAATGCAGCTTTGTCTGCCCATGTATCTTTTGGATTCAAAATCTCTGAAGGAACTCCCTCACAAGAAGTTGGAATTGCCAATTCAAATACTGGTTGTTTGATGTATTCTACATTATCCAACTGACCGTTCATTGCAGCAGTGATCATTGCACGCGTGTATTTCAAACTCATACGCTCACCAACTCCGTAAGATCCTCCGGACCATCCAGTGTTCACCATCCATACAGTCACATCTGAATTATCTAGTTTTTCTCCAAGTAATTCAGCGTACTTAGCAGGGTGCAATGGCAAGAACGCCGCTCCGAAACATGCTGAGAACGTTGTTTGTGGCTCTGTAATTCCCATCTCCGTTCCGGCAACTTTCGCTGTGTAACCAGACATGAAGTGGTACATTGCTTGTTCCGTTGTCAATTTTGAGATCGGAGGTAAAACACCGAACGCATCACATGTAAGGAAGAAGATGTTTTTAGGCGATCCTCCTTTAGATGATGGCTCGATATTGTCAATATGATGAATTGGGTAAGATACACGCGTATTCTGTGTAATGGACCCATCCGTGTAATCTGGTGTAGATGAACCTTCTTTGAAGCCAATGTTTTCCAAAATTGCTCCGAACTTAATCGCATCGTAGATTTGAGGTTCTTTCTCGCGTGACAAATCAATTGTTTTCGCGTAACACCCACCTTCGAAGTTGAATACAGAACCATCTGCCCACGCGTGCTCATCATCTCCGATCAAACGACGGTTCGGGTCTGAAGACAATGTTGTTTTTCCTGTTCCTGACAATCCAAAGAATACTGCTGTATCACCATCTTTACCGATGTTAGCAGAACAGTGCATTGACAATACATTCTTTTCGTGTGGAAGGATGAAGTTCAATACAGAGAAAATTCCTTTTTTGATTTCTCCTGTATATCCTGTACCTCCGATGATGATCATTTTCTTTGTGAAGTTGATCACTGCGAAGTTATGCTGACGTGTCCCGTCGATTTCCGGATCAGCAACAAATCCTGGAGCATTTACAATATGCCAGTCAGGAGTGAAGTTTTGAACTTCGTCATCTGTTGGTCGCAAGAACATGTTGTATGCGAACATGTTTGACCATGGATATTCTGTAACTACACGCAAGTTCAAACGATGATTGTCGTCAGCACAAGCGTATGCATCACGCACGTAAACGTCTTTTCCGTTCAGGTACGCCTTCATGCGGTCGTAAAGTGCATCAAATTTTTCCGGAGTAAATTTAATGTTGATATCTCCCCACCATACGGCATCTTCCGTCTTCTCGTCGCAAACAATAAAACGATCTTTAGGGGATCGACCAGTAAATTCGCCAGTTTCGATAGCGATTGCTCCGGTGTCGGTCAATACTCCCTGACCGTTGATGATTGTATCTTCAACAAGTTCCGCTGGGGATAGGTTCCAAAATTGATTTCCGAGGTTTTTTAGTCCAATTGACTCTGATAGATTGGCGTTGTTTCCTTTCTTACCAAATACGTCCATAATAATTTTTTCGTTTCGCCGATAGCGAGTTTACAGTACAAATTTAAACGATTCTAACCCAAACACAGTTGGTGCCCAGGTTGAGTTTCCCACAATTCCCTGGGAATATTGTTAACATTTCGGTTATATAAACCTCCAGTATAACTTGAAAATTAATTAAACAAGGTCACGAAGTGCTTCTACAGCCGATCGAACATTCTTACGAACATCCAAAATATCCGCGTCCATCATATAACACGGAGCGGTGATGATTTTATTGGAAGAATCGATCAAAATTTCACGAACTGTCTTCATTTCCGTAGTAGCTCCCAAAGATTCCAATCCTCCGGAAAAGCCAGGGATATCATATGGAGAAGCTTCCTGATCGCTACCAATAGTCATGTTCGCTTTGATTTCAGAACCTTCCAATGCTTTTGCCATTACCACCGGGCTTACGCACAAAGCAGCAACAGGTTTTCCAACGTTAAGCATATTGACGATCAATAATTTTACTTCGGGAAGAATGGTTCCGTCCGGTCCTTCGAATGCCCAATTCGTAAAGTTTTTAGCACTTCCGAATCCTCCGGGAATAATCAATCCGTCAATGTCCGCGGGATTTACTTCGTTGATGTTGGAAATGTTTCCTCGTGCAATTCTGGCTGCTTCCACAAGCATGTTGCGCGTTTCGTTCATTTCCTCACCATTGGTATGATTTACCACGTGGTGTTGGTCGCGATCCACTGAAATACAAACGGCTTCAGCACCGATTTCTGCAATGGATAATAAAGTTAAAGTTGCTTCGTGAATTTCTGCACCGTCATAAACGCCACAGCCAGAGAGTAATACTCCTATCTTCATGGGAATACAAATTTTAAAGGTTCATCGTATCCCTCCAAATTAAGTATAATTTCGCTTCCTTTTTCCTGTTTATAGGCTAATTCTGAAATGTCAATTTCGATGTCGCGTTGTACCCAACCTTCGCACATATCGTCTCCGTTGTCGTGCATCAACATCACTGCGCGTTGCGGTGGAAGTGACTTTGAAATGGCCTGACTTCCTATGAACTCAAAGTTATGCTCTGCACATCCTCCGGAATACTCAATCTTCATGAAGAGTAGTGCTCCTTCAATTTCAGCGCTCACAATGTTGTAGTGATCTGTTTTTCTTCCTATTTCTCCTAACTTAGCTTTCGTTCTGTACGGCTTTTGTGGCTTTGTGTAAGAATCTCCCGTTTCTTCATCCGAACCCGTTTCTTCCTCTGAATTCGCAGTGATTTCTACTGATCCGTTTCCTGGTTCTGTTGTTGGGTCAGCTGATTCCTTTACAGCGTTCTCCTGTGTCTTGCAAGCGAATGCCAATGGCAGTATGAGAATAAAGGCGAGTCGTTTCATAATCTTGTTTTTCTGGTATAAGTCAAATATAATACCAAATTGGAATATTGAATATTGAATTATGAATCATGATAGGGAAAGATGCACATTGAACGGCGATGTCTTGAGCTTGTCGAAAGGAGTCGAAATGTGAACACAATTGTCAAGTTGCACTTCGGCTCCGCTCAGTGCGCTATAATTCTTATTCTTTATTCCATATTCATGATTCCGCCTACTGTTCGTATCTTTGCGGCATGAAAACAAAGACGCTTAAGAAAAACAAGGTGAACGTCGTGACGTTAGGGTGTTCCAAGAATATCTTTGATTCCGAGGTGATGATGGCGCAGTTGAAGGCGAATAAATTCGAAGTAGAGCATGAAGCGCAGCAGGATGATTCGGAGATTGTGATCATCAACACGTGTGGTTTCATTGACAATGCGAAGCAGGAATCCATCGATACCATTATTCGATATGCTGAGGCGAAGGAAGAAGGATTGGTAGACAAAGTGTACGTTACTGGGTGTTTGTCTGAGCGTTACAAGGAAGATTTAGAAAAGGAAATTCCTGAGGTTGATGCGTATTTCGGAACGAGAGATTTGCCTCGATTGCTGAAAACCTTGAAAGCCGATTATAAGCACGAATTGGTTGGGGAGCGTTTGTTGACAACTCCATCGCACTACGCTTACTTTAAAATTGCCGAAGGGTGTGATCGTCCTTGTTCATTCTGCGCGATTCCATTAATGCGTGGAAAACATAAGTCTACACCGATAGAAGATTTGGTGAAACAGGCAGAAGGACTGGCAGCGAAAGGTGTGAAAGAATTAATGTTGATCGCTCAGGATCTCACATATTACGGATTGGACCTTTACGGAAAACGTGCACTGGCTGAATTGTTGGAAAAACTGGAAGCAGTGGAAGGAATCGAGTGGATCAAATTGCACTATGCATTCCCAAGTGGATTCCCGATGGACGTACTGGACGTGATGAATAAAAGCGAGAAGGTATGTAACTACCTCGATATTCCATTGCAACATGGCTCGACACGAATGCTGAAAGCGATGCGACGTGGAATTACACGTGAGAAAACGGAAGAGTTGATTGCTGAAATGCGTAAACGCGTTCCGGGAATTGCTATTCGAACGACATTAATTGCTGGATATCCGGGAGAAACGGAAGAAGATTTTCAGGAAATGTACGATTGGGTGGAACGTTCTCGTTTCGACCGATTGGGAATCTTTACCTATTCTCATGAAGAGAATACTCATGCATTCAACTTTGAAGACGATGTTCCGGAAGAAGTAAAGCAAGAGCGTGCAGATAAAATCATGGAGTTGCAATCTGGGATTAGCTACGAATTAAACCAAGAGAAGGTAGGGAAAATCTTCCGTGTCTTGTTTGATAGAGTAGAAGGAGATTACTTCATCGGTCGTACAGAGTTCGATTCTCCTGAAGTGGACAACGAGGTATTGGTCAAAAAATCAGATGCTTATGTTCGTTTGGGAGACTTCGCAAACGTGAAAGTCACGCACGCCGAGCATTACGACTTGTTTGGTGAAGTAGTTGCAGGTTAAGTAACGCTTAATTCTGCTTAATGAAAATATAACATTACGCGCTAAAACCGTTAAGTGCTTAACTCTAGCGGTATCCACTTTTGACCAGTGAATTTCGTTTAGGTTATTCTACAAAAGTGCCATACATTTGATCTATCAATCAACCGAAACAACTCAACGTCATGGAAAAATTCGTTAGCACAGTTTTTGATTCCATATTCCAAACGAAGCGCAGCATTACTACTACCGAAAAAGTTGCAGTTGTTGCAAGCATTGTATTTGTTACGTTGATCTCGGCTTACCTAATGGTAGTTTTTAAAGCCTAATCTTTTTTGTTTCTTGGATGAAAGGAGATGATTGCTTCTTTCAAATAACCCTGATCTAAATGGGTGTAGATTTCCGTTGTAGTAATGGATTCATGTCCTAACATTTCCTGAATGGCCCTGAGATTTGCTCCACCTTCCAATAAATGCGTGGCGAATGAATGTCGAAAGGTATGTGGAGAGATGTTTTTTCGGATTCCTGCTTTTTCAACAAGATTTTTAATAATCGTGAAGATCATTACCCGCGTTAGTTTTGCCCCGCGACGATTCAGGAAAACGAAACTTTCATTTCCGGGTTTGATATTCATATGATTGCGTGTCGCGACTTCGTAAAGTTCAATCTCTTTGGCTACTGATGGGCTTACCGGAACCAGGCGTTGTTTACTTCCTTTACCAATTACGCGGATGAATCCTTCGTCAAAGAAGATGTCTTCGTATTTCAGGTTGACTAACTCAGAAACGCGTAATCCACAACTATAGAGTGTTTCGAGAATGGCTTTGTTCCGATGTCCTTCCGGCGTGCTCAGATCGATTGTCTCTAGCAAGGTATCCACTTCTTCAATCGTCATAACCTCGGGTAATTTCTTCCCGATTTTTGGCATCTCCAATAACTCACTTGGATCTTTGTCCAGTTCTCCTTCGATTAACAGAAACCGGAAAAATTGTTTGACTCCGCTTAAGATGCGTGCTTGAGTTCTTGCGCTCAATCCTAAATCATACAGTTCCTTGATGAATGCATTGAGATGGTGCAATTCAATTTGGTCTACATCCAATCGATTGGCTTCTGCGAAATCTTTGAGTTTCTCAACATCGTTCTGGTAGGCAAAAATGGAGTTCTCCGCCAGTCCTTTCTCGATTTTCAGAAACGAAACAAAATCCTTAATATAGCGCATCCAACTCATACAATATGCATCTTCTGATTGTAAACGGTCCCAACTTGAATCTTCTCGGAACGCGAGAGGAACAAATATATGGGAATACCACTTTCGAAGCGTATTTGGAAACCTTGAAATCTAAAAAGGATGCAGAACTCTCTTATTTTCAATCGAATGTAGAAGGTGAGTTGATCAACGAAATGCAGAATACCAATGCAGATGCGATCATTCTCAATGCCGGGGGCTATACGCATACGTCTGTTGCCATTCGCGATTGTGTTGCCGCGATTCAAACACCTGTTATCGAAGTTCATATCAGCAATATTGCAGGTCGTGAATCGTTTCGACATGAATCGTTAATTAGTCCGGTTGCTGCAGGTTGTATTTTCGGCTTTGGATTAAAGTCCTATGACTTAGCGATTGATTATTTTCAAGAGAATTTGAAATCCTAATCATACTCCCACAATCGTATAGGCAATATGGCATTCAGACAGAATTGGTGCTGATTAACACGTGTGCCAAAATAATTAGGTCCTAATCGAATTGCGTAAGAGTAGGACAGATTGAGGAAAGGACATAACAAGTTAATTCCTACTCTTGGTTTTACGTACAACACCCCTTGATTGAAATCAGTGTAATAAACAAAATGCAATCCTGCGTTTGCAAGCAAAGAAGAAGCCTGAAATCCTATTTTCGGTCCCAGAATGAAGTCGTTTTCTCGCCAACTAAAGTTGAATTCTGTTCCTATGGCTGGACCGTAAATGTGACCAGGTTGTCCTCCTGAACGCTGAAGCAATCGTCTAAATAGACCGTATCGTCCTGTTCCGAATAATACTTCGCCGAAGGGTCTATGCCCCTGATAGTAACTTGTATAAGCGACAATGGATTCCCAATCTTGAAAAAGGTCTTTGAGGTTATTAGAGACATAACGCCTAGACTTAACGCGAGAGTCTTTTCTCTTTTGCTTGAATTCTTCTTTCAGCTCAAGGCTGTCAATTCTCAGGTTGAAAATTGTTGTATCTCTGTGCAATCGAATTAGAGTATCAATAGGATTCAATCTTCTGTATTTCGTTTTATGCCAAATTCTCAATTTGACCTGAACGAGGCTATCAGGGGTACGAATTACGCGATAGGTCTCGGTGTGATCACGTTCTTGTATATTTCTAGTAGTCTCATAATCAGTATAGGTGACAGGACTTCCCGTAGGAAAAGAAACGTCTAAAAAGTGATCGTGATCTTCTTCCTCATAAAGTTTTGAAACATTGATTTGCAGCACTTTTAAATCCGTCATCTCCTGGAAGACAAGTTCCGACGGTAATTTTTTAATTACGCCTTTGTTATAAGAATCTTTATCTCGATTTGGAATTTTCAGGTGTGTAAGACGATCTGTGAAAGTAAATTCATCCATGATACGAATCTTATCAGCAAAAGGATCGTCGGATAAAGGGGTAGAAATTAATGCTACTCGAACGTTACCACTTGGCGACAAGTCATTCTCGGAAAGCATGAACTCGAATCGTTGATTATTCTCTGAGACTAGCCAGGTTCTTGTTTCGTAGTTAGATAGTGGTTCTCTTATTCCCTTCTTTACAACTAGCGTGTATTCATATTGTGCGAAATCGAGAGAATCTGGACAATCAATTATGAGCGTAGCTTGTGCATGAAGCCTGGCAGGAAAAATCCATAGTGATGTAAGGATAAAAAATCGAAATGCTATCGTGTAGTTCATGTGACTTACACGAAGTTAAAGAATTTGAATCTAATGAAACAAGCGCTGATTCAATTCCGAGTATTTCCTAACCTTCTTTCCGTAGAATGCCCAAATGATGCTTCCACCGTACAATCCTTTGGAATTGAACTGTGTTGAAGTTTTTTTCAGAGCGGATCGTTTCTTTAGCAGCTTACCGATGTTTCCATACACGTACATGTGCGATCGGAATACGGCTCCAAAGTTTTTGAATTCTCCCCCCAGAAGAAAACGCGCTGCTGCCAGTCCATCCAGAGACATCCTCCAAAAGAGTTTGGGGAATAACAAGCCTTGATGATTCTTGACTAACATCATGAGGTTGTTGCGGAAATTCAGGTAAACCTTGCGAGGAGAAGTATAAGAGAGTGTTCCACCACCAACGTGATATACCACCGATTCAGGGACTACCATGAAACGTCCGTTTTGTCGTTTGATGCGCCAGCAAAGATCAATTTCCTCCATGTGAGCAAAGAAATCCTCGTCAAAACCTCCGTGAGCGTGGTAAACTTCAGAACGGATCAACATTGCTGCACCTGTCGCCCAGAAAATTTCCATGGATTCATCGTATTGTTGCGTGTCTTTCTCCACCTCGTTAAAAATGCGTCCACGACAAAAAGGAAAGTAGTTTGAATCTATAAATCCGCCGCAAGCACCCGCGTGTTCGAAGGACTCTTTTTGATGAAACGATCGAATTTTTGGTTGACATCCACTGACTGTTGGATCTTCCATGCATTTCAATAAAGGCTGAATCCAATTGGGTGTTACTTCAATATCACTATTCAAAAGCAAGTAATATTTGGCATTAACTCGTTTCAGTGCATCGTTGTATCCTTTGGCAAACCCACCATTGGATGTATTTTCGATTATTTCTACGTCTGGGAAGTTCTCCTGAATGAATTGTATAGAGTCGTCTGTAGATGCGTTGTCGGCAACAATAATTCGCGCCCCTTGAGAACACTCAATTACCGTGGATAGAAACTGCTCCAGGTAGCCTTTTCCATTCCAATTCAATATTACTACAGCAACATCATTCATGCGCGGCAAATGTAGTATATTCTAAACAAGGATTAATACTGTCGGAAGTCGTCCTGGGCGTTTTGTCCCCATTTATCGATAACGTGCGCATTCGGATTGTCAACTCCACCCAAACGCGTGTTACGCTTTGAAAGTTCCTGTGGCCATGAATCGTTCTTCAGCTCACCAATCATGTCCGAATGAAGCAATCTGTACGATTTGTTCACGAGATCAGGGTTATAGAAGATGAAACGCTTGTTGCTGAATCGACCGATTTTGTTGTATTGCCAGATTTCATAAGGATACTCGGTGTTAGAGACTTCTCGGCTGACAATATTCGTCGGTGATCCGTACTGAAGATACACGCGCCCACGATCTGTTTCAAATCCTTCCTGGAAGTTGTTTCCGTATAATCGCTCCACCAATTTCACCTGCGCTTTGTAAGCCAGCCATTCTTCGTATGGATTCAGTTCGGCCGTAATTTGCCAGAATTGCTGAATGTGCTTTCGTGCTTCTTCTTCATCTTTCGATTTAAGCGTTGCTACAATTCCCCGAACCTCCGAGTTGGTCGAAATGGGAATGAGTGCTTCCAGGTAGTAAAGTGCACTATCTTCCGGAATACTTTCCTGAAAACTTGGGTCAAGCAAAACATCTTCAGCAAGAATATCTGATTGAATTTCGTTGGTGCGCTCGAAATCGTATTGCTGTGTCGCCAGTTGAACTCCTCCTGCATTTAAAATGGAGTAGGAGAGTACATAAGTTCCCGACGGTACATTTTCCAGGTTGATTTTCTGGAATACAGGAACCACTTCCTCAGCTCTGTATTCATTAATCTGCGTGAACTCGATCAACATTTCACCCGACATTCCATTGATCAGCGTTTGTTCTAGCATGAAGGTGGAATCTCCCAACAATTCAGAATTATATACTTCCATGTAAATGGGCATCGCCGTTAATTCTTGCGGATAGTAGGAGGAAAGACGCGGGATAATGTTGTAACCTGATTTGTAGAAAACAGAATTTGGATCGCCTTCGGTGGCAATTTCCGCGACTTCAATGTCCGAAATGGAAACGGCATCACTAAGATCTTCTACTACCAATGGCATTACTGCTGTCATTGGGTCGTTGGCACTGTTGAGGTCGGTTAGTTTGATATTGAACTGATATTCTCCCGGATCCAATCGGTAGCGTTGCACGTCGTAAAAATCTTCGATGATACTATCGCGCATCAATGGAGAGGAGAGGCGATAAGCTTGTGCCGAAACAATGCTGTCTTTGGTTCGAACGGATGTTTCTACGACAACTTCGCCAATTAAACCACCTTCGATGCCTTTGTAATTGAGTGAATGTCCAACGAACTGAAAGTTGAATTCCACGTAATTTCCAACGCTCGGAGCGAAAAACTGCTTGTTATCGACATAGGCGCGCATCACGCGATTGCCAGTTTGACCAAAAGTTATTCCGCAGAAAAGAAGAAAAGTACAGCTTATTAGAAAACGTTTCATTCGAGAGTATTTGTTCATGATAAAGTTACAAAATCCGCGCCGACCGAGCTCGATCTACCTTATTGATTGATTCAGAAGTGGTTCTAATTCCATAAACGGTATTAGGATGAGATTGAAAGGCGAGGGGATAAAAGCAAAATGAAGAAATTGTAAAGAAAAAGGTTTCAAAACGCTTGCGGGTAATAAACTTTTGTCTACTTTTGCCGCGGAGAAATGGCAGAGTGGTCGAATGCACTGGTCTTGAAAACCAGCGTACCGCGAGGTACCGGGGGTTCGAATCCCTCTTTCTCCGCAAGCTAAAAATGCCCACCATTTGGTGGGCATTTTTCGTTCAATTAAAATCCAATAGTGTTTTTATTCAATTGCCCATCGTTATTTGGTCACCTTATTAATCTTCGGGTGCGCATTTTGGGAGATTGTTCATTTTAGAATATACAAACCAGATGAGGTAGCAACGTACACATTACCATTGAACTCAATCATATCATAAATATTCTCGTTAATATTCAATCCTCTATCCATCCAAAAGTATTCTTGAGAATACCCCCCCGACATTAAATGTCCTGTATTCCAATTGTTTGGAGAAAACTGACTTCCGAAGGCAAACAACTCCCCATTGATGCTTTTTAAATACTTACTCTCAGGAATTACTACTGAAGGAATAGTGATCGGCGGAAGAGAATAATCAGTTCCATTGTCATAAATTATTTTAACATCTGATCCGCCAACATTGCCGGCAATAATTAAATCTCCATCATGTTCTTCCAGAGAATAAATTTCGTTACTAGTTACATAATTCTCGGGATAATCTTGACTTAACCATTGACTTCCATTCCAAGTAATCAGATATCTCTGCTTACCTCCTACGTAAATTTGGTTATTAAAAGTTTCGGCGCAATACATCGGGTCGACAGGATCTTGTACAACTCCAACATGAACAAAAGTTCCTGAACACTGATAGTTCTGTAATAACTCCACATTTTGTGTAAAGATAGATGAATTTGCACCTGAATTGAATTCTCCAACAACTACTAGATCATTACCAAACGATTCGGTGTCATAAATCACGTCGGAAAGGTTATTCGTAAAATCTATTGCGGTCATATTTTCGGAAGCATCCATTCGAAACAAATTTTTCTCATTGAAACCAGCAAGTTCATACTGTCCAGCAATGATAAGCTCCCCATTATAAACATTTAAGTCATTGACACTGCCCCAATTGGAAACCCCAAAACTCGTCACAGGATGAATTGAGTCATTATTATCTAACGAAGCCAAATAGTTGATAGTACCATTGTTGCTTTGAAAATTACCCGCAAAATATAGTTTTCCATTGAACACCTGCAAGCGTTCTATGTTCTGAAGATCATCTGGCGTAACTTTCACCCACACAGGATTCCCTTCATCAATAATTACGACTTCCTCACCAACAGGGTGAATAATTTTCTTTCGGCAAGAGTAACTAAACGCCATTATCGCTGCAAAAATGAAAACATATTTTCTATTTACAGATTCCAAATTGAACATAGAATTCTATTAAGTAAGTACTTTGTAAATTTACCGTGGTTAGGTAATTGAATATACTCTCAGTTTTACTATTAACCCAACCTTGATCATGGCTCGGGGAGCGATTGAAATCATAAGCACCAATCACGAAAGATGACTTAACTCCATAGTCCAGAATTGTTGATGGAGAGAGTAATTTTGATTTACCTATACCTAGAGTTAAAAATCCAGGTACGTAGCTCCTTTTTGTCGGTTCATATCGTGTGTAAATATGATCCTTAAAATTGGAATACGCCTCTGTTCGTTTCTCTATGTTCGTAAGATAGACAATTGCATTTGTTAGATTGATACCTCCCCCAAATGAAAAGTAGCGACCAACCGGTGCATATTCGAAGTACTTTTTAAAACTAAGTCCAAACCTTAAGTTATTGGTTCGCAACTTGTAAACATCTTCAAACGAGAAGTAATACTCTTCATTGGAACCGCCAAAGTATCGATTTGAGACTGATACATTCTGTAGTCCTTTCCAAGATGTGTTTATTGAAAATGACGTGCGATCACCAATAGCAATTGCGTATTCAATACCGATGGAAGGTGGCAGAACGGCATATTCATAATTTGCGTCCAAGTGTAACACTCCTAGTGGACTATTCATCATTGGCAAATTCAGAGACACGTCTCCCACAAAAATGTGTTTCTTACCCAAAAAATTTTGGGCGCTTACGGTATTCGCTGACACTAAAAAAAACACTCCGGTTGCAAATGCTAGAAATTTATTTCTTCTTGTTCTCATTTAAAACATAAAAAAGATTTTCGAGTCTATAATCGTCTATAGCTTCGCGACTTGAAACACACCCAATGAATGCAATATTCTGTGATTCTAAGTCATAGTAAACCTGGTACAAACATGTATTATTCTTTCTGCCCCTTTTCTTATTCTTGTTAACTACGAGAAGGTCAAAAACAGTATACTTGACTTTACTAGAATTGCTGTAGGCTTCTAGGTCATTCTCAATAGGTGAATAATGCAATACTCCCTTTCTTTCTTCTTGTAATCGAATCCGAAGTAATTTGTGAAAATAATTGTCTTTCACCGTAATCACGTTACTAACAGACGGTGAAAAATCCTGAATGTTATCGTCATACTTACTGCGAATTGATTCTACTTTATCTTCTAATTCGACAGTTCCTAGAACATCAAGCCAATAAAAACGCGACCAAAGCGATGGCAATGAGATATAACTGGAACTGACGCGAACAGCCTCCGCAGTTGGATCAAACGAACTTGATTTATGAAACACCCCTCGCTTCAATTTCTTACTCGCATGGCGCGGCGACAATAAGAGTTCATCCAGTAAATCTTCACTCAAAGCAAGGTCCAATGTATCTTCTAGCTTGTGTAATTCAGCTTTCCACTGAAGCTCATTTGGATTGGCGAAAGATAGGTTAGTTAGATATTCTACTAATTCGAAACTAATACTCTGGTCAGCAAATACATAACCTTTATCCTCAAGCGCTTCAAAATCAGTTGTTGATTTAATATTGTGTTCATTTAAGTCTGGCGCAACAGAATAATGTCCAGTGCTATCCGAACGGTTCTTTACAATGTCCTCCACAAACTGGTAATAAAATTGATATGCAAGTTTACATTCATATCGATCGTTCGAAAAACCTCGGTTTACAGTGTTCTTTTCTAGAGTAATAATGGTAAGTGCATTAAAATCTTGAGGAGACATTTTTAGAATGAGATTTTTGAATTTCAAAAATTCCTCGTTGTTACACTCATTACCGTATTCATTTACACAGAAATCTTCTTTGTTTGCGTAGTACTTTAGTTGTAATATAGATACTAGACAGCGTTCCATTCTTTCTTGGATTTCTGTTGGAATGGGGCCACTGATATTTTCCTTGAACTTCAGTATTAGATACAATGCGTTCAAAGGTTTGTTTTCGAAAATGTAGGAATCTATCAACAAAAATGTTGCGAGTCGTTTAATATCTTCGAATTTACCAGTTTGAATGTGTGATAACTCAGAACTACTTTTTGAAGATTCAGCAGTGAGTTGATCGATTCGATCATCAATGGAAGGGTGTGTACTTACCTGAGTTTCTTCCTTTATAGAATAATCTACGCTATCATTTATGGACAATATCCAAAGTGAATCCAAAAAAACTTGTAAGTGCGGTTCCTGAACTAGTAAGTCGAAGTCAACTTCTCCAGTGTAAACAGGGTTCGCAGAATAATCTAAAAGTTCGAGAAGTTCGATGAAGTGATCAACACTCACAACATTGCGTAAAAGTTTTAATGCATTTAGATCAGCTTCCTTCTCTTGATTCCTCGAAAACTCGTGTCGATCAAAACGTTTACCATTCTCGTATTCATCCCAGTTATCAGTTTCCTTATTTATTTCTTTCTTCGTTTCAAATGAATGACGTAAGACAATGTGGCTTAATTCATGAGCGAGAAGGTACATTAGCTGCATTTCATTTTTCATGCGGGCAAGAGCTCCAACATTAACATAAACTCTACCAAAGTCATTCGTGAAAGCATTAAATGAAGCGTAATCCGTGAGAACAACATCGACATCTACACCTAAATCAAGCGAATTAATCGATATGATTTCCTGGATTAACTCATTGAGGTAGTTAGTGATATCATTTTCGAAGTAAATATGCCCACTTTTGTCAAGTTTCTCCAAAAAGAAATTGTACTCGTATACGAACTTTTGCTTGTCAAAATTCGATTTTTCATCCCCGAATTCTTCCAAATAGTCGCTACTAAGTTTTTTTAACCGAGCACTGCTGGACTCATTTAAACTTTTCGGCGCTACTTCTGAAGAATAAAATTGACCGAATACATCATCTTGCGAAAAGCTAGTTAGACAATATCCGAGAATAAATGAGAGAAGAACTGTTCTAAGAATCATTGACGAGCGAATATAAACTCAAAGGTACTTATTTTGAAGTATCCTTTAGTTATGATGAGATTAACTATCAATCTCTTCATTCAAGTCTTGATTTAACTGATGCAATTTCTCCAATTCCTCAATTATAGGGTTCGATAACAGTCCCCTTCTCTCCGCTCAAACAAGGCTTCCCTTTCGGGAGGCCTTTTTTTTCGCTCCGAAATTCGGGATTCGAACCCAAGGGTTCTCGTCCAGAAGTTCTGGTCAAATAAGGATTTGACGAACTTCTGTCTTCGACTCGTTTGAGGCAAACGAGTGTCTTCTCTTTCTCCGCTCAAGGAAAAATGCCCAGTGTTTGACGGGCAAAATCGAGTCTATTAAATAAGAACACCGAAAGTGAACGTTATATCCCAAAATTGGATGTATTGTATTATTTTGGTGTACATATAAACTATTTATACATCAACCAGAATATGAGACACACAATAATTTACACGGTAGTAACCCTATTACTATTTGCATGTCAAACGCCTACGAATGGAGCTGATAAATCCAGCAATGATTCAATACAGTTCGAGGTGAAATATTTTGGTGCTTTAAAAAACATGATGCATAAAGGTGATATTTCAGCTCAAGTTGATCTATCCGATTTTGAAAGCTCCAAACACCTTTATGCTATTGGTGCTCTCGAAAACCTCAAGGGTGAGATTCAAATAATTGACGGTAAGCCCTATAATTCATTGGTGTTGGATAGTGCGGTTAGTTTTGATAAAACATTTGATAAAAAAGCCACATTATTGGTGTGTGCTAATGTTGAAAAATGGAATTCTTTTGATATTCCGGATGAAATAAAAACGTACGAAGAACTTGAAAAACACATTGCAACAGTCGCCAAAGAAAATGACATAAATATTAATAAACCATTCCCTTTTATGATTGATGGGAATATTGAATCATTTGACTGGCACGTGATTAATTGGAAAGATGGTGATACGGAACATTCGCATGAAAAACATGTCAACTCGGGACTAAACGGTACAATTGAAAATAGAGATGTTGAATTACTGGGGTTTTACTCTGATTCTCACCACGCCATTTTCACGCACCATACAACTAATATGCACATTCATGTAAAGACGAGTGATAATGAAATTGCAGGACATGTTGACGGGGTAACGTTAGGAAAAGGAATGGTACTAAGGTTACCTGCTAATTAATACGCTTGATAACATCACAAAAAAGCATACGGAACTTATACTTCGCAATTTCAATTTTGATGGAATGAATCATCAACATTAAAAACGATACATGAGATTTAGATTTATTGTTTTACTGGTTATTCTGGGGATTTCAACTCAGGTTATCGGACAAATAATCCCGAATTCTGGTTTTGAGAAAGGAATCCCAATTCTTTTTCCTCAAAAATTCAGGATTCTTCAATATTTTTAGATCACATTAATTAAACCAATATGAAATTATTATTCACCTTCCTTTTTGTTGTCGGAGCGATGACAGTAAATGCTCAGAAGAGCAAAGTGACCATTGAAATCTCTTATACAGGCATTGAAGTGGGCTACGACCATGTAACAAAAGACGAGATCTATATTGATGGCAAGCTCGTTAAAGTGACCGAGGAACACAAGGAGTCAGAACCGATGAAACTTAAGATTAAAATTCCAAGAGGAAGTCATGAGATTAAAGTGGTTAACTGGACCTTGTATAAAGGAACCTGGGAGCAAACTACCAAGGATAACGACTATAGCATTGACGGATTCTTTACAAAAACCTATGATTTTGGGAAAAAGGTAAGATTGTCCATTCTCTACGATTTGGATAAGCCTATGGAAAGTCCGATTGTGACGTTTGAATAGAGACGATTTACTTTTCCTAGAGTTCAAAACTCTCCTCCTGATACGGAATAACGACATTCCAACCCAATTTGCTTTGAATCCAAACGCGGAAAGCATCAAGTTGGTGCGGCTCACCGTGGTTTAGGAAGACTTTCTTCGGAGGGGATTGAAAGTGCTTCATCCATTCAATTAGTTCGGTTCGATCTCCATGAGCTGAGAGCGAGGATATGGAAGCAATTTGACATTTTACCGGATGGTACTCACCGAAGAACTTAATGGAAGAACTTCCTTTTAGGATAGAGCGTCCGCGGGTTCCTTCGGCTTGATATCCAGTGAATAGCAACGTATTGTTTTTGTTCCCCATATGGGTGTTGAGGTAGTGCAGAATTCGTCCTCCTTGCAACATGCCGCTTCCGGCAAGAACGATTTTCGATCCTGTGTCTTTAACTATTGCCTTGGACGCTTCGTAATTATCGACCCAATAAATCCCTTCGTACATGTGTTTCAAATCATGTCGTGAGAGGTCTTGCCATTTGGGATAATCTTCAAAAATTTCAGTTGCACGTATTCCCATCGGAGAATCCAGGTACACCGGAATCTCAGGTAATTTGCCTTCATTGCGCAGTTGATAAATGAGATACATAATCTCCTGAGCACGTTCAATAGAAAACGTTGGAACCATAAGAATTCCGCCGCGTTTGTGCGTTTCCGTTATTATTCTTGCGAGTTCTTCTTTTACATCGATTTCGTCGTGTTCCCGGTCACCGTATGTCGATTCAATGATCAGATAATCCGCATGTGGCATTTTCTTAGGTGGATACATCAACATGGGATCTGTACGACCGATATCCCCGGAGAAAACCAGCGTCTGTCCATGCATTTTCAGCTCAACCATAGCCGATCCTAAAATGTGTCCTGCATTCAGAAACTGAAACTTAATATTCGGTTCCAGGATCACCCATTCGTCGTAGTTGTGAGTGGAGAAATGTTTCAGGACTGCTTCAGCATGCGCCTGCGTATAGAGTGGCTTTGCAGGGTTATGACTAGTGTAGGAGTAGCGATTGGCTCTGTTGGCATCTTCCTCCTGAATCTTTCCGCTGTCTCTTAGCACAATGGCAGCAAGCTCGGCTGTGGGATGCGTACAGTAAATAGTTCCTTTGAATCCGTTTTTGACCAAAATAGGAAGGTAACCACAATGATCGAGATGTGCATGGGTCAGAAGCACGTAATCAATTTGAGAAGCGTCACGTGTTATCTTCTGCCAATTCAATTGTCTAAGTTCCTTGAGTCCCTGGAACAATCCACAATCCACAAGGATTTTCGTGTCTCCAACTTCCAGTAATGTCTTTGATCCAGTAACAGTGCGTGCACCGCCCAAAAACTTCATATGTATCTTCTCGCGTTCTTTCATCATTGGTAGTCCAAGTTATCGAAAACTTAGCAGATAATGGGAGAATACAGTGTTTCATTCCGACAAAGCCTAATACAGTCTTAACGATTGCGTAATCATACCAGTAGGATTCCTATCTATATTTGTCGCAATTACGAATCGCTATATGAACGAAATCCTACCATTATTACTAGGTGGACTTGCGCTATTCCTTTTTGCCATCGCCCGACTTTCGGGAGTACTAAAAAAGATTTTTACAGAACGTGCAAAAGGCGTCATCAATAAATATACGTCCAATGTTTTAGCTGGATTGCTCATAGGTACGCTTTTGACCATCATTCTGGATTCTTCTTCAGCGGTAATTATTCTCGTGATCGTCTTTATCAATGCGGGGTCGCTGAATTTCAAGCAAGCGATTGGAATCATCATGGGATCGAATATCGGAACAACTTTTTCCAGTCAGATTATTGCCATGGATGTTGGGATGTATTCCATTATTCCACTTTTCATTGGTCTTGGATTTGAAATTTTTGCCAAATCGGACAAATGGAAACGTGCTGGAAATGTGATGTTGTACTTCGGGATGCTTTTCTTCGGATTGTATGTCATGGACAATTCCGTAGAGCCGCTGAAGAATAGCGACGTATTCTTGAATTGGATCGAACGCGTCGAAGGAAGCCCAATGCAGGGAGCGTTGATTGGAGGTTTGGTGACGTTGATCATTCAATCGTCTAGTGGAACCGTGGGAATGGCCATTGTTCTTGGGAAACAGGGAATTATTTCTGCTTCAGGAGGATTGGCAGTGATGCTCGGAGCAGAGTTAGGAACTTGCAGCGATACGCTGATTGCAACGATCAAAGGAAGTCGTCAAGCCATTAAAGCTGGATTGTTTCACCTGACCTTCAACTTTATCAGCATAGTCATTGGATTGATTCTTTTCCCGTTTTTCGTTGAGTTTGTCCTGTATATCTCAAAATCCACGGATATAGGTAAGATAATCGCGAATGGTCACGTATTCTTCAATATTCTAGGAGTCGTGTTGTTCTTGCCGTTTACATCGTTAATTGCCAGAGGATTCGATCGTTTATTGCCTGATAAGAAACCGAAAAATCAGGAAGCTCAAGAGGCGAAATAGGTAGTTGCAGATCAGTTTTAATTTACTTTATCGCAACCCGGTTGCATTATTGTGTTTTTCAGGTTATCTTCGTTATTCATAAGCAATCAACAATTATGGAAATCCTTGAAAAGGTGCAAAACTGGGATCTGAGAATTGGTGATAGAAAAACGGAGATTGTATTTATTGGTCAGGACATGAACGAAGCAGCTATGACGGCAAAGCTTGACGAATGTCTTCTAACTAATGAGGAGTTCGAAGCCATGGATTTGGAACAGGGCTACAATGACGATTGGCCCGTGTATAGAGCGCATCCCGTTTCATAGAAACATAGAAGGTTAAGACTTGCAAATCTTCTTAATAGCCGGTTGCAATTAAGCATTCTATTACTAACTTAGGGTACGAAACAAACAATAGAGTTTTTTACCCTAAATAATCAATAAATGCTTCAAAGAAAGTTTGATAAGGTAGTTAAGGATCACTTTCCGAATGCCTTAGATGCAAAGGATACGTCAATCCATTACCTTGGAAAAATGCAATTGGAACACAAGTTGGACATTTCGAAGGTATTGATGGCAACATCGGTATGTTCGGATGATATCAACATTCCATCTACAACGTTTTTTAATGTACTTTTCGGCCCATTTATTATGGGAGGACTAGGCGGATTGCCATTCGCTGGTCGTACGGGAATGACTGCCTTCGCACACCACATTCCAGATGAAGGAAGTGCCTTTATTTTTTACGGACCGCATATCGGAGTAACCCTTGATGGTGAGCTTGGAAAAATGTACCGTCCACGTCAGGAGGAAACAGGAAATTCTTGTGGAGCCCTAATGCTTGCATTGAATCGAATTCAAGACGCAGGATACACTCCTACAATTGTTGATGAGGATTACCAGCAAATGAAGTTGGAAGAAAGCATTTTGCCTCAGAGAGAAACAATTCTTGGAAGTGATAACCAGGCGAAAGCAATTACAGAAGCGGCGTATGATGTAATTCATGAAAAAATTTATGATCATATCAAAGCGTGTAAAGATGAGTTCCATGTAGATAAAGTAACGGTTCTAGGAGGAATTATCATTAACACTGATTACGGATTGGACGATTATTTCGATGCCCGTAATTTTGAGGTTATCGAGCTAGATAAGCTTTAGAAATTAACGAACCTATAGGGAATGAGTAAGTACAGATATTATCTGACAAAACTTGCTCATTCCATAAGGATTATACCAAATTAGCCTACACTTCGTCCGCAATCAGACCTATTGAATCATTCGTCCGGACAAGATTCACATCTACCCGAATACAACACTTGCACAGAGGCAATTTTCCTATTGGGTAATTCCGGAATTACAAGATCTATTGGTAAGCATTCTGTCTTACCGCATTCAGTACACTGAAAATGAGGGTGTACATCATGATGATTGTGCGTAGAACAGTCATTACACCTTGCGTACCATTTTACTCCATCCTGACCAAGAAAGGAGTGAAGAACAGCGTCTTCTTCAAGTCTTTCAAGAATTCTATAGATGGTCGTTTTGTTCATTTGACCATGAAGGCGCCCAATTAAGACAACTACAGAAATTGCTTCATCGCTCTGGTTGAAAATATCCAGAATCATCTTTACCGACTTCGTTTTTCTTACTACGCCCACGCCATAAAATTAGCGCAATTTGGTTGCATTAGCAAGAATGTTTTAAATTTGCAACTCAGTTGCATTAAGAGGAGTGAGATGAAGTTGACTTTAAAAAAATCAGATTCAGTTGGGGCGATAGCAAGCGTGCTATGTATGATTCATTGCATGGTAACACCATTGCTTTTTATTGCTCAGAGTTGCTCCGCTGCATGTTGCACTGATGCTCCTGATTGGTGGCGATGGATCGACTATTTGTTCTTAGCAATTTCTCTCTTTGCCGTTTATCACTCAACAAGAAATACAACAAGTAAATGGATAAAACCAGCCATGTGGATTAGCTGGATTGCGTTATTCCTGACAATCATGAACGAACATTTGGAAGTAACGAAATTACCAGCGGGAACTACATACATGGCGGCCTTTATGCTTGTCGCATTACACCTCTATAACCTTAATTACTGTCAGTGCAGAACAGATAAATGTTGCTCAACGGATGAATAAAGAAAATGTCGAGATAATTGGTGATAACCATGTGGGAACCAATGTAGATACACCTTTGCGAATTGACGCATTCGATAAGTCGGATGATGAAAAGATTGCTTCGATTCAAGAACACTTCAAAGCCATAATGGAAGATTTGGGATTGGACCTAACAGATGATAGTTTGTCAGGAACTCCATACCGCTTTGCGAAAATGTATGTGAAGGAGCTCTTCTATGGTCTGGACCCTAAAAACAAACCGAAGGTTTCAACTTTCGAAAACAAGTACGGGTACAACAAAATGCTGATAGAGCAGAACATAAACATAGATTCTGCTTGTGAACATCATTTTTTGCCGATTACCGGGTTTGCGCATATCGGGTATTTCGCAAAAGACAAAGTCGTGGGATTGTCGAAGATCAATCGCCTGGTAGATTATTACGCGCATCGACCGCAAGTTCAGGAACGCCTTTGCCTGCAAATCTTAAAAGATCTCCAGGAAACCTTGGGAACGGATGATGTCATCGTTTTGGTTCAGGCGAAGCACTTGTGTGTGTCATCTCGCGGAATCAAAGACAAGGAAAGTTTCACTACTACAATTGAATACGGTGGACGCTTTGAAGAGGATGTGATCCGAAAAGAATTTTTGTCGATTGTGAACAATTCCGGACAGTAATATTCTGATTCATTTTAAGGAATAAATCCTGCCCTGATTCTGTACAAATCAAGATATTTGCGTCAAAATTTATTTGATGAATTCTAGAAGATTCAAGAGCAACAGAATCTTAGCCATGATTCTCGTTGTTTTTACGGTGCATACTGGTTTCAGTCAAAGTGATTCCAGTGAGATTAGTGATTTGGAGCGTACATTTATGCCTACCATTCAATTGGGATTTGTAGATCATCTTACACCAGAGCTTTCAGGTGGATTGATGACGCAAACTTCTCTGGAATATCGTGATATCTCCAACTTCATCTTTCGATTGAACTACGATGCGCTTAATTCCAACATGCGGGTTGCGTATCCTCTCGATTCTAATACCACGTATACGGGAAGAACCACATTTAGCGATTTGATCGCTGGAGTAGGCTACAGAATTGAAATGAACAAGCACTTCATTACCAATTACGTTCAGGCAGGCGTACGCTTTTATGGATTCCCAATTTTCAATCAGGAAGCAGCGATCGTTAATTTTGACATGAACAGCCGACGCATCGGTCTTATTCGTTACAGCCTGGGATACGAATACATGCTTGCACCAAAATTGTTCTTCACGATCGAAGCGCTTGCAGGCTACGTGTTCAAACCCGTCGATTTCTGGGCTGAAAACCAATTGTCCTATGGGATATCAGTCGGACTCTCTGCGCCTTTGTTTTAAGAACCAGGAAGCAACTTTGTTTGCCGTTGTTGGAATAGTTGATCAAACTAGAAAGTATAGCTTATACCAACGTTTAGCTGAACCAACTGTGGAATCTTAATCGTTCCTCCATCGCCTGTAGATGTGACCTTTTGTTGCCAGAAGTAATTTCGATACCCGGCGCCGGCATGAATGCTCCACCATGGATTAGGCAAAATGTATTCACATCGAATTCCGGCTTCCGCTGAAAGGATCCATTGGTTGTACCTGGAAGGCATGACTGTTACACCGTTGTTTTGATTTGCGAATGCTTCATCGTCTGTCATGAACCATGGATACGAATTTCCGTTTGTAAATCGAGTACGTAAGCGCTCTCCCTGTAAATCGAGATATGCCGAGGCATTAAATCTTCCCCGAACAAAAGAATAGCTTCCACCAGCACCCAATCCTATGGAAGTTTGATTCCCAAGGAAATCGGCCTGTTCGTGAACGGCAATGACGTTTGAGGCAGAATAGAGTAGATGTGTTCGAATAGATAAACCACTTGGAAGGTGTTTCCATTCGAAATAGGGTGCAATTTCTAAGAATCGGTTGTAAGATGCGCTACTGTAACCGTTTGACTCCTCGAGCAGTGTTGTTGGCGGTGGTTGAGCCCATTGTGACCTTGCCCGGGAGACACTCACAAAACTACCCAGGCGAATCCCGATGCTTTTTTGCCAATTATAGGTGATTCGCATTGATGTTCCGCCCAACCAAGAAGGTTGAAGCTTTAGTTCCAGGAGAGATGGTTCAACTTCCAGAGTCCGCATATTAGAAAGCTCGATTTCTTTCGCAGTTTTAGGGATTTCTTCTTTAACTGTTGCGGGAAGATTCTGGGAAACTGGAGTGATATGAAACGCATTAGCTTCAGGAGATAAATCGCTTGTTACAGATGTGGAGATTACTTCAGAAGGGTTCGGTTCGTCTGTTGTTTCATGTTGAATTGATTGTTTAGGTTGATATGTATAAGTGCTTTGTAAATCAATGTCTTGAAATTTTATATTTAATTCACTTGCATTTACGATGTAAAGGGCGAATGCACCACCAGCAATGGCGAAAATTGGCAGCAGCCACAATAGGGAAAGCAATAGTTTACGACGATCCCGCAAGTTGTTAATGTTTGACCAAACCGATTCTGGCGGTGCACTTTCAAATCCTTCAAAACGGCTCTGGATGATATGTTCGAAATCCTTATCAGCCATAAGTTCTAGTTTTTAATTCATTTTCCTCTGCAAGAATGCGTTCCTGCAATTGTTTCTTTGCGCGGGCATATTGCGATTTGCTGGTTCCTTCATTTATCCCAAGCATCTCTGCAATTTCCTTGTGCGCATATCCTTCGATAGCACGGAGGTTGAAAACCATACGGAACCCTTCTGGAAGCTCTTGAATGAGGCGCAGAAGGTCCTCCATTTTCATGTTTTCGAGACTTTCATTAATCGCGTACCCTGTATTTTCCTGACCGTATGATTCGTGGTGTGAATTTCTGCTCTTTTGTTTGCGATAGGCTTGCAAGGCAGTGTTCACGGTAACCCGGTAGAGCCATCCACCAAGGTTTCCCTGGTCCGTGTAGTTTTTCAATTGATCGAAAACTTTGATGAAAGCATCTTGCAATATGTCGTCTGCAGCTTCTTCACATGAGGCATAACGAAGTGCAACACCTCTCATTTTCGGTGCGTATCGGAGGTACAATTCTCGCTCTGCCTGGCGTTTTCCTGCGATGCAGGCTTGTACTAACTCCGAATCATTAAATTGCTTGTATTTCGATCGAATGATTTTAATCTCTCAATATTTCTTTTTCAAACGGCGATACTTCGCCAACGGTTAGTTGTTTAACGAAAATGCGGTTTTAAATTCAATTCCGAAAGCGTGAGGGTTCACTGAGTAGAACGGAGTTCTCTCCCCAAAATCGAATTGAAGACGGTAATTAGCTCCCAAACCAAACTGCCATCGGTTCAAAAACAGGTTCACACCAATACCCGATTGAGGGCTTAACATCCAGCTCTGTTTATCAGAATACTGCTGATTATCCATGCGATAACTACCAATCCAACCCGTTTCAACATGTAATTTGAACTTACCAGGTAAAATGTAATAACGCGCCATTACCGGCATTTCAATATAGTGACGCGTTCGGGGTGCTGCTGCAATGTAATCAACTGTTCCGCAGAAGTAGTAATAACCATTCAGTTCTTCTTTCTTTCGCGAATAACGAATTCCAGAGCTAATCTCCAATTGATTCTTGAATCGATAATTGATCCCAAGTCCCGTAGTATAGTGAAATCGTTTCTGCCACATGGGTTCGATATAGTGCAAGTGCATGATGTCGTTTCGCATCATCGGAACAAAGTTGTGTTCGGATTGAAAATGCGTGGACACTGACCAGGTTCCATTGGATTGACCAAAACTTGTCATGGGAAGCAGTAATAGTAGTAATAAGCCGAGCTTCTTCATTGCTGTTTTATTGTTACAATGCACGTCGGGAAGAAAGGGTTGCATAGTTAGTAGAATTAATTTCAATCCGTAGCATTACGAATAATTTGCCGTTTATCACATTATTCGAATATATCGGAACGATTGCTCAAATTCTTGAATAATTGCCTTGGTAATTAACGTACATTTGGCGCATGCAAAATAAGAATGCTCTTATATTTATTTTCATCACGATCATGCTTGACGCAGCGGGAGTGGGGATCATTATTCCTACGCTTCCCGAGTTAATCAAAGAAGTGGGGCATTTGAGCATGGATGAGTCGAAAAGTTACTATTTGCTGATTGGTGTTTCCTACGCTGGAATGCAGTTTTTGTTTTCTCCGGTTGTCGGTGGATTGAGTGACAGATTTGGTCGTAGACCCGTTCTTTTGTTTTCGCTTTTCGGATTGGGATTGGACTACATAATCATGTTTTTTGCACCAAGCTTGATTTGGCTGGTTATCGGTCGATGTTTGAGCGGCATGTTTGGAGCAAGTTATTCCACGGCGATGGCGTATATCGCGGATATATCCACACCTGAGAACAAAACGCGAAATTTTGGAATGGTGGGAGCGGCTTTTGGAGTTGGATTCATCATTGGTCCTGCAATTGGAGGTTTCCTTGGGGAGGTTGGAGTACGCATTCCGTTCCTTGCAGCCGCGGTTGTATCACTGATCAACTTCACCTATGGTTTTATTGTACTGAAAGAAACGTTGCCATTGGAGAAGCGTCGTCCATTCAACTGGAAGCGATCGAATCCGATTGGAGCCGTGATACAATTACCGAAATACAAGGAATTAGGGTTGATGTTCGGTGTCATTTTCCTTTACTATCTGGCAGGAACAGCAATTCAGTTCACGTGGGTGTACATGACAAAAGAGAAATTTGATTGGTCGGAAGGAGATGTTGGACTTTCACTCGCCGTTGTTGGGATTTGTGTGGCAATTGTGCAGGGCGGACTTTCAGGCTACTTCTCCAAACGTTATGGAAACGTAAAAACCAGCTATTTCAGTCTCGTTATGTTTGTCTTTTCTGTGGTAGGGATCGGCTTGGCGCCACAAGCGTGGATGCTGTACGCATTGATGCTGCCTTATGCGGTTACCGGATTAGCAGGGCCAGCAATTCAGGCAATTATGTCGAATAACACCAAAGATTCAGAACAAGGCGAATTACAGGGAACAATTACCAGCGTCTTAAGTTTATCTGAAATTGTCGGACCATTGATTATGATGCCGTTGTACTCGCTAACGACGGTGGGAATGCCTGAAGGTGAGCGAATTTACGGGACTCCGTATTTTGCCGCTGCAATACTCGTGGTTGTTGCTGCATATTTGTTCTATTTGGCAACAAAACGTTTCCGCTTACATGAACTTAAGCAGGAAAGTGAAGTATTGGATACACCCGTTTCTGCGAGTACTTCTGGGGAATCGATATAAATATAGTTGCTCAGCCTTTGTAAATGTCTAAATGGAGGTCTTCGAGCCTGTCGAGAAGCCGTGTCGTACACTTCGGCTCCGCTCAGTGTACTATGATCTTGCTTAAGAAAAGTGAAATAAGTCTTGAACTTCTTATCAAACCAATCTATCGAACAGTCATGGAGTCATGGAGTCAATACGCTGAACAGTACACTTCGGCTCCGCTCAGTGTACTGTGATCTTACTTAAGAAAAGTGAAACAAGTTTTGAACTTCTTATCAAACCAATTTATCGAACAGTCATGGATTCAAAGAGTCAAGACGCTGAACAGTACACTTCGGCTCCGCTCAGTGTACTATGTGCTAAAGAAAAGTGAAATAAGTCTTGAACTTCTTATCAAACCAACCTATCGAACAGTCGAGTATTCAAGCAGTCGAAAAGTTAAGTGGTACACTGAGCGGAGTCGAAGTGTACTTCTTACCCCTGAACCTCTTTCTCAACGAAATCACGGAAATCGTCCATGTATTTCTGCGTTTGCTTCTTGAAGGCTCCAGGCATCAACCATCCAAATAATTTCATCGTTCCCTTTAGTCGGAATTCATTCTCGGACCAGTATTTTGTCGTATTCTCATCTATCACCTCGAAGTAATTGTCGATGTGGTTATAGACGTTTTTCGCCTCGTACGATCCGCTGAATATGTTGGGCAAGTCCTTTTTGGTCACAGTTTCGATCATTTCAACGTCCCGTTTCCCCATTTTGTAGCGCATTTTATGCTTACAACCAACTTCTCCTGGTTCCCCTTCGATCAGCTCCATAGAAACAAATCCCTTTTGCCATTTGGCAAGGTTGTCCGGGTTGTCGAATAATTCAATCACTTTATCCCGTGATGCATTGATGATTACTTCGTTCTGGTATTTCATTTGTTTATGTCTAGTTAGCGCATTGAGCGGAGCCGAAATGCAACTCTTAAAGATTCACCTTTCGGCTCCGCTCAAGGTGCATTTTCATAATTTTCATTTTGCTTTATCCAAAATCGATTCCACAACCGACGGATCCAAAAGGGTAGAGGTGTCACCGAAATTAGCGCGTTCTCCCTCGGCTATTTTTCTTAGGATGCGTCGCATGATTTTTCCTGAACGAGTCTTAGGAAGTCCCGTAACTACCTGGATTTTGTCTGGCTTAGCAATACGTCCAATTCCTTCCGAAACTGAGTCGCAAACTGAAAGTTCAATTGCACTATCTTCATCATTGGAGTCCACCACTACATACGCGTAGATTCCTTGCCCTTTGATATCGTGCGGATAACCAACAACGGCAGATTCTACCACATGTTCGTTTGTGTTGATTGCATCTTCAATCTCAGCGGTTCCGAATCGGTGTCCTGAAACGTTAATCACATCATCTACACGACCAATAATTCGGTACATGCCATCTTTATCGCGCTTCGCTCCATCTCCCGTGAAGTAATACCCCTCATAATTGGAGAAATAGACGTTCTTGCAGCGATCATGGTCACCATACGTAGTTCTCAGAATCGACGGCCACGGATGCTTTACACACAAATAACCCTCGACTTCATTCTCCATGATTTCATTTCCTTCCTGATCCAGCAAAACTGGCTGAATTCCCGGAAGTGGATATCCCGCATGAGTTGGATTCATTGGTGAATGACCTCCCAATCCGGAAATCATGATGCCGCCTGTTTCTGTTTGCCACCAGGTATCAACTACCGGACAGTTTTCCTTTCCAATTTCGCGGTGATACCATTGCCATGCTTCGTCGTTGATTGGTTCCCCAACAGATCCGATGACTTTTAACGAATCCAATTTGTATGGCGTTACGAATTCCAGTCCAGCGCCCATCAAAGAACGAATAGCCGTTGGAGCCGTGTAGAATTGATTTACCTTGTATTTGTCGCAAACCGCCCAGAAACGTCCGCAATCCGGGTAGGTTGGAATTCCTTCGAATACAACTGAAGAAGCACCGGACAACAAAGGTCCGTAAACGATGTACGAATGCCCGGTAATCCAGCCGATATCCGCTGTACACCAGAAAACATCGCCTTCTTCGTATTGAAACACGTTTTGGAAAGAGTACGCCGTGTAGATCATGTATCCTCCGCAGGTATGCACAACTCCTTTGGGTTTTCCGGTCGATCCTGAAGTATAGAGAATGAACAATAAATCTTCGCTGTCCATTTCCTCAGCAGGACAAGAATCGTCCATGGAATCGACTAAAGATTGATAATCAACGTCGCGTCCTTCGGTATAGTTTGTGTCGTTATTGGTGTGTTTGTGCACCAGAACATGTTCTACGGTATCGCATTGTTTCAACGCTTCATCAACCATTGCTTTTAAGTCCAAATGCTTGGTTCCGCGATTCAAACCGTCGGAAGTAATGACCAGTTTGGCTTTTGCATCATTGATACGATCGGCTAGTGCATTCGATGAAAATCCAGCAAATACGATGGAGTGAACAGCACCGATGCGGGCGCATGCGATCACGGAAATAACGCCTTCCAGGGTCATGGGCATGTAGATACAAACGCGATCTCCTTTCTGAACTCCCAATGATTTCAATCCGTTGGAAAGTTTGCAAACCTCGTGATACAATTCACGGTAGGTCAATGTTCTGGCTTCGTCTCCGGGTTCATTTGGTTCCCAATAGAACGCGATCTGATCTCCACGCTCTTCCAAGTGTCGATCCAGCATGTTTTCGGTGATGTTCAAGCTTCCACCTTCAAACCATTTAACGTTTGGCTCTGAGAAATTCCAGTTTAACGCGTTGGACCAGGGCTTTTTCCATTGGAACGATTTTGCAATATCGGACCAAAACAACTCGGGGTTTTCTGTACTTTTTTGATATTCAGATTTGTAGTCTTCAAAAGAAGGGATACGTAAGTTCATGCAGTTGATTTTCAACTAAAATAATCAATCGGAGCAACCAACAAAACCGGATTCACGAAAAATGCGGCATGAGCTCACTTCTTACCAGATGCGCGCTTGCGCTCCAGCCATTTGCGGGCGCTTGATTCGGAAGGAAATGCCCGGATAGGAATGCGATTTCTACTGAATTGGGCAGATAGGTTCAACGAAAGACGATGGGTTGTGCTCTGCAGTTCAATAGCCACCCCTCGGACGCCACCGTAGATTTCTTTGTTTTGCAATTTCTTCTGGATATCAGGTCCAACGACAATTCCATCAAAGGTTTTCACAAGGAGCAACACGGGACCGTTTTGAAGGGCATAATTTTGAATTGCCTTACGGAGTGCCTGGATCTCCTTTAATTGAATCTGGTAATTTTCCATGACTTCTTCCCATTCAATAATGAGAATGTCTTCGTCTAACTTTCGCAGAATCAGACTGTAATAATCCGTTTGGATGTGCTGGACAATTGGTCCAGTTCTTTTTGTTGCCACAGGTTCAGTAAATAGTTGCTCCAATTTAGTGAAAATTCGAATTGAAACAATAAAGTTACAAAAATGCGCAAAATAGTAATCAATTAAAACATAGCATCTGCTCTTTGCACGCTTTGCAGAATCAAAATAAGAGTAGAAAGGGTAAAGAATGCCAATGCGATGAAAAAGATGATTTGTCCGTGTTTTCTAACGGGAGCGGCATAAGCATACGTTTTTTCTCCATCCGGCATCCGTTTTTTGGCTTTCCAAAGAGAATATCCGAGCAATAATCCAACGAATCCACCTAGCAACGCGAAAATGTAACCAATTACAATCCATCCTTCCTGACCTGATTGTGGTTTGGCCATATCCTGTTTCCGCTGTTCACGATTTTCATCAATCTCTGAACGATCAATTTCTACTTTGCGATCGCGAAGTATTTTCTCTGCCAGCAACACATCCAGCTCGTTCCATTCCGTGGATTCAACCAGGATTTGTTTGAGTTCCGAGTTGCTGTATTCAAAGAGATGATAGTTCTCCGGGATTTGACGAATCGATTCTTCAGCCCATTCCCAGAAGATTTTGTCCGCATCTTCCTTGTCCTCTTCTTTTACGAGGATTTCGTACTTATTTGACGGCGTGTCACCAATGAAAATGGGATCGACAATACCACCGTCCAGAATCATCTCAGCGGGAATACCTTTCAAATCCAGCGCATGAACAATGGATTCGGCTTCATCCAACGAGCTTACTTTTCGCAAGGAAAAGGTCAATCCAACCTTCTTTTCGGGAGTTAGTTGATCTAAAATGTCGTCCTTTTTTTCTTCGTGTTCCATTGATGTGCGTTTCTAGTGGTGTGGTAAAGATGCCGTTTTTCCTGTACTTTTGAAAGTAGCGAAAGCTTCTTAAATACTCTTCATTGAATTATTACGAACGACTTAATATTAGCGAAACTGCTTCAGCCGAGGAGATTAAAAAGGCTTATCGAAAAATGGCCAAGCAGCTGCATCCAGATATGAATCCAGATAAGGATACGACGAAGGAGTTTGTGGAACTGGAAGAGGCATATAGTGGTTTGTCTAACAAGCACTCACGATTGGCGTACGATCAATTGTTACGGTTTGAAAGGGAGAAGATTAACAACCCTACGATGAACCGCAAGTACGCCAGCACCGTAAGAAAACGAACGGCTCCAAGAAGGAAAAGAGCAGTCTATCATTCAAGTTTGAGTTACGAGCAGTACATGCGAGATGAGAAGTACAATGCTTCGTTTTTTGGAGTGTTCTTAAAAGTCATCTTCCTGCTTGGAACCTCTGCTGCATACTTCGGATGGCTCATTTCGATTGGACTTAAAATGAGCAGGCAAATTCAGCGCAATATCGAGCCGGACATGCCACCTATGTTGTTCGGGCTTATCGTTTTACTGTCCTTACCAGTGATAATCGGGCTTTCATACCTCTACGAACCATTGGTGAAATACATAATTGTGGGAAGGTCAAAGAAGAAAGGGAAGAAGTAGGCGTATACTTTCTAGTTTAAATTCTAACTTTACCACATCTTTAATCAGCCTCCATACCGTTTTTTCGTGATTTCAGCGAGGCACGTAACATTTATACATGAAATTTAGTGAATTGGGTCTTGATGACTCGATCTTAACAGCCCTGAATCAGAAAGGGTATACTTCACCAACCCCGATCCAGGAACAATCTATTCCAATAGTTCTGGAAAAGAAAGATTTATTGGGAGTTGCACAAACAGGAACAGGAAAAACTGCAGCATTTGCCATTCCGATTATACAATTATTGAATCGAAATGAGGCAAATAAGGGAAAACGCCCCATCCGTTCTTTGATCGTTACGCCAACAAGAGAATTGGCGATTCAGATAGAAGAGAACATCAAAGCCTACGCAAAATTCACCGACTTAAGACATGCCGTGATTTTCGGAGGAGTAAAACAACACAGCCAGGTCGCCCAATTAAAGGGAGGTGTGGATATTTTGGTGGCAACACCTGGACGTCTTCTGGATTTGATGCAACAAGGATATATTTCATTGAAGCAAGTGGAGATTTTCGTTCTCGATGAGGCCGATCGTATGCTGGACATGGGATTCATCCATGATATCCGTAAGCTCTTGGAGGTTTTGCCTAAACGAAGACAATCCTTGTTTTTCTCTGCAACCATGCCTGAAAACATTGTTCAGTTATCTCGAAAAATTCTGTACAAACCGCTGAAAGTTGAGGTAACGCCGGAGTCAACAACGGCTGAGACCGTGAAGCAATTGATATACTATACGAATCGCGCAGATAAGAAGAATCTTGTTATGCACATTCTGAAAGATCCAAAGAAAGATCAGGTTCTGGTGTTCGCCAGAACGAAACATGGAGCGGATCGTTTAGCGAGAGATTTGAGTCGAAAGAAAATTAATGCAGCAGCCATTCATGGAGATAAAGCACAGAATCAACGACAACGATCTTTGAAAAACTTCAAGACGAAAGAGTTGCGTGTGTTGGTTGCTACGGATATTGCTGCTCGTGGAATTGATATCGACAAGCTGAACTGGGTAATCAATTATGATATTCCAAATGTTCCGGAAACCTACGTACACCGTATCGGTCGTGTAGGACGAGCAGGGGAGACAGGTACTGCCATTTCTATCTCAGAACCAGAAGAAAATGCGTTTGTAAAAGACATCGAAAAGTTGATTGACCAGCAAATTGAAGTCATTTCAGATCATCCATTCCCGCAAACGGACAAACCAATGACCAAAGCGGAAAAGAAAGAGTGGGAGAAGGAGAAGCAAAAGCGTAAGCAGGAGTTTTTTGCTAATCGGAAGAAGAAGCAAGGTCAGGGGAATGCGAAGTCGAAGCAAAAACCGAAAGGGAAACCTTCCGGAAGACGCTAACCCTCCATTTGTCCTAATTTTGGGAAGGATTTAATATCAGGTCCATTTTGCGGAATACCAATTGACATTGGTTCCGTTTGTATCTTCTAACCAGCTGTCCCACTTATCAGGAAGGACCGAATCTCCGCTGTACCCAAGGTTTACCTTTAGAATTGGAGGTGAACCGGTTACGGCGATTGCAGCTTTTACTTCCCGTTCGTATTTCCTCCAATCTCCCCAGCGATTTTCAAAGTAGTCCTGAGGAACCATGTTGCCCCATGTCCCCGGACCACCAAGGCTGGATGCAATTAAGTGACCTCCATCATAGCCAGAAGTTTGCCCTTCCTCCAAACGTCCTAGCCATCCTATTGTAGTTTGATCAGATGATCTCGCAGCAGAAGTTGCTGATATCATGCGTTCAGCTGAAACTACACGACTTTCACCATCGGTTTTTGCATTCACTCCTCCGCCAGTTTTGTCAATACTTGCGAATCCCGCTCGTTGATTATCCAGAAGGTTGTATGCCCGCTTACCATGTGAGTTCAATTTACTGTATGTAACGCTATTAAGTCCCTGACAATGGCTTTTTTTCTGAACTACGTTTCCAATGCTCTTTTGTTGAACGGCATCATCAGAACCAGTAATTTTATTCTTGATTTCGAGCAGTTCTTCGTTTTTGAATCCGAAAGCCTCTGCTTCTCCGTTGAGCGCCAATCCATCAGATTTTGCCTGAATAGGTTGTTCACTATTAGCAATTGTTTTCTTTAAGAGCTGTTGAACGGCAGTATGCGACCTGTTATTGACTATCTTGAATGCTTGCCTCACATTCTCGTTACCTGCAGAACTGGCAGAAGACCTGCTTTTCTCGTCTTTCGAATTATTCGTATTAGATCGCATGTTTGAATAGTTTTGGTCAGGTGGATACAGAATCTTCCATCGCAGAACTCAAAATACAAATAAAAAATAACAGAAAGAAGCTAAAGAGAATTTCGGTAAGTTGTTAAGCTATTTTCTTGACAACCCTGCGTTGTGTTTATTGCTAGTTTGAAGAGGACCAGTAGAATACATTTGGCAACAATAAGCCTCTGTCATGTGGACTATATTCACTAAATTAGAGAAAGACCTAAAATTGAATGCTATGAAGTCGAGTGATTCTACAATGCTATCTTTTTACCAATTGCTTGGACGTGTTTTTTATGCTGCTGCTCAAGCGGATAAAGTGGTTCGGGAAGAAGAAGTGGAAACCTTAAAAAAGCTAGTACGGGAAATCTGGCTGGATTTGGAAGATGCAACGGATGCCTTCAATGAGGATGCTGCCTATCAAATAGAAATTGTATTTGATTACTTGTTGCAGAACGATCTGGATGCCGATTCCGTGCTCCAGGAACTAACTGATTTCAAAAATGAGCATTCCAGCGTTTTCACTCCTGAAGTTGTAGAGATGATTATGACTACCACTTCAAAAATCATTTCATCCTTTGCCCAGACGAATAAGTCGGAAGTGGTGTATCTCAGTCAATTGCACATGATTTTACGTAAATAACGTGAATTGCCCAATAAAAAAAGTCAGCCCGAAAGCTGACTTTTATATTATTATGTACAGGGATTAAATTACTTCAGATCGAAGCGATCAAGATTCATTACTTTCACCCATGCTGCAACAAAGTCGTTAACAAACTTCTCTTTTGCATCATCACTGGCGTAAACCTCTGCCAAAGCTCTCAATTCAGAGTTCGATCCAAAAATCAAATCAACTCGGGTAGCGGTCCATTTGAGTTCTCCTGTATTTCTATCTTTCCCTTCAAATTCGTCACCATAATTATCTGAAGCTGACCAAACAGTGCTCATATCAAGAAGGTTAACAAAGAAGTCATTTGAAAGTGTTCCGGGATTTGCCGTGAATACACCATTTTGGGAACCGTCAAAGTTTGCATCCAAAACTCTCATACCACCAACAAGAACAGTCATCTCAGGAGCTGTAAGCGTTAATAGTTGCGCTTTATCCACAAGAAGTTCTTCAGCTGTAATGGTATAATGTGACTTCTGGTAATTGCGGAATCCATCTGCAATAGGCTCAAGAAATGCCATTGATACTGTATCTGTTTGTTCTTGTTTGGCATCAACTCTTCCAGGAGTAAAAGGAACGGTGATGTTATAACCTCCTTTTTGAGCAGATTGTTCAACTCCAACAGATCCTCCTAAAACAATCAGGTCAGCCATTGATACCTTTTTGTTACCGGATTTCTTATTGAATTTCTCCTGAATCTTTCGGTAGTGTCCTAAGACTTTTTCCAATTGATCAGGATTGTTTGCCTCCCAGTTGTTTTGTGGAGCCAATTGAATGCGGGCACCATTTGCACCTCCTCTGTTATCTGATCCTCTGAAAGTAGATGCTGACGCCCATGCTGTAGTGATTAACTCCTTATTCGTTAAACCGGAATTCTGGATTTCTTCTTTCAATTTGTTGATGTCGTTGGCATCAATCATTGCATAGTCTGCAGATGGAAGTGGATCTTGCCAAATGAAGTCTTCCTCTGGTACTTCTGGACCGTAATACAAAGATTTTGGACCAAGATCACGGTGGGTAAGTTTGAACCAGGCTTTTGCGAATGCTTCGTTGAACTCTTCAGGGTTCTCTAAGAATCGGCGGGAAATCTTTTCATAGATAGGATCAAATCGTAATGATAAATCCGTAGTAAGCATGGTTGGTTTATGCTTCTTTTCCGAATCAAATGCATCTGGCACTAGTTCAGGTCCTTCTGTTGCCACCCACTGGTGTGCACCTGCCGGACTTTTGGTTAATTCCCATTCATATCCGAATAGAATTTTAAAGAATTGTTGGCTCCATTCTGTAGGAGTGAATGTCCAGGTCACCTCCAAACCTGAAGTAATGGCATCCTGACCTTTTCCAGATTTGTAATCACTTGTCCAGCCCAGCCCTTGTTCTTCAATTGGAGCTGCTTCCGGTTCCGGTCCGACGTGCGAAGCGGGCCCTGCTCCATGTGTTTTTCCGAAAGTATGTCCTCCGGCAATAAGAGCAACTGTTTCTTCATCATTCATTCCCATTCGGGCAAAGGTCTCACGGATATCAATTGCTGCCAGTTTTGGATCGGGATTTCCGTTAGGGCCTTCCGGATTAACATAAATAAGTCCCATCTGAACAGCGGCTAGAGGGTTCTCAAGTTCACGATCTCCTGAATAACGTTTGTCTGCCAGCCATTCGGTTTCTTTTCCCCAGTAAACACTGCTTTCTGGTTCCCAAACATCGGCTCTACCACCGCCGAATCCAATAATTTCAAATCCCATCGATTCCATGGCCACATTTCCTGTTAGAATCATCAGGTCTGCCCAGGAAATTTTGCTTCCGTATTTTTGTTTGATAGGCCAAAGAAGTCTTCTTGCTTTGTCCAGGTTTGCATTGTCCGGCCAGCTGTTGAGCGGGGCAAATCGTTGTTGTCCTTCACCTGCACCACCGCGTCCGTCACCAGTACGATAAGTTCCTGCACTGTGCCAGGCCATTCTAATGAATAGGGGACCGTAATGTCCAAAATCAGCAGGCCACCAGTCCTGAGATTCCGTCATAAGTTTACGAAGATCACTTTTTAGGGAATCGTACTCTAAACTATTGAAGGCTTCGATGTAATCAAAATCTTCTCCCATCGGATTGGATAATGTAGAGTGCTGTCTCAATACGCTTAGGTCCAGTTGATTTGGCCACCAATCTTTGTTCGTTGTTTTTGTGCTGTGAGGATGCATCATATTATTAGTATCAGATGGGGTACTTGCATGTTTTTCATGATTGTGATCCCCCCCGGATTGCTCACTGTTTCCATTGTGAAAAGGACATTGGCTCATAGCTTGGTCATTTTTTTGCCCGTATACAGCTAAAGAAGCTATAATAGAAGCGGCTAATAGTACTGTTTTCATGTTGATTATCAAGTTAATAAATATTAGTTATTCATAAATGCAGTATACATCCAAACAAGTTTTTCCTGTTCTCGGATATAATCACTCATAAGTGCGCTTGTTCCTTCGTCATTAGCACTTCCACTTAAGTCTAAAATTGTACGTTGTTGATTTAACAGAACTTCAAAACTGTTAAGAATTGAGCTTACTGTGGTCTTTGCATCATTGGCATCCTTGACTTCTTTTATCGAGGACACATTCAAATAGTTAGAGTATGCGTGAATTGGTTGTCCACCTAAGGTTAAGATTCTTTCGGCTATTTCATCAACCTTTAACAATAAATCATTGTATAATTCTTCAAATTTTAAGTGAAGTTCAAAAAACTTCTCTCCTTTAATATTCCAATGAAAGCCTCTGACATTCATGTAAAATACCTGATAATTAGAAAGAAGTTCATTCAATTCAATGCAAAGCTCATTTGTTTTGGCCTGATCTAATCCGATTTTGTTCATCTGTAAGTATTTAGAAGATTTGTAAATTAATTTTTTCTATTCCAGAAAAAATGATATTCATCAATTTCTACAGCGAAATTATACAATATGTGAGATAGGGAATATCTAATATATCTATTCATCAATAGGTAAAACCTATAGTCTTTAGCACTAGTGATAATCGTATGTAATAAAAATGTAAAGTTTGATTTTACTTTAACTGCCCACCTAACATGGGCAGTTAGCAATTAAACTATCTTTTTTGGGAAAATCAAAGGGGTTTAAACGATAAGTGCCCACCAAAAGGTGGGCACTTAAGCTATTAGGGTGGAAGACCGGTTTCGAACCGGCGACCTCTGGAACCACAATCCAGCGCTCTAACCAGCTGAGCTACAACCACCATGTTGGGGCGATGCTGCCTGTCCGCCATAGTAAAACGGAGGAGGAAGCTACAACCACCATGTTTGCAACATGTAAATTGCGGAGCGCAAATATAATTAATTCTTCAAAAATGGGAAACAACCTGAGAATTTTTAATTTCAATTCGTATTCCAATTATCTTCTATGAACTGGACCAATTCCATCCGAAAAGAGTTTGAACTACGTGTATTTCAAGAATCTTACCCAAGAATTGAAAAATGCCTCAACACTATTAGCAACGATCAACTGTGGTTGGCACCCAACGAAAACATGGTCTCTATCGGCTGTTTGATCAAACACTTACTAGGAAATGCACAGCAATGGGTATATGCAGGTGTTCTGGGAAATGAATTTGTACGTGATCGTAATGCTGAATTTGTCCCTGAGCCATCGTTGGAGAAGAACGAATTACTTCAGGAAATGAATCGCGTAAAAACGAAAATTTCAGAGGCTTTGGAAACGCTTTCAGAGGAGCAACTAAGCCGAGAAGTCGTCATTCAAGGATTTGAAACAACGGGAATTTCTGCAATAATTCATGTTATTGAGCATTTTTCCTATCATACCGGGCAAATCACTTTATTGACAAAAATGTTTCAAAATGTCGATTTGGGCTATTACGATGGGCACAATCTCACCCAAACGTAACAATTCGTTGGACAGGCGTTCCAAAGGTACAATGCCCAGAATTCTACTTATACTAACCATTCTCGTTTCCTTTTGCTCAAAAGCGCAACATGCTACGGATAGTATTGTCATGCCCTTTCAGGATTACGCAGCCTGTAAAACAGGATTCATAAATCAACTTGGAGACACCATTTGGTCTGCCATTTTTGCCGAAACTGCTATGGATCCCAATGGCAATTCCTTTTGGTATGTGAAAAACAATGAAAAATGGGGAGTACTCGATAGCAAAGGAAAAATGATTCTGGAACCTACCTTGGACGATTTGCGCTACCATTCGTCTGAAGTCATTCTGGCCGAGCAGCAGCACAAAATTGGCATCCTCGATTTAGATTACCAATGGATTTTCCATCCTCAATTCGATTCCATAATTCATTCTATGGACCTTCATTGGGGGGACGATGGTCATTTTGATGTGTACATTTTCCGGAAAGAATGGAAGTTTGGTGTTTTTACAAGTTCTTTTGAGCAAGTCATTCCCCCGATTTACGACAGTATTGGCGCTTGGCAATCGCGAACGAACTTTGAAAGTCTAGTAGATTCAATTTTCTTTCAGGTAAAGAAAAACGGTCGTATTGGATTGATAAATTTCGAAGGGCAAAAAGTGTTGGATGCTCAGTATTCATCTATCTCTCCATTAAAAGTCAACCGAGCAACCGAAGCACTTAAATTTTGGTTCCATGTTGCTGATAGTTCGGGCAATGAACTATTAAAGGACGATAGGGCAAATGAATTGATTCCTGCCAGCGATAAAATTTTCTTCTCTAAAACGAGTGAATTTTTCGACGATAGGATGTGCTACCCAAACAAGGAAATATTCAATGCTTACGTGCAAATAGGGGATAGCGGTCACGTTGTTAATTTACGAACGTTTCATAAGTCAAGAAAATATACTGCTCTGATGCAATTCGATACACATCATTTCTTTCGAGACCATCGGGGATGGGGTGTGTTAGATGAGAACTTTGAGGAAATATTCTCAGGTGGCAAAGACTTGCCAAATGCCAGAAACGACATTCTTCGATCATGGAAATGGGAAAAAGATGGATTTCATCTTTCCTATACTGGTTATCAACACTATCTACCAGGAAATGGGCAAGTATTGTGCTCACAGAATGGCTTCGTTCTGCAATGCACCTTAAATCGAAAAACGGCAACGGAGTATTATGGCGAATCGAGTTCACAGACGGTTGTAAACTTCAGAACGGGGCAATCTCTTGGAACGTCCTATGATAAAATCTTCTTGAAAGAGCGTCAAGGTCAATTCTATATTTGGGGCGTCAACGACCACAGTGATTACTTTGAAATCGAAGTGTACAATAGTGCCATGGAAAAGGTCATTTCCAGAAAAGATTACCGGGATCTTTACAGATACAACCACAATCGATTAGACTACCTTTTCTCAGAAGTAGGAGCAATCGTTATTCAAGATTCCATGGGGTGCTTTGGGCAGATTAGAAACGATGGATTTTTATCTCACGAAACCCAATATGACCGACTGCATCCAATTCGTTTTTCTAGAAAAGTCGATGAAAGTTCGCACCTGGTTTCTCAAGCGGTCAAGGACTCCGTCTTTTATATTTTAAGCGACGATGGAAGTGTTTTGATTCAGGGAGATAAACGTATTCACGAATTGCATGAAGGGTGGTACGCACCCGGCGTTGTCAACGGAAGATTGTACGACTCGAAATTCCGATTGATCTTTGATAAGGTTAACGATAGGGGCAGAATTCACGACAAGAATGCTCCCGAAGAATTGTTGAATGATCGACCACGAACATACTATGTTAATGGCGGCAAAATATATCTTCAGCAAGGAGATGGGTTCGTACTGCTCAATAAAAAAGTATTGAACTTCGAAGAAGATTGTCGAATTATAAATAAATCATTATTGCTGCATAAGAGCGGTAGAATGATCTTTTCTGATGATTCATGGAATTACCCCCAGGTCAACAAAACAAAAGATGGCTATCTTGGATATTCCTACGATAGAATCGTACTTTTTGACCGGAAAGGTAAAATCGTTCGTGAAACCAGAGGTTTTAATAAATACAGACTTGAGGGGTGGATTTTGACTCTAAAATATGAAGATGGGAGTCTGGAAGTGATTGATGTAAGAACCGGAAAAACGAATATTGGAAAGGAATGGGGGGTCGTTGAAGTAAAGCCTTTCTACGCATCAAATGAAGCCAATTCAATAGTATACACATGTAAAGATACACTTGGGAAGTGGCATGTAATGAATGGTGAAAATCGGAAGGCTTGCAAGTTCACTTTCGATGAGCGATGCTCCCGGTTTGGTCCAAATATGTTCTTAGGAAAGGTCGGTGAAAAGTACGCTCTTTTTGATTGGAAAGGTAACCTGAAAACACCTTTTGAAATTCAGAACGCGACTCAATTTGATGGAAACTTCGCGTATCAATTAAACGAGAAATGGCATATACTCCCCAGAGATTCCATAAATCAAAAGTACTTCTTAACACCTGTCGATTTCATGTATACAAATCGATTCAATACCTACTACGTTATGCAGACAGGCGACTCCATTTCTTTTTTCGATGAACGTTTGAATTTGCTGCATTCCCCGCAGTCGATTCCTGACATGCTTTCGGATTCGCTTCGTTTTGATCGTCCCCTGCGGCGCAATTATGGAGACTTAAATACTTCACATGATTTCGTTAAAGTTTACAATCGAATTTTGTGGAAGGATATCCGCTTAAATCAAATGAAGGGTGTCAACGACTTTTTCAATGCCGAAAAAGAAAAGCTCAAAAGTGTCGATAGTCTTGGAGTGATGAGACTCTTTGAATACCGAATTATAGGACATGCTTTCGATCGCTTGTACACCACAAGGTTAATGGGGGTTGGTTATGATGAACGGCTCAATCAGCAACTGCACGAAGAGTTGCGTCATTTCGAATGGAAGGAAGACGAATTGATACCTATCCAGATAGAAGATCTTTTTAAAGATGTGCGCACATATCACGAAGTGATGGATAGCTTATTTACCAAAGAAATTGAAGTGAATCAATTGTACGGAATCTCTTGCACGAACCTACCTGAAATTTTGGAGGTTTTTAAAGAGAATTGTTTCTTCAGTAAAGAAGGGATTTCAAGTAATGACGGGGCGTACAGAAGAGCGGTTGTCAAATGGGAGGACATACTTTCGTACCTAAAGCCAGCGTACCAGGAATTTATTGCTCAGGGACAATTGTAAGAATCATGAGTTGGATTCAATCTAGACTCGATTTAAATGTTAATAATCTCTGTTAAATCACAGTGAATCTTCGTGAAACTCCACTATTTTTGTAGGAAATTCAAGGAAGAATGCTAAAAATTGGAGTGTTGGGTGCTGGCCACCTCGGTAAAATTCACATTCGCTTGCTGTTAGAGTTGAATGAACGCTACGAATTTGTAGGTTTCTACGATCCGGATGACAATAATGCAGCCAACGCGATCGAGCAATTTGGTGTTAAACGTTTCGATGACATGGACGCGCTTTTGGATGCCGTGGATTGTATCGATATCGTTACTCCAACTATTTCACATTTCGATTGCGCATCGAAAGCACTTCGAAAAAGTAAGCACGTATTTATCGAGAAGCCAGTTACTGAAACAGTAGAAGAGGCGAAAGCATTGGAAAGCCTGGCACACGAGGCAGGAGTGAAGGTACAGGTCGGACACGTGGAACGATTCAACCCAGCGTTTCAGGCAGCTGTTCCGCACTTCAATAATCCAATGTTCATCGAAACACATCGATTGGCGCAATTCAACCCAAGAGGAACAGATGTGCCAGTAGTTCTGGATTTAATGATTCACGATTTGGACGCTATCCTGAGCGTGGTAAAATCCGGAGTAAAGCGCATTTCAGCTTCTGGAGTTGCCGTAGTTAGTGATACTCCTGATATCGCAAATGCACGAATCGAGTTTGATAACGGTTGTGTTGCTAACCTTACGTCAAGCCGAATCTCCATGAAAAACATGCGTAAATCGCGATTCTTCCAGAAAGATGCCTACATCTCGGTAGATTTCCTGACTAAAGAATTGGAGGTAGTTCGAATGGAAAATGTTGAGGGAGAACCCGATCCGTTTGATATGGTTTTAGACCTCGGAGAAGGGAAGCCTTCTAAGAAAATTAGCTTCGACAAACCAACCATTGCCGAGTCAAATGCGATTAAAGAAGAACTAGATACCTTCTGTTCTGCAATTGAAAACGATACAACGCCAATCGTTCCCATCGAAGACGGGAAAGCGGCATTGGAAATTGCACATCAAATCGTAGAGAAAATTAAAGCCTCAGGTTCCCTTGTGGTAGACAATATTTAAGACCAGTTAGCGTTGTAAAAACACTATCTATGAGAAAACTAGCATTAATAGCCGTGGTTGCCAGTGTACTGGTGGGCTGCGTAAGAAATAATCCCGATCCAGCGTGGCTGGAAGTAACAGAATGGACCTTTGAAAGCAATGCCATCAACGTAGATGGTGATGGAGAAGGAATCCTCACACACAATTTTACCGACGCCTGGGTTTTCATTGACAACAAGTTTATCGGTGTTTTTGAAGTACCGTTCAAAATTCCTGTTTTGGTGAGCGGTGAAAGCGAAATCAAGTTATATCCTACCATTCGAAACAACGGGATTTCAGCAACGAAGAAGATTTATCCGTTCGCAGATCCATATATTGTTACAGAGACCCTCGTGGAAAACCAAACGTTGACAATCAATCCGGTGACGCGATATAAAGACAATACTCATATCCGACTTTGGGAGTTCGACGATCCTGGAAATCTGCAAATAGAGCAGGGACAGAATTCCAATGCGACATTGATCTTTGATACAGATCCATTGGTGATGACTTCAATTAATGGAAGTGGTTACGGACATGTATCCATGACAGAATCAACGAACCAATGGCAGGCAACAACGCAGGAGATCTCTGATATTCCGCAACAACAATCTGAAGTCTATTTGGAAATTGACTATCACAATACGGTTAGCCTGATTACAGGAGTAATTGCCGTTGAACCGGGAGCCGTTACCGGAAATGTAAACGTACAATTGAATTCTCAGAGCGAATCCGATGTTGAATGGAAGAAGATCTATTTGGACCTGAAGACAATTGTTTCCGGATACCCGAATGCATATGCATATCGAATGAGTTTTGATGCGCTATTGCCAGACTCTTTGTCTAGCGGTCACATCAATATTGACAACATGAAATTGGTGCATTTCTAAATGAACGCACGATTCCTGACATCTCTTTTAATCCTTTTAGACTGGATCGCTTCCGGCTTTGGCTGGGGACTGTTCTACTATTATCGAAAAACGGGAATTGAAGGAGAAGTTTTCACGGCAAGTGATGCATTTTATCTGGGAATCGGGTTAGTTCCATTGATTTGGATTTCCATCTACTTGTTGCAGGGAACCTATCATGACGTGCGCCGTTTGCACCGTTTGAAAATCATCAATCATACCTTCGTAGGAACGCTCCTCGGGGTAGTTGTACTTTTCTTCCTTTTGCTAATCGACGACGAAATCAGCGGGTATCAGCAGTATTACAAATCCTTATTCGTTCTTTTCGCCCTTCAGTTTTCCGTAACACTCATTCCGCGATTTACCCTGGTGAGTATCATTGTGAAGCGAATTCACTCAAGAAAAGATGGATTCAACACCTTGATCATAGGTGGAAGCGAGAAGGCCGTTGCGATTTACAAGGAAATTCAGGAGCTGCCAAAAGGAATTGGTCATAAGTTTGTTGGTTTCATCAACATTAATGGGGTCGATAGAGAATTGGAAAACGAGCTGAAATACCTTGGTCATATTGATGATGTCGAAGCTATTCTGGAAGAATTTGAAATCGAAGAGGTAATCATTGCGCTGGAAAGTACCGAACACGACAAGATCAAATCGATCATTTCCCGATTGGAAGCTTCAAGAGACATACGGATTCGTGTATTACCTGATATGTATGATATCCTCTCGGGAACCGTGGAAATGAGCAATATTTTCGGGGCTTTATTGATCGATGTCAATTCTGAAGTAATGCCCGTGTGGCAACGGATTGTAAAGCGTGTTATTGATGTTGTAGCATCCATTATCGCGCTGATCCTGTGCATTCCGCTCTTTATAGTTTTGGCAATTCTTGTAAAGACTTCTTCACCCGGTCCCATATTTTTCCGCCAGGAACGAATAGGGAAGAAGGGACGTCCTTTCCAGATTATCAAGTTCAGAACGATGGTCGTGAACGCAGAACAAAGCGGACCACAATTATCCTCTTCCAATGATCCCAGAATTACCAAGATTGGACGCTTTATGCGTAAAACCCGATTGGATGAATTCCCGCAATTCTACAACGTCTTGATCGGAGATATGTCATTAGTTGGACCGCGTCCTGAACGACAATTCTATATCGATCAAATTATGGAGGTCGAGCCGCAATACCTTGAACTCACGAAGGTACGCCCGGGAATTACATCGTGGGGACAGGTGAAGTATGGTTATGCGGAAAACGTATCGCAAATGCTTGATCGCATGAAATTCGATTTGCTCTACCTCAAGAATCGCAGCTTATCCCTCGATTTGAAGATCATGCTCTATACGATTCTGATTATTTTTAAGGGCTCCGGTAAATAGTATGAACGGACTTCGAGCTTGTCGAGAAGCCAAGTTTCAAGAGTTGAATAGAGTCGATTACATCTCGACAGGCTCGATGAACGACTATTTAACATTAAGAGAAAGCATTTCCTGTTCCCCAATAAATCCTTTCAAGGTATCACCAATCGCAATGGGACCAACACCGGCTGGAGTTCCCGTGTAAATCAAATCACCAGTTTTCAAGGTAAAGAATTGCGAAACATGAGCAATCAAAGCATCGATATCGAAAATCATGTCCGCTGTATTTCCTTTCTGAACGATGTTTCCGTTCTGTTCAAGGCGGAACTGCGTGTTAGTAAGATCGAGATTTTCTTTTGGAATGAAAGTCGCTGAGATAGGAGCACTGTTTTCGAATGCTTTGGCAACTTCCCATGGATGCCCTTTTTCCTTGCATTTCTTTTGAAGGTCGCGTGCTGTAAAGTCAATACCCAAGCCTATTTCATTGTAGTATTTATGCGCAAACTGACGATCAATGCTTTTTCCTGCCTTTGAAATCCTTACGACCAATTCGCATTCGAAATGGACATCCTCAGAAAATCCAGGGTAATAGAAGTCATTTCCGGCTTTCAATAGCGCGACATCCGGTTTCATAAAAAACATGGGAGTTTCCGGTACTGCAGATTGCATTTCTTTCGCGTGATCTGCGTAATTCCTTCCGATACAGATGATTTTCATTTCTTGAATTTATCCTTTAATGCACTTATTTTATCCTCGAAGCTCTGCTGTGGTGGCATATTTTCCTGCTTAATCCGCTCCATTTCTTTTCGCAATCGCTGTTTGGTGTACAACGGGAAATCGGCGTCCAGCATCCATCCGTAATATCCGGGTTCAATTTTGTGGACTTCCGCAATTGTCTTGTTTTTGTGCTTACCAAAATTGTAGACAACGTCTCCCTTTTTGTTGTATGCCAACCTTCCGGCAAAATCTGCCCGATCCATGTCGTTGTGTCGTGAAAAATCGGCTAGAAATGAAACATCTCCCGACAATTCCTGATAGTGCGAAATTTGGGCGTCTAAAACTTCCCAGGTAGCCTGAGCATCGGCCAAAGCACTGTGAGCATTCTCCAATTCCTTCTGACAATAGAATTTGTAGGCGGCAATAAGCGTACGTTGTTCCATTTTATGGAAAATGTTCTGAACATCGATGTGCTTTCGGGTTGACAGGTCAAAGTTGCTTTCTGCACGCAATAATTCTTCGGCTAACATCGGTAGATCGAACTTGTTTGAATTGTAGCCAGCGAAATCACAATCGGTAAGGAATTCCTCCAATTCTGGTAGAATCTCTTTGAATGTTGGAGCATCTGCAATGTCCGCGTCATAAATCCCGTGGATTTCGCTAACGTGCTTCGGAATTGGTATTTCGGGATTCACGCGACGGTTAAAATTAGATGTGGATCCGTCGGGAGCAATTTTTACAACAGCGATTTCCACGATTCGATCATGTGTGACATTCAATCCTGTCGCTTCCAGATCAAATATGGCCAGTGATTTTTGCAGCTTGATATTCATGTGCTAAATATAAGGATAGGGAAGGGGGGAACAAAAAAGTCCCGGTAAAATTACCGGGACTTTCGAGTATGTTTATGTGTTTGTCTTACTCAGTTTTCAAACCAACGTACTGGTAAGGGAAGTACTTCTCTTTGTTAGAGGCATCCTTAACGTAGTCAGGACCTTTAACTTCTGAGGTAACAATCACAATATTGATTTTTCCTTTGTACTCTTCGAATTGTTCGAAGTAAGCCACAAGGTCGTATTTCATGTTCTCTGCACGAATCTTAGCAAGTTTCTCGTTAGTACCGTACGTTTTCGTTGGTACTTTCGATGCAGAAGAGAAGATAGAAACTGTAACAGACTCACGTCCATCAGCCAATTGTGCTTCTACGTCTTTCACGAATTTCTTCAAATCTCCTTTCTTAACAGACAACTTGTTCTTGTTGTATGCGAAGTAGTGCATGAATTCTAGATCTGTGTAACCACCAGTTACCACGGTATCAAGATCAACTGTATCTTCAATCAATACAATTGTACGCTTGTCAACGTCTAACAATAGCTCGCGGTAGATTTCCTGATAGTTCGTCTCACATTCTGTAGAGAACTCGTCTTGTCCCATTGAAACACTGTCCGTAAGGTTCATGTATTCCAAACGGTAGTTTTTACAAGGCTTTAATCCAGTCATGAAAACTCCGTCTCTCAAGCGAGGGAAAATTTGTCTTTCGTCTTGCTCTTCACAATCCAAACAAATTAATTTCACGTTGATTGCGAAATCTTCTGGAATTGGCTTTTCATCAACTGTTCTGATCAATCCTTTCAATACAGCGATATCTTTTACTCCAAGGTAATCATTGAAAATCTCGTAGATATCTTTCTCTCCTTTACCATCTTTACGGTATGAAGTCATGTAACCGCGACGTCCGTCAAGCGTAGTCGTGTAAAAGATATCATCGTTAGTAGAGTTGAATGGATACCCAAGGTTTGAACCTTCTACCCAGGTACTATCGTCTTGCATCTCACTTTTGAAGATGTCAAATCCTCCGATACTTTTCTCTCCGTTAGAAGCGTAGTACAATGTTCTGTTATCGATAGCGATAAATGGTGCATCCTCGTCGTTTGGTGTGTTGATCCCAGGTCCAAGGTTTTTAGGCTTTGTCCATTTTCCGTTTCTCTTGCGCTCCATTACGTAGATGTCTCGACCTCCGAATCCTCCCGGACGATCTGAAACAAAGAAGAAACGACGGTTGTTGTGTGACATCATACAGTGTGTCTCCCAATCGTCAGAGTTTACTTTCTTCATGTCCAACGGCTCGATTTCATTGAACTTGGCGTGGTAGAAATCTGTAGTAAAGATATCTCCGTTACCAACTGTATCTTGATAGATGTAGATTTTGCGCTCATCACCACTCATCGAGATAGATGCTTCATTACGCTCATCATCACAGAAGTCCAATTTCTGAGGAGTTGTCCATGTAGAATCAAAGTCAAGGTAACTTACGAAAATGTCTTCCGGGTATTGATTTGTTGCCAAATCACGGAAGTTTTCTGTTTCTCCGTTTTCCCAAGGTCTACGAGCTGTGAAATACAATGCTGAACCATCCAATGATACTACTGGTGAATATTCTGGATATTTCGAGTTGATTTCGTTCCCCATGTTCTTCAAAGTAACATTTACCGGAGAAGCCATCTGACGTTTTGCTTCTTCACACTGCTTCAAGCGAAGGTCAGCTACAGGACGCAATTCAGATCTCTCACGAGATACTTCTTTAAACTTGTTGTAGTTCTCAATAGCCTTGTCAATTTCCTCATTTAAGTGGTAACAAGTTGCTAAGTGAAAATAAGCATCCGGTGGAGAACTTGTTTCACGGTGAGAATACATATCGAAATTTTGATCTGTGTCCGTAACGGCTTTCTGGAACATTGGAATCGCAGCTTGATAATCTTTGCGAATTTCCAGGATCAAGAATCCTTTTCGATAATTGTAATTTGGATTTTGAGGGTTTAGTTCCAAAAGACGATCGGCAATGATTTCAGAGTAATACAAATATCCCTCCTGCATAAGGGTGGAGTTTTGCATTACAAGTTCTGACTCTTTAGCCGTAGCGGCAATGTCACGTACCTCCTGTTCAGTGAGTGGTTCACCCGGTCTTTGTCCGAAAGTGATAGCTGTAGATAGTATGGCAACTGCGGAGAATACAGCCTTTTTAAAGTCCATAACGTGTAATTTTACTTTCATTATTCTGGTTGATACGGTGTTAGGTGTGTAATGTTACGCAATATGCATTCTTTTTACAAATTATTTGGTGTGGTATTTTCCCACATTCGTATTTTAATATCCTGAGACACAGTTATCCCATCCCTTTACTTAACAATCTTAAATTCAGTACGTCGGTTCGCCTGATGCTCTTCTTCAGTACAATCAGACACCACGTTGCCCTCACATCCACAGTCATTTACCAACTGAGACTCGCCATATCCTTTACCGTAAATACGGGATGGATCAGAGATTCTCTTCTTGATATATTCTGCCGAAGAAACCGCTCGTCTAGAAGATAGACGTTTATTATACGATTTCGACGCACGACAATCTGTATGAGATCCTAATTCGATACGAATTTCCGGGTTCTCATTCATAATGTCTACGATTTTGTCCAACTCAATAGCTGCATCTGGTCGGATATCAGACTTGTTTAAGTCGAAGTAAATTGGGTTCAAGTCGAAAATAGCTCCGATGTCTGTTCCAACTTCTACTTTGTTCAACAAGTAGTCCAGTTTTAAAGTTCCCCATTGTCCAAGAATGGTATCCAATTTAAAGGTTTGAACAATGTAATCGTCTTTCTCGATGTGAATGTCCCAGGCAATACGATCTCCCGGTAAGTTTGCTGCAATCAAATCTTGAGGGAACTTGGCTTCACCATCACAATCAAATGAATGTAATTCGTTCTTTGTTCCAGCTTCGTAGATGATCACTTTCGATCCAGGAAGAATCTCCAATGTTTTCACATCAGCAACCGTTGCGTCCAATACGTAGTTGTCCAAATAGTGGAGCTTTTCAATCTCTTCGTTTTCGTTATTACATAGAGTCACGAAAGTCTTTGTCTCAACAAGATCACCACCTCTGTAGAATTCAAGTGTGTAGTCCTTACAACGTTTTAATGGAGCAAAGAAGCGTCCTTCGTTTTTAATACGAGGGTGGAACATCTTATCGTTCTCTAATTCGCAGTTGTTACACATTAATTTTACGTCAAGATCATTAGGAATTGGTGATCCATCCAGCATTACAAATTGACCAAGCAAAGAACTGATCGGTCGGTTTCCTAAGTAATCGTTTTGAATTTCGTAGATGTCCTTTTCACCATATCCATTCTTACGGAATGAAGAAAGGTATCCGCGCAAACCGTCTACAGTAGTAGTGTAGTAAATGTCGTCTCCTGTAGAGTTGATCGGGAATCCCATGTTTGTTGGCTGCGACCAGTTGTTGTCTTCATCACGGAACGTAACGAATACGTCAAAACCTCCCATACTTTCGGGACCGTTACTCGCGTAGTATAATGTTTTGTTATTCACCGCAATAAATGGTGAATCCTCGTCATATGGCGTGTTGATTTCAGGTCCCATGTTCTGAGCCTTACTCCATTCACCGTTTGGCAAGCGCGTCAATCGGTAAATGTCACGACCTCCGTATCCACCTGGACGATCTGACGCAAAATACAAGTGTTGACCATCAGGAGTCATCGTACAGTGAGTTTCCCAGTATTCGGAGTTCAATTCGCTGTAACGCAATTTCTGCATTTCATCAAAACGACCGTTATCAAGGATGTCTGAGTAATAAATATCTCCACCACCAGAACGATCTTCGTATACAAAAATTCGACGCTCATCGGCACTTACCCCAATTGTTGCTTCGTTCAATGAATCAACACAGAATTCCAATCGTGCAGGCTCGGTCCATTCTCCGTCAAAATCAGCGAATGAAACGAAAATATCTTCCGGAAGATCGTACAACATCGGATCGCGGAACTTGCCATCTGCAACACCGTCCCATTGACGACGAGAAGTAAAATACAGTGAGTTACCGTCTAATGAAATCACCGGAGCGTAATCTGCATCTGGTCCGTTGACTGCTTGTCCTACGTTTTTAACGATGGCACTTTTCGGGCTTGCCATTTCACGACGAGCAACAACCAATTGTTCTAATCCTAATTCAGACAGATCTACTAAACGAGATTTCTTTGTTGAATTTTCAAGGAACAATTTGTAGTAATTCTCCGCCTGATCGATCTGCTCATCGAGGTGATAACACTTCGCCAGATAATAATAGGCATCGTAAGGAGCTCCCGTTTCCTTAGTTGTATAAGGATCGTAATTTTTCTTTACTTCAATTACCGCCTTCTGGAAGTGTGCAATAGCGTTCGGGAAATCCGTATCCGCAGTGTAAAGGATGAATCCTTTTCGATAATTGTAGTTTGCACTTTGCGGCTTGATTTCCAATAAGCGGTCTACCAAAATACCAGCGTGGTACAAAAAGTTCATCTGAATCATTTCGGAGCTACGAAGCACCAATTCATCTTCAGAACCATTTTCTGCCAAAGCTCTCACCTCTGCGTCAGTTAACTGAGCGAAAGTGGATAGTGGCAGGATAAAAAGCAGTAGAAGAAGCTTTTTCATAAGTGAGTTGTTATGTTTATAGTTCGCGCTCCGGGTCGAATTGCTCGAGGTAATCAGCAACTCGGCGCACAAATTGTCCTCCAAGCGCTCCATCTACAACACGGTGGTCGTATGAGTGAGATAAGAACATTTTGTGACGAATTCCAATGAAGTCTCCATCCGGAGTTTCAATAACTGCTGGTACTTTTCTAATTGCACCCAATGCTAGAATTGCCACCTGTGGCTGGTTGATGATTGGTGTTCCCATCACGTTTCCAAAAGTTCCAACGTTTGTAACAGTATATGTTCCACCCTGGATATCTTCTGGTTTCAAGCTGTTGTTACGGGCGTTATTCGCCATTTCGTTTACAGCTTTTGTCAATCCTGTCAGATTCAAACGATCGGCATCTTTAATTACCGGAACAATCAGGTTTCCTGAAGGCAATGCTGTTGCCATACCAAGATTGATGTGCTTACGTTTGATTATTTGGTCTCCCGAAACTGATACATTGATCATCGGGAAATCTTTAATTGCTTTTACAATGGCTTCCATGAAGATTGGAGTGAACGTAATGTTTTCTCCTTCGCGCTCCATGAATCCTTTCTTCACTTTCTTTCTCCAGTTGAAGATGTTTGTTACATCTGCCTCAACATAACTTGTTACGTGTGGAGAAACATGCGTTGACATCACCATGTGATCGGCGATTAACTTACGCATACGATCCATTTCCATAATTTCATCGTCTGGACCAGCAGTAACAACTGGTTCTTTGATGTTGGAAAGGAATCCACCTGCAGCTGGTGCCGGAGCAGCTTTTGGAGCAGCCGCCGGAGTCGGAGCTGATGCCGGTGCACCTGGAGCTGGAGCAGCAACTGTTGCCGCTGAACGATCTCCATTAATATAGCTTAGGATGTCTTTCTTTGTAACACGTCCATTCTGACCAGAACCTGCAATAGTTTCCAATTCAGTCATTGAAACGCCTTCTTTTTCAGCAATGCTACGTACTAATGGAGAATAGAATTTCCCACTTGGACCAGTCTTCGCTACCGCAGCACCGTTTCCGTTTACTGTAGCCGTCATTGTAGCTACTTCCGCAGTAATTGATTCTGCAACTGCTGCTGGTGTTGCTGCAGCTGAGCTTGTCGAAGTGTCTTCTTTTGCTGCAGCCGGAGCAGAAGCGTCATCTGCTGGTGCATCACCGTCTGTAGAAATAACCGCAATTACATCACCTACTTGCGCAACTTCATCCTTTTCGAAAAGTTTCTTTACCAACACTCCCTCAGCTTCAGAAGGAAGTTCGTTGTCCACCTTGTCCGTTGCAACCTCTACAAGAGGTTCGTCCATTTCGATGGTATCACCAACTTCTTTTAACCAATTTGTGATTGTAGCCTCGGTAACACTTTCTCCCATTTTAGGAAGGCGGATTTCAATTTGCGCCATAAATTCTAAATAATGTTGAAATTTCTGAGTACAAAAATAACCGAAATTTCTTTTTAGTCAATGGTGCGGAGGTCTTTTAGCGATCTAATTTACGCCATGCCTTCCAGAGGATAGAAAAGTCCTTGCGCATGGAGTAATCTCGTGCATACAGAAGGTTGAGTTTTTCCGTAATTCCCTCATCCTGAAATTCAAAACCGTCGTCGGGAGTAAGAATTCCTTTTTTGATACGAGGCAATCGAACGTCTTTTAATGAAAGCGCTTCTGAGAATCCGATGAATGATTTCTTACCGATAAGAACGTTGAATACATTTCTGACGAATGCAGATTTGTTCTTATACATGAGAACGGAAACGGGGAGACTTAGCATCATTCCCGTCGCTGCTAGTAGGTCAAACAGTCTCTTCTTGCGTTTGTTCTCGTTGCTGATTAAAGCGTTCAAATTCAGAATGTAAAGATCTCCGGCTGTGTCTATGGAATTACTTCCAATAAGTAAATCACGCGATTCTGGCGCAATTTTGAAATCGTGGGAATTTGATTTCAATTTAGACATCAATTCGATGATCTCGGTGTTTGAAATATCTCTCGACGAAAAGATGAGTTCATCAATGTCGCTTTGCATCCCTTCAAAATCATCTTGAGAATCAATAAATGATACCTTCCCGATGTTTGTTTGCGTTTGTTTGAGTAGGTGTGAGATTCGGTTGAATTCGTCTTCTTTCCCGTAAATCGCAAAGTTCTTTTTCTCCTTACTGCGTAATTGCATTCGTTTTGGAAAGGCAAAATGGAAGTAGATGCGCGAAATGATGTAGTAGGTTAACACCCAAATGGCTCCTATGAAAATGAAGAGTCTGGAAAATTGCAAAGACTTCGGTAAAATGGCGTAGGCTAACAAGATGGGTAGTGTCCCCAAAATAGTTCCTTTGAAGAATTTGAACAATTTAATCGGTCGATCGTAACCACCGTTGAAATATACCACAGCAACCCAGGTCAGACCGTAGGCTGGAATGGAGTATTGGATCAATTCCTCTGGAAATTCAATGTTCGACATGCTCCAGTAATTCGTCAGGGCGAATAAGCCCAGAACGATGCAGATTAAATCGAATACAGGCAGGAAGAGTGTTTTTATAAATCGGGTGAAAATCGCCAACGAAGCTCTGAAATAGATCGCCATGTTGATGAGAAAAGAGAACAGCCATGCATTATTGCCTGAGAAATGCTTCTTGGCGAATATGACCATTGCTCTGTAGAAGACGAAGACGTAGTTCACTGAACTTTTTTTCGTGCTTTCTCCTTTGTAGTGGATGATTGTGGTTTCCGGGAAATAGATGTTTTTGTAGCCTCCTTTTTGAATTCGATAAGAGAGGTCGATGTCTTCACCATACATAAAGAAAGCTTCGTCCAGAGCACCAACTTTGTCCAGTGCTTCTTTTCGCATCAGCATAAAGGCACCACTCAAAACGTCGATTTCAGCTGTTTCAAATTCCGATAAATGCCCAAGGTGGTATTGTCCGAACCGTTTTGATTTGGAGAAAATTCTGGAAAGTCCAAAGATTTTATAGAACGCAACCATTGGTTTCGGAAGTCCCCGTTTGGATTCAGGAAGAAAGTTTCCTCTACCATCAATCATTCGCACACCTAATCCTCCAACATCTGGATTTTCATCCATGTAGTCAATGACCTTTTGAAAGCTGGATTCTTCAACCACTGTATCCGGATTCAGCAACAGGACATATTTACCTTTCGCGATGTCAATACCTTGATTATTTGCTTTTGAAAATCCAACGTTGTCCCTGTTCAGAATTAGGTGCAAATGGCTGTATTTTTTTTCAAGCATTTCCACGGATCCATCCATTGATGCGTTGTCAACGACAATGACCTCAATGTTAAGTCCTTTGGAAGCTTTTTCTACAGATTGCAGACATTGATCCAAGAAGTATTCTACGTTGTAATTAACAACGATAACCGTGAGTTGATATGTAGAAGTGTTTTCCGACAAATTTAGCCGATAGCAATACAAGATATTTCAACAGAAACGTCCTTTGGCAAACGTGCCACCTGAACCGTTTCTCTTGCCGGTGGTTCAGAACGGAAAAACTCTGAATAAATTGCATTCACCGTCTCGAAATCGTTCAAATCTTTAAGAAAAATGGAGCACTTCACAATGTTATCGAAGGTCATGTTGGCCTCTGAAAGCAATGCCTTAATGTTTTGCATTACCTGATGTGTAGCCGCCGCAACATCATTCTCAATGATGGTTCCAGTGACCGGGTCCATTGGGATCTGACCAGAAACGTAAAGTGTATCATTCTTGAGGATTGCCTGGCTGTATGGGCCGATAGGAGCAGGAGCTCCTGGTATTTGCAAAGCCTTTTTCATCTTTCCTTATTTTTGTACAAGTTTACCAAAAAAACAGACAATTGAAACGCATTCTTCTGGTTGATAACTTTGATTCTTTCACCTACAATTTAGTGCACTATCTGGAATCGCTGGATTGTAAAGTGGATGTCTGCTTTAACAATGCAATTCCCGTTGAAATTATTGATGTATATGATGCCGTAGTGCTGTCACCCGGACCAGGTTTGCCAGAAGAATCAGGAGATTTGACTGCATTCGTGAAAAAATACATTGGTAAAGTGCCTTTTCTGGGTGTTTGTTTAGGAATGCAAGCCCTGGCGGTTGAATTGGGTGGAGAGCTTTATAATCAACAAGTGGTGAAGCATGGGGTTCAGGAAACAATTTCAACCAAAAGGGGAGTGCTGTTCAGTGAAGATTCTGAGTCCATAGAAGTGGGCTTGTATCATAGCTGGGCAGTTTCATTTGATGGTGATTATTTAGTTACTGCAACATCTAAAAAAGGCACGGCTATGGCGTTAGAAAATAAGTCGTTACGGTGTTTTGGGGTGCAATTCCATCCAGAGTCTATCATGACGCCAAATGGTTTAGATATTCTTCGAAATTTCTTGAAATCAGTAGAGATGATGGAGGTGCTTAATGAAGGATAAACTCGAAGTCTACACGTCGGTTCCGTTGACGTCCTTCCGGAGTGTCGTTGGTGGCAGCAGGATCAGTTTCCCCTTTAAAATCAAACTTTAATCGATCTGCGCTTAATCCATTCTCCACGAAATAATTAATTATCGCCTGCGCACGTCTTTGAGAAAGCCCGTCGTTATATCCATGCGTTCCTTCAGAATCGGTGTGCCCGGTGACTTGAACGCGTAAATCCGAGTGACCTTTTACAACCTTGATGAGGCGATCTAAAAAATCTTTGTGTTCATCGCGAATCTCGGATTTGTCAAAATCAAAGAAAATTGGTTCAAAGACAAAATTCTCGCGTTCTTTCTTTCGAATAACCGGAGCGCTTAAACCGTCGTTGTAGTCACGAACAAAACCTTTAAACCAGGAATGAGTAGAGTGGGACTGATCGGTTTTTGAAATTTCAAAATCCTGTTGATATAAAATCAATTTTCCACTCACCCGACCGCAGTCCGTACTGGAAAAGCTACCAGATAAATATCCAGTTTCAGAATTGTACTGAAATTCTCCTTTATATAGGCACCATTTGGATCGGAATGCAGATTTATCGTCTTCGATGACTGTTTGTTCAAATTTTAGAATGTCACCTTCGCGTTTCCCTTTGATTTGCTTGAGAGCGTAATAGTCTGTGTTATAATTCTCCTCGCGCATATAACCCGATAGAACACCGTCTGTTAACTTGAAATCTACGTAGATGACAGTCCCTTTATCCATAGACTGACCTGCACGCATGATAACGCCTTGCCACGTGCCTTGAAAATCAGCATCTGCAGCGAGAACTGAAAGGCTTAAAAAACAACTTATTAAGAGAAGTAGCAACCGCATAAAATGTATAACGCAAAAAGCATGGAAAAGTTCCATTTTCCGGGTGAAAAATCGTTTTTGAGACGATTCTAAATAGCAATCAGCAAAACGAGTGCCACTATTAACAATTTTACAGAAATATTGTTGATAAATTACCCGTTATTCTCCCATAAACAGTGCCTAAAGAAGGTGGATAAGTTTATTTTTGTGTGTGATGATTTTTAGGGCATTTCGGTCCTTTTAATTGTAATCAAAACTATGAGCGAACAAGAAAAGAAACAAGAGTACGCAGCGGATAATATTCAGGTACTCGAAGGATTAGAAGCTGTAAGGAAACGTCCTGCCATGTACATTGGTGACGTTGGGGTGAAAGGACTTCACCATTTGGTTTATGAGGTTGTCGATAACTCTATTGATGAGGCATTAGCCGGACATTGTGACACGATTTCTGTTATAATTAACGAGGACAACTCAATTACTGTTAAAGATAACGGTCGTGGTATTCCAACTGCGATGCACTCGAAAGAGAAAAAGTCGGCGTTGGAAGTCGTAATGACGGTTCTTCACGCTGGTGGTAAATTTGATAAAGACACATACAAAGTATCCGGTGGATTGCACGGGGTAGGTGTATCGTGTGTGAATGCACTATCTTCTGATTTGCGTGCAACGGTTCATCGTGAAGGAAAAATTTTCCAGCAAGAATATAAAATTGGTGTTCCTCAGTACGATGTTAAAGAAATTGGAACGGCAACGGATACCGGTACTGAAGTACGATTCATGCCGGATGCAAGCATCTTTGAGACAACAGTCTACAATTATGATACTCTTGCGGCTCGTATGCGCGAATTGGCTTTCTTGAACAAAGGAATCACCATTACGTTGACGGATTTGCGTCATACCGATGAAGAAGGGAAGCACATAACGGATAAATTCTTCTCTGAAGGTGGTTTGAATGAGTTTGTATTGTATTTGGATCGCAATCGCGAAGCACTGCTTTCAGATACCATTTACTTCGAAGGTGAAAAAGATGGAATTCCGGTGGAAGTAGCGATGACTTATAATACTTCGTATACCGAGAATATTCAGGCGTATGTTAACAACATTAATACGCATGAAGGTGGTACGCACCTTTCTGGGTTCCGTCGTGGATTGACAAACACTTTGAAGAAGTACGCTACTGAATCGGGGATGTTGGCGAAGGAAAAAGTGGAAATCGAAGGGGATGACTTCCGTGAAGGATTGACTGCCGTGGTTTCTGTGAAGGTTGCTGAGCCTCAATTTGAAGGGCAGACGAAGACTAAATTAGGAAACAGAGAAGTAACAGCGCCGGTTAGTCAAGCCGTTTCTGGAATGCTTTCTGATTATTTGGAGGAGCACCCGAACGAAGCGAAAACAATCGTACAAAAGGTAATTTTAGCTGCGAAAGCCCGTCAAGCCGCTCGTAAAGCGCGTGAGATGGTGCAAAGAAAGAACGTAATGTCTGGTTCCGGGCTTCCTGGTAAATTGGCTGACTGTTCTTCTAAAGATCCTGCAGCTTGTGAAATTTACCTTGTCGAGGGAGATTCGGCGGGTGGAACCGCAAAGCAAGGTCGTGACCGTAACTTCCAGGCAATTATGCCACTTCGTGGTAAGATTTTGAACGTGGAGAAAGCCATGCAGCACAAAATCTTCGAGAACGAGGAAATTAAAAATATATACACTGCTCTGGGAGTACGTGTAGGTACAGAAGAGGATACCAAAGCGTTGAATTTGGAGAAACTACGTTATCACAAAGTGATTATCATGTGTGATGCCGATGTCGATGGTTCTCACATTGAAACGTTGATCCTGACGTTCTTCTTCCGTTACATGAAAGAAATGGTAGAGAAGGGGTACATCTACATCGCTACTCCACCATTGTATCAGGTGAAGAAAGGAGCCAAGTCGCAATACGCATGGGACGATAACCAACGTGATCGATTGATTCAGGAAATGAAAGGTTCCGGATCTGAGTCATCTGTTGGAGTACAGCGTTACAAAGGTCTTGGGGAGATGAACGCCGAGCAGCTTTGGGAAACTACGATGAACCCTGAGTACCGTACGCTTCGCCAGGTAACAATTGAAAATGCCGCAGAATGTGATCAGGTATTCTCGATGTTGATGGGAGAAGATGTACCGCCTCGTCGTGAGTTCATTGAGCGCAACGCGAAGTACGCAAATATTGATGTTTGATAAAGTGAATAGTCAAATAGTGAAAAGCCTCGATCTAGGATCGGGGCTTTTTCTTTTATGTGTAAGTCTATCCTAAGAGGTTCATTGATCCTTTTTTCTTGATAAAAAAGGATGAAAAAATCAAGGAGTACTTTAAGACGTTCGGCGCAATGTTTTTGAGAAGTAAAACTACCGAACGAGTGGATGAATCATCCAAACGGTAAGCCTGCCTGTTGGACAGGCTAAGCGCCTTCGCTGTTTTACAAATCTCAAAATCATTGCTTTTTCCTCTCTTCGAAAGTACTCCGGAGGTACTACCTTTCGAATCAAGCTTGTGTAAATATGTAGGCATAAAAAAAGCCCCGGCATCTCGACAAGCTCGATGACCGGGGCCAAATTTTGGTTATTGATAGCTTAGCGCTTCACTATACGTGTAGTTGAAACCGAATCATTTCCTTTATGCGTTACATTGATAAAGTAAACTCCTGTTTCTACACTTTGCAATGAAATGCTTGTTTTGTCATTTGCATTTCCGCTAGTGATCAAACGACCACGAGCATCCTGAACAGTATAATCAAATTCTCCAGGTAACTCAACGAAGATGATATTCTCAGTTGGGTTAGGGTAGATCAATAATCCAGGTTGTGTCAATACATCAACAGACAAACATTCGTCAACTACGATGTCTTGCGTCGCAGTGTTTGTACATCCGTTACCGTCTGTGTATTCATACGTGATAGTATGTGTACCCAATCCTGCAGTTGCCGGATCGAAATCTCCACCTGTTACTCCAGTACCAGAATAGGTTCCTCCTGCTGGAGTTCCACCTGACAATGTGAAGCTTGGTGTGTAATCACAAACCTGGTTCAATGCCGCCAATGAAACCGTTGGCAATGGATTCACTGTGATTGTAATTGGCGATGAAGTAGCTGAACATCCGTTTGCATCTGTGTAAACAACATCAATTGTTCCAGCAGTTGTTACGTCGATGTTTTGCGTTGTTTCTCCCGTCGACCAAACGTTTCCAGTTCCCTGAGATGAACTCAATGTTACTGTTTCACCATCACAAATAGTAGTTGATCCACTTGGTGTGATCGTTGGTGCAGAAGGATTTGGATTCACAGTAACCACAATCGGTGCAGACGTTGAAGAACATCCTGTTCCGTCAGTGTAGGTAACTGAGATTGTTTGAGAAGTTGTTACAGTAATGTTATCTGTAGTTTCTCCTGTTGTCCAGCTGTTACCAGCTCCTGTGTACGATGAAGTCAATACAACAGAACCACCGTCACAGAACGTCAACGCTCCAGAGTTTGAAATCGTAGGAGTTGTTGGCGGGTTCGGATCGTTCAATGGTTGTGCTAACAAGTTAGATGTACATCCATTTCCATCAACCAATGTAATGTTGTAAGATCCTGCTGCCAATCCAGTGATACTGTATGGAAGTGATACCGAGCCTCCCGAAGAACCAGAAGCTGTACCTGTCCATGAAACTGTTCCTGAACTTGCTCCGGTTACCTGGATTGAACCAGTAGCTGTTCCACAAGATGTTGGATCGTTCACTGTTCCTGCTGAGATTGAAGGAGCAGCGTTCACTGTAACAACGAATGGTGCCGATGTTGCAGGACATCCATTTGCGTCGTTAGAAGTTACTGTGTAAGATCCTGAAGTTCCAACTGTAATTGTTGAACTTGTTTCTGCCGTACTCCATACATTTCCAGTTGGAGTAGAAGATGTCAGGTCAACTGTAGATCCGGCACAGATCGTTGCAGAACCACTTGCTGAAATTGTTGGAGGAATTGGAACATTTACGTTAACAGTTGTGTAAACTGTAGTTTGACATCCGAATCCGTCCGTTACCAAACAGCTGTACTGAGTTGTAATTGCCGGAGATACTGATTCCGAAGCATTCGTTCCGATAGTTGTGAAACCATCTGACCAATCGTAAGTTCCACCACCAGTAGCTGAGATCGTAGCAGATCCACCAGGACAGATTGATTGACTTGCACTTGCCGTAGCTGATGCAGGTGTAGATGCAGCCACGTTTACAGTGTACATAGCTTCACAGTCGTTACCGAATGTTGTAATGTAAACATCGTAATCACCCGGTGCTAATCCTGTGAAAGTATTACTTACCTGATAGTTCGTTCCATCAAGGCTGTAATAATATGTTCCGTCTCCACCAGCTTCTCCTGTCACAGTAATTACACCGTTGTTATTACCACAAGTGGTAGCTGTTGGAGTAACTGTTGCAGATACTGGAGCTAATACTTCAATTGGAAGATATACTGCTGATGTCAAACAAGATCCATCTCCAAATAAGTACATATAGTATGTCCCCGGAGCATAAGGGAAGTTGAACGTGTTACTAGAACTGTTCGACTGATCCAATACTGGGTTAGACAAGTTCGGGAAGGTATCGTCAATGTACCAACGATAATCCTCGTTGTTCGTGGAAATAGATCCGTCTACCAGAATGTCTCCACCCTGACAAACGCTGTCTCCTGTTGCTGTGAAGTCCATTACCGGGTCACCACCAGTTGAAGTCAGTACATCTACCAAACTGTGCGTTCCTGCCGCATTACCAGTAGTTGTAGCAATGCTTTCCCATGTTGTTCCGTCATACCACCAGTCAGTATTGGCTGCTGCGTTGGCTGCTATTTGTGTGAATACAGTGAATGTATCACCAGGGTTTGTATAATCAATTTCGAATCCAACCCAGAAGTTACCGGCAATTCCTGTTACTGGAGGAACTACGTCGATTTGATTCCATGCACCAGCAGCAATATTCTGAAGTTGTACAGTATCTGCACCCAAAACTGCTCCTGGAGTTCCTGCGTTATCAGCGTAAATCTTCCAGATTACTTCGCCAGTAGTTCCAACAACGTTTACGGCAGCGTACTCGATCGCACGGATGTCAGTTGTTGTTGGTGATGTCAATGGCTGTGCCCACTGAAGAGCATCGTCTGTTCCGATAGTTGCGTGACCGTTTACTGCACCTGCAGATGGCGGGTTCCAACCAATTTCACCAGCCGGATCACCTGGAATCCAGTTGCGTAGTGTATCACATCCGATTCCTGCAGCGGCTGCGGCTACCTGAACGTACATGTTTTCGATTGCCGGAGTGGCGTCAACACCAAATCCGTTTGAAGAAGTCAATGTTACATCATAAGTTCCAACTGTGTAGAATTCAGCAACCGGATCTTGAGAGTTTTGGTTTGAACCACCAATCCATTGCCAATCCGTTCCTTGTGTTCCTGAGATAGTCCATGTCCAACCTGTTGGAACGTTTGTAGAAGCATCGTAGAAGTTCACACTTGCGTTCTGAGGAATGATTACTGGAGATGGTCCAGCCGGGAATGATGTAAACGCCGAGTTTGGCGGTGTGTTAGTTGGATCACAACCCGGTGAAAGCAACAACGATCCTCGAATCCCCTGAAGGATAGAAAGCATATAGTTGGCTTGTTCCTGCGTAAACATGTATGTACATCCCGTGGCGTAATCCATGTAGTTTTCGTACTGAACTTCAGTAGCTCCACATGTTTGGAAGTTTGCCATTCCACAGAAGAATCCTGCTTGTTGATCTGCAGGACCAATAGTATTAGGAGTATCAGTGAATCCATCATCACTAACACAACTTCCAGAACCTCCCCATGTGTGGTCCAATCCAAGGTAGTGACCAACTTCGTGTGTCAATACATTCGAACCAAATCCAAGGTTGTAGTCAATTACGATACCGTCAATTGATGGACTTGGAAGAAGTGTTGGAGTAGGGCGGTATGCATATCCAGCCGTTCCATAGTTTAATCCGTTTGTGATGTCACAAATCCAAATGTTCAAATAATTGTTTCGGTTCCAGATGTCTGATCCACCTGTTGCTGAAGACTTCATTTTGTTTTCTTCACCATTGGCGTGATCGTAGTAATCTTCCGTTGTTGATACACGAACGACACCGATCTCCGTTAATGGAGTTCCCGTTGGGTCTTGTGTCGCCAAACAGAAATTGATATCACAATCTGCTGGGGTAAATCCGAAACCACCACGAACCATACTTGCATCAGCGTTCAATAACTGATAATCTTCCTGCAGTTCCTGGAACAATGCCATGATCTGAGCGTTTGAAACGTTCTCAGCAGGATTGTTTGGATTGTGTACGACGTGGAAAATCACCGAAATCTCATTTGGATTAGGTGTTTCCGGAAAGTTCATATTTGCTGCATTCTGCGCTCCCGCCATGGAACTTTGATGATATTCATTCAAAAGTCCGCGAGATGCATAATGTGCCTCATTCAAATCGTGCATAGCACACGAGTGCGCTCCGGAGGAATTCGCACCACCAGTCGAAATCTGCAACGGTCCGTTGGTTGAAATCGATCGATCTGATTCATGAGAAACATTAGGTAATGCAGTAGTGTTAGTTGTAGAAGGAGCAAGATTCTCTTGACCTACTTGCTGAATTTGTCCAAATGCGGAAAGACCCAGCGTGACGGCTGCGACCGTCAAGATGTTCCTGTTCATAGTTTAAGTAATATAGCTTAGGCGTACAAATTACGAAACTGACAGGGAAATAAAAAATGAACTGGCTAAGTTTTACGCTTCTTCTTTTTCGCGGCCGGGAATAATATGTTATTGAGAATCAAACGGTATCCCGGAGAGTTTGGATGCAGGTTCAGATCGGTAGGAGGGTCTCCAACCCGGTGCTGGTAGTCTTCAGGGTCATGTCCACCGTAGAAAGTCCAGGTTCCCTGACCCATTTCGCCATGGATGTATCGAGCCGTATTATAGGCTTTAGATTCACCCATAATTAATACGTTCGATTTAATGAAATCCTTTTTGAAATCAGTTGTTTGCCCCATGAAACCGTTAACTACGTCTGTGTGACATTGCGTCAACATGGTTGGAACAACGTCCCATTTTGCTGAGAATTCAAACAATGTAAACTTGTCTCCTTTAGCAGCCACAGCTTCTGGTAACCTTCTATTTCGTAGGTCTGTTCCATCAATATTAGAGTACTCATAGGTCAGTGGATCACGCACCAGTTCAAAGTCCTCAAAAGCCAACGTATTGTCAAAATCCAGTTTGTTTTGACAATCAGGATCGGCTGGATCTCCATCGAACATAACTTCACAGATATCTGTTTGATGTGCTGCTAATCCTATATCAAAACTATCGGTACCACTACACATGGTGAAAAGGAATCCTCCACCAATCACGAAGTTTTTGATGTTCGTAGCAACGGCGAGTTTCATTTCCGAAACTTTGTTGAATCCAAGTTGGGCCGCTGATGCTTCCAAATCTGCTACTTGTTGTTTGTACCAAGCGTATGATCGGAAACTAGCGTAGAACTTACCGTATTGACCCGTGAAATCCTCATGATGGAGGTGGAGCCAATCGTATTCTGGCAAAACACCCATAACAATTGCGGAGTCGTAAATTTTGTCGTAGGGAATTTCAGCGTATTCCATTACTAAGGTTACCGCATCGTCCCATGGTTGTTTTCCACCTGGCGTGTAAACGGCGATTTTAGGAGCTTTCTCCAATTGAACCACCTCCATGTTTACTTCCGGATTGCCGATGTCCTCTTTAATTCCAGCAGCTTGTGCGTCTGCAATAATTTCATAGCTGACACCACGTAGTACTAATTCCTCCTCGATAGTTGATAAATGGGGTATCAGGAAAGAGCCACCACGATAATTTAAGAGCCAATCAATGACTATTTCATTTTCGAGAACAAAATAAGCTACTCCGTATGCCTTCAAGTGATTCGATTGTGATTCATCCATTGGAATCAACAACTGAGAGGCTTTCCCCTGGAAGGATAGGAGTAATACAGTGAATACAATAAGAATCTGCTTCATCATATAATTTCTATCAAAAAAGATACCTAAAACGGAGAATCTTCTCCTTCAGAAAGGTCGAAATCGTTTGCATCATCGTCAAATGAATTCATTTTGCTTGGAATGGTAATGCTTCCAACGCCTTGATCATCGAACGATGCATTTGCTGTCAAATTGTTGTGTCCGCCCATATCAGGATCGGCATCGAACCCTTCGAGGTTGTCGAATCGTGCGTATTCCTTGATAAATCGTAGACGGATGTTTTCCAATCCACCATTACGGTGTTTGGCGACGATGATCTCACCAACTCCAGCGTTTGAGTTTCCTTCTTCGTCTTGCAGGAATCCGTAATACTCAGGTCGATAGATAAAGGAAACGATATCGGCATCCTGCTCAATGGCACCTGATTCACGAAGATCGGAAAGCACCGGACGTTTGTCACCACCACGTTGTTCCACCGATCGACTTAACTGAGAAAGTGCAATTACGGGAACATTCAATTCTTTGGCAATTTCCTTAATAGATCGAGAGATTGTGGAGATTTCCTGCTCTCGGTTTCCTTGTCCTTTGCTACCTCCCGCCGTCATTAGCTGCAAGTAATCAATGATGACAATTTGAATATCGTATTGCATCTTCAAACGACGGCATTTTGCACGAAGGTCGAAAACACTGATTCCTGGTGTATCGTCGATATAGATCGGAGCAGTAGACAATTTTGTAATTCGCGAGTGTAGTTGCTGGAATTCATCGTCGCGTAGATCTCCCTTTCTTAATTTCTCGGCTGGTAAGCGCGTTTCCGATGAAATCAAACGTTTTACCAACTGTACGGAGGACATCTCCAGAGAGAAGATGGCTACCCCCATGTTGAAATCAACGGCAGTATTTCGCGCCATTGAGAGTACGAAGGCTGTTTTTCCCATCGCAGGACGAGCGGCCAATACAATCATATCCGATCGCTGCCAACCTGCTGTTAGTTTATCCAGTCCATAGAATCCTGTTGGAATTCCGGAAATACCATCAGAGTTCTGTGCGGCCTTTTCAATTTCTTCAATGGCTTCACGGACAACATTCTGCATGATGTCAACGGATTTCCCCATGTTGTTCTCAGCAATCTTGAAAAGGTCACCTTCTGCTTTATTTAGCACGTCGAAAACGTCGTTGGTATCGTCGAAAGCTTCTTTCATCACCTCCGAACTCATTCGAATCAATTCGCGTTTGATGTATTTCTCAGCGATAACACGCGCATGATATTCCACATGGGCAGTGGATGCAATTCTGTTGGTCAACTGGGAGATATACACAGCCCCGCCAGCAGCTTCCAATTCACCGTTTTGTTTCAACTTATCGGTAACGGTAAGGATATCGATGGGTTTGGAAGAACCAAAAAGTTCTTTAATTGCAGCAAAAATGTATTGGTGTTTCGGATCGTAGAAACTTTCCTGCATCAGAATGTCGATCGTATCCGTAACGGCATTTTTCTCAAGGAGCATCGCTCCGAGAACTGCTTTTTCAAGATCTACGGCTTGCGGTGGTATGCGTCCCATATCGTTGGCTACAGAGGCTAAACGATTGGTTCGGTTTGCAGTTTTGCGCGGTTTATCTTGTTGGTTGTCCATCTATCAAAGATACAACAAAACGAGGCGAAAGTTCACTTAAAATATCATAAAGATTTTTGAACGCGATATGAACAGGAAATTAACAGTTGGGTTGAAAAGAATGCTTCCTTCAGTCTAATATTGTGACAGAATCTCTTTCAATCCATTGTTTGTGATAATACCTTCGAATTTAGATTTCTTTCTTTTATGGACGTATTCAATGGTAGGGCAGTACTCCACATCAAACAAGGCATACAAATTATCATTTACAAAAAGTGAGTACACAGGATTAAGTTCGCATTTTCTCGTGATGGGTTCGTAGTTTTTCTCGTTTTCGAATTCTTCAAGAAACTTGCTTCGTTGCTCGCCAATTAATTCAATTGTATCCAGTACTTCTCGATTGCGGATATACATTTTTCCTACCTCTAATGTATCGGCTTCATGCGAATTAAGTACGTGTAGCGTTAAGGCATCCTTTTCTTTGATTGGTTTTGCCTTACGGAGCGTTGTGCAGCCTACGAATGAAAGGCATAAGAAACCGATTATAATTTTCATGATTTCAATTATTTAATGGTTATTACACCCTGGTTAAATCCGGATTGCCCTCTTTTTCCGTTCTGGTTTGTTATGTGGATCGTATTATTTTTTGCTTCGGTGTACGCTCGATCAAAAAGTTCCTCCCAGGAACCACTTTCATTACTTACCTTACTCGCTTCTACCGTGAAAGAGTTAATGAATGCATTTGTGAAATGTCCGTTTCCTAAAGTTTGATTCGGGTTTCGCATGCAATAGGACCATTGACCTTTCTCTGATGATGTTGATATCAGGTTCCCTTTAGAGTAGATAAACAATTTTTTGAGTTTGTCGCTATCAAACAAAAAGCCCGATTTGAATGGAATCTCTTCATTGCTTTTTGTACCTGATCTTGTTTGCGGTATTGAGTTGCACAGATCGCCAATAGTTAGCGTAAGTCTAGCTCCCTTTTGCTTCATTAGATTATGCATTTCCTGAAGTCCATAATCGACACCATCCAGGCTCATCTCTGGGAAAGTAGCCTGATTGTAACCATGTCCTGAATAATAGAATATTACTACATCATTCTTTGCTACGCTCATGCTATTTACTTCATTGACAATACTTGCTTTGTCAAAACTGTTCGAATAAAGTTTGTGTTCTTCGTACTTCATTCCAAGCTCACGTGTAGCTTTTTTAAAGAGGTTTGTAATATCGTTCATATCCTGACCGACACTTGATCCAATGTTCGGATCTTCTGTGTCGGCAACGAACACTAAATGTAGTTTGACGTTCTCGACTACAACATCGTCATCTTGTCCGCTATCATCCTGGACATTGGAGCAGGATATATTAGTGACCCATTCACCATATTCCAGGTTGGATTTTTTGATCTGTCTTAGTCCGTATTCCGTTCCCTGAAACTCTTTGAAGTTGTCTTCACCTTTCCAGAATAGGCTTTTGTCCTTTGCTTCAGCGTAAAAGTAAAAAATGGAATTTCGCGAATCTTCTACGTAGGCTGTTTTGCCTGGTTCAATGGTCCACCAGCCTTTCGTTTCCCACTCACCTTCTACGGTTTTGTAGCGTATGAATGCACGTATAGTCTTGCTGCAGCTATTCTTAAGTTTGATTTTGAAGTGATCGGCGGTACTTTGATTATTGGCGATCAAAGCGATATGAGAAGCATATTCCGGCTCGTTTCTCTCATAGAAATTATAAATATACTGCTCTGTAAAATCGACCGCAGGATCTAGCTTTTTAAAGCTTGCCTTAACCAGATTTTCCAGATTTTCATCGTTGTCATCAAATGTGTAAATTTCCTCGTATTTGCCTTCTGAATTGATATTTGTAAAAACAAAGTTATCGGCTGAATACGACCCTGTTGCACCTGCGGGATATACCAATTCGGAATTCGCCCCGTCAAGGACATAGTATTTTTCACCAGAATCATCTGTAACGTACTTGCCCGTACATCTGTATTTTGCCACTTTATAGATTCCACTGGTGCTGGTATACTTTACTCTGACATTTATATTGTCTTGAGCGAAAAATTCTAAAAGTGCGGTGTATTTTATTCCGTCACTGCCTTCCCATTTGATTTCATAAAAGTTTTGGGCATTGGAGAAGTACGTGAATAGACAAAAGAATAGAACAATAAGATTCTTCATAGTACAGGTATTTATTCAGTGCGTGGATTAGCATCCAATGAGGTCAAAAATATAGAATTTTAACATTTGGTAATTCATTCCTTGAGGATTTTTTTACCGTGGAATTCAGGTTTTTATCTGGTATGGTTGGATTATTCTGAAATCACTTTCTGACAAAGAATGTACAATTTACAGGTAGTACAAAGTGCTTATGATTAATGTAGCTTTTGTTTCAATAATCTCTGGCTATCTTTGTTCCAATGAAACGCCAAATCACCAAAACAGCCGACGGTTCCACCACGATTTACATTCCGGAGATGGATGAGAATTACCATTCGCATCACGGAGCCATTCAAGAGGCGAAACACGTTTTTTTGAAACATGGCATTGAATCATTGGATCAGGAGGAAATTACGGTTTTCGAAATGGGATTTGGAACAGGATTGAATGCCTTGTTGACTTTGAATTACGCGTTAGAAAATGACAAAAAAGTCAACTACATTGGCATTGAAGCGTATCCGGTGGAAGCAGAAATGATTGATGATTTGAATTATGTCGAATCTATCGACCTTGATCTTTGGGCTGCATTTGATGCGATGCATAATCAGCCCTGGGGGGAAACAAATGCACTTTTTGATAATTTCAATCTGACCAAAATTCACCAGAAAATTGAGGATTACCAGCCAGAAGCAAATACCATAGATATCATCTACTTTGATGCTTTCGGACCACGCGCTCAAGGCGATATGTGGG
>CBDDLF010000005.1:0-288220 GCA_965230585.1 Crocinitomicaceae bacterium
GAATGGCGGGGCAGGCAAATCAGCTTGTCTACGTATTTACCACTAGGTCTGTTCCAGACTGTTCTGTATCAGGAGTTTTATTAATCCGCACATATACCGTCACATACGGTGGGGTGCTTACTGAGCTTGAAAGGCTGGCCGTTGACTCATCATGAGTTTGCAGGCTGGTAGAGAGACAGCTTCTAAAAAGCTTTTTCTTTATATTTCAATTGCTTATGCGGGTATTGGCTGTTGTTAAATTATCTAGCCTGCCCAGCAATAAGTTTATGCAAGGTAAGTCGCTGTATGGGGTATATGGAGGCATAACCCAAGAGCAATAGCCCAGCGACCTTTTTATGATTTTGAAAAGGCTGCTGCTTACCACTGAACTGCCCCAGGTTTTGCCAGGGGGAGCGTGGTGTGTATAGCGACACTTTAAAGTGCTTTTCGTATATGGGACTTTTCTCGTATGCGGAGTAATAGGTGACAGATTTATTGCTCGCTAACATCAGGAGAGAATACATGGCAAATGTAACAATGCGCCAAATGCTTGAGGCAGGCGTACACTTTGGCCACCAGACCCGTTACCGCAACCCTAAGATGCAACCTTACATTTTCGGAGAGCGCAGCAAAATTCATATCATTAATTTGGAAAAAACTGTTCCGCTATTTAATGATGCAATGAACTTCTTATCTAAAATGGCATCCAGAAATGGCAAAGTCCTATTTGTGGGCACTAAGCGTGCTGCACGCGACGTTGTCAGTGAACAGGCGCAGAATTGCGGGATGCCTTATGTCAATCACCGCTGGTTAGGCGGTATGTTAACGAATTTCAACACCGTTAAGCAGTCAATCCGTCGTTTGAAAGATTTAGAGACGATGATTGCTGATGGTTCGATCGAGCGTTTGAGTAAGAAAGAAGGTTTAGGTCTACGCCGTGAAGCAGAGAAGTTAGAGCGTAGTCTGGGTGGTATCAAGGATATGGAGCGTCTGCCTGACGTGCTCTTTATTGTTGACGTTGGTTACGAAAAAATTGCGGTTAAAGAAGCCGTCAAACTAGGTATTCCTGTGGTTGCTGTTGTTGATACCAACAATGGTATTGAAGGTGTTGACTATGTTATCCCAGGTAATGATGATGCGATTAAAGCGATTCAGCTGTATGTAAACTCAGCAGCTGACGCCGTAGCTGTTGGTAAGCAAAGCTCGCCAGTAAGTGATGTGAATGAGAGTGATGAGTTTGTTGAGTTAGATGAAGAAGGTAATTTGAAGTCAGCACCGGCTAAAAAAGCGGCTAAGAAAACAGCCAAGAAAAAAGTAGCCGCTAAAGCCGATGACAACAAAGAAGACTCGCCAAAAGAATCAGAAGCAGCTGAAGCTGTGAGTGAATAGTTGAGTTAACGAATTAGAATCTGAGGTGAAAACAATGCAAATTACGGCATCAATGGTGAAAGAACTGCGCGAGATTACTGGCGCGGGGATGATGGAATGTAAAAAAGCGCTAAATGAAGCTGGCGGCGATGTGCAAGCTGCGGTTGAGTGGATGCGTAAAAACGGCCTTGCTAAAGCAGATAAAAAAGCAGGTCGTGTTGCTGCTGAAGGTGTTATCGGTATGTTACTTGCCGACGATGCAAAGAGTGCTTGCATGATTGAAGTTAACTGTGAAACGGACTTTGTTGCGAAAGGCGATGAGTTTCAAGGCTTTGTAAAAGAAGTGGCGACATTGGTATTGCAACAAGCGCCGGCAAACATCGAAGCACTATTCGAGTTGCCAATGGAAAACGGTGAAACCGTTGAGGTGCGCCGTAAAAACCTGGTTGCTAAAATTGGTGAGAACATCCAAGTGCGTCGTTTTAACCACGTAGCAACAGAAGGTTTGGTTGGTATGTATTCGCATGGCGGCAGAATTGGTGTGTTGGTTGAGCTTGATGGCGGTGACAAAGATCTGGCAAAAGACATTGCTATGCATATCGCAGCCAGTCGTCCAGTCTGTATCTCTGAAGCTGATATGCCTGCTGAGCATATGGAGAAAGAGAAAGAAATTTTGATTGCTCAAGCAAAACAATCAGGTAAGCCGGACGACATCATTGAAAAAATGGTTGTTGGTCGTTTGAAGAAATACTTGGCCGAAGTCACATTGGTTGGCCAGCCTTTCGTTAAAGACCCTGATCAAGTGGTTGGTAAGCTGCTTAAAGCCGCTTCGGCTGAAGTTAAATCATTTCAGCGCTTTGAAGTTGGTGAGGGTATTGAGAAGAAAGAAGAGAACTTTGCTGAAGAGGTTATGGCTCAGGTTAAGGCCGGCTAAATTGCTTCTAATTTACCAAGGCGCGGCTTTTATGCCGCGTCTTTGTATATATAAGGATAAGGTTAAAACGATAAAGCTATGGCAAATAAACCTGTATATGCACGAATACTCTTAAAGTTAAGTGGTGAAGCTTTAATGGGTGAATACTCATATGGTATTGACCCAAAAGTGATACAACGCATTGCTGAAGACATTAAGCGGCTCAGCGAGCTGCAGGTGGAAACAGCGATTGTGATTGGTGGCGGTAATATCTTTCGTGGTGCTGGTTTGGCTGAAGGTGGTATGGATCGTGTGACTGGCGATCATATGGGAATGTTGGCAACAGTGATTAACTCACTGGCATTGCAGGATGCATTGGAAGGCGTAGGCGTACACAGCCGTGTGCAATCAGCATTAAAAATTAATGAAGTCTGTGAAGATTATATTCGCCGTCGTGCAGTAAGGCATTTAGAGAAAGGTCGAGTCGTTATCTTTGCTGCAGGTACAGGTAATCCCTTTTTTACGACCGATTCAGCGGCAAGCTTGCGTGCTGTCGAAATTGGTGCCGATCTCATGCTAAAGGCGACCAAGGTTGATGGCGTCTATGATTCTGATCCATTTAAAAACCCGGATGCCAAGCGTTATTCAGTTTTAACCTACGATGAAGCTATTCGATTAAAGCTGGGTGTTATGGATGCTACGGCAATGGTGATGTGCCGTGATCATAATATGCCAATTACTGTTTTTGATATGAATGAGCCTGATGCTTTGATAAAAATTATCACAGGCGAGGCTCTGGGAACACGCGTTGAGCGAGGTGAATAATAATGATTGAGGATGTCAGAAAAGATGCCGAAAGCAGAATGCGTAAAAGTGTGGAGTCATTAGCCAATGATTTGTCTCGAATGCGTACAGGTCGGGCGCACCCTAGCTTTTTAGAGCATATCTCGGTTGATTACTATGGAACGCAAACACCACTGAATCAGGTTGCGAATGTCAGTGTAGAAGATGCGCGAACCTTATCGGTTACACCATGGGATAAAGGTGCCATCCCGGCTATTGAGAAAGCGATTATGAATGCAGACCTGGGTTTGAACCCAGTGACTGCTGGTACTGTTATCAGAGTGCCATTGCCAGCATTAACCGAAGAGCGTCGTAAAGAGTTTGTGAAGCTGGTAAAGCAGGAAGCGGAAAATGCACGCATTGCTGTGCGCAATATACGTCGTGATGCGAACTCCGATATTAAACAGTTATTAAAAGAAAAAGAAATCACTGAGGATGACGACCGTCGCGCTCAAGATATTATTCAAAAGTTAACGGACAAATACATTAAGGAAGTGGATACAACGCTTGAGAAAAAAGAAAAAGACTTGATGGAAGTCTAAAGCCGACACTGGTCGCCGTATTAAAAAATGACAACAAAACTTAATCATTTAGCGATTATTATGGACGGCAATGGCCGTTGGGCGCAGTCAAGAGGGCTGTTGCGTGGTTCAGGGCATAAAGCCGGAATCCGGTCGGTTAATCGTATAATGCAAGGTTGTCATCGGCATGATATCGAGCATTTGACGCTGTTTGCTTTTAGTAGTGAAAACTGGCGCAGGCCAAAAACCGAAGTTGGTTTTTTGATGGACCTGTTTGTTACCACGATTGGTAAAGAGATTAGTGAGCTGGTTAAAAATAATGTTTGTCTGCGTTTTATCGGTGATGTAAGCGCTTTCGATAAGCGTTTGCAGGATAGTATTAATGACGCAGTTGCGAAGACAGCTGATAATACAGGTTTAAAGTTAAACTTAGCTGTTAACTATGGTGGTCGCTGGGATATAGCGCAAGCGGCAGCGCGTATTGCTGCTGAGGTTAAAGTAGGGCAGTTAGAACCTGCTGATATTAGCGCTGAAAAATTTGCTGACTATGTATCCATGGCAGATATGCCAGATCCCGATTTACTTATTCGCACAGGCGGGGAATATAGGATTAGTAACTTTCTAAACTGGCAACTTGCCTATACAGAGCTCTACTTTACTGAGTGCTTATGTGGATTGTTTTGTCCCTGTTCTTTATAGAAGTTTTCGGAATGGCTGCCGGAGGAATCATCATTCCCGGGTACGTCGCGCTCCAACTGGGAACACCGGATCGATTGATTGGAATGGTTGTCATCGCTTTACTCACCTTTTTGATCATTAAGGGAATTGGACGATTCACTTTTTTGTTCGGAAGACGCCAAATGGTGGTAGCGGTATTAGTAGGAACGATTCTCTCTATTTTCTCGCACCATTTCATGTTTTTCAACACGGATTCAACAACCATTGAATTCTCAGCAGTCGGATGGATTGTGCCCGGTTTGATTGCCCACTGGGCAGCGAAACAAGGATTTGTAAAAACAATTTCCATGTTGGCATTGAGCTCTGTCCTCGTTCGATTTTTAGTGATCCTCTTGATTGGAGGAGAAAACATTCCAAATCTATACTAGTATGAATAAGATATCCATCAGATCCACACCAGTGTTGGTCGTATTAGGCTTGATGTCACTGGGCTTGTTCTACTTCGTTGAAACTACCAAGGGAGAACAATTTCAAGATCATTACAAAGAAAAAGTAGCCGCTGCAGAAGCCATGCAGGAGAGCTTAGAATATCTGAAAAACAAACACTTCAAAAACGAGGTTGTTTTGGACAACATCAACGATCCGAATGACACACGCATCATAGGAACGCAATTCTCAGAGATTACATCAGGACGTGGTTCCTTGCCCATCAAACTGAGTACGACAAATCCGAATTTTGCCGCATTGATGGTTGAACTCTATCGTGATGCCGGATTGAAACGTGGAGACCACATTGTCATTGGTGCCACAGGGTCGTTTCCCGCAATGAATATTGCCGCATCTGTAGCAGCGAAAACGCTCGAACTGAAAGTGACGTATTTGGCATCGGTTACTTCGTCTTCCTGGGGAGCCAACGATCCGGATTATACCTATCTCGACATTCACAAAAGCTTAAAAGAAGCAAATCTGGTGAATTTCGATATAGCCGGAGCATCGATAGGAGCCAATCAGGATATCGGAAGAACTTTGAGTCCGGAAGGAAGAGAATTGGCAATCGAGGCGATACGACGAAACAATGTGAAGTTGATCAAAGGAGATCATCTCAGTGATTGTATTGACCAACGTATGAGCATCATCCGTAAAGCTGTGAAGAAATCGGGAAAGTCAGTGAAGTTGTACGTAAACATTGGTGGTGGAATTGCCAGTTTGGGAAGTAAGGCAAATGCAGACAATCTTGCATCCGGACTAACCTCTCAGGGCAAATTAGACGATTTCCCAGATAAGAAAGGTGTTGTTTTTCAAATGGTATCACAAGGCAAACCCTTCATCAATATGCTGAACGTTCAGAATTTGATGACGAAATACGAATTACCTCGTGATCCATTCCCGCTTCCACACATTGGAAAAGGGAAACTATTCAAAGAAGTCAAATACGACCTTACCAATTTAATCATCTCCTTCAGTGGCTTGCTCATCTTATTAATCGCTGTGATCTTGTTTGATAGAAGACAAAACGCCCTGGGAAAAGAAGTTATACATGAATCTACATAATTAGACAAAAGACGGAAAGAGCAAAGACAAAAGATCGTCTTTCTTCTTTTCTCTATTCATCTTTCTTCTCAAAGACAAAAAACAAGAACTATGAAATATTTAAGCATCATCTCCATTTTACTATTGACCGGAATCAGCTTCGGTCAGACGAAGAAACTATTGACACCAAAGAAATCGGTCGCGAAAGTCGTGCTAACCGGAAAGAATGACTACACGTATTACGCGATGTCTCAAACCGACCAAACGACTTACGAAGTGACTGGTCCCGGAGTTTTGGAATTTGATACTCGCGTGCGATTAGAGGGCAACGTTTTCGAATCGAAAGCCTTTTCCATTAAGGTGTACACCGGAAAGAGCAATTTGAAAAGCTACTCGGTGCCGAAATTGAAAGCGGGAAACCTAAAAATGAAGAGTGCAAAACTCAAAGGGACGCCCACCAAAAAGCACACGTTCACAATACAGGTTCCTCCCGGAAAGTACCGCTACCGACTGTACAAGGGAACCTCACAAAAAGTGTACATCAAGGCGCGTTACAAGAAATTGCCAAAACCAAAATGGGAAGCGCTTTCACCAAACAAACCGGTAACTGAGAAAACCTTGAAATTTACTAAAAGCGGCAATGAGCGCACCTATTACAGCCTGGCGAAGCAAAGCACCAAATTCGAGTTTACCGTAAAGGATAGCACAGACATCAAACTTATCGTGCGACCTGAGTTCGATTACAAAATGTTGGGAACAGCCCAGGTAAAAATCAAAGTGCGCAATCAACGAACGGGAAAAGAAACGATCTACAAAATGAATTGCGGAAAATCGTCGACTACCACGTTCAAGAACGATAAGCAACATACTCCCGGAAAATCGAAGGAAGTATATTTCACACTACCAGCATCCGGCAAGGGCGACACGTACGAAATTTCATTGGTGAGCGGAGCTAAAAGAGCTGCGATTCGCGTATTCAGCAAACAGAAAAAAGTAACGTCATGACGAGTGTTAAATCTTTCAGAAATACTGTTGTAGCGCTGGTTGTATTTTGCTCTGCAGGTGGGGCTCTTGGACAAGATGTAATCGAGGATGTACCGGGAGAATCAGGGTTTTCGCAACGCGTTTGGTACCGCAATTATATCAGCGTGAAGTTGCATCCAAAATGGTCTGTAGACAACTCTGTAATGGCTGGGTTGCGCGACGTAAAACATAGCTTTTCATTTGTGCAGGCTGGAGTAGGGGTTACCTATCGATTCAATCGCTTTTGGAGTACCAGACTTGCCTATGAAAGCACCTTTTTCAAGCATTCGAATTGGTGGAGGAATAATTACGATCTGGAGCCGGGCTTTCTGAACGCTGTACATTTCAAATCCGTTGGATTGAATGTAAAACGAACCGATAACATTGGTAAGAAGTTTCGTTTGAAGCAGACGGTAGAGGGCAAATTCTTCATGCCGAGTTATCAGAAATTCCAAACCCGATTACGCTATGGGGCACATTTTGGATACCGGAAAAAAGATCTACCCTGGAAAATGCGACCTTTTGTGAGTGCATCGATCTATTATTATCTGGGAGGACACCCGATTGAGTATGGATCTGGTGAAGAGCAAGAACCTGTGGATGAAGATGCCCCGGAAACGGAAGGGGGTGATGAGGCATTGGAAGCAGTAGAAGCAGCTCCAAATGGATTGCACCGTGCTTTCTTACGAGCGGGAGTCAACTTTAAGCCGTACAAGGCAAAGTGGGCGCCATCAATAACGGTGTACTATGCCTACAGTCGTGAGTTTAATCTTGGAGGAAACCCACTAAATGTGCGACAATTGAATGAAGAGGGCGAGGTAGAATCCGTGCAGGTGCCATTCAATAATTATGGAGTTATCGGCTTACAATTGAACTGGTATTTCTAGGGGAATATCGTGTGTCGCGTTTCGGCTTCGCTCAACGCTCTAGAAAAAAGCCAGAGCATTGATCGCATCTGAAATCCTCGGGTTATCTTTCAATTCCGCTAATAGAGCATTGAGCGGAGTCAACCGCGAAGCAGCAACGAAGTTAAATGCGGGGTAAATTGACTTACTCCGCCTCAGCAATTTGATCCGCAACAAAACTTATGGTTCGATCTGCCTCCAAACGTTTCGCGATGATTTTCTTGTCCTTATCCAGAACATAGATCACAGGAGTGGAATAGATATCGTAGTAGATTTTCGGAGTACTTTCAAATAATTGGAAGTCCTGCCACGGGTGTTGTTCATCTTCGAGAACTTTGGCAAAATCATCGACTTTATCCAGATTGGTATGAATGCCGAGAATGGTTACTTCTTCGGGTTTACGCGAGTAGTAAGCCTTCAATTCCCGGGCAGCATCTTCACAATGACCACAATCTGCGTCCCAGAAGAACAAAATTGTGTAATCCGTTTGTGCGTTTTCAAGGACGCTTGCCTGAGATCCGTCCTTCTTTTGGGCCTTAAAATCAACTGCACGAGCCCCAAGAACGTTGTACTTCATTTTCAAGTAGCGGTCCTCAATGTTGTTTTTTTGTTCTTCGTCTATCCAAAATGCTTTTCCGGATAAATAGTATTTCGATGCCATGTGTACGTACACATTTCCGGAGCTCATCAACTTGGAGTTCACATACTTATTGAAAATTTTGATCACTCCAAATTTGTAAATTTCGGTGTTCTCCGGAAGCTGACCAACGATGTAGTCTATCGCCTGAATAATGGAATCATGGTGTTTTACCGTCATTTTTTCCAGGTAGTCGTCGATTTTCTTCCAGAACGTTGGCGTACGCAAAATCCAATCTTCATTGAATGGAATGTTCTTCAAATATTGAGAACGATAATAATAGAAACGCTGATCCTTATCTTTGATACTTTCCGGAATTATTGGGTCCCGAAGCATGCCCAGCATTTTTCCATAGTGGTTGTCACTATTCTTATCAATCTCTTTTTGAATGTACGCCTGAACTTCATTGTTTAGCTCTTTCAATTCCTGATCATTCATGGATTGTGAAGAAGATCTTCGTTCAGCGAGTTCTGCCATATAATTACTGAATTTCTCAGCAACCGCATTATTGGAAATTTCAAGTGAAGGAACTCCTTCGTCTTCTACAACTTTCAGGTTGATTTTCTTTCCATCCCAGAGGAACTCAGAATATGAATTAGAATGCTGCGGGTAGACTATCATGTAAACACCTCCCGATAAAACTTCGTCTGCTTCGTATTTGATTTTGCCTTTCGAGTCGAGAGAAATCGTATCCATGATATACTGCTTGTCGCCGTAGTGATATCCAATATAAACCTCTTCATTGGCAGCTGAAGAATACTCCAGGTTGATAATCGATTGCGTCCACGAGTTGGAAACGAAGAATAATGTCGACAGTAAGCAAAGAAGTTTCATGTAAATGAGGATTGTTTCTGTGAACGTAAAGATAGGAAAATAGAATGCAGGCAATACAGTTAAAAAAGATTATTGCATTTTCTTCGATTTTTTAAATCACTGACAAACAAGGGATAAATGTGTCTGTATACGATCCGTAGACGGCTGATTTCAATAATTTTTTGGGTTTTTGGGTTACTTGATTTAGAGCCTTGACAGGTCACTTATTTCTTAATTCTCGAACTATGTTTACAAAACAATCCAACACTCTCCGTTTTAGCCAGGAAAAATCCGAAAAGGGCAAATTTTCTTCTTCGGGAAGTTTTCAAGATTCTTTAACAAGTTCAATCCTGGCGTTAACGACAACGGATAACTGCACAGCAAATGTGACGGTGAGCAACGATGTCGCATTGCCAATCTCAAAGCAGGGAACACTTAGGGTGACTTCGGCATATTCCAATGATCACAGCATTGCTACATCTCAACGAAAAGAAATTGTGATCAAAGGTGTCGTAGAGCCCGTTCCTTCTGCTACAAATACGCTCAGAAAAATCAATGATACAACCTGCCCGCAAGCAGGATCGAATCGAAATACTTTCCAGAATCAAACCGTCAATGCAACTGTGCTTATTCAGTTCTTCAAAGTTTTAGGTATAAAAGCACAATTCATCTTTGATACTACCTCTGGAATTATCGATGCGAATCAGTTGTTTTCAGGTCGCAACGGCATTCGCATCAAAAACAACCATGGTTGGGAACAAAAATTTAATCTGAACCGACCAGGTGCGTAGTTTGGGATCTCCTGCCTCTCTCTCAGGCAGGAGGTACTACGCAAGTAATAAACACAAAAACAGTTGCCATGAAAAGATTCAAAATATTAGTACCCGTAGACTTCACAAAGGAAACCGATGCTGCCATCCAATCGGTCGTAAATCTGTCCAAAGAAACTCCACTTGAAATAATATTCATACACGTGGTTTCCAATTCCTCTGAGGTAGAGGAAAAACTGATGCGTTTGGAGTGGAGAATCTCCAGTCGTTCTTCAATGATTCGAGGTCCATACAAGAGTATTATTCGGGTAGGAAAACTATACGATGAACTGGCTAAAGCCGGAAAAGAAAATGAAGTAGATGTGATGTTACTTGGAATTCACGAAACATCCACAATGAATAAAATGTTTGGTTCGAACGCCTTGAGGTTAATAGGCAACTGCAAATTCCCAACTATAACCTTGAAGGGTGGTGAAGAGTTTCAACCAGTAAAGAAAATCGTGATTACGTTAGACATGGTTATCAAGAGCGTTCAAATTGTTCGGCACGTGGAAAAAATCGCGCAAATGTTCGGTGCGAAAGTGTTCCTTGTGGGAGGGAAACAAACGAATGGCACCCTTCGAAAAAGAAGTCGCATCTACTTTTCCATTGCTCAAAAGTGCTTAAGTGAAGCAGGGATTGAGTGCGAAGCCATAACCCTGAACAAGAAGAAGTTTAAGCAAAACGTTCTGAATTTCTGCAAGAAGGAGGACATCGACCTGCTTGCAGCTACCTTTTACCTAGACAACGAAACGGTGTTTTCCATACCGTTCGTACAACAACTGATGGATAACAAACTAGGCATTCCTACCATGATTATTGACGGGGTTCCGTCTTCCAGCACATCGCAGCTAGCGGGTATAATTTCATAGGTCCAAGGTGCAACAGTTCTAAAAATACTATTGGTAGATCAGAGTTTTTCTGATAGTGAATAGTGCGTAGTTTGTAACCTCCTGCTTCTCTCAGGCAGGAGGTTTTTATGTGTCCATTCCTAAAACAAATTATGCCGTTCCTAAATTCTTGAGGTGTAGTTTAGGGGGATTCTTTTTCTTTCAGAAAAAAGAAATTATGCGTCTTCTCCTTTGTCTATTTTTCGCCGCTACTTCTATTGTTGGCTTTGCTAAATCCGACAACTTTCCTTCTGAAGTTCAATTGGCACTTTCAGAAATTGACAATTCTTGTTTGATCTCTAAAAGTATCCCTCCTGCTAATCAGGAAATAATGGCAGATTATAGCGTTCTGGAGGATGAAGAAAACAACGCAGTATACTACGAAGCGTTTTATTGGAATACGGCAACAGGAGATTCACGATTATACTATTTCAACACGGCACAAAAAAAGTTTGTCGCTTACAAAGAGTCTGTTCAGGTTCCTAAATCACCCCTTCAGTATACAGCCCAGGGAAGAATTATGGCAGACTACATTGCAGTTTATGCTGTATCTTCTGCAACAGCGTTCTACGAGGTGTTGTTCTGGGACACAAAAACAGGGAATTCATCTTTGTATCGATATGTACAAAGTTCTGACGGATTTGAACTGTACAACAGCAGCACTCAGTTTCCAGCCAATCCAATTGGAACACCATCCGGAGAGGTGATGGCTTGTTATGATGCGGTACATATTCCTTCAGAAGACAAAACATACTACGAGTGCCTTTTCTATGATACAAAAACAGGTAGATCGGAGTTATATTATTACAACTACTCAGATAACAAGTTCGTAGCATACAATGACGATATTCTACCGCCAGCAGCACCATTAGGATCTAACGTGTCTGGTGAAGTTCGTGCCGATTACTCTATGGTGAATGCGGCTACGGAAGGAAAGACGTTCTACGAGATTCTTTATTGGGACACAAAAACCGGGAACTCCAGATTGTACAATTACGATTATGGCACGAAAAAATTTGAATTGTACGGAGACAATGTTCAATTACCGAATAATCCGCTGGGAAGTACACCGCAGGGAGACATCATGATTGATTATGCATCCGCACATGACATTGGACGGGATAAAACATGGTATGAAGCATTGGTTTGGGATACAAAATCCGGGAAATCAAAATTGTACTATTTCAATTATAATCAAGATGCTTTTGTTGCGTACAAAGATGAAATTCAACTTCCGAAATCAACAGTTGCCGATGGCGTGAATTATGTGATGTCAAAATACACATCCGGATATTCTAAAAAGCTGAGCGAAACCTATTACGAGGTACTTTTCCTGAACACAGCCACCGGAGAAAGCGAGATGTTCTACTATGATTATGACGTGAACAATTTCTCGAAATATACCAGCGAGCAAGTTCCGACGAGTCCATTTTAGAAGTGACGTGTGAGAAGTGAGAAGTCAAAAGAGAGAAGTGACAAGTGAATGGCTGGCTTGTTCGTCTCCTTTTTTAGTTGCGAGATACTGATATATGGCAAGATAGCCATATGATAGGGCGACCACAAGGACACAAGGAGCACTAAGCTGTTTGCTTTTCCCACAATAATGATGAACACCAGGGGATTATGACATCGTCATAATCTAGCGACCAAATAAACCTGATATAAAAATATTTCTTTGCGTTCTTTGCGGTGAATAATATGGAGAGCCAATTAAAACCGGAGGACCTTCAATAGAAATATGTTGAGTTATACCCAAAAGGCAACGAATGATATAGAGGTTACTACGAATAATAATCGAGGTGGAAATTTGCTACATTTCGGCGTGAATTTCGCATACATTCGAATAAAACAAGCCCGATGAAAAATGTAATTCTATTCGTATTTGCCTTAGTAGCAAATCTCAGCTTTTCTCAGTACGATAACGAGAACGTCCGTGGACTGGACCCATTCTATGAATTTGAAGAAGGAAGTTCAGAAATTCTGTATGGAGACAATGTCATACTTCGTAAAAAACCAGCAACAAATGCAAAGGCCATTGACACTTTGAGCATCGGTTCTAAAGTCAAAATCATTGAAAACTCAAAAGAGCCGGTTACCGTTAATGGGAAGGAGTCGTTCTGGTACAAGGTTAAAACGAATAAAGGAACCGGGTATATTGCCGGAGGATTGATTGCTTTGGATTCCCGTGAAATAAACGGAGGAATTTATATGGTGATTTTGGCAGGAGCGAATGATCGATTTAAGTTTCGTGTTCGCTATTTAAAAGATGGGGAGTTCTATGGAAAGGAAGGTGACCTGATTACCTATTCGTTTGCGCTTCGTGTGCATGATAATCGCGGGGTAAAGGGCATTGAAAGCATGCTCGTTCTGGATTTCTTTGCAAATGCCTGCGGCGTAGATGGCGGATATACCTATTTGTTCAATGATGGGGAGAAATTAATCAATGCGATCCATTGTGCTGATGTGGGAGATAGCGGCTACTGGTTCACCGAGAAACTGACCTTCCCGGACGAGCGCGGCTGGGGAGACCACATTGACTACGAGCGTGAGGTTGGAGAACCCATGAACGAAGATTACACCTGGTTTCAGTCCAAAAAAGACATGGTAACGCTGGAGTGGAAAGAAGGTCGCTTCGAACCAAACGTTTCTGAGATGAATTTTAGCGAAGGTGATTCCTGGTAAGATTGGATAAAGTTCAAATCATTTAACGGAAGCCTAATAACAATTCGATTTGTTGTAATCGACTTATGGTACATCGATCTTCACTATATTAAGGGCTGGGAAGCAACCCTTGAAATATGAAATACACGATCTTTCTATCAGTGCTGTTATTCGTAGTATCCTGCACATCAGATAAGTCTGGTGAGAAATCCGAATCCCCAGGTTCAGCAGTTGTTCCTACAGGCAAATACTATCGCATTGCTGATAACGATCGTGCGGGAACGGAAGGAATTATGGATCTGGTTACCGAGCTTGAATTCAAGAAGAATTACTGTCATTTCACGTATGTGACAACTCGAATGAGTGGTAAATACGAAGTAGACGAAGGTTATATTTACATCAATACGGGTGGAGAATTGGGAACACTATCGCTCGAAATCATCAATTCAAATCACCTGGAAGGAGAAGGATACATTCATGGAACCTTCAAACGCGAAAGACCAAGGTCAAAAGAACCAAATTCTGCAAAAGAAAAATCCTCGCACATCGAGCCAGCTCGCCCTGAGCCTGTTGAAGCGGACGAGATGGAAGAGGTCCAAACCAAAGAAGAAGGTCCAAGCACCAAGATTCCCAGCTCAGCTCGCTATCCCGACCACCGAAATTCCAATGTAGAAACGAACCCGTCAAGCTCAGACGGTGGAACAAACAACAACAATCCTTTTGCGGGCGGATTTGGTGAAGGTGGTAGAAACGAACCAGGACCGGGAACAAACGGAACGGGTCCCGACGTCATTTCATCTGGCAGAAAGGTGCTGAGGCATTTGGAATCGAATGACATTCAATATAACCATGATGTTAAACTCTACTTTCGGGTAGCCGTAAATGCTGATGGATATGTGGTGGACGTACAGAACATAAAGTCGAAAACCAACACGAATGATCAACAAATTATTAGAAAGGTAGCTTCACTTATCAAAAGTCAGGTGCGCTATTCGAAACAGCCTGGAGCGAGTCTTCAAACGCTTCAATATGTCGTGAATTTTAAGGCGGTATGAGTACCTAATAAATTAAGTTGATATGAAATCAAGCTATAAAGGAAACCGCGCATTATTGATTGGTAACGGAGTCAATCAGTTGGATCGGGAACAATCTGTTTCCTGGGGTGATTTGCTGGATCAACTAAAGCAGGATTTTCAGATCGACGTGGAGTTGAACAATCCTTTCAAGCCCTTCCCGTTAGGCTTCGAAGAAATGCTGCACAGAAAAGGTGGAGGCAATGAGTTTCTATCCAAACTCAGAAACCTGAAGAAAGCCATTCGACGCAACATTGACACTCAATTGGCGGGGAAAGATGGTTTCAATGAATATCACCGAAGAATCATGCAACTGGGATATTCAGATGTGCTGACCACCAACTACGATTATGCCTTGCAAAAGAGCATTATGGACGATTTTCTGGATCGTAAAGCGGGGTTGGCTCAAAACCGACAAGAAAGCAAATTCAGTCTCAAGCGGGCATATCATCTCAAGGAACAAGACGTGCGTGTTTGGCATATTCACGGTGAATTGTATGATTCAAGAAACCTGTCCCGGGATGGAATCTATTACCATGAGGAGTCGATCATGATTGGGTACGAGCATTACGCTTCCTACCTGGAAAAAATTCAAGACAATTTCAACGGGTTCCGGAATGCCCGAAAACCTGAAAATCAAGGGTTGCTCACTCGCATCAAGAACAACACGCATAGTCGTTTCTGGACGGATATTTTCTTTACGCATCACGTTGATATTATTGGTCAGGGTCTCGATTTCAGTGAAAACCATCTCTGGTGGCTCTTGAATCAAAGGGCGAATTTGATGCGTATGCCAGACAATCGCTTTGATTTGCACATAGACAATGTCATTCGTTTTTACTATCCGGTCCTCCCTAAAAATGAGATCACCGCGCAGGACGATCTCGATGAAATCATCAAAGAGCGAAACGCCATCGACAAAGCCAAAGGAATTGGTGAGGTATTGGAGGCTTTTAAAGTGGAACCACGACCGATTGTTTGTGATTCTTACAGGGCGTTTTATGAGCGGGTGATGGGGGGGGGGGGTAAAACAAAAACCTCGAAGAAGATCCGAGGCTTGAAAGACTGACGGTTACTTTTTGGATCCTGTTTTAGTCCTTGGAGGATTATTCCCTCGTTTACCACCAGATGGTTTTCCGGTAGTGCTTGGCCCATTTGGTGGGCGAACCCCTTTCGATTTTGCCATAATGTTGTTTTTAGATTATTCTAATTTAGTATGTTCAGAACGAATAAACCTAGTAATTCAAAATACGTATTTTAAAACTTCATATTCGTTGATTTGGGTTTATTATACGATGAGAAACGTATTAATTGCCATTAATTTTGGAGATTAAAGGATTAGTGGCCTTCTCCAGTCGAACCATTGCATCAATAGCCTTGTTAGAAACCTTAATCCATTCCGTTTCGGGATTTATGTAGCCACCGTCTTTAAACACCTTTCGGATGATACATACGCGGCATCCCTCTGCTTCGTTCCATTCCAATTGCCCACCGTATTTGGATTCAATTTCGGATTGCCTTTCTTTCAAAATATTAAATACTTCAAGGCTGTAAGCGTCCTGTTCTTTTCCGAAATTAATACGTAATTCGGCACGAACGCTGTCTTTGGTCACCCAAAATGCGTAACAGAATCCGCGGTTGATGTATTTGCCAATCCAAACATCTTTTGTGGGCGAAATTGTATTAAAAAGCGGCAGTTTTCCTTTGGCTTCCTCTAGTAATTCGGTCCAAAACGTGAGGCGCAACCGGTGCCGTTCTGAGTCTTCTTTTCCCAATTTGAATGGCTTCTATTTTCAATAATCACGGCATCGCCTGAAGGGTCTTCTGCCTTGATATCCACAATGAAATTGCCTGTTGATTGCTCGCGCTCTGCACCGGACACTTTAAAGCCAATAATTTCGGTCAAAACATCGCTGTTTTCTTCTAGCCACACGGTAAAATCATGCGCTTCGTGCTTCCATACTTTGCGCAGTGGTACGCGTTTGATTCAGTCTATCATGGTGGTTAGTTATTAAAACTTTGCTCCAGTCCCATTCTGCGAATCTTATCCAGCCAATCATAGATCATGCTTGGATTATACTTCTTATTCCCATTTTCATCTCTAGCCTTCTCCAGTGCGATTGCCATTAATGCAAATTCATTTTCTAGAGATGTGCCAAATATTCCTTGGTCGTCTGTATTAATGGAGACAAAGAGTTGAGGACAATCTTTTATTTTTTGTGGATCGGACTCTAATCCCAGATTAAAGAAGTCAACTATGGGGTGCTTTTCATATTTCTTGAAGGTTCCGATTAAATAATTTGATGTCGGATTGCATTCAATTCCAATATTCAGTGACATAATCAGCTGTTGCATGTATTTTTGCACCTGATCAACTAACTTTATGTAGTCCACGGTTATTTCAAATTGACATATTCTATCTGAATTAGTTTTCACTAAGGGATCAAAATGATATGCTTGATATAACTTCTTGATTGTTTCATGCCTCCTAAGATTTGACTTTGTTGGATACAAATGATTGATTCTACAACGCTCCCAATAGGTAACATTTGGAATTGAATCTACCTCAATTTCTTCACTGATGGTCTTGTAAATTTCAGGATCATCTCCACGAAGCTTCCATGCATTATAAAACTGATCTAGAGTAACAGATTGATTGTAAAATAACGCTCCACTTTGTTGATATATTTCGTAAAAAAGTGACTCAAATTTTTTCTTTAAGCGAGCTGTTTCACCTGTTTCTATAATTACATTCGATTTCCTAGCCTGAGCTAGAAGCCAAGCTATATTATCGAGCAACATTCCTTTTGGAATCATCAGTTTCATTCCCTTAAATTGGAAATAATCCCTGCAATTGATACCTAATGCTAAAGCGTGCCCCAATCTATCTCCTTGGCGGAAGTTTAAAAACTTTAATACTTCATCTATTGTGCGCAATCCATCAACAATATCATAGAAGTCTTCTCCCGCATGAAAAGTAGATTTTAATTTATTTTCTTGATTCTGATCATTTGTTTTGACGGAGTCATATATGCCTTTAAGTTTATGATCCTTTAAGTACCTAAATGCTTGTGCAAATACTTCTGGTCTTGCTGAGAACTCAGATGATGCAGCATCTATTCCTTTTATCAATTTAGACTTTGATGAATATGACTCTCGAATGTTCACAATTGCTCTAGCCTGCTTTTTCACCTCTCTTCTCAAGTCTGCATCCTTACAAGAGATCATTGAAACCAGTTCATTTTTTATAGGTTTCCCCTTTTTCTTAATGAAGTGAATTGTATAAAATTCAGTTTGAACTTTTGAGTTTGGATAATTTGGAATGAACTCAGGTTTAAATTCTTGCTCTGCAATTGAGTTTCTGTCAAGAGCCTTTTCAATTTTGCCAAAGCCATTATGTAGTTCTTGTGGCGTGTTTTTGGGAGCAATTCTTAATTCAAACGATTGAATATTTTGAAACTTTCTAGAATCATTCACGGCCATTGATAGAAATGCGGTCTCATAAATTGACTCCTTTGGAAGAAACATTTCCTTACGATCTTGATAAGATGAAAAATTACCAAAACCAACTTTGTTATTGACTTGTATCAATTCGGCACGGAACTGATTCTTTATCAATAAATAAGCATAAAATAGTTTTTCAATTCTAGCAACGTCTTCTTGTGCCGAATATATCTGTCTAAATACTCTATACATAAAACTGCGTTCACCGTAGAGCAAGAAAGCACCTTTAAAATTAAGCTCGTTGATGTCTTTTGTAATACAATAGTCTGCTGGTGAAGTATCTCCTTTATGGTAAAAATGGTAGCCGTTTACATGTTTGATAGAATTGATCTCCGATTGGATTTTATCGATTTCAAGATGTACTTCGAAGGAGTCTTTTTTATTTGAAGGATTCTTTAAAAGCTCTTCTCTTTCTTTCCTGAATTCATTATCTAACTCAAGTAGTTTGAACAGTTCCATTCTAATAATTGCCGCTTTGAACACTAAAGTTGAAATGTCCTTTTTTGATCCTGAAAACGAAGTGACGAACTCAGCATTAAGTCGTGCCTCCAATGAAAGATCATTGAATTTCTCCATCATTTTACTTGGTTGATTCATTGTTGCCAACCAAGCTAATTCGAAAACGGGACCAGATCCTTTTAAATGGAAGTGATTTTCTGCGATCCCCTGCTTTAACATTTGCTTTAGACGACTATTATTAGAAAAAGTAACAGGATTCCATGAGAAAAAGCTTCGTGTTCTTGATGAGCGATTATCCATATAGGCAAGAAATGAACACGTAAATATATCTTCACCTAATAAATAAGACATCTCTCTCCATCTTAACAGATGTTCATTCTTAACAATTGGTGCTTTGTTCTCTTCGTCTAAAACTTGCTTATTAAAATGAGTTATTAAGTTGAATATTGAAGAACGACTACGATGACCTTGATACACATCTAAAAACCAATCTTCCTCTAACTTTTGATATAAATTGGCGATCTCGTCATTACTTTTGTTTTGCATAATCTGGAGACCAGTCGTTTTAAAGGTCTCTTTGGAAATGAGGCTATCATTTGAAACATCCTTAAAATTTTGACTCACGAGCACGGAGTCAGGACAATTGCGTGCAAAAATGATTTCTATTGAGCGTCTGAGATTATCCAAATGGGAATTATTGAAGGTTGGTAAGATCCAACAAGTACGACTGAATATTTCTGAGTCCTTCGATGTAGTCTCGATTCATGTCCCAGCGAAGTTCCATTAGATTGGAATGATGTACTGGAAACTGAATGAAGTCTTTTATCAAATTGTTCATTGCCAGTTTTGAACCTTGAGAAGTGGCACCTGCAGGGTTGGCAAAATAACGAGAGTTATAGTAGTTTAAGTTGTTTGTGGCAATTCGCTTTAGTCTTTTCTTTTCATCTTCACTCAAAATTGCATCCGCTGATGAAGGGTTATGAACTTTAATTGCTTTGAGCTTATTACTTATTGCTTCGTATCTTCCATAGAAAGCTTTAACGAAAATACTTGAGTACCAATTTTGGGATAACTCCATGTCATCATAGGTTGAGTCGATTTTCTCTAGAACGGACCTAATTCTTTTAAGAATAAAGTCTATGATCTCGATATAAGAATCTTTGTAAGATGCTTTTATCTCTTCAGTTTGAAGATCATAAATAATTTGATCCAAAAGGTCTGCACTAAAACAAGGGATTAATTCTTCTCGCGTTATTCGACGGTCAAATTCTTCCAGTTCTTGTATTGAATAGAATTTTGAAAGGTGATCGTCAAAGAACCAAAGGTTCATAAAAAATGAAAACATGGAGAATAGAACTTCTGTTCTGGATTGGGTAGAGGAATTATGACCAATCAAATGGATGGGTGTTAAATCCTCGCGTGTTGCGGTCTTTTTTAAGGAGATTATGAATGTGGATAGCAGCTCCATGACAGCAAATTCTTCCTGATCCTTAACCTCTTTGAAATGTCGAAAACCAAATGACCAATAATCGTTTACGTCTTGCTTACTGATTAGATATCGATCAGCCTCGGAATATATATTTGTGCTTAATATTGCCCTCAATTTATCGAGTTGATCTTGCTTATACAATTCCGTTAGCTGAATAGAATAATAGGATCTTATTGCAAATAATAAAAGTTGATTTTCCTTGGAGTAAAACTCATTCTCAACATACCTTAATACGGAAAAAACATCGCCAAGGGACACATTGGATTCGTTATTGTTGGTTTTTACAATTTCCTTTATTTTAGCATCTTGTGTATTCTTTAAACTTTCACTGCTCAAAGTCATGAGCTTTGTAATGATGTATTTGTTTTTTGAAGGTAAATCCTTTTCAAATAAACTATGAATTATTTGACTGTATTCTTTGGTCAAATTTACATTGACCCAATAATTTCGGAAATAATTCTTAAAGTTTTCTAGGTTAGAAGTCTTATTATTAGACGTGTGTAAATCATTGACAAAGTTGTAGAATTGGATAAATTCTCGAAGGTTTCGGGGTATTAGCAAGTGCTTTTTATTTTTCCTTCTCAGGAAAAGAACACCTGTGGAAAAATAGAGCTTTTGAAGAATATCATTTTCAACCTGATCGCTTGAAATAATTTTATCTCTTAGTTCTATGGTAAAGCTAGAGGCATCAAAATTTAATGGCTTTATGTAACATCGGCTGCCAAGGGGAAACAGCTTTAAGAGGTATTTACTAGTCATTTCTTCTGGAGTGTTGTTCGTGTTGTCTCCCTTGTATTTCACCATTGTTGCAGTTGTTTCTCGGATATTTTGCTCAACTGCGTCGTAAAGCTGTTCGATTTTGCAGGCAACGAAAATGATAACATTGTATTGATGGAGAAACTGACGAATATCCTCTACCATCTCATAGGCACCATTGATATTTAAATCAAAATCGTCTATGATAATGAGAAGATAATTTGCTTCATTGCCAACATATTTAAGGTATTCCTGAACTAGAAGGAAAAAATTGTTCTTTAAGTTTCCCCCTTTCGCTAGATCTCTCAAGACCTCTATTGACTCCTTTTTGAAGACTTCTGATTTACCAGAGTGTATAGTTTTCAGATTTTGGAATACTTCTTGGAAACGGGTAACCAACTCTCGCTTCGCATTATTATCTATCTCGTGAGACCTAGATTCAATTTTTTTCAAGAACTGATCAAACATTTTAGAGACAATAATCTCAATTAACCTGTCATTTTCCTGAAAAAGTGATGGATCAATAACATCAATCTTGACAATTTTACTTGAATTGATCTTCTCACAATAGCTTTCGGGTAAAAAAGATAAATCCTTTTCAATTATGGCCTTTGCGAGAGAAAGTGCTGCTGTACTTTTCCCCGCACCTCTGTCACCCATAAAAGAGATTACATTATTGTAGTTATTGTCTGGAAATGTATTTTCTATGGTTTGAATTCGATCACCTAAATGAGCTCTTGAAATTTCAATTATTTCAGACACTCTTTTACCAGCATTTACGTATGCTTCTTTGTGTATCGACTCTAGTAGTTTCTCGCCGCTTTCTGTTTTAAACTGATACGAGTTATTGGGGTCAATAATTAATTTCATAAATAATTCATTTTATTCTACTCTTCATCTCTACTAAAAATCCCTGCAACCAAAAGACCGATTCCAAGACCAACTAGCCCTCCAATGATACCGGGCTCAAGCCCTCTGTCTCTTTGTTCTTCCTTTCTAGGCAAAGTGAAACTTCATCGTAAAAACGTGAGACTTCATCATCTGATAAAGCAAGATTCAATCGTCTGATGCTCTCATTGATAATATCGGTGAAGATATTCGAGGACTAAGTCCAGCCTGTACCCTTCAGGGAAAGGTGAGAGTAACCTAACTTCATTACATGAACAATGGGCGGTATTTTTACTATTGAGTCTTCGTTGAACTTATTGGACATAGCAGGGTTAACTTGTAACTTCCAGCAGGTCTTAAATATAAGGCATAGAACCAAGAATTACCATATATTGAGGAAAAATAGGTATTTGTACGCACTACGCTATTCGTCGCTTTTCAAAAGTGTACCAGACTGCATAAATGATTATTGTAGCCGCCCCACAATATCCTCCCCACCCTAACAGTTATAAGAATATAAACCCTTATTTTAAAAACATGCGAAAACTATTCTTAAGCGCACTTCTCCTGTGCGCCATTCCCAGCTATGCCCAGTTCAGCCTGAATGTCGATCACACCAAATCGAAGAAAACCGATACCCGCACCATCGGACTGAACATGCAGTATTTCTTTCGGACCAGTTCGTACTCGATGCCCGGAATTAACACCGGGGTTTCCTATCGATCCGATGCCGGAGCCCAAAGCCTTGTGATTCCAGCCAACTTGCAGTACCGCCATTATTTAATTGGTAGGCAAGCCTGTATAGGTGGAATTTATGCCGAAATTATGGGTGGAGTCAACTTCATTCGTACTCTGGAGGATCGGGAACCGAAATTTCAGACTGCCCCTACAATGTCCGGAGGACTCGGAATATACATCACACCCGGAATCGACTTTAATTTCCGCTTTGGAGGTGAGTATCGGAATGAAAGCATCAGCCCGTTTTATGGATTCAAGTTGGGATATGTGATATAGGCAAACTGAAGCCGTTTTTCCCTTAAAATCGTGATCGAAACACCTTTAATTTCCTATGAGAAGCAACTTTGGCGCGAAATTTGCGTCTAATAAGTGAGGTCTCCTCATCTATCGCAATTGAAAGTAATGAAACAACAGGGTAGAAGAGGGGGTCTTTTTATTTCCACGCATATTCGAGCGACCTATTCCCCAATTTGAAACACTCTTCGAATCGATCCATCACTATACACATAAATCAAAACGGTATTCGGTTGGAACTGCGTTTCACGCCCCATTAAATCGGTGATTTTCATCAATTCAGGACTGTTCTGTACATCCAGTTCATTCAACCCGACATACGTAAAGTTGAACGCGTTAGAAACCGCAAAACATCCATTTCCATCGGTTACTTCCACATAGTAAACCCCACTCGAAACAGGGTTAAATGTTTGATTCGTTTCGCCTGCAATCGGGTTCATTTGAGCATCAAGCCATTGATATGAATTTGCCGACGATGAAGTCAGTTGGTTTACATTCTGACTGATCGTTGGTGTTGCCGGAGCAGGGTTTACAATGATCGTTTGGGAAGTAGTATCAGCCAAATCCCCCAGCCAAGCTACTAGTGACAATTCATACGATCCCGACTGAGAATGTGCATATGCGAACTGATTCACATTGGTTTGATACACGCCATCCACAAGCCATTGAACACTGTCCTTCGGAAAAGCGGTGTCATCCTGAAAGAAATTGATTTCATTCTGACAAACGGTCGTGGGACCAGAAAACGTTGCCAAAGCCGCATTCTCGGTGTACAGTTTAATACAAGGGTCAAAATTGAAACTTGTACCACCTCCAATCAATGTCCAGTTGGACCCGCCACTGCTGATCCAGGCACTGTTGGTTGATGCTGAAAACGCTGAGGTATGGTTCAATTCGTATTTCTCTACCGGAATCGGATTAAGTACTCCAGATCCGCCTTGATACATCACTTTGATATAAACATCGGTCATTAACGCGTCACTTCCCAATTGAAGCGGAACGGTGTAGAACCCTGGTTCGGTGGTTGAAATTGTTGCCGTCGTAATATGGTCAGAAAGCGTGTTCCCGTTTTTTGTATGATACAATTCAAAAGTGATGGTCATGTTTTCCTCTACGGCGTACGTTCCTACTCTTCGAATCTGTTGAGCAGAGGGACTTCCTCCGGTGGGAACAAGTGTGTATTTCGCCATCGCATATCCAACAGGAGAACTATAGCCGTGATTGTCTACCCATCCAAATTCGTCATGCGCGAATACATGAGGAGTGTTCAAGGCGTTCGGAACGTCATATCGAACGGGAAAGACGGCATTTTCTGTCAAGATCCCGGCATCGTAATACGAGCAATAAAAGTATCCGTTGTTTGCCCAGCTGGTTCCATAGGAGTCTTTGATTATCCAGGCACCATTTCCCGGCGCACCACTTATCACCAAATTGTCGTCCCAACCGATGATTGTCACACCGTGCGCATTTGCCAAATCCCCAGCGTCAATGGTAGCATCATAATATGTGTAATTCACAGCGTTGTAATTCGCCATCGTGAAGAACATGGTGGAAGCTACAGCGCCATAATTTTGCAGCGCTCCTTTAATGTCATTAATAGTACCCGGAATAAATCGGATGTCCTCAACAAACTTCCATGGCGTTGGTGGAAATGGATTATTATTCGGGCAATCCTGTACAGTTTCGGTGTATGGGTCTTGCGCCTCCGTATAAATTCCTTTATGATAGGAAAGCATGGCATTGGTCATGTAAAAACTTCCCCCTGCACATGGAGCCTCATCGAACCCATGACAATCAGCGATATTGTCTTCGGAAAGATCCACAACCGTTCCTCCTGCTTTCAAATATTGTGACTCCATAGCTGCACAACTGGCAAATGTCCAACAGGCGCCACAGTTTCCCTGATTTTTAACCGGAGTCACCAATCCCAGGTTTCTCAAATCATAACTCGACGGAAACTGAGCCGATGCAATCATGGGAGCCAGAAAAGCCCCAAGTATCCATAAATTCCTCATTTCTAATCCTTCTGAATAAAAATAGTCAGATGAAAGGGTGAAATAAATGACAAACGTCAGGTTTAAATAGTATATGTATTGGGGAAGACGCACTAGAGTCAATTATTACAAACTACTAAATGATTTTACCAAGTACTAAATCAATTGTGCCCCAGCTGCCATAATTGTGTTCTTTTGGGTCTAGAAGGTTTTTGTGACGATTCTATTTACATCGTAGATCACACAGGAACCACCATTAAAAGTATTCACTGAAACATTTTTGCTTCTTAGTTACCCAGAGAAAAACACAGTGTTGTTTTCTATGAGCATTACAACAGCTACAATTTCAACCAACCACTCAATAATCTGACCACCTAATAACGAAAGTTGATACAACTCCCGGTAAAGTCCCATATTGCCGTTGTTACAATAAGGCATAATGTGAACCTGATCCAGATAATCATCAATGAATAGCGGATAACGAAAAATGCGTCGTGAAGTCAACCGAATTAAATGGCAGTTGTCAGATCCTAACAGAATTTAGGGCAGGAATTATACCTCCAGATATGTGCCAGACGACGCTGGCAAGTGAAACCAACGAAACCTCGGGGCGTTATTCAAAAACAAACGGATAATTTTTCTTTAGGAAGATTTCGAATACTTATGAAAATCGTTGCCAGATTCATTGCAGTTATAATTTGTTTGCTAAACTTTTCGGTTTTTGGATGGACACAGTCCGACAATGATTTTAAGTACTGTCTCAAAAGCTCAGATTTTTTATACAAAGAAGATTCTGTCGCTTTAATTATGGAACGATGGGAGACAGTAGGGAGAAATTATTTTATGGAAAAGCGTTTGGCCTACCATGACAGTGGTCATGTTGAACTTTACGATATTCACTACAATTCGATAGGAACGAACACATTGCTCTCAATAGAGTATGAAAATCTGTCAACGCGTACATACGACTCCATTTACCCACGGAAGATTAAAGAAGTTCGCTCAGACACTATTCTCGCGCAAAACATTCGCTCTCGCAATGAACCAGACCCGTATTACATTTGTAGCAATTGCTATCATTCGCTTTCGATAGAATGGCAACATCTGGACACCACTACCGGTCTGTATTTTTTGCTGGAAATTGGATTGAACACAGGAGATGATACTTCGGTCCTATATGTTATAAATACTGCGAACAAAGAAGAGTATACCGTTGCAGTTGACCCTCAATATGGGCAAACAATTTATGAGTGGATGCTATTGGACATGAGGGAAGTTGATTCGCTGGCACTGCCCCCAATTCGAGTCTCCGATTTTGATCTTCTGGATTCAAATATGGTTTTAACCGGGATGGTAATTTCCAAGAGCGATTATCAGGCGAACTTTAGCTATCGACTGAACGAAGAAACCGACCCATTGAAAACCTTTCGAAAGAGTGGCAGATTGATTGAAAAGCGCAAACGCTATCGTTATTATGAACTCCTTGACATTTATGACGAAAGGCTGATGACCCGCTGGGAGTTGTTTTACTGGAAGTAGCAGACAGACGAATTACAAGTAAAAAAGCCGACCATTTCTGATCGGTTTCTTTTCTTGAGCACTGAGGCTCTCGAAGTGCGCTCCTTCCTGGGCTTACTTCGGCTTCGTTTCACTACGCTCAGCAGACTGAGGTAGGGCCCTCTGATTAACGTATGAGTAAAAACGAAACTTTAAACTGTTTATTCAACCAGAAGGAATTTTGTACACAAACCAGCCATCAGGACTGGTTATGTTTTCATGAAAGTGAAATTTTATTCCAATGTGTTCCTTAACCTTCCTAAATAGTATTGTAACAAGAGTTGGTCGTATATCAGTTGATATTTTGACCTGTTTACTTCCAGGGATGATTCCAGGTAATCTCTATAAGCTTGAGATAACTGAATATTCGTAGAGACATTCAAATTGTACTTTTCATTCTCTACTTCATAAATTAGTGTGCGGGCATTCAGCAATGATGAATTTGAACTTATTGCCTTTTCATCAGCGCTTATTTTCAATTGCGTATTTGAAATATCCAGATAGAGTTTGCTTTCGGCTTTTTCAAGAACCAACTGCGAGTTGTCATAACTAGCACGAGCTCTTGCGATATCCGCCCTTTTCGTAAATCCGTTGAAAATCGGAATTGTGATTGAAGCTCCGTATGACGTCATAATATTATCACGGGTGAACTGCGTATTAAAGTCATTTTGCTGGAATGATGAATATCCTGAACCATAGTTGAAGTACACGCCCAAACTTGGCATATAACTTATTCGGTTGGAAAGCAAATCATGCTTTGATGCCTCAACATCTTTCTGCAAACCAAGTAAATCGGTTCTTTCCACTTTTGCATCTGTAATGTTCTGTTCCAATTGCGCCGGATCATTTTCAACACTAATAGGAAGTCCATTGTAAGAATCAAGATTTTCTAAAACAACAGGAGATGTAGTATTCAAGTTTAGAGCCCACAACAATTCTCTCATTTTTAGTTCAATGATTGATTCATTTTGAGCGATCATGTTTTCAACCTTGTAAAGCTCAGCCTCTTGAATACGAGTGTCTTGAGCAGAGACTCTTCCCTCATTTTCGAACTCTTGTGTTTGTTCCAATACCAACTTCTGAGTGGCATAGAATTGTTCAAGAATTTCTCGTTGCTCATACCCTTGAAGAACCTCCATGTATTTAGAAAGCACGTACAAAAGAGATTGATCTTTGGTGAATTCTAACTTCAGTCGTTGTGACTCCAACAAGTTCTTTTTTGCTTTAAGGTCTGAGGTTCCGCTCAACAAATCCATCAACTCCCAGTTTACGTTCAAGTAAGCATTCAAAAAGTTCCCTTCAGTAGTCTGAAGTGTTCCTGATACCTGGTCGAAGTATAGACCTTCAACCCGGTTAACATTTCCATAAATGTTTACATCTGGCAGCAATGTTGCTATGGATTGGCTCTTTTCTATTCGGGCCTGCTCCTGGTTGTTTTCGGCAACCTTAATATCAAGGTTTTCCGACATCACCATGTCCGTTACCTGATTCAAGGTCAACACCATCGTATCCTGTGCAAAAGAACCGTTGCAGATTCCAGCGCAGAGAAAGGATAGGGATAGTATATGTTTCAAATTCATAATTGCGATTGGATTAGTGAATTAATCGACTGCTGTGAGAGTTTTGTTCACGTTTTCAGCGATGATTTTACCATCGAAAAGATTAATCACACGGTGTGCGTACTCGGAATCACGGTTAGAGTGCGTCACCATGGTAATTGTAGTTCCGGCAGCGTTGAGGTCTTTCAAGATATTCATCACTTCGATCCCATTTTTAGAATCAAGATTTCCTGTAGGCTCATCGGCAAGAATTACTTTCGGGTTGTTCACAATAGCACGAGCAATTGCTACTCTTTGCTGCTGACCCCCTGAGAGCTGAACAGGAAAATGGTCTTTACGATGTAAAATGTTCATCTTATCCAACACGTCTTCCACTTTTTTCGTTCGTTCTGCCTTCGGAACCTTCAAGTAAATCAAGGGTAACTCTACATTTTCGAATACCGTTAATTCGTCAATAAGGTTGAAGCTTTGGAAAACGAATCCGATAGAACCTTTACGAAGTTTTGAACGCTCTTTTTCGGAGTAAGAACTTACTTCCTCATCGTCAAACCAATACTGACCGTCAGATGGGCTTGACAATAATCCAAGGATGTTTAGCAACGATGACTTTCCACATCCTGAAGGTCCCATAATCGCAACGAATTCCCCTTTTTTAATTTCAAGATTAATCTTGTTTACTGCTGTCGTTTCAACAGAATTGCTTGTGTATACTTTTACTAGTTCTTTAATTTTTATCATGACATTATTTTTTTACCAATTTAAAACTTCACTATCCCCGTAGGTATCATAAGAGGAAATGATTATTTGTTCTCCTGGGTTCAACCCCTCCAACACTTCGTAGAAGTTCGAATTTTTTCTTCCCAAACGAATGTTGCGTTTTCTTGCTGTATTTGTTGCCGGGTCTACAACATAAACCCAGTTTCCTCCGGTATTTGAATAGAACCCTCCAACAGGAATTTGTACCTGTGAGGTCGCTTCACCCAACTCAAGCTTAACGCGCAAAGACTGACCATTTCTAAGTCCTTCAGGCTCTGTATCGAAAACCAAATCGATTTCAAAACTTCCGTCTTTTACGTTCGGGTAGATGTAATCTACTTTTAGATTATAAGTTTTACTGTTGATATTCACGCTGGCAACACAATTTTTGTTCACTCGAGACAAGTAAATTTCGTCTACTTTCACACGAATTTTATTGGTTCCCATTACATCAACCTGCCCTAATCTCTCACCTTGATTTACGTTTTTACCCTCTTGTAACTGAACGGTGGATAGAAGTCCGTCAATTGGCGCTTTTACAACCAGATTGTCAAGAATCCTACGTACGCCATCAAGGTTTTCAAGCATGTTAGATTCAGAGGATTTCAATTGAGATAATTGTAAAACACGCAATCCGGAATCGTTATTGAATGATTCTTCTGTGAACTCTTTACGCTGTTGGTTATAGATATAATCCGCTTGTGTTTGCTCAAACTCTTGTCGTGAGATCATGTTTTTCGCATACAATGAACTATCGCGTTTGAATTTTGGAGCCAAAATCGCTAGTTGATTGTCGATTTGTGCCAATTGTTGTTTTTGGCTCAAATAGTTTTGATCTAGTTGCAGCCGAGTCGTTCTTGCTCGGTTGATTTGTTCAATGAGTGAGTTTTCCTGACTGAGAACGTTTAGTCGCAAACTTGCATTTTCCAGAATTAGAATTGGGTCTCCCTTTTTTACCTCGGCACCACTTTCTTTAAGAATCTGCATGATGTTTCCTCCCTCAATAGCATCCAGGTAAAAGGTTCTCCCGGGAACTACATTTCCAGTTTGAATCACATACTCCTGGAACTCTCCTGATCGCACTGTGGCAAAAGTTGCTTTCTCCGAATCAATAGTCATTGATGATTCTCTACCTGAGAAGAAAAAATATGCTGCAAGTAATACTGCAACTCCTCCTAAACTGTAAAGGGCAACCCTTTTCGTACCCCACTTCTTCTTTTCAATTTTTTTGTCCATTACGCGAATTGTAAATTATCGGTACCGCCTTTGTCAACAAGTGTGCCAGAAACTGTAACAGTCAGATATACAGTATTTTGTAGAAGCCCACTCTAGATTCGAAGTGTTCGATACCGTACACTTCAGTTCGAAAGCGTACAGTTTTGCACGGATTGCGTAAAAGTCCCCCCTGATCGGGTAAAAGCTGCAATCTGATAAGTAGTAATACTTAATTTTTAGAGTAGTATTATTTTTTTTCTTTTTTCGGTTAAAATTCAGTCAATCAGTACGTTAATATGATCCTGAGATCGTTCGTCAAAAGCAATGCAAACATAGAAAATAAAGATGTAACACCTTGTTTGTCAGGCTTTAAAAAGTGTCAAGCAAATAAAAGGTTAACAAACGATTAACTGGGGTCCGCGTGTAAACGGGCTTTGAAATGCGAATTTTAATTCTTTAGATTTGTCGCGTAGTTAAAATTTAACCTAAACGCCACTGGTTATTCTCCAGAATTCAACCTCGAAGTTTTCGCGTTCATAGGATTATAGTGCTACATGATCATTGTTGACTGCGACCTTTTAGAAAAAAAAGGAATGTGAGTCAAGGCGGCGAAGCCGTACACTTATTTCAACACAACGACACTGTTACTGAACATTTTGACGATTGCACAAAAGGCATTTGCTATTGAGAACTAAAGCTTAACTAACCACAATTTCTTTAGAAAAACATGCGAAATTTTCAACAGGGTTGGTACGTCCTATACGTTAAGTCCCGATCCGAAAAGAAAGTTGATGAGAGACTCAAAGACATAGGTCAAGAGTCATTTCTCCCTCTCATCAAGAAAGAGAAAAAATGGAGCGATAGAACCAAGATTGTGGAAACCCCGCTCATTCCGTCGTACATATTTGTTCGACTATCGAACATGAAAGACATGCACGTTGCTCTTTCAGTTCATGGTGCTTGCTTCTTTTTGAAGTTCGGGTCAAAGTTTGCTATTGCTCGTGATGGAGAAATTCAGAATTTGAAATTGTTGCTAGCAAGTGAAGGTGTTACCGAGTTGGAAGTGATAGAACAGACTCCAATCGTAGGTGCAGTATACAACATTGATCACGGTCCCCTGGCAGGCATGACTTGTGAAGTCTTGAAAGTAGAATCAAGACGCAGTATCAAGATTAGAATCGAATCTATTCGTCAGGATATCATTGCCAAAGTCCCGCATACACATTTGTCTCGCTTAGAAGTTACTCATGAAGTATCGTAACCTCACCCATCTTCTTCAAGTACGAAGTGTTGAAGTAGATAAAGGAATTTATTTGATAAATGGACAGAATAATGAGGAGTTTGTTTCTTACAAAGACCTCTATAATCGTTCATTGAAAATTCTTGGAACACTGCAGAAAACAGGTATTCAGCCTGGTCATGAACTGGTGATTCAAGTAGATGACAATGGTGCATTTATTGAGCTGTTTTGGTCGTGCATACTTGGAGGAATAATCCCGGTTCCCTTATCGATTGGAGCGAAAGATGAACACAAAAGAAAGCTGTTTAAGGTTTGGACTTTGTTAAACTCTCCCAACATTGCATGTGATAGCCGACAGAAAAAGACCATCGAGAAATTCGCAACAGCACATGGATATGAGGAATTGTTTAGTGAAATTGGTTCAAAATGTCTGGAAATTGAAACTATTGATTCAGCGAATGCATTGGGTGAAATTCATGAACCTTCCGAAAATGACATTGCCTTTATTCAGTTTTCATCAGGGTCAACAGGTTCGCCAAAAGGAGTACAGCTTACCCACAAGAACTTATTGACGAACGTTAACTCCATTGCTCACGAGGGAAAATATACCTCGTATGATAAAATGTTGAGTTGGATGCCACTCACGCATGATATGGGTCTGATCGGATTTCACATCAATCCGATGTACAGCGGTATGAGTCATTGTATCATTCCAACAAATTTGTTCATCCGCCGCCCAATGTTGTGGTTGGAGAAAACATCATCACATAAAGCAACGATAATTTGCTCACCGAACTTCGGATACAGATATGCTTTAAAGCATTTCAAATTAGATGAAGAACAGGCACCAATAAACCTGTCTTCAGTTCGGATTATTTACAACGGAGCGGAACCGATTTCTTTGAAATTGGCAAGAGAGTTTAATGAATTCATGGCTGAATTTAGGTTGAGTTCAAATGCAATGTGTCCAGTATACGGATTAGCTGAAGCAAGCCTGGCGGTTTCGATTTCAAACATTCATGATGCTGTAAAATACATTTCTGTCGATAGCGAGAAAGTTAATATCGGAGATATTGTTGCGTTGGATGCAGAGGAAAATCGTACGATAGATTTTGTCAATGTTGGTTCCTCGATTATTGATACAGACGTAGCCATTTTCAATGAGAAAGACGAAATCGCCAGTGACAGTGAAATCGGATATGTAAAAATTAAAGGTGACAATGTGACGTCCGGTTATTACAACAATGATGCGGTCACTGAAAGTACAATTTCAAATGGCTGGCTGAATACTGGTGATTTAGGATTCTTGAAAGATGACCATTTGTTTATCACAGGTCGTTCGAAGGAAATCATCTTTGTAAATGGACAAAATTATTACCCTCACGATATCGAAGACATTTGTTGCAAGGTTGACAATGTTGAATTGAACAAGGTGGTTGCTTGTGGCAATTTTGATCAGGATTCAGGAAAAGAACAAGTGCTCCTTTTTGTCTTCCACAGAGGAAAACCAGAAGCATTTATTCCAACACATCAGAACCTAATTAGTGCAGTGTCGGCAGGAGTGGGGATTGAAGTTGATAAAATCATTCCTGTAAAAGATATTCCACGAACCACAAGTGGGAAATTACAACGACTTCAGCTTTTGAACTCTTATCTTTCAGGAGAGTTTAATGATAAGGTTGCACAATTTGAAGAAGCCTTAGAAATATTTAAGAATTCGAAGGAAGAGTTCGTTCCGCAAGACGAGATCGGAGAGAAAGTTGTTGAAATTTGGAAGCAAATTCTGGGTGTGGACAGTGTTTCTAAAGATGATGGTTTCATTGAATCAGGAGGGAACTCGTTGAAAGCAGCCGAATTGTGCCTGTTTGTTCAGCGCGAATTGGGAATTACCGTTTCTTTCGAAGCGTTTTTTCAGAACAACCAACTTGAAAGTTTTATTCAGTTTTTGCAGTCAGAAGAGGTTCATAAATTCATCTCAATTGGAGAATACCCGAAATCGGCTCGCCAGCAAGCTTCATATACGCAAACCGGGATTTACTTTGCCTGGAAATCGAATAAAGAATCTGTTGCCTATAACATTCCCGTTTTACTAAAAGTATCAGGCGATTTGAATTTGGAAAGGTTGCAATTCTCCTTCCAAAAGCTTGTGAATAGGCACGAAACATTGAGATCAAACTTCAGTTTCAAAGGACATTTGGAATTAATCATCCAAGATCAAATTGAGGCACTTCTTGAAGTAAAAGACTTAAATGAAGATCTGGAGTTGCAATTCCAAAACTCGGTGCTACCATTTGACCTGGAGGAAGATGTTTTGGTACGTGCTCAATACTGGTCGAACTCAGGATCAAACGATGCCTTTTTGTTCTTGGATTTCCATCACGCAATCGTTGATGGAATCTCTGTAAATGATCTCATCAATGAATTTTGGGGTTTATATGATGGAAGTACGGAAGAAACTGAAAATCTGGGGTATTCCCAATTCGTACAATGGGAAAAAGATCATGTGGAATTGGTGAAATCGGAAACGGCAAAACATTATTGGAAGGAGAAACTTTCCAATTTGCCTGAACCATTGCAAATTCTTCCAGATGTGCAAAGACCTGCAATATTCTCTAGTCAGGGGAACAAGTTGAAGTTTACCATTAACGAAGCTAAAATTGCGGATCTGAGAGCTTTGGCTCAAGAACAGAAGAGTACGCTAAGTTCTTTGTTATTCAGCATCTACAAGCTTCTTTTGTACAAATATTCTGGAGAGAAAGACTTCATAGTTGGAATGCCCGTTTCGGGAAGAATTCACCCCGATATGCTTAACATTCCTGGAATGTATGTCAACAACATTTGTTTGAGAAACAGCATTCAACCGGAGGATTCGTTTCTGTCCTTTATGGGCAAAGAACATGTCAATATTATTGAATCCATCACTCATTCTGCATTTCCATTTGAGGAATTGATTCGAATGGAAAATGTACGCAGTGATGCCAGTCGAAACCCAATATTTGACTATTGTTTTGTTTATCAAAATTTTGATTTGAACTCGGAAAGAGGGCAGCATTACTTCATTCCAAATGGTACATCAAAATATGATTTGACACTGGAGGTGATTGAATCCAACAACAGTTTGACATACTATCTCGAATATGCAGAGGCGTTGTATTCTGAAGAAGATATGTTGGATTTTTCCGGACGTTTTGAATTTATTCTGGATTCCATATTGAATAATCCTCGGGTCTTGATTAAGAATGCCTTGATCGAAAGTCATGAGGAGACAAACGAATTTTTAAAAAATTGGAATAACACTGATGTTGTTCTTCCACCATACAATTCATTCATTGAAATTTTTAAAGAGTTTGCAGAGGCAACTCCAGTGGCAGTAGCCGTAAGTTCGTTGGATCAAATGTATACTTACGTCGAGTTGTGGGAAGCGTCGAACAACTTTGCACAAACCCTACGCTCGGAAGGGATTACTCATAACGATACCGTGGTAATTTCCATGCGTCGATCTGAATTGTTGCTGGTTGCATTATTAGGAACATTAAAGGCTGGAGCAACGTTTGTTCCAGTGGATATTGATTACCCGGAATCAAGATTGAAATATATTATTCAAGATTGCCGGGCACGTTTTCTGGTATTAAACGAGGGATCTGCGAATTCAGAAACAAACGGAATCAAGAGTATTGAGCTTACGCACAGTTTATTGAATACAGTTTCAAATGACACTGAGACCAATGTAACATTGGCAGATACAGCTTATATCCTTTACACATCAGGAACTTCAGGAAATCCGAAAGGTGTTCGCGTTGGTCACGCATCATTACTCAATTACTTGTTGGGAGCAAAACATTATTATGCCGGAGGTCAAAAAGCAGATTATGCACTGCATACATCCATTTCATTTGACCTTACAATTACAAGCTTGTTCACTCCATTGATTTCTGGTGGCAGAGTCATTGTTTATCCGGAAAATACTCCGGGCGCATCCATTGATAACATATTACTGGATAACAAAGTCAATGTTATAAAGTTGACGCCCTCGCATTTAGATTTGGTCTTGAAGGCAAATTTAAATGTAGATTCAATTTCTTCACTGAAAACTATAATTGTTGGAGGGGAGAAATTTGATACGCAATTGGCCAAAAACGTTCACACGAGGTTTGGTGGTAATGTGAAAGTATTTAATGAGTACGGTCCAACAGAAGCAACCGTTGGATGTATGATTTATGAGTTCAAAGGTTCAGAATCAACCCGTTCGGTCCCTATTGGGAAACCATTTATGAATTCAGAGATTTATTTGCTGGATGAGCATATGCATGTCGTTCCTAATGGAGTTCAGGGAGAAATCTATATTTCTGGAAATTGCCTGTCTCAGGGATATACGAAGCGTCAATTGACGGAAGAAAAATTTGTAGAGAATCCATACCGTAAAGACAGCCTTTTGTATAGAACGGGAGATTTGGCATATATCACCAATAATGAGATGGTGTACATCGGTCGCAAAGACGACCAGTTTAAGTTGAACGGTTATAGAATTGAACCTTCTGAAATAGAGTTCAGACTTGAACAAATCAAAGGTGTACGTCAAAGCGTTGTTGCCGTAAAGCAATTGGAAAATGAACGTGACATTCTTGTGGCATACCTGGTGGTTTCAGAAATTGCAGATGATAACCTTGAAAATAGAGTTCGCAAGCACGTTTCAGAGAATTTACCATTCTATATGGTGCCTTCCCATTTGGTAGTGTTACCATTCATTCCATTAAACGTAAATGGAAAAGTGGATTACAATGAATTACCAAATCCAGTAATTGTAGAAGGGGATTCCATAGGAACCAACAATATGGAACGTATTCTCATCGATATTTGGACAGACGTGCTTAAGGTGAGCGATTTGTCTCAAACGGACAACTTCTATGATATAGGAGGGGATTCTATTAAGGCCGTTCAGATTTCAAGTCGAATGTCTATGGTTGGATATGAGCTTAAGGTTAAAGATATTCTTATCTATCAAACGATTCAGTTGGTATCGGAGTGCGTTAAACCAAAAACATCTTCTGAAGACCAAAGTATTCAAGATGGATTTATTGAGCCACTTCCGGCACAGAATTGGTTCTTCCGACAAAACATGGTGAAGCCGGAATGCTACAATCATACAGTAGTGTTTACCATGAAGAAATTCATGAACTTTAAGTTCATTGAAAATGCGATGCAATCTCTTATCGAGCATCACGATGGCCTTCGTTTGAACGTCAATGATGAATCAGAATTGTACTTTAATAATGACTTTCTTGACGATTCGTTCTCCATTTCAATTTTTGAGAGTGAGGAAGAAATTCAGGAGTGGTTGAAGATTGATTCACTTGAAAACAGATTATTAATTAAAGGAGCTGTACTTAAGAAAGATGAACAGCAATCGCTACTTTATTTTACAGCGCATCACCTTTTGATTGATGGAATTTCTTGGCGAATTCTTCTGGAAGACCTCATTTATTTATACGAAGGGTTGGCAGAAGGAAACCTTCGGACGTTAAGCCCTAAAACTGCACCACTTGGAAAGTGCGTTTATCTCTTTGAGGACTTGAAATCTGAAATGGAACCAGAAGAGAAAGAACATTGGAAAGAACTGGATAATCACTCCTTCGAAATAGAAGGAACAGCGGGAGAGCTTTCTGTTTATCATCAGAGAAGCATATTGGACGCATCTCAAACGAGTGCTTTGAAAGAGTTTGCATCGACCAAGTTTAGATCAACCCCTGAAATCATATTGGTTGCCGCTTTGGTCCAATTGCTACATGAACATACAAATCAAGATCAAATTTTGATTGATTTTGAAGGGCACGGACGAAATATCAAGGGCGCTGATATCGCAAGAACCATAGGATGGTTTACTTCCATGTACCCCGTTTTGCTCCAATATTCCAACAGCAATATCATGGAGGAAATTAATATGGTTAAAGACCGACTGAATAAAGTTCCAAACCATGGAATTGGATATAATTTCTGCACAGCTGAACGCGGTTCCCAACAAAGAAAACCACAAGTTCTGTTTAACTATCTGGGAGAATTTGGTAAGGAAATGAACAACATTTGGTTTGACTTCATCCCCGAGAAAAGTGGTTTATACTCTGAGAATAGTGCAACCGCAAAAATGGAGTGGAACTTCATGATTGCGGACGATCAGTTGGTGGTTTATTTGTCTTGTGATGGGGAATCATTTGGTAAGGAAGATTCAGAAAAGTTTATGACATCTTTCATGGATAAAATTCAGGAGTTCATTGATTACTTATCGAATACAGATGAAGTCCAGGTATCAAGTAGTGATTTTGATAATTTAAAAATTGATCAGGAAGAATTGGACAGTCTGTTCAACTGATAAAAGTGTTCGCTAGTGACCAGTAACTGTTCGAATTCGAACACCTTATCAGAAACCGATAAACGCTAAAAACACTAAAAATCAAACAGATAGAAAAACAAAAGTGCTGTGGCACCGTCTTTGACTACGACCTTCCGAATTATTTATAACTATGTTTTTTCACAACCTTTTAATCATTTACAGAAACTTCAAAAAGTACAGAGGATCCTTTTTGATCAATCTTATTGGACTTTCTGTAGGACTGGCATGTTCACTACTTATTTACCTTTGGGTTGAAAGTGAACTATCGACCGATACATTCCATGAAAAAGATGACCGCTTGTTCATGGTAATGGAGAACATGGACCAGTCTGGAGATATTGTTACACAAACAGCGACTCCAGATCCATTGGCAGAAGCTCTTTTGGAAGAAATTCCTGAAATCGAAATGGCTGCAACAGTGGTTCCGGCAGATTGGTTCGGAAAAATTCCTTTGACTGTTGGTGAAAAGAAAGTGAAAGAAGTAGGGCAGTTTGTAAGTAAGGATTACTTCAACATGTTCTCATTTCCGTTGGCAGAGGGAGCACCGAATCAAGTGCTTGCCGACAAGAATTCAATCGTTATTTCAGAATCTCTCGCCATGAAACTCTTTGGAATGTCAAAAGGAGTGACAGGTAAGGTAATTGAATGGGAATTGGTAGGTCAGAAAATGTCACATACGGTTTCTGGTGTTTTTGCAGATTTACCAGCGAATTCGACAGAAAACTTTAGCTTCTTAATTCCTTACGAAAGGTTTAAGGAACTTTCAGAACAGATTGGACGCCCTATGGATTGGGAGAATCACGGTCCAAATACCTTTGTTGTTCTTAAGCAAAACAGCACCGCAGAATCGGTGAACTCGAAGATCAAAAACTTCATCAAAGGGAAGAATCCGAATTCAAACGTTTCTTTATTCGTGACGTCTTACTCGGAGAATTACCTTTATGGTGACTATGAAAATGGCCATGCGGTTGGAGGTAGAATTGAGTATGTTCGGTTGTTCTCGATCATAGCGATTTTCATTTTGATTATGGCATGTATCAACTTCATGAACTTGTCTACTGCTAAAGCAACACGACGAATTAAGGAGATTGGTATTAAGAAGGCGATGGGAGCCGACCGAAAATCACTCATCATCCAGTACCTTTCTGAATCAATGGTTATGACGTTGGTATCCTTGATTCTAGGACTGATCCTGGTAGCAGTTGTACTACCGGCCTTTAATGATATTACAGGAAAAGAACTCGAACTTACTTTCTCACTTTCATTTGTATTGACCTTGTTGGCCATTACAGCTTTTACAGGATTGTTAGCAGGTAGTTATCCAGCCTTATATCTGTCAGGATTTGATCCGGCAGTTGTGTTGAAAGGAACATTGAAGCGTTCTTCAGGAGAATTGTTGGCCAGAAGCGGATTGGTAATCTTCCAGTTCACTCTATCGGTTATTTTGATTGTATCGGTTGTGGTGGTATATAATCAGATTCAATTTGTTCAGAACAACAACTTAGGATTTGACAAAGACAATGTGATCTACTTCCCGAAAGAAGGAGATGCGAATCAAAATCTGGAGACTTTCCTCGCAGAGTTGGACAAAATCCCAGGAGTTAAGAGCGTGACAAGTATCAGTCAAAACTTCATTGGGAATGATAACTCAACCGGAGATCTTTCATGGGAAGGAAAACAATCAAATGAGATTGTAAGCTTCACAAACATGAGTGGAAATTATGATTTGATTGAAACATTAGACATCAAGATGAAAGAAGGTCGAGCATTCTCCAAGAAGTTCGGTTCAGATGCAAATAAAATCATTTTCAATGCCAAAGCGATCGAAGTTATGGGATTGAACAATCCGGTGGGATCAACAATTCGTTTGTGGGGTGAAGACTACCAAATTATTGGTGTTACAGAAAACTTCCACTTCGAATCCTTCCACGAAGAAATCAAACCTACTTTCATTCGTTTGGCACCAGAAGAGTCAATGATGGTTATGGCGCGAATTGAAGCAGGTAAAGAAAAGGCAACAATTGGCGATGTAATTAGTTTCTACGAGAACTTCACAGGATACCCATGTGATTACCGTTTCATGGATGATGATTTCCAGGAGCAATACGTGGCAGAAACACGTGTTTCCAAATTATCTCGATACTTCGCAGGATTGGCAATTTTGATCTCATGTTTGGGGCTATTCGGTCTTGCTTCCTTTACGGCAGAAAGAAGAAAGAAAGAAATCGGAATTCGCAAGACATTAGGAGCAACCAACATGAGTGTAATCATGCTTCTATCTAAAGATTTCACAAAGGTCGTATTGATCTCACTGGTACTTTCACTACCGATCAGTTACTTCCTGACAAAATCATGGCTGGAAGGATTTGCATATCATATAGACCTTCAGTGGTGGTTCTTCGCAGGAGCTGGACTGATGGCGTTAGTTATTTCATGGCTAACTGTAGGAATTCAATCTTTTAAAGCAGCAAAAGTAGACCCGATCATCTCGTTGAGAGCGGACGGGTAATCAACCCAACATAGTAGAAAACAAAAGGATAGCGCCATTATGGTGCCTATCCTTTTCGCGCATATACCAAATGCTAATTTTTAAAACAAATAACCACAATGGAAAAACAAAAAGTACACAAGAAGTACATTATTATTGGAGCAGGACCTGCAGGATTGCAATTGGGGTACTATTTCAAGAAAAGTAATGAGGATTTCGCAATCCTTGAGAAGAACGATGTAGCAGGATCTTATTTCAAAGATTATCCGCGTCACCGTACACTAATTTCAATCAACAAAGTGTATACGGGATTCACTGACCCGAATTTGAACCTGCGCTTTGATTGGAATTCATTGCTTTCAGATGATGAGGACTTATTGTACAAGAACTATGACAAAACGTATTTCCCTAACGCTGACGGAATGGTAAAATACCTATCTGATTTTGCTGCGAAATTCGAGTTGCCAATTGATTACGGAACAGACGTTCAGAAAATCACCAAATTGGACAAGTTTTTTATTGAAACATGTGGAGACGTAGATTATACTTGTGATCACCTTATTGTAGCTACAGGTTGGGTGAAACCACACATTCCAAATGTTCCTGGAATCGAGCATGGTGATCACTACATGACAATGTCCCTGGACAAGTCAGAATACGAAAACAAGCGTGTGCTTATCCTTGGAAAAGGAAACTCCGCGTTTGAAACGGCTGACGACCTAATTGATGTTACTGCTGTAACGCACATCAGTAGCCCGAATTCATTAAACCTTGCCTGGAACACACACTATGTAGGTCACTTGCGTGCAGTGAATAATAACTTCCTTGACACATATCACTTGAAATCTCAAAATGCCGTATTGGATGCGGACATCAAAGAGATTCGTAAGGAAGGTGATGCTTATGCGGTTGACTTCATTTACAACAATCAGGCGGGTGAGGAAGAAACATTGAATTACGATAAAATCCTTCTTTGTACAGGATTTAAATTCGATGATACCATTTTTGATGAGTCTTGTAAACCAGAATCAGCGTTCAACGAGAAATTCCCGAATCAAACGTGTGAATTCGAATCTACAAACGTAGAAGGGATGTACTTTGCAGGAACTATCACGCACATGCGCGACTTCAAAAAACAAGCGTCAGGTTTCATTCACGGTTTCCGATATAATGCAGCAAGTTTGGCTAAAATCTTGATGAACAAGTATGAAGAAAGAAATTTCCCGACTGATACAGTTGATTGGACCCCTGAGGCATTGACAGAGAAGATGCTGGATCGTATTAACATCAACTCATCGTTGTGGAACCAATACGGATACCTGGCAGATGTTGCGATCATTAAGAATGATAAGGTTGAGTACATCGACAGTTTACCAAAAGACTTCATCACAGATAAACTTACATCTGATACGGATGAATATTTCGTGGTAACCATGGAGTTCGGAAAGAAGGATGAAATAACAGATCACATGTCGCAAACACGTGTACACCGTGATGACTTCGAGAATGCTGATAAGAGTGTTTTCATTCACCCGGTAATTCGATTCTATGTAGGAAACAAGATGGAGCAAGAGTTCCACATCATTGAAGATTTGGAAGCAGTATGGAAAGAACCAATCCACATTGAGCCTCTTAAAAAATTCATTAGCTCAAAGAAGAGTGTTTTAGAAATGTAGGTTCTGGTTTAGAATCTAATCAAACAACCCAATTTCACCGGTTAACTGTAAATCAATGAGCGCTAAAATTGATAAGTCCAACACTCAGGATATCTGCCACCTGAATGTTGTTCAGAAAGGCATGCTCTTTCACCATCTTAAAGAAGAAGATTCAAATACTTTCAACGTTCAACTATCCTTCGAATTGAAGGGAAGTGTGGATGTTGATCAATTGAAAAGTGCATTTTATCATGTTCAGCAAAAACATGATGCACTACGATCTATCTTTCGATGGGAAGGAATCAAAGAGCCTGTTCAAATCGTTTTGAAAGAAGTACCTATTTCTTGGGAAGAGAAGGATCTTTCAGGATGTTCTGCAAGTCAATTGGATGTGTTTCTTGAGCAAAGTTGGTCAGTGAAATTTTCTCTTTTGGATGTTCCGTGTAGAATTTCGCTCGTAACTCTGGGTGAAGACAGGAGATTGCTAACTATCACTCACCATCACATTTTATACGATGGATGGAGTACTGCTATACTCATGAAAGATTGGCTAAATGAGTATCAAAGCAAAAATTCCGCAGCACCAGTTTCTTACAAGAAAGTTCAGGACAAAGCTATATTGGCAGGAGAGCAATTGGTGAATCGCGAATATTGGAAAGAGCTTTTTAATGGGTACGATATTCAATTATTGAAAGACCCTGAGTTTAAGCAATCCGGAAGTGATTCATTACTACATGAAATCATCACCAAAGAGAATGATACGCTTACACGTTTTGCTTCGCAATTGCGGGTAACGCCAGCGGCATTTATGTATGCAACTGTTGGAGTAGCACTACAGCGCTTGCAAGGGTCAAACGATCTGGTTTTTGGAACCACCGTTTCAGGAAGAAATATCGATGTCGCAGGAATTGAGAATACCATTGGAAACTTTATTCAGACACTTCCACTTCGACTTCAATTAAATGATCGTATCAGCTTTTCTGAGTTGGTGAAAAGCGTGAACGAACAGTTGGTACAAAGAGAAGAAGTCGGGTACATTGGAGTTTCAGAACTGAAAGAAATTTGTGGACTTGGCAATGCTGAAAATCCATTCAATGTGAATGTGGTCATCGAGAATTATCCAATTGACGAATCACTGTTGAATGCGAATCAGAATCTTAGTATAGACGTATTTGATGTTAAAGAAAAAACAGATTCAGATCTATTGATTACTGTTTTTACAGAGCCAGTACTTCGTATTGAAATTTCGGCAAGTTCTAATGCCTTTACCGAGAGTTTCACGAAGAAAATTTCGGCATATTTAGAAGATACTTTGGAGAGATGCCTTCAGACAGAAGATGTACAACTTTCCTCACTATACACAGCTACAGATAAGGATCGCCTTCAGATCGAAACCTTCAACAGCACCTCAAAAGAATCTTATTTCAAGGAAGAGACCTTGCTTGACTTGATGGAGTTGCAACGCGATAATACTCCCGATGCTATAGCGATTGAAATTGAAGGAAAGACATTGACATATGGGGAACTCCACGAGCGGAGCAACCAATTGGCGCACTACCTTATTGAAGAAGGTTACACTAACAAAGGAATGGTTCCAATTTGTTTGGATCGTTCTCTGGAAATGATTGTAGGGATTTTGGGGATTATGAAATCAGGGTGTGGTTATGTACCAGTAGACCCTGAATATCCTCAGGAACGCATCGATTTCATTTTGGAAGATGTAGGCAGCAGCGTTATTTGTTCTTCATCAGAAACAGGAGTATCCATTCCCTCCGGAGTTCATAAGTTGAACATAGATACAGAAGACTTTTCTGACTATACTTCTACGCGCCCTGCAATTACGATTAACAGAACGGATATCGCCTATGTGATTTACACATCAGGAACAACAGGTCGCCCAAAAGGAGTAATCAATGAGCATGGAGGTATATACAACCGCTTACTTTGGATGCGAGATTACTTAGGCCTGGAACAAAGCGATGTTATTCTCCAAAAGACCACCTTCTGTTTTGATGTTTCGGTATGGGAACTATTGATGCCATTGTTCACGGGAACACGTATGGTATTGGCCCGTCCAGGAGGACACAAAGACAGCCAGTATCTGCAAGATGTCATAGAAAGAAGTGGCGTAACTGTGATGCATTTCGTTCCTTCAATGTTGCATGCATTTTTACATGATTTGTCTGAAGGTCGTTGCTCAGAACTCAAACATGTAGTATGTAGTGGAGAAGAACTGAAGGGTGTCATGGTTGATCTTTTCAAAGAGAAATTCAAGACGACACACCTACACAACTTGTATGGTCCCACAGAAGCAGCGATCGACGTTACAGCAATAGACCTGAGCACAGTAAAGAAAGGAGCAAAACGCATTACCATTGGTTCACCGGTAGCGAACACGCACTTGTACATTGTAGATGACTTGCTTCAGATCCAACCACTGGGAGTAGCTGGAGAACTATTGATCGGCGGTGTTCAGGTGGCAAGAGGCTATTTGAACAGAGAAGAACTAACAGCAGAGAAGTTCATTTCGAGTCCATTCAAAGATGGAGAGCGTTTGTACCGAACGGGAGATTTGGCACGATGGCTAAGCGATGGAACGATAGAATACTTAGGAAGAATCGATCATCAGGTGAAGCTACGTGGCTACCGAATTGAACTTGGAGAAATCGAGAGTCGATTGTCGGAGTTTGGATCGATTACCGAATCAGCGGTGTTGTTGCAACGCGATGGAGATCATAGTTTCCTGGTTGGTTATTACGTTTCTGAGGAGTCGATTTCAGATGCTGAATTGAGAACGCATTTGTTGTCTCGATTGCCAGAGTACATGGTACCCTCACACTTCATGCACCTGACAGAACTTCCGTTGACCACCAATGGAAAGTTGAACCGAAAGGCTCTTCCGAAATTCAGCTTTGAAGTAGTTGCAGAAAAGTACATTGCCCCAGAGACAGAAACGGAAATTCAACTGGCAAATTTATGGGCTGAAATTCTTTCTTTGGAACTTGATAAAATCAGTAAAACAGTGAGTTTTTTCGAACTGGGTGGACAATCACTTAAGGCGATAACGCTCACTGGAATTATTTGGAAACGATTCGACATAAAATTGAGTTTGAATGACGTTTTCAATACGCCAGTACTGTCCGAAATGGCGCGGTTATTAGAATCAGCTGAACAACAAAAATTCAGCCAAATTCCAACGGCAGATATCAAGGAATTCTACCAGTTGTCATCTGCACAAACGCGTATGCATTTCTTGTATGACTTTGACCCAAAATCCACGACATACAACATGCCATTTGCCGCTCAATTGAATGGTAAAATTGATAGTATAAAACTAGAAGAGGCGTTTCAGAAATTAATAGCCAGACATAGCGGATTACGCACGAACTTCGGTTCAGAAGACGGAAAACCGGTACAAGTGATATCGTCTGAAGTTTCGTTTTCTATTGAGCGACTTGTATGGGGTTCTTTACAAGAGCAAGAGGTGATTAATAGGTTTATTCGCCCTTTCGATTTGGAGAATGATACGCTCATTCGTGTTGGAGTGGCATCTAGATCCGAAATGGAACATTTGCTGTTGGTTGATATGCATCACATCATTGCAGATGGAGTAACGCATGGCATTTTGATCGATGAATTTGTCCAGTTATATCAAGGCGAAACCCTAAGTGATGTAACACACCAATACGTTGATTTTGCTGAATGGGAATCTGACAATCAGGATCGTTGGAACGAAAGCAAGAGCTTTTGGAATGCTAAATTCAAGGAAGAACTTACACCACTTCAGTTGCCAACTTCTTTCACGCGTCCACAGCAGAAAAGCTACAAGGGAAACAGCCTAAGTTTTTCACTTGATCGTGTAGAGTTGGAACAGCTTGAAGCATTGGGCAGAGAAGCGAACACGACGCTGTTCTCCGTTCTGTACTCTTGTTATTTGGTCTTCCTTAACAAGTTTACACAACAGTCTGATTTTGTTGTAGGGACTCCAGTTGCAGGACGTTTACATGAGAATTTGGAACGCGTAGTGGGAATGTTTGTAAACACTTTACCTCTGCGTTCTCAAGTGAATACCGGATCCTCTTTTCATGAATTGTTGCTCGACGTAAGAGAAGAAATTGAAGATGCTCTAATGAATCAAGAGTATCCATATGAAATGCTTATCGATGACTTAAAATTGGTAAGAGATACAAGCAGAAATGCACTGTTTGATACGGTATTTGTATTACAGAATTTTGACCAAAAGAGCTTGTATATTGACGGAGTTGAGCTAGAGCAATTGAAGAATATCAATACCTCTTCAAAGTTTGACTTAACACTCACAGCAGTACCGGGAGAGCAAGGTATTGACTTTATGTTTGAATATGATTCAGACCTTTTTGAAGAGGTGCGTATTCTCGAATTCATCGATGGATTCAAACAATTAGTTACAGGGATTCTGGTAGATGCAACAACGGAAATTTCAGCACTGAAAGTGCTGTCCAATTCGGCAAAACAAGAAATCAAGGCACTCTTGAACCACGAGAGTGTGGAATATCCAACGGATGCTACACTTTTGGATTTGTTCTCTGAACAAGTAGCAAAAACACCGGATCATATTGCTTTGCAGTACAATGACGAGCAGTTGAGTTATGCAGATTTGGACCGTCGCAGTAGTGCTATTGGCGCTTACTTGCAAGATAGAGGTGTAGAGGCAGACACCATAGTTGGACTGCTTACCGACCGCACGCTGGATACAGTGGTTTGCATGCTGGGTATTTTGAAAGCGGGCGGCGCATACCTACCGATTGATGTAGACTACCCGGAGGACCGTAAGCGCTATATTATCACCGACAGTGAAACGAAGTTTGTTTTGACAGGCAAAGAGGTAGACACGAGTGTGGTCCCTGAAGGCGTTCAGTGTCTGTACATCGAGGACATCTCAGAGGAGTTAAGCGCAAACTACACGACCCCAGAAGTAGGCCCATCGAACTTATGCTACATCATTTATACATCTGGTACCACAGGTAAGCCGAAGGGAGTAATGATCGAACATGGGAACGTAGTTCGCTTGTTTGTGAACGAATCCTTCCAGTTTGAATTTGGTAGTGATGATGTATGGACGATGTTCCACAGTCACTGTTTCGACTTTAGTGTTTGGGAGATGTATGGAGCATTGCTCTTTGGCGGTAAGTTGATCATTGTACCGAAATGGCAATCAAGAGATACTTCCTCTTATGTATCGCTATTGAAAGATGAGGGAGTAACGGTGTTGAACCAGACGCCAAGTGCATTCTATAATTTGATCCAACAAGAGGAGAGTTTATCTGGGGATTTATCGCTTCGCTATGTGATTTTCGGAGGAGAGGCTCTGAGTCCTGGGAAGTTATCGGAGTTCCACGCAGTGTACCCTTCTGTTGATTTGATCAACATGTTTGGTATCACCGAGACAACGGTTCATGTTACCTACAAGAAGATCACATCAGAGGACATAGAGCGCAATGTAAGCAACATTGGTCTTCCGATCCCAACGCTCTCGATGTATGTTTTGGATGGCGAGTTGAATGAGGTTCCAAGAGGAGTGGTTGGTGAGATGTACATAGGCGGACGTGGAGTGGCCCGAGGTTATTTGAACCGACCGGAGTTGAGTGCAGAGCGCTTCATTGAGAGTCCATTTGTGAAGGGAGAGCGCTTGTACAAATCAGGAGATTTGGGTCGTTTGAACAGTGCAGGCGAGTTGGAGTACATCGGACGTATCGACCATCAGGTACAGTTGCGCGGGTTTAGAATCGAGTTGGGTGAGATCGAGAATCAGTTGAGTGCCCACGATATGGTGGACCAAAGCGCGGTGACGATACAGGGAAGCGAAGAGGACAAGAACCTTGTGGCATACTACGTATCCGACACCCCGATAGAGAGCATGACATTGAGAAGTCACCTATTGGGCCTCCTACCGGACTACATGGTACCCTCGATTTATGTTCACCTGGACACACTTCCACTCACACCGAATGGAAAGACAGATAAAAAGGCTTTACCAGAGGTAGCGTTTGGGGTTGCAGAAATAGAAAGCAAACCTCAAAATCAAATACAAAAAGAACTCATTTTTATTTGGGCACAATTGCTTGATATGGAAATGGACAAGATTGGAATCAATACGAACTTTTTTGAACTCGGAGGGAATTCACTAATGGTAGTGAACATGGTGAAAGCTATCAATGAAAAACTAAATGCAGAAATATCTGTAGCGAACGTTTTTGCTAACCCAGTCATATCAAGTCTTGCAGCGTTTTTATCCGAATCAGAAGAAGAGGAAGAAACGGAAGAAGAGACGTTTGATTTGATGGGAGAAACCCTTGGAGTACTTAACAACTTAGATGACTAAAAATGTCTAAAAAAACAGGATTAGAAATTGCGGTGATTGGTGTTGCTGGAAGATTTCCAGAAGCAGAAAATGTATCTCAATACTGGGAGAATTTGATTGCCGGTAAAAATAGCATTCGAACTTTCACACCAGAGGAAGCGCAAGAAGAGGGCGAAGATATATCTGTCGTTAATGCTCCAAATTATGTGCGCGCGAATGCCTACGTAGACGGAAAGGAATTCTTTGATTCAGGGTTGTTTGGATATTTGCCAGACGAGGCAGAGTTGATGGATCCACAGGTTCGTTGGTATCATGAGTGTTGTTGGGAAGCACTGGAGACAGCGGGGTATAATCCTGTTAATACTGCCATCAAAACAGGTATTTTCTCAGCGGGAACACCCAACCCAAGATGGATGATTCATTCTGCTCGTGAGAACCAACGACAATTGATCGATGAATTCACTGCAGCACATCTGAGAGATGTATCATTCTTAAGCTCAAGAATGGCGTACAAACTTAATTTGAATGGACCGGCAATCTACCTGCAATCGGCATGTTCGTCTTCATTAACAGCAATTCACGAAGCTTGTAGCAGCTTGTTGCTGGGTGAGTGCAAAATGGCCCTTGCCGGAGGAGTAAGTATTCAGAGTTTTTCTAAGAAAGGATATTTGCATCAGGAAGGAATGATCCAATCCAAAGATGGGAAATGTAGACCGTTTGATGCACATTCATCAGGAACCGTAGCCGGAGAAGGAGTTGGTGTAGTTGTTCTAAGAAGGCTGAAAGATGCTATTGAGGATGGAGATACCATTCATGCGGTGATTAAAGGCTCCGCAGTAAATAATGATGGGAGCAATAAGGTTGGATATACGGCTCCAAGCGTTAAAGGTCAATCAGAAGTAATCTCAAGAGCTCTACGAATGGCTCAGTTGAAGCCGGAAAACATTGGATATGTTGAAGCGCATGGTACGGCAACCGAACTGGGAGACCCAATTGAGGTAGAGGCCCTGAACAAAGTTTACGGTAAATCAATTCAGGAATGCGCTTTAGGATCAGTGAAGTCAAACATTGGTCACCTGGATGCAGCAGCCGGAGTTGCTGGTTTCATAAAGGCAGTAATGTCGGTGAAAAACAGAACCCTTCCCGCAACATTACATTTCGAAGCGAACAACCCCAAAGTTGATTTTGCAGGAGGACCGTTTTATGTAAATAACCAACTTCAGGAATGGAATAAAGAAGAAACACTACGAATTGGTGTGAGTTCATTTGGTATCGGAGGAACCAATGCCCATGTGATTGTCGAAGAACCACCAATTCAGGAACTAGCAAAAGAAAATACAGGATTCAAGAACCTTGAGCTTTCATCTCGAACTCAGGAAGGACTTGAATCGTTAACTACGAATCTGGGAGAGTTCTTGACCAAAAATGGATCATTAAATCTTGACGAAGTTGCCTACACTTTACGTGAGGGTAGAAATCGATTCAACTACCGCAGAACCATCACAGTTGCCTCCATTCAGGATGCAATTAAGAAACTGCAGGAGAAAGATTACAAAGATCATGTAAACACTAGCGTACAGGAAGAATTAAAGCAAGTTGCCTTTGCATTTTCTGGCCAGGGCTCCCAGTATTTTGGAATGTGCAGAGACTTGTACAACAACGACTCAAAATTCAAAGAGTTATTAGACACTTGTTTTCTGATTGCTCAAAAATATACAGCCTTGCCACTTCAAGAGGTACTCTTTGAAGACAATTCCGGGAAACTAAATGAAACTCAATACACACAGCCATTGCTGTACATTGTAGAGTTTGCTCTGGCAAAAAGACTGATGGAAGAGGGAATTCAACCGCAATATTTGATTGGTCACAGTATTGGTGAGTTTGTTGCCGCATGCATTTCAGGGGTATTTTCTCCTGAAGATGGATTACGACTAGTGCTGAAAAGAGGGGAGTTAATGGCCAGCGTAGAGCAAGGAAAGATGCTCAATGTTGAGTTGGCTGCAGACAAGACTCAACCGTTTTTAACCGACTTGGAATTGGACATTGCTGTTATCAATTCTCAGAAAGCGACGGTAGTTGCGGGAAGTGCAATTGAGATAAAAAAGTTAACGCAAAAATTAGAACAAGAAGGTGTTGCCCATCAGGATGTAAGAACATCTCACGCATTTCATTCAAGGATGATGGATGGAATTTTGGAAGCATTCAAAGAAGAGGTAAAAAAAGTCACTCTCAATGTTCCGAATATTCCCTACATCTCAAACGTTTCGGGGAAATTTATCAAACCAGAGGAGGCGCAGTCACCTGAATATTGGTGTAAGCATCTGCGCTCTACGGTATTATTTGCAGATGGGATTTCCGAGCTAATGAAACAAGGACAGATGTGTTTCATTGAGGTCGGACCAGGAAGATCGCTTACCAATAACATCAAAGCAAACGTTAATTATAGCGATCAGTACAATGCCGTGAATTGTGTTAGACACCCGAAACAAGAAGTCCTGGACGATTACTTCTGGGCAGAGAAAATGGGACAATTATGGTTGTACGGATTGAATCCAAAACAAAGATCCCACGGACAGAAAACGAGAAGAATTCCGCTTCCTACATATGTTTTCGAAAAGAAAGAATATACGACCAATTTTAACGTAAACAGAATTCTTGATGGATCAGGAAATTCCAGTTCGTGGCAAGACAACGGTGCAAAATCATATGTTAACAAATCTGGCTGGAAGATTGCGGAGAAGCCCAATGAAGCAGACGTTTCCAATGCATCCGTTTTGGTATTTCAAAGTGACACCACAGATGGCGCATCCATTATATCTTATCTGAAAGCATCCGGAGCGCACGTGATTTCAGTGCTTCAGGGAGAGCAATTTCAAAAGGTTTCAGATGAGAATTTTGAAGTCAATTTCTTGGATGATTCATCCATTCTGGAATTCTGGAATGCCACGCAAAATGCATTTAGAGAAGAGATCAAAGTGATATTGTTGGATAGCTCAATTGGAGGTGACATCAACTTTGAATCTATGGAAGAGGGTTTGAATTCTTACCTCTCTGTTGCTAACATTAGCAAGTCATACATATTAAGTGCTCAAAACAAGCAAGTTGATTTCTTAGTTGTTTGTCATGAGGTGGTAAGTGTTCTCGATATGGACCAGACAAATCCTGTCAAAGCCACAGTCCTGGGAGCAACCAAGGTAATTCCTTCTGAATCAAAAGAGATCAAAATCAAATTGATGGATCTCCCGATAGAAGATGAGAAATCGTCGGTGGAGAAATACGGACAGCAAATAATTGACGAATTAACCTTTTCAGATGATGTTCCAATTGTGGCGTATCGATTTGGAGAGAAATGGATTCAGTACTTCGAGCAGTTGGAGGTCGAAAACGAGGTGAATTCGCAAATTGAGATTAAAGAGAATGGCTGGTACATTGTCACCGGTGGATTCGGAGGAATGGGCTTTAGCATAGCTAAGGATTTAGCGATGAAGAATCGCGCAAATTTGATTTTAGTGCATCGTTCTCCGTTCCCACAGGAAGATCAGTGGTCTGAATACCTCAAAGAAAACAACGATAAAACTGCAGAGAAGATCAAGACCCTGCAATTGATTAAGCAATCGGGTTGCGAAGTGGAACTACATCAAATGGATGTTTCCAATGAGGTGCATGTGTCGGAATTTGCTACAAAAGCTACAGCCAATCGTGTGATTAACGGGTTGATTTGGGCGGCTGGAGAACCGGATAACGATGGAATCCTTATAACAAGAAGTCAGCCAGAGTTCACAAAGAACTTGAAGTCAAAAGTGCATGGCGTATTGTTATTCCAGAAACATTTTGATTTCGGTGCAATGGAATTTGTATCGCTATTCTCCTCCATAGGAAATGTATTCTACCAGCACAAGTTTGGTCAAATTGGATACAACGCTTCGAACGAATTCATGGAAGCTTATGCTGCATACTTGAAAAAGTCTCATTCCAACCATGTATTCTCAATCAACTGGTGTGACTGGTTGAATGTTGGAATGACGTACAATATTAAGCGAGAACAGTTGTCCGGCGCAAGCGACGATTCGATTAATGCAACAATAAAAGGCGCTGTGTATCCAGAACAAGGCGTGGAAGTGTTCAGAACATGTTTGTCATACAAACCCACGCATTGGTCTATTCATAAAGGAGATTTAAATCAGGAAATTGAATGGTATAAATCTGACCTGAAAAAAGTTCATGCCGGAGAAACGAATTCCAATGCTTCGGAAGATGTTGATTTTAACCTGGAAGAATCTGTTTTAGAAGTAATTCAGAAGTTCTTTGGAGACACTACGATTTCTGAGAAAGATGACTTTTTCGAATTAGGCGGTGACTCTTTGAAGGCCATGACACTGGTGGCAAGATTGAACAAACATTCGAACGCACAACTTTCTATTAAGGATGTTTACGAGAAACCAAACATAGGACAGTTAGTTCAACTGACAGGTGAAAATGTTGGTTCTGGAAACCAATTAACAAAAGCGAATGCTGCTGATTTCTATCCAATTTCATATGCGCAACGAGGACTTTTCTTCCTGCAATCACTTTCGCCGGAAAGTATAGCTTACAATGAACCGAAAGCATTTGAAGTTGGTCACGAATTTGACTTTGACAAGGCCGAAGAAGCATTCAGAAAATTGTTGAAGCGCCACGAAAGTCTTCGAACAATCTTTCAATTTGTTGATGGAAATCCATCGTTACAAGTGCACGAATCGATAGAATTTGAATTGCAGAAAATCGAGACGAATCCAGAGAATCGAAATGAGGCAATCAATGATTTCATACAACCTTTCGATTTGGAGCAGGCTCCATTGTTTAGAGCTGGAATTATTTCAGATGGCAGTTCAAATGTATTGATCTTCGATTCACACCATATTGTAATGGATGGTAAATCCAAGCAAGTGCTGATCGATGAATTCCAGAGATTATATAATGGAGAAGAACTTCCGGCTCTTGAGTTCCAATACAAAGATTTTGCCGTTTGGGAAGAGACGATTTTGCAAGGTGAAAAAGGTGATAATGACAAGAATTTTTGGTTGAATCACTTCAAAGGATTCGACGGTCAGGAAGAATTGCCAATCGATCATCACAGACCGGATGTTCAAAGTGATCAGGGTGCTATTTTGACCTTGAATCTCAGCGAAGAAAGCACCTATTTCTTACGTCGTTTGGCATCAGAGAATGGAACTACTATGTTCAACGTCTTGATTGGATTGTTGGGCATTCAATTGTCGAAATATCTGAAATCTGAAGACGTTGTAATTGGAACACCTACCGCAGGAAGAAATGATGCCGGATTAGAGAACGTCATCGGAATGTTCGTGAGTGTTTTGGCGTTGAGATTGGCTCCAAAGAAGGCATTTACATTCAATGAATATATTCAGGAGGTTGCTGCTACATCGCTTGAATGCTTCGATCATCAAAACTACCCATTCGAAATGTTGGTGGATGATCTGGGGATTGAGCGCGACACAAAAAGAAATCCGCTGTTCGATGTCCTGTTCGTTTACGAGCGAATTTCAAGCGAGCAACTTGAGAAAAACTTGAACTGGAATGAGGTGAATGCATTTGAGGGATTGTCCAGAAATGACATAGCTATTTCAGCAGTTGAATACGATACAAAGATTGAATTGAATCTGGTATATGCCAAAGCCTTGTTTGAAGAGGATACTATCAGTCGATTTGTATCAGCAATTGATCACTTGATTCAATATCTGGAAAGACACCCTGAAGCAGCCATTCAAGATCTTCAGATCATTTCGGATGAAGAGTTCAAGATGTTGAAATACGATTTTAACGCTACCGAAAATGAAATCATCGATGAGTCAATCATCAGTCTATTCTACAAGCAAGCAGAGAAGAATCCTGAGCAAACTTTGTTTGTTTGTGGAAATGAAGAAGTAACCTACGGCGAGGCTATTAGGATGATCGATAACCTTGCGTACCGTTTGTCTGAAAAGGCAGGTGTGGATCACCCGAAAGTAGGTCTTCTTTTCCAGGCTTCGATTGACATGTTGATCGGGATGCTGGCCGTTCACAGAGCGGGTGGACTTTACATTCCTATTTCAAAGGATTTCCCAGCGGATAGAAACGAATACATTCTCAACGATTCTGGAGCCGATGTGTTATTGGTTCAATCTCACTTGAGCTCATATTTAGAAGAGAACGACATCAATTTTGATGCGAAAAAAGTATTGGTTTGTGAACTTGAAACAAATGAAGATGTAAAGCCGAAGAACGATATGCCTACCGTAGAAGATGGTGCATATATCATCTATACTTCAGGAACCACAGGAAATCCTAAAGGGGTAGAAGTAAACCATCTTGGGTTGACCAATTATGCTCAGTGGAAATCTGCCGAGCATAATGTTCAGAAAGGCGATACAACGCTTCAATTTGTATCCTACTATTTCGACGGATTTAAAGCGGCATATGCTCCGAGTGTCGTTTCTGGAGGAGCCATGGTTCTTCTGCCTGAACCGGATAAAATGAGAGTAGATGTAATGGCTGATATTATCCTTCGCTATAAAGTTTCTCACTTCTCTATTTTACCCGCAATTTATAGCACATTATTAACCGAATTTTCAAAGTTGAAAGAGGATATTTCTCATTTGAAAGCAGTTACGCTCGCCGGAGAAAAAGCCAACCCGTCATTAATAAAACGAAGCAAAGAAATCCTTCCCGAAGTTCAGATTGGAAATGAGTACGGACCAACGGAAGCGACAGTAGCGATTACATATAATTCAGATCTGGAAGAGAACACATCCATTATTGGAGCTCCAATTTGGAACACGAAAATCTACATTCTTGGTAAGGATATGAGAATTGTTCCAACCGGAATTGCCGGAGAATTGTATGTAGGCGGAAAAGGCCTTTCAAATGGATATGTAAACAACGAAGTTCTTACTGAAGAGAAGTTCATCGCGAGCCCATTCAAAGATGGAGAGCGTTTGTACCGAACGGGAGATTTAGCACGGTGGTTAAGCGATGGAACGATAGAATATTTAGGAAGAATCGATCATCAGGTGAAGTTACGTGGCTACCGAATTGAGCTTGGAGAAATCGAGAGTCGATTGTCGGAGTTTGGATCGATTACCGAATCAGCGGTGTTGTTGCAACGCGATGGAGATCATAGTTTCCTGGTTGGTTATTACGTTTCTGAGGAGTCGATTTCAGATGCTGAATTGAGAGCACATTTGTTGTCTCGATTGCCAGAGTACATGGTACCCTCACACTTCATGCACCTGACAGAACTTCCATTGACCACCAACGGAAAGTTGAACCGAAAGGCTCTTCCTGGAGTTGTCATTGAAACAAAGACAGAATACGTTGCACCACAGACAGCAGAACAAGAGTTGCTTTGTTCGATTTGGGAATCGGTGTTGAACATCGAGCGCGTAGGAATCACCGATAATTTCTTCTCGATAGGAGGCGATTCCATCAAGTCGATCCAGATCAGTTCGCGTTTGCGCGATCAAGGATATCAACTTTCGGTAAAAGACATTTTCACACACCAGACGGTTGTTTCGCTATCGGATCAACTGGAGAAATTAACCCGCACGATAGATCAGGGAACCATCGAAGGAGAAGTATCCCTGAGTCCTATTCAGGAATGGTTTTTTGACGGATCGATTGCACCAAAGTCTCACTTCAATCAATCGGTAGGATTACACTTTGCAGAAGGGATCGATCGCGAAACATTGGAGTTCATATTCACAGAACTTCAAACGCATCACGATGCCCTGCGTATGGTTTACCGATCAGAAGGCGGAAGCATTGTTCAGGAGAATAAAGGAGTAGAAGCAAAACTCCATTTGGAGGAGCACGATGTACGCAACAGTTCTTCAGAAGAATATCAATCACTCGTGGATCAACTTCAGGAAGGCATTGATTTGGAGAACGGCCCCTTGCTTCGCATAGGATTGTTTCACGGAACATCAGGCAGCGATGTATTGATTGTGATTCATCACCTGGTGATTGACGGAGTTTCCTGGCGAATTTTATTCGAGGACATTCAGACCTTGTACCAACAACATCAATCGGGAGAACAAGCACAACTTCCATTGAAAACAGATGCATTTAAGACGTGGGTGGAATCCATTGAATCGTATAAAAACGAAGGCATTGATCAAGCAACAGTTGAGTATTGGAATGAAGTTCAGAATAGTAATGTTCCACGTCTGCCGAATGATTTCTCAGAAGGAGAAAACACTTTTGGAAATGCAAAGAAGTTGAGTTTTGAACTTTCTCAGGAGGATACGAAACGATTGCTTTCAAATGTGCATAATGCATATGGCACACAAGTAAATGATTTATTGCTGAGCGCGCTGGCTCTTGGGTTGAAAGAGACATTTGGATTGGAGTCTGTAGTAGTAGATCTGGAAGGGCACGGTCGTGAAAACTTCGGAATTAATCTGGATGTTAGCCGCACGGTCGGTTGGTTCACGTCTATTTATCCAGTAATTCTGAACGCAGGATCGGATGATTTCACGCAGGTAACCAGACAACAGAAAGAACAATTGAGACGCATCCCTAAAAACGGATTCGATTACTTACTCTTGAGATCAAAAGAAGAAATCACACCTCAAATTAGCTTTAACTATTTGGGTCAATTTGACGACGAAGTTCAAAACGATCAATTCTCTTTATCAGAACAATACAAGGGGTTTGATATTAGTCCTAAAGCCAATCGAATCTACGATTTGGATCTGGGAGGAATTGTCAATCAGGGCGTTTTCGAAATGGGACTTAGTTACAGTCCTGAGCGTTATGAGGACTCAAGAATGGAAGTATTAATAGCTTCTTTGAAACGCAATTTGATTGCTATCATGGATCATTGCGAAAAGCAATCTCAACCGTTGTTAAGCCCTTCAGATTTGACATACAGTTCTTTGAGCTTTGAGTCGTTGGATGCCTTGCAGTCGGAGTATGCTTTAGAGAACATTTACGGGTTATCTCCTATGCAGGAAGGGATGTTGTTCCATTCTTTGTATGACAATACTTCTCGGGACAACTTCCTTCAGATGATCTACTCAATTGAAGGAGCGATGAACCTTGAGGGTGTCGAGAACAGCATGAACCGTTTGATGGATCGCTACGAAGTTCTTCGTACGGTTTTCTTGAGTGAAGGCTTTGCCGAGCCTTTGCAAATGGTGTTGAAAGATCGCAAGGTGGATTACCGCTATTACGATGTTCGCTCTGAAGTTGCTCAGGGAGATGAAAAAGCATTGTTGGCGGACTACAAAGAGCGTGATTTGAACGATACTTTTGATTTATCGAAAGATGTTATGATGCGCCTTACGATCCTGCAAACAGGTGCTACGAGCTATTATTTTATTTGGAGTTGTCACCACATATTAATGGATGGATGGTGCATGGGAATCATTATTAGTGAGTTCAACAGTTTGTACCGGGCCTATGTGAATGATCGCGAAGTGACACTTCCGGAGACGCAGCCGTATGCTACATACATTGAATGGTTATCGAATCAGGATGTTGAAGTTTCAGATGCTTTTTGGTCGGATTATTTATCAGGATATGATCAACTGTCAAGCTTCCCAGGAACAGATCTTGGGTCGGAAGATTTTGATCAGCAGTTCCATACCCTGGAGCTGAGCGAGGAGCTGACCACTTCATTGACCGCTTATGGCCGAGAGCGTCATGTGACCTTGAACACTTTGGTTCAGGCAGCATGGGGCGTTTTGCTATCGAGTTACAGTGGTCGGAAGGATGTAGCTTTTGGCTCGGTAGTTTCCGGGCGTCCATCAGAGGTGGCCGGCATCGAACAAATGGTTGGATTGTTTATCAATACGGTTCCTGTTCGTGTTCGTTGTGAAGGCACTGCAACATTGGACGAAGTGTTGGCACGTGTTCAATCAGAGGCACTGGAAGCAGAGGCACATCATTCGCATCCACTTTCAGAAATTCAATCGCACAGTCCATTAGGACGTGATTTGTTCGATCATATCATGGTAGTGGAGAATTATCCGGTACCAGAAAACGATGAATTCGAAAACGACAAAGGAAAATTCACGGCAGATACGGTAGACGTTCACGAGAAGAACCAGTTCAACCTAACGATTTTCATTTACCCGGAAGATCGTTTGAAGATGAAGTTTGTATACAACGCTTCGTACTATTCATCGAGCTACATAGCACGTTTGTCAGAGCTTTTGGATCGCATTTTCGGACTGTTTGTACATTCCTCCGGCACTCCATTGAGCTCCTTGCCATTGGTGAGTGAAGAAGATAGAGGGTCGTTGCGAGCGTTTATTGATAATAGTGGTGCTCAGGCACTTTCTAACAACAGCCTTCGTGCTTCTTACCATCAGGAACGCATGTGGTTCATCGATCGTTTTGAATCGGGGTATTTGTACGATGCGGGTCCTATTTATCACAATGTTCCTTTGACGATTGATTTCACGGGAAGTCTGAATGTAGAAGCCTTACAAACGAGTTTACAGTTTGTGATTGACAGCTACCCGATTCTTCGAACGCATTTGGTGAACAGAGAGGAGCGTCCGTACCAGGAGGTCTTGCCATTGGAGCTATCACTAGAGGTAGCCAAATGGGAACAGACAGCAGAACGTTTGTTCATCGATAAGGCCTTTGCACTTTCGGATGCATTGATACGCGGAGCTGTGTATCGCAAGTCCGAGAATAACCACCGTTTTGTTTTGGTGATACACCACGCCCTTGTTGATCGTCCTTCCATGCAGATGATAGAATCACTTTTACTATCGAACTATGATCGCTTGATTCAAGGCAAGGAGTGTGAGGCTATTCAAGGGTCATACAGCTACTGGGATTACTCATACTGGCAGCAGAATGCCTTCCAGGATTTGGAGTTCGATTATGTGAACTACTGGCGCGATCGTTTGGGCAAGCTCAAGGCACTTGAGATCCCTACGGATCGAACACGAGAGGCGATCCACATCTACGATGGCGGAGAACAAACCTTTACTCTTTCCGAGGATCTGCATGCTCGCTTATCATCCTACTGTGAAGCATCGGGTCTTTCGAAGGAAGTGGTATTGATGTCTGCCTTTAAGGTGTTGTTATACAAGTACGCGGGACACAGCGAGATCGTTATTGGAACGAGTGCGAACAACCGTTTGGAGAATGAGCAGCACTTGCTTGGTCCCGTATCGAACCTTGTGGTGGTGAAGAGCTTTTTGGATAACGACAAGACTTTTTCCAGATACAGTGAGCAGCTATCACAAGAGTACACACAGGACAAGGCATATCACATGATGCCCTTCGATAAGTTGGTAAAGGAACTGGCACCGGAGAAGGACATGAGTAGAACGGCCCTTTTTGACATCTTGTATCAATACGAGGAGTTGTCCTGTTTGGGGTATGATTTTGGTGAGCTTGAGGCGCAGGTTTCGGATACGAACATGGGATATGGGAAGTATGATTTGAACTTGCTTATGCAAAGCAGCGATAAGGAACTGAAAGGTTATTTGGTATTCAACCGGGATTACTTCGATGCGAGTACCATCAGTCGCTTTGTATCGCACTATCAGGTACTTTTATCAAATGTTCTTACCAGCCCGGATCAACGATTGGGCGACATTGGTCCATTGAGTACAGAAGATATTGCAGAAGTACATACGCTTTTGAACCACGAGAGTGTGGAATATCCAACAGATGCTACACTTTTGGATTTGTTCTCTGAACAAGTAGCAAAAACACCGGATCATATTGCTTTGCAGTACAATGACGAGCAGTTGAGTTATGCAGATTTGGACCGTCGCAGTAGTGCTATTGGCGCTTACTTGCAAGATAGAGGTGTAGAGGCAGACACCATAGTTGGACTGCTTACCGACCGCACGCTGGATACAGTGGTTTGCATGCTGGGTATTTTGAAAGCGGGCGGCGCATACCTACCGATTGATGTAGACTACCCGGAGGACCGTAAGCGCTATATTATCACCGACAGTGAAACGAAGTTTGTTTTGACAGGCAAAGAGGTAGACACGAGTGTGGTCCCTGAAGGCGTTCAGTGTCTGTACATCGAGGACATCTCAGAGGAGTTAAGCGCAAACTACACGACCCCAGAAGTAGGCCCATCGAACTTATGCTACATCATTTATACATCTGGTACCACAGGTAAGCCGAAGGGAGTAATGATCGAACATGGGAACGTAGTTCGCTTGTTTGTGAACGAATCCTTCCAGTTTGAATTTGGTAGTGATGATGTATGGACGATGTTCCACAGTCACTGTTTCGACTTTAGTGTTTGGGAGATGTATGGAGCATTGCTCTTTGGCGGTAAGTTGATCATTGTACCGAAATGGCAATCAAGAGATACTTCCTCTTATGTATCGCTATTGAAAGATGAGGGAGTAACGGTGTTGAACCAGACGCCAAGTGCATTCTATAATTTGATCCAACAAGAGGAGAGTTTATCTGGGGATTTATCGCTTCGCTATGTGATTTTCGGAGGAGAGGCTCTGAGTCCTGGGAAGTTATCGGAGTTCCACGCAGTGTACCCTTCTGTTGATTTGATCAACATGTTTGGTATCACCGAGACAACGGTTCATGTTACCTACAAGAAGATCACATCAGAGGACATAGAGCGCAATGTAAGCAACATTGGTCTTCCGATCCCAACGCTCTCGATGTATGTTTTGGATGGCGAGTTGAATGAGGTTCCAAGAGGAGTGGTTGGTGAGATGTACATAGGCGGACGTGGAGTGGCCCGAGGTTATTTGAACCGACCGGAGTTGAGTGCAGAGCGCTTCATTGAGAGTCCATTTGTGAAGGGAGAGCGCTTGTACAAATCAGGAGATTTGGGTCGTTTGAACAGTGCAGGCGAGTTGGAGTACATCGGACGTATCGACCATCAGGTACAGTTGCGCGGGTTTAGAATCGAGTTGGGTGAGATCGAGAATCAGTTGAGTGCCCACGATATGGTGGACCAAAGCGCGGTGACGATACAGGGAAGCGAAGAGGACAAGAACCTTGTGGCATACTACGTATCCGACACCCCGATAGAGAGCATGACATTGAGAAGTCACCTATTGGGCCTCCTACCGGACTACATGGTACCCTCGATTTATGTTCACCTGGACACACTTCCACTCACACCGAATGGAAAGACAGACAAGAAGGCACTTCCGGAATATCAGGTCAACACAGGTGAGAACCACGTGGAGGCTGAAACCGACATTCAAAGGACACTGGTTGAAATATGGAGTTCGGTATTGAGTCTGGAGCCGGAAAAAATTGGAATCAACTCCAACTTCTTTGAAATAGGAGGTCATTCATTGAACCTCATCAAACTTAAAAACGAAATAAAAGATCGTTTGGACATCGAAATTGCTATTGCAGATATGTTTAGACTGCCGACAATCGCTTCCATTGAGGAATTCTTAGCTGGTGAAGAGAATACGATTGAAGAAATGTCTAAGGAAATCGATGCTTCTCAAGACGAGGCAGACGAGAATCTAAGTTTGATCACAGACTTATTTGAATAATCATGGGAAAGTATACAGGGCTTGAGATAGCCATTATAGGAATGTCTGGGAAATTTCCAGGTGCCGAGAACGTAAACGAATTCTGGCAGAATATCAAAAGCGGAAAGGAGTCTGTTGAATTCTTTACTAATGAAGAATTGATGGAGGCCGGCGAATCTCCTGAGATGATCAACAATGAATCGTACGTGAATGCAGGCTCATATGTTAAGAACAAGGAACATTTTGATGCCGGATTCTTCGATTACATTCCAGATGAGGCAAAATTGATGGACCCTCAAATGAGAATCTTTCATGAGTGCGTTTGGGAAGCATTAGAAGATGCCGGTTGTGATTTGAAGAACAACAAGGATAAAGTCGGCTTATTTGCTGGAGCAGCTAACAACACCAACTGGGTTGTTTATTCTGAATTGGTCAATCAACAGGGGTTTGTAGATCCGGTTACGCTTTCAAAACTGAACGATGCACGTTACATAGCGACCCGGGTTTCTTACAATCTGGATTTGAAAGGTCCCTCCATCTTCATCGATACAGCATGTTCTACATCACTTGTTGCCATTGAGCAAGCGAGTAAGAGTTTGATTCTTGGAGATTGTAAAGTGGCCGTTGCAGGAGGCGTAACGATTACCAATAAAGCGAATCAAGGGTATTTGCATCAGGAAGGAGCTATTTTTTCGGCAGATGGACATTGCCGTACATTCGACAGCAAAGCTTCAGGAACAATTGGTTCGGAAGGAGCCGCTGTAGTAGTGTTAAAAATGCTCAAACATGCAATCACTGATGGTGATAACATTTACGCAATCATCAGAGGAGGAGGAATCAATAACGATGGTAAGCGAAAAGTAGGATTCACAGCACCTTCAGTTGATGGTCAGGTAGAAGCAATCATGGCCGCACAGAAATGGTCGAAAATTGAACCTTCTTCCATTAGTTATGTTGAGGCCCACGGCACAGGAACAAAAATGGGTGATCCAGTTGAAATCGCCGGATTGAAGAGAGCTTTTGGAAACAGCGATGAAAAATATTGTGGTATTGGTTCATTGAAATCAAACGTGGGACATATGGATACTGCAGCAGGGGCAGCTAGTGTTATTAAAGTTGCCAATGCTTTAAATGAAAAAATACTTCCTCCTACCATCAATTTTGACGAATTGAATCCGGAAATCGACTTTTCCGGTACACCTTTTTATATCAATACAGAGCTAAAGAAATGGGAGAATAACGGTACTCCATTGCGAGCAGGAGTTAGCGCATTTGGAATTGGAGGAACCAATGCGCACCTCGTACTTGAAGAACCTCCAGTTCAAGATTCAGATAAGACAGCTCGAGATTCAGAGACCCTTGTTTTCTCTGCAAAAACGCAGGCGGCATTGCAACGCAACCTTGAGAAGTATGCGCTTTGGTTTGAGAATCAAAAGTCATACAGTTTGGCGGATGTTGCTTATACCTTGAAGACAGGTAGAACGGACTTCAGTTGTAGAAAAGCAATTACCGTAACGAAGGGAGAAGACATTGCTGAAAAAATCCGAAAGGAAATTCAAATACCAGCAATCAGCAATGATGCATTGTCGAATAGACAAGTAGTATTCATGTTCTCCGGACAAGGTTCGCAGTATGTAAACATGAGCAAAGGGATGTATGAAAACGACCCAAAGTTCAAAACATACCTGGACGAATGCCTTCAAGAACTTCAAAAACAAAGCGGAGTTCAGTACAAGGAGATCCTTTTTGGTTCGAATGCTGATAAAATTACAGAAACACAATTCACGCAACCCTTGCTGTTTGCAGTAGAATACAGTTTGTGTAAACGAATGATTGATTTGGGAATTCGCCCGGATGCAATGATTGGACATAGTATTGGAGAATACGTTGCAGCATGTGTCAGTGGTGTCTTTACAATGGAAGAAGCAATTCGCATTGTATTGCAAAGAGGCAAATTGATGCAATCTGCTCCCAAAGGAGACATGCTAGCCGTTTCATTATCTGAGTCTGAAGTTCAGAAATTCATAGTCGATAAAGCAGAGCTGTCACTAGCAGCAGTAAATAGTACAAACAGTTGCGTGGTGGCCGGAAGTTCATCGGCAATAGGTTCACTCAAAGCCTCGCTGGAAGAAAAAGATATCAAATCGGTAGCGCTGAAAACATCGCATGCTTTCCATTCGTACATGATGAATGGTATTCGTGAGAGTTTCAAAGCATCATTCCAGGGAATCAGTGCGAAAGAACTTAGCACACCATACGTTTCTAATGTTACCGGAGATTGGATTAAGCAATCAGAAGTTGCTGATCCGGAATATTGGTTCAAACATTTGCGAGGAACTGTTCAGTTCGAAAAAGGAATTAATACGATTCTGGATAAAGGTAATGCTGTGTTTATTGAAATCGGTCCGGGAGTAGGATTGAGTTCATTAGTGAAATCGAATGAACGTCGCGATGAAAAATCGGCAGTTATCAATACGATGCGTCATCCAAAGGAAGAAACTCAGGATGACTTCAAGTTCCAAAGCGCAATCGGTCAAATTTGGTCGAATGGAATAGAGATCAATTGGAAAGAAGGATATCAAGATGAAAAGCGTTTGAAGGTTTCTCTTCCAACATATTGCTTCGAAAAAGTAGCATACCCAGTGTGTGTTGACGCCAATAAGTTGTTAGCTGATCTATTGGACGGAAAACAAATTGACCTTTCGTTGGAATCGACTCAGGTGAATAACAATGATACTTCTGAAGTTGGAAGTACTTCATCTCTTGTTGAACAAGTAAAAAGTACTTGGCAAGAATTCTTTGGAAAGAATGTTGGAAATGACCATGCTGATTTCTTTGATTTGGGTGGTGATTCATTGAAAGCAACTACACTCATTGGTCGGATGAATAAGCGGTTCAATGTCAATATTCAAATATCTGAGTTCAATAATGCTTCAACTCCATACCGTATCGCTGATCTAATTCAGGAGAAGAAGGAATCAGGAGAAGTACAATCGACCATTGAAAAAGCCGAAGGTCATTTGGAGTTCCCTTTGAGTTCTGCGCAAAAAAGAGTGTTTGTTATGAGCGAAATGGATAAGAAATCCATTGCTTACAACCTGCCTCACTTCATAAAGATTAAAGGAAACCTTGATACAGATAAATTGCAGTCTGCATTCGAATCTTTATTGAATCAGCATCCCGTTCTTCAGACAGGATTTAAGATTGCAAATTCAGAACCCGTTCAATTTCAACGTAATGATATCGCATTTCAGTTAGAAGTTCAGGGTAATGTTCAGGAATCTGAGGCAATCAGCAAGACTCAACAGTTCATACAACCATTCAATCTATTGGAAGATACGTTGATTCGCGGTGGAGTGCTTCAACTTCCAAATAACGAATCCGTACTCATGATGGATGTACATCATATCATTTCAGATGGTGTTTCTCAGAGTTGGATTGTTTCGGATTTACTTAAAGCATACGCAGGAGAAACCTTCGAGGAGCAATCATTGAATTACTTCGATTATTCTCTTTGGGAGCAAGGAAATGAATATGCTGGCATTATCGAGAAAAGCAAAGCATTCTGGATGAAAGAATTCGAGAAGGAGGTTGCCGAGCTGGAATTGCCGCAAGATTTCAATCGCCCGGCTATCAAATCCTTCGAAGGGAAATCAGTTCCTTTCCAGTTGGACACACAAACCACGGATGCACTCAAAATGATTGCACGCCAACAAAATACAACGATGTTCACGGTGCTATTGGGAGTCTACAATGTCTTTCTATCAAAGCTAACAGGTGAGAAGGACATCATTGTAGGAACTGCTGCATCGGGCAGAGTGCATGCTGATGTTGAACAAATGATCGGAATGTTTGTGAATACCCTTCCAATTCGTTCGGATGTTGACTCCAAGGTTTCATTTGCAGCGTATTTGTCAGGTCTACATAACAAAGTGCTTCAATGTTTCGACAATCAGGCCTTCCCGTACAATCAATTGGTGGAAGAGTTGCGATTGAAACGCAGACAAGACAGAAACCCGTTGTTTGAAACATTCTTTGCTTTCCAGAACATTGAAAATGTAACTGCTTCAGTAAACGATCTTCAAGTAATTCCATTCGAAATTGAAGTAAACATGGCGCAATTCGATATGCAACTTTGGGTGTCTGAATCACCTGAGGGAATGTCGTGCCGATTTGACTATGCCACAAGCTTGTTCACCGAATCTACGGTGGTTGAGTTCGCTCAATTCTTTAAGAATCTTATCCAGGCGGTTGCTTCAGATGTGAATGAAAGTTTGGATAAAACTAGTTTGTTAACACAGCCTCAACAGGAGGAAATCCTGTCAAGATTTACCAATAACACCTCTGATTTATCACAGGATGGAAAGTCAGTTGTGGAAATATTTGAAGCAACAGCAGAGGAATTTCCTGAGCGCGTTGCCTGTGTATTTGGAACAGAAGAACTCACCTATTCTCAGCTTAACAACCAAGCCAACCAGTTGGCAAGAGCTATTTTGTCAAGCGGAGTTGAAAACGGCAACAAAGTCGGAATCTGCATGAGCCGATCCATGGATATGATGGTAAGTATTCTGGCTGTTTTGAAAGCAGGATGCACCTATTTACCAATGGACCCCGGTTATCCGAAAGAACGTGTTCAACACATCGTGGAAGATAGCAGTCTAATGGTCATTCTTACAGACGAGAACGGAGCTCCTCTTGTGGAAGACGGTGCCGCCAAATCAGTTCAGGTAAATACCATTGAAACGGAGGCATTGGAATCGTCTAATCTAGGAGTTTCCATCTCTGACGATCAGCTGGCATATATGATATACACTTCTGGGTCGACAGGAAAGCCTAAAGGTGTTATGATTACGCATCGTAATGTGGTGAACTTCTGTGGAGGAGTTAAAGTAAAAACGGAATTCAATAACGAAGCCCGATTCCTTTGTTTAACAACCGTGGCATTCGACATATTCGTTTTGGAATCATTGGTTCCATTAATGTCCGGGAATACAGTGGTTCTTGCCAACGAAGAAGAACAGAAGGATATGAATCTTTTGATTTCCCTTGTTCAACAAACGAAGCTGGATACCATTCAGATGACTCCATCACACCTGAAAATGTTACTCGGAACACCAGGGGTAGAGAATGTCCTCAATCAAATCAAAACATTGATGATTGGAGGCGAAGAGTTCCCGGTTGCATTGGCCAGGGAAACCGCGGAAAGATATTCTGGAAGGCTATTCAACATGTATGGCCCAACGGAAACTACTGTTTGGTCATCCATTAAAGAGATTAAAAAGAATGAGGCTGTAACCATTGGATCACCGATCAATAATACAGAGCTTCTTGTGCTTGACGAGAGTGGAAACATTCTTCCGGAAGGAGTCATGGGAGAATTATGTATCGGAGGAGAAGGTGTTTCGAAAGGGTATTGGAATAAAGAAGAATTAACTAAGGAACGATTCATCTCTCATCCTGTTCATAGCGATCGAAAGATTTACCGCACAGGTGATAATGCCCGATTGCTCAAGAATGGCGAAGTCCAATTTCTGGGAAGAACAGATACTCAGGTTAAGGTTCGCGGGTTTAGAATTGAATTGGGGGAAATTGAACAGCACTTGTCTAACGTAAATGGAATTGAATCTTGCGCTGCAGCCGTTAGAGTTCTTGATGAAGAAAAGGTATTGGTAGCGTATATAACTGGCGATGTCAATCTTTCTTCGGGGGAGTTGAGAAATTACCTGATGTCAAAGATTCCATCGTACATGGTTCCTGATTTTATTATGACATTGGAAGAAATGCCCTTAACACCCAATGGCAAATTGGATCGTAAAGCACTTCCAAATCCGAAAATGCAAGTGGCTGAAGACTTCAAGGCCCCATCTAACAGCACAGAAATTGCATTACAACGCATTTGGAGCGAAATACTCAACATTGATCTGGAGTTCATCGGTGTGAACACTAACTTCTTTGAACTTGGAGGGCAATCGTTGAAAGCAGCAGTAATGATCAACCGAATTAACGCTGATTTCAAAACAGACTTATCGTTAACAGACGTATTCAGTAAACAAACAATAGAGGAGCTTTCTGATTTCTTAATAACACTTCTTCAACTCCAGGAAGAATCAATGGAAGAGAACGATGACCTTATTGAAATTTCACTATGAGAACAGAGGAATTTATTACTCATGTCCGTAAGGAGTATGGTATCAACATATCCGTTACGGACGGAGAGTTGAAAATCAAGGCTAAGAAAGAGCATCTTACACCAGAGGTTCTGGAAGAATTGAAGAGCCGCAAGCAGGAAATCCTTGATTTCTATTCGAAACTGCAGAGAACCGAAGAAATTCCAGGTGCAGAGGAGAAGGACTTTTACCTGCTTTCATCCGCGCAAAGACGCTTGTTTTTCTTGAATTCACTCAATCCGGATTCGCTGGCGTACAACATGCCAAATGTGGTGGAGTTGAATGGAAAGGTGAATCTGGAAAAGTTAGAATTGGCCTTTAACAAATTGGTGAACTGTCACGAAGGATTGAGATCACGTTTTGAATTGGTCGAAGATACTCCCGTGCAAGTTGTTGAACAGGACATCTCCTTTGCCATTGAACATTTTGACACAGCCGATATCGAAGCAATTATGGATCGTTTTATCCGACCATTTGAACTTCAGAATGCCCCTTTGTTGAGAGCAGGAATTGCGCAAATCGATGCCAATAGATATTATTTGATGATTGATGTTCACCATATTGTTTCTGATGGTGGATCTCAGGTATTGCTTACGCGTGATTTGTTGGCCCTCTACAACGGAATTAATTTACCTGAACTAAGAATTCAGTATAAAGATTTTGCAGAGTGGCAACAGACTGAGGAGAAGCAAAAAACGATATCAGCGCAAAAAGAGTTTTGGTTGAATCGCTTCAGTACACGTCCGGAAACTATCGAACTTCCATACGATCATGGGCGTCCTGCGATGATGAGCAACGAAGGAGACAAAGTAGATTTTCAACTCTCGGAAGTGCAGAGCGCAATGTTGAAGTCAATTGCCGACAAGCATAATATGACAATGTACATGCTCACGCAATCGGTCTATGCGCTGTTCTTGAGCAAGCTTAGCGGTCAAGACGACATTGTGATAGGAACACCAATTTCAGGAAGATCACATCAGGATTTACAGCAGATTATAGGGATGTTTGTGAATACACTTCCCTTGCGATTCGCTGTAGATCAAAACGCTTCGTTTTTGGATTTCCTGCGCGACTCAAAAGAGGAAATTATCGAAGCATTCAACAACGGATCTTTCTTGATTGAAGACCTTATTGATGCTTTGGACTTGCCAAGAGACACGTCTCGTAATCCACTCTTCGATACAATGTTTGTGTACAATAACTTCGATGCAACAGAAGTTAATAACGAGGAGTTAACTATTACTCCTGTTGAAGTTGGACACAGAACATCTAAGTTTGATTTGTCCCTTGAATTGTTCGATCAGCAGAAATTCCTGAAAGGTCACATCGAATTCTCGACGCGACTTTTTGATAGAAATACAATCGAACGATTTGTCAAAATGTTTGTGCAATTGGTGGATAGCATTACAGCTTCACCTGATGCAACAATCGCATCTCTCAATTTCTTGATTGAGGAGGATCATAAATCGCTTGAAACCTTCAACAACACTTTACAAGAATCTTATTTCAAGGAAGAGACCTTGCTTGACTTGATGGAGTTGCAACGCGATAATACTCCCGATGCTATAGCGATTGAAATTGAAGGAAAGACATTGACATATGGGGAACTCCACGAGCGGAGCAACCAATTGGCGCACTACCTTATTGAAGAAGGTTACACTAACAAAGGAATGGTTCCAATTTGTTTGGATCGTTCTCTGGAAATGATTGTAGGGATTTTGGGGATTATGAAATCAGGGTGTGGTTATGTACCAGTAGACCCTGAATATCCTCAGGAACGCATCGATTTCATTTTGGAAGATGTAGGCAGCAGCGTTATTTGTTCTACATCAGAAACAGGAGTATCCATTCCCTCCGGAGTTCATAAGTTGAACATAGATACAGAAGACTTTTCTGACTATACTTCTACGCGCCCTGCAATTACGATTAACAGAACGGATATCGCCTATGTGATTTACACATCAGGAACAACAGGTCGCCCAAAAGGAGTAATCAATGAGCATGGAGGTATATACAACCGCTTACTTTGGATGCGAGATTACTTAGGCCTGGAACAAAGCGATGTTATTCTCCAAAAGACCACCTTCTGTTTTGATGTTTCGGTATGGGAACTATTGATGCCATTGTTCACGGGAACACGTATGGTATTGGCCCGTCCAGGAGGACACAAAGACAGCCAGTATCTGCAAGATGTCATAGAAAGAAGTGGCGTAACTGTGATGCATTTCGTTCCTTCAATGTTGCATGCATTTTTACATGATTTGTCTGAAGGTCGTTGCTCAGAACTCAAACATGTAGTATGTAGTGGAGAAGAACTGAAGGGTGTCATGGTTGATCTTTTCAAAGAGAAATTCAAGACGACACACCTACACAACTTGTATGGTCCCACAGAAGCAGCGATCGACGTTACAGCAATAGACCTGAGCACAGTAAAGAAAGGAGCAAAACGCATTACCATTGGTTCACCGGTAGCGAACACGCACTTGTACATTGTAGATGACTCGCTTCAGATCCAACCACTGGGAGTAGCTGGAGAACTATTGATCGGCGGTGTTCAGGTGGCAAGAGGCTATTTGAACAGAGAAGAACTAACAGCAGAGAAGTTCATTTCGAGTCCATTCAAAGATGGAGAGCGTTTGTACCGAACGGGAGATTTAGCACGGTGGTTAAGCGATGGAACGATAGAATATTTAGGAAGAATCGATCATCAGGTGAAGCTACGTGGCTACCGAATTGAACTTGGAGAAATCGAGAGTCGATTGTCGGAGTTTGGATCGATTACCGAATCAGCGGTGTTGTTGCAACGCGATGGAGATCATAGTTTCCTGGTTGGTTATTACGTTTCTGAGGAGTCGATTTCAGATGCTGAATTGAGAGCACATTTGTTGTCTCGATTGCCAGAGTACATGGTACCCTCACACTTCATGCACCTGACAGAACTTCCATTGACCACCAACGGAAAGTTGAACCGAAAGGCTCTTCCTGGAGTTGTCATTGAAACAAAGACAGAATACGTTGCACCACAGACAGCAGAACAAGAGTTGCTTTGTTCGATTTGGGAATCGGTGTTGAACATCGAGCGCGTAGGAATCACCGATAATTTCTTCTCGATAGGAGGCGATTCCATCAAGTCGATCCAGATCAGTTCGCGTTTGCGCGATCAAGGATATCAACTTTCGGTAAAAGACATTTTCACACACCAGACGGTTGTTTCGCTATCGGATCAACTGGAGAAATTAACCCGCACGATAGATCAGGGAACCATCGAAGGAGAAGTATCCCTGAGTCCTATTCAGGAATGGTTTTTTGACGGATCGATTGCACCAAAGTCTCACTTCAATCAATCGGTAGGATTACACTTTGCAGAAGGGATCGATCGCGAAACATTGGAGTTCATATTCACAGAACTTCAAACGCATCACGATGCCCTGCGTATGGTTTACCGATCAGAAGGCGGAAGCATTGTTCAGGAGAATAAAGGAGTAGAAGCAAAACTCCATTTGGAGGAGCACGATGTACGCAACAGTTCTTCAGAAGAATATCAATCACTCGTGGATCAACTTCAGGAAGGCATTGATTTGGAGAACGGCCCCTTGCTTCGCATAGGATTGTTTCACGGAACATCAGGCAGCGATGTATTGATTGTGATTCATCACCTGGTGATTGACGGAGTTTCCTGGCGAATTTTATTCGAGGACATTCAGACCTTGTACCAACAACATCAATCGGGAGAACAAGCACAACTTCCATTGAAAACAGATGCATTTAAGACGTGGGTGGAATCCATTGAATCGTATAAACAATCCGACAGTCATAATTCGGCTTCGGAATACTGGAAGAGTCTCGAAGTTGAAAATCTAGGTACAATTCCATCAGATAAAGAGGTGGTAAGTGCGAATCGATATGCTGAAGATCGAGTAGCGTTCAAAATGGATAACCAGTCCACAAAACAATTGCTGTCTTCAGCACATCAAACCTTCAATACCCAAACGAATGAGTTGTTGTTGGCTGGACTTTACAAAGCCATAAAAAATACATTTGGTATCGAGAACGTCTGTGTAACAATGGAAGGCCATGGACGTGAGAACATTAACGATGCGCTTGAAATTTCCAGAACTGTTGGCTGGTTTACTTCCATGTATCCAGTGCTGTTAAATTCGACAGATGAAAATGCTGCAAACTTCATTCGTCAGGTGAAAGAAGCAGTTCGAAAAATCCCAAACAATGGAGTAGATTTTTTACTGTTGGACAAGGAGGTAAAGGATCGTTATTCTTCCCAAATCTTGTTCAATTATCTTGGTCAGTTCGAAGAAGATGAAAGCGAACAAACGTTTAAATTCTCTGATGCATACAAAGGGAAGGATGTTTCCGAAAAGGCAGCGAGAATGTTCGATTTCGAAATCAATGCAATTGTTGCTGGAGGAGAATTAGAAGTTTCTATCCTGTTCAGTCGAGATCAATTTAAGATTGACACAATTGAAGGATTGGCACAAGCATTCAAAGATGAGATTCAACAGATTCTTGCATACTGCAGTGATACCGAAACATCTTTGTTAAGCCCTTCAGATTTGACATACAGTTCTTTGAGCTTTGAGTCGTTGGATGCCTTGCAGTCGGAGTATGCTTTAGAGAACATTTACGGGTTATCTCCTATGCAGGAAGGGATGCTGTTCCATTCTTTGTATGACAATACTTCTCGGGACAACTTCCTTCAGATGATCTACTCAATTGAAGGAGCGATGAACCTTGAGGGTGTCGAGAACAGCATGAACCGTTTGATGGATCGCTACGAAGTTCTTCGTACGGTTTTCTTGAGCGAAGGCTTTGCCGAGCCTTTGCAAATGGTGTTGAAAGATCGCAAGGTGGATTACCGCTATTACGATGTTCGCTCTGAAGTTGCTCAGGGAGATGAAAAAGCATTATTGGCGAACTACAAAGAGCGTGATTTGAACGATACTTTTGATTTATCGAAAGATGTTTTGATGCGCCTTACAATCCTGCAAACAGGTGCTACGAGCTATTATTTTATTTGGAGTTGTCACCACATATTAATGGATGGATGGTGCATGGGAATCATTATTAGTGAGTTCAACAGTTTGTACCGGGCCTATGTGAATGATCGCGAAGTGACACTTCCGGAGACGCAGCCGTATGCTACATACATTGAATGGTTATCGAATCAGGATGTTGAAGTTTCAGATGCTTTTTGGTCGGATTATTTATCAGGATATGATCAACTGTCAAGCTTCCCAGGAACAGATCTTGGGTCGGAAGATTTTGATCAGCAGTTCCATACCCTGGAGCTGAGCGAGGAGCTGACCACTTCATTGACCGCTTATGGTCGAGAGCGTCATGTGACCTTGAACACTTTGGTTCAGGCAGCATGGGGCGTTTTGCTATCGAGTTACAGTGGTCGGAAGGATGTAGCTTTTGGCTCGGTAGTTTCCGGGCGTCCATCAGAGGTGGCCGGCATCGAACAAATGGTTGGATTGTTTATCAATACGGTTCCTGTTCGCGTTCGTTGTGAAGGCGCTGCAACATTGGACGAAGTGTTGGCACGTGTTCAATCAGAGGCATTGGAGGCAGAGGCACATCATTCGCATCCACTTTCAGAAATTCAATCACACAGTCCGCTTGGTCGAGACTTGTTCGACCATATTATGGTGCTTGAAAACTTCCCGGTTTCGGATATGGATACCGAGGCAGATGGTTTTGAAGCAAAAGCTCTGGACGTTCACGAGAAGAACCAGTTCAACCTAACGATTTTCATTTACCCGGAAGATCGATTAAAGATGAAGTTTGTATACAACGCTTCGTACTATTCATCGAGCTACATAGCACGTTTGTCAGAGCTTTTGGATCGCATTTTCGGACTGTTTGTACATGCCTCCGGCACTCCATTGAGCTCCTTGCCATTGGTGAGTGAAGAAGATAGAGGGTCGTTGCGAGCGTTTATTGATAATAGTGGTGCTCAGGCACTTTCTAACAACAGCCTTCGTGCTTCTTACCATCAGGAACGCATGTGGTTCATCGATCGTTTTGAATCGGGGTATTTGTACGATGCGGGTCCTATTTATCACAATGTTCCTTTGACGATTGATTTCACGGGGAGTCTGAATGTAGAAGCCTTACAAACGAGTTTACAGTTTGTGATTGACAGCTACCCGATTCTTCGAACGCATTTGGTGAACAAAGAGGAGCGTCCGTATCAGGAGGTCTTGCCATTGGAGCTATCACTAGGGGTAGCCAAATGGGAACAGACAGCAGAACGTTTGTTCATCGATAAGGCCTTTGCACTTTCGGATGCATTGATACGCGGAGCTGTGTATCGCAAGTCCGAGAATAACCACCGTTTTGTTTTGGTGATACACCACGCCCTTGTTGATCGTCCTTCCATGCAGATGATAGAATCACTTTTACTATCGAACTATGATCGCTTGATTCAAGGCAAGGAGTGTGAGGCTATTCAAGGGTCATACAGCTACTGGGATTACTCATACTGGCAGCAGAATGCCTTCCAGGATTTGGAGTTCGATTATGTGAACTACTGGCGCGATCGTTTGGGCAAGCTCAAGGCACTTGAGATCCCTACGGATCGAACACGAGAGGCGATCCACATCTACGATGGCGGAGAACAAACCTTTACTCTTTCCGAGGATCTGCATGCTCGCTTATCATCCTACTGTGAAGCATCGGGTCTTTCGAAGGAAGTGGTATTGATGTCTGCCTTTAAGGTGTTGTTATACAAGTACGCGGGACACAGCGAGATCGTTATTGGAACGAGTGCGAACAACCGTTTGGAGAATGAGCAGCACTTGCTTGGTCCCGTATCGAACCTTGTGGTGGTGAAGAGCTTTTTGGATAACGACAAGACTTTTTCCAGATACAGTGAGCAGCTATCACAAGAGTACACACAGGACAAGGCATATCACATGATGCCCTTCGATAAGTTGGTAAAGGAACTGGCACCGGAGAAGGACATGAGTAGAACGGCCCTTTTTGACATCTTGTATCAATACGAGGAGTTGTCCTGTTTGGGGTATGATTTTGGTGAGCTTGAGGCGCAGGTTTCGGATACGAACATGGGATATGGGAAGTATGATTTGAACTTGCTTATGCAAAGCAGCGATAAGGAACTGAAAGGTTATTTGGTATTCAACCGGGATTACTTCGATGCGAGTACCATCAGTCGCTTTGTATCGCACTATCAGGTACTTTTATCAAATGTTCTTACCAGCCCGGATCAACGATTGGGCGACATTGGTCCATTGAGTACAGAAGATATTGCAGAAGTACATACGCTTTTGAACCACGAGAGTGTGGAATATCCAACAGATGCTACACTTTTGGATTTGTTCTCTGAACAAGTAGCAAAAACACCGGATCATATTGCTTTGCAGTACAATGACGAGCAGTTGAGTTATGCAGATTTGGACCGTCGCAGTAGTGCTATTGGCGCTTACTTGCAAGATAGAGGTGTAGAGGCAGACACCATAGTTGGACTGCTTACCGACCGCACGCTGGATACAGTGGTTTGCATGCTGGGTATTTTGAAAGCGGGCGGCGCATACCTACCGATTGATGTAGACTACCCGGAGGACCGTAAGCGCTATATTATCACCGACAGTGAAACGAAGTTTGTTTTGACAGGCAAAGAGGTAGACACGAGTGTGGTCCCTGAAGGCGTTCAGTGTCTGTACATCGAGGACATCTCAGAGGAGTTAAGCGCAAACTACACGACCCCAGAAGTAGGCCCATCGAACTTATGCTACATCATTTATACATCTGGTACCACAGGTAAGCCGAAGGGAGTAATGATCGAACATGGGAACGTAGTTCGCTTGTTTGTGAACGAATCCTTCCAGTTTGAATTTGGTAGTGATGATGTATGGACGATGTTCCACAGTCACTGTTTCGACTTTAGTGTTTGGGAGATGTATGGAGCATTGCTCTTTGGCGGTAAGTTGATCATTGTACCGAAATGGCAATCAAGAGATACTTCCTCTTATGTATCGCTATTGAAAGATGAGGGAGTAACGGTGTTGAACCAGACGCCAAGTGCATTCTATAATTTGATCCAACAAGAGGAGAGTTTATCTGGGGATTTATCGCTTCGCTATGTGATTTTCGGAGGAGAGGCTCTGAGTCCTGGGAAGTTATCGGAGTTCCACGCAGTGTACCCTTCTGTTGATTTGATCAACATGTTTGGTATCACCGAGACAACGGTTCATGTTACCTACAAGAAGATCACATCAGAGGACATAGAGCGCAATGTAAGCAACATTGGTCTTCCGATCCCAACGCTCTCGATGTATGTTTTGGATGGCGAGTTGAATGAGGTTCCAAGAGGAGTGGTTGGTGAGATGTACATAGGCGGACGTGGAGTGGCCCGAGGTTATTTGAACCGACCGGAGTTGAGTGCAGAGCGCTTCATTGAGAGTCCATTTGTGAAGGGAGAGCGCTTGTACAAATCAGGAGATTTGGGTCGTTTGAACAGTGCAGGCGAGTTGGAGTACATCGGACGTATCGACCATCAGGTACAGTTGCGCGGGTTTAGAATCGAGTTGGGTGAGATCGAGAATCAGTTGAGTGCCCACGATATGGTGGACCAAAGCGCGGTGACGATACAGGGAAGCGAAGAGGACAAGAACCTTGTGGCATACTACGTATCCGACACCCCGATAGAGAGCATGACATTGAGAAGTCACCTATTGGGCCTCCTACCGGACTACATGGTACCCTCGATTTATGTTCACCTGGACACACTTCCACTCACACCGAATGGAAAGACAGACAAGAAGGCACTTCCGGAATATCAGGTCAACACAGGTGAGAACCACGTGGAGGCACAAAACGAAACCGAGGAAGGAATGGTCACAATTTGGTCTGGATTGTTGAGCATATCAGAAGATAAAATAAGTACAGATGCCGACTTCTTCGAGATGGGAGGTCACTCCATCAAAGCAGTGCATTTGATCAATGCTGTTCAGGACAGCTTTCAGGTAAAATTACAGTTGAGCGACATCTTTAACAATCCTAAACTCAAGGCTCAGGCGGCACTTATCCAATCACTTTCTGGAACCAGAACGGAGGTATTGGAGAAATTAGAGAGGAAGGAATCGTATGCTGCATCTTCAGCACAAGAACGTCTTTACTATGAGTTCATGATGAACCCGGAAGGCTTGGCATATAACATTACAAGAGGATACCGAATTAAAGGAGAATTGGAACTCCAAACAATCCAAAATATTGTTGATCAATTGATAGAACAACATCAATCCCTTCGAACGAAATTTGACATAGGTGATGAAGGTGTTGTTCAGATCGTAGAAGAATCGAACAGTGTTACAGTTGAAGCATCCAAATTGAATGATGCAACCGAAATTGAGAATGCCATAGTTCAATTTGTTCGTCCATTTGATTTGGCCGAGGCGCCCCTAATTCGATTTGGAGTTTTGCAATTGAGCGAAGAGCTGATCTTACTTATGGATGTACATCACATTGTCTGTGACGGACTGGCCTTAAACATCCTGATGAACGATTTCCAAACCTTGCTTAAAGGAGAGAAATTGACTGCTTTAGAATTTGAATATGTGGATTATGCACATTGGCAAAACCAAGGGAGTGAGGACATTGAGAAGCAAAAAAAGTACTGGATTGATCAACTTTCCGGAGACTTTTCAGAACTGCCTTTGCCAAGACAAACAGACAAAGAATATGTTCAAATCGCAGCGGCAGATAGAGATGAGTTGTATATCACAGGCATGGAATACCAACGAATCAAGCAATTTGCATCAGAACAAAACGTCTCTGATTTTATGTTACTTCTCTCCGTGTATTACACCTTACTTTCGAAAATCACGGGAGTGAATGATGTAATTATCGGTTCGGATGTCGTTGGCAGAACACGCAAAGAATTCTACCCTATCGTTGGAACCTTCATCAACATTTTACCATTGCGAGCAAGGTTGGATGAAGAGGCAAGTTTCTCAGCATTCTTGTCTGAGGTAAGGGAAACCGTCCTGAGAGCATTTGAAAACCAGGATTACCAGTACAATCAAATGCTGCATGCTATTTCAAATGGTGAGCAAGGGATGAATAGAAGTATTGTTGATGTCCACTTTGCATTCTCTAACTTCTATGATGATTCAGAACCGATAGAAGGAGTTGTAATTGAACCATTGGATCTGGGGAAAGAACAAACAACTCAATACGAATTCAAATTGGAGGTATTTGAAAGCGAAGAAGGATTCATGATTCAATTCATTTACAGTACTGATTTGTACGATAAGGAAACCATTAGTATGCTGAAAATGTATTTCGAAAACATACTCAATACTGTAGTCAGCAGTGCCGATCTCAAATTGAAAGAGATTTCTCTTATGGCGCTCGAAGAGAGCTAAAGATTAAAACAAAAAATAAGAACCAAAGAACTGTCTCACACAATGAGCATGGGATAGTATTTAACGGAAATAGGAAAAACTATGTGTGGAATTTGCGGATATATAAAATTCGATGGAAGGGTAACAGATGCCGATCAGGGAATCATTCAGCGAATGAACAAAACATTGGTGCATCGTGGCCCGGATGAACAACAAGAGCAATTGTTCGATAACATTGCCCTGGGGTTTACCCGATTGAGCATAATCGGACTCGAAGGAGGGATGCAACCGATTTACAATGAGGACAAATCCGTTGTCATGGTATGCAACGGAGAAATCTTCAATTACATCGAGTTGAGAGAAGAATTGAAGTTGAAAGGACATCAATTTTCAACCAATACTGATATCGAGGTAATCATCCACCTATATGAGGACATGGGAATGGAATTTCTCAACAAGCTCAATGGACAGTTTGCATTCGCCTTGTACGACAAGAAGAAAAAGCAGATGTTCTGCGCACGCGATCAAATGGGAATTATTCCACTTTTCTATACGTTCGTGGGGCACACATTCATCTTTGGTTCTGAGATCAAAGCCATCATTCAGCATCCGTTGGTGAAGCGAAAGGTAAACCTCGTAGGGTTAGATCAGGTATTCACATTTGCAGGACTTGTGAGTCCGAACACCATGTTCGAGAATATCCACAGCCTGGAAAACGGACACTTCATCAAGGTAGATGAAAACGGTCAAATTAAGGACTTTGAATACTGGGATTTGGTCTACCCTGAAGGAGAGATTCCAATGAACGGTAAATCAGAGCAAGAATATTTCCGCGAGTTGGAAGAGCACTTTGAAAGATCCATTGATTTAAGGTTGAGAGCAGACGTACCTTCAGGACTCTATGTGAGCGGAGGACTGGATTCTTCCATGATTGCCATGAAGGTGAATCAAATGAATCCAAATGTAGAGAAGGAAGCATTTTCCATAGACTTTATTGATTCGCAGTATTCCGAATCCAACTATCAAAAATTGGTTGCAGATCAGTGCAAGGCGAAACTCAATCAAAGTGTGTTTAAATACGACGACATCAGCTCCCGTTTGATAGAATCAGTGTACCATAGTGAAACACCTATCAAGGAAACGTACAATACAGCTTCTATGGTTTTATCAGAGAAAGTACGCTCCAAGGGGATCAAGGTAATCCTTTCAGGAGAAGGTGCTGATGAGTTCTTTGCAGGATACGTGGGATACCGATTCGACAAAATGCGACAAATGGGGCTCGTGCAAAACGACTCTACAGAAGCAGAGAAAGCCCTACGACGCAAACTTTGGGATGACGATACCTTCTTCTACGAACGGAACTTCTTAGAATTCGACGATGTTAAAAAGTCTATTTACTCAAAAGACCTGATTGAAAATTTTGACTCTTTCAACTGTTTGAATCACCCACTTGTGAATGTGGACCGCTTGAAGAATCGTGATGTTCTCAACAAACGTGCGTACATCGACTACAAAATCAGATTGGTAGACCACCTGGTTTCGGATCACGGTGACCGTATGGCGATGGCGAATTCAGTAGAGGTTAGATATCCATTCCTTGATAAAGAATTGATTGAGTATTCAACGCGGATTCCATCAGAGTTGAAATTGAACGACTTCACAGAGAAGTACATCCTTAGAGAAGTTGGATCGGGCTTTGTGCCAAAAGAAGTATTAGAGCGTGAGAAATTCCATTTTATCGCACCAGGAAGCCCTTACCTACTGCAAAACAATGTTGAATACATTCAGGATTTACTTTCATACGATCGTATCAAGCGTCAGGGATACTTCGATCCGGACGCTATTGAAAGCCTTAAGAAGAGATACAGTCAGGAAGGCTTCATTGTCAACGCTCCCTACGAGAGCGATTTACTGATCATTGTGATCACATTCGGAATATTACTTGAGCAGTTCTTCGAAAACTAAGCTCACACATCAATTATTAAATAACGTAACCAGTATACCTATGACTTTTCAGAACGAATTACTGAATCGCCTCAAGCAAGGCGGAGATAAAATTGCTCTTAACGCTGCCAATACACAATGGTCGTATAATGAATTGTTGGCTCGAGCAAATGCTATCACATCTGTGTTAATTGAAAACGGAGTGAAGAAAGATGTTCCCAGTTGGAATCATGCTTTCAGATACAACACAGATGATTGCTGCCATTATTGGCGTCGCGAACGCTGGAGGAATGTTTGTCCCAATGGATGCCTCCTTGCCTGTACAACGACTAGATCATATGAAAACGGAGTTGAATTTGGATCATGTGATCACTGATGGTAAGTCAAAATCAGGTGTTTCCAATGAATACGCCATTGAAGACCTTCTAAGCCATCCAACCCCTAAAGTTCCAAATGTGGAATGGGATGCAGAGGACAGTTTATATGTATACTTCACTTCAGGATCTACGGGAACACCAAAAGGAATTGTTGGAAAGAATGCCAGTTTGTTACAGTTTATCCAATGGGAAATTAATGAGTTTGGAATCGATTCAACCGAGAATTGTAGTCAATTCATTTCCCCATTTTTTGATGCATTCTTAAGAGATGTTTTTGTCGCTTTGTTTGCAAACGCAACTTTATGCATTCCACCAGCTAAGGACGACTTCTTTACACCAGAGAATATTGGAACGTGGGTTGAAGAAAATGAAATCACTCACATTCACTGTGTACCAAGTGTATTTGCCTTAATCAACAATGAAAACTCTTTCCGAAAAGTCATATTCAGCACTTAAAAGAGTATTGATGTCTGGGGAGAAAATTCATCCTGCGGATATGAAACGTTGGTTGGATATAGTAGGAGATCGAGTAACTCTAGTCAATCTATACGGGACCACAGAAACAACCATGATTCGCTCTTTTCACGTTATCACACCAGCTGATGCAACAAAGAATCGGATTGCCGTAGGTAAGCCAATCGCTGATACAGAAATCCTGGTATTGAACGACGATATGAAAGCATGTCCTCCGTTGATGACTGGAGATATTTACATCGCTTCACCGTTCTTGACAAAGGGATATTTGAATAATTCGGAGTTGACAAAGGAGAAGTTTGTCACCATTAATAATAAAGCAGCTTTTAAAACCGGAGATAAAGGAAGACTGCTTCCCGGAGGTATCCTGGATTTGGTCGGACGTGATGACCGACAGGTGAAGATTCGTGGTATCCGTGTAGAAATGGATGAAGTGGAATTCCATTTGAAAAGCGTTTCGGATGCAGAAGCCGTGGCTGTCATCTTAAAAGACGGAGAAACAGAAGACGATCGTCAGTTGATTGGATACATCCAAAATCAAAAGGACAACGCAGTTGAAGAGGCCAAAGTTTTGGAAGGATTGAGAGCTATTGTGCCATCATATATGGTACCATAACAACTCTTCGTTATGGAGGAATTGCCTCGTTTGAGCAATGGGAAGTTGGACTTAAAAAGCCTTGAGAATTACACGCCGGTAGAAGAAGAAACCTTTGGACCACAAAACGAACTGGAAGCACAATTACTCAAAATCTGGAATGAGGTGCTTCCTGGAAAATCCATTTCCGTGAAAGACAACTTCTTGAAAATCGGAGGAAATTCATTGTCCATCATGCGTTTGATTGGTAAAATCTTCAAAGAGTTTGACGTACGAATTGCCTTGAGTGATGTTTTCAAAAACCTGACAATTGAAGATCAGGCAAAGTTAGTTCAGGGTCTTAAGAAAGACACCAACGTTCAAATCAATAAAGCAGCAGTAAAAGAGGCATACCACCTATCCTCAGCACAACAACGCATTTATTATAAGTACACGTTTGACAACAATGATACATCCTTCAATATGCCGATGGCATGGGAGCTGAATGATGAATTTGACTTCGAAAAAACACAAAAGGCATTCGAGGGGTTAATCAAACATCACGAGCCATTACGTACATCCTTCCACAATTCTACCGAAGGGCCTCAACAGAAGGTACACGCTCAGGTAGATTTCAAATTGGAGAAGATCGAAGCGGAGAACGACGGAGCATTGAACAAGGCAATTGCATCGTTTATTCGTCCTTTTGCTTTAGAATCGGCACCATTGATTCGTGGAGGAGTGATTAACGTGGATGGAAAAGCAAGGCTTCTGGTTATGGACATTCACCATATCGTTTGTGATGGAATGTCTCAAATGAATTTGATTCAAGACTTCAAAAGCTTGTATAACGGAGTTTCTCTAAAAGAGCTTCCCCTTCAGTACAAAGATTTTGCGGAGTGGGAATTTGAATATAAGAAGACGGAAGATTACCTCAAGCACCGTGAATTTTGGTTGCAAAGTTTTGAATCAGAACTTCCGAAGTTGCCTTTGATCGCTAAAGATAATGCTGCCGACAGTACAGCCGGTGACAACTATCATTTCAGCGTAAACACAGAGGCTTACAAACCAGTGCTTGATTCGCTAAAGGATGAGAATGTGACTGACTTTTCCGGTTTGTTTATGCTGTTCCACTTGTATTTGTCCAATTTCTCAGGACAAACAGATGTTGTTATCGGAACAAACTCGTCGGGAAGAATTCACGAAGAAACACAGCAAATGGTAGGAATGTTCGTGAAGACATTGCCAATCCGTTACAAGCTAGATCTTGAGGTTTCATTCAAAGAGAATTTGAAGCGTTTGCACAAGCACATTTTGAAAGCAAACAGCGATCAACTTTACGATCTAATTGATATCGTTAAGAACGTAAACGAAGATGGTAGTACAGTAGAGCTGTTCAATGCAATGTTTGTATTCCAGAACTTCGAGAAACCAAGTGAAAATGTGGGTGAATTGTTCAAACACTATTCGTTAAACGCCGAAACGTTTAAGTATCCGATTACACTTTTCTGTCACGAGTATGACGCTCAAATGCACTTCCGTTTGGAGTACTCTACAGCCTATTTCAATGAATTGGAAATCAAGGAGTTTTCGGATGGATTTGTAAGGCTTATCAGCGAAGTAAAAGAACAATTGGATGCTCCAATAAAGGCGTTGTTAGGAGAAACGAAAGCAGTTGAAGAAGACGTCGTATCATTCAATTTATAGGAAAATAACATCAGACAATAGTAGTTCAAGAGACCTTGAACCCACGGTATAATACACCACAACCATATATGGAACCACTAAAGAGGATGAACCTGATCTCCGTTTCTCATTGGGAAGAAAAACTGAAAGGCGCAGAGTACGTACCATACTTCCAGGATATAGCCAACGGAGACATCTCAATTTCAGACCGTAACCTGAGTAAATCAGTTAACGAAAAACTTAAGGCAATTGCACCTACAGACAAAGCCCAACACATGGTTTTGATGTCTACGCTATTTGCTTTTGTGCATAAACTAACGGGGAAAGAAGACATTGTATTGTTCACACCGAATTATGAGGATGAACATGTTTTTCCAGTTAGATTGACGATGAATGGAGACATGAAGTTTTCCGAGATTGTTATGGCAGTTCAAAAAGAAATTGCATCTTCTCTTCCTCATTCGGGCTATGCACTTGATCAGATCATTACTTCAGAGGAAATTTCCGAAGGTACGCTGATTGGGTTCAGCTACTATCCTCTTCAACAGAAGGTAAATTCGCAATCGAAATTTCATTCGATTTTCAGGGTTACGCAAGAAGGAGAAGACTTAAAAATTGATGTTTCCGGGAAGGGTGTCGAGGTTTCTAAATATCTGGCTGATTTGTATTGGGAGTTCACTATGAACGTACTTTCAGATCCTAAGCGGGAGATTGGAAAAGTTCAACTTTTATCGGGTGAGCATCAACAAATGATCCTTGATGTATTCAATAATACGGAGAAAGCATTTCGAGAAGATACTACGGTAATGCATATGTTCCGTGAGAATGTCGAAAGCAATCCCAATCATACTGCAATTCGATACAACGGAAAAAGCATGACCTATCTGGAATTGGATGAAAAGTCCAATCAGGTTGCCAACTTGATATCCGGGAATACTTCAGAGCAGCAGGTTATAGGGGTTCGTATGGGACGCTCGTTGGAATTGATGGTGACCATTTTCGGAATTTTGAAATCTGGAAACATCTACCTTCCAATGTCACTGGAATATCCGGAAGAAAGAACTGAATATGTTCTGGTAAATAGTGCATCACAATTACTATTTGTTGAGAATGCTGAAGAGAAAGAAGAATTTGGATCGCTAAAATGCTTCACAGTTGAAGACGCGGTGTCGCAAGAGAAATCTTTCGAACTACAATGTACTCCTGAGGAACGAGCGTATATTATTTATACATCAGGATCCACAGGAAAGCCAAAGGGTGCAATCATCAAACATAGATCGATTATCAACCGACTGCAATGGATGCAAAATGAATATCCATTGTCTTCGGAAGACATAATTCTTCAAAAAACGCCCCTGGTATTTGACGTATCAATATGGGAGCTGTTCTGGTGGTCGATGTTTGGAGCACAATTGGTATTGGCCGATCGTGGCGTTGAAAAAATCCCTCAGGAATTGTTGAACACAATCAACGATGAAAAGGTGAGTGTAATGCATTTTGTCCCTTCTATGCTTACGGCCTTCGTTGGGCACCTAAATGGGAATGAAGAGAACGCAGCACTATCTTCATTAAAACATGTTTTTGCCAGTGGTGAGGAATTAAAGTCTCCTGATGCCCAGCGCTTTTTAAAGCAAGCTGGAAATGCTCGTTTACACAACCTCTATGGACCAACCGAAGCAACAATTGACGTTTCTAGCTACGAAGTAGAAAGAGGTATTGAACACAATTCAATACCTATCGGGAAACCTATCGATAATACGCAATTGTATGTAGTTAATGCACAATTGCAACTGCTTCCAATTGGTGTTCCTGGCGAGTTGGTTATTGGAGGTGTAAACCTCGCTGAAGGGTACCTCAAAAGACCCGAGTTGACCGCAGAAAAGTTCGTTCAAAATCCATTGGATGAAAATTCGAGATGGTATCGTACAGGTGATTTGGCGAGATGGCTTCCAGACGGGAACATTGAATTCTTAGGTCGAATCGATAATCAGGTAAAGATTCGCGGAAATCGCGTGGAACTTGGAGAAATTGAACATGTCATGCGCCAGTTTGAAGGAGTTCAGAACAGCGTGGTTCTCCCTAAAGAAGGAGCTAGTGGATTGCAGTTAGTGGGATATTATCGTTCTACAGATAATATCGACGAAGACCAACTTCATACATACCTGGGAAGTAAACTTCCGGAGTACATGGTACCATCCTACTTCATTCAGGTAGATGAATTCAAACTGACAGTGAACGGAAAGGTCGATCGTAAGTTCCTGCTTGGAATCGAACGAAAAACTACATTGGATTTCACGATGCCAGAAACAAAAATGGAGCAAGCTTTGCTATCCATTTGGCAAGATGTTCTGGAACAAGAAATGATCAGTACCAATGAACACTTCTTTAGAATTGGGGGCGATTCTATTTTGGCGGTGAGAGTTCTTGGATCTATCAATGAAAAATTGGGAGCTAATTTGACCATGGTAGAGTTGTATGAGAATGATACCATCATGGCATTGGGTCAGATTATAGAGAATGCGGATGATTCCGTTCGAGAGCAACTGCAGGACGAAGTGAATGCGGAAATTGAGCAGTTCGAAGCGAACTATCTCGCGTTGAATGCTAATGAGAATATTGAACGCGTTTTTCCAATGAGTTCCATTGAGAAAGCGATGTGTTTTGTTCATATATCAAGACCAGATGATGTGCTCTACTTCGAGCAAATCATGCAGCATGTAACGTACGATCGTTTGGATGTAGTCAAATTGAATCAAGCCTTGCAAATTATGATCGGCAAGCACGAAATTTTGAGAACAGGATTTGACTTTGAGAACTTTGCACACGTTATCTATAAATCCGTCGATCAAGGAATTGCTTTTCATGATCTAAGTGGATTGTCTTTTGAGGAACAGAAATCAATCATTCACAAGAACCTTGGGCTGGCACGAGAGAAACACTTCGACCTGGATGAACATCCGCTTTGGCGAATTATCGTTTACAAATTGTCGGAGGCGCATCACGAATTGTTGTACGAATACCACCATGCCATTTTTGATGGCTGGAGTGTTGCCTCATTTACAACTGAACTGAACAATATTTACGCAAGTTTGATGCGTGAAGAGGAAGTAGAAAGCATCCCGCTAAGTTGTTCCTACGAAGATTTCATCAAACAAGAGATTGTTCAGCAAAGAGATCAATCAACACGCGATTTCTGGATCAATGAACTCAAGGATTACGAAAAGTTGAGCCTTGATGTTTACTCTGAAGGAAAGGTATTCAAATCTGTTCATAAGGAGTATCCACAAAATGTTTTCGACGGAGTTCATAAAGCTGCGGCGGACTTAAATACGAACACCAAACTGATTCTTTTCACCGCGTACTTGTATGCGATGAAAATTCTTTCCGGTCAGAAGGATATACTGGTAGGGTTGATCACCTTTACACGTCCATTGCAGGAAGACGGCGATAAAATCTTAGGATGTTTCTTAAATGAAGTTCCATTCCGCTTGGTAGTTGAAGATGACATCAGCTGGAAAGAGCTATTGAATCAAGTTGAAACGAAATTTCTGGAGGTAAAGAAATACGATCAACTCTCACTATTCGAGATTAATCAAGCAATTGGCGCGATCACTACCGAGGGAAACCCATTGTTCGATTCCACTTTTAACTTCATCAATTGGCATGTAATGAACAACCTGGAATTGCAGGAGGCTACAGATACAGATGTTGATGTGATGGATTTCGAAAGTTTCTTGCGTGGAAACACTTCTTTCGATGCAAATTACAACATGAACGACGAGCGCATCCTGTGTATGCACGAATACGCGTCTCCTTTCATGACAGAAAGTGCGTATGAGCAATACGAGCATGTATTCCTCTATGCCTTGAATCAGTTGGCTCAGGCATCTGAGAACACCCTTCCTGGATTTGACACTTTCTGGCAATCTGACGCCTTTAAAGTGCAATTGGAAACAGAACCATCAAATATGTCGCTATTCCCTGACCGGGTTCGTTTCTGGAAGGATCGATTGAATTTTGAAGAAGATTGGAAACAAGCTAGAACGAATGAAGTGTCTCAGGAAACTTCTGGTGAACAGATCAAAATTGAAACCAATGCACTTCATGAAGTCACCAGATCATACAATATAGAAATTGAAGATTTCATGCTGGGAATCTCCCTCATTATTTTCCATAAAAACTACCAGGTAAAACAATTGAAGACTATTGCTTGTTTGAATGGGAAGGACGAAACAATAGTGAATAGTGATTTTGAATCGAGCGAGTCCCCAGCTGAGTATTTCCAAAAAGTGTCTTCGGTAGTTGAGGAGAACAAGGCAAAAAGCGATTTGCCATTGAAGGACATCCTTGCACATTTGAAGACAAATTACGGAGCAGACGACACATTGAACTTTGCATTTCACTGGAATGGAAACACCTCTTCTTTAAATGGAAACAACCTACAGGTTGAATGCAATGAGGAAGAGAAATTTGTGGCAATTACGCTTTCTTCAAAGGCAGGTATTGATGCGGAATTATTGAACCGAATGTCGGGTCAGTTCCAGACCATTATCAACCAACTTCAAAAGTTGTCGGTGCAAGATCTGGGCAGCATTTCATTGCTTTCGGAAGAGGAGAAAGAGGAGGTTCTGGCATTCTCAGGAGTAAAACAAACCTTCGAACCTAGAGAATATCTTCATAGCTTCTTTGAGGAATCAGCAGTCTTGTACCCGAACGAAATTGCTCTTGAAATTGGTGAGCAATTTATGACATACGCAGAGGCCGAAAATCAATCCAATGCCATTGCAAATCACCTGATTGAAAACGGGGTTAAGCAGGGAGATGTCGTAGGGTTGGAAATGAATCGCTCTTGCGAATTAATCACGGCTATGCTTGGTATTTTAAAGTCGGGCGCAGCATATTTACCGATCCAGTCAACATTGCCTGAAGAGCGCAAAGATTTTATGATCAACGATGCTTCAGTAAAAGTTCTTTTAACAGATGTAGAGAATCATGAATTGGAAGGAAGCCTGGCGGTTGTACAAGTTAGTGATGCTTTGAATCAAGCGAATTTTGCTTCACCTTCGTTAGCTGTTCGTGAAGAAGACGTAGCCTACATTATTTACACCTCAGGATCTACAGGAAAACCAAAAGGTGTTGAGGTTCTTCACAAGAATGCTATCAACCTTGTTTATGCTCAAAGAGAAACCTTCAAGATTGACCGAAGCGAAAAAATTATGCAGTTTGCCTCTATCAGTTTTGATGCATCTGTAGAACAAATTTGGTTGGCACTGAGCACCGGAGCACGATTGGTGTTGGTAGAAGAACAACTTATCCCAAACATCCCTGAGTTTGTTGCCTACATGGAAGAAAAAGGGATAACACACCTTCATGCCACGCCATCTTTTCTCGATAGACTTGAGGGGCCTGTTGCGAGTTTAAAACGAATCATTGCAGGAGGAGAAGAATGCAAACCTTCATTGATCAACAAGTTTGTACAAAAGGTGCCAGTATATAACGAATATGGACCTACAGAAACGACCATAACGGCAACAATGGCAACATTCCGTAATGAAGTTGCAGAACCGGTTAGTATAGGAAAACCATTGGCTAATTATTCTGCTTTTGTTTTAGGGCAGGATTATCAGTTGCTTCCCAAGGGAATGGTGGGGGAACTATTCATCGGCGGTTCAGGTGTCGCTAAGGGATATTTGAATCGAGAAGAATTAACGGCCGACAGCTTCATTGAACGACCTGAAATATCAAATCAGCGACTTTACGCAACAGGTGATTTGGTAAGATGGACAACGACAGGCGAACTCATTTATCTCGGAAGAAAAGACGACCAGATCAAGGTAAGAGGATACCGCATAGAAACAGGAGAAATTGAATCCGTAGCGCTTTCGCACCCTGGTATTGAACACGCGGTTGTTTCCGTAAAAGAGTTCGGAGAAGATGTTCGATTGTTACTTCACTACAAAGGCAAAGAAACAGTTAGTCAGGATGAGTTGAAGGAATATCTCGTGGGTAAAATCCCAGGTTACATGGTTCCCGATTACTGCATCCCGGTGCAAAGGATGCCGTTGAACGCAAATGGAAAAATTGACAAAAAAGCCTTGCCATCTCCAGACTTCAAATCGAGCGCTTCATTTGTTGCAGCCGAAACAGAAATGGAAGAGAAACTGGTATCCATTTGGGCAGAATTACTACAACTCCCAGTTGCAGAAGTAGGTATTGAAAACAGCTTCTTCGAATTGGGTGGAAATTCACTGCTGATCATTCAACTTTTAGGAAAAATGAAGAGCGAATTAGGCTGGGAAATCTCCGTTCCACAGCTATTCTCTACACCTACAATTTCGGCTTTGATTCAACACATGCTAGGAGAAGGAGACACGCTGGAAGAAGACATGGAGCAAATGGAAGAAGAAGTAGAAGAAATGGACAGTATGCTCAGCTTATTCGATCAAGATTAAAAGAAAATGAAAGAACAATATAACGGAACAGAAATCGCCATTATTGGTATGTCTGGACAATTCCCAGGATCAGACTCAGTAAATGAATTTTGGGAAACGCTGAAAAGCGGGAAGGAAGAAATTACATTCTTTTCCAAAGAAGAACTTATCAAAGAGGGAACGCCAGAAGCAATGATAGATCACGAGAATTTCGTGCCTGCTAATGGATATATGAAATCAAAGCAACTTTTTGATGCGCCTTTCTTTGGTTATTTGCCTGCTGAAGCGAAACTGTTAGACCCACAAACGCGACGTTTTCATGAAGAGTGTTGGAAAGCCCTTGAAGATTCAGGTTATGACCCGTTCAATTTTGGAGGAAAGATAGGTTTGTTTGCAGGAGGAACGCCAAACATGAATTGGGAAAATTATGCGATGCTTTCAAATACTGGCGAGGTTAATGAATACTCAGCCAAAGTCTATAGAAACATTGCGTTCATGTGTTCAAGAACAGCGTTTTTATTGAACTTAAAAGGTCCTGTTGCTTATGTAAACACAGCTTGTTCAACGTCGTTGGTAGCCATTCAAAAAGCATGTATGAGTTTGCTTCTGGGAGAATGTAAAATGGCTATTTCAGGTGGTGTTTCCATTCGTAATTTTTCCAGACGGGGATATCTTTTCGAAGAAGGAATGATTGCTTCCAAAGATGGTCATTGTAGTGCTTACGATAAAGATGCTTCGGGTACCATTGGAGGAGATGGTGTTGGAGTTGTGGTTCTAAAGAAATTGAAGGATGCCATTGCAGACAACGATAATATTCACGCAATTATTAAGGGATCCGGAGTGAATAACGACGGAAATGATAAAATTTCCTTCACTTCACCAAGCGTAGATGGACAAAGCAATGCCATTATCAAAGCGATTCAAATGGCACGAATCAAACCGGAATCTATAAGCTACGTGGAAGGTCACGGAACAGGAACCAACATGGGAGACCCCATCGAACTTCGTGCTTTGACGCGTGCTTTCAATTCTTCGGAAAAACAATTTTGTGGTTTAGGCTCTGTGAAAACCAACATCGGGCATTTGAATGAAGCTGCAGGTGTTGCCGGAGTGATAAAAACGGTATTGGCACTTAAGCATAGGCAGATTCCACCGAGCTTAAACTTTTCAGAACCGAATCCAGCAATGGAAATTGAAAACAGTCCATTCTATGTAACAGATAAGCTTACAGACTGGCAGGCATCAGGCCCTCTTCGGGCAGGTGTGAGTTCTTTCGGAATAGGAGGAACGAATGTGCATGTAATATTGGAAGAAGCTCCTAAGACAGGGAAGAGGTCAGCCAAAGAAGGTCATTATGTATTGATGACAAGTGCTAAAACAAAATCGGCACTGAAGCGAAATCAAAAACAATTAGTGGAATTCCTTGCGGAGAATCCAGATCAAAACATAGAAGATGTCGCATATACTCTTTCAGTTGGAAGACATGCCTTTGATTACAGATCGTATCTAATTGTTGACGCCAATGGGAATGTTCAGTTCGAGAACACAAGTTCTACGCACAAAGCAATTAATGGTAAAATCAAGACTTGTTTCTTGTTCACAGGTCAGGGAGCTCAGTATTCGAATATGTACAAAGAATTGTATGATAACGATACTCGATTCCAAATGATCTTAGATACGTGTTTTGAAAGTGCAGAAAAGCATTCTGGAGTTAATTTCAAGAGCATCGTTTTTGGAAACAATGATCAGATTCATCAAACACAGTTTACTCAACCGCTACTTTTCATTTTCGAGTACACAATGGCCAAACGATTGATGGAAACAGGAATCAAACCAGATCAATTGGTCGGACATAGTATTGGTGAATACGCCGCAGCGTGCATAGCAGGAGTGTTTTGTTTTGAAGCGGCCCTCAAACTTGTATTGAAACGTGGAGAATTGATGCAGAGCACTGAGGCTGGAAGTATGTTGTCTATTGCTTTGAGAGAATCTGAAGTACAAGAGTTAATTAAAGAGTATTCATTTGTGGATGTAGCAGCAGTGAATGGACCTGAATCAACTGTTTTGTCCGGAAAGACGGAAATTCTCGATTCAATCATTGCAGTTCTCACTGAAAAAGGAATACGATTCAAAGAGTTGAAAACATCGCATGCTTTTCACTCATTTTTAATGGATCCGATTCTCGATGAATTTGCCCAGGAATTTGATGGAGTAACATTCAATAAACCAGAAATAGAAATCATTTCCAACCTGACTGGAGCAACCGTTTCAGATGAAATGTGCAAGCCTGAGTATTGGACAAACCAACTTCGAAAAGCAGTGAAGTTCGATAGTTGTGCAAGTGCAGTATTGGATACGGAAGCAGCCATATTTGTTGAGGTTGGTCCCGGAAATACTTTAGTGTCGTTGATTCGATCCAATGAGAATTTTGACGCTTCAAAACACCGAATGATTCATACGGTTCGACGCCCCAATGAAGAGGTAAATGATTACGTTAAATTCCTGACTTCATTGGCAAGTGCCTGGACGAACGGATTGGAGATGGACAACATCAATCAATTGGACGAAAAAAGCTGCCGACGAATTTCATTACCAACGTATTCATTCGATCCTTACGAATTTCCCGCTGACGTTGATGCCTTTGAATTGATTCAGGGACTTTCCGGTGGTCAAAATGACATTGAAGATTGGTTCTATACAGAAGAATGGAGCTTCGTAAATCCAACCAAACAAGTGAAAATTTCATTGGACAAATCGTTGTTGTTTTCAGGAGATTCTTCCGGGCAAATTCAAGAGCAGTTAAACTCAATTTCAAAGGACGTAGTACAAATTGGAGCTGAAGAAACGATTCATGGAGAGGCTGACCTTGTCTGTTTGGATAGTCGTGCAATGAGCAGCGATAAGGTCCGTGATTTGTTGTCTGGAATTGCAGAAAATCTATCGGGAACGTTTCAACTTGTGTTAGTCACCTCCGATACAAACAGCTTTGATGGAACCAATCAGGTTTCTCCTGAAAACGCACAATTTTTACCGCTACTTAAAACGTTTGAAATTGAGCGCCCGGGAGTTCGTGCTTATTCTTTGGAGATCAACGAAGATGAACAAATTACAGAAGAATGTATCCAATCAATACTAGCTGAAGAAGAGAAGCATGATTTCCTTATAAAGAATGGGATGCTGTTCAAACGCAGAATGGCAAAATTGCGCCTTTCGGATGAGCAGCAGGAATTCATTGTATCTGGAAGTACCTATTTGATATACGGTGGACTTGGAAACTTATCCTTTGTGCTCGCCAAAAAGTTACTGAATGATTTCAATTGTACGGTTGCCGTTTTTGGAAGAAGTAAAATTGATGAGTCCGGATCAGGAGATAAAGTTCGCCTCAAACGATTCAAAGAGTTGAAGGCTATGAAGGGCAATCTGCTGTATCTTTCTGAAGATGCCTGGAATAAAGAAAACATTGCGCAGCGAACAGGAGAAATTGAAAACACTTACGGTAAAGTTCGAGGTGTATTCCAAACATCAGGATTGACAACAGGAGATAGTTTTCAGTCGTTATCCGCATTGAGCCCCGAGCATTTCGAAGCACAGAATAACCCAAAGAAAAATGCCTTTGAAGCGTTGAAAAATGTCTTTGCTGACAAAGAACTTGATTTCTATGTGACGAGTTCTTCTATTTCAGCACAACTCGGAGGATTGAATTATGGAGCCTATGCATCTGCCAATCTTTTGATGGACAAATCACTTGAAAGAAGCAAGCAGGACCAGAGGCTTAAAAATTGGTATTCTATTCAACTGGACGGATTGAATTTTTTGGGAGGAAATGAAGGCATTGATAAAAGCAAAATATGGGAGGTGTTCGAAAAGGCTTATGCATTGAGAGACCATACTATTATTTCAATTTCATGCTCGGATTTGAATGAACGAATGTTCTCAATCAGAATTCAGGAAACTAAGGAGGTTTCAGGAGAAGAATTGGCATCCATTGAAGCTTCAATTGCCGGAGATTTTGAGAATGAAACACAGAAGAAACTAATGTCGCTTTGGCTTCACTTCTTCGGGGTTCAGGAAATTTCCATCAGTGATGATTTCTTCGAATTGGGCGGAGATTCATTGAAAGCGCTGGACATGACATCCTTGATTTTTAAACACCTGAATGTACAAGTTCCTATTGGAGAATTTTTCTCCAGAGCAACAATTGAAAAGTTGGCGGAATACATCGAAGTACAGACGTGGCTCAAAAGCAACGAAACTGTAGAAAAAACAAACACAACCGAAATCACTATTTAGACTAATGGAGCAACTAATTTTTAAACTGAGAAAACTAAACATCAGTATTGATGTTGTTGATGATCAGCTAAAACTTCAAGTGCCAAATGACGTTGATGCCTCGTCTCTGATTCAGGAAATCCGAGATAACAAGCAGGCATTGATCGACTACATAAAGAATTCGCGTCAGTCCGAAGATTTTCAGTCCATCCCGAAAGCTAAGGACAAAGAATTGTATGTGCTGTCATCAGCACAGCGACGTTTGCATTTTTTGAATTCGTTCGAAAGAGAATCGCTTGCTTATAACATTCCACAAATCGTAAAGGTTACCGGATCGTTAGAAATCGCTAAAATTTCGGACGTATTTAACCGCTTGGTAGCACGTCATGATGGTTTTAAAACTCGTTTTGTACTGGAGGATGGTATTCCGTTTCAGAAGATTTTGAAAGAGGATGCATTTAAGGTGGAAGTATTGAATTCAGAGGATGGAATCGATGCTGTAATTAAGTCATTCATTCGTCCGTTTGATTTATCTGAAGATTGCCTTTTGAGAGTGGGAGTTATGTCTGAGGACGATACTACACACTACTTGCTGATGGATATGCACCACATAATTAGTGATGGAGTTTCGCATGGGGTATTGTTGCATGATTTCCTGAGTTTCTACAACAACCAGGAATTACCTGCTTTAGCGCTTCAATACAAGGATTATGCAGAGTGGCAGCAAAGCGAAGAACAGCAAAAAGCGAAAGCAATTGCAAAAGATTTTTGGTTAGATCTTTTTTCATCTGAACCCGATGTTTTGGAGCTTCCGTATGATCGTCCAAGACCTACTGAGAATTCTTACAAAGGAGATATCGCAGGATTTTCTTTGAACGAGGAGCAAAGCAAAGCGCTGCAGAACCTTGCTGATAAAGAAGGCTCCACGATGTACATGGTTCTTTTGTCCATTTATTCCATCTTCCTAAGTAAATTGAGTAGTCAGAAGGAAGTGGTAATTGGTACTCCTGTTGCAGGTCGAGATCATGCCGACTTACAGGGAATCATTGGAATGTTCGTTAATACACTTCCGCTAAAAACAGTACTTGATGACAATCAAACCTATCAGGATTTTCTCAAACAGTTAAAAAATCAAACGCTTGCATGTTTTGATCAACAAAGTTACCCTTATGAAGAGCTTATTAATGAGTTGAATGTAGAGCGTAATGCCGGACGAAATCCATTGTTTGATGTCATGTTCTCTTTCGAGAATTACGAGGAAAAGGATTTCAGTTTGCCGGGTCTCGATTTGGAATTGTATGGGTCAGAGCACTCGTCTTCTATGTTCGATTTAACCTTATCTGCAAGTGGAGGTGCAAAAGGAGAATTGTTCTTCTCGTTCGAGTATTCGACTGACTTGTTTGACCGTTCTACAATCGATCGTTTTGCGAACTATTTTAAGTCAGTGGTGGGGACGATTTTAGAGAATCAATCAATCCTGATTTCAGAGATTGAGATTTTGGATTCGAAAGAGCGTGATCGTTTGATTCATGGGTTGAACCCTGAATTGGCACCTCGAGATGAACAGCGCTCGTTGATGGATGCTTTCGAAGAGCAGGTTGCCACAACTCCGAATAATTTAGCACTTATGGATGCTACTCATTCGCTTACGTATCAGCAAGCAAATGATGAGGCGAATAAAGTGGCTCAATATATCATTGATCAGGAGATTGCTCCGAGATCAGTTATCGGGTTGTTGGAGTCGCGCAACGTAAATGCACTGATAGGCATTCTCGGGATTCTTAAATCTGGATGCGCGTACATGGCATTGGAATCCAACCAACCACAACTTCGTATTCAGCACATGCTGGAAGAAACGGAATCGAAATTGGTATTGACGAACGCAGAAGGCATTGAGAAACTTGGTGAAGAGATCACTGTGGATATTGATGCGATTCTTAAGAATCCGCAAGCAGGAAAGATTCCTTCGCTCCGTAACGGATTGTCGACACCATACATTATTTATACCTCGGGATCGACAGGTAATCCGAAGGGTGTATTGACAAGCGATTACTCTGTTTTAAACTTGATGGACTCGTTATCCAATACCTACAAAATGGATGACCAGGACCGTGTCCTTCAGTTTTCTTCGCTTTTGTTTGACGCTTCTGTAGAACAGATTTGGTTGGCGTTGCTTCATGGAGGATGTCTTGTAATGGTGCCGAAGGAAACATTGCTGGATAGTCGCAGTTTCAATGCATATATCAAGGAGAAGGGAGTGACTCACATGGATTTAACTCCTACCTATCTGGAGAGTGTCGATTTGTCCGATGATAATTCTATGAGACGTGTTGTTTTAGGAGGCGAAGCGAGTAAACTCTCGACTTTGAGAAAACACATCGATCGTTTCAGGTTGTATAATACATATGGTCCGACAGAGACAACTGTAACGTCTGTTTGCTGTGAGATCACAAAGGAGGATTTGGACAATAATCGTGTACCGATTGGACGTCCTCTGAAGAACACGCATGTTTATGTTTTGAACTCTTCTGGAGGACTTGTTGTAGAAGGAGCCTCAGGAGAATTATGTATCAGTGGACAGGGAGTATCGAAAGGATATTTGAATAATGAAACATTAAACGCTGAGAAGTTCGTTAAAAACCCATTTGTTGAGGGAGAGATAATGTACCGTACGGGTGACTTGGTTCGCTGGGCAGCGGATGGCAGTCTGGATTATTTGGGACGTATTGACAGCCAGGTAAAGATTAGAGGGTTCCGCGTTGAGCTTGGAGAAATTAGCAATCGTTTGAGCAGTCACTCAAATGTGGATGAAGCAGTAGCGGTTGTCAAGAAGCGTGGCGAGGACAAGTTTATCGTTGGATATTACTTGGGTTCTCAGGTATCAGATCGAGAGCTTTATGCTTATTTGGAGCAAACCCTCCCGGAATACATGATCCCAATGCATTACGTACACATGGATCGTTTCCCGATGAACCGTAGCGGCAAGCTGGACACCAAACAGCTTCCGGATCCGGATGTCACGTCTTCGGATTTGTATGTAGCACCACAGACAGACATGGAGCATGCTTTGGCATCGATCTGGTCAGAGGTATTGAAGTTGGATGTTGGTACGATTGGATCAACGATGAACTTCTTTAGTTTGGGTGGTCACTCGTTGAACGCAACGGTGGTCGTGAACCGTATCCATAAAGATTTGGGCTTGGATGTAGCCTTAAAGGACCTGTTCCGCTTTACGACTTTGGAGAGTTTGGGAGCACACCTGCAGTCATTGGAAGCCTCAAGCTGGAGTGCGATTCCAAAGTCAGAGATCAAAGATAGATACGTACTTTCTTCAGCGCAGCGCCGCTTGCACTTTTTGAATGGCTTTGAGGGCGCATCACTTACCTACAACATGCCACAGGTGTTGAAGATCACCGGGGATTTGGATATAGCGAAGTTATCATCTGTATTCAACAAAGTTGTAGCGCGTCACGAGAGTTTTAGAACCCGTTTTGTGGTAGAGGACGGAGTTCCTTACCAGCATATTTTGGAAGATGTTTCTTTTGAAATTGAACGATTAGAAACACAGCCCGATATCAATGCTGTAATGAAGAATTTTGTTCGTCCATTCAACCTGGCAGATGATAGTCTTTTGAGAGTGGGAGTAATGTCTGAGAATGATGCTACTCACTACCTGTTAATGGACATGCACCACATTGTGAGCGATGGTGTTTCACATGGCGTATTGTTGAGTGATTTCTTGCGCATCTACAACGATGAGCAGTTGGAAGCACTTCCATTACAATACAAGGATTATGCAGAGTGGCAGCAAAGTGAAGAGCAACAGAAGTTGATATCTCACTCGCGCGATTTTTGGTTGGATCTGTACGGCAAAGAGTTGGAAGTATTGGATCTTCCTTATGACCGTTCACGCCCCTCAGAGGCTTCATACAGGGGAGAGATAAAGAACTTTTCCTTGAGTGCAGACAAGAGTAGAGCGCTACAAAGTCTTGCTCAAAAGGAAGGCTCTACGATGTACATGGTCCTATTGTCGATGTATTCCATTTTGCTCAGCAAGTTGGGTAACCAGCACGACATTGTAATCGGGACACCTGTCGCGGGTCGCGAGCATGCAGATCTGGACAATATCATCGGTATGTTTGTCAACACGCTTCCCCTGAGAACGTCTCCTCAGGGAGCTCTTTCTTACACAGCTTTCTTATCGAAACTCAAGGAAGAGACCTTATCGAGCTTTGAGCATCAGAGTTATCCTTATGAAGAGTTGATCAACGATTTGAATGTAGAACGTGTATCGGGTCGTAACCCCCTTTTCGATGTGATGTTTACCTATGGTAGTTTTGGTTCCGAAGATCAGGATCAGGATCTTCCAGGTTTGAGCGTAGAGATGGTTGAGGACGATCACAGGGTCTCGAAGTTTGATTTGACCTTATCTGCCAGCGAAGGGCAGGGAGGAGCGTTGTATTTTTCATTTGAATACGCAACGGATTTATTTGATCCAACGACCATTGATCGTTTTGTGAGCTACTTTAAGTCGGTAGTAAGCGCCGTCTTGGAGAATGAATCGGTTTTGCTCTCAGAGATCAGCCTTCTCTCCGAAGCAGAGAGAACAGAGCAACTTATAGACTTTAACAATACGGCTGTATCCACAGGGCCTTACGCCACAGTGATGGATCACTTTGAGTCGCAGGTAGCGCTCTTTAAGAACAACGTTGCACTTCAGAGCACGGAAGGAAGCATGAGTTATGGAGAGCTGTCAGAAGTATCGGACAAAATTGCCTCTTACCTACAGCACGAATGCGGTATTGAGAAGGGTGATGTGGTTGGATTGGTTTTGGATCGCAACCTGGATCTGCTACCGTTGATTTACGGAGTAATGAAAGCAGGAGGGGCTTACATCCCCATGGGAGTTACCTACCCATCGGAGCGTGTAGAGACGATTGTTTCTGATTCAGGGATGCGTTTGTTGATCAGTGGCGACAGCTATCAGAGCAACTGTGCGGTATTGTCTTACAATGCGATCAAATCAACCATTGCAACATATGATGTAGCACTGGACAAAGTATCACTAGATGCATCAGATCTGGCGTACATCATCTATACATCTGGATCGACAGGTAAGCCCAAGGGCGTGATGATCGAACACGGTTCCTTGCAGAACATAGTGATGGACATGGATCGTCATTACCCAATGGAAGAGCAGGACTGTTTCTTACTAAAGACGACCTATACGTTTGATGTCTCGCTATCAGAGCTCTTTGGTTGGTACCATAACGGAGGTTCTTTGGGTATTCTTGACAGCGGAATGGAGGGGAACCCAGCGGCTATTTTACGAGCGATTTCCTCTTATGGGGTAACGCATATCAACTTTGTACCATCAATGTTCCAGTTGTTTACCGACAGTTTGGAATCAGGAGTAGAGCTGTCTTCATTGAAGTACTTCTTTTTAGCGGGAGAGACCCTGCCATTGGAGTTGGTTAAGAAGTACAATGGGTTGAACTATGCGGCACGATTGGAGAACATTTACGGACCTACAGAGGCTACGATATACTGTAGTCGATATTCCCTTTCAGATTTATCAGTTGAGCGTCAGGTCCCGATAGGTAAGCCGATGGCGAATACCCGTTTCTATGTTCTGGATGCAGAAGGCCAATTGTTGCCACGAGGAGTAGCGGGAGAGTTGTGCGTTGGCGGAATGGGTCTTGCACGAGGTTATATGAATAACGAGGAGTTGACCAACCGTTCGTTTGTGAGTTATGACTGGATGGAGGAAGATAGAGTATACCGCACAGGAGATTTGGTTCGCTGGCTTTCGAATGGGAACATAGAGTATTTGGGTCGTATAGACAGTCAGGTAAAGATCAGAGGGTATCGTATTGAGTTGGGCGAGATCAGCAATCAGTTGAATGCGCATCCACAGATCAATGAAGGTGTGGCAGTTGCCCGCAAAAAAGGAGAAGACAAATACCTGGTTGGATATTACACAGGAGAGCAGTTGAGCGAGAAAGAGATCCAGGAACACTTATCACAAACCCTTCCAGAATACATGATCCCGATGCATTATGTACACATGGATCGTTTCCCGATGAACCATAGCGGCAAGCTGGACACCAAACAACTTCCTGATCCTGATGTAACGTCTTCGGATTTGTATGTAGCACCACAGACAGACATGGAGCATGCTTTGGCATCGATCTGGTCAGAGGTATTGAAGTTGGATGTTGGTACGATTGGATCAACGATGAACTTCTTTAGTTTGGGAGGTCACTCGTTGAACGCAACGGTGGTCGTGAACCGTATCCATAAAGATTTGGGCTTGGATGTAGCCTTAAAGGACCTGTTCCGCTTTACGACTTTGGAGAGTTTGGGAGCACACCTGCAGTCATTGGAAGCCTCAAGCTGGAGTGCGATTCCAAAGTCAGAGATCAAAGATAGATACGTACTTTCTTCAGCGCAGCGCCGCTTGCACTTTTTGAATGGCTTTGAGGGCGCATCACTTACCTACAACATGCCACAGGTGTTGAAGATCACTGGTGATTTGGATATAGCGAAGTTATCATCTGTATTCAACAAAGTTGTAGCGCGTCACGAGAGTTTTAGAACCCGTTTTGTGGTAGAGGACGGAGTTCCTTACCAGCATATTTTGGAAGATGTTTCTTTTGAAATTGAACGATTAGAAACACAGCCCGATATCAATGCTGTAATGAAGAATTTTGTTCGTCCATTCAACCTGGCAGATGATAGTCTTTTGAGAGTGGGAGTAATGTCTGAGAATGATGCTACTCACTACCTGTTAATGGACATGCACCACATTGTGAGCGATGGTGTTTCACATGGCGTATTGTTGAGTGATTTCTTGCGCATCTACAACGATGAGCAGTTGGAAGCACTTCCATTACAATACAAGGATTATGCAGAGTGGCAGCAAAGTGAAGAGCAACAGAAGTTGATATCTCACTCGCGCGATTTTTGGTTGGATCTGTACGGCAAAGAGTTGGAAGTATTGGATCTTCCTTATGACCGTTCACGCCCCTCAGAGGCTTCATACAGGGGAGAGATAAAGAACTTTTCCTTGAGTGCAGACAAGAGTAGAGCGCTACAAAGTCTTGCTCAAAAGGAAGGCTCTACGATGTACATGGTCCTATTGTCGATGTATTCCATTTTGCTCAGCAAGTTGGGTAACCAGCACGACATTGTAATCGGGACACCTGTCGCGGGTCGCGAGCATGCAGATCTGGACAATATCATCGGTATGTTTGTCAACACGCTTCCCCTGAGAACGTCTCCTCAGGGAGCTCTTTCTTACACAGCTTTCTTATCGAAACTCAAGGAAGAGACCTTATCGAGCTTTGAGCATCAGAGTTATCCTTATGAAGAGTTGATCAACGATTTGAATGTAGAACGTGTATCGGGTCGTAATCCCCTTTTCGATGTGATGTTTACCTATGGTAGTTTTGGTTCCGAAGATCAGGATCTGGATCTTCCAGGTTTGAGCGTAGAGATGGTCGCGGACGATCACAGGGTCTCGAAGTTTGATTTGACCTTATCTGCCAGCGAAGGCACGCAAGGAGCGTTGTATTTTTCATTTGAATACGCAACGGATTTATTTGATCCAAGGACTATTGATCGTTTTGTGAGCTACTTTAAGTCGGTAGTAAGCGCCGTCTTGGAGAATGAATCGGTTTTGCTCTCAGAGATCAGCCTTCTCTCCGAAGAAGAGAGAACAGAGCAACTTATAGACTTTAACAATACGGCTGTATCCACAGGGCCTTACGCCACAGTGATGGATCACTTTGAGTCGCAGGTAGCGCTCTTTAAGAACAACGTTGCACTTCAGAGCACGGAAGGAAGCATGAGTTATGGCGAGCTGTCTGAAGTATCGGACAAAATTGCCTCTTACCTGCAGCACGAATGTGGTATTGAGAAGGGTGATGTGGTTGGATTGGTTTTGGATCGCAACCTGGATCTGCTACCGTTGATTTACGGAGTAATGAAAGCAGGAGGGGCTTACATCCCCATGGGAGTTACCTACCCATCGGAGCGTGTAGAGACGATTGTTTCTGATTCAGGGATGCGTTTGTTGATCAGTGGCGACAGCTATCAGAGCAACTGTGCGGTATTGTCTTACAATGCGATCAAATCAACCATTGCAACATATGATGTAGCACTGGACAAAGTATCACTAGATGCATCAGATCTGGCGTACATCATCTATACATCTGGATCGACAGGTAAGCCCAAGGGCGTGATGATCGAACACGGTTCCTTGCAGAACATAGTGATGGACATGGATCGTCATTACCCAATGGAAGAGCAGGACTGTTTCTTACTAAAGACGACCTATACGTTTGATGTCTCGCTATCAGAGCTCTTTGGTTGGTACCATAACGGAGGTTCTTTGGGTATTCTTGACAGCGGAATGGAGGGGAACCCAGCGGCTATTTTACGAGCGATTTCCTCTTATGGGGTAACGCATATCAACTTTGTACCATCAATGTTCCAGTTGTTTACCGACAGTTTGGAATCAGGAGTAGAGCTGTCTTCATTGAAGTACTTCTTTTTAGCGGGAGAGACCCTGCCATTGGAGTTGGTTAAGAAGTACAATGGGTTGAACTATGCGGCACGATTGGAGAACATTTACGGACCTACAGAGGCTACGATATACTGTAGTCGATATTCCCTTTCAGATTTATCAGTTGAGCGTCAGGTCCCGATAGGTAAGCCGATGGCGAATACCCGTTTCTATGTTCTGGATGCAGAAGGCCAATTGTTGCCACGAGGAGTAGCGGGAGAGTTGTGCGTTGGCGGAATGGGTCTTGCACGAGGTTATATGAATAACGAGGAGTTGACCAACCGTTCGTTTGTGAGTTATGACTGGATGGAGGAAGATAGAGTATACCGCACAGGAGATTTGGTTCGCTGGCTTTCGAATGGGAACATAGAGTATTTGGGTCGTATAGACAGTCAGGTAAAGATCAGAGGGTATCGTATTGAGTTGGGCGAGATCAGCAATCAGTTGAATGCGCATCCACAGATCAATGAAGGTGTGGCAGTTGCCCGCAAAAAAGGAGAAGACAAATACCTGGTTGGATATTACACAGGAGAGCAGTTGAGCGAGAAAGAGATCCAGGAACACTTATCACAAACCCTTCCAGAATACATGATCCCAATGCATTACGTACACATGGATCGTTTCCCGATGAACCATAGCGGCAAGCTGGATACCAAACAACTTCCTGATCCTGATGTAACGTCTTCGGATTTGTATGTAGCACCACAGACAGACATGGAGCATGCTTTGGCATCGATCTGGTCAGAGGTATTGAAGTTGGATGTTGGTACGATTGGATCAACGATGAACTTCTTTAGTTTGGGTGGTCACTCGTTGAACGCAACGGTGGTCGTGAACCGTATCCATAAAGATTTGGGCTTGGATGTAGCCTTAAAGGACCTGTTCCGCTTTACGACTTTGGAGAGTTTGGGAGCACACCTGCAGTCATTGGAAGCCTCAAGCTGGAGTGCGATTCCAAAGTCAGAGATCAAAGATAGATACGTACTTTCTTCAGCGCAGCGCCGCTTGCACTTTTTGAATGGCTTTGAGGGCGCATCACTTACCTACAACATGCCACAGGTGTTGAAGATCACCGGTGATTTGGATATAGCGAAGTTATCATCTGTATTCAACAAAGTTGTAGCGCGTCACGAGAGTTTTAGAACCCGTTTTGTAGTAGAGGACGGGATCCCATACCAGCAGATCTTGGAGGATGTTGTTTTTGAAATCGAACACCTATCTGCCCAGGCGGACCTTAAGACGTTAATGAGTGATTTCATTCGTCCGTTTGATTTGACAGAGGATCTTTTGTTACGCGTTGGACTGCAACAAGTATCGCCGCAAGAGCACTACTTGTTAATGGACATGCACCACATCATCAGCGATGGTGTTTCGCATGGTGTATTGCTGAGTGATTTCTTACGCATCTACAACGATGAGCAGTTGGAAGCACTGCCTTTACAATACAAGGATTATGCTCAGTGGCAGCAAAGCGAAGAGCAACAGGCGTTGATTTCTCAGTCACGTGATTTTTGGTTGGATCTGTATGGCAAAGAGTTGGAAGTATTGGAACTTCCATATGACCGTTCACGTCCATCAGAGACTTCATACAGTGGAGAGATAAAGAACTTCTCCTTGAGTGCAGACAAGAGCAAAGCGCTACAAAGTCTTGCGCAAAAGCAAGGCTCCACGATGTACATGGTCCTGTTGTCAATGTACTCCATTTTGCTCAGCAAGTTGGGTAACCAGCAAGACATTGTAATCGGTACACCTGTAGCGGGTCGCGAGCATGCAGATCTGGACAATATCATCGGTATGTTTGTCAACACGCTTCCCCTGAGAACGTCTCCTCAGGGAGCTCTTTCTTACACAGCTTTCTTATCGAAACTCAAGGAAGAGACCTTATCGAGCTTTGAGCATCAGAGTTATCCTTATGAAGAGTTGATCAACGAATTGAATGTAGAACGTGTATCGGGTCGTAACCCCCTTTTCGATGTGATGTTTACCTATGGTAGTTTTGGTTCCGAAGATCAGGATCAGGATCTTCCAGGTTTGAGCGTAGAGATGGTTGAGGACGATCACACGGTATCGAAGTTTGATTTGACCCTGTCTGCCAGCGAAGGCACGCAAGGAGCGTTGTATTTTTCATTTGAATACGCAACGGATTTATTTGATCCAACGACCATTGATCGTTTTGTGAGCTACTTTAAGTCGGTAGTAAGCGCCGTCTTGGAGAATGAATCGGTTTTGCTCTCAGAGATCAGCCTTCTCTCCGAAGAAGAGAGAACAGAGCAACTTATAGACTTTAACAATACGGCTGTATCCACAGGGCCTTACGCCACAGTGATGGATCACTTTGAGTCGCAGGTAGCGCTCTTTAAGAACAACGTTGCACTTCAGAGCACGGAAGGAAGCATGAGTTATGGAGAGCTGTCAGAAGTATCGGACAAAATTGCCTCTTACCTGCAGCACGAATGTGGTATTGAGAAGGGTGATGTGGTTGGATTGGTTTTGGATCGCAACCTGGATCTGCTACCGTTGATTTACGGAGTAATGAAAGCAGGAGGGGCTTACATCCCCATGGGAGTTACCTACCCATCGGAGCGTGTAGAGACGATTGTTTCTGATTCAGGGATGCGTTTGTTGATCAGTGGCGACAGCTATCAGAGCAACTGTGCGGTATTGTCGTACAATGCGATCAAATCAACCATTGCAACATACGATGTAGCACTGGACAAAGTATCACTAGATGCATCAGATCTGGCGTACATCATCTATACATCTGGATCGACAGGTAAGCCCAAGGGCGTGATGATCGAACACGGTTCCTTGCAGAACATTATTTCTGATACAAATCGAATCTACCCAGTAAAAGAGGGAGAAAGTATTCTTCTAAAATCAGCATATACGTTTGACTTTTCAGTGCTGGAACTGATGTCATGGTTCGCCCATGGTGGATCAATGACCGTATTGAAGAAAGATGCAGAAGCGGTATCATCAGAGATCATTGATACCGTAAATAGATTTGGAGTTACGCATATTACGTTCGTTCCTTCAATGCTTTCCGTTTTTGTTGATGAAGCTGTTACGATGAACTCCGTTTCAAAATTGGAATCACTAAAATTCTGCATTTGTGGGGGGGAGAGTTTGTCAATTGAGTTAGTGAATAAATTTCGGGCATTGAATCTGCCTTCAAGATTGGAGAACATTTACGGACCTACAGAGGCTACGATATACTGTAGTCGATATTCCCTTTCAGATTTATCAGTTGAGCGTCAGGTCCCGATAGGTAAGCCGATGGCGAATACCCGTTTCTATGTTCTGGATGCAGAAGGCCAATTGTTGCCACGAGGAGTAGCGGGAGAGTTGTGCGTTGGCGGAATGGGTCTTGCACGAGGTTATATGAATAACGAGGAGTTGACCAACCGTTCGTTTGTGAGTTATGACTGGATGGAGGAAGATAGAGTATACCGCACAGGAGATTTGGTTCGCTGGCTTTCGAATGGGAACATAGAGTATTTGGGTCGTATAGACAGTCAGGTAAAGATCAGAGGGTATCGTATTGAGTTGGGCGAGATCAGCAATCAGTTGAATGCGCATCCACAGATCAATGAAGGTGTGGCAGTTGCCCGCAAAAAAGGAGAAGACAAATACCTGGTTGGATATTACACAGGAGAGCAGTTGAGTGAGAAAGAGATCCAGGAACACTTATCACAAACCCTTCCAGAATACATGGTCCCGATGCATTATGTACACATGGATCGTTTCCCGATGAACCATAGCGGCAAGCTGGACACCAAACAGCTTCCGGATCCGGATGTCACGTCTTCGGATTTGTATGTAGCACCACAGACAGACATGGAGCATGCTTTGGCATCGATCTGGTCAGAGGTATTGAAGTTGGATGTTGGTACGATTGGATCAACGATGAACTTCTTTAGTTTGGGAGGTCACTCGTTGAACGCAACGGTGGTCGTGAACCGTATCCATAAAGATTTGGGCTTGGGTGTAGCCTTAAAGGACCTGTTCCGCTTTACGACTTTGGAGAGTTTGGGAGCACACCTGCAGTCATTGGAAGCCTCAAGCTGGAGTGCGATTCCAAAGTCAGAGATCAAAGATAGATACGTACTTTCTTCAGCGCAGCGCCGCTTGCACTTTTTGAATGGCTTTGAGGGCGCATCACTTACCTACAACATGCCACAGGTGTTGAAGATCACCGGTGATTTGGATATAGCGAAGTTATCATCTGTATTCAACAAAGTTGTAGCGCGTCACGAGAGTTTTAGAACCCGTTTTGTAGTAGAGGACGGAGTTCCTTACCAGCATATTTTGGAAGATGTTTCTTTTGAAATTGAACGATTAGAAACACAGCCCGATATCAATGCTGTAATGAAGAATTTTGTTCGTCCATTCAACCTGGCAGATGATAGTCTTTTGAGAGTGGGAGTAATGTCTGAGAATGATGCTACTCACTACCTGTTAATGGACATGCACCACATTGTGAGCGATGGTGTTTCACATGGCGTATTGTTGAGTGATTTCTTGCGCATCTACAACGATGAGCAGTTGGAAGCACTTCCATTACAATACAAGGATTATGCAGAGTGGCAGCAAAGTGAAGAGCAACAGAAGTTGATATCTCACTCGCGCGATTTTTGGTTGGATCTGTACGGCAAAGAGTTGGAAGTATTGGATCTTCCTTATGACCGTTCACGCCCCTCAGAGGCTTCATACAGGGGAGAGATAAAGAACTTTTCCTTGAGTGCAGACAAGAGTAGAGCGCTACAAAGTCTTGCTCAAAAGGAAGGCTCTACGATGTACATGGTCCTATTGTCGATGTATTCCATTTTGCTCAGCAAGTTGGGTAACCAGCACGACATTGTAATCGGGACACCTGTCGCGGGTCGCGAGCATGCAGATCTGGACAATATCATCGGTATGTTTGTCAACACGCTTCCCCTGAGAACGTCTCCTCAGGGAGCTCTTTCTTACACAGCTTTCTTATCGAAACTCAAGGAAGAGACCTTATCGAGCTTTGAGCATCAGAGTTATCCTTATGAAGAGTTGATCAACGATTTGAATGTAGAACGTGTATCGGGTCGTAATCCCCTTTTCGATGTGATGTTTACCTATGGTAGTTTTGGTTCCGAAGATCAGGATCTGGATCTTCCAGGTTTGAGCGTAGAGATGGTCGCGGACGATCACAGGGTCTCGAAGTTTGATTTGACCTTATCTGCCAGCGAAGGCACGCAAGGAGCGTTGTATTTTTCATTTGAATACGCAACGGATTTATTTGATCCAAGGACTATTGATCGTTTTGTGAGCTACTTTAAGTCGGTAGTAAGCGCCGTCTTGGAGAATGAATCGGTTTTGCTCTCAGAGATCAGCCTTCTCTCCGAAGAAGAGAGAACAGAGCAACTTATAGACTTTAACAATACGGCTGTATCCACAGGGCCTTACGCCACAGTGATGGATCACTTTGAGTCGCAGGTAGCGCTCTTTAAGAACAACGTTGCACTTCAGAGCACGGAAGGAAGCATGAGTTATGGCGAGCTGTCTGAAGTATCGGACAAAATTGCCTCTTACCTGCAGCACGAATGTGGTATTGAGAAGGGTGATGTGGTTGGATTGGTTTTGGATCGCAACCTGGATCTGCTACCGTTGATTTACGGAGTAATGAAAGCAGGAGGGGCTTACATCCCCATGGGAGTTACCTACCCATCGGAGCGTGTAGAGACGATTGTTTCTGATTCAGGGATGCGTTTGTTGATCAGTGGCGACAGCTATCAGAGCAACTGTGCGGTATTGTCGTACAATGCGATCAAATCAACCATTGCAACATACAATGTAGCGCTGGACAAAGTATCACTAGATGCATCAGATCTGGCTTACATCATCTATACATCTGGATCGACAGGTAAACCAAAAGGAGTGATGATCGAACACGGTTCTTTGCAGAACATAGTGATGGACATGGATCGTCATTACCCCATGGAAGAGCAGGATTGCTTCTTATTAAAGACCACTTATACGTTTGATGTCTCGCTATCAGAGCTCTTTGGTTGGTATCATAACGGAGGGTCTTTGGGTATTCTTGACAGCGGAATGGAGGGGAGCCCAGCGGCTATTTTACGAGCGATTGCCTCTTACCGTGTAACGCATATCAACTTTGTACCATCAATGTTCCAGTTGTTTACCGACAGTTTGGAATCAGGGGTTGAGCTGTCTTCATTGAAGTACTTCTTTTTAGCGGGAGAGGCCCTGCCATTGGAGTTGGTTAAGAAGTACAATGGGTTGAACTATGCGGCACGATTGGAGAACATTTACGGACCTACAGAGGCTACGATTTACTGTAGTCGATATTCCCTTTCAGATTTATCAGTTGAGCGTCAGGTCCCGATAGGTAAGCCGATGGCGAATACCCGTTTCTATGTTCTGGATGCAGAAGGCAAATTGTTGCCACGAGGAGTAGCGGGAGAGTTGTGCGTTGGCGGAATGGGTCTTGCACGAGGTTATATGAATAACGAGGAGTTGACCAACCGTTCGTTTGTGAGCTATGACTGGATGGAGGAAGATAGAGTATACCGCACAGGAGATTTGGTCCGCTGGCTTTCGAATGGGAACATCGAGTATCTGGGTCGAATAGACAGTCAGGTAAAGATCAGAGGGTACCGTATTGAGTTGGGTGAGATCAGCAATCAGTTGAATGCGCATTCACAGATCAATGAAGGTGTGGCAGTTGCCCGCAAACGAGGGGAAGACAAATACCTGGTTGGATATTACACGGGAGAGCAGTTGAGCGATAAAGAGATCCAGGAACACTTATCACAAACCCTCCCAGAATACATGATCCCAATGCATTACGTACACATGGATCGTTTCCCGATGAACCGTAATGGTAAACTTGATTACAAACAACTTCCTGATCCTGAAATAACCAAGAGCGAGGACTACCAAAAGGCAACTACGCCTACGGAAATTACGCTGGTAAAGATTTGGTCAGAAATCTTGCATTTGGAAGAAGACATTATAGGTACTACGGATAATTTCTTCGATTTGGGAGGACATTCACTCAGAGCAGCATTCCTAAACAACAAAATTCACAAGGATTTAGAAGTTGAAACCACCTTAAATGACATCTTCGAATTTCAGGACATTAAGTCATTGGCGGTTCACATTGATGGATCACAGAAATCTGCATTCGTTGAGTTGCAAAAAGTAGAAGATCAGGACTACTATCCACTTTCAATGGCACAGGAGCAGATGTACTACATGTACGAGATGGACGAAACTTCTACACTCAACAACATGTACAGTAGCGTTGTACTTCATGGAGAATTGGACATTCCGATGCTCGAAGAAAAGTTCAATCAATTGATTCAACGCCATGAAAGTTTGAGAACTTCATTTGTAAAAGTGGAAGGAGAACCTAAGCAGCAAATCAATGATGAATTTGAATTTGCCATTGAATTCCATGAATCAAGCTCAGATACAGTAAACGATCAGGTGAAAGCATTCATCAGAGCGTTTGATTTGGAACAAACCTGCTTGATACGCGTTGGCCTTTTCAAATTGGATTTAGATGAACACGTAATGGTTGTAGATATTCATCATATTGTTGCAGATGGCGTCTCAACAGGTGTTCTAATCAACGACTTTATGGCCTTGTTCAATAACGAAGAATTGCCAGAAATCAATTATCGATATAGAGATTTTGTTGCCTGGGAACAATCGGAAGAAGCGCAAAAAGAACTACAAAGACAAAGAGAATTCTGGATCAAGGAATTTGAGGGAGATCCTGAACTTCTGGAACTGCCGAAAGACTTCGAAAATGTGGATTCTGAGAGTTCAAACGAAGGAGATTCGATTACCATTAGTTTGACGAATGAGCAAGTGGACGCTTTGAAAGCCTTCAACAAAGAAGAGGGAACAACGATGTTCGTTACCACTTTCTCCATCTTCAATGTCCTTCTAAACAAAATCACAAATCAAAACGATATCGTTTTAGGAACTCCGGTAGCAGGACGTTCCAGAACAGAGTTTCAGGATACAATAGGTGTATTCATCAACACCCTGCACCTGAGAAACCAGGTGGATACCAACGATACATTTAGTGCGTTCACAAGAAAAGTGCACCAAAAATCGATCGACAGTTTTGAATCTCAGGCATACGTCTTTGACGAAAATGAAGTGGGACACACAAGTTGGTTCGAAGTATTCTTCGCGTATCAAAACTTTGAAACCCCAGAGCTATTCCTCGGAGATTTGAAGGTAGGACAATTTGATGCGGACCAGAATCAGGCATTGAAAGATTTGACCCTGACAGTATTCGAAAATGGCGACCTCATCCACTTCAATTTTGAGTATGCATTGAAAGCGTTCAAACGTGAGACAATTGAACGAATGACAACATACTTGAGCGCAATATTGGATCAGATCATTTCCAACAAGGAAGTTCGAATTGCAGATATCGATATTCTGGGTGAAAGCGAGAATGAAAGGCTTCAGAAGTATGCGATAAGTCAACTGTTTCCTGTTACATACGGAGATACGCTTCCTGAAATGCTAGAGCGCCAAAGCGAACGAACGCCGCACAAAATTGCGCTTTCCATGGGGGAGACTTCGCTTACGTATGAAGAGTTAAATGCTCGAGGGAATCAAATGGCAGGATTCTTAAAATCGCACGGAGTTCTGCCTGGAGACGTTGTTGGTTTGATTGTAGATCGATCCATTGAAGTGATAGTTGCTATGCTCGGAATTGTAAAAGCTTCAGCAACGTATTTACCTCTTGATGGAGAGCAACCGGTTGTTCGTAACGAAGCGATGATGAACGATTCGCAGGTATCAGTACTAATTTCATCGGAGACGTACCATGACCAGTACAGTGCAATTGCTAAATGTGTTTCTCTGGAAGATGAAGAGTTGGAGCAATTCGGAACAGACAACTTACCATTGAATCTTACAGGTGACGATGTTGCTTATATCATCTATACCTCGGGATCTACAGGTGTTCCTAAGGGGGTTCAGGTTCCACACCGAGGAGTTCCAAATCTTATTGAATCACTTACCCAAACATACGGAGTGGATGCAAGTGATAAGATTCTATTATTCTCGTCCATGCTGTTTGATGCTTCTGTAGAACAGATTTGGTTGGCACTTGCCAATGGAGCAGAATTGGTGTTATTGTCCAAGGAGGATTTGTTGAACAAAATGGTATTCAACCAAACTATCAGAAAGAAAGGTCTGACACACGTCGATTTGACCCCATCATTCTTGGACAACCTGAAAATCGAGAAACATCCATCACTGAAACGAATTGTTTTGGGAGGAGAAGCGTGTAAAATCTCAACAATAGAACCTTACATTAACGATTATCGAATTTTCAATGCTTATGGCCCAACGGAAACAACGGTTACGTCCATTGTTTCGGAGATCACTCAGGATCAAATTGCAAACAATAAAATCTACATTGGGAAGCCAATCGCAAACACCAGAGCATACATCTGTGATTCACATGGTAAATTGGTGCCGGAAGGAACTATTGGCGAGTTATGTTTGGGAGGTGTTGGAGTTACCAAAGGATACCTGAACGACGGGGAGAAAACGAATAGTAAGTTTATCGAGAACCCATATGTACCCGGTGAAAAAATGTATAAAACGGGTGACCTTGTAAAATGGTCGAATGGCGGAAACCTTGAATTCATTGGACGTGTTGATCAACAAGTGAAAATCAGAGGATTGAGAATTGAACTGGGTGAAATCGAAAATCAACTCCTTACGCACAATCAGATTTCAGAGGTTGTGGTTGTGGCAAATCAAAGCGAAAGAGAACCATTCCTGGTGGCATATTTTGTGGCTCAAACGGAACTTAAAGGTTACGAATTGTCAGACTATCTTTTAGATAAACTCGCGAACTACATGATTCCTTCATACTACGTTCAGATGGATCAACTTCCATTGAATGTTAGCGGCAAAGTGGATCATAAGGCACTTCCTGAACCAGATACATCAGCCGGAACAGAATACGTTGCTCCTGAGACGAGAATCGCGCATAAATTGTGTGAAATCTGGGCTGAAGTTCTGGAGTTGGAAGTTTCCGAGGTTGGTATCAATAATACCTTCTTCGAGCTTGGTGGGCATTCCCTTAAAGCAGTCAATCTTCTTGTAAGAATTGAGAATGAATTCGGGGTAAAAATTCCATTGTTTGAGTTCATTCAAAACCCGATTGTTCGTGAATTGGATCGATTGATAAGTTCAGATGTTCAATACGTGAAGGGAATTCTTCCGTTGAATGAGCACGCAGATGATCAGGCTAATGCATTCCTCGTTCATGACGGAACGGGTGAATTGAGCGGATATAGTGAATTGATTGAAAACTTGAGTGGAATTAATGTATGGGGAATACGATTCGATGCTGAGAATCCGTCAAACTCACTGGATGCAGTAATTGATGATTATGTTCAGTTGATTTTGGGAATAGAAGACCATCCGAAAGCCATAATTGGTTGGAGTGACGGAGGAGTATTTGCATACGAGATTGCAAGAGAGTTAAGAGAACGCGCACATCAGGTTGGAGAATTGATCCTGATCGATACACACTTCTACGAAGCTTCTCGCAAAACGAACATCGACAGGCAACTTCTGGACGATATCCTCGAGAAATCGCAAGAAGACATTGATACTCTAAGATCGTTACTTCCTGATTACGTGAAGCAATTGGTTCCTGGGAATGAGTCAATGAACTGGAATCAACTCACCTTCAAACTCGAAACCATCGAAACAGTACACAGTTTAACTACTCAGTGCAATTTCGAAGGAAATCTGAATATATCGATATCCTACTTCAAAGCAGGGAACGAGCAAGAAGAAACGTTCGTTAATTGGTCCGGGGTAAAAGGAATCAACTACATCGAATTGGAAGAGGATCACTTCAGTATTCTTACAAACAGCACTGTTCAAAACGCCATCGTCGAAGCGTGCTCCAATAAGGGGGTCGAAGGAACCGCAGTATAAAACAGACCTAATCAAATTAAAAACAATAAAGTGAAATTGTTCATTAAACTTATACCGGCGATTGTACTATCTCTGGTTATCAACAACCTGTCATTTGGTCAACAAACTTCTACAAAATCAACCTTCGCGAAGGTCGATAAAGAAGTGAAAACCTGGATGGAAGAAGGTCAAATCCCAGGAATGAGCCTCGTCCTAATCAAGAATGGTCAGGTCGAGTTCAAGAATTACGGGTATTCCGACTTGGAGCGCAAAACATCCGTTACCGAGAACACCCTTTTCCAAATAGGGTCTTGTAGTAAAGCCTTTACCGGGTATGCATTAATGCAAATGGTGGCTTCGAACGAAATCGACCTTGAAGCCAATGTGAAAACTTACATTCCCTGGCTGAATTTTACTTATCAAGGAAAGAAAGTTGATGTAAAAATCAAGTACTTACTGCACCATACAAGTGGAATTCCATGGAGGTCCATCTCAAAAATTCCTGAAGCGAGTGGGGCAGATGCTCTGGAAAAGACCGTTCGTGCCATTCAGAATTATGAATTGGAATCGTTGCCGGGAGAAAACTACGAATATGCTACGATTAATTATGATGTGTTGGCGTTGGTAATTCAGAACGTTTCAAAGCAATCTTTTGAATCCTACATGGAGACTAATGTCTTCGAGAAGCTAGAGTTGACCCAAACTTCAATTGGAGCAGACATTCAATTATCAACGGTTGGATACAAAAACAGTTTTCTGTCACCGCGGAAATACGATGCACCCATTTATTCAGGAAATAACGCTGCGGGTTACATCGTATCCAATGCTAAGGATATGGCCAGGTGGCTTCAAGTCCAGTTGGGCAATGATTCCATTGTTCGGATGTCTCATGTTGGAGATCAGACGGTAGCTATTCACGGTGAGTCTCTGTATGCTGCTGGTTGGGAACTGGCAATGGATGGAACTCAATCGATTTATCATGCCGGATTAAACCCCAATTTTACATCGTATGTTAGCTTTAATAGAGTAGAACAATGTGGTGTGGTAATTCTGACAAATTCAGATAGCCAGTTAACATCATTCATAGGAGATCGCGTACAAAAAATCCTTCTTGGTAAAGAAGTGCCTTCTAACGTACAACCACCGGAAGGAATTGATGGAACCTTTACTTTGATCAGTTCGGTAGTGGCAGTATTTCTTCTCCTACTCGTCATTTTTGTGATTCGAATGTTTGTTCAAATCGTTCAGGGGAAACGAGCATTTCACAAGCTACAACTCACTGATGTAAAAAATATCCTGTGGATGTCAGCTTCTCTGACGCCATTCATTGTTGGGATTTACCTTTTGCCGGATGCGATGTCTGGATTTAATTGGGCATCCATTCAAGCCTGGGTTCCCAATAGTTTTGTTTGGGCATTCGATCTGTTAAACATTGCCATTCTTGCAACCTTCGGTGTGTATGTTTTTGGGAAGCTATTCCCGGAAAAGAGCAAGTACAAACAGATGTTGCCGTCCATTCTCCTTGTCAGCATGCTTACCGGATTATCCGGAGTTATGATTATTATGATGGTAACGTCCTCCTTGAACTCGGTAATGAGCATTGGCTACCTTTCATTCTACTACAGTTTAATCTTGATTGTGTACTTGTTGGGAAGAAGGTTTGTACAGAAGAAATTGATCGATTTCACAAATAGCCTTATGTACGATCTTCGAATCCGAATTATTCAGAAGATCTTCTCAACGTCCTATCAAAAATTTGAAAGAATTGACAACGAAAGAGTCTACACAACCTTAAATGATGACGTCATTACTATTGGAAATTCAACGGGAACATTTGTAACACTCTTTACCAGTCTGGTTACGGTAATCGGAGCTTTCATTTATTTGGCATCCATTGCTTTTTGGGCAACAGTAACTACGATCGTAGTGATTGCCTTTCTAACCATTATTGGCTTCTACATTATTCATACAACGCGCAAGTATTTCGAAGGGGCACGTGACTCTCAAAATGGCTTCGTTTCCCTGATTAACGGGTTAATTGATGGATACAAAGAGCTCAGCATACAGAAGAACAAAAAACGCATTTATCGTGATGAGATGTCCGTGAGTGCTGCGACGTACAAAGAGAAAGTGTCTCTTGCCGATTTAAAAGCGTTCGATGCATCCCTTGTTGGAGAATCCATGCTTGTAATTCTTCTCGGTGTAGCCGCAATTGGAATGCGCGAGTTATTCCCAAGTATTGAATTGTATGCGATCATGAATTTCGTAATGGTCTTACTTTATCTGATAGGTCCGGTAAATGGAATTTTGCAATCGGCACCGCAAATTTCTCATGTGATGGTAGCATGGAAACGAATCCAAGGCTTTACCGAAGAAATTCCATCCAGTTCTGATATTGAATCAGAATCCGCAGAACGCGTTCCAAATGTGGAGAGATTGGCTATTCAGGATGCATATTTCAGTTACGAAACTTCAGATGCTGAAAAGAGTTTTGGAATCGGCCCGATTAATCTGGAGGCTGAGAAAGGAGACATCATCTTCATTATCGGAGGAAATGGTAGTGGAAAAACAACATTAGCGAAACTTCTTACGGGGTTGTATGCTCCGGATAAAGGTTCTATTACTGTAAACAACAATTCATACCAGGGACACGATTTGAGCGAATTGTATTCGTGCGTGTTCAGTCCTGCACACCTCTTTAAGAAGATGTACAATGTGGACTTGTCAGGAAGAGAGAGTGAAATAGAATCGTATTTAACTGACCTCAATCTAAGCCATAAGGTAAGCATAGACAATGGCGAGTTTAATACGATTAAGTTATCCTCTGGTCAAAGAAAAAGACTGGCACTTCTACAGTGTTATATGGAAGATTCACCTATTTACCTGTTCGACGAATGGGCAGCAGATCAAGATCCTGAATACAGAAAGTACTTCTACCGAAAACTATTGCCTGAAATGAAACGAAAGGGGAAAATAGTCATGGCTATTACACATGATGACAACTATTTTGACGTTGCGGATAAGGTATTTAAAATGTCGAACGGGGTATTGGAAGATTGCACAGAATCATTGATTTCCAGCAAACCCGGTGAGGTAGCAAGTTCAGTTTTATAATCAAATAACCAACTAAGGGGGAGAAGCCCTTCAAATCTATCAAAATGAAACAATCATTAATGACAGCAGCAATGCTGTGTGGGATTTTTATTGCCGGAAGCGTTTCGGCACAAAACAATGGAGACACGTTTGTTAGCAATGCGAAACACGTTGATGTGAGCACTTTTGATGCATCTGTAGAAAAGATGATTGACGGGGCATCTATTCCTGCTATCTCAATAGCCGTAATTGAAAACAACGAAGTCGTATACAGCAACTCATACGGTGTTCTCGAAGCAGGAAAATCAAAAGAGGTTAACGATAAAACCATTTTTGAAGGAGCTTCTTTGACCAAGGTATTTCTAACGTATGTAGCGCACAAACTTGCAGAGAGTGGGCAATTGGATTTGGACAAAGCGATGTATCAATATCTCGAGCATCCAGAATTAAACTACGATGAAAGATACAAACTGATTACACCGCGAATGGTACTCAGTCATACCTCAGGGATCGAAAATTGGAAAGAGTTCAATCAAGAAGATACGCTTGAGATTCTGGCAGATCCTGGAACAGAGTTCATCTACTCAGGAGAGGGATATCAGTACCTGGCTGAAGTGATAGAGACAATCTTAGGAAAACCTTATGATGAATACATCTATGAAATAGCAATTGATCCATTTGACCTAAAGCGAACGTACATGAGCTACGGAAAAGTTTCTTTTGGATTCGGGAAAAAGAAGGCACGACGAAATTATGCGATTGGAACAGACGACTATGGTAACTCTTATGAGAAATGGAAAAACAAGGAAACCGTTCCTGCATCCGGAGTGCATTGTAATGCGCAAAGCATAGCAACATTGCTTACTGAGATGTTCAATGGCGAAAACTTAACGAAAGAAACCATTAACGAAATGCTTAGCGCACAAATGGAACTCCCTTTTATTGAAACCACTGATGATATGGCATTCTCATGTGGATTGGGCTTTTTGCAATTGCAAGGAGAACAAGATTCAATCATTGCATTTAGTGGAATTAATCCAGGGTATCGTTCTGAGATTTTCTACTCAACGAAAGAGAAGAGAGGATTTGTATTTCTAACAAATAGCGATCGTGGGGCAGTGATTATTTCTGAATTGAACCGCATGACGGCACAACTCGATTTGTCCGCCATATTTGCAGATTCACCTTTCATTCAATATCCAAGTGAATTTGTTGCGCTACAAAACGAATACCTAACGCTGGATGAGGATACTTACTTCAATAAAGTAAAAGAGTGTTTGGAGAAGAATTCCATCGATCAGCAACAATTGGAAATTCTTGCAGATTGGGTATCCATGCAAGATGAAGAATTTGGAACGAAGATTTACAAACTAATGGACACAGATAAGAACTAAAAATATGGAAACAACAGAAGTAAATGTAAAAGTGGGTTTCCCAACAGTTATTGAGTTGGAGGGACTTAGCCCAAAGGAATTTAAGGAGTACTACCTTGAAAATGAAGCCATGATTAATGAGCTTGTTGAGCAATCAGGAGCTGTTAAGTTTATGGGAGTTCAAATCGATTCTACAGAAGACTTTCAGCAAATTGTAGACGGAATTTCCTCGAAGTTTCTCCAGTATGTAGATGGGAATTCTCCACGAACGAAGATCACGGGGAATGTCTATACATCAACAGAATACGATAACACGCAGCGCATTACAATGCACAACGAATTGTCTTACTCGAAGAAATGGCCTTCAAAGTTGTTTTTGAGTTGTCTGTTTCCCGCAGAAACCGGAGGTGAAACCCTTTTGGCGGATAGCCGCAGAATTTTGAAAGAAATGAACCCGGATATTGTAAAGCAGGTTGAGGAAAAAGGGATTACATACATTCGAAATTTGCACGGTGGACAAGGAATGGGGCCTTCTTGGCAGGAGACTTTCGAAACTGAAGACAAAGATCAGTTGGAGGAATACTGTAAATTGAACGGTGTCGATTTTTCATGGAAAGAAGATGGAAGCATTCACTTGTTACAGAAATCTGATGGGATCATCAAACACCCTAAAACAGGAGAATCTGTTTGGTTCAATCAAATAGATCAATTTCATGCTTGCCATCTGGGTGAAGAATTGTACGAAGCCATGCAGATGATGTATGAATCACCAGACGACTATCCTATGCACGTTCGATTCTCAAATGGAGACGAAATTTCAGAGGAGATGATCAAAGAAACAATGGCCACTATTGATTCCGTTACGATTGCTCCAAAATGGAATAAGAACGAATTTTTGATTGTGGACAACGTGCTTTCTAGCCACGGAAGAAACCCATTCACAGGAGACCGCCGGGTAATTCTGTCAATGGCCGAATAGATCGATCAAAATGGAAATAAAATCACTGAAAAAGACCATCGGAATTGTTGGTGGAATGGGACCACACTCTGGCGCCGATTTGTTTCGTGAAGTTTTGAATAGCGAGCAGGCAAATTCGGATCAGGACTATTGCTCTTCCATCCTGATGTCATTTCCTTCAGAAATAACAGATCGTACTGAATACATCATGGATCCTACCAATGTGAATCCAGCAGAAGCAATTGTGGAAGTTATTTGCAAACTAGAACTTGTTGGAGCAGAGGTTATTGGAATCGCATGCAATACAGCACATTCTCCCTTGATATGGTATAAAATCCAGGAATTGTTAACGATGCACCAGTTCGATATTACACTAGTGAATATGATCGAAGAGGTAAGTCAGGAAATTCTTAAGGAAAACCAATCAAATGAAAAGGTAGGTGTTCTTTCTACAAATGGAACGTACCTCTCGAAAGTTTACACGAATCAATTGGAAAAATTGCAAATTCCAACGGTCTCATTAGACTGGCAGTTTCAGAATGAGAAGATTCATCGAATGATTTATGATCCTGAATTTGGAATTAAATCTAACCCTAGACAAATAGACGATCGCGTATATCAAATTCTGAGCGAGGTGGTCGCCTGGTTTAAAGAGCGTAATGTCCAGAAGCTGATACTCGGATGCAATGAACTCTCATTGCTGAAAGAATGCGATGTACTTCAGGGAATCACAACCTACGATTCCAATCAAATTTTAGCACAAGCGCTACTTAGAAAAGCGCATAATACAAATACCGCCGAAAACGTATCGGCCCAATTTCAAACTACAAACTGAGAAATTATGATTGCTACATTAAAAGCAGATGACGTTGAGAAGATTATGCTACAAGCCATCCCAGGAATTGAAACTCCGGAGAAGGTTCCATATTACCTCGCGAACGAATTAACGGAGGAGCATTTTATTAAAAACCACGTTGAGAAAAATCAAGCTTGTCTTATTAAAGGTGGAGCGAAGCACTGGCCAGCCATAAAGAAATGGAAGGACAAAGAGTATTGGCTAAAGATGGGGGAAGGTGTAAAAATTGAGACCTACACACACATGAATTTTCTTGACCCTGACTTACAGGAAGAAGACAAAGAAATTATGTCATACCACGATGCTGTAAATAGATTGTATAGCAAAGAAGATCGAGTTTTCAGCATTCCATCAGAGATCTTGAATAAATACAGTCATTTGGAAGATATTCGTGAGGACATGGCCGGATTTGCCTTTCTTTCCAATCCTCCGAAACCAAGATTATACCCGCAAGCCAGAGTGTTTTCATATCGTAATGCTTCTACAGCCTGGCATTATCACGATGTAGATGAAACACTGATGTGTCAATTGAAAGGCGCAAAAAGAGTCGCACTATTGTCTCCGGACATACCGAATGTAGAGGAAGTAGTGGCTTTCTTACAGGAAGAAAAACACTTAAAAGGAGAGAAACTAGATGCATCTCTGGACTTGAAACCTTTAATGGTGGACGTGGAAGAAGGCGATACACTATACATTCCTCCTTACTGGTATCACGCAGTAATTCCGCTAGATGATGAGGTTGGATACACATTAGCGTATTGTTGGAAAAGTCCAATTCACAAATTGGGCGATTTTTCTAGTTATTTTGTGCGTCAATTATTCAAACAAGCCACAAGACCAATACGTCCATTAACATTTGTATATCCATTCATTGCTTCAGCCGCCTGGATGAGTTACAAACTGAAAAAAAGTCAGGGAAAAATTTAATCGGAATGAACAAAGTCAAATTATTTTGTATTCCATATGCCGGAGGTTCTGCCGTAGTATACAGCAAATGGAAGGCACAGTTCCCTTCCTGGGTTGAGGTCGTTCCATTGGAGTTAGCCGGAAGAGGTGTTCGTATCGTGGAACCTTTTTATAAAGATCTGGATGCTGCGGTCGATGATTTGTATACTAAGATGCTCCCTCAAATCAACGATGGGGAGTATGCAATTTTCGGACACAGTATGGGGGCCATGCTTGCGTTTGAAATTGCGCACAAGTTGGAAGCTGCAAACAAACCATCTCCTTTACACGTTTTCTTTTCAGGAAGATCGGCTCCGCATATTGAAGTAAGTGAAGAAAAGAAGTACCACTTGTTGGGAGAAGAAGCGTTCAAAGAAAAAGTGTTGAGCTTGGGAGGAACACCTCCAGAGTTTTTTCAGCATCCTGAGTTGATGGAAGTCTTCCTGCCGCTCTTGAGAAACGATTTCAAATTGGCAGCAACAAACTTATGTCTTAAGGGTATTACACCTTTTGAAAAGGATATTACTGTTTTCCTGGGAAAAGAAGAACAGATGACTGCCAATCAGGCTCATGAATGGAAAGATCACACGAATGGGATATGTAATATTCACTATTTCAACGGGGGACATTTCTTCCTGAACGATGAAAGTGAGAAAATGATTGACATTATGGCTGGTATGATTTCCATAAAACGAAAGAAATCTACCATAGTGTAATCACTGTAATTAGTTGAAATGAACGTATTTTATTGCAGATATACTGATCCCATTCCTGATGACAGGATTGCCGAAGAGATGAAACTTTGGCCAGTTGATCATTTGCATAAGAATCGACGATTTCGCCGCGCTGAGGATAGAACTTCACATTATCTGGGCAAGCGACTTTTATTGCACGGACTGGAGGTTCTGGGGCTAGGACATTACAGTTTGGAAGACCTCCAATACACTGAAGGTGGTCGTCCTTTTTTCAGGGGGACCATAGATTTTAATATCTCTCATACTGATGGACTGGTCGTTTGTGCCATTGCTCAAACTGGTCGGGTTGGAATTGATGTAGAACGCCACTTAGCTGTTGACTTCGACAACCTAAAATCTACCATGAATGGCGAACAGTGGAAAATGATTCATTCGGCATCAAATAAAGAAGCACAGTTCTATCAATTCTGGACCATGAAAGAAGCCGTTTTGAAAGCTGACGGAACGGGAATCGTTCACCCCCTGAATGAACTTTCGGAACGGAATGGAACGGTGAAAATGGGAGATGATTTATGGTTTGTTCATCCATTGGATTTGGACGCATCTTTTTCATGTACTGCATGCTCCAATCAAAACAATCAATCGATTGAGGTTATTGAGATTGAATCATCTCATTGTTTTTCGCAAGTTTGATACTGAATTCAGTGAATTCGGAAGGTTCAGATTCAACAGAAATATAACTGTTATGTAATTGAATAATTTGCTGTGACAAACTCAACCCGATACCGGACCCCGTACGTTTCGTAGTATAGAACGGAATGAAAATTTTATCGATTGCTTCAGGGATGATTCCCGTACCATTATCACGAATTAGTATGAGAACATGATCACGTTGTTCGATACATTTCACTTCGATTTGCGGTTGCTCCTGTGTCGCACATGCCTCTACAGCATTTTTAATAAGATTAATAAAAACGAGCTTTAACATTTCTTCATCTCCTGCAATGTGCAATTCTTTAGAGGAGAAGCTTGTGGTTAGTTTTACGTTTTTATTTTCAACTTCAGTTTTAAGAAGTAAGACCACACTCTTAATTAGTTCCACAACATTCAGCTTGGTAAATACGGGTTGCGGAACATTTGTATAATCACGATACGCATCCACAAACGAAATCAAGCCTTTGGTTCTATTCGCGATAGTTTTTAGTCCTTCATCAATATCTTCTTTTGCTTCAGCATCCAGATAATAGTTTTCGTCCACTTTTTTGGAATCCTCATTCAGGATATCGATTAGTGTGGAGCTCAAGGATGAAATTGGGGTAATACTGTTAATTATTTCGTGACGAAGTATTTTAGTGAGGTTCTGCCAGGATTCCAACTCCTTTTTACGTAATTCTGGATGGATGTTTTGGAACGAAAACAACTTGATTTTCTTTTGAGGAGTCTTAATGATAGTTACCTGAATAGAAAACTGTTGATTCTTCTCCTTCTTATACAATGCGCTTTGGCCCGTTGACAACGTCGATAAAATCTCATAGAGCGCAGCATCTTTTTCCTTGATTTCACTGATGTTTTGGGTTTCCGAAGTACCAGTCAATGCTCTCGCGATGTCGTTGATAATTTCAATCTCCCCCTTTTCGTTTATCGCAACCAAACCTGTGCTTACGTGTTTCACAAAAGTTTTGATATACACCAGGTGCTCTTCTTTTTCGGAGCGTTCTTGTTGAAATGCAAGAAGTACGTTGTTGAAGGAGCTGTTCAGATCTCCAAAGGTTTTTCCAAGACGATCATCAGAGGAAAATTTCAAGACAAAATCGCTATGTTGAATAGCAGATAAAAATCGTATCAACTTGTCATTTGCTCGAGTGATATACTTAATGAGAGAGTAGAGTTGTGTTAGAGTAAAGATGCTCAGAATAACTGCTACAAGCGTACTAAGTCTGTAAGGTTTATATGCGACAAAAATAAACACCAGAGCAATGCTCAATCCGAGCATTAGGATTCTTAAAAAGACAATTAGGGTAAATCTATTAAAGATCATATTTTTTGATCCTTCTGTACAACGAGGTTCTGGTTAAACCAAGTTCATTTGCTGCTTTTGTAATATTTTGATCGTGTTTTGCCAGCGTTCTTTCAATGAGAATTTTCTCAACGTCGTCGATCTTCATATTTTCCAGCGAAGTTTCCTCTGCTTTTGCTGGTTTCTTCAGGGTAAAGTCTTTAGCCTGAATCATATCCCCGTTACACATAATGACAGCTCTTTCGATGGCATGTTGCAACTCTCGGATGTTTCCTGGCCAGGGATGACTTTCTAGCTTTTCAATCGCTTCCTTGCTAATGCTCACAACGTCCATCTGGTACTTTTTCACATACTTTTTTAAGAAGTGCTGAGCAAGTAATTTAATATCAGATTTTCGCTCTCTAAGCGGTGGTAATTTGATTTCAATAGTGTTGATTCGATAGAGCAAATCCTGTCGGAATTCATTACTATCCACCATTTCGTATAAATCCATATTTGTGGCACAAACCAAACGAATATCTACGTTAATCTCGGTATTTGACCCCAATCGTGTGATCTTACGGTTTTGAAGCGCCGAAAGTAATTTCACTTGTAGCGGTAACGATAGATTTCCAATCTCATCCAGGAACAACGATCCATTTGAAGCGACCTCAAATCTACCCGGACGGTCTTCCTTTGCATCCGTAAACGCCCCTTTCTTATGACCGAACAATTCACTTTCAAACAGTGACTCAGAAATAGCTCCCAAATCTACACTCACGAAAGCTTCTTTGTTTCGCAATGAGTTATTATGAATAGCCCGTGCAACGAGCTCTTTACCGGTACCGTTCTCTCCTAGAATTAGGACGTTCGTATCCGTCTTCGCAACCCGATCAATCAACGAAAATACTTCCACCATTTGTTGGCTCTCACCGATAATTTCGTCATATTTCTTATTCACTTCCTGATATAGCTCCTCGCGACTAATCTTCAATCGCTGCACTTCCACACGGGTCTTCTTTAATTGTAGGGAAGCGTGGAGAGTTGCCAGAAGCTTTTCATTGGTCCACGGCTTGAGAATAAAATTCACGGCTCCATATTGTATGGCTTTTACCGCCATTTCAACATCACCATATGCGGTCATCATTACGACAACAAGTTCCGGATCAATTTTAACAATCTCGTTGAGCCAGTAAAACCCTTCCTGACCACTACTTACATCTTTTGTAAAGTTCATGTCCAGGAGTATGATGTCAAAATCATGCTTGGAAAGAAGATCTGGAATGCGTTCCGGGTTCGTTTCTATTCGAACTTCCTGAAATTGTCGTTTAAGAAAGATATGAGCAGCCTTTAATAAGTCCTCATTATCATCTACAATCAGTAGATTACCATATTTACTTGCTGTACCTTTCAATGCCTTAAAAGTGATTGGAGATTCTAAGATTCAAATCTAACCATTATTTGCTTAGGTGAAAGCTTGAAATTGTAGGAACAGGTGCTAATTATGGATCTATACCAAAAGTTTGAGAGGAATTTAATATCCCCAATCGTTATGTGCCACAGGAAGTCTGTTAAGCTCATCTCTATGCATCCTCCACTTCGGCATGAATTGGTCCATGTGTTTTACAAATTGGTCATTGTGGTTGCGTTCTAGAAGATGTACGAGTTCATGTACTATGATGTACTCCAAACAAATGGGGGGCTTCTTAGCCAGCTCCAGATTTAACCATATGCGCTTGTCTTCGATATTACAAGCGCCCCACTTTGTTTTCATTTGCTTTACCCCCCAGGAGTTAGACTTAACTCCAATAATCTTTTCCCACTTGTCAATAAGTTCCGGAAGGAGGGTCTTCATTTCTTTTCTGTACCACTCTTTCATCAATCTACCTTTATCTTCAGCTGATGATTCTTTTCCGACTTTGAGCAGAAGTTTTTTAGTTCCTTCTATGGTAATCTTGGAGTAGCCGTCATGTTCCATAACTTCCAGTAAATAACGTTTTCCCATGAAGTAATGGCTTTCACCAGAAACATATTCTCGTTTTGTCTCTCTCGCTTGAGACTTGAAGTTTTTCACGTGTTTCTTTATCCATCCAAGCTTTGAAATGGCGAAAAGACGAATAACTTCAGCATCAGTTTTATCAGGTGCAGATAAGCGGATTCTTCCTGTGGGAGGATAAACAGCTAAGTGCATGTTCTTAATGTCCTTTCTTACAACATCAATCTCCAGGTTTGCAATCGCTATTTTTTCCGTTCTAATACTCATTCTGTGCTTTGATAATTTCCATTAACTCCAGAGTTTTATCTGGATCTCCAATTACTGTGTTTACAGCTAACATTAATTTCTTTTCCCTAATTCCTCCATCACGCCAGCCATCTAACTTGTTTTCTTGAATGACTTTGTCAAGATTTAAAGCAAGAGGTTCATTATTGTCAAGATTGTCGAACAAGGCTTGTTTTGCCCTCGTGTCCAAGGTGGCTGGGTAGTAATTGCTCTCAGAAGGAGTGGCTACTTCCCTGGCAAGCTTCTTAATCTTTTCAAGATACTCCTGGTAAGCAAATGTTTCGTCCTTTCTCAGTTGAATAATCTCATCCAACAGCTTTGACATCTTTTCGTAATATTTCGGATTGGTCTGTGACTCTTCTATAATGACCTTTCGGACATTGTTTTCAATGGTTTCTGCGACTGCCTCCTGTTGTTTTTTTGTATGGTATTCCTCTCTTGGTTCGCTGACGTGAAGAATCAAGTCAACCAATGTTTTGTTTTCGAAATCTGAAATCTTTTTGCTGGATTTCGCATCCAGATACATATCCATCAATTGACGCATTCCTGGCTCAAAACGCTTTAAGTCAAGGTAGTCACCGCTTGCCTGTTTAACGGTGTCTCTCAGGTCTGAGTAGTATTTAACTTCATCCTTAATTTTCTCCGTCTCTTGTTGGTTATATCCAAGTTTGTGCATATCGTTCGCAACGTTAGCGTAGGCCCGAATCACTTTCACAACAGCTTTGTAAAGAGCAACACGTTTCTCTTCACGAGCTTCCAGGTCTTCAGGTATTTCGGTATTCCCACAGAAGTATTTAATGAAAGTGGGTTCATCTTTTGGATGAACGGGCTCACACATAGCACGCACAGCTTCCAGTGCTGTTTCAAGCCTATCTTTAGACTCTTCATGACGGTCTTTAAGCAGTCCTTTCACATCATCCTCATCATATCCATCGAACACCTCAGAAGTATAATCCGTTATTGATTTTTGAAGGCTTTTGAAAAGGTCTTTATAGTCAATTATGTATCCATATTGCTTACTGTCATCATCTACACGGTTGACACGACATATCGCCTGGAATAGACCATGGTCCTGCATCTTCTTATCAATATAGAGATAGGTGGCAGATGGAGCGTCAAACCCTGTTAGAAGTTTATCTACTACAATGAGTAGCTTCATTTTAGAAGGCTCCTTAATAAACTTTTTCTTTGCTTCATCCTCAAAGGTTTCTGTGTCTTTGCCTCCCAACATTTTGGTATAAACTTCGTACTTCAGCAACTTATCAGTTGGACTGTCTTCGCCTGTTTCTTCGCCTTTAATATCTCCATGGTGCGGTTGATATGAAGTGATAATTGCACAATCTTTAAAACCTGCATGCTGGAAAAGTTCATAGTATTTGCAGGCTTGATAAACAGAACCCGAAACTAACATTGCATTTCCTTCCCCGGTGGATAAGCGAGGTTTCACCTTAAAGTCCTTGATAATGTCGAAAACAATCTTTTCCAATCTAGATTTAGAACCCAGGACTTTCTGCATTGTTCCCCAGCGCTTTTTCAATTCTGTTTTAGCAACATCTGTGAGCCCTTTTGTTTCAGCTTCAAACCATTCATCAATGCTTTGTTGGTCGGTAACGAACTGTTCAACATCTCTTGCTTCATAGAGAAGATCAAGTACAACTCCGTCTTCAACTGCTTCGTCAAATTTGTATGGTGTTCCGATATATGGTCCAAAGACTTCGATACTTTTTTGTTTGTCTTTCTTTAAGAGAGGAGTCCCTGTAAACCCAATAAACATGGACCTTGGAAGTATTAACTTCATTGCATCGTGGAGTTTTCCGCTCTGTGTTCTGTGGCACTCATCTACAAATACAAAGATGTCTCCTTTGGCTTCAAAATCACTTCCAAGGCTTGACTTCAGCTCTTCAATGAATGCATCATAGTCTCCTTCATCAGACTTTCGTCCAAACTTATGTACAAGACTGCACATTAACATTTCTTCTTTGTGATTCAGAACTCCTATCAAGTCACGGCCACTTTTTGTTCGATAGATTCCTTTTTCTCCAACACCGACAAATAGCTTTTCAATTTGGTCATCAAGTTCTTCTCTATCTGTAATTATCAGCACTCGGCTGTCCTTAACATTTTCACGAATCCATTTGGTAAGCCAAACCATGGTGAGGCTTTTTCCAGAACCTTGCGTATGCCAGAGGATGCCTCCTGTTCGGGTTGAAATATTTTCCTGAGCGGCCTTGACGGCAAAATATTGATTGGGACGACAAAGCTTCTTTGTTCCTTTGTCGAATACCACGAAATCATGAATAATCTCCAGCAGTCGCTTCTTTTCACACATTAAGAATGTGTGTTTATCCAATAAGTAATCGAATTGTTTATTGGATTCTTCTTTCCACTGTAGATAATACTTCTCGGATGTTTCTATGGTACCATATCTTAATCCTTGTGTGTCATTTCCAGCGAGGACCAATTGCATTGTCGAGAAAAACTTCTGAATGAATTCGGGCTTTTGATTATCCAGATTCTGTCGAATACCTTCTTCAACTCCTACTTTACTTCGTTTCAGTTCAATAACTCCAAGCGCAATACCGTTGACATAAATAACAATGTCTGGACGCTTCGTGTTCTTCCCCAATACGGTGACCTCTTCAGCTACCGCAAAGTGGTTTTTGTTTGTATTCTTCCAATCTATTAACCAAACTGTTTCCTTCGGTTGGCCTAATTCTTCTCTAACAGTAATTCCATAACGAAGCAACTTATAGACTTGCTTATTCGCCTCATACAGACCGTCTGAGAGGTTGCTTGCTGCCTTGATGAGTTTCTCTATCGCTTTTCGAGAGAGTTCTTCAGAATAGCCTTGTTTATCGGTGAGAAAAGAGGTCAGAAGCTCTTCCTCAACGGGCAAGGATCGTTGTTCTTCCTTCCAGTCACCTAAATAAGAGTAGTTCAACTCCTCCTGGAAAAGCTGGATAATTCTGTTTTGCGTGGAGCGTTCTGGTTTACCAATGTTATTCATTTTCAAATATTTTATTGATAAAGCGTATTGCCAATTCCACTATATCTTCGTTTCCGTTTCCTTTTATCGATATTGACCTGTCATCAAGATTAATAACGCTAAAGCTGTTATTTAACTCTGTAGGCACAAGTTTTCCAGCTAAATAAATGTGCCAACAGTCAGTTTCAAGCGACATTATCACACCATTCATTAATTTCAACTTTCCTATTTCAGAATTTCTTGCATATGACCCATCTTCGTCAACTAATTCATTGTCAACACCCTTTATCACAGCATGAATGTAGGCATTGTTGTGCCATGCACTCAGTGTTGTCCCTGTAAACCTCTCAACTCGATAATCATTCCAATTGTCCCATCTAAAAGAGAAAATATTCCACTTCGAGGAGAGAATATAGGAGTACTTGATGAATAGTAATTTCCATTCATCAAAGGTTTTGTTTGCTAGATTGGACGAAATCAAATTTTTTAATCTGTCCTTAATTTCAGTGTCTTGAAATTGTTTAATATGATTGATGAAGTCAGAAATTAACTGTGGCTTACCAGCTGTTTCGCTGGTTAATATTCTATTCCATCTTTCTTCAGAACCAAAATAAATTTGAGTCCCAAGGTTGGAGTTTCCGATATCTTCGAAATAATCACCGTTAGAAAGAAATGCTCTGCACAATAGACTATTGCTATTCTCTCTGAGACTCCAAACATTTTCAAATAGTTCCGCATTTAGTTTGAAGTCTGATGCCTTTAATAGCAACATTAAATTCGTCAGATTACCAACAAGTACAGCATTGTCCTCCAGTTGTTGGACTGCTTCTTTCAACACAGGATCACCACTGTTTACAATCAAACTAGCCTTTTCTATTTCATGATTGGCTAAATTCTGCTTGTAAGGGTAATTTGTTGTATTGGTCGCTAATCCATCATAAACATTGGTGGCTGACACAATATCTTCGAAGAAGAAAACAATGCTACCAATGTTTTTCTCACGAAGGTCTGAGTTATACTTGTGTTTATTGTTTTGTCGAATATTTAGAATGAAATTTCTACATACTCTAAAATAGTCTTGGAAGTTTTCATTGCATGCAACTTCTTGTGTTTGAGAATTGATTAGATATTGGATAACTGCGTAGAGCAGGAGCTTTTCTCTAACATCAAATTGCTCTTTATAAATACACGCTTTAAATAAGTTGACAGGAGAGCCAAACATATTTACCTTTTTAACTTCAGGTGTCTTAAATGAAAGATTGTTCTCAAAAAATGAACGAATGTTTTCTTTTTGCTCTGACTTGCCACCTAGCGTGCTAAAAGCATCAAATGAATCTAATAGGAAAGTAATGTTCGTATCAGACTTGTATACTGATTTGATAGTTTCAAAGGTTGGATTGAAGAGTTCCTTATCATTAGAATCATCTTTGTAATAGAGTATTTCGGAGATGAAATAAATGAAATTCAACATTGGTTTATCTACCAAATCATACTTCTTGAATTCTTCCTTTTGGTTATCGGTTTTTATATAATCCCAAAAGAGGTCACACCATGCACCGTCAATGCTTTTGATAAATCTTTCTAGAAGAGCCTTGCCGGCATTATTTTCTCTTAGATAATTTTCAAATTTTGCCTTGAAATTTTCGAAGTCAGTAAGGACCTTTCCTCGTGCATTCATCTTGATATACAATGCATCTGAACGACCAAAAGTGTCTATTGGTAGGTAATTGAATTTGATAATCTTTTTTTGACTATCCACTAGGTCATTAAAGCTTAAGGATGTGTGCCTGAATTTCTTATGGATTTCATCTAACATTACCAACATAGATTTAACTGTTGGGTCATGATTCCAGCTTAAGTGATACCAGTTTTGATTCTTAATTATTGAACTGACACCTATTGAGTCATCTTCATTCTGAAAAATCTCATTCCAGTTATTGGTTTCAAGTTTACCATCTGTTAATTTCTGACAGAAATCTCTAGATGAAGTTCTAGTTTGGTATGTGAAACGATTCAGGATGCTAGAGTTCTTCTGAAGTTCTTTGTCACGAATAGCTAAATACCAATGAATCAAGAATAGGGTAGTTAACCTCTGCTGTCCATCTAGCGGTATAAACTTATTGTCCGCAATACTGCCGTAAATAAAGTCAAGTTCGATTGGAGGTCTTGAAGAGTCATTTAAAATTGCTTCACCTTTTTCTAGTAAGTCATTAAGAAAGCCATCTCGAATCTCTGATATTTTTTTTGTGTTTCTTCCCTGAGCATAATCTCTCTGAATCATAGGAACTTCTATCCCATTTTTGAGTTCGACAGAAGAGATTAACTCCCAAAAAGAGTAGTATTTACTTGATTCACTCATCTTCTTCTAATTTTAAAAATGGGTTTACGACTTCTTCAATCGCATTAACATATGATTCTCTATCTTCTCTTGTCCAATACCCTAGATGTTTTGGTGTTTCCGAATAGTACTTTAGAAACACATTTCTTGTAGAAATAGGGATGTAAACTCCCTCTTTTTCTAACTTGATGATGATGCTTCTTTTAACTTCAAATACTGAGTTGTTTAGTGAAGAGTTAGCATCTTTATCTAGCAGAGCCATATTACTGATATCATGTAATTCTCTTTCAACATCATCTTTCGAAGTAAATTCTTCTATTACTCTTTTAAATAAATCATCGAATTGAATCTCATTAATATTTCTGTTCCCTGAAGTTTCTATTTCAATGGTGAAATCATCTATTTCAGATATTAGATTGCTGTATATGTTTGAATCCTTTTTTACTAATGCGTTTTTATGGTCTAAAAGCCACTCTTTATATTCGGACTTATTTAGTTGTTCAGAATTTTGAGCATGAATGTGTTCAAGACTCCAAGTAATGTTTTGATTGTTCAGCTTCACAAAAGGGAACCTTATATTTTCATCATTAATGTTTAGAGTAGAAATGACGTTGAATAGTGTTAAGACTTTATGTAGCTCTCTATTGTTTGCACCGTATTGCAAATTCTGTAGTCGAACCCCTTGAAGACCATCTTTAATTTTTTGAGTTAGCAGATTTTTGAATTCTCGTTTATCAGATGATTTGTAATCAAGATAAATATCGTTGACTGATACTCCGCTACTGATTAAATAGCCAATTAGATGATAATATTCATGATTATTATACCAATCATATAATGTGTTGTAACAGTCTTTAATTAAGTTCCACTCTTCATCGATAATAGTCTTTCGTTCTTGGCTTAATTTAGTTAGTTCCGCAGCATCCTTTTTCTTATTTGTAATTCGTTTATGAAAAAACCTAAATGTTGCGTAGTTATCATCTTTAGTGGCTTTTTTTGCTTTGGATACTAATTCTAGGATAAAGTCTATTCGAGTCTGATATACTGTACTTCCTTTTGAAATAAAAGCCCAAAAGTTAGGTTCTTGTAAGCCATATTCAATTCTATCCCATTCACCTGAAATTTCTAACTGTTTAAGATATATTTCATTCTGACTTGACGAGGTAGAAGTGCTATTACTCGATTTTAAATTATCACTGCTTAGAAACAATGCCTTTACCAACTCTGAACTTGTCAGAGGAATCTTACCTACATTAAGTCTGGTAAAAACATCGATAGGATTGGTGTCATCATTGATTTGATACCAAATCAGCTCAACATCATCCATTAAACATATCCATAGCTTGTGTTCAAGTGTCGCATCATCTTTCTTTTGAAACCACTCATCAATTACTTTGTAGGCATTGCTTACGTGATAAAAGTCAATGTTTGAATTGTTTAATTCACCATTTAATGTCTCAACAAAATTGGAGATGTTGTCCCTGGTTTCATAGTCTATTGAGAATGGTCTGATGATAGGATTGTTTTTTGAAAGCCGATGCAAGAGAATGAATATCGTAGTTAACCTTTGTTGACCATCTATTACCTCCCATTTTCCATCTTTATCTTTTACAACAATCGGTTGAAGACAATACGTTTCCCCTGGCTTCTTTTCTTCTTGGAATTCATTCAAATCCTCTAACAAATCATTCACTTGCGAAGTGTCCCAACGATAACCTCTTTGATAGGATGGAATATGGAAATTCACATCAGGCTTTGTGATTGATTTAATCTTTCTGGGTTCAAGTATATTTTGCATGTTCTTTTGTGTCACACCAACCTCGTTTTTCCCGTTAATAACTCCTGCATCATGCCTTGCTTTATAGCTTGGTATTTCATCTTCTTGTTCTCCAGTACTTCAATCTCTTCATCCATATCTGACAGGATTTGGGCGATTGCATTTTGTTCATCAATTTTAGGTAACCAGAAAACACCGTTTTTAATATCTGTAGTTCCAATATTTGCTTGTACTCCCAAGGATGCAATTGCTTTGGAATATGTTCTCCAAGACCGCATATTGGAAAGATGTTTAAGGATTGTTGGATTTACCAAGTCTCTATTAATTCTGAGATGACCAACTCGTTGATTCAGAAATAGTGGGCCAGGTTCATTAACAATTGCCATCCTACCAATTAGATTTTTTTCTGGAGTAACATCTGTCATGGAGATAATTAAATCCCCTTGATGAAGTGTGAATGGTTTTAAATTGTTGAGCTCCTCTATAGACCAATGATTTACTTTATTCTCATCAAATTGAAATTGACCACTCAATCCAATTTGTGCCATAGTGACTATTGGTATGCCTTCTTTTTGGTATCCAGAAGCAGAAAAGGCGTATCCGTTTTGAAAATCAATTAACAAACTTCCCAACGTCTGCTCCTCCCACTCCCCACTAAATCCAGACAAACGTTTTCCTCCTTTATGCGGGGGAGTCAACAACTCTTGCATAGCCCCTTGCTTGATGGCTTTCTTTTTGGTTATCAATTTCTCCAAACTGCTGATGAGTTCATCTGCATCACTCAAGGCGGTGGCTATGGCTTTTTGCTCTGTGAGGGTTGGGGGGAGTGGGTACTGAATCCTTTTTACTATTTTAGAGCTGAGGCCGTCCATAATACCACCAACGCTCAATTTCTTCACTTGATTCAAAGCTATAGAAGAAGAAAAAACATGCTCAAAAAATGCAGGAAATACCACTGAATCATCGAGTTTAATTCTCAATAAATGGCTATCCATGATTCCCTCTTCCATGTTTTCAGGAAGAATCATACATTGTCCTATCGTTCCCATCATTGAAACAACGAAATCACCTGGTAATAACTCGCATGATTTGAGTTTTCGAAAGTGTTGGAGCGTGATGAACCTGTCTCCAATTTCTATATCTCTGTCAAAAATATTTTCTTGGCCGTAAACCTTATAACCTTGTCTTACCAGTAAGTCTTTCTTAAGTGCACTTCCAAATGGCCCAATCTTTATGCCCGCCTCACCATTTTTAGCACACGCTATGGTTGTCTTAATGTTCCAATCTTCTGGAATAAACCCAACCTCGGTTTGTTTATATCCCTTCGACAAGCTCAGGGCAGCGTTTGTTTTTGTTAACTCCATACCAATCCCATTTTTTGAAGGTGTCCTTCCACTTTGGCTTCGAGAGCCTCAGCCTGAATGGAAAGGTCACTTAATTTGGTATCGTAGCGCTCACCCAATTCTTTAATACGAGTGGTCAAACGCTGCGAGATGGCATCAACCTCTGTTTGGATGTCAGATTTGATGGAAGCGAGCCATTTGTCGTCTACTACTAATTCTCGCACTTCGGCTTCGCTCAGTGCTCCGAACTTTTCGAGGGTAAGTTGGTCGAGTTCCGCCAATTTCAACTTGTGTTCTTTTTTGAGGGCTGCTTCCTTGTTAAAGAGCTTCAACAACTTGTTTCCTAATTCCAGCGCTTCTTTTTCGTCTGCGTTGTTCTTATTGTCCTTCAGGAACTTGCTCAAGGTTGTTTTTGTGATGCTTCCTTTATCGTTGGTCGCATCTGACAATAATCCCTCGTCACCTGCATGTTCTTCTTCATACTGCGTAATTTCTGCTTGTATGCTTTCTAACTCAGCCTCTTTATCTTGAATGCCTTTCTGCTCATCCGACAAGTACTTAGTGATGACGAGCTCTTTTGGAATCAAGTCACAGGTCCATCCTTTATCAACCTCTTTCCCTTTTTTATTGGTCTCAATAATGCGCTTCACTTTCGCAACCCATCCATCTTCAATGAGTAGGTACACATCATCTTTCATGATGTCGTTCCAGTAATTCATTAAGTGTTGGTAGATGTCGTACTTATTGACAAGTGCTTTGCCGTGATATGCATTCAATAATGATTCTGAAATGTGGTGAATGAATTTCTTCGGAGCCGTGTCCATCTGGATGCCTTGTAAGTCTGAATAGACTTCATCTTTCCACCCATTGAAGACTTCGTCCAGCGTTTTGCTATATGCATTGAACTCGGTATGGTTGAATATCGTTTCTTTAGTGGCCTGAGCCTCCACATTTAATATGACATAACCATCTCTCAGTGGAGAAAACAGCTCTTTACGCAGAGAAGGATAAACATCCCAATACCCCTGAAGGCTGTCAATATCATTCACAGGAATGCCTCCATTCAAATGTGCATTTAGGTCTTGAATATCTTCTTCCTCTTGCGTGTCGATATAGCGAGGAATGTTCAGGTTGTATTCGTTTCGTTCTATCTCGTCAAACTCAACGAATCGAGCAAATTTATCTACCTCCTTTTGGAAGTTGAACACATCTACAATCTTGTGAAGGTCCTGCTCTCTAAGTCGGTTCTTGTTACCATCCTTGATAAAGCCTTTGGAAGCATCAATCATAAAGATTCCCTTGCGGTCTTCTGCATGCTCTTTGTCAATGACTATAATACAAGCTGGAATTCCTGTTCCGTAGAACAAGTTGGCGGGGAGTCCAATGATTCCTTTTATCCATTTTCGATCAATGATGTTTTTTCTGATTTCAGCTTCTGCATTTCCACGGAACAAAACGCCATGCGGAAGAATGACCGCGCCTTTACCCGTGCTTTTCAATGATGCCAGGATGTGCAACAGGAAAGCGTAGTCTCCATTCTTTTCTGGTGGAATCCCGTAGCTTGAGAAACGATTGAACTTATCGTCAGACGGGTTGATGCCAGAAGTCCAGTTCTTTACTGAGAAAGGAGGGTTAGCTACTACGAAATCAAAACGTTTAAGCGTCCCGTCATCATTCTTAAATTGTGGGTCAGCAATGGTATTCTTACCTGCTATTTGAGCCTCTGGATGTCCGTGAAGCCACATATTCATAATTGCCAAACCTTTGGTGGCAATGTCCTTCTCCTGACCGTAAATAGTTAGTCCCTTAGGAGACTCTTCAGCAACTTTCATTAATAGTGACGCTGAGCCACATGTTGGGTCGTAGGCAGTATAAGATGGTTTATCTGCCTTGTCTACTTGTATGACCTTGGCAAGTATTCTTGAGACTTCAGAAGGCGTGTAGAATTGACCTTTTGATTTCCCCGACTCGGTTGCAAAGTGACGCATAAGGTACTCATATGCATCACCTAAAATATCATCGTCTTCAGCTCTGTTGTTCTTAAAGTTCAATGCTGGGTTCTCGAAGATGGCAATCAGTTTAGAAAGGCGGTCAACCTTTTCTTTGTCGCTACCCAATTTATCATCATCATTGAAGTCAACCAATTCCATGGATCCTTCCAGTCCATTGGCCGCAAATAATGGTCGCAGAATTTCTTTGTTGATACGGTCTCCAATATCTGGTTGTCCCTTCAAAGCAACCATATCTTCAAAAGTTGCTCCTTTTGGAACTTCAATCAAGCTCATTGGGTTCCCAGCGTATTTATCAGATACGTACTTTACGAATAACATTGTAAGGACATAATCTTTATACTGGGAGGCATCCATTCCCCCTCTTAATTCATCACAGCTGGCCCATAACGAGCTGTATAATTCTGATTTCTTTATCGCCATTTATTTCTTTTTCAAATCGTTGTTATCTATTAATAGGTCCTTCGCAGAACAATTGAGTGCTTCACTTATTTCGTATAGCAAATCTAAAGAGGGCTGCCTACGATTGCTGCAATACGCATTTACGCTTTCGAATGACTTCCCAATCATCTCTCCGAGTTGAACTTGAGTTAAGTTCTTCTGCTCCAATACTTCTTTGATTCTATTCACGTAAAGTAGCTTTAAGTTAGATGCTGAATATAGGCAGAATGTGTCATATTATGACATACACGGGTGCTCCCTTAATATGTATCCACATTTTCGACCCTTGGCAGAAAATTTTGCTAATTCAGGAACAGAATGTGCTATAATTGAGATAATAACGAAACAAATGTTCAATTAAGTGAGTACAATCTAGAGCTTATTCAAGTTGAGTGTATGGATCAAATTCTGTTTTTAGATATAGAAACCAACCAGGAAGGAAGAATTGTAGATTATGGCGCATTATTTAATGGTAATGAACTGCATGAAAAGCATTCTTCTCGATTAGAGACATGGATTGCAGAAGCTGATGTTATTTGTGGGCATAATGTCGTTCGCCATGATATCCCGAGACTTAGTAAACAACTTGGAGAGAATCTGTTTAGTGGGAAAGAACTCATCGACACATTATTGTGGTCTCCTCTTTTGTTTACCAAGAACCCCTATCACCATTTGGTGAAAGGCTATAAGATCGTGAATGATACAGATGCAAACAATCCTTTATCGGATTGTAAGCTTACCAAAGAACTGCTGCTTGATGAACTGAACGCATTTAATGAACTGGATGATTCATTTAAAAATGCGATTTCATGTTTGCTTTCTGCTAGTTCGGAGCATAATTACTTTCTTCAGCTAACAGGCTTTAAACCGAATTTTGCTTCCCTTGAAGCAGATATTTTAGAATTGTTAAAGGATAAATCCTGTCAGAATCAACGTATTCGAGAATTTATTGATGATCAACCCGTAGCATTTGCCTACGCATTGTCATTAATGCGTTTAGATAGTACAGAATCCATTTTACCGTCATGGGTGCGCCACACATATCCTGAAAGTGAAAAGATCATTGAGGATCTTCGTTTTACTTCTTGTGGAAAATCGGATTGTGGTTATTGTTCCAATAAACTTGACCCGAAGAAAGCGCTGCTAAACTACTTTGGTTATTCAGATTTCCGGAAGTTTGATTTGAATCGGGAATTGAGTCTTCAAGAAGAGACAGTTAGAGCTGGATTACAGAAACACTCCTTTGTGGCAGTATTTCCAACTGGTGGCGGTAAATCACTCACATTTCAGCTGCCCGCATTAATGAGAGGAGAATGTACGCGTCATCTTACAGTAATTATTTCGCCTTTAGTTTCTTTGATGAAAGACCAGGTAGATAATCTGGAAGAGCGATTCAATGTTACCAAAGCCGTTGCAATCAACGGTTTATTATCGCCTTTAGAGAGGCAAGAAGCAATAGAACGGATTGAAAAGGGTGAAGCTCACCTGCTATACTTGTCCCCTGAATCCTTGCGTTCACCGACCATCTTCAGATTGATTTCTTCCAGGTCCATTGCTCGATTTGTGATTGATGAGGCGCACTGTTTTTCAAGCTGGGGACAGGATTTCCGAGTAGACTATCTATACATCGCTGAGTTCATCAAAATGCTGAAAGAATCGAAAGGTATAGCTCATATTCCGATTTCTTGTTTTACGGCTACAGCGAAGCCTCAAGTTATAGACGATATAAAATCATATTTCCTGGAAAGACTGGATCTTGATTTAAAGGAATTTATCACGAACAAAGGCAGAGACAACCTTTCTTATAAAGTGGTAGAAGTGGAGGAGGGTAATAAGAAAATGGCGCACTTGCTCCCTATATTGGAAGATTGTGAAAAGCCTGCAATTATTTATGCTTCCAGAACGAAAACTGTTGAAGAAGTAAGTGGATTAATTTCTGAAGCGGGATTCAGTTCCACATTCTTTCATGGCCAATTGGACAAAGATGTGAAGAAGGAGAATATGAGTTCTTTTATGTCCGGAAATAAAGATATCATCGTAGCTACTTCTGCATTTGGAATGGGGGTTGATAAAGATGATGTTAAGACAGTGATTCATTACAACATATCAGACTCTCTGGAGAACTATATTCAAGAAGCAGGTCGGGCAGGTCGAAATGAATCCATCCAGGCGAAATGTTATATACTGTTTAACGAAGCAGATCTTAACAAACACTTTAGTCTTCTTCAACAAACTAAGATCAACAAGAAAGAGGTCGGAGATATTTGGCGCGCGCTTAAGGCACAATCGAAAAGAAGAAAAAAGCTAAGTCAATCAGCATTAGAGATTGCGAAAGAGGCCGGATGGGATACCGAGATTCGAGAATTGGAGACAAGGGTCACTACCGCAATATCTGCATTGGAAGATCAAGGATTTTTAAAGCGAAATCAAAATTCTCCACGCATATTCGCTGATAGTTTGATGGTTCCCAATTTTGGCAAAGGACAACAAATAATTGGAGCAGCGAAAGACCTTTCAGAGCAAGAGGTTCAGGATTGTGAACGCGTTTTCGGCCGAATAATAAAGGACGACGAGGCAAGAGTAGATTATATTGCCGAAAGAACGCAACTCAGTACAAGAAGAGTGCAGGATGCGATTCAGCGATTGAGAGATCTCAATATACTTGGTGATGCGAAGGATTTAACGGCATTCATTAATCTGACAAAATCAAAGAATGGATCAAGAGAAATTCTTGGGGCATATATGAAGCTTGAGACCATTCTTCTTGATCAACTAAATGAGGGAAAAACAAGAATCTCTTTAAGACAATTGAATCAAAACATTATGGATGTTGGTGAAAATAAGACATCCAAAGAAAAAATATTACGGCTATTAAATTATTGGGAGATAAGAAACCTCGCTTCCAAGAAACGAGTTGATCGAGAGAAAGAACTTTACGAGATTATCATAAAACACAAAGGTCAAATAAAAGAGGACATTCATTGGCGTCATGATTTATCTGGTTCCATATTTGATTTACTAGCGCAAATACAGAAGTCTCAAAATGCTGGAAGGCAACAGAAGGAAGACCTTCCTGTTTCTTTTTCAATTTTAGAATTGAAAAAATCAAATTCATTTATGGGGCAACAGGTTGAAGAGAATTCAAAGAAATATGAGCGGGCCCTATTGTTTATGAATCGTATCAAAGCAATCAAGCTTGAGGGTGGGTTTATGGTGTCATACAATAAATTGAACATCGATAATATTGATACATCTCGATCAAAGTTTACGAATGAAGACTACTACAAAATGGCGAGTCATTATGAACATAAAACGGAACAGATTCATATTGTAGGTGAATATGCGAAGAAGAGCATAGAAAATTACGACTCCGCATTATCCTTCGTAAACGATTACTTTACACTTGATTATGAGGAATTCTTAGCACGTTATTTCCCAAATAGAAAAGGCGAAATAAGACGTCCGGTTACAGCAAGTCGATTTAAAGAAATAATAAAAGAATTAGATATAGATCAGACGAGCGTATTGAGGGATAATAAGTCTGTTAATATCCTCGTTCTTGCCGGGCCTGGTAGTGGAAAAACGAAAGTTCTGGTCCACAAAATAGCCAGTTTACTTCTACTCGAAGATATTAAACCAGAGCAATTCCTGATGCTTACTTTTTCCAAGGCTGCATCAATGGAGTTTAAATACCGAACCAGACAGCTAGTTCCAGAATTCGCCGGATTGATCAAGATAACCACCTTTCATGGGTATTGTTTCGAACTACTTGGGCAGCTGGGTGATTTAGAGAAGTCTCAGAATGTAATTAAAGATTGTATCGAAGCAATTCGAAATGATGATATTGATATCACTTCTCTTGTAAATAAAAGTGTCTTACTGTTGGATGAGGTGCAAGATGTTAATGAGCTGGAATGGGAGCTGATAAAAACAATAATCGAAGTAGCCGGAAACATACGGGTAATTGCCGTTGGTGATGATGATCAGAATATCTACAGCTTCAGAGGTTCATCGAATGAGTACATGAAGATCTTCCGTGATCAGTTTGACGCAAACAACTATAGCTTGTTGAAGAACTATCGAAGTAGAGCAGGAATTATTGAGTTCAATAATGGTATTTTGAAAACGATAACTTCTCGTATGAAGCAAGATACGTTAGTGCCAGCCAGGAAGACATTGAAGGCAAGAATCAACCTTGTTAAATACAATGGAAAATACCTGGTGAAGCCGATGGTTCAGTCCCTTGCAGAAGCGAAAGCCGATGGTACAAGAGCGGTGTTAGTCCGAACAAACCACGAAGCATTGCTGGCAAGTTCTCTTCTGGAAGAACTAGGATTAAAGACAAGATTACTTGCTGGTTTTGAAGGCTTTTCAATGTCAAACCTTTCAGAGGTAAGATACTTCACTTCACTTTTGAAAGAAAGAGTGAATGATTCAGGGTTGATTTTCGAAAAGGACTGGCACTCTTCAATCGATAATTTTAAAGAGAAGTTCCGAACGAACATGCATGTTCGAACTTGTTTAGAAATCTTTCAAAAATTCGAATATGCAAATCCGGACAAGAAGCTGTTATTAGAGTGGTATGATTATATCCGTGAGATTAGCATGGAAGATGCCATACATGGAGATAAAGACTCGGTTATTGTCGCCACTATGCACAAAGCAAAAGGTAAGGAGTTTGACCATGTTTGGGTATTAGCTGAAGACTATGACACAAGAACAGATGAGTCAAAGCGCTTACTTTATGTGGCTTGTACAAGGGCTAAGGCATCGTTGCATATTCATACCAATATTTCATTTTTTGACTCCTTAGTTGGTGATGGTTTGCAAAAGCTGGAATACCAATTAGAAACGCAACCACCGTCTTACTATGAAATGATTTTGGGACACAAAGAAGTAAATCTCAGCTCCCAGAAATATCCTAGAGCATTAAATATTATAAAACATCTGAAAACTGGAGATTCACTTCAACGGGACGTAATGATGTTCGGTTCAAATGAAGCTCCCGGGTTGGCCAGAACTGGAGGAGGAAACATGCTGCTTTTCTCAAGAGACTTTGTCAAAAGAAAGTTTATCCCTTTTCGTGCGAATGGCTACGAATTGGTAGCAGCAAAAGTCGAATACCTGGTTTATTGGTACAGTCGAGATGAGGATAAGGAATATTTGGTTGTGTTGCCACGAATTCGGTTTGAAAGAGAGAACAGTCAATAGATGTAAACTTTTTCTTGGGCTTACCCTTCTTGGGCTTACCCTTCCTGGGCTCAGGGACCCTCTGATTAACAGCTAGGATAATGAGAATACCTACAAACCTATTAAAAGCTAAAAAGGCCAAAAAATAGGTCGTTTCATTGTCTTAATAAACTTGAGTTTAAGTCTTTTTAAACGTAACTTAGATTGGAAATCAGGCGGTTTTCTGTGCAGAAAAACAGAGTTTTATGGCAAAAGTTAGTGTGAAATTGGACATGAGGTTGAGTAGACGTCACAAGGATGGAAGGTATCCATTAGTGCTCTTTCTCTATTGTGATAACAAGATTCGAAGAATCAATCTACAATACTCCTTTTTACCAGAAGAGTGGCATCTGGAAAGGCTAAGTCCTGTTGGTGTTGAAAATCACAAGCACCCTGGTGTTTTAAGTTCCACTCACAATTACCTGTTGCCGAACAAGTTTTAGAAGGATATCAAATCTGTATTATGAAACCACAACTGTTTTTGCTACACTTTGCAGGGGGAAATAGCTACTCCTATACCTTTCTTACGCCTTTTTTAGAAGACCAATACGAATGCATTCCATTGGAACTTCCTGGTCGGGGGAAACGTTTCCGACAACCGCTAATCACTTCAAAGAAAGCCGCAATTGAAGATTACTGTGATCAAATTAAGGCACTGCGAAACAAGGCCCCCTTCGTGTTGTTTGGGCATAGCATGGGGGCTGTTATGGCCTATGAGATAGGTTTCAGGCTCGAAGCTGCGAAAGATGGTCCTAAGGCAGTAGTCGTCACCGGCAATGCGGGTCCTGGCATCAAACGAGAGAAAGCGCGCTACAACCTGAGTGATGAAAACTTTGTTGAGGAATTGATAAAAATGGGCGGACTCCCCTCTGAGGCAATAGAAAACAAGGAGCTTCTCAACCTGTTTATTCCCATTCTTCGCGCCGATTTCAAGCTTTTGGAAAATCCAGACATACCTGAGGCTTCAGGGTTGAAGACCACACCGATTTATGCCGTCATGGGATCGGAAGAAAAGTTCGCGAAATACATCAATAACTGGGAAGAATACACCGATAAGGGTGTATCAACACAACTGATGAATGGGGGGCATTTCTTCATTCATAACCATGTAGAAGAGTTGGCTGAAATCATAAGAAAATTGTGGTAATGCTGGTTATAGGTACATTTAAAATACGCTAGAATCGCGCAAGGAAAGAAGTTAAAATGGAATTGTAAGGCGCTATGGAAATTTGGTATTGTCGTATTGATGCATGTTCCGATTCGGATTTGCAAAGGCTCATGGAAAATTGCCAGGTAGATGAGCGCGAGCAAATTCTCCGATTTCGATTCTTGAAAGATCGTCTATTTCGACTTCTTGGGCGGCGCATGGTGGAAATGAAATATAAAGTTGGGCACGACCAATTCGACATAGCTCCTTCCGGCAAACCATTTTTAAAAACAGGGCAAAAATTCAACATTTCTCATTCCGGAGATATTGTCGCAGTGGCCTTTTCTGAGCACGAAGTAGGTCTGGATCTCGAACAAATTCAGAACACAGAAAGTTCCGAATTAATTTCCTATTTCCACCCGAAGGAAATTGAACAGTTGCACCAAGCGCCTCCTGAAGTACCAATCGATTTCTTTTTTAAAATCTGGACGCGCAAGGAAGCCTTTTTAAAGGCAACCGCACTAGGAATTACTAGTGGCCTCCATCGTTACAACTGTTTGCAAGGTCAGGTAAGCTACAAGGGTGAAATGTGGAGTATCAAGTCCATCGATGAAATCTCTGGCTATGCAATTGCGATCTCCTCCAATGCTGAACTACAACGGATCGAATTCCGAGAAGTTGGGGTTGCGGCTTTCTTTAAGGGATAGGGAGGTAATTATTGAAACTTGAGACAAGAATAAAAAGACGACCATTTCTGATCGTCTTCCAAAGTTCTTTTTTGCTGTGATGTTCGAACGCGTTATCCAACAACTGATCTACTTCGCTATTTTAAAAGTGAGAGTGCTTCTAAAGCTATTCCAGGGGCTAATCGAAATCCTGATCCTGATCCTCCTCCGGCGACCACATAGTTTCCCTTTTCTAGAACTGAATGGATAATTGGGTCATTGTTTGGGCCATAAGTATCAGAGAATGACCTTCCTCCGGAAATCAGTTTACTAAAAGGAGCGTATAGTGTATTGAGCACCGTTTTAGCTGCCACTAGGTCATCCGGATTAATCTTTAGATCATCAAGGTTTGGAGAGACATCCCATAATTCGCGACGAAAACTGAACAACCATTGACCTGATTCATGGCGAGGCATCAAAAAGGCATCTTTATCGAAAGAATAGACCACAGGAGCATCTGGATGAGGTTTTTCTTCTATGTGCAGCGCTACGATCTTTTTCGTTCTGGCACCTAGAGAAGCACATTTTTCAGCCATTGGGCCAGTGAGCATCCATGGACCAGTAGCCTCAATAACCCTTTTTGTGTTAATGGAGATTCCATTGGTTGATATGAGTTGTAAATCATCTTCAGAAGGAACAACAGACTTCACCTCAAACCCCTCCATTACCATGCACTTTTCCTCTGTTCTTACACTCGTAATGAGTTGCTCGGCGATGTTATTTTGAAGCGCGTATTGTGCAAACGGAACATGGAACATGGAACAATCCGATGGAACCTGGAACCCGGGAAGGAAGTCTTGTAATGCAGTTAAAGGTCTCTCAGGGTGGTCTTCTCGTATGTGCCCTGAGAAATGCTCACGAATGGAGGGCACATCTTCTTTTTTACTTATCCCATACGCATCAATGCTCCTAATAGGAAGCGCAGGATTATCGTACATTAGCTTTTTCCAGTTTTGCTGGCTACTACTTACTAGTTTTCTTCGGAGCGGAGTATGTCCTCCCGGCATATCCAAACTAGCCGAATACCTGGATGAACCATTGCCCACCAGGTTGGCATCCAAAAGGAGGATATTCCAATCCGGGAAGATGGTTCTGGCTAAATGGACGGTCCAGGCACCAATGATTCCTCCCCCAATAACCGTTAAATCATATGAGGTCGTTAGTGTATTATGCTTCATGATCGTTCCACCAAACAGAGAAAATGATTAAGGGCTCATTTCCTGAATTATATACTTCATGGCTTTCCATGGGGGCAAAATGAATCACGTCTCCTGCCTGTATGTCTCCTTCCACACTTCCATCGAACGTCAACACGCCTTTCCCGGAAGCGATAAACCAACACTCTCTAACCTGGTGTTGATCTATGGGAGAACTAAACCCAGGAGACACATACCACCTGGAGGCTTTAAATGGAGCCTTAACAGCGTCATGTAGATTGACTTCAAACACTTCACTGCCTTCCGCACCACTAAAAGGTGGAAAATAATCAAGTTGTGGAATCGATTGTTTTATCATGTTATTTATTTAGAATTAAAGAATCTGGTACTACTGCGGATAAGTCCTTCTCACTCACTTCATGAAACCAAGCAGGTAGGTTTGATTTGATGAATGGTTTCTGGTTATAGAACTCCATAATAGTAGGGGTGTTTTTATTGCCCAAATGACCCCAAATGGACCCCGCAAATTCAGGCATAATTGGCGAAGCCAACAAAGCGAAACCTTTCATCCACCAAATCAATTGTTCCTGACGTACTTCATCGCGATAGTCGAGCCACTCTATAAGAAATTGCTGACTATGCCTGGCCTCTTGAGTAGGAGGCGTCAGGCATTTCGTTTGATTTTTTACCACACTATAAAGTCGACTTTCAAGGTCGGAGTCAATAACCGGTATGTGAGAGCCATCTATCAGCTCCCAGGTACGATGAACTTTTTCCTGTAATTGCCCACATAAGAGTTCGTTGTTTGTTTGAAGGAACTCGTCAATACTAAAATCGGTGGCCGATTCTTCAGGACATTTCTTGACAAGAAAAAAGCGAAGAGCGTCGGCACTCACCGCCGTTTTATTGATAATATCTGCCCCCCAAATGACGTGCCCACGAGAAGTAGAGAATTTTTCACCTTCGAGGTGAAAAAAGTAGTTGGGTACGAAGTAGTCAAAACTTTTGTACTCTGACAGCGTAAATGCAAGCGCCAAAGAGGTCATTATGTGCGGAATGGTATTATCAATACCGAAAGAAATGGCAATTTTTAAGTTGGAATCTTTGTGAAATGCATTTTTATCTTCCATAGATATGCGCATCCTATAGACTTCTCCTATGAATAAAGAATAGATGTAGAGACTGGAATAGGTGAATACTACCTGGGTGACGTCTGACCCTTTAACGGGATACGTGACACCCCATTTATCTGGAGTCGTTAATCTTATTTCGCCTTTTTGCGCTTTGAAAAACGATCGGCAAATTTCCCTGAATTCTTCAGGAACTCCCATGGACTCCCACTTGGCTTCTACACGGTCCATAATGTCTGAAATGTCAAGGAATAGTGAAGGCGTTTCAACAGTTTCTATATCCGGTTCATTACTATTAGAGTATGGATTTATTAGTTCTTCAGGCTGATATTGAATTCCGCAATTTTCGCATTGGTAGCTTCCTGATGGTTCATGACAATTAGGACATTCTCCTGATAACCAGCATCCGAGAATAAACTTATCAGCTCCAGGTGAGTAGAGGTATTTTCCACTTCGTTCAAATGTTTTGCCCGTTTCGACAAGTTTATCCAAATATGCTTTGTGAAACTGATGATAGTGTGTGTTCAGATCTTCAGATAGTGGGTTGAAGTAGTTGGAAAATTGAATGTTTAGAGCTTCTAAATCTAATTTGTCCAACGTATGAAATTCATTGCAAATGTCTTCCGGAGCTTTTCCTGTTTCTTCCGCTTTTTTCAAAATATGTGATTCGTACACATCCGAGCCACAAAGCATATGCGCTTGTGAACCGAGTCTTCTTTGCGCTCTGGCTATGATATCCAGCTTTAGAAAAGGACCTGCTATATGCCCAAGGTGAATTCTACCGTTTGGGGTTGGAATTGCTGGAATAAACATCCATTCCGAAGTGGTATCAACAAGTTGTTTAAGCTTTTCCATGGTTGTGAATGTTGACGTTAAGTTGAAATGTGTTTGTCTTGGTTTCACAGGGATGCCCTTTTCGTGCATATAAGATCCCTTTTTGAGGTTCCATAACGATAGCAGCAACCGTATCCTGACGTTTTATGTTACCCTCTGAATGGGCGCATAAACCAACAGGAAAAAGACTGTGGTCACTGAAAACATCGAAGAGTCTCTCGGTATCAAGCTTTGCACGATCCTGCGTTAAGTGTTTTAATTGATTCAATCGTTTAATGGAAGAATTCTTAAATAGAAAATGGAGTGTTTCATCTTCCGCCAACCTGTCATCCAAATAGTGATTCGTATGGTAGAGCACATCTCCTTCCATTATTTGATAGTCATCGGGTGTCATTTCTATGGTAACCATCCTGTTCTTATCCGAAATAAGGAAACACCTGGAGCTGGCTCTTGGAATGTCCTTGATCACTGCAATTGCTTCATCGATAGAATGTGTTTCCAGGATCAATCGACAGAGCAAATAGGGAGGGACACCTGCTTTCCAGCCAGATGAAGTAAGCATGTTAATATTGAGAGACAGCCCACTGGAATTAATACCCGCATAACCCAACAAACCCGCAAAACCATACATTAGAATTTCAGTTTCATTCGGTTGAGAGGGCTTTATTCTAAACACATGACCTAGCGGAGCCAACTGCCCGGGTAAGTCGATGGTTTGCCCCAAGATTGTTTCAGCGTTTGCATGCACTCCGATAGTGGAACATTCCGCGGCGTCTAACAACGAGTTGTGCGAGTAAATAATTTCCGATCGCACTTGAAGAAGTACGGCTTCGTCATAGCTGATCTCAGCTCCTTCTGCCAGACCTTTGAGCTCGATAGAGAGGTGAGGAGCGTATTGTTCTATCATGGCAGAATGAGAACGAATGAATTCACCGAATTCTGATTCTGTTAGTGGCTCGTCGCGCAATTCATCCGTTCTGGCCCTACCGTCTTTAACAAAACCCTGGATGGTCTCCTTCAACTGCATACCATGAGAAAGTCCTTTTTGATAGGGCTCTCCTTCTAAAATAACTTCCTTTAACGGTTCCATATGATTATGAATCAACTGCGACCGAGTTTGTTACTTTCTCTGGAGTAAGCTGACTGCCGTGCCAGTCAAATACCGGGAATTTATCTTCAATATCATAGATGGTTTCTTTACAGAGACTATTAATAATTTTGGCGCTTCTCCATGCTATGAGACTCAAATTTGGATCAGCTACACCCCTGACATGGCGACTTCCGTTTTGGATGTATATCTTATTGCATTCCTGATGCTCCCATTCAATGGAATAATCCGGGTTGATCTTAAACCGATCATTCTCGTAGCTGATCAGATGCTTGATTGATTTCAGAAAAGCGGGTTCTCTATATTCAAAACCAGTAGCCAGAATTATTATGTCCGCTTCAGTGGTAAATAAGAGTTTGTTTAGCCGTTTTTCACCAACTAGGTTGTAAGCGTTTCCAACGGGTATTACTTCCATAAGTCTTGAATCGGGCAACAACTCAACATCGAGTTTCTTATCATCTATAAAATCCAGTTCATAGAGGATCCTGTATATATCCTCTAAGAGAGACATGTTCACACCATCACTTGACAAGGTTTGATCTTTATTGAGCTTGTTTTTTGTGTCTGCACTTAGGGTATAGAAATAGTCACAGTAATTAGGCGTATAATACTCATTTGCGAACGGAGAATCGTCTATGGGATCAAAATTGGGTCTGCTGGAAATCCAGGTAAGTTTTGAAGGTGCATCTTCCTGTTTACTCAGAAGCTGATACACGATTTCCGCACCACTTTGTCCTCCTCCAATCACAGCAATTCGCTTGCCCTTGGTTTGGACGTTCTGTTTTAGATAGTGAATAGCATGGAATACCTCGGAGCACTGAAATGGCTTAATACAGTCGGGCACTTTAGGAGTTAAGCCTGTAGCCATTACCAAATTTTTAGAAAGTACCGTTTTCCCATTCGCCTGTATCGTGAATAAACCTCCATTGTACTGGATATCTTCCACCTTTGAATCGAATTCTAAAGAGTCCAATGAATCACACACCCATCTCAAATACTGGTTGAATTCTTGTCTCTTGATTTTACTAAATCCAGCCGTAAGAAAGCGATAAAGACGCTTGTTCGTTGAGAGGAAATTTAAAAATGACAAAGGGTTTGTCGGATCCACCAATGTGACTAAGTCCTTCAGATACGACACCTGAAGAGTGGCATCGGGAAACAACATGCCAGGATGCCAGTTGAACTCCTTGTTCATTTCAAAAAAACGAGCATTTATTTGATCGACTCCACTTAACAATGAGGCCGTACTTAAATTGGAAGGTCCTATGCCAACCCCTACTAAATCATAGATGTGGTCTGCTTTATTCGGAATTTTGTTCATAAGAGGATGTATTAAGTGATTTAATTTGGCCATATACGTTTTGCTTGATCTCCGGCCATTCATAATCGAGTACGCTGTAAAAAATGGTGTCACGTCTTCTGTTGGAGTGCATTTGTGTGTGACTTCTAAGAACACCTTCTTCCGTTGCCCCACATTTTGCTAGTGCTTTTCGTGCGCCAACATTTTTTTCATCGGTTTTAAACTCAACCCGAACGGCTTTCAACACTTCAAAAGCATATTCGAGCAATAGAAACTTCGTATGCGTATTTATGCCTTTGCCTCTGGCTGCACTGCACAACCAGGACCAACCGATTTCCAATCGGGCATCTCGATTTGAGATATTACCGAAACTTGTGCTGCCAACAATCGTATTTGTGGATTTATCCGTTATTGTGAACGCACATCGAATTCCTAATTCGTAATCATTCCTGGCACGCTCAAAAAAGCCATCTAAGTCTTCCGGGCTTTCGTATTTAATTGTGTAAAACGGCCAGATGTCGGGTTCAAAAATGATGGTTTTGAACGATTCATATTCATTCGGGTTAACTGGAGTTAACAGTACTAGTTCTGTTTCTAACCTGAGCGATTCATTAAATAGCGGATCGGTGTTCATAGTCAATCTTGTTTTATAAATGCAATGATTTTTTATCGTCTGATTTTGCCACGCTTGATTTGGATTCGAAAAGCTGAATTAAATCTTCTACCGTTTCGAGCTGAAATAAATCCTGATCCGAAAAATCAAGAATGTTGACATCCAATTTTTTGGTCAGCTTAGTGACGGCTGATATGGTACGTATAGAATCTAACCCCAGATCTTCCTTGAGGTTATCAGATTCCTTGATCGCGCTGTTTTTTGTGATACCAGCTAAAGTTTCCAGTACTTCTTGTTGTATAGTTGATTCCATCTGAAAGTTTTGTTTTCTGCGTTAGAAGAGTGATTCAATAAGTGTTTTATATGCTGAGCTAATGGTATTTCGCTTCAATTTGTTCTGAGAAGTTAACATGTCGTTATCCTGGGAAAATAACTCTCCAATCAATTCAAATTTGACAATCCGTTCTTCTGGTTTTAGCTGTTTATTCAATTCAGAGATTTCGTCTGCAATTACCTGTCTGTCCGATGTGTTATCAGAATAGATCAATGCCGCGATGTAGGGTTGTAAATCGCCTGTTACCATACATTGCGTTATGAATGGTGAAGTGGTCATTAATTTTTCTACGGTGTTGGGGTGAATTTTTTTGGAGTTGGATAATACAATCAGTTCTTTTCTTCGTCCTGTTATGTAGAGGTAGCCGTCTTCATCCAGATACCCTAAATCACCAGTGGCAACGTATCCGTTATCTAAAAACGTGGCCTCATTGTCTCCGGGTTTACACAGTTCATAAGAAGTGTTTACCTCAAATTGATTTTTCACCAAAATCTCACCTTCGTTGCTGATTTCGATATGTATGTGAGGTAGTGGTTTACCAACACTTCCTGTCTTATTCGCATTGAAATAGTTTTTTGAAACGATACAGGTTTCATTCATACCATAACCTTGAAAAAGAGGCGTGCCTCTATCAAAATAGAATTGAAGCGTTTGCGGATGAATAGGAGCAGAGCCCGTCCACAGGTATCGAATGGCTCCACCTGTCATATCCTGAAAAACCTTTTCGTCTTCATCAGTTAAATGCGAAGGGTCCTCAAGCTCCTCTTGAAACATTTTCATGAGCGTTTCATAAAAATGAGGAACACCCATCACCACGGTAGGTTCTAGCTCTGAAAGAGCATAGAAAATGTGTTGCTTAGGAACGAGGAGCAGTGTAAAATCATATAAAATCGCAGAATACAACCAATACCGCATTTGGTACGCGTGTAACGGGAGGAATACCAGAATTTTGTCTTGTTCGTTGTGATGGAAAAGCGATTGAACAGAAGACAAAACGGCATCCACACTTTTCTTCTGGACACCTAACATTTTAGGCGACTGTGTGGATCCGGAAGTAAACTTGAATGTTAGAATGTCATTAGGATCATAGTATTTTAAAGGCGATAAAGGTTGCGACTCGTGCGGAGTGTTATAGATTTCCGAAAAGTCGGACGTAGCCGTGTGACTGAAATATTTTGGATCGGAGGTAAGGATATGTTTCAGCTGATATTTCATTATGGCATCATCAAGATTGTATTCAGCCATAGGGTCCAAAGGAACGGTAATCAATCCGTACGCAATGCATGCCAGATCAATAATTACCCATTCCAAAGAATTCTCACCAATAATCCCCAAACGATCTCCGGGCAGAATACTCTTTTGTTCAAAGAATAGAAGGGTTCCCTGGATATCTTTGTAAAGGTCACGGAAATGTTTTACCTGGACTTTTCCATCCTTGAAATACTGTAATCGCCCCTTACTACTTGTTTTAAGTGTGGTGATTAATGTATTCATTTGATCGCCTGAGAGAGCCAAATGACCCGTATGAAGGTGAGCTGTTAATTCTGATTGGTTCATGCTGAGTATTTAAATATTGATGCGATAAAAGATCCGTTAACACCAGATCCAAATGTTAGTATATGCGCGCCATCTTTGATACCTTTCTCCATAAGGTCTCTCAAGTTTAATGGAAGGTCTATACTATCCAGATGTCCATATTTAGTCAGGTTATCAGCAAAGATTTTGTCAGGGTTGAGATCAACTGTGGATAGGCATTGCTCAATGAGCGAAGTGTTTGCATTTTGTATGATAATATGGTCAATGTCTGCGTCCGAAAGTCCAGATTTCTCCAGAAGCTCAGAAAGGCATAAGGTGTAATATTTACATAGTATAAGAGAAACGTCTTTCGTTAAATCGATCTCGTGCAGTATACCTGCAGAAACCATGTGCTGATGCACTAACGTAAGTCCTGATTGCCCATTTCTCTCGAGTAAAATGCACGTCGCAGCATCACCAAGAATTCCATAGGATCCTACTAGTCGCGCTTCTGCCTTTGGTATAGATACTACCCCCGTGATCAGAACAGTTTCTATGGTAGGATCTGATGTGCTAACACAATTTGCCATATATACAGCCGCGTCTACATTCGCGCAATGATGACCAGAAATAGTCATGATTTTAGTGCGCTTCATATCGAACTCAGCTTGTAGAAACTGCCCCGGGTTTTCTTTTTGTATGACATCATTTTCCTGGGCCATAAAAAGAAAGTCAATGTCTTCCGGAGAGACAATCTCCAAATCAAATAACTGGTCAGCAGCTTCTATGAGCATATCTGTGTCTTTAAGCTTACCGGCGGTTCTGATTGAAGTAAACCCTAAATCTGATTGGATATAAGCTGAATATTCATCCTTATCTATGTTCAGGGAAGCGATGGTCGAAGGTAATGAGTCGAACAGCTCATTGATAGCAACTTCGTTAGGAGGTATGTACACAGAGATATTGGTAATGGTTAATGCGCTCATATTTCGATTGTTTTTTGTGGAGTCGTATTTTCGTGATGACTTTCAAGGGTGCTATTCACCCAAAGAATGGCTTCAATCTCAAGAGCTATTTGATCGATGGTTCGTAATTTAAAAACGCTCTTTACCGGGAGTGAGACTCCAAAAGACTGATTTATTTTAGAGCACAATCTAATTGCGTTTAGGCTCTGACCACCAATATCAAAGAAATCGTCTGTTATGCTTACGCTGGGAAGGTCCAGTAGATCCATCACCAGAGATGCGAGTTTGGATTCAATTTCATTTCTCGCTTTCACTTCGTGAACAGTTGAGTTGAGTACTTTACCACCCTGTTTTCGGAGTTTCTTTTTATCCAACTTACCATTGGGCATCAGCGGAAATGCTTCAACTTGTATGAACTTTTGCGGTACCATGTATTCTGGTAATACTTCTTTTAGCCAGGATATCAATGTATCACCAGAAAGCACTTTTTCGGATAACACATAGGCCTCTAAAGTGCTATCTCCATTACTGTTTTTCACGGCGAGTACGGAAAGCTCTTTAATGTCTTTATGCGCTGCCAGACGCGCTTCGATTTCACCAATTTCAACACGGAATCCTCGAATTTTAATTTGTTGATCTACACGCCCCACAAATGCAATGTTGCCATCGCTAAGTCGCCTTCCTAAATCGCCCGTTTTGTACATGCGATCACCTTTCACAAAGGGATCTTCCATGAATACCTGCTTACTTTTCTCAGGGTTATTCAAATAGCCGTCATCCGCTACACACGCTCCACTGATGTACAATTCACCAACGGTTCCGATTGGATTGGGCTCGAGAAATTCATTGAGTACGTACATTCTTATATTGGACAGTGGCTTACCAATAGGGGGTATAGTGGAATCTCCTCTGCTGAGTGGGGCATTGGTGGTCATAATAGACGTTTCAGACGGACCATACATGTTGTTAACAAATTGAACATGTTCCAGTTCATACACTTCATTAACCAATTGTCTGTCTAACGCTTCACCTCCCATACTGACCATGCGTACCGTTTCCGGTATTGCTTTTAGCTTAACTAGCTCACGTATCGCTGAGGGTACTCCGAACATCAGGTCAATGTGAGGTATGTCGTCGGTGTCAACTAAATCAAATATACTTTCACCAATGATGAGGTGTCCTCCACTTCCCAGGCTTTGAAAAATTTCCAAAGCAGAAAGATCAAAATTGATGGAGGTACTTGAGAATGTCGCAAAGTTCCCATCTGGGTTAAAAAAGTCGACACTCCAGAGCATCGTATTAATCACATTGTGATGTCTGATTAATACTCCTTTGGGATCGCCGGAAGAACCGGAGGTATATATTACAAAAGCGGGTTGATCCCCCTCAACATGCACATCAAGAGGGTGTGTTTTAAGATCAGATTTCAACGTATTATCACCATCATAGCAAAAACGTTGAGCAGCACAGCCATCTGTTAGATGCACTAATTTAGTTTCTGTAAGCACCACCTTAAGAGCGCTATCATTAATCATATAATGCAATCTGTCTAACGGATACTTAGCATCAAGTGGTACATATCCTGAACCCGTTTTCAAGATGGCTAACAATGCAATGATCATTCGATCGGATCGATGCATCATCAAACCAATTAAGTCATTTTTCTGCACGCCTTGAGAATGGATTAACGCCGCTGCTAGTCTGTCTGAAGCATGCTTTAGTTCTTCAAATGACCAATTCCGATCTTTAAACGTTAGGGCCTTGGAATTCGGGTTCTTCTTCGCCTGATCCTCAAACAATTCCACAAGTGTTTTTGGTTGATTCAAACGACTTATCACGGGGCCATTTGATTCAAAAAGGGTGAAATTTCTTTCAGATTCGTCCATGAAATTCACTTGAGAAACTGACATGTTGGGATTTTCGGTGATGTTCTTCAGCAGCGCCTTGAGGTGATTGGCCATTCGGTGGATGGTTTCTGGTAAGTAAAGGCCAGATTTATACTCAATCGAACAATTCATCCCTTTACGGTTATCCGTACTTTCAAAACCAAAAACCAGGTCAAACTTTGCTTGAATTTTTTGGTCTTCAACTTCCGTCGTGAAATCAGTATTTGTAACGTTTTGTCCGGAGATATTTTGAAGTACCAACATTACATCAAACAGTGGGGAGCGCCCTTCTTGACGAGGAGGATTAACTTCTTCCACTAATAAATCGAATGGATATGATTGGTGACTAAAAGCTCCAAGACAAACTTCTCTTAGATGTGTTAATACATGACTGACAGAATCCGATTTCGAAAACTTATTTCTAATAGCCATCGTTTGTACAAAGAATCCGATAATTGCCTCCAAATCCGGATGTTCTCTTCCAGTGATAGGTGATCCAATAACGATATCAGTTTGTCCACTATATCGAAATAGTAATATATTGACCAAGGTCATTAGTCCCATCAGTTCTGTGGCTTGATGCTGTTGTAACAATGCTCTAAAAGGAACAAGTAGCTCTTCTTCTATATGAAAACAATGGACCTTTCCGCTGTTCGATTGTGCGCTTATTCTTGGGAAGTCTGTGGGTAACTGAAGTGGTTCTAACTCTGAGTTGAATAAGTTTAACCACCAGTCCCTGGAAGCCTTGATTTCCTCGCCATCCAGAAGAGTGTTTTGCCAATGGGCAAAATCTTTGTACGTGATTCTTTGTGGGGGAAGGTTCGGTCGTATTCCCTTCAGGTAGTTATTATAGACTTCGAAAAATTCATTCTTCAAAATTACCGTAGACCAACCGTCCGTGATGATATGATGCATCGTAATATGAACGATAGCTTTGTTCAACGGAAGTTTGAATACGGTTAGTCGGAATAGCGGCGCCTCTTCTAAATCAAAAAGATACTCCGAGCGCTCTTGTGAAATGTACGCCATGCTAGCATCTGCCTGAAAATCATGAGTTAAATCGATAATTTCCAGGTCAATCTGAAAGTCTAACGTTGGCACAATTCCCTGACGAATTCCATTTTCGCTTTCTACAAAGTACGTTCTAAGGCTTTCGTGCCTTTCAACAAGATCTTGCCAGGTTCTGTGGAATGGCTCTTCGTGAAATTCATCCACTTGATAGGTCTCGTTGATGAAATAAGCCAAAGAAGCTTCGGTAGATTGTGAAATAATCCACAAGCGCTTCTGGGAGTGAGAGACTTGATACGTATTGGCAGGCGCAATGGATGGAATTCCCTGTGATTCTTCAGAGCTGGACAAATCTCCAATTTTTATCGACAATTCTCTGATGGTAGGAAATTCAAAAATGTCAGAAACCAATAAAGTAAGATGAAGCTCACTATTTAGTTTAGAGATCAATTGAAGCGCTTTAATAGAATTTCCACCTTCATGGAAGAAGTGATCCGTAACACTTACGTTTTCGGTTTCTAGAACAGCATTCCATATTTTTGCCACTTCCAATTCAGTAAAGGAGGTAGGAGCTTCAAAATTGTCTTTCAAAATAGATCTGATCACGCTACCTCCTGCGGTCTTCGGCAGTACTTTTTTCTGAACAGAGATAGGAATATTCAATCCCGCAATGTGCTGTTTAACCAGTTGCGTCCATTGCGATACATCGATTTGTTTGTTATCTGTTTCAATGTACACCTGGAGAGAAGGATTCACTTTTTCTGGATCCATGATTTGCGCTATGGCACCCTTAACCTCTGATTTCAGATTCAGGAAGTTCTCAACTTCTGATTGAATGCGCTGCAGGTGAAATGAATTGATAGGATCAGGCACATGCATTACAAGCAATCCTGTATTCGTCCATCTTCCCTGAAATCCACTTTTGAAAACGTGTTTGTTGTTGTTGAACGGATGTTGGAGATCGGTCTTCAGTTGTAGAGGTATGGCAGACCCCCCGACACCGATGTTTCCATTTATTAGTGGAGGCAAACTTGTATCTGCAGTATCCAAACAATACGCTTCAATGTAAGGCAACGGCTTACCCAATTTGATACCTTCAACGGATGAGGAATCATGACCATCGTAAGCAAACCATTTTACAGGGGCGTTTTGAAGTCCAGATAGTTGAATGACTTTTGTGTTAGTGAGCGCAGAAACCCGAGACCAATCGTGATCGTTTAAGAAACCTTCAAAAACGAATACCAATTTCAAGTTGTTAAACCATGAATTGGCGGGATTGGCTTCGTACAAATCCACGAACCTGATAAGTTCTGAAGCATTACATACGATGGATATTTCTTGAGAAGGATCGATCCCAGACATCGCATCATCGAACAAATTGGAAGCGGATATCATGGATGCTTCCACTGATGAATTGGGAAACGACATCGTACTTTGAGGGACAGTATGGTATCTTTTTAAGTGTTTTAGTTCGGGATACTCACTTGAGAGCCATTGTTGCTGTTGTGCAAAATCCTCAGGGTCAAACGTATACAATTCACCAGAATGCTCGAATGACCACCCAAACGCCTTCGCATAAGGTTTTTTCACACGAGGAATGGAGCGGAGGTCTGTATTTGTCCAACGGCACTTTCGATATGTGAACCTGCGTTTTGAAGCCTCTTTATTGGCAACAATCAGCGCGTTAAAACTATAGTTGTTACCTGGTTTTGACTGTTTTGTTGATACTTTGTCCCATGTTATGCTGCCTATCTGAGGCATTTTTTTGCGCAAAGAAGAAAGGTATGATTTAGTAAACCAAAGACCATGTTCCGAAAGATTTGCTACTAAGGGATCACTAAAGTCAGCCTTCTTCAGAAAGGCTTTCCTTCGAACCATTTCAGGAAGCCCATTCAAATACAGAACTCCTGTGTGATTTAATTTTTTCAGGCAAAGTTCAATAACCGTTTCAAAATAGCGGTAACTATGGAACCATTGCGCAACGTGAGAAAGAATAATGACATCATACTGTTCACCATCTAATTCATCAAGTTCATGCGCGTTAAGTTGGATTAAGCTGACATTTCTGAGTTTGTGCTTACGTTTGCTTTTACGAGCCAGCTGAAGCTGCCCTTCGGAGAAATCAATTCCAGTATAGTGTGCTGCTTTTGGTGCCACCTCATTCATAATAAGACCATTTCCACAACCTATTTCAAGCACTTTACAGGTGCTATTTAAGTGAGGTTTTAACTGGCTGTTCAAGATTTTCATGTCTTCTTTCCAGTCTGTTTGAACAGATCTTCCTGATTGCTCTAAAACAGAGTCTGAGAAAGACAGATCACTCCAGTATTTGGGACGGAAAATTTCTTCTTCTGCTTCTTGTTCCGTTTGATTTGAACCGTCTAACAGTAGTATACGTTTTACGGATTTACATCCCCATAGCAATTGTTCCGTTTTTAAAGAATGTGTAGAGGAGGAGATGATCACACCTACCTTCGCCTTATCAACGTTGGGTTTTAGAGCTTCTAGTGAATGTTTCGAATCAAGCATAAGAACTTGTCCACCAGCGAGCTTAATGCCTTTTAGAATGGTAGCAGTCTGCAGGTCATTTGAGTGAACAACTGCAACAACATTCGTGGCAGCTGGTAGAGCAACTGAGAGGAAGTTTGCAATGGATCGCGCTGACAGTTCTGTTCTGGTTTTAGAATCGCTTATTCGAATTTCTTCATAAACAGCATCAAATGCATTGTCCTGGAACAAGTGATTAAATCCTTTCTGTATTTCCCGATCTTTATCGGAGCAAAATGTAAGATCATTGATCCGTTTATGTGGGTTTGCACTAATGTCCTCAATCAAAATACCGAGGTGAGCTACAAACTGTTCCATTTTGGCTTCTTCAAAAAGGTCAGTGTTATACTCAACCTTCATTTCCAGACCTCCATCTTCTGCTTCAAAAACTGAAAAGAGCCAATCGTATTTGCTATAAACATCTTCCTGATGAACACTTTCAATAGTATTTTGATCGTTTTCATTTGGAGTTTGAGAAGTACTTTGATCCAACCCATTGAAATTTTGAAGTACCACCATTACATCAAAAAGTAGGGATCTGTTTGGGTTTCTTTTGACCTTGAGTGCTTCGGTAGCCCAATCAAAAGGATAGAGCTGATTCTCATATCCAGAGAGCGTGGTATCTCTTAATGTTTCCAGAAAAGTTGAAAAGGGAAGCTCTCCTGAAATTTTTGAACGGAGAGGCAATGTTCTTGTATACAATCCCAACTGTCCCTCCATATCTGGGTGATCTCTACCGGCGATTGGGCACCCTACAATAAGGTCCTGAGAGGCCGTATATCTATAGATGAGTGTTTTGAAGGCGGCCAGGAATCCCATGAATAATGTCGCTTCAAAGTTGGCGACCATTTCCTTCAATGACTCTATGGTCTCCTTGTTTATTCGCCCCAGAAATATTTTTCCGGCATTCGTTTTGATTTCAGGGCGCGGCTTGTCTATTGGCAGGTCTATTGGCGTAATTTTCCCAGAGAATTGATGCATCCAGTACTTCTTCATGGAAATACCTTCTTCCCCTTTTAAACGTTGGTTTTGCCACGCTACGATATCTTTGAACTGCGCAGAGAGTTGGGGAAGCGAAGCGGGGTGGCCTTGAATGATTTGATCATAAAACTCAAAGAGTTCTTTTATCATTATCGACAAGGACCAACCATCACTAATAATGTGGTGCACGTTTATAAGCAACTGATAATAATCCTGACGTATGGCAATAACATGAACCCGGACCAATGGAGGTCTCATCAGATCAAACGGCTCACTCAAATCTTGTGTGACCAAATTTTGAACAAACTGTGCCTGGTCCAGACGTCCTCTCAAGTCCGTCAGTTTTATTTTGAATGGACACTGTTCAAGCGGAGAAACACGTTGTCGTAATTCGCCATCAATTTCCAAAAAGCTTGTTCTTAGGCTTTCGTGTCTTCCCATAAGTTTGAGAAAGGCCTCTTCAAGAATGGAATGTTTTAAAGGTGCGTGTATCTCAAATTGCATTGGGATATTGTATGAAACTGGGTTTTGTTCCAGCTTGGCTTGTAGCCACAATTGCTCTTGTTGGGGAGAAACTTCGTAATGGTCGGCTTTTGGAATTAGTTCAATGGCTGAAGAAATCTCTCCTTCCTTTCCCTCTATGAGTTCTGCGAGTTGTTCAAATACTGGATTGGAGAAGATGTCGTTAATTTTCAATTGAACTCCCAACTCGTTATAAATCTGCGTAATAAGCCGAACAGCCTTAAGACTGTGCCCACCTTGTTTGAAAAAGTGATGTTCAGGACGTATTTCTTCGAGGTTCAATATTTCTGACCAGATGTTGGCCAGTTTCGACTTTAGTGCAGAATTGAAATTGGTTTTATTTTTTGAAGGGCGTGCTTTAGCCTGGGGGTTGGGAAGGGCTAATTTATCGATCTTTCCATTCGGTGTAAGTGGAAACGTTTTCAAGATGACGATTGCGTCTGGAACCATATAGGATGGCATTCGTTGTAGCAAATAATGACTAAGTTCAGACGCTTTCAATTCTTCATTATCCGTTTGAATGTAAGCGGCAAGATAGTCGTGGTCTTCATCAGACTTTTTGAGAACGCACGCAGAAGAAACATTCGGATAGTTTACAAGCTGAGCCTCAATTTCTCCAATTTCTATACGGTAACCCCTGAGTTTAATTTGATTATCTGCCCGTCCAGAAAGTTTAATCTTTCCGTTAAAAGTCCATTCACCATAATCGCCTGTTCTGTATGCCTTCACAGCTTGTGAATCACCGTAAGGATATATGGTCACAAAACGTTCCTGCGTCAATTTCGTTTTGTTATGATATCCGTTCGTGACGCCCTCACCAGAAATATATATTTCGCCATTTATTCCTCGAGGAACCACATTCATTTGTTCATCCAGTATGAAAATGGATGTATTGAGAATAGGTCCGCCTATGGAAGGTTCTTCACTCGTATTTCTGGAATCGACAAGCTCAAGTGTGGAATAGGTCGTTGTTTCCGACGGAGCGTAACAATTGTAAACAGATTGAATGTGATCCAGCTCATAAAGTTGATTTGCCAAATCCCGCCGAAGAACTTCACCGGCTAAAACAATCGAACTGACTTGTTTCGGAAGTGCACTCGCTTTTACCAATTCCAAGGCGGCAGATGGTACCGTATTAATCAGGGTAACTTTGTCTTTATCATCGGATTCCATTAACTCCAGAACATGGTCCATGAGTACAAGGCTTCCTCCGTGAGTAAGAGGAGAAAAGAGCTCAAAGACGGAAAGGTCAAAACAAATTGAAGTGGATGCTAAAATTCCGGAAAGTTCGTGCGCACTGAATTGTTTTCCAGCCCACAAAAGTAAGTTCAGCAAGTTCCTGTGTGTTACCTGAACACCTTTCGGTTTACCCGTAGATCCACTTGTATAAATAAAATATGCGATACCCTCCGGAACAGACTGTACATTGAGAACCTGACTATTCTCGTTGAATGTTTCCGTTTGCGATGGCAGAAGCACAGCTTTCACTTCAAAGGACGTTAGCAATTCATCAGAATCACATACCAAAAGGTCCACCTGAGCATCTTTCAGGATATAATCTTTTCGGGTTTGTGGGTAATTCGGGTCAACTGGGATATAGGTTGCTCCACTTGCCATAATGGCCAAAAGCGTTGCCACCATATCCGGCGTTCTATTCATATGAATTCCCACCAGGTCCCCTGATTTTATATCATGCGTATGCTGCAGCCAATATTGAATTTTTCTAACCCGTTCACCGAGCTCGCCATAGGTCGTTTTGCTTCCTTTATTGTAGATTGCAGTTTGCTCAGGATGATGATTTACCTGATCGAAGAACAGGCTGCAAACGGTAGTGTCTTTTGGAAGAACTTCTTGTGTCTGATTGAAGCCTTCGGTGATGAGTAGTTGCTCATCGGAATCCAGGATATTTAATTCTTCAATGATATACTCGGGATTCATACTGATTTCTTTCAACAGGTTTTTGAAATGCGAAATCATCAGCTCTATCCTTTGCTGAGAATACAGTTGGCTTTTGTATTCTAGTGAACAATGCATTATTTCTGAGCCATTGTTGCATGCAAATGAGAGATCGAACTTGCTTCGTTGGTTCAATTGATGAAAAGGTTCAATAAGCGTGTTGTCCGAATCATCATCACCAACATTAATCATAAAATCGAAAAGGGGTGATCTGCTTGGTTCATAGGAATACCCTAATTGATCTATCAACTTGTCAAATGGATAGGATTGGTGCTTAAAGGCTTCAAGAATTTGTTCCTTTTCCTGTTCTGCAAATTCGTAAAAAGTGGCTTGGGGCTCGAGGTATGACCGTATACTAAGTGAATTGATATAACAACCAACTTGATTCTCAAGATCGCTATGGTCGCGTCCAGAAATTGGCGTGCCTATTACCAAATCCTGTTGTCGACAATATTTGTAAAAAAGCACTTTCCACAAGGCAGACAAGGTCATGAACAATGTGGATGACGTTTTGGATGCTATTTCTTTTAAAGCTTTCGACTCATTTCGGTTCAATGAAAAGTGGAACCTGGAACCTTCGAATGTAGGAATCGGGGACCTGGGATAATCGGTGCCCAATGATAGCGCTTCTGGCTTTGAGCTAAATAACGATGTCCAATAGGCCTCACTAATTTCATCTTTCAAAATCCGGTCTCTTTGCCAGGCAGCATAGTCTTTATATTGAATAGGAAGTAGGCCTAGTCGCGGCAATGCCCCTCCAGTGTGAGATTGGTAAATTTTGAAGGCTTCATTTTTCAGAATATTCAAAGACCATTGATCTACAGCGATGTGATGAAACGTAACGAGAAGGGTAAATTGTTTCTGACTAAATTGGAGTACATGTACGCGCACGGGTAACTCTTTCTTTAAATCAAAGAGCGAAGTTCCTTCTCTATTAATAATGTCTTGAGCGATCAGGCTTTTGTGTTCATTGTCCGTTAAATCTGTAAGTTGAAATGGAAGGTATTTGATGTCTTGTATGGGATGAATGACTTGAACTAATTGATCGTCTTTCTCGAAGTACGTCGTTCTTAAAATTTCGTGCCTACTCAAAAGATCATAAAGCGTGCTACGAATCGCTTTGATATTTAATTCTTGATGAATTTCAAATCTAAGGGGGAGAAGATATGCCAAATGTGAATCAGGATTTTGACTAAGTGTCCACATGCTATTTTGAGCATGAGAACAGGGATAAAAATCCATCTCCTCAACCTTGTTGATTTGACTAATGCTATGGGTTTTCGCTTCTTCGACTAATGGCAATAGCTCACGAATCGTTGGATGCGAAAAAATGGACGGAAGTGTTAGGTTTGCCTTAAAACGTTGATTTATTTTAGCTACCAAACGAGTAGCCCTTAGACTGTGACCACCGATCTGGAAAAAATCATCATCCAGATGCACATGAGAAATACCCAGTACTTCCTTAAACAGCTCTGCTAGCTCACGTTCAACGGCATTTAGTTCTTGATCCTCATCCGATGATGTTGGCTGAGATTGTTCGGGTATATCCAGTGCCTTACGATCAATTTTCAGGTTAGGTGTGTGAGGCATTTCATCCATTTGAACCAGTCGCTCAGGAATCATATAGCCAGGCAAGGTGCGTTTCAAATGTCCAAGCAACTGCAAATGTTCTATCGCTTTATTTGCGGTGAAAAATGCGGCAATAAAGTTTTGATTGTTATGATCTTGTTTGATGACAACCGCAACTTCCAGTATAGATGGAAACCCCAAAATATGATTCTCAATTTCACCTAGTTCAATACGATAACCTCGTACTTTGACCTGGGCATCTTTTCTTCCTAGCAACACCAATCTTCCATCTGGTTGCCAGTACCCCAAATCGCCTGTTTTATAGAAAGGAGTGCGGTTCCAACCTTCTCCGGCAATAGCAGTTATCTCCGGTGTAAATGGAATGGTCATGAAACGCACTTTTGTCTCATCCGGGAGGTTTTGGTATCCAACCGAAGCGCCCGCCCCTCCCAAATAAACCTCACCAACAGTACCTATGGATACCGGTTTTTGAAGCTCGTCTAACACTGCTACACGGGTGTTTTTGAGTGGTTTACCAGCTGCTGGAGGGTTGGTTTCATCTTCACGAATTCTATCCCAGGTCGAATACACTGTAGTTTCTGTCGGACCATAGAAGTTATAGACATCCGTAACAGATGAACTCTCGTATATGTTATTTACCAATTCGCGACTGGATGCTTCACCCCCCAAACCTACGTGCCGAACATTTTCAGGGAGAGCATCCAATTCAATCAGTTCTCTCATGGCAGAGGGAACTGTATTAATCATGTCAATTTCATCCCGATATGGGATTGTTTCAATTTCCAGAACATTATTTACCAAAATGACCTTTCCCCCAGTCGACAATGGGGTAAACAACTCAAAAACGGAGAGGTCAAAACAGATGGAAGTGGAAAACAGCATCCCCTTTAAATCTCGTTCTAAGAACCAATCTCGCGACCATTGAATGAAATTTACGACGTTTCTGTGATTGAGTTTTACACCTTTCGGTTGTCCTGTTGATCCTGAAGTGTATATAATATAGGCTAGAGCGTCAGAATCTGAATGACTTGAAATAGGTGCCGAATCTAATGCAAGCATCGAATTCCACTCATCAGTCACGTTACAAATTGGGCATGAGCTCTTAAAAGACGGCTGATGATCCGTCATTAAAATTTTGATTCCGGAGTCTTCGATAATAAACTGTTGCCTCACTTCTGGATATGCTGGATCTATAGGGACATAGGTGCATCCAGCTTTGAGGACCCCCAATAACGTGACCACCATTTCCATGGTTCTGTCCATGCAAACACCGATTAAATCGAATGTATTAACATTCAGGTGTTCCAAAAGATATCGGGCGATTTGATTACTCAGATCATGCAGTTCCCCATATGTTATTTTTTGATCATGAAAGACCAGTGCAGTAGTATCACGACGCTGCTCTAAATTCTTTTCGAGAAATTCATGAAGCGTAGCGGTCTCAAGGGGCTCAGAAATATTAGGATTGAATTGAGTGAACAGTGTGCTAATTTCATTCTCATCGAGAAGGTCGATCTCTTGGATCTTCACGTATGAATCCCTTACCACTTGATCAATAATGGAAGTAAAATGTCGCTTCAACTGATGCATTCGCCATGAATCAAAGAGACTTGTATTGTACTCAACAGATACGACTAAGGAGTCATTGGTTTGATTAATTCCAAAACTCAAGTCAAACTTGGTAGAAACCTCATGTTCATCATTAGTTTTTGCAGTGCTTTCAGACGATTCAAATGGATTTATTATTGCATCCTGCATAGAGATCAGGATATCGAACAATGGGGATCTGCTCGTATCTCGTTTGACCTTTAGTTCGTCAATTAAGCTGTCTAAAGGAAACTTCTGATATTCATGAACATGCAGGATTTCCTCGGCCACTACCGTCAACAGTTCATTAAACGAAAGTGATGATTCGGCCGCAATTCTAACGGGCAAAGTTTTGGTGAAACAACCTATCAGCGGCTCTGTTTCGGGCAGTGTTCTGCCGGCTAACGTTGCTCCGAAGATGATGTCATTCTGATGCGAGTACTTGCCAAATAATACGTGCAAAAGGCTCACTACACCTACGAACAGCGTAGCTTGTTGTTGATTGCAGATTTCCTGAAAAGCATGAAATTGCTCCCCTTCTACAACAAACGTGATGCACTTTCCCTTATTGGTTTTGTGTGAAGGTCTTGGACGATCTGTGGGTAAATTAAGTACTGGAATTTCGCCACTAAATTTGTTCAACCAAAATGCCCGGCTTTCTTGATAAGAGTCGGCACTCAACTGGTTCGTTTCCCACTCTGCAAAATCTTGAAATTGAATAGGAAGAGGAGGTAGGGAGTGGTTTTTCTTTTGAAGAAATGACTGATACAAGTCAAACAATTCTTGATAAATAATACTCATTGACCAACCATCACATATTATATGATGGAGGTTTAAAATAAGAACACTATTTCCGGCTTGAGACGATAAGTAGTGAGCCCTGAATAAGGATTCATGGGTTAGATCGAAAGGTCTGGATGCTTCCTGCTTAATCTTTTGCTCAACGAGATTTTGGAATTCATACGGTGCAATGCGTTCTTTGCTTCCTAGTTTGAATTGGTTTTTTTTGCTCGATAATATTTGTTGTCGCGGTAAATCGTTGGAAGTAACGAAACGTGAACGAAGAATATCGTGTCGTTTTATTAACGACGAAAAAGCCATTTTTAGAACTCTTACGTTAAGTGGTTCCGACAACTCTACAATATGCAAAATGTTATAAGAGGCGGAATCAAGATTCATTTCCTGTTCTATCCACAAGCGCCTTTGAGAAGCCGATAACTCATAGTCTGTTTGGGACCCTACTATTTCAATTCGCTTATTCCGATTGGAACTTTGCTTAGAGGATTGTTCCAAAAATGATAAGATATTCTTTTTATTATCCGCAACATCCTCAACAATGGTCCTGGTCATTTGTTTTTCAGGGCCAACCAGTTTAATATTGTCATTATCCCTAAAAATATGGATACCTCGATTCTTTAATGACCTGATAATTTTCGAAGTGCTCATAGTGACGGGTTGGGATATTTATTCCTCGATATGAATCCCCTTTGCCAGAGCATCTTGAGAGATAGGAATCATTAATTGACATGCCATAATTACTGTGCTTGGATCGTTCGCTTCCACAGATTTTGATATAATATCAATGATTTCCGCGTTGTACTTTTGGTACATCTTGATGTACTTGCTTAATAGTTCTTTGTGATTAGATTCATTTTTTGCGCAATGCTCATCATTAATTTTCTGGTAAACGGTATTGAATTTTTCCTGAGCTTCATTTATTGACTTAAAGAAATCTTCCTTCATTTGGGAAATTTTAGCGTGGACTTCTAAATACTCTTTTTCGGACTGAATTGGGTTCTTCTGAACTTCTGCGATGGAGTTGTTAAGTGATGTTTGTTCACTTTCGTAGGTTGTTTGATACACTTCATTCGCTTTTTGAATTCTTTCATTAGACGCTTGCTGTAAATCCGATTGCATCTGAAAGGCTTCTTTATGAAGTTCCTCAAGATTTGCCATAAAGCCTGTGACAATGTCATTGGTATTCATCGTCGCAGTAGCATTTTTAGATGAAGATGTGTTTGAAGTTGATCGAGACTTCGAAGTTTCTTTTGTAGCCATAATAGTGTGTGTTAAGGTGAAAGCGCAAGGAGACTATGCTTGCTCGTATTAATTATTAATTGCTTAGCGTTGATGTAAACGTAACCAATTTTGAATTCGAGGCAAACAGTATATATACCGTTTTTAATGCGCATAAGTGCTTGTTTTTCAATTTTATAAGTATTTATACTCATGTTCTTGGTGCCAATTTTTACAATTTCGAAGGGAAAAGGTACCGCCGGCTGTTATTGAACAATAAAAGAACATAATGCCCTATAAGAATGGAAGTTATTGTTTTCGAGAAGGAAAGCTTCAACAAACTAATTGACGAATTAACGATTCGCATTATTCAAAATGTCGAAAGACATTATCATGAAAAAGAATGGATAGGGGAGGACGAAGCAAAAGAATTGCTCGGAATCCGGGGTATAGGTAAATCAACACTTCAGAAGCTAAGAGACAATCTCAATATTGAATTCAGTCAGTTTGGAAGAATAATTAGATATAGTCGATCAAGTATTCTCAATTTTTTGGAAAAGAATAGAAAAAGTCTCGATAAACTGTAGAATTGAGACTTTTCCTAGTTAAGGTATAGCCTGCTCGTAAGCGGGCTTTTTTCATTCAGGGCTTTCTTTCAAACTCGCAAAAAACTGGCAAAAAAGAAAAAGGGCTTTCAACATTTCTGCTGAAAGCCCCATCCTGTTTGGCGCTCCTTCCTGGGCTCGAACCAGGGACCCTCTGATTAACAGTCAGATGCTCTAACCAACTGAGCTAAAGAAGCGTTTCACAACCTTCTTGTTGGCGCGGCGCCCTTAATTTTAAAGGCGAGTGCAAATATATACAAAGAATTTATTCTGCAAATAGTTTCCGAAGAAAAAAATCGGATTTTTCGCAGTGCCAGTACATCTTACGATGTACCGGCCTGAAAAATATCTATCGAATCACGTTTACGTGACCCTGGAATTCGTATTTGTTATCATTCGTGAGATCAGCACATTTGATGAACCAGGTGTAAGTTCCGTCCTGAACAGGCTTTCCTCCGTAAGTTCCATCCCATCCTACTGAAACATCGTGCGATTCCCAAACAATCTCTCCCCATCGGTTGTATAACACCAGCTCGAAGTCGAATACATCGATACCTGACATGTGTACGAACCACGATTGGTTGAACTCATCTCCATCCGGAGTAAAGGTATTCGGAGCGAAGATTAGGACATCACTGATAATCGAAACCGTGTAAGTTACAGAATCAATACATCCTGCTGAATTTGTAACAGTCAAAGTGATTGGGTAATCTCCCGGCTGATCGAATGGGAATGTAACCGGGCTCACATCTTCGTTGGTAGAAGTTGCAGGTTCACCACCCGTAATTTGCCAGTTCCATGAAACTACATCAGCAGAACTCGTGTTGATTAAAGAAGTAACCGGCTCCAACATCGAGATGTTGTTCGGGTTGATCTGGAAGTTTGCATTTGGATTTCCGTACACTGTAATGTAATCCATATAGGTAATCGTGTACGAACAATTGTTTGCGTTGTAAACCGTAACAGTCACAGTGTATGATCCCGGGTTAGCGTATTGATGACTGAATGCATTGGTTCCCTGAATGGTTTCTACCGTTCCATCACCGTAATCAACGTCAGTGGTTGTTACAGGTCCAGTAGTCGTGTTTGTAAAGTTCACCGTGTGAGGGAAACATCCATCTAACACATCTCCAATAATTGCTGGTTCCAATGGTGCAGGCTCGTTAATTGTGTAGGATACAGAATCAAGACATCCATTTGCATCTTGAACAGCTGTGATGTATTGCCCGGCGCAAAGATCAATTCCTAAACCGTTCTGGTTTCCATTCGTTCCCGGAATCCATACGAAAGTATAAGGAGTAGTACCTCCAACGGCACTTACCTGAACTTGCCCGTCACAATCTCCAAAACACGTTGCATCTGTTGTTACTGCACTTGCCTGAAGCACAGCAGGCTCACCAATAATAACGTCTACAGAATCTGCACATCCATCAGCGGAGAATACAGCTACCGTATACGTTCCTGCAGCCAATCCCGTAATAGTGAATGGACTTGCAGCGGCAATTGGTGCTCCCTGATTGATTGTATATTCAACCATGTTTGTTGCCGTGATAGTTATTGTTCCATCCGAACTTCCATTACAAAGTGCTTCCGTGCTGTCTACGTTGTCGATGGTTGTTGGAACGAAGATGATCGTAACGATTGCTTCATCCGTACATCCCAAACTATCTGTTTGGTACGTGTAGTTTCCAGCTGCCAATACTTGCGGATCGTAAGGCATATTTACCGGGTTCCCCTGATCATCAAACCAGGCGCCCATAGTTGAAACACCCATTCCAAGAAGTGGGAACAAATCAAATGCTCCAGCTGTTGGACAGATAGAAATCGTTGTGTCAACTCCAGGGTAAGGTGCTGAAGAAACGTTTACCTGCATTGTGTCTGTTGTTGCACATAGAGGATGACCCACTGGATATGTGGTTAAAATCAACTGTTGTGATCCTGCTCCTGTAAACTGAGGATCTGCAATTGTTGGATCACTTACAGACGCTTGCGGTGTCCATTCGTACGTGTATGAAGGAACACAGTTTGCTGTAAAGTTGTTGGTAACAACCCCTGTTTGTCCAGCCCCCATAGTAACGACCACGTTACCGCTGCCATCAATAATATCGAAGGTACATTCGCCCACGAATCCACCGTTTGCGTTGAAGGTTACCGTTACGGTAGCTCCTGCAGGAATTGTTAAGTTTTCAATTTGAGATTGAGGGTTGGCACAGGTATAATCTGTTGAAACTCCATTTACCGTTATGGTGACCGTGTTTCCATTCCAGGTATCCCCGAAGGTGTCTTCCATTTCTAAGGTATAGTTACACGAGTTTGTAAGACCAGTTACCTGACCGTTCAACGTCAAAAGAGAGTTATCACACAAAGAAGTATCGTTTCCTGCGAATGTTGGTGCCAATGGATCAACGTACAATATTACGGAAGTATCATATTCACATCCGAAATCATCAAACACGAAGTAATCGTAAGTAAATGCCCCTGATTGTGTCGGTGTTACGATCAATGAGTCAGCATCTGGTGACAAGAATGTCTGGAACTGAGGGTTGAACCAGTATGAAGAATCGTCAGCCAATCCAATTTGCGGCTCGAATGTTTGTGGTGGCGGGTAATACGAAGGATCCAATGTCAGACCAAATCCGAACAAAGTTCCGTCATCCGCTGCCCAGTTATCAATTACGGTCAAGGTCCAAACACCGTTCGTTGGACATCCAACCAGGTTACTTAATGGCTGAACCGATGCATAGTTACCTGCTGGGATCGTTAATCCAAATCCACCCTGAGCGTTTACCCAGTCAACCCAAGTTTGAGTCGCTTGAGGTGTAAAACAATAAGTAAATGGTGTTCCCTGTGTAGTTGGGTCAGAACAATCAACGTTGTCCAATGGGTTTGGAATCCCAATTTGTGTTCCTCCACCACCTTGCTGGTGCAAAATCGAACTTTGACCGTTTGGACATTCTACCAGGATCACGAGGTCACCCATGAATGAGTGTTCCAAATCCAGACAGATACTCTGAATATCATTAACGTTTTGAATGGTAGTACCGGCCGCAAAACCTGTTTGAAGCAATTGTACATCCTGTGATACTCCTAAAAGTGTATCAGGCAAACATCCATCATCAATTTGCTGACTTCCAGGGAATCCGTTCCAACTTACCTCATAAGATTCAGGGTCTGCTACAAATGTCATCGATTCGCCAAGACATATTGAGGTATCCGATGGGAACCCGGTAAAATCCGGAATGGTTCCAACGAGAATTTGTAGATCAATCAAGTTAGGGTTGGAACAGCCGTTATCATCGGTAACAAAAAGCTGAACGTTATAATATCCTGGAACATCATAAGCATGCTGAACGAATTGACCGTTTGCCGTGTCACCGTCCATGAAGTCCCACATGTAGTTTACTAAGTTAAATCCTTGCTGAGCAAAAGATCCCTGCTCCTGAAAATCAATTGTATCTCCAACACAAACGCGAATACTATCTGGTGTAATTCCGTTCAGGATAACCCCGCCTGCTTGTGGATCAGCACATGGTGTTTCACAGTTTACAGATGCGGTAAATTGCCCTGTTCCAACCGTGTTAGAGTAGAATTCTAATGTAATACAACCTGATGGGTTCAATTGAGTTGCTTCGATTACAACTCCCTGAAGTTGGTTTCCCGTATAGGTTCCCAGTGTATTCGCCGCCGTAGATGTTCCGTCATAAACAGCCATGAAATCCACATTGGGGTTTTGCTGTGTTCCCGTGTTCGTTTGGTCCAATGCAAATAAGTTAAATACAATTGAGATGATCTCACCTGGTGTATCCGGACAGATAGTAATCACGATACTTTCGCTATTACCGTATCCTGGTCCACCCTGACCACCGGAATCAATCAAGAATCCGTTACATGTATTAAACGTTTGGTTGTTGTTTGCCGGAGTCATATTGATAGGCGCCTGAGCGAAGGCAGCTCCGGAGAACAATAGCACGGCAAGTGCAATAAGGAGGTTTATGCGTTGCATAAGGAGAATTTAGCAAGTTTCCAATATAGTTAGTACCGCAAATTTAACGGGTTTGTGCACATTTCCCTAACAATTCTACAGATGACAGTTGGATTGTTAAAGTCTTAACACGACTACTAAACGCATTTAGTTTCTAAGGGGTTGCTTAAAATTCAAAATTTATTTCGAGACGATAATGGCATCTCGGAAGCCGGAAGACTTTACTCCGTCCAGAGCTTGCTTGGCATCTTCCTTTGAGTCGAACGAACCGGCTAGGTAGATATACTTGTATGCACTACTGGTATTCAGCTCTTTACGAACAACTGAAAGGTCTAACTTACGCATTTGCGGATCTTTTTTGGGATCAATTGGAGACTTGGATGAAGCGATTTGAATCGCATATTTTTTTGTGGATGAAGCAGTGGAAGCGGTGGTCGTCGTGCCTGCACTTTTTCTAAAAGTAATTGCCGGATATTGTGATTCTATCGTAGATCGAAACGCTCGGAAAATAGCTGAAGCGATAATTTCCTGTCCGTAAGTAGTGTTCAAATAAGCCGCCTCTGCGTCATTGGTCATAAAACCACACTCCACCAAAACACTCGTCATGTTGGTGTATTTCAATACCTGGAGGGAATGATGTAAGTCGTTTTTGTCTTTAACGCCACGGGATTTTCGCCCTGCCCTTTTGGAAAATTGTTGTTCAATGGATTTTGCCAACGAATGAGATTCTTTCAAACTTTTGGAGTGAACATGTGTTTCGGTACCTCTAACTGATGATCGTTCGTTCCCATTACAATGGACACTAATGAAGTAGTCAGCACTTATGTTATTCGCCTTGCTAACACGATCGTCTAACGAAACATGCGAGTCTGAAGTTCTTGTGTACACCACTTTTACATTCTGAAGGTACTTCTCTACATACCCACCGAGGTATTTGGCGATTTTCAGGTTTAGCTCCTTTTCAGACATCAAACTTGTGTTGTTCGGAAGGTGTCCCGGATCGTCGCCACCATGTCCCGGGTCAATAACCAGTGTTACTGTTTTATTCTGAGCGAAAACAGATGAAGTTGCACAAAGCGTGCTGAAGATGAGGATAAAAAGTAGTTTCACAGGATAAAAATACGCTGGTTTGTTTTTTGTTTCTTTGTGTTGCAAAAAGCTTTCCAAGAACGAATTGTTGAAATCAGTATGACAAAAAAGCGCATCGCTTTGGTAGAAATCGGGGGGTCACACGACGAGTGCTTGCTCACTCAAATGCACGCCATCCAATCTCGTGGACACGAAATCCTCTTGATTACAACGCCTGAAGTGGTTGATAGAAATCCGGCTTTTGCTACTTATACAAACGAAGTTTTTACCGTCGATATTGCAGCATTGAGCAACAAGGTTCAGGTACGAATGGTTTGGAATAAACTCAAATCTTCGAATGTTGATCTGGTTGTTTTGAATACAGCACAAGGAAAGGTAACCCGTGATCTCTGCTTGAAAGCACTCTTCTCGAAAATCGAATTTGTGGGCATTATTCATACCACCAGAATGTTCACCGAGAGCTTCACGCAAAAGATCATCCACAGAAAAATCAAGAAGTATTTATTGCTCAGTGAATTCCTGAAAGACAAAGTTTCGCCGCAAAAAGGCTTGACACTGGATTACTTTTATGCCTTGCGTTTTCCTGAATCGGGCGCACCTGTGGAACGTTCCAACAGACAAATTGCGATTATTGGTGGTGTGGAGGAGCGCCGGAAGGATTTGAACGGTTTCCTGGAGATGGTACGTTCTGTAGAAGACAAAAAAGTACGATTTGTCTTCCTTGGTAAAAGCGATTTGCAGAAGCCGGAAGTACAGCCTTTTCTAGATGCGATTGCAGCGGCGGGGCTAAAGGACAGAGTAAAAACCTACGATCATTTTGTTTCTCAGGAAGAGTTCGATAAAGTAGTAAGAAGCAGCGATCTCATTCTGCCACTAGTGCATCCAAATACGCCCAGCGCAGATCAATATTTTCGAAATCAGATTTCCGGGGCGATGACCGTTTCCTTTGGCTACAAAGTCCCTATGATGATCCATCGTGATTACGTTCATATTGAAGAAATGCGGAAAGCTTCTTTTTATTATCGAGATGGGTCTTTTGCCACAGACCTTGCGTTTGTACTGAACAATCTTGAAGTTAAGATATCCGGAATGCGAAAACACCTTCCTTATTCCGTTGATGAACAAGAAAGACGCTACGCAGATTTTCTGGAGTTGTAGATATTGGGAATAAAGGTTCCTTTTTCATGAATTGAACTGGCTCAGAATCCGCCTATTATGCATTGACTTTTAACCAAAGTCATCCAAAACCCTGAGAATTGTCATAATTCTATCGGTGAAATGCCCCTAAATTGCATCGAACGTTAATTCAATTAGTTATGATTAATACACCGATATATTTGGTTCCATGTGATTTCAGTGAGGTTTCTGATCACGCATTGAAACTGTCTCTGGAAATTGCAAGAATAAATCAGGGGGAAATCATGTTATTTCACGTGATTAAGGATAAATCTGAGAAAATAAAGACAAAGTTACGCTTCCAACAAATAGTGGACGGTTTGTCTTATGCAGACAAGAAAATAGTAACGTACCGAATTATTCAGGGTAGCTTGTACGATGAAGTAAGTAAAGCAATTCAAATCATTCGTCCGGCAATGGTGATCATGGGAACACACGGGGCAAAAGGAATGCAGAAGATTTTCGGAAGTCATATTGAGAGAATCGTTTCCGGTTCGTCTTCTCCTTTGTTAATTACACGAGGAGCAACGGAGTTGAAAGACATGAAAACAATCGTGATGCCGTTTAGCTTCCAGAGAGACAGCTTGCAGATTACAACATTTGCCGCGTCAATGGCCAAGAAATTTGGAGCGACAATCCATTTGGTGGCACATCATGATAATAACGAGGTACACGAGGAAGCAATTGCGCATAACCAGAAAATTGTAGAGCGCTTTATGGAAGAGAACGAAGTAAATTTTGAAATCATAAATCTTCCAATGGAGAAGTCTTTTGACAGCGAACTACAAGATTATGCTGGTGAGATTCATGCCAATGTAATTGCTGCGGCGTACACGAATGATAACAAGTTGACCACCAACGTGCACATGCAGAAAATCTTCGAGAACATTTACAAGATTCCAGTGCTTACGGTAAACGCAGAAGAGCTGTCATAAGGAATATAAGAGTTGCTGAGAGAGTGAGTACGGATGTTTGTTTTCCAGTACTCACACTCACACTCACACTCACACTCACACTCACGCACACAGAACACTGAGCGCATGCTATGCTGAGCCTGCCGAAGTAGCCGAAGTGTTCTGTTGCCCCCAGCCCTTAATTACCCTGAAAATAATCGAATACGATTTTGGCTTTCGCATTGCCGATAGCTTCGGCGAGTTCATCTTGCGACGCTTTTCTAACTCCTTGAATGGATTTAAAATTTCGAATCAATTCTTCAAAGGTCTTTTCTCCGATTCCTTTAATCTCGGTGATTTCAGAAACCAGGGCTGCTTTGCTTCGCTTATTGCGGTGATGCGTGATTCCAAAACGATGGGCTTCATTCCGTAAATGCTGAATGACCTTCAGGCTTTCGGATCTTTTATCGATATAAATCGGGTAAGAGTCTCCCGGGAAGAAGATTTCTTCCAGTTTTTTAGCAATCCCGACGATGGCAATTTGTCCGCGTAAGTCTAAGTCGTCCAGTGCCTTTACAGCGGAAGAAAGTTGTCCCTTTCCACCATCTATCACAATGAGTTGAGGTAGTGATTGCTCTTCTTCTTTCAATCTCTTATAACGACGAAATACAGCCTCTTCCATCGAAGCAAAGTCATCCGGTCCTTCAACCGTTTTGATGTTGAAATGTCGGTAGTCCTTCTTACTTGGTTTCCCATTTTTGAATACAACACATGCCGAAACTGCGTGGGTTCCATGGAAGTTGGAGTTATCAAAACATTCGATATGCACAGGGAGTGTGTCCAATCGGAAATCCTTTCGGATGGTTTCCAGAATGCGTTCGGTATGACGTTCCGGATTCACAATTTTCTCGTGCTTTCGTTTCTCCAGTTGATAAAAGGTGGCATTCCGTGTGGAAAGCTCTACCAACGAACGTTTGTCTCCACGCATCGGCGTAAAGAAGGAATATTCTTCCGTGTTCAGTTCCATTGGGTTAGCAACCAGCACTTCCTTCGATTGACTGTTAAACCGTTCCCGCATTTGTGGCAACACGTATTGAATGATATCTGCTTCGGATTCATCCAGTTTCTTCGCCACTTCTACCGTCAATCCATGAATGATCGCACCGTTGTTAATCATCAGATAGTTGACAAATGCCATTTTAGGATCTTGCACCAGGGTGATTACGTCCACCGCATGAATGGTTGGTGAAACTACCGTCGACTTGGCTTGATAACGCTGGATGGTATCAATTTTCTGCTTGATGTTTTGTGCCTCTTCGAATTCCAGATTCTCCGAATGCTTTTGCATCATTTCTTTCAAGGAACGAATTACCGCCCCAAGATTTCCCTTGAGAATGTGTTGTATGTCCTTGATGTATTGATCGTATTCCTCGGCTGTTTCTTTACCCTCGCAAGGACCGTTACAGTTCCCTAAATGATATTCCAGGCAAACTTTGTGTTTTCCTTCCTGAATCTTCTTCTCTGACAGATCCAAAGCGCAGGAACGCAGCGGATAAACATCTCTGATAAGCTCCAATAAGGTATTCACGACCTTCACGCTCGGGTAGGGACCATAATATTTCGATCCATCTTTGATTACGCGTCTTGTGGTAAATACGCGCGGAAACGGTTCGTTTTTAATGCAAATCCACGGGTAGGTTTTATCGTCCTTTAGTTGAATGTTGTATTTCGGCTGGTACTTCTTGATGAGGTTGTTCTCCAAAAGAAGCGCATCCAGCTCATTGTCTACCACAATGTATTTGATATCGACAATTTGCCGAACCAACATGCGTGTTTTCCCCGATTCCTGATTCTTGTTGAAATAAGACGAAACCCGTTTCTTAAGATTTTTTGCCTTCCCGACGTAGATAATGGTATCGTTCTTATCGTAGTATTGATAAACACCCGGTTTATCCGGTAGAACCTTGAGTTTGTTCTTGATTTTCTCCGATACCTCCGCCATAAGGCTAAAAGTAAATTTTTTCTACTTTAGAGAAAATGAAAACTATGAAATATCTACTTATCACTGGAGGCCTCTTTTCGTTATTGCTATTTGCTGGCTGTAGTTCACCGGAATCAAAAGCAGAAGACAGAGCAGAAGAAATTTGCGATTGTGTGAAATCCATTGGAATTTCAGATGACATGAATATATTCTCGCTTCAAAGTCGTTCGGTAATGCGTGATATTGAAGATAAGGCAGAAAGAGAATTGCCGAGGAAACTATTGAAAGTCTTCAAGAAAATTGAAAAAGATATTGATCCACTAAGCAAAGAAGAGAAAAAGGAATACACGCGTGCATTGATGAAGGCAATATTGGATACGGATTGCGCCGACATCGCACTAAACAACATTCCTTACGACATGCTCGGTCTTGGAATCGACATGATGGAAGAACAGCTGGACCGACAAGAGCGTTTTCGTGAAGAGTACGAAGAATTAGAAGACGAATACGAAGAGTACGAGGACGACTATCAGTTCTAGATTCTCTCCCGAAATCATACGAACCATTTGTAGTAGTAGCAAGTTGGGAAATGAACTTCTCCCGTAGCTGAAGTGGATAAAGCCTCAGCTAGTGTATGCTTTGCAAGTATTGTAAGCCAATCTTGCGGTGCGCAGCAACTACCTTATTGGCGACCACAAAGACACAAAGAGCACTAAGCAAATTGTTTGATAACCGTTGTGGTAAAGAGCACTAATGATTATGACAGTGTCATAATCCTTCCTGCCTGTCGGCAGACACGGTGCGTCCATAAAGCAACCTGTGTTATCACCGTTAAGATTCATTGTGCCACCTTGCCTGTCGACAGACACGGTGTGGTCGAAAAAAACATGCTGGGCATCTTGCTATTACCTGGTATATTGCCCTTGTGGTGAGTTCTTAATCCCATAGAAACCAGATAGTTTATGTTGGGAAACAAAAAGTGAACGTTGGGAACATGTTCCTATTTGAGATGAGGAAGCAGTTCTATTTTCGAACCCTCACCAACATCTTTATCTATGGGACTTTTAGCACCAAAGAACAAACCACAAACAAGGTTAAACCTGAAGCGCGTGATCATTGTAGGCGCGGTTGCAGGTGCATCAATCGCCACAGTTCTAATTGTAACAGTAGGAACGGGCGGATCTATTATTTCATCCAATTCATCGCTTGCTGCTCCGCCACCGCCACCGCCGCCACCAGTGAATCTGTTGAGCAGTGCGCCAACTGGTCCCGGAGGAGTGGGAACTACAGACGGTACTTCCGATCTGAAAATTTGGTATCGAACAGACCATGGAATGAGCGTGTCCAACGGGGAAATAACGGGCTGGGAAAATGCTGCTGGTGTACCTGAACACGATCTGGTTCATACTGCCGGAACTTCACGCCCTGCTGTTGTTCAGAATGCTTTGAATGGATATTCAGAGGTAAGTTTCACAAGCAATTCACATTATTTGAAAACAGCAATTGGTACATTGACCGATTCAAATTTTGTAATCGATGAGGCATCCACGTTCGTGGTGAATCAGGCTGATCAAACAAATCAAGCTTCTTGTCTTTATACCACAGATCCATTGGTAGGGAACTCCAGATTCACAAACCATATTCCATGGGGTGGAAGAGTTTATTACGATATCGGTACTTGCTGTAGTCAGAATGCAAGAATTCAGATCAACAATGTAACCGGAGTAACGAATTACAATATTTGGACATACGACGCAAAGCCGTCAACAGGGAAACAACTGTATCAAAACGGAACAATGCTACAGACCAGTCCGAATACCAGTACGTATCACAGTCATTCAACACAACGATTCAGAATAGGACGAAACTATAAAGGCGACGTTACAGAAGTGATCATTTTCAGAAAGAAGATCAATACCACGCAACGCTACATCGTAGACAATTATTTATCAACCAAATACAATATTCCATTAGATGCACATGATCTATATGCTCACGACAATGGAAGTGGTATTTACGATCATGACATGGCCGGAATCGGAAGAATAAATTCAAGTGATGAGCACACAGATTCGCAAGGAACAGGAATTGTGAGAATTCACAACGCACAGGACATGGATGACAATGAATTCTTGTTCTGGGCACATGAAAATAGCGCGTCAGATATTACAAGTACACAAGACATCCCTGCCGGCGTTAACTATCGCATGGAACGAATCTGGAAAGTCAGTGAGGTTGATATTAGCGGAAATGCAGTAGACGTAGGAGATATCGATATGGTCTTTGATCTGGCTGGATTGGGAGTAGTAAACGCGAGCGAAGTTCGACTTTTGATCGATACAGACATGGACGGCTCATTTGCAGATGAAACAGGAATTGACGGAGCCATCAATCCAGGAAATGATCTTTATAGTTTCGAAGGAATTTCAGGACTTGAAAACAACATGACTTTCACCATTGGTATCGGTCAGGGCGGAAGTCTTCCAATCGAACTTGGTACCTTCGATGCAAATCTGATCAACGATGATCATGTATTGGTAGAATGGATGACAGTTTCAGAAAGAGACAACGATTATTTCTCAGTAGAGAAGTCAACGGATGGTCAAAATTTTGAAGTGATCGGAACCGTAAAGGGTGCAGGTAATTCTAATCAAAAATTGTTCTATTCCTACGAGGATTATGATCTGTTCAATGGGACAGCGTATTATCGACTTCGTCAGACGGATCATAATGGAGACACGGAAGTTTTTGATCCGGTTTCAGTTAAATACAATGCGACAGGAAAGGGATTAGAGATTACATCTGTCGGTCCAAATCCGTTTGTGAATGATTTCAAGGTCAATTATAGATCAGCCCAAAGAGGAGTTATAGATTTTGCCGTCTACGATTTGAATGGAAGACTTCGACATCAACAGGAGTTTACCATTGAAGAAGGTGCAAACACCATCAATTTCTCGCAAGGTTATGAATTGAACGCCGGAACGTATCTGGTCGTCATTTCAGATGAAAGTGGAAATAAGGACAGCAAGAAGGTTGTTAAGCGATAACAAAAAGGCTCCCAATTACGGGAGCCTTTCTTTTATAATGCTGTCGGTGTTATTCCTTAATTAACTCGTAGAGCGCATCCAGGTTTGGAGAAATAATGATCTCGATGCGACGGTTTTTCGCTTTGTTGTTCGGGTCCACCGGATGATATTCAGATCGACCTGCAGCCATAAGTTGTTTCGGATCCATCCCAGAGTTGTCAATCATGATTTCTATTACTGATGTAGCACGCAATACCGAAAGCTCCCAGTTGTTTTTCGGATGTCGTGAGCTATTCATCGGGTCAGTATCGGTATGACCTTCTACTATGATTTCCAATTCCTTCTCATTTTCCAGAACGGTAGCCAATTCAATGAGTGCTTTCTTACCGTTAGGCTCAACAACGGTACTCCCAGAGGCAAAAAGTAATTTCGCTTCCAGACTTACATAGATTTTCCCGTTGCGTTCCTCTACCGTCAATCCCTGAGATTCGAAGTTTTTAAGAGCATTGGTTACCTTTTCTTTCAGTAAGCGCGTTGCTTCTTCCTGCTCCTTAATGATTTTCTGAAGGTGTTTCAGTTCTTCTTGTTGTTCAGTGATTAGTGCTTGTTGTTCTGCAAGATCTGCTTCCTTCTTCAACAAAGCATCTTCTTTCTTTTGTAATTCAATGCGTCGTGCTTCCAATTCTGCACTTAAGTCCGCGACATCTTTTGCACCACTTAAACGAAGCTTGTTATAGTTTACTTCCAATGCCTCGATAGTTGCAACTTGCTTATCGTACTTTGCGCGTAGCAAACGATAATCCGCACCCATCTCTGTGGAGTCAGCTATCAATTGTTCCAATTGCTCAGAAGCCAATTCGTACTTCGACTGATAATCTTTTGAACTAGCCTCGTAATTCAAAGCATCGTTCTTGTACTTGGCTAACGATTCACTGCACTCACGTTCTTTCTCCAGGAGTTCGTTGTATTTCTTCGCGGGAACGCAAGAGAATAAGAATCCACCGAAAACAATAAAGGCAACAAGATATTTCATAGTGACGCTTTTATACAAAGATCAGGCTTTGAACAGGTGACTACCGATGAAAACTGAGAACTTTTGCACAGAATCTTCTGGATAAACACAATGGCTAAAACTGCTTTATCGCGTTCAAATCAGTTTGCTTATAGGTATCATAAACATTATTTAACTATTGACGAAAGCCCTTTTAAATAAAGGGAAAGCGTTTATTACCATGGTAATTAAAACCATGTACTTGTAAAAATGTTTAACAAAAAGAAGAAATAGTTAAACAAAGTGTTGTATGTTTGTTGAACAAAATCGGTAATCAATTAAACAAAACAACATGAAAAAGATGTTACCACCAATAAAAGCAATCTTCTCAGCAGCAGTTTTTGGGATGATGACTTTCGGAGCATCAGCTCAAACAAACGTATTTGACGACGTTATTGTTCCAAGTGCAAATCACTCGAGTCTGGAAGCGGCAATTTTAACAGCGAACCTTCAGGGAGCGCTACAGGACCCAAATGCAAACCTGACGGTTTGGGCACCAGACAATCAAGCATTCGATGATTTGGCAGCGGCTTTGGGAACAGATATCAACGGATTATTGGCTCTGCCAAATCTTTCAGATATTCTATTGTACCACGTATTGGGTACAACAAATGATGCAGCCTCTTTGACAAACGGTCAGTTGGCATCACCATTGAACACACAGAACACGATAAAAATTACAGTTACTGGTACAGGAGATGTTTACGCGAATCAAGCTCAGGTAAACGGAGCAGATTTGACAGCAACTAATGGGGTGGTTCACTCAATTGATGCGGTAATTTTGGCTGACGAAACAGTGGCAGACATCGCTATCGATAATGGGTTTACTACACTCGTAACAGCTATCGCAACAGCAGAATTGTTACCGGCAGTAACAGATCCATTCGCAACGTTGACGGTTTTTGCACCGGACAATGCAGCATTTGATGATTTAGCCTCAGAACTTGGGGTAACGCTTAACGATATTCTGGCACTACCAAATTTGCAAGATATTCTGTTGTACCACGTCTTAGGAGCAGAAGTTGATGCAGCGAGCGTGGTAGATGGAGATTTAGTAGCAGCATTGAGCCCAACCAATACAATCAAAACGTCAGTATTCGGTGGAAACGTCTATGCAAATCAGGCGGAAGTGCAGTTGGCAGATTTAGGCGCTGATAACGGAATCGTTCACACTTTGGACGAGGTGATCTTACCAAATGAAACCGTAGTTGACGCAGCAATCGACAATAGCTTCACAACATTGACAGCAGCGGTTATTGCAGCAGAGTTGCTTCCAACATTGTCAGATCCATTCGCTGAGTTTACAGTATTTGCTCCAACGGACGCAGCATTCGACGCTTACGTAATGGATGCAGGAATCACACTGAATGATTTGTTGGTAGCACCGAGTCTTGGAGATGTGTTGTTGTACCATACGCTTGGTAGCGAGGCATTGTCTTCAGGATTGACAGCTGGAAACGTTCCAACTTTGGAAGGTGGCGATGTGGCTGTAAATCTTACAGGAGGAGTATTCATCAACGATGCTGAGGTGACTTTGGCAGATGTTGATGTTGACAATGGAGTTGTACACGTAATCAACAAAGTATTGGATCCGGCAACGGCTTCATTGGACGAGAACACAATCGAAGTGAACTTGTATCCAAACCCAGCTACTGAATTCATCACGGTGGCAGCAGATAAAGAAATTGAATTGATCGAGGTGGTTTCATTGAATGGAGCGGTATTGAAAACGATCAATACAACAGGTGAAGAAATTAAAGTAGACGTTTCAGACTTGTCGGCTGGACAATATGTACTTGTAGTAAATACTGCGGCAGGAACAAGCACAACAACATTTAACGTCACTTCAAGAATATAGTGTAGGGTTAGGTTTGTAGCGTTTATAGGTTAGGGGGGACCCAACGCGGTTCCCCCTCTTTAACTGCTCAACCGGAATTCATAAAGTAATTAGTGTAGGGTTGATTTGAGGGGAAGGTTTCGAGGGGAGGAGAACAATTCGAACTCCTCCCTTTTTTGAAGAGGAAGAAATCAATTTACACAAACGATAATAGTGTAGGGTTAGGTTTGTAGCGTTTATAGGTTAGGGGGGACCCGACACAGTCCCCCCTCTTTTAACCGCTCAACCGGAATTCCAACGTGTCTGCCGACTGCAGGAAGAAATTTGTGTAAGGGTGATCTGAGGAGATAGGTTTCAGGGGGAGGAGAACAATTCGGACTCCTCCCTTCTGAAAAGAGGAGGAGATCATCTTACACAAACGATTATAGTGTAGGGTTAGGTTTGTAGCGTTTATAGCTAAGGAGGGGCAAAGCAGAGCCCCTCTTTTTTAACCGCTCAACCGGAATTCCACCGTGTCTGCCGACAGGCAGGAAGGATTATGACAAAGTCATAATCTAGTGCACTTCTTACGAACAATGATATCAAGCAGCACCTTGTGTCCCTTGTGCCTCCGTGGTGAGTGTTTGCCGCTTTGCCGTTATCTGGGAAATCGCCTCTGAAAAGAGGAAGAGGTCATCTTACACAAACGATTATAGTGTAGGGTTAGGTTTGTAGCGTTTATAGCTAAGGAGGGGCAAAGCAGAGCCCCTCTTTTTTAACCGCTCAACCGGAATCCCTCCGTGTCTGCCGACAGGCAGGAAGGATTATGACAAAGTCATAATCTAGTGCACTACTTACGAACAATGATATCAAGCAGCACCTTGTGTCCCTTGTGCCTCCGTGGTGAGTGTTTGCCGCTTTGCCGTTATCTGGGAAATCGCCTCTGAAAAGAGGAAGAGGTCATATAACACAAACGATTATAGTGTAGGGTTAGGTTTGTAGCGTTTATAGCTAAAGAGGGACAAAGCAGAATCCCTCTTTTTTATTAAGTACATTTGATTAGAAACAGAGAATATGTTAGGATTAGGAAAGAAAGGAACAGATGCGGTTCCAAAGAATATATACGATATCGAGATTAACAAGTTGGATGGTACTCCGCTTGATCTTGGTTCGCTTAAGGGCAAAAAAGTGATGTTTGTGAATGTTGCATCCAAATGCGGATTGACACCACAATACGAAGGATTGGAGAAATTGCACCAGGAATATGGAGGGCAATTGGAAATTATCGGGTTGCCTTGTAACCAATTTGCTTTTCAGGAACCTGGAGATGCCGAACAAATTCAGGAATTCTGTCAGAAAAACTACGGAGTAAGCTTCACGATTACCGAGAAAATCAAAGTGCGTGGAAAGGATCAACATGATATCTACACATGGCTAACCAACAAAGATGTGAATGGGAAATTTAGCTCTTCAGTAAAATGGAATTTCCAGAAATACATGGTATCGGAAAATGGAGAATTGGAACAAAAATTTGCTCCTACTGTAGACCCGATGAGTGATGATATTATCAAGTCGATCTGACCTTATATATCACAGAACCATTATTTTGTCGAAGTCAAATGTCAAAAACAGCAATTATACTCGGAGCTTCTGGTTTAACAGGAGGTATACTCCTTCGAAAACTCATAGAAGATGATCGATACTCTTGTATTAAACTATTTGGAAGATCTCAGCTAAACATCAATCACAAAAAGGTACAGCATTTTGTAGGAGATTTACTTCATCTTGACAAGTTCTCTGATGATTTTCATGGTGATGAGGTGTATTGCTGTATCGGCACAACCAGGAAGAAAACGCCCAGGGAAGAACAATACCGCGAAATCGATTTCGGCATACCAGTAGCTGCAGCTCAATTGTGTAAACGCAATAAGATCAAAACTATAGCAGTTATTTCTTCAGTTGGTGCAAACGAGAAAAGTTCAAACTTCTATTTACGAACGAAGGGAGAAATGGAAAAAGCAGTTATCGGACAAGGGATTCCAAACACCTACATTCTTCGACCCTCGCTCATTGTAGGAGATCGAAACGAACGGAGGGTTGGTGAGAAATTCTCAATAAGAATGATGATGTTGTTTAATCCATTGTTGTTTGGTCGACTAAAGAAATACAGATCCATAAAAGCGGAAACAATTGCACATGCTTTGGTTATGCTGACCAATTCCAACAGCAACCAAAACATCTATGAATCGGATGAGATTGAGGGATTGAAAACGGCTTAAAGTTGTTTAGGTCAGGTTATAGTTTCGCTCAAAATCGAACTCACCTGAAATACGAGCAAATCTGGAGCCTTATCGGTTCAATGTGATAACAAAAAAAAAGACCGGTCGTCGAGCATGTCGAGACGCGGTCTTTATTCATATCGTTATCTTTTTCTATTCTATCACAAAGCGTTTCTGAACACTTCCATTTACTGTTTGAACCGTAACAATGTACGTTCCGGAAGCCAGTGACTGAACATCTAGTACGGCAAGATTGTTTCCAGCTTCACCGTTCACTGCATGTGCCTGAACTTGTTTGCCAGTCACATCCAAAATGCGAAGTGTCGTTTTCTCCGAAGCATTCAATCCAAATGCTACCGTCAACTCATTCGAAGTTGGAACCGGATAAACACTCACGTCATTAATTCCAGGGTTCTCGCCAATTCCCGCAACGATCAAATCATCCGATGGCGCACCTTCGTACAGGTTGATATTGTCCAGGTAGAAGTTGTTTCCACCATCCGATTCAAATGTAAACTTCATGCGGAAATCTCCCGTATAGAAGTTGTCCGTGATATTCGTCATGTGAACCGTTGTCCAATCAGATGTATCGGTTGGCGTCCATGATGTTGATGCTGTCAATGGAGAAAGCAAATCACCGAACAAAGTTTTACGAACGATCCAGTTATCTTCACATCCTTCCGTTACTGAAACACGAAGGAATTCATTATCCGTTGTTGCTCTTTTACGATACGCATAACGGAAACTCAATGTCATGTCATCACCCGGTGAAAGCGAACTCAAATCAATTGGACCAGAAATCAACTCATCTGTCAAACCAGCGGATTGTGTGTAGTTGAATAACAAGGCACTTTTACTTCCTGACAATGCCGCTTGCGAGGTAATCAGGAACGCCGTTGCATTCCCCGGGCTTTCAGTATCCCACTCGTCAATCGTGAAGAAGTTCGAGTAGTTTTCGAACCCTTCGAAGTAAGGAAGTCCCGGCGTTGGCAACACAGTAATTGCTCCAGTTGTATAAATTGAATCAGTTCCATAACCGTTGTCAACCACCATTGCAACATCATATGATCCCGGAGTTGAATAACAGACCGTTGGAGTCGGATCCGTTGATGTCGATGGCGTTCCTCCAGGGAAGTACCATGTGTACAATGAACTACCCGTTGTATTGATGGATTGATCGATCAAATCGAAACAGTGTCCAACTCCAGCATCAGGACAATCAACACCAAAGTCTGAGATTGGCGGTGCCCATAAACAACCAAATTCAACAGTTGGTTTCTGAATGGCAATAGCACGCTCTCCACGCGCATCATTCGGACCGAGAGCACGAACACTAAACCAACCATCATTTGATGCTGGCACAGCTACAACAAAACTATTGGTAGTTGTAGTACCGATAGAATCCATGTATTTGTTACCCAACATACTAACTTCGTATCCAGTAGCACCGGAAACGTTGTTCCAAACAAACTTTGCTGAATCAGGACAAACCCATTCGAAATCAAGACCATTCGGCTGCTGCATGATGGTAAATACCTCTGTGCTTTCATCCGATTGACCGTTTCTGGAAATGCGCACTTTCGCTTGTCCAGTTACGATATTCGGCGTAACCCATGTAAAGTATCGACTATCAGCATTTGGTGTACCGATCATGTTCCAGGTTGCACCGTTGTCTGTAGTGTATTCCAAGTCAAATGAGGAAGTTCCTTCGGAAGCATCCCAACGAATTGTGTTTCCACCAGGAACAATTCCTTCTCCACCCAGCGGGTAGGTCAAAACAACATCGTCCATAATGAACGAGTATACTACATAGTAATCTTGTGGTCCTTGAGGAATCGCGAAGCCATTTACGTTTACCGTATAAGTCCCACTAGTTGGATTCACGATAGAAACCTGTTCCATGTTGTTCAAATCATCTACCCCAGTTGTAGCTGGAGTGTTCAGGGCGGTTGCATTCGGAGTGTGATCCAGCAACCATGGCAAGTGCGTAGTTGCGTTTGGATCTTCCACCGTCATGTTAATATCATTTACAAGAGCAATCGCTGCAGATGTTGACCCTTCGTAATCCGTCCAATAGGTCATAATGCGCAATTCACTTACTCCAGCAGGAACGGTAATCGTGTGATTGTTAGTAGCTCCCTGCGAAACATTATCGCTGATATATTGATTGTTCTCAATTACTTCATAAGCAGCTCGGGCATTGATACGTCCCCATCCGAAACGGAAATCAGGTCCTGTATTCCCTAAGTCTTCTCCGGTATTCAAAACAGCACCTTTGATCAATGCTGCATCCGGATCATTTCCTCCGTTCAAATCACGATAGGCATGGTACAATTGAGCAATCGTTCCTGAAACACCAGGACAAGACATCGATGTTCCTGAGATAGTAAAGTAAATGTTGTCAGGACCAGTAGATGTCACAGAAGTACCAACAGCACAAATATCTGGTTTGATACGACCGTCTTCAGCCGGACCACGACTGGAAGAACCAGCTAAACCATCCAGATGAGAAAGGTTCCCAACGGCAATTACGTTCTTTCCAGCTTTGTGACCTCCGGTAATATTTCCCCAGCCGGCACCAGCTCCATAACCACAATTATCTCCACCACTGTTTCCTGCGGAGAACACGTGTGTCAATTGAGGTCGATCGTGCACTTGCTGATCCAATTGACGTGCAAGTGACGTATATCCTGAATTACATCCGTTACTATAACTCTTCGATGTAATCACAACATCCTGATTATCGAAAAGGTTCGGGAACAAATTGTAGTTGTTGTTGCTGGAATTGTACACTTTTAAGTCAACTCCGTTTGCCATTCCTCTGTTGTCTGGATCGAGGTTTCCAGCCCCCATGATTGTCCCAGAAACGTGATCACCGTGATCGTCATTCGGGTTGGTAGAACATCCGTTGCAATTCGATTGATCGATTCGACCTGTATAATCAATGTGCGGTCCGATGGCTCCATCATCTTGCATCATCACATTCACACCCTCACCGTTGTATTGCAAACCTCCGTCAAAATCCTGATAAAGTGTATTGCTTCGGTGATTGGTTCTTCCAACCAGGTTTTCGGGCTGACCTTCGTCTGGCAAAGTCTCAAAATAATAGAATCCCGGCAAAGCGTACAATGCCTCCAGTTGATCTAGCGGAACACGAACGTTCATCGTTCTTCGAACTGCATTATGAGAAACAAGTGTCCCACCGATTCCTGCCAATTGTTCCGTGGCAAATTCCTCGTTGAAGGGAGCGAAATACGCACCGATCAATTCAATTTGATCTTCACCGAAAAGCGTCCAGTGCGGATAGTTTTTGTCACGAAGTATTTCGGTAAGCTTAAATTCCGGCTGAATTTCCATCACAACGGCATTGTTCAACGCCGAGAAATCTGCATTTACCGAAATCGAAGCATAGAAGGCGTTTTTCGGGAGATAATCATACAATGCAAAACCGTATTTGCGCAACTCTTCTTTCATTGCGCTGGTTGGGATTTCATCAAAGACAATAATGCGGAGATATTGGTTGTCAATGACTTCATTGGTATTCCATTCCTTCACAGAAACATCTGGAACGACATAGTCCCCTGAACGCAGGAGCAGCTGTGATTCTTGAGCATTACTTGTGATGGGCAGAATAATCGCTAACAGCAACGCTGCCACAGAGATTCGTTTCATAAGTACATGAGTATTAAGTTCAGGCAGCAAGATACGAATAAAAAGAAAGGTATAAAAGGTTCACTCGAAGAGCGGACAGCTTGCAGTACCTGTTCTTTCAGGCTTACAAGTGGTGAATCGAAGTGAGATTTCGTGGGTGTTATTCGCCACCGATTGAATTCGGGTCAAACTGTAGTCAAAAGTGTAGGCAATAGCGAATTGTTCTTTGATTTTAAATACTGCGGTGGCATTAATGGCATCTCCAACGCGAAAGCCAACACCAAATCCAAAAACGTTGTTGTAATCCGCATGAACATTCAAGTCCAATGATGCCGGACTTCTTGGAGGAATACGAAGATTGAATCCAGGCAAAAGCGTCCATTCTTCACGGATGGCCCATCGATATCCACCGTTAAGCGAAGCGTGAAAGCGATGACGGGAATCGGTGCCCACATCTTCCCATGGCGATCGGAACAAATTGCGGAAAATCAACCCGAAATAATAGTTGGTTGAATTGAACCAGGCTCCAAAAGAAGCATCCGGAGACAAATTATTGGATTGTTGCAAAACCGTTGGATCAGGATCGTGCGTCGTTAAGTCGGATGGATCATAACCCGTTTGGACCACTCCACCATAAACTCCCAGGGACAAACGATTGTCTTGGGTGAAATTGAAATGGGCAGCATATGCAAGGTTCAATCGCGACATCGAGAACGGTCCGAATTGATCGGTCTCAAACTTAAATCCTGTTCCGTGTCGGGCTCCAAAAACACGTCTTCTCCGAGCTTGCAATGGAATGCTCATACTTAGAAATCCTGATTGAGGAGATCCTTCAAATCCCAACCATTGATTGCGATACAAGGTGTGAACATCTATACACTGTTTGATTCCTGCATGCGCCGGATTGATGGCAAATTGATGCAAATACCACTGCGAATATTGCGGCAATTGTTGCGACCAACTCTGATGGGAAAGGACCAGAAAAGTAAGTAGGAATAGCGCTTTTCTCATCGAATCAAAGTTAAGGTTCCCTTGTATTGAGTACCATTGTTATCATTGAGATCCAGCACGAAATAGTAGACGCCTTCCGCATGATTTTCACCGTCCCACATTTTCGATTTCGAATATGCAGCCGTTTGGAAAACCTTCTGTCCCCAACGGGTAAAAATCGCCATTTGATTGTCAGGATAAAGTTCCAATCCATCGATCTCCCAAGTGTCGTTGACGTTGTCTCCATTTGGTGAAAATGTGTTAGGAATATCCAATAATTCATCCACTGAAATGGTGACGTACGCAGTATTACTACAACCATTTTCCGTTGCTGTCAATGCAAAAGTGGTTGTTTCTTCAACAGTCGCATATGGATTCAAAGCTGAGGTGTCGCTCACTAAAAATGGTGGTGACCAGGTCCAGGAGGAAGCGTTTGTCGAGCCATTTAATTGTACTGTTGAGCCTGTAGGAACCGTGATGTCATTTCCGGCATCAACCTGAACAGATTGAACACTGATTGCGGCAGCCGTAGACTGAACAGAAATCGGGCAAATGGCATAACATGTATTGCTCACAGAAACGACATCTCCATCCGTTAATTCGGTAGATTGAAAGAAAGGATCGGTTGTCGTCGCTACCAGATTTCCATTCACAAACCAGGAAAAACTACTCGTATCCGGACAATCCGTTAAGGTAGTCGTGTAGGTCACAATATCGTTTTCACAAGCAATTGGAGTGGTTGTACTAACGGCTGAAGTAGGAGGAGTTCGATCTACTGCCGGTCCCGATATCTGAAGGTCAAAAGTGCATTCTGCCGGAGAAGTAATTCCAGCGCCATTGTTGTCGCCATCCACGATTAAATAGTACGTCGTATTCGGAAGCAATCCTGCTGCTGTAAGTGCAAAGTTTCCGGTTTCATCGAAATGGCAACTTCCAATTTGAGTATAGGTGTTTGCAGCACAGGGAGTAGTAGCTTCCACCAAAGCAGCCTGAAGCTCATTGTCTTGTCCAGGGCTCGCCTCAAATACCAGGTTCGAGAAGTCTATTTGAATGTTTCCACCAGCGGCATTCGTCGTAATCTGAAACCAAATGGAGTTATCCGGTGCAAAGCAATAATTGAAGTCGTCTTCGCAGTTCACACAACCGGTAATATTCGCATCAATATTATTAACCGAAACGGGTGTACCCGGACACAGCTCCAGCGCATTTTGACAAACGCTGTAGGGCTCCTGAGCATTGACATAATGCCCAGAAAATAACGCCGTTAACAAAAAAATAACAACAGGTCGCATATCCCCTTAAAACGCTTGATTTTTCTAGTTATTCTAACAAATTTAAGATATTTTTGGTCACCTAAAATTTAAAATTACTACTTGAAACACCGCTGTTTCGGCGGTTTGGCACAATTCTAGAAGAAGCGTGTACACAAATCGTAAAATCGTTGCTTATGAAAAAGTTGATTACCCTAGCATTTTGTTTGTATGTCATGCCTGGGCTGTTTGCACAAAACATTCAGCATTACGACTCAAATTCCCCCTGGTTTTTTGGGTTGAATGTCGGAGCCGCATGGAACTCAACAGATATCGAAAATGAAACCAACGCAGGTTGGGGATTCACTTTTGGTAGAAGTTTTACCACTAGACCTGATGCCTTGTTCGCATGGGATCTGCGTTTGCGTTACCTCCAGGGTAACTGGTATGGACAGGATTATGATACCACTAACCTGAATGGTTATGCTGGATATACTCCGCCTGAGTACCAAAGCTATGCCGATAACCCGGGATATACCGTAAACAATTTCTCTGCGCGTAATCATCACCTCGGATTAGAATTGGTGTTGCACGCAAATCGTTTGCGTCAGCGCACCGGATGGGACCCTTACATTTTTGGTGGGGCTAACATCACATGGAACCAAACCTTCTCGGATTTGGTTGACATCGATTCTTCTTTCGGGATTTCTGGTCAGTACGACTACGATCCAAACAGCATTTCAGATGGATTCCTTGGAACAACAGTTCTTGATGGAGTTTATGAAACAGCAATGAACGCGGGAAGTGAAGGTGGAGATTACAACCTGAACTTCATGCCAAGTATTGGAGTCGGGATTGCGTACTATCCTGGACCTCGATTTGCGCTTGGATTAGAGCACATGTCAACTTTCACTCGTAAAGACGATTGGGATGGATATGTTGATCCAACACCAGGTCTTTGGAATCGATCAAACGATATTTACCATTACACCAACTTCTTCTTACGTTTCCACCTAAGAGGTCAGGGAAGCGTTGATCCGGATCCGGATCCGGTTGTGAACTGTTGGGATCCAATTATCCAATTGCAACGACCGAACGTAAGCAACACAACTGTAGAAAGTCAAGTGTATGCATTCCGTGCAGAGATTGAAAATATCAGCAGCATCCAGAACGTTCGTGTTCGTGTGAACGGAGTGGAGTCAAGCAACTTCTTCTACAGCACTACAACACGATTGTTAGAAGGAAGCGTTGTTTTGAATGAAGGAGCGAACCAAATTCAGGTAGTTGCATCCAACTCTTGTGGTTCAGATATGGAAACAGTTACTATTAACTACAACCCATGTCGCGCACCAATGGTTCGATTTACAGATCCATCTCAGAACAATATTAATGTTGATAATCCAGTGTACCGCGTTCGTGCGAGTATCGCTAATGGAGGATCAATTAACTATACAGTGAACGGTGTTTCTTCATCGAACTTCTTCTACCAGCAAGGTAACGGAAGCTTTGAAAGTACAGTTAACCTTCAGGAAGGAACGAACACGATCACCATCACAACTACAAATGATTGTGGAACGGATACTGAAACAATTACGATTGTATATACAGACTGTGAAGATCCACGCATCAACTTCCTTTCAGGAAATGGTTCAGTAATTAACGTTACTACACCACGAGCATTGATTCGTGCTTCAATCTTCGGAATTGACGATCGAAACGCTATCGGATTCCGAGTGAACGGTTCCAACCGAACATTCAACTACAATGTTGGTTCTAACCAATTGGAAGCTAATGTTCTTTTGTCTCCGGGCGCAAACCAGATTCAAATTACAGTTGGAAATGATTGTGGTACGGACATCGAAACGATGACGGTGAATTACACTCCTTGTACGAGTCCAACGGTGAACATTTTGACGCCAGTTCGTTCTGGTATCACGAATACAAGCGGAACGCAATTGATTGAAGCATCAGTTACAAACGCAACGCATGTGAGCCAGATTCAAATGTTGGTGAACGGAGTTCAGATAGCTGGAGGAAACTTCAACCCTGTAACACGTATCTACTCTAACATGGCAGCATTGAACTCTGGTACAAACATCATCCAGATCATTGTTACTAACGATTGTGGAAGCGATTCAGAAACTACGAATGTATTGTACGAAGTGAACTGTCCGGTTCCAATGATTTCATTGGCTTCGACGATCACAACAACGCATCAGTCGACATTGCCAATCCAGTACGTTGTACAGAACGTAACATCGGCAAGTCAGATTACATTGACATTGAACGGAGTGCCTGTTCAGGGAGGATACTTCAACAGCCAATCGAACGTGTTCTCAGCGACACTGGCATTGATTGAAGGAGCAAACACAATCACAATTAACGCAACGAACAATTGTGGTGCTGACAGCGAAACGATCGTAGTTTACTACACGCAGCCTTGTGATGATCCAATTATTGCGATGATCAATCCATTCGGTAGCCAGTTGTCAGTAACAGATGCACAGTTCGATGTTCAGGCGATTCTTCAGAACGTTTCAAACGCGAACCAGGTTCAGTTATCAGTGAACGGAGCGGTTGACGTATCAGGATCGTACAACCACATTACGCAGGTGTACCACAACAGCATCAGCCTTCAGCCAGGATTGAACACTGTGATTATGATAGTAGACAACGGTTGTAGTGAAGAGACAGAAGTATTCGTAATCGATTACTCACCATGTCTACAGCCGCTGGTTTCAATTACTTCACCAAATGGAGGAAGCACGCAAAGCGCAAACACAGTTGTTACAGCAACAGTGTTGAACGTGAACGATGCAAGTGACATTGAAGTGATTGTAAACGGAATGGTTTACTCTGGATCATACAACGCAACAACGGGAGCGTTCAGTGCAAACGTACCATTGAACTCCGGAGCGAACAACATCCAGGTAGTAGCAACAAACGAGTGTGGAACGATTTCACAATCAACTACAATTACATACGCGCCTTGTACGCCACCATCAGTTCAGTTCGTAACGACTCCACGTGGATTGAGAAATACACAGTCAGTTACTATCGAAGCATTGGTGACTGGAGTTAGCGGAGCAGGTGAAATTACAGCAACGCACAACGGAAACACGGTTGTTGGAACGTACAACGCAACAACAAACATGTACTCGTTCACAGTGACGTTAGTAAATGGATTGAACACAATTACGGTGACAGCATCGAACGATTGTGGATCCGATTCTCAATCAACAACGATCAACTATGTTGAGCCTTGTGATGCACCACAGGTAAGTATTACTTCACCTGCAAACGGAACAAATGCAGCGAATGCAACAGTTCAGTTGGCAGCATCCATTGCGAATGTAACAAACGCGAATCAGGTTCAGTTATTAGTGAACGGAAACACGGCGTCCGGAAACCTGAACGTAACTACTGGAGCCTTTACAGCAACAGTTAACCTTCAGCAAGGAGCCAACACGATCCAGGTAATCGCAACAAACGATTGTGGATCAGCGTCAGAAATGATCACAGTATTGTACCGACCATGTTTGGCACCAACGGTTCAATTGGTTGCACCGCAGGGAGGAACAACACAAAACGAAACAACATCGCTTCAGGCAGTTGTGATGAATGTTGAGTCAGCGAACGACATTTCATTGACAGTGAACGGATCACCAGTATCTGGTTCTTATAACTCAATGTCGAACATGTTTACAGCGAACATCACGTTGTCGAATGGAACTAACAACATCGTAGTAACGGCAAGCAATCAGTGTGGAAATGACAGCAAGTCGGTAACGATAACTTACAACGAGCCGTGTTTGGCACCGCAAGTGAGTATCGCCGCACCTACAAACAATGCGCAGGTTTCTACAAATACAGTTCAGGTTGCAGCGACTATCGTGAATATCTCAACTGCTGGAGAAGTTCAGTTGTTGGTGAACGGAACAACACATCAAGGTTCGTACAACAGTATAACGCACGCTTACACAGCGACTGTTCCGGTTCAAAGTGGAAATAACATCATCGAGATCATCGCATCAAACGATTGTGGAACAGCAACAGAAACAGTGAATGTAATCTACCGTCCGTGTGTGACACCAGGAATTCAGATTGTATCCCCGTTGCAAACAACTACAACAAATGCAAACGTGAACTTGCAGGCTGTTATCTCTGGAGTGTCTTCAGCGAACGACATAGCAGTAACGCTAAACGGTAACGCTGTTAACGGATCGTTCAATACAACAACGAATACGTACAGCGCTCCATTGACGCTTACAAGTGGAAGCAATACAATTGAAATCACAGCAACAAATGCGTGTGGAACTGACAGCCATGTTCGTACAATTACTTACGACGAGCCATGTAACACTCCACAGATTACATTTAACTCACCAGTGAATGGATCTACAGTAAACACGAATACAGTTCAGGTTTCTGCAACGGTTACAGGAACAACTGGCGGAGGAAGTGTTCAGTTGACAGTGAACGGAATTCAACAGTACGTAGCGATCGACGCCAATTCTGGAGCAATGAATTCAAACATCACATTGCACCAGGGAACAAATGCTATCGTGTTGTCAGCATCTAACGAATGTGGAACGGTAACAGAGACATTGAATGTAAATTACGTTCCATGTGTGCCTCCAACAGTTCAGATTGCGTCTCCGCAAGGAGGAAATTCTGTTGACCAAACGGTTACAGTAGTAGCAAATGTTACTGGAGTAGAAGGAGCATCTGCATTGCAGGCAACAGTGAATGGAAGCGGAGTGACTGGTTCGTACGATGCAAACGCCGGAACTTATACAGTTCAGGTAAGTCTGCAGACTGGATCAAATACTATTTCAATTCAAGCATCTAATGAATGTGGAGTTGATGGAGCAACATTGGCGCTGATTTACGACGAGCCATGTGATGAGCCAACGGTTCTTATCCAGAAGCCAGCGAACAATATTGAAACATCTGCAACGCAAATTGGCTTGACAGCTAAGATCACGAACATCACAAACGCTCAGGAAGTACTGGTAACAGTAAATGGAGATGTGGTTTCCGGTGGATCTTACGACAGTTCTACGAAGCTTTACACGACAACAGTTCCAATCAATCGACCAATTAACAAGATCGTTGTTACAGCAACGAACAAGTGTGGAACGGCGAATGGAAAAGTAATCGTAAGCCAGGTGACAGAACCAACAATGGTGATTTGTAATCCAACTGATGACGGAGGATGGGAGCAGATTGAAATCCCAGTTTCTCAATGGCCAGCATACCAGGCAGAAGGAGCAACTCAAGGTGATTGCCGTACTGGTGGCGGAGTTCTTAACCAGGGGAACAATGGAAGTGGATCAACACAACAGAACGGAACTGGTGGTGGAACTCAGACAAACACGTATGGTGGTCAAACCGGAGGTGGTTTGATTCAAGGTGGAAGCGGCGGAACAACAACTGTTGGAGGCGGTGGAAATACAGGTTCTGGATCTGGGACTACAGGAACTGGTGGAACTACTGGAGGAAACAACAATGGTGGAACAACTACTGGTGGCGGGACTACCGGAGGAGGAACTTCTGGCGGAAGCGGCGGATCTGGAAACGGAGGTCGCGATGAGAACCCTAATAGTGGTTCAGGAACCATAAAAGGACAAGCAGCTCAGGAAGCGGCAGCTAAGAAGGCAGCTGAAGAAGCAGCAGCCAAGAAAGCGGCTCAAGAAGCAGCAGCTAAGAAAGCGGCTGAAGAAGCAGCAGCCAAGAAGGCGGCTCAGGAAGCAGCAGCCAAGAAAGCAGCTCAAGAAGCAGCAGCTAAGAAAGCGGCTCAAGAAGCAGCAGCCAAGAAAGCAGCTGAGGAAGCAGCAGCTAAGAAAGCGGCTCAGGAAGCAGCAGCTAAGAAAGCAGCTGAGGAAGCGGCAGCCAAGAAGGCGGCTCAGGAAGCAGCAGCTAAGAAAGCGGCTCAGGAAGCAGCAGCCAAGAAAGCAGCTGAGGAAGCAGCAGCTAAGAAAGCGGCTCAGGAAGCGGCAGCTAAGAAAGCAGCTGAGGAAGCGGCAGCCAAGAAGGCGGCTCAGGAAGCAGCAGCTAAGAAAGCGGCTCAGGAAGCAGCAGCCAAGAAAGCAGCTGAGGAAGCAGCAGCTAAGAAAGCGGCTCAGGAAGCGGCAGCCAAGAAGGCAGCTCAAGAAGCAGCAGCTAAGAAAGCAGCTCAGGAAGCAGCAGCTAAGAAAGCGGCTCAAGAAGCAGCAGCTAAGAAGGCGGCTCAAGAAGCAGCAGCCAAGAAGGCGGCTCAGGAAGCGGCAGCTAAGAAGGCAGCTCAAGAAGCAGCAGCTAAAAAAGCAGCCGAAGAAGCGGCAAAGAAGAAAGCAGCTGAGGAAGCAGCCAAGAAAAAAGCTGAAGAGGAAGAAAAAGAAGAGAAAAAGCCAGCCGTTAGAACACCAACTTCTACAAGAGGTGGCGGAGGCATTCGATAAGCTTCAAAAATAAAATGGGAAACCGCTCTGATTTCATTGTATTTCAGAGCGGTTTTTTTTGTGCATAAAATTGATCTCAAATGCTGAAAACATAAGAGAAGCAGAAGTTTGTTTAAATGAATACATCTAATTATATTCGCAAACTCATTTAAGCAAAAATAATGGCACTAATTGGTAAAATTCGCGAGAAATCCTGGTTACTTTTAATCGTAGTAGGAGGCGCAATTGTCGTATTTATTTTCACGTCAGGAGGTCCTAACTTCGGCGGTGGAGCAGAGGAAGAATACGGTATTGGACTCATGTACGGAGAGAAATTGGATCGCGATGCATTTAACACGAAACTCGAAGAGGCACGCAGTGTAGCAGAAACAAATGCAGCACGTTCCGGTCAGAAGGTTCAGGAAGTAAACGAAGACGCGGTATGGTCCCAGTTCGTGGAAGAATCGTTATTGGAAAAAGAATTTGAAGCGCTGGGAATTCACGTAAGTGAAGACGAATTTGATGCATACCTTTTCGCTCGTAATGGTTTTGATCCACTTCCGGATTTGAAAAATACATTCAAAGATGCACAAGGGAACTTCGATGCAAAAGCATTGGAGAATCAAATCAATCAGATGAAAAATGCTGATGATCAGGAAACGAAAAAAGCCTGGGAGCAAACGAAAGATTATTACATGAACTTGCGCCGTCGTCAGAAATATTTCGACATCGTTGCACAGGGAATGTATGTAACCAATCTTGAAGCGAAGCAACAATATCTTGCAAACGAAGAGAAGAAAGCGGTAAAGTTTGTGGTTATGAACTACAACACAATAGATGACAAAGCGACAAATCCAAGCGAAAAAGCACTACGTGCATTCTACAAAAAACACAAGTCGGATGCGAAGTACAAGAACCGTCGTTCTGAGCGTGTAGTACGTTGGGCAGACATCAAAGTATTGCCGTCTTCAAAGGATACAGCAGCATTCGAGAAGAAATTGAACGACCTTGTTAAAGGATTCAAAGAATCTACAAACGATTCATTGTTTGCAGTAAGAAACGCAGGGGCGAATCCACTTCCTTACGCAAGCAAGGCTGGTTTCCGTCCGGAAGGATCTCAAAACCGATTGGCGACACAAGGGTTTACATATCCAGCAAACATGGATACAATCTTTGCAAACGCTCAGGTTGGAGACGTTATCGGACCTTACGAACAGGCAGGAGGAAAGCGTGTGGCAAAAGTGATCTCGAAAGGACCACTTTTGAGCGTACGTCACATCTTGATCGCCGGAACACGTGAAGACAGCGTTGCAGTAGCGAAAGCTCAGAAAACGGTAGATTCACTCATGCCATTAATCACTTCAGAAAACTTTGAAGAGTATGTAAATGAATTCTCAGAAGACCATCAGCCAGGGCAACCAGTAAAAGATGGAGGTAAGTATGAGAACTTCATTGGAAGCGAAATGGTTACGGAATTCGAAGATTTCGCCAAAGAGAAGCCAATCGGTACTATCGACTACGTTCAAACTCAGTACGGATTCCACATTATTGAGGTTTTGGATCGTAAAGATGACGTGGTTCCTTCATTGGCAATTGTACAACGTACGTTGGCACCAAGTATGGAAACGATTAACAACGCAGAGACGAATGCTTACGAGTTGTTGGACAATATGTACACCAAAATGAGCGGTGTTAAAGGGAAGTACAGAAAAGTTGTGAAGTTTGATACTCTCGCAAAACGTGCTGACATGATTGTTCGTACTATGACGATCTCTGAAAATGAACCGAGAGTTTCCGGTGGATTCACATCTGAATTTGCAGAGAACGAAATTTTCCGTCTTGCGTTTGAAGAAGGAGCTGAAATCGGAGATTTGGCACAATCACCAATTAAAGATGGAGAACGTTGGATTATCGCTGTGTTGGCGGATATCAAAGTGAAGGGTGAAACAACATTCGAGAATGCACGTCAAACGGTAGAATCAGAGTACATCAAGGAGGAGAAATTCAGAATGATCCGCGCTAGAATGGCTGGAAAATCGATGTCTGAACTTGAATCCAAAGAGAACCTATTTGCTCAGACAGGAGAGGTAGTTCTTGGAAAGTCAAATCTTGGACCAAGTGCTCGCGAACCGGAAGTGGTAGGGGCATTGTTTTATGGTGTGAAAGACGGTATGTTGACGAAGCCAATGAAAGGAACAGCCGGAGTATATGTTGTGAAAATTGAAAAGTCACAAAATGCTCCTGAAATAACTGATTACACAGCACAGAAGAACCAAATGTTGGCAGATCGCCGTGGTCAGGTTCAGTCTGCTGCTTTGAATGCATTGAAAGATATGGCGGAAATCGTTGACAACCGTCGTTTCTCAGCAATTCGCATCAGAAACTAGTAGCGTTATGATACTTTTAAAAAGCCCCGGTCATCGAGATGCGGGGCTTTTTTTATGCCCATTAACTAAGCGAAGTAGCACTGAAACAAATTTGCAGGCATCTTCCCGGTAGCTCTTCTACAATGCCGGCAAGGCGCAATTGCAGCAATTCAACTTGTAAGGTTGAAATAGGAACTGCCAATTGTGCCGAAAGGACATCAAGTTGAATCTTTGGGTGCGATTGAATCTCCTGAACAATTTCCTGTTGCACGTTTGATAATTCAGGGAAGCAAACAAATTGAGAATTCTCTGATTTTTCAACGACCTCGTTCCATTGCATAAACTCCACGAACGAATCCGGTGTCTCCAAAAGATGTGCTTTGGACGATGCAATTAAATTGTTGCATCCTTGTGATGTCTCCTGATATACTTGCCCCGGAAACGCAAAAACATCGCGGTTGTAACTATTGGCTATATGCGCTGTGATTAGCGATCCTCCTGAACTTTTACTTTCCACAACAATCGTTGCATCGCACATTCCCGCTACGATTCTGTTACGCTTGGGAAAATTCTCACGATCAGGATCTACACCAGGAACGAATTCCGTCAATAATGCCCCAGTTTCAACCATATTAGCCGCTAAAGAGCGATGAACGGCTGGATACATCCGATCCAAACCATGTCCTAAAACTCCAATCGTGGGAACACCAAACTCCAGGCAATACTGATGTACGTGCGCATCAATTCCAAGTGCCAGCCCACTGACAACAACAATATTCCGACCTTGAAAAGAAGCGATCAAATCCCGGCACAATCGTTTGCCGTATTCCGTGGAGGAGCGTGTTCCCACCACAGCGACAAATCGTGCTTGATTCAAGTCAACATTTCCTTTCATAAACAATTGCGTGGGTGCATCAGCACACTGATTCAGTCTTCTGGAGAACTCAGAATCTTTGTAGAAGATCGACTGGATTCCATGTTTGTGGTGAAATTGGATAACCTGATCGGCTTTACTCAATGCTTCTGTGCGTTGCATCTTTCCGAAGAACCCCGGAGATAGTCCAGACAGGTCAGAAAGCTCTTTCGGAGAGGCTGTGAAAAGTGTCTCCAGAGAGGACAAATGAGCCATCAAAGCTCTTGCTCTTCTCGGACCAACACCGTGCAGAAACGCCAGTGCCGTTTGGTAGTGGTGGTAGGTGTAGTTCAAAATAATTGGTATTTTAGGCTACTTGAATATACGAATTATTGCTAATGAAAACCCTTCTTCTCCTGCTATTCCTATGCCCTTTTTTGGCCTTTTCTCAAATAAATGGGAAGGTAGTTGAGAGAGGAACAAGCGAACCTGTTTTTGGTGCCAAGGTGATCTCATCAAGCGGTGGTGGGGCGATTTCTGATATTGATGGGTCGTTTTCGATTAACATCACGCAGTTCCCGGATACGCTCATAACAAAGGCGGCAACATACGAGAACGACACGATGATTGTGACCGGACCAGGAACTATCGAAATTCTGTTGGCGAAACCACAGGAATTAAAAACGGTCGTTGTGACCTCCGGAAGACGTGGGCAGGACATCGAGGATGTTCCGATTTCTATGGAAATTCTGACGCCCGAACTAATTGATAACAAAGGGTTCACCGATCTTGAAGGTGCTGTTTCTCAAAGCCCGGGTGTGTTTACCATGGATGGACAGGTAAGCATTCGTGGTGGAAGTGGATTTGCCTACGGAGCGGGGAGTCGTGTGCTTCTGTTATGGAACGGAATTCCCATTCTTGCAGGAGACGCCGGAGATGCCAAATGGAACGCGATTCCCATGGAATGTGCTTCGCAAACCGAGATTTTGAAAGGAGCTTCTTCTGTTTTGTACGGAAGCGGGGCTTTGAATGGAATTATCTCATTACAGGAACGCCTGCCATCATTGAAAGGTGAAACACGAGCGAAAATTCAATCCGGGGTATATGGAAATCCGAAAAGAGCATCATTGAAATGGTGGTCAACCAATCCGTGGTTTCATCAGGCGGAAGTGTACCGGGGGAAGATGTATAAAAATGTAGGATACACGATTTCTGCAAATGGATTTACGTCACCTGGATATCGTGAAGGAGAGCAGGAAGATCGAGCGCGATTGAGCGGAACCTTCTACTTCCGACCGAAGAAAAACCCGGATTTAAAAGCAGGATTGAGTACTAATTTCCAATACCAAAAAACCGGGAATTTCATCATTTGGCAAAGTGATACGTTCGCTTACACGCCGAGTGGATCAGCAGACACGACATTAGAGGAATCTACGCTAACCTACAATTCCGGAATACGATTCAGCGTCGATCCATACGTGAAATACGTTGACAAAAAGCGCAATTTGCACTCTCTAAAAACGCGTTATTATTTCGTCAACAATAACAATTTCACGAATCCATCGCAATCTTCGGAATCTCACGTGAGCTATGCCGATTATCAGTTCCAGCGTAAATGGGGAAAGAAGTCGGTACTGACCAGTGGATTTACCGGAATTCGGACAGATGTGAGCTCCCAATTATTTGGAAATCATTTCTCGAATAACGTGGCTTTGTACAGTCAATACGAGTACAAATTGGACAGACTGGATTTAACCGGTGGGCTTCGTCTCGAGTATTTTGAAATGGACGATATTCGTGGCGATTCGGATTTCAATTTCAGTGGTGATACTTCCAGCACATCCATTCCATTGTACCCAATTATGCGATTCGGAGCACACTACCAGGTTGCCGAATATTCACACATCAGAGCTTCTTTCGGTCAGGGAATTCGATATCCTTCCGTAGCGGAGCGTTACGTTGCCACAAACGTCGGTGCATTGAACATATTTGCGAATCCGAACCTTACACGAGAAACGGGTTGGGCGGCTGAAATCGGATTTAAGCAAGCCATCAAGATCGGAGAGAAATGGAAAGGGTTGATTGATGTTTCCGGGTTTGTGAATCAGTACAACGACATGATGGAATTCACCTTCGGAATTTTCAATCCGGCTACTGGAGAACGATTGGATCCTACCGCGCCAGATTACAACGACATCGTGGTGGAAATCTTAGATCCATCTACGGGGTATACCATCAACGATATTTTTGGATTTAGCGCTGAAAACGCGGAATCTGCTCGAATTATGGGAGCCGAGATTTCCTTCAATAGCCAGGGAACCATTGGGGATGTAAAATTGACCAGTTTGATTGGCTATACCTATATGATTCCTGAGACGCAAAACACCGATTCGGCTTATGTTGAAACGTTCTCTTCGTACGAATACGATTCGGAGACACAAACTGCGACGTATGATCCAACTTTGAAGTACCGATTCAACCACTTGTTCAAAGCGGACGTTGAAGCCGAGTGGAAAGGCATTTCTCTGGGAATATCTTCTCGTTACAACAGTTTCATGAAGAACATCGATGCGATATTCGAAGATGAGTTGATCAATGGATTGTACATTCTTCCAGGATTAGAGCGCTACAGAGATGAGTTCAACCGGGGAAATCTGGTATTCGACGCACGAATCGGATACAAATTCATGGAGCATTATCGAATCGGATTTATCGTGAACAATATGTTCAATGAAGAATATACTACCCGTCCGGGTGACGTTCAAGCGCCAAGAAACTTTATTTTGCAGCTTCAAATGAAATTCTAGCAAATGAAGGTGATTGGTATCATTCCGGCGCGTTACGCATCTACACGATTTCCAGGCAAACCATTGGTCGATTTAAAAGGCAAACCGATGATTCAACGGGTGTACGAAGGTGCATCGGCATGTAAGTCTCTCGATGAAGTAATTGTGGCAACGGACGATCAACGGATTTACGATGCCGTAAAAGCTTTCGGAGGCAATGTCGAAATGACTTCGGAAACACATCCATCCGGAACCGATCGCTGTGGAGAAGTAGCCGCTAAATACGAAGCAGACGTAATTGTGAATGTGCAGGGTGACGAGCCATTGGTGAATCCCGGTCAGATTGATACGCTTTGTTCTGCTTTTGAGGACGCTTCCGTTTCCATCGCAACTTTGGGTCATACGCAAGTGTCTCCCGACGATCTACACGATGTGAACCGCGTAAAAGTAGTGTGTGATACCAATGGAAACGCTTTGTATTTCTCCAGAAGTGCCATTCCATCAACAGAAAGATCATCCGAAGCGATTCGAGAGAATTTCCCCTTCATGCGCCACATCGGATTGTACGCCTATCGGAAAGAAACATTGCAGGAATTGGTGCAATTAGAACCATGCCCACTCGAACAAATGGAAGCGCTCGAGCAACTACGTTGGATGTATTACGGTTACGAGATTCGCGTCATCCCAACAAACATCGAAACTCCGAATATTGACACACCCGAGGATTTGAAAAAGGTGTTGGGGGAGATGTGAGAACGGGTTTAATCAATCCACTCCTTGATTTCGGCGCTATCAAGCTCTTTAACTTCTACATCAGGCATCAGTTTTGAAACGAGAGACTTGAGAAGATCCACTTTTAACTTGTTGTCTCTATATGCATTTTTCCCAATGATCAACTCTTTTATTCTCACATCCACAAATTGTAGAGTGTTAGCGTAGTTATACTGTAGGACTCTAAATTCGTTCTCATGCTCCCACGAGGAGTGTTTCATCGAGAATATGGATTCAGGGTTGACTTCCTCCAGATGAAAATTATCGACGTAATTGATTTTCTTGACTTTAATGTTATTGTTGGGCACAATTTGAACGCCAACAACAAAGCCACTATGTCCTTCGGCATAATAGGACCACAACAAGTGGTTATTCCATAGTTCGCTTAAGGATAGAATTTTGTATTCAGCTTTTTCATGAACTATTGAGCGTATTTCATCTTTGCTATACCTTCCTCTACTGTAACGAAACCTTCCTTCCATTGGATCATTTAAGGTTTTGAAATCAGCAGCGTACAAACGTTCGTTGAGGAAGATATCCAGCGCAAACTCAAAGTTTGAGAACCCTCTGTATTTGTAGAGGGTTTTGTTGAAATCGAAGTTTTCCATCTTAATTTTTGGCGAATAGTGAGTGATTTAAAACTACAAAATTATACACAGAGAGTGCTGTGTTGGAAATTACTCCAAAAGGTTTTTGTTTATAGGACGTATGTCCTCCCCCTCAATCCCCCTCCAAAGGGGGAGGATGATTTCAGTATTCAGATTTAAAAGTGGTTCACGATATTACCTGTCCCCTTGAGGGGCGATTGACCGGATAATGGCAAGAGACGATGAATTATTCGAAAATTACGAGGGATAGCGCATTGAGCGTAGTCGAAATGCAATATTCACATTTGGGGAGATCGAAAGCTGTGCACTTCGACAAGCTCAGCGTACTACTTTCTCTTGCTCAATGTGCGTTTTGCTAATATCAAGGAAGTTACCCCTCTCAAAGGGAAGCCGATAACCACCTAATTCATAACTCATCATTCATCATTCAACATTCTCTAATTTGAACCAACCTTCCCCCAAATTGTACGGACGGCAAAATCTGTAAAATGAAATTATCCGTATTACTAATTGCTGCCCTATTGGCGGGTTCCAATGCCTTCGCAGCCGATACTTTGAGCACGAACATCACCAAAGCGACTGTCTTTTTGAGTGGTGCTCAGGTATTCCGCGAGTCGAACAACATGAACATCAAAAAGGGCGTAAACGAGGTGATCATCAAAGACGTATCACCTAATTTGAATCCGAAAAACATTCAGGCTTCCGCCATTGGAAACTTCCTGATTCTGGATGTGCAATATCAAACGGAGTATATTCCACCTTCTACTGTGGTGCCAACCGTTGTTCCAGAGAAAGTGCAAAAGGAAATCAGCTGGTTGAACGACTCTATTCTCTTCATCAGTTTTGAGAAAGAGCGCATTACATCCAAGCTTCACAATCTGAATGAGGAGAAACGCATGATCACCGAAAATCAACTGATCAAATCCGGTGGAATTAGCGACACCTTGCCCGAGTTCAAGGAAGTGGTCAACTTCTATCGGGAGAAACTGGACGAAATCAACGAATTGATTTACATCTGGAAGAAGAAACAACATTTGCTTGCAGCACGAGAGAACAAATTCCGAACGCGATTGAATGAATTGCAGAATTACGCACAAAACACCGGACAGCCTGCACGACCTGCAAGAACCCGTCATCACATTTTAGTAACGACTTACTCTGATGTATCAACTTACGGGAAAATAGGAGTGAATTACCTGGTAACCAATGCCGGGTGGATTCCAGCTTACGACTTACGAGCGCAGAACACTACCGATCCTATGACCATTACTTACAAAGCGCATGTCTATCAAAGTACTGGTGAGGATTGGGACAAGGTAAAATTGACATTGTCTACGTACAATCAGAATGTTTTTGCGCAGAAACCCACTATTGGAATCTGGCGTCTGGATTACACCATCAACAAGCCCAGAATCAACCCAACCACAGGTTCCGTTGAGAAAATTTCCATGCAGGCGAGTCAGAATTTCTATTCGGAAGAAGAAGCCGAAACCGCAAGAAAAGAATTAAACAGTGATGCTTTAAAGGACAACAATGAAATCACTTTCAATCAGCAGTTGATTTCCATTCAGAACATGGCGGATATCAATCAGAATTTCTCAAATGTAGAATTCAGCGTGAAGCTTCCTTACTCGATCAAAGCAGACGGCACGCACAAATTGATGGTTGTTACCAGCGAAAAAATGGAGGCTGAGTTCCTACACTACATGCTACCACGTGTCAATAAAAATGCATTCTTGCTGGCAAAAATTGGCGATTGGGAAAACCTCAGTTTGTTGCCTGGAGAAGCGAACATCTACTTCAAGCAAACCATTGTTGGAAACACGTATTTGGATCCACAGATTCTTGCGGACACCATGGAAATAACACTTGGAAAGGACGAAGGCATTATTTCTAAGCGAAAAAAGACCAACGAAGAGCAGAAAAAAGGATTGCTGAGTAAGAATGTTGTCAAGACCTACACCTTCCAAATTGTGGTGAAGAACACCTCGCGAGCAGCAGTAAATCTTACGGTAGAAGATCAAATTCCAATTACGAAAAATGAGGAAATCACGATCAAACTGGAAGAAGATGGCGGAGCTTCTTTAAATAAGGAAACCGGTAGATTGACCTGGGAAATCGAAATGAAACCTGGAGAAGAAAAAGTGCTGGAATTCTCTTATTCTGTTGAACACGATAAGGACAAACCCGTATCGTAACAGTGCGAGAGTGGAGTTTGAGTTAGGACTCATGAAGTTACAGTACATTGAGCGTAGCCGAAACGTACTGTAACTTTACCTGAGTTCCCTCGTATAAAGGCAAGAAGCACAAAATCAGTATCTTTGTAGTATGACTTCTGTCGAACAACTTATCGGTAATTTATTGTTGCGCCATAATTGCGTGATCATTCCATCTTTCGGTGGTTTCGTAGCGCAACGTATTTCAGCTCGTATTGATTACAAGAGTGGAGCGATGTTGCCGCCTGGTAAGTCGATCCTTTTCAATCGTCAGTTGTTGAACAACGATGGTTTGTTGGTGAATGAATATGCTCGTGAGAACAACGTTTCTTTCAATGAAGCATCCAAAGAACTGGAAACATTGGTCAACCAGTGGCAGGCTACCTTGAAACAGGGAGGGCGCATAGAGATAGAGCGTGTTGGAAACCTGTTCTTCGATGATGAACGCAACATTTGCTTCGAGCAGGATCGATTCGCGAATTTGTTGTTGGAGTCTTTCGGTCTGGGATCTGTACACTTCGTTTCTGAGGAAGATGTTCGTATCGTTGAACAGAAAATTGTTGTTGAAGAAACAGTTGCACCGACAGTAGAAGAGAAAGAAAAGAAGATTGCCCCTGTTGTACCAGCCAGAGAAGAGAAAAAGCCGGTAGAAGTCGCAGCAAAGGAGGAAGAGAAGAAGGATGTCGCACCGATTATTCCAATTCAAAAGACCAAGCCTGCTGCAAAGAAAGCCAAAGCAATTCCTGAGCAAAAAGTAGCGGAACCAAAATCTCGAAATCGAGCCTGGAGGTATGTTGCCGCAGCGTGTATTTTGCCGATAGCCTTCTATTCAATCTGGATTCCGGTAAGAACCGATGTTTTGGAATCAGGGATGATTTCATTCAGTGATTTCAATCCTTTCCATCAACGTGAGGAAGGTACATACGAGCCTGTGAAAGAATCTTCTGATTGGACGGAAAAGAAAACAGAAGAGAAAAGCCTAAGCAAGGAGATTGCTGAATTGGCTGAAGGCACGAGAGTTTATACCTACATGTTTACGGAAGATACGTACATCAAAGTAGCACTTCCAGAGCAAGAGGTCACAGAAACTCCCGATGAAGTAACAGATACTCAAACAGAAACACCATCGAACGAAACGAATACAAGTTTCGATGCTAACGCGATGCACTATGTGGTAGGGTGTTTTGGAGACAAGACAAACGCCGACAATTTGGTAGCAAAAATGCGAGCGAATGGATTGGATGCCGTGATCGTTGACATGAAAGGAGGATTGCACCGTGTTTCCGCAGGAGCAGCTATTTCAGAAGAATCGTATCAAACGATCAAATTGAAAGCTGACGCCATGGGCTTGTCTGGATGGAGATTGCGTTAGTCAATCCTGTCATTTCCCCACTCATCAAAATCTGTTTTATGCTGCGATAGCATACGTAACAATTCCCTACCTTTAGCAAAATTCTCATCATGAAATACTTAGGTCTTATACTGTCGATGCTTGCATTTACTGCATTCGCCCAGGATAAAACAACGAACGCTGAAGAAAGCAATTACGAATTTGAAAAGGTTGTTCATCTGGAGGCTACTCCTGTGTTGAGCCAGGGATACACCGGAACGTGTTGGAGTTTCTCAGGAATGTCGTTTTTTGAATCTGAATTGCTACGCATGGGAAAGAAGGAAACGATTTTATCAGAGATGTTTATCGTGCGAAAGGCTTATGAGAAAAAGGCTGAAATGTATGTTCGTCTGGACGGTAAAACGAACTTTGGACAAGGAGGTGAATTTCACGACATCCCAGCGGTAATCAAAGAATTTGGTGTAGTTCCACAAGAAGCATACGACGGATTGGATTACGGATCAGAGAGGCACAATCACAGTGAAATGTTTAAGGTGTTGAAAGGCGCAGTTAAGGGAGTGATTGAGCAAATGAACAGTAGTAACTTCAACGGATTAACACCGGCCTGGAAGCAAGCGATTTCTGGAATTTTGGATGCTTATTTGGGAGCGGATGTAACAACTTTTGAGATTGACGGTAAAGAGTACACGCCCAAAACGTATGCTGAATACCTTGGGTTGAACATGGACAATTACGTTTCCATTACTTCGTTCACACATCAGGAAATGAACAAGCCATTTCAGTTGGCAATTCCGGATAACTGGTCACGTCAGGATGCATACAACGTTTCATTAGATGAGATGTATGAAGCGACAGTAACGGCTTTGAATAATGGATACACAGTTGGTTGGACTGCCGACGTTTCTGAGGATGGATTCAGTCACCGAAGAGGTTTGGCGATCAATCCCGAGGACACTGATTTGTTGGATTCAACGAAGGACAATGCCTTTATGAATCCAACGGAAGAGGTAGAAGTAACACCGGAATTACGTCAGGAAGGTTATGAGAACAAGACTACTCAGGATGATCACTTGATGCACATTGTTGGCTTGTACAAAGATCAAAACGGAACGAATTATTTCCTTGTGAAGAATTCGTGGGGAACAACCAATCACCCGGAAGGATTCCTGTATGTATCTGAGAGCTATTTCAAGATGAAAACGATCTACGTGTATACGCACAAAGATGCGTTAACGAAGGGAATGCAGAAGAAATTGGGGCTTTAAGTTGATTTAATAAGTTAGTGAATTCCGAGGAAGATTCCTAGAAAAATCTGATAATCTAAATCGTCATTTATCGATATTCCGATATTCGAATATTGTGATATTCAATTATTCCAATAAAACCTATCGCCGCATCTTCTCAATAATCCGAAGATGATGTTTCCGCTTAATAATCACTTGCTGCGTTTCAGATAGGTTCCCATAATTCGTGTTAAACCGTAATTGAGCAACACTGTCGCGTTCTTCCAGTAAGAGCTCCTCCAATGATCTGTGAACCGCCGTAAACATACCGAACTCCGTATCTCCTTTTAAATGCAGCACTACAGTAGCCGTGTCTCCCTTGTTTCGTTTTGCCTCGCGCAGTGAATTCTTCAAATCCAGGCTATCCACAATGATTCCATCAACCATTACGGACGCGCTGTTATTCAGTCGGATTTGAATGGCGTCAACATTATCCTGTAGTACCTCCTGAGATTTTGAAGGAAGTGGTGGAGCAGGTTGTTTCAAAATTTTTTTGTCTCCCGAATTACACGAGGCAAGAATCAAACATAGGCACAACCATCTCATACCTGGATGAAATTTGAGAACAGACATCATTTAGCAATAGACAATTTAATCATCAATCATGTCTGAGTACTTGTTCAGGTTCAGGTCGAAGAATTGTTTGCTTACCGTTCTTCCCAATTTGTAATTGATGATGGTGACATCCAGCAAATTCTCACGGTACTTTTTCTCTTTTTCAAGATTCGGAAGGTTTGGATTCAAACAGATTTCACCCAAATATTTCTTCTTTTCCAAATCTCCCTGTAGCCATCGTCCATTTCGTTTTCCCTGCTCAAATGTCCCCATGAGATTCAGTTTTCCGAATGGATCATAGTATTTCCAAAGTCCTGTCGGAAGACCGTCTTTCATTTGTCCTTCGTTTTGAAGCACGCCGTTATCGTAGTAATTACGGACGTATCCATTCATTCTATTGGTGCTGTCTGGTGATTCCCAAATAGTGTAGAACTGACGGATTTCGTAATGATCTGTATGAGCACAATCGTATTTTTCCATCTTTTCGATGATGTGTGCACTGAAGGTTGAATCGCCCTGGGCATTGAAACTTGTCAGAATTCCTTTCGACTTAAATCGGATGGAGTCATTGACTTCAATGATTGAATCGAAGTAATCCACTTTATACAGATACAATCCGTCGTAGTCGTAGAATTTCCATAATCCGATCTTCTTACCATTATCGATGCGTCCAATTCGAGCAATCGTATCGTTGGGATAGAACTTGGTCATGTGATATTCCAATCCATCTTTGTTCACCAATCGATCTCTACCATAATATGCCTGCTCCAAAACGTATTCGTTGTAACCGTAATCAGAAAGAAGACGATCTAGACTCTGTGATTGCATTAAGTCTGAAGGATCAAACGGAATTGAATCTTGCCAATCGAACTGGTAGCGCAAGCTCAACTCGTTCTCTTCCCAAATCTTCTCCTCAATCGGGAATCCGTACTGGAACTTCACGTAGTGATATCGGAATCCAAGTGTATCATATGCCTCGTAATCATCAATAGGTTCTCCATTCAGGAAGAATCCACGTTTTGCCAATTTACCGTTGATGTGATAAGTGTTGGATTCTCCACTCAAAGCCCCGTCCTGGAAGTTTAAATCGTAAAGAAGGACCGTATCCATATCCGGGAAGGTTAAATACGTTTGAGCGTAACCATCCAGATAACCATTTTTGTAGTGTGAAACAGAATACGCTTTTGGGTAGCGACGAATGAACTCACCCTCTTCAAAATCATCTTTGTATGTTCCTTGCCATTCAACATCTCCGACCCAGTTATAGTCACGGAATTCTCCTTGTCGACGTCCTTTGTCGAATTCTACGGTAACATCGAGATAATGCACTTTTTTCTTCGACAGCGTGTCTTCCGACATCAATCGTTCCCACTTGCTTGAGCGGTATTCGATATCGTATGACTTATACGTTCCAAATTCTTCTCCGCGGTCAAACTGAATTTCGCTGGTGAGTTTTCCATAGCGTTTTCCGCACCAATACCCTTGTGGTTTCCCCTCCAGGTATTGCCCCGTCACTTTACGGACACGTTTTTCACCACCGCCCCAGCCGTAGTAGTTTTTAGCGCTAAATCCGTTGAACAAGCGACTATTCGCAGTTTGGAACAGGTTATATGCGACGGATGATGCAACAAAATCAAATTCGGAAGGACCACTCATAAGATCGAGGGTCGGGTGCTTTTTCCCATTCTTAAGGAATTTGTACAAGCGCTTCCCTGCTTTTTTCGGGCTTGAATACATTTTCTGGCGTGTGACCAATTTGTTCTTGCTGGTACGATTGAACATTGAACGGTTCTTCAACACCACCTTACCTGTGTACGGCTCTCCGTCTTTCAGGATTTCGATGTCCGTTGTCACATAATAACCATCGTACGGATACATAATGCGTCCCATTCGAATCAAACTATCTTCCTCCGGCTCTAACGGATCTTCGCGCCAGATTCCGGAAGAGGTTTCTATGACAGTAAATTTGCCGTACTTCCAGGTACTTTTTCCAGTCCAACTGTTGTAGTTTTCCGTGTATGTGCGTTCTGTTGATGTGTAATCAACCCCTGTGAACGATGTGTTTTTGTGCGAATACGTTCGTGTTGAGGGGTCGAATGTAATGTTGCGCATCATCGTTTTCTTATCGAAGCCATTGTATTCACGATACATGATGAACGACGTGTCAGGGATAATGCTGTCTACGGATATCAACGCATTTCGATAGGTATAGTTTCCTGTAAAAATGGTTTCCAGTTTCTTATAGTTACTGCTTGGTCGGTAACCGAGGTAATAATCACGATAGCCTAGCCTTTCTTTCTCTGCCACTATCCCATCGATGTGCAATTCATCTACCTCTTCTTCTTCCTCTTCCACATCATATCGAAGGAAATCGCCTAGAGAATCATAAATCGCAACGTTGGTTTTCAATCCATTGTAATCGTAAATGGTACGTAAATAATGATTTGAATCTGGAACAAACTCGATGACATCCCACGCCTGACCATTGTCCCAGAACATGGTATCTTCTTTTACCAATTCGCCGTTTTCAAAGTTGTATCGTACGAATAATTGACCATTAGGATAAAAGAGTTCGTATACGCCCTGATACAGCATTTTGGCTCCAAGGCTATCAATGAAATACCCACGGGTTTCAGTCGTGTCCGTGTTCGGATCGTCGATTAGCTGGAAGAGCCCTAATTGAACGCCACGATACCCTGGAAGATTGGCGGATATCCGCTCAAGAACACGTCTTGGAGCATTATTGATTGGCATTCCATATTCGTCATAGTAGATTGACTTTTGATCATATTCGTAGCCATATCGGTCGTATTCCAATGTATGCGACTGGAAGCTTTCTTCTTCTAATTCGAGGGCTTCTTCTATCTCATTTCCGAAATCAAACTTATGAATTTGCGGAGTGGTTAATCGCGGATAGTCATTGGAATTAAAATCATACGCGACGTTCCATTCGATATAATCTTCTAGAGTTGTTGCAGTTCTCAGAAGGGGTTTGTGTGAAACCGTAGTGTCTGTAGGGTCTGCATACGTTAAATTTGAAGTAAGCGTATCATAACGGTAAGTGCGCCAATTTCCGGATGGTTTTCCGTCTGTGTAGAAACCTGTTGTGCGTGACCAGCCGCTAGGAGTTGAATATTCATATGGTCCCTCCAGCACTCCTTTTTGATAGGTGAGTGTGGTAGACGAAGTGTCCTTTGGACGATGACCATTTTTTGCAAAGTACTTTGCTTCCCAGCCGTAGAAATAATAGCTATAGTTACTCTGTCGGTTGAACTTCCATGTTCCGGTACGAAGTCCGTTTTTGTATTCTCCGTGACGTAGTGTGTCTCCTTCGGTGTTTATCCAGGTTGCGGGACCATCCAGAAGGTTGTTTTTCATACTGAAGTAGGCTGCTACGCGTGGTGTTTGTTCCTTACAGGTTCCATCTTCATTCAGATAACAGAAGTCCGTAAATAATTGCACGTAGTCTCCGTCTGGTAGTGCGGTGAATGAAGGCAGCACATCCGTATCATTTGAAACATAAGGGTTGAAGAGGCTGGATGGATTCTTGCGTACTGCTTTTATGTATTTTCCACGAAAGTATTTTCTTTTACTGGTAAGTCGATCCCAGCGTTCTTCCAAATCTTCCTGAAGCATCACTTTATCAATTACATCTGCTGTATCGAAGGCTTCACGTGTGAACCAATCGTCGTCTTCACCAAAGACTTTGAAATAGTTCTCTTCGTCCTGAAAATAGGCTTCATCATCAACAGCAATCCAGTATTCTTCCGCGATATACATACGCTGACGAATGGGATAAACTTTGTAATATTTACCGTCAACCTGAAGGGAATCAACTTGTGAAAAAAGTGGTGAAACGACGAGTAAACTTAATGCTAATAGGGTTAGGTTCAAATACTTCATAAATAACATTGTAGTGATAAATATACGTAATCATTGAACGCATATTATGCATACAACGCGGTTTCGCTGTTAATGTAACATAATTCGAAGATGAATTTTTATTATCCGTAGTTGGAATAATGAATAATGAATGTTGAATGTTGAATGTTGAATGTTGAATGGAATTGTCTCATTCCAGATTCATCATCCTAAATTTCGTCCCAGCGAGATAATTTCGGGAAGGCACCATCTTCTTTCAGTTGTGCCAGTGATGCGAATTCCACCTTTCGGGAATCAAAATATTTCCAATCCACGCCAGGGTAGTAATCGTCCGTACCTTCTTTCGTGAATGCGTATGAGCTTAATCCGTCCGGATCAGTCATGTGGATACAATATTCCATCGTAGCGTTTGACGGCAACTCTTCCAGGTTCTTTTTCAGCTTCCTCACCTTGCGCTTCAATTCGCGATTGAATTCACCTTTTGTTTTGATGTTATCCATCCCCAACGGACCGTAGTGACTACCGTCAATGGCATTTGGCATCGGTGGAATTGGTTGATTGTACTCGGCTTTCCATTCGTCAATTTTGCGCATAAATCTGAACATTTCTGCTGCATTTTTGATTCCGAGGTTGTCCAATGAACGCACGGCTAACTGCGCAATGTAGAGATTGTTTTTTCCTTCGGGAATAATTGAAGTTGAACGTAATTTAATTCCACGATCTCGGGCAACTTCTACCTGTGCCTCAAAATACTCAGGGAAGAAAATCAGGGAATTGTGATGACTACTAAGGTGCTTAACGATGATTCCTGCCCCTTCCATGGTATCAATTTGCGCGTTGATTTCCTTTTTCAACTCTTTTTTGGCTTGTTGTTGCGCGGGACTGTTTTTTGGTCGCTCCAGTTGAGTGAACGTTCGGAAATACTTCTTTCCATCAATGTCACGGGAGAAACTAGGCGCGTCTGTAAGCGGTTTCCCTGAAGTAATGGTGATATGACATCCAACGTCAGCTTTGTCCTGCAACTGGGCCAGTCGCTTCAAGCGTTCTGTACCGTTGTTTCCGTTACCAAAAGCAGCAACAGAATTAATCAATCCCTGGTTGATCGCCTTGATCACTCCATCGTCAATCTGATCGCAGAATCCGTAATCGTCTGCGTTGAAAATAATTTTAGCCATGCTTAATACTAGGCAAAAATTTTGTGGTAGAAATGGCTGATTTTCAAATATGATACATTTACGCAAACAAATAGGTATTTGTGCGTACGAGAGGTTGGTGGTCAGAGGTTAGTAGATAGTTAGAAGTGAGAAGATATAAGTTAGAAGTGATAAGAGGGAAGTCAGAAGAAGAGATTGACCACTACCTTTCACTTCTTACCAATTCCTACCAGAAAGGAAGAATGGCTTTTAAAACGAAAATGATTCCGATGGCAGATCCCGAAGCGATACTTGCGATGGTGTATAAAACATGATTTCTGCGGAAAATAAATGAAGACATCAAGAACTCTCCCATAAAGATGAACACGGCATACATGGTGAAGACAATCCACTCAAAATGTTCAATTCCGGAAGTGAGAAAAAGTGTGATCAGAGCGACAACAACTGCGCAAATAAGCAAAATTACAGAGTCGTCCTTCTCACTGACGTTCTTGGTCGTAAAACGCATAAAGTAGTTTTCGTTTGTTTTCTAATAAGTAGCTCGATATAACAACGATAACGTAAAAGAACTATTGTGCGTTGGGACAAAAAAAAGCGTCGGTTCAGTTACGATTTCTGACCGACGCTAATAAAGCTTCTGTAAATCAAAAAGATACTACAGTTTGAACACGATTGGAAGGGTCATTTTTGTGGCAACAATTTCACCATCTATTGTTGCTGGCTCCCAGTTTTGCATGTTGTTGATGACACGAACAGCTTCTGCATCCATTGCTTCAAATCCCGAAGTGCGAACCACGTTTACGTTTTCTACCATTCCGTTTTTTGCAATGGTGAATTGTACGAATACTTTACCCTCAGCTTTTTCTTTTTTCAGTTCTTTCGGATACTGAAGATTGGTTATAAGGTAGTTCATCAACGCTTCTTGCCCACCCGGATATTGAGGTTCGGTTGATTCCTGGTCTACCTGAACATTTGTAGTGGGGACAGCAACCTCTTTTGGTGCATTGGATGAAACCATAGAAGTTGTAGCAAATGCCATTACAGCAACTGCGGGTATAATCAATAAATGTTTCATGTTGAATTTATTTTGATGTTTAAAGTGAACGATTCTTTTTCGGAGCGATGACGGTTGGTTAAATGCGTGAACCAGACTTCCTCCGCTGTGCGAGAAATTTAGAGCGAGTAGCGTTGCTCCATATGTTTTAGGCGATACACCTAGCGACAATACATGTGCATCAGCCAAATATTCGTGGTTGAGCTGCATTTCTTTCCCCCATCGGTAAATCACGGGATTGAACCAGAACAGCGCTTTGTAAAATGCCATTAAAACCAAATCCCAGGAGTGTCGACTTTGGCAATGAGCGTATTCGTGCTCCAGCACAATTTCCCGATAATTCTCGTGAGAAGGGTGGAGGTAAATACGGTTGAATAGCGAGTGCGTAGTTTCATCTTCGGAAGACAATAAATACACGGCTTTTCCCTTATAATCTTCCATGTAGGTCGCGCGTTTTACACCGATTAATTTCCACATGGAATAGGCAAAGATTCCGAGCACCAAAGTTGATACAGCAAGAATTGCTAATTGTGTCCAATCGATTACTGCGGCGTTGGAAGCCTGGGTTTCCTGAAGTACCTCTACTGCGGGAAGCAGCACTGAAATAGTAGTTTCAGACGAGCGCTCAAAGATCATGAAGGGAAATGCTATGGCAACTGCAGGACCCAAAATTAAATACCAGCGATTGAAGTTATATTGACCGTTTTTCGCAGCCAACCATTTGTACAAGCCGAACAATAAAACAAGGTTCGCCTGAATCAGGATAAATTGTAGTAAAGTCATGACTTTTTGATTTCGTTTAGGATTTTTTCCAGCTCATCCACACTGATTTCTTTCTCTTTCACGAAGAAGGAAACCAGATTTTCCACCGAACCGGAGAAGTAGTTATCTACCAGCTGATTTGTGGTGTTTTTCGTATAGCTTTCTTTCGAGATAAGCGGATAGTACATAAAAGAACGACCGTACGCTTTGTGACCGACCACTTTTTTCTTTTCCAGAATTCGAATGATGGTTGAGACCGTATTATAAGCCGGTTTCGGATCGGGAAACTTCTGCACGATGTCTTTTACAAATCCCTCCTTCATTTCCCAGAGGTACTGCATTACCTGCGCTTCTGCCTTTGTTAATTCTTGCATAGTAAATAAGATTACATCACAAACATATAACTAAATACTTAGTTGACAAACTAAAAACATAGTTAATTAACTAAAACATTAGTTAAGTGTGGTTTTTATTGAGTGAAGTGTTGCGATTTTCGTACGAAAGATTGCCGCATTTCGGCTTCGCTCAATGCTCGTTCCAATTGAAAATGCGTGTGTTTAAGCTGTACTCATTTAAAAATTCCTCCTAACAGAGCATTGAGCGTAGTCGAAATGCGAATTCGATCTACTTGACTAGTTTATCAATCACCTTGTCATAACGGCTATCCAAACAAACACTGAGATCTGTGGTCATGAATTTTCCGTTGAGGAAGAGACTAAATATGGTGGCTGGACTCGGTGCGTTTTGCGCTGCTTCCATGCTGTCTAGTTTGATAATGGTCAGGGGCAGGTTTCTTTTTTCAGCGGTCTCCACCAGTGATTCCCTCGCGTGAAATTCGGCAAACGGACAACGGTTTGAGTAGTACACCACAATTCCTTTCTTGTGATCGCATTCGCCACTTCTTACGGAATCATTGAAGGTTGGGTCGGGAGCATTTGCGTCTAACTTCTTTACTAACAAGCTGAATCCACTGGAAGTTTGGTCTACTTCTTCAAAACCTTGTTTCAACAGCCAATTCGTATCGCTCATAAAATGAAACTTGCGGGTTCCAACAACCGTTACTAAGCCATGTTTCTGTTGCTTCTTAGCGTCATCCAGAGCCGATTGCACCAGTGCTTTCCCGTATCCATTTTTCTTGTATTTACCCGATACCCAAAAGCAATTTACATTCAAATAGTTCGGTGCACTGACGGGAACCCAGGCAGTTTCTGCTGGTCCGTATTCTATGAAAACCTTCGCACGTTCGTTGAGTCGACGAAATACGTATCCGTTATTGAATTCCGATTGTAACCAATCTTTTTTGGCTTGATAGCTTTCGGCACATTTTTTATCGGAGAAAGCACAGCAAATGTGTTCGTCAGCAATGGACTCTGCGTTCAATTGAATGAAATCGTTCATTTGGATGGGCATTGAGGTTAGAATGCTAACCTACAACATCTTGTCAACATGAAATATGACTTCGAACAGGTTATTTTGTGATTAGTCCAGTTGCAAACCCACGCGCTTCCGAATCGATTCGTACGAAATCCTCTAAGTCAGGAATGCCTTTCGTGGCAGTGGCATGCATTGTTTTCTCGTTGATTTCAGCGATTTGTAAGAAGGAGATTTTTTCCTCCAGGAAGGCTTGCACGGCGATTTCGTTTGCTGCGTTCAGTGCACAAGGCATTGTTCCTCCAGCTTCCATTGCGTCGTAAGCCAATTGCAAATTGCGGAAGGTTTTTGGGTCGGGTTTTTCGAAATTCAATTCCGGATAATCCATGAAGTTGAAACGCTCGAATTTCGTTGGAAAACGTTCTGGATAGGTGAGGGCATATTGAATCGGAAGTTTCATGTCAGGCAATCCCCATTGGGCCTTCATACTGCCGTCTTCAAATTGCACCAATGAATGCACAATCGACTGCGGGTGCACCACAACATCTACTTGATCCGGGCGTAAATCAAACAACCATTTTGCTTCAATTACCTCCAGACCTTTGTTCATCATACTAGCCGAATCGATGGTGATTTTTGCCCCCATACTCCAATTCGGATGTTTCAATGCCTGTGCTCGTGTTACCGATTGTAATTGCTCAGTAGTATATCCTCTGAAAGGACCACCTGAAGCAGTCAGATAAATCTTCTCAATCGGATTTTGAAATTCACCCGTCAGGCACTGGAAAATGGCAGAGTGTTCCGAATCTACAGGGTAGATTGCCACGTTGTTTTGCAATGCCATCTTTTTGATCAATTCTCCGGCTACCACCAGGGTTTCCTTGTTTGCCAGGGCGATCGTTTTTTTCGCTTCAATTGCAGCAATTGTTGGCTTCAAACCAGAATATCCAACCATGGCAGTGAGTACTGTATGAATTTCATTGCCGGCAACCACTTGAGACAAGGCATCTGCTCCAGCATAGACGTGAATATCGTCCTCCCAGAGAGCGTCTTTCACCTTTTCGTAAAGGGATTCATCTGCAATTACAACAGTATTGGGGTGATGCTTTTTTGCCTGTTCAATCAGCAGGTCGGCATTGCGATTGGCAGTAATTACCTGTAAGTCGAAATAATCCGGGTATTGCTCTAATACTTCGAGTGCCTGTGTACCAATAGATCCTGTAGACCCTAGAATGGCGATGCCTTTTTTCTGCTGCATGAAACAAAGTTAGTTAATCGTGAAAGGTCATTAGCAAAAAGTGAGAAGTATCTTATCACTTCTCTCTGTTCACTTCTGACTTCTAGCTACATTTGCCCTATGAAATACCGAATGCTTACAGACGAAGAGTTGCCTTTATTTGAAGAAGACCTCAAACAGTTTCTAATCGTACATGGGGTTCATGGAGAGGAATGGGAGAAAATGAACCAGGAACATCCCGAAGGAGCCAGAAATTTGGTTGGATTGTTTTCTGATACCGTATTGCAGAAAGTCTACGAGAAAATCAAGTTCATTGAACATCGTTCCAAAGCTTCTTGCATGGTTTTTCAGTTGAAACCGGAAGCCGTAGAAATGATTTCCATTAATGCTAAAAATGAAACGGTAGACCTTTCAACTCCGGAAGGAATTCACGATGCATTGGTAAATCACGCTTCCGAACTGACTTTCTTCAAGAACACAAAAGCGTATTCAAAGGAACGCGAAATGGAAATTCATGAGATGTTGGAACAAGGTTGCGTGAATTCCAGCGAGGCATTCTGGATGCAACTAGAGAAGGCGCTGTTCTAGTGGCGCACGATTCGGTGTACCTCTTTTCTATCCGGATAAACAACTTGCAGAATATATACTCCCGCTGGTTGAGTACTTAAATCGAGGATTCGCGAAGTTCCATAAGGAGCAATTATGCTATTAATCGGTGCTCCATTCATATTCGTTAGGGACAATTCTGCTCCTTCTTGTAGTCTGTTGATGTAAACAACTCCTTTGGAAGGATTTGGATGTACTAGAGCTTCGTTGGTGTTAGCATCGAAATTGCTATTTACTTTTAGCAGCCAACCGTCGTTTTTACCCATATTCGAACCGATAACACCGTCATCTGAATTCGATTCTCCTCCCATAATTACACTACCATCTTTAACCAAACTAAAGGTTACGCCTTCATCGAAGCCGGATGCTCCGAACAGGTTTTGGTGAATCACTTCTTTGTCACTATTGATTTCGTACATCCAGAAATCCTGAGCACCGTTTCCAATAGCAGCGTTTATGGAAGCAGAACTACTTGATCCGAAAATTACGTACCCGCTACCTTTTGGTTCTATTGCAGCAATTCGATCATTTCCGAAAGATCCATATGTCTGGGCTGAGATCAATTCTCCTTCCTGGTCGATTTCCATTAAGAGGGCATCCTGACCACCGTTGTTAAATGGAATGTGTCCATCATTGGAGAAAGTATTGGCACCTACAAGAAAGTGACCGTTCGGTAATAGTTCGATATCCGCTGGGAAATCTGCCAGAAAACCTCCGTACAAACGTTTCCATAGTAACCCTCCTGATGCATTTGTATGGTACAAAACTACATCGGCATCACCGTGATTTTCGGAATAATCGTCCTGGTATGTAGAAGTACTCGCAGCTGTAATAAGTGTACCGTCATCAAGCAGTTTGGTATTCACGGACCATTCGTCATCAAGACCACCAAGCGTTTTTTCCCAAACTACTTTTCCTTTTGAATTGATCTCGAACAACCAGACATCTGCCTGACCATTATTAAAGGAAATGTCAAAGTCATTGGAAAGGGTAGTACCCGATACTACGTAATTACCGTTTGGTTTTTGAAGTATGGATGCTGCTTCTTCGAATTTTGACCCTCCGTAATTGTCAAGTTTGATCACTTCACCGTTCAAAGACATTCGAATGAGCAAAATATCCATTGATCCGTGTGTTGATTCTCCCATAATATCGTGAGAATTCGTTGTTCCTAAGATCAAAAGGTCTCCGTTGGCATCTAATAACAATTTCTGACCGCGATCATCGCGTTCACCACCAATCGTGTTTGTCCACAGGAAGTGACCATCCTCACTTATCTTGGAAACCTGAATCTCATGATTATTAGTGACTTGCACCGTGGAAAGCACATATGCATCTCCGGCATCATCAGTTATAATGTCATTGATTCTATCATAACCAATGCCTCCAATTGACTTCTGCCAGATAATGCGCGTATCTTGCCCCATTACCACCGGAATGGTAAGAAGAAACAAGAATGATATATATACTAGTTGACGCATTTTTCTAAATAATTACTTAACGTTGAGATAACAATATAGTAACATTAAGGGCAATAATCCAAATTTTCAGCCAAGAAAATTCACTAAACCGTTTATTTACAGGTCTTTTTGGTGTTAACAATAACGTAACATTAAAGAAACGTTACAAAAATGATGGTGGGTGAGTAGTGATTAGAGAGGGGGGATTAGTAAGAAGTGAAAAGTGGATCTAAGACTTTGAGAAGAAAGATCGCTTATTGCAGTCGCTTAAAGATGAAAGTAGAATGTGCCTTTCAATCTTTTATCTTTTCATCTTTCGTCTTAAAAAGAAGTACTTTTACCCCGTGAAAAACGAACTCATTCAGCGATTTGGGGAACAGAACGTAACAGAGGTTCCGGTAAAGGAAGGAGAAATGCCCTTGCTTATGATTGAATTGGACCTTGGAAGTAAGGTACGTGTTCTGATGACCAACGGACTTCATAAATACAAAATGCCAGTTCCTGAAGCGGAGGTCGGTAAAGAATACAACGAATTGTATTTCTGCCTTCCTTCATATTGGGAGCCGCAAGAGTTCGACAACCCACGCATGAACTGGATTTACTATTGGATCCAACGTATCGCGAAATATGTGGAGGAAAAAGAAACCTGGTATGGTCATGGTCACACAATGCCGACGGGGAAAGAAGCGCTACCACTTTCAGATACCATGAAGCAGAATTACTTCATGCTTTCGGATCCGATTTTGTTGGAACAGCAATTGCGTCCATTAAAGGTTGGTGACGTAGAAGTCCGTTTTCTAGCCATTATTCCTCTTTTCGAGAGAGAATTCATGTACAAGCAAGGCAAAACAACACGAAAGTTGATGAAGCGACTGATCAATAATAAGGTCGACGAAAAACTAGACGATTTCCGCGAAAGTGTTATGAAATCACGGATTTTCCATCGACGTAATTAATCGCTGGCGAAGTATTCCATCTGGGATATATCAATGGTGTTGACCACAAATCGAAATTCGTTCTGGAATTTTCCCATGGATTGATTAGTGCTCTTACTCCATTGCACTCAGTATATGGTGGTTTCATACTCCCTAACTTTGAAATAGAAGTAAGACATATTCGCATCTTCCCTATATTTGAGTTGTGTCTAACCGATTCGTTTTCATATTAAGCTTCCTCATTTCACTGACCAGCTTTGGACAGGATTTCAGTGCATGGAAATCTAAGGTGTACAATCATCTGGACAACAGGTCGGAATTGCTAAAAGACATTCGGAAAGCGGGGCCATTCATAAAAAAAGAAGCTCACTACCGCAATGATCTACTGGCGCTAGATGATACTCTTGCCGCTCGTGAAATGCATTTCGAACGCCGTCTGCTTCTAGATACTTTGGTCTCACACGGTCAGCGGTCTGGATTATCGAAACCTGTATTGGCAAAGTACATGATGCGATTAGCAAAAGCCAGTTATAATATAGATCAGGGACAAAGAGCAGCGTCGATACTTAATAAAATATTGGAGGCTGAATATAAGCTACAGCCCCTCACCAGAATTGAGTGCCTGATGATTCTCGGTAATCTTGAATTGAGTTTTCAACTGCCCGAACGCGCCATTATCAAATACCAGCGTGCGCTGAACGAATTGAATCCGAAAATAGAAAAACAGAAACCACTGATCCGTTCCAGTATCTACAATAACATGGGGCTATCATACTCTATGCTCAGGAATGTGGACTCCACTATATTTTATCATCAGAGGGCCTACAATATCCGAAAGAGAGAAAATAGCACCTATGCCATGGGGCAAAGTTTGAACAATATTGGAACCATGTATTATGGTGTTCAAATGTACGATTCGGCATTGGTGTATTTTGAAAGGGGATTGCATTTCCGATCCATTTCACCAGAAGCTACGGAATCCAGCCTGGCTGAGAGTTGGACGAATATCGGGAAGACACACTTCCGAATCGGGAATTTGGAAAAGGCAAAAGAACTTCTGGAGAAAAGCTTGGAGTATTGCAGACGTGTGAGCAATCTCGAAATCATGAGGCGCAATTTTGAAATATTGCATGAGTTGTACGCAGCTGAGGGAAACCTACAAAAAGCATACGACGCACTTAGTAATTACTATTTGTTTCGGGATAGTCTTTACGGACTGGAAGAAACAAAGGATTTATTACGCTCCAGTTACAAGCAGGAATTACGTGAACAGGCATTGAGTGATAGTCTGAACCGGGATGCAAACCAGAAAATATTTGAAGAAAAAAGTCGGAGAGAGTCGGTAATCAAATACGGATTAGCTCTGGCTTTGGCAGGCCTTATTTTGATTTTGGGATTGCTCTTAAGAAACTATCGGAACAAAGTACGATCTAACAAGCAGATTAGCATCCAGAAGGATTCACTGGAAGAAAAGAATGAGGAGATTATCGGATCTATTACCTATGCGAAGCGATTACAGGATGCCATTCTACCCTCTGATCAAAGTCTGTCTGGTCAACTTCCGGATCAATTCGTATGGTATCAACCAAAGGACATTGTTGCCGGAGACTTCTATTGGATGCATGCTTCAGATGATCAAACCTTTTTTGCCGTCTCAGATTGTACCGGGCACGGAGTTCCGGGAGCTTTGGTTAGTATTGTTTGTAGTAATGCACTGAACCGAGCCACCAAGGAATTCGGACTTACTGAAACAGGAGCCATCCTCGATAAAACGACTGAACTTGTTTTGGAATCATTTAGTGAGTCCGAAGAGAATGTTAATGACGGAATGGATATCTCCTTAATTCGATTGTGCAAGCGAAATGTGCAGTTTTCAGGAGCATACAACGGACTTTGGATTGCAACGGAACACCCCGATATAATTATTGATCAGCTGAATCCCAGTCAATTCCGTGCTATAAAGGGAGATAAGAGGTCACTTATTGAGATTAAAGCAAATCGTCAACCTGTTGGATTCTATGAGAATCGGGTTCCATTTGATTCTGTAAATCTTGAGTTGAATTCCGGAGATTGCTTATATCTGTTAACAGATGGCTTTGGTGATCAATTTGGCGGATCAGAGAATAAAAAATATAAAACGTCGCAACTGAAACGGTTCCTGCTGGAATCATCTGGGCTATCCACTCAAGAGCAAAGATCCATGATTGCAGCTGAATTCGAATTATGGAAAGGTGATAATGAGCAGGTAGATGATATTTGTATTGTAGGTATCCGAGTAAATTAAGGATTCAATGAATAGGACTCAACCACCAAATAACTCATCGTTCCCTCCGGACATGCTCCATTCGATTCAATCGTGCGTGTTGTCATTACCCCTTCGATAAAAATGTAATCTGTATTGAAGACCTCTTGACTGTTATCGAAACACACTGGAACAGTTTCACCAGCCGGACTATCTACGTATCCACCATTGCTACAATAACAACTTAACGGATCCATCACTCCTTTTACGCTTTTGAATGCTCCAACGACTTTCCGTGGACCTTCATAAACCGGCTCAGCTTGTTGAGGCAATTCCACCTGCGATTCTGTTGTTTCAGATGTAACTTCCTCCTCCACTACGGGTGCTTCAACCGCAATCTTTTCACTTCCGCACGACGAAAGCATCAAAAGGCAAAGACCTGTTAATGTTATAGTTAAAAGGAATTTATGACTTCTCATGTTGATGTTATTTGCCAACCAAGGTAGCATTTTTAACATGAAGTTTTCTCTCAATCCCCTTAAAATCTGAGGTTTCAATATGACGCGCCAAAGACAGTTTGAAAAGAATATTAATCGACCGTATTGAGTGTTAAATCCAAATTAAGAAATGTCGGTTTTTTGGAAATATGAAGTTTAAAAAGCTGCAACTAATGGTAATACCATTTTATTTTTCGACTAATTCAATTTGAGTTTTTCGTGCGGAATTTTGTAGCAAAATTAAATGATTGAAAGCATGAAAAAACGCAACACACACATTGCATTGATTTTCGGAGCTCTTTTGATCTCGAGCCAAGCCACTGCTCAGATTGGATTTGATCCTGAAATTGACCCTGACTTCATCTCTGATGAGGTTTTAGTACCAGCTTCTCCTATTGAGAGCCAGGTAGTTTTTATTGGTGGAACTGACATGGTTCAGACTACTGCTACTTACGGTAACCCTGCAGGGGAGTACCCAGCAAAGCAGTGGCACGATTTCATCGGGTTCACGCCAGACACTGATCCACAATCGCCAGATTTGGGATGGATCTCTGTTAACCACGAGATGATTTCATCAGACGCTAACATCGGTGACGGTGGGGGAATGACAGTATTCAAAATCCGTCGTGACGCAACTACTGATTCTATCATCGTAGTAGAGCAAACATTGGCTGATGGACGTACTGGAAAATTCTTCAATGTTGACTTCGCGAATACAGTAGGAGAAACAGGTATGAACTGTGGAGGTATTACTTCTGAGGCAGACGGACGAATCTGGACGGCTGAGGAGTGGTTCCGTTCTGACAACGCTTCTATCTTCGCTGGTGGTGCAGGAGTCTTGGATACTTCTGATTACACAATCTCTGGATCTGGAATCACAATTGCAGACGGAGAAACTGTTGAGAAGTTTGAAAACTTCAACTGGATGGTTGAAATTGATCCTAAAGAAGCAGTTGCAATCCGCAAGCAATATAACTGGGGACGTCAGCCATTCGAAGGTGGTGTAATTATGCCAGACAACCAAACAGTATACCTTGGAGCGGATAACACGCCAGGAATTTTCTCAAAATTCGTAGCAGATACTCCAGGAGATTTTACAGAAGGTCAATTGTACGCATACCGTGCAGACGACAAGCACATGCGTCTTTCTCACCAGGTTTCTTACGAGAACGCATTCTCTGAAATTTCTGCATACGATGTAGATAACGGTCGTGTATACGCTACAAACGGAAATGGACAAGGAATCCTTGTTTTGGAATTCGCTGACGAGAACACTTTGGATAGCATCGCATTCATCGATCTTTCTGCAATAGGAAGTGGAGAGCCAACTTCAGTTGCAGTTAACAATGGAATTGTAGCAGTTGCCGTTCCAGCAGTAGTTAAGCAAGATCCAGGTTCAGTAGTATTCTACGATGCTTCTTACACTTTGTTGAACACAGTTACTGTAGGGGCATTGCCAGACATGTTGACATTTACTTCTAACGGTGATTACGTAGTAGTTGCTAACGAAGGTGAGCCAAATGATGATTACACAGTAGATCCTGATGGAACTATTTCAGTTATCGACCTTACTTCAGGTGTAGGTTCTGCATCAGTTGCAACAGCAAACTTCGATTCTTACACAGTAGGTTCGCTTCCAGCAGGTGTACGTATCTTCGGAAACGGAACAACTGACGTATCTGCAGACATGGAGCCTGAGTACGTTGCTATCAACGGGGCAGACACGAAAGCATACGTTGCCTGTCAGGAAAACAACGCAATCGCAGTAGTAGATATCGCAACTGCAACAGTAGAAAATATTATCGGACTTGGATACAAAGATTACTCTCTTCTTGAGAACGCAATCGATGCTTCTGATGATGATAACATGATCGGTAACTTCCAGCAGTACGATAACGTATGGGGAATGTACCAGCCAGATGCAATCGCATTGACAACTATCAACGGAACTGAGTACATCGTTACAGCTAACGAAGGTGATGCTCGTGATTACAACGGATACTCTGAAGAAGATCGTGTAGGAGATGTTACTTTGGATCCAACAGCATTCCCTAACGCAGCAACTTTGCAAGATGATGCAGTATTGGGTCGTTTGAAAATTACATTGTCTCAAGGAGATACTGATAATGATGGTGACTTTGATGAGTTGTACTCTTACGGTGCACGTTCTTTCACTATCTGGGATTTGAACGGAAACGTTGTTTTCGATAGCGGAAATGAGTTCGGACAAATTTTGGCTAACGATTTCGATTACAACTACGCTGATAACCGTGATGATGATAAAGGATCTGAGCCTGAGTCTGTCGCTATCGGAACTGTAGGTGGGCGTACTTTTGCTTACATCGGATTGGAGCGTGCTACAGGAGTTATGGTATATGATATCACTGACCCAGCTAACGCAACATTCGTAAACTACTACAACAAAGAAGGTGTTGATGAAAGCCCGGAAGGATTGGTATTCATCGATGCTGCTGACAGCCCAACAGGACAACCATACTTGCTTTCTACAAACGAAGCATTCTCTGGATACAACGGTTCAGTATCTGCATACAACGTAAACGGATACGACGGACAGAAGTGGATCAAAATCGGAAACGGAACAATGGATAAAATGTTGAACTACTCTGAGAACGCGATCAACGCAGGAGCAACAATGTTCAACCGTTTAGAGTGGGTAGCTTACAACGCTGCTGACGGAAACGTTTACCTGACTGAAACTGGTCGTGACAACCCTGCATCTCGTTGGGCTGACGAAAAAGTTGAAGGTGGAGTATTGGCTGAGCACCACTACACTCGTGCAACTGCACAGGGAACTGATCCATTCGACGGTGCATACGTAGATTACTACGGACGTGTATTGTTGTTCGATGTTGCTAACGATTCAATGTCTTCTTTCCTTGAAGCAGGACCAGAATTCCACTCAACTCCAAACGTATCTATTTCTCAGTATCCTTCAATTCACCTATCTAACCCTGATGGTTTGACGTTCATGAACGTTAACAACCAGAGCTACATGGTTATCTGTGAGGATTTGAACGGAACATCACACGGACGTATGCCAGCAGGTATCTCTAACCGTGCATGTGAGATGTACATTTTGGACATGTCTACTTCTAACCCAACGTTGAACGACCTTGTTCGTATCGCTCAAACTCCAGTAGGAGCAGAGATCACAGGAGCTCGTGCAACACCAGATGGAAAGACATTGTTCTTCAACTCTCAGCACCCAAGCTCAAGCAACCCATTCCCTTACAACAATTCATTGACAATTGCTTTGACAGGATGGGATCGCTCAACTGTTGGTTTGACTGAGTTGAATCAGGAAGAAAGCGCATTCAACGTTTATCCTAACCCAACATCTCGTATCGTTTACTTCAGCGAGACTATGGATGTTGCATTGTACGATACATTCGGGAAATTGATCCGTGTTGAGCGTAACACAGATCACCTGGATATCATCGATTTGAAAGCAGGTACTTACTACTTGAAAAACAATGCAGGAGAAACTAAGAAATTGATTGTTCAATAAGCCTCTACTCTCCAAACATAGAAAAGAACAGACCCTCCGGTGATTTCGATCACCGGAGGTTTTGCGTATTATTAGATTATTATTTACAGAAGCCCTTCGATACTGCGCGTAGGCCATCCAGCTAGTTGATGCCGTAGCTTCGAAGAGTAGATTTTAGATCATGAAACAACTTGTATTCTTTTTAGCACTTGTAGGATTGATTTACCTTCCAATTGCAGGGTTTACGCCTGTTGACGGAGGAGAACAAAAACCATCTCCCTCTATCCAGGTGCAGGATTGGTTCCTTGAGAATCAAAGCAATTTGGACAAAAAATTGTCTGAACTGGAAGCCGCACTTGAATCGAAGAGTGATCAAAAGAAACTTTTATCGAGCTACGAAGAAGCACGATACGCCTTTAAAAAAATCGAGTTCTTATTTGCGTACATTGATCCGCAACTCTATCAGTCGTACCTGAACGGTGCACCGTTACCAAAATTAATGAAGAAGGTACCGGAGCAGATCGTAATCGAACCGGGCGGATTTCAGCGCCTGGATGAGTTGATGTTTGAAGACGAAATCGATTATGCAGAAACCATTAAGATCGTCAAGAAATTACGATATGATTTGAGTACCGTTTCGAATCAGTCGGTTCGTTTTCAATTGACAGATCCGGTAATTTTTGAGGCAGTTCGTTTTGGAATCCTGAGAGCAAACACCATGGGTGTTACAGGTTTCGATCGTCCGGGAAATACGGATGGAGCATTATTTGAAACGAGCAATTTTTACAAAGGCATGTTGGAAGCCATGGAATTCTACAAGCCTTACATTGAAGAACAGCATTGGGAATCGATGGAGAACTTATTCGAACTGGCGATTTTACAAGTTGGAGCCAGCGTTTTCGAAGAGTATGATCGCACCGATTTCCAAAGAGAAATATCGGATCCACTTTGGAGACAAACACTTGTAGTTCAGAAATCACTGAAAATAGAAATGCCCTACCAGCGCCATCGCATCAAACAACCTGTGAAATATGAGAGTAGCGGTTTGTTCGATGAAGAATTTCTGAGCGCTGAATACTACGCCATGTATTCCGGAGACGAAAGAGATAATGAGCGGATAGCATTGGGGCGCACCTTGTTTTTCGATCCGATTTTATCCAATAACAACCAGCGTGCATGTGCATCCTGTCACTCTCCTAAAAAAGCGTATACAGACGGCTTGAAAACGTCCAAAACCATGAACGGAGAATTTGGATTACGAAATGCACCTACGATTATCAATAGCGTTTATGCTGAGAAATTCTTCCATGATTTACGGGTAGATCATTTGGCCGCGCAGATGGACCATGTTGTATTGAATCCTGATGAATTTGATGCCGATTACCTTGGAATTGTAAAGAAAATCAAAGAATCGAAAGAATACATTGCGTTATTCAAGGAAGCATATGGAGAGGAGGGAATTACCAAGAATAGCGTAACCCATGCCGTGACGCGCTACGTGGCATCGCTTCGAAGTTACAACAGCCCATTTGATCAATACATGCGTGGAGAAACCGATGAAATTGATCCAGCAGTGGTTAGAGGATACAACCTGTTTAGTGGGAAAGCCGCATGTGCCACCTGCCATTTTGCGCCAACATTCTCCGGTTTGGTGCCGCCAGCATTTGAAGAAAGTGAATCGGAAGTATTAGGAGTTCCAAAATATTTCAAAGAACCGTACGAATTGGATTCGGATCAGGGAAGATACATGAACAGAATCCTGAAGGAGCAAGCAGATTTTTACGAATTCTCGTTCAAGACTCCTACACTAAGAAACATCGAATTAACCGGTCCTTACATGCACAACGGAACCTTTGCGACGTTGGAAGAAGTAATGGATTTCTATAATAAAGGCGGTGGAACAGGATTGGGACTAGACGTTCCACACCAAACACTTCCTACAGACGAATTGGAGTTAAGTGAACAGGAAATCGATGATATTATTTCGTTCATGAAATCCCTCACGGATACAACTTATTTGACTTCCATGCCAACAAGCTTGCCTTCTTTTGAAGGAAATGCTGCGTTGAATAAGCGACCAATCGGAGGAGCTTATTAGTCATATTCCAATAGTGAAATATGGGAATATTAGTATATCGGAATATTCCGATTAAGCGAATCAATTAATGCTTGTAATTGCCAATGATTATCGCTATTTTATAGTTAATATTAAAAGCCCCCTGCATCTCGACTCCGCTCGATGATCAGGGGGCTTGTTTTAAATTCTATTGCGGAATCACTTCTGCTTCTTTCTCAATGCTTTCGCTGAGCAATGGATTGATTTTATCAAAGGTCACGCAAGGGAAGATGACCCCTTTCAACTCACGTCTGAATTCAATCATTTCCTTGTACAATTGCTGCTCTTTGTACAACTTACGCTTCGTTCGAAGCCACCCCAATTCTTCAGATACAGATGAACTTCCAGAGAGTCGTTCGGCATTCATTTTCTGGATGCGTAAATCCAAATCTTCTTCACTGATCGATTCTAGTCGTACTCTACCAAGATTGCCTCCGGTTAAGAAGTCATGATCAAAGTAGAAGAAACCTTCCGAAGTGATCCCTACAATACCAATGGCATAGGTAATCTTATCTTGCAACAGGCACTCGAATGCACCAGTAGAATCCGGATCGATGCGCTGATAACTGTTGACCTCGTCGGCGTATAGATAGAGATAGACATCTTCGAATTTGTCGAACTCCGCCACACGAACTTTCAAGTCATTGTACTTGATCTTTTTGCGGATAACTGTTACTTCAAGTGTCTTGTTCATTGATGCTACCCGATCTACTAACGGATATCCGGCGTATGGTCTTAAGGCATCTATGTTTTTCCGAACTGTCGGAGCGTTGTTATTTCCTTTACGAATTTTGAACCCTTGTGTTTTACCATATTGCTTTTTAAGATTCTCTCGCGTAAAATTGCTCATGTTGCTTGCAAATTGCTGGTTTCGTTGGCGAGTGCGCTCTCTGTCCTTTTCGTTTTGTTCGTTCACAATGTTGTTCCACTGTTTTAAACGAGCTTCCTTAGATGTAACTCTAATTTTTGCATCCTTACGAAGTATCTCCGTTGTCTTTTCATAAAACTCATTGAGTAACGCCAGGTGTGGATCGTTTAACTCAACCGCACCCACATTCTCCATAGCAAAGTCGGAAAACTCAGGATATCCCATTCGTGCAGCTTCACGATCAATTTCGACCATTGGTTTGTGTAAATTTTTGGTGTATAATTCCAATAGTTCATTGTCGCAAGTGCCATGTATAACTTGCATGCGTCGCTCGAATTCTCGAGTGGACAATATAGTGTTGTTGAATGCTGGTTTCCAGAAAGCCATAACGTTGGAAGGAAGAATATAACTTCCACGCATTTCAATATTCGCCAATGATTCATATCGAGATATGCGTTCTTCCCGAGTTTCCCAAAGAGACATATCACCGCCTCTCACAGCACGTGAGTATTCCATGTCTTTTGCAGCCAATTTGAATATGGCGCGAACGGGTACGCGTATTTGTTTTCGAGACTTTATTTTGACCTTTGCACTGATCGTTACTTCTCCCGTGTAACCGCGTACCGTTTTCGTCTCCATACGAATCGTGCGAACGGGGCTAGAGCAAGTTGGACCTTCTAGAATTGTCAAGTTTTTAGAATCAACAATTTTCAGTTGTGTTCGACGGAATTCGTCCTCGTCATCCATGGCAGAAATATGATACCCTTCTGCAATATTCCCAACAGCTTTTATTTCCCATACGTCGGATTCTATTCTTTCTCTGGAAAAGGACCAAATTATTGCCTGATCGATGCCGGCAACCGGATCTCTTTTTCTTGGGGTGTCGCTATACACAGCCCCCATTTCTTTCTCCAACGTCACGACTTCTTCTTCACTCGGACCAATGGGTTGACTGGAGTAGGCCACCTCGTTAATTATGGCGTTAAGATCCATCGCGTGTTCCAACGATAAGTACAAACTATCTCTGTTCTTCTTGTCACGATTCCATTTCTCCTGGTCCAGATGATCTTCGTAACCTTTTGGGTAGAAATCGAGATCAGACATCTTCGCTTGTATTGGAATTTTGGAAAGTGGTTCTGGGTTCACCCAATCGATGCTTCCGTCTTCTCGTTTTTCACCATCGTACAATTGCATTCCGGAAACACAATCATCCACAGGCGCCTGCAAGTACACGCCAACTTCGGGGTTGAAATGAAGTGCTTCTCCATCCTCCGTGTATCCTGTTACACTGAACATTCCTTGTGTTTCGAGCAATTCATTTCCGGTCATGGTACTCAGTCCGCTTTTGATGATGTCAACGCCGCGAATCGCTTCCTGGTATTGAAGAATTACATTGCCCACATATGGCTTTCCATTTTTAAGGAAGGCGGCTTCAGGTACAGAGATTAAAACACCTTGTTCGGATAAGTGAACGGTTCCTTGACTTGGAATCTGGAAATACTGAATTGGAATGTTGTCAAAATCCTGATTTCTGTCCAGTTTGTCTTTTGTTTCGGCAGAAATTGGCGCCATTTCGTCTGTAGAATGAGCCTCTTTTTCCTTGTCAGTATTGGTAAAGAAAAGCATGGTAGAAGCCACAACAATTGCAATTAATGCAGATATTCCTCCATTGCGCAGCAAATTCTTTCGTCGGAATCTTTTTGCGGCATCTTTTACTTCGCGCCGTTGCGAAGCCCGGGCTGCTGCATCCATAATGGATTGTTGTAATTCAACTTCCTGTCGGAGTTCAGCACTTTGGGCCAATTCCTTTTCAAAAGCGATTTTATCTTCCCCCGCAAGGGTACCGCTTAAATATTGGTCTATTAGTTTCGTAATCTTCGGATTCATGTCAATCTCTGTTAGTGGTGAATGTCAAAGTCTTCAGGTGTTTTCATCACGATGTCCTTCACTTTCTGAATACATCGAAATTTTTGAACCTTGGCCGCATTGCCATTGCGAAGTCCTATTCGCCCGGCAATTTCAGACATGCTTAATCCGTGATCGTAGAGTAGTTGAAGTAGCTGTTGGCACTTTTCTCCAATTTGAGAAAGGGCTTTTTCAATTTTCGAAAGCTTCAATTCCTTTACGATCCAATCTTCTTCCTCTTGCGAAACATTCTCATGTAATTCTGTGTAACGATGCTTCTTTTCCTTTCGACTTTGATTGTACCAGATAAACTTGCATGTGTTCATCACGTAGTTAAATGGTTCGGTCGTTAGTTCGAATGCTGGCTCGTTTATTTTTCGCGTGTAAATAAGCAACGCTTCCTGGAAGATGTCTTCGGCATCTGCAACTTTACAACCCTTCGATTTTAGAAACCGCTTTACCTCTGGCCATCGCTTATACATTGTGTCGAGTTCGGCACGGAGATCAAGAGCTTGTTTTGTTGGATTGTTCATTCACGTAATTTTCCAGAGATGTCGAAAACAGGAAGAGGTTAGCAATAAAATGAAACTTTTTTGATTGGGAACAATTCGGATGTGTTTAATTAATGGGTTGATTCGAGGTTAATGTTCAGGTAGTCAGCGTCCTAATGCAATATTGGAATATCGGAAAATTCCGATTAAGAAGTATTCCAATATTTAGGTTTTGCAGAATTTTATCCGTAAATTCAAGATAACATCGGCATTACACCCCATCAACTTTCACATCCCGTAGATAACTAACAGCCCCACCTAAACTTTCTCGAACGTAATCAGTGTATCCGACTGTTTAGCGATGATTCTGATGGTTTCTCCTGCTTTTACTTCTTGTTCATCATCAAACATTCGTAATGCTTGACCCCAGTGAATGAGTTCTCCATTGGGTCCGGATGACATAGTGATATTTTCGTCCAAATGAAGATCGAACCATAACATGATTCCATGTACTCGTCCATCTTTTGTGATTTCAACTTCCATGGTATGTTCGTGTGGATTTTCCGGGGTCGCCTGTTTTGGTAAGTTGTAAAAATCAACAGATAACACGGAGAAAATATCGCTTAGATTTTCTGAATTGAATTGGGAGGAATGCGTTACAGAGAAGGAGTCCTCTTCACGGAAATGATTGAACGCACTAAGATCGAATCCTTGAATTTCTCCAACCGGATTCACAAGTCGATAATCATCACTCTGAATAATTACAGCTTTAACATCTGCCGCTTTGGGAATACAAATGGCGTCTTTCTTAAGTAAGTTCGACCACGCATGTCTGAGTGAAGGAATAACGGCTTCTCCCAGTAAACCGGCATCCAGAATTTCCGAAACAACCATGTCCGCACGCTCTTTCATTTCGTTTCCCACTACAAGTGCTGTAGATCGTTTTTCATGAACCGTAATTCGGTCATCGTACTTATTGTCCGCAATAACCAATCGGGCTACCTTCGCAATGTCCTTCTCCATTTCTACTGCGGTCACTTCTTTGGCTCCTGCCCTGGCTGCCATCAACGAAAGCAATCCAGAACCAGTTCCAATATCAAGAACAGTTTGTCCTGGTTTTACGGCTGCGGAAATGGCATCATTGTATGCTTCATTTCTAGACGTATCTGCCAACATGTTGAAATGCCAACTTGGGATCGTGTTTTTTGCAAGAGACTGAAGATTGGTCTTAGCTACTTCATTATTCGGGTCAAGCTGTAGCGCTTGTTTATAGAATGCTTTGGCTTCATTTATCTGGTTTAGATCTCGGAATCCGTTTCCTTGCAGCACCAGTATTTCAATTTTCTCTGTATCGTTCGCAGCTTTTTCATACGCCTTTTCATAGAGTTTCAGTGCTTCCCGGATATCTCCGGAGATGTGCAAAGCCATTCCCAATTGTTTGTTTCCAAAGTGATTACTCGGGTCAAAACGAAGTCCTTGCTGAAATGCTTTAATCGCTTTTTCATAACGTGTTTCTTCAAGATGAATTGAGCCGATATTAAAATGAATCTGGTAGGAATGAGGAGAAAGCATGAGCATTCCCTCAAATACTTTGATTGCTTCGTCTTTTCGATTCAACTCGTAGTACATGCTAGCCATGTTGGACATCAGCTGCATATCTTTTGGACTTAATTTCGCAGCTTTCTCCACCAGTGGAATTGCTTTGTCTTTTTGTCCCGTACCCCAAAAAACCTGACTTAAGTAAACTAGTAATTCTGTTTTTTCCGGATCAATTTTCAATCCTGCTTCAAGCGTACCAATAGCTTCGGGAAACTTTTGCTGGTGCAATTGACATTCAGCCAGATGCTGGTGAATTTTTGTGTCTGTTTCTCCGTTTTCAAGAAGGTTATTGAAGGCGGTTTCAGCGTTGGCAAATTGCTGATTTTGAAGTAGTGCAATAGCTTCGGATAATTGGTCCATGTCTTTTCAGTTCAGTGATTGAATAATCGGAACGTAAATATAGGAATCCGAGAGCGTTATTGGAAACTGTTAACAACGCCTTATAGCAATATCGAAATATTTCGATTAAGCTATATAGATCTACCGACTCATTCTTCATCATCGCGCTCATAGTATGTTCCGTTCTTCCGTAATGAGAACATGAAGTATTCCTCTTTGCATAGTTTCTTCAAGTCTTTAATTCTGATTTGTCCACTGAAATAAACAGATCGTATTTCATCGTAAGGAGATTCAAATACATTGCGTTTTTTGGGCTTCAATAAAGTCGTGTCGACGACGTTGAGTTCATCCGTTTCGGGAAAATACTCGCTATACGTGATTGCTGCACTATCCATTTTCAACCCACGCATGTCTTTATACATATGAGGGTCATCGCAGTAATAATGGTTCCAATTGCCATCCTGATCTTTTTCTACCACCGCGAAAACGTAGAAAGGACCAAAAAGTACATTGTAGACATAGTAATCTCCGGCTGTATGAAGTTGAAGACTGTCGGATAAATACGTTGTATCGGCAATCGTATCAATTACCAATCCGAGTGAATCCTGTATAAAGCGTTCATCAGTCATGTAAGATTCAGTAATAACGAATGTTTCGCCTGATTCCCTTTTCCAGCTTCCTTGTAATTCTGCGGGAAAAGCATCCAATCGATGACTATTTTTAGGTTGCGGTTCATTGAAATGGACATGAGTCATACATGAGCCGAGGAAGCAAACTAGGAGTACGAACAGCAAGTATTTCATGACGTTGAAGTTTGACTCGGAGTGAGATGGTTATTGCAATATCGGAATATTCCGATTTAGAATTATTCGAATATTTAGGTTTTCCCAGAAATTCTCCCGAAATTATAAAAACGTGTATCCTTTTAGTCCTTCACACTCAAAACTCACACTGTAATCTACGCTCCAACCAGCTCCCGCTCTAGAATCAGCTGTGCAATCTGCACTGCATTTGTAGCAGCACCTTTACGCAGATTATCAGAAACCACCCACATATTCAACGTGTTTGCCTGTGATTCATCCCTGCGAATTCTTCCCACAAAAACATCGTCCTTGTTCGCAGCGTAAAGCGGCATTGGATAGGTATTCGTTGTCGGGTCGTCTTTTACTGTGATTCCATCTTGTTCGTGTAGCAATCGACGCACTTCGTTCAATTCAAAATCGTTTTCAAATTCGATGTTTACAGACTCTGAATGACCGCCCATAACTGGAACACGAACGGCCGTAGCGGTAACATTGATATTCGGATCTAAAATTTTCTTCGTCTCGTTGGTCAATTTCATCTCCTCCCTGGTATACCCGTTTTCCAGGAAGACATCACAATGAGGCAAACAGTTGCGATCGATAGTATAAGGATACGCCATTTCTCCCTCGATACCGTTGCGTTCATTTTCCATTTGACGTTTTGCCGCCATTCCCGTTCCGGTAATCGACTGGTAAGTAGAAACTACAGCTCGGTTGATTCCATACTTCTCGTGCAAAGGTTTCATTGCCAGTACCAATTGGATGGTAGAGCAGTTTGGATTCGCAATAATTTTGTCCTCAGCTGTCAACAAATGCCCATTGATTTCCGGAACAATCAACTTATGATCTGGGTGCATACGCCATGCCGAAGAATTGTCAATGACTGTAGTTCCAACTGCCGCAAATTTCGGTGCCCACTCCAAAGAAGTAGAACCTCCAGCCGAGAAAATGGCAATATCAGGCTGCATTTCAACTGCGGTGGCAAGTCCAACAATAGAATACTCTTTATCGTTAAAAGTTATTTTTTTACCAACGGATCGCTCCGATGCTACCGGGATAAATTCAGTGATCGGAAATGCGCGTTCTTTCAACACTTCCATCATTACACCTCCCACCATTCCTGTGGCGCCAACTACAGCTACTTTCATTGCGTCTCTACTTTCGTTCGATGTCAAAATTAGTATATTTAACAGCACTGTTACTGGTACTATGAAGCACTTTTTCACAGTTGTGTTTATTTTAACGCAATACACTTTATTTTCACAAATTACGGACGATTTTAGCGATGGTGATTTCACCGCTAATCCAACATGGAGCGGAACGGACGCCGATTACACCGTAAACGCTTCGTTAGAACTACAATTGGAAAATACGGTAGCAGATACGTCATATCTGTCGACAACTCACGGACTTGCGAATCTTGATGACAAGGAATGGCGGTTTTATGTTCGTCAGAGTTTTTCTCCTTCTGGGAGTAATTTCGGACGCGTGTACCTGACTTCATCTTCAGCCGATTTGTCTACAGATCCTGACGGTTTCTATCTCCAATTTGGTGAGAGCGGCTCTAATGATGCAGTACGATTATTTCGCGTGCAAGGAGGTACGGATGTCGAAATTCTTGCAGGAAATGCGGGACAAATTGCGTCCAGTTTTGAAATGGGCGTGCGAGTAGTTCGCGATAACACGGGTCTTTGGGAATTGTACCTTGATGACACCGGAGGAACATCCTATTTGTTGGCAGCTTCTGCTACGGATGCCACCAATTTGTTAGGATCGCACTTTGGTTTCTTTTGCGAGTACACATCGAGCAATTCGGATAAATTCTTCTACGATGATGTCTACATTGGCGATGAGATTATCGATGTTACGCCTCCATCCATCGCATCAGTAACTGCAATCAGTGCAACGGAGATAGATGTATTTTTCGACGAAGCAGTGGACCAAACAACGGCAGAATCAACTTCTAATTATTCGTATGCACCAAATGGTTCGGCAATTTCAGCCGCTGTTCTAGATGGCGTGAATCCAGCCCTGGTGCATTTGACAATTGCTGGAACTCTAACCAACGGAACAACCTACACAATGACAGTAACCAATGTGGAGGATTTGGAAGGAAACGCGATGACCAGTCAGGATGAAGATTTTGCCTATCTGATCGCAGAGACTCCGGTTTGGGGAGATGTGATCATTAATGAGTTTGTCTGTGATCCGTCGCCTGTGGTTGGAATGTTCGAGGTAGAGTTTGTTGAGGTCTACAATCGAAGTAATAAGATTTTCAATGTGCAATCATGGCAACTGGGTGACGCATCCTCTGATGGAACGGTACAGGATGCCTGGTTGTTGCCAGGAGAATATCTGGTGCTCACCACAACGACTTACGCCGATTCTTTCGCACTGGCATCGGTGGGTGTAACTAGTTTTCCGAGTTTGAACAATTCAGGGGATCACATCGTATTAATGAATGATTTGGGCGTTCCAATTGACTCGTTGGTGTACACAGATGATTGGTACAAGGACGATAACAAAGACGATGGAGGTTATTCCATTGAACGTATCAACCCGGAAGATCCATGTTCGGATATCAACGATTGGGCTGCTAGTAATGCTTCTTTGGGAGGAACTCCGGGATCACAAAATTCCATTTACGATACTTCACCAGATACACAAGCCCCGAGCATTGCTCAAACGGTGGCACTGGCTCCAAATTTTGTTGAGGTATACTTCTCGGAAGGAATGGACTCTACCTCATTATCGGATGCCATTATTAGCATAGATCCCACACTCACCATCCAAAACAATTACGTATTGGAGGAGTATCCTTCCATGTTAACGCTACAGTTTCTGGAAAATCTGGCGGCTTCTCAGGTGTATGAAATCGAATTGCAGAATGTTGCCGATTGTTGGTCCAATTCAGCCACCTTGAATGCCGTTTTTGCACTTCCGGCAACCGTAGAATCGGGAGATATTGTTATCAATGAAATCTTGTTCAACCCGGTAACCGGAGGATACGATTACGTAGAACTCTACAACAATTCCGACAAGCTTTTGGATTTGAACATGCTCGAGATGGCAAATTTGGACGATGATACCATCAGCAACAATGCGATAATCGAGCAGAACTTCTTGTTGTTCCCTGGAGAATACGTTGTGATTACCGAAGACAGCACTCAAGTTCAACAACAATATCCATCTGCTGTAATTGGTCGATTTGTTGAGAGCGATTTACCAACCTACAGCAATGACGAAGGAACCGTTTATTTGATCAACGGAAATCAGATAATTGATGCTGTTTCGTACCTCGATGACTGGCATTTTCAGTTGATCGATGATGACGATGGAAAATCGCTGGAACGAATTGAACCCGATGGACCTTCAAACAATAAAAGCAATTGGCATACAGCCGCAGAATCGATTGGTTTTGGAACACCGGGAGGAGAGAACTCGCAATTTTATCCAGCGCTAACGAATGGAGAATTCAATTACACCAGCGAAACCATTTCACCGGATAATGACGGATTTGAAGATGTATTGCAAATCAACTATGAAATGAATGCTCCGGGATATGTAGGAACTTTTAATGTGTACGATGATCGCGGTCGAAAAGTAGCTACTGTAATTGATAACGAATTGCTCTCAACTAAGGGAACACTTTCCTGGCAAGGAGTCACGGATAATGGAACCAAAGCATCCATCGGTCCATACGTGGGTATCTTTGAAGCATACGATGTACAGGGAGGATTGATTTTTACAGGCAAAAAAGTATTTGTCGTAGCAGGAAACATATGAAAACACTAACTCTACTACTTTTCGTCCTCGGAGGATTTGCTTCGCAGGCGCAATTCGAAGTTGACTCATTCGTGGCTCCCGATCTATATGATTACCCGAATTACTTCCCAATTATTCGATCTTCTGAGAACCCAGATGCGGCAGAGTGCATCAACATTGTTTTGCATCATTATATGTTGGAAAAAGTCTATAAGGAAGACGATGAAAACAGATTTGAGAATGTTTTTCCACCTGAAGGAGAATATGATGGAGCTTCGGAATTTAGTTACGACGTCTCGGCTAATAACGATCGATATTTTTCTGTTTCAGTAACCTGTGCGTATACGGGCGCTTATACCGAATATTACACGCAATACTTCAACTTTGACGCAAAAACAGGTCAGCCGATTCAGTTGTCTGATATGTTTGGGGTTTCTGCCATGTATGATTTATCTGAATGGGTGACGTCTTCCATTTATGCTCAGATTTCAGAATTCATGTACACCATAGATACTGAGGATCCGGATGGATATGGACAGGAACAATATGAAATGTACCTGGATTGTTCAGGGTGGTATGAAGAAGTACACGAATTATCTAACAATGAGTACTATATGACGGACTCTTCCATCACATTTGTAATTGGAAGATGCTCCAACCATGCCATGAGAGCGTTGGATGATCTTGGGGAGTTTTATGAAGAATATTCACTCGTTGAATTGCAATCCATGATGTCCGACGACGGAATTGCATTGATGTTCGGAGAAACATTGCACTACAATCATGTTGCTGTTCCAAATGGGAAAGTTTTGAAGGGTATGATAGGAGGGAAGTATCCAATCACGATGATTGTGAAACATTCGTATGGTGATAGCTACTATGGCGTTTACTGGTACGATAAAGTGAAACAGCCGATTCAACTCAGCGGTACGTTGGATGAAGCTGCATACATTCATTTTACAGAAGAAGTGAACGAGAAAACCACCGGAAAGTTCGATTTACAAGTCATGCAGGGAGGAACTTTGGAAGGAGAGTGGCACAATTCGGACCGAACGAAGAAGTTTGATATCTCGGTAAGTATCGCGAAGTAGGGCTTTAACTTTTTTTGTCCAACCATGTCACAGCAAATACCGTTCTTTGTAGAGTTAAACGCAAACAAACTAACATGAAAAAAACGCTACTATTAGTAGGGCTCATTTCGAGCGCCTCAGCTTTTGCACAAATTACTGTTACCGAAGGTAATGTTGTAGATGCAGGAGATCAAGTAATTCAGAACAGCGATACAATTCCTTCTGTATCAGGTCCAACAACCGGAGCAAACCAAACATGGGATTATTCAACACTTGTTGCTCATGAAGAAGATACAATGTTCTTCGTGGCACCAGGTTGGCTTCCAAATGCATCTGAGTTCCCATCAGCTACCTTGGCTTTGGATGATGACGGAGCAGAGATTTATTTGGAAAAAGATGCCACTGGATTGCGCGTATTGGGAATTGTAGGTGATATGTTCGGAATCGGAACACCACTTACGATTGCTTTCGACCCTTACGAAACAATCATTGAGTTTCCAGCAAATTTCAACGACTCGTACTCGAACACATCTACACAACGAATTGTTGTCGATGGTGCTGTAGTAGGACTTCCAGTTGATTCTGTTGCTATGGTTACAACTTCTGTAAATGATGTTGTCATCGATTCATGGGGTTCAATGACAACTCCGTATGGAACATTTGATGTTTTGGGTCAGTATGAAACGTCAACTTCAACAGACTCTACATTCACGTACATTCTTGGAGTAGAAACACTCTTGGATTCAGGAACGGACACTACATACAGCCGATCTTACTGGTCGAATGATCCAAGTGCAAAATTCCCGGTAATGGAGATGGAAGTGGACGAACTGAACAATGTAGTAACAGCTACATGGTTGAAAGAAGCACCTTCAGCGGACGTAGCTCTAGTTGAGATGACACAGCCAGTTGTATTCCCGAACCCAGCAAAAGATGTTGTAAATGTGAAAGCAGCAGCAGGAGAAGTTCGAGACATCGTAGTATATGACGTGAATGGAGCTGTTGTGGCAGAAAAGCACACCATTACAAACGAGGCGAATATCAACATTGAGCACCTGACGGAAGGAACGTATGTTCTGAAAGCATTGAACTCGAACGGTGAAATTATTTTGACACAAGAAGTGATTAAACTATAACAATCCGAAACGTATTGAGGTCCCCGTTCATTAGAGCGGGGATTTTTTGCACCCAATAATCTTATGCACGCACATGTAATAAATTCGATTTCCCGCTCGTTTGAATAGAACAAACCAGTAAGAAAATGAAAAAACATCTCCTTATCCTGATACTCTCCATATTAGGATCTCATGCTTTTGGACAGCAGTACAAAACAGCCGTCGGTATCAAAGGCGATTGGTCAACTCTCAACGTAGACATGGCTCAATTCAGTGTCAAACATTTCTTTCAGGAACCCAATGCGTTTGAAATCAACTTTGGTGCCGGGCGCCAGTTTGTTTGGTTGGAAGGCTTTTACCTGTATAATCATCCGCTGAGGAATGATTTTGATTGGTATGCCGGCGGTGGTCTCGATTTGGGTTACTGGGGAGAAAATGCTTCCGGTAGGTTGAGAACTGAATCCACCAGTGGGTTTTGGGGCGGAGCAACGGGTGTGTTTGGTGTAGAATATACGTTCGATTTCATTCCGATTAATATTGCCTTGGATGCCGGTCCTACTTTCCGCGTGATTCCCGATTTCGAAGTTGGTTTGAAAGTCGGGTTCGCAGCACGCTACGCTTTTGGAGCGAGGTAAATGTGACCAGTAAGTAGAAAGCCTTCTACCTTCACTTTTTTCTTTGAGTGTCTTCCGTCGAAATTATTAGATTTGTTTAACGCCAACAAACTTTGGGACGCATGCTATCACCGGGAGCAAAAGGCTGGATTCACAAATACTTCGATCTTGTCGATCGTGGCGAGATTTCCCTGGAATTGGACCGACCCGATGAAACCAGGAAGTTGCAGTTCATGCACCTAACTCTGGGGCACAGCGGAATCATGTTTGGGTATCCCTTGCAGCTTATTTTTGCCAAAAATCTGGACGATTCCAAATGGACCGTTGAGGAAAAGCTGAAGTTATTGCTGTTCGAATCGCACTTGTTCGTCTATCAGCAGATTTATGTGGATGAAACGTTCGAAAAAGACACATTTCTTCAATCGCTGACGAATTTTTACCGACATCACAATGCCAGTGCCATTTCACGCATGTTTAAGATGTTCCGAAAGGAATCCAACGAAGAAATGCTGGAGAGTGTTTTGGCGAAGCGAATTGATATCAAAGCCAATATTTTTGAGAATAAATGGTGGGTGAATTCATTGAGTAACGCCTTCGCCTATTTGGATGTCATTCTTTTCGATGATTTTGAGCACAAGCGAGAAGATGAAGCGCTGAAGAAATATGACAATTACGCCGAGAACGCGTTGACGGCAATCACGCTTTCAATTTATTCGGATGGTGTAATTGAATCGAAGGAATCGGACTTATTCCATTTCTTTCTGGCAAGTGCTAACCTGGATGAAGACGACCGCGATCTGGTATTGGAACGATTCAAAAAGGGAGCTACGCTGAAGGACTTCTCCTCATTTGTTTCACGTCATTTTTTATTAAAACGTTTCCTTTTTGATATCTCGGTAGTGACCATTTTGGCGACGCACGAGGCTCAACCGGAAGAAGTGGCATTTCTGATGGAGCTAGGAAGACATCTGGAGATTGAGGAACTAGAAGTAGAAGCATCGATGCGAATGGTCGAGAACTTTGTCCTGAAGAGTAAAGATCAGGTGGCCTATCTGAGTGACCGATCCAAATACGATAAGGTATACAAAAGCTTCACCAAACGATGGACGAAAGTTATTTCCAGGAACAGCGATAAGCTCAAAGTGGAGCTTCGTGAAAGTAAAGAATTGGTGATTCTCATTCGAAAATCAAGCACGCAGGAATTATCACCAGAGGAAAAAGACGCGGTGAAATCGCAGTTCAAGGATTTGGCAAGAACCATTCCGGCGTTAACCGTATTTATGCTTCCGGGAGGAGCAGTTTTAATGCCGTTGTTACTGAAATTAATCCCCGATTTGATTCCTTCTGCATTCAAGGAGAATACCATTGAGGAAGTTGAAAAGGATGACGATGAAGAGTCTACTGAATCTCTAGAATCCACTTCGAAATAAGGTCCAGGACCTCATCGGAGATCGTCGTTTCTATTTCTCCGTATTCCATGATGGTGCACGTTTCGCAAGGTTGCATCAGATGATTAACCCCTTTCACAATTTGCCGTTGCACTTTTGGGTAGTTTGCAAAGCCGTTTGAATTCGATTCAGGGGCAACCTGTATGTCTTTTTCCCCATGAATGGTGAGAATTGGAATATCCAGATTTTTGTAATAATGCTCTGCTTCAAACTGCAGGAACTGACGCATCCAGGGATTATTCATGAACATGATATTGCCCATAATGAATTGTAATCTCGATGCATTGCTCTTGTCAAAATCTTCCGGTGCATTGTCGTATTCTCTACCTAGAAATGCAGTCAAAGAATCGGAAGCTATGTCCTGTGGATATTCCAAAACAATGTTGGACATTTTGGCAAATAAACGTTTGTTCCATTCGCAGAGTTCGTGTGATTCTCCGGCAGCTTTCGGAATATCATATTGTTGTTGGACCAACACATCCATTCCGGTAGTTCCAACAGTAGCCATCTGTACAAGGAAATCAACTTTCTTGTAGTCGTTCGCGGCAATAAGCGTATGCATGCCACCTTCCGAATGTCCGAGCATCCCCAGTGGATTCTTTTTGTATTTCAATTTCTTCCGGACATACCGTGCAATAGTTTCAACATCCGAAGCAAAATCCATCAAGCTAGCGTCAAAATGATTTCCAGAACTGGTTCCTGTACCACGGTCATCGAATCGAATGGAAGCAATGTTGTTCTGAGCCAAATGATCTGCAATAACCCAGAATGTTTTGTGTCCGGCAATTTCACTATCACGATTTTGAGGTCCGGATCCTGACGCAAAAATTACTATCGGTGTCGTGTGGTCAAAGTTATTCGGCAATACTAACGTAGCGCCCAGACTAATGTCTCCATTCTCAATCTGGAGTGAATCTGCGGTGTAATTGAAAGGTGGTTTTGGTTTCTGAGGTCGCGGAAAAATGACCTTCTCTTGCTTTTCCCTTGTGAATGTCACCATCCATTTCATGCCGTTTTGTTGCATTTCACCTACGATACTGTCGTTTTGCAGCATTCCGTTAAAATCAAGATGGAGGGTTTCCAGCTCGAAGTAGAAATTGACACCATCTATGACGGCTTCGTTGCAAACAATCTCAACTTCGGGCATATCGGGGTTTTCAACGAGTACTTCTAATTCAGGTGATTCTGTTACCTCCAGATTCATGCGCATCGAAGTTCCCATCACCGTAAAACTGGAATACCATTTCCCTTCAAAATCTTGAGAAAACGCAGAAAGGGGAAGCAAAAGGATCAGGAAAAGAAGGTGTTTTATCATAGCAAATCGGCAATCATTCTACAGTTGCGAAGCGGGTTGAGGTGTTCTTCCAGAAAGGCATTTCGCAATTCCAGATGAATTTCATAAACCGGAGAAATCAGGTAATAATTTATCCGTTCAACATATTCCTCCGGAGTATTTGTTTCGTCACAAAGATGATCGAATTCCGTTCCTCTAAGCATTTTTCTATTGGCGATAATGGCTCCCGGAGATCGAAGTGCATTGACTACTTTCAGCTTCACCCCTGTGTCTTGATTCGAGTAAAATACATGAACACGAGCCTGCTGAATGAGTTCGTTCATGTGTGCATCATCCGGATTGGAAATAAGTTCGATATCGTGTTGAGCGCAATGTTGTATTATGGTATCGGAAGGGCGTTTTCCCGCAACTTTCAATTTATTAGTGAGGTTATACGGTGCAAACACATGATCAATCAGCCACAATAATCCCTTTTCATTTTCTGGAACCGATAAATTCCCCTGGAACAAACAATAAGGAAGTGTGTCCTCACTAGCTCCACTTTCAACGGATGCGCAAGCCGGTAAAACGTAGGTATTTTTGCAATACTGCTTGAAGTAAAATGCATCATCGTCTTTGATAGCGAAAATGTGCGTGGCAAACTTCAATCGTGGTTCGTATGCTTTCAATTTTTTTGCTTCGGACTGATAAAATTTCTTCCGAAAACCTGTTGCTTGTTTTGCCAGGGCATCATAATATTCATGCTCGATATTATGTGTTCGAACCATCCGAATTCGATTCTTCAATCGTTCGTCGTTCAACATGAAAGTAGTATGCAGCCCCTCAAAGAGAATTGGATCATCATTGAAAAGTAAGTTGCGCATCAAGGCACGGGAAGATCTCGTTTTGACAATAAATGGCAGCTTATCCAAGACATCCATCAAACGTTTCCGTCGTGGATAGTAGATTACCATGTCGGCGTACTTTTCAAGCTCAGCCGATTCACCACGACCGTATTCGTAACAGTGCAAAGTAATTTTTACCCCGAGATCATGCAGTGCTTTCAATCGATAGAAGACGTCAATCGCTCCTCCGTAATCCGCCGGAAATGGCACATCAAAACTGATGATATGCAATCGCTTTTCAGCCATTTTGTACGTAGATTTCCGCAAGTACGGAAGTTTCGTTCTCCCAGTTTTCAGTGGTTGCTGCTTTTGCGCAATTCGCTTTCATGGCATCTAAACGTTCCGGGTCGTTGATTATTTCACGAATTGCAGAAGCCAAGGATTCCGGGGTGAATGTTTCCAGTACGACACCAATATCGTTTCTGCGAATCACATTTGCCACTTCGATGATGTTGGTGGCAACCACCGGGGTTCCGGCATGCATATAATCGAACACTTTGTTTGGGAGGGAGAACTTGTAATTGGGATTGGTGTCTTTGTCTAATGTTAGCCCTAGATCTGCGTGATAGGTGAATTGCATCATCTCCAAATAGGGTCTTCGTCCGTAGAATCGCACTTTGGATTCAAGCCCTAATTCTGCCACGCGTTCTTTCAATTGTCCAACCACATCTCCATCTCCCACGATCATCAAAACAGCATCAATTTCCCGCATGGCTTCAACGGCTTCTTCTGCTCCTCGATCCACATTAATTCCTGCGCCCTGCAATATGATCAGGGGTACATTTTCAGGAATCTCCAACTCCTTTTTCGATGCGATATTCTCCGGTTTCCATTGCTGCGAGATATTTCGAACCACTTTGATTTCCTTGTGATATAAATCTGTATAGATTTTTGCAATGGAGTCGTTAACTGTGTACACGTGTTGGAGCTGAGGGAAAATCCATCGTTCGATTCGAAGCCAAATTTTTTGAACACTCGGTCGGTTAACCAATTCAGGAACTTCCGTAAAGTACTCATGAGAATCGTAAACAAGTGTGCAGTTGCGCTTGAATTTCTTCGCCATGTGATTGGCTAGCAACGTGTCTAAATCGTTGGAGACTAAAACATCACACTTCTTAGAAAGCAATAGGAAAAACAAACGGAGATTGAAAAAAGCATAGAATGCAGCACCTTTTTCGAACAACAGACGCATCCGTTTTGTCTGATAATCCCTTGGCGCAAGGTCAACACTGGAACGTCGTTTTCGCCCTACAAGAAGTACTTCATATCCATTCTCATGAAGGAAGGTACATACTTTGTGAACCCGATTATCGGTGTACAAATCATTTGTAACGGAAACAATAGCCTTCAAAGGTTTGGACATGCTTCGAAGGTAGCAAAAACAGTGGATTTAAAAGATAAGGAGGATCAGCGCAATGATGGCAATCAAAGAGAGAATGACAATTGCGGCATAGATTATCTGTATAATTCGCGCAGATCTCGCCTGATATTCTCCCTCAGGTGTGATGTAATCCGATTTGTTGGATTTACTCAATTTGATGGAACCAATGATAAATGGTACGATGGAGAACAATGGAACAATTGGAATGAAAAAGAGCAAGAGCATTACCAGCGCCCAGATGAATGAAGTTTTGGCTTTTCGTGCGTCTCGTTCAGCGATGAGTGCCATCCGTAATTTATGCTGATTCGAAGGACCATCATCAATTTGATCTGCTACAATCTCATTGGATTCCGTCGTTTCAGTTTCCGGAGCATCAGACGTAGAAATAGAATTTTGTTCAGTCACTGTTTCAGGCTGTACAGCCGATTCCACAACTTCCTCTTCAAGCGTTGAAGGTTCAATCACCTTTTGATCATGCTTTGCAGCATAAGTAGATCGCTCTTTCTTCGTGGCTTCCACAACCTCAACACGATCTGTCTTATCCACCTTTTTCAAACGCAAACGACCATGAGCACAACTGGTGACCAAAACAAAGAAAAGCAAGAAGTATACGTAGCGCATGGCAGTGAATTTACTCGTGTAACGTTACGAATCTACATTTGGTTTGATGGAATGGCAAGAAAAATTCGTTAAAAGGTTGAAGGCGGAAAGTAGAAAGAAGATATTCCTATTAACAGATGTCCTTCTACTTTTAACTTTTTACCTATTCAATCATTGAGAGATTACGTTTAGTCAACAGATCTTCCGCTGCATATCAGGGTTATGATTTATGCATAACTTGTCACGAAAAGGTATTTGCTTATGTTAAAGTGGCTTCTTCAAATTGCATTTATTAGCACATCATTTTGTTCTTTGACCCAACAAGCAGATTATTTGCTACAAACTTCTTCTTATAATGATGTAAACGTTCGAACAATAGACAGAACAAACAATGGCGAATTAATCGCAGGGTTGGATCTTGACTATTCTACAGCTGGAATTTGTAAGATCAGCACTTCGGGTACTATTGACTGGGCGAAAGACCTAAGTTTTTCCGGAGGTTCAGCGAGTTGTTCCTATGATATCATCGAAAGGGCAAATGGGAACTATTACTTACACGGACTTGTAATGATAAATGGGGCGCAGCACGCCTTTTTAGCGGAAGTAACGCCTGCAGGAAGTGTAGTTTTTGCAAAGAACTACTTCCTAAGCAACACGTTGGTTTATTATATTAACAAGGTTAAGGTTGCTGATAATGGTGATTTAGTTTTTATGGGGTCGTACGATGACAATATTTATGTGTTTCGAACAGATGCAAATGGTATTTTTCTTTGGGGAAAAACCTTTTCTAATGACCCAGGTAATGGAGGAAAAAATCCTGGTTTCGACCTGGAGTTGGTCGAAGGGGGTAGTATTATTGTTTTGGGGCAGCATACTGATGCTTTGACATTGATTCGACTGGATCCCAATGGAAATTTGGTGTTCTCGAGAAAGCACACTATTGGCGTATTCATTCAACCTCAGGAAATGCTTTTAGTGAACAATCAGAACTTGTACATTTCTGGTGTTTTTAGCACTGACTCCATCACCCCGAACAGTAACTTGTCTCTCATTAAGGTAGATGCTTCCAATGGAATTATCGACTGGGTGAAATCTGTGCAGGGGACCAAGCCATCGGCTAGCGTTAGACAAAGGCTTACTCTCAGTAATGGAGCAATCAAACATACTTTTGTTGGATTAGACTCATTACAATCAAACCTCTATCAATTTGTAGCAGAGTACTCGCTAAATGGAATCGTTACTGCGGGTTGGACAGGAAACGATTTTTCTGGTGGGAATGATTATAATTCGGTGGATGTCATCAATGGATTTGAATACTATTTTGGTGGCATCACGACAAACTCAGGTACAAACAATACCGGATGGATTTATGAGCCAGATAGTGGTGTCAATTGTTTTCTTTCATGGTACCCCTTGAGTAGTCAAACATATACGGACTTTCAAGATGTTCCTTCGTCATTGATTGAAACTCCATTTTCAACAGGGAGCGATATTTCAATGATTTTGTCTGACATTCCTATGAACGTTCAAAGTTATTGCCAGCTACTGGCTACACCCGAATTGTCGTATGAAGCCATAAGAATTGTTCCCAATCCAACTCAAGGAGTGGTTACCATTTCAAATTTTAATGAAGCCGCAATTATTCAATTACTTGACCTGAACGGAACAGTAATTCTAAGCGAATCAACAACTTTAGATCAGATTACAATTGATTTGGAAAGTTTTGAAAGCGGGGTCTACCTGATTCAAATTACTTCAGAGTCGCATCAATTAACCAGAAAAGTTCAGAAACTATAATTGCGAAGTGCCAATTGGATTGAAAAATAAAGTCATTCTTCTCACTTCTGACTTTCGTTCAAGCCTTCATAATCTGCTCCAGTCGGTTGAACGCGTCTCCTAGCGAGTTCACATCTTCAATAATGATGCGGAGTCGATCGTTTTTCTCGCTGAGTTTGGCTCTGGATGGATAACGCTGCATGAAGTCGAGAATCTTCGTGAAAACAGGCGATTCATAGAATGGCGATTTTGCATTCGAGATGAAATAACCAATCATCTTATTCGATTTCAAAACGAGCTTTTCCATTCCCAATTCCTGTGCCTGCCAGCGCAAACGGAATGAGCGTACCAATTCATGAACAGCATCCGGCACTGGTCCAAATCGATCGGTCAGCATTTCCAGGAATTCATCCAATCCTGCCTGATCTTTTATACTATCGAGGTCTTGATACAGGCTCAAACGCTCGGCTACGTTGTTGACATAATCGTCTGGGATTCGAATCTCCAAATCTGTTTCGAAAACGCAGTCTTTGACATATTGCGTAAGGTTATCCGAGTTTCGTTGTTCAAATAGTTCCTTGAATTCAGATTCTCTCAATTCTTCAATGGCTTCATTCAAAATCTTCTGATACATGTCGAAACCGATATCCGCAATGAATCCGCTTTGTTCACCACCGAGCATATTTCCGGCACCACGGATGTCCAGATCTTTCATGGCGATGTTGAATCCTGATCCCAAATCCGAGAATTGAACCAACGCTTCCAATCGTTTTCTCGCTTCCGGTGTCATGGCAGACGCGGTAGGAGCTACCAAATAACAGAATCCTTTTTTATTGGATCGACCTACACGACCACGCAACTGGTGCAGATCACTAATTCCGAAATTGTGAGCGTTGTTGATGATGATTGTGTTCGCATTGGAAATATCAATTCCCGACTCGATAATTGTGGTTGCCAACAATACATCGTACTCATGATTGATGAAGCCCATCATGATTTTCTCCAATGCCTGACCGTCCATTTGCCCGTGTCCAATGCCAACGCGAACTCCCGGACACAATCGCTGGATCATTCCGGAAATTTCCATGATGTTCTGCAATCGGTTGTGTACAAAGAACACTTGTCCTCCTCGGCTTACTTCATAGGCAATGGCATCTCTTAAAGTTTCTTCTTTGAACTGAACTACTTCCGTCAATACCGGCTGGCGGTTGGGTGGAGGAGTGTTGATGATGCTCAAATCACGTGCTCCCATCAACGAGAATTGAAGCGTTCTCGGAATCGGTGTGGCTGTTAATGTTAGGGTATCAACAGTTGCCCGCAAAGTTTTCAGTTTGTCCTTCACGGAGACACCAAATTTCTGCTCTTCATCAATGATCATCAATCCCAGATCTTTGAATTTGACCCTGTTTCCAACGATGGCATGTGTTCCAATCAAAATGTCGATTTCCCCGTTAGCAAGTTTCTTCAGCGTTTCCGTTGTTTGCTTCGCTGACTTAAATCGATTGATGTAATCGATATTGCATGGAAAATCTTTCAATCGTTCCTTGAAGCTTCGGTAATGCTGCATGGAAAGAATGGTGGTTGGAACGAGAATTGCCACTTGTTTGTTGTCAGCAACAGCTTTGAATGCCGCGCGAATGGCTATTTCAGTTTTTCCAAATCCAACATCTCCACAAACCAGTCGGTCCATCGGCGTGTCAGATTCCATATCTTCTTTCACAGCTATGGTCGCCTTTAATTGATCCGGGGTGTCTTCGTACATAAACGAAGCTTCCAGCTCATTTTGAAGATAGGTGTCCGGGCTGTAGGCAAATCCTGCCTGTGCCTTTCGTTTTGCGTATAATTTGATGAGATCGAAGGCCAATTCCTTGATCTTCTTTTTCGTCTTTTGCTTTAGGTTCGACCAGGTTGCTGTACCGAGTTTGTTCATCTTCGGAACTGCGCCATCCTTTCCTGTGAACTTCGAAATGCGGTGCAATGCGTGAATTCCAACGTACAAAACATCGTTATCGCGATACAACAATCGAATGGCTTCCTGAGGTTTTCCATTTACCTCAATAGTTTCCAATCCTGAGAATTTCCCGACCCCGTGATCGATGTGCGTTACGTAATCACCGCTCTGTAAATTATAGAGTTCTTTCAGGGTCAGGGCTTGCTTCGCCTGTCTGAATCCTTCTTTTAATCGGAAACGATGGTAGCGTTCGAAAATTTGGTGATCGGTATAGCAAACCAGCTTATTGTCTGGACTGATAAATCCTTCGTGTAAAGCCGCAGGAACTGGTCGGAAGGAAACTTCTGAATTCGTATCTGCAAAGATTTGCTCCAGTCGCGTAATTTGTTTCGGCTGATTGGAGAAAATACAAACGGTATATCCTTGCCTGGTTCGCTCGAGAATATCTTCGGCGAGAAGATCGAAGTTCTTATTGAAACTTGGCTGGGGCTTAAAATTGAAGTTTTCGGTCTTTTGTGCCTTGAAGTGATGCTCCATCCCGAATTCAATCACCGATTGAGATTCCAGTACCTCCTGCAGTTTGGAAGGATGAAGGAACAATTGATCAGGAATTGTCAGTGTTGTTTGATGATCCAGATTGTCGTAAATCTTGAGAGCCTTGCGATATTCCTTGTCGAGGGTATCGTGCGTTTTGGAGAAAGAATCCAGCCAAATAGTAGCGCTGTCTCCCAAATAACTTAGGAAGGATTCATTTCCATCATTGACCATTTGCCCCTGAACGTTCGGAACTACCGTAAAGAACTGGTGTTGGTTGATGGACAATTGTGTGCTGGCATCAAAGGTTCGAATGCTTTCGACTTCATCACCGAAAAATTCAATGCGAAAAGGTTCATCATTCGAATAAGAGTAAACATCAACAATTCCTCCGCGAATGGAAAACTGTCCGGGTTCGTACACAAAATCTACACGATCGAAATGAAGTTCCATGAGCATTTCATTGATGAAATCGATGCTGTAGGATTTTCCAACCTCCAGTTTCAATGTATTTTGATCCAGTACTTTTTTACTCGGGATTTTCTCGAAAAGCGCTTTAGGATATGTGACAATCCAGAGGTTCTTTCCACTGCTGATTTTTTCCAGAACTTCCGCTCTCGAAACTACGTTTGCATTATCTGTTTTCTCAACTTCGTAAGGAACACGATACGATGCCGGATAGAACAAGATATTGGATTGATCCGGGTACATTTCCTGTAAATCGTTGAGGAAATATGCCGCCTCTTCCTTGTCTCCGAGAAGAAATAGATGATTACCGGGAGCTTGTTGTGCCACAGCTGCAGCACAAATCGATCGGGAAGATCCAATGAGTCCGTTCCAGGCAATTTTCGAACCTACGAGTTGTAGCTCATTCGCCGTGCGATTGATGGGTTCGAGTTGCGAAAAGGAAGTACGTAAATCCTTTCGCTCCATACTTATTTCACAGGATTGCTTGTTTCAACAGGAAGGAAACTCATGGCTTGCTCCACCATGGCTTTGGATCCAACGAAATAAGGAACGCGTTGGTGCAATTTGTGCGGAACGATATCCATGATGCGCTCACGACCAGTAGTTGCTAATCCACCTGCTTGCTCTGCAATAAATGCCAAAGGATTACACTCGTACAACAAACGTAATTTTCCTTCAGGATCAGTTGTTGTATCAGGATAAATATAAATTCCTCCTTTGATCATGTTCCGATGGAAATCCGCCACTAAGGATCCAATATATCTTCCGGAATATGGGCGCTTAGCACCTGGCAATGTTTGTTGACAGTATGTTTGAATGTATTCTTTGATCCCCGATTCACAAATATTGATGTTTCCCTCATTCATGGCGTAAATTCGACCCGAATCAGGAATTTTCATATTTGGGTGTGAAAGACAAAATTCTCCGATGAAAGGATCCAATGTAAATCCATTTACTCCACGCCCTGTAGTGTATACAAGCATTGTGGATGATCCATACAACACATATCCTGCGGCAATTTGTTCGTTACCCGCTTGCATCATGTCTTCCAATGTAGCCTTGGTTCCTACCGGACTCTTGCGGCGATAAATAGAGAAAATGGTTCCAATAGAAACGTTTACATCAATATTAGATGATCCATCGAGAGGATCAAACAATACTACGTATTTACCGTTTTGCGAAAACTCAGATTCAAACGCCATGAAATCATCGTTTTCTTCTGAAGCAATTCCACAAATTTCACCACCAGCTCTGAAAACCTGGATGAATTGTTTGTCGGCAATTACGTCTAGTTTCTGTTGTTCTTCTCCCTGAACATTGGTGGCTCCCTGAGCGCCCAGAAAGTTTTCAATTAATCCCGCACGACGTACATCTTTACTTACAATTTTTGAAGCGACCGCGATGTCACTGAGAATACGTGAAAGTTCACCTGTTGCATAAGGAAAGTCGGATTGACGATCCATGATAAATTCGTGAAGTGTTACGAGTTTTGACATGCCTGACATTTTTTGCAAATATCGTGAAAATAGCCGAGTGGAACAGAATGGTGATTTAAAGAAATAGAATATTAACCTCGAGGAGCGCAAAGAGCGCAAGGGTGATATGCAAAAGGGTTAAGGAAAATCAACTGGCTGATTTCAGCTACTAGCATCTATCAAAACATACTTAGAGCGAAGCGATAAGTCAACCGCACTTCAATTCTTTGCGATCCTTGCAGTTTATCCTTGATTAATTTGCTAAAAACAAAAAAGCCCCGACCAATGGCCGGGGCTTCCAATATTTCTAATTAAGAATTACTTCTTAACGAATTTACGTTGGATAGTTCCTTCGTTAGTAGTAATGCTGATCATGTAAACTCCAGCAGCGTAATCAGTAGTGTTTACTGAGTTATTTTGCATTCCAGTTACGTTAGCAGCTTCAACTACAGTTTCGATAGCTTTTCCAGTCAAATCCAATACTTCAACTTTAACGTCAGAAGCGTCAGTTACATTGAAGCTAACTTTTACTTCGTCAATAGCTGGGTTAGGGAAGATGTTCAACGCAGTAACGTTAGACAATTCCTCCAATCCGATGTTGAACGCAGGATCGAAGCTCAAACGTACGATTGGCGTTTGTGGCTGCAAGTACCATGCATCATCATCAGCAGCGTAGAAGTAAGAGAATCCTGTTGGAGAAACTCCAGAAGTTGCAACCTGAACATCGTCAGATGAACCACCGTCACCATCAGAACAAACTACAACGAAGTATGTGTTGCTTGCTGCTGTCAAAGAATGTGGTGCCAACAAAGGAAGAGTCAACAATCCTCCAGCCAAATCAGCTTGAGTGATTTCGTAGTAATCAGTTTGTTGCTCGTAGAACAATGCATCTGCGAAAGTAGTTGCGTTTGTTGGATCCCAACGGTAAACTTTACCGTAAACGATTGATCCTGCAACAGCGTTACTAGCGATTTTCGTTTGGATAGCGTAAGCTGTTTGATCAGCCCAGATATCGTAGAAGTTACCTTTCTCAAATCCAAATCCACCGTTACCAGTTGAACCGTCGATTACATCATCATCCATTGCGTAATCGTAATCAGTAATTGCGAATGCATCACCTGCGATTGTATTGTTTGCAGGAACGTCATCAGTTTCGTTCTGAACTACCTCCCAAGTGAACGAGTGGTTTCCAGGAGTTGCAGCTGGCGTGTACTGAGTAGAAGTTCCGATTGAATCAGTAGCTCCTACTGGTACGTCTACTGGAGTAGAAGATCCAGTCCATCCACCGCTGTTTACGTCAACATTCAAAGTAACGTCAGTTTGTGTGTTCAATCCGTTGTTGAAAACGAAAGTTGCGAAATCGATTGGTGCAATCTGAGTAGTTGGGATACGAGAGTAGTTCAACCCTGCAGTTCCCCAGTAAGGCTCTTGTGCTGTGATGTCGTTGTCTGGGTTCGTGTAGATACGAAGATCATCAATGTACCATCCGTAAGTAATCCAAACCGCTGGGTTTGTAGATACCTGAGGGAAAGCAGTTGTCCACTGGAAACGAATCTGAACGTCACTTGCGTTACCTGTAATGTATGGCGCAAGGTTGATAGAGATCAAATCCGGGTTTGGCATTGGGTCTCCACCATTTGCAGACAACACGCTGTAGTAATCGCGGTTGTCACGCATAACAGTCCATGTAGTACCACCGTCAGTTGAGATTTGTACAGTTTGCTCATCGTTGAAAATTGCTCCGTACTGCTCGAATTCCAATGTTACCTGGTCCGTGTTTGGTGTGTTTCCTGGAAGGTTAGGAATATCCAATGAAATACTTGTCATTGTGTATGTTACGTCCAATTCCTGAGTATTTGCAGATGCATCTCCGTTAGACAATTCAGCAAAACCTCCACCTGATGTAGAAGTGATTCCTGCTGTACTCCACCAACCATCGTTAGTAGCGTCGATTGTCCATCCGAATGCTCCACCTGGCTGACCGTCATTGTCAATTACCCAGTTTGCACCTGAATCGAACAAGTCTTCCCAGATTAATACTCCCAATGCTTTTGATTGGTTTTGTGTTTGTGTAGGCTTGATAGCAGCCTCGTTCGTTAATTCTCCAAATGTGATTGGCTTTGTGTTCAACTGTGCATACGATGCACTAGCTGCAAAACCAGCAAGGAGAAAGCTTAAGTATACTTTTTTCATAGATCTAAAAATTAAAGTGTAACAAATATATGTGATTCATATTAGATTTCCCGATTTATCAGTGCTTTTGAGGACTATGCATCCTTCAAAAAAGGCAACTTTTCACGAATCTTTTCCAATTCGCTTTTTTTCATAACAAATGTTTGCGTCATTTCTTTTCCCTGTTCGAGCAAATATTCCTGTCCTAGTGCATCAATCAATCGGGAATCGCCGGAATATTCGAATCCATTCCCGTCGGTTCCTACACGGTTTACTCCAATTACAAAGCATTGATTTTCAATAGCTCGCGCTCGTAAGAGAGATTTCCAGTGTAACGATCGTTTCTGCGGCCAATTTGCCACGTAGAGAAGAACGTCATATATCGGGAATTGGTTGGAAATTTTATTTCGACATATTTCCGGAAAACGTAGGTCATAGCATATCTGCAAGTTGAAATTCCAATCCTTGTAGGACACGATTGTCTGTGTATTGCCAGAAGCAAAGTACTTGTCTTCTTTTGCCAAACCAAAGGTTTTTCGCTTGTCGTAAGTTGATATGGCACCTTCCGGGGTGATAAATACACCACGATTGAAATGATTTCCTTCATCTTTCACCATAAGAGAAGTATAGACCGCAGCGTTTTTCGATGCTGCCAGATCTTTGAGCCATTCAATTGCGGAATTGCCTTCATAGGTTTCTGCCAGGTCCAAATTCATGCTAAAGCAGGTCTGGAACATCTCTGGCAACAGGATTAAGTCTGTTTCAACGTTTTCGAGCAACTGGGTGTAATTATGGAAATTAGCTTCCGAGTCTTCCCAAACCTGATTGGCTTGAACCAGGGTAACTTTTAAATCTTGCATAGTTTCTCAGTGGCTTTAATCAATGTGTCATTGTCTTTTGCGAAGCAGAAACGGATGTGCTTTCGATCCGTGGGGGGATCATTGAAAACGGAAACCGGAATTGCCGCAACACCATATTCTGTTGTCAGACGTTTACAGAAGTCGACATCGCTTTCATTGCTGATTTCACTGTAATCGGCCAATTGGAAATAGGTTCCATCGCAAGGCAACAGTTTGAATCGACTTTCCTTCATTAGTGAGGTAAACAGATCACGTTTTTCCTGATAAAAAGCTCCTAACTCGGTGACATCTACCTGGGGTAAATATTCAGTAAGTGAAGCCTGTGCAACACTGTTTACGCAGAAAACATTGAATTGATGGACTTTTTTGATCTCTGACATTAACAACTCGGGCGCAACCATGTACCCCATTTTCCAACCAGTTATGTGAAATGTCTTTCCAAAAGAGGAGGTAATGATACTGCGTTCGTGTAGCTCTGGACGATGATGGGCTGAAATGTGGTCGGTTTCAAAAGTGATGAATTCGTACACTTCATCGGATAACCACAAAAGTCGATCATTCGATTTCATTAAGGTTTCCAATGCATCAAAATCGGCTGCATTCCACATTCTACCTGATGGATTGTGTGGATTGTTCGTGATGATCATCCGCGTTTTCTCATTGCACGCAGCGTTGATTTTATCCCAATCTGGTTGGTAGGAATCGTTCAGCGGAATGTGAATCGGTGTTCCTCCAGACAAACGAATGGTTGGATCGTAGCAATCGTACGCTGGATCCAGAACAATGACTTCATCTCCATCCTTTACTAATGCCATAATCGCGGTAAAAATGGCTTGCGTTGCTCCGGCAGTAATGAGTAGCTCATGATCAGGATTTACCGATCTTGCATAAACCTTTTCGATCATTACTGAAATTTCTGTTCTCAACGCGGGAGATCCGGGCATTGGCATGTATTGGTGGACATCCTCTGTTGCTTTACGTTCAAGAATTTTGGTAAGTCGTGAATCCACCGGAAAATTTGGGAATCCCTGCGAAAGATTGATCGCGTTATGATCGTTTGCCAATTTGGACATCACCGTGAAAATGGTCGTTCCTACGTTCGGAAGTTTGGACATTGTCTGCTTTTTGGTTAAAAATAGTGTGGAATTATGAATTATGAATTATGAATAACGGTCATCGAGCCTGCCGAGATGTGAATTGTAATCAGAAATAATGAATATGCAGTATGGTTATTAATGAAGTGAAGTATCAGAGCTAAAGACAATTGTTAGTAGTGAGAAGTTAAAAGAGAAACAAGTACTTCTCACGGCTCACCTTTCACTTCTATCTTAAAAAATCTCTATTTTCGCTAAAATCGTCGTTATGCCTGCATCCTTTAAATTTTCTCCAATTCGTAAAAACGCTGGAAAATGGATTCTTCCTGTGCTACTGCTCGGCTTACTTTGGGCATGCTCCGGGGAAGACGATGGAAGTGTGGATGATCCGCAATTCTGTAAATGCATTAAGGTGACGGATAAACTCAACAAATTTTCATCCGAGTTATTGCAGCGTCAGCCAACAGCAGAAGATGCAAAAAAGATGAAAAAACTGAAAGACGCTCGTAAGAAAGAGTGTAAGCGTTACTTCCAGATGTCCGGAGAAGAGATGAAAAAGCGCCAAGCTGGGTGTAAATAGCCAATATTTTTTGGTCAAATCAAAAGGTGCTTTGGCATCTCGACAAGCTCGATGAACTAAGCACCACCTCCAGGACCGTGCTACCTTTTGCGGTCACTGAGCCTGTCGAATGTGCAAGCAAAAAGAGATTTCGAACTACTCAAAAATCACATCCAAAGCTTCTTTGAAAACATTGGCTGCTTCATCCAGTATTTCTGGTGTATGTGCTTGAGAAATAAATCCAACTTCGTAACCGCTTGGTCCAAGATATACGCCACGATTCAGTAGTTCTGAGAATAGATTCTTGAAATGTGTCATGTCCGGATCAATTTGATCGGCACGTTGGATGCGTTTCTTTCCATCAAATGACAACCAGAAAATAGATCCAACGGTTACCATTTCGAACGGATATCCTTTGTCGCTAGCGTGTTCATTGATGTTTGCAACGAACATTTCAGTTCTGCGCTGTTGATCTTCGTAAAAACCTTCTTTCGCACACTCTGTCAATTGGGCAATTCCCGCAGCCATGGCAACTGGATTTCCGGAAAGTGTTCCTGCTTGATACACCGGACCGTCAGGCGCTACATGACTCATGATTTCCTTCTTGGCTCCGTAAGCTCCGACAGGAAGCCCACCACCAATGATTTTACCGTACGTAACGATATCCGGAGTGATACCCAAATATTCGGTTGCTCCACCAAAAGCTACGCGGAATCCGGAAATTACCTCATCGAAGAATAATAGGATTCCATTTTCAGTACATAATTCACGAAGAGCTGTCAGGAAGGTTTTGTCCTGAAGTAGCAATCCGTTATTTGCCGGAATCGGTTCAATGATGGCACAGGCAATTTGATCTTTGTGTTCTGCTACGCAAGTTTTCAAAGCGTCTACATCGTTCAACGGAAGAACTATGGTTTCGTTTGCGTATTCCTCAGGTACTCCGGCACTGGAGGAAGTTCCTAATGTTGCCAATCCGCTACCGGCCTTCACCAACATGGAATCTACGTGACCGTGATAACAACCTTCAAACTTGATTACTTTTTTCCTTCCGGTATATCCTCGTGCCAGACGAAGTGCAGACATTACAGCTTCTGTTCCTGAGCTTACAAATCGAATTTTATCAATAAAAGTGTTGCGCGATAAAATCAACTCTGCCAATTCGTTTTCCTTTACTGTCGGGGTTCCGAAGCTGGCACCGTTTTGCATGGTTTCCATAACGTTTTGATACACTTTCGGGTGGTTGTGTCCTAAAATGAGCGGTCCCCAACTACAATTGAAATCAATGAATTGATTGTCATCTTCATCCCACAGGTAACATCCATCACCTTTCTTCATAAACAAAGGCCCGCCTTCAACAGATTTGAATGCTCGAACCGGAGAGTTTACGCCTCCTGGAAAATACGTTTGTGCTTTCTCGAATAAAGCGTCAGAATTGGGCGTTGAAATATTTCGCATACCTGGGAATTGAGTTTCTGCAAATTTACGAATAAAAGCTGCAAAAAAGTCGGAGATCAGGCTATTTGAGAGCGTCTTCTTTCATGCCTAAAAGCATTTCAGTGAGTCCGCGAAGCTCGCTGTGTGTTGAAGGGATACAACGCTTGAATATGCGCACTTTCAAAGCAAGAAGTTCATTATGAAGCACGTAATCGTGTTCGTATTGAGGAAGAGATCCGAGATAACTCAATCGTTGTAAGTGTCGGATAAGAATGAGGCCTTCTTCCAAACCATTTTCCGGAGTTGCTTCGATAGGAAACAACTCCAGATATTGGTGTGCAGCCTCACGAATCAATCCATACTGATGGATGTCATCGGCGGCTTCGTATTGTGCAATTTTTTCCCTGATTGGGTTCAGCATAATTATTCAACTATTGGTAGTGTATCCGGGATATACTTTTCATCCGGTTGATCGGATTTTTTCCACTTCATTACATCTCCATTGTTGATCAACAACGATTGCGTGGCACCTCCTGGTGTTTTGTAAACCACCTTTGGTGTTGCGTTTGTAAATTGATCTGTTGGTGCGATGGTTGATTGAAAAAACAAATTGTCATCGACCAGTGAAGTAATGGAGTAAATCCAATATTCTCCTGATACACTGCTTAAAGGTAAGCCTAAATTTTGTTCTAGTTCCGCTGGATGCGCTTTAATCCAATCTAATTGTTCCTGCGTTACATAGTAAGGGGATGGACCGGAAATATTTTTCCCGTCGGGAACAAGTTTAAACAGTTTGTCTCCAGCTGACACGGTAACTTCAACCGGGAATGTGCTTCCTGAAGTAACAACACCAGGTAGATACTTATCACCATCCTCAGGTGTTTGATACATATCCATCATGGCTTGCCAAACTGCTGGATCTTCAGCTTTGAATTCATCGTAGTTCACACCATTGGTTGTAAAAGTGGTTGTGTTCCAGTCTTCATTCGGGAAGCATTTGTCGATCCACCCTTTCCAGAATTCATCGCGTTGTTCGAGAATAGACTGATCATCTTGTTCAGCCTGCTGCTCTTGTTTTGGTTCTTCTTTTGAGTCATCTTCTGAGGAACATGCCGGAACCAATACCGTCATTGAAGCAATGAGAAATGCTCCAAACATCCATTTAAATAAAGTGTTTGTTTTCATGTGAATAGTTTTAAGTGTTCTTAAAAGTATGGATTAGATATTGTTCTACGGTAAAATTTGAAATTTTGAGTACATGTAACCGATCTTTTGGCTTAAATCAAATTATTTCGAACCGCGAAAATAGCCAATCCTGCCATGTTTTTTACACCGGTTTTTTCGAGTAATTGTTTTCGGTAGCCTTCTATTGTTTTGGGACTCAGGAACATTTTATCCGCGATCTCGGTGGTTGTCAACTCTTCACAAATCAACCGGAGCACTTCCAATTCCCGCTGGTTCAATGTGTCTCGAATGTGGTCTTTGGATTCTATTTGAATTTGACTTCCGGGTAAGCCTGCGAGTAATGCGCGACTCACTTTGGCGTTGAAATACAATCCTTCGTTTACGACACATTGCACTGCTTTAACTACTTCCGATGGAGGCATATCCTTAAGCAAGTATCCAGAGGCTCCCAATTCCATCATTTTCACGATGAAGGCGTTACTGTCGTGCATGCTTAAAATCAACGTTTTAATTTCTGGGTAGTTTGCTACTATTTGAGGCAATGCATCCCGACCGTCCATTTGTGGCATTTCAAGATCCAGAAGGACCACGTCCACTTTGTGTTCTTTCAATTGATCCAACAATTCAATTCCGTTAGATGCTTCGAAAACGACCTTTATCGATCCGGATGCTTCCAGAATTTGTGCAAGTCCGGCTCGCATCAATTCGTGATCGTCAGCCAGACCAACTTTAATGAGTGGAGCTTCCATGGTTTTGTAGTGTTATGATGGTTTTTGTTCCGTTTTCTTTGCTCGATTCAAACTGAATATCACCATTCACCGCCTCTATTCGGCTTCTCATGTTCATGATGCCCAGTCCTGTTTTCAGTTCGGATGCATTTATTCCGGTTCCATTGTCAGTGTATTGAATTGTAATCGAGTCCGGATTACTATGAATCAACAATTCGAGAGTATCGGCCTTACTGTGTCGGAGAGAGTTCGTAACCAACTCTTGCATCACGCGGTACACGGCGAGTTCTGTAGGTGCATTCAAGCGCAAATGTCCAGGAATTCCTTTGATCGTGGTTCTAACCTTTTCACTTTCGTCAATGTTCGCGAATAGTTCTGTGAGTGATGCCCAAAGTCCCAACTTTTGTAATTCAGGTGGATACATGTCGTGACTGATGCGTCGTACTTGTTCGATGCCGCTTTCCAGTTTGACCCGTGTTTTGGTCAGGAACTCTTTTTGTCGTTCGTTTTGTTCGGAATCTTCCAGAAATTGAACATTCAGCTTTAATGCGGACAGCAAAGAACCGATGTCGTCGTGTAAATCCGAGGCAATTCGCTTTCGTTCGCGTTCCTGGACGGTAAGCGTAGCTTGAAGGAGTTGCTTTTGATGATCGCGCTCGATGGTGTCGAGTTTCAGACGTTGCGTTGCCACACGCTTTTGGTACGCGACAACAAATAGGATTACGAGTATGAGGATCAGTAAAATGGTGAGAGAACTGACCACAAATACTAGGACAAATTGTGATTCGTCTTGCATTGAATAGCGATTGTGTAGGCAATATACAAAAGGATCGTGAGAAAGGCGTGGACGGTCCAGATGAGGTAGTATCCTGTGTCGCTTAGCGTTAATACGAATTCGCTGAAAAGAAACAACAGGTTGTTACTTGCGAAATAAACAGCGAGCCCGGTAGCCATCCAGAATCCAAAATCCCGGACAAGAATTACTACTTCTGCGTTCCGAAAAACTTTGTAGAAATAGACCATGCATAGGAAAATAATTACAAGACCTTCTGAGAATCGAAGGATTTCCGGATACGTCCAAAGGGTGCCAATGATGAATGAATCGAATAACCAAAAAGAGACAAATCCGGAAATGAGTAACCAGATTCCCCAATTGAAATCTGGTTTGATCAGTTTGTAAAACAGGAATGACAAAAATGTAAATTCAATAAGTATATATACCCTGTAAAAAGGAAGGTTGTTCTTGATTTCCAAAATATATACTTCCAGAAATTGTGACGTTAGTTGATTCAAACTGATGAGCACAATCATCCAGAACAATACCTTCTGGTTAATCGAAAGTTGTTTAAATCGAATCAGACCCACAAGAACGGGCAGCAAGGTGATGTAGATGCTTATTTTAATGAGTACATTTTCCATGCTACTCCCTGCTAATTAAGTTTCCGCACATCCTTGGACAAGGGCTGGAAAAATCAAGAAAAAGACGATTCATGAGGCTGTTAACTCCCTCAGTAAGATACATGTGAATTTGATACCCCTCTCCTTCAAAGTCAACATTCGAGATGCCGAAAGCAATGCCAAGTCTGTCTTTTCCGTAGTTACACGCTTCCATAATATGGTTCCAGGTGAAGTTAAATCCGTATACCGTTTCAAGACCATCCAATTGCTCCGCAACCGTCTGCCAGTTCTCCATTTGTGCTTCAAGGTCCGGTGTCATAGGACCAACGTAACCCTCTACCTGAAGCCGTTGAGCCTCAAGTACAGCTCCGGTAACGTCAACGCTACAATCTGTCTTCAACACTGGAACCAGAATAGCACCTGGCAAATCCATTTCAGCTGTTGGAAGCGTAAAATAAATTCTGACAGTGGTAGTGCTTGCGTACAAGTCGTACATAGAATTCAAATGCACCTCGTTGAAAGTGATCACAGCAGTGTCAAGGTCGAAACGCGTTTTGAATGAATCCACCCATTCGGATACAAATACTTTGCAGAATGAAGAATCGCTGAGTATTGCGGAGCACTCTTCATGTGTGTAATGATCGTTTTGTGCTTTGCCGGTAAATGTAATAAGAAGGCATACTGCCCAAATCAATTTTTGTGGTTTCATTGTGAATAGTTTTAAGTTCAATCCAAATCTAGGAATAACTTCGGCTTGATTTACAGGGGTTTGTATGATGGTAAAAGTGTGGGTTTCGCTACAATCGCTGTCTCTACTGGGGTTTACAGGGAGTGACAAACTGCAGTTTCCTTGTATTCCAGAGTCAATTTCAGGGTAAACCCTTACGATGGATTCATGGAATTATCGGTGCTGTTTCCCCATTTTCAATCTTGTTCCAGCCTTGTTTTGCTGCCACCTTTGTCTCAGACTTAGCGCTAGTCGAAACGGGAGGAAGCCGAAAATCCTTAAAAGAGTACGCACCATTATTTACTTAAAAACACACTATTATGAGTTTACAAAATGCCGCAATGGCACACATGGAAGCAGAACAAGGAGGTTCTATTACAGTTCGCAACGCAGGAGGATACGTTGCACGATTTTCAATCACTTACACGTTAGGCGGTCATCGATTTACGAAGGACTCTGGAAATTTCACCGTAGGCGTAAATAAATCAGTATCCATTCCTTCAGGATCTACTGACATTTCTCTAAAAGTGGAGGAAATGTGGGGATTCGGATGGTCTACCATTTTCACAAAGGAATACTCAAAACCAGTAACGGAATGTTTTGAGGTATACGGTACAACGTTGCAGCCGAAGTATAAAAGCATTTCTTGCTAGTGAAGTGATAGATATCAATACGATTCTATTTGGGGGAGCACGTCGCTCCCCTTTTTATTTGCGTGAAATAACAATTCAATGTTGGCATGTTCTCTTCAATTTGACGGAGCAATCTTTCTTAGTTTCGTATCTTTATCGCGCTAAAAAACGAGAATATGTCCCATCAAAATACATTGGAATACGCGCGTGAAATGGATGCAAAAGATCCGTTAAGAAAGTTCCGTGATGACTTCCATTTTCCAGATTTTCACGAGAAAGAAGTCGTATACTTCACAGGCAACTCTCTTGGATTACAACCGAAATCGACGCAAGCATACATTCAGGAGGAATTGGATGCCTGGGCAAAGTATGGTGTAGAAGGACATTTCATGGCCAAAAAGCCATGGTTCTCGTATCATGAATTTCTGACGGAGAAAGCAGCGAAAATTGTCGGAGCCAAACCAGAAGAAGTGGTAGTTACGCACTCCCTGACAACCAACCTGCATTTGTTGATGGTTTCGTTCTATCGTCCAGAAGGAAACAGAACGAAGATCTTGTGCGAAGCGAAAGCCTTTCCAAGCGATGCTTATGCATTGGAGTCTCAGGTGAAGTTCCACGGATTAGACATCGACAAGGACCTGATTGAAATCGCACCGAGAGAAGGAGAACATCTAATTCGCGAAGAAGACATTCTTTCTGCAATCGAAGAGGCTGGCGATACTTTGGCTATGGTCATGATTGGTGGGGTGAATTACTACACCGGACAGTTGTTCGACATGAAAAAGATCACGGAAGCGGGACACGCTGTTGGAGCAAAAGTTGGATTTGATCTGGCACATGCAGCAGGAAATATCAATTTGCAATTACACGATTGGGGAATGGATTTCGCTGCCTGGTGTGGATACAAATATTTGAATTCTTCTCCGGGAGGAGTTTCCGGAATGTTTGTCCACGAACGTCATGCCAATAATCCAGACTTACCACGTTTTGCGGGTTGGTGGGGTTACGATAAAGAAACTCGATTCCAAATGGAGCCAGGTTTCAAACCGATGTACGGAGCCGAAGGTTGGCAATTGAGTAATGCACCCGTATTGGGTATGGCAGCACATTTGGCATCCCTTGATATCTTCGATGAAGCGGGAATGGATCGAATCGGAGCAAAGCGAGACGTATTAACAGCTTACTTGGAGTCGGTAATTGATGACATTTCAGGGCGCAATGCCGATCGATGCACTTTTGAGATTGTAACGCCAAGAGACATCACAAAGAGAGGTGCTCAATTGTCGATTCTTGCGCACGGACAGGGTAAAGCATTGTTTGATGCGCTTACGGAACAAGGCGTAATTGCTGATTGGCGCGAACCTAACGTGATTCGAATTGCACCGGCACCATTATACAATTCATTCGAAGATTGCTTCCGTTTTGGACAATGTTTGGAGGCAGCAATTCAGTAGAATTCGGTAAATTAGAAGCATGACAGACGGTTATCAGAATATCATCAAGATTCAATTCTCAGGGGCGCATACGGATGTTGAAGCGTACTCAGGTCTTGCTATTCAAACCATTGCCATTCTCGTTGGTGGAATTATCCTTTGGAGGATTTCTAACTACATGCACAAGCGCAAACAGAAGCAACGAAGAAAAAACGACTTTTTTGAGACTCCTTATGCAAGGGGGTGGAAACGAAAATAAACTCAAATGAACGAAGGTAAATCAGCAATAATTGTTGGAGCAGGATTGGTAGGCTCCCTGTGGGCAGTATATATGTCAAAAGCTGGCTACTCAGTAACGATTTACGAAAGACGTCCTGATATTCGTAAGGCGGATATTTCAGCAGGAAAATCGATCAACCTGGCATTGTCCAATCGTGGTTGGAAAGCACTGGATGCTGTCGGAGTAGGGAATGAAATCCGAAAAATTGCCATCCCAATGACGGGGCGCGTAATGCATGATTTGGAAGGAAACCTGACGTATCAACCGTACGGAAAGGATGGACAAGCGATTTATTCTATTTCTCGTGGTGGTGTGAACGCAAAAATGATGGATATCGCAGAAGAGTACGGAAATGCGACTATTCACTACAATCACGAATGTTTGAGTGCAGATACGAAAAACGGAATCATTCGCGTTAAGAATACAGAGACAGGTGAAGAATTCGATGCTCAGGCAGATGTTGTGTTCGCAGCAGATGGAGCCTTCTCAGCAGTTCGATACAATGCATTCCAGAAATTAGATCGATTCAACTTCAGTCAAATGTATATTGAAGATGGATACCGCGAGATTCTACTTCCAGCCAATGAAGATGGAAGCTATAAACTGGAGGTTAACGCACTGCACATTTGGCCACGTGGGCGATTTATGTTGATTGCCTTACCAAACGAAGATGGATCGTTCACATGTACCTTGTTTATGCCGCATTCCGGAGGAGAAAACTCTTTCGACGCACTGGATTCAAAGGAAAAGGTGGAAGACTTCTTTAAAACAACCTTCCCCGATTTCTTCGGGTTGATGCCGAACATTGGAGACGCATGGGAAGATCATCCGCTTTCTTCATTGGCAATTATGCGATCGTATCCATGGCACCATGGAAAAATGGCGTTGATGGGAGATGCAGCACACGCAACGGTTCCGTTCTACGGACAAGGAATGAACGGAGGATTCGAAGATTGTTCCGTAATGTTCGAATTGATGCAAAAATACAACGAGGACTGGGATAAAGTCTTTGCAGATTACAGTGTGATTCGCAAACCGGATGGAGATGCACTACAAGATTTATCACTGCACAATTACTACGTAATGCGTGATTATGTAGCAGATCCGGAATTCTTGTTGCAGAAGAAAATTGAAGCAAAGTTCTCCGAATTGTACCCAGATAAATGGATACCGTTATATTCCATGGTAACCTTTAGTGAAGTGCGTTATAGCGATGCACATCGATTGGGAATGGAACAGGACAGAATCATGAAAGAAGTGATGGCGTCCACTCCAAATATTGAAGAAAAATGGGATACTCCTGAAGTGATGGAGCAAATCCTGGAGAAAGTTGGTTAATTAGAAGAAAGACAGAAAGATAAAAGAGCAAAGACGGTAGAAGTCTTTCATCTTTTTTCTTTGAACGACGAAGGAGTAATCTTTCGTCTTTAAATGGAAGCATATGAAATGGATAATCACAGCTGCGTTGGTTGGACTGGCATTTGCCGGAATAGCACAGCGCGATTTGAATCCTAATAACGGGAACCCATTTGGTGGGGCGAAATCGTTTAAGGACTACAATCTTTACGGAATTCAATTTCAGTTGGGTGCAACCTACTTGATGAACTCACCGCGCAACGAACGAATTGATGTCAACGGGGTTTTCCGTGGTGATTATTTACACAATCCAATTGGAAGGTTAGGTGGCTATGCTGAAATCGGGATGTTCCATTTTCCAAAGAAATTTCCGAAAATCAAAATAGGTAAAGATGATCACGGAAAACAGAAGTACCTTGTTCTACTGAGTTATTACGATTGGGGATTGGGCTTCAAATACTTCCGGGGTGCTGAGGAAATCACGGCAAATTTTAAAGATGCGAGTGGTGCTTACATCGGGTCTGAAGATCGAACTTATGGATTCACAAATGGAAACGTTTACGGACGATTCTCATTGCACAAAAACATTCATTTCACTCCAAAGAAGCGCCGTAAGAAACTAAACTTCTTCCTGGATAACTCACTTGGACTCAACTTCGATTACCGCGTTTTACAAACTGCAGATACGTATACAGAATGGCACGATGTGATGGAGGAGAACCAGCAATATTATCGACCTTTCCACGCGCAATTGCATTACGGACTTGGTTTTGGATGGAGTCCGCGACGAGGAATGTTTATTATTCCGGGGGTTCGTCTTCCAATTGTTGGATATCATTCAGCAGCGCAAGCAGTGGATGGTTCTGGTGATAAGCAAAATTACTGGGGGAAACCTTCTATGCATTTCTTCTCATCGCGCTACTGGCCCATTTTATTCAACGTGAAATTCATGTTCGCACTTCCGAAGAAACAAAAAGGATGTGCCACAGGAATCACTAACGATCAAGATCAAGAGACGCAAAGAAATCGATAATGAAGAAGATTTATCACCTCAAAACCTGTAGTACGAACCAGCGCATTCTCAAAGAAGTAAATCCGGGAAGCGATGTAGAAATGCAGAACATCAAGGAACAAAACATAGAACCGGAAGTTTTGGATTTTCTAAAGGATAAAGTGGGATCGTATGAAGCATTGTTCTCAAAAAAGGCGATGAAATACCGTCAGATGGGATTGCACGAAAAGGAACTCACCGAAGACGATTTCAGAAAACTGATGTTGGAGGAGTATACATTTCTGAAGCGTCCTTTCATGATCAACGGGGATGAAGTTTTCATCGGCAACGCAAAAAAAACGGTAGAAGCAGCAGTCGCTTCGTTCCAATCGTAAAGTGAAAATCAGTTCCGTTCTGAAGGCGCATTTGGCGCTATTCCTTGTAAACGCGTTATACGGCGCTAATCATGTCGTAGCCAAAGATGTCATGTCGGGTGAAATGGAACCCAATGCCTTCATTTTCTTTCGGGCGGCAGGAGCAGTGATCCTATTCTGGATCGTGAAGTCTATTTTCGTGAAAGAGAAAGTCGCTCGGAAAGACCTATTTCTGATGGCACTTTGTGGATTGTTCGGCGTAGCCTTGAATCAACTGTTTTTCTTTAACGGGCTCAATCTTACGTCTTCGATCAACACTGGAATCATCATGACGATGAACCCGATTTTGGTGGTCATTTTGTCCTACATCATACTGAAAGAAAAGATCACCTGGCGTAAATCCGTCGGTATCTTGATTGGTGCTACGGGAGCTGTTCTTCTCACATTAACAGGGGCATCTGGCGCCACTGATTCCGCTTTGGGAGATTTGTTCGTGTTCATTAACGCAGCCAGCTATGCAATGTACCTGGTTTTGGTTAAACCTCTGATGGCGCGTTACAAACCTATTACGGTCATCACCTACGTATTCACCTTCGGGTTGTGCTACGTAGCGTTGTATCCTCCAACACTGATGGAAGTTAGTCAAATGGATTTATCCGCAATTTCCGGGAACGAATGGGGTGTTATAGCATTTGTCATTGTAGGGGTAACGTTCCTGACTTATCTACTCACCGTTTATGGATTGCAATATGTGAGTCCGGCGGTGTCTAGTGCATACATTTATCTTCAACCAGTGTTGGTGATGTTTTTTGCGGTGTTCTTCAGCGCGATGGGCTGGGCAGAAGATTATACCGATAGCATCTCCTGGGAGAAAATTGGCTACATGTTGCTGATCTTTATCGGTGTATTCCTAACTGGATCAGGAGCGTTATTGAAGCGGAAAACCAGATTAGAAAACTAATTTATCTCGATATCTTCACGATCCCAGATTCAGTGCCAAGATAAAGATCTCCATTTTTTCTATCGATATCTATATCGAAGACTACTGAGGTACAAATTTCTGAATTATCAGAATGGTAGATCTGCCAATCATCCTTCAAATCATATCTTACCAGACCAGCGCCGTATGTACTTATCCAAAGTAAATCATCGAATGAGTCGTATTCGATATCTGTAATTCGGTGGCTGGGTAGTCCTGAGTTATCGATTGTCAATTGACGCCATGTACCATCATTTTGTAGAATACCAAGTCCTGCTTTTTTATTATGACTTTTGGCATTAAACTCGTACAGAGCGAAATAGATATTTCCGTGAGAGTCTTCTGACATGCAGGTAATCGCCTTTCCTTCAAGAAGGCTCTTACTAACATTGAAGGAAGTTATACTTCCGTCAACATCTATCATTATGGTGCCTTTGAACGTGCCAATCCAAAGCCTTTGTTGAGAATCGTAGTTGGCATAAAAGATTGAGTTGGTAGGTAGTTCAGGAATTGTGTCCTGATCCAATCGAAGCCATTGGATTTCATTTTTAACGATTAACCCATTTCTAGTAATAAGCAGAATATTGTCATTGTATTTATTCGCTACAATTTCCGTTGCGCTCAAAGTTCCAATTTCCATTGAGTCTAAATACGACCATGAGTTATCATCGTAATTGTAAATGCCCTTGTTCGCACTAATCCAGATTTTGTTGCTATTGTCGATGGTTAAGGCGTTATGACCAAATCCGATCATTCCAGGTTCGTGAATGTCTTGTTCAAATACTGAGAAAGTATCATCATATGTAATCCCCATGCTGTTGTCCATTGTATACCAAAGAACTCCCGAAGAGTCAATACATATTTTTTGGTTGCGTTGATTCAGTAAATCTGAATTATTTTCATTCCAACAGGAAATGGTATACTGTTTCAGGTTTTCGTTCTTGTATACGTATGATTCGTTGTCTATTTTCGGTGATTTTGGTCTGTTTAACGAAGCTTTAAATCTATCCATGTCAACTCTTTCAACCTCTCCGTAGAATGCTCCATTCTTAATACTAATCAGTACATTAATCGAGGTGTTCGATTCCAACTTTGAGTCCTTAGATGCAGGAGTCCAGTATTTGAATCGATTCATTTTTTTAATCAGTGTTTTTGTGATGATATGGTTAGATGGATCGTTATGGCTAAGAACACAACCTCTTCCCTTATTATCGACCAATACCTGAAAATAAACACTGCCTGTTTTTCCCCGCAACTCTAGTTTATTTGCTGCTTCGTCCAGCATGGTTTGAAATTTTTCTTCATCAAATCCAGCTTTAATATCTCCGCAGTCTAAGCAAAATCCAGAAGTATTGCAGTTGTTCAGTTTTACAGGAAATAGGTTTTGAGCAAAAGAAAAAGTTGACAGGAAAATAGCTAGGAGAAATAGACAATATGTTTTCATTCTTAGTTATATTTTTTACTTATAATTCAACGCAACAATCTTCATCACGCCATCTTTTGAATCTTGCAAAACGATTTCTTCAGTGATGGTTCCGTGATTCTTATCGTGAAGCGTGTAATTCAATCGCACAGTTGCTACACCGTTTCTGATTGATGTATTAAACCCAGTCGTTTTTTCGATTTTGGTAATCGTAGTTTCCGTAGCCATTTTGTGCATGATATTTCGGAAGCCTTCCTCATCCTGTTTCATTCCTTCTTCATGAACCATGTCCAACATGGCGTTCTCGTTTCCAGCGCGTAGAAATTTGTGGTATTTATCGGCTTGTTTTTCCGCCTTAGCAGAAGCATCTCCCAATCCACAGCTGGAAAATAGGAACGTAAGAGATATCAGTAGAATGGAAAAGGAATGGATTGTTTTCATCGTTAGGCTTTTGCCACAAAATACAAATTATCGGGATAAAAAGAGTTTTCGGAGTCACCCCTCTTTTCCATCATAAACAGTGCTTGCTCTTCCTCCACAGGAGAGGGAATAATTACTCCTCCCTTGAGGGGCGACTTCCTAGTTAACGGCAAAACGCACATTGAGCGTAGCCGAAATGTGAATCATGAACCTGGTATATTGCATTTCGACTGCGCTCAATGCGCTATTCCTCGTAATTTTCGAAAAATCATCGGCTCTTTCCAGTATCTGGCAAATCAGCCCCAAAAGGAAGAGAGGATGAATGCCCTTCTCCTTTGCGGTCGCTTACTTCGATTTTCGTAAATTCGCAAAAATTTGAGATATGCTCATGTCCATGACCGGTTTCGGGAAAGCCTCCGGAAGCCACCAATCAAAAAAAGTATCAGTCGAAATTCGTTCCCTGAACAGCAAATCAATCGATTTGAACGTTCGCATGCCGCAGCGCTATAAGGAATTGGATGCCGATGTTCGAAAGTATGTTTCAAACGCTTTGAACCGCGGTAAAGTAGATGTAAGCATAAACATGGATAGCATGGGCGAGGAAAGTTCCGTTTCCATTAATCAAAGCCTGGCGAAGAAATACTACGACGAATTGAAATCTTTGGGAAATGCCCTGAACGAAGAGTCGGAAGATTATTTGTCATTGGTACTGCGAATGCCCGAAGTAATGGAAAGCAAGACCGAAGCGTTGGAAGATGACGAAGTAGTTTGGCTGATGGACCTTATTGCTGAAGCAACGGAGAATTTGTGCGAATTCCGTCGTAAGGAAGGAAAAGAGTTGGAACAGGAGTTCATGTCGCGTATCAATGATATTCGTGGATTTTTGAATGAAGTTCCGAACTATGAAGATGAACGTATTTCAGTTATCCGTGAACGCATGCGTAAAGGACTGGAAGAAGTAGAAGGAGGATACGACGAGAACCGATTCGAGCAGGAAATGATCTTCTATCTTGAGAAATTGGATATTTCCGAGGAAAAAATGCGTCTGTCGAACCACTTGGATTATTTCGAAGAAACCATGCGCAATGAAGGCTCCGGAAAGAAACTTGGATTCATTGGACAAGAGATCGGACGTGAAATAAACACGCTCGGAAGTAAGAGTAACCATGCGCAAATGCAGAAGCTGGTTATCGGCATGAAAGACGCATTGGAAAAAATAAAGGAGCAAATACTGAACACTTTGTAAAACTTTCCGTAGAAGGAAGCATGTCATCACCGTTACAAGGCAAATGCATCATTTTTTCCGCGCCATCGGGAGCCGGAAAAACAACCATCGTTCATAATCTATTGAGCCGGGATCTAGGGTTGGAATTCTCTGTTTCCGCCTGTAGTCGCGACCCACGACCGAATGAAGTGGATGGAAAAGATTATTATTTCCTGGGAGTAGAAGGGTTTAAAGAAAAGATCCATTCGGATGCATTCGTAGAGTGGGAGGAAGTTTATACAAATAACTTTTACGGAACCTTGAAGTCTGAAATGGAGCGCATTTGGTCGCAAGGAAAGACAGTAATTTTTGATGTAGACGTTATCGGTGGACTCAACCTGAAGAAACAGTTCCAGGAGAGTGCATTGGCAGTTTTTGTGAAACCACCGAGTTATGAAGAATTGGAAAAGCGACTCCGTGGAAGAAGCACAGAAACAGAGGATAAGATAAATCAGCGAATGGAGAAGGCAACGAAGGAACTGGCCTTTTCTAAGGAATTTGATATAGTGTTGGTGAATGATGACCTTGACGTAGCGTGCGATCAGGCGGCATCGTTTGTGAGGGAATTTTTGGACAAATGACGAAAGTTGGATTGTATTTCGGCACCTTTAATCCGGTGCATGTAGGACATCTTATCATTGCCAATTACATGGCAGATAATACCGATTTGGATGAAGTTTGGTTGGTAGTTTCACCTCAAAATCCACTCAAAGAAAAGAGTTCGCTTTTGGCAGATTACCACAGATTAGCATTGGTTCGAATAGGGATTGAAAACAACCCGAAATTGAAAGCCAGTGACATCGAATTCAAGTTGCCCATTCCAAGTTATACATCGAAAACTCTGGCATATCTCAAAGAGCAATATTCGGATAAAGAATTCGCCTTGATTATGGGAGAAGACAATCTTCGAACCTTCCATAAATGGCACAATCATGATCACATTCTTGAGAATCATGAAATCTATGTTTATCCGAGAGCTTTGACGATTCAGGAAAAAGAGGAATTGACCAAATCATTGGATGGAAGCGCGAATGCATTTTCAAATCATCCCAATGTTCACATGTGTGATGAGGTTCCGGTAATGAAAATTTCGTCCTCGTTCATACGTAAGTTAATTGCGGAAAAGAAAGATGTGCAGTACTTGCTCACTGAACCGGTATTCAAGTATTTGGACGAGATGAGTTTTTATAAGTAGAAGGAGGGAAATCAATCATTTCATCAAAGCCTGACTTAATAAGTTAGGGATAATAATTGGCGAGTCCTATTTTTTTCAATACTTCTAAATCGCAATATTCCGATATACCAATATTCAATTATTGCAGGAAATCGAAGAATCCATCATTCACTCCAACGGCGCCTTCAAATGAAAAGTCACCCCATCCTCATCACTATAAAACGAGAATTTCGCATCAATTTGATCGGCTAAATCCTGAATTATTTCCATTCCAAGCCGTTCATGTCCATTTTCACCTTCCCCGAAACCAATACCATCATCAATAATGTTGAGTTGCAGGAATTCACCATCCTCAACCAGAGTAAATGATACTTCACCGCCGCGTGTCGTAGTGAACGCATGTTTTAACGAATTGGTAACGACTTCATTTACAATCAGTCCCAGGGGAATAAGCGTTTGTGTAGAAAGCTCAAAATCATCAATTCTCAATGCAATCGATATATCTTTTTCTTCACCATCATAGAATTGTAGAATTTCTTCAAGCAATTGCGAAAAGTACTTTCGTACACTAATGGATGAGAAGGAATTCGTTTGATATACAATGTCGTGTATGTCTGCAATCGATTGAATTTTACCTCTACAGTCATCCAAAAGTTCACGGTGGAAATCATCTTTCGCTTTGGCACTTTGCATCGTAACCAAACTTGAAACTACGGCCAGGTTGTTTTTTACACGGTGGTGAATTTCCTTCAGAAGCGTTTCTTTTTCGCGCAATTCCTGATCCAAATCAGCTTGTAATGCTCGGCGCTTACTTCCTTCTAAATTGGAGCTAAAAACCAGGGAAAGTGAATGAGCAAAGAAGCGTTCTTTCTCGTCGAATTCTTTGATTTCATCCCCCGTTTTTTCAAAACACATCACTCCAATCAATTGACCATCCAACCGCATCGGGACGCTCAATAGCGAGATGATTCCTGCAGGGATGCTGTAACTTTCATTTAAACCTTGAGTAATTGGAGATTCCTGCACATTAGGAATGTAGAGCAATTCATCTTTTTCTAACGCTGAGAAGTATTCAGGGCATACGGAAAAAGGAATGACGTTGTTTTTCTGGAACGATTCATCGCGCATATCATATTCACCAATGGAATTCATTTCGCGTTGTTCGTAATCAAGTAACCAGATGCCCATTCGCTCTATATTGAGCGATTGCGTAATCCTTCCGGCAAATTCTATCAATATTTGATCGATGTCATTCTGCTCGCGAGTATTCTTTTTGCAAATACTGTTTAATTCCTGTAGTAGATCAATATCTTTCATGAGTAGATGGTAAGAAAGGGCTTCTCTAAATATAGTATTATCTGTGGCAAAACCTAGAAAAACAGAAGTCTAATACATTGAATTAAAGCAAGTTTGGTAATTCGTTAACATTGACGTCATGATATCCATAGAAGCACTACCTTAGCAATTCAACTATGCGATCCTTAATCCGATATTCATATTATCCCTTTCTGTTGGTGACAACTGTATTGGTAACATGGCTCATGTCGCAATGGCTTGACCCGTTATTTTACCCTGTTATTCCTTTTGGTTTAATCCTGTTGTTTCTTCCAGTTTTTATTTATAGCGAACGCTATTTGCCCTATCGACCGGAATGGAACGGTGTGCATGAGGATACAAAATCAGATTTCCTGCGAACCATTCTCGTATTACCTGTTGGATTGAAGTCCGCGGAGTTCTTGATGCCAATCATATTCTACTATCCGGTGTTGTGGCTGCACGATTCTTACGGAACCTTGAGTCACTTTTTTGATTACGGATTTGCTGCTCAGGTAATTCTATTGCTTTTGGTGAGCGAACTTCTTTATTACTGGTTTCATCGTGCAACTCATGAAATAGATTTATTGTGGAGATTCCATGCAGTTCATCATGGGGCTGACCGAGTGTATTGGATGAACGCAGGACGATTCCACCTGATTGAGGCATTTTTCAGTGGGTTCTTTTACTTCGTTCCTGTATTGTTTTTGGGACCAGAACCGGAAGTAGCAATCATGGTAGTGTCAATCTCATCCATCACGGGCTTTCTGGAACACATCAACGTAAACTTTGAAGCAGGCTGGTTGAATTATGTCTTTAACTCGGCACAATTGCATCGATGGCATCACTCCAGAATTATCAGGGAATCCAATACGAATTACGGAAAAATCCTCGTCACCTGGGATTTACTTTTCGGCACCTTCTATTTGCCAAAGAATAGAGATGTAGAAGAAGTAGGTACTGTCGAAAATGATGTGCCTGTAGATTTCATCGGGCAAGGGAAGTATCCGTTTAAGAGCCGTTAAGCATATTGGACAAATTAGACGTATTAGAGTCAATTTGCCTAAAAGTCTAGCATCTTTGAGCGTAGCGGTCTTTTCTTCTCTTTACAACACCATTTCAGGAACGTTGTCCGGAACAACCAAATCACCTTCGGTGGCAGCAATAATTTCTTCAACACTAACGCCTGGTGCACGCTCCAACAAATGGAATTGATTGTCTTTAATTTCCATTACAGCAAGGTTCGTTACTACCTTCTTCACACATCCTACACCAGTTAATGGCAATGAACATGATTTCAGCAATTTGGAGACACCCGCCTTATTGGTGTGCATCATGGCAACGATAATATTATCGGCAGAAGCAACGAGATCCATCGCTCCGCCCATTCCTTTCACCATTTTACCCGGAATCTTCCAATTGGCGATATCACCGTTTTGTGCAACTTCCATGGCTCCCAGAACGGTTAACTGAACGTGCTGCCCGCGAATCATTGCAAAAGAAGTGGCAGAATCAAAAAATACAGCTCCCTTACGCGCGGTAATGGTTTGTTTTCCGGCATTGATCAAATCGGCATCTTCCTCACCTTCAATCGGAAATGGACCCATGCCTAAAATTCCATTTTCAGACTGAAATTCCACATCAATTCCCTCAGGAATATAGTTCGCCACGAGCGTCGGAATTCCGATTCCCAAATTTACATACCAACCATCCTGTAGTTCTTGTGCAATCCTTTGTGCAATGCCATTTTTGTCGAGGGCCATTCTCTTATTTTTTAATAAAAAAGTTACAATCCAAAGATAATGTTTATTTCAGTTATGAATTTAACTGATTGTGAAATAGTTGAAGAGGTAAATATTCGATGAGAACCCTAGAATAGTCAATGAAGATGTTAATTTCTTCATCAATAGTACTTCAGGTGTTAAATTACTAAAGTTCATCTATCTTAGCGCCCGACGAACTAATTCCCAGGCTACAAGGGAAACATTCTTAGCTATGACGAACTATACGAAAGCAATTACATTGCTTATCTCAATTTTTCTTGGCGTAAACTCTTTTGCGCAAAGTGACGATCCATGTGGAGCCCCTGCCTTAACTGTTGGAGGTAGCTGCTCATTTTCAACTTACACCAACGCCACTGCAACTGCTTCTGCAGGAGTGCCAGCACCAGGATGTGCTAGTTATTCTGGAGGAGACGTTTGGTTTACAATTACGGTTCCTGCTAATGGAAACGTAACTGTGGATTTGAGCCAGGGTGTAATTACTGATGGAGGTATGGCAATCTACTCCGGAACTTGTGGATCACTTACACTTGTTGAATGTGATGACGATGACAGTGCAAACGGATTAATGCCTATGATCGCCTTGACAGGTCAAACCCCGGGAGCAACTCTTTGGGTGCGTGTTTGGGAGTACGGAAACAATAACAACGGAACATTTGACATCTGTGCATTTGATCCAGGTGGAGGAGGTGGAGCTCCTGCAAATGACGATCCGTGTGCGGCAACTGCATTGACAGTAGGTGCGACATGTTCATTTTCAACTTACACGAACGCAAGTGCTACAGCATCAGCTGGAGTTCCAGCACCAGGATGTGCTTCTTACTCTGGAGGAGACGTTTGGTTCACTATTACAGTGCCTGCAAGTGGAGATGTAACCGTAGATTTGAACACAGGAGTTATTACTGACGGAGGAATGGCGATCTACTCAGGAACGTGTGGATCACTAACGCTTGTTGAATGTGATGATGATGACAGCCCGAATGGTTTGATGCCAATGATCGCCTTGACAGGACAAACGCCAGGAGCTACGCTTTGGGTGCGTGTTTGGGAATACGGAAATAACAACAACGGAACTTTTGATATTTGTGCTTACGAACCAACACCAGTTGTTGCTCCGGCAAACGATGACTGTGCAGGAGCTTATCCAGTAACAGTGAATGCAACGGCAGGATGTGCGTCAGTAACATCTGGAACTGTTAATGGAGCGACGGCTTCTACTCAGGATGCAACAGCATGTGGAGGAACAGAAGACGACGACGTATGGTTCTCTTTCGTTGCTCCAGCAACAGGAGCAGTGGACTTAGATATTATAAACATCGCAGGAAGTACTACTGATATGTACCACTCAGTTTGGGAGGGAACATGTCCAACACTTACACTGGTTGCAAACACGTGTAGTGACCCAAATAGCCAGCAGATAACAGGACTTACACCGGGTAACACGTATTTTATTCGAGTTTATACCTGGACCGGGACTACAGGACAAACATCTACCTTCGATGTATGTGTTACTGAATACACACCACCGCCAGCACCGTCAAACGACGATTGTGCAGGAGCGATTGCGGTACCTGTGAATGCGTCATCTTGTACTTCTACAGTTTCTGGAACAGTAAGTGGAGCTACCGCTTCTGCTCAGGATGCTACGGCATGTGGAGGAACGGAAAACGATGATGTTTGGTATACATTCGTTGCACCAGCAACAGGTTCAGTAAATGTTAGTCTATTGAACATTGCAGGGTCAACAACAGATATGTATCACTCAGTTTGGGAAGGAACATGTCCGGCACTTACATTGGTAGCAGGAACCTGTAGCGATCCAAACTCTCAATCGGTTACGGGATTAACACCAGGAAACACCTACTACTTGCGCGTCAACACATGGAGTTCAACTTCAGGAGCCACATCAACATTTGATGTTTGTCTTGTTGAAGGAACAGTTTGTGGAGGTGCTAACAACAATGATTACTGTCAGGCACCAGCAATTTTGACTCCAGGTCCTGGAACATGGTCGTCCAGTACGTATTCGTATTACACGGCAGATCCACCATCAGGATACGGAGCAGGTACTTTCTGTGGAAGTGTAGAAAACAACTCATGGTATCAGTTTACTGCGGCGAGTGCAACAGAAACATTTGACTTCACTTCGGTGACCAACTGTACTTCCAATGATGGAATTCAGGCTGAGGTGTATGAAGCAACAACAGATGTAAATGGATGTTGTACTTCATTGACATCCGTGTCGAATTGTTGGAACCCTGGAACGGCTTCTGCCGGAACGGTAACTGCAACAGGTTTGACAATTGGTAACACATACGTCCTTATGGTTGACGGATGGGGTGGAGACAACTGTGAGTTTACCGTTTCCAACTGGACAGCAACAGGAATTCTTCCGGTAGAATTGGTACACTTCAATGCTATCGCTTCAACGCACCACAATATCGTTTCATGGCAAACGGAAACAGAGTATAACAACGACTACTTCCGTGTAATGCGTTCGTTCGATGGAGAGAATTTCGAGGAGATTGCCATCGTGAAAGGAAAAGGAAACTCAAGCGTTGCAACGAGCTACCAATTTAACGATATGGACCTTCGCAATGGAGATACTTACTACCGATTGGAGCAGGTTGATTTTGATGGAACCACCACTATTAGCGATGTAATTTCTTTGAATCGCAAGCCAATGCGCGAAGGATTCCTGAACATGTATCCGAACCCGGCAAAGAACACGGTAACATTGGAGTTGTACGACGAAAGTTTCACCGATGTAACTATTGAAATTACTTCAATGTCCGGGCAAATGGTTTACAACGAGGCGATCACTATCAATGGACTGATAAAGAAGAATATTAACATTGCGAATTTGCCGAAAGGAGTTTACAACGTGGTTGTACGCCAGGCAAATGATTTTGAAATGACACGATTAATCGTAGAATAATGAAAAAGACTATTATCACCACAATTTGCTTGTTATTTGTAGCATTTGCATATGCACAAAACAATAATGAGCGTTATGAATACTGTGCATTCCGAGTTAATCGAGGATTTAGCGAAGGAGCTCTTACTACAGATTTCGTGTTTTCGAAAGAGTTAATGACGGAAGGATTGAGAGAGGCGAGTAAAGAGAAGTTTTATTCAAAAGATATCGTTTTCGATGTGCAGTTTATCTCAAGCGAAGATGGAGCAATCATACGTGTTTTCCATCTGGTAGAGGTAACTGCTGATGATTTGAAAGCGATGTTCTCTGAGATTGCAGGTTCTATGGATTACGTAATCGCTCCAAGTGAACCTTATAAGATTCACCCTAATTCCGTAGATTAATCTTCAGTTTCGAACGACCATCTGTTCCATTTTGGATCGGGTCTGGTTGCTAACTACTTGATACATGTAAATGCCGTCAGCCAGATGGTCTACATCTAATGAGATTGCATTTTGCGAGTTCAACGTGAATGCCTTTTTCAGAACTTCTTTTCCGTTTGTGGTGAAGATTGAAACGATCAAATCACCAGTGAATGATCCTTGTAACTGAATAGTCGCTGTTCCCGAAACAGGGTTCGGTTGCAACTGAACGATCAACTTATCAGTAGAATAAGCTTCATTCAACCCTACCAACGCAGGATCCAGCGGTTGTTGTTGGGTAAGGCAATGAACCATCCCACCGTATTCATAAATATTGCGAACGTCCACTCCTATAGCCGTTCTGTTTGGGTGAATACTTTGAATGATAGAAATCGCAATACTGTCGTTGGGATCGTTATACGTAGGAACCAACACAGCATCGTTTCCAATGTAATAATTGCAGTACGAACCCTTATACCCAAGATTGTTTCCGTACGCAGTCACCACATTATTCTGAGTTAATGGAACCGTTACGAAAGTATAAGGCTCATTATTCACATTTGTGGCATTGTTCAAAACCGCCTGATCAGCCAATGTGACTTCCCAATACGTTAAGTCTGCAGCATTCAATGTAACGATGGTGGTATCATTGGCAAAACGCGCAAAACCATCAATGTGCTGGTCGGTAATTTCTGATCCGTATACGCCATCCAACCAAATAAACTTGCTGAATCCCATGTAATCTGAAAGGTATCCTTCGATTTGTTGTTCCGTTAAATTCGGGTTACGACTGCTGTGTGTTACAGAACTTCTGGTCGCTAACATGGTTCCCTGTCCGTCGTGTTCAATGGCACCGCCTTCCAGCACCATTGCCGACAAATCAATCGAAGGAACCTGAATTTCGTTGCTAATTAATGTAGGAATAGGATCACAAAGATTGAATGGAGCATCATTTCCCCAACCGTTAAATCCCCAGTCCAGGATATGGAGTACATCAGTGGAATCGAAAACGAAAATAGGACCATTATCTCTTGCCCAAACATCATTCGTGGGAAATTGATAGAATGTGATATTGCTTAATGGAACAGAAGCGTTGGACAGCGCGGCTTCAATTTGATTCTGATGTGTCTGATCTTTAGCAATAATATGCACGCGCTCCCCTGATTGCAAGGCTGCGGTCATTTGTACAAATGTGGGTGTTACATCGTCTTGATAGTACGGTCCGTATAAATCGTTGTGAGGCCATTGGAGCCACGTTCCTTCGTGTGGTTCATGTTCGCCCGGCATGTGATAGTTCTGCGCAGATGCGAGAAATGTTGAACTTAAGAGGATGAAAGAGAGGAAGAATCGAGTTGTCATATCTCTAAAATAAGGATTTACAGTCTGCTTTATTGTTGATTCAGTGAATCTTCATACGCTTCGATCCATTCCATAATTTCTTCAGCGCTCGTTTCTAAAAGCTCCGGGAATGAGTTAGGAAGGATTAGTCTTTTCGCCTTTGCTTCTGGTGTGGGGCGTTTGCTCTGTTTAAGTAAATACTCTTCCAGATTAGGCAAATGGTTGGTGATCCAGTTTTTCATGCGCTGGACTTCCGTATAGAAAGAGGCATTTTTGAAATACTCCAGTGCTTCCAGGGGCCAACGTTTCTCATTGTCTTTGATTTCTGATTTTAACACCGCCACATTAGCGTCTATCATGTTGTAAAGATTTTTGTCGGTAAGGACACCACTTTTCTTTAGAAAGCGGAACTTTTCATATAGTTTCTGACGGTAGTTAAAGGCATTGGTTTCCATTAATCGGTGGAGTAGTGCCATGTTTTTCTTTACCGGAATGATGGAAATTTTTGAAGGTTCTCCGTCACCATCACGTCCAAAGGAATGGTCGTAATCCCAGGGGGTGAACAGATAAGGTGCTCCTTCTTCTTTCCGGCTCATGTAGAAGTTTTTGTAGGTTCCGTCGCCATTAGCGGTTACCAAAATGAGCAGATGCCAATCAATCAGGTTGTTCAGGTCGAAATATTGATTGAATTTATGAGGATCGCAGAATTCTGCATCAGAACTGTTGAAAATGAACTCGGTTAAGCGATAAATCTCCTCGGAATAATCTTCCTTTTTGATGTCGGGATAGCGCTGATTGAAATAGCATTCATCTTCCAGTTTATAACGCGCTTTGATGGAATAGTCCTTGTAGCGACTGCTCCGCTGAACGTATTTTTTGAATTTCTCATGACGATCTTCGTGCTCATCTGGAGGGTAGGAAACAGGAGGTTCCTTGAACAATACAGCTCCGTCATCTTTTTTGTTGAGTCGGAGGGTGGATACGTCAACGCTTTCTGTCATTGCGTAGATACCTTGATATTCATCGTTCATGTAAACAACGCAATATTCTACCTGGGGCGCAAAATTTCCGGGTGAGAAGGATCGAAACAAATCGTAGCTGAGTTTGTTTCGCATGAATGTTTTGTCGATGTATTCGGCGTTCAGTTTCCACTTTTTGTTTTTGGGTAAACCGAGGATTTTCTTTCCCTCATTCAACTTCAGAGCGAATGAACGTTTGTCAAACGTAGCACTTCTATTCCCTCGGGATCTCAATCGAGTTTTTTCATCATAAATGCGATTTCCCAATGTATCAAACCATGTGATGTCTCCCGTTTGATAATCTCCGGGATTTAGTTCTTCTTCGTCGCAAGTGAGATGGATTTGCGGCAAACTAGTTGCTTTGGGCGGATCTTCCGTGCAACTGGATATCAGACATACAAATGCCAGGAGCGATATGAAGAGTGCTTTCATTTACTGATCTAAATTACAATAATTCAATCTTTTAATGAGTGGGTTTTATTCCTTTTTGCATGAGTGATGATCCTCTTCCCGCTACCACATCGACACCCTTCGGCAAGCTCAGGCGAACAGCTCAGAGTGTCGCTCCAAAGGGGAACTTCCTAGAGAATGGCACTAAGTTGTTGTTTTTAGACAACCGCAAAGAACGCGAGGAGCGCAAAGCTGTATGTTTGATTAAATTAATCGAAGTACGCCAAGGATTATGACAAAGTCATAATCTAGTGCACTTCTTACAAGCAAGCATATCAAGCAATTCCTTGTGTCCTTTGTGCCTCCGTGGTGAGTGTTTACAGTTTTGCCGTTATTCAGGAAGTTGCCATTAGCTGGGTGCTGGGGGGAGGACAAACATCGACACAAAAAAAGCATGTACTACAAGTACATGCTTTAACAATATTTCGTGTTGAAATTTTACGCTTTTGGGCGAACTGTTCGTTGCTCGATGCGCTTTTCAAAATGATCACCCTTGAAAATTCGCTGAACGAAAATCCCCGGTGTGTGAATCTCGTTGGGATCTAGTTCTCCCGCAGGAACCAGTTCTTCTACTTCGGCAACAGTGATTTTCCCTGCCATTGCCATCAGTGGATTGAAGTTTCGTGCGGTCGCCTTGTAGATGAGATTTCCTTCCGTATCACCTTTCCATGCTTTAACAATGGCAAAATCGGCAGTTAATGCAGATTCCAGAATGTGTGGTTTGCCATTGAATTCGCGAACTTCTTTCCCTTCGGCAACTTCCGTTCCGTATCCGGCTGGGGTAAAGAACGCTGGAATTCCTGCTCCTCCGGCACGACATCTCTCTGCCAATGATCCCTGAGGAATAAGATCTACCTCCAATTCACCTGAAAGCATTTGACGTTCAAATTCATCGTTTTCTCCCACGTAAGAAGAAATCATTTTCTTGATTTGTTTTCCTTGCAAAAGCAATCCCAATCCGAAATCGTCAACTCCGGCATTGTTGGAAATGCATGTAAGGTTGTTGATGCCCAAACGAACCATTTCCTGAATGGAATTTTCCGGGATTCCACACAGTCCAAATCCACCCAGCATCAGGGTCATGTTGCTTTCTATTCCTTGTAACGCTTCTTCGGCGTTTTTAACCACTTTATTCATGTTCTTCTAAAATCAATCGAGACCAAAATCAGGGACGTCTCCGCCATCGTTCTCGCATTCAAATATCGTTGGATCGTACCCAATGGGTTCATCAAAGTCCTCCTTTGAGATCTTGAGGTTCTTACTCTTATAAACTTTCTGCATGTAATAGCCATACGTAGGCAAGGACATATGCGCACCTTGTCCTAATGCTGTGCTTAAGAATCGTTCAGCACGTTCTTCACCACCGGTCCAAACACCCGTTACCAAATCAGGAGTTAAACCAATAAACCAACCGTCAGAGTTACTCTGAGTCGTACCTGTTTTTCCTGCCATAGGGTATGGAATTCCTCCCCATTTCTTGTGCCAGCGAAGGGAATTACTTGTACCGTAATCCACCACGCCTTTCATCATTTGAAGTGTTCTGTAGGCAACATGTGAATTCAACGCTTCCTTACTATAAGGATTGGCACTGTAGATAACGTTTCCATTACGATCTTCAATACGAAGCACAGTTGTTGGCTGCGTGTAAATTCCCTGATTCACAAACATGGCTTGAGCTGCTACCATATCGTGAACGGAAAGATCCATAACCCCCAAACACATGGATGGTACAATTTGTTCTTGTGGAATATGCAGCCCGGCGTCTTTACACATTTTTGCAATGTTATTCGGACCGGCATAACCTCCCATACTGGACATAACTGCTACAGTTACAGGGTTGTTGGATAGTGCCAGGCCTCGTTCCATTGTTGCATTGGCAGGGATTTTACCGGCAGGACACCACGCTTTGGTTACTTTACCGTTAGGTCCATAAACATCCACACAGAAAGAAGATCCTTCCTCATACTTCGTACATGGCATACTGGTTTTCATCTGAAGCGCTGTCGCATATACAAATGGCTTGATAGTCGATCCAACCTGACGTTTTCCTTGCTTCACCTGATCGAAGGCAAAATGGTTGAAGTCAATACCTCCAACCCATGCTTTAACGAAGCCGGTAGAGGGATCCATTGACATCAAACTTGAACGCAGAATACTTTTGTAGTAGCGAATGGAGTCATCAGGACTCATCACCGTGTCAACGTCGCCATCCCATGTAAAAACACGCATTGGAACGGGGTAACTAAACTCTTCAAGGATTTCTTTTTCAGTCGCTCCCTTTCGTTTGAGAATGCGGTATCGTTCTGTTTGTCCACGCCCCATTTTCATGAGGTTTTTCACAACATCGTCCTTAATTTTATTGGCAAACGGGAAGTTTCTCAGGTTCTTATTGTTTTTGTCGAATTCTGCCTGAAGCTGCCCTTTCAGATGCTTTTCGATAGCCTCCTCAGCATATTGTTGCATTTCCACATTAATAGTAGTGTAGATGCGCAATCCATCGTTGTAGATGTTGTAAGGAGAACCGTCTTTCTTGGCATATTTATAAGAACCGTCTGGATTCTTTTGGTCGAACAATTCAGTTAAATCTGCACGAAGCGACTCACGGAAATAGGGCGCAACCCCCTGTTTGTGATCTACTACCTGATAATCGACTTCACATGTTTTCAAACGAAGTGTATCGTATTCTTCCTGAGTGATGTAGTTCTGAAGTGCTTCGTTTTTGGACTTACTGTTCTTCAACCATTGTTTCAAGACCTGATCACGGCGTAAGTGCGATCGCAAGCTGTCTTTCGTTCTGAGTTCCTGGATTTGCGCTTCGGTAACGGCGTCCATGGAAATACCTTTGTTCTTTGCAACAGTAGGACGGTAGTTCTTAATCTTGTAGGAATACGGATTGTAAAGTGATGGATTCTTACACATTCCCACCAACATAGCCGCTTCATCTTTAGTAAGATCGATTGGTTTTTTGTTGAAATATACTTTTGCAGCATTCTCAATTCCTACCGCGTTGTACAAGAAATCGAATTGATTCAGGTACATCGTAATGATCTCCTTTTTCGTGTAGCGTTCTTCCAGTCGAACTGCGATGATATTTTCCTGAATCTTCTCGTTAATTCGTTTTCGAATACCTGAAGATTGATCCGGGATTGGCTTTCCTGCCGCTCGAAGGGCTCTTTCCTTATCACGTTTCTGTAAGGTGAATAAAAGTTTGGCGAGCTGTTGCGAAATCGTTGATGCACCTCCAGCTTTACCCATATTACCCACGGCACGCATTAAGGCTCTGAAATCGATTCCGGCATGTTCCAGATAACGTTCATCTTCCGTTGCGATCAATGCATCAATGACGTACGGTGAAATTTCGTTGTAATCGACTGTGGTTCGGTTCACGCTCCAATAGCGCCCTAATTCAGTTTTTCCGTCATCTGCATAGACGATAGATGCTAATAATTCCGGTGGATTTTCAAGCGATTCTACCGATGGTAATTCTTCTTCAGGTTGACTTGCAAACATGTACCACACCACAAAAATTGGAGTGATTGCGAATAACCAGCATGATATGAAAAGGATCCACGTTGTTCTTTTCGTGAATCGCGTTTTCTGCTTTTTTGTACCGTCGCTGTTTCGTCCGGTAACCCAGTACCACGCGGCTTGTAGCTTTTCAGATTTAGGCTCTTTTTTCATGGACTATGAGTAGAGGGTTAAAAATAAGGATTATCCCCAATTAACGGGCTTCTGGAAAAATCAATTAAGCACATCTTTT
>CBDDLF010000006.1:0-336359 GCA_965230585.1 Crocinitomicaceae bacterium
GCAATCTGGAATCTGTCAATGCTTCCAGAAAATAATGAGATCCATATTCCTTCAGAAAAGAGTCGTAAATGCCGGAAAAGCTTCCGTCAAATGAAAATCCAATTACCTTTTTATCGCCATTCGGAGTGAGAATATAGATCGCCTGAACACCTTCAATCACAACGTAGAAGTAACGCTCAACTTTACCTGCTTCCGTTAAAAAACTACCTTTCGGATGCTCCACCACCTCCCAGAAATCAAGAAAATCAGCGTGACGCTCTTCTGTTATCTCCAACGGACGAAATGCGTTCTTTATGATGTCTGTATGCTGCTTCATTTGGTGATTCCCAGGAATACTTCAACGTACATATTGAATTCTCGCCTGTGTGTCATATTGGGCATATGCGCTGCACCATCAACAACTTTTAGCCTGGCATTGTCACCAAAATAGCTCTGTAGTTGCTGTCCGGTTTTCACAGGAACCACTTTGTCTTCTTTTCCCCAAATCAGCAATATCGGCATGTTGAAATGGTATTCTCTCTGGCGGTACTTTTCCATGTCAGCGAGCAATCCCGTAATTAATTTTCTCTTGTCATCCAGGTTGTACACGTACGACTTCTCGTGAAACTCATCCAGAAATTTCGTTGGAATCTTGCGCTTCTTTCCTGTTGCTAAAAACATCAGCTTATTCAGTCCTTTTGGCTCTGATGGAACGAACAATTCCTCAATCGATGGAGTTTCGAAGTACTCCTTCACTTTCACAATATCACCGCTATCTGCAAACTTTGTTGGAGTATCAAAGAGAATCATTTGGGGGATTGTCCTTTGGGTTTGATGCGCCAGTTCTGCACTTACCAAACCACCATAAGACACGCCCATCAATACGCATGTATCAATCTCCAAATGATCCAGCAGCGCCTCCAGCGTTTCTACCTGCCCGGCAACAGTATAATTCGCAGAGTCCGGTATTGTTCTACCAAAATAGTTCAGGTTGGGAGCCACTACACGATACTTTCTCGATAGTAATTTCACCTGTTTGTACCACTGATACTTTGTGGTAGCCCCAAAGCCATGAACTAATAATAATGTGGGTTTCGTGGTGTCTTGCGAATCCCAGTATTCGATTTTTGCACCGGACGCAACATCGTCGAAATGTAGATTTAATCCGGCTTTGTCCATCTTACGATTGAGATGTCGTTCAACAATTTTATAGGTGGAGCAAGAAATCAATCCCATGAGTACAATGATAATGGAAAGCAGTTTAAGCATAGTCAAATCTAATGAAATTGAAAATTTGAATGGAAAATTCGCAATATCGGAATATCCGTATATCGGAATATCGGAATAGGCGCATTCAAGTCATAAATGCAACTTTTCGGTTAAACATTTGATTTGGAGTCTTGTATCCAAATCTTTTTCGAGGTCTTTGGTTAAGTTGTTGTTCGACAAACTTAATATTTTGTTCAGATATGTAGTCAAAGTCTGTTCCTTTGGGAAAGTATTGCCTAATAAGACCGTTGAGATTTTCGTTACTTGCTCTTTGCCAACTTTTATAAGGTTCAGCAAAGTAGAAGTTGACTTCTAGTTGCTGCTCGATAGTTTGAAATGACATAAACTCGCGTCCATTGTCAGCTGTGATAGTTTTAATTAAACCTTTCCAGGGCTTGAGTAGCTGTATTGTTTTGTCGGTTACGAACTCACTTTTTCTACTTGATACTTTTCCAATTTTGACTACTCCAGTAGCACGATCATTAATAGTTACAATAGCAGCTTTTTTATGTTTACCGAGAACTGTATCAATCTCTAAATCTCCAAATCGACTGCGTTTCTCAACAATCAAAGGTCTTTCTTTAATAGGCTTCCTAATGACATGGTTTATGAACTTTGACTTTCCACGTTTCTTGTATGGCTTGCCTCTACTTCTAAGGTGTTTACACAACTTGCCTCCACGCTTCTTATCTGACCAAATCATGTTATAAATCCATTCATGGGAGACACAATCTATCTTGTGGTTTTTACAGTAACCAACAATTTGCTCAGGACTGAATTTATCTGATAATTTTTCAATGATAAACGAACGCATCTCAGCAGTTAGCTTGATGCGCTTGTTCTTTTCTCTATGGCGTCGATCACACTTGCGCTGCGCTAAATCAGCGTTGTACTTCTTTGATCTTCCGTCACAGTTCCGACGGATCTCACGACTGATAACAGATTTATCTCTGTCAAGCGCATTGGCAATGAAGCTTTGTGTATGCCCGGCACTATACATAACAGAAATCGCATACCTTTGTTCTGAAGTTAAATGACTCATAATATGACAACTTTGGACGGTGGTCTATTGAGTTGTTATTGAGTCGTCCTAAAATAGGTTGACAGGTTTTGATACTAATTTAATCATAAGCATTGAGGCTAGCCTCAATGCTTTTTTCGTGGATATAATCTGGGGTTTTCATGTCATGAGATAAATGCGGTCTTTTACTGTTATAGATTTCAATTGATTCCTCTATTGCTTTACGAAGTTCTACTCCATTATTACACTGTTTTGTTAGGAACTCCTGCTTCAAAATGCCATTAATTCTCTCAGCTAATGCGTTTTGGTAACAATCATAGCCATCGGTCATTGATGGGATTCCATTATTTTTCATAAGTACGCTCTGGAACTCATCAGAGCAGTATTGTAATCCTCTGTCCGAATGATGTATTACCGGAGTAGCTGTTTTTCTGTTCTTAACTGCTAGTTGAAAAGCTCTAGCCATGTGCTCTGCTCTCATATCATCACTTAAGCAGTGCCCCATTATCTTCCTACTATAAGCATCGGTTACCAGAGATAAATAATGTGTACGCTCCTTGCTTTTGACATAAGTAATATCGCTTACAAAAACCTGTTCTGGACGATGTATTTGTTTTTCCTTCAGCAAGTTGGGGTGTTTTCTTAGCCAGTGTTTTGAATGTGTTGTTTTTATATAATTCTTCTTCGGGTAAATCAATAAGTTTTCTCGTCTCAAATAATCAAACAGAGCATCCCTTCCTAGTTTGATATTGAGTCGTTCCAGATCACCCTGGATTAAGTGATATAGCTTTCGTGTGCCTAAACGCGGCATTTGCATACGAATATTGATCACTAGTTGCTTTACCTCTAAGAGTTCCCGCTCACGAGCCAACATTCGCTTTCTACTTTGATAAATAGCTTGTCGTGAGATCCCAAACAATCGACAACAAAGTGACAAACTTACTTGTCTTTCTTGTTGGATGCGACCGATGGTTTGGGAGAAAACTTTTTTCGAATCGAAGTTCCATACTGTTGATCTGAGATATCAATCATAGTATTCAGTATCTCGTTTTTCAAGCGTTCTTCTGCTAGTTCACGCTCCAGTCGTTTGATTCTTTGTGCCGGTGTTTCTTCTGATTTTCCCATGGTATGAATACTTGGCTTACGCCAGTCTAAGTTACCATGTTTTCTGAGCCAAACCAAAACGGTACTTTTTCCTTGTATACCATAATGCTTTTGAGCTTGTTTATAGGTCATTTCGCCCTTTTCAACCTGAGACACTACTGACAATTTAAAAGCCATTGTATAGTCTCGCTGACTTCGTCTTTCCCTTTTAGAAATGGATTCTTTCATAATAAGTCGATTTGTTGTCAACTTATTTCAGGACGGGACATATACTTCAATGAGGGGGAAGTGTTACTTCTCCTTCTTTTTACTCAATAAATCACCAAGTTGCATTTATGACTTGAATCTGGGTATCGGAATATCGGAATATCGGAATATCGCGATTTAGAAAATGTTAAAACACTAGGAACTCAAAGTAATTCTCATTATTTTATAGTCTAAAGCAGATTCTTACCTCGACATTCCACCGATACTTACCCCAATAATTGGGAATCCCTTATCTTTGCACCCGCAATGTCGATGAATTACAGCTCATATCTTCAACATCCCGTTTTCAAAGTCGCCTCGCAAATTGTTACCGAGGAAGGACTGGAAGCCTACGTAATTGGTGGCTACGTTCGAGATTTGATTCTTGAACGACCTTCCAAGGATATTGATATTGTAGTGGTTGGAAATGGGTTAGATCTCGCCGAAAAATGCGCTAAAAAGCTACGAGTAAAAAAAGTTTCACTTTTCAAACGCTTTGGAACAGCACAGTTTGTATACAAAGATCTGGACGTAGAATTTGTAGGGGCAAGAAAAGAGTCTTACCGAAGTGATTCCCGAAAACCAACAGTTGAAGACGGAACTTTGCAAGACGATCAAAACCGTCGTGACTTTACCATAAATGCCCTGGCATTGAGTCTACACAAAGATTCATTTGGTGATCTCATTGACCCATTCGGAGGAATTGAAGATTTGGAAAAGGAAATCATCCGAACGCCATTGGAGCCCGCCAAAACATATAGCGACGATCCACTTCGAATGATGCGTGCCGTGCGATTTGCCTCACAACTCAATTTCAAAATTGAACGTAAAAGTTTGGAGGCAATATCCGAAAATGCGCACCGTCTGGAAATTATTTCCCGCGAGCGTATCATGGATGAATTCAACAAAATTGTACTGAGCAAGACACCTTCGCGCGGCATAAAATTGTTGTATGCAACGAAATTACTTCACCAGTTCTTCCCTGAAATGGTCAAGTTGCAAGGCATCGAAAACCGAAACGGAAAAGCGCACAAAGACAACTTCTATCACACATTAGAAGTTCTGGACAACATCAGCGAGAATACGGATAAGCTTTGGTTACGATGGGCAGCTATCCTCCACGATATTGCCAAACCTCCAACAAAACGCTTCGATGATAAAGTTGGCTGGACCTTCCACGGGCACGAAGACCTTGGAGCACGCATGGTACCGAAGATTTTCAAGCGATTGAAATTGCCGCTGGATCACAAAATGAAATATGTTCAGAAATTGGTTCGACTGCACTTGCGCCCGATTGCGTTGGTGAAAGGTTCCGTTACGGATTCTGCCGTGAGACGCTTACTTTTTGAAGCAGGAGATGACATTGACGATCTAATGCTTCTTTGTAACGCTGACATCACCTCAAAAAACGAGTTCAAAGTAAAACGCTACAAGAAAAACTTTGAAATTGTTGAGGAAAAATTACGCGCCGTTGAAGAGAAAGATCGCGTTCGAAATTTCCAACCACCAGTAACAGGAGACATCATCATGAAAACCTTCAACTTGAAGCCATGCCATGAAATTGGTGTGATTAAGTCGCGCATCAAGGAGGCAATACTGGAAGGAGAAATCGAAAACGACGTTGAACAAGCGTACGAATTGATGCTGAAAATTGGTGAGGAAATCGGATTGAAAATTTCTGATAAAGCTGCCCAATAATCATTAAATTTGTCGGCTTATATTTTGCAAGGACCAGATGGCAGGACTCAAATTTCGTGTACTTCTAGACACCAGTGATGCGAACGAAATCTTTCGCGACATTCTCATTGACGCCAATGCTGATTTCGAGACGTTTTATCGTGCAATTCTGGATTCGTACCAATTTTCGGACGATCAAATGGCATCCTTCTATATGTCTAACGACAATTGGGACAAAGGACATGAGATTTCCATTTTCGACATGGCTTTCGGGGAAGACCCGGATCAGATCATGCCGAGTGTCATGAAAACGTCTATTCTTGCAGAGTACATTCAGGAAGAAGATCAAAAGATTATCCTGGTACACGATTTCATCCGCATGTGGATTTTCCTCATCGAACTGATTGAAGTACAAGAAGCGACACCTGAGAGTCCAAAAATGGTTCTTTCCGTTGGAAATGCTCCTTCAGAAGCCTCCAAAACCGGAGAAGAAGAAATTACTTTTGAAACGGAATCTGAATTTGACGGTGACGAAGACGAGGACGAATTTGGATTCAACGACTTCGAAGACGCCTACGATTATTAGTCATGGAAGAACTTCTGAACGATCCCATTGGTAAGGCTATTCAGGATTTCACATCCAACAATTTCGACGAAAATATTATTGTTACATCCGACATTTGCGATGACGACGTAATCCCGGTGCACTGGCTTTTTCGATCGTACGAAGAAATGCCAAAACTCGAACAGGTAGCCTTGTCACTTTGCAAAGGAAAAGTTTTGGACGTTGGAGCTGGAGCTGGAATCCATGCCAAATACCTACAGGAAAATGGATTTGAAGTGGACGCCATCGATGTAAGTCCTGGTGCAGTTCAACACATGCAAAATCTGGGGATTTCCGCAAGGTGCACTGATTATTTTGACGAAACGGAGGGAGAATACGACACACTTCTCTTCCTCATGAACGGAATTGGTCTCGCTGGAACATTAGCCAATCTGGATGCGACATTGAATCATGCAAAAAAACTGGTCACCGATCATGGAAAAATAATCTGCGATTCCACAGATATCAAGTATCTTTACGAGGACGAAGATGGCGGAATGTGGGTTGACTTGAGTAGTGAATATTACGGAAACTTTCATTTCCAGATGCGCTACAAAAATCACCAGACTGAAGATTTTGACTGGTTGTATGTAGATTTTGAGAACCTACGTGAAGCCGCTGAAAGAACCGGGTGGAAAGCGGAAAAACGATTTGTAAACGAAGACCAGTATTTGGCTGAATTAACACTAATATGAAACATCCGTTGAGAATCTCCAATTTACGTAGAGTTCAATTCACGGATGTTCCATGCGACAATTAAAAAATTAAACAATAACGCATGAAATACATTTACCTACTCTCAACGTTGCTGATTTTTGCAAATTTCAGCTGCTCTCAATCTCAGGATTCTCAAAGCAAAGATGCAAAGCCGAAATACGAGGAAGGAACCAAAAACTCCTTGCTTTGGATGGTCACTAAAAACGACTCAAAGGATACTTCTTTTGTATTCGGAACCATGCACCTGATCCAAAAAGAATACTTCTACTTTCCTGACATGTTGAAAGAACTCATCAAAGGTTCCGACAAAGTAGTTTTGGAAGTTGGTGACGAGATCAACAATCCTTTGAAAGCAATGGCATTGTTGCGATTGGAAGATGGAAAAAACCTATTTGATTTCTTTGATGAAAAACAAACTGACAGCATTATTGAATGGGCAGAAAGTGATTTGGGAATGACAGAATCTATGTTCCGTATGAGCTTTGGTCAAATGAAACCATTCGCTGTAGTATCCCTTGCATCGGCAGAAGACATGATGAGTGATTCCGAATCGTACGAGCAAACGATCATGGAAATTCAAAAGGAAGCAGGCATCAAACTGGAAGGCTTGGAATCTCTGGAAGAACAAATGGGCATCTTTGATGACTTAACTGACGAAGAGCAAGCAACGATGGTTATGGATGCTATCCGTGGTGGCGAAGAAGCTGAAAAACAACTCGAAGACATGCTCCGCTTGTACCGCGATCAAAATATTGATTCAATGTATTTGATGATTCATGAAGAAGGAGATGTGATGTCGGATAAAGAAAATGAATTCCTTACCAATCGTAACCAAAAATGGATTCCACGCATGGAAGAAATCATGAAAGGAAATCGCGTTTTCTTTGCTGTGGGAGCCGCCCATCTCGGAGGTAAAGATGGCGTTTTGGAACTATTAAGACGTGAAGGATACAAAGTAACTTCCATCAAACTATGATTAAGATACTGGCATTTCTAAGCATCTCGTCCCTCCTTTTTTCTTGTGGTGACACCTACTCTAAAGAGGAGAAAAACGACTTCGACAAACGTATTGAACGGTATCTGAAAAAGAAAAATATCAAATGTACGCGTACCTCTTCGGGATTGTATTACAAGATTTTGGACCCCGGTGAAGGTCAATTGATCAAACTAAAAGATCGAGTGCAATTCACCTACAAAGGAATGTTACTGAACGGAAAGGTTTTCGATGAACAAAAAGAACCAGTGGAGTTTAACGTACAAACGCTCATCGGTGCCTGGAAAGAAGTAATGCTTTATTTACGACCGGGAGGAAAGGCATTCCTGGTTTGTCCACCTCAATTGGGCTATGGAGAACACGATCTTGACGACATACCACCGAACTCTATTTTGGTGTTTGAACTTGAGGTCAAATCCGTCCTTTAGAATTTATCAACATTTCCCAACATTCGTTGTCAAATCAATTTCTAACACTTATTTTTGGGAGCATTATAAACAGGAAAAAACATCGCAAACATGAGCGTTTTAGTAAACAAAGATTCAAAAGTAATTGTACAGGGGTTCACAGGAAGTGAAGGAACTTTCCACGCTGGTCAGATGATTGAATACGGGACCAACGTTGTTGGAGGAGTAACTCCAGGAAAAGGTGGTCAAACACATTTGGATCGTCCTGTTTTCAACACCGTAGCAGATGCTGTTTCTAATACTGGTGCTGATGTATCGATTATCTTCGTTCCGCCGGCTTTCGCTGCAGATGCGATCATGGAAGCTGCTAACGCAGGAATCAAGGTAATTGTTTGTATCACGGAAGGAATTCCAGTGAACGACATGGTTAAGGCTAAAGAATACATCTCTGGTTTCGATTGCACATTGATCGGACCTAACTGTCCAGGAGTTATTACTGCAGGTGAAGCGAAAGTGGGAATTATGCCAGGATTCGTATTCAAGCAAGGAAAAATCGGAATTGTTTCTAAATCTGGAACATTGACATACGAAGCTGCTGATCAGGTAGCAAAAGCAGGATTGGGAATTACAACAGCTATCGGAATCGGTGGTGACCCAATCATTGGAACAACTACAAAAGAAGCGGTAGAATTGTTAATGAATGACCCGGAAACAGAAGGAATCGTGATGATCGGTGAGATCGGAGGAAACCTTGAAGCAATCGCTGCTCGTTGGGTAAAAGAAAATAACAAGAAACCAGTTGTTGGATTTATCGCTGGAGAAACTGCTCCAAAAGGACGTACAATGGGACACGCAGGTGCAATTGTTGGTGGAGCTGACGACACTGCAGAAGCAAAGAAACGTATCATGAGCGAGTGTGGAATTCACGTGGTTGACTCTCCAGCTCAGATTGGTGCAAAAATGGCAGAAGTATTGGGTGTTACTGCTTAAGCAGGGCAACATTTGAAAATAATTGGAATGGCGATTTCTTCGGAGATCGCCATTTTTATTGGGCTTGGTGGATTTCCCCAAAAACCTTCAACGCAAAAATGCGTTGTTGATTCTTTGCATTTATTAGGAATTGATCGGATTAAAAGTTATTTTATAGAAACGCAGCCTCAATTCCCCCCAACCGTAACTATCCCTTCCGACTTTGTGAATCGAAAGTGAAGATCAAATGATTTTCTAACCTATCCAACCTTTTCCTATTTCGTCCCGTCTTAGAAGTACTACAGACATGGAAACTTGTTTCTACTCCGATTCATTGGGTTTTGAGTCGGAGTTTTTTTTTGGCACATTCTCTGCAATCATATTGGTATATTTAAAACCAGAAATGCCATAAAATGAAGACGTTAATTTTACTTGTATTTATTGTTTTTGGAACTTCTATTTCCTTTGCACAGCCCAACAATGTCGTTACCGCTTACATGCATCTGCAAGAGAAGCAATTGGAGGATGCGAAAGAAAAGATTGACGCTGCCGCAAATCACGATAAAACGAAAAGTCAGGCCAAAACATGGTATTATCGCGGCAAAATCTACATGGCCATTTACAATGACATCAACGCATCTGAAAAGGACTACGGAATCTCATCGGAACAACTTCTTCTTGAAGCTTATCGTTCCTTCAGAAAAGCACGTGGATTAAACACTGAACGCATCGGCAAAAAGCAATTGGATCGTGAATATCAAATCACAGCAAACTACTTGCTGAATGAAGGAGTTTCCTTGTATAACAACAAAAAATACAAAGAGGCTGCAGAATTGTTCAAAGGCACGGTTGAGGTTCAACAAGATTTCCAGATCGTAGACAGTCTTGCCCTGTATAACATTGCCTTAGCGACCGAAAAAGCCGGAAACCTTGATGAAGCAGTTGAATACTATTTGAAGTGCGCCAGAATCGGGTATCAGACCCAAAATGCGTATCACTCTGCAGTATTGATTTTGCGCCAACAGGGAAATACGGATGAAGCTTTCGAAATTGTAGAAGAGGGATTATCTAAAAACCCGAACGACGTCAATTTATTGATTTCAAAAATCAACATGCTTCTGGCAATGGAAGATTTCAAAGGAGCGTTATTTACCACCGACCAGGCTTTGGTGGAGGATCCAAACAACCCAAACTTACATTTCACAAGAGGCACACTTCTGGAACGAACTGATATTAGCGAAGCAATCTCTGCATACGAACGTACCATCGAAATTGATCCCAAACATATTAATGCACTGTACAACCTTGGAGCAGCATACTACAATCAAGCGGTAGAACTTCGAAACGCCGATAATGCGACCAATCAAACCGGGGTAGAAGAATTGAAAAAGTCACGAATGTATTTAGAGCGAGTGGAAGCGCTTTCTCCCGGAATTGAATCCGTGCAAAGTTCGTTGGAGACCATTAAAGAAATTCTTCAGGACTAATTCTCGAAAAATTTGACTAAAACCTATTTCAACTGGAGTACCGGAAAGGATTCAGCCCTGGCACTTTATCATCTTTTGAAGGATGATTCTTATCAGGTAGACCAACTGCTTACATCGGTCAATTCATCGTTTGATCGGGTCACGATGCATGGACTGCGAAGATCACTCCTGGAAAAACAAATCGATGCATTAGGAATTCCCTGTGACACCATCGAACTTCCTGAAAACCCGGATATGGAAACCTACGGAAAGCTGATGTGGGAGGGAGTTGAGAAATTGAAAAAACAAGGTTATACGACTGCTGGATTCGGCGATATCTTTCTGGAAGATTTGCGTGATTACAGAGAAAATCAATTGAAGGAACTGGAAGTCGATTGTGTTTTTCCTCTTTGGAAGAGAGACACCAAAGAACTGATGAAGGAGTTTCTATCCCTGGGATTCAAATCCATCGTAATTTGCATCAATGGTCAGTTGTTAGATGAGTCCTTTGTTGGTCGTGAACTGGATGATGCGTTTCTGAATGATCTACCTGACAATGTTGATCCCTGTGGAGAAAATGGAGAGTTCCATACCTTCTGTTACGATGGACCGATTTTTCAACATCCCGTTTCTTTTAAGATTGGAGAGAAAACCTACCGGGAATATCCTTCTCCAAATGAGGACGAAGCAAACTACGGTTATTGGTTCTGCGATTTACTTCCCGATTAGAAATACAGCACAAAAAAACCGGCCATCAAAATGACCGGTTTCCAAATCAAACATAAACTAGTATTGAAAGGCAGACCGAGGGCTAAAGTCTGCCAGAATCAATTTCTATTGTTTTACCACTCTTTTATGATACACTTTTCCATTTCCGAGGATCTCAACATTATAAAGTCCTGTTCGGAATTGATTCAAGTGCATTTCAGTCTTCATTCCTTTCACTGATTTTTCCGCCATTTTACGACCATTAGCATCGTAAATAACAACCATTTCCATATCGAATTCAGAAGACTCAATAGTAATCATATCGTTTGTCGGGTTTGGATAAACAACCGGCTCGGCGTTTTCACAATCGTACGCCAATCCAATGGATCCAGCTACCGAAGCATCACCGTCTATATCGTACTGAATCAAGCGGTAGTAAACCACATTTGTACTTGACGTGGTACGATCAATGAATTGGTAGTTGCTTTGTTGTGTTGTTGTTCCATTCGCATCTTGTTGTGCAATAAGCTCCCATGATGCTCCATCATAAGATCGTTCCAAATTGAAGTGCGATGCATCACTTTCCGTCTCGGTAGTCCATGTTAGTGTATTAATACATCCGTCATTCTTACCAGAGAAATTCGAAAGTTCTACGGGAAGTGTAGAAGGAATTGTGTAATCGAAAATCAATTCAGCTGGGTAACCTCCCTCGTAGGAATCAGCTACACGCTCGCTACTCTCACCAATATCACTCCATAAGAAGAATGCCATTGAATTTCCGTTAGCCCATCCACCACGATCAACAACTTCCTGAACTACAGCACTGATGTCAGGCGTATCATACAAGTTCGGGTTCGTCCAGGCTGGTACAGAACCATCTGGCCAAGTATACTGCGCTGTGGTAAAGGTTCTTCCTGATAAGTTATAGTTTGCCGTCGTAAAAGTAGGTGCGTTATCAATATCCTGAGCAGCAATGTAGATATTCAACTGGCTTCCTGCTCCATCATTTTCATCTGCTCTGAATCGGATGTAAGCGTTTGAAATTGTTGCTCCTTGCGGAACTGTTACATTCTGGAATCGAAGACCAACGTACTGCTCATCACCTCCATCATTTCCGATTTCAAGATCTGAACTTGTCAGATACATATCTCCGGCAATTCCACCTACTCTGAATTCCTCGGCATCATCAGATCCCGTAGAAATTGTCACCGCTACCGATCCTCCTGCATTTACAGTGATATATGAAGTTTTCGTCTCAGTATCGTTCCCATAAGCATTCGTTGCAGTGAGGGTTACTGTGTAAACTCCCGGAGCAGCATAACTATGCGTTGGGTTCTGTGCTGTTGATGTATTCGCATCTCCAAAGTTCCATGACCATGAAGTTGGAACTCCAGTTGTCAAATCGGTAAATGTGATTGTTTGTCCCACTGAAGCCGAAGTAATGTCTGCAACAAAGTCAGCTGTCGGTGCGACCGGATCTGAAACCACAATGTAAGCCACTTTGGTTTCTGTGTCACTTCCTTCAGCATTCGTACAAGTCAATGTTACTGTGTACGTTCCTGCCGTTGTATATGTATACGATGGATTTTGCAAAGTTGATGTCCCAACTCCGTCACCGAAATCCCATGACCATGTTGTTGGGCTGTTCGCTGTAAGATCCGTAAAGTTGATGCTAGTTCCTGTAAATACGTTTGTTGCACTTGCGGTGAAATCAACAATTGGAGGGTTACAACGGATGATTGATCTCAGTCCTGTTGGCATTGCACCTGGCTTCCAGATTTGACCATCAAGTCCAGGAGAAATAGATGTATAATCTCCCGGTACGTGTTCCGGAACTGCCGCTGGGTTCTGCGTATCAATCGTACGAATTTCAATTTTACATGCATCTACCAAAATCCAGTTGAAACTGTAGATACTTGCCATCGCTGTAGTCATTGGATGCGAATCATCCGGAGTACGAATTGTTCCCCATGTTCCTTCTCCAATAAATGTAATTCCTTTATTCGTAGCGACTCCGGCAGTTGTAAACCAGTTACTAGAACTTCCTCCAGGTGATGTATGTGGAACTCCTGTGTAAGCTGGTGCAGGACGAACTTCTTCCGTCATCTTCACTACGTGCGCATCAGATTCCATTACCAAACGAACTCCGTACTCATAGAATAGATTCGCCCAATCATAGAATTCATCCGATCCTTCTCCTTTACTTGAGTAGTGAGGAACAATAGGACGGTGATATTGAGCTGCTTTCCAAATAGAGTTATCTGCCTGCAAAGTGGTATTCAACCAGTTTCTTTGAGCAACACGAACCGTATTGTTCGCAATGGTATGTCCCGGAAGAACCTCACCATTCAATGTGTACATTGAGAATAAGTCTCCTCCAAATCGAAGGTTGTAGTATACGTCATAGTTTGTATCAAACAAGTCGCGGATCAAGTTTGGTCCACCGTTTCCATATTCTTCGTGGTTTCCGTAAGAGTGTACCACTGGAATCATTTGTCCGTCAGAAGTGATTGTTAACTGCCAATCGTCCAACCATTCTTGCATTACAGCATTACTTGGTGTATTCTGAAGATCACCTCCAAACAATACTGCGTGAGGACGAATTTTAGCTACCATTCGGTTTGAGTTACGGCGCTGCGTAGCTCCTGATCGTGAATCTCCTCCAGAAACAAATGAAAGTGTTTCGGTATTCACATTCGGACAGGTTTTAAACCAGTATCGCTGACTTGTTCCTGCATCATCCTTAATTACGAAGTAATAAATAGTGTTTGGAGTTAAACCCGTTATTAATGCAAATCGGTTGTCCATTCCCTGGTAAGTCACCTGACGATGCGGTGTTTGAGAATTGGAATAGTTTGCCCAGTTAGTACCGTGATCGGTAGTACCGTAATATACAACTGGGTTAGAACTGCTCACCTGTTCCCATCCAACAGTAATTTCCGTAGAAGGATCGGTATTGAACATGAGGCGGTAGCGATCAGTATTCGCTGAAACATTGCACGCAAAAAGCAGCAATGCTACAAGTAAAATTTGTTTCATGGAAGTCGGTAGTTTTAGCTTTGTACAAAAAGAACAATCACTCATGACTAGCCGCGAAACAATGTGTTAAGTTTAGAATAAATTTATTAACCCTGTATTAAGATATTAAGTACTTAACGCATTTAGCTGACGTATTCTTTAACTCAACGAAACGAAAACATTAAGCGGAATCCGCTTGAATTAACTGAATATTAAATATTATTTATCATCCATTTAAGCCGCAATTTATTCCCTCTGACCCCAGTATCTTTGAGCGCAAAAGCCAGTACTATGAAACCGATTTTGAGCCTTTTCTTTGTATTAATAACAGGCCTCATTTTCTCTCAAGACCCGCATGAGAACCCCGATCATGTAAAGGGAAACTCTGCAACAATTTATGAAGCATTACCCTTCTATAACGAAGCATGCGAATACTATGCAAACGGTGATACCGTGCGAGCAAAACTGTCGCTTTTTGAAGCAATCAATACTAGTTTCGCACTAACTGAAGCTCATTTATTTCTCGCTGATATCTACCGGCAAGCTGGAGTGACGGATTCGGCATTTTACTTCTACAATTCTGGAATTGACTTTGCGATAGAACAAGATCCTAATTACTATTTCAAGTTGTTTGAAACAGGAATGCTACACGGACAATACGATTTCATTAAGCACAACCTGAAGCACTTCAAAAAATTATTCGGAAAACTTGGTGAGACAACTCCTTACGAAGAGGAATACCCTTACGTTCGTGCAGATTATGAATTCTACCTGGAATGCATCGCTATGGTTTACGATTACAAATCATGGAACAATGTAGTGCACCCAACTCAGAACATAGAAGCCAGTAAAACTACCTCTGCTCAAAACACCTGGGGAAAATTGGTCACTGTTAAGAAAGGAAAGGTGTATTTGGAATCAGCCAAAAAAGACAATTGGAAAGCAAAAGCATTCAAGGGTATTTCTGGCGACGTGGATTTCGCAGCATTATCTTCAGATGGAAAATCCCTGGTTTTCACAAAGAAAGAAAACGGAAAGTCGGTAATATACATTGGGAAACGATCAGGAAAGAACATTACAGACGTTAAGAAAATGAATGCTGAAGTGAACGATGGAAGCGACAACAAGACTCCATACTTACACGGAAACAGCCTTTACTTTTCTTCCAACCGAAATGGAAACTACGATTTATTTGTAGCAACCCTGGATGAGAACCAATCTGCTCAGAAGGTAGAAGACTTACGAAGAGTTAATTCTGATGGAGACGACGTTTCACCATATCTCGATCCAAAAACAAACATCTTCTATTTTTCTTCAAACGGACATCCTACCTTTGGCGGATACGACGTATTGGAATGTACGGATCACGAGATAATGAAAGGCATACTCTACCCTATCAATCCGCGCAATCCCGGAGCCTCTTTCAACTCATATCACGACGAAATGCAAGTTACCAGAAACGGTGACGAATACCTGATGGTTCGCGACCTGAGAAAAGGTGGAGTTCAGGTCCAAATGTTGGAACCTACAGAAAAGGAGGAGCAAATTTATTTTGAAATCACACCAAAAGAAATGAACCTGTGAAACAGTGGTTGAAACATATCAGAACTTCTTCATGGTTGCGATGGGCATTTTTCTTCCTGTTGTTTGGTTATGCCATGAAATTTCTGAGCGGTAAAGGTCCTTTTGCATTCTTAGATTATGACACTGCAACCTTGAACCAGTTTGTTGGATTGATATTCCTGATATGTTCCGGTCTCATTTGGTTGAGAAGACCTGTAATTACACAATGTATTGCCATTCTAAGTTTCGCCTGCCTGTTTACCGATAGTTGGGTAGCTTTCGAAGATGCTGGCTATGTCCCCGAACAACTTATCGAACATGGTTCAAAATTACTTCTGCCAGTTCTAATCTTTGTCCGAAATTTCTCCGGCTGGACGAGAGAACACACGCAGTTCTCACTCAAGATTATTATTGCACTGACTTTTGTTGGGCACGGATTGTTTGCAGTTGGTTGGCATTATGTCCCTGGGAACTTCCACTCAATGACTACTTCCATTTTAGGATTGACAGGAAATCAGGCAACGAACTTCCTGTTCACCGTTGGAACCCTCGACTTCATTGCAGCCACTTGTTTGTTCTTGCCAAAACCATTTTACAAACCAGCTTTGGTGTATCTCGTACTATGGGGAACACTTACAACCCTTGCCAGAACAGCATTCCCAATAAGTACATCAGATCTTGATTTCAATTCTATGTATCAGGGAATTGCAGGTACTGTCTACCGCATTCCTCATGCGATGCTTCCTATGCTGCTTTTCGCATATGCGTTTCGAAACGTAGTGAAGCCTTCGACCAATCACGTCGCTGCGAAGTCTTAGACACTTTCCGTTTATATCGATATTCGACAAATAGTCACCGGATTGAATCCCTGCTCACTAAAATCCTGTTGACTCAAGAATACTTGTTATTTTAGATTCAAAATAAACGCACGTGGCAACTACGATACTGAAAACAGACGGCCTCACCAAAACCTACAAAGGCTTTAAAGCCGTCGATGGACTGAGCATAGAAATCCAGCCGAAAATGGTATACGGGCTTCTAGGACCGAACGGAAGTGGAAAAACTACAACTCTTGGTATGTTGCTTGGAGTTATCAGACCAAGCTCTGGTTCCTTCTCCTGGTTCGAAAACGGACAGGCAGATGAAAACCGAAAACGTATTGGTGCGTTGCTGGAAACACCCAACTTCTACCCGTATTTAACAGCGGTTCAAAATCTTGAAATCACAGCGAAAATCAAGGATATTCAAAATCCTGCCGATGAAATTGAGCGTGTTTTGAAAGAAGTGGATTTGTACGATCGAAAAGATTCTAATTTCAAGACCTTTTCACTAGGAATGAAACAACGCCTGGCGATCGGTGCTACATTACTTGGCGATCCGGAATTACTTGTTTTAGACGAACCTACCAATGGTCTGGACCCTCAAGGAATCAAAGACATTCGTGAGTTGATCATTAAAATCGGAAAAGAAGGCAAAACAATCTTGATTGCGTCTCACATTCTGGATGAAGTAGAGAAAGTATGTACGCACTGTGCCATACTTCGTAAAGGTCAATTAATCAGAACCGGAACGATTGCCGAAATCATCGGTAATGAAGAGGTTCAGTTGATTAAAGCACACGCTGAAGACATGTCCAAGCTCAGATCTTTTGTCAACGAAAATAACGCTTACAGCATCTACAAGGATGATGACAATCTTTTCATCGTTTCTGCTGCTCAGGGTATGAAAGCTGATGATTTTAATAAGCACTGTTTCGATAACGGAATTGTGCTGAACGAATTGGCTGTATTTAATGAAACTTTGGAAGATCAATTCCTACAAATTGTAAAAACGTCATGATGAAACTCGCTACTATAGAATGGATGAAATTGAAGCGTTCGAACACGGCGAAGATCATTTTGCTCGTGTACGCATTGGTAGTTCCTGTAATGTATTGGATGTTATCACTATTAGAAGTAGGTCCCATCCGAATTCCCATTGAAGGATATATGTTCCCAGATTCCTATCAACTTACAGCATGGTGTGCCTCATGGTTCAACCTCATGGTTGGTGTGATCATTATCGTATTCACAACGAACGAGCTGAAATACAAAACACAACGTCAGAATGCAATTGATGGATTGCGAAAATCTGATTTAATATTATCAAAATTCATTGTTGTATTAGGTCTTACCCTAATCGTAACGATCTATACATTTCTAGTCGCATTTGTTGCAGGATTGATTAATGGTGGAGGTAACGTTTTTGATGGTATCGAGTACATCGGAGTTTACTTTATCTCCTCCCTCGGATACTTTGCGTTCGCATTTTTCTTTGCAAATCTGGTAAGATTGCCCGCTCTTGCGATCATTATTTACATCTTCTCCACACTTATTGAAGGAATTATCGGGTTTATTGCCGTTCAGGAATATGCACAGTTCTTTCCTTTAAGTACTTTCTCGGATTTGGTTCCTTTCCCAATGCATTTCTTTGTAGTGGAAGCTCCCAATCCTTATTTGATGACGGTCACTCAGGCATCGTTGCTGGCTCTTGGCTATATTGCAGCGTTTATCGGTGCTTCGTATTGGATCATCAAACGAAGGGATATTTAAGCAATCATGGACGAAATTCACCGACAACTCACTTCGTTTCGGGAATCTCGTGACATTCCAAAGTTTACGAAGTTCTTTACAGCGTCGCCAGATCGACTGGATGCATTGGTGAATTGTATCACAGAACTTGAGCCATATCCATTCAAAGAGTATGGATCGTGGCTGTTAGTCCACATGATCAAGGATAGAAAAGTAGATGGTCTGCCCTATTATCGTCGACTTTTAGACACACTTTTCGAAACAGACGACCAGACGATGCTACGAAACATCCTGAATTGCATGAACGAAATTGGCGTGCAAGAGTACCGTGAATCGGAGTTAATCGACCTATGTCTTGGTTTTATCAATGACGCATCGAACAAAGTAGCGTTGCAAATGTACTCCATGCGCACCCTTATGACGTTCTGTGAGAAATACCCAGATTTAGTTTCCGAAGTTCGGGAAGTAATCCATCTTAACAGCAAAGAAAAAACGGCAGCCTACAAAGTTGGAATGCGTGATTTTGAGAAAAAATTCGGTTAGAAGTCATAAACTAGTGTACTTCTTATAAGCAACGAGCAAAACCTTGTGCCCTTCGCGCCTTTGCAGTTAAAAACTTCTGCTTTGTCGTTATCCGGATAAGTCACTTTTTAGCACATTCTTCCTTCAAAGAAAAAAATTAACAAATTTTTCATTTAGGCTGAATACCCTTTAAAACCAATGGTTCCCGAGTAAAAAACACCATCAATTCAAAATAATTACAGTACTATGTATTGCATAATACATTTTTTTACACATATCTTTGTGATGTGATAGTACTATTCGTATTTCACAAATTGTAAAAAGAAAGACAAATCAAATACTAATATGAAATTGGAAAATACAAAGGCTCAAATGCGGAAGGGAATTCTGGAGTTCTGTATTCTTTCGATTCTCGATCAAAAGGAAGCATACCCATCCGAAATACTGGATGCACTCAAAGATGCCAAGTTGATCGTTGTCGAAGGAACGCTATATCCACTTCTCACGCGATTGAAAAATGGTGAATTACTCACCTACCGATGGGAAGAATCGCCATCCGGACCACCACGCAAATATTACTCCCTAACCAAGATGGGGAAAACATTCTTGGAAGAATTGGACGGTACCTGGACTGAATTGAATTCAGCCGTAATCAAAATCACCAAAAACAACCAGAAATGAAAAAGACAATATCCGTAAATATCAAAGGCACAAACTTCCTGGTCGAGGAAGATGCTTACGACCTGTTACAAGATTACATTAACCGCTTGACCGCCGCACTTGGATCAGAAGAAGGAAGTCAGGAGATTATTGAAGACATCGAATTGCGTATTGCTGAAATCTGTACGTCGAAGTTGAGTGATTCAAAATCAGTGGTTGAATTGGCTGATATTGAAGAAATTCTGAATACGCTCGGTGATCCTAGTGATTATGTTGAAAACGACGCTACTGAATCAGCGCAATCCGAAGCGTATGCGTCAAGTTCTACAAATGAACGTGGAGAACGTCGTTTGTTCAGAGATCCGGAATCAGCTATGCTTGGTGGTGTTTGTGCGGGGTTCGCTAACTACTTCGCCATCGATGTGGTGATCATGCGCGTAATTTTCGTTCTGTTGTTGTTCACTGGTATCGCCATTCCAATGTACATCGTTCTCTGGATCATCATCCCGAAGGCTGAAAGTACTATTGATCGTCTTCGAATGAAAGGTCGTCCGATTAACGTCGAAACCGTGAAAGAAGAAGTGGACCAGGCAGCTGAACGCGTTCGTGCCGGATCAAAAAATCTTGCAGATCGAGTTAGACACGATGTTCACTACAACAAACGCATCAGCCGTGGAAAGCAAATTCTCAGAACGATTATCGGTGCAGGCTTCATCATTTTTGGGTTCATCTTCCTGATTAGCTTCATCATCTTTTTCGTGCAGGGATTTGAGTTCCTTCCTGTAAAAGGTGATGGCGGATTTATGTCTATCACGGAATACGGAGAACTCAGTCTTAACAGTCCTGGTGATGTACAATGGATGTGGATTGGTGGATTGATGGGAGCAATCAGTGGCATTTTATTCATGTTCTCTATGGGAATCCTGCTCGTTTTCCGACTGTTCAATAAATGGACAAAACTTGCCCTCGGAGGATTGGTGATCACTGGAATTGTAGGTGGAATCATGTGTGCAGTTGTTGGGATTAAAGCTGGTCGTGATTGGGCAGCAGAAACCGAGACCAACGAAAAAGCCGTGGTCGTGGATGCCGAACAATTGACAATTATTCCTTTTGATGGAGCGATCAGTAACCAATCAGGAAAAACGGTACGAAATACACGAAACATCGGATGGTTTGGAGTGCATGGGAACTCATTGAGCAAGTACGGTATTTCCGTGGAATATACTCCATCACCAGATTCACTTTTCCATATCACCAAAATCTATCGTGCAAGTGGTTACTCCTCGAAAAAAGCACGAGAGAGAAGTCAAAATATTAAATACAAAATTGATGTTCGGGGAGATTCACTTTACATGGACACCAAGTATCTCTTCCCTAAAGAAGACAAACTTCGAGGACAAGAGGTGGATTTAAGAATTCAAATTCCAGAAGGAAAGTCTGTGTTAATTGACAACAGAATTATCCGACTAGGCGATGACCACAAACATAATCTTGAAGGTCAGATTTATCGCGAAGAAGGATGGGTCGGAAGCGACGGAGTCTACGAACACGGCGATCATGACCATGAGTATGATCATCATGAAATAAACTTATAGCGTTGTATCCATTCTTCATAAGTACAGTTAGGTTTTAGACACAACAACGCAAGCGGTTCGATTTTTTTCGGACCGCTTCTTTGTTACTTCTGGTTTGAAACGCATTCTACTTTCAAATAGAAAAACCAGAATCATGAAAAAAGCCGCATTCATCTTAAGTACATTCTTTGGAAGTTTAACCCTTATTGCAATTCTATTCAAAGTGATGCATTGGCCAGGCGCCGGAATCGGATTGGTCATTGGTGTCTCGGGATTTGCATTGATTGGATTGCCATTATTGGCAGTACATCGTTACCGACAAGCTTGATCCGTATAGTTTTAGTTAGGTACAGTAGAGCGTCGTTCGTTGGGACGGCGTTTTTTTTGCAATTATTCTGGAATTGATGAAAGCCACAAACGTTCATCAAGACCACCTTAACATTCGATGAATTGTTAATTTACTTCGACCAAAGAGTTAAATTAAAGCACAAATAACCTAAAACCACCCTTTAAATTTCATTATTACTTGAAAAGCCATAACTTTGCGCTCAACTAACTGGTGAAACGCTAACTTATTTGCACGTCGCCGTAAACGCACTGCTTATGACAGCCCTATTCAGGAGTCTGCTATTTATTGGAGTGACTTTTCTATCTGGCAATGCCCTTGCCCAGCAAGACACCATATTTTGGTTTGCCGCTCCAGAAGTTTCTGCATCCGCAGGTGACACCCCAATCTTTTTACGATTCATGACCTACGGAAATGCTTCCGATGTCACCGTGTCACTTCCTGCAAATGGAGGTTTTACACCAATCACATTAAACATTCCGGCAAACTCGGTGGATAGTGTAAATCTCACCCCATTTCTCGCTCAAATCGAAAGTCCGGCAGGAGATGTCGTTTCAAACAATGGGATTCGAGTAACCGCTACAGAACAGATCAGCGCCTTCTATGAATTAAAAAATGCCAGCAACAAAGAGATCTTTTCATTAAAAGGTAACAAAGGACTTGGCAGCAACTTCTATACGCCTTTCCAAAAATTCTGGGACAACGGAGCTACCACTCCAGCATCCTTCTCATCCATTGACATTGTTGCAACAGAGAACAACACAACTGTTTTGCTCACCCCAAGAACAGCTATCACGGGACATGTACAAGACGTAACCTACTCCGTAGTTTTAAATGAAGGTGAGACCTACAGTGCCAGAGATATGAATGTTTCTGCTGCAACAAGCCTGGCAGGATCCATTGTTTCGTCTGACAAGCCAATCTCAGTTACAGTTTTCAGTGGCGCCCTTACAAATGGTGGATGTACCAGTACCATGGGAGATCAAATCACTCCAGAAAATTTCACTGGGCGCGACTTCATCGTACAAGGAGCTACTGGAGGAAACGATCGCATTTACATTTTAGGAACTCAAAACGGAACGAGTATCACCGTTGAAAACTCTACTACAACGAATGCCGTAATTAGCTGGGGAGAGACATTTGAATTAGCCACTACAGATGCCATCAACTACATAAGCACGAACAAACCTGTTTACGTTTGGCACACCACAGGATATGGTTGTGAATTGAGTGGAGCGCAAGTACCTAATTTATTATGTGCAGGAAAGTACAGCAACACATTCACACGAACGACAACGGATTCAATCGGTTTGGTACTCTACACCAGAACTGGATTTGAAGGACAATTTGCACTGAACGGAAACGGAGCATTGATCCCAGCAGGTGCTTTCAGCGCTGTGCCCGGAACAGCAGGAGCATATCAAGCGGCGGTCATCTATTACAACACAACCGATGTTCCATTGAACTCATACAACGAAGTGACCAACACAGGAGATATCTTCGGGATGGCAGTAATCTCAGGAAATGACGGAAACGGAAGTGGTTACGCATATCTTTCAGAATTCACATCTTATCCATTCATTGATGCGGGAGCGAATGATACCGTTTGTGCCAATACAACTTTCCCAATTAATGGATCCATCGGCGGTGGTGACGTAACTGGAGTTTGGAGCACCAGCGGATTTGGAACATTCAGTTCTGCGACAGATGTTCTGAGCAATGTGTACGTCCCAAGTGCATTGGATACACTCATCTCTCCAATCAACATTATCTTAACAACTACAGGATCTTGTCCGGTATTGAAGGATACAATTGTTTTGGAAGTACAAACAGCACCAATTGTCAGTGCTTCGGCAGATCAATCGCTTTGCGAGAATAATGCCATTGCAACACTTGCCGGATCTATTGAAGGAGGAGCAACCACAGGATATTGGAGTTCGAATGGAACCGGAACTTTCTTACCGGACAGCTCTGCTTTGGACGCACAATATGTTCCTTCTCAAGCCGACCTGACAAACGGAACAGTTGAGTTGGTACTATTATCTACCAATGTCGGATCATGTATTCCTGAATCAGACACCATGTATATTACGTATACGCAGGGCGCGACAGTTGATGCTGGAATCACTGATACGCTTTTTGTCTGCGAGAACAATCCTCTGGTAACATTGAACGGAACAGTTACTGGTGTAACAAATACAGGTAAGTGGATCACTTCTGGAAATGGAATCTTCTCACCGGACAACCTTGATTTGAACGGAACCTACCAGCCTAGTTTTGCCGACATTTCTTCTGGAGGAGTTTGGATCTACCTGGAATCTACAGCGAACCAAAACTGTGTGGCTGTTCAGGACAGCTTCTTTGTTCAATTCACTCCGGCACCAACTGTAAACGCAGGAGCAGGAATCCTTTCATGTTCGAACGACGCAGCAGTAACATTGAATGGTGTTATCGGCGGAGCAACAACTACGGGAGTCTGGACTGGAGGAAATGGTACGTTCACAGCTGACTCAACAGACCTGAGCGCAGTATATAATCCTACGGCGGCGGAAGTTTCAAGTGGATTCATGATTCTAACATTGACCTCAACAAACAATCTGGGGTGTATCGCAGAAACGGATAACGTTCAGATCGAATTCATTGCACCGCCTACAGCAAACTTCAGTGCAAACGATGTCTGTCTGAATGAACAAACACAATTCACGGATTTCTCGAATACTGGATTTGGAGCCATTGATACCTGGCAGTGGGATTTCGGAGTAGCCGGAGCTGTTTCCAGCAATCAAAACGATGTATACACATATGCCACTCCTGGATCATATGATGTGGAACTAATCGTTACCTCGCTTCACGGTTGTTCAGACACCATCGTTCAACAAGCCGAAGTATTTGATATCCCGGTAGCCGATTTCACGCACGCAGCAAACTGTGTGAGCAATCAGGTGGTGGTTCAATTCACAGATGCTTCTACTATCGCCAATGGAACCTTAAACTTCTGGTACTACGACTTCGGAGGTCAGGGAACATCTGCGACAGAAAACCCTCAACAAATATTCTCTGCGAATGCTGATTACACAGTTTTACATTACGTAGAATCTGCTGATGGATGTCGCGATTCAATAGCAAAAACTGTTAGTATCCCAGCTGCTCCGGTCGCGGATTTCTCTTACAACACTAACAACGGATTGAACATTGGAGCCGTATTCAATTTCATTAATACATCAACGGATGCAACAACGTACAGTTGGGATTTTGGAAATGGAAATACATCTACAGAAGAAGATCCAAATAACACCTACTTCGCCAACGGAAATTACCTTGTGTCACTTGTAGTTGAGAACGATCTTGGTTGTACAGACAGTACTTCTGAAATTATTTCCATCAACACGGTGACTACCGAAATCAATACCCTGATTCCAAATGCGATCTCGCCAAACGGAGATTTACGAAACGATGTTTGGAAACTCGAATTCCTCGATCTTTTGTATCCAGATGCGCGTGTAGAGATTTACAATGAATGGGGTCAGTTGATTTTCGAATCGGATGGATACGACGTTCCGTGGGACGGAAGGTTCAACAATGAATTCGTTCCTGACGGCACTTACTATTATATCATCGACTTAAAAGACAGCGGTGATCCCGAAACCGATATTTTCAAAGGAGCCTTGCTCGTACTAAAAGATAGAAACTAATGAAGTCGAATTATTTACTCATAGCATTCGTTCTCGGCTTCACCCTAAGTGGATGGAGTCAACAGTTAGCAGGATATTCCAATTTCCTGATGAACGATTATTACTTCAATCCTGCGATTGCCGGAAGCGAAGAAACTCATGAAGCCAACATGTCTTATCGAAGTCAATGGGTTGGTTTCGATGGAGCACCGACCTTAATCATGGGGAATTTCATGGGGTCGTATAAGAATGAAGGAAAAGTTGGATACGGTGCCTCAATTATTTCTGAACGAAAAGGAATTACAGGAAACACTACTGTTTACGTGAACTACGCCTATCATTTCAAGCTCTCGGAAACCATGAAACTTGGACTGGGAGTTCAGCCGGGATACATGCAGCACCGCGTTCGTTTGTACGATGCAATCATCGCTGATGCCGGAGACGAAGTTCTTACCGGAACCGTTTATTCTGCCAACGCAATCGATGTGAATGCAGGATTCAATCTCTATTCGCCGAAGTTCTTCATTATGGGGTCCTTCCAGCGACTTTTGGGACGTCAGATCCAATTTACCAGCTACAACACCAATTTGGATTTCCATTACAACACTATTGCCGGGTATAACTTCAACTTCAAAAACAAGAAGAAAAAGAACAACCAGATCCAACCAAGTTTGATGGTTCGATACGTGAGTCCATTGCCGATTCAATATACTGGAATGCTCCGCTATACTTTCGATGATAAGTACTGGGCAGGATTGCTTTACCGTTCTGACGATGCCATTGGATTCGCCGCAGGAATGCAAATCCAGGATCGAATTAACATCGGCTATAGCTTTGATTACACACTTTCCAACTTAAGCAATTATCAGGTTGGATCGCATGAAGTTATGTTATCCTTTGTTCTTACAAGGAAAAAACAATCGCTCGATGACGAAGACGATGAGTTGAACAAAAGCATTTTGGAGGAAATCCAAAAGGACATCGACGAGCGTGAAAAAGAAAAGAAATAAAAGAAAGTAGCTATGAAACGAATGAAATACATACTACTGCTTTTGATGTTAGCAAAAATGGCATTCACCAATGTTCAGGCACAGGTGGATACTGTATTCTGGTTCGCTGCGCCATGGGTTACTCCCGATCATGATGGAAATACCCAAATGGCCTTCAGAATTTCATCATTAGGAGCTCCCGCTACTGTCCGCATTCAAATGCCTACTGCAACCTACGATACAACATTTGTTGTTCCTGCCAGTAGCCTTGTATCTGTGGACCTGAACCATTTGGTAAACGATTTGGAAAGTGCCCCTGCGGACGCCATTCTTACATCTGGATTCAAGATTACTTCCGATGCATTTATTACTGTTGTATATGATTTCATATCCGACCTTATCAATATTTCACCGGGAACTCCAAACAACCCAGAAACATACTCCTTAAAAGGACAAAACGGAATGGGGACAGAATTCGTTACGCCTTTCCAAACCATTTGGAACAACCGGGATTTGAACAATGACAGAAATGGTGATGGCTTTGTTACCGATCCAAGACAATTCTTCTCTGTTGTAGCAACCGAGGACAATACAACCATCTGGATCACTCCTAAATGCGATGTTGTAGGACACCCTGCAAATACTACTTATTCCGTAACACTTCCTCTTGCAGGAAATGTGTATACCTGCGAGAACGTTGTAATGACAACGAGCAATCCCGGAAGTAGCTTGAGTGGATCCATTGTTGTATCCGACAAACCGGTTTCGGTCACTATTAACGATGACTCCGTAAATCCCGCCGGTGGTGGAGGTTGTTTTGACTTAATGGGGGATCAAATCGTTCCAACGGACGTTATCGGTACGGATTACATCGTCAATATCGGATTCCTGAATCCTGGTTCCAACGAATCGATATTTATCATTCCGGCTGAAAACTTTACAAACATTACTATTGATGACGGTGGAGTTACAACTACACTGGCAAATCAAGGGGAAACAGTACAATATTCCATCACACAACCACTTACTTATGTAAGCGCGGATAAGCCTGTTTATTTGGTTCACATGTCTGGTTATGGTTGTGAGCTAGGACTTGCCATTCTGCCTCCGCTTAACTGTGCGGGATCGGATGAAGTTTCCTTCTCAAGAAATAACGATCAACAATTCTTGCTCAACCTTCTCTGTGAAGCAGGAGATGAAAACTCATTCACATTGACAGGTCCCGGAACCGGAACCATTAACCCGGCTTCGTTTAATCCTGTACCTGGAACTGGTGGTGCATGGGTCGGTGCTCAAATCGATTTCAATACCACAGAAATTCCAAGTGGAACGCAAAATACCATCTCTAACTCCGCTGGATTCTTCTCTATGGGAGTAATTAATGGAGGACCAACTACAGGATGTTTGTATCACTACATGTCGTCATTCCAACGTAAAGTAATTACGCGAGCCGGAAACGACACTACGCTTTGTAGTGCTGAAGATCAAGTGCAATTAAACGGAAGTGTAACAGGAGGTACAACCACGGGGATTTGGTCTGTTCTTGACGGAACAGGAACTTTGAACAATCCTACGAACCTTATCACGACCTATGATCCAAGTCCCGGTGATTACACCCAGGGATTTGTAACTTTCGTATTGACATCCACAGGAAACTGTGAGCCCGCTATCGATACGATGCAGGTAACGTATGTGCAATCTCCGGATGCCGACGCTGGTCCCGATGATTCCTACTGTAAAAACAACGTTGGAGCTATTCCGATCAACGCGACAATCCAATTTGCCTCCGGTGGAAGTTGGTCCGGTGGATCTGGTGGAGCTTTTGGAAATTCAGGAGCCTTGAGCACAACATACACTCCATCACCAACAGATTTAGCAGCAGACAGCGTTGAATTATACTTCACATCAGCAGGAAGTTTATATGCTTGTCCAGACTACGAGGACACCATGGTGATCTACTTTACCAATCCTCCTGCCGTTGCAGCCGGAGCGGATTTAGTGCTGTGTTCAAGCGAAACGCAAATTAACCTTGCTGGTTCTGTCACAGGAGCCACAACCACTGGAATCTGGACAACAACTGGTCTTGGAGCTTTCTCGCCTTCCGCAGCCGATCCAGTGACAGATTACTTAATCAGTGCTTCAGATGTTACTGCTGGAAATATCTGGTTGACATTGACAAGTACGAACAATGGCAATTGTTTGGCGGAACAAGACAGCATTCAGGTGAACTTCATTGATGAACCAACTGTTTCCATTACTTCTAACGATTCTGTTTGTTCTAACCTGAACTTGATGGATCTAACCGGAACAATCTCAACTGGATTCAGTCCAAACTGGACAACCAGCGGATTTGGTTCGATTCTGAATCCAACGGCGATCAATACACAATACAACATTGCCACGGTCGATACGGTTTTGGGATATGTAGACATATTATTATCATCGGTTCCGGGAATTTGTCCTGCTGTAACTGATTCCATTCGCGTATTCTTCATCGATCCGCCACAAGCAGTTGCCGGTCCTGATCAGGAATTCTGTAGCAACGAATTGGTTTCCTTGAATGGTGCTGTGAATGGAGTAATTAATACAGGAACATGGTCATCTAGTGGAACTGGAAGCTTCTCTCCTGGCCCGAACTTCGTGGTTACCAATTACATTCCATCATCAGGAGATATTGGTAATGGAAGTGTCACACTCACGCTAACAGCGGCAAGCGCTTTGGGCTGTCCGGCAGATGCAGATGCTGTTGTGGTAACCTTCAAAGATATTCCAACGGCAAACTTCTCAGTCACAGAAGAATGTGAAGGAGACAATACAACTTTCACCGATTTATCAACTATCAATTCAGGCTCCATTAACTCTTGGGATTGGGACTTTGGCTCGGGAGGAACTTCATCGGTTCAAAACCCAATTCACACGTATAGTGGATCGGGAAGCTATAATGCGACACTTATCGCAGGGGCGGACAACAATTGTTTCGATACCATAACGATCCCTGTAGCGGTAAATCCAGTGCCAATCGCAAACTTCAACCCAACGGTAGCCTGCGAAAACCTACCTGTGGACTTCTCTGATTTGTCATTCATTTCAAGTGGAAGCGTTGATTCATGGTATTACGACTTCGGTCCTGATTTCAGTACAGATCAAAATCCAACCTATACATTCAATGCTGCAGGGCTGCAACAGGTGACTCTGACAGTGACTTCTGACCTGGGCTGTGTAGACGATACAACGGTTCAAATGACGATTAATCCGGCTCCAAATGCCGATTTCAACTTCGCACCAAATCCAGCATTGGTTCTTGAAAACATCGACTTCCTTGATATTTCTACAGGACTTGGAATCAACCAATGGTTCTGGGATTATGGAGATGGCGAAGCAGACAATATTCAAAATCCAATTCACGCTTATGACGAAGGTGGAGATTACACCATTTACCTGATCGTTACGGATGCGAATGGATGTGTTGATACGACATCAAAAGATGTAACAATTGCCTTACCTCCGGTAGTTCCTTCAGGATTTACACCAAACGGAGACAACGAAAACGATGTGTTCCTGATTCGTGGGGGACCGTTCAAAGACGTCGATTTCAGAGTTTACAACAACTGGGGAGAATTGATCTTCCAATCCTTTGATGCCGAAGAAGGTTGGGATGGAACGTTCAACAATCAACCAGCACCATTAGGAGTTTACACCTGGACATTCACTGTCACCATGACTAATAATGCGGTAATTAAAAAATCGGGTGACGTCACCTTAATTCGTTAGCAATGAAAAAACGTATTCTCATAGTATTGATTTTGGCGTTGGGTTCGTTTCGTTCTAACGCTCAGGATGCCCATTTGTCCATGTACGACGCAGCACCATTGTTCCTGAATCCTGCAATGACGGGAGTCTTTCAGGGAGATTGGCGCGTTCATGGTCAGTACCGAACACAATGGAAAGCTGTCAACTTCAAGCCGTACACTTCTGCTTTGGTTAGCTTCGATAAGAATTATAAGAAATGGGGGTTTGGTGGACAAGTCACAAATTTCCGCGCTGGAATCGGTAACTACAACGCTCTCCAGGGAATTGCATCGGTAGCGTATACCACTTCGTTGGATAAAAGCAAAAATCATAATATTTCTTTCGGTGTTCAGGCAGGATTGACTCAAAAAACACTCGAGTACCAATTGTTGACTTACAACAATCAGTACACAACTAATAACGGTGGAGAATTTGACCAGACGATCAGCGCAAACGAGAGTTTTTCAGGGCAATCACTGATTACTCCGGTTGTAAACGCAGGATTCCTTTATTTCTTCGCAAAGCAGGAAAGCAGATTCAACCCGTTCATTGGAGCTTCTGCCTTCAATTTGACACAGCCGCAAGAAACATTCATGAGCATCGATAACAACCTTCCGATTCGTTATTATGGTCATGCCGGAATGCGAATCAACATCACGGAAACTTTCTATGTTTTGCCGAAAGTTCTGTACATGCGACAAAGAGAATTCCAGGAATTGACATTTGCCACTGATTTGGGATACTACATGAAGGGAAGTGATATGTATTTATTGGCTGGTGCTGTGTATCGAAATGCTGATGCAGCCATCGTTACTGTGGGAGCAAAAATGGATCGATTCATTGCAAAAATTGGTTACGATGTAAACGTATCATCCTTAACAACGGCATCCAATGGACGAGGAGGAGTTGAATTGTCCTTTACCTACATGCACGTGAAAGACCGAAAGAAAACCGACAAAATTTGTCCAAGATTATAACATGGAAACGATGAAAAAACTAGTTCTACTTCTACTTTTGGCGCTTCCGGTTCTGACTTTCGGACAGTCAAGAAAAGTCTGGTTGTACCACGCCGACAACTATTACGAAGAGCAGGATTATTACAATGCATTGCTTAATTACCAGAATGCTCTCAGCGATTCAATTGGGTTGCAAGAGGTTACCATTCCGTATGAAGCAACGCTGAGTAAGTTGTCGATAAAATCCAAACAGCAAAAGAAGATTGATACGGCTCGTACAGTGCCATTGCGTGATTACATCGAGCATCAAATTGCTGCTTGTCATCTAAAAACATTCGATTATAAGAAAGCCGTAGATCATTTTGCCAAAACTTCCACATTTGATTCGTACCCGGAAGATGTTTATCACTACGGATTGGCGCAAATGAACGTCGGAAATCATGAAGAGGCAGTGAAATTATTCGAGTCGTACATTGGCTCAGACAATTATTCCGACTCATTACTTCGAAGTGCGCAATTGCTTATTACAGGCTGTTACTACGCCATGAAAGATTTGAAGGTGTACGACAAAATGGAGGTAAAACTAGCCGACACCAACGTCTTCAACAAAGGAACAGCGTCATTTGCACCGGCATATTTCGGAAATGATAATCGCGTAATGTTTACCAGTGCCCGGGAAGGTGGCGTGGTGATTGACCCCGAAAAACAAGATTCACGTTTCCTATGTGATTTATACTGGACCGAACGGAAATCGAACGGTGAATGGACTCCTGCTCGAAATTTCGGACGCCCGTTGAACTCTTCTCGTCATGATGCTTCGAGTGCGTACAGTACGTTGAAAAGAAACGAAGAGCAAAACATCGTTTACTTTACGAAATGGAGTGACGATAACAGAAAGGAGCAAGCGATCTACTTCGGAAGAATGCAAAATATGCTCTTTTTCGAATCATTCAAATTACCCGAATCTGTAAACGTACCGGGATACAAAAGCATCAATCCGTTTATTTCCCTGGACGAAACAAAAATGTATTTTTCCAGCAACCGCCCGGGTGGTGAAGGTGGAATGGATCTTTGGGAAATCGATTTGGACGAAAACGGTTATCCGGTTGGAGAAGCGCGAAATTTAGGGCGCCCTGTGAACACTGTATTGGATGAGGTGAGCCCATTCTTCCACGAAGCATCCTCTACCCTATTCTTTAGCTCAAACGGATTGAACTCCATTGGAGGTCTGGATATTTTCAAGGCAACTTACAACCGAGACAATCAGGCATACCAACAACCAGAAAACATGGGAAAACCCATCAATTCGAGTATGGATGATTCGTACCTGGTTTGGGATGCATTGATGGAAAAAGGGTTCTTCGCAAGTGATCGTGCTGATTGTGAAAACGGACATTGCTACGATATCTACGAAATTACAAATGAACCGATCTTAATCACACTTGAAGGAGTTAGTTTCGATGCTGAAACGTACGATATTCTTCCAAATGCCAGGTTGAATTTCAAGGACATCAACAGTAAGATTGCCTTTGAAAACAGAGAAATCATCACCGACGAAAATGGTTACTACAAAATCACCATGGAACGTCAGCAACAGGTGTATATCAAAGGAACCAAAGAAAAGTACTTTGCAACGGCCGAGTCTGTTTCCACCATGCCAATTACAACGAGTGCTTCACTAACTCAGGATTTCTATTTGAATCCAATCCCTGAAGATGAAATCGAATTGGATGGTATTGAGTACGGATTTGACTCTTCGGCGTTGAGACCACGGTCAAAGGAAGTATTGGATCAATTGTTCGATCTTCTTGTACTAAACGAAAACCTGATTGTAGAAATCAACTCACACACGGATAATCGCGGTAGTGATGATTACAACCGAAAACTGGCGCAGCGTCGTGCAAATTCTTGTGTGGAATACCTTATTGAAAAAGGACTTCCCGAAGGACGACTCATTGCGAAAGGTTATGGAGAAGACCAACCCAATTACCTAAAAGACGAACGAAAGAAACCCGTCCTCGATCAGGAAGGCAAGCGGATTTACCTCACAAAGGCATACATTGACGGTCAAACGGACGAAGATCTGAAAGAAGAATTCCACCAGCGGAACCGAAGGACTTCGTTTACCGTTGTCGGTGAAGGGTATAAGAAGGAGAGTTTGTAGTTGTAGAAATTGATACAATTATTTTGAAATCCTCTCCCCTTTGGAGGGTAACTTACCAGATATTGGCAAGAGCCGATGATTTTTCGAAAATAACGAGAAATTGCGCATTGAGCGTAGCCGACCGCGAAGCAGCAACGAAGTTAAATGCAATATACCATATTCATTATTCACATTTCGGGAAATCGAAAGCAGTGCACTTCGACAAGCTCAGCGTACTACTTTCTCTTGCTCAATGTGCGTTTTGCATTTATCTAGGAAATCCCCCTTTGGAGCGTTGCACTGAGCGTGTCGAAGTAGCGCTGAGGGTAGGATAACGATAAGATCAATCCATTTACCGCAAAATGCCTATCTTTCCGTGTCCAATTTGTATTTATGCTACGAGATCATCAAGGAGTTATATTTGACCTGATTAAGCGGGAAATCCAGGGAAAGGATTCGCTCGGAAACGTTGTGGGAGAAATCCTAAACATTAGTCAGGATGCCGTTTATCGGCGTTTTCGTGGAGAAACCCACTTGACCATCTACGAACTGGAAAAACTCTCCAAGCATTTCAATATCTCTCTGGATACGCTCTTCAACGTAAATAAGAATAAAGTACTTTTCGAATACCAACCAATCGCGGGGTATGACTTCAGTATGGGCTTGTACCTTCGAAACATGCTTCGCGCACTGGATGCATTGAAAGATCAGAAAAAGCCGGAATTGGTAATCTCAGTGAACAACACCCCGATTATCCAATTGTTGAATTTTCCGCACCTAATTCGATTTAAGCTGTTCTTCTGGGCGAAAACGCACTTGCAAATTGAAGAGTTCAAAGATCAAAAATTCAAATACGAAAAGTTTGATCCTGAGGTTTTCGGCATTGGTCAAGACGTTCTTCGCTTGTATTGTAAAGTTCCTTCTCGTGAAATTTACGACCCGGAACTACTCAGAGGATTTGTTCGTGAAGTCTACTATTACTTCGAGTCACAACAATTTGACGATCCTACTTACGCTATTTATATTCTTGAATTATTAGAACGCTTTGTAGATCACTTGAAAGCACAGGCAGAAGTTGGAAAGAAATTTATTGCTACAACCGAACCACCTGCTTCCGGTAACGAATTCGAGATGTATCACAATGAAACATTGAACGGAAACACAACAATCTACTATCGTACAGATTCATTTGAAGGATTGTATTTCGGTCACAACCTGATGAATGCCGTTCACACCATCGACAAAGCCTACATTGAAGATTCATTGGCAGTATTGAACAAACAAATGGCAAATTCTAGTGTCATCAGTCTTAACAATGAAAAAGAACGAAATCTATATTTCGGTCAATTGAAAAACTTCATTGCCAGCTTCAAAAAGAAGATGGAACTGGAGCTTCATATGTGATTTCCGCAACTCGAAACAGCCCTTTTTCTTACCCCTCGTTCTAACTTGCGATTTTCACAAGAGCACATTTCCCTGCCCTGAAATTCAGTAATCACAACCAGTTGTTTGCCCGTAGATTTGACTCAACAAAAGATCAAAACTATGAAACGATTGAAGCGAATAGCACCTTCTAAAGAATCTTTAAAAGAACAAATGATTCGAAGCCTCCGAGGATGGACGCTGCGATTCATTGTGAACGTACTTATTCCCTTCACCGGATTCGCTCATGCTTAATTATCAACTGAATATCAAAATCTTAAAACATAAAACCATGAAATCAATTGTTACACTTATCGCAATTATTCTAGCCACAAGCTTTAGCAGTAATGCACAAAATCAAACTATTGCTGTTGGATACCCAGCCATAACAGGATTGAATGTCGACCCACAAATTGCGGCGAAACTACTCCGCTACGAACTCATCAAACTGGATAATTATTCTGTTTACGATGAATACGACATGAAAGATGCCATAGCGAAGGATCCAAGCTTACAAAACGAATGTTTGAGTACAAAATGTCTGATTCGAATGGGCGAAGAACTCAATGTAGATTACACGATCTCCGGAAGCATCGATGGAATTGGAGATAAGATTGTGATCAGTCTGAAAATGATCGATGTGGCATCAAAGAAACTGTATCGAACAGAAATGATCGAATTTTCAGATCAGGAGAACGAATTGCAACGAATGATTGCCATTGTACTTCGCAACATGCACAACATGGAGAGCGATGCTGTTCTAGTAGATCGATTGGAGTTCAAAAACGATGTTGTTGCCTCGAAAAGTGTAGGTAAAATGAACAATTCAGGTCCTCGTGTCGGAGTCGGAATGATGACAGGAGATTACCGTGAATTTGCCACGCGATCTTATGATCAGGGAGGTCTGGACATCAAACCTACCCTATCGATGATTGGGTATCAATTTGAAGCGCAGTACGTAGGTACGGAAAACTTCTCAGGATTGTTTGAATTCCTTGTAAACATCAGTGGATTGGAACAAGGTCAATTTATCCCTTCCGTTTCCATTTTGAACGGTTTCCGATTCGGTAAAGCAGGTTGGGAATTTGCCTTCGGTCCTGGATTCAGTATTGAAAGAAGATCGGATGGATTCTTCGACACCAAAGGAACATTCGGTGATGCCGGGAGATACTACAGCGATCAGGATTGGAACGAATACGCTACCAGAAACTACAATGATCCTATTGCATATCCTGAATTCTTTCAAGGTGGACAGTTCAACATTCCTTCAGTAATGGATCTGGATGCTGATTACAATATGAATACACGTCATCTAGATCGTCGTGGGGTAACTCATATGAGTACCATGTTTGTATTCGCTTTCGGAAGAACATTCAGAGCTGGTGCATTGAACATTCCAGTGAACTTATTCTATACATCGCGTCGCGGTGGTGGATTGGCAGGAATCAATGTTGGATTCAACGTCACAAAATCGAAAACGAAACTTTATAGAGATTAACCCTAACCACTTTTTACGCACCCCCGGGGTTGGGCGAAGGAGGAAGCATTTTGTTTCCTCCTTTTTGTTTATTCCTGATTTGTTTCATCTGGCGAAGGGTATTTGTATCTTTGCTTTCGTGCACTACGCAATTGTAGATATCGAAACAACGGGCGGAAGTCCAAAAAGCTCTAAAATCACGGAAATTGCCATCTTCAAACACAATGGAGAACGAGTAGTTGATGATTACGTGACCTTAGTAAACCCTGAAACGACGATCCCTCAATTTATCATTCAATTGACAGGGATTAACGATCAGATGGTTCAGGACGCCCCAAAATTCTACGAAATTGCCAAAGACATCATCGAGTTTACTCAGGATTGCGTTTTCGTTGCACACAACGTTGCCTTCGATTACAACGTTATCCGTGCGGAATTCAAATCATTGGGTTACGATTATCGCCGACCCCACATGTGTACGGTACGTGCTTCGCGATTTGTACTGCCCGGTCATGATTCCTACAGCCTTGGAAAACTTACCCGTTCCCTCGGAATTGAATTAATCGGAAGACACCGCGCCGGAGGAGATGCTTTTGCCACTTCGGAATTGTTCACTCTGTTGATGGAAACGGATGCGAAGAACCTGCAAACGTTTATTCAGGAGGAAGTCAACCCAAAGCGATTACATCCGAATCTGGATTTGAACGAATTGGACGAGATTCCGAACAAGACAGGAATCTATAAGTTCTACAATGAGACGAACGAGTTGATTTACATTGGAAAGAGCATTCATATTCGAAAACGCATTGATCAACACCTTCGGAACAACACTACCAAGAAGGCGATCAAAATGCAGCGGGAAATCACACGAATAGAATTCGAATTGACGGGTTCTGAGTTGATTTCTTTGCTTCGTGAATCCTATTTGATCAAGCAACACAAACCAATTTACAATCGATCGCTACGCCGTCATTTGTTCCCTTACGGATTGTACAGTTACACGGACGAAGGTGGATATTTGCGTTTGTTCATCGCTAAGGTTTCCTCTATGAATGAGCCTGCCATTACCAGCTTCACTACGAAGCGTGAGGGCGTCGCTTTCCTGGAACGACAAGTGGAAGATTACGATCTTTGCAACAAGATGTGCGATTTGGACAAAACGAAATCGGCTTGCTTTCAATACACCATCAAAAATTGTTTGGGTGCCTGCGTAGGTGAAGAAGCACCGGAATCGTACAATGCGCGTTGTCAGCAATTAATTAACCGATTGACTTTGAACGGCGAGAGTTTTTATATCATCGACAAAGGACGTCAACGCAGTGAAAAAAGCTTAATTCTCGTAGAAAACGGAGGACTGAAAGGAATGGGATACGCACCTTTCCATTTTAAAAAGCAACCTCCGCAGCAATGGAAAACGTATTTGGACATCATGCCGGATGATCGTGATGCTCGAACTATTCTCAATTTGTTCCTACGTAAGAATGAGAAGCACGAGATTGTGAATTTGTAATTTCTCTCTTCTTCCCTTTTTCCTTGATAAAAAAGGGAGAAAAAATCAAGGGTTGTTTCTAGCCGCTCAGCAACTTGATTCAAAGAAGTAAAGCTAGCAAACGAGTGGATGTGAAACATCCAAACGACAAGCGCCTTTGCTGCTTAACTAATCTTTAAATCAAGTTTTCTTCTTCGCTTCGGAAACAACCCGGACTTAAAGAAAAAGTGAATCTCTCTGGAAATAACCTTGAATACTTTTCAGTGATAATTGGATGCCGTTTGAAATTGCGTTCGACTGCAAGGAGAAAGGAGCATGCAAAACGAAGCATTCAATGATGCGAAGCAATCACCTTAAAGTATTCTTGATTTTTTGGGTACTTTTTCATCAAGAAAAAAGTACCACATATCTACTTCCTTTCCACAAAATACATCTCAATAGCCCCTTTGTTTTTCGCTTCCACCTTTCCTCGGTGTTCCGTTTGGAATTCGCCATTAAGATGTTGCTTGGTCTTCCCTGAGATATTTACCTTACCAATCTCTCCACTTGATTCCATTCGAGCAGCAGTGTTCACTGTGTCTCCCCAGATATCGTAGGCGAACTTCTTAATACCAATTACTCCAGCGACAACCGGTCCGGAATGCACGCCGATGCGAATATTCCATTTTGGACTTCCTGGTGGTAGTGTTTTGTTGTATTTCTCGATATAATCCCGGATTTCAATCGAAGCTTTGATACTTCTGGCTGCGTGATCATCTAATGGGTCGGGTAATCCTGCGGCAAACATGTATGCGTCTCCAATGGTCTTGATCCGCTGCAATTCGTACTTCTCAATGATCTTGTCAAACTCCAGGAACATTTCATCCAATTGTGCTACGAGTTCCTCTGGAGTCAGTTTTTCCGAAATCATGGTAAATCCAGAAAAGTCGGTAAATCCAACGCTCACATCATCATAGAATCGAGGTTTTGAAGCCCCGTTTGCTTTCAACTCTTCAGCGACTGCCAATGGTAAAATGTTCAAGAGAAGACCATCCGACTTCTCCTTCTGAACTTCAATCTCCTTCTTACTCTCCGCAATAATAAGGTTCTGTTCTTCGATGCGTTTCTTTCGTTTACGCAATTGTCGATATGCGATCAAAACCACCAAAATGATAAGGATGAAGAATAAGAGTACTCCGAGAATCAATTGCAGTCTGTTCTGAAATTCCTGTTGATCTGCACGACGTCGTTGCTCTTCACTCAAACGTTTGAGGCGTTCTTTTTCGGCCTCTGCTTCCAACCTCAGGATTTCGCTTTCCTTTTCCGAAGCCACAAGTCGCTCCTTCTCAAGGGCTAACTCTTTTAATTCGTTATCACGCCGGATCAATTCAAGTTCCCGTTGTTTGGCCTGAACTTTTAGCTCTTCTTCCTGTAATTTCAGCAATTGAACACGTGCTTTTTCCTGCGATAGCGCCAATTGATTCTCTTTGATCAATCGTTCTGAGCGCTCCTGTTCCGCTGCCATCCTAGCCCGTTCTTCAGCCAGACTGATGATTTCAATTTCGTTCTTTGCCCAAACCACCCGGAGCTGCTTTTCAATCTGCTCGGCTCGATACTGGTTCGATTTCATACGATCTTCTTCAGACCGCTCCAGTGTTAGTAACGAGTCTCGGATGGATAGGTATCGTTTGTAGCTCTTTAAACTGTTTTCGTAGTCAAATTGATCTTCGTAGTACAACGATTGAATCTCATGACTTTTGGCTTCTTCTGTTTTTAAATTGTGCTTTTTTTCAAGTTCAAATGCCAGTTTAAGTTGCTGCTCTGCATTGAATGGGTCACTGTTATGGAAATAACTCAGCGACATCATGTTTCGACAACTTGCCAGAGAACTCCAATCTTTCAGGTCCTTAAACATTTTCTGCGCTTCCTGAAAACACACCATGGCAGAATCCGATTTCCCTTCATTGTGAAGGATCAACCCGAGGTTGTAATTAGCAGTTGCTTTTAGTTCAAGATTTTCAGACTTCGCTGACTTCAAAGTATTTAGAAATGCACTCTTCGCCTGTTTTTGGTTGTTCAGATATTTATGAACGTATCCGATGTTGTTCCAGGCAGTAGGAACGAATTCGCTATTCACCGTGCCAGAAGCAATTTTGACGATTGCCTCGTAAGTTTCCAATTCTTCAGGATAAGCAGCAAGACTGTGGTAAATCTCTGCCTTCTCCTTGTACAAAGTAATGCGTTGGAAATCGGTCAGTTTTTTTTCGTCGAATTGCAGCTTCCGTGCAATGATCAAAGCGCTATCACTTTGTTTAGAGTATTGAAATGATCGTGTCAACCAAATTCCTGCTTCGTACTTGTTTCGAGCAGAAATCCCTTTCATTTCGAAGCCCTGACTGAAGTTTTCGATGGCTTTTTTGTAAATCTTCTCGTCGAAATACAACAGTCCCAATTGCTGATATGCTGCAGCCTTTTCAGTGGCACTCCCGCGCTTCTCCTGAATTTGAACAACTCTGTAAGTGTATTCCAATCGATCGTCAAATACTTCGTCGTTCTTGTGATATTCCACCAACCCACGACAAGCCACCAACTCTCCTTCATAATAGAGGATGGAACGAGCAATTTCAACCGCACGATAATAATAGAAGAATGCGGTATCTCTATTGGAACTGTTACTCGCCTTTGCATTGTACTTATCAACAAATGCCATCGTCTTCTCAGATTCATTGATCCGAAAATCTTGCGACCACGATTGGAAAGACGCAAATAGGAACGCTATGAACAACAGTTTTCTCAATTCAAGCGGAAGTTTAGACCAAATTTAAATATGCGACCGTACTGCGGATTGTAGTTCCATGTATTCGACAGCGATGATCCCTGAATTCCTGATTGATATGAATTCAATACGTTGTAAGCACCGACAAACAGACTTAATTGACGGAACAACTCCTTGTGCATCAGCACATCTAGATTGTAATTCCACCCGGGGAATTCTTCGTACTGTACCGTCCGTCCTTTCACATAAATATCGGAAGTAAAGTACCCAAAAACGTTGTTATGAAATGAAAAAGTGAAGCCCTTAAATGCAAGGTTTATGTTTGCCTTTATTGAATGTAAAGGCACAAAACGATAATCCGCAGATCGTTCTACAGATCCTTGAACACTTTCTTCACCCTCGATTTCCTCATAACCAGTAGCGAGCTCGTACGAGCCCATTGCGCGAACGGACATACCTTTCCAATTCTTGATGTATTCCAGAGTAAGCATTCCAGCTTGCAAAATAGAATAGGTTCCAGCCGTCCGGTTGTTATAGTACCCATACCCAACAGTCGCATTTGAGTCCAGATTTCCAGGTGGAGGAGGAAGAACTGTAGCAACTCTCGTCAAGCGATTCTCCATTAAGTGCCAATAATATCGACCTGAAATCCTCAGGTTGGGTGAAACCATCCAAACTGCACGTACTTCACCTCCTTGCAAAAATTCGGTTCGTAAGGTATCACGTTTACGTTTCAGATTAACCTGAGAAAAGAAGTGCTCTGGTGCAACGGAATCAATGTCAACTACTTTTTGCCAGTAATTATTGTACAAATGATACGATCTTGGTGCACGGTGACCACGCCCGTAATTCGCAACCAACTTTAGTTTTTCCGTTGGACGATAAACCATTCCCAATTTTGGTGTAAATCGGAATCCGTCCACTGTATTGTAATCAACTCGGGCTGCTCCTTCTAAGTTTAATTTCCCACTTTTTGATTTGTAGAGGAAATGAGAGAAAACAGCAATGTTTGCAACCTCATGCTTGGGAATCCAGTTGCTATCTCCCAAAGCGCTAATTGTGTCCGAAGCAGCAGAAAGCGATGTCGTTGTCTCTGGATTTAAATCTTTGTCTTTAAAATCGAACGAAGTGCCTTCCAAATGAAAACGACGCCCTAAATAACTGGTAAACGGATTGGACACGCTGTATTGTCCTGTTGAACCAAATGCCATCTTGAATTGGTCGTTGAATCGCATAATTCCCTGATAGTCCAAACGTAAATCCAAAGACCGTCCAAAAATAAAGTTTCGTCCTGCCGATAACGAATCGCGAATTGCCAAATAAGATGAATTCTCCAAAGTTTGATAATACATCGCAGAAACCGATGCTCTGGAACTATAACGTCTTCGGTTGTCATGAACAAACCGCAAACCAACTGAGTTAATACTTTCGCCCATCGTACTGGAAGGATCGGAATAAGATACAGACAAAGGAGAAGAACCCAAAGCGGAATGATCCTCACGGTACATGTTTGTGGCGAACAACTCAAATCCTCTAAATCGAAAATTCCCTCCAATTAAGCGACTTGCTCTGTACAACGTATTGATCTCTGGTACGGCTTTGTCATCTTTATCCTGCAAGTAGTATATTTTCTCCCACTGGTTCAAATCTGCAGTATCAATCAAAATGGAATCCCTGTTAATTCGAAGGTTTAGATCCCCAGAAGTCTGACTGGATGCAAAAATCTGGTAATTCAAAACGTTATCTCCCTTCCCGGCTTTACCTCCCAGTGTCAGACTAATATCAGTAGTTGCTGGAGTCATACCACTCACATCAGCCCAGGCAAAAACAGGTCGATCTACTTCCGGAAGGACAATATTGATTACTCCCGCCATAGCATCGGATCCATACGTCGCAGAAGATGGTCCCTGAACAATTTCGATGTATTCCGCATGACGAATCGGTAATTGAGCGGAAATCGGCATGGCTTTTACGGCTTCCGGTTTGATTGGAATTCCGTTGATTAGAATTTTCGTGTGATCGTTCCCCAGCAATCCGCGCATTAAGAAAGTTTCTCCTTCGATGGCATTTCCTGGCTGAGAAGTTCGGAAACCTGGAATTGATTTCAGTACATCAACCAAAGTAGTATGACCAAACTTTCGGATTTCATCTCCGTCAATGATGATTACTTCCTGCGTTAGATCATCCGGATTTTCTGCCAAACGGTTGGTGGAGGATGAAGTTTTGTATTTCTCGAAACGTTCACTATCAAGATCGTCGTAAGTGAAGCGTTTTATTTGCATGGTGCTGTCCATCTGATCCATTTGAGCCATGGAAGGAGCAGTACTGAGAATAAAGAAAACAAGAGTGCCTATAGCAGCTCTTTCAAACAGGCAGGAGAAGCTCATAAACCAAAGTAACTAAAATTGTGTTAATTCGGAAGTATCAGAGTTTTAAGAAAAAGTGCGTTGTTTTATTCGAACGTTGAAAGTAGTAGAAATAGTGTTCAGTTAGCAAAAGTTCCGAGGAGCCAGTTGCCCACGATCATTATTAACACTATGCCTACAAGTACAATCATTGTTATCGGTATCTATATATATAACGTATGCAAAATCTATACCGTTGGGAGGATTAGTGATTAATGATTAGTGATTAGTGATTAGTGATTAGTGATTAGTGATTAGTGATTAGTGAAAGGTTATTTTTTGATTCTCACTTTTCACCCTTCACTTCTGACTTCTCACTTTTCACGTCTAACCTCCCACTTAAAACAAAAAAACCTCCCGACATTACGCCGAGAGGTTTTCCTTTAAGTATTTGATCTGTTACCTACGCTTCTGCAGAGGCAACTTCTTTGTTCTCAACCGATTTTTTCGATTTTCTCATTCCTGAGAAATCAATCAATACTGGTGTTGCGATACACACTGAAGAGTACGTTCCGACAATTACACCAATCATCAAGGCAAAGATGAATCCTTTAATTGCCGCTCCACCAAAGATGAAGATGATCAACAATACAATGAACGTTGTCATGGAAGTGTTAATCGTACGAGACAATGTAGAGTTCAGTGATCGGTTGATCTGATTCTGCTCATTGTCCGACTTGTGCAATCCGAGGTTCTCACGAATACGGTCGAATACAATTACGGTATCGTTAATCGAGTAACCAATTACCGTTAGAATTGCCGCAATAAAGGCCTGATCGATATCCATATTGAACGGTAAGATTCCGTGGAAGGCTGCGAAGATACCCAGTACGATTGTTACGTCGTGCATCATCGCGATAATCGCTCCTGTGGAATATTGCCATCTACCGAATCGCATTAAGATGTATCCGAAGATGATGATCAATGATAGGATAATCGCAATTGTTGATGAACTAGCCAATTCTTCCTTCAACTTGTTCGATACGGATCGGCTATCGATGAATTCGTGCGTACCTACCAAATCAGAAGAGGCTGTCAGTCCTTTCGAGATTTGCTGTTTTACGGAATCGGCAATCTCAGCACCAGTTTCATCCAACAGGTAGTTTGTTGAAATTTCAAGGAAGAGACTGTTGTCTTTCTTCTTAATCTCAACAGATGCTTTCTTTCCGTTTTCATCAACCAACACATCTTTCAAGTTCGCTTCCAAAGCGTCAATGTGCGATTCTGCTTCTTTCTCGAATTTCACACCATAAGTACGACCTCCTGAGAATTCCACACTTTCGCTGAATCCGCGCATCGCAATCATTGCTACACTACCCGCAATCAGGACTGCAGAAATCATGTAGAAAGTCTTACGACGATCTACGAAGTTGATGTTGAAGTTTTTGAAAGCACCCTTCGTCATTTTCGACTCAAAGTTGATCGCATTTCCACGGTTCATCCACCATGTCATAAACAAACGCGTAATTACCAATGCAGCAAATACGGAAGTGAAGATACCGATGATCAATGTTGTTGCGAACGACTCAATTGGTCCTTGTCCGAATGATTTCAATACAATCGCAGTCAACATTGTTGTAACGTTCGCATCGATGATAGATGACAAAGCTTTCTTAAATCCTGTGTCGATTGCAGATTTCAAATCTTTACCAGCAGCCTGCTCCTCTCGAACACGCTCAAAGATCAGTACGTTGGCATCCACGGCCATACCAATTGTAAGTACAATACCGGCAATACCTGCCAGCGTTAATACCGCTCCGAAAGATGCAAGTGATCCGAAGATGAACAAGATGTTTGCGAACAAGGCAATATCCGCGATGATTCCTGCTTTACCGTAGTAGAAAATCATGTAAACGAATACCAATAGCAATGCGATGATGAATGACATCAATCCTGCTTGTGAGTTCTCAGCTCCAATTGTTGGACCTACACGAGACTGCTCGATGATTTCACACGGTGCAGGAAGTGCACCCGCATTCAATAGTCCTGCCAATGCCTGCGCTTCCTCGATAGAGAATCCACCGGAGATTTGCGTGTTACCACCACGAATTGGTTCGTTTACGTTTGGTGCGCTATAAACAACGTCGTCCAAAGTAATTGCTACCTGACGTCCTGCGTTTTCAGTAGTCATCTGTGCCCACTTCTCGGCTCCTTCGTCAGTCATTTGAAGGTTTACAGTGATTTCTCCAGACTCAGCGTCGAATCCATCGGAAGCATTTGCGATGTCTTTACCCGTCAATTTAGCTCCATCCTGAGGAACTTTGATCGCGTACATGAAGTGCATTTGCTCTTTCTTCCCGTCGTTCATTTTCAATTCATACGTCTGCTCAGAGAACATGAATTTCACGCCTGGGATAGTCAAATCGCTTCTACTTAGGATGTCTTTTACTTTTGCTTTGTTCGCTGGAGACACGTAAGCCACCTGCGACGCTTTCGCATCATTCAAAGGAATGATCAGGTTGATCAATGTTTCCGGTCCTTTATTTGGATCAGCAGGATCTGCTGTTGTTCCGTCAACCGGATCATCCAATGTTAATTCATCTTCTGAGAATTCATTCAAGGAATCCGTTGAATCAGCTTCAGCTCCGGCATCAACCATTTCATTTCCGTCAGTCAACGTTGTGTCACCCGCATCTGTCGAAGTTGAATCGTTTACAGAAACAACATCGTCTTCATCTTCTCCTAGCGGATTTTGAGATTTCATCAAAACATCGTTCCACTGATTTGCGATTTCTCCCAACTGCCAAGTTTCGTAGAATTCAAGGTTTGCAACACTACCGATTTTCTCAGCAACTGTTTTCTCATCCTGAACCCCTGGAAGTTCTACGTAGATTCGGTTTTGCTCTTTATCCAATTGAATATTTGGCTGTGCTACACCGAACTGGTTGATACGACGGTTGATGATTTCCTCTACTCCGTCCATTGCAGAGCCTTCAATCTTACGCAAGAACTCTTCTACATCTTCATCACTTGACTGACGACCGATGTTTTCCATTTTGTGCGTCGCCATAATTCTGGCAACCTTGGCACCGTTGTTCAGCTTTGCATTTTCTTCCAGGAAGATATCGATGTAATCCCCACCGTTCTTGTATCGCTCGTCTGCTCTTTTCTTAACACGGCGGAATTTCGGGTCGATATCACGACCGTAGTTTTCGATCATACCAGGAATGGAAATTTCCATGGTGATACTCATTCCCCCTACAAGGTCAAGTCCTAGTGCAAGACTTTGTTTCTTTACATCTTTGAATTTTGTTCCGAGAATCGGATACACTTCGTCCTCATTTTTCTCGGATAGAATACCGTTGATGAAATCTGCTTTCGCGATCTCACGAGATTCCGGACTGGCAACAGCGATTTTAACTCCACTGTACGTTAAAACCACACTGTCCAATTCATTCGCTTCAGCACTGGCAAACAACTCTTCTACTTTCTTGTCTGCTTCTTTTTCGGCTTTGTTTTCAATGCCGTTTGCTACGAATGTGAACGATAATTGGTAAAGACAAATGACTGTCATCAAAATTGTCAAAAACCAAAAAAATCCTTTGTTACGCATTTTCGTAAATTTTTGTTTAAATGTTTAATTGTGCCTACGCTAGCGAATGCTGGTTTTAGCAAGCCGCAAATATAGGCGTTACCTTTATTATAATCAATAGAAAACGAGGCGTTCAATCCTCAATATTCCATTGAGTGAATCCTTCTTAGAAATTTCGTGCTTCTGCACGGACTGGAAATAGAAAGAAAATCAATCCAATCTTAGGACTGAATGAGCGGATAAGTTCCGCAATTAAGCATGAAGGCAATCGTGCTTTCGTGCTCTTTGAGGTTTCTTTGTGTTGAAACATTCACCTCATCTTTACACTCCGACCAAACGGTAAATGCAAAGTTGTTTTCAATTCCGGGTAATGCAATCGCAACGGATTGAATATCGAAAAGTTCCGTCGTCTCTTCTGATTGACGAACTTCTACAATTTGTTTTTTTGAAAAGAGTCCGCTTCTAGATAACCTTGGATTCTCCGAATGGTAATCTTTCCAACGAAGTTGCGCATTTACCAATGAAATAGCCTGGAAGACATCTAGTTGGACAACCGTTTCAATGGGTTTACCATCTACATCGCCTTCGTTTGAAGAATCCTGGTCTTTCTCCTGCTTCTCTTTGGCTTCCGTTTTCTCTTGTTGATTCTGCTTTGCAAAAGTGCGTGCATAAGACCCCGTCCCTACGAAAAGAAGGAAAATTAAAGAGGATAGTATGCTTGTGATTTTCAACATAAGTAATAGCGTTGACCGCTAACGGAAGCACGAATATAGTGATTATATATCTTTAATGGAAAGGACTTTACAGGGCAACGAAGATGTGCGCTTTCCCAGCAACGTTGCCAGTTCGCCTGCATCCTTTTCGGAAAAAGCACCTGAAATCTGAACAGTTCCTCCACGAATGGGTTCGAGTACTTTGGGAGCAGAGATTACCTTTCCGTTCAACACAATAGCGATGGTGTTCCCCATTTCTTCCATAGTCAGGCGTGCAAATTTCTCTGATCCTATACTGTTAAACCTGACCTGCACGACGTATTCATTATAATTCGATTCGAACTGAGACATTGCGCTTTTAATACTACTTCCTGTCAGTGCCTTCCCCTTTAATGGTTTCACAACACAACAATGTATTCTTACAATGTCCTGTCCGGGTATTGCTTTTTGTTCAGCGAAGAATTGTAGCCTGCCCTTATTCGTTAGTTTCGGTTGATTGAGAGAGTCCAACAATTCATCCAATACATTCTTTTTGGCATACATTTCACGCCCGTTCTGATCGAAATCTAATTCATTCCAAATAGAAGCAACCTGTTGAATTGTACCGATGTTGTTGAATTGATACGAAGTATCTTCCAAATCCATCGTATCTATCTCATAATCCGGAGCAAGAGCCAATTCAATGTGATTGATGAGATGAGGCAAGTCGTGAATATTCTTAGTTGCGTAAAATCCTATTTCTACTTGTTGCTGGAAGATTTTATGAATCAATTCGTCTTTCAATTCGGTTTGAACTAAAATCTTCAGTTTGGAATGGTTCAATTGTTCAACATCCACAACAACTAGCTTTGCAGGAAGATTCTCATTCATGTTATCCACCATCCGCTCCATTGCCTCGTCACAAAGCCTTAAGATGATCTCTTTCACCTTCTTATTGGACATCCCAGCTTTAATGCCATACTCCCACTTGAAGTAATTCCGAAATTTTTCATTCGGATACATCCGTTTGGCATTCTTGAAAAAGGCTTTTGCCAAATGTTCTTTTGGGTTCTTGTCGAGTGTAGCTTCCAAAACTTCGCGGAACTTCAGGTTGTGTGGTCTTGCCAAACGTTTGAGTACAGGAGAATAATCGACCTTGACGACAATTTCCTTGTCTGCATTAGGAGAGCACCCCGCAAAAACAGTACTGAGTACGAGGATTGAGAATAGTAGTTTATACATCATTTACAATGTTTCGGCGAACTCTAAGATACGCTTAGAAAAGTTCTCCCACGTGTTTTCTGCGTTCCTTTTTCGAATTGCTGTACGCATTGCTTCGGGATCAAAATCATTGAAGAATGCATTCACTGCTTTCGCAATTTCAGGTCCGTTTGCTTCATCCACAACCAAACCTGTGGTTTCATGTTCGATGGTTTCTTTCAATCCTCCGACATCTGTTGCGATTATCGGCATTTCGAAATGATGTGCAATTGCCGTAATTCCGCTTTGCGTAGCACTTTTATATGGAAGCATACAAACATCGGAAGCTGAGAAATACGTTTTTACTTCTTCATCTGAAATGTATTCGGTGAACATATGAACACGATCCTGCAAGTTGTATTTATCGATCAATTCCTGATAATCATCGAATGATCCGTATACTTCTCCCGCGACAATCACGTGGTACTCATCGCCGAGTAAATTCAATGCTTCCAGAAGCAAATCGAGTCCTTTGTATTTGCGAATAAATCCGAAGAAAAGAAGGTATTTTTTGTCTTCCGGCAAATTCAATGCAGCTAATGCCTCCGTTCTCTCCACTCCCGCTCCAAACTGATTATAAATCGGGTGATCGATGCGTAAATATTTCGCGTCTGGTTTGATCGACAGCAAATCGTTCATTACGACATCGCTCATTACCACGAATCCTTCGTTTTGCTTCAGAAAATATCGGTTCGCAGGTGCGTCGAAAAAGCGTTTTTCATGCGGAATGACGTTGTGAAGAATAGCCAATCTTTTTGTTTCTGATTTCAAGGACTTATGGATATTTCCAAAGGCAGGACCAAAGAATGTCATCCAGTATTGTGTAATTACCAAATCGGGATTCCCCTGATTGATTCTTTTCGCCGTTCGCTTGAATGAAAGAGGATTGATGCTATCGATTGTGCGCTCCGTTGGAATGGGATCTGCATTATCTTCTTCCGTTACGAACTGGGATGTTCCGGGAAACAAAAAATTGGGATATTGACGCTTGAAAGTATAGGTTACAACCTCGTGTTCTTTCTCCAACTCACGATACAGCATAGCGCCAAACTGGGCAATACCTCCACGATATGGATAAAATGCTGAAACGAGCGCAATTCTCATGCAGCGAATTTAGCAGAATTCCTTTAGCTTATTGATACCCGTGTTCTACGTATTCGTAGTAGACTTCCCTTCCAGTCTGTGGTTCAGGGTCAGAGAAATTATATTGATTGTTTTTCTCAAACTTTCGGATCAGCCCGACATGCTTGGCGTAGACTTCAAAAGATCGTACTGTATCAATCAGACTGTAGAATCGTTGTTGGTCCACTACAACCGTTGAATCAAACTCAATCCCGTTGATTGTTGTATCAATGTGAACATCGGAATAATAAGCATTCATTTCCGGCATCGTGTTGTAGCCATTAATGTCCCACTCTTTATTTAATGTCGGAGCAAAAACCAATTTTACCACACGTTGGTTCTCCTCAATTAATTCGCCGCGAATACCATCGATGATTCCAGTCCAGATATCTGACAATACCCAGGGATCGTTTTCAGTATCTCTCTTATATCTTCTGAATTCACTTGCTGATCGACCTTCGTTATCGATATATTCTGCTTCCCAAACAGTCATCAATTGATACGTTGTTGTGTCATGCGCAGGATTCAATGCGGTATCATGCGTGATTTCCGTTACGTTATAAATCACATAACGACCTGTTTCCAGTCCAAAATATTCTTTGTGAAAGTTGGGAGCTGTTTGTTTCTTACAACCAAATAAGACAAACGATAGGGTCAGGATTCCGATAAATGCTTTCTTCGTCATATTACTATAACGAATATATCAATTATTTGGTTGTCATGGTATATGGGTTAATCCCTTTCTTTTCAAGGTCTTCCAATAATTTTTCCAAACGTTCGCCTTCCAGCAGATGTCCGTTGTAATAGAAAACTTCGCCTAATCGTTTTCCAGCTTCGTCATAAGCTATCTGATATCCATGCTTTTTTCCATTGGTATAGCGATACGTGATGGCGCGTTTTCCGTTCAGATGAAATTCTTCCCATGCACCATCTTGTTTGTTATTGACGTACTTCCCACGGATTTTTGTCTTCCCTGTAACGAAGTATTCATAGTAATCTCCGTGAAGCATTCCATCTTTGTATGTTTTCTTGGTTGCCACAACAGGTTGAGGGCTGGCGATATCATTTGAAACGAAATACACGTACGTAATCCCGTTCAATTTGTCGTTTTTGAACTCTTCTTTCGTACTGAGTTTCCCGGCAGGAGTGTAATTTACCCAAATACTGTCCTTTTTCATATTTCGGTAGATTCCAGCACTCATTACCTGACCATTCTCGTGATAGAAATATGCAAGAGAACGACCTTTTTCGACATTATTGTGTTTGATGATCGCTTTGACTTTCGACGATTCATAGTAGTAGATGAATTTACCTACAGGTTTATCATCCTTAAATTCACCACGATATTGAAAGACAACAGAGCCTTCGTAGGTTTTCTCCCACTTCCCCTGTTTGCGACCTTGAGAATCAACTTGATTCACTTGTCCGAATGCAAGACTCGCCAACAATAAAACTACTAATGTCAATCTACTTTTCATGTGTCAATTTGGTTACCAGTTCGTGTAATCCTTCCACTTCTATATCCGCAGGCACTTCTGTTTTTTCTTCAGAGCGCACCCTCACTGTTTTCATACCAAGATTCTTGCCAAAGAGGATGTCGGAATCTGTATCTCCAACCATTACACATCGCGAAAATTCAATTTCCGGGAACTCCATTTTTGCTAATTCAGCCATTGCAGGACCTGGTTTTCGCATGTCGTCTTCAGCACCTTTCAGGTTGGGAGCGAAATAGCATTTATCGATCTTCCCACCTGCGGCGTAAACCTCGTTAGTCATATAAGTATGAATCTCGAGTAGGTTACGCTCGGTCATCAATCCTTTGCCTATCCCCTGTTGATTGGTAACAACGATAACTCTGTGAAAAATCTTCGATAATGAAGCAATTGCATTCGGGACATCTGGTAAGAATTCAAATGACTCGACTTCTGTAATATAACCTTCGAAGTTGCGCTTGTTGATCACCCCGTCGCGATCAAGAAACAAGGTCCAGGTAGCATCTACACCCCAATTAGTCATGGATGTTTAACTCTTTTTCAACCAGGTAGACGTTTCTTGTAGATGAATTTCTACCAATCATTTCTCCGATGAACCCAGCAAGGAAGAATTGTACACCGATAATCATCGCTGCCAAAGCAAGGAAGAATTCCGTTCGATCAGCAATCAGCTTGGCGTCCCAATCAATGAACAATTTCACGATTCCCAGATACAAGAAAATGCAGAATCCAATGAAGAACATCAGCATTCCGATCACACCGAAAAAGTGCATGGGCTTCTTTCCGAATTTCCCCATGAACGCTACGGTCATCAAATCCAGCGGACCGTTTACAAATCGATTCAATCCGAATTTCGTTACCCCGTATTTACGCGCCTGATGCTGTACTACTTTTTCGCCGATCTTGCTGAAACCTGCGTATTTGGCTAATGGTGGAATGTATCGGTGCATATCACCGTACACTTCGATACTCTTAACAACCGCCAATTTATAGGCTTTCAAACCACAATTGAAATCGTGCAATTTGATTCCCGTAATTACCCGGGCTGCCCAGTTGTATAATTTCGTTGGAATTGTCTTTGAAAGCGGATCGTGACGTTTCTTTTTCCATCCTGAAACAACATCATAATCATCTTCTGTGATCATTCGATACAATTCAGGGATTTCGTCTGGTGAATCCTGCAAATCGGCATCCATGGTGATAACCACAGATCCTTGAGCCGCTTCGAAACCTTTTTGTAAGGCTGCTGATTTTCCGTAATTGCGCTGAAACTTAATTCCTTTTAGAGATGGATTCTTCGAAGAAAGCTCTTCAATCACTTTCCAGGAATTGTCCTTACTTCCGTCGTCAACAAACAATACTTCGTAGGTGAACGAATTCTCGTCCATCACCTTAGCAATCCATTCGCTCAACTCTGGCAATGATTCGTCCTCGTTATAAAGAGGAACAACAACAGAAATGTCTAGCTTTTTCGTCAAATCAACGGCTTTGTTGCTGACAAATATAAGCAATTGCCACAGTGATTATCGGGCAATAACAATCTTTTGTATTTCGTCGTTTATTTTCACGAAATAGACACCGGAATCCCACAGCGAACCGTCGATTGCTTCACCAGGATTCAAACTTCCCGACTGAACGTGTTTCCCACTCAGTGAACGCACTTCATACGGGGTTGATGCGGTCAGGTTGGTAACGAATATCAAACCAGTGGAAGGATTTGGCTGTAATTGCCAGTTTTGAATTTCTTCTTCTGATAAACTCACAAACTGCGATTCCACAATAAAGAAATCGTCGATGGCTGCCTCCGTAACGTTGATATCAGGAACGAAATCGGATGTTCTCACCGTAAATTGCATGGTCGATGATAACGAAATGTAATCCTGAATTCGAATATCCTTGATGATCCATGATCCATGTGTAGTTGTGTCGCGAAGTTGTACATCGATACGCTCTATCGTTGTTCCATTGCTCATGAAAATTTGTAGTGAGTCATCCGGAGACGCCCCTAAATCACAGAAGAACCAACGTTCGTAGTGCGCGTATGGATCAGTATATCCGGTTAAGTCCATCATAGGCGATTGAAGGATAACCGTACCATCATGTACCGTTCCAATGGCATAATCTTGTGAAGTCGCATTTTGCGTGATATAACAGTAATCAGAACAGTCATTTGGTGAATCTGCCGCCGGGCTACTAAGAGTTCCATAAGGAATGGCTCTTTCAAATTGCCCCGTTACTGCAGAACCAGAAACCGACCAGCCAAAGTCAAAGGCGAAATCGTCGTAATAACCCGGCTCCAAATAAATGGTCAATGAACCTGTATTCGCATCGATATCCATCCACTCGCAATGCGTCACGTGCCCCCACTTCCCAAAGTATGTCTTGTATTGTTCTTCGTAATAAAGTGTCATAGTTTCTTCTCCCAACGCGTTCGTGGTTCCGAGGAAATCTGCCAAACTTCCTTCCAATCGAATCTCAACATTTTCAATTGGATTGTTGGTTCCCTGCTCCAAAACGGTGATATTAAGCGTGAATGGAGGAATCGGGGTTAGCTGAACATCCTGAATAGTTATCTGTCCATTAACAATAGTCACTGGAACTGTTTGAGGGTAATATCCAACCTTGCTAAAGGTCACATCATAGTTTCCCGCTGCCGCCATTCCCGTTGCGTAGAATCCAGCTGTACTTGTATTTTCCGTTTGAGGACTTCCGTTGATTTGAACCAAAACATCAAAAACGGGATTTGTCGTTACCGCATCTGTTACCACTCCTTCCAGGTACGCTGCCTGAGAAAAATTCGGACTTAGTACAAACATTCCGTAATCACGATCCGAAGCTACCATAAGCCCGGAATTGAAGAACGGATAAACTCCCCAACAACCATCATAACCAGTGGTTTGCGTTGGATATGTATCGTAATTGGCTACCTCCACCATATTATAAGGATGGGTAATATCATGCACCACTACTCCATCAGAATAATAGCTCGTAATCAGGTAATTCCCGAGTACGTGAGCATTGTGTGGAATGACGCCTGCCCCCGGAGAACTTTGGATACGATCCACCTCAAAAATGTTTGCCGGATCGGAAATATCGTAAGCGGTCAAATAAGCATCGGTTACTTCATCTGTAGTAAATGCATATCCCCCCTGACGAATCCAAACGTTATGCGTAAACGTGTTTGGTGTGGTTTGCGTTCCCAATAAAACCGGATTTGCTTTGTCCGCGACATCTACCATACTAAAGAAACCGTCGTTGATATTCCCCAGATACATCGTGTCATTTTCCACATATCCATCGTGCACGTACCAGTTATCGAATTGCCCGACTTCTACAGGATTCATAGGGTCGGTTAGTACATCCAGAATGATCACACCTCCATTTCCGCGGTTCGCTCCGAAAATGTACACATATCCTTCATCGTTCGCATACAAATTATGCGCTGAAGACCAGATTCCATTCGTTAAATCGCCATTGTAATATGTTACGGGTAAGTTGGTTGATTGAGGCAGCGGCGACAAATCGATAATCAACAAACCATTTGCCGCTTCCGTGGTTACGTAGGCATAATCTCCTACTGTTTTCAAGTCTCTCCAAACAGATTCCATTCCTGGTTCGAAGAATACTTCAACCGGATTGGCAGGATCAGAAATATCCACAACACTGGTTCCTTTCGTTCCACCGACAAGAGCGTACTCATTGCCCAATTCATCCTCATACCCCCAAATATCGTTCAGGCGCTGATTATGCATCGTATGCACGTCAAGATGACCAATAGAATCCAGATTTAACTGAGCGAAAGACGTCCCTGCCATAAGGCAAAGGCACAGCATTGATAATTGTTTCCACATAAGTAATTGCATTTCGTACTTGCAAGATACGGATAAGTGAAGGGTTTATAAAAAGAAAATTGTCGTCAGAATGAAGGCTTAATTACCGAAAGAGTATTTCCAGACACTCGCAAAACAGGGCACATAAACGCTAAGAGCCCCTTTCGAATCGGCGTAATCACAGGAAGAACAATCGAAGGAACGGTAGTGATAATTGAGTGAATGGCGAACTTTCGGCTTTCCGCATTACGCTTGTATTTGCGGGTATCCTCTACTTGGAATTTGGGCAAAGTTTTCGTACTTTTGTGCCTCCTTAAAATTGAGTTTATGTCCAAAGAGCCTATTACGGAAACAGCCACAAATGTCGATTTCGAAGCTTTTAAAACCCAAGTACTTGACGATTTTCGCTTAGCGAGCTTGTCGCGCGAAGCCTCTTTGTTAGGACGCCGCGAAGTACTTACAGGGAAAGCCAAATTCGGAATCTTCGGAGATGGTAAAGAGATAGCGCAAATTGCGTTAGCGAAACAATTCCGTGATGGTGATTTCCGATCTGGATACTACCGTGACCAAACAATCATGTTGGCGATTGAACAATTGGACATTCAACAATATTTCGCTGGATTGTACGCGCATACGGATGTAGAAATTGAACCGCAGTCGGCTGGTCGACAAATGGGAGGACACTTTGCAACACGTAACCTCGACGAGAATGGCGAGTGGAAAGATTTGATGTCTCAGAAAAACAGTTCTGCTGATATCTCTCCAACTGCTGGTCAGATGCCTCGATTATTGGGATTGGCGCTGGCATCTAAAATCTACCGTAACCACCCGGAATTGAAAGATTTGGAAGCATTCCAAAAGTTTACTAACGGAGGAAACGAAGTTGCTTTCGGAACTATTGGTGATGCATCAACTTCGGAAGGACCTTTCTGGGAAACGATTAACGCAGCAGGTGTACTACAGGTTCCTATGGTTATGTCCGTTTGGGATGATGGATACGGAATTTCTGTTTCGAGAGAACATCAAACAACAAAAGACAGCATTTCCGAAGCATTGGCTGGAATGCAACGCACTAAAGACAAGCCAGGATACGAAATCTTCGTAACGAAAGGGTGGGATTACGCGCATTTGTGCGAAACGTACGAAAAGGCGGTGAAGCTTGCTCGTGAAGAACACGTTCCGGTATTGGTTCACGTAAAAGAGGTAAACCAGCCACAAGGACACTCAACGAGTGGGTCACACGAGCGTTACAAATCGGAAGAGCGATTGAAGTGGGAGGTAGAATTCGACTGCATCAACAAATTCAAAGAGTGGATCGCCAACTTCGATGCAGATGGATTGACTATCGCAACGATGGAAGAATTGGACGCTATCCAGAAAGAAACAAAGAAAGAAGTTCGAAACTCTCAGAAAGCAGCATGGAAAGCTTTCACAGATGTTTTGGCAAAAGATAAAACAGAAGCGATTGGATTGATCCGAGCATTGGCTGAAGAAAGCAGCAACGGAGCATTCATTGGAAAATTGGCAGATGAATTGGAAAATGCCATGGACCCAATCCGCAAAGACATTTTGAGTGCAGCGCGTAAAGCATTGCGACTTTCTCGTGGAGAGAGCGGATCATCACGACAGGCACTTTCTGCTTGGATTCGCCAGCAGATTCAACTAAACTTCGACCGTTACAGTAGTCATTTATATTCTGAATCAGCGCATTCTGCCATGAATGTTGAACCTATTGCTCCTGAATACGATGGTTCTGGAGATATGGAAGATGGACGGATCATTCTTCGCGATAACTACGATAAAATTTTGGCGAATCACCCGGAAGCGCTTGTTTACGGTGAAGATGCCGGAAAGATTGGTGGTGTAAACCAGACGTTGGAAGGGATGCAGGAAAAATACGGCGAATTGCGTGTTTCGGACACAGGAATTCGTGAAGCAACGATTATCGGTCAGGGAATCGGAATGGCGATGCGTGGACTACGTCCAATTGCAGAAATCCAATACCTTGATTACCTATTGTATGCAATTCAGGTAATGTCTGACGATTTGGCTACGGTACAATACCGAACTAAAGGAGGACAAAAAGCGCCATTGATTGTTAGTACTCGTGGACACCGTTTGGAAGGAATCTGGCACAGTGGATCTCCGATGGGAATGATCATTAACTCATTGCGAGGAATGCACGTTTGTGTACCGCGTAACATGACCAAAGCCGCTGGATTCTACAACACATTGATGGCTGCTGATGAACCAGCTTTAGTGGTTGAGCCATTGAACGGTTACCGAACCAAAGAACCCGTTCCAACGAACATTGGAGAATTCCGTGAGCCGTTAGGAATGCCTGAAGTAGTTGTGGAAGGATCAGACTTAACGATTGTTTCTTACGGATCGACTTTCAATCTGTGTGAAGTTGCAGCGAAGCAATTGACAGAACTAGGAATTTCCGTTGAATTGATTGACGTTCAAACCTTACTTCCATTCGATATCGAACACATGATTGCAGACTCTTTGGAGAAAACGAATCGTTTGTTGATTGTAGACGAAGACGTGAGCAGCGGTGCGGTCGCCTACATGTTGGATAAGATTATGGTGGAGCAAAAAGGGTACTATCACCTGGATTCAGCTCCTGATACGTTGACTTCGAAAGATCACCGACCAGCGTATGGTTCTGATGGAGATTACTTCTCTAAGCCAAGCATTGAAGATATCGTGGAGAAAGCGTACGCAATTATGCACGAGGTAGATCCTGAGACGTATCCAGAGATTTATTAAGGAGAAACGTTTGTGGTTAGTGGAAGGTATTAAGTGGAAGGTTGAAGGTACAAGGTAGAAGGTAGAAGGTAGAAGGTGGAAGGTTGAAAGTTCAACTTCTTACTCCTCACTTTTCACTTTTCACTTCTCACTTAGAATCCTTTCTCGCATTCTATTCTGGATAAACACGTTAGATCACAAGTGTTACACAGGTCACTTTTTGAGCTGCAAGCTTTACCTACTTTTACCGTCTAATAATTAAAATAAGCTCAAGAATTATGACGATGGACTGGAATACATACATGGGGCTGTTTGACGACATCCTCGAGAAGAGATTTACAGAAGCGCCGTACGACAAACCCGATTATTTCGAGTACGTTCAACTGAACAAAGCCCGTACAACGCGATGGTTGAAGAAAAATCCGATTAGCGAAGAGACGATTGAAGCAATTAAAAGCATCGATACTCCACAGAAATGGATTTTAATTACGGAGCCCTGGTGTGGTGATGCAGCGCACTCTACCCCGATTGTGTTCTTACTTTCGGAATTGAATCCGAATATCACTTTACAGGTTGTTTTGCGCGATAGTTCAGATTTTATCGATTCTTACTTAACCAATGGCGGTAAATCCATTCCAAAATTGGTGGTTAGAGACGAAAATGACAACGACCTCTTCAATTGGGGACCGCGACCTGCAGAAGGACAAAAAGTAGTGATGGATATGAAAGCGCAGGGACAACCTTATGCCGAAGTAACCAAAGTAATTCAAGGTTGGTACAACAAAGACAAAGGTGTTTCTATTCAAACAGAATTGAACGAATTAGTCGTGGGGATTCAAGTTTAATATCAACTACGATCCTGATCCGAAGAAACAAAACCGGGGAATACGCAATGCATATCCCCCGGTGAAACCATCATCTCAAATTTCGTTTAGAAGTCATCGTCTTCGTGTTCCCAGAACCACTGCGTGTCTTTATTGTTGGCATCAATATCAAAGTACTTTTTAACCAGGTCTTTGTACTTCTTACTTAAATCTCTTGGAATGTCTTTACCGTTGACTTTGAGTTTGCCTTTGCTCCCTTTCATTTTTATCTTTTTCTCATCGGCATCTATTAATCCGTCCTTGACAAGTTCTTCCCGAATCGCTTTTGATCCTTCGTCACAATTGCGTTTCTGAGCTTCGCATGACTTTCGCGCCGTTTCACATTCCTCTTTTAGATGTTCCCTTTGCTTCTCTAGTTCAGCACGGGCGTCTTCCATTCTTTCGCGCACTTCTTCCATAACTTCTTCATCGATCCCGTCAATTTCGCTAAGAATCTCATCCAACTGAACCTGAGCAAGCAACTCTTCTGCCTGGATCAACTGTTCAATTTCAGCGATCTGCAAGTCTCGAGCAATGTCAATTTCAGCCAGTTCCCTGGCTAAATTCTCCTGTAAAATTTCCATTTCAGCATTTAACTCATCCATATTGATTTCGCCGATTTCTGCCATCAACTCATCAATTTCTTGCTGATCAATTTCTTTCAATCTAAGATCTTCGCCACAAGCTATGGTAGTTGCATTTCCATCGTCGTTAACGTTCCAGGCCACTTTGAAATTGGAATTCTCTTTCAGGTCGATATCGGAAATCTGTACATTCTGTCGTTGTCCATTTTCTTTGACCTGAACAATTTGCAAGTTCAACCGCGTTAACTTTTCATCGCTATACGTTGGTTCGTACTTCAATTCAAATCCTGCGGCTTTTGCCTCAGCCTGAAGTTTTTTCAAGTCTTCTTCCGATGTTTCCTGCGTAATGAAATACTCGAAATGATAAGTTCCGTTATCCTTAAGGTAAGCACGAACCATAATCGGAGGGCGACCAACTTCGGTAACAATTTCCATTTCTGGCATTGACGGTCCCAGTTTGATAATCGCCTTGTTTTCCTCAGCATTCGAGGCGATAACATCTTCCGAATTTGTGATTTCAATAATTTCTTTTGCCGTGTTCTTAACTTCTGCCAGAGAGTTCTCTGGAGTTTTATCCGGCGTTGCAGACATGGTAACCAATAACGTTCCAACCGTTGCTGCTGACAATACACTTATCATCATGATCCATTGTTTAAATGTGAATAATTTGAGAAGACTTTTGGTTGCGAGAACACCTCCTGCAGAAGCTATGGTTGCAGCAATGAAAGCGCGTTGTGTTTCTTCAAAAGAAGCCACTGGCTTTTCCTTGCGGACATTTTCAAAAAGCTGATCTAATTCGTTGTTACTTAAATTCATGATAGTTCCGATTTTAGTGTCGATCCCGAATTCTTCGCTTCGAAGGTTAATATTTCTCGTAACCGGATGCGTCCTCTGCGCAAACGTTGTTTTACAGAAGATTCCGTAGCATTTTGAATCGCTGCAATTTCTTTGATGCTGAACCCGGAAATCTCGAACAGAATGATGCTTTCGCGTTGTTCTTCCGGTAATTGAGCAAGTGCTTTGTGCAAGAAATACGAATCTGCTCTGTTTTCCGTATTTGCGTTGACATCAAAAGCTTTGATCGCTACTAATTCAAAAGAGTCGGACTCTTCTTTTCTTTTGCGTTTGTTATTGGCCAATATACGTACGCTGATACTCAATAAATAAGAGAAAAACGCCTCTTTCGAGCGCAATTCTTCGAACTTTTCAAACGCTCTCAAAAGCGTCTCGTTCATCAAATCGCGGAAATCCATATCGCCATACACGCGAGCACGACAGAATCTTTCGAAGTCATCGTGAATCGGCTCGTATAGCGCAAGGAATTCTTTTTGTTTTTTTCTCATAAATTGCCTCTCGACTAGATAAGTGTCATCTAACTAAAATAAGTTACATCCTGCACAAAAGTTTCTTCAAATCATTATTTTGCAAGGAATTAAACAAACGTTATGAAACCAATTGTACGAAATATCATTGCTGTTGTCCTGGGACTGATCGTTGGAAATGTGGTCAATATGGGACTTGTTCAGGTGGGATACGCTGTGTTCACACCAGACATAGATGTCAATGATATGAAGGAATTGGCGAAATTTATGGAAGATGCGGATATGAAGTATTTCATCTTTCCCTTTATCGCTCATGCTTTGGGTACTCTTTCAGGAGCTTTCACTGCTGCTTTATTCTCGAAAAACAGAAAAATGGGCGTTGCCTTGATTATTGGAGGACTGTTCTTCCTTGGAGGTATCATGGTAGCCTACTTAATTCCTGCACCAATGTGGTTCATAGGTATGGATCTCGTTGTTGCTTACATTCCAATGGCTCTTCTCGGTGGATATTTAGCTAAAAATTTGTTTAAGAGAAAGCGTTAGGACATAGAAGAATTAGACTGATTAGAGGTATTAGACGGACTAGATTGATTGGAAATTGACTGATTCCAATGCATCCAATTTATCAAATCTAAAATAGAAAGGTTCTGTCCACTAATCCGTCTAATTCCGCAAACACCTGTGGATGAAATTTCTTGGACAGAACAACGAGTACATTGAACTTCTCACTATTACGAAGGAGAATTGCCACATTCTCAAGAAGTCGCGAAAAAGTGAACTCAGTTTACTTTGGTTCAAGTCTGACGGAAATCGCTTGAAGATTGACACCGTTGAATACACCTTCAACACCAATGATATTGTAAGTCTTACCGATTTACATCGCATCGAAGTAATTGAAATCAAGGAAGTTCAGTTGTTGCGATGGGCGCGATCGTTCTATTGTATTATTGATAACGATAGTGAAGTCAGTTGTAAGGGAATTCTATTCTTCGGTGCTTCGAATGTTCCGGTGCTATATCCCAATCAGGAAGACTTAACAGTTCTGGAAACCGTTTTTGACCTGTTCCGAATTGAAATGAATTCTCCAGACAGCCTTCAAATGGAAATGCTACAGATGATGCTGAAGCGAATTCTGATTCTGTGTACGCGAATTTATAAATCTCAGGAGCAAGTTGAAACTACCGAACAAAGCAATGATATCATTCGTGAGTACAATTACCTTGTAGAACAACATTTCCGGGAGAAGCACACGGTTAAGGAATACGCGGATCTTTTGTTCAAATCTCCCAAGACGCTTTCCAATATCTTTAAGAAAATGGGAGACACTACGCCCCTGCAGTTTATTCATCACAGAATTATGATTGAGGCCAAGCGTCTTCTCACCTATTCGGATCAATCCATTTCTGAGATCACGTATGAATTAGGGTTCTCCGACATTCATGTTTTCAGCCGATTCTTCAAGAAAAATGCGGGTTGTTCCCCTCAAATATTCCGTGAAGGGAAAAATTGACAAACGTCCGGGGAATCCTGTCTAATAAAAGGGCGTATCGCCACCATACCTTTGTACTGTAATCAAATTGTTAAACACACCTCCTAAGTCGAAGCAAATAATTGAAAGCTTTTGGTGAGGGAGCAAAAAACAGAAAAAGATGGAAACAGTAACAAACATTTCAGTACCTACAAAAGAACAAGTTCACACAGAAAGCCAGGCAATCTTCGATCAGTTGGAGAGCCAAATTGGATTCGTTCCTAACATCTATGCAACAATCGGATATTCGAGCAATGCACTTTCAAGCATACTCGGTTTTTCAGGAAATGCCGGAAAAGAAACCTTCTCGAAAAGAGAGATTGAAGCAATCAAATTGGCTGTATCAGATGCAAATGATTGTTTGTATTGTAAAGCAGCACATACGGCAATGGCTAAAATGAACGGGTTCGCTGATGACGAGGCAATGAAATTACGTAAGGCTTCTATCGAGGATGATAAATTGAATGTATTGACAACGTTGGCGCGCGAGGTGAGTGAGAAATCAGGGCATGTGAGTCAGGAAAGCCGCCAACGTTTCTTCGAAGCCGGATACGATGAAAAAGGACTTATCGATTTCGTTGCGGTAATAACAGCGGTAACATTTACGAATTACGTACATGGATTGACACAGATTCCAGTGGATTTTCCCGTAGTTGGATAAATGAATTAACGCGTTACATTTCGACTCCGCTCAATGTGCCGCGTTTCAAGTCAGACAAATTAAAATTGGAGCATTGAGCGAAGTCGAAATGCTCCAATAATAGGAGGACTTCGAGCTTGTCGAGAAGCTCCCCCATTGAACTGAATCAACTAATTAAAAGGACATCTCGACAGGCTCGGTGTCCGAATCACGAAAAACACAGTATTATGAAAGAAATAAAAAGCGCTTCAGAATTGGAGCAATTGAAGAAAGGAGACAAACCATTGTTAATTGATTTCTACGCAGATTGGTGTGGACCTTGTCAAACGATGCTACCCATCGTAGATGAATTGGCAGATAAATACAATGGCGAAGTAGAAATCGTGAAGGTGAATGTTGACAATCAAAGAGAATTGGCACGGGAATTTGGTGTCAGAAGTATTCCATCACTGTTCTTTGTTGAGAATGGAGAAATCAAAGAACATCTTGTTGGACTTCAACCGAAAGGAGCATTGGACACAAAGCTAAGTGCATACGCAGCGTAAGCATTTCGTATTCGTATTTTAATCCGTGGGATTATTCCTGCGGATTTTTTTTGATTCTAACTTTTCTACGTTCTAGAATTGTTAAAAAAAAACGGGATTCTTGAATCATTTCGTAGTTATGTAACAAATGTGACACTAGCATCAATTTCAATTTGGTAAGTTCCGAGCGCTAACAAACTAAACGAAATGAAAATCTTACTTTCTACAATTGCTCTCTGTAGCATCTCTCTAGCATTCTCACAAACACCTGAAGACTTTGCCGTTGAGATTGAACCTCTTGTAATAACAAATGCTCCTGGCGTACACTCATACTCCTGGGGGGTAACTTCAGATCACAAATGGGTGATCATTGGTGGACGTGTGGACGGACTTCACCGTCGTCAACCATGGGCTTCCTTTTGGGAACAGGACAATAACAAAAACATTACCGTAATTGATCCAGTCAGTGAACAAGTTTGGACGAGCGATCTAAGCGTTTTGCCAGCTGGATTATTCGAACAATTGCAATCGACAAATCAGCAATTCTACCAACGAGATACTATGCTGTACATCACGGGAGGATACGGATTCAGCACTACTTCCGGAGGTCATATCACTTACCCTAATCTTTCCGCGATCTCTTTGGATCAGGTAGCTGAAGCGGTAATCAATGGGGGAAGTATCACTCCATATTTCCGACAAATCACAGAAAACAATTTAAAAGTAACGGGTGGTCAACTTGGACTTTTGAACGGAACTTTCTACCTGGTTGGAGGACACTTATTTGATGGAAGTTATAACCCCATGGGACCTACTCATGGACCTGGATTTACTCAAATCTACACCAATGAAATTCGCAAGTTTGATATCGTTGATGACGGCGTGAACCTAAGTGTTGCCAATTTTGATATCACAACGGATTCAGTCAATCTTCACAGAAGAGACTACAATATGGCAGCTCAGATTTTCCCGAATGGAACAGAAGGTTTCACGGCATTTACAGGAGTTTTTGATCCGAGTGATATGCCATATCTGAATACGGTGGATATCGAAGAAACCACTTATGCAGTAAACAACACTTTCAATCAGTACTTGAGTCAATACCACAGTGCGAAAATTCCAGTTTACGACGCAAATGCAAATGCTATGCACACACTTTTCTTCGGAGGAATGAGTCAGTTTACCATGGACGCACAGGGGAACCTTGTGGAAGATCAGGATGTTCCTTTTGTGAAAACGATCAGTAAAGTGACGCGTTTTTCTACTGGTGTGATGGAAGAATCAAAGTTGAATTACATCGAAATGCCAACATTGGTTGGTTCGGGAGCAGAGTTCATCCCTGTGGACCAATACTTCTTACCTCGAGAAATTCTTGATCTTAATGCAGTACCACAAACGAAGACGTTGATCGGATACATCTACGGAGGAATCGAGAGTACTCAGGAAAACATCTTCTTTATCAACGATGGAACGCAAAGTTCAGCCAGCAACGTAATATTTAAAGTATATCTGAATAAGTCAACCGCAGATCTTGACGAAACAGTTTTATCGGGAGATAACATCTTCAAAACTACTGTATATCCGGTTCCTGCATCGAATGAACTTACACTTGAATTCTACGTAGCACGACCTGGTTCCATGGAATACAAAATAGTTGATATCTCCGGGAAAGTATTGAAGGTTGAAAAACTTAAGATCGATACAGAAGGTGACCAGAAATTCAACATTGACATTTCAAATTTTGCGAAAGGAACGTATACCCTGATTCTTCAAAACGGAGTGCATAGTTCTAATCAACAGTTTATCAAAAACTAAGAATGCGGACATTTCTTCTTATTCTGACTGGCATTGCTCTATGTAGTGCCAGTTCAGTTTTTGCGCAACAAAATTCTGATGGAACAAAGAGTCCTTTTTACAAGGATGTCGAATATCTTTCTCATGACTCATTAGAAGGAAGAGAAATCGGTACGAAGGGAGAATTAATCGCTGCTCAATATATTGCAAATCGATATGCGGAAATAGGATTGATTACTCCAAATGGCTCATCTTCGTACTTCGAAAAATTTACGAAGAGAGTCAGTGATAACCCGCACGACACAACAAACGCTGTTTCCATTGAAGGACGAAATGTGATAGGAATTCTGAATCCAGAGGGAAAAGGTTCAATCATTATCGGTGCCCATTACGACCATCTTGGTTGGGGAGGCGAAGGTTCAGGGTCTCTTTCTACGGAGCATGCAATTCATAATGGTGCGGATGACAATGCCAGTGGTGTTGCAGGCTTGCTCTATCTGGCAAAAAGATTCAGTAAGAAAAAACTTGATCATAAAGTGATTTTCATTGCTTTCACCGGCGAAGAAAAAGGTTTACTGGGATCCAATCATTTCGCAAATACCACGCTTTCCAATTCAGAGGAAGTCAGTTTCATGATTAACATGGACATGATTGGTCGACTGGATGAAGAACGAAAGTTGGCGGTTTATGGAATTGGTACATCGCCACTTTTCACCCCGGCAATTGAAGAAATAAACAAGCCAGAGTTCCAATTCGTAATGGATTCCTCAGGTATTGGTCCAAGCGATCATACTTCATTCTACCTGCAGGATATTCCTGTATTGCATTTCTTCACGGGACAACATGAAGAATATCACACCCCAGAAGACGATGTGGAACTCATCAATTTTGAAGGACTGAACGATGTTGCTGTATTCATTGAAAAATTGATTAAAAAACTGGACAAGGAATCCGATCTTCCCTTCACAAAAACAAGGGACGAGAACCCCAATAATGAAAAGCGGAAGTTCAACGTTACGCTTGGTGTAATTCCTGATTACTTGTATGATGGAACAGGGTTGAAAATTGATGGAGTTAAAGAAGGAAGGACGGCTGCCGAAGCCGGAATTCAAAAGGGAGATGTTTTATTGGAGTTAGGGAAATTTAAGGTAGAATCCATCTATGACTACATGGAGGCTCTGGGATTCTATCACCCGGGAGATACAGTTTCTGCGGTTATCCTGAGAAATGACGAAGAAATTGTTTTGGAACTCACCTTTTTGAAGTGAATCTATTTCAAACTATTGTAATGAAACTCCTTCGTGAGTTCAATGTATTGATCGGTGTAAGTTCCGTCAGAATTGCGGATGGTTAGTTCGCTTAGCCTAGTTTTCAATTCGGCATCTCGAGAACCTCGGCGACCTTCAATTTTAGCTTGTGCATTTCTGAATTCCAAGACATTGCGTTTCACCTCGCCTCCCTCCTTTCCAGTTATGGAAACAATTGTTGAACAGCACAAGTTGTATTTCGAAGCGGATTCTATCCAAAGGTCGGCAATCTCCGATGGGACAATTATCCAGAACGAACCTTCTTCTGATAACGATTCAGAAACTTTCTCCAACATGTCATTCATCGGTAACGCTGATTCGTGACGAGCCTGAGATTTCCGTGGATCATCATTTTCCAGTCGCGATTGATAATACGGAGGATTGGAAATGATTAATTCAAATGATTGATTGAAATTCGTAGTAAGGAAATCACCTTCGATCAGGTGCATTCGATCCGCCCATGGGGAGTTTTGGAAATTTTGCATCGCTTCATCCGCTGACGGCTTGTCAATTTCTACCGCTTGCATTTGGGCTTCTGGAAATCGCTGTGCCAGCATCAAGGAAATAACTCCTGTTCCTGTACCGACATCTAGAATTGTCTTTGGAGCATTGCCCTGAACCAACGAACCAAGCAACATCGCATCAGTCCCCACCTTCATGGCGCTGAGTTCTTGCTTTACATTAAATTGTTTGAAACGGAAGACAGACATTAGTCTTCCAAATATAAGGCGATCAATCCTTCCGGAGCAATAACGTGAAGTTCTTTGTTCTCTCTATCGACCTTCTGAACGGTGTTATCCAACAGTGGAATCAGTACTTCCTTCTCTCCGTTCATTACCTGAAGCAACGGATTCACTTTGAAATCGACCACTTGCTCCAACACTCCCACTTCGCCGAAGTTCGCATCAAATACTTTGTATCCGACTACCTCATGATCGTAAAAGTTGTTTCCTTCTAATTTCGGTAATACCTGGGCTGGGAGGTACAATTGTTTGCGCAATAATTTCTTCGCGCTGTTCTCATCGTTCAACCCTTCAAAACGAACGGCAGCAAAACCGTTGTTTTTTAGTTTGAGGGATTCGACAAAGAACGGTGTTAATTGGTCGTTGATATCGATGAATACGGCATCGAGAGTTTCGTAGTCCGCCGGATTCGTAACGTCCAAAAACAGCGAAACTTCACCTTTAAATCCGTGAAGTTTCGCTACATATCCTAAATAAAAGCAATCTGCTTTATTCATTGGAAGCTATATTATTCTGCTTCTTTCTTTTCTTCTTCAGCTGGAGCCTCCTCAGCTGGTGCTTCTTCTGCTGCTGGTGCTTCTTCTGCTTCCGCCGCTGGAGCTTCCGCCTCCTCACCTTCTGCTGCAGGTGCTTCACCTTCTTCAGCTGGAGCCTCTTCTACTTCAGGAGCATTTTTCGCTTCGATTTCTTTAGCACGAGCTGCACTTACCTCAGCCTCTGCTTTCAATCGATCCGCTTTAGCTTTGTCAGCATCTTTCGCCAACTTATCTGATTTTGAAGCTACTTTAGATTCTTTTTCTTCTAGCCACTTTGCAAAACGCTCTTCAACTTGTTCATCTGTTAAAGCTCCTTTTGCTACCCCTTTGATCAAGTGGTTTTTGTACAAAACTCCTTTGTAAGAAAGGATTGCACGTGCTGTATCTGACATTTCAGCTCCTGTAGCCACCCAGTGCAATGCACGATCGAAATCCAATTCGATAGTTGCAGGATTTGTGTTTGGGTTGTACGTTCCTAGTTTCTCGATGAAACGTCCGTCACGCTTTGCTCTGCTGTCTGCAGATACGATGTGGTAAAATGGTTTTCCTTTTTTACCGTGTCTTTGCAATCTGATTCGAGTTGCCATAATTGTTTATTCTTTTGGGTACGAAACCCGGATTAATAATAGTCCGCCTTCACGAGACGGGAGCGCAAAGATACGCGTTTTCTCTAACTATCAAACAATGTGAAGGAATTAATTACCACGCAATTATAAAAAGGAATAGCTGGATTCTATTCTTCACGAGGAAACAGTATTCAACCGTTCGGAAGCTGTTGCTTATATATTCGTTCAAAATCCGCCAAATTGAAAAGAAAAAAGAATGAAAAATATAATCAATACGGTATTCCATAAATGTTATCAAAACACTGAGTTAGATTTTCGATCACGACAATTAGCAACGCTTCTGCTTCTTTTCATTTATGGTGCCAGTATCATTTTCATCTCCGTAATCGTTTGATCCTTTCAATTCCCCTCATCAATGACGCAGCACTTAAACGCAGTTCTTGCTTACCTCCATTCAAAGTCTCGAATAAAGCGTTTCAATAGAAGGGTGGATACGATAAAACCGTTCATCACAATGATCTCATGAAAACAGCCATTGGCTTCTGAATATTGCTAAGGTCTTATTATTTTCAGCGTAGAATTATTATTGACAATGCTGAAATATTTTGCTCTCACGGGGCTTTCTTTGTTGTGTTCAAACGCCCTGACACAAGATTATCCGAATACATCCGAACTGAACCTGCGTGAAATCATGCAAGGACATGATTTTGTGGGACATCTTCCCGAAAACGTACGCTGGAGCTTGACTGGCGAACACATTCTATTCGATTGGAACCCAGAGGCTGCACCGGGCAACGACACCTACGCATACGGTCTCAAAACGAAAACAACAGAAATTATTGCCCCTGAGTTTTATCAAAACAACACCGATTATTGGGGAGGATCAGTAGTTGAATACAGGTACTACAATGAAAACGGAGCATTGTTTCAATTCGATTCCAAAAACAAAGAAGCAGAGCTCATCTACCGTTCAGCAGCGGGAATTCGCAATGTTCAATATTTGGATGGTAGCGATTACGTTTACTTCCAGGAAGGCGATGAAATCAAAGCATATTGCGTAAAGGACCAATGCATTGAAACCATTTTTGTTTTTAAGGATGGAAATGCACCCGATGAGAAAAAGGCTTCTGAATCACATTGGGAAAAAGAAGAACGGCAACTATTCCAATTCTTACAAGAACAGGAAGAATCGAAAGCGTGGCGCAAAGAAAAACGGAAAATGTGGGAACATAAAATCCCTTCATTTCATAAGGGACAGGAATCTGTAAGCAATGTTCAATTCTCACCTGACGGTCGTTTTATGACCTTCCGATTGTACACAAAGGCTGATACCGAGAACACACATGTGGAGCATCATATTTCAAAAGATGGTCATACTTATTCGGCAAATGCTCGTTCAAAAGTTCATGACAACGATCCTAATAACCGATTGGCAATCCATGATTTCGATCGGGACACTACCTATTTTGTTGATTTCTCCACGTTGACAGACATCCGAAAGAAACCAGCATACCTGAAAGAATACGGTGACACAGAAAATGAATACGAGGAGGATAGAAATATCGTGATGCATCGTGTCATTTACGCTCCAAAATCAAATAACAACGTCATTGACGTTCGCAGCTATGACAACAAAGACCGCTGGATTGTATCGATTGATCTGAAAACGGGATCTATTTCGCAACGAGAACATCAACATGATGAAGCGTGGATTGGAGGTCCAGGAATTTCAGGCTGGAACATGGTATCAGGAACGCTTGGGTGGCTCAATGATAGTCAATCTTTTTACTTTCAATCGGAAGAAACCGGATATTCTCACTTGTACCAGTACGACATATCAAATGGTTCAAAAACGGCTGTGACATCTGGGAATTGGGAGGTTCAAAACGTTGAACTGAGTCAAGATGGAACAACCTATTACGTCATCACCAACGAAACGCATCCAGGTGACAAAGGCTTTTATCATATCGATGTAAAATCAAAAAAGCGCACGGCTATTCTAACCAATTCCGGATCACATGCTGTTTCTGTTTCACCCGACGAAAAATGGCTGGCAGTTCGATATTCTTACAAGAACAAACCCTGGGAAGTCTATATCGCCCCGAATAAAGCTGGTGCGGAACTCGAACAGATAACAACGTCAACCACAGATATGTTCACGAAGTACTCGTGGTATGATCCCAAAGTAATGGAATTCAAAGCTTCGGACGGGGAAATGGTGCAAGCGCGTTTATACGAACCGGAAGAAAACGTAAAAACAGATGCGGCCGTGATATTTGTGCATGGCGCCGGATATCTTCAAAACGCTCACAACTGGTGGAGCTCCTACTTCCGCGAATACATGTTCCATAACTTGCTTCGCGATAATGGAATCACTGTTTTGGACATCGATTTTCGTGCGAGTGCCGGATATGGTAGAGATCATCGTACAGCTATTTACCGACACATGGGAGGAAAAGACTTGTCGGATCAAATTGACGGACGCCAATGGTTAATTGATTCTATGGGAATTGATCCGAATAAAGTGGGAATCTATGGCGGATCTTACGGAGGATTTATCACGTTGATGGCTTTGCTAACAGAACCCGGGAAATTTCAGGGAGGTGCTGCATTGCGTTCCGTAACCGATTGGTATCATTACAACCATGAATACACCAGCAATATCTTGAATTACCCAACAACAGATACTTTGGCATACGAACGAAGCTCACCGATATATTTTGCAGAAAATCTGGAAGATCGATTGGTGATGTTGCATGGAATGGTTGATGATAACGTGCAATTCCAGGATGTGGTGAGATTGTCACAACGGTTTATCGAATTAGGGAAAGATAATTGGGAACTGGCTGTTTTCCCAGTGGAAGCACATGGATTCCAAAAAGGATATTCCTGGGCAGACGAATACCGTCGCATCTATGAACTATTTATGGACGAATTGATACTTAAGAAAGAAGAATAATGGAGCTGAGAGAATTGAAGACGAAGGAAGAAATGTTGCAAAATTTCGAATTGATTCAAGAAATGTATCCGTCAATCACATTAGAAGAGTACAGCAACGAACTCGACATTATGCTACCTCATAACTACGGTCAGGCAGCGGTTTACGACGGTGAAACTTGCGCTGGAATGACAGGTTACTGGATCGGCTCCAAATTATGGTGTGGCAAGTACATGGAATTGGATAATGTTGTGGTTTCTTCAAAATACCGTCGTCGTGGAATTGGTCAGATGTTATTTGAGCATATGGAAAATCGTGCGAAAGAATTAGAATGTACCATGCTGGCTCTTGATTCCTACACAGATAACTTCGAGGCACACCGATTCTTCTACGAACAGAAATTCGTCCCAAGAGGATTTCATTTTATCAATGTTTTGGATCAGAGTAAGGTGAGGTGATTTTGAATGATGAGTTATGAATGATGAATTATGAATGTTGAATCAGGAATATTGAATAATGGTCATTGAACGAGCTTGTTCTGAACACTGAAGATCGCTGAGCTGTTCGCCCCGAGCTGTTCCCCAGAGCTTGTCGAAGGGTGTCGAAGTGCCGAAGTATCGAGATATGAGTAATGAGTTAACTGTGAATAATTGATTGAGGAATGATGAGTACATCGATTAAAATACTTTTTACCTTACCAGCACTTGTTGAAGTGTTTTACATTCTATCATTCGCCTTTCCATTAGAGTTCAATGATCTGTACTCTTCCTGGACTCGCTATTACATTCTAATGTGGTCGCGATTTACCATTCAATTACTAGTTGCAATAATTTTGATTCGTAGAGTTTGGTCGTACAAAAACATAGAGCGCAAACGTAAGTGGAATTGGACATGGTTCTTTGTCTTTATGGGCAACATCGCTGTGTTGTTTTATGTCTGGGGACAAGATGGCGTCTTCTTGAAAGAAAATTCAACTCCCCCTTTGGAGCGTTGCACTGAGCAAGTCGAAGTGGGGATTAAGGGGGAGGACAAATCGAAGAATATCAATCGTTAATCAAGGTTAGTTAGGATCAAATTACTATCTTAACATAGCACATACTATTCACCTAATTGATGCACTTAATCAATTGATATTTCAAACACCATGTTAGCACCGAAACAACACACAACTAAAGGAACTCACCCCATTCAAAACAATCAAAATAAAATCCCCTTTGTACTACAAAAAAAGGGACAAAATTCTGGTGTTGCCGCAAAATTAAAAGGGAGTAATTTAAATCAGAAAAAAGTCACTTACTATAATATGGTCAAGAAAAGTGATGGAACTTATAAGCCTGATCGAGAGAACGCGTGGTCGAGTGACTTTCTCAGAGTTAAGTCGGATAATGCTTTTGTCCGAAACCTTGACAATGGTAAGTTAACCTCTATTCAGTCAGGGCAATATGGGAAACAAGAAACAACTACTGGTGTATATACATATTGGCATGGATCTGGTGAAAACAAGGGAAAAATAAAAAAACAAATAATTAGATCTCGAGGACTTACCGATCAGCTTAACGCTGTTGAGAAGTCTTCAGCTCCACACCCTATGGATAAAGAACCTTATGTTATTAGAAACAATGACTTGATAACGGGAGCGATTTTGCCAAGAAAGGAGAATAATTTGATGCACGAGTTCCAATATGGAACCGGACCAACCAATAGCATCATTCCTGAAGGCAATCCGCTCACTGAGAGTCTACGAAAAAGTTGGATTGCTGAGAAAGTAAGATTCGAATTATATGACAAATTTAACGGCAAGCTAAGTGGAGGAAACTCTTTGACAAACTTTGGAGTTTCTTTTGGCTTTACCGGCATACTTAGGTCTGGTTTCAATAGTACAACTCAATTTGTTGGTTCGGCTAGCGGTGATGCCTGGGTTAGTTCTGATGGAAAAACAATCACCTTTGTAATTAGCGATAAGAAGCATTTGAAGTCCTTTCTTTACCACCTCGCTTCTTCGCATTCTCGAAATAGTCCCCCACATGTTTATGGAAGTACAACTCAAAAATATAGTTGGACAGAAGATGTGAATCCGACCTATTACAAATCCAAACTTAAAGGAATGAGTACTCAAGCTACAATTCAATACTATGAATCGCAAAAGCAATTTGAAGATTATCAAATGATGTATTAAGTATAAGTACTAGGGATTAAAGAAAAGGAATATGAAAGCCTCCATCATCATCGTTGTTTCACTTATTCTCACAAGTTGCTTTGATTTGGTTTCAACGACGTATTGGGAAGATGGTAACTATGCTGTGACTGATAATGCAGGTGACGGAACTATCAAAACATTGTACTACATGAGCGCAAGTAGTGACGGTCATGGAAGAGTTGATTACGTTGATGCTATCGGACACAACGATAAATACATTATTGTAAGGAGCTCCAGAAATGGAAAAGAGTATTGGGTCTTAAATCGAAAAAAGGATCGGTTCGCATTGAATTCAGATGAAATTGTCGAAGGTCCTTTTACGTACCAGGAATTCAAGGCAAGAAAGAAAGAATTAAGAATCTTAAACCTACGCTTTTCCAGGTATTGGTAGGACCGGATCTTAAGCTTTCAACCTATAATCTGTTCCCATTTTTCTTGAATCTGCTCAATCGTTAATCAAAGCAAAGGATTGTTAAGATGTCTTAAATGAGAAAGACGGGCTGGCGCGGAGCATTTATATTGTGTGCGAAACATACTTGATACCATGAAACGCATACTTCTAGTTCTATTAGTCGCTTTCGCTGCGACGTATTCATTCAGTCAAAAAACAGCTCACATTAATACAGTCGAACTCATCGACAAAATGCCTGAAAAAGCAGAAGCCCAGGATGAGTTGAATAAACTGCAAATTGAAACCGAATCTCTTCTGAAAGAACTAGTAAACAAGTACGCAGCACTAAGGTTGGAAATTGAGGAGAAGGGAGAAACATGGAGTGCGGTGATTCTTCAAATGAAGAAAAATGAATTGATTCGATTGGAGCAAACCATTCAGGATGCCAAGATTCTAGCCGAGAAGGAATTCGTTTACACAGAACAGGAATTATTGGCTCCTATTCTCGAAAAAGCCCTTGGTGCAATTGAAAAAGTTGCTGAAAAACGCGGATACGATTACGTTATCGATACTGCTGCAGGCAGCATGCTCATGAGCCCGGAAGAGCACAATCTTATGGAAGATGTTTTGGAGGAACTAGGGCTGTAGAAGTGTATCGGGCTGTTCTGACAGGGAGTCTCCCGCTTCCTTCGGTATTTTAGGCGATACCCACCATTTATGATTTCCGGATTCATCCAGAAGAATTTCAAATTTCGCCTCGCATGTCAATCTTGAAAATGCATTGAAGTGCCACCATTCGCTCGGGATATTATAGAAGCGTTGCGAACGCATGATTTTTCGCAACAATTTCCGGTTCTCGTATTGCGCTTTGGTTAGTTCTCCTGTCTTTAAGAAATGGGCTTCTTTCGAGGGGAAGGCAATCGGTCGAAAATCATCATACCCAGCTCCCATATCCAGTTCCATTCCTGAAGAGTCACAAATAGTGATATCAACAGCCGTTCCGAAATTATGCACCGATCCGAAAACTGGATTCGACACAAACTTCCCTCGGTTCAAGGGTGGAATAGAATCCAATGCTTCCCACATTTCACGCTGAACCTGAAGCGGTCGAACACCATCAAATACCTTCAATCGATAACCGGGATTCAATGAATCCAACAAATCCTGACAAAGCGATAATCGCTCTGAAACCTCTTCTTGAAGCATCAATTGATCCAAGGTATCATACAGGACCATCCCCATGAAATTGTTATCAGTGGTGTAGCGTAAATCAATAATGATCCGAGGATCTTTCACTTCCACCAATCCGATGGAATGATACAAATCCTGAATGGAATCTGTGAACTTAGAAGGCTCCGGTGTATCCACAATCCGTTCCGGTTCGGGTTGAACTACCGCTTTTTTCTCCACCGTTTTATTGTCACAAGAAAGCAGTACCAGGAAGCAAATCAACAGGTTAAACACAGGGCGAATCATGTCGACAAAATACAAATTTTAGGATGGAAAGAATTGCCCACTAGTTGGATTAATAGCTAAAAGTTTCTCGTTATTTTTGACAAAATTTTTCGAACGATGCCTAAAATTTCAAGCAAAGCAATCCAAATGCCGGAGTCGCCAATTCGAAAGTTGGTGCCATACGCTGAAAAAGCCAACAAACAAGGGAAGAAAGTACATTTCCTGAATATTGGTCAACCTGATATTAAAACGCCTAGAGTAGCACTAGAAGCCATAGGGAATATTGGGATGGATCGTATAATTGAATACAGTCATTCTGCTGGATACGCTTCCTACCGCGAGAAATTGGCAAAATACTATCAAGGTGTAGGAATTAATGTGAATGCTGAAAATCTGATGATCACAACAGGTGGATCAGAGGCATTGACGTTTGGATTTATGTCCACATGTAATCCTGGTGATGAAGTAATCATACCTGAACCTTTCTATGCCAACTACAATGGATTTGCGGTTGCCGCAGGATTGAAGGTAGTGCCAGTAACTGCATCGATCGAAAATGGGTTTGCCCTGCCTCCTGTTGAGGAAATTAAGAAGAAGGTGACGGATAAAACAAAAGCCATTGTGATTTGTAATCCGGGGAACCCAACAGGATATTTGTACAGCAAGGAAGAATTGGAGCAATTGCGCGAAATCGTTCAAGAGCACGACTTATTCTTATTCGCGGACGAAGTCTACCGTGAGTTTTGTTACGATGGTGCTCAACCATTCTCGGTGATGAACCTTTCGGGAATTGAACAAAACGTTATCATGATCGACTCTGTTTCGAAACGATATTCCATGTGTGGAGCAAGAATCGGGGCAATTGTATCGAGAAATGAAGAAGTAATGTCATCTGCATTGAAGTTCGCACAAGCACGTTTGTCTCCACCAACACTTGCGCAAATTGCTTCCGAAGCCGCATTGGATACGCCTCAATCTTATTTTGACGAAGTTGTTTCAGAGTACGTGGAACGAAGAAATACTATGGTAGATGGATTGAATGCAATTGATGGTGTTTTCTGTCCTAAACCAAGCGGAGCATTTTATTGTGTGGCTAAGTTTCCGGTTGACAGTACAGAGAAATTCTGTCAGTGGTTATTGGAATCATTCGATTATGAAGGAGAAACGGTAATGATGGCTCCTGCAAGTGGATTTTATGCAACTCCGGGACTTGGAGAACAGGAAGCACGAATTGCTTATGTAGTGAATACAGAAGATTTAAAGAAAGCTGTCACAATTCTTGAGGAAGCATTGAAAGTGTACCCTGGAAGAGTATAGAAAAACTCGGCATTTCGTGAGCCTCAATGGCCTCACTGATATTGAAGGAAGTCTTAAGGCTTCCTTTTTTTGTGGTAACTAAATAAGTTAGGAAGAATTATTTTGAAGTCCTAGAAACTTCTTCACTTCTAAATCGGAATATTCCGATATTGCAAAATCTCAATATTCCAATATTCAGTTTTTATCCGGTTTTGCCAGCTCGCAAAAAGCCACAAAAAAACCCTGACATCCTCTCGAATATCAGGGCTCATATCTAAAAGAACGTTGCTTAGTGCGCTACGCTCATTTTCTTTGTGATTGTTCCTTGCTCAGAAGTAACATTGATCATGTAGATTCCTCCAGCAAGACCGTTCATGTTTACTACGAACTCAGTTCCTTCAACAGCTCCAGCTTGAACAACTTGTCCTGATGCAGAAACAACAGTAACTTGCGCTCCAGTGATAGCTTCGTTCATACGAACCATTACAGAGTTATCTGACTGGTTGATGAAGTGTACGTACTGATCCATAGTTCCTTCTTCGATGAATGCAGTTGCACCAGCTTCGATTCCAACTTGTCCAGCGTTGTAAGCGTAATCTTTCAACGTCCAAACATCTCCGTCAGCTGATACATCCATACGTGCCCATCCGTAGTAAGTGTTTCCACCTGCATCGAAACGAAGACCTAAGTACTTGTCAGTAACTCCGTTCCAGTTCTCGTTGTAAGGGTTCGCACTGTTTACGTTGTACGCCATTGTGTTTGTAGAAGCGATCCAGTTCAACGTGTTGTCGATCATGTCGTTCATGTTCAAAGCCAACGCGTAGTTGTAGTTCGATGGAGTTTCTCCAGCGATAGCGTTTTGAGCAGCTTGAGTACCGTATCCAGCAACAACTGTGTTACGTACGCGGAAAGTACCTTGAGTGTTCGTAATAGTAGTGTCAACAGAAGCAATGATGAAATCTGCGTTCGCATCATTGTTCAAATCCAATCCAAATCCGATTTCATCACCTGGGTGAGAGAAATCTGGATCTACATCAGTGTAAACAATCTGAGCATTTGCACCAGCAGCACCAATAGTTACGGCAGCAGCTGCAGCAGAATACTGAGACAATCTTTCTTGTAATTCTTTCTTCATAAGAGAGTTTATTAGTTAATTAACGCGCCAATTTACGCCAATTATTTCTCATATGCAAAAATTAGGTTTCCAATATTAAGAAATAAATACCCGAGTTAAATCTGTGTTAATGTCCTCAACCCGATTAACATAGATTATATCCAAATTCGGTTGTTGCCCAATCCAGACGCTGGAAACGCCCTCTTGATGTCTTAGGGCTTCAATCATTGCCTCATTGAACGTTGCCTTTCTCAACTTTGCACGTTCATTCAAATACATCGATACATCATCAATGGAATCGTTCACATACAATATTCGATACGTGTATCTTGCTGGAATACTTCCCAACTTGGCGATAGGAACATAAAGAACATCTGCTTCGACTTCGTCCATCCAATCTTTGCGCATAACATCAAGCTCCTCACCAAGAAGATCATCTGCTCCCTGAACCGATTTCCCGCTATTCTGCAAGGCTTCCATAGCCTTCACTAGTTTTCCTCCAGGCAGTCCAGTAATGATGGTACGCTCACCAAGATTAATTTCCTTCAGTAATTCTCCGTATTTCTTAATCTCCTCTTCGTTCTCGGTGATTTCAGCTAAATCATACAACCAACGGTATGGTTTCGGCAAGGTAGGAGCGATAGCAATTACAACCTCAAAAGAGCGCTTTGCCATCTCATATTCTTTCATCAACGCCAGGGTCTCTCCCAAATAAAGGTGAGCCAATGGTTGGTGGTAGAAACGATCTACTGAATTCAGGAAGTATTCAAGAGCAGTTTCATAATCCTCCTTGGTCATTGCTGCCAATCCATATCCCAAATGAGCATATGCATTGTCAGGATCAAGCTGAATTGCCTTTCCATAGGCTTCCAATGCTCTGTCCGATTCCCGCAAAATATTCAAGAGACGCCCAAGATCCACCAGAACATCAACCGATTCGGGATAGTTTTTCGTAGCTGATTCCAAAGCCTTCAAGGCAGCCGCCGGATTATTCAATCCAACCTGAACCTTTGCTTCCATCAAATCCGTAAAGTTCTCAGCAAACAATTTCGCTTTTCGAATGTAATCGAGATATTCTTTTGCAAGTGCAAAACGTTTTGTTTTCACCGCAGCACTCACAATTTCTATTAAGTAACGGAAATCAGGTTTCTCTCGATCTTCAATTTCAAGCATGATCTCCAGACACTCATCGTGTTTTCCACCTGCTGCATACGATTTCGCCAGATAAAAATTGTTTTCCCGAATCACATTGAGCAAATAGTCTTTGCTCGCTTCTTCCGCGTCCTGCCCCTCTTTTACCTCAACATCATTAATATATCCAAGGTCGATCAATTGCTGTAGTGCCGCTTCATTCGTAGCATCACCAACTTCATCCTGCATTACCAAATCTCCACCAAATCGCTCATCATCCTGCCAGCTATCAATGTACTTGACTTCCTCCGGATTTTCGTAAATCGACATGAGTGGCTTACCATCCATATCCCGACCAACCGGAAGGTCAAACAACGTTAGCAAGGTTGGAGTAATATCCAAAACACTTGCTCCGTGGATGCGTTCTCCCTTTTTCAAACCAGGTCCTGCAGCTACAAAGATTCCGTAAGGCGCGTGTTCAATTGCTGGTCCTGAAGGAACATCGGGAATGTATTTCGGACGCAAATCACCAGAATGGAAACCATGATCAGAACAGATAATGACAGTTGTATCTTCATCAATCTGATTCAACAGACGTCCTAACATCATATCGTGCCAGATGTAGGCACCTTTAATAACATCTTTAAAAAGGTCAAATGACTCTTCCTCCATCCCCTGCATGCGTGGTGGATGGAACTTCATGAATCCGTGGCAAAAATGATCCAATGCATCATGATACACAGCAGTGATATCCCAATCGGTTGTTTCTACCAATTCGGTCGCAACAGCGTGCACGGTCGAAGAGTGAGCAATGAATTTCGCTACAATATTCAGTCGTTTGTCTTTCTTTTCGTCCAGTTCTACGGCTCTGGGAACAAACGGCATTACGAGGTTCCCAGGAATTTCAAAAGGGTGCACACGCAAATCCGCTAATTGATCAGCTAGCTCTTCCGGATAAACAGTTCCTTTAGGAATTGTCCAATCTTCAATTTCTATAATCTCTCTCCCACTCTTTTCCTGGTGGAATTGATTCGAAACCATCACACCGTTGATATTCTCAACTGGATTAGACGGCCACCATGCCACAACGTTCGATTTTAATCCCTCCTTCGTGAACATGTTCCAGAATGCATCCACCTTTCTGCCATTAGAACTAATGGGACGAACGCCACCTTTACCGTCACTTTCAACGAATCCAAGTACACCGTGTTTGAAAGGACGTACTCCTGTAGCCATTGAAGTCCATAACATTGGAGACAAAGGCGGGTCAAGCGTTGCCAATCGACCGCGAACTCCTCGGTCTACAACACTTTTCATAGCTGGCATAAGACCTTGCGCCATGAATTTATCAATCAGATTCCAATCGGCTGCATCCCAACCAACAAGCAATACTTTACGCTTCTTTTTTGTCATTTTGTTGAGATTCTTCGTGTTCTTTCTTTGCTTTTCTCCATGCACGGATTCCTACACTTCCAAGTGCAAAAACACCTAGTGTTCCACCAGGAGGCACTTCAAAGGGCTTTCCATTCATAGTAATGGTAACCGGTTTCTTATCCTTCATTTCTGTTTCGGTATAATTCTGGATTTACTACTTCAGACAAACTATCTGCACTGGCATCCAACCCCAGGAAGTCAACTACTTGCTGTAATGTCGTAACTGGTTTCGCCATCAATTCATTGTAGTTAATATCAATGAAAGGAATTTTATGTTCATCAAAGAAGCGGTATGTTTTTTTCAAATGAAACTCGTAAATAGTACGGTACTTTTCTCGCTCAGAGGTTTGGTCCTTCGACAACATCTTCTCTTGAGATTGCAAAATCTCCTCAATATCACGACGCATGAATACCATTTTGTATTTCAATTCTGGCTTCATGTAAATTGGAAGGGGAGCCACAATTTTTACGGCTTTTCCTCCTGCATTGTCTAAAAAGGAATTATCTGCTACGATGTTTTTGACGTCTTCCAGCTCAAAATATCCCTGGGGATTGCTGACATCACTTTCACGAACGCCATCCTGAAGAATGGGCAATTCCGCTTTGTTCAGCACTTGCATCATAAGAGAGGTTCCCGATCTTGGGAGACCTGTAACAACAATAATTTCGGACATCGTTTTCGAGCGTTTTTGAGAGCGCCCAAATTTACGAATTTCTAGATATTTGAGTGATTAATTTCCGCTAACAGCCTCTGAAGATGTGACTTCTTCTTCCGTTTTCTTCTCGAAACGAATGAAGAAATTGGCCCAGATAATCTTAGACAAGGCATAATTATAAGGTGCAGCTACAATGGAAATGAACGAAATTATTCCCACTTGCCACCAAACGCCAACCTGTGGAAGAAAAAGATTGAATGATGCCCAAAATGTTACAAATAAAGCAACTCCCAGGGCATATGCAACATACATCGCACCGTAGTAAAATCCAGGTTCACGCGAATACTTCAGTCCACAATTAGGGCAGTGTTCATGTGTGTTTCCGGCATTCTTCAAATCATAGGGTCCAGACACAAAAAACTCTCCTTCCTGACATCTTGGACAACGCATTTTCCTGATACTATAAAACTTGGATCCTTTTCCGAATAATTTCATACCACTCCCTTTTAATCACAAAGTTAAGGTGATGCAGCCAATCGAAAAGTGACTTAAGTCACATTTCATAAAATTTCGCGAAACTGACTTTTATCATGTTTTTCAACCTTTCTGAATCATTTTAATTCGAATGCAAGAGCCCTTCCTTTGCTTTATAATCAACGTATTATGGAAAAAACGATAGTAGATGAGGCAAAACTACTCGCTGATTTTGAGGCGAAGATAGATGCTGAAATTAAAATAGAACCACGCGATTGGATGCCGGACGCTTACCGAAAGCATTTGATTCGGCAGATTTCGCAGCATGCTCACTCCGAAGTAATCGGGATGCAACCTGAAGGCAATTGGATTACAAGAGCCCCTTCGCTACGATCGAAAAAAATTCTACTGGCGAAAATTCAGGATGAGGGCGGGCATGGACTGTATTTGTACAGCGCCGCAGAAACGTTGGGTGTAAGCCGTGACCAGTACATTCAATGGTTGCACGAAGGCAAAGCAAAATATGCCAGCGTCTTCAATTACCCAACGTTAAACTGGGCGGATATCGGGGCTATTGGATGGTTGGTTGATGGTGCTGCCATTACCAATCAGGTTTCTTTGCAACGTACTTCTTACGGACCTTATTCGAGAGCAATGGTTCGGATCTGTAAGGAAGAGTCGTTCCACCAGCGTCAAGGGTACGAAATCATGTGGAAAATGATGGAAGGAACCAAAGATCAACAACGTATGGCTCAGGATGCTATTGACAGATGGTGGTGGCCAGCATTGATGATGTTCGGTCCGCACGATAGCGATTCGGCACATACAGGAAATGCCATGAAGTGGAAAATCAAGCGGGAAACCAATGATCGACTGCGTGAAAAATTTATCAACAAAACTGTTCCTCAGGCAGAATTGATCGGACTAAAAGTTCCAGATCCCAACTTGAAAGTATCCGGACAGGATTCCTTTGGAGAACCTACCTATGAACACAGCGATATCGACTGGGAAGAATTCTGGCAAGTGGTAAACGGGGATGGTCCTTGTAACCAACAACGACTGGAGCACCACATCAAAGCGCACGAAGATGGCGCGTGGGTAAGAGAATGTGCGACTGCCTTCTTGCATAACAGTAATTCTTTGAAAGGATAAAAATCTAGAACTATGGACAAACAAAGAATTAAAAATCACCTATTGGATAAGCAATCCATTTTGGTTGCAGAATTGAAAGAACAAACACAAACCATTCACACAATGGTGGATATTGATGAGTCGGATACTATCGATCCGGAAGATTATTCTCATCAGTACGAATCACAGGAAATGGAACAAATGCTTAAGGTACAGTTGAACCGTGCCGAAAGAGGATTGGAAGTTCTTGCCAGTTTGGACATTTCTCCAAAAAACAAAGTTGAAACAGGAGCCATCATTGAAACAGATTCACTGAATTTCTTCATTGGTTATCCTACTATGCCTTTCGATATGGAAGGCAAACGTTACGTTGGAATTTCTGCCGGATCACCAATTTACACGCTAATGAGTGGAAAGCGTACTGGAGATTCTTTCCAATATTCAGGAACGACGTATAACATCACTAAAATTTACTAAACATGAGTACGGAAAACAAAACAACAGATCAAGGACCGCTTTGGGAGGTATTCATTCAATCCAAACCGGGACAACCATATAAGCACGCTGGAAGCATTCATGCCTTTGATAAAGAAATGGCAGTTGAAAACGCTCGTGACGTGTATACTCGACGTAACGAAGGAACAAGTCTTTGGCTGGTTCCAAGCAAGGATATTGTGGCTGTAAGCCCTTCGGAAAGCGCTTCTTTCTTTGAGCCTGCTTCCGACAAAATTTACCGTCACCCTACTTTTTATAATCTGCCTGATGGCGTAAAACAGATGTAATGGATCAAGGGAAAAAACACTACTATCTGGAAATCGCTGATAACGCACACATTCTAAGTCATCGCCTGGCTGAAAACTGCAGCCGTGGTCCTTTCCTGGAAGAAGATTTGGCCTGTACGAATGTGGCATTGGATTTAATTGGACTAGCAGAATCCGTTTATAACGAGGTTGCGAAACAATTGGACGACAATACAACCGGAGACGATATTGCCTACCGAAGAGATGAAGTGGATTACCGCAACTGTTTGTTGGTAGAGCAACCAAACAAGGACTTTGCACACTTAATGACGCGACAGTTCTTCATGGATACGTACCACTACTACTTCTTTACCGAATTATCCGTTTCGAGTGATACATTTTTATCCGCACTAGCGAATAAATCATTGAAGGAAGTAACGTACCATTTAAAACGTAGCTCGGAGTGGATGATTCGGTTTGGAAACGGAACCGAAACCTCAAAAGAAAAAGCGCAAGACGCAATAAACCGTTTGTGGCGTTATACGGATGAGTTATTTGAAAGTCATGAATCGTATGCCGATCAAATTGGAACGGGTGTATATCCAGATCAGGATAAACTCAAGAATTTGTGGTTGCAAAAAGTAGATGAAGTGCTGTTCCTGGCTCAATTAAAAAAGCCTGAAAACAAAGAATTCCAACTTAACGGTGGTAAAATAGGTCGCCACAGTGAGTATATGGGGTATATTCTTACGGAAATGCAGTTCTTACCGAACAAGTACCCGGAAGCGAGATGGTAAACGTAAGGAACTAGCTTCCTGCAACACGCATCAAACCTTCCCTGTCAAGAATCTCAACGCGGCGTGCATGCGTCGCTATGAGTTCTTCTTCTTTAAAGTCTTTTAAAAGACGAATGAGCGTTTCGGTAGCCGTACCGACGAAGTTAGCCATGTCCTCTCGTGAAAGGTTGATCATTTCGTCTTTGTAGATATCCTGAAGCATCAGTAATGAGAACGCTAAGCGCTCGCGTACAGACTTTTGCGCCATATTAGTAATGAAAGTAGCGCGTTCTGCCAATTCTCTGGAAAGCTCCTTCATAATTCCATTACGAAGCGTAGGATTGGTATCCACCAAATTCAGAAAATCGGACTTACCGATAAAGCAGATATTGCTCTCCTCCAATGTTGTAGCAGAAACTTTATAAGGCTCTCCACTGAACATCGCACGAAATCCAACTACCTCTCCAGCAGCCGCCAAATGGATAATTTGCTCTTTTCCTTCCTCGCCACGAGCGAATATTTTCACTTTACCATCGTTGATACAGTACACACCTCTAGGTGAACTTCCTTCGATGAATAATGGCTGATTTTTCTTGAAATACGCACATGCTTTTTGCTCATCCAAATTGCCTAACTGATCTCCACAGAACGATCCGAACAGTGAGTCTTTACGAGATGTACAATTCTCGCAACTAACATGCTTATGTGATTTATCTAACATACGTTATAGGTCTAAACAAAAATAAGGGAAAAATGGCAGAACGAAACCGCTATTCATAAAAATCAACTATACAACCGATAAGAATTATAGGTTTTGTTTAACTCTCTGACTCAGAAGAATAAACAAAACCACATGATTAAAGTCATTTTTTACAGCACTAACCCACTCTACCTTTGCACAATACCAGAACAAATTGATGCAAACACTCGTTCAAAAGTACAACGTCGCAGGTCCCAGATACACATCTTACCCTACGGTACCTTTTTGGAAAAACCCCGAATTGACTTCTGATGAGTGGTTTTCATCCATCTATAAAAATTACGACCATTTCCAATCAAGGGAAATGAGTTTGTACGTACACCTCCCCTTTTGCGAAAGCTTGTGTACGTTCTGCGGGTGCCACAAACGAATTACAAAAAACCACTCGGTAGAGGCGCCGTATATCGACGCTGTCATCAAAGAATGGGAACTGTATCGTAATAACATGCCGTTTTACCCGGATATCAAAGAATTGCATTTTGGTGGAGGAACGCCAACATTTTTTGGGGCAGATCAACTGGAACGATTACTTCAAGCCATTTTTGATCAGGAAAAAGTCAATCCTAAACAAGTAGAACTAGGATTTGAGGCACACCCTAACAATACGACAAAAGAGCATCTGGAAACTTTATTCAAGTTTGGATTTCGTCGATTAAGCCTAGGAATTCAGGATTATAGTCCGGTTGTTCAGAAGGCCATCAATCGGATCCAAAGCTTCGATAAAGTGAAGGATGTGCATGAATACGCGGTAAAGATTGGCTACACCTCTATCAGTCATGACTTGGTCTTTGGTTTGCCGAAACAGAAAAAAGCAGACATCATAGATTCCGTTGAGAAAACGTTATCGCTTCGTCCTGATCGTATTTCGTTGTACTCTTATGCACACGTCCCGTGGATCAAAGGAAACGGACAACGTGGGTTTGATGAAAACGACCTCCCCAAAGATGACGAAAAACGCGAGCTCTATGAGATTGCCAAATCGATGCTGTTGAAAGCGGGATATCTGGAAATCGGAATGGATCACTTTGCCTTACCTTCAGATTCATTGGCAATTGCTTTTCTGGAGAAATCGCTTCACCGAAATTTCATGGGATATACGACGCAGCGCACTGATTTCCTTCTGGGATTAGGAATGTCGGCCATTTCAGATAGCTGGTTCGGATTTGCTCAAAACGATAAATCGGTTGAAGGATATGTAGATCGAATGACCAAAGGAGAAATTCCAGTATTCAGAGGGCATGTTCTATCAGATCTGGATTTGGAAATCCGCGGGTACATTTTGGATTTGATGTGTCATTTCGAAACGACGCTGAACGAATCAAGTAAGAATTCTCACGTCTTCCCGGAAATTAAATCCAAATTGGCACCTATGATTGAAGACGGTCTGGTTACTATCGAAGGAAACAAGGTTACCGTTACGAAAGCTGGAATTCCATTCGTTCGAAATTGCTGCATGGCATTCGATCAGGATTTAACAAGCGATCTTAAAAAGGAGGGAATGTTCTCCAAAACCATATGAGCGATTCGTGCTACCATTGCGGAGATGAGATTGTAGGTCGACCGATTGTTTACGATGAAAAGGAGTTTTGTTGTAACGGTTGCGCCACGGTATATCAGCTATTGTCAGAAAATAACCTCGACAATTTCTACACAATCGAAGAAGGAGCCGGAGTTAAGCCCAAAAATGCCAACACCCACAAATACGCATTTCTCGATGTCCCTGAGATTCGTCAGAAATATGTGACTTTTGAGGATGAACACAGCGTTCACCTCACTCTTTTCCTGCCAACCATTCATTGCTCCAGTTGTATTTATCTACTTGAGAATATTCAAAAAATCGATCCGAACGTCAGTTCGTGTAATGTGAATTTCGTTCAGAAAACAGCTGCTATCGTCCTGAAGAAAGAAGCGAGTTTATCTGAATTCGCACTGTTACTCGATCGTATCGGTTATGCTCCCAATTTCGGAGATAAAAAAGCACTGGAAAAGAAACGAAACTACCAGTTTTTGTACAAACTGGGGGTAGCAGGATTTGCCTTTGGAAGTATCATGCTTTGGACATTCCCCGAATATCTGGGCATCGAAGATGACAACCCGGAAATCCGAACTTTCACAGCTTATTTATCACTTGCTGTATCAATTCCCGTTCTTCTCTACTCTGCTTCCGATTATTTGAAATCTGCCTACAAAGCATTGCGTTTCAGAAGTCTGAATCTTGATGTTCCTATCTCATTGGGAATTCTCGCGTTGTACGCACAGAGTGTCTACACCATTCTCTCAAACCAGGGAACCGGATACATGGACAGCTTCGCAGGCTTCGTATTCTTCCTCTTGATTGGTAAATGGTTCCAGAGCAAAACGTATGAATCGCTTTCTTTCGAACGAGACTATACAGCATACTTCCCCGTAGCAATCACAAGGGTGAAAGATGAAACGGAGGAAATTGTTGAAATCGATAAAATTGAAATTGGTGATAGAATAAAGCTGAGAAACGAGGAAATTATTCCATGTGATGCTACGCTTACTTCGGACACGGTTTCTATCGATTACAGTTTTGTAACGGGAGAATCAGAACCGGTTCGTTTGCACAAAGGTGACTTTATCTATGCCGGAGGAAAAGTTGTAGGCAAACCTGCAATTGTAAAAGCAGAAAAAGAAAGCAATCGAAGTCAACTGACAAGAATCTGGAATGATTCCGGTGAAACAGCAACCGACGAACAAAGCGATCGGCTTTCCATTTACTTTTTATCCGGTGTATTAATCCTTGCCGCTGTAGCTGCTGGCATCTGGTGGTTTCTGAATCCCGATAGAATTGTAGAGATCGTAGTGGCAGTGCTTATTGTTGCCTGTCCTTGTGCATTGGCTCTATCCAAACCATTTACCTACGGAAATATCACACGAATTCTAGGGCGAAAAGGTCTTTACCTGAAGAATGCTGAAGTCATTGAGCAATTGAATCAAGCAACAGACATTGTTTTCGATAAAACCGGAACATTGACATCCAATAAAGATCGTCAGGTTCAATTCGAAGGGGATGCACTCAACGAAGCTCAAAAGACCGCTATTGCCACTGTCACAAACGCATCTTCTCACCCATTGTCAAAGGCGATCACCATTTATCTACAGCTAGAAGGAATCCATCCCGAAATAGCCGAAACATTCGAAGAAGTTTCAGGAAATGGAATTATTGGTTCGTATCAGGAAATGCAGGTACAACTGGGGAAAGCATCGTTTGTAGGCATCGAATCCAATGCCAATGAGACAGAAGTTCATGTAAAAATTGACGATCAATATTTGGGGAAATTCCTGATTGAATCGGCATTCCGTCCGGAAATTTTTGAAGTCCTCAAGAAACTTCATTCCAACAAAGAAATTCATGTCCTTTCTGGTGATTCTGAAAAAGACAAAAAAACCATCCAATCAGCAGTTCCGGAAATCAGCCAATTGCACTTCGGACAGTCTCCAGAAGACAAAAAGCAATACATCGCTGATCTTCAGCAAGATGATAAAAAAGTCATGATGATTGGTGATGGATTGAACGATGCCGGAGCGTTGAAAACAGCCGATGTCGGGATTGCTATTTCCGAAGATATTTTCCGTTTTACACCCGGTTCAAATGCAATAATCGATGCCGACGCATTAAGAATTCTTCCGAACCTGATTACTACATCCAACTTCTCAAAAACGATTCTGGGGATCTGCTATATTTTCTCCATTCTCTACAATGTTGTCGGTTTAACCTTCGCCATTTCCGGAGAATTGACACCACTAATTGCAGCTATTCTCATGCCAATCAGCTCCATTACGATTGTGTTTATTAGTACTGTTTCAGCGCATTTGAAAGCGAAATAACCGCACCTTGAGCGTAGTCGAAAGGTGCAGAATTCCGTGCAAGATTCACATCTCAGCTACGCTCGATGTGCGTTTTCATGTTCACTTTCCACCCCTAAAAATTCAACAAAATCAAGGCTTTCAGAAGCTCTATGACAAAAACATGACAAAAGTCAATTTTTAAGGTGTAACAGGGTCATAATTTCCCAAGGCTTTGATGAGTTTCTTTGTACCATGGGAATTATCTATTTGATGTTAATCGTGAGTTTGGCCATTGCGCTCTTTTTCCTCTTCAGTTTTTTCTGGGCTGCGAAATCGGGACAATACGACGACGATTACTCACCATCAGTAAGAATTCTCTTCGACGATGAAAAAAAATCAACAGAAAATCAACAAACAGATGGAAGTACAGAAGTTTAGTTACGACAACAAAGTCGTAAAGTATTTCGGTTATGCAACAATTATTTGGGGTATTATCGGGATGCTCGTTGGATTAATCGCTGCGGCCCAATTGGCCTTTCCGAATTTCTTCAACGATTACCTCAGTTTCAGTTTCTTATCCTTTGGTCGTATCCGACCGCTTCACACCAATGCGGTCATATTTGCATTCGTAGGGAACGGAATTTTTATGGGAGTTTATTACTCACTGCAGCGCCTGCTCAAAACGCGTATGTGGAGTGACAAGCTCAGCTATATTAACTTCTGGGGTTGGCAGCTTATCATATTATCAGCCGTATTAACACTTCCTTTTGGAATTACCACGAGTAAGGAATACGCCGAGTTAGAATGGCCTATTGATATCGCCATTACTCTTATGTGGGTTGTATTTGGATTGAACATGTTCATGACAATTCTAAATCGTCGTGTTAAACACTTGTACGTAGCGATCTGGTTCTACATTGCTACATTCGTGACGGTGGCAATCCTTCACATCTTTAACTCATTTGAACTACCAATCTCATTTACGAAAAGTTATTCAATGTATGCCGGCGTTCAGGACGCTTTGGTACAGTGGTGGTACGGTCACAACGCCGTAGCTTTCTTCTTAACCACTCCATACCTCGGGCTGATGTACTACTTTGTACCGAAAGCTGCCAATCGTCCGGTATACTCGTATCGATTGTCCATTATTCACTTCTGGGCATTGATCTTCATCTACATTTGGGCAGGTCCACACCACCTTCTTTATACCTCTCTTCCTGATTGGGCGCAAAGTTTAGGAGTAGTATTCTCAGTTATGTTGATCGCTCCATCATGGGGTGGTATGTTGAACGGATTATTGACACTTCGTGGTGCCTGGGACCGAGTTCGAGACGACGTAATGTTGAAGTTCATGGTAGTTGCCCTGACTTGTTACGGTATGTCAACATTCGAAGGACCGATGCTTTCATTGAAGAACGTGAACATGATCTCCCACTTTACGGATTGGACGATTGCTCACGTACACATCGGTGGATTGGGATGGAACGGTATGATGACATTCGGAATGTTGTACTGGTTGTTCCCGAAAATGTTCCGAGTTAAATTATACTCGAAGAAACTCGCTAATCAGCACTTCTGGATTGCAACGTTGGGTATCATCCTTTACGCAATTCCAATGTACATCGCAGGATTCGTTCAAGGTCTTATGTGGCAGAAATTTGAGCCTACAGGACAATTAACAAACCCTGAATTCCTTGAAACAGTTACGGAACTTGCTCCATACTACATCTTGAGAACGATCGGTGGATTGTTATTCATTACTGGTGCAGTTATGATGTTCTATAACCTTATCAGAACTGCGAAAAGCGGAAACTTCCTTGCGGATGAGCCAGCTGAAGCAGTGAATGCACGATTGCTTCCTGAAACAGCACACGTTAAAGGTGGACGTAAATACTGGCACAGAGCCATTGAAAAACGTCCGGTTCGAATGATGTTGGTGAGTATCGTTGTAGTTGCTATCGGAGGATTGGTTGAGATCATCCCGACGATGGTGGTAGAAAGCAACGTAAAAACTATTGATAGTGTTCGACCATACACAGCACTGGAGCTGGAAGGGCGCGACATTTATATATCAGAAGGATGTTACAACTGTCACTCACAGATGATTCGTCCACTTCGATTCGAGACAGAACGCTACGGAGAGTACAGTAAATCCGGAGAGTTTGTTTACGACCACCCATTCCAGTGGGGATCTAAACGTACCGGACCAGATTTGGCACGTGAGGGAGGAAAACGAGATGATGTTTGGCACTACAGACACATGTACGATCCGAAATCAGTTTCCAACAACTCAATCATGCCAGCGTATCCGTGGATGTTTGACGACAACACGTTGGATCTCTCAATGATCGAAAAGAAGATCAACGCGATGATTACGTTGGGCGTACCTTACAAGAAGTCGTATGTGAAGAAAGCAAAGAAACACGCTTTGGAACAAGCGGAAGAAATTGCTGAAAACATAGTCGAGTATCAGTGGGGTAAAATTCCTGAGAAGCAGCGCGCGAACATGAAGAAAGAAGATCTGATCAAGAAAGTAAAAACGCGTGAAGTGGTAGCATTGATCGCTTACTTACAACGATTGGGTACAGATATTAAGAAAAGAGAAAGGAGCAGAGGATCCATCGGACTTCTACACCGATACAACTAAAAAATAAGAGCCATGTTAAGATTTATCTCACACAATATGACAGGAATTGATGGCATCGAAATTTTCCCCATCCTTTCCCTTCTGATTTTCACGCTCTTTTTCGCATTCGTGATCACCTACGTGATTCGCATGAGCAAAGCGCGAGTGGAGGAAGTAAGTTCCATCCCATTAGAAGATGACAATGATTTTTTCAATGAAACCACGAACAAATAAAATGACCATCATGAAGACATTACAAGCAATAATGGTTACCATCCTCATCGCCATCACACCACAAGCCATAGCGCAAGATGGAGAGGGGTTGTTCAAAGCAAAATGTAGTACGTGTCACTCCTTAAAACAAAATTCCACAGGACCGATGTTGCAAGGTGTGAAAGCAAAATGGGACGACGCTGGTGAAGCTGATCTCCTATACGAATGGGTGAAAAATGCCCCGCAGTTGATTGCTGCCGGAAACAGTTCAATGGCAAACGCCATTAAAAACTTCAGTCCGTCAAGCATGACACCGCAACAAGTTACTAACGAGGAAGTAGACGCAATTCTAGCTTACGTTGATGCCTGGGAAGAGAAAGTGGTTGTCGACGGACCTCCGACTGACAATGGAGACGCAGAAGTAGTTTACGTAGCAGATTACGACTGGAACCTGAAGATGTTCTACGTGCTTTGTATCCTTACTGTTGTCCTGCTTATCGCAATCATTGTGATGTCTGGCACAGTTACAAGAATGATTAAAAGTGATTTCTTCCAGAAGAAACTACGCGAGCGTGACAATTCTTTGAAGACTATTCTTCTTGTTGGATTGTTCGCAGGGTTGAGTGCAACATCATATGCGCTTGAATTCAATGGTCCTGGTGATGCCGAAGAAGGTCAGCCATGGTTACTCATTGAAAACATGGATCTGTACGTGATGTTGACGATCAATATCATCCTTGTGGGAGTGCTATTGTACATCCGTCGCATGTTCAATACTTTCTTAGAAATGACGAAAGCTCCGAAAACGGAGGAAGAAGTTGCCGAGGAAGAAGATGTAATCAAGAAAGTGAATCAGATCCTTACGGACGTAGTTCCTATCGAAGAAGAGCACACAATCTTGATGGATCACGAATACGATGGTATCCGCGAGTTGGACAACAACTTACCACCGTGGTGGGTTTGGGGATTCTACTTCACTATCGGATTTGCCATCGTGTATTTGTTCCACTACCACGTTTTAGGAACGGGAGATTTGCAGATAGCAGAATACAACAAGGAAATGAAGGTTGAAGGTGCGAAAGCCGAAGCCTACCTGAAGAAAATGGCCATGAACGTAACAGCTGAAGATGCTGAGATCATGACAGAAGCTTCTGACATCAATGCCGGTAAAACATTGTTTACACAAAACTGTGTGCTTTGTCACAACCCGAATGGAGAAGGTATTGAAGGTTCAGGACCAAACCTAACGGATAAGAATTGGATCTATGGTTACGAGATGAAAGATGTCTTTACAACCATTGAGAAAGGTCGTCCGGGAGGTATGCCTGAGCACAAAAGTAAGTTTACACCAATTCAGATTCAGCAAGTAGCGTCATACGTACTCCAATTACCGGAGAAAGACGGTGTTCAACCTCAAGGTGAATTCATCGAAGGTGAAGGAGACGAGAAGAACAATGAATAATTAATTAGAAATAATGAATACTGCGCACCACACCTATAGTGCGCAGTATTCAGAAGTTTCGCTCAACTAAGCAATCATGAGTGAACAAGAGAAAATTACAGGAGACGAAGAGGAGTTTAGAGACAAAATTTCTACAGTCACAGAAGACGGAAAACGTATATGGATTTTCCCGAAGAAACCGAGTGGTAAATGGTTCAATAGAAGAAAAGTAGTAAGCTACTTCCTCCTAATCCTTCTCTTTGCTGCTCCACACATTAAAATTGGAGGAGAACAAATGTTCCTCTTCAATATCCTCGAAAGGAAATTTGTCCTGTTTGGAAAAGTTTTCTGGCCACAAGATTTGTACCTGTTTGCCATAGGAGCGATCATTATGATCATCTTCATTACGCTCTTTACGGTAGTCTACGGTCGATTGTTCTGTGGATGGGTTTGCCCCCAAACGATTTTCATGGAGATGGTATTCCGTCGTATCGAATATTGGATCGAAGGCGACTGGACACACCAGAAGAAGCTTAAGGCAATGCCATGGAATCGAGAGAAAATCATCAAGAAGACGAGCAAACACATAATCTTCTGGGGAATCTCGTTCCTCATTGCAAACACCTTCCTGGCGTACATCATTGGCTCCGATGAACTTTGGAAAATACAAACGGACCCGGTAAAAGAACACATCGGTGGATTAATCTCCATCATCATCTTTACCACCGTATTCTACCTGGTTTTTGCCAAACTACGCGAGCAGGTGTGTACAACGATTTGTCCTTACGGACGACTGCAAGGGGTACTTCTTGATCCAAACTCAATGGTCGTTGCATACGATCACAAACGAGGTGAAGGACGCGCAAAATTCCGTAAAAACGAAGATCGTAAGGAAGCTGGTAAAGGTGATTGTATCGACTGTAACCAATGTGTTCACGTCTGCCCTACCGGAATCGATATCCGAAACGGAACGCAATTGGAATGTGTAAACTGTACTGCATGTATTGATGCCTGCGATCACATGATGGACAACGTTGGATTGGATAAAGGATTGATCCGATTCGTATCTGAAAACGGAATCAAGAACAACCATGGATTCGTGTGGACAAGACGTATCAAGGCGTACACTGTTCTTTTAACTGGTTTGGTAGCTGTATTGGTGGTGCTTTTGATCACGCGTAAAGATTTCGAAACAGAGATTTTCAAACAGCGTGGTAGTATCTTCCTTTTAACTGAAGATGGACGTATCAGTAATACGTATACACTGAAACTCACCAATAAAACCAAGAAAAAATACAAAATCGACTTTGAACTGGTTGGTACCAAGAACGGTGAAATTCGAAAAATGAACGATAAGGTAATACTTAAAGGAGAACGTGAAATAAAAGAGCGATTCCTGGTGGTGGTACCTTACGAAGAATTCGATAAGGGTAAGAAAAAAGTGACCATCAGAGTTCTTGGGAACGGTAAGGAAATTAGTAGGGAAACGGTCAAATTGAGTGGCCCTCACATTTAAATGAAACGATATGAATTGGGGAAAAGGAATTACAGTAGCGTTGGTATTATTCGTTGGATTTATTGTTACACTGGGAGTTATTCTCATGAAACAAAATGTAGACCTCGTTACTGATGATTATTACCAACAGGAAATTGATTACGAAACGCAGATCAATGCTGAATCCAACGCAAAGAAACTAGCTGAAAGACCTAGTTTTTCTCAGGACGAAAATTTCTTAATTGTTACTATTCCTGAAGGGGAATTCACAAAGATGACGCTTGACATGCAACGTCCTAACAATAGCGATAAGGACCAACAGTTCGAAATTGAAGGTACGCGAACATTCATGATCGAAAAAGGAGATCTTGAAGTAGGACAATACGGTCTTGCCCTTCGATACGAATTTGAAGGAAAACCGTGTCAGCAAAAAACATCGATTTTTATTAAGAAGTAAGGTATGTGGACGTTTGTAATCACCGGTTTTATTTTAGGAATCTCTTCCAGTTTGCACTGTATTGGAATGTGCGGACCTATTGCAATGGCATTACCGCTGAACCGTAAATCAAACGCTACGATTCTTTCCGGTGCATTACAATACAACCTTGGAAGAACAATCACCTATGCCCTACTCGGCATCATCGCAGGATCGATTGGGCTAACGGTACATACCTTCGGATTTCTTCAGTGGGCAAGTATTTTCGCAGGAATCCTGTTGATTTTATTCGCATGGCGCAAGTTATTTTCAAGAATTGCCATCTTGCATGCTCCCAACTTCTTCTTTTCATCAAAATTGAACGGATTGTTGGGACGAATCGTGAAATCGGATAATCCTGCGAAATTGTGGATGTTCGGAGCATTAAATGGATTATTTCCTTGCGGAATGGTGTACGCAGCACTTCTAAATGCAATTCTGGCTGGCTCCCCAATGAATAGCTCCCTGGCAATGATTTCCTTTGGATTGGGAACTTTGCCAGCAATGTTGTTCGTGAGTTTTGCAATCGGGAAGATTTCCAAACAACGCCAACAATCTTTCCGAAGAGCATTGCCCTACATTCTTTCTGTTGTCGGAATCATTGTTATTCTTAGAGGAATGAATCTTAATATTCCGTATTTAAGTCCGAGAGTTACGATTCAAACCGAAACTCCCAAGGCAGATGTAAAACAATCCAAAGATCAGCCAAAAACGGAGGTTAAGATGGATTGCTGCCACAGCAAAGAATCGTGTGATTCCGAGTAAAATCATCTGATTAACATTTTTTTCATTTTTTCTTTTGAACCCATTTCGGGCTTCTTTGTACTTGCTATTGAACATACAACAGCACGTTATGAGAAAAATTAGTTTAGTCTTCGCATTGCTCTTCATTTGCAATTTTGCGGCACAAGCACAAAGCCCACGAAAAGTACAGGTGGCAATCTTATTTGATACTTCAAACAGTATGGATGGTTTGATTGATCAGGCCAAATCCCGAATCTGGAAAATTGTCAACGAGGTAAGCTCCCTCAAGCACAACGGTCAAACGCCAAACATTGAATTCGCATTGTATCAATATGGAAATGACGGTTTGAGTGTTGAAGACAACTATATCCATAAAGTATTAGATCTTACTTCAGACCTCGATGTCATCAGTCAGAAATTGTTCGCTTTGAGAACCAACGGAGGACAGGAATATTGTGGTGCCGTAATCGGTCGATCTCTGTCTGATTTAAACTGGTCGTCGAGCCCTCAAGATTTAAAGATGATTTACATTGCAGGGAATGAGCCTTTCGATCAGGGACCTGTGAGCTTCCGTGAAGAATGTAAAAAAGCGGTTGGACGAAATATTTTCATCAACACGATTTACTGTGGAGATTACGATCAGGGCGTTCGTGAACTTTGGAAAGAAGGAGCAGAATGCAGCGAAGGAGATTACTTCAACATCAACTCTAATGAAGCAGTGGTACACATTGATACACCTTACGATAAAGAAATTCAAGTATACAACGATTCATTGAACAGCACCTACTACGGATACGGTTCACTTGGGGCTGCACGTAAATCATCCCAGACCATGGAAGATTCTAACGCCGAAATGGAAGCGCCAGCAGTAGCAACGGAACGGGCAATTGTAAAATCGAAAGCAGTATACAACAACAGCACCTGGGATCTTTTGGACGGTGTTGAATCCGGAGCAGTTGATATTGAGAAAATGGAAGACAAAGAATTACCAGACGAATTCAAAGGGAAAACTCCTGAGGAGCGCAAGGCACTTTTGGAAGAAAAGCAAGCAGAACGTAAACGCTATCAGGACAAAATCGCTGAATTGGCAATGGAGCGTCAAAAGTTCATCGATGAAGAGTTGGCAAAACGTGCAGAAGAAGGCGAAGCAGACGATTTCGGAACTTCTGTAAACAAAAGCCTTATGGAAAAAGCTACAGAAATTGGCTATGAGAAAGAGACTCCTGACGTGGAGTAACAAGTAAGTATGTTTTCATGTTTCAAAACACCCGCAGGAATGTGGGTGTTTTTTTGTCTCAATGATTTTCAATCCACGCCACATTCGAAGAAATAAATCCGCGGGATTATAAAGTCAATACAAATTCAAAATTTGTCGGAATTGTTAATGGGCCACTAATTTCGTGATCCTCCCTACGCGTAGGAGACCATTCACCACTGGTGCTTTCTATAAACTCGCGAATGTATTCCTCTTGCTTTTCTGTGGCGCCTTCCGTTGACTTCACCCAGACCGATCCATCGTAACCGATCAAGAGGTTGATCTTAGGATGATCGTCATCTCCAAACAAGATATTTCTTCTGAGTTTCTGACCGATTACCTGAACACTTTCCTCAAAAGATGAATGAACATCGGGTTGATAAACGGGCTTTACTTCCGCCTCAATTGCCAGTCCCGGGCTCCAAATTACTCTCGGCTCTTCCCCCATTCTCTTACTCTTTTGACGGAATACGGAGTAATCCCGTGTAACTCCACTATTGGTTTCACTTGAAGTAAGAATCCAGGTAATATTCGGTTGAACAGCGCCAGTTTCTTCATTTTGAAGAATTCCATAAAACCCGGAATAAAGAAGTAGTGTTTCCCGAATGCTACTATCCTGTCCAACAATCCATTCTATTTCACATTCCTTGTATCCCTTCGACAAGTTATCCTCGCCAATATCGGACAACAGGTAATCCGATCCTTTCAAATACGGATTTGGTTCAAAAGAATCATCGCCCATGCGCGTTTTTCGCAAATACGGATAGAATTTAAGTATCCATCCGGAAATAACCTGAGTATCATAAACCGTCACGTTTTTATAGAATGATTTCCAGAAATCAACATTCGGATTGCCTTCCGAAACAAGAACAAATTCGTTCAGCACAGGCTTTAGCTCCTGCACCCACTCCTCAAGTCCAAAATCGGAAAATGCATCTACCTGATCGTATATTTTTCTCCAATCATCCGGAGTTCCCAATAAAGTAATTGAGGGAAAACCGCACATGGTATGCGATTCAAAACCAACGTAATGCGATGTAATATCCATATGAGTTGCTCGATACACAGCACTTATCGTAGGAGTCGTAGTACTAAATTCCTGAACAATAAGATTCTTGAATTCATCTGTAGAAAACGAATCAATCTTGGTGCTAAATGATGCCATCAAATTGCTCCACTCCTTATCATTCGAGTACGTCAAATTATCGTTTCGAACCTGAATCTTCTCCGGGTGATTTTCTATCAGAAGCAGATGCTCCATACTGTCTCTATTAGCCGAAACATGATCTCCAAAGTTCTGACAGATAAGCTACCAAATGACATCAGGAGTTAATTCCAAAGGACGGTGGTCGTTGTACGCAAATCGAATTGTCTGTAAGAAACCATTCCCGAAGTGTGCAACCACTTTTTTGTTTTTCATTTCCCGAGGAAAGGAATACACTTTCTTTTTGAAGCGGTTTTTTACAAACGTGTTAAAGGTTGTTTCATTCAATTTCTCTGTGGCAGGTTCTACATCGTCTACTTCAAAGGTGACCATATCCTCCTGAGAGAATCCAACGTATGAAAGTGAAAGTATTACGAGAGCAAGTAGCTGGTGTAGGTTCATAAGCAATAAGTTTCTACTACTATAAACGTTCGATTTCAGGAATATTTCGATCGAAAGGTTATCATTAACTTAAACGGTGCATCTGTTGATTCGTCACAGATTTTCATTGATTGAAGCAGAACACGCAAAAAAAAGACCGCATCTCAATGATCGGTCTTTCTACAATTTGTTTTGTCTAATAGAGCCTAGAAAAGATCCACATCCTTCAAATACTTCGACACATCTACCTCTTCCAATCGTTTGGAAATGGAGTCCATACGAGTGATTGATTCCGTATACATATCCTTGAATTCCAACATATCCTTGGCATTCAGGTTCTTTTCAATATTCTCTTTGATCGTTCCTTGTTGCGCCAATGACTCATTCAACTCCTCAATTGCATCCATAGATTCAATTAATGCCGTAGTAGCAGTTGCAGCATCCAAAAGGTTCAACTCTCCTTTGTCCAATTTTTCTACAACCTCTAAAGTAGTTTCTCCAAGGTCCATGTATTCGTTGATCATGTCATTCAGTACTCTGAAATACTCTTTAACCTGCGGATCGCGGTCTACAAGCGGTTCTTGCGGCTTCTCCTCCTCAGTATTTGGTTTTTCACCAGAATTATCCGAACTGTCTTCGCTTGAACAGCTTGTGAATACCAACATTGAACACATTGGAACTGCCAGTAGTAAAAATTGAAATTGCTTCTTATACATGATCTTAGGTTATTAAGTGATTGTCTACCGAAAATAGCAAAAAGAGCAAAACACACCATCACCTGCCCCCTTCAATTTTCTTACATTCGTATAGGAGTCCAATAAAGGGCCTCCGAAACGCTCAAAAACATGGACACACCATTCGATTCAAAGATTGAATATCTGGAGAAATTGAAACTCCACTACGTCTCCATTTCAGAAGAAATTTTGCAGCATTTTCATTCAGATGAAGACAAAGGATCTGTTTTCAATCAGCGTTTTCAAATCACCGTGAACGATGCTATTTCCTGGAAGGCAGGATCGGTGAGCCTCGGCAACAGAACGGCATACATTACTCTTTCAAAGGCAAGAATGATACAATTAGGTGTCGATCCTGGTGATACTGTCTCTGTTCAATTAAAAAAGGATACCTCGAAATACGGCATGGATGTACCGGAAGAATTTACCGAACTTCTAAATCAAGACGATCATGCAAAAGAACGCTTCGAATCCCTAACCATGGGGCTTCAGAGGGCAGTCATCTACGTTGTGGCACAATTAAAATCGAGTCAAAAAAGAATTGATAAATCCGTATTTTTAATGGAAAACCTAAAAAAAGCGCCCGTTGGAAAGGAAACAATGCGTCATATTTTAGGAAAAAAAATTACGTGAATTCTATTTACATTCGCGCCCTAGTTACGAACGATTATGGCAGTTTATTTAGACAATGCTGCGACGACACCTGTCGCTCCTGAAGTAGTAGACGTGATGATCTCCACGCTGAAAGATAGTTTTGGAAATCCTTCTTCCAGTCATAGTTATGGAAGACAAGTGAAAGCACTTTTGGAAACTTCAAGGCGTTCAATTGCGAAACATTTGAATTGCCAGCCTTCCGAATTGATTTTTACTTCCGGAGGAACGGAAGCCGATAATATGGCGCTCCAATCTTCGATCAATCAATTGGGTGTAACGCACATTATTACTTCAGTTTTGGAACATCATGCCGTTGGCCATACAGCAGAAGCATTGGCAAACAAAGTAAAAGTGTCGTATGTACGTGTTTGCAATAAAGGGCACGTGGATTTAAATCATCTGGAAGAATTACTGCAAACCGATGAGAAAACCCTGGTTTCATTGATGCACGCCAATAATGAGATCGGAACGAAAATGGATCTGCACAAAGTAAGCGCGATTTGCCGTAAATACGGAGCTTATTTCCATTCGGATACCGTACAAACAATGGGACACTATCCTTTCGATTTACAAGATTTGGATATTGATTTCATTACGTGCGCAGCTCATAAGTTCCACGGACCGAAAGGGACTGGATTCTTGTACGTAAATAAAAACGTGAAAGTAGAACCTTTGATTCACGGTGGAGCGCAAGAACGCGGATTCCGAGGTGGAACCGAAAACACAGCTGGAATTGTGGGATTGGCAAAAGCAATGGATCTCGCACACGAAGACATGGAAGAACACCAGAAGCATGTTCAGGGAATAAAATCCTACATGATCGAGCAATTGACCGAATATTTCGACGATGTGCAATTCCACGGAGAAACCGATCCTGAACGTTCGTTGTATACTGTTTTAAACGTTTGTTTCCCGGCGAATGAAAAATCCAGCATGTTATTGTTCACCCTCGATTTAAAAGGCGTGGCAGTTTCAGGTGGAAGTGCTTGTTCTTCTGGAGCATCCACAGGTTCGCATGTATTAAAAGGTATTGAAGCCGATATGACTCGACCAAATGCACGATTCTCATTTTCTCGCTACACAACCAAAGAGGAAATCGACTTTGCTCTGGAGCAAGTAAAAGCCTGCTACGAGAAAACATTGGTCTAAATTCGTATTTTGGTGCCTATGCCTGAGTCAGCACCGCACATACTTATCTTATCTTCCTGGTATCCCACGGAACAAAATCCCTTTTTGGGGAACTTCGTTCGGAGACAAGCACAGTTGCTCTCATCGAGATATCGTGTTTCTGTAATCAATTTAATTTGCTGCGAAAACTCTGAGAAGAACAACATTTCAAGGGTGCAAGATGGAAACATCTCCGAGATTCAGGCAAGATATCCAGCAGGATCGAAAATTGCACGTTTTGGAAATCGTTCACGCGTTTTTCACGACGCGATGAAAGAAATGGATTCCGTTGATTTGATTATCGGACATGTGCTGCTACCGCATGGTTGGATGTTCTTACAAGCTTTAAGAGCGTTAAAAGCTCCGCTGATTTGGGTGGAACACGGTTCGTATTTCCGCAGTGACGAAAAACGCCGTTGGTCGCCGAGAGAACGTTTACTTCGGAGAAGTATGGTCTTACGAGCTTCTGAAATTGTCGCTGTTTCCGATACACTTCGAACCGATATGAAACGACATATTGCATCCAATGAAATCAAAGTAATTGGGAATCACGTGGACGAGAGCCTTTTCGTGTTCAAGGAAAAATCTACTCATCAACCAAAACGATTCCTTCATGTATCGACTTTGGATCCGCGTACCAAAAATGCGGAAGGCATTGTTACGGCTTGTTCATTACTTCATGAAGAAGGTCAAAATTTTCATCTAACCATTGTCTCCGATGAAGATCACACGTACTTAAAGCAATTCGCAATGGATGAAGAAGTCGATGAATTCATTGATTTCGTAGGTCCGCAACCATGGGATGCCATGCCACAGTTCTATCATCAGGCAGATGCATTTATTCTGAACTCAGATTACGAAACCTTTTCCATTGTTCTTGCCGAAGCGCTTTCAACTGGTACGCCTGTCATTACTACAGAGGTAGGAATTGCACCAGAAATACCTGAGTCAGCAAAAATATCGGTCGATAAAAACAATCCTGAATCCTTGAAAGAAGGAATGAAGAAAATCATCAACGGAGCTTCGTTTGACCATGCTGAAATTGCCCAATTGGGAGAAAAATATCATTCTGAGAACATTCTCAATCAATGGACTCAACTAATCTCGAAGTATGTTGAATAAGCGATCCGTTCATGCCGCAGCCATTAATTCAATTACGGCAAAACTCGATGGAATTCAGCGCGAGTTCGATGCTCTTCAGGAATCCTTGATGTCTGAAACGAAAAGTTCTGCTGGAGATAAACACGAAACAGGTCGTGCAATGGCGCAATTGGAGCAAGAGAAATTATCACGACAGTTAACGGAAACCAGAAAAACACTGGAGGGATTGCAACAAATTGATCCTGAACGGTCCATGGATAAAATCGGCTTTGGAAGTCTCGTTCAAACAGATCGCGGTTACTTCTTTGTTTCCGTTGGAATTGGTCAGGTAAATGTAGAAGAAACATCCGTGTTTTGCATCACCGCTGGAAGCCCTCTGGGACAGAAATTATTGCAAAAATCTCAAGGAGATACTATCCAAATGAATGGAACTCTGAGTATTGTCGCTGTTACCTGATCACATTCACGTGACCGTTAAACTCGTACTTGTTATCGTTCAGAATATCTCGTGTGGTGATGAACCAGGTATAGGTTCCATCCTGCACCATCGTTCCGTTATACGTTGCATCCCATCCTACTTCAGGATCGTTGTTTTCCCAGACAATTTGTCCCCATCGGTTGTATATCGTTAACTGGAAATCATAGACATCCACCCCTTCAATAAATACGCGCCAGTTTTGATTGAACTCGTCACCATCTGGTGTAAACGTGTTCGGAGCGTACAAAATAACTTCCGGGTACACCTGAATTTCAACTGTCATCGTATCGGTACACCCTAAATCAGAAATAGCTACCAATGATGTTTCGTACAATCCTACTTGCCCGTCAGGGAATAACGTTGTTGGATTCTCGATGGTCGAAGTTGCAGGCTCCCCTTGATCAAATGTCCATTCGTACGACGTTGCTCCAACAGAGCTATTATTGAACAGCACCTGAGTATTGAACATCGTCGGTGGATTTGGACTGAAAGTAAAGTTCGCTACGGGAGTTGGCGCAACATACAGCGCTGCCGGGAAAATAGCTGTCCCGATACATCCATCAGGAGAAGTTACGGTCATTTCCAAATCATACGAACCTGCATTGTACGCTTGCGTAATAATCGTTTCCTGATTGACAAAAGTCTCCGTTCCATTGATCGTCCAAACGATGGCATCGGTCAAATTCGGATCTGTTGTATTGACGATTTCGAAAATTCCCGGTTCGCATTGCAACGGACTGATAATTTGGTACGATGGAACTGGTTCCGGTGCCACATTCACCACTGTAGAGATAGAAATCGGAGTTGTTTCACAGCCATCATCAATAATCACAGTGTATGTTGTTGTATCTGTTGGAGATACGGTAATTTGGTCCGTTGTTTGTCCGGAATCCCATGCGTAGGAATAAGGTCCTCCGTCTCCTCCTGTAACTGTAACAGAAATATTTGCGGATTGTCCGGGACAAATACTCTGCGCTGGTGTTATAACAGCTGACAAAGGCGGTAAAACAGTCACATTTATTACTTCTGGCGCTGAAACACATCCGTTTTCGTTTTCCGCAAAAACTGTATAACTGTGCGTCATTTGACCTGCTGAAGTTGGCGGCGTTACCGTTTGCGTTGCTGACAAATCTCCAGTGAAATTCCAATGATAATCGAAGATTGTTCCACCTGAGCCAGTTGCTGTGAGTGTAGTACTTCCGTTCTGACAAATAGTAACATCTGGACTCACAACTACGGTTACGGGAGCCGGATCGACAATGGTAACGGTTTCACACACATCACACCCCAAAGCTGTTCTGGAACAGACATCATAGGTTCCTGCTGCGAGATTCAAGAAGAAGGAATCAACTAGCCAGGTAACCCCGTTGTCAATGCTGTATTCAGTCGCTAGTGGATTATCTACATGAATTTCGGCATCTGCCGCTCCCTGACAAGACAGGTCAATTAAGGTAGACGTTTGCGCTGGTGTTTGATGACTTACAACGATGGTATCCGTAACAATACAAATAGGTCCGAATGAAATATCATCAATTGCGAAATCATTTCCTGATGCCGCCGTAGATTGATTGATAATCTCTAACACCGCAGAAGTCGCCCCGCCGGAATTCCAGATATCACTAATCTGCAACCAGGTACAAGAGGTCGTTGTGGTGTTCACAGGTCCAATTGGAACATTGTTAATATACAGCTGTAAATCCGATGTCACAGGATTGTTTACCACATTTGTTGCCCAGAACGAGAACAAGTAATCAGTTCCCGGAGTAACAGTCACCGTTTGTCTCCAAACAACTGTTCCGGCATTCCATGACCCGTTCGCAATGAACATATTTCCAGTTCCCGTGGTATGATCGCCACAGTTTACAAAGTTGTTATGCGTTAAACTCGGGTTTGTAGAAATGGCGTATTGTCCACCGGTAGATAACAATCCCCAGGCACCTCCCGTTCCCGGAACATAATCGGTAGTGAAGTTATTTGCTGTTGTGGTCGTTCCTGCTTCGAAATCTCCATTCTGAACAATGTTCCCCATTTGAGTGGTAGCCTCTACATCATATGTTCCCGGTGCAATCACGTTAATGGATTGCGAAGTTGCACCATTCGACCATAAATAAGTGTCGAACCCGGTTCCTGCATCCAGGTTAACGGCAGCTCCTGCACACACAGTTGTATCCGGTCCAAGATCGATGATTCCAGGGAAATTCACCTCAGCCGTTGATACCGCGGCTGTACACCCCGTTCCCTCCGAATAAGTATAAACTCCATTCGCGTTCACCGCGGGATCAAATGTTCCGAGATGTCCATTTGCTAATGGTGAAGGACCGGACCAGGTCCCTGTAGTTCCGATTGCGGCTGAAAACAAGGAGAATAAATCGACAGTTCCAGTATTGTTACAATCTGAATAAACCACATTTTCTCCAGTTGGTGGACATTGCGTCATCAGGATATCTTCCACACAAATATCAACTCCACTTCCTCCCGTGGAGTTACAATGAATGATGAAGCGAAGATCTGTTGTAGGTGCCACAAAATTGAAGAAGATCTGCTGGTACGTATTGGTAAGGTTGAGCGTTTGTGTCGCAAGGACTGCACCGGTGTTGTCTTCAACGGTGAATGTTACGTTTGTCACCCCAAAGGATTGACGTGTCCAGAAAGACACCTCTGTTGGCAATCCAACACAAAAACCAGGAATCAAATTGTCATAGACATCAACATTTCCCAATCCGTTGATGACGTTGAACCATCCGTGCAAACTTCCACTTAAAATGTAATTAGCTCCGTTATGCGTTCCGCCGCCATAAATATTCGAGGTAATGGCACCCTGAACGGGGCTTCCACCTTCAAAATCTTCAAAGAAAATTGTACTTGGATTGGCGCATGGCACCTGCGCTTGGGCAGATGTCAGACACATGAGAAAGAGGAGAAATAAGGCAATTCTCATATAGTTCAGATAAATCTTATCAATATACTCGTTAGTCAGACGTAAAACTACATGAACTGTTGCCTAAATCAGGAACGAAGGCGTTAACATGACGTTAACACCGTTTACGATTTTACTTCAAGTCCGTTAATAAATCAACACCGGGAAAACGCTCAACTGTGAAGCCTTCTGCGGAATTAAAACCAGCCTGGCGTCCCATCTCGTGCATTCTTGACCAAATAAACTCCATAAAATCAGCCCCTGAAATAGGTGTTTTCGGTCCCTCTTGTCCCGGTTGGAAGAATTGCGTTTCATACGCTCTGATTGCTTCCATTTTTCGCTCCGCTACTTCCGAAACATCGACAACAAAATCTGGTTTGGTGTAACGATCCTGGATGTAATGATATACCGCTTTGGGACGGAATGCGGTTTGTGCTTCTCCTTCCCAACTTGTTTCAAATTTGATCAATCCTGACAGAAAGCAAGCTTCTGAAACCAACTTTGATCCACGACCATGATCCGGGTGACGATCTGAAACAGCGTTAGCCAATACAATTTCTGGTTGAAAACGTCGGATTTGCTCTACGATCAATCGTTTGTTTTCTTCATTGATTTCAAACAATCCATCTGCCATTTTAAGATTCACGCGTTCAGATACCCCCATAATTCTGGAAGCATTCGCAGCTTCTTCGTAACGTGTATCAATGGTTCCCCGAGATCCCATCTCCCCTTGTGTTAAGTCCACAATCCCAACCCTGAGACCGGCATCAATATGCTTGATTATCGTTCCTGAACAGGACAATTCCACGTCGTCTGGGTGTGCTCCGAAAGCGAGAATATCTAACTTTTTCATGCGTCAATGATTTCAGCAGATCCTTTATTTCCTCGTCTTCCTCCAAGGATGTACTGAACTCCGGTTGCTACTAAAACGAGCCCCAAAGTCTTCCCTGCATTTTCAGCAATGGTTGCCACTGGAGAAATCTTAAAGATGATCATCATTAATGCCACAACAATGATTAGCGTACAAAGAATCATCAGCTTTCTTGTGAAGTACACTGTTGGAATTGCAGCTCCCTTGTTTTTAAACATTTGATTTCTGTAGGATGCAAACTCCGTGAAAAGATAGAAGAATACTCCAACGTAAAGCAGCCAACCTGGTAGTTCGGCTAATCCTTCTCCGTTTGCATACGAGTGCAACCCTACGAGGTAAAAGTTTACTCCGAAAAACGTAAATAATATGGTTGTGTAGCCCCAGAAAGAAACGGCATTAAAAGTAAATTGATCTTTAACTCCAGGAATAAAGCGCAAGTGGAGAATCACGGCATAAGCCAAAATGGCTACCAAAGCCCATGTTTCTTTTGGATCCCATCCCCAGTAACGTCCCCAGGATTCGTTTGCCCAAACACCGCCCAGGAAAGTACCAATGGTCAACATCACAACGCCAATAGTAATCGTGATCTCAGTGATGTATGTGATTTGCTTGATCACCAATTTCAGACGTTGGTCGTTGTCTTTGTTGCGTGCGATGAACAAGATCAAATTAATGAAGCCTAAAACCGCACCAATTCCCAACGGAGCATAACTACCTGTAATAATTGCCACGTGAATTTTCAACCAATACGATTTCAAAACGGGTTGCAACTTGGTGATTTCCGGATCCAGAATGTTCATACTAGTTACAAATAGTAACAAGAATGCCAGAATACACGATGCAGCCAGAATTACCTTATTTACACGATACAAGGCCACTCCAATTGCAGCTGCCACCCAGGAAATGAATATTAGTGCTTCATACCCATCACTCCATGGAACGTGTCCTGAAATGGATGCCCGGAAAATCAATCCTGCTGCGAGATATAATGTCGTTGCAACGGAAAGCCAGAATAAAATCTTTTCAACAATTCGTACCCACTTTGGCGACACGGCTCCTTTTGCAAGCGTTCCAATCAGATATAGTATTAGTAACAAAAATCCGATCAATCCATAAGCTCGATACGATTGCTTCACCACTTCCATTTTGTTGTAAGTGATTTCTAAATTCACCATTGTTTCAGAAGGCACATCCTTTCCTCCCAATTCACGCTGCATCTTCAAAAATTTATCCAGATTGTCAGACGCCGTACCATAGCCTCCTTCACCTCTCATGGCAGCATTTAGCGATCCGAAGTAATTCACAGCTGCAAGGAACTCTTTTGAATCCTTCTTCAACTCCAAAATAGTAACCCACTCCTGACCTTTATTAACTGGTATGACACGCATATACGGCCAGGTCGGAGTCATCATGTTCATCATAATCTGGTATTTCTCTACCAGTTTTACAACTTGCTTCTCCCTTTCAGATCGTTTGGATTCAGCTTTTCTAAATGCTTCTTCGGCTTCTTTGGCAAGTTTAAATTCACCTGTTTTCAGGTTCATTAAATCTTTGAGGGACGCATACTTCTTTACTCCCAAAGTTTTTCGCAACTCACCTTTTGTCGAAACATAAATGATGGGTTCATCCCACCAATACGATTGATTGAGATGGATATTCATTACCACCTGCACCGCATTGTAGCCTTCGTAGGTATTCCCACGGTGAATTTTGCGCAATAATTGACCTGCCAGCGTATGGAATGGCATCGCACGCTTGTGGATATCACTGTGAACGAGAAGTCGTGCCAATTTATCTGCATGTTCCTCGGTGATGATGTTGATTTTACCCTTTGGAGGAAACTCTATTTCTTCATTAGCTTCTTGTGAAGGTGCCTCTGTCGCATGGTCGTGTCCCGAATGATCATGACCTTCGTGTCCGTCCATTGCCTGAACGGAAGTATCAGCTTCATTTACGTTCGAAGTATCTTGCTGTGCGTATACACCTCCACCAGTAGATAACGCTATGATCAATGCGATCGCGCTCAGATTTCTTCTCTTTTCGCTGATTATTTTGATTTTGCGAATCAACTCTCGAGTGCGACCTCCAGGAGCTATCAATGCCAACACCATTCCCAATCCCATGAGCAGGTAACCGAAATACGAGATATTCGTTCCCCACCAATCGTTGTTAACCTGTAAAATGGTCCCTGATAGATCAGGTTTGTAACTGGACTGAAACAAGCGGTATCCTTCGTGATCAATTACGTGGTTCATGAACAGTTTCTTTGTCTTGGTGTAATTATTCAATGTATCAATGATGGTCAGGTCGCTTTCAAAAGATGAAGGCTGCGACGATCCGGGATAACGTTCCAATCGGAAATCTTCACAACGAACAGCGAAAGGTAATTCGACCGCTTTAGAACCGTATTCAATTTTAAACTTCAATCCTTCGTGCGTCTTGCTAACGCTATTCTTATGACCAATAAAATTCATTCCTCCAGGAACATAGAAAGGCTCGGAAAATTTACCGTTCACCTTCAATTTCACGCGCAACAAATCGCGTCCGGCATTCTTTTTGGGAGCCTTTACCCAATCACGTTTGGTGTTTCGTTTGATATCTTTTAGCACAAACTGCTCTCCTTGTACGTTGTAAAGTTTTGACTTTTCCAGCGTGATAATAGAATCGGGCATTACGACATCATACAATGAATCTGCCGGAGCCTCACCACTATCCCGGATAGCACGAAGTTCCGCCATGGCAAGAGCTCGAACGCCAACATCCGATTTCATTTTGAATTTTTTCCCTTCTTTCCAGATTTGAACTCCGGAAGATGCTCCTTTTACCTCATAATAAAGTGCTGTTCCGCCAAGTAAGGTTGATTGTCCTTCCTCCAAATATTGCGCCTCCATTCCACCAATGGCAAGACCTATCGCTGTTTCTTTGATGTCTCTTCTCGTAACCAGAGAATCAACCATGTTTTTCTTGAAGCCAATGCAATGCAATGAAGCCGCCTTTTTCACCTTCCCATTTACCATCAAAGGAACATCATCCTCAAAAGTTGGGTCCAACGCTTCTGACATCCAAAGTTTTCTTCCCCAGGAGTACGTATCCTTGTTGTCTGTTACTTCCACAACTAGATACGGATCGGCACTATACATGAAGCTAACCGTTTCGCCTTCACCTATGACCATCGTTCCTTCAAACCCGAAGAAGCGTGTAACTGCCGCTCCGATAATCATCACGATAAAAGCAATATGGAAGGTTAAAATGGAGATTTTTTCTGCCCGAAACATTCGGTAACGAAAAATATTGGCTACCATTCCCGCACACAAATACAACAAGAGAACAGAGAACCAATTGGCATTATAAATCATTAATTTTGCCGTCTGTGTATCATAAACTGTTTCAACAAAAGTTGCCAGCCCAATTGAAACAAGAAATACGAACAACGCGACGACCATCATGCGCATTGAAAAAAACTCCTTGGCGATTCGTTCCATGTATACGATTTTGTCCACAAAGATACACATCAATTGGCTTCGAATTCAGTGATTCCCAGATTTGGAAATTTTAACACCAATAAGCAAAATTTATGATTCCCATAAGCGTAATTTATTATTTTTAAAATGAAACAAATCTTTATTTCGCTTTTATGAAAAAACGTCTCAAAAAAATCCTGAAGTGGACCGGAATTTCGTTCCTGATTCTCATCGTTATATTGATTCTTATTCCCATCATTTTCAAAAATCAAATTAAGGAGATGGTAGTTGATGAGGTAAACAAAAACCTCAACGCAGAATTAACCGTTGGCGACTTCGACCTGACGTTCATCAGTACCTTTCCTAACATGACAATTGAGCTGCACGACACCAAGCTCATTGGTAAGGACAAATTCAAAGGAGTGGAGTTGGTTCGCATGGAAAAACTGACTGCGCATGTTGGGTTTTGGAGCGTAATTGCGGGAGACCAGGTAGAGGTCGATGAAATTCACATTGAAAAACCCATTATCGATATTCGAATTCTTGAGGACGGAAGTGCCAACTACGATATTGTGAAATCGGATGATGAGAAAACCAAAGAAGAATTGGAAGAACCGTCCAATTTTGAATTAAGTCTGAAGGAATATTCCGTTTCCAATGGACAAATTCGATACGATGATAAACTATACGATATCTTCTTGAAACTGCACGACGTGAATCATAGTGGAAAGGGTGATTTCACTGCCGATAAATTTAATTTTGAAACCGTTTCGGACATTAAAAAGTGTACATATCGAATGTATGGCATCAATTATCTCACAGAGGTAAAAACGGATGCTAAAGTGAATCTATTCATGGAATTCACGGAGAACTCCTCGAAATTCACATTTAAAGAAAACAACATCAAACTGAACAATGTTCATTGCTCTTTGGAAGGATACTACGAGATGTTTGAGAGCTACGATGACATGCACCTTAAGCTGGATGCATCCAAAACGTCATTCAAAGATTTTCTTTCTCTCGTTCCGGCATTTTTTCGCACAGGGTACGAAAGCATGGTAAGCTCTGGTAGCCTGGCATTGAATGGAATGCTGAAAGGAAAGATGGATGATGTAAACATGCCTGCCTGGGATTTTTCCTTAAAAGTGGATAACGGTGCTGTGAACTACAAGGCACTCCCTGGTAAAATCACAAATATTGATATCGATGCAGGATCGAAATTTCCTGGCGGATCAGATTTCAACAAAATGACCGTAGATATCCCGAATTTCCATGCTGAATTGGGAGAAAACACGATTGACGCCAATCTTGCAGCGAGGAATCTGGAAGTTGACCCCATCGTTATATCAGGAATTCATACGAACGTCAACCTTGCTACCTTGAAAGATTACATTCCGTTGCCAAAGGATGAAACGTATTCGGGAATTCTCGATGCCAACGTCGACCTCAAAGGAAAGGTCTCTGATGCGGAATCAGGTAACTACGAGGCTTTTGATGCAAAAGGAACCATTGATCTGAAAGATATGAAGTACGCTTCTGAATCATTAAGCGATGATGTTATTGTTGATCGCTTGCATTTGAACTTCTCTCCTACTCAACTTGAATTAACGGAGCTCAATGCAAAAATTGGCGGATCGGATTTGTTAATGAAAGGAACCATTTCAGAGTATTTTGGCTACCTGTTTAAGGAAGATGGACAATTGGCTGGAAACTTCGACTTCGAGAGTAACTACATGGATTTGGATGCTTTAATGAATGTGTACCCGGAAAGCGAACCACAAAAACCAGTAAAAAGCGCCACGAAAACAAAAGTAATGCCGGAAGAAGAATCTGGACCGACATTAGTCCCTGAGAACATTGATTTCTCATTAAACACTCGAATTGCAGAAGCAAAATACAACGGAATTACCGCAAAGAAAGTTCGTGGAACTACTTCTATTAAGGATGAAGTAGCGACATTGAACAATTTCACCATGCAGACCATGGGAGGAACCGTTGGGTTGAAAGGAAGTTACAATACAAAAAACCCAGACGATCCACAATTTGATTTTGAGTACAATCTCAAGGACATTCAGATTGCTGAATTGACCAAAAACTTCTTAACTGTTGGAAAATTGGCTCCAATTGCTCAATATGCAAAAGGTCGGATTTCCTCTAATTTTGCCATGTCATCTAGTTTGGATGATAATCTAATGCCCGTTTTGAATTCCATCTCAAGCAATGGAGACATCAGCAGTCGTTCCCTTACAATTACGAATGTTCCGTTATTTGATAAAATCGAAAAAGTCACGCAACTCAAGAACATTTCGAATAGAACCCTCGACAATTTCAAGGCACATTTCTCGATAATTGATGGTAAAGTGATTTTAACTCCGTTCAACATGAAAATGGGGAAAATCCCGACGAATGTTTCGGGTTATACCACTTTGGAGAAAGAGATGAATTACAAATTTGCGATGACGATTCCGAAGGAACAGATTCCGGAAAAACTTTTGAAAGAAGTCGAAAAAGGACTCACCATGGCGAATGGATTGCATCCGGACATCAAAATCGGTGAACTTCCTCCTTCCATTAATGCGAATGTATTTGCGGTGGGCGACATGAAAAATCCGAAAATTACTACAGACCTTCCTGATGTATTGCGTCAGGCTGTAAAGGACAAGGTTGGAAACGTAATTGAAGACCTTAAGGAAACTGTTAAAGACAGCGTACAGACAATCATTGAGGACAAAACGGAAGAAATCAAAGCGGAAATAGAAGCGCAAAAGAAAAAGATTCTGGAAGACGCTCAAAAACGTGCCGATCAGGTGAAAGCGGAAGGAAAACGAGCCGCCGATGCAGCTCGTGCAGAGGCAGACAAAGTAGCACAACGTATGATTGACGAGGCGGGCAATAACCCTGTGAAGAAAAAGATTGCGGAAGCCGGTGCGAAGAAAGTACGCGACGAAGGCGAGAAAAAAGCGCAAGGCATAGAAAACACTGCGAATCAAAAGGCAGATGACATCATGCGGAAAGCGCGGGAAGAGGCGGATAAGTTAGGGTAGATGGAATTATGAGTTATGAATGATGAATGATGAATGACGGTCATCGAGCCTGCCGAGATGTGAGTTATGAATGATGATTTATGATTTATTAAGAGTAGCACATTGAGCAAGAAGAAGCATTGCTTCTGATGGAATAGAAATGTGAGTTCTGAATGATGATTTATGAATTATGGTTTATGAAGAATAGCACATTGAGCAAGAGAAAGTAGTACGCTGAGCAGTTCGCCTGAGCCTGCCGAAGGGTGTCGAAGTGCACTGCTTTCGATCTCCCGAAATGTGAATTAGCAACAAAAAACCCTGACACTCCTTTCGGAGGTCAGGGTTTTGTACATAGTAGGTCGTGTCTTTCCCTTCGCTTTCGCTCCGGATTATTTCTTCACGAACGTCTTTGTGAACATTCCTGCTTCAGTCGTTACGTTGATCACGTACATTCCAGATGCAAGGTTCAATACTGAAATAGCGTTCTCAGTTCCGTTTGCTACAACCATTCCTGACAAGTCAACAATAGTTACTTCTTTAAGTTCCGAAACTGTTTGAATGTTTAATACTTCTGATGCCGGGTTAGGATACACAAGGATTCCTTCCGTTTCCAATTCCGCGATGCTTGCACAATCGTTTACAGTCAAATCAGTAGTTGATGTTCCTGTACATCCTGTAACTGTGTCAAGGTAGGAATACGTAATTGTGAACGTTCCGATTCCAGATACCGACGGATCAAAATCTCCGTTAGAAACTCCAGTTCCTGAGTACGTTCCTCCTGCTGGTGTTCCTCCTGTCAATGTGAATGCTGCGTCAGAATCACATACTGTTGGTTGCGCTGCAAGTGTTGTTGCTGGTGCTGGTTTTACAGTGATTTCTACTGAATCAGTTGCAGAACATCCAAATGAATCTGTACCTGTTACTGTGTACGTTGTTGTAGTTGTCGCTGCGAATGCTACTCCATCCGTTGCTCCGTTGTTCCACTGGTACGTTGATGCTCCTGATCCTGTCAAAGTAACATTCTCTCCTTCACATACAGCCGTTGCTGATGCGTTAGCTACTACTGCCGGAGGTGCGTTGAATGTGATATCAACTTGCGTTGCAGAACTTGCACAAGTTGTTCCTCCTGCGTTCGTTGCAGTAACGTAGTAAGAAATACTTCCTGAAGTAATTCCTGGTGTGTACGTGTTACCTGTTCCAACAAGGTTTGTCAAACCAGCGTTATCATACCAGTTGATAGTTGTGTTTTGCGGTGTGTACGTGTACGTTTGAACCGGGAATGGGTTTGGCGCTGCAGCATTTGTTGGCTGACCATCCAAAGCGTTGATTCCTGAGAAATCCCATTCTCCAAGAATGAATGTTCCTCCGTTTGGAACCGCGTTGTCTTTACGGTATGCCCATCCATCAAGGTATTCCCAAGGCTCACCTGTACCGTCTGTGTTAATGTCTCCGAATACATCGATCACTACTCCGTTGTGGAACAATTCGATTGCATCATCACCGTTGATTGCTGTTGCTCCGTCTACGTAATCTGGGAAGAAACCAAGGAACGTATTGAAGTTTGCAGAATCTGTAGCAACGTGAATGTAAGTCCCTGCCGTTACCGGAACTGCCGGGAAGGTAAATTCTTCTCCATCTGTTCCCTGACCGTTATTCGCTGAACCGAATCCGTATGCACTCAAATCAGCAATATTTTCGATCGCGTAGAACTCAACTACTTTCGGAAGTCCTCCTGGAAGTGTTGCATCCATCACTCCTGAGATAATCAATGAATCAGAAGCTGCTCCACTTGCAACAGTAAGCGCTGTTGGAGTATCTCCGTCACAGTAATCCAATGTTCCGTTTACTACTGGTGCAGCTGGTGTTGGAGTCACGTCAAGGTTCAAAGTGATGATACTGTCACATCCTACAGCGTTTGTCAATGTTTGTGTGTATGTTCCGCTGAATGAGTATGTCGTTCCGTTTAATGCGAACGAATCACAAACTGTTTCGTTCAAAGTTGACATCGTCGCTGTGTTAATTGTCAAATCAATTGTGATAACACTATCACATCCCTGAACATTCGTAATTGTTGCTGTGTACATTCCTGTAGCAGTGTAAGTCATTCCGTCTGGTGCAGTGTACGTATCACAAGCTGTTTCTGTAATAGAAGATGCAGTTGGTGTACATGGTGATCCACAAGGAATCTGGTAGTGTGCTCCCAATGAATCAATCATATCAATTGGAAATACATCCCACTGTGTTTGTCCCACAGTCCATGAAGTTGTTCCCAACTGAACATTCGCCATACGAACCAATGTGAAGTTGTTTGTTGCTCCTGTTCCAACAGTCCATCCTGAACCTGGATCAACGCCGATTTCACCGATCACATCCAATGTATCTCCTGTTGAAATTTTCTGAAGGAATACCGCGTCGTCTCCATTGTAGAATGTCAATGAGTGTGTAGTATCTGCTTCCGTTAAAATTCCGGCAACTGCACCTGGGTTACCAACCACAAATACATCTCCTGCTGCCAACATTCCCACTGGGAACAAGCTATCCGTTGGTGTCGGCGACCCGTTGTTATTTCTGTAAACTACGTAATCTGACAAATCAACTGTTGCACTTGTTGGGTTGTAGATTTCGAATGCTTTGTTACTTGAAGATCCTTCAATGTACTCTGAGAAGTACAACTCATCACATGGTCCGATTGGAGTTGGAACCACTGCACAAGAAGTCATTGAGTGCGCTCCTAATGAATCGAACATATTCTGTGGATATACATCCCACTCTGTTGCTCCTACTGTCCAATCGTTGTTTCCTTGTTGAACAGACATCATACGAATCAAAGTGAATTCGCTTGTAGCACCTGTTCCTACTGGCCAGTTAGATCCCGGATCTACTCCAAGCTCACCGATTGCATCCAGTGTATCACCAGTAACCATGTTCAATAACAAAAGTACGTCGTCTCCATTATAGAACGTAATTGAATGCGTTGTATCCGCTTCATTCAAAATTGCTACATCAGCAGATGGATTTGCGATAACATAAACATCTCCTGCTGCAAGCGACGTTGCTGGGAACGCATACGTTCCTGAAGTAGTTGTAGCTCCGTTATTGAAACGATGCACCTCGTAGTTGCTCAAATCGATAGCAGCTCCGGTAGGGTTGTAAATTTCAAAAGCTTTGTTGTTAGATGACCCTTCGATATATTCAGAAAAGAAGAGGTCAGTACATTGTGCTTGCGTGCTTCCTGCAAGAAGAACGAAGGCTAAAAGGTGTACAAATTTTTTCATGTTGTGAGTTGATTATTCCTTGCAAAGATAGCTCAGGAAAACCCGTTAAATCAACGGTAAAATCAAAAGTTAACACTACGGTAAAATTGGCGTAAACCTTTATGGATGGGCGATTGGCGTGTATCCCTTTACTTAATCGTTTAACTGCTGAAGAAAGCTCTCAACATTAAATTTTATGCGCCCTTCAATATCTGAAGTATCAGCACGCTCGAATTGCTTTCCGGTGATCTTTTCATACAGTTCGATGTAACGTTCCGTAACCACGTCAACGAACGAATCCGGCATTTCAGGCATGCTTTGCCCCTCCAATCCCTGGAATCCGTTTTCAATTAACCATTGGCGCACAAATTCTTTTGAAAGTTGCTTCTGTGCCTCCCCTTTTTCCTGACGCTCTTCGTACCCTTCAGCATAGAAATAACGCGAAGAATCCGGTGTATGAATCTCGTCGATCAACATGATTTCACCATTGCGAATTCCGAACTCATACTTCGTATCGACTAAAATCAAACCTTGCTTCGCTGCCATCTCCGTTCCTCTTTGAAACAAGGCACGCGTGTATTCCTCCAACTTGACGTAAATATCTTCCGGAACAATTCCCTGGGCTAAAATTTCCTCACGGGAAATGTCTTCATCGTGCCCTTCGTCCGCTTTCGTAGCCGGAGTGATAATAGGCTCTGGAAACTTATCATTTTCTTTCATTCCTTCGGGCATTGGCACTCCGCAAAGGATGCGTTTTCCCGCTTTGTATTCACGAGCTGCGTGACCGGACATATATCCGCGAATCACCATTTCTACTCGAATCGGTTCGCAGGCGTACCCAACAGCTACTGAAGGATCCGGCGTACCAATCAACCAATTGGGAACGATATCACGTGTAGCTTCCAAAAACATCGTAGCCACTTGATTCAATACTTGTCCTTTGTGTGGAATTCCTTTGGGAAGAATGTGGTCAAATGCAGAAATGCGATCGGATGCGACCATGACCAACAGTCCATTATCGAGCGTATGAACATCTCTTACTTTACCATTGTATACTTCCTTCTGTCCTTCGAATTGAAAAGTGCTATTCGTGTTTGCGTTACCCATGAAAAAAAGTTTGGGCAAAAGTAGGAATTAGGTCAAGTTTGACCGCTTAAACGATTCAGAAGTTATCAGATAATATTAACAGATGGGATTAAAGATTTTAAGACGAAAGATGAAAGACAGTCCACCGCTATCAGGCATGCTACGCTCATAGCGCGATAAAATTGTACGATTCACTGTGAACTTCTAGTTTTGTGCAACATTCATTCATATGAAACAAATCTTCCAGCAGAAATCTATCCTCGTACTTTTAAGTGTGCTGATTGTAACAATCGTCCAGTTCTTTTACGTCCAGTCGGCGTACTCAGTTATTGAGGTATACAAGGTCTATTTAATTACTGCGATTGCCGGAATTCCACTAACTATATTGGTCCTCATTTATTTCCTCCGAAAAATGACCATCGACCTCTTTCACAGGGGAGACGAAAAGACTTATTGTGATTCAAGAAGTAAGCAAAAACGAAAGAACACGTTCACAACAGCATTGTTATTGGCACTCATTACTGGCTTCTTTACCTATGGTATCGTAATCAATACAAATCACTGGTTTGGCAGAAACAATTATGAGGAAATTGAAACAAAGATTTTAGATAGTGAAGAACGAAATGCTGCAAGGCACAGTCGATCAGGAATGACCAGATGGTATCTAACTGTCGAAATCGATGATGAACTGGTTACTCTGAGGTCAAACACACCTCAATATACCGGTGACACCTTAAGAGAACAGTTAAACTTTGGCGGTGCCTGGGGAATTATTTACCGTAAGTAGCCTGTAATTAGAAAAGTGCAGCTGGTGCTTTCGTTCCCCATCAAAACAATTGGGTAATTGTAGGAATTAGGTCAATTTTGACCGCTTAAACGATTCAGAAGTTATCAGATAATATTAACAGGGGCAAAGTGAGAAGTGAGAAGAGAGAAGTTCACTTTTCACACTTCTTCGTTATCAAGAATTTCGCGGGCTTGTTTCCTTTTTCGGAAAAACCTTTTGCCTGAAAATCCCAATATTATTATAATGGTAAACGCGATTAAGAGCCAAAGACTAAAACCTAAAAAATGATATAACGTTAAAATCACTGCCCCTGTTCCCACAATCATTCCTGCATACTGCAATGATTTTTTCAAATTTCGCTTCTCCTGATAATCCATTACTACCAGCAGTAAGAGAAACAACGACAGAAATATCACTCCAAAATGTATCATTTCTTTTCGTCTTTCTTCTCCGTTTTCTGCTTCTCCTCCAGTTCTTCCATCGCTACGATCATCTTCTTCACGAGGGTGTGACGCATCACGTCTGATTGACCCATTCGGATGATTCCAACACCTTCTACTTCTTTCAAGGCGTCTAATGCGAAGGCTAATCCAGATTTTTGTTTGCGTGGTAAATCTACCTGGGACATGTCTCCCGTAACGATGAATTTTGCTGATCGTCCCATACGTGTCAGGAACATTTTCATTTGCATCGTTGTGGTATTCTGCGCTTCATCCAAAATCACGAATGCTTTGTCCAGGGTACGACCACGCATAAACGCTAAAGGAGCAATTTCAATAATTCCAAATTCGATCATATCTGCCAATTTCTCAGCAGGAATCATATCGCGAAGTGCGTCGTAAAGTGGCATTAGGTACGGATCGAGTTTTTCCTTCAAATCTCCCGGTAGGAAACCTAAGTTCTCCCCTGCTTCCACAGCGGGGCGCGTCAGGATAATTCGTTTCACCTCTTTTGCTTTCAATGCCCGTACTGCCATCGCTACGGCAGTATACGTTTTACCCGTTCCCGCTGGTCCAACGGCAAACACCATGTCGTTTTTGTTCACCAAATCGACTAGCTTGCGCTGATTGACTGTTTGCGCTTTGATTTTCGCACCGTGACTTCCGTGCACCAGAATTTCCGATCCATTTTCTCCACTAACCAATGACGAACCGTCAGCCATCATCAGGTTATCGATATTGTTTTCGGTAAGCTCGTTGTATTTATGGTAATGCGATTGAATCAGGTCCATTTTCTGTTCGAAAACAGTCATTACCTCTTCTTCACCAGCAACGGTCAGTATATTACCGCGTGCTACAATTTTAAGTTTGGGAAAAAAGCTCTTAATGTGCTTTAATTTCTTGTTATTCACCCCGAACAATTCCGCTGGGTTGATCCCTTTAATTTCAATCTTCTTTTCTAACAACCGAATATTTTATTTTTACCTTTACTCACAATTAACGAATTCCAAATTTAGGAAATTATTCGGCGCTAATACAGCACTACGAACGAATGCAGATTCTTACCTTAACATCGGATATGGGATTGGATGACCACTACGTGGCGTCTTTGAAAGGAAAGATTCTCGGTGCGGTAAATTCAGCCCAAATTGTAGACATCACCCATATGGTTAACCCATTCGATGTTTCAGAAGCATCTTTCCACCTGATGTGCTGCTACAAAGACTTTCCGAAAGGTACCATTCATGTCATCGGTGTTGATAGCGAACCCATTGTAAACTTTGGCGGTTCCGACGGAAGTTTTCCGACAATTATGGAGTTCGAAGATCAATACTTCATTTGCAATGACAACGGCTTTTTTGGTGCTTTCCTCCAGGAAAAACGACCAGAGGCTATGTGGCGCATCGAATCATTCATGAAAGATCCCAATAGCTTTAAATTTCCGACCAAGAATATTTTGGTTCAAGCTGCAGTTGACTTAATGCAAGGGAAAAAACCTTCAGAATTGGGTGTTCCTGCCAATCGTTATAAGAGCGCGCTGGCACTAATGGCTGTTTCAGAAACGAATCTTATCAAAGGACACGTAATTCATGTAGACAGCTATGGAAATGCCATTACAAATGTGCATCAAACGCTATTCGATCGATTTGGACAAGGCACGCCATTCATTTTGTATTTCAAGCGAAAAGATTACTTCATAGATCATATTTCGAATACATACAACGAAGTAGCACAGGGAGAAAAAGTTGCGACTTTTAACGAAAATGGATTCCTCGAAATTGCTATCAATCGTGGTGCAAACGCCAGTTCAGGAGGAGCGGAACAACTCTTCGGTTTGCACAAAAATGATGTCATTCGAATTGAGTTCACGCCAAAAGGATCCCGCGAAACTTTAGAATCACTTTTCTGATGATAACACGCATTGTCAAACTCGAATTTCAAGAGGAACGCACACAAGATTTTCTGGATTTCTTCGACACCATTAAACACGTGGTGAACGAATTTCCCGGATGTTATGGAATGAAATTATACCAGGATGTCGATCGTCCTAACATCGTAATGACTTACAGCCACTGGGATAGCGAAACATCTTTGAACAAATACCGCGATTCGGAACAATTCGGACAGATTTGGCCGAGAATCAAGCCCTGGTTCCAGGAAAAACCCCAAGCGTGGAGTGTAGTGGCTTATTTTGATGGATTCATTAAGAATGATTAGTTGCTTTAGACAAATTGGATTGATTGGAATGTCCAATCTGTCTAATCCATCCAATGAATCCTATTATTCCTCCTCCTGCGCTCAAGGTACAAAGCTCGAAACTAATATTAGCGTATTGAGCGGAGTCGAAATGCACTTCCATCTCGACATTTCGGCAAGCTCAATGCATCGCTGCTCGATGACCTTCTAAGTTCGTCTAACAGTCTTTTTCTTTTCTCTTTAAGTCTTTATTCTTTAGTCTCATTCACCACCTTAAAAGTAAATCGATTCTGAAGCGTATAGCTGTAAACTACGGAGATTGCAGTCACCAAAATTTTCGAGAGGGTTGCCCAGAAACCGAGTACATCCACGAACAATTTCATCAACAAATAATTCAGAAGAATTGCGCCAGCAACGACCAAAGCATAACGGTACAATTGAATTCTACCGCGCAAATTAGATTCCCCAAACGCAATGTATTTGTTCAGCAGGAACCCCGTCAAAAATGTGATCGGGAAAACAATAAACAATGCGGCAATATGCGGACTAACTACAATAAATCCGAGATCCAGATTCTCCTGGTGCAAAACGTAATTGTAGAAAACGAAGTACAGGAAAATATCCAAAACTAGATTTCCACCGCCACAAACAGCATAACGATAGGTCTTCAAAGGAAGCCAGCTCTTGAAAAGAGGATAGAACAAATCTACCAATGCCGTTATGATCTTTTGTATAGTACGCATTATCGGAGCGGCAAATCTACACAATTCAACTAAAAAGCGTACCCCATTCCTGTAAACACGTTATGGATGACGACAGAGGAATTCACAATTTCGTATGAATAAATGATTAACACACTTTACCATTTACCCATCATTCATCTCGAAGGAAACCTTATTTTTGACATGATAAAATCTACGCTTTAGATGAGAGCACTGTACTTCAAGGAAATTCGCAGCTTTCTCGGTTCGATTACCGGTTATATATTCATCTTCATTTTCCAGATTGTTTCTGGATACATGCTTTGGATAGATAGCGGTAGCTATAATCTGTTGGAAGGTGCCGAGGCTGACCTGATTCCATTTTTTAATCTTGCACCATGGGTGTTTTTGATTCTGATCCCTGCAATTACCATGCGTTCCTTTGCTGAGGAAAAGAGAACAGGAACAATCGAATTATTGTTCACCCGCCCCATTTCAGACTTGAAAATTGTTCTGGCAAAATATCTGGCGAGCGTCACGCTATTGATCATTACCTTGCTCCCAACCATAGTTTACTACATTACCATGCACTACATCGGAGACCCGGTAGGTATCATGGACGATGGTTCTGCATTGGCATCTTATTTTGCACTCATCTTACTAGGATCTGCTTTTATTGCAGTAGGAATTTTCGCCTCAACATTGACGAGCAGTCAAATTGTTTCATTGATTCTGGGCGTCTTTTTCTGTTCCTTACTCTACCTGGGATTCTTCCTCATTGGTAACTATAACCTAATTGGAAACCTCGACAGCTCATTACAATACGTAGGAATGTATAGTCATTATGTTGATATGATGGAAGGTGCATTGAATACCAAAGACATTATTTACTTCCTAAGCATTAACGTATTATTCATCTTCGGTGCGTTAACCGTGATTAAATCCTTAAAGAAATAATTATGGCTGGATCGAAAAAAAGAATCGCAAAACAAGCGTATTACTGGATACTTCTAAGCATCGTTCTGGTAGGTGTTGTTCTGGTAAACCTGATCAGTTCATACGTCAATAAAAAGTTTGACCTTACAGACGATCAACGACACTCACTATCAGAATCAACGGTTGAATTTCTTGAAAAAGCGGATAGTTCTTTCAAAGGTCCCGTGTACATCGAAGTGTTTTTAGAAGGAAAACTTCCGGCTGAATTGAAACGCTTCCGAAACATGGTAGAAGATCGTTTGGAAGAATTCACAGACATTGCCGGAGATCGTATTGAATACAAATTCACCAACCCGAAAGAAGGAAACGAAGCCGATGTAAAAGAACGCGAAAGATTGCTTTTCAACGAAGGCCGTGGAATTCTACCCATGTTCGTCGAGTACAAAGACGAGGGACAGGAAAGTCAACTTATTCTTTGGCCAGGCGCTATAATTCGATACAGTGCATCAGGCGGAACGCGAGAGTTGGTGGTACAATTATTACCTGGAACAAAAACAGGACGCCCTTATCAACTGGCACAATTACCACAAGTAGTTCAGGGAGCCATGCGGAACCTTGAGTACAACCTAATGAACGGTTTGCGTCGAATTACAAGGGAGAAAACACCAAGAATCGGATTCTTACAAGGACACGGCGAATTGAATTTTGGAGCGACTTTCCGTGCGAGAAGTGTTATTGGCGCTGATTATAGCGTTCAGAATGTAACGATTGATGGAAAAATCAATGCGTTGGATGAGTTTGACGGATTGGTAATTGCTCGCCCGATGAAGCGAATGTCTGATGAGGACTTGTACCTGATCGATCAATTCGTAATGCGCGGTGGACGTTTGATGTGTTTCCTCGATGCACTGGAATTACGGGAAGACTCACTTCGAGTCAACAAGCAAACACACACCGTTCGCATAGAAAGCGGACTGGATCGGATGCTCTTCGATTACGGAATCAGCGTGAAAGACAATTATGTCCTGGATGAAAAATGTGGACAAAAACCGCTCTCACTGGAACGAAAATCAAGAATTCCATGGTTCTATCATGTGATGGCAACCGCTACCGATCATCCAATTTCGAAAAATCTGGAGCCTGTTTCTTTAAAGTATACAAGTCAGTTGGATTACGGAAGACGTCCTCAAAACAATCAGTTTGCGGTAACTCCGGTATTAACTTCAAGCACAAATTCAACGGTGACAGGATCATCACCACTGGTCACATATGCAATTCCTTTGAACTTCCTGAATCCGGATAACCTGAGAGAGCGACCGCGTTTGGCAGCGAACCCTGACGACAATAGCAACAAGAAAATGCTCGCGGCAGTATCCGAAGGGAAATTTACTTCTGCCTTTAAAACAAGACTTCCACCTGATTTTAAAAGTCAGAAAGAACTGAAGCACAAAGATTTCAGCACTGAGAGCAGCAAAATTTTCGTGGTTGGAAACAGCCGCATGATTACCAACACCTACGATTCGTTAATGAACCCTTCCGGAACGGATATGATGTATCGTCCGAAGCAAGGACCGAACGAATTGGAATACGACCGTGAAATGTTGTCGATGGGAATCAATCACCTGTTCGGGAATCAGGATTTCTTCATGAACCTGGTGGATTTCATGATGGGAGATAATTCCGTTCTCGCACTTCGTTCCCGACAAATTGAAATTCACGCCATTGACAAAGCAAAAGTTGCCGAAAACGCCGGTTTTTATAAAACAATTAACATCGGGCTACCAATTCTACTCATACTCGCCCTGGCAGTAGTCATGTTTTTGATTCGCAAAAGTAAATACGCGTAAAAAAAGAACTATGAAGAAAATTATTATCCTGGTTGTCTCTCTCGCTGTTTTGGGAGGATTGACATGGTATGTATTACAATTGATGGAAAACAGCGGTAAATCCGATGGAGTTAAAAAAGAGTTGATTGATTTCGCTATCAAAGACACGAAATCTATTGATAAAATCAAGATTACCGATAAGCTGGATCGCCAATACACATTAAGAAAGAAGAATGGTACGTGGACCGGAAATAACGGCGAATGTGTGACCCAAGAGAAGGTAAAGTGGGTATTGGACGCCATCGAAAACATTCGTTTCAAAGGATACTTGTCTGACGCTGCCGTTGAACGCTTCAATACGCAGATGTCGGCACAGAACGTTAAAGTGGAGATTTTCCAGAATGGTGAATGGTCGAAAACGTGGTATATCGGACCATCTTCACAGGATCACCTTGGACAAATTATGCTTCTCCATTCGAAAGAATCCGGGAAAAGCTCAGTTCCGGTAGAAATGGAATTGGTGAACATGAAGGGAATCATCGATCCACGCTTCCATGCCGATCCGATGCAATGGCAATGTACACACATCTTTAAGTTAGGATTGGGGGATATCAGTTCCGTAAATGTCAAATTCAACGACGAGCCGCAACGTAGTTTCAAAGTGCAAAAAGCCGGACAAGATGTAATGGTTTCGCAACGAGGGAAACAACTGGAAGGATTTACTCCACAAGATGCCTATCGTTACCTGAATAACTTCCAGAAAGTACACTGGGATGTAGCGAATTACGTATTATCTCCACACCAGGTAGACAGTGTGAAACGAACCCTCCCATTCTGCGAATTGACAGTGAAAGAGACATCTGGAAAGTCTACCAAATTGAGATTATTCCGAATTGTTTCCAAGGCGAACGAAGAAGTAGCCGGACTTGAAGTCGTAAACCCGGATTTGAACTACTTATGGTGTGAATTACCGAGTGGCGAATTGGTGAAATGCCAGTATTTCGTATTTAGCCCGCTAATTTCAGGTCACATCTTCTTCCCGATGGATTTAACGGGTGTTGAGACTATAGATGGAATGCGGAAAAAGGAGGATGTGAATGGACAGCCCAAAGAGTGAGTGCTAGTGTGGGGAGATGAAAGACGAAAAGAGTAAAGACAAAAGAGTAAAGACGAAAGACAGTCTTTCATCCTTAAGCGTAGGCTGAGGCTCTCGAAGCCAAGCGATCTTTGTTCTTTCTTCTTTCAGTGTAGCTGTCTTTTCTCTTTAAGCGTAGGCTGAGGCTCTAGAAACCAAGTGGTCTTTGTTCTTTCTTCTTTCAGCGTAGCTGTCTTTTCTCTTTAAGCGTAGGCTGAGGCTCTCGAAACCAAGCGGTCTTTATTCTTTCTTCTTAAAGGAAGCCTCATACCCTTATTGCACATCAAATGTTGATAACTCCCGTAAAAATTCAAGTTTCGAGGGGGACAAATCTGTGCTGTTTTTGATAGCTTTGAGTGGTTAAAAAAAGAGCGAATGAATTTTGTTATCTCGAGTGCTTCGTTACTCAAACACTTGCAAGGAATCTCTGGTGTTCTAAGCACGAGCAATGCCCTTCCGATTCTGGATAATTTCCTGTTCGAAATTAACGACGGTCAGCTTTCTGTTTCTGCGTCTGATTTGGAGACAACTATGCGCACAACTATGGAAGTTGAAGCGAAAGAAGGTGGAAAAATTGCTATTCCTGCAAAGCTTTTGCTAGACGTATTGAAAAACCTTCCGGATCAGCCGTGTACATTCCTGGTTGATATGGATACACTTTCTGTGGAGATCGCCTACGATAACGGTAAATCCAAAATGGTTGGTTACAATGGTGATGAATTCCCAAGAACTCCGGAATTGGAAAATTCAAGTTCTATTCGAATTTCAGGTGAAATTGTTTCGAATGCAATCAACAAAACGTTATTCGCAACTGGTGTTGATGACCTTCGCCCGGTGATGAGCGGTGTATTCTGCCAGTTCTCACCAGAGAATATCACATTCGTTGCCACGGATGCGCACAAATTGGTTCGTTACACACGTACCGATTCACAAGCGGATGGAAGCTCTGCTTTTATTCTACCAAAAAAACCATTGAACTTATTGAAATCAAACCTTAAAGGAGATGAAGAAGTTCAACTAGAATACAACGATTCAAATGCCGTTTTCCGTTTCAACGATGTAGTTTTGGTATGTCGTCTGATCGATGGAAAGTATCCAAACTACGAAGCGGTTATTCCGAAAGAGAATCCAAACGTGTTGACTATTGATCGCGTGCAGTTCTTAGGATCTATCAAACGTGTATCCATTTTCGCGAACAAAACAACGCATCAGATCAAATTGAAATTGGCTGGATCGGAATTGTCTCTTTCAGCAGAGGACATCGATTTCGCTAATGAAGCAAACGAACGTTTGACGTGTAACTACTCTGGTGAAGATTTGGAGATTGGATTCAACTCACGTTTCTTAATGGAAATGTTGAACAATCTGGAATCTACAGAAGTACGATTGGAAATGAGTGCTCCAAACCGAGCAGGATTGTTGATGCCATCAGAGCACGGAGAAAACGAGGACATTTTGATGCTCGTGATGCCAGTGATGCTCAACCGATAAGATAATTACAACTTTAAATAGGTGAAAAGGCCGTGTCTCGACTAGCTCGACGACCGGCTTTTTTTATGCTCCAATTTATCTCTTCACAAATCGTTTGATCTCACCTGAGTTCAATTGAAAAAGGTACAATCCTGAGGGTAGCGACGAACAATCAATGTTAGTAGATCCGTCCAATTTTCCAGTAAGTACTTCCTGTCCCAGTCCGTTTATGATTTTGTAGTCATGTTGACCATTGATCTGAACATTTAACAGATCAAAAGCCGGGTTCGGTGACAATACAAACTCGTTTTCCAGATCTTTCATTCCTAGCGTAGGAACACACGTCTCACACGCTTCAATAAACAAACCTGAATCATAAATACCATCGAATGCATCAGCAATGGCAATAATCATATGATATACGGAATCTACTTGTAAACCTTCATAACGAACTTCCGTGTTTATGGTAAATGCATCGTATTCAATTGCCGTTGTATCGCTTGTCAATGGATTTGAAAAAATAAACGATTGATTCTCCCCGGGGAAGGTCCCAAACTGGTTGCTAACGGCGTCATGAACTGTGTTTATATTCACAGGAACACCTCCAATAGTCAGTATGTTCTGTGGAGAAGGAATTCCAGGTCCAAGAAGAAAAATTGCAGCTACATCAGAAAAACTACTACCTACATACTCGTAGTACTCTTCCGATCCGAAGGAATAATTAAAAACCAATGAATCTGTGTGCGGGATAAAATCAAACGACAAGACAGCAGCATCAGAAGTCGCAGTCCCGCCAATGAGACTGGAAAGAAGTGGATATCCACCTGTAGACAAATCCACCCCAGCGTCTGTGAAATTATTTGGTCCTAATATCCCATAGTTATGATGAGCCACCATCCCAGTCGTCATTACAAAACCACGCTTTAAACCAAGGTTTGAATTTACCCCATTGAACTGTGCATAAGCATAAGCATAAGCGGAACCGGAAAACTCCGCATTAAATATTTCATAATCAGGCCCGAACAAATCACCATTTTCCATATATGTCGGACTTGTGGGATAAATTTCTAATTGAGCAAGAGAAGTAAAACTGCAGAATAGCAGACAGATTAGTGAAATTTTCATAAGTGGTGTTTTACTCAAAACACAATAGCGAAGTTAATTCATTTTGAGATAATAAAACAACTCCAACGGTTGTTATACAAGTCTATTTCTTATCCTTCCGACGCAAGTAAATCGCATCCAGGAAAACCAGCAATCGTAGGGAAATACTGTTGATCTGTGGTTGTTCGAACAAGGTTTCGAAAGTGGTGAAGTACGACGGCTCCAAACGGTTTTTGGTCTGGAAGATGTTGTTTTTGTAGAAAATTGTTAGCTCGCTTCCAGGAATAAAAATCCAACGGAAATTGACATCCAGCGTGAATGCATTATAGTTCGTATTGTGAACGGAAACTCCTTCATCATTCAGTGGATTGTACGCTGTTTCCTGCAACTCTCCTTCATCAATCAGCTCTCTGAACCCCGTATAATCAACCTGCTGCCAGTAGTGTCGTAAACGAAAGTCAATTCCCATGCGATTTGTAAACACCAATCGACTCCGAATATTGTTCTCTACAATAAGTCGATCACGGACACCAATCATGATGTCGCCCTCAAATGCATCATCCTGAACGGAAACATAGCCGTAATCATGATTCAAATTCTGAACACTGGATTCCACGATTATGTCTAACCTATCCGAAGCTCGAAATCGCGGACTAACATACAAGTTGGTTCCATACTGATTCGTGTAGAGAAAATCTTTCACCCATGCACGGACATCCAATGCGATGCGCTTGCTGTAATCGGTCGAGATGAAATAACTGAAGAAGATGCTCTCGTTGAAGTGCAGTTCTTTTCCAAAAACACGTGATTCAAAATGATTCACCTCTCCGAATGGATTCACTTCTGTTCGAATCTGAGTATAGAATTGCTTTTTGTGTAATCCTCCCAGTGTTGCACCGAACTGCGTGTTTTGATACAATTGCGGCTTGTACAATTCCGTATACCACCAGTTTACACGGAAATTCCGTCTGAAAAAGCGCTTTGAACCTTGAAAATCATTCCAACTTACTTCTCCCGAGTACCCACGTTCATTGTTGTTAAACAAGAATCCGAGATCATTCGGGTCGTAGGTATCACTTTCTTCCCAATAACCAATGTTATATCGCCATGTTCCTGAAACCTTGTGAATTCTGGCTCCGAAATTATGTCCATTAACTGTCTCTTCCCCCATTATAGAAGAAAGCTTGGCAGAAGTAAAAACGCGATACTTTCCATCTTTACTGAACATGTTCGATTCAATCACAGAAACATTTGCATCGGCAGCTTCTCCTCCTCTTGTGACGTTCGTATTCACAAAGGAAATGATTCCGTTATTCTTCGTGTTTTGGGACAGTACAAATACATTGTAATTCGTCAATGGATTGGTTTCTATCTGGCGTTCATTTCCGAGTGAATCAGTTATGGTAGCGTTAGATCGTGCTTCAATGGCGTTGAACACTCCAATTCCCAGTCCTGATTTTGTTCTTCCCGAGACCTTTGTCGCATTGATCAACGGAGCAACGCTCGGGTTTTGAACAACCTCCTCACCATCTCCCAGATTTGCGGAAACATTGTTATAGTTATAAGGTGTTCCTCCTATTCTGCGCGAATAGAAAACACCTCCGATCTGGAATAAATCCGTTCCCTCCAGGAAAAACGGTCGGTTCTCGTTAAAACGCACTTCAAACGGTCCTAGGTTCAGTACCTGTTGATCCGAAATCGTTTGACCAAAATCCGGGATGAGTGTCATATCCAGCGTAAACGCGTCGTTTAATCCATATTTCAGATCGACTCCTCCAGTAAGGCGCTCTTTCCAGGTTTGTTTTCCCAAATCACTATCGTAAGAGTTCTCCAGATAACCAGTTGTGTACGGGGTGATGGATAGGCGGAGTGGTGATTGAATTCCTTCAATCCCAACCAATTTCCCGGATTGTGTAATCTCACCAAAGACCTGTGGATCAATTGGGTTCCAATTGGAAAACTCCCGATCACGTCGAACGGAACGATTGAAATTGATGTTCCATTCCTGAATGTTTTTATTTGGGAACCGATATGCGGAATGTGGAATTTTCATTTCAAACGACCATCCGTACTCCGTTTTGGAAACTGCACTTCTCCAAACGGTATTCCAGCTACGATCAAAATTTCCGTTGGCACTTTCCAATCCATCGATCTCCACTCCCGCAGAGGTAACGGCAAAAGAGAATGCGGTAATATTGTTGGCGAAGGGATCAATGTTTATCGCGGCGAAATCGGCATTCCCGAAATCATCTCGCTGGGAAAGGGTATAACTGACAGAATCCGGCTCGGGATCATACAATCGTCCACTGATGTAGAGCGCGTTGTCGTCATAGCACATTCTAAATTCTGACTTATATCTGGAGGGATTACCGGGAACGGGAGAGTTGGTCGTGAAATCAGAAGCAACCTCTGCCTGATCCCAAATTTCTTCTTTTACGTTTCCGTCAATTTCTGGTGGCAATTCGGTTCGAATGATGTTGTAGGATCTCTGAGCAAGTGCTACCACACTAACCAACATGATCCATCCCACAAGTACAGCTCTCTTCATCATTTCCCAGAACAAAATTACTCAAAGAGTCTATTGAAGACCAATAATTTAAGGGGATTAACAGCCTTTGCTGTAGGAGTGGTAAAATAAATGGAATGATGGCGAAATTTATACACGAACGACGAACACACATACGTCGTCAATTTGATCTGTTTTTTCCATCCAATCTTTGAGAGTAGTGTCCAATGTATTGACAATTTGAACCGGGGATGAGCCCGCCTGGGACAGTACCAGTTTTCGTAATTCTTTTACTTTGAATTTCTTGTTTCGCGGCCCTCCGAACTGGTCTTGATATCCATCGGATGCAAGAAGAATGACATCGCCTTTCGCCATCTCGATAGATTGTGTCCTGAATGGTTTGTTTATCGTTGAACGACCGATTCCACGACGTTCTCCTTTTAATTCAAGCAGACCAAAATCATTTCCTTCGTGCAGAATTGCATTGAGTTCCGGTGACATACGCTTATTCAAAGAGTCCATAGAAGCAAGTACCCAGCAGTTTTGATAGGCTCCGGCAAAATTCATTCGCATCCCTCCCATGTCCAGCACGCACATTGCCATGTCCATACCATCGTTGATGGATTCATCCGAACCGTTTAGCGCATCAGGAATTTCATCATTCAATCGCGTAAGAATTTCTCCAGGATCTGTCAATTCGTACTCGTGAATGGTTTTATTGATATGTGATGATGCCACCAGGCTTACCATTGCTCCGGGAACTCCATGACCAGTACAATCTACAGTTCCCAGAAAGACATGTTCTTTCGCTCTATCGCACACGTAGAAATCACCCGAAATAATGTCTTTTGGTTTAAACAATATGGCATGATCCGGAAGTATTTCTTTTCTGTATTCATTCCCCGGTAAGATGGAATTTTGAATTCGACTGGCGTAATTAATACTGTCCAAAATTTCCCGGTGCTGACGATCAATCTGATCATTCTTTTCTACTAGTTCCGCATTGATTCTCTTGCGATTCACCGTTGTTCTCCAAAGCAATACGGCAATAATGAAAACCAGTACAATTCCGATGCTCAAAATCCAGGCAATGGTGTTTTGATAGGAAAGCTGTTCTTTCTGATTGTCGATTTTATTCTGATTGTACTTATCCTGAAGCGCTAACTGACGAATCCGATTTTCTCTTTTTTCAGATTGGAACTGAGCCGCTAGTTTCTTGTTTTCCGCGATGTTATCCATTTTCGCCAGACTATCCCGCATGGTAGAATACTGCTTTTGATAGTTGTACGCTTCTTTATAGTTTCCGAGATTTTGATAAGCGTCTGCCACATTTGACAGCGTTTGTACTTTTCCTCTTAAATCACCAATTCGATCTTTGATCTCAATACTTTTCAAGAAGTAATTCAACGCCTCCTGATAGTTGTCTTCAGCATCCGAAAGATTCCCGAGATTGTTGTAATTGTAGCTCAACCATTTATCATTTCCAGAAGCGATATTCATTTCGACAGCTTTCAGGTAGAATTTACGAGATTCGGTAATCTCCCCTTGCATGCGCAACAGGCTTCCATAGTTGTTATAGTTTCCAGCCAGCAATCGTTTGTTCCCAAGAGATTCTCCAATATCAATACTCTTTCGATACTGCTCTTCCGCTTCTTTATAACGACTTTCTTTTTTGAAGCGATTTCCAAGACTCATCCGTGCGTAGCCTTCCGTTTCACGATCCTTGTTCTTCTGAGCATGTCGAATACTTGCCTTCAGGTGATACTCTGCATTGGCGAGATCATCCATTTTCAGGAAGATGGTTCCCACCCGGCGATTTAATCCAGCGCTGAGATCGTATCGTTTTTTCGATTCCAGTTCCTTCAGAATCCCCAGCAACAATTTGATTCCCTCACCAGTTTTCCCATTACTTCTGAGATAGGTGGCTTTTGATTCTACCAGATCAATTCTTTTCTCGAAAGAAAGTCGATTTTCATTTTTGAGAGCGCTATCGCAATAATGAATGGCAAGATTGTAATCGTAGTCATTTGCTGCGTATTCTGCCAATTGCATGTAGTACTCAGCAAGAACTGAATCGTGCAGTTTCCCTTTTTCCCTTGAAATAATGTCTTGAATGGATTTCTTCCGCAGTGCGATTTCTGTTGAATCGAGCTGGGTAGATTGCGCAAATGAACCAAAGGAAAGGGTTAGCAAAAGGGTAAGTAGCAAACATAGCCTCATGCGCTAAATATACGACGAAATCGGTATTTTTTTATGACGAACCCTTAAATTCTAAGGATTAATTTCAGATTGAATCTTCTTTGCGTGAGGAAATTTGGTACTGAATAGAAGCGACCGTTTACGTCTTGCACCCATTGTTTGGAAAGTACATTATTGACTCCGAGCAAATTAAATACTTCAAACGATAAAACGGCATCTTCAAAGTTGCGCGTCCAGAAGTTACTTTTCGCCTTTTCTCCTCCTTTGTACATTGCCTTTTTGTGTTTGTATAGAAAGTCATAAGACATTCCAATGTCAACTCGGAAATAAGATCGTAAGCGAAGCGTGTCTTTGTAACGATTGAAATCTGGTGGACCATAAGGAAGTGGTGTCGCAAACTGCAATCCCATTTGAACGCCGAAGCTTTCGTATTTCGGCATGCGATCCTGAATCAGTGCTCCAAAGTTTAGCAATTGATCCGTTGGTCGGGGAATGAACCCCGGAGAAATTACTGCGCTGTCCACTACTACCTGATCTTCGCTGATTCCAACGATGATGCGTTCTCCGGCAGCATTGTAATATTCCGTGTACTGGTCTCCGATTACATCTTCCCGCGTGCGCAAAATTCCCATTTTGAAGAAAGACTGAACTCCGGGAACAAACTCTCCGTGAATGTTCATATCCAGCCCGTATGCATAACCAACCGCCTCATTGTTGGCGTAGTAACGCATCCGTACGTTCTCAATTTCAAACGTGTTGATATCCCACAGATATTTGTAGTATCCTTCTACTGAGAATCGGAATGGCACCTCGCGTTCCCACATGTTGAATTCAAAGGAGGATCCACCGACAATATGCAATGATTTTTGGGCAAGAACATTCAAATTCAGATCTCCGGTAAAGGTTCTGAACTCGCGATAAAAAGGAGGTTGGTAGTATAATCCCGCGGAAAATTTATGCTCTACGTTTCGTTTGATGATTGCACCGTCTTTGTACATATATGCACGCGGCAGGAATTTCACCGTTGCTCTTGGTGTAATGTAGAACTCTTCGTTGGCAGTGGTATAACCTGCACGAGTACCAATGGAAACTGCCCATCGGGAAGAAGATTGCTCAATGGTATCATGAACTGTCTCGATGTATTTCTCGTCATTGACATCTTTTAACTTTCTCTCAAGAGCCACAGGCACACGGCGCTTGAAATTGGACCAGGAAGAATTCAGTTGAATGTACGACGTATAGCGCTGTGAGGTCAAATTCAGATCGCCTTTGATCACCTCAAATAACTCTACTTCATCACCATTGGTTTGTGGTAAGGAATATCCTGCCGAATCGACCAAACGCCATTCGCTCAAACGGTCATCAAATTGATCCATTTGGAAGTTTACCCCCCATTTCAGCTCGTGCTTTTGCGATTTGAGTTTCTCAACGTCATTCGTTTTTTTCAGTAACTGACTTCCATCATGATACACATTGAAAATCGTCGCTTTCAAACGGTTCCGTGCATGATTCAAAAATCCTCCAACGCCTAAGACAGCAATGGAATCTCCAAATTGCTCACTGGAAGCATCGGTTTCCAATTCATTGATGAAATACTGACCTTCAATATCAAAATATTCACGTTCGTCGGTATTAAAAACGGTCGCGTACAAATCCAGATTGGTTCCTTTTCTCGGTTCCCATTTCAAGGCCGTTCCTCCCATCATTGTTTGAAAACGCGTTTGCTCTTGTCCGTTGAAATAAATCACCAGGGAGTAAGCTTCGTTCGCCGTACCGAAATCTGTTTCTTGCGTTTGCGGTCGAAATTGGAAATTATTGGAAGAAAAATGCGCTAATGTGGACCACTGCAATTTCTCCGTAATATTATGATTCACCAAAATCTGACCGTCCCAGAATACCGGGTTGTAAGCACCTTTTGTAGGAAGTGAGTTTAGGAAATATCCATTGGAACGATATCTGGCTCCTGCAATAAAATTGGTTCTGCTACTAATTTGGCGTTCTACATGACCTTCCAATCCAAGGAATGAAAGGTTGGCGGAAGCATGCAGTGAATCCGGAGTTTTGTAGGTAATATCTAACACCGAACTCATTTTATCTCCATAGTTGGAGCTGAATCCACCAGCTGAGAATTTGATATCCTTTACCAATGATGTGTGAATGAACGGCATACCTTCTTGCTGTCCTGCCCGGGTTAAAAACGGACGATAAACGTTAAAACCATTTACATACACCAGGTTTTCATCGAAAGATCCTCCGCGAACATTATAATTACTGGTTAATTCGTTGTTGGAAACCGCAGCGGTTGTAAGGGTGATGTATTTCTCAACGGTTCCCCCCGGAAGCTGACTCAAGTCAATCACCTCCAAAGGTTCCAAATCAAAAGGATCTTCCACAGTACGTTTAATCACTACGGCGTCTTGTTGAATAAATGAATACTTGATATCCCCCAATTCAACGACATTTTCACCATTAAAATTCACGAATAACGTGGTGTCATTTCCAAGAGAAGCTGGCGGCACAATGGTTATTGACACGTTGGTTTTGCCTTCAAAAAAAATCTCGAAATATCCGGTTGAATCTGTAAAAGTTCCTCCTCCAATAGCATCTGGTGATTTTACCTTTGTAGATTCTTTGATGCCACTACCCCGGCTATCGGTAACACGCCCCGTTACTTTTTGCTGCTGGGCATGGACCGCTCCAGCGCAAACAAGTAGAAGTATCAGAAAGAGATTTTTCATTTTATTCGGCTATTCAAACGGAACATCACATGTTTTATTTCAGTCGTTTTCCACTAAAAACACCAAATCACCATTAAACGGTTGCAATCCAGCATATAATTGATCAATTACTGGTTGAACATCACCAGTATTACAAAATTGGAAGAAATTCACGGATCGTTCCTGCAAGCCTCCATTTGGATTAATGCGCGATTTCACAAATTCTATGGCTTTCATTGCCTGATCGTGTTGACCTTTGGAGAATTTAACCGCCTTATCTTTCATTCCATCTACCTGCTTTTCAATTCGTGCCAATTCTGCTTTCAGGAACTGTTCTTTGTTTGGATCAATTCCAAGGATTACTGATGACAATTCGTTTTTCAAATTCTCTAATCCGCTATCGATTCCCGACATATCGAGGTCATCTCCAGCATTTTCCTGAACATATTCCTTTTTCCAGGCATCTTCATTCTTAAAGACATCCGAAACAGACGCACCAATTTTATCCAATTTTCCTTTTGTTCCCCGATCGAACCAAACCACTGAATTTCGGACTTGAATCAATGGATATACAACTTCCGCAGCGTCAAACACTCCCTTCAATTGCAACCAGTACGAGATTTCTCCTCCTCCACCTATGTAGGCTAAATTCGGCAATACAAATTCCTGGTACAAGGGACGCAAAATCACATTCGGAGATACTTTTTGAGGATCGGACAACAAAGCTTCCAAATCCAACGCTCCTTTTCCTTCAGCGAACAGACCATCTGGTCCTCTTTGAATTCTGGAACGCAATCCTTTTTCGTTGTAGAAAAGGTTGATCTCGCGTGCCATCACCTGATCTTTCCCTCCTTCTTTCAATAACTCAGATGTTACCAGATTTACTTGAGGCTCAGCAAATCCAGATTCTAATTCTTTTCGGAAAATCGGGACGAAAGATTTCTTAAGAATTGGATCATCTCCATCAATGATTAACAAACCTCGATTTCCAAATAGTTCATTCACCAAATTGCGCATTGCTTCCGCATAATTCTTTCCGTCCAAACTATCAATCAAACGATGAATTTCGCCATCCGGATTGTTTTTGAAAAGATCGTGCAATTGTTCTTTGACGTCATCCAATCCTTCGAGATCAAAAAGACCAACCGGACCTTTCTGGCTTGACTCCCAGGTAATTTTATTGTTGAAGATGGAACACGATTGAATTTCCTCGAAATCGTGATCTTCTGTTGCCATCCAGTAAACGGGTACAAAATTGAACTGAGGAAACTCTTTGTTCATCGCATCGCACATCTTAAGCACATGCAAGATTTTAATTACGAAGTACATTGGTCCGGTAAACAAGGAAAGTTGATGTCCGGTTGTAATAGTAAAGGTATTCTCTAACGCCAACGACTCAATATTCTTCGTTACCAAATCAGACGTCGGAATCCCCTCATATTGCGCCTTCAATGCATTCTGCAGATTCATCCTTGATCCTGATCCAAACTGTGCCGATTTGCGCTCAACCTGACGCATAAGTGCATCTTTTGAGAACGGCTCCGTAATGAACTTTTCGAATGATTGTTGATTGTACACCAAACTAAGGTGCTGCTCAGAGAACCAACCAGAATCTTCTCTATGAATGAACATTTTCTGCATCGTGCAAAGATATTATAACCAATTGGTGTTAGACGGAGTATGGAGACAATTTCTTTCAGTAGGGATTAGATTGGATCGGGTAAACTAGATGGAACTGGATAGATTGGATAGATTGGATGCATTGGATTGACTAGACGCCGTCCAATTCGTCTTATAAATCAACCTTCTCCGATTCTTCTAATCTATCGAACCTATTTAACCCGTCTAATACATCCAATCTGTCTAATCTGTCTAACCCATCTAATCCCTCATAATCACTACCTTGCACTAAAACTCAGTTACATGAGCGTTTTCTTCGAAGAAATACATACAGAACATCTTACTCTCCGCATAGCTCACCCAGAAACTATGGATGCCATTTTTGCTTTGCCTTCAGAGTTGGAACAAATGCGTTTGTTGGGTATAAAAGATCGTCGCCAATTGCATGAAGATCAGCAAAAGCACAAGGATGGACTGAGTACGCACAACCGAAAGTTTGTTCATTTTTTTATTTACGAAAAGGGCGAAACCGAAGTCATTGGCTGGTGCGGATATCACACATGGTATACGGATCATAACCGAGCGGAATTGGGGTACACTTTTTTCTCTGATGCCCCAAAAGGGAAAGGTTGGATGAGCGAGGCAGTAGAAAAAGTAATTCCCTATGGATTTGACGTAATGCATCTCCACCGCATTGAAGCCATGGTGGGACTTACCAACGAACCGTCACTTCGCATCCTGGAAAAATTCGGATTTCAAAAGGAAGGACATCTGCGCGAACACTACCTCAGAGATGGCGTTTATGAGGATTCCCTGGTTTTCTCATTACTTCGTGGCGAAAGATAAAGCAAGTATTATCTTTGTCAAAAAATCAAATTATGCACGCAATAATTAAGACAAATAAAGGAGAAATGAAGGTGGAATTCTTCGAGAAAGATGCTCCTAAAACAGTGGAAAATTTCACGAAGTTGGCAAAAGATGGATTCTACAACGATTTGAAATGGCACCGTGTGATTCCTGATTTCGTAATTCAGGGAGGATGTCCAAATTCGAAAGATGGAGCTTCAGGAATGCCTGGAACTGGTGGACCTGGATACCAAATTGATTGTGAGTTGGACGGTGATAACCAGCACCACGACCGCGGGGTACTTTCCATGGCACACGCCGGACGTAACACCGGAGGATCGCAATTCTTTGTTTGCCACTCACGCACAAATACGGCGCATTTGGATCGTAATCACACTGTTTTCGGGAAAGTTGTAGAAGGATTGGACGTGATTGACGATATCCGCCAGGGAGATTCTATTGACACTATCGAAGTAATAGATTAAGGCTTCTCAGTTATCTTATTGACGCCGCACTTCGGCTCCGCTCAGTGCTCCATCTCAATAGAGACAAACGAGCATTCAACGAAACCGAAATGCGGCTTTTTATTTTCACATTTGAGCACTGAGCGAAGCCGAAGTGCGTTTTCAGAGGAATACTTTATATTTTAGTATCATGAAAAATCTAATCACCTTACTCACAATCACTTTAGCGAGTCTTTCCTTCGGTCAAAACTTCCATGAAGGAACGTATGTTTATGAGGGAAGTTCCTTCCGTTTTGTAGTTCCCGATGACTTCCAGGTAATGGAAACCTCCAATCCTGAATTCAAGGCTTATGTCACGGATTTGGATGGCGTAATGGAAGGAAACATGTCCGATATGTTGATGATAGGTCAAACTGCGGATGTCAGAGATATTACCAACGAAGATTTGATCAGCAAATACGAAGAAATTGAATTGGATTTATTGCAGGAACTGGAAGCTGCCGAAATCAAAGTGTTCACCAATAGAAATGGGCAGGATTTCTTAACTGCAGTAGGAAAGGTTGATGACTTCGAAGAAGATTTGACCGACGTTTACCTGGGAATGACTGTCTTTCGTGAAGTATTGGTGATTGTTGCATTTATCGATTTAAAAGATGGCAACGACTTTGATAAATCTTTGCTGGAAGCCGTGCTTCAGTCTTATACAGAATATGGAACGGATCGTGATAATGCGTTTTTCCCATTTGAAGAAGAAGAAGCTATTGAAGAAGAACCTCGCTTCCAGAACGACAAATTTTATACTGAATTAAGTTATGAATTCATCGATGTTTTTCCCGAGATAACCCCGGAGGATGAATCCGCAGAGCTTTATTGGGAGGAAGATTGGCGACATGATTACTCGGAACTGCTTCTCGCATACTTCTATACGGGAACGCATGGATCGAATGGATACGCCGGTATCAAAATATTTTCCGGTGGGCGTGATAATTATTCTTCCGGATTGAAAAAACTTTCCGCGGTTCAAAAAATATTCCCGGATCACAATATCAATGGGCTAAAAAATGAAGAACAGACGCTCAAAGGCGATATGTTTGAGTTCGAGAAATATTCGGTTCAATCTTCCAACGAGGAATTCGGAACTGAACTTCTCTATGTTACCAAAATAAAGGGAGAAACGGTTTTCGTTCTAGCGAATTATACCAACTCCCCCTATGAGATTACGGAAGAGGAAGTTGAAAAAGTTGTTTTGACTTTGAGCTACGAAGATTTTTAATTTCTTTCCCCAAAATCCGCAAGTTATCAACAGCTAGACCGGACCAGCACTAACTTTGCGTATATTTGTTCTAATGAGCGATTTCGTAGTATCAGCGCGTAAATACAGACCCCAAACCTTCGACACTGTCGTTGGACAGAAGTCTATTACCGCTACTTTGAAAAATGCGATCAAAAACGATCATCTTGCCCAGGCATTCTTGTTCTGCGGATCTCGAGGAGTAGGAAAAACATCCACGGCTCGAATTCTTGCCAAAACCATCAACTGTTTCAACCGAACAGAAAATATGGAGGCTTGTGGTGAATGTGATTCCTGCCAATCGTTTGAAACGGGGAATTCGCTGAACGTATATGAATTGGATGCTGCTTCCAACAACTCGGTAGAAGATATTCGAAATCTGATTGATCAGGTGCGAATTGCTCCACAGTTGGGAACGCACAAGGTATACATCATCGATGAGGTCCACATGTTATCAACTTCAGCATTCAATGCGTTTTTGAAAACATTGGAAGAGCCGCCAAAGCATGCCATTTTCATCCTCGCTACTACCGAGAAACATAAGATTATCCCAACAATTCTGTCCCGTTGTCAGATTTTTGACTTCAACAGAATTAAGGTAAAAGATATTGCTGATCACCTCGCACACATTGCTGAAAGCGAAGGTGTAAAAGCAGATCCTGAAGCATTGCACATCATTGCCCAGAAAGCAGATGGAGCTTTGCGTGATTCCCTATCGATTTTCGATCAAATTGTAACGTTCTCAGGAGATTCAATAACGTACCAAAATGTTATTGATAACCTCAACATTCTGGATTACGATTACTTCTTCAGAATTGTAGAATACGCACAGAAAGAAGATATTCCGGGAGCATTATTGTTATTCAACGACATTGTAGAACGCGGATTCGATCAACACAACTTCATCGTTGGATTGGCGGATCATTACCGAAACCTTCTTGTTTGCAAAGATGTTCGAACAGCGGAACTGCTTGAAGTCGGTGAATCCATCCAGGAAAAATATGTGGCACAATCCAAAGAATTGCCCGCCAATCTGATTGTACGTGCACTTGGTGTTTTGAGTCGTGCCGATGTCGAGTACAAAGCCTCCAAGAACCAGCGATTACTCGTTGAAATGGCGCTCATGCAACTGTGTTCCCTTGTTCAGGAGCAAGAAAAAAAAAAGGACTGACGGATCTCGTTGAAATCATTCCATTTCCAGAACAATTGCGTGAACGCGCTCCCAAACCAAAACAAAAAGCATCCGCTCCACCGAAACGTCCCGCTGCATTAAAGCCGGAACCCAAGGTGATGTCTGCCCCATCCGGAAAACTCAATTCATCCAGCGTATCCATTAAGAAACTCATGCATCAGAACTCACCAGAAAACGGTGGTTCTAAGATCGACATGAGCAATATGCCGATGAATGATTTTGGAATGGATGAGTTAAAAATGACGTGGCGCCGTTTTGCTTTCGACATGAAAAAAGATGGAAAAAAGACCTTCTTTAGCGCTTTAATGAAGCGTGATCCAATTCTGGTTGAAGGTACAAAATACAAGATGGAAGTTGATAACCAGACGCAAATCGACTACATCAACCCTATTCTTTCAGAACTTGTGGATTACCTTCGTTCCGGATTGAAAAACTACTCAATTGAAATCTCCCTGGAACTAACATCTACACCTGAAGAGGAAGTGAAATTCTTAAGTGGTAAGGACAAATTCGCTGCACTTGCGAGAAAAAACCCTAACTTACATACACTTAAAAACACGTTTAACCTGGATATTGACTTCTAGGTTGGACGTAATAGATTGGCTGGATTCATTGGATAAATAAGATTGAAAACAAATCTAACCAGTCCAATTTATCTAAAAGTCCAACAAATCGAGATAAATGGAAAAAGACAAAAATCTCGCTGTCCTGATCGATGGCGACAACATACCTTCAAAGTATATTAAAGAAATGATGCTGGAGATTGCCAAATATGGTAATCCAACAGTGAAACGCATCTATGGTGATTGGACCAAACCGCACCTGAACAAATGGAAAACAGTTCTGCTGGAACATGCCATCAACCCGATGCAGCAATACAGTTACACAACTGGTAAAAACGCTACGGATTCCGCCATGATTATTGATGCGATGGATATTCTGTACTCCGGTAAAGTAGACGGATTCTGCATTGCATCAAGCGACTCGGATTTTACCCGATTGGCTACTCGGATTCGTGAAACAGGATTGACGGTTATTGGGATTGGTGAAAAGAAAACCCCCGATCCTTTCATTGTGGCTTGTGATCGATTCATCTATTTGGAAATCCTACATACCGACGAAGAAGACGAGAAGACAACCACCCGGAAAAAGCCAGCTAAGAAGACGGTGGAAAACATCAATCCGAAGTTGATTCGCCTTATAAAACAATCCGTTACGGATTTGGCAGATGACGAAGGTTGGGCATTTCTTGGTGAAGTTGGCGCTCTGATTCAAAAGAAACGACCAAGTTTTGATGCACGTAACTACGGATTCTCCAAATTAACACCACTGATTCAATCTACCGGACAATTTGAAATCGACCAACGCGAAGGAAGCGGACGGTATAAGTTGATTTATATTCGGTGTAAGGAGTGATGAGGAATTATGAATTAAGATGCGACATAACGGTCATCGAGCTAGCGCTGTATTGAGCTTGTCGAAACATCGAGATGTGAGTTATGAATTGAAGGCAAAACGTACATTGAGCAAAGCCGAAATGTGAATACTGTTCATTTCGACAACGCTCAATGAACTTTTTTGTTATTTCATTGAGACCTGAAGTTATACCTTTCTAACTATAACTTGACTCTTAACTGAATCGTTACATCTGAACGCGTAGTTCCCTGAATTTCTTCCGCTCCGGAACCGATAGAATTTCGATTGGCAAAGATGCTCACACCGTATCTTGCCCAAATATCAAATCGGCGCAAGAAAGTATATCGAAGCAAGACATACCCTCGACTTCCCTGGTAGAAATAAGCCGGAACAGCGAAAACGTACAACGCATTGTTCTCATACGTATAAATTCGAGAGTCGTAGCTATCGGTATCGAATAGAGCGTATCGCAAGGAAATGTCCAGGTTGGAAGATTTCGGTTTATACAAAATATCTTGTGTTAAGATGATTCCATCTTCCGGTTGATTGCTCGGACGATTGATCGTTACATACTCGATTCTTGATTTCAAGCGGAAATCGTCGGAGAGTTTGTAGTTGAAATCGATACGATAATTGCGTTGCAAAACATCTTCAATTCCTGTAACTGTCCCATCGGAATCGCGACTGTTCCGTTGGCGAACTTGCTGTCGGAATCGACCGTAAACGATTAAATTTCTACTCGCGCGATATGCAGGCTGAATCAAGAATTCATGTCCTGTGGATGGAGCATCTACCTGATAACGCAACCATGGAAAACGGAAGAAATCGGCGTAGGTGTTCAAACTGAATTTTCGGGTAAAGTTGATCTTCAACCCTGCGTACAGACCTTCTTCGTTCTGTGTACGGCTGGCTTCTGAGAAACCGTTATTGTAGAACGTTTGAAATGCCCGATCGTAATTGCGATAAATCAATGCCATGGAAACACGTCTATCGATGGATGCCAAAACTCCATGCAAATTTGCGAAAGCTCCTGAGTGCGTTGAGTGCGCAACTTCTCCGAAGAAATTGAAGTTTTTCACCACCCAAGAGTAATCGGCACTCAATCCCATTGTATTTCGACCTCGAAAATCGAATTGATTGTACGGCAAGGTATCCCGAATGAAATCAACATTATACCCCTGATAGACCGCAGCGACTCCAGCTGAAAAACTTCGTGACTGATACCTCAAATTGGAACCATACATCATTTCCGTTAATGCATCTTTCCGTTCAATTTCTGAGTTTGTGCGATGGAACCCTGTTAGATTGATACTCGAAACAAATTCCTGCTCCTCGATGAGCGTATCTGCAATTACCGTTGCATCCACATTCTTCATAGAAGCGAAGTTGGTCCAGGAAAATTTCCCCAATCCCAACTCAAACGCCGCTCCACGTAAGAAGCGAGTTTCATCCACAGAGGTATATGGCTTCAATGGTCTGGCGGTGCGTTTAACGTTCGTTACATCCGCTGTTTTCCCAAAAGCATATCCCGACCATAAATTCAGTCCCTGTCCGATTTGAACCTGATAATCGCCAAGAGCAACGGCTTTCAAATATTTCCCTCCCTGGTAATAAGCATGCGCCGAATAGAAATCGAATCCGGTTTTTTGCTGACTGCCACGGAAAAACTCTTCTCCCGGATCTTTTTCTGCCGTAACTCCAGCGCTCAAATTATTTCGATAACTGAACCGAAATCGTGTGTAGTAACGATCGGGATTTCCACGATAATATGAATTGCTGTTATCGAGGATTGAATCGGGTACATCCTCATATCCAGCTTTATCTTCCAAAATTGTTTGGTAACGGAAGTAGGCTTCGAATTTCCCTTCTTTAATCGCTTCTTTCAATCCGACATGCAGCTGATCTAACTTATCATCAACCCGTACAAAAGGAAGCACCATACGGATGGTTTCCATGTCCCAGTACTGTAGACTTTGCAACTCGTAAATGGTAATAAACTTCCCAAATATTTTACGATGCAACAGAAGGTCGTTGATTTGTATCTCAGACAATAGCCAGAGTTCGTCCAGTTGTTCTTTGGTTGCACTATTCAGATTGAGTGGATGATCGTAATAATACTCCAACTGTGTTACAACGTCGGTCAAATCAAGATTTTCCGTTTCTAGTTGCTCCGAAATAAACTCAACGCGTTGTTGAATAATCTCATCCTTAGAAAGCTGTGAATAGCCTTGAAATGAAAACAGGAAAAGGGTCAATATGATCAGTGATATCAGTCTCACTTCTGCTTACCTTGATACGTAATTGAAAAGTGCGGAGACCAACCTAAAATCATATCATATGCAGTTCCGAGATCCAATTGGATCATGCCAAAATCGTATCCGGTTCCGAAGCTGAATTCAACTGGTGTCGTTGCAACTCCTCCACGGAAATAGAAATCGTCTAGAACCTGATACTCCAATCCTGATTTGAAACGTACATCATATTCGACGCTTTTTTCGAATTCAGCCGCGACCAATAATTTCTTAGAGAAGGTGTATACCGTTCCCAATCGCATAACTGTTGTCAATCGATCGTCTTGAAATTCTGACAAACGCGTTCTGGACAAATTAAAAACTGAGAATCCCATGCTCCAATTCTCCGTTACCTCTGCAAAAACACCTGCTTCGGCGGTCATTGTATTGGCATTTCCGTAATTCTGTGAGAGCTGAATTCCCTGATAATTCAATTGCACTCCTGCGTAGAATCGCTCCGCTAGTGGTAAACTATATCCCAGTCCTGCTTTGGTAGATCGAAACTGCGAATACCCGTAAGACAATCCTCCGATCGACAGAACCCCAACTTTCATTGGAATGGCAATTGTCAGACCCTGACTTTGGAGTTCACGCAACAAAAACCTGTTTTCATAGGCTAAACCTGCACTCAATTGATCAATCTTTCCTAAGGCTCCGGGGTTGTTGTGATAACTCCAGACATCGTGAAGTGCGACAGAAGCATTCGACATGGACATTGATCTTGCACCCGAAGGAAGCCAACCTTGTGAATGAACACTATTGATGGCAAAACACATGACTGCAATCGTTAGTAAATGTTTCATCAGCTGGAAATTAGTTTTTTGCTTTTGGGAATAATCTTAGGGTTATCATACTCGATACCATCCAGAAATTTCCAATGTTTACCATCGTCAATTGAGATTGCGTAAAGTTTCACTCTTGTCAACTCAATTGTTGTGGCGTCTTCAGTAATCTTCTCAAATTCAAATTTTACGTGAATCCGATCGCCTTTGGAAGCTACTTCTTCTACCGATCCATTTCGGTAATATGCCTGATTATTTTCCGGTCGAAATCGTTCTTTGAATACCTCATCTCCCTTCGACTGGTAATATCGAACGGCATCTGCGTACGTCAATTTTATGAGTAAGGAAACGTTATTGGTATTTCGTGCTTCGATGTACGCCATTTTAGCGGCATTCAATGAAGCTTCCTGCTTGCCATTGAGCGAACACGATGTAAGAACGCCAATGAACAGTAGTGTAAATAGAAGTTTTGCTTTCACGAAATGAAAATAGTTATTTGAATAGAGAATAAGAAATAAGGAATAATGAAATATGCGTTGCGGTCACTGAGGTTCTCGAAGTGAAAGCAACCGACAGAACATTTAGCCCAAACTATGCTTGTTCATCAAGGCTTCAAATTCGCTTTGGCTGGATTCTAAAAACCCTTCAGACAATTCCAGTAAATCCTTGATTTTTAAGATCTCCGGATATTGTTTTGCTTCCATAGAAAAAAGCGAAGCACGAGATCCGATGAGTTGAATTTCGTCAAAGTTTCTCTCGTCTCGAATTCGATAGAACACCTTTTCATTTGAGAGTTTCCTGTATTGCGGAAAGTCGGTAACTTTGTGAGACATATCACGAAATTACAAATGTTTACGAATTCAAAGCACGAAGCGGCACACGAGGCGTTAAAGAAGGGAGAAGTTGACAAGGCCATTTTCTTGTATACGGAAGCATTGAATCAAGCTCCAGACGACTGCGATATTCTTTCGGATCGCGCCACCGCATTTTTACACAAAAAAGATCAATTGCGATCTCTGGCAGATTTCAATAAAGCGGTTGAACTGGATCCAAACTACTCATTCCGATACGCTTCCCGGGCTTTTGCAAAGCAAAACTTCGGAGACATAGACGGTGCTGTAGAAGATTACAGAAAAGCAGTGGATTTGGACCCTGACGACGCAGTTGCACAAAATAACCTGGGAATGCTTCTTGAGCAACAAGGTTATAAAAAAGAAGCAGATGAGCGTTTTAAACGGGCTGACAAACTTTCTAAAATGGAAAATCAGCTCTATGATATGATGGATGATTTGGAGCAAGGCAATTCAACTTCGAATAGTGAGAACAGCGACAACGACGAAGAACTGGAAAAGGAATTCGAAGCTCGAACAGCGAAAGCTGAAAAGGAAAGTGGTGCTTCGGCTCCAGAAGCAATTGAAGAGGAAGATCCAGCGGAAAGCAACGACGAAAAGGGCAAGACTTCAGACGAACTGAAGAAAGTGTTCACCTCACGAAAGCAATTCCGGGAATTTGTTCGATTTATCAAAAACGGATTCAAAATAAAATGACGAAGAAAGAGAAAGTTCAGTACATCATAGACGAATTGGAGCGTTTATACCCAGAAACGCCAATTCCACTGGATCATACAGATGCATACACCTTGTTAATTGCAGTATTGCTCTCGGCTCAATGCACAGACAAACGTGTGAATGAGATCACTCCAATCCTGTTTAAACGAGCGAACAATCCTTTTGATATGATCAAACTGGATGTGGAAGAAATTCGTGAAATCATTCGTCCGTGTGGACTATCACCAAGGAAATCCAAAGCAATTTATGTCTTGTCGCAGATGCTAATCGACAAATATGAAGGAGAAGTTCCTGCCTCTTTTGAAGCATTGGAGGAATTACCTGGAGTTGGGCATAAAACGGCATCCGTAGTGATGTCACAAGCATTTGGATTCCCTGCATTCCCGGTAGACACGCACATTCACCGATTATTGACTCGCTGGGGTATTACGAATGGCAAAAATGTAGAGCAAACGGAGAAGGATGCCAAGCGATTGTTTCCAGAGGAGACTTGGAACAAATTACATCTTCAGATTATCTTTTATGGGCGTGAGTACTCACCAGCACGAAGTCCGAAAATGGATGTGGATTTTATAACTCGAACCATTGGGACGAAGAAGGCTATTGGGGAATTGAAGTAACGGTCTCGAATTAATACATCAATAGAAAATACGCATTAAATCCGGCAAAAACTAGTAAATGCAAAGAATCAACAACGCATTTTTGCGTTGAAGCTTTTTCAATTTCTTCTCTATTCCAGAGTGCATCTATCATTCCTCAATTAAACCATTTTCACTTCCACCTGTCATACACCCACAAACAAACGTATGGCATTATCCGATCTACATATTCAACATCTCTATTGGCGCGCTGGATTTGGCATCACGCGAAATGACCTTCAATCCATCCGTAAAAAGTCAGTAGAGAAACATGTTGACTTACTATTCAAGCAAAGCGAGTACAAACCGCTGCAGTTCGACTTAAGTCAATTCGATGTCGATAAGAAAGATCTTTCCAAAGAAGAGAAAAAAGCGCTTCGGAAAGCGGCAAATCAAACGATGATCGAATTGAACTTGCATTGGATGAAGCACATGGTGGAGACTGAAGGAGTATTGCGAGAAAAGATCGCATTATTCTTTCACGACCACTTTGCTGTTCGATTGAAAAATCCTGTAGCAAGTCTTGAATTGCTCAACATCATTCGAAAACACGCCACTGGAAATTTCGGTGACATGTTGATGGAGGTTTCACAATCTCCCGCAATGATCATTTTCCTGAACAATCAACAAAACAAGAAGACACATCCGAATGAAAATTTCGCGCGGGAAGTAATGGAACTTTTCACCTTGGGACGCGACAACGGATACACCGAAAACGATATCAAAGAAGCTGCTCGCGCTTTCACTGGCTGGACCATTGACAAGAAATTTAAATTCCGATTCAATCCTCGGGTTCACGATACAGGATCAAAAACTGTTTTGGGACAAACCGGAAATTTCAAAGGAGAAGACATCATTAAAATTCTTCTTGAGCAAAAGCAAACTGCCCGATATGTTTGTAGGAAACTCTTAGAATTTCTTCTGGGAGTTCCTGCTGACGAAGAAGATCTGGAAAGATGCACGGATTTGTTCTTTGATAGCAATTACGATTTGGAAACCTTGCTTCGATCGGTATTTACATCCGATACGTTTTACGACGATCGATACATCGGAGCGAAAATTAAATCACCAACAGACTTATTGGTAGGATTGAACAGACAGGTCCCGATTGAATACAAGAACCCGAAAGTGGTGCTCCAATTTCAACGACGATTGAATCAGGTGCTCTTCTTTCCTCCGAATGTAGCTGGTTGGAATCGTGGACAAGGTTGGATCGACAGTTCTACCCTGCTCTTCCGTATGAAATTACCGTCGCTGGTACTGAACTTTGGAGTGATCGAATGGCAGGCAGATGAAACGCTTTCCGAAGAGATGATCGCAAGATTGAACAACCGACAGGAGAAGTTGCAGAAACGAACGGAAAAGAAAATTCAGGCATATCCGAACTGGGAGAAATGCGCCAAAAACTTTGGAGACTCCTTAGAAGAACTGGACGCATTTTTATTGCAAACAAATCCGGTTTCTATTGATATTCAATCGGATGACGACCTAAAAACACGTATTATTAAGATCATGAGTACTCCTGAGTACCAATTATGTTAAAACCCGATTTATGCAAAGAAGAGATTTTTTAAAAAGCAGCGTATTTGCCTCAGGAGTGGTACTGATTCCTTCTTTCTTGAAAGGAATGCAATTCATCAACCCGGAAAAACTAAGCGGATACAGAAATGTAATTGTGATCCAGCTTTCGGGAGGAAATGATGGTCTGAGTACGATAGTTCCACATCAGGATGACATCTACCTAAAACACAGACCGAATATTGGATTAAGCGACAATTTGTTCAAATTATCAGATGAATTGTACCTCAACAGTCAGTGTCGTGAGCTGAAAGAACTGTACGATAACGGAGAAATGACCATCATCAATAGTGTCGGTTATCCAAACCCAAACAGATCGCATTTCAGAAGCACGGATATCTGGCACACAGGAAGTGCATCGGATCAATTTCTAAAGAATGGATGGCTGGGAACTTATCTTGATGCCAATTGTGAAAGCTCGTATCAGGGAATTCAATTCGATTCGGAATTATCACTCATTTTGAAAGGAAAGAACCTGAATGGAATTTCTGTGACGGATCCCCAACAGCTTTTCAATACAACGCGAGAACCTTTCTTCAAGAATATTGCGGAACAATTGGACAGCGACATGCTGACTGAAGACAATCAGGGGTATTTGTACAAAACACTGGTAGATACGTATTCATCAGCTGAATATATCTACGAACATTTCAAAACCTACGAAGCAAATTCGGATTTCCCGAACAACAAGTTTGGAAAAAGTTTGAAGGGAATTTCTCAATTAATCTCCTCTGGATTGAAAACGCGTGTGTATTACACAACTCTGGGCGGTTTCGATACCCATGTAAATCAATTGAACTCGCATAATGCACTCATGAAAACGTATTCGGAAGGAATTGGTGCGTTGGTGAAGGAATTGAAAAAATCAGATCGATTCAAAGACACGTTGATTTTAACTTTCTCTGAATTCGGACGCCGTGTAAAGGAAAACGGAAGCAAAGGAACCGATCATGGCGCTGCGAATAATTTATTTGTAATTGGTGGCGGATTGAAAAAACCAGGGTTGTATAACAGCAAACCGGACCTGGAAAATTTGGACGATAACGGAGATATTCGCTATGAAATAGATTTTCGTGATATCTACGCAACAGTGCTTGAGAACTGGCTTCAAGCCGATTCAAGATTGGTTCTCGGAAAAGAATTTGAAAAATTATCCTTTGTCTGATTAAACCTTTTTAAACACTATCTGTCTTACAACCAGAAACAAGAAAACTTTGACCCCATGAAAACACGTATTTTATTTTTCGCACTGTTCTCACTACTAGTAATGTCATTTGCACTTCCTCCAAAATGGGAGAAATTAGGAAGTCGTAAAGTCAACTACGGATTGGAAAGAGATACCATTCCGGTTGGAGCTCACGAAGGAGCCTTCACGAAACTGAAAATTCAGGTAACCGGAGGATCATTGAACATGAAAAAAATGATTGTGAACTACAAAAACGGAGAACGCAAAGAAATCGAATTGAGACATAATTTCGCTAAAGGATCAGGATCTCGAATCATTGACCTTCCTGGAAACAAGCGATTCATTAAAAACATTGTTTTTGTATACGACACTAAAAATGCAGCCAGAAAACGTGCGACGGTACACGTCTTCGGAAGACATTAAGAATGTTAGATAACCAGGTAACATAAGTACCCGCCTTGCAACTAGCGGTAAAGCGCTCTTTCTTAATTGAAGGAGCGTTTTTTATGGAATCTGACTTCTGTCATTTTTAAGCTCAATAAGATCGCTTACTTTTAGGAAAACGCTACAAAGATGATTCGCTACACTATCCTTACATGTCTTTCATTGTTCATGTACTTTACGTCCTTTTCTCAAAGCGACACAACAAGAGTTCAAAAAGTAATTGTAACAACCACCGATGGATTGGAACGGGTGGGAACCATCTTATCCGATGACGGTAGGGAAATTTTGCTGTTAACGGAAGCCATCGGGAAGGTGTATATCAGAAAGGAAAACATTGTTTCCATCGAAAACATTCCATCAGAAACCAGCGACATCATTGAAGAATACATGGGCGATTATCGTACATCAGGTCCATTTACTACCCGATATTATTTAACCACAAATTCACTACCAATTAAAAAAGGGGAAGATTATGCGATGTTGCATCTGTATGGTCCCGAAGTGCATTATTCTTTGAACGATCGTTTCTCTCTGGGAATTATGACTTCCTGGATCGCGAGTCCTTTTGTGGTAGCCGCCAAGTATTCCATTCCAACATCCAACGAAAACATCAATTTCGGGTTGGGAACATTGGTTGGATCTTCCGGATACCTGAACAATTTCAGGGGTTATGGTGGATTGCACTGGGGGATGATGACTATCGGAAACAGAATGCGTAACATCACGATTTCGGCCGGTTTCTCTTATGCACAACCTGGCTTCATTAATGATGAACCTGTTGTCGGGGAATACGAATGGGAAGAAGTTCCTCATTCCTGGGATACAACTCAAACCTACTTTCAACCACCAGCCATCCCAACAGAAGAAGTTAGAAGCTCCTTAGTCAAAGCGCCCGTTATTTCTATCGCCGGAGTTACAAAAGTTGGAAAAAGAGCCAGTTTCTTCGTAGATGCCATGACCTTTTTCTACTCTAACAACGGAACAAATAACCGCAATAGAACGGATATCTATGATCCGTCCATAGGAGAATATACTTCAACAATAGTATCTCCGGTCGCTCAGGAAGACACAAAAGGAACGTTGATTATCATAATGCCTGGAATGCGTTTTCAACGAAAAGAGAATCGTGCTTTTCAAATTGCACTTGCAGGATACACGAGAATTCGTCAAAACGATGTACTAACCCTTCCCATTCCAATGTGTTCATGGATGATTAAATTTTAATACAGATCAATCTTTGTTGAAAATCAGACATTTACACAACTCCATCTGGATTATTTAATTTTTTTTTGATTGACAGTTAAACCTTTTTCCTGTTTCTTTGTCAAATAAGTGACAAACGATTCTGAGAAGCAATCATAAGTCATTTAAGTTTCCAAACGGAGGGGAGTGCGTTGAACCACTCCCCTTTTTTATTGTGATAACTTCAGGTAATCCTATCTCCCTCTACCCCTTCCCTCCAAAGGGGAGATTGACCAGAAAATAGCCACAGCCGATGATTTTTCAGAAATTTCGAGGAATAGCGCATTGAGCGTAGTCGACCGCGAAGCAGCAACGAAGTTAATTGCAATATAGCAGGTTCATTATTCATATTTCGGCTACGCTCAATGTGCGTTTTGCCGTTATCAAGGAAATCGTCCTTCAAGGGAGGAAGGATTCATCTCCATCATCTTCGCTTTCTCCCAGAATTTGGCTAGCTTCGTGTAAAGACAACTATCAACCTTATATGAAGACGAAAGAAGAAATCGTAGCTGATTGGCTCCCTAGATATACTGGCGAAAAACTCGAAAATTTTGGATCGTACATTTTACTGTGCAATTTCAAAAATTACGTAGAACGCTTTGCTGAAATGCACAATGTTGAGATGATCGGGAGGAATAAACCCATGCAATGTGCAACAGCTGAAGGAATTACGATCATCAACTTCGGAATGGGAAGTGCCTCCGCGGCAACGTGTATGGATCTTCTTTCTGCAATCAAACCGAAAGCCGTGCTATTCCTTGGAAAATGCGGTGGATTGAAAAAGAAGAACGAAGTAGGAGATTTAATCTTACCAATTGCAGCAATTCGAGGAGAAGGAACCAGTAATGATTACTTCCCTGCAGAAGTCCCTGCCCTTCCAGCTTTCGCCCTGCAAAAAGCTATTTCAACAACTATTCGTGATTACGGTCGTGATTACTGGACAGGAACCTGCTACACCACCAATCGTCGCGTTTGGGAACATGATGAGGAATTCAAATCGTATTTGCAGAAAATTCGTGCAATGGCTATTGATATGGAAACGGCAACTATTTTCTCTGTTGGATTCGCGAATGAAATTCCAACGGGTGCGCTTCTTTTAGTATCAGATCAACCAATGGTTTCGGAAGGAGTGAAAACGAGCGAAAGCGATGCAAAAGTAACCGCCGAATTCGTGAACCACCATCTCAATATCGGAATTGAGTCCTTGAAACAACTTATTAATAACGGAAATACAGTGAAGCACCTTCGTTTCGGTTAAAATCAAACGTTATCAAAAAGTCGCAATTATTGCTGATGGGGGGCGTTACGCTGTTATTATTTCCCATCCCCACGTTTTTAACACTTTACTTTGTCGAGGGAATTCTTCCTTTGGAGGTTCTGGACTTGCCAAATCTTAAGTTAGATCCATTAGCCTTCGGAATAGTTTTTGGGATGTTGTACGCGGTAATTGCCCTCGCATTTATGCAATCTTCCGTTTTCGATCCGTTGCCAAACCGGGTTGAAACCATGGTCAAACGAATGAACCTAAGTATTTGGGATTGCATCTTCCTGGCTATTTGTGCTGGAGTTGGTGAGGAATTGCTCTTTCGATCCGGTGTCCAATACTACCTCGGACCATGGATTACTTCCGTTCTTTTCGTTGCGATCCACGGGTATTTGAATCCTCTTAATTGGCGCATGTCCCTCTATGGAATCATTGTACTTCCGTTCATTCTAATCATCAGTTTTGCGCTGGAAGAATTTGGCTTGTGGTTCTGTATCGGAGCCCACTTCTCCTACGATTTGGTGCTCTTTCTAATGATGCGTTCGGCTGCTATCGAAGAACAATCCTGAGAATTGTCGTTTGCATTACGAGCAGACATTGCGGAACCAAAACACCTCTATCAATCTCAAGGTATTCAAGTTTACGACATTGACAGGTACTTTCCGGAATATCCAAAAGAGGACCGGCATTGGCTAGGTGCAATTCTCTCAAATACTTTAAATCTTGCATGTTCTGAGGCAAGCTGTTTATCACATTTCGATTCAAATGCAAGAATTTTAAACTCTCGCAATTTGTCAATGTTTCCGGTAAAGAGTCCAGCCAATTGTAATTCAATTCCAACAATTCCAGATTTTTCAAATCTCCGATTGTTTCAGGCAATCGCGTTAATTCATTTTGATTGAGTGATAACTGCTGTAATGCGGTCAATTGTCCAATTTCATCAGGAAGTGAATCGATCTCGTTGTATTGTGCCGATAGAATTCTGAGTTTCTTCAATTTTCCGATTGACGCTGGCAAGGTTTTAATATCGTTCCGACCTAAGAATAGCTTTTCCAGATTTTTCAGATTGCCTATCTCCTCCGGAATAGAATCCAATCGATTGCCATATAATCGCAATACCGTTATGGTAGTGTCTTGAAGTATTTCATCAGGAATCTCTGTAAGTCCTTTTCTTTGCAGATTGACAACACGTCCGCGCTTGCTGTAGGGAATGTCTTTTACATAGGCACAAGAACCTAATATTGATAAAAATCCAAGAATCAACAACACTTTAGACATCCCTCTAATATAACGCTATTGCCGCTATTTTCGTATCTTCAAGCAACTATTCGGAATTTTTTCCATCTATGTATTAAACGTTCTCTGTTGAGACTTGTCAGATAGGAAACGTAATAACAAAATTGAACTATGAAGATTGTCAAATATGCAGTAGCCGCTTGTATCGTGTCGGTAGGATTCACATCAATGGCACAGGAAGATGCTCAGAAAGCAAAGTGTAAAGAGAAGAAAGAGCATGCAATGGAAGCATTGGAGTTGTCGGATGACCAACGTGCGGAAATCGATGCTTTGCGCGAAGAAATGAAGGACAAACGTGCCACTTTGAAAGCGGATGAATCTTTGGACGAAGCTGCTCGAAAGGAAGAAATGAAGGCTTTGAAGTCGGAACATAAGGAAGCTATTAGCGAAATCCTAACAGAAGATCAGCTAGCCAAACTGGAAGAGATCAAAGCGGAAAAGAAAGCGGAACGAAAAGCTAAAAGAGACGCCATAACTCCTGAAGAAGTTGCTGAAAAGCAAACGGCAAAAATGCTGGAGGTAATTGATAATCTTACTTCAGAGCAAGAAGAACAACTTCACGCGTTGAACTTGAAGGTAGCGATGAAAATTGATGCGATCAAGAAAGACGAAACAATGACTGATGAGAAGAAGAAAGAATTCATCAAAGGAAATAAAGAAGACAAGCGTCGTATGTTGGAGACTATCCTTACTGAAGAGCAATTAGCACAGTGGGATCAGCACATCTCTGACAAAAGAAAAATGAAATTCGACAAGAAGAAGATGGAAGAACCTAAGTCGGAATAAGAAATCTGGAATAATGAATAAGAAATGCTGAATCGAAGTTATTCCTGATTCAATATTCTTGACTCAATATTTAAAAGCCGATCGCAGGTCACTGAGGTTCTCGAAGTGCAAGCGATCGGCTTTTTTTATGCATTCAATCGTTTCCCGAAAACTTCCTTGAATTTCTCCACTTTCGGACGAACCACAAATTGACAATATTGGTTCTCCGGGTTCTGCTCGTAATAGTTGTGATGATAATCCTCTGCCAGGTAAAATGTATCCAACGGTGAAATCTCCGTAACGATAGGTTTATCCCAAACTTTCTCGTTCGTTAGCTTCTGCATGTACATCTCCGCTTTTGACTTCTGCTCGTCGTTGTGATAAAAAACCACCGATCGATACTGCGGTCCGATATCATTCCCCTGACGGTTCAATTGCGTTGGATCGTGCACGAACCAGAACATTTCTAGAATTTCATCAAAGGATAACAGATCCGCATCATATGTCACCCGCGCTACCTCAGCATGTGCAGTTTTTCCCGAACATACATCTTTGTAGTTAGCAGTTTCAGCAGTCCCGCCTGCATACCCCGGAACAACGGAAATCACTCCTTCCAAATCTTTAAAACACGCCTCGATACACCAAAAGCATCCGGCGCCCAATGTTGCTTCCATTTTTCTCATAGAACTAAATTGCTAATTATTCTTGAATGTTAACGATGCTGAATTGATGCAGTAACGTAATCCTGTTGGCTTCGGACCATCTTTAAAGACATGCCCCAAATGTGCATCGCAGCGTTTACAGTAAACTTCCACGCGCGTCATACCATGCGAATGATCTTTTCTCTTCCCTACCATGCTGGTTGCCACATCATAGAAACTCGGCCATCCCGTTCCTGAATCGAACTTTGTATCGCTCGAAAACAGTAAGGTATCGCAACAAACGCAGTGGTAATCCCCAGATTCATGATTGTCCCAATATTCTCCGGTAAAAGCCCGTTCTGTCCCAGATTTTCTAGTGACCTCAAACTGTAAGGGTGTCAACTGAGCCTTCCATTGCTCCTCTGTTTTTGACACTTTCAATGAGTCTTCAATCTGATTCGCGGCAGCCGAAGTATCCATCCCATCAGTTCCCATACTTGAACTGCATGCAAACGCCATCAGCCCTAATCCTCCTACTATAAATGCTACTATTCTCATAAATATTTGTCTAATGTGAACATTAAGTCAGTTTCACGAAGTTTAGACGAATAAAGGGGTTACTTTTGTACAGTGATTTTCCAAAAATATCCTAAAAACTTCTGGATAATATCCGCTGCCTTGTTTTTCTTCATTGTGAGTTTCAACATGGTAATCCCGGAGCTTAACGACTACATCAGTAGTCTCCATGAACGTGGCGATGAAGTGAAAGGACTCATTATTTTCCTCTTTTCCTTATCCGCTGCAATTTCACGACCTTTCTCTGGAAAATTATCCGATAACATCGGGCGAAAAAAAGTCATGCTGATAGGCGCTAGCGTAGGCGTAATCATCTGTCTATCCTATCCCTTGAGTGGATTCATTTCTGCCAGTGGAGCCACGCTTTTCGGAGTCTCTGTATTTCTCGCTTTCCGTTTTCTACATGGATTGAGCGCAGGATTTTTACCCACTGGAGCAACGGCATTAGTAACAGACATTTTGCATCCATCTCAACGATCCGTTGGAATGGGAATCTGGGGAACATTTATTTCTGCTGGATTTGGAGCAGGACAAATATTGGCAGACCCCCTCACTGATGCCTTTGGAATTAACGTGTTGTTCTTTGTTTCAGGGTTCTTTGCGTTAATTGCGTATGGCTGCCTGATGTACATCGAAGAAACACTTCCAAATCCCAAACGCTACCAATCTTCATTTGTAAAGGTTGGATTGAAGGATATCTTCGAACCGCCTGTGATGCCCGCTGCGACGGTAATGTTCCTAACGACAATTTCCACGGGAATCGTTTTCGTAATTGCCCAGGAAATCTCGAAATCATTAGAGGTGAACAAAGGCCTATTCTTTGGATTTTACGTTTTCTCGACTATTGGCGTCCGACTGTTTGCGAGTAAATTATCAGATGTCATCGGACGACGGAAAGCCTTGTTGATTGGCGTGTTCTTCATGGGAGTGAGTATGATTATCGTATCTCTCTCTGCTCATAGCCTCACGCTATTTATTGTTTCGGCAATCGTATTTGGATTATCCACCGGGGTGAACAGTCCTACAATTATGGCATGGACAGCAGATTTATCTGCGGAACATCGTCGGGGAATTGGTGCTGGAACATTATTCATCGCCCTCGAAATTGGAATCATGATGGGGTCAATCAGCACGCTATTCACCTACGACAATACGATGGATTCCATTCCGCGAACCGTTCTGTTTGGAGCGTTCTTCTGTCTGGTTGCCATTTTCTATCTGCTCTGGCATCTGCGTTACCGAGAATCAGTAACTTAATTCATCCTCTACATTCAAATAATTTCGCAGTTTCCTGACGATGAAATAGATGGGAATGGTATCGAAAAGAGCGAAAAAGAACTTAAAGAGATAGCTACTCAAAATCAGTGAGAGGAGAAAAACAGAAGGATCTTTTCCGGTAGGAACCGTAATTCCTTTCGACCAATAATAAGTAATGAGAATCACAGCGACTGAATCGATGAGTTGGCTAGTCATGGTGGAGAGATTATTGCGCAACCACAGTTTCTTCCCGCTGGTTTTTCGCTTGAGGTAATGGAAAACCTGTACATCCACGAATTGTGCGGTAAGATAGGCGATCATTGAGGCAAGCGTCGCACCAACAGTTAATGTTCGGATCGAATAGAAGGCATATTCATCTGGCACTACTGCTTTCCCTTCTGACACTCCCACAGGCATCGTTCCATTTGGATTTAAGTTTTCAGGAGCTTCTAACCAGCCTCCGAACCAAACAACCAACAAGACCCAAACGTTCAGGACCAATCCAATCCAAACAACCATATTGGCACGTTTACGCCCGTAGATTTCCGAAATAATATCAGTACACAAAAACGTAATCGGATACGGCAGCACACCTACGGCAATCGAAAAACGAATAGAACTTTGATCGCTAATTCCGACCCAGGACGACAAATCAATGAACCGGGAAACCCCGAGTATATTTAACATGGCAAGAGATCCCAGAAAAATCCCCGCAATTAGTAAAAACACCCATTCCCTTCTCCTCTGATAATTCAGATCCATATCCTTCGCTCCGTACATGAGATTGAAAGTACAATTTTTGAATGAAAATACGATTTGACTATCTCACTTCCTATCGAACAATCAGCTATGGAGAGAGACTCCCGTACCCTGAGGCACTCGAGGGGTACGCATCCAACTTTTCCAAATATTCGTTATCTTCGAAAAAAGCGAACGAATGTCAAAAATCAAGGCTGACGAACTTACGAAACTCTATTACTCTATCGGAGAAGTTGCCGAAATGTTTGATGTTAATGCTTCATTGATTCGCTTCTGGGAAAAGGAATTCCCGACCATCCAACCCAAGAAAAACAAGAAAGGAAATCGCCTTTTTACGCCGAAAGAAATTGGTAAAATCGATCGTATTTACACCCTGGTAAAGGAAGAAGGATATACGCTGGATGGTGCTAAAAAAGCTATGCGAGGTAAAGCGCCAGCGCCTGCATCTGTTCCTGAAAATGTATCGAATGAAGAAGTGCTCAATCGATTGGAAGGAATTAAGGAACGTTTACTTGCTCTAAAGCACTAGTTCATATTAATCTGAAGATTCTTGTAGTGTAAAAACGCCTCTACGAATTGAGATTCAGGCACTTCGACATCATACAAACAATCACCGATTCTAATCAGTAGAGCACAAAGAATTGAATTGCCTGCATTTTTCTTGTCGTTGTACAACATCGCTACCATCTCCCCTACTTCATCGTTGGAATAAGCTGGTAATTCATAAAATTCGAATACTGCCTCCTGAATGATTCGGAAATCGGATTCAGGCAACATTTCTCGTCGGTAGGCAATGTATGCTTCCATCATAATTCCAACTGCCACGCAATGTCCGTGCGTTAGTGGGAATCGATTCATGTAATGACCTTCCAACACGTGACCGATTGTGTGTCCGAGGTTCAAAATTTTGCGTTTCCCTTTCTCTGTCGGATCTTCCTTAACAACTTCGTGTTTTACCAGAATACATGATTCAATCAAATCCAATCCAGGAATTTCATCTTCTCGCATCGATTTCAAAACTGCCGCAAACAATTCAGGACTTTCAATTAAGCCATGTTTCATCATTTCAGCATAACCACTCAACAGTTCATATCCTGGTAAGGTTGAAAGAAAAACCGGATCGATATACACCGCAACCGGATCGGAGAAAACACCTATCTGATTTTTGTAATGCCCCAAATTCACCCCGGTTTTACCACCTATTGATGCATCAACCATAGAAAGCAACGTAGTGGGTATATTGATAAAATCCAATCCTCTTTTGTAACAGGAAGCCACAAACCCACCGAGATCTGTAATCATTCCCCCTCCTAAATTGATGATTAGATCGTGTCGGGTTACGCCATATTCTGTCAGCGCCTCCCAAACACTTCCAACGATATTCAGTTGCTTATTATCTTCTCCGGCAGGAAGTAAGATGATTTCTGCTTCACTCAGCCCGCTGAAATTTGTAAGCATGTACTCCAGACAATTCACTCGGGAATTCTCATCCACGATCACCACTTTTTTGACATCGGCATACGTTGTATTGAGTTTCTCATCCAAAGAGGAAGATGTGATGTCTCCTAATTCAAGTCGGCAGTTGTTCGTATCGATGTATTTCACAGGTTGAATTTGCAGTAAAAATAGTGAATCGCATTATCTCATTAACGTTCATCTTTAATAACAAATTATAAAATGACTTTACTCACCACGGAGGCACGAAGGTCACGAGGAATTGCTGAGCTTGTTAAGTGCACAAGATCATCGCTTCACGATGACCAGTGATTAAGCGAATCAATATTATTTATTAACTTAATTACTAAACCTAACCTATTATGACTGAAAATCAGCTGGCTACGATTGCCTTCAATTGTGGACTCAAAGTACATCGCACTTTGGGACCGGGATTACTGGAGAACGTTTATGAAGAATGTCTTTTCCACGAATTGTCTAAACACGGAATACGTATTAACCGTCAAGTACCAATTCCAGTGAGATATGATGGAGTTGACTTGGATGCTCAACTTCGTGCAGATATTACTATTGAGGATAAAATTCTAATCGAACTAAAGTCTGTCAATGAATTACATCCAATCCATGCGGCACAAGTGATTACTTATTTGAAAATGACCGATATGAAATTGGGATTACTAATGAACTTTAATGAAGAACTGTTCAAGTCAGGATTCAGGCGAATTATCAATGGTAAGTTATGATCGTCATAAATTGACGATCTTGTGCACTTCTAAATCATGGCTGCGTTGTGCCCTTTGTGCCTCCGTGGTCGAAATAATCCGCAGATAAGCCTGGTAAGGGAATTACAAATATCGACCTCAAAATTATTCGACATTAAAGAGTAATTTCTCTAGTAGGTCAATAGAGAATCAGGACGACTATTTTATACAAGACCTGTACAATTCAGATGGAAAAGAACGCTATTTTTGTTTCATGATTCTCTTTGATAATACCGAAGTTGCTTTTCGTAAAAGTTCGGACGGGGATTTACGCCGTGCGTACTGGTTATTTCGTATGATTGGTAGTCCTAGACTGGTCAGGTTTGGGAAATGGTTGACGAATTTCGCGTTGCAGATTCGAATGCCTCTGCGTTGGATTATTAAGCCAACTATTTTCCGTCAATTTTGTGGAGGAGAATCCATTCAGGAATCTTTGAAAGCTTCCAGAAAATTAGCCGATCGAAATGTAAAAACCATTCTCGATTATAGTATTGAAGGAAAGACAGACGAAAAGGATCTGGAAGCAACGATGCATGAAATCGTTCGCACCATCAAAGAGGCTCAGAATAATGCCGATATCCCTTTTGCAGTTTTCAAGGTTACCGGAATCACAACGTTTGATGTTTTGGAGAAAGCCAATGATGGTGTAGAGCATTTGTCGGAAGCGGACCTTGTTGGCTACAACAAACTCGTCGAGCGATTGGATTTTATTTGTTCTGAAGCACACAAAGCCGACGTTCCTATATTTATTGATGCCGAAGAATCATGGATTCAGGATACAATTGATCGTTTGGTGTATGAATTGAGTGTGAAATTCAACCAGGACAGAGCAATTGTTTACAATACGGTTCAATTGTACCGTCACGATCGACTGGAGTTTTTGCGAACTGAAATTGAACGCGCGAAAAACGAAAAATTCTTCCTTGGTGTGAAGTTGGTTCGTGGTGCGTACATGGAAAAAGAACGCGAAAGAGCAGAAGAAAAAGGATACCCTTCCCCCATTCAACCGGATAAAGAATCTACAGACAAAGACTTCAATGCCGCATTGGATTTAGTGGTTTCCGAAATTGATCACGTTTCTTTCTGCGCAGGAACTCATAACGAGGAAAGTTCTTTGTATCTCACCGAGCTGATGCAAAAACATAATATCTCAAGCGACGATCCAAGAGCCTTTTTCGCACAATTATTAGGAATGAGTGATCATATCTCATTCAACCTATCGAGCAACGGCTTCATGGTGGCTAAATACGTTCCATACGGTCCCATTCGAGAAGTACTTCCTTATCTGATCCGAAGAGCTGAAGAAAATACTTCCGTAGCCGGACAAACAAGCCGTGAATTGTCTTTGATTATTAAGGAACGGAAACGTAGGAGGAAGAAATAATAAAACCGGCATTTCGACTCCGCTCAATGACCGGATTTTTTAATGATGAATGCTGAATTATGAATTATGAATTGAGCAGATTATAAGTAAAAGACCTTATAAGTAAAATGCCGCTTCAAATGAAGCGGCATTTTTAATATCCAATGAATTCAACATTCATCACTCATAATTCATAACTCTATTTAGTCACATTCACATGCCCCGTATCCGTTCTACGTTCGTCTGATGCGATTGTTTTAAACTCTACAGTCCATACGTAAGTTCCATCCTGAACCATTCGTCCGTTGTACGTTCCATCCCAACCTTGCTCTGGATCACTGGACTCCCAGATAATCTGACCGTAACGGTTGTAGATCAACATATGCCAATCGAAAGGATCAAATCCTGCTGTGAAGACTGGTTGGAATGTCTGGTTGAATTCATCTCCATCAGGTGTAAACGTATTTGGAATGTAATAAATCACTTCCTCGTTCACCTGGATTACTGTTGAGAACGAATCAATACATCCAATTGGTGAAAACCCGTAAAGCGTTACCAAATAACCAGATGTTGCATTGTCCGGGAATTCATGCGTTGGATTGATTGTTGAAACCTGCTCTGTTCCATCCCCGAAATCCCATAGGTATGAAGTTGCTCCTGAAGATGTATTCTCAAAAGACACTTCAGTTTCCAGGCTCAGAACCGTATACGTTGAAGGGATATAAGATGGATTTGGAATGTTTTCTACATAGATATAATCGTCGTAAGTAACTGAATTCGTACATCCATTCGCACTGGTAACAGTTAACGTTACATCGTACGTTCCTCCGTTTTCATATAGGTTTGGTACATCAGAACAGCCAGTTCCCGAATTTCCATTTCCAAAATCCCACTGACAATCTGTAAAACTTCCTGATGTTGTATTGGTGAAGAAGACTGTTCCTGGCTCACAAATAGACAATGTATCAGCCACAAAGGAAGGTTGTGGAATTGGTTCTACGGTTACGGTTACGTGATCAGTATTTATACATCCGTTACCATCCGTCCCAGTTACTGTATACGTTGCGGTTGCAGACGGTGTAATCGTTCCTCCATTTGGTGTTCCGTTGTCCCAAACGTATGTTTGAGCTCCAGTTGCTAATTGCGTGTAAACTTCTCCATCACACAAGGTAATATCATTCCCTGCAAACACAGGAGGTAATGGATTCACGGTAATCGTTTGCGATCCAGCTGCTGCATTAGCACATCCAGCATCGGTAATTTGATTCACAGTATATGTTCCCGGAGTATTCCCCAGTACAATCGTATTACTGGTAGAGTTGATAGTTTGAGCTGTACCATCCAGATCATAAGAAAGGTCGAATGGCGCTGTTCCAGTAACCACCACAAAGACATCATTCACGAAATCATTCGCACAATACACACCTCCATTTTCAACAGATGCAACAGTCGGAACTGCTTGCTCTACAATCGTTTCCGTGAAGTTCCCCACATTCGTACAACTGGAATCAGCAACCCCGGTAATATCATATACTCCTGGTACATTGCCAAGGTTTACAGGTGACGTTGGACTTGTCGTTTGCATTGGAACACCATCCAATGTGTAATCTATGGTGAATGGTCCGGTTCCGGTAACATCAACAGTAACATCTGCGATTAAGTCACCAAAACAATAGACGCCACTACCTGTAGTCCCAAGGATATCCGGTTGCACAGGCGCAACATCTGTTGCAGTTACCTGACAGGCTTGATCGTCTGAGAAATAAATCAAAATATCCACTGGTGATCCATCTGCTGGAATTCCCGTAATACTAAAGTTCGTCAAGGTTCCATTATTAAATGGTCCATTGATGGTTTGAGTATACGTTCCCGTACCAGTAGTAATCTCCACTTCGATTGTTCCCGTTCCTGGATTCTCAACGTAAATGAAATCTCCAGTCACATCGAATGTATTCGCCGCCTGACAGCTACTGATGTTATAATTCAATCCTGCAATAGTACACGGACACGATACATTAATTGTTACCGAACTTGATGCCGAACAACCCGTTGTGGTGTCGGTAATTGTTGCGAAATATGTTGTGGTATCCAATGCACAAGCAGTTGGCTGTTGTAAAGTTGGATCGTTCAATGTCAACGCTGGTGTCCAGGTAATCTCATAATCCGGTGGATCACAGGTGAAATCTACATTATCCAGTGCCCATGCGTCATTATTCTGAACTTGTGTAAATGTCGGTTGGTGCCAACGGAAGCGTGTTGCTGGTGTTTGCGCCAATGGTGGAATCGGAATCAGGAAATTTTGCCAGGTCGGATTGTTATCCCATTGTGATTGATAATAGGTATTCAAGGTCGTCCAGGTAGCACCACCATTCGTTGAATATTGCAATACGATGTCCTCTCCTGCATCTGCATTCTCACAAGCTGTTCCTGAGGAAGTATTTCCCATGAATAAACTGAACTGCAAGAATCCACAATTGGCAGTTGCATCCACATCTACCGTAACCGCCTGACGCGTTCCAATGTTCTTGAAATACATCGCATTCCCGGTAATTGATCCACAAGCTCCTGCGGAACCAGCTTGAGCTCCTCCGGCATCTGCCCACATATTTCCATCAAATCCAGGATCGAAATCGTCAATAATGGAACCAGCGTTGTAGTCGGTGAATTCGACGTTCAAATCCGTACAATTCGGACACGTAACGTTTGTGTTTACCGCTGATGCCTGTGCATTTACCGGAGAAACGACCAATGTAACTGTATCGTAACAGGCATCGGTTCCATCCGTGTAGGTAATAATGTAATCTGTTGTAGTATTCGCCGTAACTACCTGATCAAAGTTGTCTGGCGACCCCGGAATATTACTCCAATCGTAGTAGTAACCACAGTTGGTCGGAAGGATTTCAACGTTATCAATCCCCCAGTGATCGTTCACTGTAGAACTTGCGTTTGGCTGTGTCCATTGGAACATGGTATTTGCGGTCCAGGCTCCAGGAGGCAATACGAAACAATAATTTGCCCAATTATAATACTGATTCGCGTATCCGGCGATTGGCTCGAAATAGAAAATATCGATCCATGTCAATCCTCCATCTGTAGAATACTGAAAGAACACTCCTTCATCTGGTAAATCAGGGTCTTCACAATCTCCACCTGCTACATCATCTGCCGCAAAATCAAGATCGAAGCAAACCTGTCCTCCACACGATAAATCAAATCCGTTGGTTGTCAATGTTCGTGGGAATGGTACGTTACCAAACCATGCTGAAGGTGTTCCATCTAGTGTTGGTCCACAAGGATTATTGTACAAAACCGTTGCTGAAGTTGTCCATCCGGCTCCAATCTGACCTCCGTCAAAGTTGGTTGATAAAACGGCTGAATCTGACAATCCGATTGCGGAAAGATAAATCTCTGCTCCGCACGCAGCGTAAATGGAATCTGGTCCTGCCTCTACTGTACACTGTGCATTTGCCTGTGCACTCCCCAACGCTAAAACTGCAAGTAATATTCTAAACTGCTTCATTACTTCTGAGTTCCTTGATTAATTACTTCCATGTTCACAAACTCATAATCGGTCAAGGTCTGATTCGACATTCCTGGTACCAATTCGATGAAATGGCAGAATAAATACACGCGTTTGTCCATTTTACTGGAACCATCACCTTCCAAAACTTCACCTGGAGAAAGTGTCAAGGATCTTTGAAATTCCTGCGTTTCTAGTCGATCACAGTTAGTACAAACATCATTGCGAAATTCTTTCACCGCCCAGTTAAATGTTTTGATCTCGGTTGCGGATGTGTTCTTAAATCGGAACAATACCAGCACTTGATTGCGTACATTTTTGTTGTTACATTCCTGAACCTTGTACTCCACTTCTATACCATCAAGGGAGATCAAAGCGGTCCATTCGTCGGTAATTTCAATTGGTTCGTGTTCTACATTCTCAACAGGATGTGCATACATAGAGAATGCGAGTGCCATAAATGCACTTAAGATAATTAGTCGTCGCTTCATTATAATTCGTTCGGTCTTAACTATATATTCCGTCCCGGCACCATAGCCGATTCACTTAAGACTCATAGCCTTAAACAGAAAAGACGGCACAAAGTTACAGTAACCTATCATTATTACCATGAAATGTTAGTCCCATAACTATAAAATGTGGCGTTTGTGATAAAAATCACAAAAAAGGCGCCCTTCCGAAGAAAGACGCCTTTTGTCTGTTTTTGGTTGTTTTTGTTCTGTTTATCGAATCAAATTCACATGTCCGGTAACCATTATTCGTTCGTCGTTCATGGTTGTTTTGAATTCGATTTTCCATGTGTAAGTTCCGTCCTGAACCTCATTGGCAAACTGTCCGTATGATCCATCCCATCCTACGGATGCATCGTACGACTCCCAGATAATTTCTCCCCAACGATTGAAGATCAATAAATGGTAATCAAACGGATCGTATCCTTCAGTAAAGACTGGTAGGAAGAGATCGTTGTAATCATCCCCGTCTGGTGTGAATGAGTTAGGTACCCAGAAGATCAACTCTTCACTCACATTGATCACTGCTCTTGCTGTATCGGAACAACCCAAATTTGTTAAAGCAACTAGTGTTACCTCGTAAGATGCTGGTGCTTGCTGTGGATACGTATGTGATGGATTCTCCTCATTACTCAATGCCCCTGGCTCACCAAAGTTCCATTCATAGCTTGTTGCTCCGGTAGAGTTGTTCACGAAGTTCACTTCTGTAAACTGACTTGACAATTCTGTTTGAGACGCAGTGAAATCTGCATTTGGCACATCTTCTACATAGATGTATTGTGCATATGTTTCAGATGCTGTACATCCTGTATTCGATGTTGTCGTAAGTGTTACGTCATAAGTACCACCGTTCATGAATGTGTAACTTGTAGTGTTACATCCGGTTAATGTTTGACCGTTAATTGTCCATTCACAATCAGAGAATCCACTAACAGATGTTGATGTATTCGTGAATGTCACTGTAAGTGGTGCACAACCTGATAAAACGTCTCCTACGAAGCTCACAACCGGAGGCTCTTCCACTGTCACAGTAACCTGATCTGTAGAGATACACCCTTCATTATCAGCCGTCACTGTGTATGTAGTTGTTTGCGTCGGTGCAAATGGTCCTTGTGGAACTACTGGTGCCCAAACAATTGGTACGTTCCATGGATTTGTCACGGTAATTGTTACGTTTTCTCCCAAACAAATCGTTACATCATTTCCTGCATCAATTGGTGCTGGAGTTGCAAGAATTGTGATTTCCTGCGTAACTAATGTCTGATTTCCACAATCATCTGTAATACTGTACGTACGCGCGATTATCTCACCGTTACAAACATTTCCATCACTTACATCACTTACCCATGCAACTACTGGATTGGCAGTACAGTTATCTGCTTCGTTCGTTACCACTGTTGGATCTGGATTCGGAACGTCATTTGCTCCAGGTACAGAAATTGGTGCTGGGTTGGATGCCGTTGGCGGCGTAACGTCATTCACAACAATTGTTTGTGAAACTGTTGCAGTATTTCCACACCCATCAGTGTATGTCCATGTTCGAATAATCGTTTCAGGACAAGACAGTCCGTCAGAAACATCATTTCCTGTTACTGTTCCTGCTCCATCACAGTTATCCGTCCATCCAAGATCGATCATTGCAGGAACATCTCCGATACATTCTACGTTTACGTTCGCTGGTGCGGCTGCCAACACAGGTGCTTGCGTATCATTTACCGTAATTGTTTGTGTGGTAGTTGCGGTATTACCACAAGCATCCGTGTATGTCCATGTACGAGTAATTGTTCCTCCACAAGTACCTCCAACCAAAGGTCCGTCTGTTGGTAGAACAGCTCCCGTTCCATCACAGTTATCGTTCCATGTTAAGACATTTCCTGCAAGAAGTCCACTTGTACAATCAATTGTGATATCTGCTGGTGGAGCGTCAAATACTGGTGCTTGCGTATCAATCACTGTAATTGTTTGTGATGTTGATGAAGTGTTACCACAAGCATCTGTGTAAGTCCATGTTCTGGTGATTGTCTCAGGACAAGATAGTCCGTCTGAAACATCGTTTCCAGTCACCGTTCCTGCTCCGTCACAGTTGTCTGTCCATCCAAGATCGATCATTGCCGGAACATCTCCGATACATTCTACTGTTACATCCGCTGGTGCTGCTGCCATTACTGGTGCTGTAACATCCTGAACTGTAATAATCTGATCTACCGTGATCTGGTTTCCACAAACATCGGTGATGCTATACGTTCTTGTGATTGTCTCTGGACATGATAATCCATCTGAAACATCTCCCACATAAGCTACAACAGGAGTCCCGTTGTTATCTGCTTCGTCGGTAATCAATAATGGATCCGCTGCCGGAACATCTCCGATACACTCAACATTGATTGGTCCTGGTGCCGTTCCTGTTGGCATCACAGGATCCGTAATAACTACCAAATGTGTTACCTGGGTTGTGTTACCACAATCATCTGTGATTTCGTAAATCCGTGTGATTGTTTCAGGACAAGGGTTGTTGTCTGATGACTCACTTACAAACGTCACCACCGGATTCGTTGTACAGTTATCTGCCTCATCATTGACCACTAATGGATCTACCGGAGGAATTGGTGTTCCTGCTGTGATTGTTGTCGTAGTTGGATTCGATGCTGTTGGTGGTGTTGTATCATCAACGATAATTGTTTGAGATACTGTTGCGTTGTTTCCACATGCATCAGTGTATGTCCAAGTACGCGTGATTGTCTCTGGACAAGATAGTCCGTCTGAAACATCATTTCCAGTTACTGTTCCTGCTCCATCACAGTTATCTGTCCATCCAAGGTCTGTCATCGCTGGAACATCTCCGGCACATTCAACCGTTACGTTCGCTGGTGGTGCAGCAAATACTGGTGCTTGTGTATCATGAACTGTAATTGTTTGTGTCTCTGTTGCTGTGTTACCACAAGCATCCGTGTACGTCCATGTTCTGGTGATCGTCTCTGGACACGTCAATCCGTCAGATACTTCCGAACCAGCTACGGTTCCTGTTCCATCACAGTTATCTGTCCAACCAAGACCTGCCATTGCAGGAACATCACCAATACACTCATATGTAGCGTTTGCAGGAGCAGCGGCTAAAACTGGCGCCTGTGTATCGTGAACCGTAATAATTTGAGTCTCCGTTGCTGTGTTTCCACAAGCATCGGTGTATGTCCAGGTTCGAGTAATCGTCTCAGGACACGTCAATCCATCAGAAACTTCAGTACCCGCATCTGTTCCTGCTCCATCACAGTTATCTGTCCAAGCCAGACCTGCCATTGCCGGAACGTCTCCAATACATTCGTATGTTGCGTTCGCTGGTGCTGCGGCAAATACCGGAGCCTGTGTATCGTTTACAGTAATAATTTGTGTTTCTGTTGCTGTGTTACCACAGGCATCCGTGTACGTCCATGTACGTGTAATCGTCTCTGGACAAGAAAGTCCATCTGACACTTCCGTACCTGCATCTGTTCCTGTTCCGTCACAGTTATCTGTCCATGCAAGTCCTGCCATTGCCGGAACGTCTCCAATACATTCGTATGTTGCGTTCGCCGGTGCTGCGGCAAATACCGGAGCCTGAGTATCATGAACGGTAATTGTTTGTGATTCTGTTGCTGTGTTACCACAAGCATCCGTGTACGTCCACGTTCTGGTGATCGTCTCTGGACAAGAAAGTCCATCTGAAACTTCTGATCCTGCAACTGTACCTGTTCCATCACAGTTATCTGTCCATCCAAGACCTGCCATTGCTGGAACGTCTCCAATACACTCATATGTTGCATTCGCTGGAGCCGCTGCCAAAACAGGAGCTTGCGTATCGTGAATTGTAATTGTTTGCGTTACGAAGATGAAGTTACCACAGTCGTCTGTTACGCGGTAGGTACGCGTGATCGTTTCAGGACAAGAAAGCCCATCAGAAACATCGCTTTCAAAAGTTACCACCGGTGGAGCTCCGTTATCCGCCTCATCGGTTACTACCAATGGATCCGGGTGCAGGAACATCTCCTGAACACTGAACATTAATTGGCGCTGGGTTTGAAGCAGTTGGAGGTACCGGGTCTCCGATAGTTATCAACTGAATTACTGTAGACTGATTTCCACAATCATCTGTAATACTAAACGTACGCGTGATGATTTCCGGACAGTTTCCGTTATCACTCACATCACTTACCCAAGCGACCACAGGGTTAACGGTACAGTTATCTGCTTCATCCGTAACATCCAATGGGTCTCGCAGGTGGAACCGGAGTTCCTCCTGAGTAATTGAAATCGCCAGCTGGGTTCGACGCTGTAGGTGGTGTCGTATCGTCTACAATGATAGTTTGGGATACTGTCGCGTACATGTTCCCACAAGCATCTGTATACGTCCATGTTCTTGTGATTGTCTCTGGACATGATAAGTCCGTCTGAAACATCGTTTCCAGCCACGTTTCCAGCTCCATCACAGTTATCTGTCCATCCAAGGTTAACCATCGCTGGAACATCGCCTGCACATTCCACCGTTACGTTCGCTGGCGGTGCGGCGAATACTGGTGCTTGTGTATCGTGTACTGTGATTGTTTGCGTTTCTGTTGCTGTGTTCCCACAAGCATCAGTGTATGTCCAGGTACGCGTGATCGTCTCTGGACAAGTTAGCCCGTCAGAAACTTCTGATCCTGCAACTGTTCCTGTTCCGTCACAGTTGTCTGTCCAACCAAGACCCGCCATTGCAGGAACATCTCCTGGACATTGGTACGAAGCATTTGCCGGAGCTGCTGCTAAAACAGGAGCTTGTGTATCGTGTACTGTGATTGTTTGCGTTTCCGTTGCTGTGTTTCCACATGCATCAGTGTACGTCCACGTTCGAGTAATTGTCTCAGGACATGTCAATCCATCTGAAACTTCTGATCCTGCAACTGTTCCCGCTCCATCACAGTTGTCTGTCCATCCAAGACCTGCCATTGCTGGAACATCTCCCGGACATTGGTATGAAGCATTTGCCGGAGCTGCTGCCAAAACAGGAGCTTGTGTATCGTTTACTGTAATTGTCTGCGTTTCGGTTGCTGTGTTTCCACATGCATCAGTGTACGTCCACGTTCGAGTAATTGTCTCAGGACATGTCAATCCATCTGAAACTTCTGATCCTGCAACTGTTCCTGTTCCGTCACAGTTGTCTGTCCATCCAAGCCCTGCCATTGCAGGAACATCTCCCGGACATTGGTATGAAGCATTAGCCGGAGCCGCTGCTAAAACAGGAGCTTGTGTATCGTTTACTGTAATTGTTTGCGTTTCTGTTGCCGTGTTTCCACATGCATCAGTGTACGTCCACGTACGAGTGATCGTCTCAGGACACGTTAACCCGTCAGAAACTTCTGATCCAGCAACCGTTCCCGCTCCATCACAGTTGTCCGTCCAGCCAAGTCCTACCATTGCTGGAACATCTCCCGGACATTGATATGATGCATCGGCCGGCGCTGCTGCCAATACCGGAGCCTGGGTATCATTTACTGTAATTGTCTGTTGGACATCCACAAAGTTTCCACAAGCATCCTCTACTCTGTAAGTACGAGTAATCGTTTCAGGACACGAAAGTCCATCGGATACGTCGTTCAAGAAAGTTACTGTTGGTGGAATTGTAATATCATCATTTTCATCTGTTACTACCAATGGGTCCGGTGCTGGAACATCTCCTGAACACTGCACATTAATTGGTGCTGGGTTCGAAGCTGTTGGTGGTGCATCTACAAATACTGTTACCGTATCGTATGCAAAACAACCATTGAACTCAATAGTCAAATAGTATTCTGTAGTAACTCCAGGTGATACGTTGATTTGTCCGTTATCTCCTCCAGAAATTGTTCCAGTAGCACCAGTACTCCAAGTGTATGTAGCACCGTTGTCTGGTGTTGTTGGAGCTCCTCCGATTGTTACAGTTCCTGAAGCACAAATCGTTTGATCTGCACCTGCATCAGCCGTAGTTCCCGGAGGAACAACTACCGTTGTAGATGCATAACATGAATCAATTCCGTTGGTATACCAAACGCCAAATGTTGTTGTTGAAGTAACATTCACCGTCTGCGTACTTGGATCTGGATAGCTAGGGATGTTATTGTAATCGTACCAGTATGCGTTACAGTTTGTGTTCGCTGTAATCATTACATTGTCGATTCCCCAGTTATCACAACATGTTCCTGAAGAGTTTGTTTGAACCCACTGGAATTGCGTACCTGGAGTTTGCGCTCCCGGAGGAATTGGAACTGAATAGTTGTTCCATGCTGTCATCTGTGGATCGTACCCTCCGTTTGGATCCCAGTATTGGATCACTGTCCATGTTACACCTCCATCGGTAGAATATTGCAATGTAACACCTTCATCCGGAAGGTCAGGCCCTTCACATGGCGCTGCACCACCTTGAGTAGCGTATGCCATATCGAATGTTAACGTACCTCCACAACTCACGTCATAACTGACTGTTGTTAGGTTTGGTGTTCCTGTTGAAGTTGATGCCCAATAGTAATCTGTTCCATCCAAACTAGGACCACAAGGTGAACCTACGGCCGAACCTCCTGTTGAAACCCAACCAGCTCCCAAACCAGCATTAAAGTTGTTGCTCATTACGGTTGTTTGCTGTCCCTGGCCGTTTGCTGTCAATACTACGTCTCCACCATTACAATCGAATGTACCTGAAGGAGGGTTTGTACATGAAATATCTGCTCCCCAACCCTGGTAAGTAACAGAACCATCACTTGAGAAAGTAATTGTCAAACACCCTGTAGTAGAAGTGATAACTCCCGGGTTTGTTGAACCTCCAGAAGCTTGAGAGTTCCACAATTGCGTTCCTCCTGTACCAACACCATCGTAGATATTCAAGAAGTCGTAGCTTGTTTCAACCTGGAAGCCATATGCAGAAAAATCCAGGATGATTTGCTCACCTGGTTGATCTGAACAGAATGTCATTGTGGTTAATGCAATGCTGTTGCCATAATTCCCTGTTCCTCCCGGATCATAGAATACACCTGAACATGTGCTGATATTTCCATTGGTCATGTTGTACACTGGCGGCATTGGTGGAACCCCTCCAAGAGTGGCATCCAACGTAACCGTACAAGGCACAACCTGAGATGATCCATAAAACGGAACCATCCACGCCATCAACACGACGAGTAAAGTAATTATTGGTTTCATAGTAAGTAATAATCGTAGTTTCATTGTAAAGTTGGTAGTAGGTTGTCGGTAGTACTATTTAGTAGTTGACAGTCATATTGGTCAAAGCAAATGAAGTAAGCTCAGCTCCCTTCGAATATGCTGCATCAGTAAATTTCACGAATAAGTCCAAAGTTCGATTTGTTTTCACATTGCAATCTCCCTCCTTCACTTCATTCGGTGTTAAAGTCAATGTGCGATCGTACTCATCAAATCCACACGTTCGGCAAGTTGCATCGTAAAACAAATCCAAATGCCATGTCAAATCGATTTCATCATTTGTCAAATTCGTAAACCGCAACATGATTCCTTGATAATCCATTCCTGAATCAGGATCACAATCCACTTTGATGTATTCGATTTTCACCTTAGCCGTTTCAACATACGTCGTCCAGCTTGATGCATCAATATTTTTGGATACCTGAATAGTTGGTGTAGTAACAGATTCTTGTGCGAATGTGACACAGCTTAGCAGAAATACACAGAACGCTAGAAGCACTTTCATAGTTAGTTGTTTTTGGTTTAGAGTCGCAAAATACTCGCTTGCAAACGCGCGCACGAGTACTTAACAAAGCTAACTATAGAATCTCACCTAAATAACTGATTTCATAGAGGATAAACATACCTATGATTCCATTGATTATTCCGCTAGTTTCACTGAATATTTAGGAATACAATAATCAACCTAAATTTTAGACTTCAACTATAACCCGCTGTATACGTGAATGTTTTGACAAATACTCCCTCAAGAGGTGTACATTTTAACATTATTAAGTTTGAAGTATTCCAATTGGTGATTTACCAATCTAATTTCATCCTGACCGAAGCAATGAATTTTTTGAATTAAAACAAAAATGCCCCGATTCGAAAATCGAGGCATTCACTATAACTAAACCGTTTTTCCTAACGAAGTACATTGACGTGACCTATCACTTCAATTCTTTCGTCATTCAATGTTGTTTTAAAGTCAATTTTCCACGTATATGTTCCATCCTGAACCGGTCGACCATCCGTACCATATGTTGCATCCCAACCTACTGTAGAGTCATGGGATTCCCATATTACTTCTCCCCAACGATTGAAAATGTACAAGTTAAAGTCGAATGGATCATATCCAGATGTAAATACTGCATGCCAGTTCTGGTTGAAGTCATCATTATCCGGAGTAAAGGTATTTGGTACCCAGAAGATCAATTCTTCGTTGATGGTAATTGCTCGGAAAGTACTGTCAGGACATCCAAGTGGAGAGTACGCTGTGAGCCATACTGTATAACCTCCTGCTTCCTCTGAAGGGAACGTATGGATTGGGTTTTCCTGTGTTGAATTTGGACTTCCATCACCGAAATCCCAAGAATAACTTACTGCTCCAGTTGAGTTGTTATTGAAGGCTATCTGACTATCAAACACAGACACTACCGAAGAAGATGGTGTAAATGCTGCAACTGGATTGTCCTCGATGTAGATGTAATCTGTGTACGTAACACTGTTTGTACATCCTGTCGCAGAAACAGTTGTCAATGTTGCATCATATAATCCAGCATTGTCGAATGTCACGGTTACCGATCCACATCCCGTTGCTGTCGCACCATTACTGAATGTCCAGAAGCAGTCTGTAAATACTCCAGGTGTTGTATTTGTAAATGTTACTGACAACCCTTCACATCCTTGAGTTGTGTCAGCTGTAAATGAAACCAATGGTAAAGGTTCAACAGTTACATTCACACTATCGATATTCACACAACCGTTAATATCCGTTCCTGTCACATAATATGTTCCTGATGTTGTTGGCACGAATGGCTGTCCGTTTGTAACTACCGGCACCCATATATAAGTGTTTGCTCCAGTTGCCGTTAAAGTCACAGGATCTCCGTCACAAACCGCAACATTTGCTCCAGCATCTACTGCCGGCAATGGATTAACAGTGATTGTAAATTGCTGCGGAAGTCCGATACATCCGTTCAATGTCGGTACTACTGATATTGTTCCTGTGATAGGCGCAGCACCTCCGTTCGTTCCAACAAACGATGCAATATCTCCGGTTCCGTTTGCAGCCAATCCGATTCCTGTATTATCATTCACCCAATCGAAGGTTGCAGCACCCGAGGCATCCGTAAAGGTGATTCCAGTTGTATTGTCGCCTTCACAAATTTCCTGATCGGCAACCGGGTTCATTGTTGGCGCTGGATCCACTGTAATGGTAAATGTTTCCGGAGTTCCTGTACACCCGTTAAGTGTAGGGGTTACCGTAAACGTTCCAGAAATAGCTGCTCCTGTTACGTTTGTTGCCGTAAAGGCTGCAATATCTCCTGTCCCAGAACCTCCAATACCAATAGAAGTATTGCTGTTTGTCCAATCGAACGTTGTTCCTGGAGAAGCTCCGGTGAAGACTACTGGAGTCGTCATAAGACCGTTACAAACTGTTTGATCTAATATTGGATCAACATTTGGCGAAGGATTCACTGTGATTGTGAAGTCAACTGGTGTTCCAGGACATCCGTTTGCAGTTGGTGTTACCGTAATTGTAGCAACCACTGGAGTAGCTCCATTGTTCACTGCGTTGAAGGCAGCAATATCACCATTTCCAGCTGCAACAAGACCAATAGAAGGATCATTGTTTGTCCAATCGAATGTTGTTCCTGCGGTAGTACTTGTAAAGCCAACTAAGGTTGTCAAATCTCCATTACAAACTGTTTGGTTCGCAATAGGATCGACTACTGGTGTTGGATTCACTACTATCGTAAACGTTTCCGTTGTTCCCGGACAACCGTTTGCTGTTGGTGTTACTGTAATTGTAGCTGTTACTGGAGTCGCACCGTTATTTACAGCGTTGAAAGCAGCGATGTTTCCTGTTCCGTTTGCAGCCAATCCAATTCCTGGAGTATCATTAACCCAATCAAATGTTGTTCCCGGCACCGTTCCAGTGAAGTTCACTGCCGCCGTAAGGTCTCCATTACAAATCGTCTGGTTTCCAATTGGATCTACATCTGGAATAGGATTAATCGTTACATCTACTGCATCCGTATTTGAACATCCATTAGCGTCTGTTCCTGTTGCTGTATACGTTACTGTTCCAACACCTGGGAAGAACTGCTGATTATTGGTCACACCGTTATCCCAAACAATGGTTGCCGCTCCTGTAGCATTCAAAGTAATTCCTGTTCCATCACATTCTGTCTGGTTTGCTCCAGCGTCAATCACCGGAAGAGGATTCACAATAAGTGTTACACTTGATGTACTATCACAACCTGTAGGTAGTACAAATGTTTGATCGTACACACCCGCAACTGTTTGTGGTAGCCCGTGAATGGTTGCTACTTCTCCCTGACAGATTTCTACAGTTGTTGGGAAGGTAATCGTTGTGTTTTCAATAACGTTAACCGCAGGTGAAGTTCCTGAACATCCGTTAGCATCCGTTACCGTAACTGTAATTGGGTTATCAGCAATTGTAAAGTCAGCCGTAGGCGTTACCGCTCCGTTTGACCAAACGTATCCGTTGTATGCATTCGCTGTTCCAAGCGTTGCACTAAATCCAGTACAGTATTCCAATACACCTGTAATAACTGGTGTTGGGTTTGGATTCACCGTTACTGTCGCTGTACTTGCAACGTTCTGTAAACATGTTGAAGCACTTGCATCCTGAACACTTACAAGATTGTAGTCATACGTTCCTGCCGCTGTTGTAGGTACGTTTACCGTAGCCGTGTTTCCAACAGAAGTTACCGTTTGATTGGCTCCACCATTAATATTGTATGTAAATGTATATGGTGCTACTCCGTCAGATCCTGTAAACGTAATTGTTGGTTGCGGATCGTTTTCACAAACACTCACCGTTCCTGCAATCGTTGCATTTGGAAGTGGGTTAATAATAATTGTAAATGTTTCAGCCGTACCCGGACAACCTGCTGCTGTCGGAGTTACAGTGAAGTTTCCTGAAATTGGAGCACTTGTTGTGTTCGTTCCTGTGAATGCCGCAATGTTTCCTGTACCATTTGCTCCAACACCGATTCCTGTATTCGAGTTTGTCCAATCGTACGTTGTTCCTGCAACCGCACCTGTAAAGTTGATTGCAGTAGTATTGTCGCCCTCACAAATCTCCTGATCTGCAATTGGATCAACTGTTGGAGTTGGGTTCACTGTTACTGTTACCGTATTTCCAATGTTTTGCTGACAAGCTGATGCACTCGCATCCTGAACGCTTACTAATGTGTAATCGAACGTTCCCGCTGTCGTTGTTGGAACCGAAACAGTTGCTGTGTTACCAACTGAAGTTACCGTTTGGTTAGCTCCTCCGTTAATAGTGTACGTGAACGTATAAGGCTCAACACCTTCTGAACCAGTAAAGGTAATTGTAGGTTGAGGATCGTTTTCACAAACCGTTGCCGCACCTGCTATAGTTGCATTTGGTAGTGGATCAACTGTAATTGTAAATACTTCCGGAGCACCTGGACAACCATTGGCTGTTGGTGTTACACTGAAGTTTCCTAGAATCGGATTGCTTGTTGCATTCGCTCCTGTGAAGGCAGCAATGTTTCCTGTACCATTCGCTCCTACTCCAATACCTGTATTCGAGTTTGTCCAATCGTACGTTGTTCCGGCAACCGCTCCAGTGAAGTTAATTGCTGTAGTGTTGTCCCCTTCACAAATCGTTTGATCTGCAATTGGATCAACTGTTGGAATTGGATTTACAATGATATCAAATGTGATCGCTGGTCCCGGACAACCATTGGCTGTCGCACTCACCGAAATTGTAGCTGTTTGCGTTGTTGCCCCAGCATTTACCGTATTGAATGAAGCAATATTACCAGTTCCATTCGCTCCAAGTCCAATTGAAGTGTTGTTGTTTGTCCAATCAAATGTTGCCCCAGCGGTTGCACTTGTAAAGTTCACGGCTGCTGCAGCATCTCCCGTACATAGAGTTTGATCTGCAACTGGATCTACAACTGGAACAGGATTCACAGTTACTGTTACCACATGATCTGAAATACATCCGTTAGCATCTGTCCCAGTTACAGTATAGTTAATTGTAGATGTTGGAGAAGCATTTACTGTTGCTCCTACCGTAGTGTTCAATGCTGTTCCTGGTGACCATGCATATGTATTCGCACCAGTTGCTGTGATATTGACATTATCTCCATCACAAATTGTTTGATCTGGCGCATCTACCACTGGCAGTGCATTTACCGTAACTGGCAAGGTCAAACTATCCGGACAAGCTCCAGGAGTTAAGTATTGAATATTGTACGTTGTACCTGCAACTTCATTCGTAATCTCTCCGGTTGTTGCATTCACTGATGAACCATCTGCCGGATCAGGATTATAAGAGAACGTTCCTCCAGGAGTTCCTGTAATCGTTGCGTTGTTTGCATCTCCAAAACAGAAATCGGAAAGTGTAAATGTTGGATCGTCCAATGGATTCACCGTAACTGAAACTGCATCTGTATTCACACACCCTGTATTAACATCTGTCGCAGTAACTGTAAATGTTTCACCGTTTACTGCATTGTAAACTACTGGTGCCTGAAGGCTGTCATCATTAAATGTAGCTGCACCTGAAGTTGTCCAGGCCCACTCAGTAGCTTCACCTCCTGTTTCACCAAGAGTAATGCTATCTCCTAAACAAACCGGGCTGTTTTCAATTGCCACCACGTTCGGTAAAGGATTGATCTCTACAAGGAATGTTTCAGTTCCCCAACAGTTTGCCGCAGGACTCTGATACGTAATAGTGTACAATCCAGGTGTTGACGCAGATACATCAATCAATCCAGTGTTTGTATTAATCACCATTCCAGCTGGAGCCACAGAGAATGTACCTCCTGGCACTCCAGTAATTGTTGGTAGTGGATCTGCTGCATCCTGACAGTACTTAGGATCGTAAGAGAATGTTGCATCTTCCATTCCTGTAAATGTTCCGGTAACTGTTACCGGACATCCGTTATCATCAACGATGTCGAATGAGTAGTTATCTCCATCAAGCAATCCTGAAACTGTAATTGTACCACCATTTGCTGCAGTTGTATTCACAAAAGAAGCAGTAGCCGGAACCAATGTTCCCGGTACAATATTAAAGGATGAAGCGTCAAAGGCTGGCGTTCCACCTGAAACCGTTACGGTAGCCGTTCCTGCAAAACAATCTTCTGTTACGTTGGTAACAATTGGCTCTAGGAAAGTCACTGGATATGCCGGACCAAGGTCATAACATAAAGATCCTGTATAGAAGTACGAATAAATATAATTGACCCAATCATACATTGTCAAAGGCATGAAATAGTATGTCAGGTTGTTACCGAATGTATTCATCACTCCCCAAGGCCCTGCTGGGTTGTTTGGATCCCAAATTCCAAGGAAACATGGATCGGTTGTAAAATCTTGTGGTGAGAAAACTGTTGGAGCACAATCATAGATCAAAAGGTGCATCCCTGGATTGTACGTTCCTCCAGTCGGGTTTCCGATATCAGCTGGAGGGATGAAATCTCCGTTTGGTGTAATTGTCAATGAATCTCCAAAACAAAGGTAGAACGGACCTGTAGAAGTCGTACTACCAGTCACACTCGTTGAGAAAGTTCCTGCATCCACCGGACAGTTACAATCTGCTGGATGGTTAAATGGCAATGAAGTCATTGTACATGAAGGATCAGCAGAGAACGTCGCAGTTACTGTACAGTTAGTTGTTCCGATTGGAGTGATTCCTGTAATTGCCCAGTTCAATGGACTTGTGAAAGGAGCGTTATAAACAACACTGTTTCCGTCACAATCAGTAAAGGTCAGCGTTCCTGTTGATGGAGGACTTGTAAATTCAACTGTCCCTGTAATATCAAATGTATTCGTTGTTGTATTACAAGGCTCCTGGTTCAAACTGAATGACGTAAAGAAACAGTTACAAATCGGTGCAGTATACGTCAGGTTCATGATAGAACACGTAGGATCTGCTGTAAAGTAAGCACTTACATCACAAGGCAAACCATCTGCATTCAATCCACCGAAAGTGTATGTTTCAGAACCTTGTCCTTGCGCATTCACCGTAAATGGCGCACTTGCTACTACATGAATGTTTCCGTTACAATCTTCTACAACAAGGTTTCCAGTTGTTGGCGGATCTTCAAAATCAATTTGACCCGTAATTTCGTACGTATCTGTCAAAGGATCACAAGCACTAACGTTCGCCTCAAAGTACGACATGAAACATGGAGGGTTGGCTACTACCGAACAATCGGTTGCTCCTGTTCCTCCCGTTTGTGTCAAACTTACGTTTTGAACGGTGTTCGCGTAATTGGTGATCAACATGATATAAACTTCACCTACCTGTGCGTTTGGAATAGACGGAGTTTCGCTGGCTGTAGCAGAGTAGCTACAGTCAACAATATCACCAGCATCCAACGTCCCACAATCACCTTGCGCTGCTGCCAGGTTAGGATAAGGTCCGTAAATAATGAAATCGATATCCGAAGGAGCTGTTAAACTCATGTCAATTGCTCCGGCGTTTGAGATTTCGAAGTAGTACCAGCTTGGGTTAGGTTGTGTAGACAAACAGCCGTAGTCGTTTCCAACTTCGGCAGTTGTTCCGGTGTTCGCTGTGAAAGTCGCACCCTGATCCGTACAGATTGGGTCCATGTCAGCACAGTTAACACCTTGAGCCGTCCCGATGAATGGAACAGCAAATAGGAGAAGGAGTAGTAAGTGTCTCATGATAGTTTAAGTCTAGAGATTGTCGCGTTTTTGTACCAGCGTTGCACGTTGCTGATTCAGGTTTAGTTTTATTTGATCCATTTGTTGGAACCAGCCGTTTTGCTCGGCTAAGGCTTTTTCCGAAGGAACACTGTTGACATGCGCAATTTTTGAATCAATTGCAGCGATCTGTGTGTCCACTTTAGCAATTTCTTCGTTGTAGTATGCTACATCATGAGTTTGCTGCGGTTGTCCAGGTCGTTTGGAAATAGTAACAGATTGATTTTGCCTAACTGTTGTTGTGGTAGTACCCTTGTACTCCGCATGCATTTTTGTTGACGACTCAGCGGGTGTAACCTCAGTCCCGGTTTGCTGGCAAAACGCTGCACCAGCGGACATTAGTAACCCTGCGATTAGTAAAGTTTTCATGTAGTTTCGCATGTTTTCTTGTTAGTCTAACGAAAGAAAATGCACATGGTTGCTTTTAAAAAGAAGATTTGATAAGTAGTTGATCAAATTCCCTCAATTATCAAAAACAGTTTAGGAATGAACATTTTCAATGTCCCGACTAAAATACGAAATTAAATTCAGCAAAATGATGAGCTTAAGAAGATTACCTAAGCGTTGATCCAGTCGATTTCTTTACGCAATAAATCCAAAGTAGCTTCCTCAGGGCTTCCACTCTCTATTGGCTTGCAATACTCCCATTGCGCTGTCGCTGGAAGACTCATAAGAATCGATTCTGTTCGACCTCCTGAAACGAGACCAAATTTGGTTCCTCTATCATGAACCAGATTAAATTCAACGTATCGACCTCGGCGCGTATTTCGCCAATCAATTTCCCTATCATTGAAGGATTTATCCTTTCCAAGGTTCACTTGATATTCGTACAGTTCAGGAAACGCTTCTCCCAAATCTTTACAGAAATGGAACAATTGCTCTTTCGAAAGGTCTTCGGTTGCTTTTATATGATCAAAGAAGATCCCTCCCACCCCACGGGTTTCTTCCCTGTGCGGTAAATAGAAGTAATCGTCTGCCCAAACCTTAAATCGTGGATAGAAAGATTCATCGTATTTATCACAAATCTCCTTTAGTCCTTCGTGAAAAGAACGTGCCTGATTCTGTACTATATAATGTGGTGTAAGATCAATACCACCTCCATACCAATATTTTCCATCACTCAATTCAAAGTAACGTACGTTCATATGAATGATTGGCACGTGTGGGTTGTGTGGATGAATAACAATGGATACGCCCGTAGCGAAGAACTCGTCTGCCGTGATTTCCGTATTGCGACGCATCATATCAGTTACCTTGCCATGAACTTCAGAGAAGTTTACGCCTCCTTTCTCGATAATACCATTGCCTTTGATGATTCGGGTTCTTCCACCGCCACCTTGAGGTCGCTGCCATTTATCTTCCTGAAACTGAGAAACGCCATCGATTTGTTCTACGCGACGGCAAATATGATCCTGAAGCTGTTGAAAAGCTTCGGAGACTTCGTTCTTATTCATCTTCTAACAACTCGGTATTCACCAATTCGTAATCTTCTTGCTCAATAATGAAAATGTGGTTGTTTTCATAACCGTCGGAAGGAGATATTTGTTGAAGATCGAATCCGTTCGCCAACAAATTAACAGGTGCATCCTCTAAGAAGAAGTGACTACACATCTCCAAAAGTATGTCATACCCCTGAACAGCGAATTTCCCCATATCCGTTTCGTAACGCTTACGGAAGTTTCTGTTCACGTCGACCATTAAGTCTGTGTAATAATCGCGGAAGGTAGAACTTGCATATCGGAAATTGTATCGGTTCTTGAAATCGTTGTTGATGCTTTCGAAATCCACCCAATCTTTCGTCCCGTAGATATAAATTCCATTCTTTCTTGCTCGGAAATCGGAACGACTAACCGTACTCACGAATTTATCTGCATGATATCGGTTGTTAGTTGGCATGATGATGATATTCTTCGCATTTCGCGTCATCAAATTCTTAACCGACTCTTGCGTTGTTTCGTTTAATGCGGCTTTTGGGACTTCCGTCTCGGCATTATTGTATGCATCTCTGAAGGCTTCGTATAATGGCATATCCTCTTCCTTCTTTGGCTTTACCAACATAATTCTATCGGTAGCATGATTGTTTGCGATGTATTCCGCCAATCGACGCATTAAAGTAATATCCGACGGGATCGCTGCATATACTAATCGGTTTCCTTCTAACATAGACGTTTCCGAACCAACAGGAACCACCATTCGAATAGCATTTTGCTTACAATGTTCAGCGATTAGTTTTTGCGTTTTCGGGAAGAATGGTCCAATCACCAAATCCGTATTTTCGAATTCAGCACTGTTCAGAATCTTCATCACCGCTGCTGAGTCCTTTTTCGTGTCGTAGTAATGGATGTCTGCATTCATCCCCATCGCTTCCAGAGTATCAATCGCCAGGGTCATCCCCATATAGAATTGAGTTGATGCATCAGACACATATTTCGAATATCCTTTACCGTGCTCCAGAAAGAATGGCAAGAATACCGCAATCTTATATCTGTCTTTGACTTCAAATTCGATCGGATCAGAACCATTTGGATCGTATTTCGGCGGAACAGGTTTGATGGTTAATTTATTGATGCGTTCCTGTTTCAAACGAATCTTCAAGATCTGACCTTCACTCAAACTAGTAGAAGAAAGACCGTTCTCTCTTAAGATAGTTTCGATTGGCACCATGAATCTTTTTGAGATACTGTACATGGTTTCGTGCGCCATTACTTCGTGCTCTACGATGGAATCATTGAATTCCACTTTTACAACCTCTGAAGTTTCTTCATCCACCTTTACCGTATCCATCACGAATGGATTGGGAACATTGTCGGTATCTACTGGTTCGACAACTTCAACTACTTCGGAATCCTCTACTTTACCAGGAACCTTGATCACTTGTCCTCGTTGTAAAGAGGATTCTGCTAAAACCGGATTGAGTCTGATGAGTTCATCCACAGTAGTTTCAAACTTTCTGGACAATCCGTATAAAGTTTCTCCTCTTCTTACTTTGTAGTTGCTTGTTTCAACAGTTGGAGTTGGTTGTGAAGTAGTTGCTCCAGGAATTGGAATTAGTACCGTTTGCCCTGTTTTCAATCCTTCACTCAGGATAGGATTTGCCTCCATGATCTCGTCAGCCTGCACTCCATACATTTGTTGCAATCCCCATAAGGTATTACCCGCCTCAACTTTGTGGACGTAGTAACGTTTTCCATCGATTTCACGCTCTGGAGAAACACCGGGTTGCGCCCATGATAGGGTGCATTGTAGAAATAGGGTGGTGAGTAGAATATACCGCATATCTCAAATTTACATATTTGGATTTACAATTCGCATGCCACGAAACCCGATTACTCCCACTCTATCGTTGCTGGAGGTTTCGAACTTATGTCGTATGTCACGCGGTTAATGCCTTTTACTTGATTAATAATCTTGTTCGAGACTTTTGCTAAAAAATCATAAGGAAGATGACACCAGTCTGCTGTCATACCATCTGTAGATGTTACCGCACGCAATGCAACGGCATTTTCATAGGTTCTTTCATCCCCCATAACTCCAACAGATTGAATTGGTAAGAAGATTGCTCCGGCTTGCCAAACATCGTTGTACAATCCGTCCTCTTTCAATGATGAAATGAAAATGTGATCCACTTCCTGCAAGATGGCTACTTTCTCAGGAGTAACATCTCCCAAAATTCGAATTCCAAGACCTGGTCCCGGGAATGGGTGACGACCCAAAATGTTTTCATCGATTTCCAAAGAACGACCAATTCGGCGTACTTCATCTTTGAACAACAATTTCAATGGTTCCACCACTTTTAACTTCATGTAATCCGGAAGACCTCCAACGTTGTGGTGCGATTTGATTGTCTGGCTTGGTCCACCAGTAACAGAAACCGATTCAATCACATCTGGATAAATTGTTCCTTGTCCTAACCATTTAGCATCTTCCACTTTCTTCGATTCAGCATCGAAAACATCTACGAATACTTTACCGATGGCCTTACGTTTTGCTTCAGGATCAGTAACACCAGCCAATTCGTCATAGAACAACTGACTAGCATCCACTCCTTTCACATTCAATCCCATATGCTTGTATGAATCCAATACGGACTCGAATTCATTCTTTCGAAGCAATCCGTTATCAACGAAAATGCAATGCAAATTCTCACCGATAGCCTTATGCAATAGAACAGCTGCTACTGAGGAATCTACTCCACCAGACAACCCAAGAATTACTTTATCGGTTCCAATGGTATCCTGCAATTCTTTTACTGTTTCCTCCACAAATGACAACGGCGTCCAATCCTGTGTACATCCACAAACATCAACAAGGAAGTTCTTCAATAATTGCGTCCCTTCCAACGAGTGATACACTTCCGGGTGGAATTGAATTCCGAAGGTTTGTTCACCTTCAATTTCGTAACCAGCTACTTCAACATCCGCTGTGCTGGCAATAATTTTATAGTTATCTGGAATCGTTTTGATCGTATCTCCGTGAGACATCCATACCTGCGATCCTTTTGTCATTCCTTTCGTCAGGATATTTTCCGTATCAACATGAGATAGATTTGCACGACCATATTCCCGAATTGATGAAGGCAATACTTCCCCTCCAAAATTGTGTGCGAGATACTGAGCTCCGAAGCAAACTCCCAACAAAGGCATTTTACCTTTTATTTGAGATAAATCCGGCTGAGGAGACTTTTCATCACGAACCGAAAACGGGCTTCCGGACAAAATTACTCCCTTAATATCGTCGGTTAATTCAGGACACTTGTTCCATGGATGAATTTCACAATAGATATTCAACTCACGTACTCTTCTGGCAATCAACTGGGTATACTGAGACCCAAAATCGAGAATTAGAATTTTTTCATGCATGCCGCAAAGATAATACGATTCTGAGGACTAATATTGAATAATGAATCAGTAATAATGAATAGTTATTAACCGTTTACAAAATCGGATTATTCGTAATTCTAAAGTCTATATATTCTGATTATTAGAGGACAAATGCACATTTCGGCTCCACTCAATGTGCTATAGCAAGTTTGAAAACCGAAGTTGCAGATAATGAATTTTACCAATTCCTTAAAGACAATTTGTCAGCGTGAAACAACTTGGAATAGTTTATGACGGAATGAAGCCAAATTGAGTACGAAAACAATTTAAGAGGCCGAGGAATTTGATTATTTTTACGACCCCTTTAGCACTAGCAATATGGCATTGAATATAATGAAGTCCCTTTTCGGGGATAAATCAACGAAAGACAGAAAAGAATACCAACCAATTATCGATCAGGCAAACGCGCAATTCGCGCAAGTGCAATCACTTTCTGACGATGAATTGCGTGGAAAAACTCTTGTTTTTCAGAAAATGATTTTGGACGCAACAGCAGACCTTGAAAAAGAGTTGGCTGACCTGCAAACCAAGGCAGACGATATAAACACACCTATTCAGGATAAGGAAGAACTTTTCGAGAAAATCGATAAGATGACCGGAAAGATCGATGCTCAAATCGAAGAAATTCTGGAATCTATTCTTCCTGAAGCATTCGCTGTAGTAAAAGAAACAGCACGCCGTTGGGCAGAAAACGGACAACTGGAAGTAACCGCTCAGGATTTCGACATTGAATTATCGCAGCAGAAAGACGGAATTACTATCGACAATGGTAAAGCCATTTGGCATAACAGCTGGACAGCAGCCGGAGTAGAAGTTTCCTGGAACATGGTTCATTACGATGTTCAGTTAATGGGTGGTGGCGTTCTTCACAAAGGAAACATCGCCGAGATGCAGACTGGGGAAGGTAAAACATTGGTTGCAACGCTTCCGGTTTATCTGAACGCACTTTCTGGAAAAGGAGTGCACGTGGTAACGGTGAATGATTACCTGGCAAAGCGTGACTCCGAGTGGATGGGACCTTTGTATCAGTTCCACGGTTTGACTGTTGATTGTATCGATAAGCACCGTCCTAACTCTGCTGAGAGAAAGGCAGCTTATAAGAAGGACATCATCTTTGGAACGAATAACGAATTTGGTTTCGATTACCTCCGTGACAATATGGCAGGAAGCATCGATGATTTGGTACAGCAAAAGCACCATTACGCAATTATCGATGAGGTCGATTCCGTTTTGATTGACGATGCTCGAACACCGTTGATTATTTCAGGTCCAACTCCACGTGGAGATGAACATGAGTTCCATCAATTGAAACCGCGCGTAGAGAACATCGTTGCAGCACAGCGAAAATTTGTGAATCAGTGTTTGACTGAAGCGAAAAAGCAACTGAAGGTTATCAACGGTGAAGTTGACGCTGGTCAGGATGCCAAAACAATGTTGGAAGAAGGTGGAAAGGCGTTGCTACGTGCTTACCGCGGACTTCCGAAAAACAAAGCATTGATTAAATTCCTTTCTGAGCCGGGAATTCGTGCTCACCTGCAGAAGACTGAAAACTTCTACATGCAGGAGCAAGGGAAAAACATGAAGAAAATCGATAAGGAACTATTCTTCGTAATTGAAGAGAAGAATAATACTATCGAACTTACTGATAAAGGAATTGACCTTCTATCTGGAAATGATGATCGTGAATTCTTCGTGATGCCAGATATCGGTTCTGAAATTGCCCGATTAGAAAAAGAAAACCTTGCTCCTGAAGCATTCCAGGAAAGCAAAGACCAATTGGTTCGTGAATACAGTATCAAATCAGAACGTATTCACTCGATCAACCAGCTCTTGAAAGCTTACGCCCTATTCGAAAAAGAAGTCGAATATGTAATCATGGACGGAAAAGTGAAAATCGTCGATGAGCAAACAGGTCGTATCATGGAAGGTCGTCGTTATTCAGACGGATTGCACCAGGCGATTGAAGCGAAAGAAAATGTAAAAGTTGAGGCTGCAACACAGACTTACGCGACGATTACACTTCAGAATTACTTCCGTATGTACCACAAGCTTTCTGGTATGACGGGAACTGCCGAAACGGAAGCAAAAGAATTCTGGGACATTTACGAATTAGATGTTGTGGTAATTCCTACCAACCGCCCGATCCAGCGTAATGACCGGAACGATATGGTTTTCAAAACAGCTCGTGAGAAATTCAACGCTGTAATTGAAGAAACAGAAAAACTGGTTGCTCAAAATCGTCCGGTACTTGTAGGTACTACAACTGTAGAGATTTCCGAATTACTCAGCCGAATGCTGAAGATGAAAGGAATCAATCACAACGTATTGAACGCCAAGCACCACAAAATGGAGGCAGAAATTGTTGCCGAAGCTGGTAAACCTGGAGCCGTTACAATCGCAACCAACATGGCCGGTCGTGGTACCGACATTAAGTTGGGTGAAGGCGTGAAAGAAGCTGGAGGTTTGGCAATTATTGGTACGGAGCGTCATGATTCCCGCCGAGTTGACCGCCAGTTGCGTGGTCGTGCCGGTCGTCAGGGAGATCCGGGATCATCTCAGTTCTTCGTTTCTCTGGAAGACGATTTGATGCGTAAGTTCGGTTCGGAACGAATTGCGAAATTGATGGACCGCCTCGGATTGAAAGAAGGTGAGGTAATTACGCACAGTATGGTTTCGAAATCTATCGAACGTGCACAAAAGAAAGTAGAGGAAAACAACTTTGGGATTCGTAAGCGATTGTTGGAATACGATGATGTAATGAATGCTCAGCGTAAAGCGATTTACAAGAAGCGTAAGAACGCATTGTTCGGTGATCGTTTGGATTTGGACGTTGATAACATGTTCTACGATTTCTGTGAAAACATTTCACTTTCGTACACTAAGGAGGATTTCAACAAATTCGAAGAGGAATTATTGCGCCAATTGGGAATGCAATCGCCGGTAACTCCCGAAGAATACGAATCGTTGGATGATGTTACCCTTGTTGAACGGGTATATCAAGGATTCCGCGATCGTTACGATCGTAAAAATGCACGAATCTCTGAACGTGCCTTCCCTCAGGTAAAAGCTCTTTTCGAGAATCCAAATAACAAGTATGAATTCATCGTCTTCCCATTAACTGATGGACGTCGTGAAGTTCGATTGAATGTTTCATTGGAAGAGGCATACAATACAAATGGTTCTGCAATTCACAAGCAACTGGAGAAAAACATCGTGCTTCAAATGATCGACAATGAGTGGAAAGAACACTTACGAGAAATGGACGATTTACGTTCTGCTGTAAGTCACGCTCAATACGAGCAGAAAGATCCACTATTGGTTTACAAACTGGAATCGTTTGATTTGTTTAAAGCGATGTTGGTTCGATTGAATAGTGAAACAATTGAATTGTTGGCGAAATTGGATATCCCGCAATTAGAACAAATCGAAAGCACGAACAAATCTGCACAAGTACAAAACAACTATAGTAACGCTCAAACAAACGAGCAACAAGAGCAGGCGCTTCCAGGTCGTGAAGGATATGAGCAGGCTAGAGCAAATTCAGCTGCTCAACAACAGCAACAAGTAAAACGCGAGCCGGTGGTTGCCGAGAAGAAGATTGGACGAAACGATCCGTGTCCTTGTGGTAGCGGTAAGAAATACAAACAATGTCACGGTAAGTAAATTGCCGGAAACATATTAAAAAGGAAATCACCTCGTCCCGATAACCATCGGGAGGGGTGATTTTTTTTTTGTTTTAACTATATAAGATACGGGTTTAAAAATTGAATTGCTAGAAAAATCTTGTTTTCTAAATCGTCATTTATCGATATTGCGATATAGCAATTTTGCAATATTCCGATATTCCAATATTTTGATTTAACAACAGTCTCAATCACCAATTCCCAAAATCCAACCCCGAATTCACCTATCTTTACACCATGATTCTAAAGGTCTCTATCATCGGATCAGGCAATGTCGCCACGCAACTCGGCAAAGCTCTCGTCAAGAACGGTAAAACGGTTACACACGTATCCTCACGAAATAGAGATCGTGCGCAAATTTTAGCTGATGAATTAAACGCTGAAGTCTGCTCTTTAGACGAACTACCTGAGCAATTCACGATCATTTGTGTTTCAGACGACGCCACAGCTGAAGTCATTTCACAAATTCCAGAAGGAGTTCCATTGGTGTATACATCAGGTTCCGTTGGACTAGACGAGCTTCCAAAACGAAATAAAATCGGCGTTCTGTATCCATTGCAAACAATGTCGAAGACGAGTGCTTTAGAATTATCCTCAGTGCCATTTCTTGTGGAGTCTAAAAACCCGATGTTTCTGGAGGTTATCAACGATTTCGCTTTGGAATTAAGCCCAGCCTCTTATATGGTGAATTCAGAACAACGACGAAAGATTCACATGGCTGCCGTTTGGATTAACAACTTCACGAATCACATCGTTTATCAGGCGCAGAAAATCACGAAAGATCAAGACTTAGATTATCAACTTTTGCTCCCCCTGCTGAAGGAAACATTGAACAAGCTGGATCATCAATCGGCGTTTGACGCACAAACCGGACCAGCAAGACGCGGTGATTTACAAACCATCGAGAAGCATCTGGAAGCTCAATCAGGCACGCAAAAAGAACTCTACGCACTATTAACAAAAAGCATTAAAGAAACATACAACGATGAAGAGTTATAAAGAAAACTTACCCGATATCACCACTTTTGTTTTTGACGTAGATGGAGTCTTCACAGACGGCAGCGTTACACTGTTCAATAACGAAGTAGTGCGAACCCTAAGTTCTCGCGACGGTTACGCGATGCAATATGCAGCAAAAGTCGGATATCGAATTCTGATTGTCACAGGTGGGAACTCTGAACCGGTGCGTACGCGACTTGAAAGCCTTGGTGCGGTGGAAGTTTGTTTGCAATCGAAGAACAAGCTGGAAGTATACGAGCGTTTGAAAAGCGAATACGGATTTACAGATGACGAAGTGTTGTATATGGGAGATGACATTCCTGATTACCAGGTAATGAAACTCGTGAAAGTCGCGACATGCCCGCAGGATGCAGCGGTGGAAATCAAAGGTATTTCACATTATCAATCACCGATAAATGGTGGAAAAGGATGTGTAAGGGACGTTATAGAACAAACGCTACGATCTCAAGGGAAATGGTTCAGCGAAACTGCTTTTGAATGGTAGAATAGGTCCTATCGAACGATAACCTGTTTCGCCCCAAGGAATTTTCCCTGGTTGTAAAATTGCAAGAAATACAGTCCTGAGTCAATACCATCCACGGAAATAGTCGTTTCAGAGCCAGACATTTTGCCTGAATTCAACTCTTTTCCTTCAAGGTTCACAAGTGCAAATCGATCTACCTTTTCATCGCCAACCTGAACAGTAACGATGTCCGTTGCTGGATTTGGATACACCACCACCGAAGTAAGTGCTTCTAACTCCTCCTGCCCAACAAAAGTAAGGATGAAAGGATCTTCAGGAACTATCGGATAATCGAAACCGGGACCAATTTTAAGCAACGCCATGGCTGTTCCGCCTGGTGGCAACGATTGATATCCGACGAATATGGCACCACCATCCATTGTTGGCACAGCACTAAACAGACGATCTTCGCCATCCGTTATCGTGTTCGCCGTAGCAGCAATTGGAGTAAGGAGATAGGAATTCAAGCCGATGTAGAAATCATGATTCGAAGAAGTACCCATGGGATCCTGAAATCTGAAGGAACTATACTTGAATTCACTGTTCGGAATAGGAACCACCACATCTTCTATCATGTTTCCGGCACTATTACTCACCTGGGTTAAAATTTCGCCATTCTCTGCCTGAGGTAAGAATCGTACGTGACGCATTCTATCAAAGGTTGATGTATCATCTAGTTTGAATGCTCCGACACCGTACAATGTATCATTAGACACGAAGAAATCATTGAAGTAAGATGATCCCGGTGCAATTCCCACAGTATCACTCCAAACCAAAGAACCATCTTCATGAATCAACTCAATGAATCCGTAGTATTGTGTATTTATGTCGTCCCAATGATTCGATGAAATCAGAAACATCGAGTCCTGATAAGCAACAATATTCGTAACCTCATCATCTCCGGGATTGCTGACTTCCTGGGTCCAGACAGTATCTCCTGAAATATCCAATCGCATAATGGAATAATCATGATCCTGCGTACCCGTTCCATAACGTTTTACGCCAACAATTAACCCTGAATCCTGCGTCATGGCCGATTCAGTTGCCTCTTCCCAATCCGGTCCGGGATATGTTTTTTCCCAAAGCACCGTTCCCTGATCATCTACAAAAGTAATCCAGGCATCGAAATCCCCCGCTACTCCAGTAGTTCTTCCCAACAAATAGTTCCCGAAATTGGCTTTGTGTTCGAGGTCGTAAAATCCGTCATTCTCAGCAGATCCATAAGGGATCGACCAGAGTGGGTTTCCGTATTTATTCGTTCTAACGAGAAAGCCATCAGCATGTCCAACATTAAAACTTCCCGAAGTCCCGGTAACGAGGTAACCGGAATCTGGCATTTCCACAACATCGTAGGCGTAATCGAATTGCTCCCCTCCTAACAAGCTGTAGAAGCTAATCTGACCGAAGCCAACCGTGAGAAAAGAAACCATGAAAAGTAGCAGTAGCGTTTTCTTCATGACTTACTGAATTACAATTCGATTAATGGCTTTACCATTTGGAGTGGCGATCTGCAGCAGATAAACGCCCGCTGGGATAGAAGCAGTTTGAATGCTCACCTCGCCGGAAATAGAACCCTCCAAAACAACCTGACCTGAAACTCCTGTCAACTGATAAGTTCCTGAATCATTCGTTGGCAACTCGATGTACAACCAATCTTCCGCTGGATTAGGATATACTTTTACCTCCAGAGAATTGAACTGCTCTTCAACACTTACCATCGTGCTATGACCTGCGACGTCGGTAGCCGGATAATCTTCATTCGGTCCGATCTTCATAAGGAAGACCGTTCCTCCTCCATTACCAATTAATGGATCCTGACTGTATCCAACAAGAATGGCTCCTCCATCATTGGTTCGAATAATTTCACCATTTACATCTGGTTCATTATGTTCAACGAATCCTACAGCATCTTCGAAAAACATGAAGGTATTACCGCGTTGCACCATAACATTTGGTCCGTTGATTGCCTGACTACCATTGTTATCGAAACTCATCGCCATATAACGTTTGGAGTTGTCACCGTAGGATGTAAAAGCATCCCCCCACCAATCGCCATTCGCATCAGAATTGAAACACGAAATGTTGGCGAATCCATTCACCGTGAGATCCGATCGATAGAAAGTATAATCCCATTGATCAGCGCTATTAAATCGCGTACTTCCCAATGCCTGAACAGTATCTCCGATAATATGCAAATCATTCAATTCATACTCTCCTGCATAGGTCTTGAATAGCAAGGTATCCAGCATTTGACCGTTATCATGGATTTTGTAAATCACACCTTTTGCCTGTGCTGAATCTGCATAGTGCCACGAACCTCCAACGTATAAGAAAGAATCCTGATAGATATCTACCGTCATAGCGATATCATCTCCCATGTTTTCTAAAGTTTTGGTCCAAAGTGTGTCTCCGTTCTTATCCGTTCGAACCATGAACATATCTGTTCCGTAAATTCCATTTTGCTTCTCTCCGACTAGAATAGTTCCGGTGTCACGTGTCAATGCTGCATCCATCAAACGCTCCCAATTTCCATCTCCGTAGGTTTCATGCCATTCTTCGAATCCTGATTCGTCAACTTTTACCAGGTAGAAATCATAATCACCAGCCCCATAAGAATTGGAGTGACCACAAACAAAATATCCGAAGTTATCCTTGTGAAGAACGCGTCTCCCCCACTCTGCTTCGGGACCACCGTAATGATTCGACCACTTCTTAATTCCGAGGCTGTCCACCTTCATTAAAAATGCCTGACCATTCCCGACGAAGCTTCCCGAAGTACCGGCAATAACATAACTACTGTCTTCCAATTGGACTATCCCCTGACCAAAATCGTAGGAATTATCCGAGTAGTTTCGGAAGAAGCTAATCTGCGCCGAAGCCAGTACCGGAAGTACTATAAAAGCTATTTTGACTAAAATCTGCATACGGCATTTAGATACATTGATGTTCCATTTCCTCCCGATCTTGCGAACCCAGAGAAATTATCTGAACCTATTCCTAAACCAAATTTATCCCAGTTGAACTGACCGTAAGCTCCAAAGCGCAATCCTGAGAATCCTCCGAAGGTAACACTCGCTCCTGCGTGGATATGTTCATTGAATCGATAATCGGCACCAGCGAATCCAAGCGGAGAGAAAATCAAGCTTGGGTAAACACGCAATCCAAAAAACGATTGCAATTGCTTCTCACTTTGATTGTCCACCATTTTGGAAACCTGAATGAATCCTGGCAACAAGAAAACCTGATTTACATCTTGCGAGCGTATTCCGAGGGTATCAAGAACGCTGATACTATCGCTGAAATATCCGTTTTCAGAAATCAATTGTTCGAATCGGAATCCATCAAAAACAATGGTGGTATCGAAACTGTATTTCTTTTGAGCTTCGTACATATAACCGAAGCCAAGATTCTGAGATTTGAACTGGAGATAAGCATTATCTCCCTTTACCCATGAAATCGGGATACGGAAATCAAAATCAACTCCAACTCCAAAACCTTGATTGAACTTCGCCGACTGCCCCATGGTTACATCACCATCCATCAGCAATGTTAACTCCTGACCGTCTGCCGATTGTCGCAATTCGAAATCACGGAAATCTGCATCGATTCGAGAACTAATATTGAAAAGGTTCAGGCGAACACTAGATTTACTTTTTACATCGTAGAAACCAAATCCGATTCGCTGCATTGCTGTGAAATTGGCATCCATACCGGACAACACCATTGTATCGCCAATATAGCTTTGATTTCCAAAGAAAAGTAATCCGAAAGCATCACGACCATACAACGCGCCTCCGAAGTAATTCACTCCAGCAGAGATTTCATACCCCCAATCTTTCTTCTTGAAAAGCTTCTTGTTGGAATTTCGGTAGTAGATTTCTCCACCTGCATTCACACCAATTCGATTGACTCCGGAATGTCGCGCAAAGGAATTGTTCTTCAGGGTAGAATCTATAAATCCACCGAGAAACATTCGATTGGTAACACCATTCTGAACCGCAGTTGCTCCGTAATCACCAATGGAGTTTATACCCACTTCATTTGCGTACACAGTTGTATCTGATTGGTTCATATACATCTGAGCGCTTGCTCCAAAACTGAGCAATCCAAGGAATAATACCGTTACTATCCTCATTAGAATCGGTTTTCAGTTTTGAATTCGGAACGAAGCTTCAATTCAATAAAGGCATTCTCCGGAATTAAGATTTGTTGGTTCAACCCAGTTGTTGGATCTGGTGAGTTCATTTCTGCTCTTACAATTACCTTCTGAACATCATTCACATTGGCAATTACGTCATCCGATAACGAGAAGATCACTTCCGACGGTTGTACCAGAACATTGGTATTCATATCCAACACTCCGTATTGCGAAGATTCAATGATATCTGTTCCCTGAATGGTGTGCAGTAATGCTCCGTTTGCACCTAACAAGTACATCGTTACATCTGCACTGAATGGGAATCCGTTTTTCGCGTTTAGAATCAAATCTCCTGAAATAACACGTGTTTTCTCGGGATCTTGATTCAATGTTAAATCGAATGTATCCTGAAGTACCAGCGCATCCATTCCGATGGATAGTGGCATTTGTGCCTTCAACTTAATTCGAACTCTACTTTCCGGGAACACCTGATCCCATCCTCCGGAAACATTACCCCATGGATTCAATTCGAAAGTGTAACCTACTTCGTGTTTGACACCGAGGTTCTCCAGATATTCTTCAATATTACTATTTGATGCGTTGAATGAAACATTGGTCAAAGATGGCGACAACGTATTCCAATTTCCAGTTGCCGGATTCACAGTGATATCGTTTCCAACATTCGGACTGTACAGGTTTACAACGTTGTTCATGGCATTCGTATTTCGAACCAGATTGATGTTTGCCACGGCTCCTGCTTTCACACCATTCTCCACTTCGAAATCCAACGAAAGATTGGAAATATCCAGCACTCCGCTTTGGTAGATATCCAGTTCTGTCAAATCTACGGTAGTTGTATCCGAAATGATTCTGTTTCCAAAATATCCTTGCGCATAGAAGATTTTTACGTCGCGGAAGGTAGCTTCCACTCTGGTCACATCTCCATCGTAAATCCATGAAGAGTTCCCATTTGGATCTGTCACAACTGAAAAGTCAGCTACAAGCTCGTTATATCCTCCACCTGTTTGACCAGAAAGATCCATAGTATATCCGGCAAGATCCAGTGTCGCTTCTGCTACTCCCGGTTGACCATTGGCAGCAGCTGGTGCCGGGATAGTGCGAACGAAGATCCCATTGCCATCCGTAACTTTATCAAGCTTAATGATGAAATAAGTAACTGCTTCTACCGGATTTTCAAGTCGGACATCAATGAATCCTTTTTCTAAGGTGATCGTCTTCATTTGAATATCTCCCAATTCCAGATCATAAGTTTCCGCTGATCCGGCATAAGTGAATCCAGGAGAAAGTTCAAGATTCACACTCGAAACATAGTTCTTGGTGATTGTTGTATCCGGAATCTCTACCAAATCGCTAATCGAAACATCGAATAGATTTCGTGTCAGGTCTATTGCATAATAGCCGTTGGATACACTTAGTGTAGAATCATTGACAAGGTTACTCAATGACAGCGTATCACTTACAAGAGGTGCGTTCCAATCACTTTCCCAAACGGTAGCTTCTTTCTTACAAGAAGTTACAGCCAGCGCCAGTAATGAGCACAATAGCAAATATCTCATGTTGTAGTAACGTTTTATAGTTCAGGCAGGTTGGTTATGCTTTTTCTAAAATTGTTGCATACCCCTGACCAACACCAATACACATGCTTACCAAAGCGTATTTCTTGTTGGATTTTTGTAGTTCAATAGCTGCTGTATGTAAGATGCGTGCTCCGGTCATTCCCAGTGGGTGACCCAATGCGATTGCACCTCCATTCGGGTTAATTCTTTCGTCGTTGTCCTCCAAACCAAGTTTTCGCGTACAAGCCAATACCTGAGCAGCAAATGCCTCGTTCAATTCAAGGATATCCATTTGGTCCAGAGTCAATCCTGTACGTTCCAATACTTTCTGAGAAGCATATACCGGACCGATCCCCATGATGCGTGGCTCCACTCCAGCGATAGCCGCCCCAACAATTCTTGCCAAAGGTTTCATCCCGTTTTTGTTCACTGCATCTTCGGAAGCAACAAGTAATGCTGCGGCTCCATCATTCAATCCCGAAGCATTTCCTGCAGTTACAGATCCGTCCTTCTTAAATGCCGGACGCAATCCACTCAAAATTTCCATCGTTGTACCTGGGCGGTTAAACTCATCTGTATCGAAAATGATTGGATCTTTCTTACGCTGAGGAATGGAAACAGGAATAATTTCCTCCGCCAATCGACCAGATTCAATCGCTTTAGCAGCTTTCATTTGCGACCAGTAAGAAAACTGATCTTGTGCCTCGCGTTCAATTCCGTACATCTCAACCAGATTCTCAGCAGTCATTCCCATACCATCAGTTCCGTACAGTTCTTCCATCTTCGGGTTGATAAAACGCCATCCGAAAGAGGAATCGTGCATTTGTGCATCACGACCATATGGTTTCGAAACTTTGGAGATCACCCATGGACCACGAGTCATGTGCTCCACACCTCCGGAAATGTAAATATCTCCAGCCCCGTCCTTGATTGCTCTGGCAGCATTAATTGTAGAAGCCATTCCAGAGGCACAAAGTCGGTTTACTGTTTCACCACCAACTTGCCAGGGAAGTCCTGCTAAAAGTCCGCTCATTCTGGCTACGTTACGGTTATCTTCACCAGCCTGATTGGCACAACCGAAAATCACATCTTCGACCAACATTGGGTCCAAAGAGCTATTTCTCTGCATCAATTCTTTGATTACTAAAGCACCGAGATCATCTGTTCTCACAGGGGCTAACGTACCTCCAAAATTCCCGATGGGCGTGCGGATACCATCTACAATAAAAACTTCCTTCGACATAGTTATGATTTGGGCGCTAAAGTTAACGAAATCCTCTCGTTGTTAATAACTTCTTCCGCTTTCTTCGGCACAAAGTTTGTAAATTGGATACCCGAATCCAAAAACTATAAAACGTGACGAAACCAACTATTGTACTCAGCATGCTGGGTATACTCCTGAGCTTTGGATCATTTGCTCAAGAGGAACTCACACCTGAGGAACAGGCGTATCGCGACTCTATCACTGCACTGAATCTTGAAAACGAAGCGATTGCCAACAGTCAAAATGCCTACAACAAAGGCATTGAAGAATTCCAAAACAAGAACTACAAAACGGCAATTGCTGAATTCAAAAAAAGCATCAAATTCGACCCGAACTTTACGGCTGCTTACTACAACAAAGGAGTCGCTGAAAACGAGCTAGGCAACTACGCTGATGCTGTAAAAACTTTGACGCAACTGATCGATCTAAAATCCAGTTATTCGAAAGCGTTTTTCCAACGAGGGCGTGCTTACCAGGGGCTAAACAAATACCTGGAAGCAGAGAAGGATTATGAGAAATCCATCAAATTGGACGCTTCCAATCCAAAGGCACATTACAACTATGCCACTTTGCGATTCTTACAGCAGGATTACGATGGAGCGATCAAGAAATTCTCCAAGTCGATTGAGCTCGACAATAGCAATCCGAATGCTTATAACGATCGTGGATCTGCGCACCGTATGAAGGGTGATTATGCAAAAGCTCTTGCAGATTATGAAACGGCAGCGAAGAAGAATCCAAATCTTGCATTTGTCCTGAACAACATCGGAACAACGAAAATGAAAATGAACGATTTCAATGGTGCACTTGCGGCATTCAACCGTGCAGTTTCTATCGATAACAAGTTCCACCTTGCCTATAACAATCGAGGCGTTCTTCAGATGAAGCAAAAACGAATGGTGGAGGCAATCAAAGACTTTCAAAAAGCATTGGAAGTAAAATCTGATTACTCTCCTGCGGCAGCCAACCTGAGTGGAATTTACTTCCAGCAAGAAGAATATCAAAAGGCATTGGATGCAGCCGAAAAAGCGATCAAACTAGATCCTCAAAATGCTGCGGCATATGTTAATCGCGGAAACGCCCGTGAAATGCTTCGTGATCTGGATGGTGCATGTCAGGATTGGAGCAAAGCAAACGAACTAGGATCAGAAACTGGAAAAACATATTACGCGGGTAACTGCGGCATCTAAAAGAAAAGACATGAAAATCTACACACTTATTACTGCCGTAGTGACATTATTCTGCTTCACTGTTTCTGCACAGGATGTGGAATTCAAAGCGGCAAATTTTAAAGACGATAAAGAAGGATTTAAGAAGGCTAAAGAAGCCATTGACAAAGGGGACGAATATTTCGAACTTGGAAGCGAGGCTATTTTTGCGGTAAGAAATCCAGGTTTGAATTTCAAATTAGCTCTGGAGCAATTTGAAAAAGCGCAGAAATTCAACCCGAACAGCTCACTTCTGAATTACAAAATTGGGGTTTGCTATGCGAATTCAGAGAATAGCGAGAAATGTATCAGTTACTTGTATAAAGCGCATGAATTGAATCCGGCTTGTGATCCATTCCTTGATTTCTACTATGGTTACGCTTTGCAATTGGATGAAAAATTCAGCGATGCGATTAAGTCCTACGACAAATTCAAGGAGTCTTACAAAAAAGCAGATGATTTTGGTGCTTTCGTGGTAAAGCGCAAACGTGAGTGTAAATTAGCCAAAGCAGCTAAAGCAACTCCTGAGCGCGTTTGGGTTGACAACGTTGAAGAGTTGAATACTGCGCATAATGACTATGCGCCTGCAGTATCTACAGATGGAGGAGAAATCATTTATACTTCCAACCGTCCGAATGAACACGCAACTAACGATGTTGGTGAGTATGATGATGACTTATACTCGGCGACAAAAGTTGATGGCAAATGGACCAACGTTCAGCCGTTAAAAGGAGGTATCAACACCGAAGCTGATGAAGTGGCAAACAACCTGAGCTACGACGGAACACGAATGCTTTTGCACCGCGTTGATGGAAATCAAACGGATATTTTTGAAAGTGTTTTGACAGGTTTGACATGGGAATCGCCAGTGAAACTTCCGCGCCAGATTTCAACTGCGAACAACAACGAGGTATTTGCTTCGTATTCGCACGATGGATGGAGTATTTACTTTAACCGTGCTACGGAAACAGGAACGCGCGGATTCGAGGTTATGAAAAGTAGTATGCAGAGTAAAATCACGAAAGATTATAAGTCTGCATCGAAGATCACTGCGGTAAACAGTAAATTCAACGAAGGTCCAATCTACGTTACTATTGACGGAGATAAAATGTACATCGCATCTCAAGGTGGTGATGGTTATGGAGGGTACGATATTTTCGTTTCCAAGCGTGCGAACGGATCATGGGGAGAGCCTGTGAATTTGGGTTATCCAATTAACACACCGTATGATGATTTCTACTTCTCGGCTTCGGCCAATGGAAAGTTTGCGTACATCTGTTCAAATCGTGCCGGAGGTAAAGGAGGTTACGATATTTACAAAGTGACTTACTGGGGACCTCAGAAGAATCCAGCTATGGAAACGGAGGACTACTTGTTGGCATCAATCGTGAATCCAATCAAAGACAACGCATTGGAGGCAACAGTAGAAGTTAAACAGAAGTCATTTACCGTATTCAAAGGAAAAACAATCGATGCAATTACCAAGAAACCAGTTCAGGCTGACATTGAGATTATCGATAACAGCAATGGTCAGGTAATTGAAACATTCACTACAAACAGTGCTACCGGGAAATTCCTGATTACACTTGCTTCGGGTAAAAACTACGGAATCGCGGTTAAAGCAGAAGGATACTTGTTCCACTCTGAAAACTTCGATATTCCAACGGGAAGTGCAGACAACCTCGTAAACAAGGTAATCGAGTTAAAGAACATTGCTGTGGGTAGTAAAATTGCCTTACGTAATATCTTCTTCGATACTGGAAAATCAACACTTCGAGCAGAATCTAACGCTGAGTTGGATCGCCTGGTGAAATTGTTGAAAGACGTTCCTTCATTGGAGATTGAGATTTCGGGTCACACGGATAACACAGGTTCAGCATCATTGAATGAAAAGCTGTCACAAGCCCGTGCTGAAGCCGTGGTTACTTATTTGAAAGGTAAAGGAATTGCAGCGAACCGATTGTCGTCCATGGGATATGGTTCACGTCAGCCAATAGCAACAAACAACACTTCGTCTGGGAGACAACAGAACCGAAGAACTGAATTTGAGATCAAGAAGAATTGATCTTTGAACGGATATTTGTGAAGAATGGAATCGCTTTCGGGTGATTCCATTTTTTGTTTCTTGTACTTTTGATACATGGCTTCATTTACAAACCTTTCCGATAGCGACATTCAATTTTTTCAGAATCTTCTTCAAGACCGATGCTCAATTAGCCAGGAGGATTTAATGAAGTACAGCCACGACGAAACGGAAGATTTAGAGATCCTCCCGCAAGTGGTACTAAAACCGAACTCTCCAGAAGAGGTTTCCCGAATTCTCAAGCACTGCAACGAACGAAATATTTGTGTAACTCCATCTGGAGCGAGAACCGGGCTAAGTGGCGGTGCAATTCCACTGCATGGTGGCGTCGCAATGTCGATGGAAAAGTTTGATCGCATCCTGAAAATAGACGAAGACAACCATCAGGTAACGGTGGAACCAGGCGTCATCACTCAGGTATTGCAAGAAGCTGTAAAAGAAAAAGGATTGTTCTACCCTCCTGATCCGGCGAGTAAAGGAAGCTGTTTTATTGGTGGAAATGTATCGGAAAATTCTGGTGGCCCCAAAGCTGTGAAGTATGGCGTTACGAATGAATATGTCCTCAACCTTGAAGTGGTCCTTCCTAACGGTGAAATCATCTGGACAGGCGCTAACGTTCTTAAAAATGCCACGGGCTATTCTCTAACGCAATTGATGGTTGGGTCTGAGGGGACGCTTGGAGTAATCACTAAAATCGTTTTAAAGCTGATTCCGCACCCGACGCACGACCTTTTGATGTTGGTTCCATTCTACAGCGCAACCGAAGCTTGTAAAGCCGTAGCAGCCATATTTAAGGCAGGAATTACACCGAGTGGACTGGAATTCATGGAACGAGATGCCCTTACCTGGACACAACGTTTTCTGGATGACTCCAGCATTCATGTTGCGGATAATCACGCTGCACATTTGCTGATTGAAGTGGATGGATTTGATCCCGAGAAATTGATGGCAGAATGCTCACAAATAATGGAAGTACTTGAAGACTTCGAAACGGACGAGATATTGTTCGCTGAATCCCAGGCTCAAAAGGATACCTTATGGCGATTGAGACGCTCCGTTGGAGAAGCTGTAAAAGCCAATTCGATTTATAAGGAGGAAGATACAGTGGTTCCGCGATACGAACTCCCAAAACTTCTTGAACACGTAAAACGAATTGGAGACAAATATGGATTTACTTCAGTATGTTATGGTCATGCGGGAGACGGAAATCTTCATATCAATATCATAAAAGGCGAAATGTCTGATGAGAAATGGAACAACGAACTTTCTGATGCCATCCGAGAATTGTTTACCGAAGTAGTAGCACTCGGGGGAACGTTATCCGGTGAACACGGAATTGGGTTGGTCCAGAAACAATACATGGATATTCCACTCAGCGAAACATCACTCGATTTAATGCGAGGAATTAAAGATGTTTTTGATCCGAAAGGGATTTTAAATCCAGGGAAGATTTTCTAATTAAGCCGAACTTCGACTCCGCTCAGTTCTCTGGGCACACTTGAAGAAAATCTCTGGATACCCTTTGAGAAAAAACTAATTCTGTAAGAAATCCAAATCGCCTGATTTCATTTTGTGGTAAGCACGTCCGAGATACGCAAGAAGCATGCGCATGGAATCGAAAGCTTCTTCAGTTTCAGCACTGATTTCTTTCTTCTGAAGTTTCATGAGTAATTTCATGTACATCGCATGAAAGGCAATCTCAATGTGATTTTTGTCTTTAAGGTTCGAACGGGATTTGAAATCTTCCATCAACGGCAATGCACGATCAAAAACTCCGGTATACTTCTCGTCCTTGGTCATGTTCAAAAGTGTCGTATGCAGATAGGATAACTCTACGATGATCTCGTTAAGTTCAGCTAAATGCCCTTTATCTTCGATCTTCTGCGCCTTCATTTGTTTCACCAACCCTTCGTACCATGCTCTGTATTGATTTTCAAAGGAACGATCGGGTAACTGTGGCAATACGAAATTCTCCATAATTGCGTCTACATCTAGCTTAAACGCACGCATGATATCTTCTATCTGGTACATGTAAACGATGTACTCAGCAATATTCTGCTCTTTCTTTTGCTGTGCAATCAACATTGAACTTGATATTTAAGCTTACTCCTGGATTGGTTGTTCGGGCTGCGGCATTGGTGGCTGTGGCATCCCCTGCATGTTCTGCATCTCTGCATTCAACTTATCATTTACATACTGCGTAAATGCCGCCGTAATGTCAAACGATTTGTCGATGTACGAAATTTGACCACCAGGAAGTCCTGTTGCATACATCATGTGGATTCCATTTGCTTTTGCGTACTCTTCCGAATATTTCAATAAGTACCCTGTCAATTCATTTTGCAACTGTGCTTGCTTCATTTCGAGCTCATACAAAGGTCCTTGCTGCAATTCAACCATTTTCTTCTGAGCGCTTTGCATTCTTCTATCTGCAGCGATTTGCTGATCAACTGATAACGAAGGATTTTGCATTCGCTGATAATTCGTTTGTGCTTGCTGTTGCAATTTTTGATACTCCTGCTCTAACGCCATCATTTCCGTCTGCAATTGCTTGTTTGCTTCTTGCGTGAAATCAAGATCGTTGAACATCAGTCCAATATCGTAGTAAGCTATCTTCAATGGCTTCTCGGATGACTCCTCAGAAGTACCTTTTTTACCTTCTTCCTTGCTATCTCCACCACATGACGCCATCAATCCAACAACGGCAAGTCCTAAAATCAGTTTATTCATTTCAAATTCTTTTTACTGAATCCATCTTCCCAATCTTCGCGCATTTCAACAAAACGCAACAAAGTTTTTCTAAGTAATTCAGTTGTTACCATTTTCTCCACTTCCTCTAATCCACTTACATCCGATTCATTGATCTTGTACGTTTGCTCGTATTGACCCAATTCAATCTTCACGATGTACTTTGCATTGTAGCTGTGAACCTGAATCTTAAAGCGGGAATGTGGTATTTCCTTCACTAATCGCATGGCGACAAAAATAACAATTTACACAGGGTACAAACGAAAAAAGCACGCAACCAAATTGCGTGCTTCTCATAAATATTGTGAAGAATTAGATAGCTACTGCCAAATCTGCTTCTACGTATTCAATGAATTTGAATGGAACACGTACCATATAGGCGTAGTCCTGACCGACTTCAAACATGTCTTCGTCATTGTCGCGGTGATGCCATTCTACGCTCACCTGTTTATTTGCCTCTGTCAGTTCGTTTAACTTGTATAACAAAAACAATATGCGCTTGGAAGAAGCAATGTTGAAATATTCCAAATTGATGCTGAAGGTCGTGGTCTCAACGGGTTCCATCATATACGATTCAAACCAGTTCAGAACAGGAAGCCAAAATCCATCTGGATCATCCGGTATGCATCTTCCTTTAATTTGCATCACACCACTTTCAGGATCAAAATTGATCTCTGGCGTTTTTGGTGTTGCATCTCTGTAAAGGATTTCCATACTTTCGTAGCAATTGTGTACTATGAATTTGGCAAAAAAATGTGGATTCTACGTATATTTTCTACGAAGTGATTGTTTTTATAGACAAATGGTTGAATTCGTCAAACGAAGTTCATCTGCTCAATGCGAATATGAGTTTGATCAACAAAATACCCCGTTCACTCAATGGGCTAGTGGAAATTTCACTAAATCGCTATATCAAAACCTGCGTATTTCTGAATAAATGCAAATAGCCGATAAATACAAGATTATCAAACCTTTGGGTAAACATCAAGGGCGGAAATTTGGCTCCTTATTCATGGTTTGTGACAAAGCAACTGACGCGCTGGGAGTTATGAAAGTAGTCGCAAAAACAGATCAATCAATGATTGCGGTGGAACGACTGGAAGCAGAAGCGAAATTTCACTTTGATTTTGTCGGCCTTCCAGAGGTGATGGACTTCTACAACGGAGAAAACGAAGTAATTCTAATCCGTAAATTCATTGAAGCCGAACCAATTCTGGAGAGGTTTGAGAAAATAAAGAAGCGTGATCGACACATTTTTTTGTGTGACGTGCTAAAGAAACTTGGTATTATTTTGGATTTTCTTCACGACCAATCCATTTATCATTGCGATATAAAACCGGGAAACATCCTGATTGATTCCGATGACACCGTTCATCTGATTGATTTCGGATTGGCAATTCAACAACCTATTGATGAATCGAGAAAGCTTTTGTTCCCATTAGGCTACGCTGCGCCAGAATTACTTTTGAATCATTTGGAAATCGTCGATCACAGAACCGATTATTTTGCGCTGGGAATAACTTTGTGGCGCATGTATTCGAGTAAAATTCCATTGGCGCATCCGAATCCGAGCATTTTTACAAACCTGCAATTAACGCATCCTTTACCGGAAAGTGATCAGGTATCCCGACACATCCAGAAAGTACTGGAAAAAATGTGTGCAAAGCACTCCTTCAAAGTTCCACCTAATTCTATGGAACATAAAGACGTTCAAGCGAAATTGAAACAAGGAATCAGCGATCGTTATTCGAATTTTGCCGAATTCCTAAGAGATTTTCAGGAAGCTGGAAACAAAGGGTTGTTTACCAGGAAATATCGCGGCGATATCCCATATTGAATGAGAACAATAGTGGGCTGTACAAACCTACGTTTGCAGCCTGTTGCGCCACCTGATTACTTGCCTGACCTAAAATAACGTAAGCCAAAGACATATCGAAGTAGAACGTTCCAGCATTCTCAACGGAATACTTCAGACCTCCACCGAGTCCGAAAGCAAGACTAAAAATGGTTCCTCTCTGTGCGCCGCCATCGTCCAATTCGTACAAAGTTTCGTTAAAATCTGCATAACGATTTCTAACACCGTTGAAGATCAACATCAGGTTGGATCCACCGTAAGCAGCCCATCCAAAATCGTAACCATCTCCAAGATAATAGCGTGTACCTCCTTCAATTGTTGTGTAATTCATTCGTGACACTCCATTCACCGAAATTGTATACGGTGAGGTTGTAATGTCGCGGGCTGTTGCAAAAGTGGCAATTGAATCACGACCTGATTGCGGAAAATAATGCGAAATCCGACCGTAAATTGAAACTGCGTCATCTCTTGGCACTTCCAATCCAATGTGCAATCCTCCCCACGTTCGCTGAGCTCCAAACCCAACTAACATATTTCCTCCTGCTGATACGCCCACCTGGGCAAAAGATGTACCGCTGAGGGCTATAGCAATAAATACTAAGAACTTTTTCATACCTGACTCCATTTAGGTTGTTCTTTTAAGATTGTAGCAAAAACCGGGCAACTTTCGTCATGAGCACCTTTTAAATATCCTGTACTCATCAAAAACTCGTTCACAATCTCTCCTCCTACAAACTTAAAAGTCTTTTTAAATAACTTTGTCCATTCTTCTCTCGAAAGCGGATGGTTTGCATCTAACCACGCCTCGAAACTTCCATATTCCTTCTGCCATTCCACAATTCTCTGCGCATTGTAGATAGCAGCATTTACTTTCAATTTATTCCGGATAATACCGGCATCACTCAACAAACGTTCACGATCCGTCTCGCCAAAATTGGCAACTTTTTGAATCTCAAAATTCGCAAAGGCTTGTCGGAAATTCTGTTCCTTGTTCAGAATTGTTTCCCACGAAAGCCCAGCTTGATTGATTTCCATCACCAACCGACAGAAAAGCTCGTTGTCATCATGAAGTGGAAAGCCGTACCAATTATCGTGATAATCCTTATGAACCTGTTTCACCTTCGGTTGCTTAACATAGTCGCAATAACTCATTCTTCAGATAATTCGGGAACTTTCTCCTTTAACAGAACGATAAATTCGTTCAAATCGTTTATTGCAGCAAAATCCTGCCTGTCTAAGATACAAGAAACAGACGAGTTTTCATAGCGCAACACTACAGGATAATCAAGGTTGTGATCAAATTTCTTCGGAAGTGTGTTTTTGTAATAAAACCGAAAGGGAACTTTTGATTGATCTATAAACGTTTTCCATTCCTTTTTCATTGCGACTGTACCATAGGTAATAGCACATAAATCGCAGGCATAGGTGGAGGGGCTAATCATCTTATGCAGCCCGTCAAGAACCATGTGCCCTACTCCTTTTTGAGCATTGTATACCAAGTATAATTCCATAATGCGATCTTCTACTTTGACGGGTTAGCCACGACTTTATTACTTTTACATTACAAAAATACCCTATGTCGGTCTATTCTTTCAACGGATTCATACCAGTAATTAAAGAAAGTAGTTTCATTCACCCGAAAGCGAGTGTGACTGGAAATGTGATTATTGGTGAGGATGTTTATATCGGTCCCGGAGCTGCGATTCGTGGTGATTGGGGGCAGATTATCATTGAAGATGGATGCAACGTCCAGGAAAACTGTACCATTCATATGTTTCCGGGAACTACGGTTGTGTTGAAGGAAGGGGCGCATATTGGTCATGGAGCTATTATTCATGGCGGTGTAATTGGTAAAAACTGCCTTATCGGGATGAATAGTGTAATCATGGATGATGTAGTGCTGGAGGATGAATGTATTGTGGGAGCACTATCGTTTGTACCGGCTAAAGCCAGCTTTCCAAAGAGAAGTTTGATTGTAGGAAATCCAGCGAAACAGATCAAGGAAGTTAGCGATGACATGATAGCATGGAAAACAAAAGGAACGCAATTGTATCAGGCTCTACCGGGCGAATGCCACGATTCACTCAAAGAAGTTGAACCACTAAGGGAACCTGAGCCCAACCGACCAAAGCAAGAACAAATGTACACGACCTGGGACTCCATTAAAAACAAATAGTATGAAACAATTATTCTTTATCGGTGTATTTGCACTATTAGCTTCTTGTGGTTCTTTGAATCAAAGTACTGCACCAATGTCAGGTGTTTACACGGTGTCCTGTGGCAAATGCAATTTTGACATGACTGGTGATGAATGTGACCTTGCCATTGAGGTTGATGGCAAATATTATTACGTAGAAGGAACCAGCATTCATGACCACGGTGACCCCGATGCTGAAGACGGCATGTGTTCTTTAAAGCGTAAAGCGCAAGTTACCGGAGAGATAAAAAGAGGTGTATTTGTGGCAGAATCTTTCGAATTGTTGCCACTAGAAAAGTAAGTCTTACTCTTATACTTCCTTCAGGTAGAAAACCCAGGTCTCATTTTCCTGAAACTTAACTTGAAGTGCCATTTTCCCAGAGGTACACGAGAGGATTTTACATTTCAAATTCTCTCTTACATAACGGTATCTGGTATTCAATTTGTACTTCATTTCGAGGTTTTCGCCGTCTGTTAAACTCCATTCGCCTTCTACTTCGTTTCCAAATTCATGATAAATCATTTTACCCTCTGGTAAGAACTCATAAAAGACATTCTTGTAGTAATCACGCATTTCATCATCGACGATATTACCACGCCATTCTGATTGCAATTCCAGATCATACACTTGCCATTTACCGAGAAAATCCCGTTCCACATAACCACAACTATTCAACCCGAATAAAAGCCCGGTAGCAAGTAAAATAAATACGTATTTCATTGATTTCATATCATAAAAAAGCCCTCAATATTGGCTTCTAGAAGTCCTAATTGAGGGCAATACTAATCCTATTTGTTCTCGTCTTCAGATGAAGAATCGTCATCTAACTCTTCCGCATCTTCAACGCTGTCTGTAGCATTTCTTAAAACAGTTCCCTGACCGGTAAAGTCTTTCCCTTTCAGGTACTCAGGTAGATTCAAACCTGCCATATTGAACATTTCCTGCAATGGTGGAACCGATCCATATAATCCTGAAATAAAGTCAGCCGTAGAAGATTTTCCCGAAGAACCTTTACCTGAATCCCAAACGGTAACTTTATCAATTTTGATATTCTTGATCGCTTCGGCTTGCAACTTAACAAGGTCAGGCAATTTGTCGGCAATCATAATTTTCACGGCGTCTTCTGAATTCCCGGCTGCTTCCACCAATTGGCGGAAACCGTCTGCCTGCTTGCTCAAGACCTCGTAGATACCACGTGCTTCTGCGTCCATTTTTGCAAAAATCGCATCCGCCTCCCCTCTTGCTCTTCGACGAAGCATTTCTGCTTCCGCTTCTGCATCAATTTCGACTCTTTTCTTAGCAATTTCTGCCGGAATAATGATGTTTGCCTGTTGCGTAGCTTCATCTCTTTGCGCACGAACCTGCTCGGCTTCTTTCTCCGCAGAATACGATTCCTCCAATGCTTTCGCTTGCTTCACTTTCTCCGCTGCAATAGCTACACGATTCGCCTCTGCCTCTGCTTCACGACGTTTCGCCTCTGAATTCGCAATAGTAATTCGGGATTCGTTCTCCCCCTCTACCGCGACTGCATTGGCATCGGCTACTTTAATACGTTTCATTTTGTCAGCTTCCGCCTCCCCGGCTTGTGCCGATGCGTTTGCGTCTGCTGTCTTAATACGCTCATCACGGGATGCATTCGCTTCACCAATTTTTGCCTGAGCATGTAATGCCGCTACTTTCGAACGTTCATCCTGATTTGCATCAGCCTCACCAATGGAACCATCACGATTTTTCTCGGCAACACTCTGACGTGCATCGTTGATTGCTTTCGCAGCTGCTTCCTTACCAAGCGCCTCGATATATCCCGATTCGTCCTTGATATCCGTTACGTTTACGTTGATCAGTTTCAAACCGATTTTCTTCATTTCGGCCTCAACATTCGAGGATACATTTGCTAAGAACTTATCACGGTTCGAGTTAATCTCCTCAATATCCATGGTTGCAACAACCAATCGAAGCTGACCAAAAATGATGTCTTTCGCCAAATCATGGATCTGCTGTTTCGATAATCCTAAAAGGCGTTCGGCTGCATTTGACATTCCTCCTGGTTCGGTTGTAATACCTACGGTGAAACTAGAAGGCACATCCACACGAATATTTTGCTTAGAAAGTGCATTGGTTAACTTTACCTCGATGGAAATTGGCTTGAGGTCCAAATACTCGTAATCCTGAAAAATTGGCCAAATGAACGCAGCTCCACCGTGAATACACTTGGCAGTTCTGTTTCCATCCGCTCCTTTTCCAACACGTCCGTATACGACTAGAATCTGATCTGATGGACAACGTTTGTATCGTCGGAAAATTCCGACCAGGATAACAATTATAAATAATACGGCCGCTACAATGCCGACCAGAAAAAACGAAATTCCGCCTTCTTCTCCCATTTTAAAGTGATTTGGTTATGATAATTTACTTGTTACTAATAGAATGGTGTCATCCACCACTTTTTCCACGCGAACTATAGTTCCCTGTGGCAGGTCTTTTTCATCATTGGTAAATGCTTGAATCTCATGTAAGGATCCTTGAATGTTGATTTGTACTTTTCCGAATCCTCCGTTATTCGCCTTGATCGGAAGATATACTTCTCCCGTTCGACCGATAGCGTTACTCATACGCATGGTTCCTTCTTCCACCATTCCCGAAAGAAGATAAAACAAGGTTGCCATTAAAGTCATCATGATCAATCCACAGAAAACTGAAATTCCGATCGTTGCCATCATGGAGAAATCGGAACGAATACATCCGATTCCCGTCCATCCAAAGATTGTGAGGAATCCGACTAGATTTTTAAAGGTGAAAAACTGAAATCCTGCTCCTCCATCGATATCACCGTCGCCATCTACATCAACATCACTATCAACTTCACCTCCCATAAAGGTGAGAATCAATAGGACAACAAGGATAATCGATCCGAGAACCGCAATAATCCAGTACGTCTGTTCAAAGAAATCAAGCTCAGTAAACCAGGTCATCTTTTTCGCGCATTTAGTTATAAATTAAAAATAACAAAATAAGCAATGTGAAAGCCGACAATATCCGAATTCGGTAAGAAAATTCTATTCAGCGGGCTGAGCAGCCTTTTTACGGGCACGCCACAAGAGGTACACTCCGACCAACACGAATGGGATACTTAGCAACTGACCAGTATTTAATAACCATTCGCCACGATCCGAAACTTGTGGTTCTTTTGTGAATTCAATCAGGAACCTTGCACCAAACACCAGGATCATGAACCATCCAAAAACTACTCCTTCGCGCTTCCATGCCTGACGTTTCCAATACAATACCAGCAGGAAGATGAAAATTGCCAAATACGCCAAAGCTTCATACAACTGAGAGGGATGTCGAACCATTACATTTTCCCATCCAATATCCCTTTGTATAATTTTCATATTTATTAGGGAGTCCCCATGATGTTTGAATTTAAAACCCCACGGAAGGTCGGTTTGCTTTCCAACGATTTCGCTGTTTACCAGATTCCCCAATCGGATAAAGATTCCTGCTGCCGCTACCGGCGCTGCGATTTTGTCTAGAATCCATAAGTAGGACTTCTTGGAAACGCGCTTGGTATACAGCCAGAGAGCAAAAAGAATAGCAAATCCACCACCGTGACTGGCTAATCCTCCTTCCCAGATTTTGATAATGTTGTAGGGATGGGAGAAATAGCCTTGTTCGGGCTGACCGAATTCATTCACCCCATCCCACCACGGACCGTAGAAAATGACGTGTCCAAGACGTGCCCCAACGATAGTCGCAATGATTACATAAAGTACGAGTGAATCTAGTTTTGCATCAGGAATACCTTCCTTTCGATACATTCTTCGAATGACAAAATAACCAATGATTAATCCTGTTACAAAGAGCAATCCGTAAAGATTGGGCGTGTCCCAACCGTCGATCAATTGGGGTGTAACATCCCAGTGTATTGCGTTTATCACGAAGAGGTGTTTTTATTCATTTCGACCAAAGATAACGGTTTTTCACTCTTAGATTGAAAGCGAAGTTTCATGGATCGACCTTTTTTGAAAATCTGATTGCTTTTATCCATGCCTTTGCGTAATTCCTTTTGCGTTGCGATTGGCAAATGGATGATTTCCTGACATTCTTCAGAACAACAATTTTCCATCTTTTCCTTGCAAGAATCACACTGAATGAAAAGGATGTGACATGCATCGTTGGCACAGTTCGTATGCGTATCTGCTGGTGCTCCACATTGATGACATACCGAAATAATATCATCGGAAATTCGTTCTCCACGACGCTCATCGAACACGAAATTTTTACCGATAAACTTGTTATCCAGACCTTCGTCTTTGCACTGATTCGTGTAGTTGATAATTCCACCTTCTAACTGGTGTACTTTGTCGTACCCACGATGTTTGAACCATGCCGATGCTTTCTCGCAACGAATTCCACCGGTACAGTACATTACGATGTTTTTATCCTCATTTCCTTTGAGATATTCTTCCTCGATGAAAGGCAATGATTCACGAAAGGTATCCACGTCCGGAGTAATTGCCCCTTGAAAATGTCCTACTTCCGATTCGTAGTGATTTCGGAAATCAATCAGAATGGTGTCGTCCTGATCTGTTAACGCGTTAAATTCTTCAGCAGAAAGATGTTTCCCTTTCTTAGTTACATCGAAGGATTCATCGTTAAGACCGTCCGCCAAAATTTTGTTGCGTACTTTGATTTTCAATTTCAAGAAAGGAAACTCGGCTTCTGTTTCATCGACCGCAATGTTCAGGCGGATTCCATTCAGGAAATCAATCTGGTACAATTCTTCACGAAAACGCTCGAGCTGTTCTATCGGAACTCCGATTTGCGCATTGATACCTTCAGAAGCAACATAGGTTCTTCCTACGACATCTAATTCTGTCCATTGTTTGAAAAGCTCGTCGCGAAACGCTTTAGGATCTTTAATTTTCGCGTATTGATAGAAGGAGATAGTGACGTACTTGTTTCCACTGGCACGTAATTTTTCCTGTAACTCCTCCTTACTTAGTTTATTCCACAGTTGCATGCTATGTTATTTAAAGTAAGAAAGTGCGAAGATAGACAAATTGGGATTGGGAATGATGAATGATGAATGATGAATTATGAATTATGAATGTAAAATAACGGTCATCGAGCTTGTCGAGATGTGAGTTATGAATTAGGAGTTATGTACACTGAGCTTGTCGAAGGGTGCCGAAGCACCGAAGTCAGAGTTTCGAGTATTGAATAATGAATATTGAATAAGAAATACCGTGCCTGCGGCAGGCAGGAAGAATAAAGGTCATCGAGCTTACTTATACTGAACACTGATGGATGCTGAGGTGTTCCCTGAGCTTGTCGAAGGGTGCCGAAGTACCGAAGTCAGAGTTTCGAATATCGAATATTGAATATTGAATATTGAATAATGAATAATGAATATTAAATAATAGTCCTTGAGAAGACTTACACTCAACCCTCTGAAATGTTGAAATGTGCTTTGCCTATTCCTCCTCCGATTCCTCAACTACGTCGTATGGAGACTCGTAGTTTAACAGGAAGGCTTCATAGTCCGTTGGATTCGAAACTGGATCGTACTGAGTTATATATGCAATAATCGGCAACATATCTTTACTTACCTTAAAGCCCGGAACTGCGGTGATCACCTGTTTGCTTGTATTCAGGAAAACGTAAGTCGGGTAACTCATTCGACCATTCATTAATTGAACTGCCAACTCGTGGCATCCACGTCGTCCTAATGAAGCATCGAAACTATATGTACTATCACCCACTAGAACATCTTCTTTCTGTTCCGCATCAAACTTTACTGCGTAGTAATCCTTATTAATTGCTTCTATGATATATGGATCCTTAAATGTTGTTGCATCCATGCGCTTACACCATCCGCACCAATCTGTGTACATATCGATAAACCACATTTTGGGTTCCACTTCTGACGCTTCCAGTGCCTCTTCAAAGGTCATCCAATTGATCTCTGCTGCTGTAGAATCCTCCTGACTGATTGAATTCAAGGAAACCAATGTGAAGAATGCAAATACAAATACTGTAAGATTTTTCATATGATAAAGTTACGAAATTCGGTATGACAAAGACAAAATTGGTGCCATGCGAATGACTCGTCTCTTTCATTACAAAGGGAATTAAATTGTATATTCGTTCTGTGAAGTTTCAGATCATTTTTTCACTGGTTTTTGCCTCTTTGGTGTTGACAGGTTGTCCCGGAGACAGAGAGGAAGAAGTGGACCCAGCCACCTACATGACAGACCTAGAGCGTATTCAGAAGAACAATATGGATCTTCCTGATAATCAACGTTTCTATTTTAGTGGGATTCGCTACCACCTTTCGAATTTGTTCCAACGTACCTATAGTCATGACTTTGTTCTCGCAGATGATTACGAAGTAAAAGTGATCCATGAAATGAATTTGTACTTCAGCATTGAACGCTTTTCTGAATCGGAGGCAGAAGGAATTCGTTATCAATTCGACAATGACGAAATTTCTTTGCTTGACGCTGTTCACGACAACTATGCCATCAAAAGAAATTCATCTCTCGAGAAAGCAACCATTAGTATAAAGAAATCAGTGCCCGAATCTGTTGGATTTCCTGGAGTGATGCAAACAATCTCTGGTAAAAACTATAGCCGCCGATCTGGAAACACCTATTTCATGGCTTCTCTTGATATCAATAATGACATCTACGTTATTCAATTGATTGGTAAGGAAGAAAACATGGGCTATCTCTACGACGATTTTATTGAAATCATCTCTTCCATCTCTAAGTGATGCATTTTTCGGATAGGATTTCAGAAATTAAAGATCTTGCCTCACAGAACCTTCCCGGGGAACAAGCACATAGGGATTTAATGCCCGTGAATCGACCATTTTCCAGTCAAATAAAGCTAGACGCGAAGGATTTTCGGCAATCTGCGGTAGCGATGGTACTTTATGAAGATCGAAACGAACTCATGAGCCTGCTGATTCAACGACCTTTCTATGAAGGAATTCACAGTCGGCAAATTGCTTTTCCCGGTGGAAAACGCGATCCGGAAGATCCCAATATTGAATATACAGCTCGACGCGAATGCATGGAAGAAGTTGCTATTCCGATGGAAGATTTGTCTCTTCTGGGCAAGCTCACAGAAGTTTACATCCCAACGAGTAAGTTCATCGTATCGCCACACTTGTTTTCAATCGATTCACTGCCAGATTTAATTCCAGATGCACGTGAAGTGGATCAGATAATCCCATTTCGTGTTTCCCGATTATTGGAGGCCGATAGCATTCAATATACCGACATGAAGTTTGGCAACGGATTCAAGCAGAAAAACGTTCCGTACTTCGCCATTGAAGACAAAGTTGTTTGGGGTGCTACTGGAATGATCCTTTCGGAATTCCGAACAATGTTACGTCAACTCTAGAAACGAACTCGGGCGAACCCAAACGCTGTAGAAATACTGTTCGACTTGTTCATGAAGAACGTCAAGGCATCTCTTGATGAAATACCGAATTCATACGTTCCTCCACCAAGGATGAAGTTGATTCCCACCGGAATGTTGTGTGCGTAGATTCCACCTCCGAAGTATCCTGCCGTCAAAGACAACCATTTAACTGGTCGAACTTCTCCACCAACAGCGTAAACTGCATTTGCAAGACTTCCCGGGTTATCACGATCGAATGGTGCTACTACATCGATTCCTAGTTTAACTACTTTCCAGAAATCCATGTGTGCTCCCAGGCGGAAGTTAGCTGCGTTATTCACTTTGAACTTTTCTTCACCTTCCAGTACAAGGATTCCACCATCTTCCAATAGGTTCTCAACAGAGTTCGTAATGTTTGCATCATCCAAACCTGCAAGACTCATTGATCCTACCAACGTATCTTTAACACTATACACGTTTCGTGTGTAGGTAACCGATCCGATATTATTTACCGCTGCACTCACCGTAAGGAAATTGGCAATTCTTGCACTTGCAGAGAAATCCAATCCGTATCCATATCCAACAGGTTTTGGAATCGCTCCAGACTGTGTGAATGTGGAAGGGTTTATGTTGGCAATTGAACCATAATCAAGGTTGTAACTTGGTGAGAACGCCGAATACGCTCGAATTCCGTTCTCATCTGATTGAAGATCCAACATCGCCATCGACTGAATGAATCGCCCTCCGATACCACCGTAGATCGCAAAAGTTGAGTCATCTCCCAAAATTTTTCGTCCGTATCCAAGATTGTAATGACGGTTCCATGTAAACTTGATTCGAGATCCGTTTGTAAGATCACTTAGTGGAATTGGAATCGCAACCGATCCTTCAATTGCCGCCGCCAATGAATCCTCGCTAATATTCGGATCGTTAGCAATTGTCGTAGTGTCTGTACCAAAAACTACAGTCAATGAATCGAACAGACTTGATAAATTCCCTTCAAAGATCAATGAACTTGTTTGCTCGCTTAATTGAGAATACCAATTGTAATGCTCTCCAATATTGAAGGCGATTCCTCCGAATTTTTCATTGTGGTAAGCCATTCCCAACCAGTTGTAGCTTGCGTCAATCGCAATACCTGACTCCAGGTAATCACGTGCATTTTGCTGCTGTTGTTGCCAATCTGCCGGTTGATCTTCTTTATCACGAATATCATTACGAATTGTTCGGTACAATGATTTGAGTTTATCTGCATTCAATGAATCAGAATAGAATCCAAGGTTGAATTCTGTGGTTCCCATTGTAGTACGTTTGCCGTACTCATTCCCCCAACCTAGTGCTGAAGAGTTAATTCCCAAAGCGTGGTAATCGGTTACAAATGAGGTTGCAACACCACGACCAACTGCCGTATATGATATACCTTGAGTTTGAGAAAAAGATAAGAATCCTGTAAGTGTGATTGCGAGGGTAAGTAGTAATGATCTCATGTTTCGGTTTAAATTCTCCTCTAATGTACAAGAAAAGTCCAAAAACAAAAAGAGGAACAAGTTTATTTGAAACTTCTTCCTCTTTCTGCTAAACCATGCTAAAACTATAAAACCCCAAAAACGATAAATAGAACTTTATCTGTCTTTGTTGAAACAAATGTATAATAGAAAAACGAACTATCGATACGTTTATTCTAAAAATATTGTTAAAAATTGAATTTTTGTGGTTTCTACGTATTGCTAACCAAGGGCAACATCCAAGATCATCATTACAAGGAAACCGCCTATAAACCCAAGTACGGCGACATCAGTAAACTTGTCACGCTGGGTTTCGGGAATTACTTCCTCGACTACAACATAAATCATTGCTCCCGCGGCAAAGGCCAGGGCGAATGGAAGAATTGGTTCCATATAGACTACAGCAACCGCACCTAAAACTCCAAATACGGGTTCTACGATTGCAGAAAGCTGACCGTACCAAAAACTTTTTCTTCGGCTAACTCCATGTCGACGTAATGGCATCGCAACGGCAAATCCTTCCGGAAAGTTTTGAATTCCAATACCAATTGCCAGGGTCATTGCTCCTGCAATCGTTGCTCCTTCGATTCCTGCGCTTGCTCCACCGAACAAAACTCCAACAGCCAATCCTTCAGGAATGTTGTGCAAAGTAATAGCCAAAACCAATAAGGTTGTACGATGCCATTGTGTTTTCAGTCCTTCTTTTTCGTCATCACCGAAGTTTATATGCAAATGCGGCATGAGTTTGTCCAATCCGAAAATGAAAATAGCTCCGAGGAAGAAACCAACGGCAGCAGGCATCCACTCTAGTCCAGGATACATGCGTTCTGACATTTCAATGGCGGGATTCAATAACGACCAGAAACTAGCGGCGATCATCACCCCGCCGGTAAACCCTAGCATTGCATCCAGAACACCACGATTCATGGATTTGAAGAAAAACACCAAACTTGCTCCGGCAGCTGTCAATAACCAGGTAAAGGTTGTTGCGTATAGTGCCGCAAGAACAGGATCAATTTCCGTAAAATACTGTACTAGCTGGTCCCAGAAGTTCATTTATTGTGTTGTTCGAATAAAATTGTTAGACAAATCTAACAAAAATTCGTTTTTTCTCGAAACGGCTGTCAGTCTTACCATATTGTTAATTATTTCAGAGCCGAATTTCAACCTAAAGAAATCGTTATCTTTGCGCCAAATTTTAGACTCTAATTTTAGAAAGAAATGGCAACAAACAGAACATTTACAATGCTAAAGCCTGATGCAATTGAAAACGGGCACATGGGGAAAATCATCGACATGATTATCGGTGCTGGATTCCAGGTTAAAGCAATGAAATACACGCAATTGAGCGAGGAGCAAGCAAAGAAATTTTACGAAGTACACGCTGAGCGTCCGTTCTACGGAGAATTGGTTGAGTACATGACTTCCGGACCAATTGTTGCCGCGATTTTGGAAAAAGATAACGCTGTTGAGGATTTCCGTACTTTGATCGGAGCTACTAACCCTGCAGAAGCTGCTGAAGGAACAGTTCGTAAATTGTACGCTGAGTCAATCGGTCGTAACGCAGTTCACGGATCTGATTCTGACGAGAACGCTGAAATCGAAGGAAACTTCCACTTCTCTGCTGAGGAAGTTCACTAAGAAATATTCAACTCAAGATATGAAAGGCTTCCTTCGGGGAGCCTTTTTTGTTGTCAGAAATTAACTAAATGCAGATGAATATTCCAAAATCGATAAACTGCGATGTTAATAAGAATTGGGAGGTCGTGATGTAAACTCAATTTCAGAAAGAACCAGAGAATCGCTGGGGTCTATTCTGTCTGAATTATATTTCACTGATACAGGAGTGTTAACAGGAACCTTACCAGACGTCATCTCACTTAACGATTCGAAACTCAACACTGCATTGCCTGATAATAGATGTTCATTATTCCGTTGAATTAACGAGTACATATTTAAATCAGAGCTATAATCTAGTTCTAACGCCAGCCCAATCTCGGCTCCGGGTCCCACAAACGTTTTCTCAAATAAATTGGCAATTCGCAATTCTGAGCTATCCAGTTCACTCCCTCCCTCCCCTGACAATGGATGATAAAGTTTTACTCTTTCACCGTCTTCGTTCAAATGACAGCGAGAGTTGAGGTAGTTTGGCTCAATCATTATTGAATCCTTTGTATTATTTGTAAGAGTCACATTGAGATAAACGGAAACCGTCTTTTTACAACCTTCAGATGGTATATTTACTGTATACAAGATACTGTCTACTGACAAGTCAATCTTGCCGCTTGAAGGCAGCTCTTTATTAGACTTACTCTTACACGAAAACAAAAGAATCGCCAACAAAGTCATTGCTGCAAATGCAATCCTAGTTCTTTGACTTCTTAATATTTGCATACCATTCCCATTTTTTCATGTCGTAAAAAAGTTCTCCGGTCTTCGGGTTCGTGTAAACACCTTCACTTTCATCATACAACATATTTGAATTTATCTGTGAATAAAAATCAATATTATCACGAAATACGTTAACCGATCGAACAAATTCAGGATTTGAAGTGTCGTAATTATAAATTTTCAGGTTGTTCTCCAGTAACTCCTGCTGTCCAGACAAATAGCCAGTACCCAAACCAATAACGTAATTTTTTTCAATTCCATTAAGTCTCGCATACGACCAATGCTTCATTTGTTTTCTCATTATATCAAAATGCAGCCATGCATTACTAGTTGTCCCCTCTTTGAATTCAATAACATGTAAGGACTCATGATACATGATATTAATTAGCATGAAGTAACTAGAATTTAAATGATGACCTGCTTCTTGTGCATTTGAATTTAGGGTTATTGTTATCTCTTCGTTTTTTTGTGATGTATGCCCACCCTTACCTTTCGCAGCGGGATGACCAGGCAGGCTTCTATCATTCATAAACTCCATCCGAATGTTGTCTACATCGGTCGATTGGATATTCTTATTGTAAATAGTTCGAAGAACAGCTTCGTTAGGTGAACGATGCAGTTCTTTGCTATTCGGAATTATTTCTTCGTACAAAAGAAATAGACCTTCGTTACTTATTCCACCACGTTTTGGTGTTGAATTGTTAATTGTCAGAATATGCTCTTTTACGTCAGCATTTACCATATTCTTATCCATTACCATAATGGTGTTACCGCTTCCGATTTGTCCAAGAAACTCTCCATCATAGGCAAAATATCGACCCTCCCCTTGAAAACCTCCTTTCACTGGTAGACTGCCAATTATCTTGCCTTGCTCGTTCCGGCGAAAATTATTATTTCCCTTTCGCTGTAATACAAAGGGCATTGAACCCTTATCGTTATCATTCGAGTTTGGTCTAGTAAACATGCGTTGTTTTCGTTCGAACATTCCAGCGGCAATTTATGACTCTTAAAGGATAAACGGGAAATCAAATCAATCGATAATTCATCAAAACACAATTATCCCTTCGCCCTATAACAGAATCGAATTCCTTTGAAAATAAAACTTAAACTCTAGAAATAGCATGCCATTTGCTAAAACGGGTACTTCTACCTATATCTTGAGCACAAACAAATAATACTTCTAAAAAATGGTCAAATCACCATAGCTTTGTAAACTATATTAGACAATTTCGGAAAGTTCTGGTTTCTTTACTTGAGATAGCATTTTCCCTTTGAAACCACTATTTTTGAGTCCAAACATTACTTCATGAAAAATTACCAATCCACCGTTGCGGAACGCTTAATGAAATACGTGCAAATTGACACAACAGCCGACCCAACATCCACTACTTTTCCTTCTTCTGAAATCCAAAAAGATCTTGGGCGTGTTTTAGTAGAAGAATTGAAAGGGTTGGGAATTGAAGATGCCGAGATGGACGAATGGGGATATGTATTCGCTACGATTCCTAACAATACGGACAACCCGAATTTACCCACTGTTTGTTTCTGTTCGCACATGGACACAGCGCCAGATTGCAGCGGGACTAATGTAAAACCAATTCTGCACAAGAATTACGACGGAACTCCAATTACGTTACCAGACGATACAACTCAAGTGATAACTACAGAGCAGCATCCGTACCTGAAAGAAAAGATTGGAGATGATTTAATTACAGCAAGCGGATTAACGCTACTTGGAGCCGATGACAAAGCCGGAATTGCCATCATTATGGATTTTGCGCAATACATCATGGAGAATCCTGAAATTCCACATCCAAGTATTCGAATTTTGTTTACGCCAGATGAAGAAGTTGGTCGTGGTGTAGATAAATTGGACATGGATAAATTGAACGCCGATTTCGGATACACTCTTGACGGTGGAACACTGGGATCTCTGGAAGATGAAAGTTTCTCGGCAGATGGAGTGAAAGTCTCTGTACAGGGAATTGCCGCACACCCTGGATACGCTAAAAACAAAATGGTGAACGCGCTTAAAGTCGTTTCTGAATTTGTCGCAGCACTTCCAAAGGACAGCTGGTCACCGGAAACAACAGAACATCGCGAAGGGTTTGTTCATCCACATACTATTTCCGGTGGAATGGAAGAAGCTACGGTTTCCTTCATTATCCGTGATCACGAAACGTCAAAACTTGCCGAATACGAAACGCGTTTGGAGGGAATTTTGAAAGATACTCTATCTAACTATCCCGAATTGCAATACACGTTCGAAGTGACAGAGCAATATCGCAACATGAAGGAAATCATCAAAGACGTTCCATTTGTTACTGATTATGCGATGGAAGCGATGGGGAAAGTTGGAATTGAAGGAAAACCAGCAATTATTCGCGGTGGAACGGATGGATCAAGATTGTCGTTCATGGGAATGCCTTGTCCGAATATCTTTACTGGTGAAATGGCGATTCATTCGCGTCACGAATACGTAAGTGTTCAGGATATGGAAAAAGCTTCAAAAACGTTGGTTGAATTGGTTCAAATTTGGTCTAAGCACAATTAATGGATCACTTACCGATCATAAAACAAATTGAGGCGAAGCAATTCGACCCTATTTACTTCTTGCATGGCGAAGAGGCATATTACATTGATGCCATTACCGACGCCATTCTGGAACATGCTTTGGAAGATCATGAAAAGGATTTCAACCAGAGCATTTTATATGGAAAGGATACCGATGCAACATCGTTAATCGCAGAAGCAAAAGGCTATCCTATGATGGCGGAACGACGCGTAGTTGTTTTGAAAGAAGCCCAGGATTTCCGTGGAATGGAGGATCTTCTCCCCTATTTCGAGAACCCTTCCGATCAAACAGTATTTGTCATCAATTACAAATACAAGAATTACGATTCACGTAAGAAATCCATTAAAGCAGCTCAGAAAAACGGCCTTGTTTTTAAATCCGCAAAAGTTCCGGAATACAAACTTTCCGATTGGATTGGATCTTACGTAAAGAACAAAGGATTCGGAATTACACCGAAAGCGACCATGTTACTGGCTGAATTCCTGGGGAATGATCTAAGCAAAATCATCAATGAACTGGAAAAATTGAGTTTGTTGGTGGAATCGGGAACAACGATTAATGAAATTCACATTGAAGAGAATATTGGGATTTCCAAGGACTACAATGTATTTGAATTGATCAATGCCATTTCTGTTCGAGACGTGACCAAGGCTTTGAAAATTGTCGATTACTTCGATCACAACCCTAAAGCCACCTCGATCATTGTAGTGATATCCAACTTATTCAATCATTTCTCTCGATTGATGAAGATTCACTTCATGGAGAACAAATCGAAAGATGCTATTGCAAGTGCTCTTCGAGTCCCTCCATTTGTTGCGAATCAGATGTTGTCTTCTGCGAAGATTTACAATCCGAAAAAACTGGCTGCAAACATCGCCATCTTACATGAATTCGATTTGAAATCAAAAGGAATCAACAACAGTTCATTTTCTGAAGGAGAATTGATGAAAGAAATGGTTTTCCGACTGATGCACTAATGCGCCTTTTCTACGACGCTAATATCGACCCAGGAGCTTCAAGCTTTCAATTGAGCGAGGAAGAATCGAAACACATTGTTCGCGTGCTTCGTGGTCAGGTTGGTGACACTATTGGAATGTTAGACGGAAAAGGAAATTTGTTCACTTGTGAAATTGCTGACGCACATCCGAAACGCTGTTTGCTAAACATTGTGAATGTCGATTTCGAATCACCAGATACATCGGAAATTCATATCGCCGTTGCACCAACTAAACAAATGGAACGCATCGAATGGTTTGTAGAGAAAGCTGTGGAAATTGGCGTCACAAAAATCACCCTGTTGGATTGTAAAAACGGTGAACGCGGTCGGATCAAAACAGATCGACTCATAAAAAAAGCAGTCTCCGCGATGAAACAATCGCAACGAAGATATTTACCCGAAATCGTTGAATTGACTTCGTTCCAGAATTTCCTGAAAGAACATCCCTTTGGATTGCTGGCACATTGCTACGAACATGATAAAAACGAATTTTCCGAAGTTTTTAAATCGACCTCCTGCCCTATTCTCATCGGACCTGAAGGAGATTTCACAGAAGCTGAAGTTGCTCAAGCGATTGAACAGGGCTACAAACCAGTGACGTTAGGCTCCAATCGCCTCAGAACAGAGACAGCGGCTCTTTATGCTTGTATGCAGGCAAAGTTGCTTTCAGAATAACCCTCAAATACAAACATTGTTAATTCTTAATTCAAGTATTGGCTTCTTTTTGATGAAAAGCATGAAAAGAATTACATTAGAGGCTATGACTGGAAAATTATTCGGATTTGTGCTCTTCTTAGCCTTAAGCATGCTACCACTTCAGAGCAAGGCGCAAACAACGTATCAATTAGCCGTATTAAAATACAGCGGAGGAGGCGATTATTACGCCAATCCAACTGCAATCCCGAATTTAATTCAGTTCTGCAACAGCAATCTTTCCATGTCAATTTCGAAAGAAACGCCGTACGTTGAAGTAGGAAGTTCTGATTTATTTCTGTATCCATACATCCATATGACAGGGCACGGGAACGTTGTTTTTTCTCCGGCTGAAGCAGAAAATTTGCGTACTTACCTCGAAGGTGGAGGATTCCTGCACATCGACGACAACTATGGAATGGATGAATTCATTCGTGTAGAATTACAGAAAGTATTTCCAGACAACGAACTCGTAGAACTCCCTTTCGATCATGAAATTTTTCATCAGAAATATGATTTCAACGGACTTCCAAAAATCCACGAACACGATGGAGAACGTCCTCAGGCATTCGGAATTATCGTTGATGGGCGACTGGTTTGTTTATACACCCACGAAACCGACTTAAGCGATGGATGGGAAAATCAAGAGGTACACAACGATCCGGAAAACAAGCGCTTGCAAGCACTTCAAATGGGAGCTAACATTTTGATGTACGCATTCTTATTTTAGTCCGCTGCGACTATTTTCTCGGTTGATCCATCACTGTAAAGAACAATTACGATTTCATTTCCCGGCTTCTCTATTTCTCTCCCTAGTAGATCGAACACTTTGATCACTTTCTTCTCTTGAATCGTCAGTTCTTCCATCGATGCAGTTGCTACGGGATAATCACATGTTTGAGATGTTTGACTGTATAACGTAAAGTTGTCATCCTGATAGCATCGAAAAGTATACAAATAGAAATCAATCACCGAATTCGAATCGCAATCCTGACCTCTTGGAAAAAGAAATGAAATCTCTGGATTGAATTGTTGTATCATCCCCATTCTTTCAACCGCTCTTCCACTCATTCCAACATCCCCTTGAACGTAGCGCATATCGATATAACGCAGACTCATACCGTTGATCTGAACGTGCCCGGTATCGACTACCTCAACAATTGAGGTTGAATCGCACATAAATTGAGGATTTGCCGTTTCCTGAATTACCCATGAATCGCCGGGAACTGCTCCGAAATCATAAAGCAAATAGAATTCGTCATTTGTGTACCAAAAAACAGAATCTCCAGAATACCGTGTGAAATAATCTTGTGTACTCGAAGCACCTACGATTGTTGTTCCATCTGGTTGCGGGTAGATGGTTTGACTTAACAACTCCAGACGTTGCGCATTGTAGTTTCCAATTGTTGTATCTCCAACGTATTCTATAGTATACAATCCTCCCCAGAATAAACCGAAATCATAATGCCAAACTGCCCCGGAATTCCCCCAAACCTGCCCATAAGAGAAAGTGGAAACAGTTAAACTCAGAAAAATGGTAAATAGTGTCTTCAAGATGTGCAGTTTTAGGAAAGTTACGACCAAAAAAAAGGAAGACCAAAAAGTCTTCCTTTAAATATTTCTAGGGTTGGGATTAAGATCCACAACCAACACAATCAAAGTGGCTGTCCATTGGCTTCACACCTTTCAACTTCATTTCTAGGTTATGAATCTGGTCTTTAATTTCCATATCCTGGAACATATCACCAGTCAATTTAGCTTTTAGTGCGTCTATCTCTTCTTGCAGGTTGGTTTTTGTCGTCATGGTGTGATTGTTATAATGTGAGTATACAAATATGCAAGACCTTTGCCAATGTTCAACTCATGTTAAGCTAAAGTTATTAACGAATCATAGTTAATTAATATTGCGAGACAACTTCTTGCTTTTTTTAATCGTCATTACTAGGTGTTAATTTAATATTTTCTATATATTAACACACTGTTAAGTGCTACTAAATTATGAAACGAATTGCACTCGTCGCAATCCTGCTATTACTCAGCCAAATAGGGCTTTCGCAATACTGTGAAGTTGGAGGACCTTCCTCTACCGCAGATTCAAATCTAGAGTTTTTATCCATCACAGGAGCATCTGGAAGCATTAATTATATTGGTTGCCCCGGAGTCGTAGGAGTAGAACATTATACCACCGAAACAGTAACACTTAGTGCTGGAGCAACTTACGTGTTAAGTCTTCAGTTCGGAACCTGTGGAGGTAACTATAATAGCGTAGCTGAAGTTTGGATTGATTACAATGGAAACAATGTTTTCGAATCAAGCGAATCAGTCGTTAACTGGTCGGGACAACCCATGACCACTCCAACCGGATACGTAGTTACAATTCCTTCAACTGTTATTTCAGGCACTCATCGAATGCGTGTCATGCAGGCTGAACAACTCACCCTACCTCTAGATCCATGTGCCGCATTCACCTGGGGATCCATTACCGATTTTGACGTAACACTTACCGGAGGTATCGATTGTTCCGGATACATTGGAGACGATCGATACGATCCACGAATTGTTGGAAGTATTCCATTCTCAGAAAATCACAGTTCATCCATTTGTTACAGCAGCCAAAGTGCAGCATATTTATCTCCGGATGTGTTCTATAAAATCGTCCCAAACGGGTTAACTGCTCTCAAAGTTTCTCTATGTGGTTCATCATTTGACACTTTTTTATCTATTCAGGATCAAAATGGAATGGCAATTTATGGCAACGACGATGCTGACAATTGCGGAACCTCCTCAGAAATTGAATTCTCAACTGTAGGACACGATACACTTTTTGCTGTAGTCGAAGGATGGGGAATTGAATCAGGCGATTACTTCATTGAGATAACGGAAGGTTCATTGGATATCACCGAAAACGAACTCAACAACATCGGCATTCATCCGAATCCGGCAAATGACATTATACATCTGGAATCAGCACAAAAAGGAACCCTGCAATTCTTCTCGACGCAAGGGCGAATCGTTTACGAAACGATTTTGAACAAGGATACCGAGGTAAACGTATCGCACTTGCCGAGAGGGTTGTATCTGGTAAAATTAATAGGTGATGATTCGGTGTCTCAACAAAAACTGCTTCTCAAATGAAAACCATACTACTAATAGCGATGCTCCTGATTGGAAGTTCTTCGTGTGGAGCCATTTGGACAAAAATGTCTGATTTCGGCGGAATTGCACGCCACAGAACAACCATGTTAACACTTGGAAATAAAATTTACGCCGGACTTGGGCACTTCAACGGGGCTGGTCCAAACATTCTTTTTGACGATTGGTGGGAATTCGACCCGGCAACCAATGCATGGTCACAAAAAGCGGATTATCTCGGTGGAATTTGCTACCACGCAGCCGGATTTGCCATTGACGATATTGGCTACGTTGGAACAGGTAGAATTTCGCCTTCAGGAAGTGTTTTAGTTAAAGATTTCTTTAAATACGATCCCGCAACCAACAGCTGGGAGCAACTTACCGACTTCCCGGGATCAGGTCGACGCGGCGCTGTAGGATTCGCCATTGGTGAATACGGATACGTCGGAACCGGAAGTGGTTCCGAAGACATGTACCGATACCATCCTCCAACAGACACATGGACCCAGGTAGCCAATGTTCCCGGAGGAGCACGAATGTCAGCAATTGGATTCTCATTGGACGGATATGGATATGTAGGAACCGGATATCGCTATTCTCAAGGATGGTCCAGCACAGACTTTCACAAATACGATCCCGCAACCGATTCATGGACGCAAATTGCAGATGTTGCCATTGACCCAATCGAAGGAGCATTGCCAAGAATGGAATCAACGGGCTTTGGACTCAACGGAAAAGGATACGTAATAACAGGAGTAACCATTTCCAGTGGGGATAACTACAAAGATTTCTGGGAATACGATCCAACCACTGACGCCTGGATTCGTCTGGAAGATTTCCCCGGAACAGCACGACGCTACATGTCAGCAACAACATTAAACGGATTTGCTTACGTCGGTCTGGGAACCAATGGAACCAATTTCAAAGATTTCTGGCGTTACGATCTCGCGCTGTCAGTGATCGAAAAAAATCTAGATCAAATTTCCATAAGTTCTTATCCAAATCCCGCAACGGAGTACATCAATATTTATATCGATAATTTCCCGGATGTCTCACCAGAGAATCTCACAATTCAGATTCACAATTTAATTGGTCAGAAGGTCTTTGACGAAAAAATGAAACTCGGTGAGAATCATATCATCACAGATCGTTGGCAAACCGGAAGCTACATCTACACGATATCGTACAACGATTCTCCAATCAAAACAGGTAAAATTCTGATCTCAAAATGAAGAAATTTGTTCTTTTCATAGCGCTTAGTTTTTGCCTGGCAGATTACGCCGAAGCAAACTGGATCAAACGAGCTGATATGTCAGGCGGAGGAAGACACCGTGGAACTGCCTGTTCTATCGGAACCAAAGGATACATGGGACTGGGACACTACAATGGCACCGGAGTCAATATCGTTTTGAAGGATTGGTGGGAATACGACCCCGCAACAAATGCCTGGAGCCAAAAAGCGGATTACATTGGAGGAATCACTGCGGGGAACTACGGTGTCTTAACGTTGAATATTGGAGATTGCGCTTACGTAACCGGAGGTTCATTCAATGACCCAGACACCCATCAATACGATCCAAAAACGAACACATGGACAACCGTTGCAGTGGCACCAGAATCATTCTCAAACACGGAAGGATTTGTAGTCAACGAAAAAGGCTATGCTATGCGATCCGGGAACTTATACGAATTTGATCCATCCACGAACGTTTGGAATTTTCTGGGAACCCTTCCGTTCAATACTTCCACCTGGATGGGCGCCTTCTCTACGGAAGAAAAAGGATACGTAAGAACCTCAACAGGATTCTATGAATACAAACCATCCACGGACCAATGGATTCCCAGAGCTTCCTTCCCGGGAATTGCGACAGCTGCATCCATGAATTTTACACAACGAGGAAAACTTTATGTCATTGGCGGTTATGGCGGAGGACTCTCAAATGTCACCAAAGAAGTATGGGAATACGACCCATTTCTGAATGCATGGACAATGTTGGATGAATTTCCAGGAACCAGCCGACGATTTGGAGCTGCCTTCTCCATCGGCGATCGATCTTATTGTGGAACAGGGACAAACGGAACCAATTTTGCCGATTTCTGGGAATTTGACTCCGAACTTTTCCTCTCAACAGACTATCTGGATATCGAAAAGGTAAATGTGTACCCCAATCCGGCAACAGATCACATTAACATCGAATTGGATGGGCTCAACGATTTCGAAGTGATCTTAGTTGATGCCAGCGGACAAAAAATTAAGCAGTTACAATCGAATTCAGAAAGTCTTCGCATAGAAAGAGAAAATCTTACTACCGGACACTACTACGCGCAAATTAATGTCAACGGACATTATCTAGGAACCAAAAAACTAATCTTCCAATAAGATGAAACAATTACTACTTATATGCTTTGTAATTCTCGCGAACCTTGGATTCGGACAAAATCAGCCGGTACCGAATTCGTGGGTCAAAAAAGCAGATTTCACAGGTCTGAAAAGAGAACGCGCCGTTGCATTCACCATTAACGGAGTTGGATACCTTGGAACAGGAGTCGATACTTCTGAAACTGTCCTAAAGGATCTTTGGCGTTATGACGACATTACCGACTCGTGGACTCAAATGGCTGATATTCCCGGCTCAGAAAGAAGAAATGCCATAGGCTTTGCTATTGGTAATTACGGATACGTGACAACAGGAATTAATACGGCTAGTGCAACTGCTGTTGGCGCTACAAAACTGAACGACAACTGGCGTTACGATCCTTCTACAAACTCCTGGACAGCCATGGCAGGATTCCCTGGAAATAATGGAGGAGGTATGTATTTTGGAGCCTGTTTCGTAGTGAATGACCAGGCATTCGTCGTGGGCGGCAAGCACGGACCGAACAATTACACTTCTAACATGTACATGTACGATCCATCTCAGGATTTATGGTATTTAGCTGCCAATTTCCCCGGAGGATTACGTTATCAACTTTCAGCGTTATCCGTTGATGGAAAAGGATACGTAGGATTGGGAACAGATCAGGATTTGTACCGACAAGATTGGTGGGAATACAAGCCAACTACTAACACCTGGGTGCAAAAAGCAGACCTTCCGGGAAGTGCTCGAGCAAGCGCTGTTACCTTTACAATCGCCGATCGAGGTTTTGTTTGTATGGGAACCAATGGAGGAATGTTAGACGATCTCTGGGAATACAATCCTTTTGATAATAGCTGGTCTGTTCGTGCTCCATACGGCGGAAGCCCTCGTAAAAATGCAGTAGCATTCGTTCTTGGAAGTCGAGCTTATGTAGGAACCGGGAAAGGAGTTTCAGGAAAGAAGATGAGCATACACGAGTATCACCCAATGTGGACATTGGACCTCAAGGAACAAGATCTCGAAATCTCCGTTTACCCAAATCCAACAAGTGACTTTATTCATGTGAAATCAGCATTCCAACCAGAGAAAATCACTTTGGTTAACATGCTTGGAGAAGAAGTTCGTTCAATGAATAATTCAAATCAACTCGCTGTTGGTGATCTTCCTTCTGGTCATTACAGATTGCTGGTATCAAACGGAAACAAAACAGCAAATTCATCAATTACAATTCAATAATTCATGCGATTACTGCTTACTACAATAATTTGCGCTGGTTCTTTTGTGTCATTTTCCCAAGGCGCCTGGACCGCTAAAGATTCGGTAAATGGTCAACCTCGTTCGGTCGCATCTTCATTCGTATTGAATGGTGAAGGATATGTACTTGGCGGTTTGGACAATGACGGATTTCGACGAAAAATGTATTCGTACGATTTCTGGCAGGATGACTGGGACGACGAACTTTCCATTGGTGGACTTTCCGGTGACGGATTAGAACGAGGTTCTGCAAGTTCCTTTAACATTGACAACAAAGGATACATTTGTCTGGGGCAAGGTGAAACGAATCCATTTTTTGGAGATTTATGGGAATATGATCCCAGTACTGAAACATGGTCGCAGAAAGCAAATTTCATTGGATCACCTCGACGTCAGGCAGTTTCTTTCGTTATAGACGACCTTGCTTATATTGGAACTGGAATCGATGCCAATGGTCTTCAGAAAGACATGTACCGTTACGATCCATCTTCAAATATCTGGACGCAACTGAACGATTTTGGCGGAACAGCACGAAAAGAAGCCGTTGGATTCAGCATGGGAAATCAAGGATACATTGGAACCGGAGATGATGGCGTTATGCTAGCCGATTTCTGGCAATACGAACCAACTACAGACTCTTGGGCGCAAAAGGCCAATCTTCCTAGTGCTGCACGCAAAGGCGCTGTAGGTTGGGGACAATTTCCTTCTGGTTTTATCTGTATGGGCGAAGACATCAATTTCAATTACAGAAATGATCTTTGGGAATACAATTACTACTCTGATAGCTGGGCATCGAGGGCAAATTATCCTGGACCTGGAAGATCCAATGCAACAGTTTTTATACTGAATGATTTTGCTTTTGTTGGAACGGGATACAATGGATCGTTCGAAGATGACATGTACGCCTACCTCAGAATTTTAAATGTGGATGAGATTCCAGAATTGAATGTCAATGTTTATCCGAATCCGGCTAGAGAAAAAATCACGATTGAAGCAGATTACGACGACTTCGATTTGCACATAGTTTCGCTGGATGGTAAAACAACCATTGCTTCATCGGATATTATTAAAACATCGAACGGCTATGAAATTCTGAGAGGTAATGCTCCTTCAGGAATGTATCTCGCCTACTTCACGAGGTTGCATTCCAATGAAATTCACGTCGAAAAAATTCAATTCATTTAACAATGCGTTTCTTCTTAGCTACATGCTTGCTCCTTGTGATAGGCTGTTCTGATGACAAATCGGAGGTAGTAACTTCTTCGGATTCGACTCAAGACAAAACCATATCCGATTCCAGAAACGAATGGACGTATCGTTCAGTTCAAATCGATGACAAAGGATGGGGATACCAACTCTTCAAAGGGGCATGGAAGAAAATCGACCAAAGAAACATTCCTTCAGTCAGTGGACTTCACTATTTCGAATCAGAAGAGAAAGCAGAGTTAGCCGCTGAATTCGCACTGGAGAAAGTGAAGCAAGGCTACTTCCCTCCTTCTGTGAACCCAGCAGAATTGGATAGCATCGGCGCCATCAACCTGGATTCATTGCTTTTGGTGAACGAGCAATTAATGAAATAAATTCTAACAAAGTCTCATTACATCACGGTCATCGAGCTAGCGCAGCCTTGAGCTTGTCGAAACATCGAGATGCCCGTTATTCAACATTCACAGTTCATCATTCATTATTAATTATTCATTATTCAAACCATCTTCCTTCGTATTTTTGTACAAAATTTTTCAAGTGCAAAACATCATCAACGATCTCAACTGGCGCTATGCCACAAAGAAATTCGATCCTTCGAAGAAACTTTCAGACGATCAATTAGCAACGATTAAAGAATCCATTCGGCTTTCGGCAAGTTCTTACGGACTGCAAGCATACAAGGTTCTTATCATTGAAAATCCTGAGACACGAAAGAAGCTTATGGAAGCTAGCTTTGGTCAAACACCTGTTGTTGACGCTTCACACCTATTTGTTTTTTGCGCATACACAAATGTCTCTGAAAACGACGTCCAGCAATACATGGAATTGATTTCCGAAACACGCGGAACGGAAATGTCAAACCTGGAAGCATTTCAAAACGGAATTAATAATTCCCTGAAAAACAAAAGCGCTGAAGATATTGCCATCTGGACTGCAAAACAAACTTACATCGCACTGGGACAATTGCTGCATACTTGCGCTTCCATCCGTGTAGATGCCTTGCCTATGGAAGGATTTAGTCCGAAAGCATACAATGAAATCCTTGGTTTGGACGAATTGAATCTAACAGCAACATTGGCTTGCCCGGTAGGATTCCGTCACAAAGAAGACGCTGCGCAATTCAACAAAAAAGTGCGCAAATCAAACGAAGATCTGTTTGACTTGCGCTAAAATTGCTTTCTACTTTACAATCTTAAAGGATACTGCTCCTTGATTCGTTAGAACTCGAATCAAATACAATCCTGTTGGGAATTGAGAGAGATCCAACATGTTGTTATTTGATGATTGAATGATATTCCCTGAGGCATCCATAAGCATCACATTGTTCATTTCAAGATCGGATTGCAATTTGTATTGGTAGTTTCCAAGGTTGAACAAAGCAATTTGATCTGCCCCTAATTCTTCAATACTTGCAATAGTCACTTGAATTTGCTCAACAGCATCGTCGTCATTACACTCGCTTGATGTTGTCAATGTCACAGTGTATTGACCGTCTGCCGCATACGTGTGTAACGGATTCTCGTCCGTACTTGTGTTTCCATCACCGAAATCCCAGAAATACGTTTGACCCTTTGTGCTTTCATTCGTGAAGTCAACGGTTCCGTTTCCAAGTGAATTGTAGGAAAACCCTGCTTGCGTATGCACAGCCTGATCATGTAAATTCCATTGATCCAAACTATCCAAAACCACAAAATCTGCTGCTGCTTGCAATTGCCCCGCAACTATTGGATCGACACCATTCAGATAAGTGGAACCAGTACAAGGTTTTCTAAAGATCGACGCATAAAATGTACAAGCCGCCAGATAAGATCCTTCCAAACTAGGATGTGATTCATCGGGTGTGTACAACTGAATTCCCGGATAATTATCTCTTACGTGTTTCCATGCTACACCAACAGGAGAAACAGATCCCTGAACAGAATCCGAAAAACGCATGTAAGCACTTCTTAAACGCGCCTGCATTCCATCATAAGTGGAAATCGGTTGCCATTGAGGATCGCCATTTTCTCGCCCCCATGTCATAAAGAACATTACTTCCGTACAGAAATTACTTTCATAAACACTATCCGCCAATTCAATCGCATATGGCAATGTCTGCGTATCTACCTGATTATCTGGAAAAGATGGTTCTTGACTTTGTGCCTGAAGAACTACATAATCCCATGGTTGAGCATTAATCTTGTTGTAGTTGGTTGCGTTGTTAGAATGTGCCTGAAATGTTGCTCCACCCGGTGTGTTTGCATCTTTATCGACGTGATCACCAAGTGATGCTGCCATATCCGCAACCATCTGTGGTAAGTTGTTGTAAGCCGTGTAACTATTCCCAATAAAAAGCACCGATGCGGTGTCCTGAGAAAACGAGAATAACGAAAAGCTGGAAAAAAGGATAAGTAGTGTTTGTCGCATATTACGTATTTTGTCAGTTAAGACCATCAAACCAACACAAGGGTTGCCACGTCTTATTAGATAGAACGTTCAATTGCAAGTAACTATTAGAATGCTAAACAAGATTTCTTCACTGTTTTTATTGGGAACCGTTTTGATTTTCAGCAACTCGGCTCTCGCTCAGTTTGGATTTGAATTTGACAATACAGTTCCGGTTTTACGAAATGGGCAACCTATTTCCAATGCCTGGGGTGGAGGATTGAATTATCCTCAAATCTCAGATTTCGATTATGATTTCGATGGTGATCTGGATTTATTCGTCTTCGATCGAAGCAATAACAATATCCGTGTGTATTCTCAGGAAAACAACGGTCAGCCCTATTATGAGCTGGTTTACAATGCAGCAAATCTGTTTCCGCAAGAAATGCGTTATCGTGCAACGTTGGTCGATTACGATAATGATGGACGCAAAGACATCTGGACCTACGGAATTGGCGGTTTGAAAATCTACCGAAATGTAGGTGACGCCGTAAACGGATTGCAATGGGAACTAATTACGGAACTACTCTACTCAGATTATATAACCGGTCCGAGCCAATTGTACGTTAGTTCTGCTGATATTCCAGCTATTATTGACGTAGATGGTGATGGCGACATTGATGTCCTGACGTTCAATCAGGGAGGAGAAACCGTAGAATACCATCAAAACCAAAGCATGGAGCTTTATGGGGTTCCTGATTCACTCATCTTCGAATTGAAAAACCAATGTTGGGGATTGTTCCGTGAAGATTTTAATACGAATGTGATCTCCTTGAATGATCAGGGAGTGCCTTGTGTTGGGGGAGGAATTCCTAATCCACTTCGAACTGCTCAATCAAGTTCAGGTTCGGAAGCAGCCAAAAAGCACGCTGGATCTACGCTTTTGGCAATTGACATGGACAATTCAGGTGTTATGGACCTGGTTTTGGGTGATGTGAGTTATTCCACTCTGACTTTGTTAATGAACGGGGGGGCTTCACCAAATACCAATTCTGCAATGATTACGCAGGATAATTTCTTTCCATCGAATACGACTCCAGTGGATATCGAATTGTTTCCAGCCGGATTCTTCCTCGATGTAGACTTTGATGGCGTGAAAGATTTATTGGTTTGCCCAAATGCACGGAATATTTCTGAAAACGAAACAAGTGTACGCTTTTTCAAAAACATGGGAACGAACAGCAATCCTAATTTTGTTTACAGCTCTCCAAACTTCTTCCAGCAAGATATGATCGAGCACGGAACGGGTACAATTCCAATTCTGTTCGACGTGAACGAAGATGGATTGAAAGATCTTATTATCCCGAATTATTTCCGCTATATCCCGACATTAAGCAAGGAATGTACGTTTGCCTATTATCGCAATACTGGGACTGCAAATGCACCTGAATACACGTTTGTTGATTACAATTATCTCGATTTGGATCAGCAGAATTATGGATTAAGAACTGTGCCAACCTTTGGAGATATCGACGATGATGGAGATAAAGATTTGCTACTCGGTCTACAAGACGGAACAATGGTGTACTACGAAAATACGTCTACCGGTAGTGGAGCCGTTTTCAACACCCCACAGGCGGGATTCAACGACAATACAGGAACTCCGATCGAAACGGAAGGCTTTGCGTATCCACAATTCTTCGACCTCGATTATGACGGTCTTTTGGATTTGATCCTGGGAACCAAAGATGGGCACATTGAGTACTATCGAAACATTGGAACGGCGACGAATCCGTCTTTCGAATTAACCAATGAATTCCTCGGCAACATCGACCTTACGATTTCCAATCCGAACACCTTAGCTTCTCCGCATTTCTTCAGACTGGGAGATACAACACATCTTTTCGCTGGCTCTGCTGATGGGACATTGGTTTACTACGATAGTATCGATGGACAGCTGGACCCAGGTGAGAATTTCAATCTGGTCTCGCAAAACTACCTGAACATTGACGTGGAAGCCTACAGTACTTTCTGGGTAGAAGATATCGATGGTGATGGCAACCTCAGCATGTTTGTCGGTCAGGATTTAGGAGGATTGTTCCACTTCGAAGCAGATCCGAACAGTTCTGTTTCACTACCCGAATTTAACGCGAGTAACGTAGCGTTATACCCGAATCCTGGAAATGAAATTATCCATATTCGATCGGATATTCCTCTGGAAGAAATTCGCATGCTCAACATGCAGGGACAGGAATTATTGGTTCATGATGCGAATTCAGGAAGCGCTGCTGAATTGCCGGTAAATAATCTTCCAGCAGGAACTTATGTAGTCATGATTCGCTCGAATTCTGGTGTCGTTACGAAGAAGTGGGTGAAACTGTAGCGGTTAAACATCCCCCTTCGAAGGCGATTTCCTATTCAATGGCAAAATATTTTGTATGCCCTTTTTGCTTGATCAAAAAGGTCGAAAAAATCAAGAACCATTTAAAGGTAGTTGCTTTGCACCGCAAGGTTGGCTTACATTACCTTCATGGTAAACGCTAGCTGAGGCTTTAGCCACTCGAGCAACGGGCGAAGTTCAGTTCCCAACTTGCTACTACTGCAAATGGTTCGTCTGATTTCGGGAGAGAGATTATTTTTCATTCCGCTATCTAAATTGATTGGGATCTCCTCGTCTTCCCGGAAGCGAAGATTAGAAAAGAGGCGTGTCAAGAGTTTTCCATAAAGCAGATAGATCGACCGTAGGGAAGAGCGTACTGTTTTCAGACGCGTCTGAGTTCTTTATGATGAAAACACTGACACAACGAATTTTCCTGAGCGGCTCGGAAGACGAGAGAAAGCGGTTTTTGAATACTTTTTGACGCTTCTGCCAAAAAGTATTAGAAATACTCCCTATAATGCCCTCAAGGGGATAGAGAAGTTTTCCTGATTAATTTCATTTAACTATTCTCGAATTCAACTTTTATTCTCCCAAGATTAACTGAAACTCCTACCGTTGGCTGAGGCTCTCGCCGTGCCTGACGGCAGGCAGGAAGCCAACCTAAAACTCCAGCACCCAGGTATTCACCTCCTTCGGGTTCATTGGCTTTTCCTTAAACAGACCAAAAACGCTGGAACCACTTCCCGACATCGCAGCGTAGAATGCTCCTTCTTCCAACAGAGATTGCTTGATTTCATCCAATTCAGGAAACTTTGTAAAAGCATGCGGCTCGAAGCAGTTCTCCAACGCCGAAAAGTCGTTTTGAAGCAACATCTCATATCCGGAGACATCAGTATTAAAATCTACATTACTGTACGCTTCCCCTGTACCAATATGGACCGAAGGGTAAACCAATTTCAAATGAAATCCTTTCAAATCAACATTTATCGGACGTAGCACTTCTCCCCTTCCTTCCGACATCTGGACTCCGCCCTTCACAAAAAATGCACAATCGCTACCAAGTTCCGACGCCAACGATTCAAGCATTGCATCATCAAGATTCAAATCAAAGATTTCATTCAGCCCCATAAGCACATAAGTCGCATCGGCAGATCCGCCGCCCAAACCAGCGCCCATGGGAATCATCTTTCGCAAATGCATATATACCGGTCCGATTCCATAGCGCTCCTCTATCAATCGAAAGGCTTTTACGCACAAATTCGATTCCTGATCTCCATCAATCGTTAATCCCGTCTGCTGAAATTGAAATCTATCCGAAGGCAGAATCTCCAAAACATCGTTCAACGGAATTTCGGCCATACACGACTTGATTTCGTGGTAGCCATCCTCGCGTTTGTGCAACACGTTCAGTCCCAGATTCACCTTGGCAGGAGGAAATAATATCATATTGCAAAAGTAGGACAACGAAACAATTTTCGTAACTTTCGCCCCTCAATTTAGAAACAAAACTATGGCTACATATCTCGATTTTGAGGAACCATTGAAAGAGTTGGAAGAGAAAATTCTTCAAACGAAAGAGATCGGTGAGAACACAGAAGTGGACATGTCCGATAAGATTAAAGAGCTCGAGAAAAAGTTAACCAAAGAAACCAAAGAGGTATTTTCCAAGTTGACTCCATGGCAGCGCGTGCAATTGTCACGTCACCCGGACCGACCATATACTTTGGCATATATCAATGCAATCACAGACGGCAAATTCCAGGAATTTCACGGAGACCGAAATGTGAAAGATGACAAAGCTATGGTAGGTGGATTCGGAATGTTGGATGGTGAAACAGTGATGTTCATCGGACAGCAAAAAGGAGTTAACACGAAAATGCGTCAGTTCCGTAATTTCGGAATGCCAAACCCAGAAGGATACCGTAAGGCTTTGCGATTGATGAAATTGGCAGAAAAGTTCGACAAGCCAATCGTAACGTTTATTGATACTCCGGGAGCTTTCCCAGGATTGGAAGCGGAAGAGCGTGGACAAGGAGAAGCTATTGCCCGAAACATCTATGAAATGATGCGTTTGAAAGTGCCAGTGATTTGTATCATCATTGGTGAAGGAGCATCTGGTGGAGCATTGGGAATTGGTGTTGGAGATCGCGTTTTGATGTTGGAAAACACATGGTACTCGGTAATTTCTCCCGAATCTTGTTCATCTATCCTTTGGCGTTCATGGGAGTACAAAGAAACGGCTGCTGAAGCGTTGAAATTGACTTCCAAAGACATGAAGAAACTAGGAATTGTTGACGACGTAATCAAAGAACCTCAAAGTGGAGCACACCGCGATCACGAAGGAACTTTTGAAATCGTGAAGAAAGAAATCAAGAAGCATTTAACGCAATTGAAGAAAGTTGCTCCTGAAAAACGCATTGACACAAGAATCGAAGCGTTCTCAAAACGAGGCGTTTGGAAGTAATTTAGAATCAATACAAATAAGCGCTGAACCGCTGAAAATATTAGGGATCGTCAATTGTTGGCGGTCCCTTTTTGTATTTTGAATGCTCCTAAGTCGTAATGACTGAAGACAACCTTCGTCTAAAACCAAAATGCTACAACATGATTGTAATCATCGGTAATGGTATTTCTGGAGTCACCACAGCACGATACATTCGTAAACGGAGCGACAAAGAAATCCTGATCATTTCTGCAGAATCCAAATACTTCTTCTCACGAACGGCGTTGATGTATGTGTACATGGGACACATGAAGTTCGAGCATACACAACCCTATGAACCTCACTTCTGGGAGAAGAATCGTATCCAATTGAAGCAGGCACGTGTTGAAACAGTAGACACCGAATCTAAAGAACTAAAACTGGATTCCGGCGAAACTATTTCGTATGATTCATTGGTACTGGCTACCGGATCAAAACCCAACAAATTCGGTTGGAAAGGTCAGGATCTGGAACGCGTGGGAGGATTGTACTCTAAGCAAGATTTGGAATACGTTGAGAAATGCAGCGAAGGACTTGAAACGGCAGTCATTGTTGGAGGTGGATTGATTGGAATTGAACTTGCAGAAATGTTTCTCTCACGGAATATCGACGTGCACTTCCTTGTACGAGAGTCGAATTTCTGGGGAGGAGTTTTACCGGAACGAGATTCACAAATGATCATGCGACACATGAACAAGCATCATGGTTTGCACATGCATTACTCCGAGGAATTGGAGGAAATCGTGGATAACGGCAAAGGAGAAGCCTGCGCTGTCATCGCTAAATCTGGTGAACGCATCAATTGTCAATTCGTAGGATTAACAGCTGGAGTATCTCCCAATATTCAATTTCTAAAAGGAAGCGGAATCGAAACAGAGCGCGGAATTATGGTGAACAGATTCCTCGAAACAAACGTGAAGGATGTCTACGCCATTGGAGACTGCGCCCAATTTAAAGAACCTTTACCAGATCGTCGTCCTATTGAACAAGTCTGGTACACTGGAAAATTCATGGGAGAAACGGTCGCGAAAACAATCACAGGAGAGCGTACAGAATATAATCCCGGATATTGGTTCAATTCTGCGAAATTCTTCGATATCGAATACCAAACCTACGGAATGGTATACAACCATTTGAAAGAAGGACAAAGCGAATTCATATTCGAAGATGAGAAGAACGAAGTATTGCTTCATTTTGTATTCGAAACAGACACCATGAAGTTCGTTGGAATCAACAATTTCGGCATTCGACTTCGTCATCAGTTATTCAATGAATGGCTGTTGCAAGAAGCAACCATGGAAACCGTTTTGAAGAATTTGAGAGCAGCCAATTTCGATCCGGAATTTTACCATCAGTTCGAAGAAGCAGTCATTGCACAGTTCAATCAGGAATTTAATACCAACATCGTTTTGGAAAAGGCAAAATGGTGGCAAACACTTATAGCGAAGTAGATTATGGAGAATACGAATTATTCTTTAGCGGGAGCGGAAACACAGAAACTATCAGTTCTGAACAAAGTCGGTATTGCTTTATTCGTCCTTGGTATTGTCGGACTTCTGGAACTTGTCTGGACGGGAACTTTGGAAGGAAAGAAAGTCACAAAAACACATTTGGGCGAACCCATCATTCTACTTTCGTTCACATTTATGTTGGCGGGAATCTATCTTTTCATGAAGAAACAATTCGCACCGCTTCGAAACATTCATTTCAAAACAACCAATTTGACCCAGAAAATGGGGCTCTTCATTGGAGCCGCTGGATTCCTGATTATGGCAATGGCATGGATTGCTGGAATGTTTGTCAATCCAAAGAAAAACGATATCTGGATGCAAACGCTCGAGTTTGTTTCAGCGAATGACATTCTGTTGCTTTGGTCAAGCATGGGATTGATGGCTATAGGCATTATCATCTATACCTATGGCACTTACGCAAAACACACCGCCGGAATTAAGAACAATCACGTTTGGTTCAATTCACTTTCCAACGGAGGAATTCTGGGCTGGATTGCCGCGATAGTCCTTACATTGTTCTACATTCAATTGTATTGGTTCGATGCCTCTTTGGTAGGGTTGGTGCGCATGTTTGATCCTCTTGCCTATCTGTTTACAGGAAATCCCGCCTCGAAATGGTTTGTTTATGGTACCGTTTACACCTTCCTGATTCTGTTCCTTGGAGTCAAGTTCATCATAAAATATCGACACAATCGTTACCAATTGGTTCGTACCATCTCAGTAATGGTCTTCCAATTAGTGTTCGCCTACACTCTTCCGTATATTTTGGAAGCATTCGTTGAAACGCAGGGTTATTTCGGAAAGGACATGAAAAATGTCTGGCCATTGAATTACTATTTTGTTGAATCCGGGCAACTCACCGCCATGAGCAAAAGTGGCGTCTCCGGAACCTTCTTTTTCTTCTGGGGAATCATTTTATTCCTGATCGTTACCCCGGTTCTAACGTATTACGTTGGTAAGAGATGGTATTGCTCCTGGGTATGTGGCTGTGGAGGATTAGCTGAAACCGCCGGAGATAGCTTCCGACAACTATCCTCAAAGAAACAATCAGCCTGGAAAATTGAACGCTGGGTAGTGCATTCAGTAATGGTATTTGTCCTGGTCATGACGGTCGCAGCACTTTGGCCGTACTTCAGTGGAAAAGAATACCGCATTGGATTCGCAACAATCACCAAAACCTCCTTCTACATTTTCATCAGTTTGATCCTTGTAGGATTTGGCGCTGGATTCTTCTGGTTGAGTCGAAAGTTTAACAACAAACTTCTTCTGATCGCAGCTATCATTACCGGAGTAGTTCTTATCCTTCTTTCTGTAGGTTATTTCACAGGAATCAAAGACATTTTCTATCTCGATAGCAAAGCCATCAAAACAACGTACGGATTTTTCGTAGGCGCCGCATTTGCCGGAGTCATTGGTGTAGGATTCTACCCTGTTCTTGGAAACCGTGTTTGGTGCCGCTTCGGATGTCCGATGGCTGGATATATGGGATTGTTCCAACGTTTCAAATCCCGATTCAGAATATCAACGAATGGAGCGCAATGTATCTCTTGTGGAAACTGCTCTACATACTGCGAGCAAGGAATTGACGTTCGTGCATACGCTCAGAAAGGAGAGAATATCGTTCGTGCCAGCTGTGTTGGATGTGGAATCTGTTCGGCTGTTTGTCCTCGCGGAGTCCTAAAATTGGAAAACGGACCAGAAGAAGGACGTTTCGAACCAAATCCATTGGAAGTTACTAAGGATGGAGTTAAGTTGCATTTGTAGAAAAAAGACGAAAAGAACAAAGAGCAAAGACTAACTCAACCTTTCGTCTTACATCTTTGAACAAAGCAGTCTTTCATCTTTTATCTTTCATCTTTTATCTTTTGTCTTTAAGCGCAGCGGTCTTTTATCTTTTGTCATTCTATCTATCTTTGCCCCCAAATTAATCTATGAGTTCACCAATTATTTCGGTAATCATACCAGCTTTTAACGAGGAAAAATCGATTGGAAAAGTCGTGTCTGACATTCCTCGGGATTTGGTCGCGAACGTGATCGTAGTGAATAACAACTCTACCGACAATACGGTGAAAGTAGCCAGCGAAGCAGGAGCCATCGTAATGGATGAACCACGAAAAGGATACGGCTGGGCTTGTCTGAAAGGTATCGAAAAATCGAAAGAGCTAGGAACGGAAATCGTGGTGTTTCTCGACGGAGATTACTCAGATTACCCGGAAGAAATCATTGATGTTGTACGCCCCATCCTGGAAGAAGATCACGATATGGTCATTGGTTCCCGCGTTCTTGGTAAGCGCGAAAAAGGATCACTGACACCACAACAGGTTTTCGGTAATTGGCTGGCAACCCGATTGATGCGTATTTTTTATCGTGCCCGTTTCTCAGATTTAGGTCCCTTCCGTGCCATCAAAGCCGATGCATTGGAGAAGCTGAAAATGTCGGATAAAACCTACGGCTGGACCATAGAAATGCAGATTAAAGCGGCGAAACATAAAATGAAATTCTGTGAAGTTCCCGTTAAGTATCGCAAACGCATCGGTGTTTCCAAAGTAAGCGGAACGGTAAAAGGAACCATACTTGCAGGAATAAAGATTATATTTGCGGTTTTTAAGTACCGTTTTTAACGTAAGATGCGTCGACACATTTTCAAGAAACCCAACACATCCACAATGCGAATTGCTGCTACATTGATCTTCGTACTAATGGCGTTGACCTCTTTTGGTCAGAACGTGAAATTCGTCAAAGGATCTATTATTGATTCCAAAACGGAACAACCGCTCAAGAATGTGAAAATGCAACTCGTACTGAGTGATTCAACCACGCGAGATGCAGAAACCGATGACAACGGAGTTTATACGTTCAAAAACATTCCTCTGGGGCGACACAAAATTAGAGTCAACGATAAAACGTATCACACTGCGATTTACACCATTGAGCTGATTGAAAAAGACCTTAACGGATACACGCAAAGTCAAATTGAAATCGGACGCAAAGTTTCCTGGTTGTTGGACTGGGGAGATGCATACGGACAAGAGCACTACTGGTCGCACTGGTTGAGCAAAGTCATCGTGATCTTATACTTCTTCTGTTTGTTACTAATCTTATTCTACAGTATTCTTCAATTGTCATTGGCAATCGCATACGTGCGAAACAAGTACAGAAAGAAGAGCGGAAAGATTCAGGAAAACAAACCTGTATACGATCCTGAAAATACACCAAAAGTTACGGTTCAGCTCCCAATGTTCAACGAGTTGTACGTAGCCGATCGAATCATTGAAACTGTTGCAGCATTCGACTATCCAGCGGACAAATTCCAGATTCAGGTATTGGATGATTCAACAGACGAAACAGTTGACGTAATTGCTAAGAAAGTGGCAGAAGTTGCTGCTCGCGGGGTAAACATTCAACACATTCACCGTGTGGATCGCGTAGGATACAAGGCGGGAGCTTTGGATGCAGCCATGGATCGTGTGGAAGGAGATTTCATCGCAATTTTTGATGCTGACTTCGTACCAGACAAAGATTTCTTGCAAAAAACAATGCCTTACTTCCAGGATGATAATGTGGGGGTAGTGCAAACACGTTGGGGACACATCAACAAAAAATATTCAATTCTTACCGAGCTTCAGGCTTTCGGTTTGAATGGTCACTTTGCCATTGAGCAAGGAGGTCGTAACGCATCCGGACACTTCATCAACTTTAATGGAACCGGAGGTGTTTGGCGTAAGAAATGTATCGAAGATGCCGGTGGATGGGAACACGACACCTTAACGGAAGATTTGGACCTGAGCTACCGTGCACAGATCAAAGGATGGCGATTCCAATATTTGGAGGATGTTATTGCACCTGCTGAGTTACCGATTACCATGTCTGCATTGAAAAGTCAGCAGCACCGTTGGATGAAAGGTGGAGCCGAGTGTTTCGTAAAAATGTGGAAAACGATCATCACAGCGAAAGGTGTTCGTTTCTCAGATCGAATTCACGGATTGTCTCACCTATTCAATTCGTCCGTATTCATTTTCATCTTGTTGCTTTCACTTTTGAGCTTACCAATCCTGCATATCAAGGATAGCTTCTCAGATTTGAACTCATTCCTTGTTTGGGGAGCCATTTTCCTATCAAGTACTTTGTTCCTGATGTTCTACTACTGGCACGCTTACCGCGACAAAACGAAGAACATTCCGCTATCGTTTATTCGCTTTGTAGCACGTTTCTTCCAGTTCCTGATTGTATCCATGGGATTGGCATTGAACAACACAGTTGCCGTATTGGAAGGATATCTTGGGATCAAGAGTTCTTTCGTTCGAACACCGAAGTTCAATGTAAACGTGAAGAGTGAATTCAAAGGAAACAAATACGATAAGAAAAGCATCTCTATCCTTAATATTGGAGAAGGATTGTTGTTCTTGTTGTTCGGATACACGACAGTGAACCGTGCCATTTACGGCGATATCGGAATGGTTCCATTCCACTTGATGTTGACGATCGGTTACGGATTGGTATTCTTCTACTCACTAGGCGAATTGTACGGTCGTAAAGCGAAAGGGTAATGAATGCGGGAACCCAGTCCTGGTCAACGCATTTAATCTCTCTTCTCTATCTTGTTTTTATTGGAGTTCTGTTCTCATGGACGGATCGTGCCAATTATGTGGTTCTGTTTTCCTTATTTGGAGGAAGTTTCATTGCATACCTCCTTCTACTGTACCAGAAAAATATCTCCATCAATTATTTAATCGGTGTTGGTCTGATAGCTAATATTACGGCGTTCTTCTTCGTTCCCAATCTTTCCCCGGATAGCTATCGTTTTTTGTGGGATGGAGCCATCACGTGGCTTGGACATAACCCGTTCAATAGTACTCCCGAGCAACTAATAGAGGTGTCATATGTATCGAATTCTGGTTATTTACAAGAGTTGTACGATGGATTGAGCGGTCTTTCGAAGCGGAATTATACCTGTTATCCAAGTATCAATCAACTGTACTTCGTAGTCGCAAATACCTTTTCAAATTCGGTATCTGTCAATTTGTTCGTTCTAAAACTGTTGATTTTTGGTACTCAGCTCGTCGGTTTACGATACCTATTGAAGCTTTTGGAGCATTTCAAGATCTCATCGAAAAAGATGTTCATCCTTGCATTGAACCCACTATTCCTGATTGAAACCGTAGGAAACCTCCATTTCGAGGGCGTAATGCTATCGTTCCTTCTTATCGGGTTGGATTTCCTGGTGAAGCAGAAATGGATTCTTGCAGCGCTATTCATTGCTTTTGCCATTCATGTGAAGTTGATTCCATTGGTCTTACTTCCGCTGATGTTTCGATATCTGGGTTGGAAGAACAGTATCATCACCTATCCAATTGTTGGGGTATTTACTGCGCTGCTTGCAGGAATCTATTTTACACCAGACAATTACACAAACTTCCAGGCAAGCCTCAAGCTCTACTTCCAATCGTTTGAATTCAATTCACTGATCTATCATCACTATATCCAATACGGAAAAGAAATTTTTGGCTTCTACCCTACCCACATCTACGGGGAAAACTTATCGCGACTGGGAGCCTATTTCATCATCGTTTTGTCTGTTTACGGAGGAAAAATCAACTTTCAGGCGATGGCAAGTCGTATGATTTTCGGATTACTGATTTACTATCTATTCGCTACTACAGTACACCCATGGTACATTATCACAATTCTTGGATTGTCCGTATTTACACGTTTCTCCTTCGGAATTGTCTGGAGCGGATTGATTTTTATGACTTACGCTGCGTACAGTGATTTGGACAAGGAAACCTTCCGTTTGTTGGTGCACATTGAATATGGAGTATTGCTTGCGGTTGTTTTGTATGAATTAATCAGACAAAAGCCACTGTTGAAGATTGAGTAGTGTTCGCAAAGTACCTTTTGCTTATTTTTTCCATTCGGGAGTCAGTACCTTTCGGCTACGCTCAAGGCACTTGAATGAATCAGGAATCAACTTTAAAAATGGTATTACGACTCAACTATTGGTACCTTGAGCGTAGCCGAAAGGTACTATCAAATGGCATCACAACCGAACTATTGGTACCTTGAGCGCAGTCGAAAGGTACTATTAGCATGATCTTCACTATGCCCTTTTAAGCATCTCCGCAACAATGACAGAAATCTGCGTTGTTTTGGTTTGAGTCAGCGCTACCTTTCTTCTTTCTTTCAGGAACTGGGTCATGACCATGTCCTCCCCATGGATGACACGTTGAAATTCGTCTTAAGCCCAACCAGGTTCCTTTGATCGGTCCCCAAACGCGAATTGCCTGAATCATATAAACTGAACACGTCGGCGTATATCTACACGATTGCGGAAACAATGGACTAATGATCCATTGATAGATTTTAACCAATAAAATGATGGGAGCTCCTAAAATGAGTCGAATTACCTGCATGAGCCTTTAATTAAGGTTAAAATTAGGCGATTTTAACGATATACTGTGGAATAGCTCTTGTGTTTTGTAACAAAAGCCCCGAAATTGACGTTATCTTAGTAGTACAATCGAACAATCATGCGAACTCTCCTTACATTTCTCGCGTTAACATCGCTTACTTTGACCTATGGACAATCTCCCTGGGATTCCGAAAAAATTGAAGTAAAAGATGGCGATAGTCTTTCCGTAATCGTTAGTGCCGATCCAATCCTCGACGAAGGATGGGATGAACTTGCACATCCAAATTTCTGGAAACAAATAATGGCGCTGAGTCCTGATTCATGTATTGTGAACGTAGCGAAAACGCGCCAGGTGTTTACCATGATGAGCAACGATGATTGGAATGCTCAAACAGATGATGAGAAGGATGCCTTTCGAGATAGTGTTAGAACCCACTTTGGATTGGAATCGGAAGATCGCATATTCGTGACTACTGGGAAAAATCACTTCTATAAATTTGATGCCGTTTATCCGCAGTTATCTCGTGGTGTTGCTGCTTTCGAACTGAACGATGTGGATCCATGGTACGCCCAGGCGATCTTGTTGATTGAAAGTCCAGGGCAAATGAAGAAGTCTCGTGTTGGCGCTTATGGTCCTTTCCAGTTGATGCCTAAGGTAGCTCGCGCACAAGGTTTGACGGTGAATCGTTACAAAGATGAGCGTGAAGATTTCGATAGAAGTGCGTACGGTGCTTCTCAGTTAATCAAGAAGATTTGTATTCCTGAGGCGAGAAGAATTTTGGATGCGCATGGATTGGAGTATACCGAAAATGATCTTTGGTTCCGCTTGTTTGTGTTGCACGTGTATCACGCTGGATCGTACAACGTTGCTGCGGTAGTGAACAAAATTGCCCCTGAAAAAGGCGGTCAGGAATTGATAAAAAGCATGTGGATTAACTCCGCAGCCAACTTCGGTAACAATTCTCAGAACTATACGCAATTGGCTCTGGCTTCTCAGTTAATTCTAAACGACATGGTCAAAGAAGATGCGGAAATCATTCTGAACTGCGCATCTGGATTAGTTGTTCATGAGCGAGCAAAAGGAGCGTCAAACTGATCTAATCGATTTCTACCGTGGAGAGAATGGTTCCTCGCCAAAAAAGCGGAACGGCAGAATCCAAATGATTGACGAACCGGAAGTCAAAGCTGCCTTTGATAATTCCATTTTCGAAAGACGACTTATCCAATAAGATTCTACCTTGTAATAGCTCGAATCTATGTTCGCCAACCTCGGGATTAATACTATTGAAATCAACCCAGGCAGTGCACATTTGATTTTCGATAACCAACGATAGAGTAGAATGAGTAGCCGGATCTGTCGTGGTAGTGCCAATTACCCCATTTTCAGTTTTTTGGAAATTTATGAAGTTCGTGCCTGCAAACTCATACATCGACGCCTCGCATTTAATCGTGTGCGGCAAATGAGTAGTATCAACAATGTTATAAAAGGCCGTTAATGAATCATCGTAAATTCTTCCGCCCTCTCCCTTCATTCGATCTATCTCAGGTGGACAAATTCCATCACAGCTGAGCTGTCCCCATTTATTCCAATAAACTCCGATAGGATAACTCCACTCGTCCTGAAATCCGAAATCTCCTCCTGAAACGTCTTTAAGCAAAACCTGGATTCTGACTGGTTCAGTTTCTAAAGAATCGGATTGCGCCCAAAGAGACGGAAATAACAACAGAACGAAACTGAAGGTCAAAACCTGCTTAATCATCACTCAGAAATTTCATCGAAATGGAATTCACACAATGGCGGGTGTTCTTCTCTGTAAATCGCTCTCCTTCGAAAACGTGTCCCAGATGTCCACCACAGTTCGCACAAACGATCTCTACCCGTCTGCCATCCGCATCCAAAACGCGTTCTACTGCCCCTTCGATTTCATCATCGAAAGATGGCCATCCGCATCCTGAATTGAACTTGTCTTCGGATCGGTATAAAGGCGTTTCGCATTGCCTGCAAACGTAGGTTCCTTTCCCTTTAAACCCGTTGAATTCTCCACTGAATGGAGTTTCAGTTCCTTTGTGAATTATTACGCGTTTTTCTTCTGGCGTCAACTCATTCCAATCTTCTCTTTCCTTCGCCATTTAAATTTTATTATTGCATCGCCATTACCTGCATCAATCCACCATTGTTCATGAACTCATCAACAGTTTCAAATACAGTAGCCAAAAAGTTTTTTCCTTTTTCGTCCGTTGTCACTACAAATCGTGTAGTACCATTTTGCATAAACTCAACAGTTGCATAATCCAATTTGCTCAAGTATTCCTGGTATTTAGGAGCCATTTCTGCAACTGCATCAAGGTCGATCAAAAGTTCCATGTACTGATCTCCCATGGCTTTACCTGATTCGGGCATAACTACTTCATCTTCTGCCGTCATTTCTCCCATGGTAATAGATCCTTCCATACCGCTTAGTAACAACGGCAAAGATGACATCGATTTTGACATTTTATCTGCATCCATGCCCACCATATTCATCAACTTACTTTCTGCACTCATTTGCATCGCCATAATGATGTTTCCGTCAGCATCTGTAATCTTCTTACTCACAAGTGGCTCATTTGCCATTTCCATTCCCAATTGTTTCTTGATCTTATCGAAGTTGTTGAAACTTGTTTCGAAGATCATTTTCCCTTTCTCGAAATTCAACGCTAAATCCAACTCTGTTCCATCAGGCATCATTGACATAGAAGGATCATTCGCCTTCAAACGATCCATGCGCAGGTGCATTACAAAATCACCCGGAGCTTCCAACTCCTTTTTCATTTTGTCCGGTGCAATTTTACCTTCTGTATACTTGAATGCTTTAGAAACAAGCGATTTTGCATCGAAATCGCCCGGTGCCATAATTACCATCAATGTTCTATCGTTGGCTGCCAAAATCTTTTCATCGTCTTCCGTGTAGCTAATACCTTTGTGCTCTTTGAAGTCAAATCCCATGTTGGTCCACTCTTGCACAAAAACTTTTTTGTCTTTCACTTTAAACATTCCATAGATTGTCAAATCAGAATGACCTTCAGTCGTTGTTGTTGCGATATATACGGGAGATTTAACATCAACCTGCTTTTTCAACCCATCGTACGTTGGTGCTGCAAACATTTGAAACAAACTATTCTGTTCCATATTGCTTTCATCCATAATTGCACTTACATCTACTCTACCGTAGCCTACAATTTGCGGGTGTGAATTAACAAAAGCGTATACTGATTCTTTGAAAGTGCGCTTTTTCTTTTCTTTCTCTTCGTTCGAGCTACATCCGACAAAAATTAAAGCGGCAAGTGCGAAAAAACTGATTTTCTTTAACATAGGTAATGATTGATGATTTGAGTTCTAAATTTAAACAATCTTAGAGCATTAATTATGCCAAAAAATCCGAATTGTTGGAATAACTTTGTACTGTGCATACGATAGAGCCATATTACCATTGGAGGAATTTATACATCGCCTCGGAAGACCTGCAATCGCCGTTTTACGAGCGAGAGTACAGTGAGTTCGAATTCGGCAATCGCGTATACAATTTTTTCATTCATCCCCAATGGGACCACATTGGTTCTCCCACACTCTATTTGAAAATTCTTTATGCTGATTATCACACCGGATATGCGGTGATAGAAATGATTGGTGAATGGAACGATGCGATAGAAAATGACATCATGATTCTCAAGCGTGACATAGTAGACACTTTAATTCAAGAGGAGATTGATAAGTTCATTCTGATTGGTGAAAACGTGCTGAATTTTCACGGTTCAGACGAGTGTTATTACGAAGAGTGGATTGATGACATTGATGAAGGCTGGGTAGCAATGATTAACTTCCATGAGCATGTGGAAGCCGAAATGCAAGCGGTTGGGATAGATCAGTATTTCATTATGGGTGGAGAAATGGACACCATTGATTGGCGGACTTATTTGCCTCATCAGTTTTATGATCGGATTGAGAAAGTGGTGTCGAATCGGTTGGTGTGATTGATCTATTTTTGGCGATTTCTTAGATAAAGGCGAACCCCAACAAAAAATCCCACCTCAATCGAGATGGGACTTTTCTATTTCATAAAGTAGTTGTAGAAATATCTTATTTCTGAACCAGAATATTTGCTGACATTGGGTTGTTTCCAACGAAGAAGTTAACAACGTACATTCCGTTATCGATATCTGTAGGAAGCTCAACTGTGTGTTCATTCACTCCAATTTCAGACTCCATCATATTTTTCGCGAATACAGACTTCCCGTTCATATCAACAAGGTTGAAAGACATAACCTCAGAAGTCAACGATGTGAAGTCAACAGTTACTGCGTTAGCTGAAGGATTGTAACCTGCATTGAAAGAGTTCAAAGAAATCTCTTCTTCATTTACACTTGCAACAGAACCAATTACATGTTGAGACAAGTAGATCATATCACCGGTAGTTGCTCCATCGTCATTCGCTGAATTTGTAGCAACGTAGAAAGTAACGTCTCCAACATTCGTTGCCGGAGCTGTCCATGTCCACAGCCAGTTCGTTTGTGTACTTGTGTTACTGGTAGCCGTATGCGTAACATAATCACGCCCTAGATCAGTGTAATCAACCGTACCACCAAGTCCGCTTCCTGTAAAACCTCCAGCCATATTGTCGGTACCATCCAACGCTGTAGCGCAGAAACCTTTCTTTGCAGGATCAGAAGCCATTTGAATTGAAACAGTATATGTATCTCCTGGGTTGTAAGAAGTTACTGTTTGGAACTGGGCGTTTAAAATTACCATAGTATTCTCCTGAGTTCCATCAAGTACAGATCCTGAGTGACAGTTCGTACAAGCCAAATTGTTTTGCTCTCCTGGCGCACCTGAACGTCCATCGTTCAAACCTCCACTGAACTTCTTAACAATTTGCATTTGCGAGTCATTCTGGAAAGCAAAAATTCCCATGGAGACAGCTGCCAATCCAATAAACAAGTAGTTTTTTTTCATAATTCAGTTTATATTTTGATTGCTTTAAATCCTTATTTAATTATCCTGTAAACCTTGTTCTATCCAGCATCCAAACTGTTGAATCAAACTATCCGCTAATTTTTGTCCACCCAATGGCATGAACAACGGTTCACCCGGATTTTTCTTTATGACGTTTCTAATCTGTGATGCGTTGGCAGAAATTTCGGCATGCGTATTTAATGCTGGTTTTCCCGGTCCCGGGGTAGCATGACAGCCGCTGGTAGAACAATTCGTTTGAATCATTGGTTGTACCTGAGAACTGAACGATATTTCCGTTGGACACTCCGGATTTTGTTGTCCTACTTTATCTGTTTCACAGGACAAAATAAATCCAATCGGAATGGCTATAGCCGCAATAATGTATGTTGCTCTCATAGATTGAAATTTCTTGTAATACTGAAGCCCAATCGGAACTGCCCAACTACGGTATTCCCTTGTGGATCTTCATCAATCCATCGTGAATACGTATATGGAATGAATTGGGTTTCACTAAATCCTCTTGAGTTAGTACAAACGACTTTAAAGTTGTGACCGTTGGTTACCCATTCAATTCCTGCAGACAGACTATTGCTTAATTCCGTTCTTACAGAAGAGTCATGGAACGTTGGATAATATTCAGCAATGATTCCCAACCCTTTCGTGAATTTGTAGTTGAAGGCTGCTCCCAAAGCGAACAATCCGTTTACGTCGTCTGCCGCTACATAATTGCGATGCACATACGTTGGCATAATCGCTAAAGAAAGGTGTTCTCCAAATTTTCTTGAAATATTCACTTGCGCGGAATACGCTAATCGATGGGTGAACTCCGGGTAATGCTGAACCAAATTGATATCTTCAGCTGCCTTGGCATAACTCATAGTAGAGGTTCCCAGCACAGCCAGATTTACAGGAATCTTCTTCTCTTTGTTTTGACGAAGAATTCGATATTTTACAAACCCATCCAATAACGCATTGTAAGGTCTTCCGGTTCCTTTGATACGACCTAATCCAACCATTAAATTGTCTGTAATGCCATATTCAAACGCAAAACGGATATCAGCCGCCTGATCAAAACCAAAAAAGTTATCCAGACCTCCGTTAGCACCTGCCAAATCTCCGAAACGATGTTCAATTCGGAATTGTAATACCCGTGCTTTGATGGTTTCGGTAGAATGTCCGTTTAGAATACGAGTTCCATTGAATGTTTCCTGAACATCTTGTCCAAAGGAAAATCCTGTTACAAATACGCTTGCAACGATTAGTAAACCAGTTAGTTTCATTTTTCTGCTAATTGTTTGAGATAAGCCATAAGGTCGTTCAATTGTTCATCGCTCATCTTTTCTTCCGTATACAAAGGCATGTACTGGCGTCTCCCCGGTTTCGAGTAGGTTCCGTGACGCACGATTTGATACAACGATTGATCTCTGTACGATTCCCGATTGTACCAGAACATCCGGGCATCCAACTTGTTCTTACCGAGAGACAGATACGTCAATCGAGCGCTTCCATGACAATACATGCAGCTTTCTTCGTAAATGAGTTCGCCATTGGCAACATCCCCGCCTTCTCCGTATTTACGTTCTTCGCGAGGCATAGTTTCGAGGAAAGTAGCGTCATACTTGTGAATGTACGCCCCCTTGATTCTCGTAATTAGTTCTTCTTTTTCGGATTGCTGTAATTTGCCAATGTTCTGAAGGCTTTTTAAGGTTGTTGCATCCAGTCCTAAATCCTTTACTTTCAACTCCAGCGATTTGAAATACTGCATTATCGCATCCAATTCCCATTGCTCCAGATATCTTCCTGACGAACAATATTTAGCACACACTTGAGTTGCATTATGCAGACTGTCACGGGCGTTCGTTACCAAATCGCCATACTTCTTTACGTAGTCTTTGTTGTAGAATGAAGTACGATTGTAGATTCCCCAGAAAGTAGATGCAGGCAAGAAAGGAAGGTCATTAGCCTTCGCATAACTCAACCGATCAGCTGGATCATCGCTGGTTAGATCTTCAAATTCGCGGGTCAAATTATGGCAATCGGTACATACGAAATGTGAAGAGATTCGCTTGCTGCTTTTACCATTTCTCTGCGTATATCCGTTGAGAACAAGTTCTTCTCCCATTTGAACCAACGCAGGATCTACCTGTTGAATGTGATGAATTAGGGTATCATCGCCTAGCATGAGCAAAACGTCTGATACAGCTAATTGTTCAACGTCTAATGCGCGATTTTGATTTTGCGGTTGAATCTCCGGTTTCATCAGGATGGCAGAAGTTCCCAGGAGAAAGATGCCAATCAGGAATAAGTAAGTCTGTTTCATTTCATTCAGTGGCGAAAAGTTACAACTTATATTCGAATAATAAAACTTTAATTCAACCCCGTGTAAATCAACAACAAATAACTATTTTTAGCCGTTGCCGATATTTTCGGATGTCGGATGAAATCTAATCAACCATGACAAAAGAGGAACTAAGACAAAAGTATCTCGATCTACGTAAAACCCTCTCCCCGGGAGAATTACAGCGCATTTCAGATGCGGTCACATTGAATCTTTTCCAGAATTTTCAATTCGAAAAGAAAAAGGTTAGTCTTTTCTTACCCATCGAGCGTACCAAAGAGCTGAACACATACAAAATTTGGGAAAAAGCGACGTCATTTGATGCCCAGGTTGCCGTTCCGAAAGTCAACAGAAAGACCGAAGAAATGAAACACCTTCTTTTTGAGTCGGAAGATCAATTAGAAGTTTCCTCATGGGGAATTCCTGAACCTGCTAAAGGTCGGGTAATTGCCGCAGAACATTTCGATATTGTTCTTGTTCCTTTGTTAACGCTTGATAAAAGAGGTCATCGTGTTGGGTATGGAAAAGGTTACTACGACCGGTTCCTCAGTAAATGCTCTCCCAGATGTCGATTTATTGGTCTTAGCCACTTCGATAAATTGGAAAAAAACATCTCTGACATCACTCCTACTGACGTTAAGCTGCATGGTTGTGTAACTCCCAACAAGGTCTATCGCTTTGAGTAACAAAAAACATCAGGGCAAATACCATCTACTCGCCCTCTTTCTAATACCAACTTTGCTTGTTTCCATATTTCTTTCTCCAAACTGGTGGATTCCAATTATTATCACCCTGATTGCCATAGGTATTACATGGTTGGCTTTTCGTGTTCTATAAACTGAAACAATTCGGCATAATTTTCGTAATTTACAATTAGTTATGTTACGATTGCTATTGGTTATGAGCTGGTTAATCGGAGCATCTTTTGCAAGTTCAGAACGTGCGAAGGGTTGCTTCGGAGTTCGGGTGTCTATTGGCTCCAATGGGAATATCTGTACCTATGCGTGTTGGTTAGATAATGGCAGGGTTCTATCAAACAAACGTATCGTTGACAAAGAATCATTCATCAAAATCGTTTCCGGTGAATGGCCAAGCATCTATAATCCTGATCGAATCAATTATTTCGAAGAAAATGGCATTGAAGGAGGGGTTCGATTCGACTCTACCCAATGGAAGGATGTCGCTTATTGCGGACCACTGGATTCACTTTGGAAAATTCGATTTGCCACATATCCTTTCCAACATAACACGGAAGCGGGATGGAGCAACAAGTACCATAAACCTTCTCCAAAGCAAGAATTATATCTGTACGAAAGATACGATGTTGAAAATGTTGACCTCAATTTTTTTCTGGATTCAAATTTTTGGCGTTTATTGAATGACGTTAGTGATACAAACTGGATCAACGATTATCGTAACAGATTGTAATATTACGAGCTTAACAACGTCTATACTACTATGAAAAACGTCTATACTACTATGAAAAAAGCACTTTACTCTTCACTGGTTATACTCTCATTAGTGGCAACTGCTTGTTCCGGATCTGAAGATAAATCAGGAGATTCCAAAGAATCAGATAAGAAAACAGAAAATTCAAATGGATCGGATGACAACATGGATTCCAATGATTCTGACGCAACTAGCAAAGACACTATTGTTGAAGTTGTTACCAACGAAAACGGAGAAGAAGTTGAAGTCGTAACGAATGATAACGGGGAGAAAGTAATTATAGCTGAAGACGGAACAGAAACAGTGGTTGATCCGGCAGACATCAAAAAAACGACTACTACCGTGGATCCCCAAACGGACTCGAATACGTCAACTACGAAAGAAGACGAAACACCCGATTTTAATATTCACGAGTACAAAAAGTTGGATGCACTTCTGAAGAAATATGTTACAAGTAGCGGAAATGTGAACTATAAGTCGATTAAGGATAACAGATCGGAATTGGATGCTATTATCGAGGAATTCAAACAAACTACTCCTGAATCTTCCTGGAGCAAGAACCAAAAACTGGCATTTTGGATTAACGCATACAACATCTTCACCATCAAATTAATCGTAGATAATTACCCAACCAGTTCCATTACCAAAATTGCCAAGGAACCGTGGAAGAAGAAGATTGTTACTATCGGATCGAACACGTACAGCCTTGATCATTTAGAGAATGGCATTATCCGAAAAAGATTCAACGAACCACGAATTCACTTCGCTCTGAATTGTGCCAGTAAATCTTGCCCTATCCTTCTGAATAAGGCTTACACGGCTGGAAATTTGAATAGTGCTTTAACGTCGCAAACGAAAAAGTTTCTGAACGACACTACTAAGAACAGTTTCACTAAGAAAGAGGCGAAAATTTCGAAGATCTTTGATTGGTACAAAGCTGATTTCCCCGATGTAATGGGATTCATTCAGAAATACCACCCAATGGACTACACGCCGAAGAAGACTTCTTACATGGATTATTCCTGGGATTTGAATAAATAATCGGTAAGAAAAATCCGATTCGAATGACATTCAAATCTTATTGACTTAATGTATCTTCAATGTGAAATTAATATGAAGTGGCTAACCTACAGACCTAAACCGAATTAGGTAATTATACTTAGCCAAAAACCCCGTCATTGTTACGATACAGGTGATGGATTCATAATTTTGCATTAACTGGATTGATCGAGAATCCTTCTACTTTCGCATAAAACCTTACACATGACATCATCCGTGGAGACGGGATTGCGGAGTGCGGAAATTGTGCAACAAGCCTTGTTACCAAAGAGACGACATTTTGATAAAATGTTTCCTGATTCCTTTGTGCTTTATCATCCGAAAGAAATGCTTTCAGGCGATTTCTACTGGATCGGCAGAAAGGACAATAAACGCTTTATAGTTGTTGGTGATTGTAGTGGTCATGGTATTTCAGCGGCGCTGGTAACTGTTCTGATGTTGAATCTTTTTGAATACATCATCATGAATAAAGGTATCATGGCTCCGGACAAAGTTCTGAACGAACTCGACAAGCGATATATTGAGAGTTTTTCTAATAGTTCGGACACACAATTCGATAACCCCTGGGTCGACTTGAGCATCTTATGTATTGATGATGAAAAACACGAGATTTCCTATGCATCAGCGAACCGAAAGCTATTGCACGTTAAGTCTGAATTCGATTTCGAAATCTACAAGAGTAATGGATATTCATTGGGAGGTTGGCAAGTAAAAGAAGATCGTGATTTTAAATCTCGTTTGTTCAAATTCAAGCCAGGAGAAAAAATCTACCTTGGATCGGATGGATTTCAGGATCAATTTGGAGGAAATAACTCAAAGAAATTCGGATCGAAACAACTGCACCAGATGCTTTGCAGTAATTCAGGACAACCTTTCGACATCCAACGCGATCGACTATCTGCCGCTTTAAGGAGTTGGCGATTGAATCAGCCCCAAACGGACGATATCTGTGTAGTTGGAGTAATGCTTTAATAAAAAACCGGCGCTTCAGGTGGTCCTGAAGCGCCGGAATAGAACTGAACTTCTTTATCGAACTTTGACAATACTGAATGTCTTTTGTTTCAAATCTGAAGTTGACCTAAAAATCAATGTCCATTTACCAGGCGGAAGTTGACTCACATCCAATTGACCTTTGTAACCATCGGCAGCGTAGAACTGATCGATTTGCATGACTACCTTACCATTGGCGTCAATCAATACTCCACTCAAGTCTTGTACCTGATTGGAAGCAACTTCAAAATTCAGTTGATCTTCCATCGGATTCGGGTATACGTTAATTCCCTCAATCGATCCCGACTCTTCCAGTCCGGTTGTTAGATAATCCGTTTGCTGGAATCCATCTGAAACAATCAGGTTCGCATTTTCTGAGTAGTTGATGGCTGCTTCTCCGACCGTCCATGAAATTTCCATTCCTCCGGTCGAGCTAACTTCCCCGGCACTGCCGACGACGTCTCTTTCCTTCGTTACCTGTCCGAATCCTATCATGGGAATCAACAACAGGAAAGAAGGTATGATTAATAACTTTTTCATCTGTGCAATTTTATTGTTTCACTTGCTCTTTAAGCAACTTTACTTCTTCTTTAAGTAGTTGAAGCTCCTCGTTCAACTCCTGAATCGCACGGATCGAGATTACTGCAAATCCATCATAAACGACTCCTTGATATCCCCCTTCCATATCACGAACAAGTGAAGGGAATACTTCTGCTACCTCTTGAGCTACAAACCCTGTAGATCTTATATCTGAATCGTTATTGTCTATATAATTATACGTTGCAGGTTTCAATCCCATAACTCGATCCAAAACTGGTTCCATATAGACAATGTTCTTCTTCAATCTACGATCCGAAAGCTGTGCATAAGCTCCATCTACCGAGGAAATGTCTGCTCTAGACAAATTGTTATAGTAGAACTTGTAGTTTTTTGTAGTTGTTCCAACTCCATTTTCCCAATAGTCCGTAGTTGATTGGTGTTCTATACGTAATCCTTTGTTGGCAGCATCCTGCTTAATATGCAACATTTGATCTGGAGACAATTCGTTTATTCCGACATGCCCGTTACTAATTATTCGCAATTGTGTAGTACCTTCTGTACCCAGACTAAGTGATTTCGTTGCTTCATCGTTGATGATATAGGCATTCCCAGATCCACTCAACCCTACTCTTAATCCTGATGATACACCAGTCGTTCCATCTGAAATATTCAAATAACTAGTTCCTGTACTTGAGTGAAGATGCAAAGGCCATTCTGGTGCATTCGTTCCTATTCCAACCAAGCCGTCATGTGTTACTGCTACTCTATTCGTTCCATTTGTTGTAAGGAAAAGATTTCTATCACTAAGCTCATTTAAAAAGAATGCATGTCCGGATCCGTTCACACCAATTCTAGCTCCAGAAGTTGGTCCTGTATACGTATCTGAGAACATCATATAGTTCAATCCTCCTTTATATAGGTGCAAATGGTGTTGCGGATCATCTGTTCCAATACCAACATAACCGTTGTTATAGAATGCGTTATTACCATTCAGCTCCCATGGTCCGGCAACGTCTGCTGTGGATGCGTGCATCGCATAAGGTACAGAGACCAATTGCGTTGTCCCGAGATCGACATAACCGCTTCCGTTGTCTACCTCTACTTTCAGATGGTGCTCATCAGCATTCCATCCAATTGCTGAGAAGGTTCCGGTTACAACCGTTCCCTGTCCAATTTTTAATGAAAACTGTCCAAACTGATTGGTTGTAACAGCGTGTGTTTCTTCGTACTCCTGAACTGCTCCTCCAACTCCTGAATAAATTCCAATTCGAACGTCCAGGTTTTGATTGTTTAGAAGAGTTCCCGCTGCATCTCTGGCAACAGCTTGATAATTTACAGCTTCTGGAGATTGTGAAAATCCGATTCCTGCTGTAGCCAGAATCAGGACCAGTGTAAGTAGTTGTTTTTTCATTGTTCTTAGTTTTGATTAACTGTCTTACGAAGGTCACAATAAAGCATCCAAATAAGTATGAGATAAATCAAATTCTATTATGATTCAGGTACACATATATCCGATTTTCACGTATTAACTTAATAGGTTATGCCTTTTTCTGGCTCGATGTGATTCTAGAAATGTATGAAATGAACAAGGTTGGTTGATGGTAATACGGGAAAGGTTTTTCCATAAAAAAAACCCTGACTACCGAATTAATCAGGGTTCTATAAAAGCGGCGCCGTGCCTGCCATCGGGCAGGTCGACTTATCGATGACTAAGCCAAAATCTTCAATTTTGTGCTTGTCACGATCCCGATAAGCGCAGCTTCATCGGGGCTCTCCCGTGGGAGGACTTCACTTAATTCCATAAAAAAAACCCCGATCCAAAAAGGACCGAGGTTCTATAAAAGCGGCGTCGACTTACTCTCCCACCCTCAAAAAGGCAGTACCATCAGCGCAAGCAGGCTTAACTTCTCTGTTCGGAATGGGAAGAGGTGGACCATGCTGCAATAAACACCTAAAGTCGTTGTCATATAGTGAGAAGTGAGAAGCGACTAGTCACTAGTCACTTTTTAACTTTTCACTATAGACGAATGTCTAAATATATCGGAGCGATTGAAGTAGAAAAATCAACGGATTATAAGTTTACGGGTAATTAGTACTACTCGGCTTTGACGTCGCCGTCTTTACACCTGTAGCCTATCAACGTGGTCGTCTTCCACGGCCCTTAAAAGTTATCTCATCTTGAGGTGAGTTTCGTGCTTAGATGCTTTCAGCGCTTATCTCATCCGTACGTAGCTACCCTGCGATGCAGCTGGCGCCACAACAGGTACACTAGAGGTACGTCCACCCCGGTCCTCTCGTACTAGAGGCAGGTCCTCTCAAATAACTAACGCCCACAACAGATAGGGACCGAACTGTCTCACGACGTTCTGAACCCAGCTCGCGTGCCACTTTAATGGGCGAACAGCCCAACCCTTGGGACCTTCTCCAGCCCCAGGATGTGACGAGCCGACATCGAGGTGCCAAACCACTCCGTCGATGTGAGCTCTTGGGAGTGATCAGCCTGTTATCCCCGGAGTACCTTTTATCCTTTGAGCGATGGCCCTTCCATGCGGAACCACCGGATCACTATGCTCTAGTTTCCTACCTGGTCGACTTGTCGGTCTCTCAGTCAAGCACCCTTATGCCATTACACTCTACACACGGTTACCAAGCGTGTTGAGGGTACCTTTAGGAGCCTCCGTTACTCTTTTGGAGGCGACCACCCCAGTCAAACTACCCACCACACAATGTCCCCTCATCGGGTTAGGCATCAGATAATTCAAGGGTGGTATTTCAACAACGACTACTCTACGCCTGGCGACGCAGCATCAAAGTCTCCCACCTATCCTACACATGAATTACCCAATACCAATGTGAAGCTATAGTAAAGGTTCACGGGGTCTTTCCGTCCCGTTGCGGGTAATCGGCATCTTCACCGATACTACAATTTCACCGAGCTCATGGCTGAGACAGTGCCCAGATCGTTACACCATTCGTGCAGGTCGGAACTTACCCGACAAGGAATTTCGCTACCTTAGGACCGTTATAGTTACGGCCGCCGTTTACCGGGGCTTCATTTGAATGCTTCGCCGAAGCTAACATCTCCACTTAACCTTCCGGCACCGGGCAGGTGTCAGGCCTTATACTTCAACTTTCGTTTTTGCAAAGCCATGTGTTTTTGATAAACAGTCGCCTGGGCCTATTCACTGCGGCCAACCGAAGTTGGCGTCTCTTCTCCCGAAGTTACGAGACCATTTTGCCTAGTTCCTTAGCCATGAATCACTCGAGCACCTTAGAATTCTCTTCTTGACTACCTGTGTTGGTTTGCGGTACGAGTTGTATTAACCTGAAGCTTAGAGGTTTTTCTTGGAAGCGTTTAGGAACACTATCCACGCAGCCGAAGCTTTGTGGTACTATCAGGTTCGACTAGATCTGCGGATTTGCCTACAGTCCTAATATCTACACCCTTTAACGTACACATCCGTCCGTACGCGGTTCTTTCATCACTCCGTCACCCCATCGCAGTTAATACAAGTATGGGAATATTAACCCATTATCCATCCACTACCCCTCTCGGGTTCGCGTTAGGTCCCGACTAACCCTTGGACGATTAGCGTCGCCAAGGAAACCTTAGTCTATCGGTGAGCAGGTTTCTCGCCTGCTTTATCGTTACTTATTCCTACATTTGCTTTTCTATGCGCTCCAGCAAGGGTCACCCCTAACATTCAACGCACATAGAATGCTCCCCTACCCATCTTTCGATGTCATAGCTTCGGCAGTATGTTTAATGCCCGATTATTATCCACGCACGATCGCTCGACTAGTGAGCTGTTACGCACTCTTTAAATGAATGGCTGCTTCCAAGCCAACATCCTAGCTGTCTATGCAATCGCACAACGTTAAAACAACTTAACATACATTTGGGGGCCTTAGCTGATGATCTGGGTTCTTTCCCTCTCGGACATGGACCTTAGCACCCATGCCCTCACTGCTGCGTATATATTATAGCATTCGGAGTTTGTCAGGGTTTGGTAGGCGGTGAAGCCCCCTAGCCCTATCAGTAGCTCTACCTCTATAATACTCTACCGCAACGCTGCACCTAAATGCATTTCGGGGAGTACGAGCTATTTCCCAGTTTGATTGGCCTTTCACCCCTACCCACAGCTCATCCAAACACTTTTCAACGTGTACTGGTTCGGTCCTCCATTTTGTGTTACCAAAACTTCAACCTGGCCATGGGTAGATCACAAGGTTTCGCGTCTACCCCCACTGACTATGTCGCCCTATTCAGACTCGCTTTCGCTTCGGATTCGATCCTTAAAATCTTAACCTTGCCAATGAGGAGTAACTCGTAGGATCATTATGCAAAAGGCACGCCGTCGCCCGTAGGCTCCGACCGCTTGTAGACACACGGTTTCAGGGTCTTTTTCACTCCCTTGTTCAGGGTTCTTTTCACCTTTCCTTCACAGTACTCGTTCGCTATCGGTCTCTCAGGAGTATTTAGCCTTACCAGATGGTTCTGGCAGATTCAGACAGGATTTCACATGTCCCGCCCTACTCAGGATACTGGTACCTAAAAACGCATTTCGTGTACGGGGCTATCACCCATATCGCCTAACTTTCCAGATAGTTCCACTATACGTTTCTTCGGACCTCCCAGTCCTACAACCCCGATTTTGCCGAAACAAAACCGGTTTGGGCTATTTCCACTTCGCTCGCCGCTACTACGGAAATCACTATTGTTTTCTCTTCCTCCGCCTACTTAGATGTTTCAGTTCAGCGGGTTTGCGTCTTTCGACGACTACTCTTCAAGTAGCCAGGTTTCCCCATTCGGAAATGTCCGGATCACAAAATATTTGCTTCTCCCCGAACCTTATCGCAGCTTATCACGTCCTTCATCGCCTCTGAGAGCCAAGGCATCCCCCGTGTGCCCTTAGTAACTTATTAATCTCGTTTTACTCGATTCTCTACTTCAATCAATTCCAATATGTCAATGAACTTTGAAACCCAGTACAATCACATCGCTTGCGCAATACCACATGTGTAGTCGGCTGTGCAAGCCCCCTGTAATTATACTTTTATGTCTCCAGTGGATTATAAACCGATCAAAGTTTATAATCCAGTTCTGTAGTCCCGAGCAGATTTGAACTGCTGACCCCTACATTATCAGTGTAGTGCTCTAACCAACTGAGCTACGGGACTATTCATCCCTCCTCCAGTCGTCAGAAGGACTTAAATATCATTGAGAAATAGGAAACAGACATAATTGCTTTTAACACAATCACCTGCTCTAAAAAGGAGATGTTCCAGCCGCACCTTCCGGTACGGCTACCTTGTTACGACTTAGCCCCAGTTACTAGTTTTACCCTAGGCAGCTCCTTACGGTTACCGACTTCAGGCACTCCCAGCTTCCATGGCTTGACGGGCGGTGTGTACAAGGCCCGGGAACGTATTCACCGCGCCATGGCTGATGCGCGATTACTAGCGATTCCAGCTTCATAGAGTCGAGTTGCAGACTCCAATCCGAACTGAGATAGGCTTTCGAGATTCGCATCCCCTCGCGGGGTAGCTGCCCTCTGTACCTACCATTGTAGCACGTGTGTGGCCCAGGACGTAAGGGCCGTGATGACTTGACGTCGTCCCCGCCTTCCTCTCTACTTGCGTAGGCAGTTTCTCTAGAGTCCCCGACATGACTCGCTGGCAACTAGAGATAGGGGTTGCGCTCGTTGCGGGACTTAACCCAACACCTCACGGCACGAGCTGACGACAGCCATGCAGCACCTTGTAGATTGTCCGAAGAAGGATCTGTTTCCAAATCTGTCATTCTACATTTAAGCCCTGGTAAGGTTCCTCGCGTATCATCGAATTAAACCACATGCTCCACCGCTTGTGCGGGCCCCCGTCAATTCCTTTGAGTTTCAACCTTGCGATCGTACTCCCCAGGTGCAATACTTATCACTTTCGCTTAGTCTCCGACTGTATATCGCCGAAAACGAGTATTGATAGTTTACGGCGTGGACTACCAGGGTATCTAATCCTGTTCGCTCCCCACGCTTTCGTCCCTGAGCGTCAATCCAGGCCTAGTGAGCTGCCTTCGCTATCGGTGTTCTATGTCATATCTAAGCATTTCACCGCTACATGACATATTCCGCCCACTTCGACCGAATTCAAGACTTACAGTATCAATGGCAGTTCTACAGTTAAGCTGTAGGCTTTCACCACTGACTTATAAATCCGCCTGCGGACCCTTTAAACCCAATGATTCCGGATAACGCTTGCACCCTCCGTATTACCGCGGCTGCTGGCACGGAGTTAGCCGGTGCTTATTCGTTTGGTACATTCAGCTAGGTACACGTACCTAGGTTTATTCCCAAATAAAAGTAGTTTACAATCCATAGGACATTCTTCCTACACGCGGCATGGCTGGTTCAGAGTTGCCTCCATTGACCAATATTCCTCACTGCTGCCTCCCGTAGGAGTCTGGTCCGTGTCTCAGTACCAGTGTGGGGGATCACCCTCTCAGGCCCCCTACCCATCGTTGCCATGGTAAGCCGTTACCTTACCATCTAGCTAATGGGACGCATGCCCATCTCTTACCGTAACCTTTAATATCTCAAACATGCGAAGAAGATATACTATGGAGTCTTAATCCGAATTTCTTCGGGCTATCCTCCAGTAAGAGGTAGGTTGCATACGCGTTACGCACCCGTGCGCCGGTCGTCAGCAAAAAGCAAGCTTTTTCTGTTACCCCTCGACTTGCATGTGTTAGGCCTGCCGCTAGCGTTCATCCTGAGCCAGGATCAAACTCTCCGTTGTAAAAAACGTTGAATTATTTTTGAGGCTCATGTGTTATAATTTTTCAATTACGCTGTTTCCTTATTTTCTCAATATCTCAAAGAACTCTTTTGTCAACCTGAAAAACCTTCGTTTCTCAAATTCAAAACCCTATTCGTTAATAGAGCTGCTCTGCCGTTTACTCAATCAAAAACCAATCGCTTTCTCTCGTTTCGGGAGCGCAAAGATAGACACTCTTTTTATTCTGACAAGCTTTCTCGAAAAAAAATTAAATCTTTTTTTTCGCACCACTTTCAAAACAATGCCATCCTTTCAAAAATTAACCCCAATCTCGCTCGATCAGGGGACGCTTACTTCGCTCATTTGCTTCGAAAGCGGACGGCAAAGATAGACATCTCTTTCATTCCAACAACACTTTTAAACAATCTTTTTTTGAAAAAGTTTCATTTTTCTTCATAAATCTTTCATCCACAATAAATTTGGCACGCATAACACTTGCGTAGGAACTAAATCGAAGGCACAAAAAAAGGCGCCGGTAGGCGCCTTTCTCTTCAATAGTAAGATATCTCTATTTTTTTCCTTTCGTCTTATCCACCCACTTATCGTTTTTCATTTCGCCAAGAATGGTTACTTCTTTCATGCGTGAATAATCTTCAGCTGCGAGCATCATTTGATCTTTGGTATCTCTTCTGATAAGAATACCTCCACTTCCTTGATTCTTCACTTCAATGTAGAACCCGTCCTTCAATCTCGCCGGCTTTGTTGCTGGTCTTCCCATATATTAATAAGGTATTTTGATTAAAACAATTTTTTCAAGATACGAAAAGAATTGTAAATCAAACTGTTTTTAGGATTTTTTATGAATCGTAGGTATTCCCACCATATCAGAACGCCAAAAGTATTATTCTGACGAGGCTTCGAGCGATTTATATTTTACTCCGGATTTGGACACCTCTCTTTCGATAACCTCCCAATACACAAGCGTTGCGATATGTTCGTTTACTCTATTCTTTGGAAGTTTCGATTCGCGAAACAATTTTGAAATAGAAACAGGTTCGTGCTCTTCAATCAACTTTAATAATTCAGATAGTTCCGGTGTGAATGACTCGGCTTTCTTCTTCCCCTCTTTCTTATAGCGCCATAATAAGAAGGTAATCTTATTCGCCAACATGGTTTGATCTTTCAATCGGTGATACAACTTCAAATCGCCATTTTCATCGGGAGCTTTATGCTTTAATTCTGATGGAGGCACTACAATCTCCATGACCAAATGATGTCCTTCCTGGATTACCTGCGATTCGAAGGGAACTGCTGGTTTACAAAACACCTGAGCGGCTCCTTCAATCATGTAAAACTCTTCTTCGGGATTGCAGCCGGCAATTTTACCACTGTCTTTTACGCCAATTAAAAGTGAACCTCCATCGGTGTTTGCAAATGCGGCGAGTGTTCGCGCAATTTTCTTTTGATCGTCAATTCGGAATTTAAAATCGAGCTGCTGTCCCTCCCCTTCTGATATTCTTCGCTGTAATTCAGACATCTTTGTTCCAAATGCGATAAGATTTAAGCGCTTGTTCCTTCAGCATGGTTTCGCCATTTAGAATTGTTGCGCCTTTCTTTTCGCCTTCGTACAAAAATCGTGTTTTTCGCGGATTGTATATTAAATCGACCAATAAATGTTCTTCGGTCAGATATTCGTAGGGGATTGGAACGAGATTATCGATGTTCGGAAACATGCCTATTGGTGTGGTGTTCACGATCATCTTACAAGACGAAAGCATGTGTTCGTTCATGTCTTCGTATGAAAAATTATTCTCGCCCTTCGGATTTCTGGAAATGTAGAATACGTCCAATCCGATCTTCTTTAATATATATGCAACCGCTTTTGAAGCACCTCCTGTTCCCAGAATTAAAGCCCGTTCGTGAGCACTGGTTAGAAATGGTTTGATCGATTGATGAAATCCGAAAGCATCTGAATTGTGTCCAATTAACTTTCCATCCTGAATCTGGATCACATTTACCGCGCCAATAGCTCCCGCCTCCTCACTTAATTCGTCTAAATAAGGAATAATGGCTTCTTTATAAGGTATGGTGACATTGCACCCGTCGAATTCTTTTATGGTCTCACGACAATTCTCGAGGGAATCCAATTCGATTATACCGTATTGAGCATCAATATTATGTTCTTCAAAGTATGCCTTAAAGAACGTCGGAGAAAATGAATGTCCGAGGTGTTTGCCTATTAAGCCGTACTTTTTCAAGACTCTTTCGGTGCGAACCTTTCAAGAACAACGATGAGCAACAGTCCTCCTATTGCACATAAGATGGCGTACATGAGCTGATCATCGCCTGCGAAATCTCCCGGAAGAACGTTTTGCATCATCCAATCTTCTTTACCATCAGAATGAACCACAAGGGGCTCATCACCGATACGGTTTTTCCAGGGCCAAACTTTGTATAGCGATCCGATCATGAATCCTGTAAGCAATGCGATCGTGATCTCTTTGAATTTCGCAAATAGAATCTTCAGAACGCGAGAGAAAGTCATCAATCCAATCACACATCCAACCGCAAACAATCCCATAATCATTAGGTCGCGATCTTTAATGGCGTCGATGACGATTTTGTAGCTCCCGAGCAGAACCAGAATAAACGATCCTGAAATACCCGGTAGAATCATCGCGCAAATTGCAATCGCTCCACTCAGAAGAATGTACCAATTTGCTTCTCCACTAGCGACCGTTTGGATCGTTGAAATATAGAATGCTATTCCTGTTCCAATCACCAAAGCTGCAATCACTCCGGCATTCCACTTCTTTATAGATTTGGAAATCAACCAAACTGAAGCAATAATGAGTCCGAAGAAGAAGCTCCAAAGCATTACGGGTTCATTTTCCAAAAGGTAGGAAACGCCCTTAGCCAGAGTAACCAAACTCAGAATAATCCCTCCAAATAAAAACACAAAGAAAGTTCCGTTGATGTGCTTCCAAAAGGCTTTGATTCCTTCCTTGAATAAAATCTTAACCGCAGCTAAATTGATATTGTTGAGGCTGTCAATTAGTTCCTCGTAAATCCCAGTAATGAACGCGATTGTTCCACCGGAAACTCCCGGAACAACATCCGCTGCTCCCATTGCCACACCTCTTGCTGAGATGAGCAACCATTGTAGTAGTGTACGACCTCCCATCTTAGTAAGATTCTAATGATGCATCTACCTGATCGATCCAGGCAAGAATTCCACCTTTCAGGATGGATACATTTGGAAACTCAAGATCTGTTTCCAACAAATTCGCTACTGATTCTGCTCTGCGTCCGGAACGACATAGAACAATCACTTCTTTTGATTTATCAATCTCAGATGCCCGAGCAGCTACATCAGCCATGGGAATATGCAATCCACCCATTGAACAAATGTCCAATTCATAAGGTTCACGAATGTCAAGCAAAACAGAATCGTTGCTATTCTGTAGCTCTTTGTACTCTAGCGGAGTGATATACTTCATAAGTGCAGAATTTTGGTGGCAAAGATAGTATTCTCCGCGCTTATTTGAACTTCACCGATACAACCATTCTGAAAGTGGCAACAACTTCGTTTTGGTTGTCTACTCCTTCCACCATCACCTCCTGATTCTGACGTTCACCAGATTCTCTTGCTTTTTCGACAGCAGCTTTGATCTTATCCCCTTCTCTGGAAATGAATCGCACATCTGATTCGGCACGTTTTAGAAATTCGCATTCCATTGATTTGAACACAAAATGCATTCGGTTTTGATCTTTTCCGGCGAAATAAAAAGTGTGCAATCCAGCGGATAAATCGGCGCCAACTGCCATCGCTCCGAAATACATGGATCGAACGTGATTTTTGGTTCTTCGACGCAATCGAATCTTGACTACACATTCATTTTCATCAATGGAAACCACTTTCGGACGAACGAACCACAGCATCGGAATTTTGAAAAAACCCAAAAGAAAAACCTGTTTTCGGATTTGTTTAAGACGCTTACTTGGCTCCATCGAATCCGGTTTTCAAGTCAGCAATAATATCTTTCATCGGTCGGATTGCCTTCACATGCTCAATGGATGGTCCGGCACACCAAACAGTTTTGTAGGTAGTACTGAATGCCGCTTTTTGCAATCGTTTCGAGCCACGGACAAACGTAAGTGCTTTCATCCATTTTTTGAGACGTTTGTTTTTATTCAGGAATCGCTCTAACCCATTTTGTTTCGTCCCTACTTTCTGTACGTAGGGCGTATTAATCACAGTGCAGGGAGTTCCCGACAATTTCGTGGTCATCACAATGTCTTTTTCGCCGTAATCGACACAAGCCTGCTTATATCCCTGTGAGACATCAGATTCTTCCGAAGCGATGAATAAGGAGCCTACAGATAAACCATCAGCTCCATGACTCAGCATGTTATACGCTTCCTGCCCATTCCCTACTCCACCAGCGGAGATTACCGGGATCTTACATGCTTCCTTCAATCGCGGCAGCAATTCCTTGTAGGATGTTGGTCCGGCATGTCCACCTGCTTCTTTGTTTACCGCAATGATGGCATCTGCGCCTAATTCCTCCACTTTTCTCGCGTATTTTTCATCCACCACGTCGCAAAAGACCAAAACACCATGTTGATGTGCCATTTCGATGGTTTCACGGGGAGAACCGAGGGAGGTAATGATGAAATCCACCTTTTCTTCGCAACAAACCTTGAGTTGATCCTTATACAGGAAATTGGATTTGTTCACGATTAAATTGATCCCAAATGGTCCATCTGTAGCCGATCGAATTTCCCGGATGGCATTTCTCAGTTCATCCGTGGTACGGTAGTTCAAGGCTGGAATAGCACCTGTCACTCCACTTTCAATCGCTGCGATAATCATTTTCGTATTGGACACCAGGAACATGGGTGCCACAATCAATGGAAACTCCAGACCGAGCATTTTGCTCAACGCCGCTTGGGAAGGATCTAATTTCATGCGATGAAGATACAATTTTTTATTATGCACGCACATCTTTATCGTTAATTTTAAATTCCGTTGCGTACCTTTGCTCAATGTCAAAAGGAGCAGCCTGGATTCAAGCGATGCGTTTACGAACTTTACCGCTTTCTCTCGCGGGAATCATTGCTGGATCGGCGGTTGCCTATTTCAACGGATTTTGGGACGGGTTGATTTTCGGACTGGCTATTTCTACCACTGTACTTTTTCAGATTCTATCCAATTTAGCCAATGATCTTGGGGATGGTGTTAAGGGAACCGATAACGACGATCGTGTTGGACCGCAACGCGCCGTTCAATCTGGCGTAATTTCACCAAAAGAGATGAAAAATGCGGTGATCATTAACGCCGTTCTGAGTTTGATTTCTGCCGGATTGCTGATTTACTTCGGTACACAAAATATGCCTGCAAGCATGATTTGGTTCTACGGCGGATTAGCACTCCTCTGCGTATTGGCTGCCATCACGTACACGGTTGGGAAACGAGCGTATGGCTACATGGGACTCGGCGATTTGATGGTTTTGCTCTTTTTCGGCGGTGTAAGTGTTCTCGGAGTTTATTCCCTGTACGCCAAGTCATTTCTGAATGAAAATATTCTCCTCGCATTAGGATTTGGACTTCTTAGCACAGCCGTACTGAACCTCAACAACATGCGCGATTTCCATAACGATCAAGCTTCGGGAAAGATTACCATGGTAGTTCGAATGGGCCCCAACCTTGGAAAAATGTATCAGGTATTGCTGGTGATGTTGGCCTTGGGGTGTATTGGTCAATTTATCAATTTAGTGGAGCGACCTATTTTGTTTGTCGCTATGTTACCGGGATTGTTCCTGATCTACCATCTCAGAACTGTGATGCGCACTACCGATCCCAAAGATTTTGATCCTGAATTGAAAAAAGTAGCACTGTCCACGTTTGCATTGGCAGTATTGCTTTTTGCCGGATTAATTTACGTGAAGCATTATGCCGTATAAGCTGAGTTTCGAGAAGAAAACCTTTGTGTTCAAGCGTCCGAGCGGCACGAGCCGTGGTGTCTTGACGGAAAAGCATGCGTGGTTTTTGACGGTTTGGGAAGAAGAGAATCCAGAAGTAAAAGGTATTGGAGAATGCAGCATCATTCCGGGATTGTCTCCGGATTTTGAGTCATTTGAGGATTACGAAGCGAAGCTCGAACGTTTTTGCAGCGATCCTGAAAATGAAGATCTCACTGAGTGGCCGTCGATTAAATTTGGCTGGGAAAGCGCATTGCTGGATTTGAAATCAGGCGGAAAGCGGCTCTACTTTGACAATGCCTTCTCTCGTGGAGAAACTTCATTACCGATCAACGGACTGATTTGGATGGGCGAGGAAGCATTCATGCGAGAGCAGATCGAGGATAAGATATCGGCAGGATTCACAACGATCAAGATGAAAATTGGTGCGATTGATTTCGAGACGGAGTTGAAATTGTTGCAATCGATTCGAGATCGTTATTCAAAGGAGGAAATTACTTTACGCGTGGATGCGAATGGGGCGTTTGATTCTGAAGAGGCATTGGACAAATTGAAGGAATTAGACAGATTGGATATACATTCGATTGAGCAACCCATTCGACAAGGAAACTGGGATGCGATGTACGATCTCTGTCGTAAAACACCCTTACCCATCGCACTCGACGAAGAGTTAATCGGCATCAACGAGTCAGAAGAAAAGAAACGATTGCTTGATACCATTCAACCGCAATTCATCATTCTCAAACCGAGTTTACATGGAGGTATTTCCGGCACTCAGGAATGGATTGCATTAGCCGAAGAGCGAAACATTCCCTGGTGGATGACCTCAGCACTGGAGTCCAACATTGGATTGGAGGTGATTTGTCAACTTGCTGGAAATTACGACAACGATTTACCACAAGGTTTAGGAACGGGATCGTTGTATGTAGAGAATGAACCGAGTGATTTGGTGGTGGAGAATGGGAGGATTTTCCGGGAGTTATTTTCGCAGATATAAGGCACTGTATTCTTATCAGATATATCCTTTGGATGGCATCTAAGGCTTAATAAAGTGGTATATTGGTTGTGTTTATAAGTAAGTTATAGTGCATAGACCAGAGTGAAAGAAGAGCAAATTAAATATAACCGAAACAAAGTGTTTATGAAGTCCATATTGATATGGATTGTACTACTTATGCAGGTTGGTTTTTCGTATTTTATTATTGATTTAGATAATGAAAGATCTGTAACGGCTTTTCATGTTGCGAGTGCTTTCTTCTCAATTATTACGGTTCCAGGAATATTATTGCATTTTAATCATTTTATTAGAACTCGTAACTCCGTTTTCACAATCAGGTATGAAACTGTAACTATGAAAAATGGAAAGGACAGTATTACTCTTAAATCGTCCCAAATAAGCAAAGTAATTTTACATGATGGACCAACAGATTCGAGATTGCCATGGTGGGGTTACAGCTGGTATGAATTGATTGATACGAATGGGAACTCGATAAAAATAAGTTGCTACCTTCTCGAAATCAGCGAGCTCTGGCAAAACAGCTTATGTCGACGAATCAGTTCTAAAAATATGGAACGAAAATGGAGCATCTTACCACTAATGAAAGGACGCACTATAACATCAACTAAGAGCCACGGGCTCAACAACCACAACCGAGAAGCCCGCGTCTCCTAGTTGAGAACCGTTATAACCAATGAAATCCATGTCCTGGATACGTAGATTATTTGCAAAAAAAGAAGCTCACCAAACTTCCAATCTGCATCGGGAACACCAACCCGTCAAAGCTGATCCGTACAAGTTGACGAAGCGTGAAATATACCTTCATGAAGACTTCTACCTTCAGGTCGAGGTTGTACCTAGAGAAAATTCAAATCATTTAAGCTCAGAAAACGATGCAATAAAGGTATTCTCCGAGGAACACCGAGATGGATTAGGTTTCACAGATGTTTATGTAAGAGACGAACAAAAAATCAAAACCTCCAGCAGAAATATAAGGCTTGACGAATTTGAAGAATTAGCGCTGAAATCTGGTTTAACAAAACTCGATTCCGTTTACACTGGTTATGGTAGTTACAAAGAAAAATGTAAAGACACTAATGCTTATACAATTGACGGTGCGACCCTTTACTGCGATTACGATAATGATCTTATTAAAAACATTTGGATTGATGGGTATCGCTTTAACCAAGAATCAACACACATTACCACTATGGTGAATTCCTTATATGAAATAGGTGAACGTTGGAATCTAATTCTTAATGATTGGGATTTATCTGAAACGATTGATCTTAAATCTAAAGAACAGATTCGCGTTTACATTTCTGAAATGTAGAAAGGACAGCACCTCACCCCCCATTCTTCGGCACCCTTCGGCAAGCTCAGGCGAACAGCTCAGAACAAGTGCGGGTTTACGATTCACAAACCCAATATCAGTTGAAAACTATTCCTAACTTTAGAACTAAACTTTGGTAGAAATCCGCACGTTGCCTAGCGCCGACCCTTATCGTAAATGAAGATCGCACTCGTAATATTACTCCTCTGTGCTGGGTGTTCCGTAACTAAAGAAACAGCCGAACCTGCTGTGGAAACAGAAAAAAGCTTTTCGATAATCGGAAAATGGGAATTTGAATGGAGCAAACCAATAGGTGACGTTGAAGAGTGGATGAACTCTGATAGAGATAGTACAATTGGTCTGTTAACATTCTTCGGCGCAACAGACTTTTCTGAATTACCTGGAAAAACTATCGAGTTTACTTCTGATAATGAAATTAAAACGGATTGGCTCGATCAGGAAATGTTAGATAATGTGCAATTCAAATATCAGTTTCATCAAGAAGATAGTTTGTTACTATTCTCCGCTATATCTCCAAAGGACAGCTCAATAATCGAGATGCCAACAGCAATCACTTTTGATTCGGGTGTGATGATATGGAATATCGAAAATTTTCTTGCCGTTAAGCTCAGTAAAATGGATTGACTATAAAACCGGTCAACAAGCGCTGTTCAATGGGGTGGCGTAGGAATTTCCGCGGGAGTTGGAATTTAGTTACTTCGGCAATCGGTCAACAAAACAGTTAATTTTAGAATCGGAATTCGTGTATCGAAAAAAGTTATATTCAATCTGGAAACTTAGAATAGTAGAATATCACTAATTAGTTTATACAGGACATTGAAGAAGAAGAAGAAAGTCAATAAAAACAGAGAAGATATGTCTCGAATAGAAATAATTTGGGATGCTTTTTTACATGCCTTGTATGTTTTTGTTCATTCTTTTCTACCGTAAGAACCAATCCAAAAAAAATGCACGCCTCTCGACGTGCATTTCTGAATTAACCTAAATCTAAAATTATACTGCTGCGCTTGGCGTTAGATTTCCATCTGCCAAAAGCTTGATCACCATATCCGTGGTATTGGCGTCCGGTGAAATCAAGTTCAATCCAAAACGATCATCATAAGGAGATCCGTATACACCACCATAATTAAATTTGGTTCCGGCGTTGTTTCCATCTGAATTCATGAAAACCGCGTTACCATATCGGCTGTAGTAGAATTCCGAAGGCTGGGCTATTGAGTATGCCAACTGTGGATTCTGCCACCACTCGTAGCTTGTCATTTCGCCCAAAGTTTTACTGGAATCCGAGTCTGCTTTAACCGTACTTCCCGGGAATCCACAAGTCATTCCTTCTGCAAAATCACCTGCAACTTTTTTAATAGCCGCTGCCTCTACATTTGCTGAACCAAAGTCGGTGATGAAATCTTCCCATCCAGACATGCTAACGCTGATCCCAGCTCCCTGCAATGCCGCTTGATAGATGAAGTTCGTCATATACAGATTGTTGTTTGTTAAATCATCTGCCGCAATTTCGATCTCAAGATTGTCGTACTTATAACTTTGAATCGCAGTTCCAGAATTCGCAGCCGTTGCGTTCACATATCCTTTTAGTTTAACGCTGTACGTTCCATTTGGAGCATCTGTTCCTGGTTCCGTCACTTGCGTAACATGCGCTGTGAAGTGGTAATCCAAATTGTAGATCACAGAATCTGTAGATGTACTTGGTGTAACATTCGTAGCTGAAGTTGAAGAAGGGAAACCAGCAGAACCTTGTCCACCTGGATTTGCACCCGGAGCAAGATTTGTCAATTCTTTCACCACGCTATTTGACCCATTTGCCGTGAACAACGATTGAAGGTATGCATTGAACTTATCAAAAGGAGTTTGCACCGATCCATTTGGGAAAACGTTCGTCCCTACAGCGCGAAGGAACTTACCATCGGCGTCAAGGAAAATTACAGCCGTAGATCCAGATCCTGAATAATCAGAACTTTCACCGAGAGCAGTAAACATTTTGGTTGTGTCGAGGGTATTACCAATTCTGGATTGTACCGTTCCGTCGCTTTTCTGGAATTCCATATCGATCGAACCACCGAATTGTGAAATGTTCGTGATATCCGCCCCTCCAGTGGTTCCATTGTAAGAGATTTCAAAAATAGAGTAACGTGGAGTGGATGCGTCCAAAAAGGCCGGCTGCGATCCAACACCCAATTTCTCAATACCTTTCTTATCTCCGTACGAGATAAACCCGATAAGTGAAGTAGCAGAATTCAACTGGATTCCTTTTGATGCGACGTCAGCCAGACTGTACGCTTTGGAAGTGCCGTACTCAGTTCCATCAATTGTAATGTTGTTGGCTACAAAGTTAATTGTCTCTTTCGTTCCGTTCGGATCGTAGACCATATCCGAAGCTGCCGCTGCGAAAGTAATGTAGACATTGCTGTCAGTTAATGCTGCATTCCCTAATGCAGACGAGTCAAATTTGATGTTCATCATGATTCAATTAATAGAAGTTTGGGTTGAACTTACAGTTTACAGTTCATTTGTAGGTTGTCTTTGTATCAAGGGAATGATATTCTGTTGTGAAACGCATATTTTTTGTCATGAAAATGGAAGTCGCCTCCAGAACCCATCAAAGAATCAAAACATCAAGAAGTCAAGCAATCACTCTAAACCTTTCGCAACCCAATTCGTTTCCGACCTAAATCCACTTCTAACACCTGCACTTCCACATGCTCATGCAAGGAAATGTATTCTGAAGGATCTTCCACATAATGATCTGCCAATTGAGACTTGTGAATGAGTCCGTTTTCCTTAATTCCAATATTGACAAAAGCACCGAAATTGGTCACGTTCGTTACGATGCCATTCAAGGTCATTCCTGGTTGTACATCGTCGATGGTTTTCAAGCGATGATCGAATTCCAGAATTTTCGCCTTTTGACGTGGATCACGTCCCGGTTTCTTTAATTCTTCTACGACATCTTTAAAAGTAAATGCATCGATCTCCGAAAAATCTTCATGTTTCAAGCCATTCAGTAATTCTGAGGAACCTACCAACGCTTCCGTCGTTGTAGACTTTTTCTTCGCAATCGCCTCAACTAGCTTATAACTTTCCGGGTGTACCGCTGAATTGTCCAACGGATTTTTCCCGTCCCGAATTCTGATGAATCCTGCTGCCTGTTCGAATGCTTTGTCGCCCAAACGCTTTACCTTTTTCAATTCCTGACGCGACTCAATGCGACCGTTTTCATCACGATACGCCACAATATTTTCGGCCAATGAAGGTCCTAACCCGGAAACATAGCTGAGTAAGTGAGCACTCGCTGTGTTGACATCTACTCCCACGGCATTCACACTGGAGATCACTACATCATCCAGGGATTTTTTCAATTCACTCTGATTGACTTCGTGCTGGTATTGCCCTACTCCCACCGATTTCGGATCAATTTTCACCAATTCTGCCAAAGGATCCATCAAGCGACGACCGATAGAAACCGCACCTCGAACCGTAACATCATAATCAGGGAATTCCTTACGAGCAATCGCGCTTGCCGAGTAAATGGATGCCCCATCTTCACGAACAATGAATACGGCAACATCCCGATCGAATCGAATGTGTTTCACCATTTGTTCTGTCTCTCGTCCAGCCGTTCCATCTCCCACTGCAATCGCATCAATTTTATAGGCCTGAACCAATTGAGCTATTTTCGATTTCGCTTTTGACATCTCTTTTTGTGGAGGATGAGGGAAAATCGTGGTATTCGTTAGCAGATTTCCTTTTTCGTCGATACAAACAACCTTACAACCTGTTCTGAATCCGGGATCGATTGCCAAAATACGTTTCGCTCCAAGAGGTGGTGAAAGCAACAACTGTCGAAGGTTTTTCGCAAATACTTTAATCGCTTCTTTGTCCGCTTTTTCCTTTGCTTTTGAAATCGCTTCGTTCTCCAATGAAGGTCGGAGCAAACGACGGTAGGAATCTTTACAAGCATCCTCGACAATATCTCCACAAGCGTCATGCCCTTTGACAAAAAATCGCGTCACATTCTGCAATGCTCTATCTTCATCCGGACGCGCTTTCAAGTTCAAGATTCCTTCTTTCGCTGCACGGTGAATTGCCAGAAAACGGTGTGATGGACATCGCTGCAACGATTCCGAATGATCGAAATAATCCTTGTACTTCTCTCCTTCCTTCTCCTTTCCTTTGACCAATTTCGCCGAAAGCACAGCATGTCTCTCGAATTGTTGTCGCAAACGATCGCGTAAAGTTTCATTCTCGTTTACCCATTCCGCAATAATATCTTTTGCCCCGGCGATTGCCATTTCTTCGTCATAGATATCCCCCTTAATAAAACGATCTGCCATTTGCTCCGGATCGCCTCCACGCTGCGACATGATCATCTTCGCCAAGGGTTCCAATCCTAATTTTCGTGCTTTCTCGCCTCGCGTCAATCGCTTTTGTTTGTACGGCAAATAAATATCCTCCAAACGCACCGGATCAAAACATCCTAAAATCTTCGATTTCAGGCGCTCGTCCATCCGACCTTGCTCTTCAATAGCTTTGACAATCGTCTGTTGCCGTGAAATGAGTTCGTCGTATTTCTCACCGGAATCGCGAATTGCTGTGATGACTACTTCATCCAAACCACCCGTTTTTTCCTTCCGGTATCTCGCAATAAAAGGAACCGTCGCTCCTTCGCTTATCAGATTCAATGTATTCGTTACGGCGCGTTCCGAAGCACCGGTTTGGTTTCCAACAAATTCAATTTTTTGCATCCTACAAAGATATCTGATTCCCGAAATCCAAAATTCATTTCCAGAACCAATTCTTAACTTTGTGCTAAATAACTAACAATTTGAATCGAGCACTATTATTCTTCTCTCTCTTAACTTGCTTGCAGGGTTTTGCTCAGGACCAATCAAAAGATTCTTTTGAAAAGACAGGATTGTTCAAGAAGTATTATCAGAGCCTAACGAAGCATCGCGATGCGCGCAATTTTGATTCAGCAATATACTACAACAACAAGCTCATTGAGAGCTCTCAGCCAGAAAGCAGGAAGGTCAAGATGATTTTCCAGAAGATTGACACTTATCTGGCATTCAATCGAACAGCTGAAGCATACAAACTTGGAATATTAACCAAAGAGAAGTATTGCAAATCAAATACGAACAACTGTGAAGAGTGCTCTTTAATCTTGCGTCGACTTGCCCGAATCATGGAAATGATGGAAGATTACGAGGAAGCTGTAAAATTTCTGGAAGAAGATTGCAACACAAACAGATCGGGAAGCTGGTATTTCGATAAAGCCATGCTTCAGGTGAAACTTGGTGATACTGATGGTGCATTGACAACTGCCTTAGAACATATAGATCTTACCTCAGACAAATCGGAAAAGGTCGGCGCATACAACAAGTACGGGATAGTAGCACGCGAAACAGAAAAGTACAGCATTGCCATTGAATCCTTTAAATCTGCTCTGGAAATTATTGATCAATTCAATATCCGTAAAAATCTCAAGCCCATTATTCTCGGAAATATTGGCTCTTGCTATTTGGCCCAGGGAGATTACGATCAAGCGTACACCTACATATTAGCCGATGCTCAAGGAAGCTTAGAGAAGAATGAAACTGGTTCTTACATTAATGCTGAATTGACGCTTGCTACCATTGAGCAACACTGGAACCAGCACAACAAAGCCATTCAACGACTGGAAGAATTGTGGCAAAACTACGAGACAAAACTCAGCAATGCGAAAAAGACCGAGTTGTTCCAAAACTTAATTGTATCGATGAATGCGACTGGCAACACATCGGGATACAAGAAATACTCAGAAAAGTACATTCAGCTTGTAAAAGAAGAATCTGAGATGGGCCTGGAAACCAATCGTGAATTGATAAAAGCGCATTCTCAGAATTCCGTGTCATTGGTTAAAGATCAAATGACTGCTGAACGCAATCTGATGGACAAGGAAGTACAGCTTCTGGAAGAAGAACAAGAACGCAAATCGCAGCGAAACTGGTTTATTATTTCAGGATTGGCATTGCTGCTAATAATCGTTGGGTTGCTTTTCGGTAAATACCGTTCTGACCAAAAGAAGAAACAGCAGATGAAACAAGTCCAATTGGATTTGGCAAAGAAAGAACAGGAAATCTTGTCCCTCAAAGTTCAGGAAGAATCCAGAAGTGTTCAGGAGTTGTCGTTGGAACTTACAGTAAAGAATGATTTCGCGCAATCGCTCTCTAAAGAACTATTGAAACTCGACGGATTGGACAGCGCCGATCGCCGTCATATCGAAATGTTTGTCCAGTCGGAAATGGACATCAAATCCACACGGGCAGAATTGCAGGAAGAAATTGGTGAGATAGGAAGCAACTTTTATCGCGATTTGAAAATCAAGCATCCTAACTTATCCGATACTGAAACTCGCCTGGCGGTAATGATCGTCTTGAACCTATCGAACAAGGAAATTGCCATTAAGAAAAATATCACGCCGGATTCCGCCAAAATTGCAAAAACACGTCTCAAAAAGAAGCTCGGCTTATCCAAAGAAGACGACATGCATACCTATCTCAAAAAAATCGTACACGAAGCTTAGCCTTTCAACACAGGACTTTAGCACATGTTAACCACATGTTAACCGATTTCTTTGCCCTGCATTCTCCGCAATCGTATTATTGCATCTATAGTTTAGAAACTTATTTCTTCGGAGCGACTTTCAATTGATCCGTTCCGGAGATTAAGACGTATCAGAGTTTGATAGTAGTAGTAAAGTACTCTGATAAATTTTCCGTTAGTTAGTTAGGTTTAACAAGGGCCACATCCTTACATCATCTTGTCTCTCTTTGGTGATGGAACGGATGTTAGGTCCTTTTTGTTTTCTGTTCACCTTGAAGCTCTTGAATTCCGTATCTTCGAACTCAATATGAGACAATCCGATTTACCACTAAAAGGAATCAAAGTAATTGATGCCAGTACCGTGTTGGCAGGTCCAAGCGTGGGAATGTACTTTGCTGAATTGGGAGCAGAAGTAATAAAGGTGGAGCATCCTAAATATCGCGATGTAACGCGCTCCTGGAAACTTCCGACAGAACCCAAAGAAGCTTCAGTATCTGCCTATTTTTCCAGTATTAATTACGGAAAAGAATACCTGACGCTGGATTTGATGGATGCTGAAAATCGATCTCAATTCTCAGAGTTACTTTCCGAAGCTGATATTCTTTTGATGAACTTCAAACGATCGGATTATGAGAAGTTTCAATTGATCGACGATGATTTGGTCAAACAATTTCCGCAATTGATTGTAGGAAAAATCAGTGGGTACGGAACAGAAAGTGATCGCGTTGCTTACGACCTGATTCTTCAGGCGGAATCTGGATTCATGTCTATGAACGGTCAACCGGATGGACCACCAACAAAAATGCCTGTTGCATTTATCGATGTCCTCTCGGCACATCACCTGAAGGAAGCGATTTTGCTCGCTCTGTACTCCCGCGAAAAGACAAATAAGGGAACCGTAGTAAATGTCTCTCTATACGATGCTGCGGTGAGTAGTTTGGTCAATCAGGCATCGAATTATTTGATGGCAGATCACGTTCCGAAACGCATCGGAAGCAAGCACCCAAATATTGCTCCGTACGGGGAATTGTTCCAAACAAAAGACGATAGAACCATCACCTTTGCCATTGGCTCAGACGTTCATTTCTCAAAGCTTTGTGCAACGTTGAAAGTTCCGGAAATTACAGAAGATGATCGGTTTAGTTCGAATCAGAAGCGCGTGGTCAACCGACAAGAACTATTCGAACTTTTGAAAACGGAAGTTGCGAAATGGAACGCCGACGATTTATTGAACACCTTGCAAGAACTGAATGTTCCTGCCGGAGCCGTAAAAAATCTACAGGAAGTCTTTCAGGATGCACAAGCGCAATCGCTGGTACTGGAAGAAACCATTGATGGAACATTAACCCGACGCGTGGCGTCCGCTATTTTTACCTGATGGAAGTTCGATCTCCAGAAACCGATCAAGAATGGGAAGCGTACTACGATTTACGTTATCGCATTTTGCGTGAGCCTTTGGGGAAACCACGGGGAAGCGAAAGAAATGATGGAGACGCTACCGGAATTCACCTTGCCCTATACGATGGGAATACTCTCAGAGCCATTGCCCGATTGGATCAAGCCGAGCCGAAAGTTTCCCAAACGCGCTTCGTCGCAGTGGATGAATCTACCAGAGGAAAAGGATATGGTCGTATCATCATGGAAGCAGCCGAGAAGAAATCACAGGAATTGAGCAACGAAAAAATGATCCTTCATGCACGTGATTACGCATTAGACTTCTACCTGAAAATTGGCTACACGAAGATTGAGAAGAGTTATAAACTCTACGATGTGCTCCAGCATTATTTGATGGAGAAGGTGTATTGATTTGTGAAAAGGTGCAGGTGAAAAGTTAAAGGACAGCCTTTGACTTTCTACTTTTCCCTTTCTACCAAAATTCACTCAAATTTTCTCTGCCTTTGCTTGATTTTTCTTGCTTTTTCGAATCTGCTGTTCTACTCTCTTGGTAAGATATCTGAAAAGCATTTCGGCGTCTTTCTCATTCAATTTACGCCCAAAACGCACCAATCTTCCCATGTAATCAAACTCCATGCGTTCACCACCAACAATCCACGGTGATTTCTCCCAGGCAGCCTGAACAGAATTATCTTTCGGGGTGGAAACACGCATTTTCTGGATGTTTTCTAGCAGATACGGTGTTGCTTTCCCGTACTTCCGAATGGATCGCTTGTACGTTAAAGCTACCTCATCGATTTTGATCAATTCCTTTCCCCACATCAGCCATAGCCATGATCGTGTCACGCGAACGGCATAATACGCCCAGAAAGCCATAAAAACCCAGATAAAAATCGCTTGATTCTCATCTAGCCCCAGTGAATTGTAATTGATCAGGATGGAAATTCCGATGGCGAACCACATGAAAACCCATGCTCCCATTGCACTACGAACCCAACCAGTATTCATCGGTTCAATCACGATTGTTGTTCGGTTCTTGTCTTCAACAAATGAGATGCGTTCTCCTATCCACTTCATACCGACAAAAGTACCCAATTTTCAGATTTTGGACACAAAAAAAGGACCGGATCATCGAACAAAGTCGAGACGCGGCCCTTTCCATTTTTAGATCGAATCAATTATTCGACAACCAGTTGTTTCGTTAATGTATTTCCGTTTACAGTCAACTGTACCACGTAAATTCCAGATTCCAATGCAGATGTAGCAATTGGCAACTTTGTACCTGGTGTAACTACTCTATAATCACGAGCATCTACTACCTTTCCAGCCATATCTGTTAGTGTCAATGAAATTTCTGCATTCTGCGACAAATCCGCTTCAATTACCGTAATATCAGTAGACGGGTTTGGATACATACGGAATGTTTGATCGAATGAAACCTCATCAAGATTCGCTACCGCATCAATAACTGATTTCCCAGCATTGTCGATTTGTCCGTTAGGAGCAATCAACAAACCAATGATGTGCATGTTCGAAACATTCCATTCCTGAGGAACAGTAAAGTCAAACGTTACTGAGTGCTGCTCTCCTGCGTTCACCGTTGCCGGGAAACTATTCGGATCTCCATTGAAGTCCGGTGAAATTTCACGAGCTACGTGATCGTATACCATTTGCGAAGCTGGAACTGGGTTTGGAAGTAATTCGTATCCTCCCATTTCTCCGTTTCCACCACCTGCGTAAGCATTTGCCTGAGCGTATCCAGGATCTGTTCCGCTTACTCCGTCTTCTGTAAGAACACATGCCAAACGGTAGTTGTTGTTTGCTGCTGATTGGAAATCTGCCTCAACCGTTACTGACAATTCGCGCGTTGCTGCATTCCAGGTAGAAGTATTCGTGATAATTGCTACTGGAGCCGTTTGTAATCGTGCGTAGAAATCTGTAGACATTGCTGATGGATCTACATCTGCCGTACGATCTACCGTTGAACTTGGGTAACCACTGATAATAGTTCCTAATGCTGCGTCATAATCTGCATCTACCATAGGATCATTAGCTCCGTTGTGTACCGCGATTCCTGCCCAGTAATCACCGAAATCATCTTCAAATCGATCCATAAACACAGCTCCACGCGGACACCATGAACACCATGTACCCGTCGCTTCCTCTCCAACAACTACTTTTCCTGTAGCTGGAATAATTGGACTTACGATAGCACATGCGTCGTTATCTGTTGCGTCACCATCTGTTCCTCCGTTGATGTTCGAAATTGTTGCCGTTGTAGATTCTTCAACACTTCCTGTTGTGATTGAACTTGTAAAATCAACCACCATTGATTGACCAGCTGTCAGGTTCACTCCAGTAATGTTTTCAGTAATCGTAGAACCGAATGCCTGCACTTCAACATCGAATGAAGTAATCACATCTGTTCCCGTATTTGCTACAGTTACTGAAGGGTTTTCATCCTTCCCAGCGATAATTCCACCGAAAGAATACCCTGTGATTGTTGCGTTCAATTGTACCGGAGTGTAAGTTGTGTGATCGAATGAAATGTCATCCACGTAGTAAGAACTCCCCTGAATAGGAAATAAATCCAAAGACGCTACTTCATTTACGGAGTTTGCCCAAACACCGAAACACACACCATCGCGTGAAGCCTGCCAACGTCCTGTTGAAAGATTCGCTTCGATACGCAATGTGAACCATGTATCCGGAGTGTACGTTCCCAGCGCTAAATCTGCTGTAACTCCATCATCCAATGAAATAACTCCATTTGCCATGTTACAGTTCATAGCCCACGTTGTTCCTGGTGTTGGTGTTCCCTGGAAGTTAAAATATCCATTGCCTCCAGCATCTACGTAGAAATCAGATTCAAATACAAAAACTCCGGAAGTGTATTGCTGACCGAAATCCAAAATCACATCCTGTGGTCCACCATTTGGATCTGATGATGAGAAATAAATGGAATTAGATCCGCTGCTCGCCTGAGCACTAGTTACCTGAGCATCCTCTGCTCCACCTTCCGTACCACTCCAGGTAGTCCATTCTGTTGATGGGGGTCCGATATAATCTCCAACATTATATCCTTCAAAATCGTCTGAAAAAATTTGAGCGTTCACAGACGATGCCGCTATCAGAGACGATAGCAAGATCGTAGCCTTCTTCATAAGTACATTGTTTCGTTTACAGTTACCGCAAGGTACGAAACTCTAACTCAGCAAGTCGGCTGGAAAAACCCGATTCAGCGGGGATTCTTTAAATCCTATTTGATATATCGGAAATCATGCCCGTTTTCGATCTGCTGCAACGCGTGGTACATCAATCGAATAGCGTTTTCTACATCCTCTTTACGACACATTTCTACCGTGGTATGCATATAACGTAGCGGAAGAGAGATTAACGCACTTGGCACTCCTTCGTTTGAATAAGCAAATGCATCCGTATCAGTTCCTGTCGCTCTGGAAGCCGCTGCTCGCTGGAACGGAATCTTGTTATCTTCTGCGGATTTAATGATCAATTGTAATAGGTTGTTCTGAACCGCTGGACCATATGTCAAAACCGGACCATCACCAGATTTCAAATCTCCTTGTTCTATCTTGCTGATCATCGGTGTATTCGTATCGTGACAAACATCCGTAACGATTGCTACGTCGGGCTTGATCTTATGTGCAATCATTTGTGCTCCTCGCAATCCAACTTCTTCCTGAACCGCGTTCACGATGTACAATCCGAATGGAAGCTTCACTTTGTTTTCAGCAAGCATGCGAACAACCTCAGCAATCATAAATCCACCCATTCTGTTGTCCAAAGCACGACCTACATAGCGATTTTTATTCAGCACCATGAACTCGTCTTCAAACGTCACCACGCACCCAACATGAACGCCCAATTTCTCAACCTCTTCTTTTGTTGAGCATCCACAATCCAAACAGATGTTTTTCATACTTGGAGCTTCGTCCTTTTCACGACGCGTATGAATTGCCGGCCATCCGAACACTGCTTTCACAGTACCTTTCTCCGTGTGAATGTTTACGCGTTTGGAAGGAGCAATCATGTGATCTGACCCACCATTTCTGCGCAAGTAAATGAATCCATCCTTAGTGATGTAGTGAACAAACCAGGAAATCTCATCAGCGTGTGCTTCAATCACCACTTTGTATTCCGCCTCTGGATTAATCACACCAACTACTGTCCCATAGTTATCTGTAAAATACTCGTCGATATGCGGCTTGATGTATTCTAACCACAATTTCTGCCCTTCCATTTCGAATCCGGTTGGAGACGTATTGTTCAGGTATTTTTCAAGAAACTTTTGAGATTTTGCGTTGATGATTTTCTTCATGTCTTTGGATTTAATCACAAAAGAACAGAGAAAATAGTTTGCACTGCGGAGACTTGTGAAAAGGTATTAACGAATCAATGTTATATTTCCTTTGATGATTTCTTCCAAACCACCAATGCACGTCACTTGCAGGTAATAATCGTACGTGTCCGGATCCATGTCTTTTCCTCGGAAAGTTCCGTCCCAACCGATATCCCGATCAAATGATTCGAACACCAATTCTCCCCAACGATCGTAAATACGCAATACCATTTTTTCAACCATCGCACCACGCACATATAAAATTTCGTTTTCACCATCGTCATTCGGTGAGAAGGCATTTGGAATGTAGACGAATGGATTTTCGCAGACAAACGTGAACACATCTACCAAAGTGGTGTCTGTGCGCTGACAAATTCCATCGGTAGCCGTTAGCGTAAATATCGTTGGTTGATCAATCGTAGCTAGTGTCGCCTGACTGTTAACATTTACCACGCCTTCACCTGGTGTCCATTCGTAACTCAATCCTGAAGGTTGACCAGTCAATGTTGTTGTACCTCCAGCAGGAATAATGTTTGGCGTTGCTGTCGCCGTTACTACCCCCGGAGGAATATATCCTACAAAAATCTGGATTGAATCCTCAACAACACAGCCTGTATTGGACGAAGCGGTAACATAAATCCACTGCGTGACATTTGGTGCGACTGTAACAGTATTGGAAGTTGAAGGGGTTACGATAACGGTGTCCGGTGACCATTCATAGCTAAACGTAATCAATGGGTTGCTATTGGTCGCTGTGATAACAGTTGATTCGCCAGCACATATAGAATCATTGGCAGTGAGTGTAATGGCGGAACTTATATAATCCACATTGACGCTATCGACCAGAGAACAACCATCGTTGGAGACTTCAATATAATAGACTCCAGGCGCGGTAGGTTGATAGGTCCAAATCGAATCCGAAGTGCTACCTGCATTGAGTGTATCTGTAAATTGGTTATTGCTCGACCAGATGTAAGTATCAGCTGATCCATTTGTGTATGCAATGAAATCGATGTCTGTAGGAACACACAATTCCTGATCCGGGATCGTTGTTAATTCCAGTGAATCCGTAACCGTAATGGTAATTTGAGCGGTATCCGTTAACAAACAAATGCTGTCGGTAACATAGAGGAATACTTCGTAAACTCCTGCGGTATCGAAAGTCACTGTCGGTTCGAAGATTACCGAGGTGGTGTCTCCGTTTCCAAAATCCCATAAGTACGAATCGGAATCGGTAGAGAAATTGGTAAAATCAACAGTAAATGGTGCACATCCAATGGTTCCATTCACGGTGAAATCGGCGTCCGGAATTAATTCGAAATCAAATTTGAACACGAGCGCATTACAGTTGGTACTGAGGTTTGAATCTGAATAAGCACCTGGTGTGGTTGGGAAATCGCTGTTGGCACCACAACCCGCACAAACGCATTGATACACGACGCCATTTTTATCAAATCGAGATGTTCCTCCATCTACGTGTTCATTCGATAACGGTCCTCCCATGTACGAACCATAAAGTAAACCGGACATTTCACGCTCGATGACAATCAGATAAAAATCAAATCCATTTGGTGGACTACCGAGATACGCATCTGGTGTGGTAGGCATTCCTCCCATTGGGGTTCCTTGCAAAATATTCGCTCCCCAACCAGAGATGTAGAGGTTTCCACAAATATCAACCAGAAATGCTGACGGCGAAATATTGATCGTGGAAGATCCGTTTCCAAAGACAGTTGAGTTAATAGGCGCAACTATGTCTGGATCAAACTTCACCACGAATTGACTACTTCCTGCATTGACGTATCCCGCATTGATAACCGGAAAGTTTCCTCCTTCTGATTGTCCAACCACGAAGATATTGTCATCCCGATCGATATCCACGAAATACGCCTGATCGTAATCAGCCATTCCGATATAACTCGATGCCTGAAAAGTAGTTCCGAAGTTTCCGAGTTTGACCACAAAGCCATCGCATTTCCCGCCCCCATAGCTTTGCTGCCAGGTACCGGGGGTAATAGTTAAATCGTTGGATGAAGTTCCTCCCGCAAATACCACATTCTGACTGGAATCAACCTTCACAGAATAACAGGCATCGTTCTCAGAACCTCCGTAATAACTCGACCATTGCAATGCTGATAAATCAGAGGAAAGTTTGAAAATCACACCATCTTGCTGACCACCATTCGTATTCTGAAAGGCATTCTGCGTTGGAAAATCCGTAGATCGCGTACATGATGCCACCAAACAGTTCCCAACGGAATCCAACATGATTTCCCCTCGGAATTGATCTCCATAATTCAGGGTAAGTGAATCGTAATTGGCTACTGCATTATACGTTCCTGAAGTGACCAAATAATTCACTCCGTCATTGCCAGAACCGCCGAAATACGTCGATCCCATCAAATTCTGACCATTCGCACTGACTTTCGCTACAAAAATATCCGTCCCCTGATTGGTGAAATACACTCCGTTAAAGAAATAGTTGGCGTTGGCTCCACCTCCGTTATGCATCGATTGATATCCGTTCACAATGGGGAAATCAGTTGACGAAGTCGCTCCGTACAAGTACACATTATTCTGATTGTCGCAAATCATACTGTGCGCTGTCTCAGTACCATTTTGTCCGTCTCCACCACCAAGGAAGGTACTCCAAATCATGGTTGTTCCGTCCTCAGAATATTTGGTAATAAAGCAATCCGTAATTCCGTACGTTCCATTGTTCTGAACAGTGAAATTCGAATTAACGTCGTACGCTGTCGGATCTGGCATCGGGTATCCGTTACCGTAAACAACTCCTCCAGAATAAGCAGTCCCGTCATATCCGTAAGTTGCTGTCATTCCGAAATTGTCAGTAACCGATCCACAATACGTTGCGAATACAAGTACCGGGTCAATAACCAAAGTTGCATACGGGTTGAATTCTCCCAACACAAATCTTACTTCGTTCTCAACAATCTCAAACGCACATTCTACTTCCCGAATATTCCCGTTGACAATTTGATACGCATACGGCTTTTGCTCGATGATTTTTCCAAGCGAAGTGGAAACCACCAAATCTCCTTTCTTGTTAATCTCCAAAGATTCATGTCCTGCATAATCCAGAATGATTGCGTTTGGATCGTAACCCGGTAACACATGAAACTCGTACTTGAGATTGGATTCGTCTTCTATTAATTTGAGGTCGATTCCAGGGTACAAATCCTTCATTACCGCCTCGCCATAGCCATAAACGTTCGATGCCCAATTAGATGGATCATTTCCAATGAAATAGTTCTGATATGACTCTGTTGGTTCCGATTTTTCGATCTCACTTACATCCTGCGCCCCTTTGAAATTCAAGTGAACCACCGTTTGCTTTAGAACAGGATCTTTCGACTTTCGATTTCCGTAGAGATTTCCGTGGTTGTCGTGCATCGCGGATAAATCCTGCAAATGAAAAACCATCTTTTGCTGCTGTACCCAAAGGTTTCCTCCTTCGAATTGAGACTTGAATAAAATGCGCTCATTCCACTGTCCTTTGTTCTCCACAAAAGCATGATGAATAGAATGATGATGATGGATTTCCTGCCCGAAAATGGACATCGACCAAACGGTGCAACAAATCACAAGTAGTAAACGCATGAAACTCACGATAATTAAACTAAGTTACGGATTTATAAACAAGACACCAAAAGGACCAAAAAAGTTGGCTGAAACCCGTACTTTTGCACTATTCACAGAACTATGAAAAACAAAATCACTGAACTTTTCGGCATCGATTACCCAATTATTCAAGCAGGGATGATTTGGTGCTCGGGATGGGAACTGGCAGCAGCAGTGTCAAATGCAGGGGGATTGGGAATTATCGGTTCCGGATCTATGTACCCTGAAATTCTCGAAGAACATGTGCAAAAATGCAAAGCTGCGACAGACAAACCTTTTGCTGTAAACCTTCCGATGTTATATCCGGATATCGATAAACACATTGAGACGATCATTAAATACGAGGTTCCAATCGTATTTACGTCTGCAGGAAATCCGAAAACATGGACAGAACACTTGAAATCACACGGAATCAAAGTGGTTCACGTGGTATCAAGCGTGAAATTTGCTTTAAAAGCACAGGCTGCAGGAGTTGATGCAGTAGTTGCTGAAGGATTTGAAGCTGGTGGACATAACGGAAGAGACGAAACAACGACGTTTTGCCTGATTCCAATGGTGAAAGAACAATTGCAAATTCCATTGATTGCCGCAGGAGGAATTGGCTCTGGACGAGGAATGCTTGCCGCGATGAACCTCGGCGCGGATGCAGTTCAGATTGGAAGTCGATTTGTAGCCTCAAACGAATCCAGTGCACACAAAAATTTCAAAGAAGTAGTTGTTGATGCGAAAGAAGGAGATACCCTACTGACATTGAAAGAAGTAACTCCGGTACGATTGATCAAGAATGAATTCTATCTGCAACTTCAGGAAGCGTACGATCGTGGTGCGAAGGCGGAAGAACTCAAAGAAATCTTGGGTCGTGGACGTGCGAAAAAAGGAATGTTCGAAGGCGATTTGGTAGAAGGCGAATTGGAGATCGGACAAGTTTCCGGATTGATCCATGAAGTGAAACCGGCTGCTGATATCGTATCAGAAATATTGGAAGAATACCGAGCTGCTTTGAAGGAGCAATCATCAGATAAATACACTTTTTAATGATCCATTTCGAACGATTCACCCTTAACAACGGACTTCGCGTTTTATTTCATCAGGATACGACAACTCCGTTGGCTGTTGTGAATGTGCTCTACGACGTTGGTGCACGCGATGAATCAGAAGACCAAACGGGATTTGCTCATTTATTCGAACACCTGATGTTCGGTGGATCTATCAATATTCCCGAATTCGACACGCCATTGCAGCAAGCAGGAGGCGAAAACAATGCTTTCACTTCAAACGATGTCACCAACTACTACGATGTTCTTCCGGTAGAAAATATCGAAACAGCTTTGTGGCTGGAAAGTGATCGCATGCTTTCTCTGGCATTCACGCCAAAAAGTCTGGAAGTTCAGCGTCAGGTAGTTATCGAAGAATTCAAACAACGTTATTTGAATCAACCGTATGGAAACGTATGGTTGGAATTGCGTCCACTCGCCTATCAGGAACACCCGTACAAGTGGGCAACCATTGGTAAAAAAGTCGAGCATATCGAAGATGCAACGATGGAAGATGTGAAAGCCTTTTTCGAGAAGCATTACAATCCACAAAATGCCATCTTGTGTATCGCTGGAAACCTGGAACTGGAGAAAGTTAAAGAACTAGCGGAAAAGTGGTTTGGAGACATCCCGGCTGGAGTTAAATACGAAAGAAATCTTCCTACGGAACCAGAACAGACAGAATTTCGCGAAAAGACAATTGAAAGTGACGTTCCGACGGATGCATTTTACTACGCATTCAAAATGGTAGATCGCAGACATGATGATTTTTACACTGCAGACGCGCTTTCTGATGCCCTCGGAAGAGACAAATCATCTCGCTTATACGTTGCGCTGAAAAAAGAGCAAAGATTGGTTTCAGAAATCAACGCTTACATCATGGGATCGCACGATGAAGGTCTCCTGGTCGTAAGTGGAAAATTGAACGATGACATTTCTTTCGAAATGCTGGACGAAGCACTCTGGAAAGAACTTGCAGCACTTTGCGAAGCCCCTATGGAAACTTCCGAACTGGATAGAATCATGGTGAAAATCCGAACGGCAAAAGCTTTCCAGGACCAGGGCTTGCTGAACCGCGCTATGGCATTATCAATGAACGAACTTCTGGGCGATGCGAATGACGTCAACCTGGAAAACGAAAAATACAAACGAATTACTCCTGAAGACATGCACCGTGTTGCAAACGACATCTTCCAGAAACAGCGTTGTTCCGTACTTCGCATAAAATCTGCTCAGAAATAATGGACAGAACACAATCCCCATCCCTTTCTGCAATCACAGAAATTGAATTTGTTGCTCCAAATATACACGTCATCAATGATCGCGTGAATTTGTATCACATGCCGCACGTTCCCAACGACACAGCTCGCTTTGACTTGTATTTCAATGCAGGAAAAATTCGAAGTCAGCAGTCATTTGCCTCATTTGTAAGCGGATTGCTATTCTCAGGAACAAAAGACAAAACTTCTGTAGAAATCAACGCAGCGATCAATCGTTTGGGTGGATTTCTCGATACTGGACTTTCTGCCGAAAACGCAGTCATTTCTATGTATTGTCTGAAAGAACATTTGCCCGCATTGTTCGATATTCTGTTCGATGCGATTACCAATGTCAACTTCCGAGAGGATGAAGTGAAAGACTTTCTTTCCGATCGAAAGCAAAAGTTGCAGATTAGCCGTGAGAAAGTATCATACCTGGCGCAGACGAATTTTCAAACGGAACTTTTTGCATCAGACAAGCGATATGTTACTGTTTTGAAGGACGAACATTTCGAAATGGTCACTCAGGAAGGATTGAAAGACTTTCATAAAGAGTTCATTCTAAACGGTTTGGAACGCGTTGTGGTTGTTGGAGATATTCCATCAGGTCAAATTGATGCAATTGTCCAGAAATCAAAAGAAATTGCGATTGAAGAAGATGCCACCTTTGCGGAATCCCTTGAAAATCGCGTTGGTAGCAAGCACGTGGAGAAAGAAGGAGCTTTGCAATCAGCTATTCGCGTTGGACGAACACTCTTCAATAAAAAGCATCCGGATTATTTGGATTTCCTTGTTCTGAACACCATTCTCGGTGATTATTTTGGAAGTCGATTGATGTCCAATATCCGTGAAGACAAAGGATATACCTACGGTATTGGATCGATTGTAGCAGAACTGAATCAGACGGGATATTTTCTAATCGCAACGGAAGTTGGTAAAGATGTTCGGGAAGATGCATTGAAAGAAATCAGTAACGAATTGGAACGTTTGCGCAATGAACTGGTTTCGGAAGAGGAGTTGGATTTGGTAAGGAACTACATGCGTGGTCAATTATTGAAAAGTGCCGATGGTCCATACGCCATGACGGATTTGTATCTCTCCGCAATTCTTCAAGGAAAAGATTTGGAATTTTATAACGAGGCTTTGAAGGCGATAAATGAGATTACTCCGAAGAGAATTCAGGAATTAGCCCAGAAATATCTGCAAATGGAGCAAATGACCATAGTATCGGCAGGATAGCAACGAATCTAACAAACCAATCGTCTTCATACTACGTATGAATCTTTTACGTTATTGAATCAGGATGTTCCGATCACTACTTTTTTTCTTTTTTGTTTCAATCAGCGCTAATAGCTGGGCTTCGCACATTCTCGGTGGTGAAATTACCTGGACTTGTGATGGAAGTGGTGACTACATTTTTCAACTGGTTTTTTACCGCGATTGTAACGGTGCAGATGTGAATACCGTGAATGTCGATTTGGACGTCTGGAACCACCCAACAGTTACAGGCATTCAAGTAGATTTCGTTTCAAGAACAGACGTTTCACCAATTTGTACACAAGTATCCGGCGGTCCTAACCCACTTCTTTGTGGATCAGGTGCTTTCGGTGGAAACGGAATTGGAGCGATAGAAAAAATTGTCTACCAAAGTGCACCGATAACATTGACGGGAACACCGCCAGCAGAAGGTTGGATTTTCACCTACGAAGACTTTTCAAGAAATAACGCACTTACTAATATTCAAAATCCATCGACCTACGGAATTACATTGGCATCAAGAATGTTTGCCATTCCCGGTGGTTCAGGAGCCTGTATCGACAATTCACCACAATTCCTTCAGGAACCGCATTTTGTAAGCTGTGTTGGAGAACCATACGAATACAACTCGAATGCCGTAGACCCCGATTTGGACTCCATTTCCGTTTCTTTCGGTCATCCGTTGAACCACATTATCGGAGCCGTTTTCGATCCTCCAACAGATCCTATCGAGCTTCCATACGAGCCCGGATTTTCACCAACCTCTCCTACTCCAGGCGTTGGATTGAATCCAGGAAACATTCCAATGAATCTCGACCCAAACACAGGGAACATCACCTTCCTTTCTAACAATGCAGGGAACTTTGCCGTGAAGCTGGTAACACAATCTTTCCGACAAGGAGTGTTGATTGCTGAGGTGGAACGTGAAATCCAATTAATTGTTCAGAATTGCAGCGGAGCTAACAGTCCACCAACTGTAAACGGACCTTTTGCAGGTTCTTTCGAAACGACCGTAACTGCAGGAGATTTGGTAACCTTCAGCCTGGCTGGAACAGATTTAGAATTCTTACAAGATGGATCGCCTCAGGACAACATTCTAACGGCGACAGGTTTGGAGTTCGGTCCCAATCCAACGCTTCCTGTAGGATGTGCCATTGCTCCTTGTGCAACTATTGATCAGATGCCACCGATCACAGCGCCACAAGGCGTCAGTACGAACTTTTCATGGCAAACAGATTGCGCTCATTTGGTCAATCCTTATGGGTACACAGCTATGGAAGTTCCGTATATTTTTGTCTTCAAGATTCAAGACGATTATTGTCCGATTCCGGGAGTCAAATACGCCACCATTAAGGTCAATGTTCAGAATCCGGATATCATTCAAGCTCCGGAAATTAATTGCATTCAAACGGCAGCAAACGGAGACATTACCATTAACTGGGATCCTGTGACGGATATAAACGGATCGTTCAACTCCTATGAAATCATTTCTGAGCAAAGCGGAACTCTGGGTTCAATTTCCAACATCAATGCGAACAGTTTCACCACAGCATTACCAACCGGACAAGCGGAAGATCTTCAAATTGCGGTAGGTTCTGCATGTTTTGGAACCACTTTCACCTATTCGGATACGGTTGCAAACATTCATCTTGAGTTGAACAATCCATCCAATGGAACTGCCATTCTTCAATGGAACGATCCAATGCCAACGCCAACAGCAGGCATGGGAGGGTATTATCACATCTATCAGGAATATCCTGCCGGAACTTGGACCCTGCACGATAGCGTTCCATACGGAACCACGACGTATATCGATACCATTATCGTCTGTTCGGACTTCATCAATTATCAGATTGTACTTCCGAATTCACCTTGCAATTACACTTCCAACATTGCTGGAGATTTGCTGGAGGATATGATCACACCAGACATTCCAAATATCGCGCACGTTTCCATTGACACGCTCACAGGATTGGTCGAAATTCAATGGGATCAGAATGCTCAGATCGATACGTACGGATACATCATTTATACATTGGATCAAAACGGGTTCGTTGTTCCATTGGATACTATTTGGGATCAAAGCATTACATCATACCTGCACAATGTGCCAACGGATAGCGGACCACTAACTTATACGGTTGCAGCATTTGATTCCTGTTTCACATCGACGGTTCCGCCAACTTACCAAACATCGGCTAAGGCATTGTTGAACACTTCGATCTTCCTCAGATCATCTCTGGACATCTGTGCGAACGAAGTCACATTAACCTGGTCGAATTATCAGGGTTGGCCTGGCATCAGTGAGTATCAGATTTACGTGCTTCAGGATGGTGGTAATTATGTTCTAGCCGGCAACACAACGGATACAACATTTACAGTTCCAGTTCAACAGGCTTCGAACTATTGTTTTGTAGTGGAAGGCGTTGCTACAAATAACAATCGAGCTTTCTCCAATCCATCTTGCTTCTTTGTTCCAATTCCAACAGCTCCGGCTTTCAACTACTTACAGGTGGCAACAGTAAATTCGGAACAAGTGGACTTAACGCATTACATTGAATACACTACGAATGTTTCTGAGATTGCTCTGGAGCGCGAAGATTTTACCGGAACCTTTGTAGAAATTGCACGAATTCCAGTCACGGGAACTACGATTAACTACACCGATTCCGATGTAGATGTGAATCTTTACAGTTACACGTATCGTGTTCAGGTGTATGATAGCTGTGGTAAGGCTGGAGCTTATTCTAACGAGGTAGAAACCATTCTTTTGGATGTCCAATTGGAGGAAGTAGAGAAACTTGTCTATTTGACCTGGAGCCCTTACAGGGAATTTGATGGATCTATTCTTGGGTACGCCGTTTACCGATCCGCTGATGGTGTTGTTTCGGCATCTCCAATTGCAACGGTTCCGAATGGACAGTTTTACTATAACGATGACGTGACCAGTGTTGTTTCCAAAGGGCGCATCTGTTATCATGTGGAAGCCATTGAAGCTACCAACTCGTTCGGATTTGCTGAGACCAGTGTTTCGAACCAGGATTGCGCATTGCTGGAACCATTGATTTACATTCCGAATGCGTTCTCGCCTGATGGCAATGAATTCAACGACGTATTCATTCCAGTTGTTTCCGATTTCGATCCGGCATACTATGAATTGGTCATTTACAACCGTTTCGGTCGACCAATCTTCCAAAGTAATGATCCTGCAATCGGATGGGACGGAACCATGAACACTACGGGTGAACCTGCCATGGACGGATTGTACCTGTATTCTCTGAGCCTAAGAGATGGAAACGGCATCGAAATATTGAAGCGCGGACACGTAAGTTTGATGAGATAAGTATTTTTACCCGATTTCTTACAAGTAGGCTATATAATCACCAGTTTTTCTTCTTTATCCTTTTTGCTTGATCAAAAAGAATGAAAAAATCAAGGAGTGCTTCAAGCCGTTCGGTGCTGAATTTTTAAGAAGTAAAACTAACGGACGAGTGGATGAACCATCCAAACGACAAGCGCCTCCGTTGTTTTACTAATCTTTAAAATCCAGCTTTTCTCCTCACTTCTGAAGCACTCCAAAAGATTTCACTTCGGATTTTTAAACTTTTTTGAGCGAATTGATTTTTACGATTCTATGAGATTCAGTTTTGACGGGGAATACAGCACGCTTCATAGTCGAATGCTGGGAAATTAGGTATTTTTACCCCGTGAATCGTATTCTCGTTATTCAAACTGCCTTTCTGGGCGATGTTATTCTGGCAACTCCCGTTGTTTCTGAATTGCACCGATTGTATCCCGAAGCAGCCATAGATGTTCTGGTCAAGAAAGGAAACGAATCACTGCTAGCCAACAATCCGAAGATTCGAAATGTTATTGTTTTTGATAAGTCGAATGGGAAATACAAGTCCATTTTTAGATTGATTCGAAAATTCAGAAAGGAAAAATTCGATCTGGTAGTAAACCTGCATCGTTTTGGAAGTTCCGGGATGATTGCTGGCTTCTCGGGTGCAAAACAACGCATCGGCTTTGACAAAAATCCTTTTTCATGGCGCTACACCAGGAAGTATTCGCATAAAATTGGCAATGGAACGCACGAAGTAGAACGAAACCTGTCCTTGATTCAAGAATTTGGCGCAGCGAATCTTGTTCGCCCTGAGTTGTTTCCATCAAAAGAAGATTTTGAAAAGATTGAAGAGTATCAATCTGAAAAATACATCTGCATTGCTCCGGCTTCCGTCTGGTTCACGAAAGCACTCCCTGGAAGCAAATGGGTGGAATTGATCGAGAAGAACAATGACACTAAAATTTATGCACTTGGTGGGCCTGGAGATCGTGAATTGACAGATCGAATTCTAAATTCTGTTTCCGATACAAATGCTGAAAATCTATGTGGTAAATTGTCGTTGCTGCAATCCGCCGCATTGATGAAAGGAGCTGAGAGAAACTACGTGAATGATTCCGGACCATTGCATCTTGCTTCATCGATGAATGCGAACGTCACGGCATTTTTCTGTTCTACGGTTCCCGAATTTGGATTTGGTCCATTATCAGACAATTCTGAAATCAAACAAGTGGAAAATCTGGACTGTCGACCATGCGGATTACACGGTCACAAAGAATGTCCGAAAGGGCATTTTAAATGCGGAAAGGACATTAAAATTTAATCTTCCCTACAGTTTTTTTGTTCCGGCGCTCTTCCCTTTTCTGTTGGCGCTCCGATTTTCTTTTCTCCATTGGTACAAATTCAACATCTCCTCTGAGCATAATAATCTCGTTGTACAAGGGAATAGTATAAGTGCCGTCGGCTACCCAACTCTGATCCCAATTCAGCAATGTGTCTACATAATCATACGATCTCAATTGAAGGGATACAGCACCGTCTAATTGATCCGGTGTCAATTTAAAGGACACAATACCATCGAAATCTGACTCGGCCCGAAAGTAAACCTCTCCATTCTGTCCGCGAAGGATCACCTTGACAAACGGAATAGGTTCTTGCGTTTCTTCTGAGACGATTAAGAATTGAATGTTCGCGTAATCCTGATGTTTTTCCACCTGGGTTGTATCGTCATTCAACATGCTGATCAAAGAAATTCGAGGTGCCTCATAGGACAAATCACTGGAGTATGTAGGATAAGCACTCAACAGCACCGTCATTCCTAAAACGACGGCTAATAAATCAGGAGCCGATCTATATCGATCAACGGAAATAGCACGATTCAATTGATCCTCTCGAAATTGTCCGCAGATTCTACCATTTGAATTCGCCAGCAAGTATTGAATCTGTGTATCCGATAGTTTGGAAAAGTCGCGTACGACGACATTACATGATTTACAATGCCTCCCGTAAGATTGTGGTGTCATCTCATTCCAATCTTCGGAACAAGGATTAGGTATTTCGATTTTGTGCGCTTTCATGTAATAGAGATGAATTAAGGTACCAATTTCCATAATTGGATACACTTAAATCCCATTTCGGTTCAACATTCATCCTCTGAAGAGACTGCAATGATTAAAATAAATGCAAGATTTCACCACGGAGGCACAAGGAACACAAAGAAGTAGCTACAAATTTTAAAAAATGAAGAGCTCAAGATAATGACAAGTCATTATCCATAGTGTACTTATAAATGACCCTCACCCCTTGTCTGGCGCTCTTTGCTCCACTAGCATTGAGCTTGCGGAGTGTTGTGTCGCTCGATAAGCTTTCGTATCTCACGAATACTAAGAATATGCCTTAGGTATATATTACTATGACTTCAATTTGAGTTCCATAATGTAATCCTCCATCAGGTAGTCCCGACCAATATCGATGTCTTCTTCTCCTGTGATTTTGAATCCACAATGCTCATAGAATTGCACGGCTTTGTTGAATCGATTGACATTCAAATGGATGGTATGCAAATCAAGATCGAATGCAACGTCGATTGCCTGATTCAATAATAAACGTCCTAACCCTTTCCCGTGCTGATCTGGAAGTACGTACAACTTATGAATGCGTAGGAAGTCTGCATCAGGAAAGTTCGGCTCTACTCCTAAAAAACCTTTAGCAATGCCATTTTCTTTGATGAGATAGTACAGATGTCCAATTTGAACCTGTTCTTCCAGTGTATTCACATCATACATCCAATCCAACATATACGCAATTTGATCCTTAGAAAGGATCTCTCTAAACGCAATAGGCCAGATATCATGCGCCAAATGATTGACCAGGAATACATCTTCCTTCTGTAACTGCACTGTTTCTATCATGCCACCGAACTTTTTACGAAATTATGAGGAAATACTTTTGACTCAAGGCTATACGGTATTTCAGTTTTCACAGTCTATTGTTCAGAGCGGAATAATGGAATATTGGAATATCGCTATATCGGAATACCGTGCCTGCGGCAGGCAGGTTCCGATTTAGAAGTAAACGAAATATTAGGAATTCATCGTTTTTATCCTGAACTTAATTAGTTCCCACAAAAAAGGCTACCATTTTCAGGCAGCCTCTTCTCTATTCTATGGATCAATATTTCTATCCGCGACCTCCTCTTGTTGGAGTTCGAGGTGTTGATCGGGTTGGTGTACTTCGTGTCGGAGTACTTCTAGTCGGGGTCGATCTTGTTGGTGTACTTCGCGTTGGTGTTGACCTCGTCGGAGTACGAGTTGGAGTTGTACGGGTTGGCGTACTTCTCGTTGGTGTTGATCTGGTCGGAGTACGAGTTGGCGTCGTCCGCGTTGGTGTTGTCGTTCTTGTAGGAGTAGATTCCTCCTCAGAAGAAGATGATGATGACGGTGTTCCCCATCCCCAGATTCTTTGCTTCTTAGGCTTCTCTTCCTGAGTCTCTACATCTTTAACAGGTGTCGACTCTGTTGGCTTTGTTGTTCCTTTAGGAGTTCTAGGCGCCGGTGTATTAGGCATATCAACTTCTCCTGATGGTCGCGTTGTTCCTGGTTTTACATCTCCTCCCGTAGGATTAGGATTATCAATACCTCCTCCAGGTACACGTGGTGAGCCTACAGTTCCAACTGGTACAATTGGTGGCTCTGGGTTGTCATTCACAACTGGTGTGCGAATTGGAGTTAAAATACCGTTAGATACAACTGGTTCACGAACTGGCGGCTCTGAAATCGGAGTGATATTCAAGAAGGCATTATCGTAGATACAAGCATTCAAGTCTGCTCCTCGTACTCCAGCATCATTACAACGACGTGTTGCACGATCGCGACGAACCTGATCCAAATCGTTTACATCGCGAACCACACGTGGGTAAGAGCGATCTGTAAACAAGAATGTTGACTGTCCGAATCCGTAATCAAACAAAGATGTTGATTGCGTTACTCTGTGACGATCTGCCAGGTTTCGAATACCGAATGCTGAACGATCACGTCCACGGTTACTACCAAATCCTGTACTGAATCCGTTATTAACAAAGTCGTTACGAGCATCTCCATCTGCATTTCCTAATACTCCTGATAAATTTGCCGCCCCACAAGGAAGGATATTTACAGAAACGTTGTAGAATGAAACTCCAGTTGTACGTCCTCCTCGTGCATTTACAGATTCACCTGTAGGCCAATCGAAAATGTACGAATCTCCTGAGCGATGAACAACCCCTCCGTTTGGAAGGAAGTATTGTCCTCCGGTTACCTGAACTGCCTGACCGTTCACACGAAGTGGCATTCCTGTATTCATGTCTGGGAAATCTTCTGCGTACAAGCACACGCGATCTCCATTTATATTCATTGCAACAGCTGTATTGACAGAAAAATCATCTTGTACAGCTCGCTGACGCGTTTGTACCTCGAATCGCTCATCATCTGCTTTCGTAAGAACGAACTCTCCTACTGCCTGGAATGCGATGCGCTCTCCATCGTAGGTAACAAGGTGCGGATCTCCGTAAGATCGTGCACGACTCACCGGACGGCGGTTAATAGAAGTTGCTTCTAATTCGCTACACGCTGATGATTGAACTAAATTGTTGAACTGTGTCCAAAAATCATCGTCTCGTCCCGTACCACGATTGTCCTCTGCAACTTCAAGAATCTCAGTTCTTGTTTCTGCTGGTACAAGTGACATCATATCCATTGGAGTTACGTTCTCCGGAAATGTTCTCACTGGAACTGCAGTTCGGTCAATCACAGCCGGCATAGCATCTGCAAGCCAGGCACCGCGAATTGGGTCCCAATCCTGTAATGTCGTTTTAACTTTTTGGTAATCTCTTTCGAATCCATCGCTTCGCTGAGCGTGAATTGTAGTGGTTGCGAGAAAGAGAGCTGATGTGAAAAGTAATATCTGTCTCATAATTATATCATTTAAGTCCGCGCTCTAAAATGCAAAAGGCGTGCCAAATCTTAATTAATTGTTAAACACTGCTAAAAAAGCAATAAAACGGCTATTTACATTATGCATTCATAATAGTTACTTACAGCATGATTGCTATATGACTATTAATTTAAGAATTAGAGAACAAACAAAAAACCCTGACATTTTTCAATATCAGGGTTTTCATATATCTCGTTGGGATTAACCTCCGAAGTCGTCGAAACGAACATTCTCTGGTGGTACTCCCCATTCGTCACACATGTTGGTAACGGCATTGTTCATCATTGGCGGTCCACAGAAGTAGAATTCGATATCTTCCGGTGCCTCGTGCTTTGTAAGGTACTGGTCGATTACTGCCTGGTGAACGAATCCAAGGAATCCATCACCTTCTTCATCGTGGATGTCTTTTTTCTCAACCCAGTTATCTTCTTCCAATGGCTCAGAAAGTACCATGTAGAATTTGAAGTTCGGGAAGTCTTTTTCCAAATCGCGGAAATAGTGGATGTAGAACAACTCTTCACGAGAACGTCCTCCGTACCAATACGTCACTTTACGACCTGTTTTCATTGTTTTGAACAATTCATACAAGTGAGAACGCATTGGCGCCATTCCTGCACCACCTCCGATGTACAACATCTCTGCGTCAGACTCATTGATGAAGAATTCACCATAAGGTCCTGAGATAATTGCGTCATCACCTTCTTTCAAGTTAAAGATGTAAGAAGAAGCAATACCAGGATTCACGTTCATCCATGTGTTACGGTTACGATCCCAAGGTGGAGTTGCAACACGAACGTTCAACATAACACGACGTCCCTCAGCTGGGTAAGAAGCCATTGAGTAAGCTCGAACTACTTCCTCGTCGTTCTTCATGACCAAATCCCAAAGACCAAACTTCTCCCATGCAGCCTGAAACTTATTCGGCTCACCTGGGTGATCTTGTGGATGTGCATCAATATTCATGTCTTTGTAGTTCACCGTACATTTAGGGATTTTAATCTGGATATATCCTCCAGCTTTGTAATCCATATCTTCCGGAATCTCTACAATAAACTCTTTAATGAAAGTCGCCACGTTGTAGTTTGAAACTACTTTCGCTGTCCATTCTTTAATACCAAGAACTTCTTCTTCCACGTGGATTTTCATGTCCTCTTTTACCTTAACCTGGCATCCAAGGCGCATTCCTTTCGCGATTTCTTTACGAGAGAAGTGTGGCTCCTCTGTTGGAAGAATGTTTCCTCCACCTTCAAGTACTTCACATGTACACTGTACACAAGTACCTCCACCTCCACATGCAGATGGCAAGAAGATTCCGTTGCTTCCAAGTGTACTCAAAAGCGTTCCTCCACCATCAACTTCGATTACTTTCTCACCGTCGTTGATGTCAATCTTGATCTTTCCAGCCGGAGATAGTTTTGCTTTAACGAAAAGCAACATTGATACAAGTACCAAAATAACTACCAGGAAGGCTACGATCGTAATTACAATTGTCGTTCCCATACTATCTTCTTTTTACGGTTGTATTTGAATTGTGTTTTGCGAAGTTGGCTCATCAGGTTTTTGATCATCTACCTGACCTTGCTCTTCATTCTTCTTTCCGTCTTCGCTTGTGTACTTAATACCCATGAAGCTCATGAATGCGATTCCCATCAATCCAGTGATGATGAACGTGATTCCCAATCCACGAAGTGGTCCCGGAACGTTCGAGTAACGAATCTTCTCACGGATAGCTGCAATAGCAACGATCGCGATGAACCAACCAATTCCTGATCCAAGTGAGAATGCTGTTGCATCCAAAATTGTTGAGTACTGACGCTCTTGCATGAATAGCGCACCACCCAAAATCGAACAGTTTACAGCGATTAGCGGAAGGAAGATTCCCAAAGCACCGTAAAGTGCCGGAGCGAATTTCTCAACCAACATCTCTACCAACTGTACAATTGATGCTACAACGGCAATAAACATGATAAATGATAGGAAGCTAAGGTCCATGTCAGGATATCCTGCCCATGCTAATGCTCCTTCTTTCAATAAGTAGTTTTCCAACAAGTAGTTTACCGGAACTGTTACAAACAATACGAAGATTACCGCTGCTCCAAGTCCTACTGCTGTCTTCACCGTTTTTGATACGGCGAGGTACGAACACATTCCCAGGAAATATGCAAAAATCATATTCTCGGAGAAGATCGCTTTTACGAATATATCTAAAGTACTTTCCATTTCTTTTTCTCTTTAGTCGGTTTAGTGATCTTCGATCAATGCTTTGTTACGTGAACGTTGTACCCAAATGATGATTCCTACAATGATCAATGCCATTGGAGGTAAGATCATCATGTTGTTGTTTACATACCCAAGTGAGTACAATCCGTTTCCTTCGATGTAATCTCCGAAGATTGGGAATCCCCAAAGTGTTCCTGAACCAAACAACTCACGAACTACTGCCACAAGGATCAAAATCCAGGCATATCCGAATGAGTTACCCAATCCATCCATCAGTGAAGGACCAACTTTGTTACCCATTGCGAAGGCTTCGAAACGTCCCATGATAATACAGTTCGTAATAATCAACCCGACGAAAACGGAAAGTTTTTCCGAAACATCAGGTACAAAGGCCGCGAGCATTAAATCCACGATAATTACTAATGAGGCAACAACCACCAACTGAACGATAATACGAATTCGAGAAGGGATCATATTACGTAGCATGGAGATTACCATGTTACCCAACACCAATACAAATAATACGGATACGGACATCCAAAATGCCTGCTCCACCTGCACTGTAATCGCCAATGCCGAACAGATTCCCAATACCTGAATGGTAATAGGGTTGTTGTCCGTTAGTGGATCCGTAACCAGTTTTCTGTTCTTTTTCGAGAACAGTGACTCACGAGGAGCTTTTTCTTTTTCTGCTACTTCACTCATATCCTCTTACTTAAGTGTTTTGAAATATTTGATGTATGGCTTCAATCCACGGTTCACCATTTCCTCAACTCCTTTCGAAGTAATAGTTCCTCCGGTGATTCCATCTACTTTCGTTGGAGCGTCACCTGAATTGTCTTTTACAATTTCGAAGGTTACTGGCTCACCGTCATCAGTAGTAATCTGTTCGTCAATCCATCGGTCGATGAAGAATGCCTGCTTGATCTCAGCTCCCAAACCTGGAGTTTCTGTTTTGTGATCGAATGTCGCACCTTTAATAGTACGCATATCATCATCCAAACAGATATTTCCCCAAACTGGTCCCCAAAGACCTTTACCAACAACTGGAATTACATAAGACTTCTTCCCGTCAGCATCAGTACTGATGAACAATGGAAAACTCTTGTCTTTGTCCTTCAACGTTTTGTCTCGGTATTCTTTTTTAATATCGATATCCAAAATGGCATCTCCGGTAATATCTTCTTTTACCTCACCATTGATATCCAATACTACCGCGTCTTCCAACTTTACCATTTCATCGAACATTGCCGTTGCGTTCTTACGCGTTACTTTGTCCGCTTCTTTTTCAGGAAGAATGGCTTTAAGGATGTCCATTTTCTTCTTTACTGCCTCATTCTTTTCCTGGAATGGCTTTGTAGCCATGGCAACTCCTGCCAGGATCGCACCTACAACTACAACCAATGCAATTGCAAATCCGAAAGTATAACCGTTACTATCTTTATTTATCGCCATGACTTATGCAGTTTTTAATCGTTTCATTCGACGTTTCACATTCGCCTGAACCACGTAGTGATCAATAATTGGTGCCATTACGTTCATGAATAGAATCGCTAGCATTACTCCTTCAGGATATGCCGGGTTCAATACACGAATCAATATGGCTACGAGTCCACCGAGGAATCCATATATCAGCTTTCCGATATTTGTTTGAGCTGCCGTTACCGGATCCGTTGCCATAAACACAGCACCGAATGCGAATCCTCCAATTAATAAATGATGTTCAGCTGCCAGATCGAAGTAAGGATTTCCTCCTACAGCGTTCAGGATAACTCCCATCAACCATCCTCCTGCGAAGAAAGATGCCATAATCCGAAGCGATCCAACTCCTGTGAAAAGAAGTAATGCTGCTCCGATCATAATTGCAATGAAAGAAGTCTCTCCGATAGATCCTGGGATCATACCGATCATGGAATCCATCATTGAGTAATTGTTCTCGAAGGAACTGACGGCGGTTTCACTGGTGACGACGTCTCCCGCCACAGTCATTTTATCCGTCATAAAGGATGCTGCATCTCCTAGTGCCGTAGCTCCGGAGAATCCATCGATCCCACCTGTTTCTTCCAATCCGCTCATCCAAACTTTGTCTCCTGACATTGAAGTTGGATATGCGAAGAATAAGAAGGCTCTGGCTGTCAATGCGATGTTCAGGATATTCATTCCAGTACCACCGAAAATCTCTTTACCGATGATTACGGCGAAAATGGTTGCTACCGCTACCATCCAAAGTGGAACGTCTGCTGGCATCACCAAAGGAATTAGCATCCCCGAAACGAGGAATCCTTCGTGAAGCGAGTGTCCTCGGCGTAATGCGAAAATGAATTCTACCGTCAATCCGGCACCGTACGAGACAATAATCATTGGCACAACGATCATCAATCCTCGCCAGATTTTCGTTCCCTGATCTGCCCAGAAAGCAATGTCACGGTCGCCCATTTCTACTGCATAATCCCAGTGACCTGCGTTGTAAATTCCGAACAACAATGCTGGAATCATCGCGAAGATTACGGTAACCATCGTACGCTTCAAGTCAACACCGTCACGGATATGTGAACCTCTCTTAGTTGTGTGACTCGGCGTAAATGCCAATGTCATGAAAGATTCAAAGACTGGATTCCATTTTTCAAGCTTACCACCTTTGGCAAACTTTGGCTCCATTTTATGAACTATATTTTCTAAAAATTTCACTGTAACTGATTTTTAGTTTACATGCACTCCTCCTGGATCAAATCCAATCCTGTGCGAATTTTGTCTTGAATATCGATTTTCGTAGTACATACGTACTCACAAAGAGCAAAGTCTTCCGGAGCTACTTCGTAGATTCCTAAAGCTTCCATGTTATCAATATCATCCGTGATTGCTGCCTTGATAAGCTGCATTGGTAGGATATCGAATGGGAATACTTTTTCTAACTCTCCTGTAACTACAAATGCTCGCTCTTCACCATTTAGGTTGGTGTCCAAACGGAACTTTTTGCTTCCTGTAAGGAATGTTGGGAACAAACGAGAATTTGAGAATTTATCGAATCCAGGTCCGAGCCATCCTTTTGTCAAAACAAATTTCAACTGATTTCCTTCAGGAATTACAGTGATTTGATTGTCGTAGTATCCTAAGAATCCATCTGCTTCGATCTTCTCCCCCGTTAGAACGTTTCCACTGATAACACGAACGTTATCTGATGTGAAACGATCTTTCAGGATATCTGAAACATTTGTTCCGATGATTACATCCATGTATTGTGGATCTTTCACTTCAGAACCAGTCAAGGCGATTGTTCTTTTTGGAATGAATTTCCCTGAAAGGAAGTAACGACCGATAATCGCAACGTCCTGAGCATTCACAACCCAAACGAATTCACCTTTGTTGATAGGATCAATATGGTGGATTTGCGTTCCTACATTTCCTGCAGGGTGCTTTCCGCTAATCTTGTTGATTTGAACGCCTTTTGCCTCAGTAAATGTTGCATCTGCAGGAGCTTTTCCGTTTAAGGTCAAATGAACCTTTCCTTCTGTCAGCTTTGCCAATGCATCCAAACCTGCCTGAAACTCTTCGTTTTTTCCGTGCAATACGAAATCAAAGTCAGGTGCCAATGGAGCACTATCAAATGCAGAAACAAAAATTGCTTTCGGTGTTTGGTTTGGATCTGCAACCACGTCAATCGGACGTTGCTTTACAAATGGCCACAAACCAGCTGATAGCATTGTTTCTTTTACTTGCTCTCCGGACATTCCTGCAATATCAATGGCAGTTCCACCTTTGAAGTCTTGCGAATCAGCAACATCAATTTGCACCTCCAAAATGCGACGCTTGGCACCGCGAACGATGGCCTTTAACGTTCCGTTAACCGGAGATACATATTTGATTACTTCTTCGTATTTGTCCTGGAAAATAGGTTGTCCGGCAGTAACCGTTTCACCTTCTTTTACGAGCATCTTTGGGATTAACCCATGGAAATCGGTTGGTTTGATCGAAACCACCTTTGGCATTGGAACATCAGTTTTCACTTTGTTCGCAGCACCTAGAAGTCTGATATCCAACCCTTTTCTAAGCTTTACTGTTTTCGACATGCATTAAAGCGTTTTATAAATACAGTGGCAAAAATATAAAATTGTCCATGATATGCTCCTTTTGACGGTTATGACGATTACTTATAAATACAATTTAGAATGATTATAAATAACATTTTTTAACGACCTTTGCAGTGCAATTATTCGTCATATCTATAAGCGGCTTAATTTATTTTTAACTTTAGTCTCGATCGAAGAATTGAATTTTGATTTATGAGTACTTTAATCACATCGGGCATTCAAATTTCCGTTAACACGAACTATCGTGCGGATTTATCTGATGTTACCACCTCGGAATTCTTTTTCAATTATCACATTGAAATTCAAAACATGAATTCCTTCGATGTTCAGCTTATATCAAGAGATTGGTACATTTTTGATTCGCTAAGTGAGGCTCGCTACGTTTCCGGAGCCGGAGTTATTGGTGAACAACCTGTACTAAAACCAGACGAAACATTCCGTTATACAAGTGGTTGCGATTTGCGATCAGAACTAGGGATGATGAAAGGGTTCTATACATTCAAAAACCTAACAGACGGCTCACTATTTGAAGTTTTCGTTCCGACTTTCCTTTTAGAATACACCAATAAGCTTAACTAAAGCGTTTCCGTTCCAGAAATAGGAACAGGATTGCCAGTGCTGCCAGCACAATTGCAACGAAAAGCATCCAGTTCAGTCCGCCTCTGTCATTTAGCTTGACCGTGTCATCGTCTTTCTTTCCGGTAAAATCTAAATCTATGCCTTCCGGCAACTCTTCTCTGGCATTATTTCTTTCTTCAATAATGGCCTCAACCTCTTCCAAACGACGGCTGTATACTGCTTTCAGAACCGCATTATCCCTTGTTTCATAAATAGCGATCAAATCCAATAGGAAGTCTTTCAAATCGGACCACATTTTGTGCTTTTCAGCCATTTTTCTACCAATTTCAAAGTACTCAATGGCTCTTTGGAGGCTATCTCTTCCTGCATAATACGATCCCATATTGAAATACCCTTCAAGAATTGGGCGAATGGCTTTCAATTCGATACGCATAGCCAGTGATTTCTCAAAATAGTATAGAGAAGAATCGAAATCTTCCTGCATGAACTTCCGAATCCCTTCATTGGCATAACTATGGGCAATATGGCTTTTGGAATTGGACTTTCTACTGAAATCGATACTTCTTCCAAAATATTCCTGCGAGAGCTCCAGGTTCTTTCGATCTCCTTCAATTTGCGCCATTAAAGCATAGACATCTGCCGCTGCTTCATACTTCTCACTCTCCACCGATGCCTGCTTGTACTGATGCCAAATAGTCATTCCGGTAGTGGTATCTCCAATATTGATGTAAGCGCGTCCCAATCCTAGTTTTGCATTGAAGGCAGCCGTAGCATCGTTGGACTGCTCTCCCATTCGCAAGGATTGATTGTAGGCTTCCTTTGCTTTGTCATAGGCACCATCCCGAAGATATGCGTGCCCCATGGCGTTGTAAATCTCAGAGACAATTACATAATCCTCCTTCTTCTCAAAATAGTCTTTCGCTACTGTCAGGTACTCCAAACCTTGCGTCTGATTCCCTATTTTACACAAATAACTTCCCAACATTCGCGTTCCTACGGCTCTTGCGAACTCGTGTTCATGTTCAGAAGCATCCAACAATAAATCAATCGCTGCGACTTTAAGGGAATCGAGGTTGTGTCTTACGTAGTAATTTAGGAGCTCCATTCCCAATTCAGACTTGATATTCAGATCTGTTTGTTCCTGAAACTTTTCATACACATCCTGACTCTTCGCACTAAAGGATGCGAAAAAACAAACGAAAATCAGGCAGTATTGATAAGATTTCTTCATGAATTCAGTGTAACACTGGTCATTGCAAGGATAAACAACAATAGTTACTTTTGCAACAAAAAATAAGATATGTCAAATGCACTTTTCCAGGTTCCTGTAGCTGTAAATGAGCCAGTTCGCGCTTATAAGCCCGGAACCGAAGATCATACTAACCTGATCGCGAAGTACCGCGAAATGTACAACCAGGAACCAATTGATGTTCCATTATATATTGGAGATCAGCGAGTAAGTACGTCAACGAAAAAACCGATGACGCCTCCGCATGATCATCAAAAAGTGCTTGGTCATTATAGTTATGGTGATGCATCACACGTAGAAGCTGCAATTGACGCTGCTATGAATGCTCGTGAAGCATGGGCAAGCCTTCCATGGGAACAACGTGCTGCCGTATTCTTACGTGCTGCTGACCTTTTAGCCGGACCATACAGAGACAAAATGAATGCTGCTACAATGTTGGCTCAGTCGAAAAATGTTTTCCAGGCAGAGATTGATGCTGCGTGTGAATTGATCGACTTCTTCAAGTTCAATGTGCAGTACATGACGCAAATCTATAAGGAGCAACCAGAATCACTTCCGGGAATGTGGAACCGTTTGGAATACCGTCCATTGGAAGGATTCGTATTTGCAATTACTCCGTTCAACTTTACTTCCATTTGTGCGAACTTATGTGCAGCACCAGCAATGATGGGTAACGTAGTTGTATGGAAACCGGCTGAATCTCAAATGTATTCTGCGCAGGTAATTATGGAACTGTTCGAAGAAGCTGGAGTACCGAAAGGAGTCATCAACATGATTTCTGTGGATGGTCCTGTTGCCGGAGACGTTGTATTTAACCATAAAGATTTCGCAGGATTGCACTTTACAGGTTCAACTGCTGTATTCCGTCACCTATGGAAATCGATTGGAAACAACATTGAGAAGTACCGCAGTTACCCGCGTATCGTTGGAGAAACTGGAGGGAAAGACTTCATCATGGTGCATGAATCTGCTGACGCGGCGCAAGTTGCTACTGCAATGACACGTGGATCTTTTGAATTCCAGGGACAGAAATGTTCAGCTGCATCTCGTGCTTACATTCCAAACAACCTTTGGGATGACGTGAAGAAAATCGTGGTGGATCAAGTAAGTTCTTTCAAAATGGGAACACCGGAAGACACTTCGAACTTCATTAATGCCGTAATTGACGAACGTGCTTTCGATAAAATTGCCGGATATATTGATTTCATCAAAGAGCAAGACGATGCTGAGATTATCGTTGGAGGAAACTACGATAAATCGAAAGGATACTTTATCGAGCCAACAGTTGTTGTTACAACGAACGAGAAATTCCGCACCATGTGTGAAGAAATCTTCGGACCTGTATTGACTGTTTTCGTTTACGATGCAAAAGACTACGAAGCAACATTGGATTTGGTAGATGGAACTTCGGATTACGCATTGACAGGATCCATCATCTCAAACGATCGTTACGCGATCAACCTTGCGATGAAAAAATTGGAAAATGCTGCCGGAAACTTCTACATCAATGACAAACCAACTGGTGCCGTTGTAGGACAGCAACCTTTTGGTGGAGCTCGTGGATCTGGAACGAATGACAAAGCGGGTGCTCCAATGAACTTGTTGCGTTGGGTTTCTGCAAGAACAATTAAGGAAACTTTTGTTCCTGCATCCGATTATCGTTATCCTTTTCTTGGGTAGATAGTAGCTTTCAGACTTCTAGACTGAAAGAATAAAGAATAAAGAATAAAGAATAAACTAATTAAGGTTGGTCATCGAATTATTCAGATGATCAACCTTTTTTTGTTTCGGCTGCGTTTAATTGAATGTTCAATTGTATTTTTGCCTCCAAAATAATCTGAATGACCACATCCACACACTACTCAGCATTGTCTGATCCCGATAACGTTATCATTGTATCTAAAGAGAGCAATTGGACTGATGTCAAAGTCTATGCAAAGGGCAGCATACAATACAAAGCAGAAGACGCCCAAGAATTGCGTAAAGGAAAAACAATCGAGGTTGATGGACTGGGTTCGCTTGAGCTCTATCTTGGGTCTGACCTTGAAGTTCGTGTAAATGGAATTCGTTACGAAGCAAGTAAAACAGACTCCAGCGAGAAAGTAACGAATGTCTCAGCAATTTTCTGGCTCCTGACCATTTTTAGTGCAATTGGTATGTTGTTTATTTTCATGGCATCAGAAATGATGGACCCTACCTTTTTCCAGATTTTGGTTGGTCTACAACTTTTCGCTGTTCTTGTTTACGGCGCTACAGCTATTCTATTGCGCAGGGGAATATATTGGTTCTATTTCGTAGGCGCTGGAACATTCACCTTCTTCACATTGCTACAGTTACTGGACATTCAAGCCATAATGATAAGTGCACTTTCAATCATAATATATCTTGTTCGACTTGTATTGCTGGTTTTAGTTCTTAGAATTCTTCCTACCATTTTAAAGAATATGCGATCGGAAAAAGGAACACAAAAAGATGACGTAATTCTAGATCAGCATTAATGGGAAGTTTTACTAAAAAATACATCAGAGCATTTCATCCGGAAGATTCGCTTCACCTAAGCTGGGACGTTGGCTACAAAAATGTCGCGATTTACGATGGAAAACGCCTGGTAAAACAATTCGAGCAGGCTGGACAATTCACCAGAGGTGTATCATTTCAGGATGAAAAACTTGGCAAGATTAAGTTAAAGTTCACCGATACCAAGCCCTTACAACTCGAACTAAAAGTTAACGGAAAGAAATACAAACCGTCAAAGAAGGGGAAACAAGATGTGGATCTCTCTGGAGTTATCGCGGTTTTCTGGGCAATGATGGCATTCACCGCAATCGTATTAATTATTGGTGTAACCATGTCAGTTAGTATGAACAACATACTTGGTAACGCTCAAGGAATAGGGATTTTAGCGGGAATTACAGGTGTTTACCTCTTTTCTGCCCTAACAATGTCTTTTAAAAAATACTGGGGATTTTTTATTGGCTTCGGGTGGATGACTTTATCATCCGGATGGTACCTTTTTATCGTGACAGAGTCTGACATGAACTTTTTTAGCGCACTTTTCCTCCTAATAAGATTGACATTACTGACGTATCTGATTCTGAATATTAGAAAAGTCTTGTTCGCCATGAATAATGCTGAGAAAAAGAAGGATGAGTCGATTATTGATGAAGCCCTTTAATTTATACAAATGAGCACCTCTATTAAGTTCGTATCCCCCAGCAATCGTGAAAAAATTATTTTCATTACTCATGAACAAGGCTGGAAGAACACCAAATTGTACGTAGCAGGGAAATTGATCAAAACGTATGAAAATCCTAACGCACTTAAGCAAGGTGTAACAGAGAAAATCGAAGATACAGGCACGATAGTATTCAAACTACATCCAACGACTCTAAAACCGAGTATTTCTGTAAATGATGAAATATACGTTAGTGAAAAGTACAAACACGAAAGAGTGAAAGGCTTGAACGGTCTCATTGCCATTTTTGGAATCTTGGCATTAATGAATTTGCTCTTGTTTCTAATGATGATTGTTCAAGGAAATGAAAGTCAGTTCAGAGATGTTTCACTGATACAAGAGAGATTTACCGTTGCTGGAGGATTCTTTACCTTGCTCTATGCAGCTACCTTTATTACACTCGCTCGTGGCATTTACTTTTTGTATTTCATAAGCTCTGGTTTCTTTCTTATGACGACAATTTGGGTTGGCAGTATATTATTTGGAGAAAGCAATCCGCCAACACTTGCGATAGTCTCACTTTTTCTTCCAAGGGTGATCATTCTGATACTCTTAGCCACTTATTTCAAACCCATTTTGGATTTCATGAAAGCACCGACGGAAGAAACGGCTGAAGAGCTGTTGGATGATTCGTTTTAATCGAATTTCAGAGTCATCCCCATATACTGAACTAGCTTCTCAAATTTATCAGCATCTTTTGAGGGTGTCCAGGCGGTTATTTTAATGAAGGCATCATTGGTTTTGTAGTACCTAAGGAAGAAGGTCTTTCGCAAAGGAAAGCCGTATTCTTTTCCCTGAATGGTTTGTTTGAAGCACTTTCGGTTATCTACTGAAGTTTCAATCAGTTTTTCGGATGTAGCATTGAGTAAGCGATCTTTTAAACTCACCCCTTCTTTTTTGGCAAACCACTTGAGTTGCTTATTGGAGTCACCAGGGAAATCTTCCTCGTTCTTATATCGAGAAATCGGATTGGAGTTCACCGACAAATGATATTCTTTCGAAAGAAGATCCGCATCCAACAAATTGTTTCCTGAAACCTCATTCCAGGACATCTCCTTTAGCAATTGAATGCTAAAACCGTCTCCTTTAAATTCTCGAAATTTAGATTTATCAACCGTTGGAAGTTCTTCTTCTTTGTTGCTTTTGTCTTCCTGAGTCTTTTCACCAGAACAAGAAGAAAAAGCCAACGCAATCAGTACCAGAAGGAATCCAGTTCTTAACGAAGGCATTTGAAATAATCATAAGGTTCAAGGCAGTCGTTGCATTGATAATGAGCCTTGCAAGCAGTACTACCAAACTGACTGACCAATCGGGTGTTTCTGGAACCACATTTAGGGCATGGAACAACTACCGGCTCACCAAACAGTACACTTTTGTCAGGTTCGTTCTCCGGCGGAGCAATTCCGTACTCTCTTAGCTTTCGTTTGCCATTTTCAGAGAGCCAATCGGTTGTCCAGGCTGGCGCCAGAACCAGGTCAACGGTCACTTTCTCAATTCCTTTTTCATTGAGCTTTTCAACGATATCATCCTCGATACGTTTCATAGCCGGACATCCGCTGTACGTTGGAGTGATGGTTACTTTACAAGTATCACCTTCCCACTCAACTTTTCGTACAACACCGAGATCCACGACCGTTAAAACGGGAACTTCAGGGTCAAAAACTTCTTCCAGATATCCCCATATTTCGTCTGTAGTTGCTACCATTCCATGTTTGGATAAGCGCGTTGCATGTACTGCAACTCCGCGAGTATATAACCTAAATGTTCTGTGTGCAATCCTTTTCTTCCGCCCTCCTGTTTCCAGTTATTGTCCGGAATTTTCAAAGTTGCTTCTTCAAGAACATCATTTACTGTTTTTTCCCATTCATCCTTCAAGGAATCCATATCTGGGAGAACTCCATTTGCTTTTAATGTCGCATCCACCTCATCTTCGTAGAACAACTCAGAAGCATACTTCCAGAGTTCGTTCAAAGCTTCCTGAATTCGCTGGTGTGACTCCTCGGTTCCATCCCCCAGACGAATCACCCACTCCGAAGAATGTTTTAGGTGATATTTGGTTTCTTTCAATGATTTCGCGGCAATTGCGGCAATCATTTCATCGGATGAATTAACCAATCGTTCGAAGAGTGGCTTGCGGTATGCATCAAACAAAAACTGACGCATCATCGTTACACCAAAATCTCCATTCGGACGCTCTACCAATAGCGTATTTCGGTAATCTTTATCAAATCGAAGGAATGCCAAATCATCTTCAGATCGACCTTTCCCTTCTACTTTTCCGGCATAGTCCAAAAATGAAGTTGCCTGACCAATCAAATCCAGGGACAAATTCGTCATTGCAATATCTTCTTCAAGGATCGGTCCGTGACCACACCACTCCGAAAGGCGGTGCCCCAAAATCAAACTGTCATCTCCCAAACGGAGCAAATATTCAAATAATGCGTTTTCCATCAAGTCGACAATTACATGTGTTCAATTCCGTCCGGAACATCATAGAATGTTGGGTGACGATACACCTTGCTGTTTGCAGGTTCGTAAAGTGAATCCGCGTCATTTGGATCAGAAGCAAAAACGTTAGCAGATTCAACTACCCAGATGCTAATTCCTTCAGATCGACGTGTGTATACGTCGCGTGCGTTGTCAATCGCCATTTGCTCATCTGCAGCGCGAAGACTTCCCACGTGTTTGTGATTCAAACCTTGCTTACTTCTTATAAACACCTCCCAAAGAGGCCATTCTTTTTTTGTCATAATTTCATATAGTAAGATGTGAAAAGTGATTAGTAAGAAGTCTTTCACTTCTCACCTTTGACTCATCACTACGATGCTTTCTTAGCCGTTCTTGCTTTTCTTTTCTCTGCATAAGCATTAGCAGCTTCGCGCACCCACATTCCATTCTCTTTGGCGTTGCGACGTGCATCGATGCGGTCTTTGTTACAAGGTCCATTTCCCTGAACTACCTGCCAGAATTCGTCCCAGTTAATTTCGCCGAATTCGTAGTGACCTGTTTCTTCGTTCCATTTCAAATCTGGATCTGGAATTTCCAACCCGATCATCTCTGCCTGAGGAACTGTAATATCCACAAACTGCTGACGCAATTCATCGTTGGTGTGACGTTTGATCTTCCAATCCATTGATTGCTTTGTATGCTTAGAATCTGCATCATTCGGTCCAAACATCATCAATGCTGGCCACCAGAATCGATTCAAGGCATCTTGCGCCATTGCTTTTTGCTCGGGTGTCCCTGCCGCCAATTTCGTCATGATTTCAAACCCCTGACGTTGGTGGAACGATTCTTCTTTACACACACGAACCATCGCTCTTGCATACGGTCCATACGAACATCGGCACAAAGGCACCTGGTTCATAATGGCAGCACCATCAACCAGCCAACCCACAGCTCCCATATCCGCCCAAGTCAATGTTGGATAGTTAAAAATGGAAGAGTACTTCGCTTTTCCTGAGTGTAAATCGTCGATTGTTTCTTCTCGATCAGCACCCAAAGTTTCAACGGCGCTGTACAAATACAATCCGTGTCCGGCTTCATCCTGAACTTTCGCCAACAAAACTGCCTTTCGACGCAAATTTGGGGCACGTGTGATCCAGTTTCCTTCCGGAAGCATCCCTACTACTTCGGAATGCGCGTGTTGAGAAATTTGACGGATCAATGTTTGTCTGTATTCATCCGGCATCCAATCCTTCGGCTCGATTTTAATATCGTTGTCGATTTTTTCCTGAAACTTTCGTTCCAACTCGTCGATATTTAATTCCTTCATACTGCTCATAATTTCTGTAACAAATCTACGAAATTCAACACGTTTTAAGAAGGGCAGAAGCCAATTACTAACGTAATGACACCCATTTGTGAATCGTTATTTGGAATAATTCTCAAGCGGAAAAATGAGTATTTTTGCACGAAATAGAGACTTATCATTTCATGAAACCAACGTTCCATTCTTTAACAATACGAGAAATTACACGGGAGACGGAAGACGCCGTTTCGATTGCGTTTGATGTCCCGGAATCCCTTCAAGATCAGTTTCAATACTTGTCCGGTCAGTATCTTACACTGAGATCTGAAATCAAAGGGGAAGATGTTCGACGTTCGTACTCTCTTTGTTCTGCTCCGTTCGAAAATGAATGGCGCGTAGCAATCAAGGAAGTTCCGGATGGACGGTTCTCGACTTTTGCGAATCGTGAACTGAAAGAAGGAATGGAACTAGACGTAATGACTCCGGCTGGAAATTTCGTCCTGGAACCGAATGAGACTGCGGAAAAACACTACGTTTTGTTCGCGGCTGGAAGTGGAATCACACCAATTTTATCCATTGCGAAAACAGCGCTTAAATTGGAGCCGAACAGCACGGTTTCATTGTTCTACGGAAACAAGGGATTTGCATCCATCATCTTCCGTGAGGAGATTGAAGCGTTGAAAAACGTTTACATGGATCGCTTACGAGTGGTGCATGTTTTGTCTCGTGAAAGCCTGGGGAACGATCTACAAAAAGGACGCATCGATGCGGATAAAGTAGACAACCTACATAAGGCTTTCCTACAGGAAACAGCCATCGACGCAGTTTACGTTTGTGGTCCGGAACAAATGATTCTGGATGTCAAAGATCGCATGATTGCTAATGGCGTGGATGAGAAAAACGTACACTTTGAATTGTTTACTTCTCCTACAGCGGAAAAAGAAGCAATTGCCAAACCTACAAACGCTCCGAAAGTAGAATCGAACGTGACCATTATCATTGATGATGAGCACATCGATTTGAACCTTTCGTCAAACGGTCAAAATATTCTGGATGCCGGACATGAGGCTGGCGCCGATCTTCCATTTGCATGTAAAGGCGGTGTCTGCTGTACGTGTAAAGCGAAAATTCTGGAAGGATCTGCAACTATGGATGTAAACTACGCTCTGGAACCAGACGAAGTTGAAGCAGGATATATTTTGACTTGCCAGGCCCACCCTACAAGTGATAAACTAATTGTTTCATTTGACGACTAAAATTTATGGGATTATTCAAAGGCCTTCGCGGTAAATCAAGCAAAAAAGCACCTCGTGGATTCAATTTTACAACAATCAACGCGGTTGAACGACTATCCAGCGACACGGTGAAGGTAGTTTTCGACGCTTCGTTCAATTTCACACCGGGACAATACATCAATGTTGCCATTCCGATTAACGGAAAGGAAGAACGTCGCTCCTACTCCATTTGCAGTGGAAGCAACGAACCCATCGCAATTGCTATCAAAGAGGTTGATAATGGAACGGTTTCCAAATGGTTCAATCAGGAGGCAGCGGCAGAAATGCAAATCGCCATCTCTCAACCCGAAGGAAATTTCACGAAACCAGCTGATGCTAAAAACATTGTAGCGATTGCAGCCGGAAGTGGAATTACACCAATCATGTCAATAGCAACGCAGGTGGAGGATGAAGGCGGAAGCGTACGCTTGTACTTTGGTAACAGAACGGAAAAGGACATTATTTTCCGAAGCGAAATCGACGCACTGGAAAAAACGAATCCTGTGTATTTCTTGAGCCGAGAAGAAAAAGAAGGATTCGAAAACGGTCGCATTACGAAACAAGTATTGATTGACGCATTTAAAAATGACCTCAGCTTGCTCAAAGCAGATGGATTTTTCTTGTGTGGACCAGAAGAATTGATTGTTGATGCTTGCGACGCACTTGAAATGTTTGGAGTAGCGAAAGACAAAATTCACTTTGAGTTGTTCACCACTCCAGTACTGATGAAATCAGAGGATGGAGCTGATTCTTCCGATTTCAAAGGAACAAGCAAGGTGACGGTAATCCTCGATAAAGACGAAGAAACATTCGACCTAGACAGCTCAAAGACCATTTTGGACGGAGCGTTAGACGAAGGTGTTGATGCCCCTTACTCATGTCGTGGTGGAGTTTGCAGTACTTGTAAAGCAAAAATCACTGAAGGATCGGCATCGATGAAAATCAACTATTCATTGTCAGATCAGGAAGTGGCAGATGGTTACGTACTGACATGTCAGGCACATCCTACTTCAGAGAAAATAACATGCAACTTCGATGAAGCCTAAAACAATTGTCATAACAGGTGCAAGCCGCGGTATTGGAAAAGAGCTGGTTCAGCAATTAGCGGAATACTCAGGACATCAGATTCTTGCCTTATCAAGAAATGTGGCTAAAATGGAATCGGAATTTTCAGATTTTGAGAACGTTACCTGTCATGCTTTTGATTTAAGTAGAGACGATGTCCAGGAACAAACAGAGAAAATTCTTTCAAATATTGAATCCGTTGATGTATTGATCAATAACGCTGGATATTTGGTTAACAAACCGTTTCCAGAGATCACCCACGAAGATTTTATCACGAGTTACAAAATCAACGTAACAGGCGTTATGGAAACCGTTCAGGCGGCACTTCCAAAAATGACAAATGCGCATATCGTTAATATAAGTTCCGTTGGAGGTTTCCAGGGAAGCGTGAAATTCCCAGGGTTGACAGCATACTCCACTTCAAAAGCGGCGCTTTGCAGTTTCACAGAGTTGTTCGCAGAAGAATACAAAGAGACGGGAATCGCCATGAATTGTCTATGTCTCGGCGCAGCCCAAACAGAAATGTTGGAAGCAGCGTTCCCAGGATATGAAGCACCGGTAAGCGCGTCTGAAATGGCGGAATACATCGGAGAGTTTACATTGAACGCCCACAAATGGATGCGTGGAAAAATCATTCCGGTATCGTTAAGTACACCGTAGATACCCATAGTTTGTAAAAAGTAAAAGGTTGAAGGTTGTAAGTCTTTCTACTTTCAACTTTTCACTTAAATAAATCTCAACAATTCCTGTTACTTTTATTCCAAACGACATTCCATATGAAAACGAATCCACTCTTTTGAGAAGAACGACTGATATAGCCAAACTCTCCGAATCGCAGATAATCGCACTTGCACAGAAAAAGAAGCGATACTTCGGCGTTTTGTACGATCGCTATTTCGATCAAATCTTCCGTTTTGTATTTAAGCGTCTGGGCGGAAATGAAGAAGTTGCGGGTGATTTAACCCAACAAACCTTCATCAAAGCCATGGCGAACCTGGATCGATATGAAGACCGCGGATTACCATTCAGCAGCTGGCTGTATCGGATTGCGCAGAATGAGGTTTCCATGTTTTTCCGTCAACAAAAGAAGAGTTATTCGGTTTCGATTGATGAAGGCCGATTGATGGATATGGCTGGTGAAGCCAATCTTTCGAATCATATGAGCATGGAAGATCAGGAACGCTTGATCGAAGCTATTAACGGATTAAAACAAGAACATCAGGATTTAATTGAACTTCGCTTCTTTCAGGAAATGAGTTTTAAAGAAATCGCTGAAATTTACAATATTACAGAAGCAAACGCTAAAATGCGTACCTACCGCATTCTCGAGAAAATCGGTAAATTGTGGGGAGATAATTCATGAGAAAATTTGTCATAAATAAAGAGCAAAAGAAACTTACGCCTACTGAAGAGCAGATCAAGCGTCAGAAGGATTTTGCGCGTTTGCACCACGATTATGAAAAGATCGTCAAGCGCGGCAAAAAGCCATTGTACCGTGATCCAAAGCTTTTCCTCCTTTTGCTGATCATCGGATTGATGTTCTTACTAATCTTCCTGGAAGGTTGATGTACGTGCCAAGGAGAAGATGAAAAGACCCTTCCACCTTCTACCCGTCCGTCTTGAACCGATGAATAGATTTTTGCAAGCCCTGCCCATTTTTCGTATTTTCATCTGAAATTCACCCATTTGAAGCTAATTGGATTTCTTGGACTACTGCTTCTCAGTACTTTTTACGGAAGTGCTCAGGACATTCATTGGTCTCAATTCAACCACAATCCTATTTTTCAAAACCCGGCAAATACCGGAGATTTCAAAGGTGATGTCCGATTCGTCGGGAACTATCGCGATCAATGGCGAAGCGTAACCGTTCCGTTTCAAACCATGAATTTTACGGTAGACGCTATTCCACTAACAAAACGTGATCTCGCTTATGGTCTGATGGTTTTTCACGATGTAGTAGGTGATGGAAACTTCCGAACGATTGAAATTCAGGGAAACATTGCGAAGCAATTCAAGCTAACCACCGATTCCATGCATCTTCTTCGTGCCGGATTGAATTTAGGAATGAATCATCGTCAGTTGAACTTCGATAAATTCTATTTCGACAATCAATTCAACGGAGTGCAGTTCTTTCCTTCACTCCCCACAGGTGAAGTTCTTTTCTCAGACAGTAGAACCAACCTGAACGTCGGCGCCGGATTGACCTATCAATACTTCGAAAACGACAGATTCAACTTTACAGGAGGAATTGGTGTGTTCAATATCAACCGTCCAAATCAAGGATTTTATGGAGATGTAGTACGACGTGATGTCCGCTTTACGACTTTTGGGAAAGGAATTTACGAACTCAACTACGATTGGGATCTTGTTCCGGGATTCCAGCTCTCAGTGCAAGGAAAATACAGAGAAATCATGATCGGGTCTTCCGTTAAATATACGCTGGTAAATCGAATGGGCGATTACAAAGCACTCTACGGCGGATTATACTACCGAAACCGCGATGCTGCGTTCTTATCATTAGGAATGGACTTTCAAGCGTGGTTCCTCGGCGTGAGTTATGACGTCAACTTCTCGCAATTGGTTCCTGCCAGTCGCGCACGTGGAGGAATAGAAATTGCAGTACGCTATATCATGAACCGCTTCAAACCGAAAAAAATCGTTCACAGAATATGTCCAGACTATATCTGATTTCATTTTTCGTACTATTCAGTAGCGTTTCGTTTGGGCAGGACCAACTGAAGAAATACCTCGATTTCGCAAAGGAACAATACGATAAGGGTGATTACTTCTACGCGTTGGAGTATTACAAGAAAGCAATGGAACTGGATTCCAACACGGTTGACATCGTCTGGAATCTGGCAGAAACCTACCGTGCGTACAAAGACTATCGAAAAGCGGAATATTATTACAAAAAGGTTTACGAAAAAGAATCCGCAAGAATATACCCTAGCAGTTTGCTCTACGTTGGATTGATGCAAAAGCAAAACGGGAAATATGATGAGGCTCTAGAAACCTTCAAAAAGGCAAAGAAGAAATACTACAAAGACAAGAAAGGCTATAACTACAAAAAAGCCAAGCAGGAGATCTCAAGCACGGTTTGGGCAAGATCGGCATTAAGAGACACTGCAGATCTATCCGTGGAACCGCTTCCTCCATCTGTAAACACGCCCAATTCAGAATTCGGACACGGAATATTTAATTCTATTCTGTATTTCTCCAGTCTTCGCGCCGATTCCATTAGTGAGCGAGAAGAAGTGTATTCCACTGGTTATCATACTCTGTTGTATCAGAGTGCCATTGAAAACAATCAATTCCAGGAATCAACGCGAATTAATGATTTGGTGAAAGAAGCCATGAATACCGGAAACGGAGCATTTAGTCTGGACGGTCAACGCTTCTATTTTAGTCGATGCACAGAACAGGGATACAACTATCGATGTAAAATCATGGTAGCCCAATATGCGCAAGGGAAATGGATTTATATCGACTCGCTCGGTGCAATCATTAACGAACCCGGAGCCAACACAACTATGCCGTGCATCGCTGAAATTGACGGGAAAGAAACGCTCATTTTTGCATCCGATCGTGAAGATTCCAAAGGTGGATTGGACCTTTTCTATAGTCAAATCAAGAATGGAAATCAGTTCGGAAAAGTACGTGCACTGAAAACACTGAATTCGATTGAGAACGACGTTACTCCATGGTGGGATGCCGAAAACAATCGATTGTATTTCTCCTCATCCTGGGAAGATGGCTTTGGAGGCTACGATGTTTTCTACTCTCAATACAACGGTCGTTTCGAAAAACCTGTAAACGCAGGATTGCCCGTAAACAGTCCTGCCAATGATTTGTATTACTTCCGTGAATTGGATACAGGATACGTTACCACAAATCGACTCGGGGTTTTGTACAGCAAGAATCCTACGTGTTGCAGTGACATTTTTGCATTGAAACCGCCAGTTCAGATCATCCCTCCTACTCCTGAGGAAACTTTAGAAGATCTGATGAAACGTCTTCCGGTGACCTTGTATTTCCACAATGATTGTCCAAACCCGAAAACGAGGTCGATTACCACAGATGTCAATTATATCGATGGTTACGACGAATACACGGCGATGTTGGATAAGTATAAAAAAGAGTACTCCAAAGGATTATCAGGTGATAAAGCCGAAGAAGCCAAAGAAGACATCGAAAGCTTTTTTGTGGAATACGTCGATCAGGGAGTTAAGGATTTGGAAGTGTTCAGAGACTTATTACTGAAAGAATTGGACAAAGGAGCCAAAATCAACCTAACGGTAAAAGGATTTGCCAGTCCACTCGCAAAAACGGATTACAACGTCAACCTTACGAAACGCCGAATTGCTTCATTGGTGAACTACATGTACGAGTACAACGGTGGCGTTTTTGCAAAATACATCGACGGAACGGCGGAGAATGGCGGAAAAGTAGTGTTCTCAGAAGTTCCATTCGGTGAGTATACAGCGGATCAAACTACCAGTGATAATCCAAATGACGTTCAGAAGTCGGTGTATTCAAGAGCTGCGGCGAAGGAGCGAAAAATTGAAATTCAAAGTGTTAGCTATTTAGAGGAAGACACTGTTTTTGCCTTAGTGACGGATCAAGCCTTGATTGATGCTGGAGCGAAGAAAAGAGGCGATATCATTAAGGTGAGTTACGAGGTGAAGAATAATTCCGCACAACCAATCACTATCAGCGACGTTCGAATTCCATGCGATTGCACTAAGGCAGAAGTTGAAAAGAAGGAACTGGCACCAGGAGAAACAACCACCGTCAAAATGGAAGTTGATACTAAAAATCTCATTGGATTTGCGGTAAAATCGATCTATTTGCAGGTCGATGGATTCGATGAAGAACTTCGATTATACATCTCAAGCGAGATTAGTGATTAATCATTCGGTATATTTGCCGCATGAAAGCCAAAACTGGTAGACTAGGATTTATTGATGCCGCAAGAGGTTTGGCTATCATACTCATGCTTCAGGGGCATTTTATCTCGCTTACTTTTAAAGATTACACGGTAATGGCTCAAGACACCCTATATGCGGGTGGTTCGGGTAACGTGTTCTTCGATTATTGGTTTCTTCTCAGAGGATTTACTGCGCCTTTGTTCTTTACCATTACTGGAGTTGTTTTTACCTTTTTATTATTGCGTGAAAAAGAAAAACCCTTCTGGCAACAGGTGCGTGTTCGGAAGGGATTGAAGCGTGGTGCGCAAGTGATGCTTCTAGGATACTTATTGCAACTGAACTACAGAAACCTTGACTATTATCTTCAGGGACATATCAATTCTAGCTTTTATGCCTTTCATGTATTGCCCAGCATCGGTCTTTCGCTATTCGCTCTCATCGGATTGTACGCTCTTTCAAGGGCATTTCGAAAACTACCTATGTATGTCCTCCTTTTTGGAACCGCAGCAGTCATTATCGGTGTAACCCCGGTAATAGAGGCAATGAAGGACAATTATTACCCTTCCTGGGCGCCCCAGATTATCCAAAACATGATTAACGGTCCAAAATCGGTCTTCCCTATTTTTCCCTGGTTTGGCTATGTGATGCTTGGCGGATGCGTTGGAGCTTTGCTACAAGAACACAAAGAAATCCTGAAAGAAAAGTGGACACCGTTAAAATACGCTCTTATTGGCATTGGTCTTTGTTTATTCATCATGGAAGCTGTCGATTGGTTTCATGCTTTTTTCCATCCAGAAATTAGTTTTAGGAGCATTGGCAGACGCTTTGGATTTTTTGCAATAGCACTCGGTGTTCTTGTGGGCATGCTGTACCTAGAACGTACCGGAAAATTGCGCATTCCTTTCTTCGTAGAAATGGGTAAAAATACCCTGAACATCTATATCATTCACTCTATGATATTGTATGGCTCATTTATTGGCATTGGGATAAAGACCTATCTTAACAAATCCATTTCATTCCCTCAGGCCGTTCTCGGAGCTATCTTATTCATTCTGTTCTTCGGAGTGATGACTTATTTCCAAAACAAATTCAAAAGGTGGCGGAAAGAGCGTAAAACCAAAACAGCTGAAATCTAGACATTCGCACAACAATTTAATTTCAGTTACATTTGCAGCCCATGACGACAAAAGAAATCAGTATTACGCCCAAGGTTCGATTGAAGTTTATCGACATGGCGCGTTCTGTTGCAATCCTTCTCATGCTGGAAGGACACTTTGTAGATGATTCCTTGTTGGAAGTATATCGTGATCCGGATAACTATGTATACGCAACATGGTTGTTCATCCGAAGTTTTACAGCTCCTGTCTTCCTTACCGTAACTGGATTGATCTTCGTTTATCTTTTGTTGAAAAAACGCGAAGAACGATGGATCGATAACCTTCGGATTCGTAAAGGGTTCAAGCGCGTGGTAGAATTGCTCTTCTGGGGAATGGTGGTGCAATGGTATGCTTTCCATGTTCTCGAATGTATCGCCATTGGTATCCTCTCCATTTTGATCATTTACGGTCTTTACAAACTGATTAAAATCATTCCGCTCTGGATTTACTTCTGTATCGCTGGAGTTCTGGCTTTTTCATTTTATCCGATGGTAAAAGCTTCAGGAGGAATCACATTTGTCGAAGAAGGATGGCTGAACTTCCTCACTTCTTTATACAATCCAGATCGAAACCCCGTAACCTGGTTCCCTATTCTTCCATTTATGGGATATACCATGTTCGGTGCAATGATTGGAGCCTTACTTCATGACTTCCATAAGCATGTGAAGACTTTGTACTTCCCTGCATTCTTCCTTTTTAGTGGAGCGATCTTCTTCTTCTTTGGAAAAGATCTACTTGGATTATTGGATACGTTTGTAGATACTTTCAATGAAGGTTGGAAATACACATTTATCAGCCTGGATTGGCTTATAGAACGACTCGGAATGGTATTCATGGAACTCAGCGTCCTCATGTATATTGATACCATTTGGGGAGACAAAATCAATGGAAATAATCTATTCCTGAAGGTAGGACAGAACACACTTACGATTTATGTACTCCACATGGTAGTATTGTACGGATCGATAACAAGTTTAGGATTGAACGACCTCTTCAACAAAGGCGATCATTCTTACATGCACCTAAATCCATGGCAAGTCGCTCTGGGCGCTGCATTGTTCATTGCATTCTTTGTACTTCTGATTAAGTATCTGGATTGGATTAAGAAACAATTAGAGTTCTTCCTTGGTCCTATCCGCCGATTCTTCAACAAACTATTTTTTGTTTCGTAGAAGACGTTTCTCACGTCGTGTGAGATTTGCTTTCTGATAGTAAGCCAGTGGCATTGCGTATGAATAGCTTCTGTCTCCGCAGTCGGAAGTTACCTGAAGCTCCACCTTGTGATTGACCTGATCCGCAAATACAAATGATCCTGTTTCTCCTGGAATCTCCTTCTGACCATCAACAACCCACTTGTACGACAGTGCTTGCGGAAATGATGCCTGAAAATTGGCATTAACAGATCCATCTTCATTGAATTTCCAATGTACAAATGCTTCTTGCTCATCCAAAGAATAGTAATCGCGATTTTCATGCACGAATTCATACGCTTGATTCGAAATGAATTTGCCCATCTTCTTAGAGATTCCACGAGGACGGTAATTCCTGTTTTCTTCGTCGTAAAACGCTGAGAAGAAAGTAGCCGCAGCCAAATATGAACCTTTCTTACTCGGGTGGAATTTATCGGGTGCATATAGTTTCGCTCTACTGCCCATTTTTACGCGCTTCCATACTTTTCCAACTGGAACTACGGGTAATTCGTATTTCGCACCGATCCGCATATATCCGCCGTGAATGGTGTCTGCCATACCTTCAAACTCCTTCGTGTATTCGTAATCTCCATAACCTTTCTCGTATCCCCAGGTCATGAAGAAATAAACATTCGTACACGGATTATTGGCGTAAATTGAATCCAGAATTTTGTTTAGATGTGGGACTGTTGCAGAATCAACATGAGCCGCGGAGTGAATAAACTCACGACTATACCCCTGAAGAATTACATTATCCCATTTATGTGATTTGATCGATGCAAATACACTTTCTCGTTGCGAATGCTCTTCAAAGTTAGCTCCACCTTTTGTATCAGACTTCACGTACACGTTCTTGCCAGCATTCGTTGCAATTGCATCGAACATTTTAGGCATCTCATTAGAGTAGGTGAAACTGTTTCCAATAAACAAATAGGACGTTTTCGAGGGATCCATTGGATTCTCCTGCCCATTTACTTTGACGCTCATTAATAAGGCTGTAAGAACAACCACAACGAGCCTTGCTCTATTACGTAGATTCTTCATCAATACTTTCATACGTAAAAGAACTGCAAAAGTTAGTCCAAAATTGCTTTTTAACAGAAATTAATGCTATGCAGTCCTAATTTTGTCTGCTATTTCCGCAAGTCTTTCCGGGGAAATTTGAAGTTTTGGCTTGGAGAAATTCATGTCATCCATTGTATTGATTGGAATCAAATGAATATGTGCGTGAGGAACTTCCAAACCTATCACTGAAACTCCGATTCTATCGCACGGGAAAGCCGCTTTAATCTTTTTTGAGACCTGCTTGGCAAATACCATCATATCAGCCAAAGACTGATCCTCGATATCAAAGATGTAATCTGTCTCCTTTTTAGGGATGACAAGGGTGTGACCTTCCTTTAAGGGCATAATGTCCAGAAAAGCCAGAAAATCATCATTCTCGGCAATTTTTTGTGCTGGGATTTCACCAGCAACTATCTTAGAGAAAATGGAAGCCATTATCGAGTGATTTCTATGATTTCGAATTTCATGATTCCAGCAGGCGTCTCGATGTCTGCAATTTCTCCAACTGACTTCCCAAGCAATCCTTTTCCGATAGGAGATTCCACACTAATCTTTTTAGCTTTTAGATCAGCTTCATTCTCCGCTACCAGGGTATAAGACAACTCCATTCCATTAGCAACATTCTTAATCTTCGCAGTAGAAAGAATATAAACTTTGGATGTATCAATATCCGAATCATCAATAACGCGTGCATTCGAAATAATTTCTTTCAGTTTGGCAATCTTTGCTTCCAAAAGCCCCTGAGCTTCTTTAGCTGCATCGTATTCGGCATTTTCCGAAAGATCTCCTTTATCTCGAGCCTCGGCAATTTGTTGTGAAATAGATGGACGTTGTATCGTCTCCATTTCATGAAGCTCTTCTTTCAACTTATCCAGGCCTTCCTGAGTGTAATATGATATTTGTGACATAACGTAATATTATACAAAAACAAGAGAGCCCCGAAGGACTCTCTCGCTAATCAAATATAGTAAATTAAATCTTACTTCAGACTGATCGTTGCTCCGATAGTGTGGATGATTCCGAATACACCAGCAAAACGTGCTGCGTACTCAACACCCAATGCGTGCTGATTGTCACCAACCAATGCATCAACTGAGAATCCAGCTGTTGGACCAACCAATGCGTTAGAACGATTCTCAAGGTTGAATAGGTTTTTCTCGTAAACGAATCCTCCTCGAATGTTAAACGCCATTTTTTCGTTTGTCATTTGGTAATCAGCTCCAACGCGGTATTGATCGCTTGAGAAAGAGTTTGCTGTAAACCCTAACGCTGCAGTCAATTTGTTGTTTTCGTTGAAGATGAAATCGTAAGAAGCTCCGATTCCAAGCAATGCAGGCATTTCGTATGTCGCTGAACGCTGCTCCAATGTTGCAACATTACCAGTTGATACGTAATTCACCTGATTCGCCATACCGTCACCACGGAAGCGCATAACCGGACCTACGTTCTTCAAAGTAATTCCGAACTTGATCTGATCTTGCTCTCCTGTTACGTATCGAATTCCAGCGTCAATTGCTACACCATTCGCACGCAAGTTTGCGATGTTCTCTGAAATCACCTTGAAGTTGATCCCTCCATAAATGGACTGAGAGAATGAACGCGCATATCCTACATTGAAGATGTTTGCACGCGGCGTGAAGAATCCGATATCTCCTTCCGGGTTGTTTACTGTAGTAATTGGAATATCTCCAAAGTTCATTGACTGAACACTAACAGCAATTACATCCTGTTCTGAAAGACGCTGAGCGATACCAGCACTGTTAAATGCGATACCAGCGTTTCCTAGCCAGTTACTGTAGTTGAATTTGATTTGTGTCTTCTTCGTAAAGGCAAGACCAGCAATGTTCGTAAACGTTGCCTCCAAACCATTCATGTTTGCGATACCTACATCCCCAAGGGCTGAGCTACGCGCCCACGGATTCACCAACATGTGAGATGCACCCGCAGATCCAACACGATCTTCGTTTCCGGCAGTTGCTGCGAAGCTGGAAAAAATCGCAGCTCCGACAACAAATGCATTCTTTAGTTTATTCATTGAATTGTTCATTACAATCGTACTTTAAGTCTTATTAAATACCCTGAAGGTCAATTAGTCTCATTCCTCCGAAGAACTTGATTACTCGTTCTCCCACATCAGGAACATCCACATGAATCAGGTAAACACCTCCGGCTACCGGAATACCTTGCCAGTTGTTCAAATCCCAATCAACAGAAGTGATAGGACTATCTTTCTTGAAGGTACGAATCAATTTACCATTTACAGAGTAGATTTTCACTGTACAACGTTCTGGAAGGTTCGTGATTTTCACACGAGTATCCAATCGGTTGCGCTCGTACTCAGAGTACGCGTAGTAAGGGTTTGGCACCACGTTGATCAAGTCAAGTGCACTTGCCAATCGATCGCGGCTTCCTAACTCAGTAGCAACACTTGACATGTTCCATGAGTACATTGGTCGACCGTTGTTCAATCCTGTAGCCGAGTAGTTCTTGTACTCTTTGCTCACACGCAAGCTGATTGTTACATCTGTAGGCAAGTTCTGAGGATCGATAGTATAGTTTTGTGATGCTAATGGGTAAGCAACCCAGCTGATACTTCCGTAGAAGTTACGCTTCGCAGTAGTATTGTTCGCTAGAACATCCTGCATCAATAGAAGCGCTTCGTTCGTTGCATCATTATCTCCCTGTGCAGGAACATATGCTGGGAAGTCATATCCAAGCAAGTAGTTGTTCACTTCAGCAGTGTTGTTAGAGAATACGTATACTGGATGCATTCCTCCCATAAGTGGGTTTCCTCCATTATCAACAATTGATGATGTAGGGTTCCAAATCATGTCTGCCCCATTTTCAGAAGCAAGGAATGAATTTTCACCGAACGCAAGGTACAAACGAGATCCCGTTTCTAGGTCGATTGCATATCCTGGGAACCATCCCATACCAGTAGATCCAGTTTCAGCATCTCCATTCTTGTCAACTGATGGACTTGCACGCAACGCTCCTGGCTCTGCTCCACCAACGTTCAACGCTGACTCACGACCCAATTCGATTACCGGACAACGTGTCCATTTCGATTTATCGTCAGTGATTACAATGTCAACTGATGGTAAGAAGCTAATTGAAGCACCGTTTCTAGCCGAAGTAGGAGAAGCGTAGTTGTAGTATGCCATAGGCATGAAGCTTGCTTCCCAACCTGTCAACTTGTGTGGTGCAATACCTCCACCGAAGATTTGCGCCCAGTTTTTGTCTGGATCGGCAAAGTTATTAGGTGCTTGCCAATCTGCGTAGTTACAAGGATCAAGGTAATCACGGTAAGTTGGCAATGTATTATCCAAACATTCGTAGCCAGGATCACTTTGATCTGTATTCGGTGCATACGTTCCAGCGCGAACCCAGTTCGTAGGATAGAATGCATCGTTATCAGATACAGCTGTCAAGAAGATATCAGAACTATCAGCAAATGTGATTGATGAACTGATCAATTCTGTTGTTCTTGCTTCAACCCCTCCGGAAGCACCGTCAGGTAAGAAGTAAGACTCTTGAGTAATCTGTACTGATACACCCCACTCTGGAATGATCTGCTCATTGTTTGTTCCAATGTTCACAAGAGAAACTACTGAATCCGTAGGAGTCGTTGCAGTTTCACTATCATAACGGTAAATTACCCATGATGAAGTATCTGCACCGTTACTTGAAGAAGTTGCGTAATCTCTGAAAAGACACTCATAGTATCCGTCACGTACATTCAATGGATCAACCACCTTAACGTTGATTGGACCAGATCCGTAATCGTATTCAGGAGCTTCCATAAATCCATTCGCAATGATTGTTGCTTTAGAAGCATCAGTCAACTCAAGTGCACGTCCACCGTTTCCGTGTCCATCCAGACGACGGATGATTGGGCTTGATCCGTAATCGATCAATTGTCCTGTACCGTCCGCTTCTGGCATTGGGTTGTGTGGAACTGCTGGAGTTGAAGTAATCGCTGTACCGTCAAAGTTCAAACGAGAAGCAATGTACGGTGTTTGCTGTCCTTCCAAAGAGTTAGGATCAGTAGGATCATATAAGTTTGGAGCTCCAGTTCCAAGGTCTGCCATATCGTTGTAAGCGTAAGCCAACGCGATATAGTAGTAAGTCTTGTGATTTACCAAAGCACGGTCTCCCTGAGCGAAGAAATCTTCTGTTACCAGGAATGAATGTTGAATCCCTTTGTTAGCTCCATCCACTTTTTCAACTGGAATAGAGAATCCTAAATCTTCATCAAATTCAAAGTTGATGATACGTTCAATGTTATTCTCAACATCCACCTGAGCAATCAAACGTGCTTTAGAGGCATCTGTGATGTCAGCAACACCAGCATCTTCATCAACCATCTGATAAATCTGGTATCCTTCGAATCGGTAAACGTTGTCAACTCCAGGATCAGTAATATTCACTTCGTCCGCTACTGCATATGTTTCATTCGCGTTGTTTGATCCAGATGGGTTATCCAACATCAATACCAATTGGTTTTCCAATTCCTGAATAGTAATACGCGGTGCATTTGGTGGATCCAAAATTTTGAAACATGCATCAAACAACGCCTGTGCTTTTGTATCCGCACGCTTCAATGCCTCAACTGAAGAGAATGGATCTCCGTCAGAACCACGACCGTATACGATACCAACTGTAATGTTGTTAATCGCACCTGGACGCAATGTAAATGGTCCTGCTGACTGTACGAAACGACGATCTTCCGGTGGGTTTGGAGACCCTCCGTTCGCATTGTACTCTGCCCAGTCATCATTAACGATAGCTCCTTCTGTTGCCCAACCAAGTGGATCGGAATCTCCAGGGAATACGTATGTCGTTGGTGTTGTAGTTACACCTGCATTATATGCGTTACCTCCGTAGAAGATCTGAGATCCATCTGCCCAGAAACCACGCATAAAGTTGTAGAATTCCGGTGCGTTGTTCGGGTCACTTGTAGGGAATACAGCTCCGTTAGTATAGTATGTGAAAAGACGCATACCGTAACGTTCGTTATCCACATATCCATCTGAGTAACCAACTCCAATACCACCGTATACAATTCCGTCATCATTATTCGCCTCTGTAACAGTTGGCGTTTGTAATACTCCGTTAGAATCTACATATGGTCCGATGTTATCTTTTCCATCAGCATCCTGGTATGGTCCTTCGAAGAAGTCAACCCCGATTGCTGGTGGGTTTTCACCGTATCCTTGCGCACCTCCGTTTGTTTCATCCAATGCATCACCATTGTATGCATATCCAAGTCCACGAGATACGTCACATCCTACGTAGTCATCCTGATAGTTACCTACGTCTGGATCGAGGTACTGAGCAAAGTATGTATCGAACAATGTTTGCGTACCACGGTTAATCATTTCGTAGTTGTAGAAAGTCATTCGGTTCACTTCATCGTTTGTTGCGAATGCGAATGCCTGTGCACGGATCTCCATACCAATTGGCTCTCCGTTTGTTTCTGTGTGAATGTTTCCTTTATCGTTGAATACCCACCAGTGAGTTTCATCACCGAATAGTGTTACACGACGGTCAAATCCACAAATTACATCATCACGATCAAGGATATCATCATACCAAGGTGTATCTCCATCTTCTGGTCGGTAAGCACCATCTGCGTTGTTATCGTAGAAAGGCGCCAACCAGTAATCCTGACCTAAAGAAACGTCACCGTGTGCTGGCCATGCATAAATACGTGTCAACTCATCATTAGATGGTACAGTTACTTCTGCACAAGCTGCAGCGTCCTGGTTCGGTCCAAGACAAGTTTCCCACCAAACAGTGTAACGAATTACTTCTGCTTTACGAATTGTGTAGAAACGGTCATAGAACAAACACTGATCGGGATCGATGTTTGCTTCACCGAAGTCACGTACTGCGTCATCACCAACTGGTCCTGAAGGATCGTAATCCCCAGAACCTGGCTGTGCCGTAAGTGGTCCAGGCCAGAAGTCGTTTCCTGATCGGAAAGTAAGTGCGGCCAATTTCAACTGACCGTTTACGTCTGTTCCTCCCATCCAAAGTGCTCCTGCATAGATCGCGAACAAGTTATCACCACCTACTTCGTAAGCCGCTACGCTGTTCTGACGATCCTGGAACATGGATCCACCTTGTTCAATGAAGGCACTTACGTCGTTAAAACTCATTGTTATACTCGCTGTTGCGGGCGCACAGTTCGCTCCCTTCGCACTAGCAACGGTATTATTACCGCCACTACCACTCCCAGCAGGCTTGCTACCATAAGATTTGTAGGCAAGCGCATCGCTAGACCACAGCATTGTCACTGCTCCAACGATTATTGCTACTAGTTGCTTTTTCATAATGCTCTCTGTTCTTATTATGAATTAAAAATCGAATTTGATCCCCAAACGAATAGTACGAGGTGCACTAATGTTGAAAGGATTTTGAACCTTCATTAAGTAGTAATCTCTGAACGCTTGTTCATCCAACTGATTCTGGATTGAAGTCTGGCTCGCTGCTGCAGCAAGGTAACCATCATCATCCCAGTTACCCGTAGCACGGTACACGCTCAACACATTGAATTGGTTGAACAAGTTTGTGACACGGAAGTAAACATTTAAGAATACTGCTTTTTTATTGTCTTCTTTACCCATTTCAAGTTCGAACGTACGATCTAACTGAAGGTCCAAACGGTAAGCCCATGGTAGGCGTGATCCATTTGTTGTTCCGTCCAATCCAGAGTTCTGAGCATTAAACTGAGCTGCATTTGTAATAGTTCCTTGTGCCGAGTAAGGGTTACCCGAGTAAATGTTTGATACAATGTTCAAACCAGTGTTACCCAATACTTCGAAATCTCCAATTAATGGACCGTTGTAATCACGTCCTGTTCCGTAACGGTAATCGAATGTTACGTTGAATGCGTGACGACGGTCAAACGAGTAAGGGAAGATCGCACGTAAGTTTGGCAATCCTGCCTGAATCAAACCTGCTGCTGACGTTGCATCTGATCCTGTACCGTCTGCGAACTGCAATGTGTAGTTAGCAGTCATACGAACGTTTCCTGTACGACGCAAATCGTAAGCTACTGTCAATCCTTTTACCGTACCGAAGTCACGGTTAGAGAATGTACTGTATGTTGCTGGATATGCTTCGAAGATGTTCTGCAACTGAACGTTGTCACGTTGCTCACGGTAGAATGCCGAGATCTTCAATGATGACGTTCTTGTCAATACTTGCTGGAATCCAACTTCGTAATCAATTGTTCTTTCTGGACGCAATGCAGAGTTTGCAATAGTTGCGCTACGATCGTTGATGAATTGGTATTCGAACGGATCGAAACGGAATCCTGAAGTAGGACGCTTCGTCAAGATATCGTAGTGTGCGAAGAATGATGCTTCATCTGAGATAGGGAATGAGAATGCTACACGAGGCATAACGTTCACCTGTGGTGTGTAATCTTCAAACGCATCTGCTGTTGGAGTTTCCAATGATGGATCCAATAGCCAAGGAGCAATTCCTCCAGGTCCGCGAAGTGATTGAGGATCTTCAACTACAACACCATTTGCGTCGTACCAGATATCTCCATCTCTAAATCCGTTGATTTGCGTTGGATTGTTTACATCGTTTACATATACTACGTAATCATCACCAATGGAAGATGGGATATCAACCCAAGTTTCTCCTGTTGCTCTAGCTTCAGCAGCAGTACGTGCTTCGTAGAACAAGTAACGATCTTTCAATACTGGTTGGTTTGCATCGAAAACATCCACACGAACACCTACGTTGAATACGATGTCACGGAATGCAAATTTATCCATGATGTATCCTGCCATATAGATTGGCTGGAACGCTCCAACAAAGCGACGGTAGTTTCCGTTTTCATCAAAGTCAGTAAAGTACTTATCAATATCAGTGATTCCACGAACTTTTTTCCCTGTGTGATCAAATCCGTAGTAAGATACGAATGAGTTACCCTGGTTCAATAGTTCATCCGGAGAGAACATATCCAAGCTGTAGATGTTTGGATCGTACTTATCAACATCGATAAAGTCTGTTCCACGAACCCCTTCTGAAATCAATCCTTGCTCGAACAAGTACTGACGAAGGTTGTAATCGAAGAATGACTGGTTATCGTTATTTACCTGTCCTCCGTACTCGTCTGTATTATTAAGGTATGCATACCCTGTGTTCAAACGCTCGTAGTTAACGTATACACGTCCAAGTGAATCAACCAATGTTGCCTGATTAAGGTCAAGCTCTGTAATGTGGAAGTTAGCCAACTGACGTGCAATCTGCCAAATTCCGATTGGTCCGTTTCCAGCACCACTTGTTGTAGTTCCTGAAGTCCATCCGCGGTCCCAACGACGCTCAAACTCGAATCCTACTGAGATTGAGTGATCACCGATATTCGCCGATCCTGAACCTGTTACACGGAACTGATCGTTTTCTGTAACTCCGAAGAAGTTAAATGGCGTACCAATGTTGCTCCAGATGTTATATACGTTACGTGGAGAATCTCCGTTCAACAATCCTGAACCTTGCTGAATTTGCAACAAGTTTTCGTAACGTCCTTCTGGAAGACCTTCGTAGATTGAGTAGTACTGAGAAGTAATCGCTGCCAAAGCAGAGTTTGTCTCAGAAGGCTCGAATTCTACTAATACATCTCTGAACCCATCATGCTCGTAATTGTTTGTTGCTGGGTTCAAAGAGTGTGAACGGCGACGTGTGGTTGTGAAACGTCCTACGTGACCGTAGTTAAAGATATTGTACTCGTGGTTTGGATCGTAGTTGTCACGACGTGACTTTGAGAAATCCACCATCAATGAGTAGTAAGCACTTTTAATTTTTGAAGAACTTTCAGGATCGTTGTTGTTGAAACGCTGTGTCAAACGTCCAAACACCCTCCAGTCAAGTGACTCGAAGAATCCGAAGTTCCCGAAGTTCAATAGTGATCCTGCGTAGTTATAGTTATTTCCACGACGGTAGTTCATGGAACCTCCAAACGTCAAGTTTACAGATGGTCCTGTATTTACATCGATTTTACCTTGAGCAGAGACTGACGTGTTACGTGCGTTCATTCTCCAATCTGTTTTCTCGAAAGAGTCCTGACGTAAGAACTGTGAATTGTGGAATGTACCGAAACCTGTTGAAGTTGGACGAAGTGGATTTGCCAACAATTCGTCTTTTGCTTGTTTCTTAATACGCCAGCTACCTCCAGCCAATGGACGGCTATCCAACTGGTCTGTAATGTTAGCTGAAACCAAGAATCCTAAACGTGGCTTCGTTTTATTTCCTAGTGAATCTTTTTGCATCCATAATGGACCAGACAACATACCTTCAAATAGATTGTAAGCATATTTATCAAATCCGAATACTTTTCCTGTGTAATCTTCAGTCTCAGGATTGTTACCAAGTGGATCACTTCCTGCGAAGTAGAATCCTGAAGTTACCACCTCTGCACTACCGAAGTATTTTGCAGATGGTCCACGCGTTGTTACCGAGATAATACCTCCGGTAGCATCCCCGTAGTTTGCTGGCAAACCTCCGGTAATTACTTTTACCTCTTCGATTGCCGACTTTGGAAGGCTTGCAGATCCTCGTACTTTAATACCATCAATAAAGAAGAACGTTCCATCTGAACGTGAACCACGTACGCTAATCGCACCTGAACCTTCATTACTATTTACCCCTCCTACTGTTCCTGCTACACCTGCAGCGGAACGAACGGGAAGACGTGCAATGTCTTCACGCGTGATAGTTGCCCCTGAGGCACCACCATCCTTATCAATTAGAGGAACTCTATATGCGATAACCTTTACTTCTGTAATTTCCAGGACATCCGATGGGACAGTCATTTTCAGGTCATCAAGGAACGTGATTTGATCCGAACTCACAATCACCCCCGTCAATTTAATTGGCTGATGCCCTTCCTGAGAAGACACCTCCACGTCATAAGATCCCGGATCTACCGAGTTAATTTGAAATTTCCCATCGAAATCGGTGGTAGCTCCCCCTTTCACAGATCCGTTCAGTGATATTTTCACTTTTGCGAACGCAATCGGCTCTTCTGAGTTACCATCTGTTACCGTTCCACGAATTGTACCGAGACCGGACTGGGAAAAACCATAAAACATAGTAAGCAAGACACTCACTACGATTAAGTTAAGTTTTCGTAACATAAGTACAGTTTGTTTAGTATTAAACCAAGTTGCTCTAGTAAAGCGCGTAAATATAGAAAAAATCGGGGTTCGTTCATTGTTTGTTAAAAAATTTAAATCCGA